>OZ240213.1:0-3572500 GCA_965197555.1 Dehalococcoidia bacterium | reverse complement strand
CTGGATCACCTCCTTTCTAAGGAGCAACGGCACGGCCTGTTCCCTGCAACAGCGGGGTGAGGTCGAGCCCACCTCCTAGGTCGAATCGGTGGGTGTTCTGTTTCCGAAGCCAGTTGGTTGAGTTAGACTCCCCGGCCTAGGGAACAGTCCCCTGAGAAAGTCCACCGATGTGTCCGCCTCCGGCGGACAACCTACTCACTTAGAACCAATTTCTTCCTTCCGCTATTCAGCGGTTAAAGAGCGCAAAGAAGCCGAGCTCACGTGAGCCCGGCTTTTTTTGTCTAAGTCTTTGCCGTTAACGCCAAATCGGGAATATGTTTATGGCCACACACGAAAGTAGCGTAAACTTCCAAAACTTAATTCGCGATCTGGCTGACATGTATCCTCAGGACATCTCCGACATAGTGATTGTAGAGTTAGTTGCCAATTCACTCGATGCTCATGCGCAACGAATCGCCATCGATTACGATCCATGTGCCAAGATTTTGGTCATTAGCGATAACGGCGCAGGTATGGACGCCTCGCAATTTGATCAATATCACGATTTCGCTGCTGGCCTTAAGACCCGAGGAACCGGGATCGGTTTCGCAGGCGTAGGGGCTAAGGTTAGCTTCAATGTCGCGGACCGAGTGCTAACCGAAACCCGTAGCCTTGAGTTTTCAGGTGGTTCCGATTGGCACATGGAATCAAACAATCGACTGGTTTGGGAGGAGATCGAGCCGACCCATCTAACCCACCACGGAACTCGAGTGGAAGTGCGGTTTAAACCAGATGAAACGCCAGACTACACTACTACGGAGGACCTGGTAAGTTTATTGCGTCGCAACTATCTCCCTATGTTCGATGAGAAATTCATCGAACTCTATCACCGGATGGGAGTGTATTCAAGAGACTTTCAATTCGTCGTCAACGGTCAACCAATCGACCCTGGGGATGTAGCGACCGATTTCGGGACCGAACACACCAAGTCATTCTACCCTGAATCCTCTAATAAGTTGATTGGTATTGGTGTCTTAGGACTATCTCCTAGTGAATATCCATTGGGAGCGAACATCGGTGGCGTCCTGCTATGCACCCACGGTAAGGTCATCAAAGGTGACCTTTTTAACCAGTTTCTTCCTGGAAATATCGGGCCACGATTGTTTGGATTAGTCGAGGTGCCCGGGTTCGTTAACTTCCTCACTACAGCCAAGAACGACTTCATCCGAGGCAAAGGCAGACTCCGAGAGTTTGAGCGCATGTACGATCCGATTCGTCAGGAATTTAGACAATGGCTGACGGCCTTGGGTGTCGAACCGACACAACCGGAAGATAACCAAGAGGCAGCTTTGTTAGAACGAGAACTGAGGCGAATGTCAGAGGTGATCCCTGAATTGTCAGAGTTCTTCGGCTTTCGATCGAGATCCGCAGTCTTAGGAGCCGACCATAACGGAGAAATCAACTCTGACATTCAAAACGGGGCAGACGTGACTTTCCCCGATGGAGAAGGTATCAAGGGATCAGGCCCCGGGATACTAGATGTGGGAGACGGTCCCGGAGAAGCCCTGGTAGAAAACCGCGAAAATGGGGCTATCCCAGCCACGCCGATCAGTCGCACGGCTCGTCGCGGGCCAAGAATTGCCTTCGACGCGCGGCCGGACCGAATCGAACTAGCCTGGGTCGACGGGAACAGCGTCGTAATTAATAGTGGTCATCCGTCTTACAAGAAAGTCGGGTCAAATGGCCTTGCCAAGAGGGTGCATAGCCTCTTCGCGATCGCCACTGCGGTACAAAAGTTTTCAGCCAGCAATGACGACTCGGGTGAGATGATGTTAGCAGATAGAATACTGTCTGCTTGGGGTATGAGGTGAATGTGGGCAAACCGCCCTTCGTTTCGTTCCAACCTAGAAACAGAAATTTCTTAGCCTTCCTACAACTATCGGACCTGGATTCCATTGATGGGGATCTCGAACAACTACTATGCGCGGCGAGTGAGACATACTCGCTCTCCATTGAGGCGATGCGTAGGCAAATAGCTGGAATTCAAGTATTCAGGGACAACCGTATCCCAATCCCAGCTCGGAAAATCTGGAAATTGGGAGACTCTATATTCCACGTGCAGTGCGATTTACGCCAGTCGAATATCGAGTTGGATGGCCTTTATGATCATTTGGAGCGGGATCTAGGGTTGAAACGGAAATGGTTGGAAAAAGTAATCACTTTCCGAAGATACATTCCAAATGTCGATATAATTCCCACATCGTTGTCCTGGGGTCAATGTGAAAAAGGTACCAAAAGGGTCGCCGAAGAGTTGACAAAGAAATATAAATCGCCTGGCCTACAACCGCCCCTCATTTAGATCGGGTCCAGAATGCTACTTGGATAGCACTGGAGTCATTTAAGCTTTGTATCAAATGCTTAAAGCACTTTTGCGAGGCTTACGGAAACCTCCACAGCAGCCACGTCTCAACCAACCTCCAGACGAGTCTCGGAGTCCAACCCATCGAGCTCACGGGCTTCCTGGTGGCGTTAGTGCTGCTACTCAGGTAACTACACAGGAACCCACGGGCCCGGACAGTCCTAATTCGCTACTTTGGTCACCGATCCCCAGTGGTTCCACACAGGAGGCCCTTTTCTTCTCACCTGACTCTAGTCAAGACAGCATTCGGAACCTCCTGGAGACATTCACTTCGTACGATCGCTGCTTCCCATTACGTGAGGTCTCAGATTGGGCCGATGGCGACGTCGATGTAGAGGAATTGAGGCGGGTTTTTGCCGGCGATGGGCGGTTCCTGCTGCTAAGTGAGTCAGGTTGGGGCCCAGAGTTATTCCTGCCAAAGCGTACGCTATTTGGCTGGTGGGTAAGTTTCAACAAGAAATTAGCCATAATCGGGAAAAGCCGTCTAAGCTCCACCAATCTCACAGGATCGCTCAATTCACTAAGATTTGAGGGGCGCTGGTTTAACCCGCCCAAGGGACTTCTAGAATATGGTGAGCGCTTTGGTTTGGTAGCGTCGGCCTGGTCATCTGGGAGCTTCGTGTTTCCGTTGGCACAAATAGGGCAACACCTTCCCATTCCATCTGCACGCATAGTCACAGCTAATTACTTCAGCGACAAATTCAGAGAAACTCCACCACAGCCTCGTCATTCCCAAGTTATCGACAATGTGTTCAAAACACTAGAGGAAAGAGAATCCTACGTCCTCAGCCAAAGGTTCGGCTTGCACACCGGACAGCCGGTTACATTAGAGGCAGTGGGGACTACGTTAGGAGTTACCAGAGAGCGTGTGCGTCAAATTCAGGCAAGAGGCCTCCGGAAACTGCGTCACCCAGTGAGGACGCACCAGGTCTATTCGGCGTGCGTGGATCAAGTCATTAGGAGTCGTGGGTCACTGCTTGTGGAGAGCGGAAGCACGGAATACAGATATTGGGATCTTGCACGGGCCATCATTGGAATTCCCATAGCTGACCTTAACGTGGACAATCTCGCGGTGATCGGCGCATCGGTACCCTCTGACAAACCGTTGGGTCATACATTGCCGTTGTTCCAGGGCCTTGACCCTGAAGCTGTCGCGCAAGAGCTAGATAAGAGAGAACTTGATTTTCTGTCCGCGGCCGACATTAGGCGAATCGCAGAGGCGGTGGTCGATTGTAACTTCTCCGGACTCAACCAGCAGCAGCGGGCGTACCTAGCGCTTCGTTCAATCGGACGGCCCGCCCACTTTTCCGAGATTGCAGAGACTTTCAACCAGCAGTGGCCTGAGCATTATGGCTCGGAGCATAACGTACACGCAGTGCTTTCTCGTTGTTCCTCTCCTGAGCACGAATCTTATGGGATAGTGTGGATCGGCTTAAGGGGCACTTTTGCCCTAAAAGAATGGGGGTACGAACGACCTTCCAAGGGCCTGTTCGATGCTGTCACAGATATCGTCAAAGACAAGTACGAGCAGACAGATCACAAACCCGTTCCTTTCACTGTCATAGCCGCCGAGATTGGAAAATACCGCCAAGTTGTAAACCCTACGAGCCTCGTTATCGCAGCCCAATGCAACCCAGATTTGCAGCGAGTTCTCAAGGACTCATTTGTGCCACGTGTACCTGAGCAATGCTCAAAGGAGGAAATGAAACTCGAAGAATTGGATAGGATACTCAGAGGGCTTAAGGAGGACTTAGATCAACTTCCTTAAATACGAAGTTGCGCCTAGCTACTGTGGCCCTCAAATCTAGCCCTCCGAGTTGCCCAATAACTTTCTCGTATCTTCTCAAAGCTACCCCGTTGCTGCTGCGACCTTCTCCTTCGCGCTGACCTCTCCGACAAACCTGGTCAGCAGGGCGGCCAACCGGTCGGGGATCTCCACGTTGGGCGAGTGGCCGATGCCGTGGAAGATGTGCAGGGACCGGGACGCCTCAGGCAGTGCCAAGTAGTCGGCCAGGATGTTGTCCACACCTACAGTAGTGTCCCTGTCGCCACCCACCACCAGCGTCGGGACGGTTATCTCGCTGAGCCGATCCCTGAGCCTTAAAACAGATTCTAGGGGAATTGGTGCCGGTGTGAGGCAGGACCGGACTTACCTGGACTACCTGCGGGATATCCTGAATGCCACCGAAGCAGCTCTATCGTTTGTGGAGGACGTTGATTTCGCAGAATTCTCCGCCAATCTCCGGACTAACTTCGCGGTAGTCCGCGCTCTGGAAATCATAGGTGAAGCCGCCAATCGTATCCCAGACGAAGTTAGAGACCGATGGCCGCAGGTGGCCTGGCAGGACGTGGCAGACATGCGCAATGTCTTGATACATGCTCATTTTGGCGTCGATTTGGAACCGGTATGGCGGACGGTCCAAGAAGACTTATCGCCACTGCGTGATTAAATTGAGCAGATATTGACGGAGTTGGGCGATGTCCTTTGAGAAAGTTGCCCGATATGCCCGGCTATGAGGGAGACCTATACCGAATGTCAAACCAGATTCTTCCTTCCGCTGTTCGGCGGTTAAAGAGCCCATGGGAAAGGCGGATTCCGATAGCCTATCCTTTGGGGTATCCAGGATTCTGAGGACTAATGATGGCTATTCCACCGATACACCGCAGGCCCACCTTGAAGAAAATCCTGACCGTACAGGGAGCGAACCAGCCTAACTGACGGGAGCGGCACTAACTTTCTCCGGCCCGGTATCGGGTTGCAGAAGGGACTCCGGCACCTCTGCCTCGATTTCACCCACGACGACGTGCCGCGCGTAGGCGTTGGGGGGCACCGGGTCGGCTCCGATTTCTGCTTCACCTTGCAGGTGGAGCTCTATTGCTTCCTTGGCGTTGCTTAATGCCTCTTCTACAGATTCACCGAAGGTTAAGCAGCCAGGGTAGTGGGGAAACACGACCTGATAGCTGTCGTCGTCGGGAAGTAGAATGACTGTGAACTTTTTTGAGGGCATTTAGAGGACCTCGTGGGCAAGCGAGTCGAATTCTCTTCGTGTCAATCCAGCCTGACGAAGAATATTACCGAATGTACCCCTGTCGATCTCACGGTCGTTGGCCGGAACGGTAATCAAACAGGGCAATCCTTCTCGTGTCATATAACATGGGACCCTTCCTGCCTGTCCCACATCCAGCCCGCCTTTCGGAGAACCGTAATTGTTTCCCGCGATGAATAGCGACGTGGCACTAATCCGGCACTCCCTACCCCGTTGCTGCTGCGACCTTCTCCTCCGCGCTGACCTCTCCGACAAACCTGGTCAGCAGGGCGGCCAACCGGTCGGGTATCTCCACGTTGGGCGAGTGGCCGATTCCGTGGAAGATGTGCAAGGACCTGGACGCCTCAGGCAGTGCCAGGTAGTCGGCCAGGATGTTGTCCACACCCACCGTGGTATCCTTGTCGCCTCCTACCACCAGCGTCGGGACGGTGATCTTGCTGAGCCGCTCCCTGAGCCGTAGCTGGGACATGGACCGGCGTCCTCCCAGCGCCCGTTCTACAGGGTTGCGGGCGATGTCGGCCAAGACCCCTTCGGTAAACTCCGGAGTGATGTGGGGCCCGTTGAATCCCATGTCGCCCTGTGGCCGGTCATTGGTCCGGAACTGTTCCCGAATGGCCTCATCCCACCCATCCTCCAGTGTCCGCCCACCCAGAGGCGCTGAGTTCAGTAGGACTAACCCGTTTAGTTTTTGCTGATGGGCCATGGCGTACTGGGCTACAGTCGCTCCTCCCATGGAATGGCCGACCAAGGTGAACCCGTTTAGCCCCAAGGCTTCCGCGGCGTTGTGCACATCTTCAGCAAACTGTTCTACCGTGTAAGCTTCCTCGGTTGGAGAGCGGTCCGAGTCGCCTGCACCGCGGTTGTTAGTAGCGAATACTTCAAACCTATCTGGGTCCAACAACTCCATGGTGAGCTGCCACAACCTGGCTGATGATGCGTAACCGTGGACCAACAATATTTTCTGTGCCCCATGACCGTGGTGGTAGTATTGCAGCCGGACTTCGCCTGCTTGAACGAAAGCGGATTCCATAAGTCCTCCTATTTGCGATCAGCTATCAACGTCTAACGACGGCTGAATTCCAAGTAACTGTCTCAAAATGTTGGTCACTCGCCCAATTTGTGCTTCGACAAGCTCAGCACGAACGGAATGCAAATGTAAATCGTTAGCCCTGAGCCAGTCGAAGGGCCGCCACCCCGGTTTTGAGATAGTTTCCAAGTGCTGACAACTGTTAGCCGATGGCGTTCCTTTGTTTAGTTAGGTTATCCTACCATGTAACCCTGCCTGGCATCAGAGCCAGCCTTGTACCGGACTAGCCACGGCGAGGTAAGCGATTTGCCTCCGCCCGCCAGTGGCACCATCAGCAAACAGTACAAATCCGTATACTGGTTCCGTTAAAAGATGGCCATGAGAGTTATTTATCACCTGAACACAAGCAACCTGAAAAACATTCCCAACGAGGCCCGGTGGGCTGAGTCCATGGGATACGATGGCCTCAGCGCCGAGGAGACTGCCCACGATCCTTTCTTCCCATTGCTACTGGCCGCCACCGCAACTTCCACAGTAACCCTTGAAACGCGGGTGGCCATGGCGTTCCCTCGCTCTCCCATGGTGGTAGCCTATTCCGCCATGGACCTTCAGAGCTTATCAGCAGGGCGGTTCCGGCTGGGTCTGGGCACCCAGGTGAAAGGGCACATCGAGCGCCGCTTTTCGGTCAAGTGGGATGCCCCGGGGCCGCGCTTGAAGGAATACATCCGGTCCCTGCATGCCATCTGGGACAACTGGCAAAGCGGTGACAAGCTGGATTTTCATGGGCGATACTACACCTTTAATCTGATGACTCCCTTCTTCAGCCCCGGACCCAGCGCTGAAGCCAAACCGCCGGTTTACATCAGCGCCATAAATCCTTACAACTGCCGGGTGGTGGGTGAGGCCTGCGACGGAATTTCTTTGCACGGCATAAGCTCCAAGCGATACTTGACCGAGGTCATCATCCCTAATATTTCTCAGGGTGCTGAGAGAGCAGGCCGCAGCATTGAGGATATCAAGATCAATGGCTCGCCCTTTGTGATCACCGGTCCTGACCAGAGGACTATCGCCGCACAAAAAGCGGGTGTAAAGCGGCAACTGGCGTTCTATTTCTCGACCAGGACGTACTCCCCCGTTCTGGCTATACACGGCTTCCAAGAGGTGGGCCAACGGCTCCACGAGTTGTCGCTCCAGGGGGAGTGGGACCGCATGTCTGAGTTGATCACCGACGAGATCCTGGAGCCCTTTGTGGTGGCGGGGGAATACGACGAGGTCGCCGGCCTAGTGAAGCAACGGTTCGGAGACATATTGGACGAAATCGTGTTGAACCTACCAGTGAGACCTGGTAGCGAAGGAGCGCTCAAAGGAATTATCGGGGAGTTACAAAGCTGATCCCTGAAGAGCTTCCAGCGGCGGCCGAGGTTGGCCTCTCCCGGCTAGATTTCCCGACTGGCCCAACGGTCGGCTTCGACAGCATTCAAGAAGTCCGAAACCGTGCGGTTGAACAGGTCCGGCTCTTCCAGGTTGATGGCGTGGCCGCTCTGGGGAAACACGGCCAATCCGGAGCGGGGGATATGGCGCTTCATGAACACCGCCGGCTCGATGCAGGGCTCGTCCTCGTCACCGATGAGAATTAGCGTAGGGACCCGCAACGCTCGCAACTGCTCCTCCAGAGCGAAGACAGTGGGGCGGTTCATCATAAACCCTTGGTAGGTCAAGGCCGAACCAGTGGCGTCATGGGCGGCCAGCAGCCGGGTGAACTCCTCGAACCCGTGAGGGTCTTTGCGGCCGAGCTGTACTCTTACGGGGGTCACGCCGTAGTCCTTGGCCACCGCCGCCATCCCTTCCGAAAGCAGACGCTGGGCCATTGCTTGGCCGTTGGCAAGGAACGTATCCCGGTCGGTGCTTCCCGATCCGGCAGAGGCGACAATCAAGGACTTGGCCATCTCTGGGTGAGCGATACCAAAGTTCAACGTAACACTCCCTCCCATTGACAGTCCGCCAATGTGAGCTTGGCCGATACCCAAGTGCCGCAGCAAAAGGTATAAATCGTTGACCAAGATGTCCTGGGAATAGGCCGCAGGGTCGGTGGGAACGTCCGAAGGGGGCCAGCCCCGCGCCGCATAAGTAATCACCTGGTAGCGACGTGTGAAGTACCTGACTTGAGTTTCCCAGCTCTCGATGGACCCTCCGAATTCGTGGCACCACACCAAAGGAAAACCCCCTCCATTGACCTCGTAATAAATCTGAACCCCATTGGCGGAAAAGCTGGGCATCTCTTTCCTCCGGCAGTTAATCGTACCGATATTAGGGTTACGAGTATAGTAAGTCAATGCGACCCCTTGATTCCGGCTGGCAATCCGACTAGGCTTGCGTCAAACCACCAATGCGAGAGGACGATATGTTTACCAAAGTGCATCACGTCACCTACGTGGTCGAGAGCATACAAGATATGTCCGCTTACCTGGAGAAGAACTTCGGCCTGAAGCCGGAGCGTACCGACGAATTCCCCGACCGGGGGTTCAAGTCCATCCTCTACCGCATCGGGCCTACTCTGGTAGACTTTTTTGAGCCGACCAGGGACGACACCCCGGCGGCCCAGCAGCTTCGGGAGCAAGGTCCCGGCGTCATGCACGTCGCCTGGGGAGTAGACGGTATCGATCAACTATTTCAGGAACTGAAAAGTAAAGGAAATGAGCTACGGGGTGACGCTGCCAGCGCAAGCCCCTTTGGCTACAAGACCTTGAGTGTCGAACCCAGCAGCTCCCATGGTATATATTTCCAGTTGGCCGAGGGTGAAGTCTCTTAGAGGGTGGGGACCGCGACATGGAATACACGGCATTAGGCCGGACCGGGCTGAGGGTATCCAGGGTTGGTTTCGGTGGCGGCGGCATCGGCCAGGAATGGGGTTCCACCACCGATGATGAGAGTGTTAGAGCAGTGCTTCGCGCACTGGACCTGGGAATCAACTACTTCGATGTCGCTCCCGGCTACGGGAACGGTAAAGCTGAGGAGATCCTAGGAATTGCCTTGGGAGGTCGTCGCCACGAGGCGGTAGTGGGCACCAAGGTGCGGCTGGCTGCGGAAGAGATGCACGACGTAGACGGAGCAGTCCAGCGGTCGGTGGAGGCCAGCTTGCGGCGTTTGCGGATGGACTCCGTGGACGTTCTCCACGTGCACAACCGGTTTACATTGAACCGCGGTGACAGCCCGGATTCCCTCTCCGCCGACGATGCCTTGGGGACTGTCTTGGAATCCTTTCAAAGGGTGCAGCAGGCCGGGCTAACCAGGTTCATCGGTGTTTCGGCCATGGAGCCCCATGTGCCATCCATGAGGCGCATTATGGAGAGTGACCAATACGACACTGTGCTCTCCTACTACAACCTGCTGAACTGGACAGCCCAGCACCCCCCGCCATCGGGAGTGTCTATCTTCGATAACGGTCAGATCATCCCTCTAGCCAAATCTTTGGGAATGGGAGTGATCGGTATCCGGTCCCACGCCGCCGGGGCACTTAGTGCACAAGTCGACCGTCCAGTGCCCCCAAGCGACGAACTCTTAGTACAAGACTTGGCCAGCGCCAGGAAGTTGGGCTTCCTTCTCCAGGCGCCGGTTTCCAACCTATCCCAAGCGGCGACGGTCTTCTGTTTGATGAATGCAGACATCGACACCACTGTGCCCGGGGTAAAGAACGTAGCCGAAACCGAAGAGATCGCCGGGTGCAGCGACCTACCGCCAATTCCAGCCGATCAGTTGGAACAGCTAAGGGAGCTGTACAATCGAGGATTTCGCTAGCGGCGCCTAGCCGGGCGGATGTTTCTTCAGGCTCAGGCCAAACATTCTCCAGGGTCATTTGGTCGCCCTCCCAATACCTACACCAGCCCATTCCTGGTGAACGGAGGTGGGCTCCGCGCTGAGGCCTGCGCTGTGTATCTTCACGTCATACCCGCGAACGCGGGTATCTAGGGGGTGGGGCTGCGCTGCCAGAGCTAGAATCTAATAACCCGGGGGGCATCCTCCCGAATAGCTACACCTTAGGCCACACCTCGGTAGCAAACCGTTCCATCTGTTGCAACACGACGTCCATCGTCTGGCCTAGCCGTGTGAAGTCCACTACGATTTGTTTGACGCCCATGTCTTCATACCGGCGGATATCCGAGGCCACAGCATCTGCGTTCCCGGTGAATAGTTGCCGCTGGGAAGATGGGACGGACCCACCGCCGTTGCTATCGAGCTGGTACTGGTGGGTGCGGTAAATAATGTCTATCTCTCCAGGGTCCCGCCCGAATCTCCGAACGTAGGTGTTAAGCCGCTTGATTCCGTCCACCAGTAGGTCTGGAGTCCCCATTGGGAAAGTGGGGTTGGACCCTATGGGGTACCATCCGTTGGCCAGCTCGGCGGTGCGCCGCATTGCCGGACGGCTCTCTCCCCCTACCCAAATGGGAGGGTGAGGTTTCTGCAACGGCTTGGGTAGAAATGAGATGTCCCTGAACCGGCAAAACCTGCCCTCGAAAGACGGGTTGTCGCTGGTCCAGAGCTCCTTGAAGGCCCGCAGGTACTCGTCGGTGACCGCTCCCCGTTGCTCGAAGGGAGGGAGGCCCAGTGCTTCAAACTCCTCCCGCATCCAGCCAACACCAACACCCACTATCAAACGGCCCTTGGACAGGACATCCAGGGTCGCCAGCACTTTCGCGGCCACCAGCGGATTACGGTGGGGAACGATGATGACGCTGGTTACCAGCCGAATCTGTTGCGTTTGGCCCGCAATGAAGGAAAGCACCGAAAGTTGCTCCAGGAATTCTCCTGAGCCCGCTCCTGGGAACTCTCCGCCCTCGGTGTAAGGGTAAGGTGAGCTTATGTTGTTGGGTATGACGATGTGGTCCCCGATGGAAAGGGAGTCATACCCCAGCTCTTCCCCGCGCTTCGCCATGGTGGTCAGGTGCTCGGGTGTGGCCAAAGGTCCCCTTCCCGGCAACGTGAACCCGTATTTCATGAGTACACCTCCTTGGCGGCGCCTAAAAGTTAGGGTGTCCTCTTGGCATGGACCAAACTTGCCGCCTATTGCATCCGATACTGGATTCTTGGTAGCCGTAGATGCCGATGGTAATGGTACATCAATCCCTTCGGCAGCCACCAGGGTGAGGTAATCTCGTCGTTCCCAGCGTTGTTCACTAGCGCTCCGACAGGTCAGTTAACTGCCAAGCCCTTGGACCCCAAATGGCTGCGGGGCCTTAAGCGATCAGTCACAGATGAAGGGAGCATGGGATGTGATCACGGAACCTTACAGCGCCTTTGCTACCTGGTCCCTACTCTTGGCGATCCAGGATCGTAAAGCATGATCAATCGACACCAACGGAATAGATTTCGCCATGGTCCGGTAGACCCAACCTCGGCTCACTTTGGCCGGCCGGTCCGGGTCAAGCCAATCCTGGTTCCGAGCCAACTCCCCAAGGGTCCCCAGCCCAATCAATATGGGCCACAGCACTGCCAGTCTAAGGCGAACACAACTGCGTGGGACTGCTAGCAAATATTCCTCGGAGGCTGCGTAGTGGCCCATGGCTGCGTTAATCCATTCCACCAACACCGGGCGAGCTTTGGGTCCAGCTTGCGGGACCAGCAGCTCTTCAGGCACCAAGCCGACGCTTGATAACTCGGCTTTAGGCAGATAGCACCGCCCGTTTCGAATGTCGCGGGGCAGGTCGCGCAACACGTTGGTAAGCTGTAGCGCTTTGCCGAACCGGACGCCAAGCCCTGCCATCCGTTGTTCGTCCCACGTTTTCAGCGAGTGGACATGGGCCATGGATACGGCCGTCCAAAACTCACCCACACAACCCGCGACGTGATAGATATAATTGTCCAACTCAGCGGCATTCTGCAGGGCTTCAACTCGCCCCGAGTCCTCCGGCGGGAAGCTGGTGAGGTCGATCTCCATCCCCTGGGTAAGGGTCACGACGACTGAGCGGACCCGAGCCCGGTCCGGCTCAGGTGACCCCTCCAACAAACTGAAGAGCTCCAATAGGGATTCCAAGAGCGCTCGCTCGTTCAAATTAGATTGCACATTGGTAACTGCCGCCTCAATTTCGTACAGTGCTCGAGACGCCGCCGGACCCTGGACCTGCTCCCTGAAGGTAAAGAGATGGCGGAGCCGCTCTTCCCAGGGCAATAGCCTGGTGTCCGCGATGCTGTCTGCGGACCTCGCCAATAGGTAGGCGAGAGCTATGGGTTCGCGGAGAGACTTGGGGAGGACTCTGACCGTCAGATAGAAAGAACGTGAGACACTCTTGAGTTGGTCCTTGAGCAAGCGTGTTCGGGCGGCAGAGGTGATGACGGGAATTTGGGCACCGATTTCGGAAGTCTCAGGTCTTCCCATCACAACCGGCCGTCTAGCTGTTATTCTGGACTACCCGGTTTGACGCGGATTGCATCATTGGACCCGCTGCTTCGACCCGGGGTCGGGCCAAGCCTATCGCCCGAAACCTCAAGGAACCCTCTCCAAATCGCCGGTATAGGCGAATTGCAATAGCTCCGTTTTAGCAACTGCATCGGCCACCAAGCTGTCCACCGACACCACGGCCTCCAAACGGTGCGCTGTTTCCAGGTCGCCGTGGGTCTCCGGGTGACGAGGTACGAACAACGAGCAGCAGTCTTGGTCCGGCAATATTGATATTGGGTAGGTATCGATAGAGCGAGCTTGTTGGACGATCTCTTCTTTGTTGAGCCCGATGAGCGGTCGAAGTATGGGCATGCTGGATGCTTGATCAATGACCGCGATGTTGTCCAGGGTCTGGGAACTGACCTGTCCACAGCTCTCTCCCGTAACGATGGCGCTGGCCCCGTGACGGCGGGCCAGTTGTTCCGTGATCCGCACCATGAATCTGCGGTACATGATAACCCTGTAAGCGGGAGGGGTGGACAGTATTATTTGCTTTTGAATATCGCTCAGGGGCACCAAAAATAGCTCGGCCTTATCTTGGTAACGGGCCAGGTGCTGCACCAAGTCCTGTGCTTTTTCGATGGACGATCGGTCTACCAGCGGGTAGCTGTGGAAATGAACATGGTGGGCACGGCAGCCCCGTTTCATCATGTGCCAGGCGGCTACCGGCGAATCTATGCCTCCAGAGAGCATGGTCATTACCGAACCGCTAACGCCAACGGGAAGACCCCCGTGACCAGCCTCATCTTCGAAATATACGTAAATTCCTCGAGGGAGGATATCCAGGCAGATCTCTAACTCGGGGTTGGTCAAGTCGACCCTAGCGCCGGTCAATTCCTTAACATAGGTACCCAGTTCGCGGTTGATCTCTTCAGACTTTAGTGGGAAGCGCTTGTCGGAGCGGTTCGCTGTAATACGGAAGGAGCTAAATTTTCTGCTCTCGAGCAACGCTGGGAGCGCCCTCTTGACACTATCCAGGTCCTGCGGCAGTTGTACGGCTTTGAAGAATTTAGCCACGCCAAAACAATCTTTAACCCGGTCCTTAACCGCCGACCAATCCTGCTCGTCGCGCAGCGTCAGTCCAACTAGAAGGTGCCCTTGCCAGACAGCCTCGACCCCTGCGTCCTTGGTGGCTTGGCGCAGGTTGTCGGTTAGTACCTTCATGAACCAAGGACGGTTCTTCCCTTTCAGAGCTATTTCGTGGGTCTTGATGATGACGTGGTTTTTCATAACCGGTTGGATGTCCTCGCTGGCCCAAGTCCGGGTACCCAGGAACGGCCGGCTGCAGATGGACCCACCTCCCACCGAGTGGTCGAACTGCAACGGGGGGCGTCGGCGCCAGTGTGAATACAGGGGTGTTTCTTGGGAGGCAATCGCCGAGGGAAGAACAGGCTAGGGTTGGCCAAGCTCCGCCTCTTATAGGGATATTTCCAGAGTATAGCTATTTTTTGGTCTTACGTTGACCACAACGCACGACATTGTACGACAAAACCGCCTCTATCTCGCGAACCACGGGATATTCGAGCCGGCCCCATGCCAGGCCAGACTGCGAAACGATTTGGGCCGCCCGAAATTGCTGGTGTAGGAGTTAACTTAGATCGGGGTGGGTCGCCGGTCATCCGCGTTCATTCGCAAAGATAGCCTCCTTGATCAGGAGCACATCCTGACGTAGCTGGCTGTCTTCGTTGATCTCACCGTTGATTTTGCCTGCGCCGTGAATGACTGTGGCGTGGTTCCTGCCGCCCAGAAGCCTTCCCACCTGGGTTGGGGAGAGTTCCAATTCGTAGATCAAGAGGTACATGGCCACCTGGCGAGCCAGGGCGATCTTCTGGGTCCGTCTTTTGCCCAAGATGTCTTCCGCCGAGAGCCGGTAATGCCGGGCCACTTCCTCGATTATTCGCTCCGGGTCTATGGCGTGGCGCGCGGCGTCAGAGCTCAGGTCGTCGAGGATCCGAGACGTGTATTCCGGAGTGATTGGGACTTCCGCAAACTGAGAGTACGCAACTATGCGGTTTAAGCTGCCCTCCAACTCGCGAACGTTCTTTTGGATCCGTTTCGCGATGAGCTCAATGATGTTGTCCTGTAGTGAGATACCGAGTTGGTCGGCCTTGAAAGTCAATATAGCCATCCGGGTTTCCAGGTTAGGCGGCTCAATAACCGCGGTAAGACCCCATTCGAAACGGGAGCGCATTCGGTCCTCTAACAACGCCAGCGCCTTTGGAGGACGGTCGGAACTGATCACTACCTGATTACCGGAGGTGTGTAGATCGTTAAACGTGTGAAAAAACCCTTCGTGGGTCTGTTCTTTCCCACTGAGAAACTGGACATCGTCCATCAACAGCAATTGCACTGAGCGATACCTGCGGCGAAAATCTTCGGTAGTGCGGTTGCGAATGGCTGAGATAAATTCATTGGTGAACTGCTCGGAAGTCACGTATAGCACAGACGAGCCTCGGGAGGCGCACTGGTGCCCGATGGCATGCAGCAGGTGGGTCTTACCTAACCCAACACCTGAATATAGGAACAAGGGGTTGTAGGCCTTCCCGGGCGCGTCGGCCACCGCCATGGCCGCGCTATACGCCAAACGGTTACAGGAGCCCACCACAAAGGAGTCGAAGGTATATTTGGGGCTGAGGGGTGGCAAGGGAGGGTCCGGAGTCCCAGGTTGGGGGTTGGGATTTGATTCCCAGAGCGGCTCCATGTCTTGGAGCCCAGGGACAGAGTCCACTGGGGGGTTGACTCCGTCCGACCTGACCCTGAATTGAATGTCCAGAGCGGAGTGGGTAATACTCTGAACAGTCTTCTGGATAGACTGGTACATGCGTCGTTCAAGCCACGTGACGACGAAGGTTGTGGGCACTTCAACCACCATGGTGTGGCCGTCGGAGCTAATTCCTTCCGTATGCTTAAGCCAGGTCTCAAAAATATTCCGAGGAAGCTGTAGCTGCAATTGCCCAAGGACGGCTCTCCAGACCTCTCTGGTAGATAATCCTGCCATGGCCCGATAATCCTCCGGGATACCGAAATTGGGACGCCAAAATAGGGGACGATAATACAGGGCCGGACAGGAAGTAGCGGAGCTAACTAGATTACCCCTCCACCCATCCGGGCGCCCCGATCCCTGGGAGGGCGCCCGACCACCCAGAACCCCTCCAGTATGTGAGGCCAGGCCGGGGAAATGTCACACGCCAGTCACGCCTGGCGAATTCTTAACAGGCGGATTCTAATCCACGCCTAACAGCCCTCTGTCAATGGGAGATCGACCGAATTTCGAGCCAATTTTGTCGACTGGCCACGCCTGGCGAGTGGCTCGGTATCTGGCGAGCAAAATCCTTCCTTGTCAATTTCATTCGTTTCACCGGCAGGCACCCATTGACATTGGCTTGGCGGAAGGTATGACCAAGATATTAGGGTTGAAATGAGAAGGATTGTGATTCCTCTAGTTTTTGTGGCGCTGGTGGTATTGGCAACAGTTATTCCAGTATCGGCAGGCAGTAGCGAGGGACCACACCAAGGGACCAAGAGCTGCGGCGCCATTTAATTCCCCAGCTTATTCCGCTGGCTTATACTGAAGCGGCCTCGTCGGGGCCGCTTTTTCGTTTCCATGGCTTTGGCCGCCGAGACCGACTCCAGATCCACATCTCACCTGACGGCACGGCGTTGACTACTAATAGGCCTGTAAGTAAGATGGCAAACGTCTACCGGGGACCACATGGGGACTATCCTGAATCCGGTGATCAAAGCTCGGAGTCCCCTAGTTATTGGCCCCAGGGCCGACCACGCTGCCAAATTCGCTTTTCGTGCCTCTTCCTCAAGACCAACGGGCCTATATCTGAGAAAGGACGCTATTAATGGCAACCGTCAAAGTGACCTTCCTGGGCACCGGGGGAGGCAACAGTATTCACCGGGAACACACAGCCATCGTGGTGGACTGTGCGGACGGTACCCGGTTGCTATTGGATGCTAGCTCCGGAAATTCCGTACTGCGTCAGACGACCGCGCTCGGCATGAACATTGGAGACTTTGATCGGCTGTTATTGACTCATCATCACCCCGACCACATGTCTGGTCTGCTATTCCTCCAGTTTCGCCGGGCCTCTATGTCCCCAGAACTATCCCCTCTCCGGGTCTATGCTACCGAGGAAGCAATGAACGGGGTCAAGCGGCTTTGTGAGGCCGTGAGATTGAATATTCCCGAGATCAACGACCAAGGAGCCTATAATCGTGATGGGAGGCAAGTACTCGAGTGGGCTCCCACGGACACCGGGCAAGCGGTCAAGCTGGGACCTACCACCCAGGCCTACTCATTTGCGGTGGACCATATTCCGGGGGCGGTGGGTTGGCGAATAGAGTCTGGCAACCAGGCGGTGGTCTTTTCAGGTGATACCCGCTACAGCGAAAATCTGGCTGAAGCTGCTCAAGGAGCCCGCTTGCTAATTCACGAGGCTATCGGTACTGACTTGGAGCGGGACGACGCTGTGAATCGCGGGCACTCCACTGGGGCAGATGCGGGCCGCGTCAGTGCACTGGCGGAAGTTGATGAATTGATTCTGACCCACATCGACACTCCGTTCAATTTCGATCCCAGTCCCTTGTCCACCGACGCTGGGAGACACTATAGCGGGCCCATTGGTCTAGCCCGCGACTTGTTACAGGTAGAAGTGGGTCCTGTGTAGGCACTGATATTGTCGGCAGCCGCCCGGTAGGAATCTATATCGCTGTCGCGGACTAGTCGTTACAGAATCATATTTTGTACCTTGCTCAGTTGGGCTGGAAGGAGCACAGGAATTGCTGGCTAAGGCTCAAACCTGCGCCGTTCTAGGGCTGGACGGGTATGTCGTCCAGGTAGAAGTGGACATTTCCCCTGGGCTGCCGGCTTTCAATATCGTTGGGCTACCGGACACTGCAGTCCAAGAAGCCCGGGAACGCGTCCGGGCAGCGCTGCGTAACAGTGGGTGCGAGTTTCCCATGCGGCGTATTACGGTGAACCTGGCCCCCGCCGACGTGAAAAAGGCCGGCCCTGCCTACGATCTCCCCATCGCTGTTGGAATACTGCTCAGCTCCGGCCAGGTTGAGGGCCCCTTGGAGGACTCTGTATTTCTTGGCGAGCTTTCCCTAGACGGTAGCTTGCGCCATACCACCGGCATCCTGGCCATGGTCTCCGTGGCCCGCGACCAAGGGTTCTCCACGGTGTACGTGCCTCACGTCGATTCCCAGGAAGCAGCCTTGGTGGAAGGAATACGGGTCTTCCCCACTCCAGACCTCACGTCTTTAATAGGGCATTTACGAGGGGAATCTCCGATGGCCCCTTTGTCCACCAACGGGCGAGTCTCTTTTCCTGCCCAGGCCGAAGAAGGAGTTATGAACCTGGCCCACGTGAAGGGTCAGGACCACGCCAAACGGGCGCTGGAAGTAGCGGCCGCGGGATTTCACAACCTGCTATTCACTGGGCCTCCCGGCAGCGGCAAGACCTTGCTGGCGCGATGCCTGCCTTCGATCCTCCCTAGGATGGAGCCGCAGGAAGCATTGGAAGTAACCAAGATATACAGCGTGAGCGGCTTCCTCCCCGGTGACAGTCCGCTTATATCCCAGAGACCCTTTCGATCGCCCCACTACACAATCTCTAATGCAGGACTCGTCGGCGGAGGCCGCGCGCTTCGGCCCGGTGAGATCACATTAAGCCACAGAGGCGTCCTGTTTCTGGACGAGCTACCAGAGTTTACGCATACGGCACTGGAGTCCCTCCGGCAACCCCTGGAGGACAAGGTGGTCACGATTACCCGGGTTACTGGTACGGTAACCTATCCGGCCAGCTTCATGCTTGTCGCAGCGATGAACCCTTGCCCCTGCGGCTTCTATAGCCATCCTCGGACCGAATGTACCTGCTCCGCATCCGCAGTCGCCCGTTATCAAAAGCGCGTCAGCGGGCCGCTGCTAGACCGAATTGACGTGTTCGTAGAGGTCCCACCCGTCGAATACGAGAAATTGATTGACGACGAGCCAGCCGAAGACTCCGCTCCCTCCCGAAACCGGGTCGAGGAGTCAAGGGAGATCCAGAAAGACCGTTACCGGGAACGGGGTTTTCTATGCAACTCCGAGATGGGGCCAGCCGAAGTCTGGAAGTATTGTTCCCTGGACAGCGACGCCAGAGGCCTACTGCAAACCGCCACCCAACGGTTGGGTTTGTCCGCTAGGGCGTTTCATCGTATTCTCAAGGTGTCAAGAACTATCGCCGACCTAGACGGAGCCGACGGTATCGGAGTGGGCCACTTGGCGGAAGCACTCCAATACCGGTCCAGGGGTTTGGGTTGAACAGTTAAGCTTCGGTCCTATGGAGCCTAGCTCCTGCCTTGCCTCCTAGATTAGTTCTCCAGTCTGGATACCAACAGTCTAGGTGGAAAAGTGTTGTGGGCTCTTCGCTGTACCGGTGCTACGCCCGCCAGTCCGCCACGATTTCGGCGTCTGGCCGGGGTGCCCCTGCGGCCGTGCCCAGCAAGGGTCGGACGACCGATGCAATCCACCGTGCGTATTCGGAATCTGACGCCATCATTCTTTCGGTCGTTTTGGACGGATCGTCTGCTTCAATGTAAACGGCTAGAACATCGCCTTGGGGGGTGTGTTGGAGGCTAACAAACTCCCTGGTGACACCCATCACCCCGCGATTAGCCACGCACTGGTCTTCTCGGGACCCGCGCATCTCTTCAAAGGCGCCCTTTAAGGCCTCGGTGTTGCCCGCCGGGATGGGAATTACAAACGCTACCGCTGGCATGTTAATCTCCTTCAGATCTTGGATTCGGATTTTCTCCCCGCGGGCAAGCCGGCGCATCCTAACCTAAGTTCCATCTACCTAACAAGCTTGCGCTGGGAGGATGGATTTCTCCACGGGGAAGTATACCAAATACCGCTGTACTACCCTTGCCAGCGGCATTTGCAGTGAATATCATATGACCATGGAGCCACGCCAGGTAAAATATCCTCTCGGTTCTCTCTCCCAGATCGAGGCCAAGACCTTCGGTGAGCCTGGACAACGTACCTTCCAGTTAGCCATCGAAGCAGGTCCCGCAGTCTGTTACGTCTGGCTAGAGAAGGAGCAGCTTTTGCAATTGGGGATTTACCTCCGAGACGTGGTCCAAGCCCTGTCCACTGAAGATCGGCAACGTGAAAGTCAGTCCCGGGAGCCGGAATGGTCTGGAGAGGAAGCGTCATTAGACTTCAAGGCAGGTCAAGTGCTGCTTAGCCACGACGCGGGCACCAGCTCCTTTTACATACTAGCCTATGAACAAGAGGCCTCTGAAACCCAAGAGGACACGGACTCTGTAAGTTTTTGGATTACCACCGACCAGGCTGAGGCCCTGGCTGAAGAAGCGCTGCGGATTTGTGCCGCCGGGCGGCCCCGCTGCTTTCTTTGTGGTCTGCCTATCAACCCGGATGGCCATGTGTGCCCTCGTTCCAATGGGCACACTGTTTTCGAGGCAGGCTGACGCTTGACGGTCCAACCCATGCGAGCAGCCCGGTGAACAAGGTCCCATCCACCACTGACATCCTCCGAGACGGCGAATGCGTTTCCTGCCGACTTACAGCTGCGGGCTCCAACTACACTTTTCTGGCCGAGTACAATTTGGACGGCCAGGTCTGTTTGGGGATTTATAAGCCCAAGGATGGAGAAGCCCCTTTGTGGGATTTTCCAAGGGGCACTCTTTATAAACGGGAATACGCCGCCTACTTGCTGAGCCAGGTCCTTGGCTGGAATTTCGTCCCTTTTACCTTGATCCGGGATGGACCTTACGGGATTGGCTCGGTTCAACGGTATGTTGATCACGACGCCAGACAAAACTACTACAATCTCGACAACGAGAACCTCGACACGTTGAAGACAATCGCCTGCTTTGATCTGGTGGCCAATAGCACCGATCGCAAAGCCAATCACATCCTGTTGGACGGGGAAGGGAACCTCTGGGGTATCGACAACGGCTTGACTTTCCATGCCGACACCAAAATCAGGACTGTAATCTGGGACTTCTGCGGTGAAGCGATCCCCCAAGTGCTGCTGACTAATCTGTCCGATTTCAAGTCCCAGATCGATGAGCCGACGGGTCTGGTCATGGAGTTGCTTGATTTGCTGCTGCCGGAAGAAGGAGTGGCGCTGAAGCACCGTGTAGAGTGGGTCCTCAGCGAAGGAACCTATCCGGGAGTACCTGGCAGGTATCGTAGGAGACGCCGTTAAAGGCGGAGAGCTTATTCAAGAAACTGCCGTCTCGCTTCCGCAGCGGCTCGTTGGTAAACTTCCTGAAACGGTAGGCCTGCTTCCAACGCGATCCTACGGCAATCCTCAAACTCGGGCGCCGCGCCAACGGGTTTCCCTCCCAAGTATTTCATCTTGACGCTGATGGGGCCTAGCTGAGTCTCCATAGCGACGTTTTCTCTGTCAGCTACGAAACGCTCTACCAGCCGAGTCCTTACGCCCAAGGTCGGCGTCTCACTGAGGATAACTTCACATGCGGCGTCTTCCATTTCTTGGGGGACCATGGCTGATAGTACAATGCCCGGCCGGTTCTTTTTCATTTGAACCGGGGTGTACCAAACGTCTAGTGCACCCATGGCGAACAGTCGCTCTTGAGCGTGGCCGAGGACAACACCGGGTACATCATCCAGGTTCGTTTCCAGCAGAACTATGCCGCTTTGGCGCGGAGTTGCGGGTAGATCGGCAACGTCACCGATCCATACCCGTGTAACGTTGGGGAAACTCTCCGGGTCTTTGGCTCCCAGGCCCACGCCGATGGCGCGTACGGTCATGGCGGGACGGTTGAAGCTGGCCAGGGCGGTAATGATGGCGGCGCCAGTTGGCGTGGTGAGTTCGCCGGCTCCCTCGTAAATGGGATGATCGGCGGTGACCGGCGCACCAGCCATGGCTATTAATTCCAGGGTGGCGGGGGCTGGATTGGAATATCCACCAGCCCAACGTGGAGGCTCGGTGTTCCCCAAAACCAGGGATGCTGCGTAGACTCGCTCAACACCCAGGTATGCCAACCCCACAACGACGCCGACCACGTCCACCAAAGTGTCGACCGTTCCCAACTCCTCAAGCTCAATCAGCTCTTCAACCTCGTGGTGGACCTGGCTCTCGGCCTGCCAAAGGGTCGACAAGATGCGTTCCGCTGATTCCTTGAGGTCTTGGCGTAGCAAGCTGTTCCGTACCACGTTCAGCAGGTGTTGAGGAGAGTGCCTTTGCGACCTCTGGAGCGTTACCGTCAGCTTGGCGCCCCCTACCTCTCTACGGGTCTCCTGACTCACCGTTAAGTCGTAGCCGAGTTCCCCGAGCTTGGCTAGCTCATGCTGTAAGTGGTCCAGAGGAACACCCAGGTCCAGGAGTGCTCCTAGGATCATGTCTCCGCTGGCCCCACCTATCGACTGGATGTATGCTACCCGCATCGTGCGTCCTCTGGTTGATCGCCTGCAAAGCAACTGGATTAAGCGATTATATCCGGGTGTCCAGCCTCTTGGAATGGGAATATTCCTGTCCGGGGCGTCATTGCTCGTGGTATGGTACTTTGGGCAATCGGGTCAAAGGCTAGGTAAAGTGACGGTCCAGAATATCAGCGCGGTAACCCTGGCGGTCCAACACATGGCCAGGGCTGTGGAATTTTACGAGGAGCGAGTTGGGCTACGACTCTTATATGGGGGAGGTGGGACATCCTTTACCAGCTTTCGGGTCGGCGATGGCTACCTGAACCTGATTCTGGCGACGGAAGGTGGGTGGAAGTGGTGGGGGCGGATAATTCTTTACGTAGACAACGTCGACGTGTTGTACCAACGCCTGGTGGAGGCGGGGCTAAATCCGTCTGCTGCGCCCCAGGACGCGACCTGGGGAGAGCGCTATTTTCACATCTTGGATCCGGATTCCCACGAAATTAGCTTCGCGCAGCCGTTGGGCGTCAGGGGCCGTTAGGTCCATGCAACATGACTGGGGTCGTTGTTAGTCTCCTGGCATTTTACGTATTCACAAGAAAATCAATGACGTCCCCGTCCTGGACTCCGTAGGTCTTGCCTTCGGAGCGCAGCAGCCCTTCCTTCCTCCCTTGGGGAATACCACCGCAACGGACTAGATCATCGAAGGGGATCACCTCGGCCCGGATGAATCCCCGGACGAAGTCTGAGTGCACCGCTCCTGCGGCTTGTTGAGCGGGAAGACCGTGGGGCACACTCCATGCGCGGATCTCATCGACGCCTACGGTTAGGAAAGAAACCAACCCCAGGGTCTTGTAGGTCGCCGCGATCGCCTGGTCTGCGGCCGGGTCGCCCAAGTCTAGCTCCCGGCGGAACTCTGAGGCGTCCTCAGGTGACATCCCGGCCAAGTCTGCCTCGATTTTGGCACATATCCGGACCTCTCCCATTCCGGTGGGCGCCATACTGCTACCAAGCTCGGCAAGGGAATCGTCTTCAGGGGATTCACTGGTGTTAACTATAACAATGACGGGCTTGGCGGTTAGGAGTTGGTAATTGGTCAATAGCGCCTTCTCGGAGATTGATAATTGTTGCTCTCGCATTGGAACACCGTCTTCGATGCCTTCTTTGGCTTTTCGGACCACTTGGAGTTGGCGTTCCATTGCGGGGCGTTCGGCAGGCTTGGACTTCCGAAGCCCGTCCTCCAGCCGATCGCAGGCCCGGTCCAGGGACTCCAGGTCGGCGAAAGCCACCTCCTCCAAAACTGTGTTAATGTCCCGCTGCGCGTCCAGGCTTCCCAAAGGGTGGATTATCGCTGGGTCGTTGAAGGCTCTAACCACCAGCAAGAACGCGTCGGCCCCTTGCAGTGTGTTTCGGTGCTTTCCCTCAATTTCCAAGCGCCCGGTGGCTGATTCTGGGCCCGGCAGGTCCCAGTACCTGACCTCCGCTTGAACGATCTTCTTGTTGTTGTACATTTGGGCAAGCACATGCAGCCTAGCGTCAGGTACTTTGGCCACGCCAACTCTAGGTTCGCCTTGCCTGAAGCTGGCGGCAGCTATCCCCCCAGTGAGGGCGTTAAATACGGTGGTCTTACCGCTCTGGGCTAACCCGATTATCGCGACGTCCATATTTATTTGCTCGCCGTTACGCTGATGGCAACGTCAATACGATTCAAACAGGCGTCCCCACTCGGTTTTCAGCGCCGACTTGATGCGGCTGCGGCCCTTGGTTTTTAGCCAGTAGCCGTTGTGGTACAAGTTGGATGCCAGGAAGGCCAATCCAACCAGCGGTGATCTCAGTAGCATCCGTTCCAGCGGCTTCAGGGGACCCCAGTAGATGAGTTTTTGACCCCGAGAGGCGAAGGTATTCTCCACCCCGGAAAACCGCCAGTCCACCTCGCTGATGTCTTCGCCCACCACCTTGATCCGGTCAATGTCACCACACCCCAGTCCCCGTTCGTGGGCCAAGCGTATGAATTTGATCTCCATGGGATCAAATCCCATCATCTTGGCGGCCACTGCATCTATTGCAACCTGGTCGGCACTAGCCAATATTCTATTCTTGACGTGCCACCGCATGGCCCTAGGTCCGGGTCCGTCTCCAGCGAAGGTGCCGTCCATAACAGCGAAGATGCCCGGGTGGATCTCTTTTTGAATTGCCAAGAGGTCCACCAGCGTCTCGTGGATTACCGAGTGGGTCCAGTGCCGACGGCGATGGAGCAAGCCTCCAAACGCATTCTTCATAGCGCCGGTCATGGTGGTGAATACGTGGGTTTTCATCGTGGGCAGATGAACCACATTGGTGCCAGCAAAGCTTTCCGGGATCTGAATGCCATCCGGGAAAATGTCGTGCAACACCATCATGTCTGTTCTTGGCTCGTAATCGACCCACCGGTTGGGAGGAGTATCAAGGTGCACTGTTGGCAGTCTGTACCGGTCTTGTACCACCTTATGCTTGTTATTAATCTCACCTTCGAAGGAGTTCACCACCACAGTGCCGTTGTGTGCTGCCACCAGTTCATGGTGTCCCAGGGCCTGTAGGGCTTTGATCACACCTTCCAGTTGCCAGGGTGTGGTGGAACATCCGGGGTACCAATGCTGCCAGGAGATGTTGATTTTCAGCAGAGTGGTCAGACTGGGGTCCAAGTACCTGCCGACCTCTGCTAGCTCCATCGCCCGGCCAACGTCATCCAGCACCGACTCCGGACTGGTTGCGACGACGGAGACTGTAGGGGACTGGATGGGGGTCTGCTGGAGCAAATCCTGATTGGGTCTGGATTCGGACCCGTGGTCGGAAGCTGCCATCTAAACTGCTCTGACCAATGAAGTAAGTGGTTGCTTCGTTGTGTTCAACATTGCTTCCATATGAATGAGTTAGGGTACGGTCAGGCCACTTCAAGGGCTCAGTAACAGCACAGCCGCTGAAACCGCCAGCCAACCGAGTATCGATAGCACCAAGGGTATATCGCGGACGATCAAATGTTCAGGGGCCTCTGCTTCGCGGCTGGTGTTCAACAAATACAAGTAGCGAAAGAGGCCCAACGTCACCAGTGGCAAGGTCAACAGCATTGTATTGTTTCGGGGTAGGTTCGTTGCTTCTACCGTATACAAAGTATAGCTCAACCACGCCGCTGTTGCTGAGATCGTGAGCAATTGCCCAATGAGCGGACCCGCATAGCTGCGCAGGACCGAGCGTTGCTCGTAGGCGTCATCTCCGGCCTGGCGGACCTCGGCATAGCGGCGTCCCAGAACAATAAACAAGGCACCGGCCCCGGTGGTGACGTACAACCATGGCGACGCCACAACGTCGATGGCCACAGCGCCCGCTACCGCCCGGATAACATAACCACTAGCCACCGCCAATACGTCGACGAGGACGATGCGCTTGGCGCCCAAGGAATACGCTACGTTGATGACCACGTACAGTAAACCCATGCCCCCCAACACGGGTTCCAACACCGCGAGGACTAGGACCCCACCGATACCGATGATCAAAGCGCCAGCCAGGGCCACCGGTACGCTCACTCGGCCGGAGGCAATGGGTCTCTGGCGCTTGGTTGGATGTTGGCGGTCCCCTTCCCTGTCCGCTACGTCATTGAGCAGATAGACTGCCCCGCCCATGGCACAAAAAGCCACAAATACCACGACCAAGCGGACGATCAGTTCGGGCACCGGTTCCAGGTTGTCCAGCGACCAAGCCAAGCGGACCGAGAACATGAAGGGTAAGAAAACAAGTCCATTCTTGATCCACTGGAGTGGCCGTAGCGCAATGAGGAGGGCGACTGGATGGAAAGCCAGAATGTTGTGCGCGGCGCTTTTATTCAATTCGTCGGTAGTGCCCACCCCGAATTCAATGCCGGCGGCCGAATCCGGGGAACCAGGCAGAATCGAACGGGGTGATGGCTCCAGGAGTCATTGAGGCGGCACAATTAGCGGGCGCGAGGACGGTAAACTTATTCATTGGACTTTGGTTGAGCCCATAGAGTTGATTTGAGCTGCTATATATCCGGCACCGAAGCCGTTGTCGATATTTACCACGGCTACACCGGGAGCACAGCTATTGAGCATGCTCAACAAGGCAGCTAGCCCCTCGAAACTCGACCCGTAGCCGGTGCTGGTGGGTACGCTGATTACTGGTACCGACACAAGGCCGCCGACCACTGACGGCAATGCCGCGTCCATTCCGGCCACCACCACGATGACCCTGGCCTGCTGGAGGGTCGGAAGGGCGTTTAGGAGGCGGTGAAGGCCAGCCACTCCAATATCGTGGACTTGGTCTACTCCGCTGCCCATCAACTCAGCAGTGATCACTGCCTCGGTAGCCACCGGATAGTCGGCCGTTCCACCAGTCAACACCAAGACGCCGGGATTTGAAGATATCTGTCTTTCGGAGGGGACGACAATGACTCCGGCCAGTTCGTTGAACAACGCTCTGGGTGCCTTCTTGACCACCTGGTCGTAGGCGGCGGAGTCTGTCTTGGTAACCAACACAGGATGTCCGTGCTCAGCCAGGGACGCCACAATGTCGGCTACCTGCCCGGGGGACTTGCCGCGTCCCAGGACGACTTCGGGGTATCCGGTGCGCAGTGGCCGGTGATGGTCAAGCTTGGCAAAGCCCAAGTCTTGGTAAGGATAGTCTCGGAGGAAGCGTAGTACCTCCGCGACACTCTGGCTCCCATCCTGGAGCGCTTCCAAGTGCCGCCGGAGTTCCGAAGATTGCATTGGCAGCTATACCTAGATTCCTTATCCGGGGTGTTTTAAACGAATACGCCGGAAGTTGGCAGTCATTTGAGGTCTATGAGGGTATGTCTCTGCTTTGACAGAATCAAGGAATGATCAGGCACCAGGTTCACGCCGGTTGACTAGGGGCTTTAAGCTGGTCGTTCAAACTCCCGGACCGTAAGCCGGCCAAGTCTAAAGATACCCAAAGGTAACCGATTCTTTTCAACTCCTTGACTATGGTCTGCCGGTGAGCGAAGGCTAAGTCCATTTCCCTCTCCCCCACCTCTATCCGGCATAGGTTGCCGTGGTGCCGGGCACGAATCTCTCGCAGGCCCAGCCCACGGAGAAAGTCCTCGGCCTGTTCTATCTGGGACAAGGTCTTGAATGTCACGGGAATGCCATAAGGAATGCGCGATGAAAGGCAAGGCTGGGCAGGTTTGTCCCAGATTGGGATGTTCAGGGTCTTAGCTGCCTCTCGGACCATGGCTTTGTTGAGACCCGCCTCAACTAACGGACTCCTCACTTGGTGCTCGGAAGCAGCCTGCAAGCCGGGCCGATAGTCTCCCAGGTCATCGGTGTTCGCCCCGTTGGCGACCCAAGTGTATCCTTCCGACTCAGCTATGTTACACAAGTGGCTATAAAGCTCCGTCTTGCAAAAATAGCAGCGCTTTGGCGAGTTCGCTACATAACCCTCGCGGTCCATTTCGTTGGTATTCAGAACCTTATGAGCGAGACCGAATTGTTGAGCAAGCCCCCTGGCCTCTAGAAGCTCCCGGTCAGCCAACGCGGGGGACGCCGCGGTAACGGCCAAGGAACGGTGGCCCAATGCCTGGTGGGCAGCAACTGCCACCAGCGTGCTATCAACTCCCCCTGAGAAGGCTACGACCACGGACCCCATCTCGTCGAATATGCTTTTCAGGGTGGCCAGTGGCGCATCAATCGACGGTGTCATGGGTGCCTCCTCAGGCTGGGCGGAATGCAGTGATACATCAGTTCGCTTTACGCAGTTGCGCATACATGGCTCCCAGCGCCCCCATACTGGCAGTGTATAGGGTAAACACAACTACGGCCAGCCACAAAATCCACAAGAATTCGCGCTCAAGCGTCAGAGCAGTTGTGAGGCCGATAGCCACTGCCAATAGCATCAAGAACACCAGCAAACCTAACGCCATCCCTAAAATCAGGGAGTTGGCCGCATAGGACCCTGATCGGGAGTGTAACAAGGAGGCGCCATAATAACCGCCGATGAACGCCCCGAATGGTATCCCGATGATATCCACAATGGGGATTAACCCGAGGACCATCATAATACCGAAGGCGGTGAGGACTCCCCTAAACATAATAATGCTAATGTCCAGTTCTCGTTGGGATATGGACCAAAGGCAACGTCCAGCAGGGCCCGCGGCTTCAGCTATTATAGCCATCCCCTGGAATGAGGCGCATCAATTTGCGAGGTTGGTAGGCTGGAAGAATATGCGAAGATGAAATAACCGGGCTTAGATAAGCCTTGGAACCCATGAGTTCACAAACCACATGATAAGGAGCGTGGTCCGTTGAGCGATATGCAAGAAACCACAGCCGGCGCCGGTAATGAGCCACCTTTCATGACTCTTCTGGGTATACGTCCAGCCACAGCCTCTCAGGGCAAGGCGACTGCGTCTATGCCAATTCGGGCCGACCACCGCCAGGAGGCTGGAGTGGTTCAAGGTGGGATTACGGTGACCCTAGCCGATTACGCCTTCTATCGGGCCGTCAAATCGGTATTGAATCCTGGTGAGAACACAGTGACTGTGGAGTTAAAGGTCAACTTCATGGCGCCTGCAAGAGAAGGGGAGTTGACGGCCACGGCCCAATTGGTCAGCCGGGGCCGACGAATAGTCGTGGGGGAAGTGGACGTCACCGATAGCAACAACACCTTGATCGCGCGCTGCCTTGGTACATATCTGGTGACTCAACCCGCTTAGTCCGATCACCAAACAGCCTCTTACCCTGAGCAGGTCATCCCAGTTTGCCTTTAGAATCAGCGATGGTCGTAACGCAGGGTTCCATTCGTGGTTGGAATGAGACGGTGTCGATGCTATAATTGGCCGGTGAGGTAAGTCTGGAGGTTATTGCCATTAGAATCCCCATGAAAGTGGACTATGGGGTGAGAGCTCTGGTGGAGCTGGCACTTCACTACGGCGGAGAACAGATCCAGACCTCAGCAATTGCTTACAAGCAAGGGATCCCGGAGGCCTACCTGGACCAACTGATGACTGCGCTGAATCGCTTTGGCTTCGTGGCCAGTAGGAGGGGGCCTCGGGGTGGTCACCAACTGGCGATGGACCCCAGAGACATCGACTTGAGCATGGTGATGAGGACCCTGGATAGTAATAGCTCCCCCCTCGACTGTCTGATCAGCCCCGATGACTGTGTTTTCTCAGAGTCGTGTGCCCAACAGGAAGTCTGGAAATCAGTGGAAGAGGCGGTGCAACGACTTCTAAGCGGCATCACCTTGGCCGATCTCGCCAACCGGCAACACGACCTTGCGGGCCAGGCGGTCCGCCAGTAAACCTCGGTTTCGGTCCTCTGTTCGTTTGCTCTCCAATGAACTTTAACTCCTTATCGTATGACCCAACCCGTTATTTTCGTCAGCTTGACAGGGGTTATCGCCGAAGATAGACTCCGATTGCCAATGGGATACCAGAACATCACCTTGGTCTACGTCTGTACTAGTCCTAGGTCATAGGGGGCAGGCGAGACTGCAAATCATGTAGCCTGCGCCCGCTGGGATGGGGTAACCCACCACAAAGGCGCAGTTTTTTTGTCCGGTGGAACCGGACACAGCCGGGTACAAGGAGGACCAGGTACTATGGCGCAGCAGCCGTTGGCATTGACGCCTGAGCAAGTGAAACGGTACAGCAGGCACATCATCATGAACGACGTTGGCAGCAGAGGCCAACGCAAACTTATGGAGTCGAAAGTTTTGATTGTTGGTGCAGGGGGCTTGGGCTCACCCTCGGCCATTTATCTTGCCCTCGCTGGCGTCGGAACGATTGGGTTGGTGGACTTTGATGTGGTGGAGATCTCCAACTTGCAGAGGCAAATCCTGCATCACACTGCAGACATAGGCCGCCCTAAGTTGGCATCGGCTCGGGATAATATCCATGCGTACAACCCTGACATAAACGTAGTGCCCCATGAGGTACGTCTTGAGTCGGACAACGCGCGGGAAATCATCGGGCAATACGACCTAGTGGTAAATGGAGCCGATAATTTTGCCACCCGTTACCTAGTGAATGATGCGTGCTACCTGGAGGGCAAACCCTTGGTCGACGGTAGCATCTTGCTCTTCGATGGCCAGACCACTGTGTTCATCCCGGGCGAAGGTTGCTACCGCTGCCTCTTCCCCTCGCCGCCGCCTCCGGGAATGGTGCCCAACTGCGCCGAAGCAGGCGTTCTGGGGGCATTGACTGGGTTGGTCGGCAGCATTCAGTCTACCGAGACTCTCAAACTTCTCTTGGGAATAGGAGAGACACTATCCTCCCGTCTCCTACTGGTTGACGCGCTGAGCATGAGTTTCCGGGAGGTCAAGCTAAGAAGGAACCCTGCTTGCCCTCTGTGCGGAGACGATCCCACGGTCACCGAGCTTATCGATTACGAGATCTTTTGCGGGCTCGCCACCCCCGAGGTGGCGGCGGTTGCTTCCGATTAACCTCGGAGCTGCCCTGTTATGGGGGTCGGCATGGTGACGCTAGCTCACCACTAGACGTTAGGACAGGACACGTAACGGAACGATGGTCGCAAATGTGAGCTATAAGGGCATTTTGGCTGCCATCGGCAATACGCCGGTGGTGGAGCTACAGAATATGAGCCCTAAACCGGAGGTGCACATCTTCGCCAAGCTGGAGGGGCAAAACCCCACCGGCAGCCTTAAAGACCGAATCGCTCTGAAGATGATCGAGCAGGCGGAGCAGGACGGCGAACTCTCGCCAAACCGCACCATCCTGGAGCCGACCAGCGGTAATACTGGTATCTCTCTAGCTATGATAGGCCGCTTGAAAGGTTACAAGATTCAAGTGGTCATGCCGGAGAACGTGAGTGTGGAGAGGACCCAGTTGCTGGAGGCTTACGGTGCCCAAATCATATTCTCCGATGGCACCCGAGGCACCAATGGCTCCATTGAAGTAGCCCAAGACTTGGTGGGGAAAAACCCCCACGATTACTTCATGCTGTATCAGTACGGCAACAGCGGCAATCCGGGAGCCCACTACGAGACCACGGGTCGTGAGATCGTTGAGGCCGTGCCGGACGTGGACTTGTTCGTAGCCGGCCTAGGTACGGGCGGGACACTTATGGGTGTAGGGCGGCGCCTCAAAGAGCACAACCTAAGGATCAAAATAGTTGCTGTCGCCCCCGAACCCGAAGACTTTATCTCGGGACTCCGTAGCTTGGAAGAAGGCTTCATTCCTCCCATTCTCGATATCAATATGCTGGACTCACGGATGCTGGTCAGTAGCTTCGATGCCTTCAGGACTACCAAGGACCTGCTGAATCAGGAAGGCATCTTCGCTGGTGTCTCCTCTGGCTCTGTAGTCTATGGAGCCCTTCGCCAGGCCGAAAGAATGGACCAAGGCAATATCGTTTGTCTTCTAGCCGATGGAGGCTGGAAGTACTTGAGCACCAGTCTCTGGACCAAAGACTATGAGCAACTGGCGAAGGAGTCGCAAGGAAAGATCTGGTGGTGACCCGGTGGGTTCCCTATGGCTATTGGGGAGTTATTTGACCAGCTATACCCGAATCTAGATAAACCAGTAGCTGGTTGACTACAGGCCCATGGGGGACGGGCCAATCTGTCATCGTGTTGAAACCGTAATGTGGTGGTGGTATACTCCGGTCACATAGTCCTTGTTCTTTGAAAGCGGGTTCCTCCCGCTTTCTTGTTAGTAGGGACAATGAGAGTTACTGCCATCTTCGTGAAGGGGGGCTTGGCGGTGAAAAGCGATTTCTTGATAGCGCTCACTCAGTTGGCAGCGGAGCGCCACCTGCCGAGGGAGCAGGTGCTCCAGGCGATTGAGGTTGCCCTAGCCTCGGCTTTCAAGAAAGATAACCCGGCTTCCGGTCAGAATATCTCGGTGAAGCTGAATCCAAACACCGGGGAAGTCGGCGTTTATGCTTTGAAAACAGTGGTCGAGCAGGTGGAAGACCCGGACAAGGAGATCAGCCTCAATGACGCCAAGCACCTAAAGAACGCCGCGGGTCTTGGCGATGAGGTTGCCGCTGTGGAGCCCTTGCCCCACAACGCCAGCAGAATCGCCGCCCAGACGGCAAAGCAGGTGGTATTGCAGCGTCTGCGGGAGGCTGAGCGTGAACTCCTGTTCCAGGAATTCTCCCAGCACGAGGGTGACATCGTCTCGGGCGTCATCGAGCAGACTGAGCCAGGCCGGGCTATAACCATGGATTTGGGCAGGGCTCAGGCTATTTTGCCCTACGAAGAGCAGGTCCCCACGGAGCGCTACCGCAAGGGTCAGCGGACCAAAGTGTTTGTGGTTAGCGTTAGGAACTCCCCTAAAGGCCCGGAAATAATAGTGTCCCGCAGCCACCGCAACCTGCTGAGGCGCTTGTTCGAGATTGAGGTGCCCGAGGTATACAACGGCGTTGTGGAGATTAAGGCGATCGCCAGGGAGCCCGGTTTTCGCAGTAAGGTTGCGGTCAATGCTACCCAACAAGGCATTGATCCGGTGGGTTCATGCATAGGGGTGAGAGGCAACCGGATTCAAAGCATCGTCAACGAGCTCCAGGGAGAAAAGATTGATGTCGTCTCCTGGGACAAAGACCCCAAGGTTTTTATTTCCAAGGCGTTGAGTCCTTCAGAGGTTGTGGGAGTAGAACTGTCCGACGACGAGCAAACCGCCATCGTTGTTGTGCCCGATCGTCAGCTTTCTCTGGCCATTGGCAAAGAAGGTCAAAATACTCGGTTGGCCGTCCGGTTGACCGGATGGCGGCTGGATATCAAGGGCATGACCGAATGGGAGGCGATCCGCGAAGCCCGCCTGCATCCCGTCGTGCCTGTGGTTGAAGAAGTCGCCGATGAGGCCGGCGCCGTACTAGAAGAGCGAGAGGCCCTGGTAGTTGGGGCGGCTGCGGCTCATCTGATCGGCGAACCCACTGTGGACGTGGCCCAGGAACCCGAGGCTGTAATGGTTGGGGAGGACGATCAACCCCCCGCAGCCGAGGCTATGGGAGAGCTCGACGAAGACGGCCTTCTTGAGGCCCTGATCCGAGAGGAAGAGGCGATAGGGGAGACCGCAGAGGACGTCGATAGCGGTCTCAGCGTAGAGGCTCTGGAGTCGTTTACTCTCGATGATGTGGAAATCTTGGCTGAAGACGACGAAGAGGAGTCGGCTGAAGAGCCGGAGGGGGACTTTCTGCCAGAACTACCTGTCCTCACTCCAGACGCTGGGAAGATAAGATTCGCTGAAGATATCGTAGAAGAAGTACGGGGTGGCAGGCGGCGAGATCGCCGGAGCCGCCGTGGTGGAGGCGGAGGAAGGGGTCCGCGACGGGGCGGTTCCTTGGCGGCGCGTTAGTCAGCTCGGTTGGGGGCGGCCTTGGCCAAGCGGAAGCACATACCCGAGCGCAAATGCGTCTCTTGTGGGAAAAGGCTTCCCAAGCAGGACCTGGTGCGGATAGTCCGTAGCCCTCAAGGATCGGTTAGCATTGATTCCACAGGCAAGTCTGCCGGGCGAGGCGCTTACCTGTGTCGGACCTCGGGCTGCTGGGAAAAAGGCCTCAACAAACGGGGCCTGGAAAGAAGCCTTGACCTTTCCCTATCTGGCTCTGACTTGCAGGGGCTGGAAGAGTATTACCAGGAGTTAGTAGAAGGACCGGTCTCCTCGGAGCGATAAATGACCTCTGACGGACAGAAAACTGCGGTAGACGACTTGGAAAGCAGCCCTCGGACCGGGCGCCGGTCTGGCGAAGGGCGCCGCGCCCAACCCAGGGTACTTGTTCTGCCCCAAACGCTCACGGTACAACGCCTGGCAGAGCTGGTTGATCAAAACCCCATCGATGTCATTAAACAGCTCATGCGTAATGGCATTATGGCGGCAATGAACCAGGTCATAGACTATCAGGTTGCCAGTCTCGTAACCAACGCCTTCGGAATACGTACCACTCTAGCCGAAAATGAGGCTGCCACCAGCAGTCTGACCGCAGTGGACGGCCAATCGGAAGACGAAGCCAGTCTCCACCCCCGGCCCCCGGTAGTGACTATCCTGGGTCATGTGGATCACGGGAAGACCAGTCTGTTGGATATGATCCGACGGACTCAGGTAGCGGAACGGGAGGTCGGAGGAATTACCCAGCACATCGGTGCTTACCAGGTAGATGTGGGTGACAACAAGATCACCTTCCTGGATACACCGGGCCACGCAGCGTTCACCGCCATTCGCGCCCGCGGTGCCCGGGTGACCGACATTGCTGTCCTGGTTGTGGCGGCCGACGATGGACTAATGCCACAGACCTTGGAGGCTATCGACCACGCCAAAGCTGCCGACGTGCCAATCGTTGTAGCGATAAACAAAATGGATCTCCCCGCCGCCGACCCGGAGAGAGTCAAGCGCCAGTTGAGCGAACGAGAGTTGCTGGTGGAAGATTGGGGCGGGGACGTGATTTCCGTCGAGGTTTCAGCTCGCACTGGGGATGGCGTCGATGAATTGCTGGAAAACCTGCTGGTTGTGGCCGAAATAGGGGAGTTAAAGGCGAACCCGGACAGACCGGGGGCCGGTGTGGTCATTGAAGCAAAGCTTGACCGCAAGCGCGGCCCCACTGCAACGCTGCTGGTCCAAGATGGAACTCTCCGAGTGGGGGATAACATAGTGGCAGGGGAGGTCGCTGGCCGCGTTCGGTCAATCACCGACGACCGGGGTAAGAACATCAAGACTGTTACCCCAGGCGCTCCGGGAGAGATTCTTGGCTTGGCGTCATTGCCGGAGGCCGGAGATATGTTCTCTGTGGTGGCTACCGATAGGGCCGCTAGGGACATGGCCTCGGAGCGGGAAAAGGTCCAGACGGGACAGCTAGCCCAAGCCCGGGCGTTGACTTTGGACGAGATCATAAAACAGGTTGACGCAGGCGACCTCAAGGAACTCAACGTGGTCTTAAAGGCCGATGTTCAAGGCAGCGTAGAGGCGGTCCGGCAAGCCGTTGAACGCTTGGAGGAAGGGGATGCGACGGTGCGCATTCTGCACTCCGGTAGCGGCACCGTCACCGAATCGGACGTGATGTTGGCCAGCGCCTCTGACGCCATCGTGCTCGCTTTTTCCGTGGGTACAGAGACCAGTGCCGAGCGGATGGCCGAGCGAATGCGTGTGGAAATCAGGCACTACGACATCATTTATCAGTTGATAGATGACGTAGAGCGAGCCCTCCATGGGATGGTGGAACCCGCCTTCACGGACATCCTGGTTGGGCGTGCAGAGGTACGGGAGCTTTTCCCCTCGAGGCGAGGGGTGCAGATCGCGGGTTGTCGTGTGCTAGACGGCCGAATTGCGAGGAATGCTCCGGTCCGGCTTCTGCGTGACGGGGAGATTTTGGCTGAGTCAACTATCAGCAGCCTGCGCCACTTCCGCGACGAAGTGAATGAAATGACCGCCGGGACCGAATGTGGGATCGTCATCCAGGGAGTCAATGACTTCCGGGAAGGCGACACCCTGGAAGTGCATCGGCAGGAACGGGTCAGGCGTTAAACTCACTAGCTCCTTGCTCCCTCCGCTTGCCCTCTCAGCACCTTCTCACGGGGGTCGTTATGTCCCGACGCATTGATCGTTTCAACGAGTTACTACGCCACGAGATAAGCCAGTTGCTCAGCCGCCAGATTAAAGACCCGCGACTGGACGGGATAATCAGCATCACTAGGGTAGAGACTTCCAGCGATTTGCGGGGGGCCCAGGTCTTCTTGAGCGTGATGGGGGATTCAAGCGTAAAACTCGATGCTCTGGAAGGTGTGCGCTCGGCGGCTTCCTTCCTGCGAAGGGAGTTGCGCCATCGATTGACCGCCCGCCACACCCCCTTCTTGAAGTTCGCTCTGGACGATTCCCTGGATGAAGGAGACCAAGTGCTACGCCTAATGGACCTAATCCGAGAGGATTCGGGTCTGGGTCCCAATATGGATCACCAGTCTGACGATCCCAGCAGTCCACCCCCACATCCACTGGGTACCGACCCATGACCAAAAAGAAGGAAAGCGACCGGGCGTTGGTCAGCGGGTTCCTGAACCTTTACAAGCCGCGGGGAATCACGTCGATGGAAGCGCTTCGCCAGGTGAAGCGAATTACGGGTCGGCAGCAAAAGGTCGGCCATTGCGGAACGATGGACCCCTTGGCCCGTGGTGTCTTACCGGTTTGCTTCGGCCAAGCCACACGCTTGATGGACTACGTGGTAGGAGGAACCAAGCGGTACCTCATGGAGATCAGGCTGGGAGTCACCACCACCACCTACGATGCCGAAGGGGAAGTGGTCAGCGAGAAAGACCTCAACGACCTGTCCATGCAGAAAGTCGAAGAAACCCTTGAATCATTTGTAGGCTTGATCGACCAGACTCCGCCAATGTATAGCGCGATCAAAGTGCAAGGGCAAAGGCTGTATAAACTGGCCCGGGCAGGAGTTCAAGTAGACCGGAAACCCAGGCGTGTCGAGATACGTAGTACTCAGATAGTAGACTATTCACCACCGACGCTAACGCTGGACGTGGAAAGCGGCAAAGGCGCTTATATGCGGTCATTAGCCCACGATCTGGGGGAGTCTTTGGGTTGTGGCGGCCATGTGGCCGACTTGGTGCGTATGTCCTGTGGTGCCTTTTTAGCCGAGGAGGCGGTGTCCCTGGAGCAACTCACGGAAGCCGCCAACAGCCCTTCTGGGTGGCTAGGGATGCTCCACCCCGTGGACTGGGTGCTAAAGGACTTGCAGAGCGTTGCTATTGGACGGCAAGCCGAGGAATACCTGAGGCACGGGCAATCTGTGAGCCTTGGGATTCCACCCCGGGACGCTGGGTATCTGGAATTGTTTCGAGCCTATGGAGCGGACGGACAGTTTCTCGCCCTCGTCCAGCTAGACCGCTCTGCCAACTTATGGCGCCCGGTTAAAGTTTTTCGGGCGGCCAACCCTTGATTGGTGTTGTTTTGGTCGAAACCATTCTTGACCGATTTCTGAGCCAACAACGCACATCTTGTTAAAATCGGGAATTGCCCGAGCGTCCGCCTTGACAATATCCGTCTGGTCTGTATTATTTATCTCCATTACCCAACTCTCGGTCGTGCCTAATGCGTGGCCGGACGTACCGGTCCAGCCCCACAGAATATTTTAGCGATGTTATCTGGCGACCTCGCACGTAATGAATGCCGGCGAGGTCAGTCCCTTGAGCTATTCACAGGAAATCCTTAGTGCTTCACACTGACTCATTATGGATGGGGGGTTAAGAGATGGAAGCGTATTGCTTTAAATGCCGGAGCAAACGGGAGATCTCCAGTCCACAACAGGTAACTTTGAAAAACGGTAGACCTGCAACCCAGGGAGTATGCCCAACTTGTGGGACTAAAGTCTTTCGCATCGGAAAGGCATAAAGGTTCGGCCGTTAGACGCGAATTCTAAATCAGATACCGCAGGCTGAGTTGTAATAGGGCGTGGGCCTCCTCGCCGGTGAGTCCCGCCCTCAACCTTTGTTTGGGGCAGCCCATTTACTTAAATGCCCCGGAATCTTCCAGAGCTATTGCTATCAATTGGTCCGCCAGGCTGGTCATTGAGACGTGGCACCCGGTCCTGAAGCTGCTGCCGTAAGAAACTCGGCACGAGTTGCAACATGTTCTCGCTGCGACAAAACACTGCGAGAAGGTTGGAGCTTCGCCTTCAGGGTGGATTACCCCCTCAGGGCCAACGGGACAGCACCGCGCGAGATAGCCAAGTGTTTTGGGTGCGCCGTGCGTCACTGGCCCTTACTACGGCGGTCGTTGACGGTAGCCTTGGTGGTTGGGACCGCGCTCACCCTGCTAAACCAGGGGGACAAGCTGTTCCACGGCTGGTGGTCCAGCCCCTTGTACTGGAAGATTCCGTTAACTTATTGCGTTCCCTTTCTAGTTGCTACCTACGCCGCACTAAGCAACAGCCGCAGGTAGGAAAGGCGCTCAGCCGAATTTGCGAATTACTTCAACCACCTTGCCGCGGATTTCCACGTTCCCGGCGGGACTATAGATGGGCACCATCTGGCTATTGGCTGGCTGCAACCGGACCCGGTCCCCTTCTTGGTAGAACCTCTTGAGCGTTGCTTCTTCTTCGAGTTTAAGCCAGGCCACCACCATTTCGCCATTGGCAGCCTCCTGGGTTGGCTTGACGATGACCACGTCACCGTCGTCGATGAGAGCGTCGATCATTGACGTTCCATTGATAGTGAGGCCGTAAAGTTTCCCATGGCGACGCTGTAAATCCGGTGACACCTCGATGGTATCGAACTCCGCGCTGGAAGCAGCTCCCTCCGTCGAAAACACCGGAAGGGGTTGGCCTGCGGCGATGGCTCCCAATATTTGCACTCTGGGGGCGCTGGACACCGGCTGCCCTTCATCGTCGAGTAGTTCGATTCCTCTAGCGACATCGGGCCGGCGGTTTAGGTAACCGTCCTGCCGCAGCTTGTGAAGATTGTAGTCCACCACGGAGGTGGAACTTATATCACAGGCTCTCTGAATGTCCCGTACGGTTGGAGGGATCCCGTTGTCCGAAATGAAGCCTTGGATGAATTCCAGGATTTGCTGCCGTCTTGATGGAAGCTTGCGTCTAATTACCATACCCACCCTTCACAAAACACATGTTCTATGTTCACGCTAACAATGTTGCTGAGGCATGTCAATGTTGATTTGTCACACTCCGATACTGGTGAAAGAGGGTCGGCAGCAAGCATAGGTGGAGAGGAGCGAGCCAATGGTTATGGATAGGGCTGGAAGTGGAAGACAGATAGCTATTTGCAATGAATCAAGGGTGAATGCCGGGTATTCGAAGCTCAGGCGGCCGCGGCCCTCCGAACCTGGTTAAGCCTGGCTGCGATCCGGGACTTGCGGCGCGAGGCATTGTTTTTGTGCAATATGCCTTTCTGGACTCCTCGGTCCAACACAGCGCTCGCGTCACGCACGGCCGTCTCAGCGGACTCCGCGTCCCCTGACCGCAATGTCAGGAACGCCTTGTTCATCACGGTTCTTGTAATTGACTTGACGCGACGGTTGCGTACAGCGCGCGTTTCCGATTGGCGGTGCGACTTCCGAGCTGGCAAATCCGGCCTCCCAGGAACCTTTCGTTAATTGGTGGCGGGAGTTACCACGATTAAGCCCGTCCCCCGCGTTTCGCTCATTCACCTTCAAGTGTACCATAACCCAAGGTATCCCATAGCGCCGAGGTGCGCCATCGGCTCCTTAGGTTACCAGGGTACCCCACCCCGAGGTTTAGACGTCCAGGTTCTTTACGCTGCGGGCATGAGCCTGGATGAAACTCTTGCGAGGAGCAACCACTTCGCCCATTAACGTGGTGAACACGTCGTCCGTTTCAACAACGTTGTCGATGTTGACCACCAGCATCTGCCGGGTTTCTGGGTTCATGGTGGTTTCCCAGAGCTGGTCCGGGTTCATCTCACCAAGACCTTTGTACCGTTGCAAGTGGGTATTCCGTTGGCCGTTGAGTGTGCTGAGAACCGCGTCCTTCTCGTCTTCCGAATAGGCGTATTGCACCTTCTTGCCTGATTGCACCCGGTAAAGCGGTGGCTGGGCAATGTAAAGGTAACCTTGATCGATCAAGGGTTGCATCCGCCGGTAAAAAAAGGTCAGGATCAGGGTACGAATGTGGGAGCCGTCTACGTCCGCATCGGTCATTATGATGATTTTATGGTAGCGCACCTTGTTGGGGTCGAACTCATCCCCCTCTCCGGCACCTACGGCGGCTACAATGGACCTGATTTCCTCATGGCCCAGAATCCTGTCTGGTTGCTGTAGAACGCGCTCCACGTTTAGGATCTTCCCTTTGAGGGGCAGGATTGCTTGAAAGCGGCGGTCTCGCCCCATTTTGGCGGAGCCTCCGGCCGACTCACCTTCCACGATGTAGAGTTCAGACCTAGCTGGATCTCGTTCCGCACAATCAGCCAGTTTACCCGGTAGCGACGAGCCGTCCAGGGCGTTCTTACGGATTACCAGCTCCCTGGCCCGCTTAGCCGCCTCCCTGGCCTTCTGGGAGGTGAGGCATTTTTCGATGATGCGCTTGCTTTCGGTAAGGTTCTCCTCCAAGTATCGGGCAAGCCCCTCACCTACCACGGACTCAACGATCCCCCGGACCTCAGCGTTGCCCAGCTTGGTTTTGGTCTGGCCCTCAAACTGGGGATCGGTGAGCTTCACGCTCACCACGCCAGCAAGCCCCTCCCTCACGTCCTCACCGGTAAGGTTGGGTTGGTCTTCCTTGATCGCCCCTTGCTTTCGAGCGTAATCGTTAATGACCCGAGTGAGCGCTGCCCGAAACCCGGTAAGGTGGCTGCCACCCTCCTGGGTGTTGATACAGTTTGCGAAAGAGAAAACCGTCTCGCTGAAGCTATCGTTGTATTGGATCGCCGCCTCAACCGATGTGTCATCGACGGTTTTTTCGTAGTAGAAAGGTATGGGTTGCATTACCCGGCGGTTTCTGTTGGCGTTACGTACCAGGTTGGCTATTCCGCCATCGAAATAGTAGTTACGTTCAATGTCTCCATCGCGTTGCCCCCGGTGCCATTCACTTTTGAAGCGAATCTCAAGTCCCCGGTTCAAGAACGCGATCTCTTTGAAGTGGGCAATCAAGGTGTCGAAGTCGTAATCGATCACCGGGAAAATTTCCGGGTCTGGCCTGAAGGATACGATCGTGCCGTGCATATCGGTCTGACATGTGCGCTCAAGTGGTCCCGAGGCCTTGCCCCGGGAGTATTCCTGCCTGTAAGTCCAGCCGTCACGGCTCACCTCGGCCCTCAGGTGGGACGCGAGTCCGTTGACCACCGATGCTCCGACTCCGTGAAGGCCGCCCGTCACCTTATAGGCCCCTCCACCGAACTTCCCACCGGCATGGAGGGTAGTCATGACGGTCTCTAGGGCCGTCTTGCCCGTGGTGGGATGAATGTCCACTGGGATCCCTCGGCCGTTGTCGGACACGACTATCAATCCGGTCTCGTCCAGGGATATAGTGACCAAGGTGCAGAACCCGGCCATTGCTTCATCGACAGCGTTGTCGAGAATTTCGAAAATCAGGTGGTGCAGGCCTCGCTGGTCGGTGCTGCCGATATACATTCCGGGGCGGACCCTGACTGCTTCCAGGCCCTCAAGTACTTGTATGTCTTTGGCGGTGTATTCCATCGCCGGAGATTCTTGCATACTGCCCACTTCGCGTAGGATCGCTGTTAAGACTGGTAAGAGGTATAAACCTGAGGAACGGAGGACGCCGACATTGTCTTAAACAATGTATATATATTATACCCGAGTCGTAGCTAGAATGGTCACTTTTGCGGCCAAATCACGATTGATTTATGTTGAGTTGGACGCCACTACCTGAGAACTCCGCAGGTTAAGGCGTTTTGGCGACGCCGGCGTGTGAAATAGACGAGAGCACCAAGCTGACGGGTCGCATTAAGAAGGGAAAATACGTTTATAAACCCCTGGGGAGCCATCCACGTGGCTCATATGGGGGCGGACGATATCAGACCAAACAGGGGTAATGGTTGTTCGCCATTCCTCCCACTCGGGAGAAGCGGGTACCTTGTCCGAGTCCATTTCGTGCAGGGTTGTGTACTTCGGCTCACCCATAACGGCTTCAAACCGCCGAGCGCGGATATAACCTGGGATTTTGCTGCACAGAGGCAATCTCTCACTGTCATAAGCCTGGTTGAACTGCTCTTCCAGCTCGCCCGGCACCGACATTCGGCCAACCAGCAGCACCGGGGCCATGTCCGATTGGACGGTCTCCGCTGACAAGTCGTGGGGGTAAATCAGCCGATACAGATTGCGAATGAAGTTAATGCCGATGACGGCGGGAGACATCCGTTGCGTCCATGGCGTAGGGTTGTCATGCCAGTATTTCCAGGCATCGGAGTGATAGGTTTCCGGCTCAGCGAGCTCGTAGCAAGCCAAGTATTTCGGCCCGCCCTGGACCGCCACGTAACGGGCTGCGCTAAGCACACCAGGGATCGACAGCCGCTCGGGGATGTGCTCCTCATTGTACCAATGGTTATACTCTTCTTTGTGCTCGCTGGAGACGTCGGAGTACACCATCAATAGCCCGCGGCCTTTCATTGCCATCACTAATGCCCTCCCGGTATCTTAATTTCCCGGTTTCTTAATCTCCCGGTGTCTTAATAAGTCATGTTGAACCCCCCTTTGCTAGGGGAGATTCAGAGTGGTTCGGTCCAGTAGTGTAATGGCTTCACTGGCACCGGGCTTAGTAAGGCCCAGCGGGGCAATGAGAGCCGTAGACATTCAGGCGCCAGAGTAGTAGCAGCGTCCGGTGCGATAGCTATCGAGGGCGTACTACACTGCTGGGAACAGGGGATGAGGAAGCCGGTCCAAGGCAAACCAACCTGCGTCCGTGAATCCCACCGGTTCGGCCAATCGAGGTTCCTGCCCGCCGATATCTCCAAGAAACTCAATATCGACGTAGTGTTTGCCGTAGGCGATGATGTTACTTACACGCAGGAACCGCAGGTCGGCCACACTCACCCCAAGCTCCTCCTGGGCTTCTCTACGGGCGCACTCTTCCAGGGTTTCCCCCGGTTCCAGATGGCCTCCAGCCGACGCCCAGGTGCCTTCACCGTGGCTTCCTTGGCGCTTGGCCAAGAAAACATGGCCCTCCCGAACAAACACAACGCCCACTCCCACCAACGGCCTTGGACCCGAAGCCATGACCCGTCGAGTATATCATGGAGGGTAGGGCCTGACATGGAATGGGTAGCCCCATATGCTGCTGGGCAAGGTCCGGTATGGATACACTGCTTCTCATAGCAGGGGCATTCTCCGCTGTGGCCCTGGTAGGTTGGCTGTACCTAGCGGTGGGACGGGGAATGTTCTGGCAGATGCAGCCGCGCCTCGACTATGACTCCGCCATGGCAAGAAGCGGAAATTCCTGGCCCACGGTCAGCGTGATTGTCCCAGCCCGCAATGAAGCTCATATGCTACCCCACACCTTGCCTCCCTAATTCCAGCAGCAATATCCGGGGGCTTATGGCGTTTATCTGGTGGATGATCAGAGCGACGACGGTACCGGAGAAGCTGCTTCCAGGTTAGCAATGGAGCCTGGAGCTCGGGACGGCTTTACTTTGGTACAGGGTCTACCATTGGCCTCGGGCTGGACCGGAAAGCTCTGGGCGCTGGAACAGGGCATCAGAGCGGGTAGCACCGAAGGCTTGGAATACTTCTTGTTTACCGACGCTGACATTTCCCATTCGCCGAAAATGCTGGCCGCCTTGGTTTCCAAGGCCCAGGCAGACAATCTGGACCTAGTCTCGGTGATGGCGACGCTTCGGGTCAATAGTTTCTGGGACCGGAGCCTCGTGCCTGCCTTCGTTTATTTCTTCGCTAAGCTGTACCCTTTTCACCGGGTAAACGATCCGGAATCCAGAACGGCGGCGGCAGCCGGCGGGTGCCTGCTGGTCCGCAGGGAAGCTTTGGACAAAGCTGGCGGGTTGGCCTCGATCTCCAGTGAGTTGATCGACGACTGCGCCTTGGCAAGTTTGATCAAGAAAACTCGTAACGGACGTAATGGACGCATCTGGTTGGGGTTGAGCAAAGGGGTAGAAAGTCGCCGTACCTACGGCTCTGTCGCCGAGATCTGGCGAACGGTCTCTCGCACGGCTTTCACTCAATTGGACTACTCCTGGCTACGTTTAGCGGCCACCGTTTTGGGCATGACCCTGATGTATCTATTGCCACCAGTAGCCGCGGCGGTCGGAGTGACCGTTGCTATCTGGCAACAATCCACCGGTCCTGGCGCTTGGTTGGGCGCCACAGGGTTGTTCGTCTGGACCATTATGGCCGGGACTTTCCTACCCTCGCTAAAGTGGTATCAATGCGCCAGGGTCCTGGGTTTCCTGCTGCCTGTCGCGGGCCTACTGTACACTCGTATGACCATTGATTCTGCTTTGCGACATTGGTGTAACCTGGGTGGCGGCTGGAAGGGCCGTACTTATCCCAGCTTGGGTAGAGATTCCGCTCGTCGGATGTAAAGGCGGTCAGGTGCGGTGCGCCCGCCCCCAAGGGTGACATGGCCTATAATGGTGCTAGTTCAGATCCCATGAACCAGCCGACTATAACCGGCTTCCATTTGGAGTATGACGATGGTACAGCTTCAGCGGTCACCCATGAACCCGCCTGGTGCTCCCCAGCCCCTCGGCGCCTATTCGAACGCAGTGCAGGTCACCGCAGGACGGTTGCTATACATCGCTGGCCAAGTCGCGGTGAACAGTAACGGAAACGCGGTGGGACCCGGCGACGTTGAGGCCCAGACACGACAGGTTTTCTATAATATCGGGAAGATTCTGGAAGGTGCAGGGGCCTCCTTCAGCAACGTGGTTGAGTTCACCACCTACGTTGTTGGCCGGGAGTCAGTCCAGGGATTCATCAACGCTCGCACCGAGATATTCCCAAGAATTTTTCCTCAAGGGGACTACCCAACAAATACGCTGCTAGTCATCAGTGGACTGGTACGCGAGGAGTTCCTGGTAGAGATCAAGGCGATAGCGGGGCTACCCTGATAGCCGGTTTGGAAGGAGGGAAATCTGGGACCTGCGGATATCACCCTTTCAACCGCGTGGATAGGAACGGAGGTGGAATTGGCTGATCGAGAACGTCTCACCAAAACGTTGATCGACCTAATTTGCATTGACAGCCCTACCGGAGAGGAGGATGCCATCGACCGCGAGCTCAGCTCCCGGTTAACCGCGTTGGGCTTCAAAGTACAACACGATACATTCAATAACCTGGTAGCCACTCTCCCCGGCGAAGGTGAGCCGGTGCTGCTTTCCGCTCACATGGACACAGTGGACCCCGGGCGAGGGATAAAACCATCGCTCGATGGCGACCAACTCCGCTCGGATGGCACCACTATCCTGGGCGGTGACTGCAAGGCGGGAATAAGCATAGTGCTAGAGGCGCTGACCTCGGTGGTCGAATCCGGTATGGCTCATGTACCGGTCGAAGTCGCTTTCACCCGGGCCGAAGAGGGGGGCCTTGTGGGTGTGCACCACTTGGACTTCAGTTTGCTTTCGGCCAAGCGCGGTATGGTCTTCGATGGTGAGGGCCCGGCCAGCCGCATCTCGGTGTCGGCTCCTTCCCAAAACGTCGTAACAGGCAACATTACCGGCAGAGCGGCCCACGCCGGCGTGGAGCCGGAAAAGGGCATTTCCGCCTTGATCATTGCTGCCGAAATTCTTACCCAGTTGCCTTTGGGGCGCATCGATTTTGAGACAACCGCCAATGTCGGGCGGTTCGAAGGAGGGCTAAAACGCAACATAATACCGGAGCATGCCTTCCTCGATGGTGAGATTCGCAGCCGGGATAACGCCAAACTTGATTGGTACTCCAACGAGTTTCGCCGCGTTTTCGACGAAGCCGCCGCCCGGTACCCTGATGCGGGTGTGTCCCTGGAAATTCGTAACACCTACCAGGCCTACAAAGTCGACCCATCCCACCCTACCGTGGACATGATCGGCAGGGCATTGGCCGACATTGGCCTAGAGCCAAGCCTTGAAGCGACCGGTGGTGGTTCCGACGCCAACGTCTTTGTCGAAAACGGTATAGTCGCATTGCCCGTGGGTATAGGAGTCCGCGCCTTCCATACCGTTCAGGAAACAGCAATGATTACGGAGATCCTTGATGGAGCCGAAATGTGCCAGCGGGTGATACAGGGGAACTGAACACACCTGGCAGGCCAGCAATGGTGGTTCTTAGTTCAGCTTCTCCTAATTGCTTGGGTTGACCGTTATCTTCCTGCCGTCACATAATAGCGGCAGATAATGGGGCCCTTTGACCTTCCGATGCTGCGGGTTTTCCGGGTCACCTCTAGAGATATATTTAATTCCATGAACTGCGGCGGTTGTTACGCTACTTAGGCTTCGAGGAGCGTACATGCTGACGTAGTCGGCCCAATGGTCTAATGTCGAGAGAACAAGTACAGCAATCACTACTAGGAGCGAGCACCATGTCAACAGTTAGCAAGAAGCGGCAGTTGGGCCGGCAGGTGGCCATTGTCGGAGCAGGACTTTCCCAATTTGGAGCCTTTCCCGACCGGGACAGCCGCGACCTCTTCGTCGAGGCCTTCCAGGACATGATAGCGACCATGGACCAGGGCATCGACATCGAAGACATCGAGTGCGCCTATGTCGGCAACTACTCCTCGGACCTCTTCGAGACCCAAGGCCACACCGCCCCCATCTTGGCTGACTGGCTGGGCATGACCCCCATCCCCGTTACCCGCATCGAGAACGCCTGCGCCAGCAGCGGCAGCGCCCTGCGCGAGGGCGCCATGGCTATCGCCAGTGGCATGTACGACATCGTGTTGGTGGGCGGCATGGAAAAGATGACCAACCTCCCCACCGAGGGGGTTACCGACGTCCTGGCGTCCGCCGCCGATGGGCTTTACGAGGTGCCAGCCGGACTCACCTTCCCCGGCATCTTCGGCGCCATCGCCAAGGCTCACATGGACCGGTACGAGACCAATCTGGACCATCTGCTCAAGGTTGGCATCAAAAACCACAACAACGGCGCCCTAAACCCCAAGGCCCAGTTCAACGTAACCATCAACGACCTGATGCAACGCCGCAAGGAACGGGCCGAGCAGCGGGGCCAACCGGTGCCCGGCTGGCAGTCGGAGATGGACTTCCTGAACGACGAACGGGCCAACCCTTGGATCGCTTGGCCCTTGCGGCTTTACGACTGCGCCCCCATCACCGACGGCGCCTCATGCATCCTGCTGGTGTCGGCCGAAATTGCTCACAACTTCACTGGCCGTCCGGTTAGGCTGGCCGGTATCGGCCAAGCCTCGGGCAAGCCGCTGCACGACGCTGAAGAGCTCACCTCTCTCTCCGCCGCCAAGGCCGCCGCCCAGCAGGCCTACGACATGGCGGGAGTCACGCCAGACGACATCGATCTAGCAGAGGTCCACGACTGCTTTACCATCGCCGAAATCGTGGCTACTGAGGACCTGGGGTTCTTCGCCCCCGGCGAGGGTCCCCGGGCTGTCGACGAAGGCCGCACCGCGCTGGACGGAGACTGCCCCATCAACACTTCCGGGGGGTTGAAAGCCAAGGGCCATCCCGTCGGCGCTTCCGGCATTGCTCAAGTAATCGAGGTCTACCACCAGTTGCGCGGTGAGGCCGGCGACCGGCAGGTCAAGAAGCCGAAGGTTGAGGTGGGCCTGACCCACAACGTCGGCGGCACCGGCGGCACCTGCGTGGTCAACGTGCTGCGGCGGGAGTAGAAGCCGATGGTCAGCGACTTTAATGCCACCGGGTTCTACAAGCAGCTACAAGACAACCAGCAACTGACCGGGGTGCGCTGCAAAAACTGCGGCTACATCGCGCCGGAAGCCCGGCCCATGTGCCTGGCGTGCCGCAGCTTCGACATGGAGTGGCACGGTTTCAGCGGCCGGGCCACCCTGGCCACCTTCACTTGCATCTCGGTGGTGCCCGACATCATGGCCCAAAAGGGCTACGGCCGCGATAACCCCCTCTGCACCGGCATCGTAACCCTGGAAGAAGGCCCACGTATCAGCGCCCGCATCACCGGCGTCGACGGCAACAATCCCCAAAACATACGCATCGGCATACCTCTGGTCCTAGACTTGGAAGACCTGGACCCGGAGCACCCGTCGTTGGCCTTCAGGCCAGCGTAGTCTGCGCGTTTTGCCCCGGTGGTCTTCGTCGCCCCGGCGAAAGCCGGGGCCCAAGGAACCTCACTGGCCATTCGGGTTGCTGATGCATGCGGTTCCTGAATTCCGGCGAACGCCGGAATAACGGGAAGGAGGCGGGGTGACAGGAAAAGTAAGACGCCCGGCTTAATGGCCGGGCGTCTCGGCGTCAACCGTCGTTGTTACCTTTCGGCCTAGTCTAGTCCTCGGGTGCCTACCCAGCCTACCTGGGAAACATCGATCATCTCTCCGTTAGGTCCCGTGTACTTGGTCTCTACGTTCTGGTAGCGGGGACCGGTGTTTCCGGCGTGGAGGGCCGCGTTGACCTCGTTCATCGGCGCGGAGTGGGCCGCAACCAGCCGGGCCTCGATCTCCTCCAAGCTCTCGACCTCGAAGCCGATGTGGTGGATGCCTTCCCAGTCCTTGCCACGCTCCCCAGCCACGGCGTCGGACTGAAAGTCCAGGATGGCCATGTTGACGTTGCCGTCGCTCAACATGAACCCCTTGGCGTTCTCGCCGTTCAACTCGGCGACCTGGCGTAGCCCGAACACCTCGGAGTAGAACTTCGCCGTCTTTTCGGCGTCGTTAGTGGCGATTGCGATGTGCTTGATCTGCGGCATATCTTCCCTCCATTGGTCTTAGGTGATTCGAAAAAGTTAACCCATGTGAAGTCAATCCATGTGAAGTGAAGTTGAAATCAACGATACCATGTTTCTGAGGAGGTCGCCACCTACGCGGTTAAGGTATGCTCGCCCCGGAGCAATAATTGGGCGCGATTACCGGCGCTGTCTCATAGCTGTTGGATGAAAATTGGCACCCGTGTTAGAATGTGGCCGAAGCACCCTGACAATGTTGGCACACTGCCGCCGGCTTACGCAGGGAAGGGTCTACCCCCACCGGCCGGCACGGTCCAAGACCAAATTAATCTAGGAGGACAGCGTGGAGATTCCCAAAAGAATGAAATTCGGGGTTTTCCTGGCACCTTTCCATCGCCCGGGCGAAAACCCTACCCTTGCTCTTGACCGAGACTTGGAGTTGCTCCAGTGGCTGGATGCCCTGGGTTTCGACGAAGCCTACATTGGTGAACACCACAGCGCTGGGTGGGAGACGATTGCCTCTCCGGAAGTATTTATAGCCACCGCCGCAGAACGTACACGCCATATTCGCTTGGGCACCGGCGTAATCAGCCTGCCCTACCATCACCCTTTCATGGTAGCCAATCGCATGGTTCTGCTGGACCACCTAACACGAGGCCGGGTCATTCTGGGAGTGGGGCCTGGAGCCTTGATTACCGATGCTTTCATGCTGGGCATAAACCCGGCCCGGCAACGAGAAATGATGGACGAGTCCCTTGGCATCATCCTGCGGCTGATGACCGAGGAGGACCCCATCACCTATAAGAGCGACTGGTTCGAGCTCAACGATGCGGTCCTCCAACTTCGACCGTACCAGCAGCCTCACGTGCCCATCGCCGTTGCCTCCGTGGAGTCCCCTTCCGGGGTGACCCTGGCGGGAAAACACGGCGCAGCGGTCCTGTCCATGGCGGTCCCCAGAGGAACTGTGCGCAAGACGACGCTGCAGGACCTCTGGTCCATCGCTGAAGACTCTGCAGCCGAACACGGACAAACGGTACGCCGGGAGGACTGGGGCATCGTCTCGGGGTTGCACTTAGCGGAGGACCGGAAGCAGGCCTTTGACGACATCCGGAAAGGCAGCGCCCGAGTTGTCACCGAGTATTTCGCCGAGACGCTGGGCAACCCCGCGCCCGATGTTCCACCCGATCAGATCGTAGACTATATGGTGGAAAACAATCAGTGGATAGTAGGGGACCCAGACGATTGTATCGCGGGGATCAACCGTCTACAGGAGATGAGCGGCGGCTTCGGCGCTTTCATGATCCGGGTAGAGGACTGGGCTCCCCGGGACAAAATCCTGAAGAGCTACGAGCTACTTGCGCGCTACGTAATGCCGCATTTCCAGGGTACTTTGGCGGGAATCCAGACTTCCCAGCACTGGGCCAGCACCATGAAGGAAAGCTTGCAGGTCCACCGCAGGGATGCCATCCAACGGGCCACCGACATGTACGACGAGAGGAACGTTCCCTCAAAGGTGGGCCAGACCGACTGACGGATACCAGGGCACACGCCCGGTCCGTAGCAAAAAGCAGACACCACCCGGACGTAGGCCGGGTGGTGTCTGCTTTTTGCTACATGCTGGTGAACCCTCGTTACGCCATTATCCAATGGTTATGCATTATTCCGTCTATACATGTAAGATAGACTTGTTTGTCGACGTGATCTACATGTGAACAAGAGGCTACGATTCCCCAACGGTGGAGACGGCGTTGCGCAAGACCAAAATAATCGCAACCATCGGCCCTTCCTCAAGAGATCGGTCCACTCTGGAGCAGTTGATTCTGGCGGGGATGGATTGCGCTAGGCTTAACTTTTCCCACGGCACACTGGAGGAGCATAGCGAGGTCATACACGCCGTTAGAGAGCTCTCCAGCGAACTCGGCCGCACCGTAGCTATTCTTCAGGACTTGGGGGGTATCAAATTACGGCTGGGGCGACTGGATGGGCTGTCTCAACTGTATCCCGGCGACGAAGTGGTCCTGGCTCCAGAAACCCAGTCTCATGCAGACGGAGTATTGCCGTTCCCCCATCCGGACATACTTGCCAACTTAAGGCTGGGTCACCAGGTGTACATCGCCGATGGAACAGTGCGCCTGGAAATTATTGAAGAGGGCCTTGCGGTAACGGGCCGGGTTATGAGTGGTGGGACTGTTAGCTCTTTCAAGGGCGTAAACCTGCCCGGAGTTCCAATCGACCGGCCCGTGTTGACGGAAGACGACAAGGTTGCTTTGAGGTTCGGAGTGGAGTTGGGGGTGGACTGGGTCGGTGTATCCTTCGTGCGCACCGTTGAAGACACTAGATATGCCCGGTCATACCTGGAGAGCATCAACAGTCAGACCCCGATTATGGCCAAGCTGGAACGGGGGGAAGGGATCAACAACATCGACGCCATACTGGATGAAGTGGAAGCGGTCATGGTTGCTCGGGGAGACTTGGGTGTGGAAATACCCATGGAGCAGGTCCCCGTTGTACAAAAGAAGGTTGTTAAGAAAGCCAACGACGCCGCCAAAGTGTCGGTCATCGCTACCCAAATGCTCTGGTCGATGGTGATTTCTCCAACACCGACCCGCGCCGAGATATCAGATATTTCCAACGCCGTTCTGGACGGTTGCGACGCCATAATGCTGTCGGACGAGACCGCCGTTGGCAAATATCCTGTTGAGACAGTGAAAGTGGCTGATGCCGTGATCAAAGAGGTGGAGACCGTCTACCCGTACCACAGGGAGTATGAGTCCCGAGACCGTACCCAGGCTATTGCTGCGGCTGCGGGACGGTTAGTCCGGTCGCTTGGCTCCAAGCCCATCGTTATTACCAGCACCGGCCGGGCAGCCCTTGAGGTATCCCGCTTCCGCCCCGATAGCGACATCATAGTGTTCTCTCATGACCCGGTAACGTTAAACCGCCTGGCCCCGGTGTGGGGGTTGTGCCCGGTGGGAGTGATTCCCCCGGAGCGGGACGTCGCCCAATTGGTGGCGTCTCTAATTAGGGGCTCCCTTGACAGCGGTTTGGTCGCCGAGGACGACGTGGTTACCATAGTCCACGGATTCCTACCCGGAGTGTCAGGGACTACCAACACTATTCAGGTCCTGGACCTTCGAGAATACTTGGCCAATTCGGCGGCTCTACCGAAGTGACGATGCAGCCCGGTCACCACATTGGTCAGATACCTTAATCAAGCCCAACTCCCTTTCTTTACTCCCAAGTCATTCCGACCCCGTACGGCTGCGTCCCTCCCCCATGTGACTATTGGGCCCAGGTCTTGGTCCCGGAGGTTAATCTTGGCAGCGACCAAGGACAATCCGGGGCGGGGTACTCCCTAACATCACATCGCTTGCTGATAACGCCAGCGGGACTGGCCCTGATGGCTATGCCGAATGGCGCAACCCGTACCAGGCGAAGCAATGCTTATTGGCCGGTAGGCCCGGGGAATGGGGGTGGCTCGACTAAGGCGAAGCCCTAGGTAGTTATAGGAAGCGAGGGGGACAGGTTGGTCTTTCCCGTTAGATACAAGTCAATGCAACGGGCCACGTCTCGGCCTTCGGCAATTGCCCATACGACTAGGGATTGGCCGCGGACTGCATCACCGGCCGCAAATACTTTAGGAACGCTGGTCATGCGGTTTTGGTCAACTTTGATGTTACCCCTTGGGTCCAGCTCCAGGTCAAGCTGAGTGAGCATACTGCCGTGTTCCGGGTGCAGGAACCCCATGGCCAGCAGCACTAAATCGGTCTCGATATCAAACTCGCTGCCTGGGACCTCTTCCATGGTAAAGCGGCCATTGGCGCCTGTTTGATCCCAAGCTACGCGCATGGCGTGTAGTTCCTCGACTTTGCCGTTGTTACCGGAAAAGGCTTTGGTCAGCACATTGTAATCGCGTATTCCGCCTTCCTCGTGGGCGGCTGAAGTCCGCACGATCACCGGCCATTGAGGCCAGGGGTTATTGGGCGACCGCTGAAGGGGAGGCTCCGAGAGTAACTCGAGCTGGTGGACGATCTCCGCGCCTTGTCGGTGAGCTGTGCCCAGACAATCTGCGCCAGTATCCCCACCCCCAAGTATGACCACCCTCTTTCCTTCCGCAGTGATTCTTTCCGATGGTTCTACGCTTTCCCCGGCCAGCAACCGGTTTTGTTGCGTTAGGTAATCCATTGCCAGGTGTATTCCATCCAGGTCCCGGCCTGGCACCTGAAGGTCTCTGGCCTCGGTGGAACCGCAAGTTAAGCAAACCGCGTCGAAATCGGAAAGAAGCTCGTCGGTGGGGTAGTCTTGCCCCACGTTTACGCCAGGGGAGAAGGTGATCCCTTCGGCAGACATCACGTCGAGCCGGCGGCGCAACACGCCTTTGTCCAACTTAAAGTCAGGAATTCCCAGCATGAGCAGGCCGCCAATATAGTCATCCCGCTCGAAGACCGTAACGTGATGGCCGGCACGGTTCAACTGCTGGGCCGCAGCCAGGCCCGCAGGACCGGAGCCCACCATGGCCACCTTCTTGCCGGTGCGCCGCGTCGGCGGCTCCGGCTTAATCCAGCCTTCTGCAAAACCCCTGTCCGCAATTTCTTTCTCGATGTACTCGATGGTCACCGGGTCGGAGTTAATGCTAAGCACACAAGAAGCTTCGCACGGAGCGGGACAGATGCGTCCGGTAAATTCGGGAAAGTTATTGGTGGAAAGCAGGACTTGGAGGGCTTTCTGCCAATTGCCCAGGTACACTTGATGATTGAATTCGGGTATGACGTTCCCCAAAGGGCATCCCATGTGGCAGAAAGGAACTGAGCAGTCCATGCACCGAGCGCCTTGTTCCCGGGAATGGTCCTCGGGCCAATCCTTATAAAATTCCTGGTAGTCCTGGGTCCTCTCAGACACAGGCCGCCGCTCGGGGGGAACGCGCCCCGAGTCCATGAATCCTGTCGGTTTACCCATTATGCGTGGGTTCCAGTTCTCTCTCCAGGTTTGCCGCTCGCTGCTCCCGCTCCACAAGCACTCGCCGGTAATCCCGGGGCATTATCTTCTTAAACTTGGGTAAGGCTTGGTCCCATTGCTGAAGGATGCGCTGCGCCGAGGCGCTGCCGGTGTACTTCAGATGGTCTTGTATCATCGTCTTGAGGGTCACCACATCTTCAGGTTCAACGACCGGCTCAAGGTCAGCCATTCCATCGTTGAAACGAATTTGGAAATCATCATCCTCGTCGTTGACGAAAGCAATCCCCCCACTCATGCCGGCGCCAAAGTTCCGACCGGTCTTTCCCAGGACCACTACCACGCCACCTGTCATGTATTCACATCCGTGGTCGCCCACGCCCTCGACCACGGCATGGACTCCGCTGTTTCGAACGCAAAACCGTTCTCCCGCCAGCCCACGGATAAACACTTCCCCGGCCGTGGCCCCATACATGGCCACGTTGCCAATAATGATGTTTTCTTCGGCCACGAAACCGGCTTCAGGCGGTGGGCAAATTACCACACGCCCTCCTCCAATACCCTTCCCCATGTAATCGTTGGTGTCCCCTTCCAGGTGAATGGAAACCCCATGAGCCAGAAATGCGGCGAAGCTTTGTCCTGCAGAGCCGGTGAAGTGAATCTTTACTGTGTCCGGGGGCAGCCCGTCTTCACCGTACTTTTTGGCGATCATGCCACTTAGCATTGCCCCTACAGTCCGGTTGGCATTACTGATTGGGAGATCGATCTGCACCGGCTCTCGGTGTTCAATAGCTGTCTGAGCCTGAGCTATTAGCTGGTGGTCCAGCGCCTTTTCCAAACCATGGTCTTGCTCCTCGGAGCAATAGACCGTTTCCTCTGTCGACCTGGGCATTTGGCGATGCAAAAGACGGGAAAAGTCCAATCCCTGGGCCTTCCAGTGTTCGATGGCTTTGCGGCTATCCAGAAGGTCCACTCGCCCAACCATCTCGTTTACTGTGCGGCAGCCTAGCTCGGCCATTATCTCCCGCATCTCATCAGCCACGAAAGTGAAGTAGTTGACCACGTGTTCCGGTTGACCAGCAAACATCTTACGCAGCTCCGGGTCCTGGGTGGCTATGCCCACGGAGCAGGTACCCAGGTGGCATTTCCGGAGCATGATACATCCCATCACCACCAGGGCGGCGGTAGCGTAGCCAAACTCTTCGGCGCCCAACAAGGCGGCGACGGCCGCATCCCGCCCGGTCTTGAGCTGGCCATCGGTTTGCACCACGATGCGGCTGCGGAGGCCGTTTGCCACCAATACCTGTTGGGTTTCGGCGATTCCCAGCTCCCAAGGCAGCCCGGCATATTTGATGGAGGACTCTGGAGAGTTGCCGGTGCCCCCGTCGTGGCCGCTTATGAGTACCACGTCGCCGTGGCCCTTGGAAACACCTGCTGCGATGGTCCCGACACCTACTTCGGCCACCAGCTTGACGTGGATTCTGGCCTCGGGGTTGATGTTCTTCAGGTCGTGGATCAACTGGGCTAGGTCCTCGATGGAGTAAATGTCGTGGTGGGGCGGTGGTGATATTAACTCAACGCCGGGAGTGGTCCTGCGGACCCACCCAATGTAATCATCCACCTTATTGCCGGAAAGCTGGCCTCCTTCTCCCGGTTTGGAGCCTTGGGCCATCTTGATCTGCAAATCGGTAGCATTGACCAAGTAGTTGGGCGTGACTCCAAAGCGCCCGGAGGCCACCTGTTTCACAGCGCTACTGCGGGAGTCGCCGTTGGAGTCCGGCGTATAACGGTGAAAGTCCTCGCCGCCCTCCCCGGTATTGCTTCTGGCACCCAACCGGTTCATAGCTATGCCCATAGTCTCGTGGGCCTCCCGGCTGATGGAACCAAGAGAGATCGCACCGGTGGCGAACCGTTTTACTATGGCAGAGGTTGGCTCTACATCCTCCAGGGGTATAGGCTGGCGGGTTTTTTTGAACTCCAGCAATCCCCTCAGCGTGGCCATTCTCTTGGTCTGGTCATTAGCCAGGCTGGCAAATTCCTTGTAGGCCTCTAAATCGTTGGCGCGGGTTGCGTATTGGAGCTTGGCGATGGCGTCCGGGTTCCACTGGTGATGCTCGCCGTGGCGGCGCCACTGGTAGAATCCCCCCGTGTCCAGGTCCCTCTCGCCAGAGATGGTCTCGGGTGAGAACGCCTCTCTATGGCGTCCCATGGCCTCTTCTTCCACCAATTCCAGGTCTATCCCTTGGATTTTGGATGGCGTCCAAGTGAAGTATTTGTCGATAACGTCTTGGTTAATGCCCACCGCTTCGAATATTTGGGCTCCACGGTAGCTCTGGAGAGTGGATATGCCCATCTTGGACATTACTTTAAGAATGCCCTTTTCGTTGGCTTTGATGAAGTTCTTTTGGGCGTAGTCAGGCTTCGTACCGTTGAACTGCCCAGATTCGGCCATCTCCACCACGGTGGCGAGAGCCAGATAAGGGTTAATGGCACCAGCGCCATAACCCAGAAGCAAAGAGAAGTGGTGCACTTCCCTTGGTTCTCCGGACTCCACAACCAGCCCAACTTTGGTGCGGGTGCCTTCTCGTATAAGGTGATGGTGCACGGCCGATGTAGCCAATAGGCTAGGTATTGGCGCCAGTGAAGAATCTACACCGCGGTCAGACAGGATGATGATGGAATAGTTGTCTTTAATGGCCTGGGAAGCTGCTGCGCAGAGGCGGTCCAACGCTGTTTTCATGGAGCCAGGACCACTATCAGCGTCGAACAAGGTGGATACGGTTGTTGACCGGATCCCCTTGGCGTCAATGTCTCGAATTTGTTGCAGCTCCTCATCGGTGAGGATAGGTGACTCGATCTTCAGCTGACAGCAATGGTCAGCCGTCTCTTCGAACAGGTTTCTCTCACAGCCGATGAACGAACCTAGAGAGGTCACTAACTCTTCGCGGATGGCGTCCAAAGGCGGATTGCTGACTTGGGCGAACAGTTGCTTGAAGTAATTGAATAGAAGGTGGTTCTGGTCCGACAGGATTGCCAGGGGCGCGTCATTGCCCATGGAACCCACGGCTTCGGCGCCGTTCATTGCCATGGGTGTGGTCAGCATGCGTAGCTCTTCAATGGTGTAACCAAACGCCTGTTGCTGCTTCGCCAGATCGGACCGGCCGGCTTGTGCCACGACTTTGGGCCGGGGCAAGTCCTCCAGGGACAGCTTATTCTCTTTTAGCCACTGCCCGTAGGGCTGCCTGTTGGCCAGCTTGTGCTTAAGCTCCGAGTCACCGATGATTCGCCCCTCGTCAAGGTTCACCAGGAACATGCGGCCCGGCTCTAGCCGGCCTTTCTGCTTGATTTCGGAAGGGGGGATGTCCAGAACACCGGTCTCCGACGCCATTACCAGCTTGTCGTCGTGGGTTACCGAGTAGCGGAAGGGTCGAAGTCCGTTGCGGTCCAACAGCACGCAGATACTCCGGCCATCGCTGGAAGCGATCATCGCCGGGCCGTCCCACGGCTCCATCAAGGAGGAGTGGTATTCGTAGAAGTCCTTTTTCTCCTGGGGCATTGTCTCGTGCTGGTCCCACGCTTCGGGGATTAACATCAGCATCCCGTGGGCCAAGTCCCGACCGGTCATCAGGAGTAGTTCCAGCGCGTTATCGATACATGCTGTGTCGCTGGCACCTGCGGTCATGATCGGCGGGATTTTCTGCATGTCCTCGCCGAACAAGGGCGACTCGAACCGGGCCTCTCTCGCGTGCATCCAGTTCAGGTTGCCTCGCAGGGTGTTAATCTCTCCATTGTGGGCCAGGTATCGATAAGGGTGGGCCAATTTCCAGTGGCCCAGGGTGTTGGTGCTGAACCTGGAGTGGACCAGGGCGAAGGCGCTGGTCATAGCCGGGTCGTTTAGGTCCTCATAAAACCCAGCAATCTGGTGGGCCATCAAGAGCCCTTTATATACCACTGTGTTGCAGGACATACTGCAGATGTAAAAGAAGTCTGCTTCTTCATTGGCAAGGCCGCACTCGTCTATGGAGTGCTCTATGACTTTGCGGACCACGTAAAGCTTCCGTTCCAGGTGAGCTGCGTCCGTGGTGTCCGGCCCCTGGCCGATGAAGACTTGGCGTATTCGCGGTTGAACGCTTCTTGCGTCAGTGCCTATTTTGCTCGGATCAACGGGCACGTCCCGCCAGCCCAGCACATTGAGCCCTTCCGCCTCTATTGCACGGTTTATTAGGCCCTCGCATTGGCTATGAGCCCTGGATTGGGGCGGCAGAAACACCATCCCGACGCCGTATTCCCCAGGACCCGGGAGGTCTATCCCCAGGGAGGAGCACGCTCTTTGGAAGAACTCCTGGGGCATCTGGACCAACATACCCGCACCGTCACCGGTCTCAGGGTCGCTGCCACTGGCCCCGCGGTGCCCCAGGTTGATCAATACCTGAAGAGACTCCTCGATTATCTGATGGGACCTAGCGCCTTTAATGTTGGCCACGACGCCTACCCCACAACTGTCGTGTTCGTCGTCGGGCGAATAGAGGCCGAAACGCGCTAGCTCACTTAATGGGTTCATACCACAATGCCGGGATCATCTTAATGGGTGCGAAAAAGCCTAAATGGCTGGGACACAGCGCAAGCCACTGGGTACCGTGCCAATAAATTGGACATGCGTGTGTTGAGCCCCAGGGAGATTATTTGTTAAATATATCACAATGGTTGACGACCGCAAGACCCCGTACCGCAACTCGAGACTGCGGGAGACCTGAGCTGCGGTGGTTGGTGCCGTAAGTCCGTGGTTCACCCAGAGACCGGAAGTTTGACATTATACCGTGGGAATGCCTATCTGAACAGGGCGTCTCTCGTTAATCCACGCTAAACGATGTAACTTTTTTGTTACATACATCGATATGGGATTCAAATTCGACGAATACCGGCACCATAGTCGGCGTCAATTAGCTCCGAGGGACGCTACCCGCTCTTATTGATGGGACAGGCCTAGGTATGGGGAGCGGTCGAATTGAATGACAGTAGCCTGATTCGGGTCTATGTGAAGTCAAGTCTTGATTGGGGCCGGTTATCTGTCCCGATTCTCCAGGCCGGGTATCAATGGAATGGACCGACTGTCCCTGGCAATGTCGATTAGCTCCGATGTCGGCACCTCTAGGCGGAGCTGCAGCTTCGGTCCGTGGGTGTCTATCTGCAAACGGGTGAGCAGGTTGAACGCTCCATCACCGGCTCCTAGTCCCCTCAAGACGTTGAGCAGGCCATCAAGCAAGTTTCCAACTTGAACCGCCGACTCAGGACGGGTGAAATCCAAATCGGCTTTGGCCAGCAGGAGATGTCTCTCGGCGTTGATCGCTATTCCGACTGTGGTCAGGTCCTGTAGCGCACTTTGGACAGCAGACGATTGACTCGAGTCACCCCCCAGGAAAGGGACCTGCCCCAAGTTCTGGAACAGCTCTTCGGACTGCCCGGGCGGTACCAGCACCGCCACTTTGAACATGACTCTACCCAACTCGTTCAGTGTGTCCCGAAGCTGACCGGACACTGCGGGAAGGTCGCCATCCTGGACGTCTATGACCCTCCTAACGGAAGCCACCGATCCGATGACCAGATTGTCGCCCTCTATGAAGGTCCAGGTGAGCGCGTCCGCTGGCGGTCCCAGGCTGTGCAACCGCCGCCCTTTATATTCAGTTGTAGAAACCTCCTCCCTTTCCTGAAATATCCCTACAAGTGAATCCTCATTGAACCTCCCTTGGGCTATAACACCGAAGTCGGTGTCATTTCTCGAAACATCGCCGAAAAGCCAAGCCTCCGAGACAATCCGCAAATCAATGCCAGTCTCAGTCAACGCCAGATCCACCAGCCCCTCCACGGTCTGTGGTTGGCCTTCCTGGCCCAATGACTCAACTAGGGCCTGTATTTCCGGGCTGTCGATGATCTCCGCTACCCGGATTTCGCCAATAATGGTAGAGCCGTCGGGCAGCAAATTTTCCGGGTTCGTCTCCTTTGCCCCGTCGCAGGCGACCAGCGATACGGCGCCCAACAACGCAATGGCTAGAATGAATATCCTGAAACCGCCCGAGAGCTGACCCGAGAACTGACCCGAGAACAACTGACCCATAGAAGCCTCCCAAAATGTGAGCTGGGCACAAGAAGCAAGCATATCTAGACCCTGGCGAGTCCCTGGCCGGAGCCCTGTGGTCGATTGACCCTAGCTGAAGGTGCTCGTATACTCAAGCTAAGTCCAATACCACAAACAGGAGCAAGGAGAGAGTAACCCTGACTTCAACGGAGCTTGCGCAATTGGTGGTCGATCTGTCCTCTGACAAACTTGCTGAGGACATTGTTATGTTAGATTTGCGCCAAGTGGCCCCCTTCGCAGACTATTTCGTGTTGATGTCCGCCGACTCTTCAAGGCAGATAGAAGCGTTGGAAGAGGACATAACCGCGGCGCTAAAGGAAGCGGAAGTGCGAAGGTTCCACCGGGAAGGCACGCCTTCCTCAGGTTGGGTGCTCTTGGACTTCAGTGACGTGATCGTCCATATCTTTGGTGCGGAACAGCGGGAATTCTACAACCTTGAATCCCTCTGGTCGCGGGCCAAACAAGTGGTCAGGGTTCTGTAATCCAGGGGTCGCTGCTTCTGGTGTAATCTAGGATTTCCTCGGCCTTGAAGAACAGGTCGATCTCCCGCGCCGCCGACTCCAGGCTGTCGGAACCGTGGACTAAATTCCTCCCGATATTCAACCCCAAGTCACCCCGGACGGTCCCGGGCGCTGCAGCCGCTGGGTTCGTTGTCCCCATGGTGCTCCTGACGATCTCTACTGCACTATCGGCCTCCCACACCATGGCCACCAAAGGCCCAGAGGTGATGAACTCCACTAGGCCGCGGAAAAAGGGCCGCTCCACATGCTCAGCGTAGTGCTCCCTGGCCTGGTTTTCCTCCACTTGAATTAGCTTCATTGCCGCCAGCTTCAGGCCCCTTCTCTCCAGCCGGGAGATCACTTCACCGATTAGACCGCGCTGCACGCCGTCGGGTTTGACCAATACCAAGGTTCTTTCCATGAACTCTACCGCCAGTTAGGTTTGATATAGCCCGGATTAATAAGCGGGGACTTGATGGGTCTCTGGGCGAGGCCAGAAGGCTCTGCAATTAGGACGACCGCTGTCTCAGCTGTGCTGGGGAACCCGGTCCCTCCGCTTTGGTCCACCGATACTGGGCATACGGAGGTAGTTGGGCTGCAGAGTAGCCAGGTCGTCAGCCTGGCCATTGGTTAGCTTTTTCCTGCCAAGGTCTACCAAAGACCAGAGGCGGGATACCCCGGAATGGCCCACTACAATCGCCAGGGTTCCCAATCGTTCCTTAACGTCACCGGAGCAGCTTCGGAGACCCTCGCCGCAAAATATGGTTGGTTTATCAATCTCCGGGAGTAGGTCGGTCAACGGCCCGATGATATCTTCGCGGCAGCGCATGCCCTCCCCGTCGAAGTGGGCCGATGCAAACTCGCTCCTCCCGGCCTCCAGCAAAGCTAACACCGGCAACCCTGACTCTAGATAGGGATACGCTTCCAGGTCTAGCGTCGCTATTCCGGCGAGGGGTCTTCTTGACGTCATGGCTAGGCCTTTAGCCGTGCTTAGCCCGACCCGCAATGAACTGAACCCTCCTGGCCCCAGGGCGACCGCTAGGCCGTCCAAGTCCGCCGCCGCCAATCCCTGGGCCGAGAGCTCTTGGGCTATGGCCGGCAGTAACTCCGCAGTGTGGTTCGCTTGGGAATACCATAGCTTGGACGAAATTACATGTTGGTCATCTGCCAACGCGATGCCCGCATGCCTGGTAGACGTATCGATGGCTAATATCATCGGCGGGTTGCCCTACTAGGGACTGAGTCTCCCGGATAACGAGTCATGTAGCGCTGAAACCCGGTCCGAGTCCCAGGAAAAACAAATCTTACGGTAGTCCTGACCCTCGCCGTATTCCAGGCCGATCCAGCAGCATCCCGGCGGAAAGAGGTCTTCAGCTCGATCGGCCCATTCAATCACGCTAACCCCTCCGCCAAATAGCGGTTCCTCAATGCCCAAGTCCCAGGCTTCCCAGGGGTCGCCAATCCGATACAGGTCCAGATGCCAAAGTTCCAGGCGGCCTATATGCTTTGTCATCAAGACGAACGTAGGACTTCTCACGTATCCAGTGACACCCAGTCCGATCGCGATGCCCTGGGTGAGACACGTCTTTCCAGAACCGAGAGGACCTGTCAGCAAGTATATATCCCCGGTCTTAGCCTGGACTCCGATTTCTTTGCCCACCTCTTGGGTTTGCTCTGGATTGTAGGTCTGAATGCTAAAGGATGAGGGCATCAATTATCCAAAATGGTCCCAGCCACCCCGCCCCGCCACAGTCTCCCGTCCGGATTCGTCCACCACGATGACCACGCCGGGCTCACCGGCTACCAACTCACCGACGATCGCCGCGTCTTCAGGCAAGATTGACATTAGATTGCTCATGACCGGAGGAGGGGCGGTGAAGAGTAGGCAATAGTCTTCCCCACCATTCAGGGCCAGCTCCAGATAGTCGTCGGGGAACACTTGCTTCAGCAATGGATTGACCGGGACCCTGTCGGCGTAGAGCCTGGCGGCCAAGCCGCTGGCCTGGCAAAGCTTGGACAGATCGTCGGCCAGACCGTCGCTTACGTCCATCGCCGTCGCCACACCGCATTGAACAAGCATGGCTCCAAGAGTAACAGCGGGCTCTGGGCGCCGGTGGCAGCGCACCAGGTACTCGGCTGCCTCCGCCATATCGACTGGCGTTCCAGTCAGCAAGCGCAGGCCGCCCCTTGATCCGCCCACTTGGCCGGTAACCCCAATTTCGTCCCCTTCGCGGCCTGCGGAGCGGAGCAGGGGTTGGCCAGAAATGGTGCCAGTTATACTAACGGTTATGAAAGTTACCGGAGCCCGTACCACGTCACCACCAATAATGGCCACGCCGTATTTATTCCCTATCTCCAACAGACCAACATATAGCTGTTTGACATCCTCCACCTTGGTCTCCGGCGGAAGGCCCAGGGTGATGAGAGCGTGGAGAGGAGCGCCGCCCATGGCGGCGATGTCGCTTATGTTTGATGCCAGGCACTTCCACCCCAAGTCCACCCATGGGGTAGTAGACTGAGTGAAGTGCACACCCTCCACCATGGTATCGGTGGTGAAGAGCTCGGTGGTGTGGCCGGTCTTCCAGGCGGCGGTGTCGTCGCCGGTGTCAACCAGCAACCCGGCGGAGTGACCCGGCTGGCGTTGCCGGACCACCATATCGTTCAGAATCTCGATTAGTCCGAATTCCCCTAGGTCTTTCACCAGCATAGTTCGCCGATTATATCCTGGTTAATCCAGCGCCCTCAACCTTCGGTGAACCATGACTTGTTGCCTATATCTCCGCTGTGGTATCCTCCGATGGCGAAGGAACCTATCGCGAAAACGGTTAATGAACTGGTGAGACCAACCGATGAGATGTGATATTTGCTACAAGTCCGGAATGAGCGGCAATAACGTTAGCCACTCCAACCGGCGGACCAAGACCCGCTTCAAGGCTAACGTCCACAAACAGACGCTTTTCCAAGACGGAAAGGCAGTGAAGGTAAAAATCTGCAGCCGCTGCCTGCGATCAGTCAACAAGTCGCGCAAAGTACGCCAAGCGGTTGGCAGCCTCTAGGACCTGTTTTATTTCCCCGGTAGGCCCTGAAGGCAACACCGCATTCGTCCCATAGCGGTGGACACACTTTCCCCCTTGTTGAATATGGCGGTGCCTGCAACCAAAATGGTAGCTCCGGCACGCACTGATTCTTCAGCAGTCCAGTCGGCTTTGATTCCCCCGTCGACCTCAATCTGGGTAAGGTTCCCGGAGTCCTCGATCTCCTTGTACAGCCGCTTCACTTTGTCCAATGTGGAGGGGATGAACGCTTGGCCTCCGAACCCGGGGTTCACTGTCATCACCAGCACCATGTCCAATAGGGGCAGCACCTCTTCGACAGCGGATATTGGAGTTGCTGGGTTGATGGCGACTCCTACCTCGTGACCCAGTTCCTTGATGTGGCTAACGGTGCGGTGCAAGTGTTGGCAAGCTTCCGCGTGGACAATTATCTGGTCGGAGTCCTCCTTCATGAAACGGGGCAGAAGGTTGTCGGGCTGTTGGATCATCAGATGAATGTTCAGGGGAAGGTGTGTTGACTGGCGGATGGCGTCGACAACGACTTCCCCGAAAGAGATGTTGGGGACAAATTGTCCGTCCATCACGTCCACGTGGATCAAGTCCGCTCCGGCATCGGTTGCGTCTCGCACCTGCTGGGACAGATTGCCGATATCAGCGGCCAGGACCGATGGTGCAATGAGTACGTGGGCTTCAGATGCCACTTGCTTCCTCCAACAACGCCTTCGCTCGTTGCAGCGCTTGGGCCACTTGCTTGGGCGCAGTTCCGCCGGGGACATCCCTCGCTGCTGTGGAGGACTCGGCCGTAATGTCGAAAACGCCGTGGTCGAAGCTGGGAGAATACCTCCGGTACTCTTCTAGGCTGAGCTGATCAAGGCGTTTGCCCTGGGATTCGCTGAGCTGGCATACTTCGCGAACAATACCGTGGGCCTCTCGAAAGGGTATTCCCTTCCCCACCAAATAGTCGGCCAAGTCGGTGGCCAATGCGTAGCTTTCACCGGCCAAACTGCTAACGTGCCCAACGTTCAATACCAACCCGGTCAGCATGCCTTGGAACACCCCCAGAGTGTCCAGCAAAGTGTCCACCGTGTCGAAGAATCCCTCCTTATCCTCCTGCAGGTCCCGGTTGTAGGTCAAAGGCAGGCCCTTTAGTACCGTCAGAAATCCCATGAGATTGCCGTAAACTCGGCCGGTTTTTCCTCGGGCCAACTCGGCGAAGTCCGGGTTTCGTTTCTGGGGCATCATGCTGCTGCCGGTGGTGTACTCGTCGGCGAGCTGGACGAAGCCGAACTCCCGGGAGGACCAAAGCACGATTTCCTCGGCAAATCTGGAGAAGTGCATCATGCACACCGATGCGGAGGCCAGGTATTCCAGTATGAAATCCCGGTCCGAAGCAGCGTCCATGCTGTTGGCGCTGATCTCCGCGAAACCCAATTCCTTGGCTAGGAACTCACGGTCCACGGGATAGGTCACTCCTGCGAGTGCGCCGCTACCCAACGGAAGCTCATCGGTACGGCTGAGGCAGCCCTGGAACCGGGCGATGTCCCGCTGCAACATTTGGAAATAGGCCAGCATGTGGTGGGCGAACAACACCGGTTGAGCCCGTTGCAGGTGGGTGTAACCTGGGATGATGGCATGAAGATACCTTTCGGCTAGCATCACCAATGCACGTTGGACGCTGTGAAGGCGCTTGACCGTCTCCTGGATGACCTCTTTCGTATAAAGGCGCATGTCCAGCGCGATCTGGTCGTTGCGGGATCTTGCGGTATGAAGCCGGCCAGCCGCGGGACCGATGTGGTGGTACAGCCGGCTCTCTATGTTCATGTGCAGGTCTTCCAGGGCGGCGTCCCATGGAAAGTCACCCGACTCGATCTCCTTTAAGACCTGGCCGAGGCCATGGACGATCTGGTCGGCTTGCTCCTGGGAAATGATCCGCTGTTTCGCCAACATCCGGGCGTGGGCGATAGAGCCAGCGATATCCTGACGGTACAGCCGTCGGTCGAAGTGAATCGATACTGTGTAGTTGCTCAGACCATCAACCATTAAAATCCAACGTGGCGGTGGAGATGTGCCCTCAGCAGTCCGAAACGAAGGGGCTTCCGGCTATTATCATTGGAAGGGGTCTGAGTTCCCGCCGTAACGGGTCCAATGCTAGGCCCAAGGCCTCGAGGGTAAGCGCTCCGAGCAAGGAGCTATCCTGGGGTTCTCCAAAAATCACGTCGGCTCCACCGATCCTATCGCCGTGCTTGAATACAGCAATGCCCTCTCGCGCACGATGGTCGAGCCGTCAGCCAACCGGAACCGCTGCTCTATCAGGGGATCGATTCCCAGCCTCTCGAGGATCGAAGAAGGGATGACGGAGTAAACTGGCCCCGAGTCGATTAGCAGATCGACCTCTTCCGTGACATCTGGGTTGGCCGGATTGGCTACTTCAACTGGCAGTACCGTCAGTCCCACCTTAACCCCCTTGGCTAAGAACCGCGGCAAGTCGCGTTTCTAATATACCATGCTTGATACGGATACCATCCATGTTGCGCACGCCTAAGCCTAACGCGATTGGAAAGCGTAAAGTGGGCGCTGTCCTATCCGATCCTTGGTCGGAGGCGACCGATCCAAGCGTTGCTTATGCTAGAATGGCGCCAGTTGGCCTAGCCACTGCCCATGTTCTAGTTCACTGCGCCACACTGTCACACAGCTATTTTCCATGCGTTAGGTGATCAGACCAACGTGCCGAGGCAGTAAGGGATATTATGGCGCGCCTATATGAAGAAAAGTGTGTCGCCTGCCGGCGTGGTTCCCCGCCCGTGACAGACCAAGAAATCGATGAATTGCAGCCGCTACTACCAGAGTGGCGTCTCGTCACCGAGGATGACGTTCGAAAATTGGCCCGGGTCTTTCGCTTTCCTGATTTCCGCGGCGCGCTGGAGTTTTCTTGGGCGGTCGGGGAGTTGGCCGAGGCGGAGGGGCACCACCCTCGGCTGTTGACCGAGTGGGGCCGGGTCGAGGTCACTTGGTGGACTCACATCATTCGAGACCTGCACCGGAACGACTTCATTATGGCCGCCAAGTCTGACGCAATTTTCAGCGATTACTCTCAGCCTAGGGTATGAATCTATCTCCTGGGCTAGGACTCACGCTGTGGCCGTAAGAGAAGAGGCGCTGCCGTGGTCCGGCCTCTATGTCCAACCCAAATATGGGCGCCGCTCTTCCCCTGGTCTCATCAATCAATCGTCACCCATCCCCGCCGAACCCTTGGGAAACCACGATGTCAGTCGGTTCCACGCTAGTTAGCCTGGCCGTAGCGGCCGGTCTGATAATTAGCGCCTTGGCCTGCGACGGCAGCTCTAAGAACATTCCTACGCCCATGAAAATCGGACTGCTGCTTAACTTCGCCAGCGCCCCGGAGACTGCGGCCGACAGAAAGCGTGCCTTTGACCTAGCGATAGACCACATCAACGAAGCTGGCGGTGTGCTCGGTCGACCTGTGGAAGGCGTCACCGCGGATGCCACGCGCGATCCGGAGCTGGCGGTTGAGGCGGCGTGGCGCCTCGTTGACACAGAAGGGGTCCACGCGATGGTCGGCCCCAGCGCGAGTGCGGCTGCATTGCCTGTTTCGGAGACTGTTAGCGGGCCGGCCCGTATCCCGACCATCAGCCCTTCCGCCACTTCTCCCCAATTGACCACAGCCGTAGACAATGACTTCTTCTTTCGTACCACACTATCCGATACTGCCCAGGGCCCGGTCCTTGCCCGTGTGACCCGGGAGCGCGGATTTGACAACGTCGGCTTAATCTATCGCGACGATCCCTATGGTCAGGGGCTGGCTAGTAGCTTTGAAGAGTCGTGGAATGGGACATTGCGCGCCGTTCCTGTCGATGCTGATCAGACTACCTACGTACCCGAGCTACGGCAAAGCGCAAGCGCGGGCGCCCAAGCGCTTGTGGTCATCACCTTTGAGGAGCAAGCCCTATCCATCGTCCGACAGGCCCTGGACGAAGGCATCTATAGCCAGTTTACCTTTGGCGATGCTGCCAAAAGAAGGAGCCTGGTCACAAAGATCGGCGGCCTACGATTGGGTGGCATGTACGGCACCGCGGGAGCGCCTGCTCCAGACAGCATCGCCACCGTTGAGTGGGAAAAGGCCTTCATCGACGAGTATGGCGGGTTGCCCGTCCTCACCTACGTCAAAGAGACCTACGACGCGACCGTGGCCCTTGCCCTGGCTGCCCAGGCCGCCGGCAGCCTCGACGGCGCCGCTATCCGCGACCAGCTCCGAGCAGTCGCCGGTCCACCAGGAGAGGCTGTTCCAGGCACTCCCGCAGGAGTGGCCGAAGGCCTCCGTCTACTTGCCCAAGGCCGCGACATCGACTACGAGGGAGCGGCCAACACTCTGGACTGGGACGAAAATGGCGACCTTCTCCGTGGCTACATCGGCATCTGGCGGTACACTCAGGACGAAGGCATCGAAGAACTCGAAACAGTCTTTTTTCAGTATTAGTAGCATTTCGTGCTCGGTCCCAGAATTGGGCTCAATACCGAATCGTCAGTGAAGTCACACTTCTGAAGTTAACTCCATCGATCGGCGTAGTCAGCCATCGAATGCTGGATAGGGGGTCCATTATGCGAGTAATCTACCGGTTGGCATCAAAGAACCTGGCGGCTATACCTGGGGAGGCCGCCTGGGCTGAATCGATGGGTTATGACGGGGTATCTAGCAACGAGACAGCCCATGACCCTTTCCTACCCTTGGCGCTGGCAGCAACGGCTACCTCCAGGGTAACTCTCGACACCAGGGTTGCCATAGCCTTCCCTCGGTCGCCCATGGTCGCGGCGCACACCAGCCGTGATCTTCATGAGCTTTCCAGAGGCCGATTCCGCCTGGGGCTGGGTACCCAGGTGAAAGGTCATATTGAGCGGCGATTCTCCACCATCTGGGATGCTCCCGGACCTAGACTCCGGGAGTATGTTCAAGCTCTACGCCATATCTGGACCTGCTGGTCCGATGCAACTCCCCTGAATTTTCAAGGGCGCTACTATCAGTTCAGCCTGATGACCCCCCACTTCAATCCCGGACCTACCGAGTTTGGTATGCCGGGCGTCTTCACCGCAGCGGTCAATCCCTATAACTGCCAGGTGGCCGGACAGGTTAGTGATGGCATGATGTTGCACAGTTTAACCTCCGCCGACTATGTGCGCCGGGTGGTCAAACCCAATCTCGCCAAGGGAGCAGCCCGGGCAGGCCGTGACTCCTCCGAGATCAGTGTCGGTGGAGGGGGCTTTATCATCACCGGTTCCAACCAGGCCACTATCCAGGCCGCGGTAGCTGATACCAGGCAGCGCATCGCGTTTTACGCTTCAACCCGCACCTATTTCCCGGTCCTGGAATGCCACGGGTTCACCGACATTGGTCGAGAGCTGCACAAGATGTCCTTGGGGGGCCGGTGGGCTGAGATGGGTGAGTTGGTCAGCGACGAAATGTTGGACGCTTTCGCTGTGGTCGGAGAGTACGATGAGATCGCCGACAAGGTTATTCAGCGGTACGGAGGCCTCTTGGATGAAGTGAGCTTCTCTGTCAATTCAACCCCGCCACCGGAAGAATGCCAGTTGCGCAAGATTATCCGGCGCTTCCAGGAGTCCTGAGGGTTCCCAAATTATGGCTGCTTGAAATCTGGAGATCCCGTGTCATGACCGGAAAGCTAGGGTTAAGGAAGCGGCTTGAAATCCCGCCGCTTGGATAAATTCCAATCTTTCATTGACTGAGATGCCAGCGCCGAAATGTCCGTTTCTCAAGGCGAGAGCCACAGCTTCAAGCGAGGTAATGAGTCAAACCTGGCCTATCGCTTGAAGTGGCTCACTTGGGAATGGCTGTACAACTTTGCACAATGCCGGTGTGTTGGTATGGAGGTCCGAATGGAGGGGCCGAGGGGTCGTGTGGTCGATTTGGCTGGAATAGGGCCCGGCAATATCGTTTACGTGGTGGAGGTCAAGGCGAGTAAGGCCGACTTCGCCCGGGACAATCATACTGCGGAAGACACGGCCGCTATGGTATCCAGTGGGGCCTCCATCGACAAAAAGACTCTCCTGGCTCAGCGGATCCTGGTTCAATCCACAGAGTACGCTCAACAACAGGCTCCTGAGTCCTGGCGTCGGATTCCCGCATTCCAGCAGGCCCTTAGCGATTACCGCAAACAGGTATGGAAGAAACGGGCATATCTGTCCCGGCTGGCTACTTATAGCACCAAGTTTCACGACCCACGGTTTCTGCGCATCGCGGACTACCACTACATAATTGCGCCGCCGGGAGTGGTATCACCGCGCAGTTACCTCCCCAGTGGGGGTTGCTGGACGACATAACTGCGGTTGTGATACCGGCCCCTGATAAGAAAATCTGAAAAACCCAGGGTATCGTTGCCAACATCTTGCGGGCAATCGCCAAGAGAAACACGAATTCAATGATGCGGTCTCAAGGCGTCTTATTCAATGCGGATGGCGTTTCGTTTCCGGAGACTAGCCAGGCCGGTAATAGACTGTAGCTGTGTCGTAGCTGCTTGGGAAGATGTCATGGATGCAAGTAACTGGTTGAAGCGCAGGTTGTGGCCCCTGAGCTATCGGCCTTGTTGGCCGGCCGCTGATGGTGCCGACTATATGGTCATCAGTTGCCAGGAGAGGGTCCCGATGTCGAAGTTGACTCGGCGATAAGACTCTGCGTAGGGAAATCCGGTCGACTCGGCACTACGGGAAGCCCAGCGACGAATCCACTCCGCCCGATCTACTTGACGGCCCGACATCTGGCTGGCGTGCATGCTCAACGAGTCCGCCTTTGCGTCCATGTGCTCGCTGATATCCACACAAATATCCGGTGACTCCCCGCCCCAGAGGTAGGCTGCGCTGACCCGGTGCGGCTCTAGGCCCTCCTGGGTGATCTGTTCAGGGAAATGCAGAGAGCTCCAGGCGTAGGACACCGCGGCGTCCACTGTGACCTGGCCGCTCATGCGATGGTCGCGGTGGGTGTGGCTAAAGCTCCGATATGGGTCGATGCACATCACCACCTCTGGTTTATTCCGCCGGATTTCCCTGACTATCTCGCTCCGGAATTCTCGGTTGTCTTCCAGACCACCGTCCGGGTGAGATAGGAACACTACCTCCTTGACTCCCAGGACGTCAGCCGCCTCCTGCTGTTCTTGCTCCCGGATGGTGGCCAGGGCCTGGGGCGACATCTCCCGGTCGGAAGTCCCCTTATCCCCGTTGGTGCAAAGGACTATGACCACCTCGGTTCCTGCCTCCTTGATCCACTTGGCCAAAGTCCCACCACAACCGCCCTCGCAGTCATCGGGGTGGGGTGTCACTGCAAGGACGCTCCGGGGAGGGCTGGTTATTACTTCCATAGATTATTGATCCCCCAATGGTTCAAGTTTTGCTCGGTCTCAAAATAATACCAGAATCGAACAATATCAACCGGATGCAAACGGAGTTCTTACTAGACAAGCAGAGGGTTGTGCTAATGATGGTGGTGGAAGGGGACCTCGCCCCAGCGTCAGTTCCCCAGCGTCACTTCCATACCTAGTTCGCTGGCAGCATACTTGCCGGTCCGTCCAGGTATTCGTTCCAACCAGCGGAACTTATCCCTGGCAGCATTGCGCATGGTCTGCACGAAGCTGTGGGGGTGTCGCCAGCCAACCATATCGAAGAGGTGGCCCAAGTCTGCGGCATCGACGCTGAGCAACCCCAGCGACCGGCTTGCGCCAACCGTAGCTACCACCACCCTCCGCATGTCTCCTAAGGGGTTGGCATATTGGCAGAATTCGACAAATACGCGCTGCGCTTCGGGGTCTAGATTATCTGTGTCTAACCCCATTCCGGTAGCATCGCCGTTATTGCTCGAAGCTTGACTCGCTCCACCGTTGGCGGGAGATGGAGAGCGAGCAGCGGGGGACTGCCTTGTCGCAGCTCGGCGCCGGGCTGCCTGGGGTGGTGAGGCAATCGCTGTCTCAGTGCTCAGGATCTGGGTGGGCAAGTGATCACCGTCTACACTGCTACTTTTTTCCGCTGTCTCGGCCAGCGGCGAGCCCATGGGTACAACCGGTTGCATTAACTCCCGGGGCAGGTCTCGTAACACCGCGCCCACAATCTCCTGGATTACCTCTGACTCTTCGGATTCCAAGGTAATCTGAGCGTTATTGGGGAGTGTGATGGAGACTTTGACCATCGGTCAGTATTGTCCCCTCTGGCTGGAGTAGCGCTATAGTACCCGACTGGCGTCAATGATTCAACCGAAGAGGTATAAGTGTAAAATATGGTGCCGGTACTCCTAGCGGGCCATTGCCCGCCCAAGCAGCTAGATGGTCTGCTTCAGGCGAAGCGCCAAGGAGCGGGTCATACCCGGCACGGAGGCGATGTCGTCAACGGTGGCGTCCTTCAACCCCTGCAAGGAGCCAAACCGGCGGAGCAGCATCTTCTTACGCTTGGGCCCGATGCCCGTTACCAGGTCTATCGGGGAGCGCAGGTTGCTCCGGCTGCGTAGATTGCGGTGGTAGGTAATAGCGAAACGGTGGGCCTCGTCTCGGATTCGTTGAACTAGGTACAGGGCCTGGGAGTCCCGGGGAAGCACGATCGGCTCCGGGGTGTGGGGCACGAAGATCCACTCGTTCTCTTTGGCCAAAGATGCCAGGGGAAGGTCGTCCAGCCCTAGCTGGAGTAGCACTTCCAGGGCCGCGGAGAGCTGCCCTTTTCCGCCGTCAATCAGTACCAAGTCGGGAAACAGACCCCAGGTGTCAGCAGGAGCATCGGAGAGGTCTCCTTCCGCACTATTCTCCCGGTTTCGGGCATCAGCCAGACGCTTGAACCGCCGCCTCATTACCTCCCTGATGCTCTCATAGTCATCTACACCCGCGACGGTTTTAATCTTAAACCGGCGGTAATGGGCCGGTTTGGGTTTTCCGTCTTCAAAGACGACCATGCTGCCCACTGAGTTGGTCCCTTGAATGTGGGAGATGTCGTAGCATTCCATTCTATGTAGAGGCATGGGGAGGCTGAGTTCTTCCTGCAACTCAGCTGCGGCTTGCTGGATAACATCGGAGTTGTCCAGCCACTTCACCCGGTGTTGGGTCAGACCCTGGCTGGCGTTCTCCGCCACTACGGTCATTAGCTGCCTGAGCAGACCTCTTTGGGGCCGGACCAGGCGGACCGCCCCGCCGCGCAAGTCCCTGAGCCAATCGGCAATTAACTCTTCGTCTTCCAAGGGGTGCTGGATCAAAACTCGTGGTGGGATATCGGACGCCGATTGATAGAATTGCTTGATAAACTGGCCCAAGACCAAGCTGGCCCTCTCGTCCTGGGTGCCTTCCATGAAGAAGTGATCCCGTCCGATTAGCTTACTGCGGCGGATGAAAAAGATCTCCACCCAGGCCTCATTGGTGCCCTGGGCGATGGCGATCACGTCCATGTTGGTCACCGGGTTCGATGGGTTGGCGTCCACCTTGATACGCTGCTCTTCCGCTACCCGCTCCACAGCCCTCATCCGGTCTCGCAGCACTGCGGCCCTCTCGAACTCCAGCCTCTCCGCCGACTGTTGCATGTTCTGCTCCAAGTCATTGGTCACCGCCTCGGTGTCGCCCTCCATGAAGAGAATGACCTGCTGGATTACCTTGGCATAGTCCTCCTTGCTGGCATAGCCGGTGCATGGAGCCACGCAACGGTTGATGAAATATTCCAGGCACGGACGCGGGTCGTTACCGGTTATGGTCTTAGTGCACGACCGGTAGGGGAAGAGCCGTTTGACCAAGTCCATGGTCTGACGGACTGTTCCCGCGGTGGCGAAGGGACCGAAATAGCGAGCGCCGTCTTTGGCAACTTTACGAGTGATATAGACCTTTGGAAACTCCTCGGTAAGGTCTATTTTTAAGTATGGGTATGTCTTGTCGTCTTTAAGTCGAGCGTTGTAACGGGGCCGATAGCGCTTTATGAGGGTATTTTCGAGGATCAGTGCTTCGGCTTCGGAGTCCGTGACGATATACTCAAAGTCATGGACGTAGCCCATCATCCTACGGATCTTGGAAACCTGATGGGATGGAGAACCGAAGTAGGTCCGAAGCCGGTTACGGAGGACGCTGGCCTTGCCTACGTAAAGGACTTCACCCCGGGCGTTTTTCATCATGTAAACGCCGGGCTTTTCGGGCGTTACTTTTAGCCGCTGTTCAAGAAGAGGTAAAGGCATACGTCATTATAACGTAATACCCAGCGCCACGATTACAACGAAAACCACGCCAGATAGGGCTAGGATGCGCCTCAATTCCGCTGCGATGTAGTTTTCCGTCGCAGGCCGCTCCCCCCGTACTCTTGCGGGACTGGTTGCAGCAGTAGTGGGGCGGGGAGCTCTCCGTGGGGGCTCCGAGGCGGGAACAGCCACCGCCGCGGGCACGGTCTGAGTAGGCTGGGTCGATGTGATGTCGCCAATGGCGTGGCCGTTGCCATCCTCGGTAGTTGGGCCAAGCGCGGGGATTCCGGTTGGTCCTTTATTCTGCCTTTTGCGTTTCCGGTTTAGCTGTGCCTGTCTAGAGGCTACCCGGCGAGCTTTGCCTGGCATACAGCCTTGCCTCCTACTAGGGGTGGGTACGGTCTGGGCCGGGAGAATTAGGTGGCCCTGGCTCTCAGAGTCGTCGGGTGCAGAACTTAACTATACAGCAAATTCGGTAATAGGACAGCCCAACAACCCCAATAGTGAGAACAATTCATGCGTAGAATTGGGCCTCGATTCGGTGACTGGTGCGCGGCGTTGGTCCCTTCAGATCATGCCCTGGGGTGGCTTTTTTCGTACTCTTCGTGCACGTAATTGCCGGTCAAATGAGTGTATACCTGAGTCGTTGAGATGCTGGAGTGACCAAGGAGCTCCTGAACGTGGCGTAAGGACGCGCCGTTTTGGAGCAGGTGGGTGGCGAAGCTGTGGCGCAGGGTGTGGGGAGTGATCCGTTGGCCGATTGAGGCTTTTTCGCCGTAGGTCTTTAGGATGTTCCATACCCACTGTCGAGTCAATCGCTCACCCCGATGGTTGACGAAGAGGGCTTGCTGTCCCTTGCGGGCGCTTACCATGGAGGCTCTCGTTTGTTTCAGGTACCGTTGCAACTCACTCAGCGCCTTTGGATACAGATAGACAATGCGTTCCTTAGACCCCTTACCCCAACACCGAATATAGGCCTCTTGGAAATCGATGTCTTGAATGTTTAACGATACTAGCTCTCCGACCCGGAGGCCAGTTGCATAGAGCAATTCCAGAATCGTGGCGTCGCGCTGGCTTTCGGCGGTCCCTGCATTATAAGCCACGTCCAACAAGCTGCTTACTTCTTCCTCGGTAAGGAATTTGGGGAGAGTACGCCCCACGCGCGGAGAGCCTAAGGAGTCGGTGGGGTCTTCGGTAATGAGGCCATTCTCCGATAGAAACCCGAAGAATGACTTGATGGAAGCGACTTTCCGTGCCGTCGTGGTGTCCCTGTACCCTTTTGGGCCCCTGAGGTCGGCAATGTAGTGGTTCAAAATTTCCAGGTCCACGGTGGGCCAGGGATATTCCCCTCCGGAAGAACCATTGTGTGGCCGTTGCAGGAAGTCGCAGAACTGGGTGAGGTCGTTGCGATAGGCTTCGATGGTGTTTCGGGAGAACCCTTTTTCGACGACGAGGTGCTGTAGGAAAGACTTAATAGTCTGATCCATGGTGCCGTATCCTTTCGCTATTTAGCGTAAACAGATGGAATGGCGAGATGGTCCCCCATTCCATAAATCGTGAACCGATTCTAGCATAGCCGCTGAATCCAACCGGTAGGAAACAGGAGCAAGAAATGGCTGTTTCTATGCGCCAAAGAAAAAGGGCGGTCCGCGGACCGCCCAATGTTCAGGCATAGGATGCTGGAATGGTTAGGTATTTAGTCCCGGGCCAGCACCACTGTTCCGGTGGATGAGAGAGAGCCGCCGGTGCCGTTCACCAGAGCGATCTTTGGGTCCTGGTCCGGGTCGTCTGAGGACTTGACTTGCCGGTCGCCGCATTCGCCCCTGATTTGGCGGACCGCCTCCACCAGAAGGAAGCTGCCGTACATACCGGGATGGGTGTAAGAGAGTCCTCCGCCACTGGTGTTGAGCGGAAAATCTCCGCCAGGAGCAGTCCGCTGGCCTGCCACGAAGTCGGCAGCTTCGCCAGGGGCGCAGAATCCCAGACCTTCCAAGGTCAGCATCACGGTGTAGGTGAAAGAGTCGTAGATCATGGTCAGGTCGATGTCGTCGTGTTTGACTCCAGCCCTTCCAAGAGCCTTGGGCCCCGTTTCCCGGGCGATCAAAGACGTGAGCGACGGCATCATGCTGATCATGTTGTGATCGTGCCCTTCGGCGGCACCCAATACCCAAACAGGCTGTTTACGGCAATTTCTTGCCCGCTCAGCAGTGGTGACGATAATCGCCGCCCCAGAATCGGTTACCAGACAACAGTCGAACAAGTGGAATGGCCACGCGACCCATCGGGAGTCATGGTAATCGTCAAAGGTCATGGGTGTACCTTGCATCACTGCCATGGGGTTCTTATTGGCCCATTTTCGAGTCGAAACCGCTATCTCGGCCATTCCCTGCCGGGTACGGTCCTCTCCGTATTCATGCATATAGCGGGTACACGCCATTGCGTAGTTAATCGGGGGACCGATCATTCCGTAGGGTGACTCATACTGGGACGCCGGCAAGTTCGGGTCCGGGGGCACCGGACCCCGAGTTGACCGCCCCGCCTGGCCGTGAGTAATCAGGGCAGTTTCGCAATAGCCGGCCCGGATCGCAGCGACGGCGTGGGCGACGTGGATGACGAAAGAGGAGCCGCCCACCGAGGTGTTGTCCGTGAAGCCGGGCTCAATGCCAAGGTATTCGGCGGTCGCCAGCGTTGAGTAGCCAGCGGTCAACAGGCCGTCGACGTCGCTTTTGGCCAGGCCGGCATCCTCTAGTGCATTATAGGCAGCCTCCGCATGGTGTTGAAGGGATGACTTTTGGGGTACGGTGCCCATTTCGTCGGACTCCGCCACTCCCACAATTGCGATATCGCGGTCTCTTGAGTTACCTGTCGCCATGGTAGCTCCTTTGCATAATGTCAGTCCGTGTAATGACCGATGCAGAAGTTCAATCAGCGCAGCACCAACGCGCCTTCGCCGATAGATACTACAGCACCCAACGCGAGGCAGCAACAGGCTCATAACTAGCCACTTTTAATGCGGAAAGGGATTCAAGAGGTCTAGCGTGGTAAAATGATGTGAGGTGACCAGCACACCAGGGTGAACACCCGTTCATATGCTGCCGAGGTACATATGCCCCACAATTTTTGGATGATCGTATCGAACGTAGAGAACTTTCAAGTGACCAAAGATTTGGGGTTTACCCTTCAGGCGTTGAAGGCCCAGCATCGGCGTAAAATTCAGCGTATCGGGTACGGCGACCGCATTCTCTTCTACGTCTCTCAAGCCCGCAGGTTTACCGCCACTGCTACCGCTACATCTTCTTATTTCGAAGACGACTCCCCGACATGGCAGAACGAGGGTAGCGCCACCTGGCCCTATAGAATTCAAATCAAACCGGAGCTTGTGCTGGATGAAGAGCAATACATAGATGCCAACCTGCTGGCGCCGAGACTGGACTATATTAGGCGTTGGCCGCCTGAGAACTGGTACATGGCCTTCCAGGGTAATCTTCACCTGCTTCCGAAGAACGATTTCCTTCTCATAGAAGAGGAGATGAGGAAACTAAAATTCGGGCGCAACCATGGGCAGATGGTCGCTGAGCCACTGCACCAGCCCCAAAGACGGAGAAGAGGCCCGGGGAGGAGAGGTCCCGCCTCCAAGGCAGGGGCTGTGGGATAGGCCACCGGATTAGCGGCTTTGAAGCCATCGCTGTGTTAAATGGGGTCTTGACCTACCTTTTTCGGGCGAAAGGCGCTGATCTTCATCCTCGCAGGGTACAGGTGTTACACCGTCAGCTTCACCACGCTTGGTCAAAGATCTCACTTTGATCAGCAGCACAGGCATGAAGCGCTGCTACAATTTCTAGCAGCACCCCAGGATCTGCCTCGATGTCCCTCGATTGTTCCAATGCAGCGCGGGCTTCTTCGTTGCCAATTTGCCCCAAGGCCCAAGCAGCGTGGCCCCGCACTAAGGGCACACCTTCACCCAACACCCGGCTTAGAGCGTTCACTGCAGCCGGGTCCTGAAGGTTCCCCAGCGCAACGCACGCGTTTCTCTGGAGGCCTGCTCGCTGGGCCCGCATGATTGGAGTCCCCCGGAAATGGTCCCGGAACTCCTCATCCGTCATCTCCAGCAGTCCCACCAAGTCAAGCAGTCCTAGCTCGCGTCTCTTCGCCATGATGGATGAGGTATTAGTATGGGCGGGCTGCCAGATGGCGGATGTGGACGGCCTGGCTTTGCGGTTGACGGGGCACACGTCCTGGCATATGTCGCAACCGAAGACTCAATCTAACATCATGGGACGCAACTCAACAGGTATGGGGCCCCGGTTTTCGATGGTCAAGTAGGAAATGCATTTGGTGTTGTCGATAACGTACGGGGCTACGATGGCGCCAGTGGGACAAGCATCGATACAGCTAACGCAGCTACCACATGTTTTTTTCAACGGCTGGTCGGCTTCTAGCTCCAGGTCGGTGATTACCTGGCCGAGGAACACCCAGGAACCCAGGTCCGGTGTCAGTATGTTGGTGTTTTTTCCAAACCAACCCAGGCCGGCCCGCTGCGCCGCCGCTCTGTCGAGCATGGGACCGTCGTCCACGTACCAACGCGCAGAAACCTGGGTGCCCAGCCTCTCCTCAAGGCCTCGGACCAAGTCCCGCATCAGCTTCTTCATGACGTTGTGGTAATCCCGGACCCAGGCGTATCTTGCTATTTTCCCAACCAAGGGTCCCTGGTCCGGAAGCGGGTCGGTGTCGGGCTGGTAATAGTTCAACCCTAAGCAAATCACGGACTGTGCCCCTGGCAGCAGCGCTTGGGGGTCGGTCCCCCGTGTGACCCGGTCTTCGTTGTACCAAGGCAGCCCCTCCATCATGCCAGACCGGATTCGGTCTATAGCTGCGGCCCGGTCTTCGACGAACTCTTGGGCCGAGGTGATTCTTACCAAGTCGAAGCCTAGCTCGGTGGCGCAGTCAATTACGATATTTTTGGTGTTAGGCATAACGTCTTGGAGGTAATTGGTGGCCTGACCCTCGTGGCCCCTGTCATTAGGCATTCCTAAGATCCTGGAACGGTGCTACCCGTTTAGGTGTGGTGACTGGTCATCAATCCGCAAAAACGGCCCGACGCGTCACAAATCCTCGAACAATGACAGCGTTGGGCCGCTTGGGCGTTTAGCCGGAAGAACCTCCTAATCGTGCATGAAGTCCTGCATGTCAGCCGGTAGGGGTTTTTCCTCCGGAATTTCAGTAATCACGGCTTGGGTGGTTAGCATCATCCCGGCGATGCTGCCCGCATTCTCAAGGGCGGACCTGGTGACCTTCACCGGATCAACGATGCCCCGTGGGATCATATTGCAATATTCGCCTTTCTCCGCGTCAAAGCCCCAGTCACCCTCTCCTTCCCGGACTTTGTCTAGGACTACCATCCCGGGATAGCCGGAATTATCGGCTATCAGCGTTATCGGCGCACTCAACGCCATCCGAACCAGACGGACTCCCAGTGCTTCATCGGCGGATAGCTGCTTCTCCAGGTCCAGCAGAGCGCCTTCGGTACGCACCAGTGCTACTCCACCGCCGGGCACAATTCCTTCTTCTACTGCTGCTCGAGTAGCCGACAAGGCGTCATCGGTCCGGGACTTTCTCTCAGTGACTTCAGGCTCGGTGGCACCGCCGACTTTTACCACTGCTACTCCCCCGACCAGAGCGGCCCGGCGTTCCTCCAGCTTCTCCCGGTCATAGTCAGACGTGGTCTCCTCAATCTGCACCCTCAGTTGCTCCAGCCGGTCTTTGATGGCCTGCTCGGAGCCTCGGCCTTCTACTACCGTTGACTCATCCTTCTGCGCCACCAACCGCCGCGCCGATCCCAGATGGCCGAGCTCAGCCGCGTCCAACTGAAGCCCGACATCGCTGCTGATCACGGTGCCGCCCGTTACTATAGCCATGTCCTCGAGCAGCGCCTTGCGTCGCTCCCCGAAGCCCGGGGCTTTGATGGCGATGCAGTTGAGGGTACCTCGGATCTTATTGATTACCATTGTGGCCAGGGCTTCGCCTTCCACATCCTCTGCGATGATTACCAGAGGCCGCCGGCCCGCTTGAATGACGGCTTCCATGATCGGCACGATGTCATTGGGAGAGCTGACCTTCTGGTCCGTTAGCAAGAAGAAGGGTTCCTCTAGGACCGTCTCCATGCGCTCGGTGTCGGTAACGAAATGGGGTGACAAGTAGCCGCGGTCCAATCGGACCCCTTCTACGAATTCCAGCTCATCGGCCAACGCTTTGGAATCCTCTACGGTGACCACCCCGTCTCGGCCCACTCTGTCCATGGCATCGGCCAACAACTGCGCGATCGCTTCCTCGTGGGCCGACAGAGCGGCTACTCGAGCGATTTGCTCCCGGTTTTCCACCGGAGTGGCCATCTTTTTCAGCTCTGCTACCGCAGTTTCCACTGCTTTTCCAATCCCGGTCTTCAGAGCCGTCCCGTTGGCTCCAGCCGCTACGTTCATGAAGCCTTGGCGTACGATCGCTTGGGTCAGGACCACTGAGGTTGTGGTGCCGTCGCCGACCACGTCGTTGGTCTTGGAAGCTGCCTCCTTCACCAACTGAACGCCCATATTCTCATAAGGGTCAGCAAGTTCAACCTCTTTGGCGATGGTGACACCGTCGCTACAAACGATGGGAAGCCCGAACATACGGCTGAGGAGGACGTTCCTGCCACTGGGACCCAAGGTCAGGCCGACCACCCGTTTGAGCTCATCTACCCCTCTCATCAGGTGTACGCGGGCCTCTTGATCGAAGGTTAATTGCTTGTCCGCCATCGTTTACTCCTCAGTCAGTAATAGTTAGTTCTATGCAGTTATGGCTGCGTGTTAAGCAGGAAATATTCTTAGTTAAAATATCCGCCAGTCAGCCAAGATTGTCAACCTGATTGGGGTTCTTTGGACCAGTATCCTCATGGGAAATCTGTGGAACCGCTCCCCAGGCCTTGACTTGATTCCTGTCCGGCGTCCTTGACTCCAACTGGCTGATGGTGACACCCAACGTCGGATGCATGAAGCTGGGCGCCAACTCGGCCAGCGGCACAAGGACAAAGGCCCTCTGGTGCAACCTGGGATGAGGAATTGTTAGACCCGGCAGGTCGATCCTTTGGTCGCCATATAGCAGGATATCTATGTCAACGACTCTGGGACCAAAGCGCCGTGAAGGCTGTCGCCCTAGCTTACGCTCAATCGCTTTGGCCAGGTGAAGCAAGGCCGTTGGCTTGATAGTTGTTTGCACACCAAGAACGCAGTTCAGAAAATCGGCTTGGTTTTTATATCCCCAAGGCGGCGTTTCATACACCCGGGAGGACTGGACCAACTCTATACTCCAATCCTGGTCTATAGTTAGAGCTTCTGGGATAACCAAGGCGGGATTGGAAACGAGGTATACTGCCTGAGCCAGGTATTCTTCCCGGCGGCCCAGGTTGGAGCCCAACCCCAAGTAAACGGTTACCGGTCCCAACGTTCGGGCCGCCAACCTCGGATTACAGCATCGCTCACTCGAGACACCCGTGACATCTCCTTAACGTCGTGCACTCGGACCAAATCGGCTCCACCAGCGATTGACAGGGCCACCATGGCGGCGGTCCCTTCCACCCTTTGGTCTGGTGGCAGCTCCAGCAGTAGCCCAATGGTGGACTTGCGTGATGGCCCCACCAGTAACGGATATCCCAAGCTCTTGAATTCCCGGAGACGCTGCAAAATTTCCAGGTTGTGCTCCGGCGTCTTGCCGAATCCTATGCCCGGATCGATGATGATCCTGTCTTCGGGCACCCCAGCCCGGAGAGCGATTGATACGCTGTTGGCCAAGCTGTCACGCACATCTGCCACCAAGTCTCGGTATTGCGCCTTTTCCTGGTTGTGCATTAGCACCACTGAAACACCGGCGTTAGCGGCGACCCGGGCCATCTCGGGATCGGCCTTCAACCCCCATACATCGTTGATCATCGTGGCCCCTGCGTCTATCGCTTGGCGCGCAACCTCTGCTTTGTAGGTATCTACGCTGACAGGGATGCTTACGCTGGCCAAGATTGCTCCCAATGCAGGTATCAATCTACTCAACTCTGTATCGACGCTCACCGGCGAGGAGCCGGGCCGGGTCGATTCCGCGCCCAAGTCGATGATGTCGGCGCCCTCTGCCTCCAGAAGCAACGCCCGGTCGACTATGGCTGGGATATCTGATCCCAGACCGTCGCCGGAGAAGGAGTCAGGGGTGGCGTTAATAACTCCCATGAGGTAGGTTCGTTGGCCCCATGCCAGCAAACGTCCCCCAGGCATCCTTAACACGTTGGGTCGCTCCCCAATATATTTTTGCAGGCTAACACTCCGGCCGCAGCTCAGCTCTTTAACACCATCGACGTTAAGTGCTCAGGCATATCGGAATATAACTGCAGCCAGGCTTGGTCCCTTACTGAAATAATAATCTTTTCTGGGTTTCTAGGCTATTCTTCTAAGCCCGGACGTAAGCCTTCATCAAGCTTCATACAGCGTTCGACACACCTTCAATTGTAATTGAGGTAATACGCGACTACCCCAGTCCTTCCTAGTCTCAGGCCTGTGGCGTTGCGGCCAACGCGTTTCATCCACCGCTTCCGATTCTTGCATGGCCTATACCCGTCTGCTAGGATGAACCCAGCTTGCAGGGGAGGCCGCCTAGGTTAATGACGGCAGAGAAACGGCTAATCGACCAGAAACTTGATGCTCTGGAGCAGATGCGAGCGCAGGCCCAACTAGGGGGAGGGCAGCAACGCATCGACCAGCAGCATGACCGCGGCAAGCTAACCGCCCGGGAGCGGCTGGTACGGCTAATGGACGAGGACACATTTCAAGAGCTGGATGCTTTCGTAGTCCACCGGTCCACTGAATTCGGCCTGGACGACCGAAGATTTCTGGGAGACGCAGTAGTCGTTGGCCACGGTATGGTGTATGGGCGTCAAGTGTTCGCTTTCGCTCAGGACTTCACTGTGCTTGGTGGCTCCCTTTCGGAGGCCGTCAGCCAAAAAATTTGCAAAGCCATGGACCTGGCCGCCAAGACAGGATGCCCCATAATTGGTCTCAATGACTCCGGTGGGGCTCGAATTCAAGAAGGCGCCACAAGCCTGGCAGCTTATGGGGACATTTTCCTTCGGAATACCCTCTATTCCGGTGTAATCCCCCAAATATCCGTGATCGTAGGTCCCGCGGCTGGCGGAGCGGTCTACTCCCCCGCCATCACGGACTTCATCTTCATGGTCAAGGGCACGGGCCAAATGTACATAACGGGCCCCGACGTCATTAAGGCGGTTACGGGCGAAGAAGTGACCCACGAAGAATTGGGAGGAGCGACCCCCCATGCTACCCTCAGCGGCATTGCTCATTTCGTATATGACAAAGAAGAGGAGTGTCTGGATGAAGTCCGGCGGCTCATGACCTTCTTGCCCCTCAACAACCTGGATGATCCGCTGCTGATTACTACACTGGACCCGGCTTCCAGGCTGGACACGGACCTACGTTATTTTGTACCCGATGAGCCCAACCGTCCTTACGATATGCGCGAGGTCATGTTCCGCATCGTCGACGATGCGGATTTCATGGAGGTCCACCAAAGCTTTGCGCCAAACGTCATCGTTGGATTCGGGAGATTTGACGGCAACACCGTGGGCCTGGTGGGCAACCAGCCGAACCACTTGGCGGGGGTGTTGGACATCGATGCTTCCACCAAGGCGGCCCGATTTGTCCGCTTTTGCGATGCCTTCAATATCCCTTTGGTGACCTTGGTTGACGTCCCCGGGTTCATGCCAGGTGTCGAACAGGAGCATGGCGGCATAATTCGCCATGGGGCCAAGCTTATCTTCGCTTATGCGGAGGCGACTGTCCCCAAGGTGTCCGTAATAACCCGCAAAGCCTACGGTGGCGCCTACATCGTCATGAGCAGCAAGCACCTGCGTTCCGACGTTAACCTGGCGTGGCCCTCAGCCGAAATAGCTGTTATGGGGGCCGAGGGCGCTGTTAACATAATCCACCGGGACCGCATCTCCAGGTCCGAGAACCCCGAACAGACCAGGCAGGAGTTGATCGCTGATTATCAAGAGAGATTCGCCAACCCCTACGTAGCGGCCAACCGTGGCTACGTTGACGACGTGATTGATCCAGCGGACACCAGGCCGAGGGTAATCAAAGCACTGGAGATGCTTCGTAACAAGAGGGATACTCTGCCGGCTAAGAAACACGGCAACATCCCGCTTTAGACTCCCATGTTCAACCCACATGCACTTCAGCAAAGGTATCCTGCTTTATGGAATTCGGAGTTTTTTACCAGCTACCCTGTGCGGCAGACCAGACCCCAATAGACCGCTACGAGGATACACTCGCCCAGGTCCAGTTGGCGGACGAGTTGGGGTTTGACGCTGCCTGGCTTGCCGAGCTTCACTTCAATCCCAAGTTTTCTGTTTTATCGGCACCGTTGTTAGTGGCTTCAGCCCTGGCCAGAACGACCCAACGGATAAAGATCGGCACCGCAGTGAACCTGGTGCCGCTACACCACCCTATCCGTCTAGCCGAAGAAACTGCGACTCTCGACTTGTTGTCCCACGGCCGGGCTATCTTTGGCATCGGCCGAGGGTCCATGCTCAGCCATTACGAGGCTTACGGAGTGGACATATCCGAGGGGCGTGACCGGTTCAGAGAAGCCTTGGAGTACATCCTGGGAGCTTGGACCCAGGAGGAGTTCCACTATCAAGGGGAGTTCTACCAGGCTCAAGGACTACGGTTAGTCCCCAAGCCCTACCAGCAGCCTCACCCACCGGTTTACGTAGCATCCAACAGTCCGGATACCTTCGGGATCGTGGGGTCTATGGGCCACAACATCCTGGTTGCGCCATTGATAGTAACCGTCGAGGGAGCGCTTCGGGGATTGGATGTGTACCGGCAAACGCTTGAGGAGCACGGGCATGATATGTCGTTGGCCAAGGTCAATATCAATGTGCCGGTCTACGTCGCCGATGACGCCAAGAAAGCCCAAGCCGGATTTGAGGAAACGATCAACAATTACCTGGGCACCCTTAGGGAGATGGGTGGCTCGTCCCGCGGCGCTCAACGCGCCAACAGTCTTAACTACGAGCAGATCTACGACGAGTTCGCTGTTGTTGGAGAACCCGAGGAGTGTGCGGATAAGCTACGTCGTCTTCAAGAAACCTACGGCAACCATGAGTTTATGTGCTGGTTTAACATAGGTGGCATGGCACCTCATAAGCAAGTCGCGAAATCGATGGAGCTATTCGCAGAGCGGATAATGCCCCAGTTTCGATAACAGAACGCTTGGACTCAGCGCAAGGGAGAGAACCTAGCCATGGAGTTTGGCGTCTTTTATCAGCTACCGTGTGCGGCTGACCAGTCCCCGGGCCAACGCTATGCTGACACCATCGCCCAGATACAGCTTGCCGACCAACTAGGATTTAGCACCGCCTGGCTGGCCGAGCTTCATTTTCATCCAAGGTTCTCCATCCTGGCTTCCCCTTTGCTGCTGGCCTCGGCAATCGCCCAAACAACGCGGCGTATCAAGCTGGGCACCGCGGTCAACCTGATGCCGCTACACCACCCTATCCGGCTTGCTGAGGAGACAGCAACCCTGGACATCCTGTCCCAGGGACGCGCCATATTTGGCATCGGCAGGGGGATCATTCCCAGCCATTTCGAAGGTTACGGTGTGTCCATGGAGGAAGGCCGGGACCGGTTCTTCGAGGCTGTCGAGCTGGTCTTAAAGGCTTGGACCAACGACGAGCTGTCCTACGACGGCAAGTACTACCAAGCCCAGGACCTTCAAGTGGTTCCCAAACCAGTTCAGAAGCCTTACCCGCCGGTGTACGTGGCCGCCACTGGGCCTGACACTTTCGGAATGGTGGGCACTTTGGGGTTCAACCTGTTGGTGGCGCCGTTGATCAGCACCAATGAGCGGGCCCAAGAGGGTTTGGCGGTTTACAAAGAGAAGCTCGCGGAGGCAGGCCGGGACCCCAGCAGCGGTAAGATTACCGTGGCGGTGCCTGTGGTCGTCTCTGAAGACCGCAAGAAGGCTCAAACTCACCTTGAGACGACCGTAAGAAGTTACGTGGGCTCGATCAAGGACATGATGTGGTCACCAGCCGCCACCCGGGCTGCCAAGGTCAATCCGCGCATCCAGACGATGCAAGATGGGCTAAGTAATCTCACTTTTGAGCGCATCCGAGACCAGAATTCAGCAGTGGGTGAGCCCCAAGAGTGCGTGGAGAGGCTTCAAGAGTTTCAAGAAATGTTGGGGCCTCAAGAGTTTATGTGTTGGTTTAATACCGGCGGCATGCTGCCTCACGAGGAAGTAGAGAAGTCGATGCGCCTGTTCGTCGACAAAGTCATGCCTGAGTTGGTCTAGCGCCCGGCCATTAGCCCACGGACGGTTGGAGGCTCCTCTGGGAGTAAACTGGTGACATCAGGTCAATCTCTGTTTGAGCACGGACGGCAACGCCGCGCTGAACAGGAAGCTCCGCTGGCAGACCGGATGCGTCCCCGCGGGCTCGAAGAATTCGTGGGGCAAGAGCACATTGTGGGGCCCGACCGCGTGCTGCGCCGGGCTATAGATGCTGACCGGGTGCCATCGTTTATCCTCTGGGGTCCCCCAGGAAGTGGCAAGACCACGTTGGCCCGTTTGATCGCCACTGTCACCGACGCCCACTTCGAGTCAGTTTCCGCCGTGACCTCAGGGGTCGCCGATCTTCGCCGCACGGTAGCAGAGGCTCGGGACCGGCAGGGCATGTATAGTCAGCGGACCATCTTGTTCGTGGATGAAATACACCGGTTCAATAAGGCTCAACAGGATGTAATCCTACCCCATGTGGAGGACGGGACCATTACGTTCATCGGTGCCACTACCGAGAACCCGTCTTTTGAGGTGATCGGTCCGCTATTGTCCAGGTCCAGGGTGTTCACGCTGGAGGCGCTGAGCTCCGAACAGGTGGGAACGATTATCGGGCGCGCTATTGCCCATCCGGAACGGGGGTTGGGAGAGCTAGGGGTGGTCTTGGAACCCCAGGCATTGGAGCACCTGGTCAACATCGCCAACGGCGATGCCAGGGTGGCTTTAAACGCCCTGGAAACGGCGGCCTTCGCCACCTCTCCCGATGCTGAGGGAGGCCGGAATATCGACCTGGAAACCATCGCCGACGCCCTTCAACGCCGCTCACCGCTGTATGACAAAGCGGGGGAGGGCCACTACGACACCATTTCTGCGTTTATAAAATCGGTACGCGGCTCCGCTCCCGACGGCGCTCTATATTGGCTGGCCCGAATGATCGAATCCGGTGAAGACCCGCTTTTCATCGCCCGCAGACTGGTGGTCCTAGCGGCGGAGGATATCGGCCTAGCCGAACCCCAGGCACTGACGGTGGCCATGGCGGCACAGCAAGCAGTCCACTTTCTCGGGATGCCTGAAGCCAGGATCCCCCTGGCTGAGGCCACGGTTTATCTGGCTACGGCGCCCAAGAGCAACTCCGCATACGTCGCCATCGATAAAGCCCTTGCCGATGTCCGCAACCACAAGAACGAACCGGTGCCTCTACACCTGCGTAACGCCGTCACCGGACTAATGCAGCGAATGGGTTACGGCAAGGGATACAAGTATTCCCACGACTATGATGGACACTTCACTGAGCAGGAGTTCCTCCCCCCATCGCTCAAGGACCGCCGCTACTACGAACCCAGCCAAGAAGGCTCGGAGAAATGGATTGCCCAGCGGTTGAAGCAATGGTGGGGAAAAGGCGCTGAAACATCGGTCGGCCCGCCAGAGAACCCTTAGCGGCCTCTGTCGTCAGGGACGGCAAATCCCGCAAGAGGCACTAAGGACGGGAGACAAATACTTTGTCTCCTAGCGGGTGTGGTACCGGTTACCTGGCGCCTCGAAGCCCTCTGATCACCTCTAGCGACGACACAACCTCAGCTTGTCGGGGAAATATGCGCTGGGTGAGGAAGTCGTGGACCTCGGGGTCTTGGTCGGAGCAGCAGTCTTCGACCACAAACAGCCGATAGTCCAGATCAGCCGCGTAACGTACGGTGGATAGCACCACGCCGCTGGTAGCGTAGCCCAGGATTATCAAGTTATTGATGTCGTTGGCCCTCAAGACCATGTCCAGGTCGGTGCCGTACAAGGCGTTTACCCGGTGTTTACCCACAACCACGTCGCCTTCCTTGGGCCTGACGGAAGGATGGATTAGCTGGACCGGATCGCTGACTGCAGGCTGGCCGGAGCTCTTGCGTTGACTAAATGTCTTGTTCCGGTCGCTGATCTCGACGTAACCGGGCCGGAACACCGTGGCGCAATAACAGACCAGAAGCCCGGCGTCTCTCGCGGCTGTTTGCAACGCCTGAGTATTGGCCACGACCTGCCGGTCCACCGCGTGGGGTACAGTGTTCATCATATCGGCATAGAAATCGGCAATCAGCAGAGCGGTGCTGTTGGGTTGCAACGAAAGCTCGGCCACGGCAATGCCTCTCTGATAACCAGCCCGCACTCGGACTTTCGGATTGTTGCTAAGTGCTGATCAATGACGACTGGGGGCTAGTCTGGAATCTCAAGGTCCATCAGTGGTCCGTGCTGCTGGGCTCCGTAAACGTCCGTGTCCTCCACGGCACCGGACCCGTGCAGCCGGGGTATTGTTGCTTTTATGGCGTTGGCCGGGGGGAACTCTACCAGCAATACATCGGTTTCCGCCACCTTGTACAAGCGAGAGATCGATCCTTTGCTCACCCGGCCCGATCGGCGCACCCTCTCAAAGGTGTCTTTGTCAGGAAACACCAGGTCAAGTGTAATCAAGAACGGGTTGGCATTTTTGCTGCGGCATACTATTGCCAGGTCACGTATTTTTGCCATAGCCTTTGTATCTAGGGAGTTTGACGACCAGTGGGTTAGCTGACGGCCGACCGCTTAAACATTCAGGTACTCGATGGGAAACATTTCCAGTGGGCTATCCGGCTCCACAGCGTGGAGCATGTTGAATTCGTATACCGGTCCTGCCGGAATATCCGACGGTGAATAGGGGTAGGTCAAGCATCCCTCATCACAAAGTTTGCCTTCGTAGTGAAGATTCTTTCCTGCTTGCCTGGCCAAACCCAGGATCTCGTTGGCTTGGTCCTGAGTAGGCGCCACCGCCTCCATGATAATGCCCAGCTCGTGGGACAGGACTTCCTGAATCGGCTCCCGTTCGCCCATGACGGCGTTCTTGCCGATCACCCTGAAGACCAGCTTGTAGTCCTCCCGAGGGACCCCCATGCCATCAACGCGCCGGACGACCAAGTCCCGGACGTTGTCCAGGTATTCGTCAATACATTGGACCAGCACTGGGTCCCGGGTGTAGGAGATGCAAATGCATCGGTAACCCACGTGTTGCACACCTTCAAGCCGGATGGTGTATTTGTCCCGGGGTAGGAATTGGGCCCCGGTAATCTTCACCGTGCGATCGTCAACCGCTTCACATTCAAGCTCGCTTAAGTCCAAGAGCCCCGACGGCTCTGTGTGATGGATTGGTGTCTCGTTCTCGTGTAAGAAGAAGGTAGAGACGCTGAGGGGAGTACAAGCAAGTCCCAGGTGGTTAGGCTCCACCAGGATATGGTCTTCCCGAACGGTTACAGTAATACCTTCGCTACCGTATTTCTGCCGAGGAACAGCACAAGCAGCGCCGCACTCCAGGAGCTTGCCCGCCACCCAGCCCAGGGCTGGATCAAATTCCTCTTTGATGGGCAAGGCGGCAAATATAGCGGCGTCATCGGAGCGTCCGCACAGTATTACCTGGGAGCCTTCACCCAGGGCTTCGATGTAAGGTTCGACACCTGCCATGCCGACGATGGTGGAGCTCTTGTCCAATCCTTCTCGATCTAGCGGTGGTAACGGCCAGATGGGCTCTATCTTACCTTGGGACAGTTTCTCGGCAAGATAACCCTTGGACTGCTCTGAGTGAATCAGGGCCAGCTTGAAGTGGAGGTTGTTTTCGGCAGCTATCTCTTCCACGATCTCCCTGGTCCATTGCAGGTGAACATCGCCTCCGGCACCACCGCTGGTGCCTATGATCAGCGGTATACTCCGGTCGACCGCAGCCTGGAGCATCAGAGCCAAGTCGCGCTTGGCTGCATCCCGGCCGACGAAGGCCTTGCCCATCCCCAGGTAGTTGGGGCCCGGGTCGGTGCTTCCCCCGTCGCAGGCGATGAGGTGGGGGTCGTTCTGAAGGGCGCGTTCCAGCGAGCTCTCCTGAAACCCGTAGCCAACTATCGCCGTGGGAGCGACTATGCGTAGTTCTGATTCGGTCATGGCTATTACCCTCTATGGGAATGGGCGATCCAGTCTTTTCAGTTGACAAAAAGGAAATGGTCGCCTTGGTGGATATTCAGAGCACTCTGGTCAGCACGGTGGTCAGGATGGAGCCTGCGATAGCCCCCAGCAGCCCCAGCTGCCAGTACATCAACCGGTCCATTCGGGTGTTCACCTCCGATCGAAAGCCGTCCATTCGGGTGTTCACTTCCGATCGAAAGGACCTGAGGTCTTGCTCCAAGGTACCAAGGCGACCATCTATCTGCTCGAAGGAACCCTCGAGCTTAGCGATGCGTTCTTCTATTGACGATGGTGTGGCCATGCCGTCAGTCCATTATACCAGCCGCCAGCTATCAGTTTGTTGAGCGGAGCTGCCGGACCACGTTCGACACCCGGACCAGCGCCTCGTCTATGTCGCTGCCGTCAATATGCCGGTGGGTTACCATCCTCACCGACTGAACACCCGGATAAGAGACCTTGACCCCTTCTCGGTCCAGGGCGCTCATGAACTCGGTGGCCGACCCCAGCCCTTGGTCCACCTCAAATATTACGATGTTGGTCTGAATAGATTCGGGGTCCACTTGCAGACCATCGATATTGGCCAAGCCTTGGGCCAGTTGCCGGGCGTTGGCGTGGTCTTCGGCGAGGCGTTCGATCATATTGTCTAGAGCCACCAAGCCAGCGGCGGCTAACACTCCTGCTTGGCGCATGCCCCCACCTATCATTTTGCGCCACCTGCGTGCTTGGTCGATGAATTCTAGAGAGCCGCACAACACCGACCCGACGGGGCAGCTAAGGGCTTTCGACAAGCAGAAACTAAGGTCGTCCACATCTGCAACGAGCTCTTTTGCCGGCACCTCAAGGGCTACAGCGGCGTTAAAGATGCGGGCCCCGTCTAGGTGTACGCTGGCGCCGGCGGCATGGGCCACGTCGGCCACTGCCTTGGTGTCCTCGGGAGTAAGGACACCACCGCCACAGCGGTTGTGAGTGTTCTCCAAGCAGACCAAGGTTGTGGGCGGGAAATGAATGTTGGTCCTAGGCCGGATCGCGCCTTCGACATCCGCCGGGTCGATACGTCCCTGGGTACCATTGGGCACCAGCCGGATTTGGGCCCCAGCTAGGCCGGATGTTCCGGCCGACTCGTTCCAGAACATGTGGGCCTGATCGCCCATGATTACTTCGTCGCCCCGTTGGCAGTAGGTTAGCGCGGCTATAAGGTTGCTCATCGTGCCACTGGAGGTAAGCAGACCGGCTTCTTTGCCCAACAGATCGGCTGCTTTCTCTTGTAGCCGGTTGATGGACGGGTCTTCACCGAAGACGTCGTCCCCAACTTCGGCGCTTGCCATTGCTTGGCGCATTTCGTCTGTGGGCTGGGTGACCGTGTCGCTCCGAAGATCAATTACCTGCATTCGGCCTCCTGTTCCAGGGGATTTTGTCGTCATTCTAGCAGCATTGCCAGGACTGCACTACCGCAAGGAGCGGTCTGCGAGTTCGTAACTGACAGGCCCTGGGGCTGTTGATTCTCGGAGTCCGTGGAAGTCCGTTCGGGGTGAGCCCTCGGTAGACTTGGGACAGGCCCTTCGGCAGGTTCAGGACAGGCTTGTCGAAGCATGAACGAGGTCCTTCGACAGCCCCAGGACGAGCGGGGAGATTCGCGTTAGGTGGAGTCCCTGTTGGCAGGCCATTGTTTTCTTGCCAAACCCCCACGGGTCTCCTATGATGACAGGACTGTTGATGAGGAAAGAGCTATGCGGCAGAGCGCGGTGACATTCAAAGCAGACGGTTTGAGCTTCGAGGGCGTGGTAGCCCAACCTGAGGGTGAGGCCAGCGGCCTGCCCGGAGTGGTCGTATGCCATCCCCACCCCCTCTTCGGGGGAAACATGGACAACAATGTCGTGATGAGCGTGTGTTTCGCTTTAGCGGAGCAGGGGATCGTCACTCTCCGATTCAACTTTCGGGGTGTGGGAGCCAGCGAAGGGGAGCATACCAAGGGAGAACAGGAGTATAAAGAGGCCAAGGCCGCCTTGGACTTGATCAAGGCGTGGCCTGGGGTAAACGCCCGCAGAGTAGGCTTGGCTGGCTACTCCTTCGGGGCTTCCGTGGTCTTGGGCAGCGAGGCACTACAAAAGAGCGCCAAAGCAGTGGCTCTTATTTCTCCCCCAATCAGAGCATTGGAAAGCTCCCCGTTGAGGAAAAGGAAGCAGCCTGTGTTCTTGATCTCAGGAGACCGGGACAAGCTGGTCCAGTCAGACGAATTTGAACCGGTGCTTTCATCCTTCCAAAATGAGCCGGACTGCCACATAGTTGAAGGGGCGGACCATTACTGGGTGGGCTACGAAGACCAGCTTGGCCCCCGCATCAACCGGTTCTTCGCGGAGCACCTTACTTAAGCTCCAATGGGGCACCGAGGTGACACCATAGGGACCGCCTCTCCGCGACGCCCTCCCATCTACCGAGACCTCATACTCCTTCAGCTTGGTCTGATAGTCTTGGTAATCGATCAAATTACCAAGTACGTGGTACAGTCTTATCTAGTTCTTGGCGAGTCATTCCCCCGGGAAGGCTTCCTTCGCATTACCCACACCTACAACACCGGCAGCGCATTCGGTCTGTTCCAAGACCAGAATTTTCCTTTGATCTTCGCATCGTTTGTGGGGGTCACGATCTTGGTGTTCATTTACCGAAGCCAACACCGGCCTGGCTTCTTGCTGCGGTTAAGTCTAGGTTTGCAGCTCGGCGGTGCCGTCGGCAACCTATTGGACCGGGTCCGGCTGGGGCACGTGACGGACTTCCTGGATGTTGGCGCCTGGCCGGTGTTCAATCTTGCCGACGCTTCTATCGTGACAGGGCTGGTCTTCCTCGCTTGGCTGTTCCTGAAGACCGAGCGGGGGCAAAGAAAGGCCAAGGAGTCGATGGCCGGGGATGGAACCGTGCCGATAGACGGGACGGCCTTCCATTATAGCTACACCTTATGTCCTATCTGTGATGCCGACATGCTGCCATGGCGCCAAGGATGGCGGTGCTCGGCGTGCGGTGTGCGGGAATGGATAGAGGACCGGAGTTAAAGGAAGCCGCGGCGTGGCGCTGCGCCAACTGGCCATGACCCTGCAAGCTGGCTCAAGAAAACAATACCAGGCAGACCGTGCTTACCACCGTCTGGACCAATTTCTGGTGGATCAGGATACCGGGCAGACAAGAAGCCAAATCCAAAGGCTCATCTCCCAGGGGCACGTTGCCGTCAATGGCCATCCCGCCAAACCGTCTCAGAGAGTCCATGCCGGAGACTGGGTCTCAGTGACCGTGCCTCCCCCGCGAAAGGTGGACCTCGTCCCCCAGTGGTTGCCGATAACCGTGGTATATCAGGATGCTGATGTCGCTGTGATCGACAAGCCCGCCGGCCTATCGGTCCACCCCGGTCCAGGCCATCCTGACGGCACTCTGGTAAACGCGATGCTGGCTTTGTGTCCAGACCTGCGGGGAATCAGCGGTGATTTGCGCCCGGGCATTGTGCACCGACTAGACAAGGACACGTCCGGGCTGATGGTGGTGGCGAAGACTCATCAGTCTCATCAAGAATTATCGGAACAAATCAAGGACCGGGAAGTTACCAAAGGTTATCTTGCTCTGGCCGTGGGCCAGCTATACCCCGAGCAAGGTGTCATCGAGGCCCCCATCGGTCGCGATCCCCGAAACCGCAAACGCATGGCAGTGACGGTTGGCGGTCGTGAAGCCCGCACCAATTATCGAGTGTTGGAACGGATTGATGGCTACAGTCTGCTGGAGTTGTACCTTGAGACCGGACGTACCCATCAAATCAGGGTCCACCTGGCTTATCTAGGGCACCCGATATTAGGGGATCGCGTGTACGGAAAAACATCTGCTGTTCTGGCCCGCCAATTTCTGCATGCACACCACCTTGGATTTCGCCATCCCAACGGCGGTGAGCCAGTGGATTTCCACGCCGGCCTTCCGGAGGAGCTGGCATCCGTCTTGTCGGATTTGAAAGAGGGCGCGGAGCGGTCTGAGACTAGGAACATGTTACAATTGTCGCCGACTTCCAGGGGGTAACGAGGTGGCTGAACAAGTCCGCGTAAGGTTCGCGCCCAGTCCTACCGGGCTGCCGCACATCGGCAATATTCGTACCGCTTTGTTTAACTGGCTCTTCGCCAGGCACCATGGCGGAAAGTTCATAGTCCGAATTGAAGATACCGACCAAGAAAGGTTGGTCCCTGAGGCCGTAGACGCCATTCTGGACGGCCTGGAGTGGTTGGACATCGACTGGGACGAAGGTCCAAGGGTGGGTGGTCCGTTCGGGCCCTACTTCCAGTCGGAACGGCTGTCCGCATACCAGGAGTTGGCGGAGGGGCTGATCCGGAGTGGCCACGCCTATCGCTGCTACTGCACTCGGGAGCGGCTGGATGAGATGCGGCGGGAGCAGCAACAGCGGAATGATCCCTCGGGGTATGATCGTCGCTGCCGTCACTTAACGCGAGAGCAAGCTGATGAGTTAAAGAGCCGGGGCGGCCCTTCGGTGATACGCTTTGCGATGCCCACTGAAGGCGTCACGGAGGTCCACGATCTGATCCGCGGACGAGTTGAGTGGCAGAATGATCTGCTGGACGACTTTGTGATCCTGAAGTCCGATGGGTTCCCCACCTATCACCTGGCTGTGGTAGCCGACGATCACAGCATGAAGATCAGCCATGTTTTGAGGGCTGAGGAGTGGCTGCCCAGCACCCCTCGGCACCTGCAACTCTACCATGCTTTAAGTCTGCCGCCGCCCCAATTTGGGCATCTCCCCATGATATTGGGTCCAGACCGGGCTAAGCTTTCCAAGCGGCACGGCGCCACCCCCGTTCAGGACTACCGGGATGCTGGATATTTGCCTGAAGCTGTTTGGAATTTTCTAGTTCTATTGGGGTGGTCCTTGGACGATAAGTCGGACCTTATGGGGACCGACGTAGTGGTAGATAATTTTTCCTTGGAGCGCATCACCAAGTCTGCAGCAATCTTCGATAGCGACCGGTTGATGTGGATGAACGGGCAATACATTCGTCAGCTTTCAACAGAGGCCCTCACTGATCGGATGCTGGCCTACATGGAACGAGACTTGGAACCTCAGCTACTTCCTGTGGACCGAGACTATTTGGCCCGCATCGTGCCTCTGGTCCAGGAGAGGCTCAAGCTCCTGTCCGACTCGGCGGAGATAACCTCTTACTTCTTTCAAGACCACTTGCATGTCGAAAACGGTGATCTAGTGCAAAAGGGGATGGACAAGAAGGCCACTCGATCCGCTTTGGACGCTGCCCGAGGGGAACTTGGCGCATTATCAGAATTTACCCACCAGGCTTTGGAAGAGTTATTACGGGCCACCGCTCAGCGCTTGGACCTTTCGCCCCGCCAGTTCTTCGGTGTGTTGCGAGTGGCCGCCACCGGCCGCTCTGCTTCACCGCCCTTGTTCGAGACATTGGAAGTGTTGGGACGGGAAAGAGTGCTGGGCCGAGTCGAATCCGCTATGTCGCAATTGGACTAAACTCCTAGCTGCTCTTGATGGGTCGAGCAAATGCCTCTAAACTCGACCGGGCAGCACAGCTAAATACCTGTACTTCAAATGCACCAAGGAGGCCCTGCGATATGGCCTCTAGTGAAACCAACACCCCAGCAGACTTTATTCGCACCATAGTTGCTGAAGACCAAAGGTCCTCCAAATACGAGGGCCGAGTAATTACCCGGTTCCCTCCCGAGCCCAATGGTTACCTCCATATCGGACACGCCAAGTCGGTGTGCCTCAATTTTGGCGTTGCGTCTGAGTTTGGCGGCGTCTGTCACCTGAGGTATGACGACACCAATCCCACCAAGGAGGAGACGGAATACGTCGACTCCATCCAGGAAGACGTGCGTTGGCTAGGTTGGGACTGGGGTGAGCACCTGTGCTACGCGTCGGACTATTTCGAGCAGCTTTACCAGTACGCGGTGCAGCTAATCAAGCAGGGTCTGGCCTACGTGTGCGACCTGACCGCTGAGGAAATCAGGGAGTATCGGGGGACGTTGACCAGCGCCGGCAGGAATAGTCCTTATAGGGACCGCTCGGTGGAGGAAAACCTGGACCTGTTTGAGCGGATGCGCGCCAGGGAGTTTCCCGACGGTGCCTGTGTCCTCCGGGCCAAGATCGACATGGGGTCACCGAACCTAAACATGCGGGACCCGGTGATGTACCGCATCCTCCGGGCTACTCATCACAGGACTGGCGACGAATGGTGCATCTACCCCATGTACGATTTCACCCACGGGCAATCTGACTCCATCGAAGGCGTGACCCACTCCATCTGCACGTTGGAGTTCGAAGACCACCGCCCTCTCTACGACTGGTTTCTAGACTCTCTGCAGATCTTTCACCCTCAACAGATTGAGTTCGCGCGATTGAACCTCACCTATACTATCCTGAGCAAACGAAGGTTGATTGAGTTGGTGGAAGGGAGATACGTTCCAGGATGGGACGATCCGCGAATGCCGACCCTGTCAGGGCTGAGGCGGCGTGGCTACACCCCAGAGGCCATTCGCGACTTCTGCGATAGGGTTGGCGTGGCCAAGAGGGATACCCTGGTGGATATAGCTCTGCTGGAGCATAGCATCAGGGACGACCTGAACCAGAAGGTACCCAGGGTTATGGCGGTGTTGCGCCCGTTGCGCGTCGTCATCGACAACTATCCTGAGGACCAAGAGGAGGAGCTGGACGTCCCCTACTTCCCTGATGACCCACCCAAAATGGGGTCGCGAAAGGTCCCATTCTCCAAGGTAGTATATATAGAGCGGGACGATTTCCGAGAGGACCCACCCAGAGGGTATTTCCGGTTGGCCCCAGGCCGCGAGGTAAGGCTCAGGCGGGCCTACTATGTCACCTGTGTCGATGTGGTCAAGGATGAAGCAACCGGAGAGGTGGTTGAGCTACATTGCACCTACGACCCAGAAACGCGTGGCGGATCCTCCGTCGATGGACGCCAGGTACGAGGCACTCTCCATTGGGTGTCGGAGCGTCATGCCCTCCAGGCTGAAGTGCGCCTATATGATCGCCTGTTCTTGAATCCTGACCCCTATGACGAAACCGACGGCACCGATTTCAAGGCCCATCTTAACCCCCATTCTTTGGAGAGCCTCGCCTCCTGCCGGGTCGAGCCCAGCCTGGACTGCGCTGCACCCGGAGCGCAGTACCAGTTCGAGCGCTTGGGCTACTTTTGTGTAGACTCGGTGGACTCTGCCCCGGGTGCACTGGTGTTCAACCGGACGGTTTCGCTCCGGGACTCTTGGGCGAGGATAGAGCGCGGACAGAAGCAGGCGAGTTAGAAGCTGGTGCTAACCTGCGTTAGAGTAAATCTGCAACCGGTGGCGGCAGCTGTCTACGATGTAGATCCTGCCGTGGTTGTCGACCTTCACCGCCGTGGGACCCCAGAGCAGCTTTTCTATATTGGCTGACTCTTCCCGGTTGGATTCCGCTGGCGGGTCCAGAACCGGCTCAAGGTTCGCTTGCTGTCTCGCAGCCGCCTCGTCAGGGTTGGCCAGGAAGTAATCGGTGGCCCACTGAGGCTCCTCTGAGGCACCTCGTAATACAGCTAGCACCCTTCCGTCGGGGCTCAGCACCTGCACGCGCTCATTGCCCCAATCAGCGACGTAGATCATGCCGTCGCTGTCAACCGCCACGCCCGAGGGACGATGAAACTGTCCCTCATCATCCCCAGGTCGGCCCCATTCGTTCAGGAAGGTCCCTGTGGGGTCGAACTTCTGGACGCGGTCGTTGCGCCAGTCGGCCACATACACATCCCCGTGGTTATCCACTGCTATTCCCCACGGCATATTGAACTGGCCTGCGCCATCCCCGGGCTGTCCCCATTTCCCAATGAATCTACCGTCACCAGTGAATTTCTGGACCCGGTGGTTCATGCTATCCGTTACGTACAGCACATCCTCTGAGTCAACGGCTATGGCCGAGGGGCGGTTGAACTGGCCGTCATCTGACCCCTCGGTGCCCCACTGGCACAGGAGTTGGCCTTCCTTGCTAAATTGGCATACCCTCTGTAGGAATTCGTCGGCGATGTATAGGCGGTCTTTACTATCGAAAGCCAGCGCGCTGGGCCACCATAGCTCGCCGTCATCCATACCGCCGGTGCAGAACTCCCCTAAGTATTCCTGGTCAACGGTGCAAATGGTGACCCGCTTGTAGGCCAATCGAACACCCAACTCAGGCCCGCCCCGGTTCAACACATAGAGCACACCTTCCGAATCCAGCGCCACATCAATCGGGTTGTTGAAGCCTCTACCCTGGTTGGCTAGGAACCCGACGGTGTGGCTATAGGTGAAAGTAGCTGCTATCGTCATCTGTGAGGCACCTGGTAAACATAGTGAACCATCTGTTCTCAGAACGGGTTAAACCAAAGGTTGAGCGCAACATCAGGCCATTTGGTACTCTCGGGTGGACACCATCAACTGGAGCATCTCGGCGACCCTTTGCTCTGACCCGGTCTGATCGAATTTCAAGTCGCCCAGTGCTTCAGCGTAACGCGTCAGCTCATTCCGGGTGCTCTCGGAGACCTGGAAGGCGCCAAGCTGGTCCAGACAGGCCTCCACCATGTTGGCGGGGGTAATCACCGGGTCAATAGCCCTGATCCTGTGAATGATAGCCTGGACCCCCGGCTGGCTGGGGTCTCCGATCTCTTCGGCCGCTGCATTGACACGCTCTACCAGGGTGCCGGTATCGACCCACTCGTTGCCGGTGTGCCAGCCTTCAACCGTGGGAGGGTTCAACACCTCCTGGCCCATGAAGTTGGCCTCAGCAGCCCGTTCCACTATGTCCCAACTGGTAGAGCTGTAGCTGCCAGCTAGCCTGGCGGTACCGGCTACCAACTCCGCAGGGCTCTTGACTCTAGCGAAGCGGGCTTTCTCTGCCTTGAAGAAATCCGAAAGGAACAGTCGGCGCATCACGGATCGGATGTCCCCGCCACTGTCTTGAAACTCGTCGGCCAGGATCTGAATCGCTGTTTCGTCCGGTTCGTCGGCGACGAAGAATCTGTACAACTTGCCGGCGATGAACCATGCGGTCGCTGGTTGCTGACAGACGATGTCGATGATGTCCTCGCCATTAAAGGCGCCGGTTTGGCCGAGAAAGGTCTTGGTGTCCCCGTCGTGGTCCTCAGGCTGGTAAGCAAATTGCCAGTCCAACCGGCCATGGGGCCATACCGAGTCCCGAGAGGCTCTGATGCTCATGTAGTCGGCATTGGCGATTGTCCACCCCGTGAATGCTCGGGCGCAGGCTTTGACATCGTCCTCGGTATAGTTGCCTATGCCCATTGAGAAGAGCTCAAGGAGCTCTCTACCGTAGTTCTCGTTCGGCGCATCTTTGTGGTTATCCTTGTTATCCAGCCAGAAGATCATGGCCGGGTCGCGGGACAGCTCCACAAGTAAGCTTTGGAAGGAGCCGAGACCGACACGCCGGAAGGTATTTGTTTGATTGACCACCGCCTTGGCGTGGTTCAGCTTCCCGTACGCTGTGGCGAAAAGGCCGTGCCAGAACAGGGTCATTTTCTCTTCCAGGGGGTTCCTAGTATTGATCATGCGGTAGAGCCAGTAAGCCTGCGCGCTCTCGATGAGCATTAAGCTGTTCTGGTCCACGTGATAACGTCGGACTATGTCCTCGTCGGGAAGTGAAACATCTTTGGGGTGCAGCAAATTCTCCACCGTGGCCTCGTATCCCCGGGCCAGGTAGTGGTCTAATTCAGGCCGGGTCGCGCCAAATCCCGCTCGGCGCATCAAGTGAGCGATCAGAGCCAAGTCGGTTCCCGGCATAGGTGCACCTCTACCCAATTCCCCGGCCGGTCGCATTGTACAACGGCGATAGTCGCCGTCCACCGCGCCGGCGCCGGTAGTATAGCATTTTCCCACGTACCTACCTGCGGACAGACGGTGGAGAGAAGGAGGGAGGGCGTGATGAAATTAACAGCCTTAGAATCAGGGAGTCAAAACCTTGCAGTATTATCGCATTTTCAGTTTTGATATTTTTAGTTGTTGATATTTTAAAAAAAAACTGTTATATTTCTTAAATTCCATTAATAACACAGGTGTTTACGCCTGACAATGTCCGTCGGTCACCCATTATGTTGTTATGGCTTATTCCTTGGGGTGCATGGTTTCATAGGCGGACGATCACATCTTATTAAGAGAGAGGAGGTCTAGAGGAATTAAGCGGTCACATGCAGCCAAGTCCTCGCGAAGTGAAGTACCCGGCAGGTTCTATATTACTCCTGCATCTATCAGCGCATCGTAATTATTAATTTTTTCTGGTTCTCGGAATCTCTTCAATCCTAATACAGATACTGCCACGGGCGCAGCTTCGACGGGGAGTGGGTTGTTGCAAATTTATGCATGAGGGTTTGGGGGTTATCATGATGTCGACGGCTGTCAAGGTAATTAGCGACGGGGTCATCAAGTTCGACGGCGGCTCAATGTTTGGCCAAATTCCGAAAATCGCCTGGGAAAACAACGTAGCAACCGATCGAAAGAATCGCATGACCCTGGGGCTGAACTGTTTGTTACTCCAAGTATGCGGTAGGAACGTACTGGTCGACACCGGGGTCGGGTCGAAAGACGCCGACAACGATAAAGAAAGTCTGGGCTTGGTGCCCAGCCGGCTCCTCAAAGGCCTAAAGGCAATGGGTCTAACTCCAAAGGATATTTATGCGGTAGTTCTGTCCCATCTCCACTTCGATCACAGCGGGGGCTGCACTCGACTGGACAGGGCGGGCAACATTGTGCCTACTTTTCCGAAGGCCCGCTATTATGTCCAACGGGCGTGCTGGGATGAAGCATGCAACCCCAACGAGCGCTGCCATGCCATACACCGCGCCGATAATTTCCGGCCAGTGGAAGAGCGGGGACAGCTAGAGATTCTGGACGGAGACAGCCAGATAATGCCGGGGTTGAACGTGATAGTCACCGACGGCCACGCAGAAGGCCACCAAATGGTGATGTTCAACCATGGTGGGGAGAGAGTGGTGTACCTGGGGGATATAGTCCCCACGCCCCACCATTTGAACCTGCCGGTTATCTCTGCCTTCGACAACTCGCCCGAAGTAACGCTGGAGCGAAAGCGAGAATTACTTAGCGAGGCCGAGCGTCAAGGCTGGCTGCTCGTCTTCTCCCACGGCCACGATACTCGGGCAGGCTACCTGGAAAGGCGCGGAGACTCGGGTTACTTGAGGCCGGTGGAGCTGTAGACTCCGCGGTCCTGGATTCCCGATGAGCGTCGGTTGGCACCCAGGTTCTCAGGTAACCACGGTTTCTCGCCTAAAATCCCGCTGTACTCCCCGTTAAGAAGGGAGGTACAGCGGGAGTGTGCCTAGGGTTGTATAGCAGTCTGTGCCACGGTCAGCGGCTGTGCGTTTATAACGCGTGGCATGCGACCCACTGTTCAGCTAGGCTGGTCAAGCGGGCGGGAGTCGTTCGTCCGCGTAGGTCCCGTGGGTCCTGGCATTTGACTCGAATATAATTGTCGGTCAGCCCGCTCCAAACATTTCCGACTTCGGTGTTACTCAAGGTTTCCCACAGGACAGAGCGCGTCTGGCCCAGTTGGCTTTCCCGAAAAGCACGGAACCCCGCTTTGGCAGTCCGAAGCATTTCCGCAATGCGGGCTCTTTTGACCGGCTCCGGAACCCGGTTCGGTAGGTAGTCCGCGCTGGTACCCGCTCTTGGAGAGAAGGGGAAGATGTGCATGTCACTGAATTTCATGGATTGAGCGAAGCATTTGCTCGCTAGGAATTCTTCCTCACTCTCCCCAGGGAAGCCGACAATCAAGTCCGTGGTGATCCCAGCTTGAGGAAACTGGCGGCGTATTCTATCTATCGTTTCCGCGAATTGCGTCGTGTCGTAGCGTCTCCGCATGGACTTCAGGACCCGGTCGCTGCCGCTTTGGAGCGGCACGTGGAAGTGGGGACACAACCGGCGGTCCTTCCATAAATCCAACAGTCCGGGGGAGAATTCCTGGGGTTGGATAGAGGAAACCCTCAGGCGGGATACCGACGTCTCAGCCAGAATTCGCTCCAACAAGCCCACGAGACTAGCACCGGGAAGGTCAAAGCCGTATGTACCTAGCTGAGTGCCGGTGAGGACCACTTCCGGGCTTCCGGTGGCTACCCTGTGATTAATTTGCTCCACCAGGCTATGGGGTGGGACGCTTCTTTCTCGTCCACGTACCTTGGGGACAATGCAATAGGCGCAGACTTGGTCGCATCCCTCCTGGATCTTGACCATCGCCCTTATGCGGGGGTTGGGAGCGCCGGTTGATGACTCAGGAGTTTCCCCGGCAACGCCGGCGGTCTGGGTCGAGCCGGATTGGACCCGTTTGCCAAGGGCTTCGGTGACCATGGAGACCAATCGGTCTTTCTGGGTATTCCCTACTACCAGGGAGACCGCGTCCATTTGGGAGAGCACGTCGGCCGACCGTTGCGCGTAGCAGCCAGTGGCGACGATTAGGGCATCTTTATTGACCCGACGAGCCGCCCGTAGAGCCTGCCGAGCCTTAGCGTCGGCGTTGGCTGTAACGGTGCAGGTGTTTAAAACAACAACATCCGGCCCGGCGCCGGATTCAACCACCCGGTAACCGGCCGCTAGGAATTCTTGGGCAATCGCGTCGCTGTCTGCTTGGTTCAGCTTGCATCCATGGGTGTGAATGGCCACCGTAGCCGAAGCTAAGGGTGACCCAGTGCTCCCCGGCGGTGTCCCGTCTCCATACGTCCAATCTGAGACTACGGAGCTAGGCATCTTCGATTAGTGGCTCGTCATCCGGATCGCCGGGGACCAACCCCCAAAGGCGCTCGACAGCAGCGGTAACCTCCTCCAAAGCAGGCACGAGACGGTGGGCCCGGGAGCGGGACTCCCTCAGCATTTCGGCTGCTGCCGTGAACGAAGCCAGTTGGTTGAAGGCGTCGCGAATCCGGCGGTCGTGCTGTTCCCGACCCAACGCTCCGGCAAAGTTTTTTACTGCCTCGTCATCGTGCAGGGTTTCTCCTCGGCTGAGGGCGACACCTTTTACCGCCTGGGTGAGGCTACCCCAGAGCAACTCTTCAGCCCGCGACCATCGCCCGACGCGCATTTCATCAAATGCGCTCTGAAGCAAGTCGTAACTCTGGTTTCGGTAGCGGCGAATCCGGTCGTAATCCATGAATTGAAAGATCCTAGATTGATTGCTGATTCATTGGGTCCTATCCTCTCGGGTCGGCTAGTCCGGGAGGAGGGATCTGAAAGGGCGGTACTAAGGGGGGCAACGGGATCTCGATTACCACCGGGGCTTCGGCTCTCAGCGCGGTCCGTAGCGCGTCCGCCAGCTCCTCGTGGCTGGACAACTTCATTCCCCGAGCGCCGTATACTTCCGCCAACTGGGCAAAGTCCGGATTATGCAACTCGGTACCGATTACCCGGCCATGAAAACGGCTGAGCTGGTCGTTATACGATGCCCCAAACGCAGAGTTGTTAAACACCAGGGTAACGGTGTTGATCCCGTACTGCGCCGCCGTTGCCAACTCGCTGGCTGCGTACAAGAATCCACCGTCGCCGCTGGTAGCCACCACCTGACGGTGGGGATTGCCGACCTTGGCGCCTAGAGCCGTCGGAAATGCAAAACCCAAAGTGGCAAAATATCCCGAAGTCAAGTAGGATCGCGGCGCTAGCACCGGGAAGGCCAAGTGGCTCCAGTAGCCTATTTCCGTGGTGCCGCTGACTAGGATCGCGTCTTCGTCCAACTCTTGACGCATGGTCTCAATAATTTGGACTTGGACTGGAGACATTTGCTTTATCTCATTGTAGGACTCGTCTCGGATGCCGGCCATTTCCGCATTGGTCCATTGGCTGGCGCGGGTCTTGCCCCCAAGCTCAGCCAGCAGGCTCTGTAGCGCTTGACGGGCATCGGCCGTTATGCCCACGGCCACGGGCAAGTTGCGGCCAACCTCCTCAGGGTCGGCATCGATCTGGATTAGCTTCTGGTGGGGCTGAATGCCCCAGGGCACGCTGGGGCTGAAGTGCATCCGGCTCCCCACTGCCAGGATGACGTCCGCTTGGGGGAGGGCCCGATGAGCCGGGCCGTGCGCATAGTAAAAAGTGCCTAGGAAGTGAGGGTCGTTCTCCGGGATAGCTCCTTTACCCTGGGGAGTGGTTATGATGGGAGCATTGACCGCTTGGGCCAGATCCAATAGCTCGGACGAGGAGTCTGCTTCTCTGGTGCCGCCGCCAGCCCAGATCAACGGCCGCCGGGCCGCGGCTAATAGCTCCGCTGCTTCCTTGACCTTGGCGGGTTCAGGTGGTCGTTTCGGCAAGACTTCTCGCTCCAACAGTTCTGCGTCGGCGGAAGCGGGCAGCACGTCCCAAGGTATCTCGATCTCCACCGGGCGAGGGCGTCCCGTAGTAAGGTGCTGCATGGCGGTATGGACCATATCGGGAATCCCCTCCACCTCAGTGGTGCGAGCACACCACTTGGTGAGATGCTGAAAAATATCCAGTTGCTCCCCGATCTCGTGCAGCGCGCCTCTGTTTTGGCCCAGGTTATAGCTCTCTATCTGGCCGGATATCAACAATACCGGCGAAGACGTGGCGTAAGCAGTGCCCAACCCTGCTGTGGCGTTCAGGGCACCGGGCCCAGGCACCACTAGGCCCACACCGGGTTTCCCGGTGGACCGGGCATAGCCATCTGCCATGTAAGACACCGACTGCTCGTGGCGGACCAGTATCAACCGTATGCTGGGTTCGTCGTATAGGGCATCGAAAGCGTCCATTATCTGGACGCCTGGGAGAGCAAAAACTACCTCAACTCCCTCCCGAGCGAGGGAACGGGTCAGGGCTTGAGCTCCAGTCATTACCGGCATGACAACCTCAAGGGCCACAATTCGGATGCACCAGTCCAATCATAAGACAGTTTACTAGAATCCCCTCGCTGAAGCCGCGCCTATGGATGCTGTCATACCCACGAACAGCCGGTTCGCCAGGTGTTGGCTTATGGCCCCCTTGCAGGTTTTATTCGTGGGTTGGATGGCAGTTTCAGCAATCACCCAATCTTTAGCCACAAAGGAGGTCTCGCGCGCTCCTTAGTTCAGGCTATGCCAACGCCAACACCGTACGCCACATACACCAAGGCCGCTCGTCGCAACGCCTTACCCCACCTTCACGCCGGCCCTGCCAGATACTCCTTACCTCACCTACACCCCAGCTCCATCTGCTAAGTCATACTAGACGCCAATTCCGTTCCAGCAGTATTCCCCTTAAGTTTGCCTGCTCAAGGAAGTCTCAGGTTTTGAGTCGTCGAGAAATCCAACGCTCTTCAGTTCGGAGTGAACATCTTGGATGTAGCTTTCGGCGAATCGGGGTTTTAATGATTTGACTTTATCCAGTACTTTATCGGTCGATGCGTCGGCCAAGAGACTATCAACGAAATGAATGGTAGCGGCTAACTCCAGATGGTGTGTTTGCCAGTTGCCGGAAACCTCTATAGCGCGACCAATTCCTTCATTGTACGGTTCAATTAATCGGCTCCATTCCTCAAAGGGGCTATCTATGGGCTTGATATGAAATCCATAGCCCTGTGAGTCTGGCTCAATTTCGATGTAGCCGGTAAGTCTAAGCCGGGCGATGTCCGTTTCCAAAGCTTCGGCATATGGACCATAATGGTGCATTCGGAAGGAGTAGGTGGTAGGAACATCTATTGCTTCCTGTAGGAAATAGACAAGCTTTTGTAGGCGAGTCTTACCTGCGTCTTCTAGCTCGGATATCAACCTATAAAGGATTGCTAGTCGAAACTCTTGTGCGTTCATGTCCGTTCTACTCCCCTACGCCATGAAATTGCGGCAGAATTCCTCCACTTCCTTCTCTCGGGCGTCTTCACCTCGTACGTCTGCATATAGTCGAAATTTCCCAATTTCCTGCAAGCCCTGAAGAGGTTGTGATTCCCTGCGAAATTCTCTCCAACCGCCAGGGAATTTTACCATCATATCTGCCAGTCTAAACCTGTCAGGATGATCAACGGCCTTGTCTGCCCAGAAATGTAAGTCAGGGAACTTATCTTGCGCCGCCTGGCGCAACGATCTTTCGGCCTTCCGGGCCACTCCCGAATCAGGCGAGTCTCCGGTCTCATAGACAGCTTTGGGATGTTGACGGTTTATGATTCTCCAGGCCAGGTTCTTGTTTGTCGCATCAGACCGTAGATTCGCTTCGAGGAGAATACGGTTGTCGTCCCACTTAAGGTAATCGTCTATCCGATCGGTCTCCGGGTATCTACCCGAGTCATATTCTTCCGCAAGTAGTTCCGAGATAAAATCGGTCAAAACTAGGTCAAACGCCCGTCTTACGTCGTGGAAATATATCTGCGTGAACATGTAGTAGCGGGCAAGCACGAATGCTTCTAGGGCATGAAGCCCGCCTTCGTCGATAGCCAGTGTCAGGCTACCTGCTTGAGCCTCATCATCAAGGGTCAGAGTATTCAGGATTCGGCTCAGGTCAAAGGTTCCGTACTGGACTCCGCAATAATGGGAGTCCCTTAGCAGGTAATCCATCTTGTCGACGTCCCATGGGCTAGATATTAGCTCCTGAACAAAGCCTGCTGGTAACGTGGATTCACTTATGACAAGTTGAGCAACGTCGTCACTACTAATACCTCTGCCTTGGCACTCCAGATCCGAATCGATTATCTGGCCAATTTCAGAGTTCCGTATTATGTGTGCACCATGGCTCTCGTGGTTGGTTCCGTCTAGAAATAAGCTGTCTTCTCCTGTGTGAGAAAAAGGGGCATGACCAATATCGTGGAGGAGCCCAGCTAGCCTAGCCAATAAGAACAGGCGCCGCTTTTCATCCTCTACAGCTGCTTGAGACCATTGAAGGATGTCCCGTACCAGGTCAACGTTATGGGAGACAAGGTTGTTGACAGCAAGCCCAGCTAAGTGCATTACGCCGATTGCGTGCCCGAAGCGGCTATGCTCCGCACCATGATATACGTAATGACTCAAACCCAGTTGATGTATCCGTCTGAGACGTTGAAACTCGTACGTGTCGATAATTCTGCGTTCGTGTGGGAAAACATCGACGAATCCATGGATAGGGTCTCGGAATTCGGTTGTCAGATCGGCAGGCATCCCAATTAACGAGGATAGCACAGTCGATTAAGGTGCATTAAGTAGCACCTGTCAGTGGTCAAACTAGCAAAAGGCCAACTATGAGTTACGGAAACAAATTCAGCGGTCAGAATATACCACACAGAACAGAAATTACTCTAGCCTGAACTTAGTCTACTGATGGAAGGAGACGCCAATGGCGATAACGACCCGCCTAGTTGGCCAGAGGGTCCAAATTGAAAAAGTGAAGCTGCGATCATTGTGACGATAATCAACGCTTTCCCTTACTCGTCTACATGGTGGTTTAATTTTGCAATTTTATCGATATACGATCGACAAACGAATAAAGTGATGGATATATCTCGGCGCCATGCCTTCCGAGTAAGACTATGCCCTGGTTACCCGCTCCTGTATATTAATCGCACAACACGGCTGGCTAACTCATTAAACTGGATTTCCCCTGATAAGGAAGGCATTGGTATGGTGGCGAAAGGTTCAGGTTTTCGGATCGAGCGAGATTCAATGGGCGAGATGGAGGTGCCCGCCGACGCGTTGTACGGCGCCTCGACGATGCGGGCGGTGTTGAACTTTCCCATCAGCGACCTCCGGTTCCCATCCCGGTTTATCCGCTCCTTGGGTCTGATAAAGCTGGCCGCCGCCAGGACTAACATGGCCCTTGGCCTGCTCGACCAGGAAATTGGCAACGCGATAGTAGCGGCGGCCCAAGACGTTGCCGATGGTAAGCTGGACCAGCATTTTGTACTCGACATTTTCCAGACCGGCTCCGGTACCTCCACCAACACGAATGCTAATGAGGTAATCGCCAACCATGCCTCTGAGATCATGGGTGGTGACCTGGGTTCCCGTTTGGTCCACCCCAACGACCACGTGAACATGGGCCAGTCGTCCAACGACGTTATTCCCACGGCTATACACCTCTCGGCATTGATCGCCGCCAATGAGGACCTGATTCCGGCCCTGAAGAACCTGAAGGACAGGCTGGAAGCTAAGTCGGAAGAGTTCTGGCCCATTATCAAGACCGGCCGCACTCATCTACAGGACGCTACGCCGATACGTTTAGGCCAGGAGTTCCTGGGTTACGCCGGCCAGGTGAAGTACAGCATCCAGCGCGTTGGGAGGCTCAAGGACACGCTGGCGGAAGTGGCCCTCGGCGGCACCGCCGTGGGTACTGGGGTTAACACTCACCCGGAGTTCCCTTCCCGCGCTTGCTTGCTACTCAACGAAATAGCGGGGGTAGAGGTCCGGGAAACTGCAAATCACTTTCAGGCCCAGGCCGCCCTGGATGCTGTGGTGGAAGCCAGCGGCGAGCTCAAGACCATTGCCATCAGTTTGCACAAGATTGCCAACGACATCCGGTTCATCGCCTCGGGTCCCAGGGCCGGATTGGCCGAGTTGACGTTGCCGGAGGTCCAGCCGGGTAGCTCGATCATGCCCGGCAAAATCAACCCTGTCATCGCTGAATCGGTGGTCCAAGTGGTAGCCCAGGTGGTCGGGAACGACGCCTCGGTGGCCTTGGCCGGCCAGGGTAGTTACTTCGAGTTGAACACCATGATGCCGGTGGCTGCTTACAACATCCTTCAGTCCATGTCTTTGCTGGCCGCCTCAGCCAACAACTTTGCGGACCAGTGCGTAGTTGGAATCCAGGCCACAGCAGTCGGGCCCCAGATGGTGGAGAGGGGCCTGATGTTGGGCACCGCCCTTTCGCCGGCAATCGGCTATGACGCTGCCACCGCCATCGCCAAGGAAGCGGCCGCCACCGGCCAGACCATTCGGGAGACTGCCAAGCTGCGTACCAGCCTGTCCGATGCTGAATTGGACGATTTGCTAGACCCGGAGGCAATGACTAAACCTGGGTTGGGCACTGGTGGGGGCGGAGGCTGAAGGTGAAGCCCAGTCCTTCTGGGCGCAGTTTAGGTCCTTCGATAAGCCAAGGTTGCGGGGGAGATGTCCAGGGGAGAGATATTACGTTGGTAGCCCTTTCCCCTTCAAAGCGGTCATGCACCTAGCGCACCGGTCTTCCTCCACATGGTTGGAGGCGGGCCAAATATTTTCGCTGTGATGCCCGCAGAGGAAAGCGGGCATCACTTCTTCTATACCCAGATTTTCAATGTAGTGGACATTGCCGTTCCGCTCTGCCGTAGGCCACCACCAGTGCGGCAGTGTCTCCTCCAGTTGGATATACGCCCGCTTATATTTGTCCAGCCAACCTGCCTCGGGAAGCTGAACCACCCAGTACTCTCGTTCCGGCCCTACCCGCCGTTCTGCCTGTAGCTCTCCGTTACGAATGCACTCCCGTATGGTGCGCTCGGATATATTCAGCCGCAACGATGCTTGTCGAATAGTGACCCATTCAGCCATGGACCTACCTTGTACTCCTGGCTAGCTATCTTATATTCTGAAGGCCGCGACTTGATTCCGGCCGCTGCTTGTAAAGGCAGCCCCGGCACAGTAGCCGCGCCAACAAGTCTAGGCGTTTTCCTGACTATCATCAACATGGCTCACAAATATACAAATTCTTCGCTTAAGAGTACTTGCGCGCAGGATAGATTTGGGGTTCGATAGAAGGAATCAGTGCTTCCGGTGAAAGAATGATTAAGATCGTCGTTTTGTTGGTTTCCGCGATTCTGGTGGTGGCTATGGCTTGTGGCAACGGTACAGAAGATAGTTTAGCTGTTGCCGAAGACCAAGAGAGGAAAGCGGTGATGGCGCTCCCGGGGGCCCCAGCCCCGGCAGCAACGGCGGCGCCAGCGGCAACCCGGGCTCCGCTTCCAGCCATGGTGGAGAGGGATGATGGCCGGTCTTCAGTCCAGCCCCTGCAGACGGCCCAACGGAAAGTCATCTCCTCGGCGAACCTCTCCATGGAAGTAGAAGTAGTGCAGGATGCAATCGTACAGGTACGGACCATCGCGGAAAGCATGGGAGGATTTGTTCAGCAACTGTCCAGTTCCGGCGGCCCTGAGCGTCAACGGGCCAACATGACCATCCGGGTACCTCAGGCCCAGTTCTTTGATGCCCTGGAGCGTATAGAAGCCCTGGGTACCGTGCAGAGCCGAGACCTGGGGTCTGAAGACGTTTCCGAGCGTTTTATAGACCTGGAAGCCAGGCTCAAGAGCGCCTTGAGGGAGGAGCAGAGCTTGCTGTCGCTATTGGAGCGAGCAGGAAAGGTGAGCGACGTGCTGGCCATCGAGCGGGAGTTGAATAGAGTACGGTCTGAGATCGAGCGAGTGCAAGGTCAGCTAAACTTCTTAGAACGCAGGGTGGATCTAGCCACAATCTCCATGTCGCTGTCACCGCCTAGTCTACGGATCGGGGACCCGCCCTCAGCATTCCTGGGCATCGAAGTGTCGGATGTAACGGGCACAGTGAATGATGTCAAAGGAGTGGTGTCATCTCTGGGAGGAAGCCTGGACCGCGTGCTCCTATCGTCGCGCGAAGGTAAGGAGTCGGCCGAGATGTCGTTCCGCGTATTCGATAGAGACTTCACTCAGATGATGGACAGTCTGGAGCGGCAGGGAGTGGTCAAGAACAAGGAGGTCCGGGAGGGCACCCCATCGGAGGAAGGCGCGAGATCAAACACGGAAGAGCCGGAAGCCCAGATTGATTTGTCCTTGGGCGAGTCGGAAGATGAAAGCAACGTAACACTGATCGTCGCGATTGCGGCGCCTTTGGGCGCCATCTTCCTCTTGGCGTCGCTGGCATCGGGGCTCTACGTAGTGTACCGTGCCGGGCGCCGCCGCGGCGGGGCACTGTAAGCAGTAGAGACTATCTCGGAACCGGGAGTCGCCGGCCCTTCGACAGGCTCAGGGCGAACGACATGCATTTAAACCACGTTCGTGCTGAGCCTGCCGAAGCACAAATTGAGCGAGCAATTTACATTGACACTCCGTTCGTGCTGAGCTTGTCGAAGCACAAATGGGACGAGTGATTTCCAGTTTCAACATAGTTACTTAGCCAAGCAACTTGTCGCGCCCCACACATCCCCCAAGGGATGCCCAAGTCCCACCCCTACACCCCTGGAGTCAACAACGGGTCTTCAAGGGTATCCGCCAACGACCCTCCCGGGGGGACCATGGGATAGACATTAGCCGATGGATCAACAACAAAGTCGATAAGAAAGGGCCCGTCATGGTCCTTGGCCTGGCGCAGCGCTGGGACCACGTCTTCTTGCTCCGTCACCCGAAGGGCTGGAATCCCGTAGGCCTTGGCCAACATTACATAATCCGGGCCCGGCACCGGGACCGCTTTCAAGTGGTTCTGGAAAAATAGCTCCTGCCACTGGCGGACCATTCCTAAATGGCCGTTGTTGAACAACGTGATCTTGACCGGAAGTTTTTCTTCAGCGGCCGTAGCCAGTTCTTGTAGCGTCATCTGGAAGCCGCCATCCCCGGCGATGCTCCATACCGGGACTCCGGGGCGACCGGCCTGGACCCCCAGCGCTGCCGGCAACTCGAACCCCATTGCTCCCAGGCCCCCGGATGAGACAAAAGTGTTGACCTGGTTGAAGCACAGGAACTGGGCCGCCCACATCTGGTGTTGGCCGACTCCGGTCACCACCACACTGTCCGGACTCTCTTGCAAGACTTCATTTAAACCCGACAGCACGTTTTGGGCCTGGAGCTGGTCCGATGGTGGAATTGCCAGTGACGGATGGTCGATTTTCATCTGGCTGATGTACTCCATCCACTCGGCTCTCCCCGGGTCGTTCACCAATGGGATCAGCGATTTGAGCACTGATTTGGCGTCTCCCACCAGGGGAACTTCTACTGAAACATTCCTGCCGACCTGGTTGGCCTCTATGTCGAGGTGAATGATCCTGGCATGAGGGGCGAAGGTAGACGCCCTGCCAGTGACGCGATCATCGAACCGCATTCCCAGCCCTATGATGAGGTCCGACTGGTCCACTGCGATGTTGGACCAATACATGCCGTGCATCCCCAGCATGCCCAAGCTCAGGCGATGGCCTCCAGGAAATCCGCTGATCCCCAGTAGCGTCGTGATCACTGGAATACCGCTGGCTTCCGCCAAAGCTTTGACTTCCTCGTGGGCTCCGGAAGCCAAAATGCCGTGGCCACTGATGATGACCGGGCGTTCCGCCTGGTTCATCAACCGGGCTGCTTGCTGAACACCCTCCAATGTCTCCTGGCTGACTGCGGGGGGGTTGTATTCTGGTACATCGAAGAGCTCGAACTCTGCCTCTTCCAACTGGACGTCCCGTGGCACATCGATGAGCACCGGGCCAGGTCGGCCCTCTCGGGCGATCTGAAATGCTTCCCGGACTGTTGGTGCCAGGTCATTGGCCGACATGACCAGATAAGTTTTCTTCGTGCAAGGCCCGGCGATGGCACAGGTATCACACTCTTGGAACGCTTCTGTACCCATTGCCGAGCGCGCCACCTGGCCAGTAATGGCCACTAAAGGAACAGAATCGGCTTTGGCGCCCATAATGCCCGTAACAAGGTTGGTGGCGCCGGGCCCAGAGGTAGCGACGCACACCCCCACCCGGCCGGTCGCCCGGGCGTAGCCATCCGCAGCGTGGGCCGCCGCCTGTTCGTGGCGCATCAGGATGTGCCGCAGTTGTGGATAGGCCCATAGGGCGTCGTAAAAAGGAAGGATCGCCCCACCGGGGTGCCCGAACATCACGTCCACGCCTTCCCTTAGAAGGCTCTCGCAGATGATCTCTGAACCTTTGAGCTTCAATATAGCCTCCGTTGTGATGGTCGCAAGCCTAGAATTTCTGGGACTGCGGCCTTGGGCTCCTGTCCTCGCTTTGCTAGCAAGGGGAACGCCAAGAGAGGTGTTCCTCTGTTGAGGATGGAGCCCGGAGACATCAACTGGGCAAATAAAAATCCCGTCCCCTAACAAGGGACGGGATGCTTACGTTCCCGCGGTACCACCCTAATTGTCCGCCTCAAGCGGACCACTCTATGAGGACACCAACATGCCCCGCCATTGTTAACGGGCGGCGACCCCGGCCTGGCTTACGTCTCCTCCCGATTTCGGGGGGATTTCAGCTGGCGGCTCCGGAGGGATTTCCAGTTAAGGTCGGCGCACCTGCTTCCACCGTGCCAGGCTCGCTCGCCGCCTACCTTTACTTACTCGTCTCCATCAACGCTTTTGTCCTGCGAACGTACCATACCGACAAAAGAGTGTCAACATAATATGCACCGTTGGACCCGGGATTTTGAAGGTTGCCCAAGCCCTCACGTCCAAGCCATGCCTCGACCACGGAATCCGAGCCCGGTGAGGTTAAAGTACCGAAGTTCCGTGGTACAAGAAAGCTCAGACACTCTTTGTCCCACTAACGCAAATAGGCTATGTATAGGTCTCGGGCTGTTGTCCAGCCCCACACACTAGCACTATGGACCGTAACCAATATTGTTAAACATTTCCAGACAAGGAGCGACGTCACCCACCTGAATTCGTAGCTGAGTGTGATAGTATGAATTCAGGAGAACTAGCGTGTTCAGCGACCCGGATGCTTTGGAAAGTCAACCCAGCTACGTGCGAGATGTAGCTCTCTTGCCCGGTGAAAAAGTAGCCCATGTATTCTGTCCGGAAGTAGGCCTGGAGCGGTCCGCACCCACCGAAGGACAATTGCTGGTTACAACAAATCGCCGCATTCTAGCTTTCCGCACCGAGGACGGTCGGAATGAGACTATCTTGGTGCCCGTGGAAGAGCTGAAGGGGGTGTCCGTCAAGTCGAGTACCCGTAGCCCCGCTTCTCTGGTTCAAGGGGTCTTTCTGACAATTGGGGGCGTCTTTCTGTACGTGGTACTGGCTTATTGGCTGACCGGGCGAGTGGACGGTCCCACCATACCGGGATTGCGTATGGACCTGGGCCCCTTTGTGGTTCTGGTCTCGGTCTTGATGGGCTTGGGCTTGATCGTTAGACACTACTTCTCGAGAGGGGACGGCTCTGTTACTTTTCAGGGCAGCACTTGGACCTTCGCTTTCCCGTTTCGCGGGGAGATGGCCGGAGAACAAGTGTACCAGGTGGTCAACACTGTATTCGCGGCCCAACACTCCCGTAGTGGCTACTCGTTCCTGTGGGACGAATGAGGGCGAGTTCTCCCTGAAGAGGTCCCGGTTGTTGGACCAGGTACAGAAGGGATGCGGTGGCTGGGCTGTTAGTCTGGTCCATCGAGGGCCCAGGAAAGCCCGGGATCGATGTCCAAGTCGAGGCCGAACTGGTCGCCCCGCTGGTACCGGAAATAGCCGCAGGATGCGATCATTGCCCCGTTGTCGGTGCAGAGTATAGGCGAGGGAATAATCGCAGGTAGGGTGGAACTCCGGCGAATTCGCTCCCTTAGTCTGGCGTTCGCGGATACTCCACCGCCTAAGACCAGGCCCCGCGCTCCGTATTGGTCCGCCATCTTGAGGAGCTTGGCCACCATTACATCGACAACCGACTCCTGGAACGCTGCAGCCAGTTCCCGGACAACGACGTCGATCTCCCCTGCCTCTAGGCTTGGTCCACCGGGCGGATAGACTTGTTTGGCTTGTGCCATATGCAAAAGCGCTGTCTTGACTCCGCTGAAGCTGAAGTCGTGGCTGTCCCGCAGCCAGGCCCGAGGAAGCAACTCGTTCCCCAAAGCCCCCTCGGATACCCGTTGGATTTCCGGGCCACCGGGAAACCCCAGCCCGAGTATGCGGGCGGCTTTATCGAACGCCTCGCCAGCAGCGTCGTCTCTGGTCCTTCCCACCAACACGTAGCGTCCGTGGCCTTCCATCAGGATCAGGTCCGTATGCCCACCGGAGGCGATTAAGCAAGCCAGGGGGAAACCCGGTTCCTGCTCCGGGTCCACTCCGGCGAGCCACGACGCGTAGATGTGCCCTTCCAAGTGGTTCACCCCCACCATGGGGATTCCCAGGGCAAAGGCCATGGCTTTCGCTGAGTTTAGGCCGGTAATAAGAGCCCCAGCCAGGCCCGGGCCATAGGTAACCGCCACTGCATCGATGTCTTCCAACCCTAACCCGCTCGCGGCTACTGCCGACTCCACTGTCGGAACGATGTCTCGGATATGCTGGCGGGAGGCGACTTCGGGCACTATGCCACCGTACTCCGAATGCAAATGGACCTGGGAGGCAATGATGTTGGAACGCAATATGCGGCCATCTTCCACAACACCAACGGCCGTTTCATCACAGGAAGTTTCTATTCCCAGGATTTTAACGCTCATAAGCAATCACAGAAGCCCACATAGCCTATTAAATCGAAGGGCCGGCGCCTACGGTGGGCTAGGCTAACATTGAATATCCCCAAAGCCATCATAAGAAAGGGGGTCTCTCCGAGTCAACTTTACACCCCAAATGGCCGATGCTATCATAGTTGAAAAACCACCTGAAAATAGAAATAGTCTTCTCTGGTCTGGGAGGTGATTCCAAGCAATGGATACCGCCGACTTATGGAGGTTGGGCTTACTCGTAGTCTGCTTGGTCCTCTCAGGCTTTTTTTCTGCCTCGGAGACCGCGTTTGTGGCCCTGCCGAGGGTGCGGCTCACTCATCTATTGAGTATTGGCCAACCCGGTGCCAGCCGCGTCGCTCAGCTCCTGCAGCGACCAGAGCGGTTTCTGGCCACAGTATTGTTGAGTAACAATTTGGTTAACACCGCCGCGGCCGCACTGGGCACGGCTCTAGTGGTCAGCTTTCTTGACAACGGTTTTCTGGCTGTCATAGTGGCGACCCTTGGCATCACCCTGGTCCTGTTGCTGTTTGGTGAGAGTCTGCCCAAGACCATTGCGTGGCATCGTTCCGAGGAGGTCGCGTGTGCAGTGGCGCGGCCTCTGGTAATGGTTGAAACCACCCTGGCACCAGCGGTCCGGACTCTCCAGATGGTCACCACCGTGGCAACTAGGGCGATCGGAATCTCCGCTAAGTCGGCCCAGGTTGGCGAAGAGGAGATTCGAACCCTTATAGCGGTTGGCGCCCAATCGGGGACCATGGAGGCGATGGAGGCTACACTACTCGAAAAAGTGTTCCGGTTCGGCGACTCCCAGGTGCGTGAAATTATGACTCCCAGGCCTGAGATCGTCTGGATAGAGCGCGGCACAACCATGGAGGAGTTTCTGCCTGTCTACATGGAACACATGCATACCCGGTTTCCTGTATTCGAGGAGTCCACCGAGAACGTGGTGGGCGTACTCTCTATCAAGGATGTTTTGTTCGAGCTGGGCAGACACACCATCGGGCCGCAGGATAGCATCACCGAGTTGCTCCGCCCGGCATATTTCGTTCCGGAGACCAAGACGATAAGCAGCACATTTGCTGAATTACAGCACGATGGGCACGGCTTGGTTCTGACCGTGGATGAGTTTGGTGGCATTGCGGGCTTGGCTACCCTGAAGCAACTACTAGAGGTCATCGTGGGACAGGTGCGGGAGGAAGGCGCTGCCCAGGAGGAGTCTTACATACCCGTGGGCCAAGACACCTTCCAACTGGATGCTGGAGTTGGTATATCGGAGATCAACGAAGAGCTGGATTTGATGCTGCCGGAGGGAGACTATCAGACCGTTGCTGGATTCATTCTCGACCGCTTGGGCCGAATCCCGGAGGAAGGTGACGTCGTCGAGTACAAGAGTTTGAGACTGACGGTGACGACGATGGACGGCGTACGAATAGATAGAGTGGAATTGAGGAGGATCCAGGAGGACCAGCAGGAGGTTAGCCGGTGAAGCTAGTCCTTGTGCGTCACGGCGAGACCGACTGGAACAAAGCAGGGAAATTCCAGGGACACTACGATATCCCGTTGAATCACCGTGGGCTGGCCCAAGCCCGGCAGACCGCCAGCGCGGTGGTGAACTGGAAACACCGAGCTATTTACTCGAGCCCTCTCTCGCGGACCATGCAGGTGGCTGAAGAAATCTCCCGCTTGGGAGGCCAGCCAATTGTGCCCATAGCAGCATTAAAAGAGTTGGACTTGGGCGACCTGGAAGGTGTTACCGGACAGGAGATGCGGCAGTACTGGCCGGATATCTACCATGCGTGGCGGGCGGACCCCTCCACCGTGACCATGCCAAATGGCGAATCAATCTCTCAGCTTCAGCAGAGGGCCTGGCAAGCCCTGGAGCCTTTGGAGACGGCCCACGAGGCGGACGACGCGATGATCGTCGTCTCTCATAATTTTGCTATTCGCGCCATCATCTCCAAGGTAGTGGGTATCCCGTTGTCCAACTTTCACTGCATGTCTCTTAGCTTGAGCTCCATTTCAGTTGTCGAAAGCACCCAACAGGGCCGCAGGCTCACCTTGTACAATTCCACTTGCCATCTGTCTACTGAGAATCAGGACTAATGCCGGCCACTCCCCTTCTGGAAGGGCAGGTGGCCAGAGCGCTGCAACGGGCAGGCTACTCCAAAAACAACACCTCCCTGGTCGTTGCTGTCTCCGGTGGACCGGACTCGGTGGCTTTGTTGCGCTCTCTGCACCGCTTGAGCAGCCAACACCAAGTCCACCTGCACGTAGCCCACCTCAACCACGACTTCCGCGGCGAGGAAGCAGACGCTGATGCCGAGTTCGTTGAGACGTTAGCCCATGTATTGGCATTGCCCGTTACCGTTGAGAAACAAGACCCAATTGAGTACGCGAGGGTCCAGGGGATATCTTCTTTCGAACAAGCAGCACGGAATATGCGGTACACTTTTCTCGCGGAAGTGGCCCGGAAGATCGGCGCCAGCGCTGCTGTAGTCGGCCACACTGCCGACGACCTGGCTGAGACCGTGTTAATGCATATCCTGCGTGGGTCCGGCTTGCACGGGTTACGAGGTATGGCCGAGTTATCCCGGTGGCCAACGGCTGGCAACGACCTCAGCCTGTTCCGTCCTCTGCTGGAATCAACCAAAGAAGGGACCGTTGCCTACTGCGAATGGCTAGGGCAGAGATTCCGAGAGGACTCGGGTAACTCCCTGCCACGGTTTAAACGCAACCAGGTGCGGCATGAGTTGTTGCCCTTGCTGGCGTCCAATTACAATCCGCAGATCAGAAACTCCTTGATTAGAATGGCGAGAAGTGCTGCGGTCCAGGTGGACTATCTAGAAAAAGAAGTGGACCGAGCATGGGCTGAGCTGGCCAACGAGCAAGATGGCTCGGTGAGTTTGGCCTTGCCGGGGCTGGCATCACTACATCCTGCGCTCCGGGTATTGGTGTTGCGGCGGGCTTATAGTGTTGTGACCGGGGACCTTCGCAGGCTGCGGGAACGCCACTTGGTTGCCATGACAGAAATGTTGGCCGGGAAGTCGGCTGGTGGGACCCTGGAGCTTCCATGGGGAGTCCGGTTCCACGTGTCATACGATTGGGTACGGCTGGACATGTCGCCCGGTCTTTCCGGGCTGGTGCCGGATTTGCCTCGTGAATATTCCATTCAGCTACCGTCAGGTCGGGAGGAGTCAACGGAGACCGTGGCTGGTGGCTGGCGCATAACTCTTCGGTGGGTTGGACTGCCGGACGTAGAATCCTTGCAAGATTATAGTAGCGAGACGACAATTCAGGAGCGTACGGAGGTTTCGACCTCCGGACCCGGCGAACGCCCGGACGGAAACTTAAGGGTGGGAACAGGTCATGCGTTGGCTTGGCTGGACCGTGCCTCCCTGGGAGAACAAGTGCAGGTGCGCACGCGGCAGTCGGGCGACCGCTTCCAACCTCTGGGTATGCAACAGGAGAAAAAGCTCCAGGACTTCTTTACCGATGCCAAGGTCCCTCGGGAGTGGCGCGACCGCGTTCCACTGTTGGTCGCGGACCGGGGAATCGCTTGGGTAGTGGGCTACCGAATCGCCCATTGGGCCAGAGTTATAGCTGAGGACACTTCTCCTGAAGTGCTACGGGTCCAATTTGAACCGGCAATGTAGTTCAACTTGAACCAATAATCGAATCATAATCAGATATAATCTGTAGTCTAAATTGATTGGAATACGTCGGTCCAGGTGTCGTCACATAATGGCAAGGGAAGATACAGTGTACATTTCCGTCCGAGAGCTCAAAGCAAAGGCGAGTGAAGTCATTCGCCAACTGGAGTCATCCGCGAATGGTGAGGTAATCATTACGCGGCATGGCAGGCCTTGCGCCATGCTAGTCTCGCTTCGAGGAACAAATCACTCAATTCCTTTGTCTGAGCGGAGGTCCCTTCGAGGTACCTGGGCGCACTTACCGGAGCCAAGCGATGAGGACTTCGAGGAAGCCGAGAGGATCTGGAACCCACGTATTGATGTATAACCAGTCGTTGCCCTCCTTCGTCATTGATACCCACGCCCTGTTCTGGTATCGCTGAGAACCTAGTAAGTTGAGCCCCGCCGCCGACGCCATTTTTCGCCTGGCTAACACAGGAGGCGCCCGGCTGGTTGTTCCGGCAATCGTGGTGGCTGAGCTCTTCTTCATTACTCGGAGAATGGGGCATCCAATCGCACCCTCAGACTTGCTAGCTGAAATTGCAACCAGTAGAGAGTTTGTACTTTCAGACTTGGGCCGGAGACAGTTGGAATCCATCGGTGATATCGTCGGCGTCTCAGAGATACACGACCTGCTGATCGTGGCCGAGGCTCTGGTGCGACAGGTTCCCCTGGTAAGTAGGGATGCCGACTTGCGTCAGACCGGGGCGATAGAGGTTATCTGGTGAACCTCGAAGCACAAGTGGTGAGGGCTCTCTCGGTCAACGAAGACTTGTGCCGCGGCTCTATTACAGGCCGAGTAGTCTGGAAGGGTTGTCCTTCACCAGCATGCCAACCTCCACCTCCTCCATTCCGGCCTCGAGCAGGGTAGCAATCCCCATGCGCAGACCTTCGGGTGGCATTGGGTGGTAGTCTTGGCCGAAGTCGGTGCTGATAATGCAGTTCTCGGCCCCGATGTTAGTGATAGTGTCCACCAACTCCCTGGGGGCCAAGCGATAAGTAAGGGGCATTATGACGTGAAGGCAGTGCTCGATATAGGCCCCCATCGAGGCGAGGGTTTTCATGTCCTCCAGGGTCATGTCGGTCCAAAAGGCCATGGTGGTTGCGTGGGTAACCACCATGCGCCGTATACCCAGGTTGCTAGCCTCCGAGATCAACGTCATGCTCTCTTGGGTGGAGATGTGGCCGGTGGCCAACACCATGTCGTGACGTTTGACCAGCTCCAGTATGGCGTACACTTCGGGGAGCAAGCGGCCGTCATCGTCTAGGAGGTAAATCCCGCCGCTAAGACCTTTGCGTTGCCGGTCTATCCGGGCTGAAGAGGTGGGCATCCAGACCACTCTGCCCCCCATCTTGGCGGTGCACTCCACCGCCATCGGGTTTAAGCCGCCTACCTCGGCGTCTAGGGCTACTCCGCCAATCAAGGTGATGCCTGAGACCACCTGGCCAGCCGTGAAGGCCACCGGTTGTGTGGGATATTCGTGGCTTTTTAGCACCAGCCCTCGCATGCCCATGGCGCGCGCCTGTTGGGCTACCTCAATGGCGCTGCCCCGTCTTTCCACTCTCGGGTCGGGAGCGGTATGGACGTGAATGTCCAGCGCCTCTTCCATGAGCCGGTCTGCGTTGCTCACGTCACCCCCGAGCTCTGTCTAATCAAGAATTGCTCTCCCGACCCACAGTAAAGCACTTGGAGCGGGGTTTGCGGCAGTATAAGTCAGGTCCTACTTTACAATAGGCGCAGCCGCAATTCCACACGAAATGCGGCCACCATGGACCCCAGATCGGATTCCCTAAGCCGTAGCGGGGCACTAGCGGTCCTTCGGCGGCTGGGCATTGGCCGGAGACCACCGATTTCCCTCAATAAACGGTTACACAGAGGAAGCTCTTGGAGCTTCTCTAATCCGTAATTCATCGCATTTGTATAGTTTCGAACTTTTCGAACCCCTGGTTTAAGCCGGCGCTTGGTACCTGCAGCTTCATATCCCAGCAAGCCTGATGCATATCACCAGGTAATAAAATCATCAAGTGTAGGCCTTTAATAATAATTCATGTATTAAATCTAGCTTTCATACTCTCGGTGTGGTCTTAGCGGTTGCCGCGATGGACTGGTGATTGGTAGGATGTGCCTAACTCAACAGGAGAGACCGAGATGGATTTAGGACTTGGAGACCGCGTGGCGATCGTCGGGGGCGCCAGCAAGGGGCTGGGCAGAGCTTGCGCCTTCGCGTTGGCGCAAGAGGGAGCCAAAGTGGCTATCAGCAGTCGTGGTATTGAAGCTCTGGAAACCACTGCGCAAGAAATTCGAACGGCCACGGGAGCCGAAGTGCTGCCAGTGCCGGGAGACCTTTCCCGCTTGGACGACATTCAGACGCTGGTACAAACAACCGTGGATCATTTCGGTCGGCTGGATATCGTAGTGGGCAATTCTGGAGGGCCGCCCGAGGGAAGAGCAGTGGATACCGGAGAAGAAACTTGGGACCGCGCCATCCAAATGGCTTTGACCTTCTTTATCCGGTTGAGCCGGGAAGCCGTGCCACATCTGAAGAACGGCTCATGGGGCAGGATAATCAATATCCTGGCCAGCACCGTATATCAGCCCATCGACAACCTGGCCACTTCTGGAGTCACCCGCATGGGCGCAGTTGCTTATTCCAAGAGCCTGGCCGATGAAGTAGGGCGGGACAACATATTGGTCAACAACATTGCTCCCGGGTTCTTGCTGACCGACCGTATGCTCGAACTATTCCAAACCAGGGCCCGGGACACAGGCCAAGAGGTGGAGAAACTGCTGGAGGGCCGGGCCGCATCAATACCGCTGGGCCGCATCGGCAGGCCCGAAGAGCTGGCCAACCTGGTGGCGTTTCTCGCTTCGGAACGCAATAGCTACATCACCGGCACAACGATTCTGGTGGATGGGGGAGCCGTCCGGTCAGTAATCTGACCAGCCAAGCGTCGGCCAACTAAGCAAACGGAGGATGGGCCATGGCTACAGCAGGACCGATCAAGGTTGGACTGGCGAGTGAACTCAGCGAACGGGGATGTACCATTGTCACCGGAGGCGGCCAGACCATCGCAGTGTTTTACCACGACGGTCGTTTCTATGCTGTTGACAATCGGTGTCCCCACATGGGGTTTCCCCTGGAGCGGGGCAGTGTGCGGGACGGCATACTGACCTGCCATTGGCACCATGCCCGTTTTGACCTGTCCAGTGGCGGGACTTTCGATCCTTTCGCCGACGACGTCCGCACCTTTCCTGTCAGGTTTGTTGACGACGAAGTCTGGGTGGACCCGACTCCTCCGGCTAGGGACGAGGTGAAACACTGGGGTTCCAGGCTGCAAGACGGAATGGAGCAAAATATTCGGCTGGTGATCGCCAAATCGGCCCTGGGGCTTGACGCAGCGGGCGCCGACTATCGCGTCCCATTGGCTGTCGGCGCCAGGTTCGGAACCAGCTACTCGGCCCAAGGCTGGGGCGCGGCCATGACAATACTGACCTCCGTGGCCAATATTCTGCCCCATCTTGACCAAGGGGACCGCTCCCGGGCTCTGTACCAGGGCCTCCTCCATGTTTCTCGAGAATGCTCCGGAAAGCCGCCCCGGTTCCCCGTGGACCCCCTACCTACGGGAGAGACCCGGCCGGGGGTATTCAAGAAATGGTTTCGGGACTTCATTGAAGTCCGAGACGATGAAGGGGCTGAGAGATGCCTTCGCTCCGCTATAGACCTGGGAATGACCAGGGAGGCGATATCAGAGATGGTGTTCGCTGCTGCCACCGACCACATTTACTTGGACGGCGGCCACACTGTGGATTTTGCCAACAAGGCCTTCGAACTGCTAGAGCATATTGGCTGGGACCACGCCGGGGCTGTTCTGCCCAGTTTGGTCCATGGCATGGCTACAGCAAGGAGAAGTCAGGAGCTCAGTTCCTGGAGACAACCCATCGACATTGCCAGCCTCGTTTGGGCGGCCAGAGAGGAGTTGCCTGCCCTCCACCTAGAAGGCCGGGGGCAGTCTTTCGATGGGGACTGCGAAGAGGAACTGGTGGAATTGATGCTGGAAGACGATCCTATCGCGATACTGGATGGTATCAAGCATCAGATACGCACCGGAGTTCCCCCGGAAATGCTGGGTTCGACAGTGGCCCACGCTGCTTTCTTGCGAATGGCCCGATTTCATACATCTAATGAGTTTGCCGACTGGGACAGGGTCCACAACACCTTGACTGCTGCTAACGCACTGCACCAAGCACTGAAGCGGACCCCTTCCGTGGAATTGCTCCGAGGGGTCTTTGACACCGCCATGAGCGTGTACTTGGACCGATTCTTGAACATGCCCTCCCAACGGTTGCCGGGTGCAGCCTCTCCTGCAGAGAACAACCGACTGTTACTGGGAGAGATTCTAGAGCGTACTGATGTCCAGCAGCAGGTGGAAGAGGTTGCTCAACTCGTGTCCCGTTATTTGGAAGGAGGTGATGATGGAGAGGGGTTGCTTGCTACCCTAGGCCACGTCATGCTGCGGGAGGACTCGGGTTTCCATTCGTTTCAATTGGTTGACGCAGGGTTCAAACAATACGCGGCGCGCAGGGGAACCGAGTCGGGGCGCCGGGTGTTGATTGGCACGGCCAGGTTTCTGGCTGCTCACTCACCCACCTCTCGCGCCGTTGGCCAGACCTACCAGGTTGCCTCCCGGCTCCATCGGGGAGAGGAGCTCTTTAAGGACAGCTAATCTATCACCTTGATCAAGCCTCTCTGAGCATATAAAGGCCTGACTCCACACTTGGGAGTCAGGCCTTTATATGTCAGGCGTGAAGCGCCAATCAGGCTTTGAGGTGTTGGTCAAACCACGCGATGGTCTTGTTCCAGGCGTCCTGGGCTGCTTCCCGGCGATAGCTTGACCGCGCATCGCACTGGAACCCGTGACCGGCGCCGGGATACATGTGAAACTCGTAGCTCTTGCTGTGCCTGGCCAGCTCAGCCTCTATGGTGGCCACATCAGCCGGAGTCGGGTTAGCATCCTCCTCTCCGAATAGGCCAAGGATGGGGCAGTTGATGTTGGCTGTCTGCTCCAAGGGAGACGGGCCCTCGGTGCCCAAGGGCTGAAGGATCCGGCCGCCGTAGTAGACAACGCTGGCCTTCAGGTCGGAAACATTGCAGGCTGCTAAATAAGCGACACGCCCTCCAAAGCAGAACCCGACGATGCCGATTCGGTCCGATTGGACGAAGGATTGTCCCTGCAGATAACCCACCGCAGACCTCACGTCGGCGATGATGTTGGGGTCGGTGGAATTGCCCATGTTGGCGATAGCAGTGTCCATTTCCTCGTGAAGGCCCATGACCATCCTGCCCTGGCGGTGGAACATGGCGGGAGCCAGGCCGACATAGCCCTGGGAAGGCAGACGGTCCGTAATCGACTGGATGTGAGAATTCACCCCCCAAATCTCCTGAATCACCACTACTGCCGGATACTGGCCATCAACCTCTGGTTGGGTCAGGTAGCCCTCCATGGTGTGGCCGTTTACGCTCATGTCAACCCAACGCGGCGGCATAAGTACTCCTCCTTATCGAATTGTTCCTGGCGACCACGCCAGGCGCGGGTATTTTAACACGCTTGGCTCCCAGTGGGGATATTGGTCAGCTAATTCGCCGCTGAGGCCGTCATTGACTGCCTATCAACCTAAACTCGCGGCGGTCTGCCACCGGGAAAGGACTAGGTAAGTCGGTCAGCGAGAGTCCTTGGCGCTGTCATGGTGAAAAGCCTCGATTCTAATGCAAGAGCCACCAACTCGATGGTGGCTCTCGCATGCAAATTTCCTTTGGGCCTAGTACCCGTCCATGGCGCAGGGTACCACGGTCCGGGTGGGGTAGAGGATCTGCTACGTCCTGATCGACTCCAGCTTCTTGACCACGTCGTCAGTGGAGACTATGTGCCGTTGCATTTCCATTTCCCGAGGGGTGAAGCCCAACGCCAAACCCACCAATTGGGGTAGATGCAAAATAGGCATACCTATTTCTTGTTCTTTGTGCTTCTCGGCATCACTCTGCTTGCCATCCATCTCCAAGTGGCAAAGCGGGCAGGGGGTAACCATGCAGTCGGCACCATTTTGTCGAGCTTCCAGGGTGTGGGTGCCGCACATTTCCAGCGAGTTCTCTTCGTTGGCGCTGAGTATAGGAAAGCCGCAGCATTTGCTCTTTCCGGAGATTGTAGTCACCTCACCGCCTAGGGTCTCGATGGTGTCCTCCAGCACGGTCTTCCGTCTCTCCCAGCCTTTGGGGACCATCAGTTCCGGGGGCCGTCGCAGGTAACAGCCATAAAACGGGGCAACTTTCAAGCCACTGAGGGGATTGACCACCAGTTCCTTCAGGTTTTCCAGGCCGTACTCCTCGTCCAGCACCCACAGGAAGTGTTTGACCTCAACGGTACCGTGATATTCCAATCCCTCGGCGGCCAGGAACTCCCGATTGATTTTCTCCCGGTATTCGGGGTTGGACTTGAGCCGGTGGTTAGCCTGGGTGAAGACACCCTGGCAGGTGCTACAGATGGTCATCATCATCATGCCCATCTGTTCAACCTTGGCCAAAGTCCGGGCGTTGATGGGGTCAGATACCTCCTGGCTGAGGACACCCGCCCCGCTGCAACTAACATCCTTCATTTCGGCAAGCTCGATGCCAAGCTTGGCCGCGACCTTTACCGCCGCTGAGAATAGCTCAGGGCAACCGCCCTTGGAAACGCAGCCGGGGTAGAATGCGTAGGCCATTATTTCTTGTCCTCCCATTGTTCGAAGATTCGCTTGATGTGCTCCGCTCCGGGCCTCTTTTCGTGAAGGAAATAGGGCTTGGGCATTTTACCCCGCCTGAACGCCTTCAGTGCCAGGGGCAGTTGCTTGAGCTGGCCGCCAATGTTGGTGGGGCCGCCTTCGGTATCGATGGCCAACCGGGTTTCGTCCAACCAGCCGGCGGTCTTCACTGAAGCGGCGAAGCTCTTGTAGTGCCCCTTGACCGAGCGGCTGCCGGCCTCTGCCTTGATCGCCCGGTCGCGAAGACCGAAGATCAACTGGGTAGGATCAATCTCCTTGGGGCAGTGCTCACTGGCCTCATAGCAGTGGCAGCAGTCCCACATGCCTTTGTCATCGCTGAGGTTATGAAGCCGCTCCGTAGTCCTGCTGTCCCGCGGGTCCGCCACCACCCTGTAGGCCTTGGTCAGCGCGGCGGGCCCCAGGAACTCCTTGTCCACTACCATTGTGCTGCAGCCCTCGTCGCAGAGCCAGCACATGGTGCAACTCATAGCCTTGCGCAGGTCTTTGATAACCTCGTTGGAGACCAGGTTCTCCGTTTCCGGCTGCTGTTCCGTTGGCTCCACCCAGGGCTCAACGGCCCTGAGCTTCTGGTAGACCATGGGTTCCATATCGAACATCATGTCTTTGGAAACGCCAATCAAGCGTACGGGTTCCACGGTAACCTCGTCGTCACGAAGAGCTTCGGATACGGTGGTACAACACGCGATGCGATTGCGTCGGCTTATCCTCATGGTGCAGTCGCCACAGAAACCGGTGCGGCAGGTGCCCCTAAACGCCAGGGAACTGTCCTGCTCCTCCCGCACGCGCATCAGAGCGTCGAGGACAGTCGCTTCTTCCTCGATCTCGAGGTTATAAGTTTGGAACTGGCCTTTGCCATCGGTGGCTGGATCGTAACGGTGAACCTTGAGGGTTAAATCCATCTCTAATCTCTCCGCGGGTCTTTACCGATCAGGTTGCCACTGGGTTATGACCACGGGTTTGTACTCTAATCTCGGACCATCGGCCGTCTTGGAGGCGAGGGTGTGCCTCGACCAATTGGCATCATCGGTGTTGGGGAAATCCGACCGTTGGTGGGCTCCTCTGCTCTCTTGCCGGGCCAGGCTACTGGCAATGATTACCTGGGCCACCTCCAGCATGTATCCTAACTCCATAAACGTGGCAATGGTTGGATTGTAGGAACCGCCCGGGTCCGCAACACCAACCCTCTCGTAGCGCTCACTCAAGTCATTAATTGTGGCTTCGGCTTCCCTCAGCCCTTGTTCGTTGCGGTTGAGCCCCACCTTCTGATGCATGGTCAAAGCCAATTCCCGGCGCAGGGAACCCAGGTTGTCCTGTCCTGAGGTTCTATGGACTAGGTCACGGAGCCGGGCTTGTTCTTCTGCCAGCAGGGATGCGGAGGGAATATCAAGAGAGTTGGCTTGGGCATATTGGGCCGCCGCCTCTCCGGTGCGTCTACCGAATACGATACACTCCAGTAAGGAGTTTCCTCCCAGCCGGTTGGCTCCGTTCACTCCCGAACAGGCGTTTTCCCCGGTAGCATACAGTCCGGGCAGGGACGTCGAGCCCCGTCCATCGACTTGAATGCCGCCTATGGGCCGGTGCATCGCTGGCCGGACGGGGACTAAATCATTTCCTATGTCAATGCCGCTAAGGTTTTTCACCACCAGCTTGGTTTCGGGTAGACGGTCTTCAACGCGCTCTTTGCTCAAATGCCTAAAGTCCAGGAATACACAGCCGTCTTGACCCCTGCCTTCGGCTATCTCCTTCTCAATAGCTTGGCAGCAAAGTTCCCTGGTGGCTAGCTCCATGGCTTTCGAGCTATAGGACCCCATGAACCGGTCGCCAGCACTGTTTACCAGGTATGCGCCCTCTCCTCGCGCCGCCTCCGTGATTACGACGCCTCTGCCTTTCAAAGTAGTGGGATGGTACTGCACCATCTCCATGTCCTGAAGTGGCACCCCGGCCCGGTAGGCCAAGGCAGCGCCATCCGCTGTGGACGTGAACGCAGAGGTGCTGGGCTGGTACATACGCCCCAATCCGCCCGTGGCTAGGACCACGGTTTTGGCGTGAACCGTTTGGAGTTCGCCAGAGGACATTTGTTGGGCGATTACTCCTCGACATGATCCATCCTCGACCAGCAAGGATGTCACGAACCACTCGTCGTAAGTCTGTACCTGGCGCCTCAGGAGTTGCTCATAGAGTACCTGAAGGATGATGTGGCCTACCGAGTCGCCGGCGTAGCAAGTGCGTGGACTGGAGGAGCCGGAGAAAGGCATGACATCTATACGGCCTTGGTCGTTGCGGCTGAACACAACCCCCAGGTGCTCAAGTTGGATTACGTCTTGAATCCCTTCCTGGCAGAGAATCTCCACCAGATCTTGGTCCGCTAGGAAGCCGCCAGCCCTAACAGTGTCCAAGGCGTGAGATTGCCAGGAGTCCGCGGCGCCCAAGGCGGCGTTGATGCCGCTATGGACACCCGATGATTGACTTCGTAGGGGATACACCTTAGAGGCCAGGCCAACATTGGCACCAGCTGTCTTGGCGGCTATGGCCGCGCGCATCCCGGCGAATCCACCGCCTACCACCAGCACATCGTGTTCGGGCATCGTTTGCTCCGGAGAGGTATTTGCCCCATTTGGATAGTGGAGCACATTATAGAAATAACCCCGGAGAGCGTCAACTTACGGTTAGTGCCAGGGTGCGTCAGGTTATTACGTGCGTCCGCGGGCCTCGTCTCGAATCCTGATGAAAGCCAACTTCGTGGGGGGTTCCGAATGCCGTGGGGGCGACCTCCGTAGTTGCTGTTTTTGAAGAGATACGGTACATTTTGAGTCCGCGAATCATCCGGTTGAGTCCGGGAATCATCGGTCGGGACCGGCCAAGCGGGAATACTTGACACACTTCACCGCTGGAAGTAAGCTCCCGGCGTGGCTTGTCGGGGTCCTTTCCAGGGTTGGTGCGGTTAATTGTGTTAGATGGCGTATCATAACAAGCGAGCTACGACAAAACCCGGCGGGGGACTCGAATATGCAAGGGGAGCCGCTGTATGGTCAGTAACCACCCGGCTCAATCAGAGGGTGACAAGCCTCCGATCATTCTCCTTGGAGGCGCTTCCGGGACCGGCAAGACCACCATTGCAAATTTGCTGGTCAAGCAGTTGGGCTTGTCGCACCACGTGAGCACGGGATTTATTCGGGCGGCCATCTACCATCTCCTGCCGGAGGCCGATGCCAGGCTCCTTCAGAAGCATACCTATGACGCGTTCGAAGCTTTACCCGGAGCTGGAGACAATTCTGGTAGCACTGCCAATCAGTCGGAGCTTCTCATGGAGGGTGCTATCCAGCAGTCGAAGCTGTTGCGCCCCTCCATTGAGTCCTGCATTCAACGGGCCGCTCGTGAAGGGATAGGACTTGTGCTGGAGGGCAGCCACTTCATCCCCGGAGTGCTGGAGCCGGAGCCTCTAGGCGCCGATTTACTCTGTGTCTTGGACGTGCCCAACAGGGAAGAGTTGAAACACCGGGTGATCAGTCCCAACCACACGCGGCGGCACCTTTCTGAAGAGCAAATGGACCAGCTAGTTCAGCTACAAGACGGGATCTTGAAATTGGCACAAGTCCACGGTCGACCGGTGTTGATTAACGATAACCTTAACGCAACCGTGGACAAAATAATTTCTATGGTCAGCTAGTAGCGACCGGACTCATCCCACCTCCCACGCTGGTCCCGGCAACATACCCCACCAATCCACCCTGGAACAACCCCTCCTGTTTACCGGCCGACAGCGACCGCTGGCCAGCGGCCCAGGTTTGGAGAGACTCCCTCATAGCCATGGGCTACCTGAAACAGTAACTGCTCTTGAAATGGGCCGGTTATAAACTGGACTCCAATTGGCAGACCTTGCTGATTCAAGCCGCACGGAACGGTGATCGCCGGCAGACCTGTGGCGTTCATCGGACTGGTACAGCGGGATATCAGGCTAGATCCAGGCCCTCGCACCCGGTGTTCGGCGCCGCCAAGCCTGATGTGCGTAGCGTCGATGCGTGGTGCAGGGATTGGAGTGGTAGGCGTCACTAAGAAGTCTACCTCCTGAAGAGCTCTGGCATGGTCCTCTCGGACTAAGCGCTGCACCTTCATGGATTTGGCATAGTCCACGCCCAGTACGAACTGGCCAGCGAGGGTACGGTAAATTACGTCCGGGCCGTAGTCCTCGCGGTTGGTTTCAATGAATGGCTCATGGGTCACTACGCTGTCCGCCATCGCTGCCAGGCGCACGGCGCCAAAATGCTCCATGGTGGGGATGGACACTTCCACGGGTTCGGCGCCCAGCTCCTCCAGGGCCGCAATAGCGCGACGTACTGAGGCTTCCACCTCCGAGTCCAGGATATCGAAGTAATGGTTGGTTGGAATACCCATCTTAAGGCCGCGGAGTCCAACTTCCAGGTCTGCCGAGTAATCCGGAACAGGCACAGGGACTGTAGAAGGGTCCAGGGGGTCGTTGCCTGCCATCGCTTGCAGCAGTAGGGCGCTATCCGCCACTGACCGGGTCATGGGCCCAATATGGTCTCCGTTGAAACTAGTGACCAGCAGGCCCCGCTGGCTGACCCGCCCGAAGGACTGCTTAAGGCCGACCACGCCGCAGAAAGTGCCGGGAAGGCGTACGGACCCACCGAAGTCCGTGCCCAGGGACGCGAACGTCACCCCAGCCGCGACATTGGCCCCGCCCCCTCCACTGGAGCCACCTGGGATGTGGTCCAAACCCCAGGGGTTGTGCACGGCTCCAAAATGGGGGTTGTTAGATGTGGCCCCGGCAGCGAACTCTTCCAGGTTCTCCTTGCCCAGGATGATGGCACCCGCTTGCTTGCAACGAACCACTACCTCAGCATCCTCGTCAGGAACGTAATCTGTAAGCACTTTCGAGCCTAGGGTCGTCCGGATGCCTGCGGTAGCCAGGTTGTCTTTAAGTCCGATGGGTATTCCTTGCAGCGGCCCTCGATAATCACCTTTGGCAAGCGCTGCTTCCTGTTCTTTGGCTTGGTCTATGGCGCTTTCGTTGAGCAAGGAAATAAAGGAGTTAAGGGCCGGTTGCAGCCGCTCAGCTTCCGACAGCGCAGCCTCGACCACCTCAACCGGCGAGACCTCCCGGCTGCGGATTTTGGGAGCCAGCTCAGCAATGGTCATTCGCAGCAACTCGGAATCAGCCATTTGATGCCCCTCTCTCCTCAACCCGCAAGAGGCGGCTCGACATCAGCGCGGACAAGTCGAGGTTTCGCAGGTTCTCTATCTCTTGAGCATAGTTGTCCAACTCGGGTTGAATTAGATCGATCTCCGTGTCTGTCAGGTCAAAGCCGTGGTAATCTCGAATCATTGCTTTGATAGTGTCTCTGGAAATCGCCATGACAATCACCTCGATTTATGGCAGGCTAAGGCACGAGTGTAATCGAGCCTCCACTGGAAATCAAACGGCGCAACCATCGGGGGTAATGGGTCAGGGGAGCAATTGATAGCCTGGAAGGCCGGGACCTCTTTTGATTTTATCCCGATTCCATGTAAGATAAAGAAACGGATCTTAGCAGCGGTTGGCGAAGGGATTCACCTGCGAACCCTCCCCCGTCCTAGGCTAGAGGGAGTCTTTCTTGAGAAACCTGTCTAACTTCCTGGTGCACATGTTCGGCCGTGATGGGCCGGTGCACGGTATCTACCCTTCTGCGGTGGTCGATCGGTGTTTGCTGTGCGACGGCCCGATCAGTGAATCAGCAGCATACCTGACGTTCAAAGTCTGCCCCTTCTGCAGGTTCCACTACACTCTGGCAGCGCGGGAGCGCATCGAGCTTCTGGCTGACAAAGGTACCTTCAAAGAGTCTCATAAGTACTTAAGCTCCATAGTTCCCTTATCCTTCTCACGGCGCAGCCGCTACCGCAAGCTTCTTGCCGAGGACCAGAACCGGACGGGGCTGACCGAAGCGGCGGTTACTGGCAAGTGCCGTATTGAAGGCACTGACGTAATGCTGGTGGTGTTGGACTTCGGATTCATGGGCGGCAGCATGGGCAGCGTCGTAGGGGAGAAGGTCGCCACGGCCATGGAGAACTGCGCCCGTCGCGGGCTCCCCCTGGTGGCCTTGGTTACCGGGGGCGGCGCCAGAGTGCAGGAAGGCGTCCTGTCGTTGATGCAGATGGCCAAGACAGTAGCGGCAGCAAACCGTGTGCGTGACGAAGGAGTCCCGTTTATAGTTGTTTTGGCAAATCCCTCCACCGGGCAGGCCTACGCCAGTTTTGCCAACCTGGCTGACGTCATATTGGCCGAGCCTGGTTCCCTAATCGGACTATCGCCATTGAGGACTCTCCGAGAGGTGTCCAAGATGCCGCTGCCGCTGGACGCCCACACTGCCGAGGCCCATCTAGGACATGGGCTTCTGGACAATGTGGTTGACCGGGAAGCGTTACAGCCGCGCATCGGGACTCTACTACGGATCCTAACTGCGCAGACGCAGGACAAGAATAACCACGACGAACTGCGGAAAGCGGAACTGGAGTCTCCGTCGGAAGTGGCGGTTTGGGAAGCAGTGACCACCGCGCGGCACGTTGAAAGGCCCACAGCAACGGCCTACATCCGCGCGATGCTGGAGCCCTTCATCGAGCTACGAGGTGACCGGCTGAACAGCGATGACCGGTCCATCGTCGGAGGCGTGGGCTTTCTTGCCGGGGAACCAGTGACAGTAATCGGACAGCAAAGACGTCCACCCCTGGAGGGTGAGCGCTATCACGTTTACCCCGACGGGCTACGCAAAGCTCAGAGGTTGATCAAGCTGGCTTCCAGGTTCGGGCTACCCCTGGTGACCCTCATCGACACCCAGGGAGCGGACCCGGGGTTGGAGGCGGAGGAACAGGGCATTGGTAACGCCATTGCCACAACGCTATCCCTCATGGCCGAGGCGCCGGTACCGATTGTCTCCGTTAACATCGGTGAGAGCGGCAGCGAAGGAGCCCTGGCCTTGGGGTTGTCCGACCGCATATTGATGCAGCAATATGCGATATATTCGCCCATTTCCCTCAACCATACCCTGGGTGGCCCGTACCCGGACCATATGCTGGACCGGGAGGCAGCCGAAGCCCTGATGCTGACCGCCGGGGATTGCGTTGAACTCGGAATCGCCGATCAGATAATACCGGAGCCGGAAGGCGGATCGCATGTCGACCCCAGGGAGGCATTTGACTCCTTGAAAATCGCTATCGTGCAGCAGCTAGAGTCCTTGTCCAAGTTATCCCCGGGCAAGCTGTTGAAGCGGAGATACCAGAAGTTCCGGAGGATGGGTGAGAGAAGCGTCTATTCCCAGGAGGCCATGAACTGGGAAGTAGAGTTACTGATGAATATAGCCGCTGACGGCCACAGGTGCGGACGCGTCAGTCGGGTCCAAAAAAGAAAGGCCCCGGAGGATGAGACCTCAGAGGCCGCCGCCATCTCCGGAGCCTGTTAGACATTGCCGTTGGTGGTTAGGCGGCTTCCTTGCCCAACTCCTTCAAGCTCTTTTTGATCTGTGCCACCACCTGAGCGTACTCTTGGCCCACGGAGGGGTCCGCCAGGCTGGTTGGCTTGGAGCGGTCCCGGTAGCAGGCCCTTAGCTCCATGTTTCCCAGGTAGGGCGCGTCGACCTCGTTGGCCAGCTTCTTGCCACCGCCCTCACCAAAGATCTCCCCGGTATAGTTTTCAACCACTCCCAACACGTCCAGTTTGAGCTTCCGTATCATGTTGATGCAGCGTTTAGCGTCCATGTTGGCGAGGTCCTGGGGAGTGCTGACGACAACGAATCCGTCCATGGGGAGGGTCTGCATCACGGTAAGGGGGGAATCGGAGGTCCCGGGAGGGAGATCTACCACCAGGTAATCGAGTTCCCCCCACTCCGTCGACTGGAGGAACTGGTTGATGGCGTTGTGGATCATGGGGCCTCGCCAGATGATGGCCTCTTCCTCGTTCTCCTGAAAGAATGCCATCGACACAACCTTGACTCCCCACTTCTCTGAGGGATGAATCTGCCCGTCGATGTAATCGGGCTTCTCGTCAGTACCCAGCACCATGGTGACGTTGGGACAATCAATATCCACGTCCAAAAGCCCCACCCGTTGGCCTTCTTGGGCAAGAGTCACTGCCAGGTTCACCGCGACGGTGGTTTTACCTACCCCACCTTTGCCGCTGTACACACCAATCTTGGTCGTGATTCTTGAGAGGCGTTCTGTAATCTGGCGCCTTTGCTGCCAGCTCCTCTTGATCTGCTCTAGTCTGGCGTTTTCCTGGGGGGTAGACATCGGTTCCTCCCACCGAGTTTAGGGGGGTGGCGTGGGTCAACTCCTCGAATTTGGACAACGGCTCTTGGTAGCCAGCGACTAAATACCCAGTTGGGAACGAGCCTCTTCGCTGATCAAGTCGGGAGACCAAGGTGGGTCGAACACCATCTCGATTTCCACCTCATCAACACCCTCTATATCCTGAATAGCCCACTCGGCCTGCTGACCAATAAACGGCCCCATGCCGCAGCCGGGAAAGGTCAGGGTCATCTGGACGTACACGTCCCCCCCATTTACCTTAACATCGTAGACAAGGCCCAGGTCCACCACATTAACTGGTATCTCCGGGTCGTACACGGTTTTCAACGCTTCATAAACGGATTCCTGGGTAATCGCTGCCTCTACCATCATACCTCCTGACGATTCGCCTCTTGAAATTATATTAATAGTTGACCAAAACAGTCAACAATGCGGCACCTCGGCGATCTACCGAGGGTACCGAGGTGGTTAAGGAATCAGCAGAACTTTACCGGTGGTCGCCCGGCCCTCTAGCTGCCGGTGGGCCTCCTGAGACTCGGAGAGCGGGAACACGTGCTCAACCCGTAGCTTCAAGTCCCCGGACTTCACCCAGCCCAATACATCGCCGGACCGCTTCTCAAGCTCGTCTCTGGTGGCGGTGTAGTCTCCCAGCCCAGGGCGCGTCAAGAACAGAGAGCCGTTGCCCAAGATTCGGGGGTCCATTGGCGGCACCGGCCCACTGGCCTGGCCGTACAGCACCATGTAGCCGCGGCGAGCCAGGCAGCTTATGCTCTGGTCGAAGGTCGTCTTGCCCACCGAATCATAAGCAACCTGTACTCCCTCGCCGCTGGTTGCTTTCTTTATTTCATCGGCGAAGTCTTGTTGAGTGTATATTATGACCTCGTCGGCGCCTGCTTCCCGGGACAGCTGTGCTTTGGCTTCGGTCGATACAGTAGTGAAAACGTAGCCACCCAGTTTTTTGACCATTTGAGTCAGGAGCAGTCCCATGCCACCAGCGCCGGCATGGATAAGCACCCTGTCATCCCGTTGCACTGGATAGGTGGAGTAACAAAGATAGTGGGCCGTCATGCCCTGCAGCATAGCTGCTGCGCCCCCTCTAGCGTCCAAGCCTTGGGGCCTTTTGATCAGCCTTGCGGAGGGTACAACCGCTTGCTCGGCGTAGGAGCCGGGGATGCTGCAATAGACTACCTCGTCCCCCTCCTTCACCTCGGTAACATCTGGGCCCACGGAACGGACCACGCCCGCCCCTTCCACGCCAACCACCCAGGGTAACCCGGCCACTGGATTGACCCCGGCGCGGCTATAAGTGTCAGTGAAGTTAACCCCAACCGCCTGGATCTGCACAACTGCTTCACCATTCCCCGGGGTTGGATCCGGCAGATCCTGATATTGCATCACTTCCGGACCGCCGTGCTCGCTGATTTGGACCGCTTTCATGGTGATTCCTCCAAGCTAAAGGCTGGCGCGTGGCGCTAGTATACACTGTTGGTGTGCCTGGCAGCGGTGCAGCCGGTGTTTAGTAGATTTAAGGCCTTAAGCCAGAGACGCGGGTCCATGCAGCTCCGTCGACACCAGGCAACCGCGTTGATAAGCCAATTACAAACTGATATTATTAGTATGTGTTCGGCGTAATAGCGAAGTCGCCGAGCCTTTGACGGTAATGAGTTGAAAACGTCTGCTATTGCAGTAAGATACTGCGCTTATTTCTCAGTAATTGTGAAAGAATCTATCCAAGGTGGCCGAGATGGTGGGGAGTTTTCTCGATTTTGTAAAAAGCCTTCCGGATAGGAGTAACGTTCGCACCCTCACCAGGGCCCAAGTGGATGAAGAGGCTAAGCCCTACGGCAGGGAAACTCGGAACCATAGCCGGAGCTTTTTCTCGAACGTCCGGAACCGTAGCGCTGGTGTGTCCCTGGTGTTGGGTAGCGATAACGTGGCCTCTACCGGACTCAGCGACCGGCAGCAGGCTATCAAGAACAACAAAGACCAGACTCTCCGGGAGGTGCAGGCCTACCTGGAGCGGGCCCCGCTTGTTCATTTGCAGCGTACCATCGGCGACAACCCGGTGTTTAACCCAAAGTGCAATCTAATATTGTCCGTGCAAAGGTCCGATAATATTCGGCAAGCCCACCTCTGGAGCCACACGCTGCGAGACCACGATCCTGACGCCGCCGGTCCTGAGCTATACGAGGTCTGTATCCCTGAATGGCCGGAGGACCAACGGCAGGTGATGGCCTTCCCCGAGGACAACCTTACCGTTATCCTCGGCAGCGACTACGTTGGCGAAGTCAAAATGGGCTTTTTACGCATGGCCATGTACGACTCTAAGCTCATTGGGAAGCTCAGCCTTCACGCTGGTTCCAAGATGGTGACTGCTAGGCAGCCCGATGGCAGTCATAAGCGTTACGGCATGCTGTTTTTTGGTCTTTCTGGCACCGGAAAGACTACCCACGCGTGCCACAACCACGGGCTCGATACCACCGACGAGGCTATGGATATACTGCAGGACGACATCGTCTTCTTGGACAAGGACGGTAGTGGCCTGGGTACGGAACGGGGATTCTACCTCAAGACGGAAGGTCTGCATCCTGAAACTCAGCCAGTCATTTTCAATGCCCTGGAGAGTCCCGAAGCCCTGTTTGAAAATGTAATGATGACCCACGATGGTAGCATCGATTACACTGACTTAGCACTGGGTGGCAACGGGCGCGCGGTAATTCCTCGAGCCAGAATGGAGCCTCACGTCGGTCCAGGCATCAACCTCCCTTCCTTGGACGAGTTGGACGGTTTGATTGTGGCTTTCATCACCCGGCGTATGACGGTCCTACCACTGGTATCCAAGTTAAGCCCAGAGCAAGCAGCGGCCTCATTCATGTTGGGAGAAAGCGTAGAGACTACTGCAGGGGACCCGAGGCGGGCAGGAGAGTCGGTGCGAGTGGTGGGTACCAACCCCTTCATGGTCGGCTCCCAATCTAACGAAGGCAATTGGTTCTACGACTTTGTGAAGCAGAACGAAAACAAAGTCCAGTGCTACCTGCTCAATACCGGCGGCGTGGGTGAGATCCTTGAGCGGGACGATCAAGGACGGGCGGTGGTAAAGCAGCAAGTAACTAGAATCGCGATTCCTGAGATGGCAGCGATGATACGCGGCATTCTTAGGAATTCAATTGAGTGGGTGGATGAAGGGAATTTTGGGGTGCAGGTGCCGGGGAAAGTCGAGGGCTTGGACGTGAGCAAGTTCGATCTATCGCGGTATTACTCGGCAGAGCAGGTCGATGAATACTGCAGCCGCCTACGGGAAGAGCGTCGACAGTATCTCGCCGGGTTTACCGGATTGAATGAGGGGATAGTCAAGGCATTCGATTAAATTCTTGATGGCCCGCTGGAGGGAATGGACTTGGTGTCCGCTGACGATTTCACTCTAACAGAAGCCTTAACCCGATTCGTTGCCGCAAGGCGGGACGGAAAGCATTCTCCCATCGACCACCAGGAGCTGGGCAGGTTTGTAGCGTGGTGCGGTCGTGCCAGGACCGTGGGGGAAGTTTCTCCGGCAGAAGTTGCTGAATATGCCCAATACATTGGACTGGGCGGACCGGATTCGGCGCACCGGCTAGACCCGGTGCGTTCCTTTTTGACTTATTGGAAACAGCAGGGGTGGACACAAAGCGGTCTGGCCACCCATTTGCGTATTTCCCGTGGTAGGAGGGGGTCTGGCCGTCGGCCTGGGACCTCCCATAGCTCCTTCCCCGAAGGGGTCCATCTTAGCCAGGAGGGCTTCGACCGTTTGGGAGCCCAATTGGACGTCCTGAAGGAAGAACGGACCGGCGTCACGGAAGACATAAAACGGGCAATGGAGGACAAGGACTTTCGGGAAAACGCACCCTTGGAAGCCGCCAAAGAGCGGCAGGGAATCATCGAGTCCCGTATTCGAGAGTTGGAGAATACCTTGGCCACCGCTCAGCTATTGTCCAACAAACCCAAGGGTGTCACCCTGCGTTCAACCGTAGGCTCGAAAATGACTTTGAAGGACCATGGGTCCGGACGGCAGATCGTCTACACCCTGGTCGACGTTCGAGAGGCGGACGCGGCATCAGGGAAAATATCCACCTCTTCCCCGGTGGGCCAAGCGTTGCTGGATAAGGCCGTGGGGGAAGAGGTAACTGTAAAGGTGCCTAGAGGTACCCAGCAGTATTTAATCCAACGAATCCAGTCTTAGTTTTTGCAGGGTTTCCTGATGGCTGACCTCAGCCCTAAACCAAAGCCAAGGTGAAACCCGCATTTGCGTCGGCTAGAATCAGGGAGGCATAGCGTCAGGACTGGGAGCAGATTGAGTGGGGATGGTGATGGGTATGAGGGGGATAAGGCCGGACTTGGAGGGGTGGCAGTTGGACTTGGCGAGTGTGCGCAGCAGGATGTACCTAGCGCCGACACCCCGGGAGAGAGAACGGTGGCACGCACTGTGGCTCCTGTGCCGGGGCCTGACCGCCTCGGGCACCGCCCAGGCACTGGGCCGGGATGCTCACACCATCGGCAGATGGGCCGCCGCCTTCGGCGAGGGAGGGCCTGCAGCCTTGATATTCGAGCAGACCGGGGGTTCCCCCCCGCACTTGGCGAGACGCAACAGGCGAAGTTGACGGGGGCAGTGCAGGAGTTGCCCGAGATGTCGGGCATAGAAATGGCCAACTGGAACTGGAAAGTGGTGCGGCAGTTTGTCTCGAAGCGTTTCGGCATTGGCCTGAGCCGCAGCACTTGCCTGAACTATCTGCACCGCTTGGGGTTTGTCCTGAAGCGCCCCAAGAAGCGTCTGGTCAAGGCAGATGAGCAGAAGCGGGAGGCCTTCGTGGCGGAGTACGCCACCCTGTCGGACGAGGCGTGGCGTACGGGAGCGAAGATATTCTTCGCCGACGAGGCCCATTTCCGGGCCGATGCCGAATTGAGAGGCAAATGGGTGCTAAAGGGAGAGCCGGCCTTGGTGGACTCGACCAGCCCGAGCTATGGCGAAAAGGCCAGCTACTACTCGGCAGTGTGCCTGGAGACCGGTGAGGTGGAGTGGATGGACCTGGAGGGGAATAGCAACTCCGGAACCTCGGCTGCCTTCCTGGAGCGGTTGCGGCAGAGGCACTCCGGGCCGCTCAACGTGATTTGGGACAACGCGCCGGCGCACCGCGGCGAAGCGGTGCGTGAGTATCTGCGGACGCCGGGCTTGGGGCTGCGGCTGATGAACCTGCCGGGCTACAGCCCGGACTTCAACGCCGATGAGGCCATCTGGGGCTGGGCAAGAGAGGAAGCCACCGGAAACCTGTGCTTGGGAACCAAGGCCCTGGTAAAGGAGAGGGTCGGGAATTTCCTCTGCGGGCTGTCCATCCGGAAAGACGAGGTCAAGGGCCGCTGCCGCACCGTCCTGCAATCAAAGGCCGAAGGCTTTCTGCGAGAATCCCAGCCCAATCACCGATGTATTGTAAATGCACATCCCACCTTGGCTTTGGTTTAGATTCCTATCTTAGATTCCTAGGGAAGCGATTCCACCACTTCCAGGATCTTGGCAGGGTCCGGCAGGTCGCCGGGCTGGTAGGTTTCCCGGAACCGGACTACGCCGTCCCTGTCCACTACGATGACCGCCCGATTTCCTGCACCTCTTTCTTCGTTCCATAGACCGTAATCGGTCGTGACTTTCCCCTTCGGGTGCCAATCGGAGAGCTCGGGATAGGGGAGTCCTCCCATGGCGGTTGACCAAGCCCGATGAGCGTTCACATGGTCGCAGCTTATGCCCAGCACCTGGGCATTGTTTTCTTCGAACCGGCTGTTAGCTTGCCGGAAGAAGGTTGCTTGGCTGGTTCAACCAGAAGTAAAGTCAAAGACGTGGAACGAGAGCACTACCTTCTTTTGGCCCTTATAGCTGCTTAGAGTAATATCTCCTTCACTTACCGAAGGGAGGGTGAAGTCCGGGGCCGTGTCACCAACTTCTGCTGGCATAATCCCACCTTTCCGCTTGCCTGATTGGGGTTAACTGCACTCCCAGATTGGCCTGGGAAACGCCTTGGCGATTATACCTTAGAAAGCATGGCTACGGTATTGTCTTAGTGTCCAACGGGTTGAACACAACAAGGTGATTAGGGTCTTGGGTGTTATACTTGGCTCGCCGCAAGATCTGGTGGCGAAGCTCCAGGAAGCCACCGCCGCGTGTATGCAGCAAATCGTCTGGCGGGGACAGGGTTGGAAGTAGTCTTTAACCGGGGAATTTACCTCCCTGACCTAGACTTATGGTTGGACTCGCGCCGGTCCCGAGATTTGGGGTTAGTGTCCCACGCTCACACCGACCACCTGGCGCGCCACCGTCGGCCCGTCCTCACACCAAATACTGGGGCGCTGTTACAGGATTACTTCAGTAAGTCCAGCCCGATATGCCTGGAGTACGGCGAGGCCCTGGAAAATGAGACCTACACCCTGACCTTACACCCCGCGGGTCACTGCCTCGGTTCTGCGCAGGTACTCATCCAGTCAAAACACACGGGTGTCAAAGTGCTATATACCGGGGACTTCAAGCCTCGGCCCAGCCCAACCAACGAACCTCTGGAACCGGTGCCTTGCGACATTCTGGTTATGGAAGCTACCTACGGTAAGGCCCATTACCGGTTTCCTCCTCAGGAACAGGTGCTCCAGACGGCCTTCCAGACCATTCGGAACTGGCTGTCCAAGGGAGAGAGGCCGGTAATCCTTGGCTGGCGCCTGGGTAAGGCACAGGAGTTGTTGCATCACCTCCTCGGCCAAGGTTTTGAGGTGTTGGTGGAAGAGAGCATATATCAGCTAGCCCGGATTTATCAGGAGGCCGGAGTTGTATTCCCTGGAGAGCTCAAGGCCTTCGATGGTCAGCCTCAAGACGGCCAGGTGGTCCTGTGCCCGCCGGGGACCAAGGCCAACTCTGCTCTCAAGGGCTTGCGCGGTCTAAGGTTCATGGAGTTGACCGGTTGGGCGGCCGATGGCCAAAAACGGTGGGGACGGCCTGCGGATGCCAGCTTGCCCTTCAGCGACCACCCGGACTTCCGGGAGCTGACTGACTATGTACTGCAGGTCCAGCCGAAGCAGGTGTACACGGTAAATGGATTTCCAGACTTGGCCGCCCATTTGAGAGAGATAGGGTATCCAGCAGTTCACTTGGATGGCAGAGGCCGGTTTGCCGACGACGGGTTTCAAATGAAGATGCTGTAGAAGCCCAGGCATTCCAAGGATACCAGTCCCCGGTGAACCAGGCTGTGTGGGCGGTGACCCTACAGTGAATTTCCGTAGACTCCTTTCCGGAGTTGCATCCAATCACGTCGTTGCAGCACATTGTTACTTGACCGTGTCTTGCTTAACGGAACTATAAGTGTCGGTATCAATGGCAAATTGACAAGATTGAGTACAAGAATTACCTTGAGTCTGCGAGAATAGTTGTAGCCGTAGCCGGGTAGATGCATTAAGGGGAGCATTAGCGGAGGTCCATGGAGGAGCGCACTGGTGGAGAGGGAATTCAAAGAGGAAAAGTTCAAAGAGCTTGTGTTGTACATTGCTCAGCGGTGTAAATCTCATCCCTATTTTGGCGCTACTAAATTGAACAAGATTCTCTTCTTCTCTGATTTCATAGCCTACGAAGAACTTGGTTGGGCTATGACCGACGCTGAATATATGGCGCTTGAGTATGGTCCCGGACCTCGACGGTTGATGCCCATACGTGAGCAAATGTTGCTCGATGGTGATGTCACCATCGAGCGGAGCGGGTCTCAACAGCGAGTAATAGCGCTGCGACGACCTGACCTAGAGCACTTTTCCCCGGAAGAACGCAATATCGTGGACAAAGTGATTCAATGGCTTCAGTGCCGAGACGCCGAGTCAGTTAGTGAATTGTCCCATAGGTTTCTGGGGTGGAAGGCCGCTTGGTCAGAAACACTCGCAACCGGACAGACGGCTACAATCCCCTATGAAACTGTCCACGTGTCGAATAGGCCTATCACTGAATCCGAACTAACCCGTGCCAAGGACCTCGCGGAAGGACATGGTTGGTCATTCGAGTAATGGCCATGTCGTAGGTTTCCGAACCCTCTGATATCAGCCATCCTTTGAGTTCTCCGCTCAAGCCATTGGCCTAGACCCTAGCGAGCTAGACGAAAAGATAGCTGGGCTTACCTTTACGATTGCCAGAATCCCGGAGGTTTTTCGTGTCGTCGCACGCGATGCTCAAGGTAGGGAGCTCAGTGTGGTGCATTACACCGGCGCCCCTCCGTTGATCATTTGGTTTAGTTTCACCGAGACTACCATTGACCTGTGGTTTGTGACGAGGGGAGATGACGATACCTAATATTACGGCAGTAAGTGTCGTGTAAAGGATCGGCTCTGTGTTGGTAACAAGGTGTTACACATCAAATAAGACAGGTGGTAATCGTCGATTACCACCTGTCTTATTTGTGGCTGGGTACCGGCGGCTCACTAATCCGGGGTGGTCCCCACCTCCGGTAGGCTGGCCGTTTCATCAGCCGCCAGCAGCCGGTTGACCGCGCTCAGGTAGGCTTTGGCGCTGGCCACTATGATGTCGGTGGAGGCGCCGCGACCGGTGTATACTTGGCCGTTCTTCTCTATCCGAATGGTGACGGTACCGATGGAATCGATGCCTTCGGTCACCGACTGCACGTTGAAGTCAACCAGAGTGCTTGAGGTACCGACCACTCTATCAATGGCGTTGCATACGGCATCGACGGGGCCGTTGCCGGTTGAGGCGTCGGTGACAATCTCTTGGTCTGGACCGATAAGGCGCACCGTGGCGGAAGGTATGTCGTGGTCGCCGCTGGTGAACTGCACATGGTCCAAGGTGTAGCTGATGGGCTCGGTCGCCACCCGTTTTTCCTCATCCATCAAAATCTCCAAGTCGCGGTCGGTGACCTCCCGCTTCTTGTCGGCCAGGACCTTGAAGGACTCGAACACGTTGGATATCTCTTCCCGGTTCAGCTGGTAGCCTAGGGCTTCCAAGCGAGCCTGCAGGCCGGCTCTGCCGCTGAGCTTCCCCAGCACCAGGGTGTTACCTGGTACGCCAACCCGTTCCGGCTGCATTACCTCGTAGGTGGAACGCTCTTTCAACACACCATCCTGATGGATTCCGGAGGCGTGGCGGAAAGCGTTTTCGCCCACCACAGCTTTGTTGGACTGGACCGACATACCTGTAATGCGGCTGACCAACCGGCTGGCAGGATAAATCTGAGATGTGTCGGCGCCGATGTCGATATTGAACAGGTCTTTACGGGTGTCCAGCGCCATGATTATTTCTTCTATGGAAGCGTTGCCCGCCCTCTCACCGATCCCGTTGATGCACCCTTCCACTTGGCGGGCACCGGCCTGGATGGCCGCCAGGCTGTTGGACACAGACAACCCCAGGTCGTTGTGGCAGTGCACGCTAAGGGTAACTCCGTCGACGCCTGGCACCTTCTCCCGTATCTCACCAATCAGGCGATAGAAATCCGACGGGATGGCGTACCCCACAGTGTCTGCGATGTTGACCGTGGTAGCACCGGCGCGAATTACCTCCTCCAGCATGTGGAACAGGTACTCCTTGTTGGTGCGAGTAGCGTCCATGGGCGAGAATTCCACGTCCGGGCAATACTGCTTTGCCCGCTCCACCATGTTTACAGCCATCTCCATGACTTCTTCCCGGTTCTTTCTGAGCTGATGCATCTGGTGGATTTCCGACGAGGACAGGAACACGTGGATTCGGGGCGCCCGAGCATGCTTAATGGCCTCCCAGGCTTGGTCGATGTCGTTGGGCACCGCCCTGGCGAGAGAGCAGATTATGGGCCCTCTGACATCGCGGGCTATGTTACTCACCGCCTGGAAGTCTCCCGGTGAGCTAGCAGCGAAACCGGCTTCAATGATGTCAACGTTAAGCCGTTCCAACTGCTTGGCGATTTCCATCTTCTCGTCCGCCGTCATGCCGATTCCGGCGGACTGCTCCCCATCTCGGAGCGTGGTGTCCAGTACCATTACTTTATCGTTGGCCATGACCTTTACCTGATTCCTTTCATGTTGCGCTGTGGTCTGCCTCACCCCACCCTAACCGTTCCATCTCGAGAGCGTAAGAGAACGGGGTGTTATTGTTGCACCGGTAGTCATTTAATGGGGCTATGGCAGGGGCAAGTAGTCAGCCGCATCCAGCCCGGCCAAGACCAGATATACACGGCGAACTACCCTCAGCGTCTCCTGCTGCATTAAATTTCGCTCCTTCCGTATTTACTACCTACGAGCGTTTCGTCCAGTCAAATTCTTCCGGCGTCAAGGTTGCCGGTTCCGGCCGCTCAAATGCTGTGGATTACCGGGAACTGTCCAGATGACTCCGCACGCAGTCTAGGAACTCGTCCTGTCCTTCCTCCACTACATCGTTGATTACGTAGTTGTTGGCACCGGCATGGCCAGTGATTGTTATGCGGGCGCTCAGAAAGCCATTCTTGACCTCGACCCTCTCTATATCGCTGTATGAAAGCTCGTTCACGTGCTCGCCGAAGAGGCCGTTATATACGAAAACAATGCGGTGGTCGGTAGCCGCGATAACTACGTCATGGCTCTCCGTGCCTTTCACATCGGCTTTGTAGTTTCCCTGGATCAATTGTTCGATGTTCTCGTCGTCGGACAGAACGTCGAAGAGTTTCTCTCGCTCATTCTTGTGAGTATCCAGTTTCCAGCCCGGAGACCGTTCCTGCCACTGAGCATTAATCCTAGACAGCTTGGATGTGGCAGTCACAACGGACGCGGATGCTGGCGGGGTTGAGTGCGCCAAGAACCCCTGCACGAGGAGGGCAAACTCCTCGGCGTATCCCGACTGCCTTGTATTGTGGGGCCTCTCGTCATCAATGGAACTGACCCGATAGCTGTTGTGTCCGGGGTTTGGAATGAATCTTATTTCCTCGTGGACGCGCCCTTTCTCATATGCTATTTCGCTTATGCCTTCGTAGGGGAGCTGGCCCACGTGCTTGTCGAAGATGCTTTCGGACACAAATATGAGTCGGCGGTCAGTCGCCACAATGACGCCATCATACTGGATTTCGCCCTCTTCCTTCGAATAGTAAGTGCCCCCTAGCAAGCCTTCTAGGCGCTCTCCGTCGTCCAAAATTTCGGGGAGCTTGATGCGCTCCTTGTTGCGTTTTCCCGTGTGGCGCCAAATCGGTTGTTGCATTTGCCATTCGGCTAAAATCCTGGCCCGCTTGTGGTCCGGTCTACCCGGGGCCGCCAAATGACTCTGCATCAGATCGGTGAGCGCTTCGGCGTCCTTTGTTCGGGAAGGACGGATTACATAGACTTCATCACGGCCCTTCCTGGCGAACTTCACGCGTCTGCCCAGGCGCATTACTGTCAGCAAGTCTGCGTAAGGGACATTAAGCTGGTCCCTTGCAACGGATTCCGTTGCAAACAAGACGCGGCGGTCGGTTACTACGGCGAGGCCCGGTTCTTCAAATGTGTCCACCTCCCACCACTCCTCCGCAGTGCGGCCTTGGTTATCGTGCTTGCCCTGTTTCCCAACTGTTTCCTCGCCTCCGGAGCAGCGCGTCCAGTGTTCGATGCTCTCCCCGCTGTCCAGGAGGTGGGAGAACGCCTCCTCAATAGATGCTGCGTCGGTCAGCAGGCGCGACTGGACAAGGCTAGCGAAGGGAGCGCCCGCGTCGGCCGGCAGCCGCGTCTCATAAGTTTCCCGCCCGAGCCCGTTCCCGGGCCCGGTGATGCTAACCTCCTCAGGCCCGGTCTCTTCCACTGTTTCAATTGTCCAGTAGGGAATCCCCCTCACGTTCTTGCTGAGCCGACCTTTGTTCAGGAGGAGCACACGGAGGCTGGTGGCCACGACGATGCCCCGGTCGTGGCTTTCCATGACCTGGCTCTTTGTCAGGACCTTCCAGCCGCCGCCCGACAGGCGCTCGATGTTCTCGTCATCGTCCAGGACGTCGTAGAGCATCTTGAGCTCGCCGTCATAGTCCTTATTGCCCCAGCCCGGCTGCAATGCCTGCCATTGAGCGTCAATTTGGTTGACATTCTCTTTTTTAGCCATCTATATTCGTGGCGCCCTGACGTTCGGCACGAACGCTATGCTCCAGCCGAGTTTACCGCCGCGCCGGCCCGCCGGAGCACGCATTCGAACAGCGGCCTGGCCCGGCTCTTCAGGTTCTTCTTGCCTTTGTGGTCTTGGTAATAGGCGTAGTCCTCGGCGGTGCTGCCGCTGAACTTCAGGCCCGAGCAGAACATCCCCTCGTTGTAGTCTACCTCCAGGCCCTCGTAAGGGACCTCCACCACGTCCTTCGATACCACGCCGGAGTTCAGCATGAGGATCCGCCGATCGGTGGCCACGACGGCTCCGTTGTGAACGCCGAATTCATAGCGCCTCACGCCGGTGACCCATTGGGAAATCGCATCTCCCAGGGTGTTGAACTCCGTGGCATCGCCCCAGCGCCCACCCATCCAGTACTCGATGTTCTCGTCGTCTTCCAAGACCTCTTGTAGGATTCGTAATTCACCGGGATACGTGGTGACGTTCTCGCCAGTGAAGCTGCTGAGCAGCCTCCCTATCAGGCGTTCCGGCACACTGGGGTTGTTCCGCCCCCACGTGGTGGAGCGTTCCCGCCATTGGGCCTCGATCCGCTCCTCCTTGCTCATCCCGGCGTGGCCAGCCGTAGATATCGGCGCGCCCGGGGGCCCAGACGGTTCCGAAGACCAAGCGGGCGCCGGCGGAGGCGGAGCGGCCTGGACTTCACGGACCCGGTCGGCGAAATTCCGGGCGTAGCCATCTTGTACGTCCCGCATCTTGAAGGCAGGGGAGTCGCCGTGGCCGGACCACTGAATGAAGCTTAGCCCCGTGAGGGTCACCTCGCCGGTGCCGTCCACGTCCACCGATTCCATGTTGTGCAGCGGCATTTCAGTGGTAATCTTGTTCATTCCCTTGGCTTTGACCAAAACGACCCGGCGTCCGGTGACAATGGCTATGCCATCGTACTGCCTCATCTTGTCCCAACGGTTGGCGTTGGCACGGAACGCGTTATCCGGGCCCCAGACGCAGGCCACCAAAGCCTCGATGGTCTCGTCGTTTTCCAGCACGTCGTAGAGCATCTTGTGTTCGCCGTCGTGCTCTTTCGGACCCCAGCCCAGCTGCAGCTCCTTCCATCGGGTATCGATCATGGTCCGCTTGTTCCGCATAGCCATTGCGCTCCCTCTAAAGTGGATTCCCCTCTATCCCCAACCAGCGGCTAACTACCGGCCACCGCCCCCAGCCCCTACCTCGGATCCATCCAGGGCATCATCGCCCGGAGTTCTTTGCCGATCGTTTCAATGGGGGCGTTTTGGGCGGCGTCCCGCATCGGGATGAAGCGGGGACGACCCTCGTCGTTCTCAGCGATCCACTCGCGGGCGAAGGTACCGTCCTGGATTTCTTTCAGCACCGTGCGCATGTTCTCCCGCACGTGCTCGTCTATGATCCGGTCCCGGCGGCTGAGCGAACCGTATTCGGCGGTGTCGCTGACCGAGAAGTGCATGTAATTGTGCCCGCCCTGATACATCAGGTCCACGATCATTTTGAGCTCATGCAGGCACTCGAAGTAGGCAATTTCCTGGGGATACCCCGCTTCCACCAGCGTCTCGAAGGCGGCGTTGACCAAGGCGGTGACCCCACCGCAGAGGATGCTCTGCTCGCCGAACAGGTCGCTCTCGGTCTCGTCTTTGATGGTGGTCTCCAGAACTCCGGCCCCGGTGCTACCAATTCCCTTGGCGTAGGCCAGCCCGATGTTCTTGGCGTTACCGGTGGCGTCCTGATGCACCGCCAGCAGGCTCGGTACGCCGACACCCTCTACGAACAGCTCTCGCATCCGGTGGCCGGGCGCCTTTGGCGCCACCATCATGACATCCACATTGTCCGGAGGCACAACTTCCCGGTAATGGATGCTGAAGCCATGGGCCACCATGTAGGCGGTGCCGGGTTTCAGGTTAGGAGCGATTTCATTTCGATACACGTCGCCTTGGACATGGTCCGGGATGACCACCATGATTACATCGGATGCTCTTACCACATCTGGGACGTCGGCCACCTCCAGCCCGGCTTCCTGGGCCGTTGCCCGGCTCCGGCTTTCCGGATAAAGACCGACCATGACTTTCTGGCCGTTATCCTTTAGGTTAAGGGCATGGGCGTGCCCCTGACTCCCGTATCCAATTATTCCGATGGTCTTGTCCGCAAGTACCCCAAGGTCTGCGTCGGTGTCGTAATAGACATTTACCATGGCTCACCTATCTTCTGGTTTAATTCTTATTGGTCCAATCTTGACCCTATGATTAATTCACCCTCTCCGGGACCAGCCCGTTGCCAGCTAGCTCAATGCCCACGTTATCGCTGATTCGCCCGTCGGACTTACCTCGTACCATGGCCACCCTCCCGGTCCTCAGCATCTCCAGGATTCCGAAGGGATGGAGCAGATTATGCAGCGCGTTGATCTTATCTTCCTCACCCGTGATCTCGATCACCATTGACTGAGTACCCACATCAACGACCTGGGCGCGAAATAAGTGAACTACCTGGATGATCTCGCCTCGAGTGGAAGGAGTGGACTTGACCTTGATTAGCGCCAGCTCTCGAGACACAATCTCCTGGCTGGTGATGTCCGACACACGGATGACGTCGATCAATTTATCGAGTTGCTTGGTCACCTGGTACACAGTGTCTTCGTCCCCGTCGACCTCGAAGGTCATTCTGGACAGGCCTGGTTGCTCGCTCTTCCCCACCGCCAGGCTGGCAATGTTGAAGCCGCGCCGCCGGAACATGCTGGCTACTCTGGTCAGCACCCCCGGTTTATCCTGCACCAGCGCCACGATTGTGTGGTGATTGCCGTTCACGCTCATTAGTCGTAGGCCTCCGGTACAGGCTCTTCCATCATTTCGTGAATGGACTCACCCGCTGGGATCATGGGGTACACGTTCTCGTCCTGTTTCACCCAGAAGTCAATCAACACCGGTCCTGGGGTCTCCATGGCGTTTCTGATGGCGCCTGCGACCTGGCCCTTTTCCGTCACCTTGAAACCGGGTATTCCGTAGGCCTCGGCGATTTTTACGAAGTCGGGGTTTCCGGAGTACTCTGTGGCGAAATAGTCCTTTTCGTAGAACAGGTCTTGCCACTGGTGGACCATTCCCAGCGAGTTATTATTAAAAATGGCGAACTTGACACCGATATTGTTCTCCACCGCCGTGGCCAGGTCACACATAGTCATCTGGAAGCCACCGTCGCCGGCTATGGTCCACACCGTTTTCTCCGGACGGCCTACCTTGGCACCCAACGCTGCCGGTACCTCAAACCCCATCGAGCCCAGTCCGCCGGAAGTGATGAGCGTGTTGGGCTCGTGGAACGCACAGTACTGGGCTGCCCACATCTGGTGCTGGCCGACGCCGGTAACGATTATGCTGTCTCCCTGGGTAATACTGGACAGCTCCCGCAACACGAACTGGGGTAGTAGAGCGTCGGTCTGCCTTATGTGCACCGATGGATGCTCCGCCCGCAGGGTGTCGACGGTACGCAGCCAGTCGAGGTGCACGTTTGGCTGCACCTGAGGTACCAATTGCTGTAACACGCACTTGAGGTCGCCCACGATCGGCGCCAGGGCTTTGACGTTTTTGTTTACTTCGGAGGGATCGATGTCTACATGGATGACTTTGGCGTTGGGAGCGAAGTCCCTCAGCCGCCCGGTCACCCGGTCGTCGAACCGCATGCCCAAAGATATCAACAGGTCGGCCCTATCGATGGCCAGGCTGGCGTAGGCCATACCGTGCATCCCTGGCATGCCCAAGCTCAGGAAATGGTCGCTGGGGAATGAGCTGATGCCCAAAAGAGTAGTGATGACTGGAATCTGGGCTTTCTCGGCAAGCTCTCTCAGCTCGTCATAAGCGTGGGAGATCAGGATGCCGTGCCCCGCCAGGATGATAGGGCGCTCGGCTTCGTTGATTAGCTTGGCAGCGTGGGCTACGTCTTCGGGAGCGCCTTCCCTTGGTGGGTTATAGCCGGATAGATTCACTCGCTCCGGCCAGACGAACTCGGTCCGCTCGTCCAGCAAAACGTCCTTGGGTATATCGACCAACACCGGTCCCGGCCTACCGGTCCCAGCAATGTGGAACGCTTCTTTGATCGCTGGAGCGATGTCGTTTACGTCCAGCACCAAGTAGTTGTGTTTGGTTATTGGAAGCGTGATACCGGTAACGTCGGTTTCCTGAAATGCGTCCCGGCCAATGGCCGCCCTAGGGACCTGGCCGGTAATAGCGACTATCGGAATGGAGTCCATTTGAGCGGAGGCGATACCAGTGACGAGGTTGGTCGCGCCGGGGCCGGAGGTAGCAACGCACACTCCAACACGGCCGGTGGCCCGGGCATAACCGTCGGCGGCCATCACGGCTGCCTGCTCATGGCGCACCAGGATGTGGCGCAACGAGGGGTATTTGGCCAACGCTCCGTAAAAGGGTAGTACGGCGCCCCCGGGGAGGCCGAATAGAACATCGACTCCCTCTTTCAAGAGGCTCTCACACACGATCTCAGCGCCGCTAAGCTCCATATTCGCTCCGTCAGGTCCTTATCCCCGTTTTTCTGGAACCATCAGTGGCATCCGCAACAAAAAACCCGTCCCCCGAAGGGACGGGTTGTTGGTTCCCGCGGTACCACCCTTCTTTTCCGGTCTACCAGCTAACCAGCCTTGGTCCGTGTATAGCTAAGGCGCCGGAACTGCTCAATGACCTTTAACGGTGTCTACCGTCGCACCCTACTCTAGTTCAGGTGGAACGCTCCTGGGCGAGTTCGGAACAGGGCCATCACCGGACTTTCACCTACCGCCGGCTCTCTGGGTTCCGGATGCTCCTACTACTCCCATTCTTAGCGATTTTCGTAACGATTGCTGTGATACTAGCAGCACGGTGTGGTAGTGTCAACTACTCCAGTCGGCGTTATACGGCTATGACTTCCTTGTCGGCTGGCCACCTCTAACAGGAAACTCCCAAGGGTCTCTCCGTCGTGTTAGAATACTCAAACTATACTGCATCCGGTCTCGAAGGATACATCCGCCTTTGCCTGAACGTATCTTGGTGGCGGTCGCTTGGCCCTACGCCAACGGGCCGCTGCATCTGGGTCATCTTGCGGGCTGCTACCTGGCTGCCGATATCTTCGCCCGATACCATCGGCTCAAAGGCAATCAGGTCTTGATGGTATCCGGAAGCGATAGCCATGGCACACCTATCACCGTCCGGGCGGACCAGGAAGGGGTAACCCCCCAGGAGATCCTGGACCGCTACCATCCTCAGTTCCTTGAATCCTGGGCCCAATTGGGCATTTCCTTCGACCTGTTTACTTCTACCAACACCGAGAACCATGCAAAGGTCGCTCAGGACTTATTCCGAGTGCTGTTGGAGCAGGGTTTCATCTACACCGACCTTATGCTCCTAGCCTACTGTGTCCAATGCCAACGTTTCCTGCCCGACCGTTACATCGAAGGAGTCTGTCCCCTTTGTGGAGTCGACCGGGCCCGCGGTGATCAATGTGACAATTGCGGCCGGACCCTGGACCCCAAAGACCTGGTTAGTCCTCGGTGTGTGCTCTGCGGTACTGAGCCTGAGTTCAGAGAATCGGAGCATTTCTTTCTCAAGCTCTCAGCCTTCCAGGAGCCCCTCCTAGAGTGGGTCCGGCAGCAGAGTCATTGGCGGCCCAACGTTCTGAATTTCACCCGCCGTTACCTGGAGGATGGGCTCAAGGACCGGGCAATTACCCGGGACCTGACCTGGGGCGTGCCCATTCCTTTGGAAGGGTACGAAAACAAACGGATTTACGTCTGGTTTGAAGCCGTTATCGGATATTTATCCGCCGCCGTGGAGTGGGCGAATAGCGAGGGCACCCCGGAGAAGTGGAAGGAATTCTGGAAGGACCCCCAGACTAGGTCCTATTACTTCATTGGTAAAGATAACATCCCTTTCCACTCCATCATCTGGCCGGCGATCATCATGGGCTACGGCGGCCTGAACCTTCCCTACGACATTCCAGCCAATGAGTTCCTGAGCTTGGAAGACCGTAAATTTTCAACCAGCCAGAATTGGGCTGTGTGGTTACCCGACTATCTTTCCCGGTATGAGCCGGACCCGTTACGTTACCTGTTGTCCATAAATATGCCCGAGTCCAGCGACTCGAACTTCTCCTGGTCGGAGTTTGTGCGCCGCAACAACGATGAGTTGGTCGCGACGTACGGCAATCTGGTCCATCGGGTGTTGTCTTTCACTTACCGCAACTTCGACGGTAAAATCCCAACGCCCGGACCACTGACCGAGCCGGACGAACACTTGATCGAGGCGGCGCGCCGGACCATGGCAAGGGTGGACGAAAACATCTACGCTTGCCGGTTCAAGGCAGCTATCACTGAAGCTTTCTCGTTGGCCCAAGAGGCCAACCGGTATTTGGATGGCAGGGCGCCATGGCGGTCGATCAAGGAGGATCGGCCGGACGCAGCTACATCCCTTTGGACCGCCATCGCTGCCATCAACTGCTTGAAGGTCATGCTGTATCCTTATATGCCTTTCAGCTCCCAGAAGTTACACGAGTACCTGGGATATGACGGCAGGGTTGAACACGAACTTTGGGATGCGGAATCGCTCATAAGAGGGGCCGCGGCTGGCAAGTCATTAAGGGCCCCGTCGCCCCTTTATACTAAGTTGGACCTAGCGGTGGTGGAGGACGAAGTTCTCCGGCTCGGGGTAGGGGCCGAATAGGAGGAGGGTTGCTCAAGGGGCTGGACGAACAGACGGCGGCAATTTACGCACCTATTCAGTCTTCGCTCAAGGAAGTCGAGAACAGACTTCGGGAATTGTCCCGTTCTGACGCTCCCCATCTTGAGCCTCTATTGGACTATGTTTTAGCCAGCGGGGGCAAAAGGGTCAGGCCAGCCATCACGCTGCTGGCCGCCGATTTCCACCCACATGACCCGGAGAACCCCATCATCATGGCTTCTGCGGTCGAGCTCTTGCACATAGCCACGTTGATCCATGACGACACAGTGGACAATTCGGACCTCCGGCGTGGCAAAGCAACGGTCAGTAGGCTGTGGGGTAAGCACGTTGCCGTTTTGTTTGGGGATTATGTGTTTGCCACCTCGGCTACCTTTGTCTGCGATACCAATAACGTCAGAGTAATACGCCGCTTCTCCGAGACCATCATGGAACTGGCCAGCGGGGAGTTGATGGAGTACTTTGCCTCCTTCGACTCGTCACAGGCAAGAGAGGTCTACAACGAGCGAATCTATCGCAAAACCGCCTCTTTGTTCTGTACCGCTGCTGAGTCGGGTTCCGTACTGAGCGGTGCTCCAGAGCCCCAAGTCCAAGCCCTGCGGTCCTACGGTTACCACATTGGTATGGCATTTCAGGTAAGGGATGATCTGTTGGATGTCCGTGGAGACGCGTCGGAATTGGGGAAACCCGTGGGTAACGATCTATTGCAGGGTGTGCTAACTCTGCCGGCCATCATGCTTATGGAGCGCTATCCTAAGAACAACCCGGTGGAGGCGTTGTTCAGGGACGGTGATCAGGAGACAGAGCTAAACCGGGCCATGGACATGTTGAACAACTCCACCATAATTGATGACTGCAACGCGGTTATCAGGGAGTACTGCGAGAAGGCGTCGCGTTGCCTGGACAACGCGCCAGACTGTGAGGCCCGGCGATCACTGCTCGACCTAGCGGCCTTTGTAGCGGAGCGCAGCCACTAGGCTTCTTCCCATCTAGCGAACCGCGGTGCTCAGCTCCTCCCTCCATTGGTCGTTCGGACCCACCCCGAGGGTTAGATCACACGCGGCCTCTTTCCCAGACAACATTGCCCCCCAAGATGGTGAGGGCTGCTCCGATATTTTGCAGTTGCCAGGGTTCTACGCTTGTAGGGTCTGCGTCAACCAGCACCAAGTCCGCCAGCTTTCCCGCTTTTACGGAGCCCTTAAATGCGCCGGTACCCTCGGAGACCGCTCCTCCCATCGTATACATGCGCAGCGCCTGTTCCACCGAAACCCGTTCCTTGAGTCCCAAGGGTTGGCCGCCAGCAACCCCGCGGGTCACCGCGCTGTAGATCGCCGGCCAAGGGTTGGGATCAATTACCGGCGCGTCTGACCCAAAGGCCACTGTGACCGAGGCACGGTGCAGACCGCCTATTGGGTAAAGGTGGTGGATTAGCTCAGAGTCCACTTGACTCCAGTACCCGCCTCCGTTCCAATAAATGAACCCGGGCTGGGTCACCACCAACGCGCCGCTCCGAAGGACTTCCCGCATAGCCGCCGGCGGACATTCCGCGCAGTGTTCTATTCGGTCTAGTTGCTGTTGAGTCCCAGCCGGTTGGTTCAGACCCCAGGGAGATTCCGATAGGGCTTTGGCTGCGGCGGTGACCGCCTCCTCTTCGATGGCGTGGATGGCTAGAGGGACCTCTGCCAGGCGGGCTTTGCGGATTATCGCTCTCAGGTGTTCAGGTTCCGGGTCCAGGGACCCAGTGGTTAGTGTCAGCATCACTTTGGCATGGCCGAGCCGGAGCGTCCGATCGCCCTGTCCCCACCGGAAGCTGCCGTACGCAAACTCCTCTAGGTGGGCTGCCCCGGCCATCATGGTAACGCGGGGTAGCAACTGCCCGGACTCTTTCATAGCCCGGAACAACGCCCACCGCTGCATATCATTGTTAGGCCCGGCGTCTTGGGCCGAGGTAATCCCGTAGCTCAACAGCTTGTCGTTTAAAAGGCCGATCCCCTTACTGCGCTGCTTATTATCCCGGAGTCCGGGTATTCGGTGCCGGAGGAAAGCGCCCATTTCCAGAAGGAGTCCTGTGGGTTCTCCTGTCTCCTCTTTCCGGTGGATCACTCCGTCGACGGGGTCAGGGGTTTCCCGGTCAATCCCTGCCAATTGGAGGGCCCGGCTGTTTAGCACCACGGCATGGCCGCTCCGGTGGTCGATCCGTACCGGATGGGATGAAGATGCCCGGTCCAGGTCGAACCGCGTAGGGTGCCTTCCGTCGGCGAAGGCCAGATGGTCGTAGCCAAACCCCCGAACCCAGTCACCAGTGGGTGTCAGCTTGGCCCGGGCCGCCAGTCCTCTTTCCAGGTCCTGGATACTGGAAACGAATCGGGGCCCGCAATCGACGCCTTGCAGCGATGCTGCTAAGGCCAATAAATGGCAATGGGAGTCTATGAAGCCGGGAAGCAGGGCCATTCCTTGGCAGTCTATCCTGCGGGTATCGGCGCCGGCTAATCGGGTTATCCCGGCGTTGTCGCCCACGGCCAGGATGGCATCGCCTTGGATCGCCACCGCCTGGGCACGGGGGCGGCGCCGCTCCATGGTTAAGACCCTGCTGTTTAACAGGAGGAGGTCGGCCGTCCCTGAGCGATTCCTCTTTTCTGGATGTGGTCTCGTCAATCGCTTACCGTCATCGGAGACATAGCTTCGTTAAGCCACTGAGCGGAGACTATCGACAGTGCCCGGCTAATTTTATAATCTTACCACCGACATGCATTTTTACCGCATCAGGTAATATGTGTTGGCGACAGCCAGCTATCAACCCACAGAGAAACCCAGGAACGGAGAGGAGAGATCATGCCGGAAATTGAGGTTCTACTTCCAGGATTCAGCATCAACACAGACCAAGCAACTCTAGGCCTATGTACCGTTACCCTCATCAGAGGAGAAAAACTGACCTTGGTGGACGTGGGCCACTTCGGGCGGCGCAACCAGTTGGTTGCTACTCTTGAGAGTCATGGGTTGGTTCCCACGGACATCCAGCGAGTAATACTGACCCATTCTCATTGGGACCACTCTCAGAATACCGACATGTTTCCTAACGCGGAGATTGTGATCCATGCCAAGGAACTGGAATACAGCCGAAACCCAAGGGTGGGTGACTACGCGACTTCCAAGTATTTTGCCGACACATTGACCGCCCACAGTGTGTTGGCGGTTAACGACGAGACCCAAATCGAGGAAGGGGTCGGTGCTTTCGACACTCCGGGGCATACCAGGGGCCATATCAGCGCTTTAGTGGATACAGCCGGAGGGCGCGTCTGCATCGGCGGCGACGCCATGTCGGATGCCGGTGCCTTGGCTCGGGGTTTGCCTGCCTTCGTGTTCTGGAGCGAGGACGAGGCCCGGCGTAGCATTGCCAAGGTCGCCGACGCCTCCCCCGTGGTTTATCCGGGACACGACCGCCCCTTTAGAATCAACGGCGAAAACATCGAGTACCTGGTTGAGGCTCCAACCATCAAAATCAGTGGGTTCCTGGACGGCACCGGCGACATGTTCTCCATGGAAGTCGGGTTACCGCCGAAGATGGCTCCCGGTTTCCATCCGGAAGCCCGCAGCCAGAGTAACCGCGCCTGAGGTCCGGGTTCCTGGCGTCTGGCAAACAGATCAACCTGAAGGTGGGCGAAAAAGATCCTTCTCAGAGGCTTCTTTGAAAAGCGATTGTTGGAAAGCGATTATATTCGACTGGGACCTCACTCTTTGGAATAGTTGGGATATCCACCTTAGGCTGATGGACCTCACTGCCGATAAGCTGGGAGCAGCCCGACCTGCAGAGGAGGAGATCGCCGCAAAGTACTCTCGGCCATTCCTGGAGCACCTGGAGTGGTTCTTTCCGCTGGACCGCAAAACAGTGGAAGACACCTACTTGGATTTCTACTACTTGGCGGTTGGGGAGATGGGCGGCCTCTACCCCGGAATTCCGGACATGCTGTCCACTCTCAAGAACCGGGGATTCAAGCTGGCGGTATTGTCCGACAAGCGGCGTAGTTTTGGGGAGCCGGAGCTTGAGCAAGCTGGAATCGGACCCCTATTGGCTTCTACCCACTTCCTGACTGATGGCCGACCATACAAGCCCGATCCACGGGGACTATACGAAGTATGCGACACCCTGAATATCCGGCCAGAGGAGGCGGTTTACGTGGGGGACGGCCGCCAGGACATACATTGTGCGCACCGGGCGGGCGCCACCAGCGCGGCGGCGCTATGGGCCTGTGTGGACCGCGAATCGGTGTTGAAACTTCGCCCCCGGTATCAGTGGGAGCGGGTAAGCCAACTTACTGAGGACTTGACATAAGTAGCTAGTGACATTGGTGGCGATCCAATAATGGCCGGGACATCAATCAGGGGATCACCGGTAAGCACTCCGGAACACCCGTGTGCCTCAAGCGGGATAGATTTGCCTGCCGGAAAGAGGCGTGCGGTTACTGCCGGGGTGGTGCTGTTGGGCCTCGTGGGCGTCCTGGTGGTGCTCCTGGACTGGCGCGAGGTGCAGGTCGTGCTGGGTCATGCCAACTGGGAATGGGCTCCTCTCGCTTTGCTAAGCACGGGGCTATCCTATTTGAGCGGGAGCTACAGCTTTGCTCGGGTCACCCGATGTTTTGGTGTGCCCATGGGCCAGTGGGACCTGACCCGTGTGGGCTTGGCCTCCTCGGCAATGATAACGGCAGTCGGTGGAATGGCTGGCCACTCCCTGAGGCTTCTCCTCATGGTCCGGCGAGGCGTCAAGGCTTCCGATGCCCTTGCTCCGTCGCTGTTTCATGGTTATCTGGAAAGCCTGCTTTTCTTTGCTCTGTTACCTGCGGGATTGGTTCTCCTTCTGGTCACCCATCCATTACCTGGACAAGCAGTGGTCGGCATTGTCCTGGGTACCGGCGTGCTGGGGGTCGCGTTCGTTCTAGCTGCGGTGGTTTTCTTTGAGGCGCGGGTCAGAGGCAAGGCTCTGGGTCTGTTAAGGACTCTTTGGCGATGGACTGTTCGGCGAGATATAGGAGCGGCGCTGGTGGCCTTTGACACATCCCTGCGTTCGGGGCTGAGAGACATCCGTCAACAACCGAGGGCATTGGTAACAGCGATCGGACTGGTGATAGCGGACCGGCTGATTAGGCTGGTGGTAGTCTGGTTTTGCTTTCAAGCCCTGGGAGTCGAGGCCGGCCTTCCGGTGGTGATAGTGGGACTCGCCATTGGTGTGGTGCTGGGAGTGATGTCCATGGTGCCCGGGGGCTTAGGGGTCCAAGAGGGGTCGATGGCTGCCGCTTATCATTTGCTGGGTGTGCCCTTGGAGGAGGCCGTACTGGTGCCATTGCTTTTTAGGTTGGTCTATTACACGGCCCCTTTTGCCCTGAGCCTGCTGCTCTACCGGCGGTTGCTGTCCCAAGACCCAAGAACATCTTGACGCCAGACGTAACGGGGTAGGATGAAGGCCCCTAAAACGTAGCTGCGTCGTGTTGTTCGTCGGCGTGGTAGGAGCTGCGGACCAAGGGCCCTGAGGCGACGTGCTTGAACCCTAATTCTTTGCCGATGGCGCCGAGCTCGGCAAACTCTGTCGGCGTGTAGAACCGGTCGATGGGGTGATGCTTGCTGGATGGGCGTAAATATTGGCCGATGGTAAGCAGGTCGCAATCCACGGCTCGTAAGTCCCGCATCGTCTCCACGACTTCTTCTGTCGTCTCCCCCATCCCCACGATAATGCCGGATTTTGTAACCCTATTGGGATCAAACTCCTTGGTTTTGGCCAGCAGGGCCAGAGACAGTTGATAGTCGCCTTTGGGACGCACTCTAGGGAATACCCGCTTGGAGGACTCGATATTATGGTTGAGAACATCAGGCCGGGCGTCAATCACTTTTCGCAGCGCTTCCCAAGACCCGGCGAAGTCCGGAATCAGGACTTCGACGCGGCAGCCCGGGACTTCCTGGCGGATCCTGTTAATGCAGGAAGCAAATATGTAGGCGCCACCGTCGGCTAGATCGTCCCGGTTCACTGAGGTGATGACGCAATAGCGCAGACCCATCTTCTTGACCGTCTCAGCCAGGCGAGCGGGCTCTTGGAGGTCAATGCCCAAGGGGCGGCCTGTGGTTACAGCGCAGTAGTGGCAGCGGCGGGTGCAGATATCGCCCAGGATCATGAACGTAGCCGTCCCTCTGCCCCAGCACTCACCAATGTTGGGGCAATGGGCCTCCTCGCACACCGTGTGCAACTGATTGTCCCGCATCAGGTTTTTAAGCTCGATGTAGCGGGGTGAGCCCGGTACCTGAACTTTCAGCCACTCCGGCAACCTGGGCCTGGCGGCGGGCTTTTTCGTTTCCTGGGCCATTTGTTCTCCGCGAACCACGGGGTTGTTACTTTCCATCATAGCACGATGCCAGCTCAATCAGAGCAATTGGACCATTCTTGGAACTACGCGGCACTTCTCCGCAGCGATGATTGCGTCGATGTCGGAAATAACCTGGTCTAGCTGCCCATGCCGGTTGACTACCCGGTAATCAAATTCACGGACCCGGTCTAACTCCTGCCTGGCCATTCGAAGGCGAAGTTCCATCTCCGGTGAGCTTTCCGTGGTCCGTTCTGCCAGTCTGGAGCTCAGCTCGTGAAAATCGCCCGGGACCATGAAAATGGACACGGCCTCGGGGGCTAGAACCCGTACTGTCTCCGCACCTTGGACGTCTATCTTGAGGATTACATCCTGCCCTGACTCAAGCCCCTGTCGCACCTGGCTGCGCGGAACGCCGTACCACCTGCCGTAGACCTCCGCGTACTCCAGGAACTCATCCCGCTCTTTCATTTTTAGGAACGTCTCGGTATCGAGAAAAATATAGTCCACCCCGTCTTGCTCATCCGGCCTCTGTGGCCGGGTCGTGGCAGTCACTACGAAATGCCATGGGCGGTCCAGGACTTTCAGTCTGGCCAGAGCGGTGTCTTTTCCTACACCCGACGGTCCGGAGAGGATTACCAGGAGAGGGGCTGCTGGATTTGACTCCGGAATGTCCTGCACTAAACGCTCGCTGTTGGGAAAGCTAGGCAAGGATCGGACTCAGCAAACCGGCAACAATGCTTCCAGCGGATGCCGGGCGGTTATTTAGTGAGAAGCGCCAGATGTTGCCAGAAGTCCGGATAGGACACGGAAGCAACTTCAGCATCGTCTATGGTAGTCTCTCCCTGGGCCAGGAGTCCCGCAACCGCCAGCGACATGGCCAAGCGGTGGTCGCCGTGGCTGCCGCAGCGGCCTCCCCTTAGAAGGCCGGTACCATGGATCACCATCCCGTCTTCTCGGGCTTCGATCTTAGCTCCTAATCGAGATAGCTCGGAGACGGTGGTCTCGATCCGGTCCGATTCCTTGACCCTGAGTTCCGCCGCATCTCGGATTGTCGTCGTTCCTTCGGCGAAGCAAGCGGCCACCGCCAAGACAGGGATTTCGTCGATCACCCGGGGCACCATGTCCCCACCTATCTCTACCCCTTTGAGCCCGGTAGAGGTCACTTCAATGTCGGCTACAGGCTCCCCCCCAACGTTCCGTTCGTCAACCAAGCGTAGTGCATCGCCAACACCCATCGCTTCAAGTGCTTCAATGATCCCGGTCCGGCTGGGATTAAGGCCGGCGCCCCGAACTCGGACCCGGGCGTTGGGATGACATAACCCGGCCACCAGCCAGAAGGCCGCAGAGCTGATGTCACCCGGAACTTCAATGTCCACGCTGTTCAACCTAGCCGGATGGACTACGAGGGTTAGCCCATCGGACTCTACTTTTGCCCCCATGGCGGATATCATCCGTTCGGTATGGTCCCGGGAGAGGGCCGGCTGGTGAATCGTCGTCTCCCCTCTAGCTGCCAGGCCAGCCAGCATGATGCTGGACTTAACTTGGGCGCTGGCCACCGGCATAGAGTAGTGGATGCCTTCTAAGGTCCCTCCGCGAATGGACAATGGTGCCAGACTATCGCCTTGACGGCCGATGATCTGCGCTCCCATCTGTTTCAGAGGCTCAATTATTCTGCCCATAGGACGAGAACGCAGCGATGTGTCGCCGGTTAAGATTGACGCAAATGATTGAGAAGCCAGGAGGCCGGACAAAAGCCGCATAGACGTTCCGCTGTTCCCAGCATCCAGAATGTCTTCAGGCTCTCTCAGCCCTTCCGCCATTCCATGGACTTCAAATGCGCCTAGGTCGTTGCTAGCATCTATGTTCACTCCCATGGCGCGTAGGCACCCCATTGTCGAGGATACATCCTCGCCGCTGGAGAGACCGGTGACCAAGGCGCTCCCGCGTGCGATGGCGTTCAATATCAACGCCCGGTGGGAAATGGACTTGTCTCCGGGGACGTTGACCGTGCCCTGTAGCGAGATGGGAGGGTAGATGGTTCGTTGCAAGAGATATCTTCTGCTGTATCGGATACCGCGGTGGGTGACGGGGACGACGGAACACTAAGTCATTTCTTCTTGCGGCCTTCCTCCCGCCCCCAGCCGAATAGCTCTTTCTGCTTTTCCATTAGCTTGGTGCCGATGAGCATTTGGCCCATGTTTTCAGCGAAGGAGGGTATCTGTGAGATAGAGTTGACTCCCGGGTTCATCGAGTTCACTGATCCGGCCAGCCACTGCTCCCGGGCTAGAGAAGCCTGCTCGAACATTAGTTGCACGGCGTCTCCATTCAAACTCCCATCCTCGCCGGTTAACACCTTCCGCATGTCGTAGAGTTCCCGAATAAAGGCATCGATCCAAGCCACAATCGGCTCTGGGTTACTGACACAAATATCCCGGTGCATAATTGGGTCTCCCGAGGCCAGCCGAGTTAGGTCCCGGTAGCCGGTGGACGCCAACTGGGCGATGTCGCCCCAATTGGCGCTCTTCGACGTGCACCCCACCAAGGCTACCGATAGTATGAAGGGCAGATGGCTGACCGCGGCAACAAAGCTATCGTGCTCATGGAGACCAATGAAAAAGGGATTGGCACCAATGGCTTCCGCTATGGTGGTCACTACCGATACTGATTGCTGTCCTGCTCTGGAGCCAGGAATGATGCAATATGGCTTGCCACGGAACAGGTTGGCGTCAGCATTGGCCGGTCCGGAGGTCTCTTTCCCGGCCATGGGATGACCCCCTACGAATGGAACATTCCTGGGGAGTATCGCCTCAGCCCAATCCAACACCTCTTTCTTGGTACTTCCCACATCAGTGACCACGCAACCTTCAGGAAGTTGGGGGCCAATCGCTTCCATCAAATCCTTCATTGCCATTACCGGGGTGGCCAACATCACTATGTCGGCGTCTTGTATTGCCGATGCTAGCCGGTTCTCGATCCGGTGAAACCCACCAGATTTCTGGGCTCCGGCTTTGGCGCTATTGTCGTAATCGGTACCAACCACGTGAAGGTCTTTGATTCCAGAGTGACGCAACGCCAGACCCATGGACGTGCCGATGAGGCCGGTACCAATTATTGCAATCCTGGCCATTCGTTACCTCGCTGGTGTACTTGAAAGGGGATGGAAGAGCTAGGCGAATAAGTTTGGTGACACCAATAATTCTATCTTACACTATCCAGGTGGACCGGTGAACCTCACTTGGTTGGCGGCAGTGGCTTCTTCAGGCTGTGGCAAATTGGGCATGCACCACCTTGGCATACGGCTGCCGCTGTCTGGCTAGCCCTGCAGCAATGAGAATGTCCTGGAGGGCCTCGAATTCCGGTTGGTTGAGGCTGGGCTCAAGTGGCCAGGTGTCCTGGGCTTTGTAACGGTCGACCGACCGGATGACCAATTCCTTCGATACGCCGGGAAAAAAGTCACTTACGGCCGAGCCGACCTCGGTGGCATCGTTATCAGCCAGCCAAGTTAGCGCCCGGCCGTAGCCAGCTAGGAACCGGTGGACTGTTTCGGTATTGGATCGTAGGAATTCGTTGGTCGCGGCGAAGGAGCTGTAGGCTAAATGGCCGTTTACCGCTCCCAAAGACACCACCAGTTTCCCGACTTCATCCTCCAATAGCTGTTCCGCAGCCGGCTCCGGAAGGTGAATGAAGTCAGCGGACCGCTGGCGAAACATTTCCACTGCCTCGAGCAGGGGTACGCCGGGTACCAGGTTCAACTCTCCAGGGTCAACGCTGTTCTTGCGCAGGGCATATTGAAAGGAAGCCCAGGGCATGGGCGAGAATCCCACAGGGATCACTGTGGCGCCCCGGAAATCGTCCCAGGAGAACTCTTCTCCGCGGTCTCTGCCCAGAACGAAGAAGCCATCCCGGGCATTGATTTTGGCGATGTGCTTGGGGACCGTCTCTGCACCCCAATCCGATGCGATAATGCCCCGCATGATGCCGCTTTGCACAATGTCGGCCGCGCCTTCGTTCAGGGCGCTAATGGGATGAGTAAAGTCGGGAGGGCAGGTCCGGAAGGTTACGTCCAGACCTTCTGCCTCCAGGTAGCCGCCGGCGACGGTCACGTAGATAGGGGTGTAAAAAACGGAACGAAATGTCTCCATCAACCGGAACGGTGTACGCCTACTAAAGCTCATGGGACCTCCGGAGCAACCTGGCCATACCTACAAACCCCAGCCACTGCCGATCTTGGGCAAGATGGGTAAATGGCCATCAGGGCTGCAAGAATTGCAGTAGGCTATCGATGAACACTTCGGGGTCCTCGATCTGAGGGATATGGCCAAGCCCGGGCAACACAACCTTGCTGGCGTTAACGATATTGTTATGGAGGAATTCCTCCCCCTCCCGTAGGCGGTCCACTTCGCCGTTCATCACCAGGGTGGCCGATGCCTGGATCCGGGGAAGTCGGGACATGATGTCGTAGTACGCCAGAGATTCCATGAGTTTGCCAGCCCAGACCCCGGCTTGCGCCCGAAGCTGGTTGGTGGCGTCTACCCATTCCGGCTTGGGGTCGGCAAAGGTGGTGGCGGCTTTTAGCTCCTCCAGTGTCCGGGGTTGGGGCATACCGTCAGCGTCGTATTGCCCAGCGCTGTCCTGCAGACGTTGCTTGGCGGTAAAGAGGTCCCACACCGGACAGCCTACTAGCACGAGCTTGTCCACCCGCTCGGGGTAGCTGGCGGCCGTCTCTGTGGCCAACACCGCCCCAACGGAGTTGCCCACGTAGTGGCCTCGGTGAATGTTTAATATCTGGCAGGCGTGGTCCAAGGCCTGGGAGTAATCGGGAAGATTAAAGTGGCGGCCCGGCTTGTCGGACTTTCCGTGCCCGAGCATGTCGAAGGCGTAACAGGTATAGTGCTCACTTAACGCATCAATCACCGAGTGCCAGGCCCAAGTAGAAGTGCCCAGCGGGTGGAGCATCACCAGCGGATAGCCGCTGCCTTGCTTCTCAAAGTACATGTTACCTTCGGGAGTTGGTACGAAATCAGTCAAATCTCGTTGAACGAACATGTCGCCTCTCCTCGGTGACCGATCAGAATTCGCTGAATGGAGGTGATGTGTTTGTCAGGTCGGCGCTATAGTATCGACCTACTCGCGTAGTGTCAATTTGGGCTCTGGTAAAGCGTACCTCCGGTTGACCTTTGAGCATCATTATGACAGAATTTGGGCCCGTATAGGCACGAATCGGGCCGTCGCAGCGTTCCGAAGTGGCGGTAAAATTTAATCTAACAGACTGGAACCAGCTAGTGAAGGGTAGGGTCGAGACGCTTCAACGACTTGGTCTATAGAGCGGTCCGAAGGGGGTTTGTATGTGGGGAAAAGAGGACTTGAAGCGGTTGGTCCGGCGGGAGATGGGGGATTACCGCCTGGTTATGGTCTCGAATCGCCAACCGTATATTCACGAGTTGGTAGAGGGTCAGCTCAAATACGCAGTTCCGGCAGGCGGGTTAACCACCGCGCTCGATCCCTTGATGCAGGAGTGTGGCGGCACTTGGATAGCCTACGGGGGCGGCAAGGGGGACTGGTACGCTGTTGATGAAAACAACAAGATTATGGTGCCTCCCAACGATCCTGCTTATGCCCTCCGCTTGGTTTGGCTGACGGATCGACAGGAGCAGGGTTACTACTACGGCTTCTCCAACCAAGCACTTTGGCCCCTTTGCCATAACGCCTACACCGAACCGGTCTTTGATGCTGACGACTGGGAGACCTACCGGGGAGTCAACCAGGAGTTCGCCACTCAAGTCTTAAACGAAATCGAAGGGCACCCCGCGGTTGTATTTACCCAAGATTACCACCTTGCCCTTTTGCCCCGACTCATCAGAGATGTAGACCCCGATGCCATCACCGGGCAATTCTGGCATATTCCATGGCCTAACCCGGAGATATTCCGCATCTGCCCCTGGCAGCGTGAATTGCTCGATGGTCTCCTTGGCAACGATCTTCTTGGCTTCCACGTTGGCGACCATTGCAGCAACTTCTTGGATACCGTTACCCAGGCGTTGGGGGCTCCCATAGATGAGAATTACAGCCGGATAAATTACCGGGGGGAGTCAACGCTAGTCCGCCCTTTCCCCATTAGCGTCGACTTTGAGCAGATCGATTGGGAGGCTCGCGGGGGATACGTCAACCAGGAGATGGAGCGCCTGACCGACGAGTTGAATTTGGGCGACAAAGTAGTGGGGTTGGGTATCGATCGCATCGACTACACTAAGGGGATTCCACATCGATTTAAAGCAATCAAACGATTCCTGGAAAAATACCCGGAATACGTGGGCAAGGTAGTGTTCATTCAGGCTGGTGTGATGAGCCGAGCCAATATTGATGCATACCAGCAGTTATCAGAGCAAATCGATGATCTGTTGCAGGAAATCAACAGCCGTTTCGGAGAGAACGGCTGGCAGCCGATTATCTACATGCCGACAGATTTGCCGCACTTGACCTTGCTGGCGCTGAGACGCTTGGCCCGGTTCTGCGTTGTGAGTTCGCTCCATGACGGGATGAATCTAGTGGCCAAAGAGTATGTGGCCAGCCGTTTCGACGAGGATGGGGTCCTTATCTTGAGCCCCTTCACCGGGGCGGCCCACGAGCTCAGTGACGCCTTGATCGCCAATCCCTATGCCACGGAACACTTCGCCGATGCTATTCGGGATGCGGTCGAGATGCCCTACGAGGAGCGCCACGGCCGTATGGTCAGCATGCGCGCCATAGTCCGGGAGAACAACATCTACCGTTGGGCTGCACGGGTGCTGGTCGACCTGATGCAATGTGCCCGCCGGGCACGGCGACCGATTCGCAGCTTCTAATTGATCTCTCCCCGGCATTATTCCTGACTTGGGATTCCGATGCCTCACCTTTTGCATGTATGGCCCTCCGTATCCCGTACCATCGAACAAGCAGCCAGTTTATTGCTTTTGTTCGATTACGACGGAACCCTGACCCCCATAGTGGACCGGCCTGACCTAGCCGAATTGTCCCCCGCGGTCCAGTGCCTGCTGTCCACACTTAGAGACCAAGATAAGTATTTAGTGGGTGTGATCAGCGGCCGAAGTCTTGAGGACGTTCGGGAGAGGGTAGGTGTGGAAGGTCTAACCTACGCAGGGAACCACGGCCTAGAGATCCGAGGGCCGCAGATCGAATTTCTTCATGGGGAGGCCGCCAGCGCAGAGCCGGGGATGAGGAAGGCGTACCAACAGCTTTCAGAGCGGCTTGCCCCCTTGCCCGGGGTTATCGTTGAGCATAAGGGCTTGACTTTGAGCGTCCACTACAGGCTCGCGCCCAATGAACTGGTTGGAGCGGTCGTAGAGGCCGTAGAGGAGGAGGCCTACGCTGGCGATGGAAGTACGCGATTTAAGGTCACCCGTGGCAAACAGGTGGTGGAACTTCGCCCGGACGTGGAGTGGGGCAAAGGCCAGGCGATAGCACAGCTACAAGTTACATTTCCTGAAATCCCTTTGACTATGTTTTTTGGAGATGATGTCACGGACGAAGATGGTTTTGACGCAGTAATGAACGGCGGAGGCTTAGCGGTCTTCGTTGGCCCCCCAAGACATCCCACTCGGGCTCTTTACCGGCTTGACTCTCCCGTGGAGGTCGCACAGGTATTGAGACTACTCGCAGCCTGGTAGCGGCAATTAACTGGGGGTGCCATCCCCCATAGACCCCGCTCTTTGCTTCTCAATATCCAGCAGTTTGTCTAACCGGCGTTGAAATCTGGGCTCCGGAATGAAGCTAGCGGCGGTAAAAGAGCGCAATACCTCTTTAGCTAGCTCGATGCCGATTATCCTGGCGCCAAGGCAGATAACGTTCATATCGTCATGCTCTACTCCTTGCTTAGAGCTAAACGTATCGTGGCACAAACAGGCGCGGATTCCTTGGACTTTGTTCGCGGTGATACTCGCCCCCACGCCACTGCCGCAAATAATGATTCCTCGCTCGGCCTCGCCTGATTGGACCTTCTGCGCCACCGCCGCCGCGAAATCTGGGTAATCATCCGTCGGTTCAAACTGATATGCGCCCATGTCGTTGAGCTGGTGTCCGTCAGCCCTTAGCCAGGGCAACAGCAGCTCCTTGAGCTCGAATCCTGCGTGATCGGCGCCGATGGCAAGGCGCATAATTACACCCTCCGGATGATTGGGTCCTTAACAGGCCTAGCACTAACCGACAATGGTCTACAGTGGCCGATGAAAGTCAGGATACTTATTGAGGGTTGGGGAAGCAACCCTAATTCGGCGCTACCCCTCAGCCAATATCAGTGAATCAGGATTCACAAGACATTAACCGTATGTTAGAATGCCTAAACTTCCCTGGGGTGGGTTGTGATTCTCGTCACGAATTAACTGTCCCATATGGGCATCTTGGCTCCGTGTCGCTGATGTAACCCTATCATGATAAAAGCGATCTCTTTCGATTTTTACAACACTTTGGTAAGGTTTTGGCCGCCGCTGGATGAGATCCAGCAGGCAGCTTGCAGTGAGTTAGGCCTGCAGGTTAGCAAGCAAGGTGTCAACCAGGGTTACGTGGTGGCGGACGTCTATTTTAATAGAGAGAATGAGAATAGTCCTCTAGCGTTAAGGTCCGATGAAGATCGACTGGACTTTTTTGCCAAGTACGAGCGATTGATCCTTGAAAATGCGGGTGTTTCCGTCTCCCTGGACTTAGCGAAGCAGATTTGGCAGATGGCGATGTCCGTCCCGAAAGAATTCGTGCCCTTCGATGACGTCATACCCTGTCTAACCGCCCTCCGGGCCGATGGCTACCGGCTGGGAGTCCTCTCCAACCTCAGGAGGGACATGGTCGAACTTTGCCAACGCGCGGGATTGGAGCCTTACCTGGACTTTTGTATTAGTTCTTCGGACGCTGGCGCCGAAAAGCCCCATCCTCCTATCTTCCAGGCTGCCCTGCAAAGGGCTGCAGCGACCCCAGGGGAAACAGTCCACGTCGGTGACCAGTACCGCTCGGATGTTGTTGGCGCCAGGTCGGTTGGCATCCACGCCATTTTGATCGACCGCGGGGGGTGGAACCACGCTGTCAACGACTGTCCAAAGATTGCCAGTCTTTCCGAGCTACAATTGCTGCTCTCCCAGGCTCCTGACTCCCTAATGGTTGACGCTTACCCTCAACAGTAGCCGCTTCCTGACTGCTGTCGGGACGTTGGTACCCTCCCCACCAATGTCATTACCCCAACAATATGCCCCGTTACGGTCCATACTCCGCCCCTTACCCATTGGGACCCCAAACCATTGGATCTCATCGCCGTGTATGTCTCGTCCATGAGGCCCAAATCAACCCTGGTTGACTCGCTTCGATGTCCGCTGCTAGACTCGGGCTGCCCCCCCATGGCCGTTGGATGGGACTTAAGGTCTGGAGTGGAAAGATGGCCGAGCCGATGCACCAACACAATGGATTGGAGCCAGTACGAGTCGCCATATGGTACGACTACATTTGACCCTGGTGCTACGTCGGCCTGGAGCGGGTCGACAGGTTGGCCGAGGAATACAACATAGCCGTGGAGGGCCGGGCCTTCCTCTTGAGGCCTGATACCCCCAAGGAGGGAGCAGCCCGGAATGCTAGGCCCGGTGAGACAGACACAGAGTTGGCTGAGCCGCTGCGGGGCTACGCGAATGAAGCTGGCCTAATTATGCGGCCGCCTCCCAAGACACCCAATACGCTATATGCTTTGGAAGCTACGGAGTACGCCCAGCAGCAAGGCAAGTTCCTTGAGTTCCACCGGGCCGCCTACCGGGCTTTGTGGGAAGACGGGAGGGACTTGGGCGACTTGGCCGTCATCGAAGAAATTGGTGACGAGGTTTCCTTGGACTCGGGCGAGTTGATCAAGTCGCTGGAGGGCCAGCAGCACTCAACAACGGTGATGGAGCAGTATCAGGAGGCCCTCAAACACGGTATCAACGGTATCCCTACATTCCTGTTAGGCAACCTGTTATTTACCGGAGCCCATCCCTACAACATGTTCCAAGCAGCTATGCAGCGGGTGCTTCAAGCTGAGTAGACGCAGGGGCCTAGTCGTCACTCGCTGGCGCTAGCCCTAGGGAAAGCCCGTCTGTTTGAGGCTGTGGCTCAATACCGGTCGGAGCCAGGCCGTAATTGATGGCGTACAAGCGAGCGTATGCACCCTTCCGGTCAAGCAGCTCCTGGTGATTACCTACTTCCACGACCTTACCCTGGTCCAACACTATGATCTTGTCCGCGTTCCGGACTGTGGACAAGCGGTGGGCTATCACAATGGATGTCCTGCCGACGAGGACCCGCCCCAGGGCTTGTTGAATCAAGAGTTCGGTCTGGGTATCTATGTTGGCGGTGGCCTCGTCCAGGATTATGATGCGGGGGTTGGCCACGATGGCTCGGGCAAAGCTCACTAGCTGTCGTTGCCCGACGCTGAGGTTGACACCCCGCTCCGCCAGCACTGTGTCATAGCCGTCCTCTAAGCCCATGATGAAGTCATGGGCCCCCACGGCCTTGGCTGCCGCCACCACCTCTTCCTGCGCCGCATCCTCGTGGCTGTACCGGATGTTGTCCAGCACAGTGCCTGAGAACAAGTAGGGCTCCTGCAACACCATGCTCATCTGACCCACGAGAGAACCCCTTGTGACTTCTCTGAGGTCGTAGCCGTCCACAGTGATCCTGCCCTTGGTCACATCAGCAAATCTGTGCATCAGCGTTACCAGGGTGGTCTTACCCGCACCTGTTGAGCCCACCAATGCCACGTTTTCTCCGGCATTTATGTGGAGGTCGATATTCTGGAGAACATCCACGCCGGGGACGTAATGGAAGTCGACGTCTTCGAAACGGACCTCGCCCCGAATTGGTGGCATCTCCACAGCGTCCGGGGCATCTTGGACCTCTGGGTTGAGGTCAAGCACCTCGAATATCCGGGAACCTGCGGCCATGCCGCGCTGCAATTGGGTGTATTGCATTGTCAAGTGTCGAATCGGCTCGAAGAACCGCTGGATCCACATGGGGAATGCTACCAATACCCCCCACTCCGCCTCCCCCCCTGTAGCATAGTAGCCTCCCATAACGATCACGACCCCGAAGGCGAAACCGATAAGGGTCTCCACGATGGGCTGTAGACCGCCGGAAAACCGGCTGGCTTGCAAGTTGGCCTCTAGGTGCTCGTAGTTGAGCTCATTGAAGCGTTCCAGGTTCCGGGCCTGCCGGTTCAGGCTCGTAACCACCCGAATTCCGGTAATGTTCTGGTTGTACTCCCCGTTGACCATGGCAATCGCTCTGCGGATCCGCATGAACGAACGCCGGGCGAATCGCTGCCAGTAAGCCAAGACCAAAAATAGCACCGGGACCACGCTTAGACAGACCAGGGACAGTTCCCAGTCGACCAAACCCAGAACAGGCAGAATTACCAGCATTATGAGCATGATGCCGATCAAGCTCAGGATGTCCGCCACGCTCTGCACCATGAGCTCGAACGTCTCCGTAAGCTGCAAGACATCGCTCTGGCTGCGGGACAGGATCCGTCCCACTGGGGTCCGGTGGAAAAAGGCCGGAGACAAGCTCTGGATATGGTTGAACATGCTGGTACGTAAAGTGTATAGAATGCCCTGGGCCAGCTTGGGCATGAACACGTACTGGGCGTACATAGCGCCGAAATACAACAGCGTCACAACCAGAAAGACCAAGGCGACCACATGAAGGCGCCAGATGACCCCACTGTTGATGGCCCATTCGATACCCAGCAACATGAATAAGGGGATGGTAACGTTGCCGACCGTGTAAATGAAGATGGCCAAGAGGCTGATCAAGCCGTCACGTTTGTGAGGCCGCAGATAGGTGGCCAAGCGCATAACTACTGTATTGTCGTAGGCGCTACCTAATGCGCCTTGATCCGCGAGGTTATCCGCGTTGGGCGTGTTCATGCCTCCAGGTTGGAGGCCTTGCATGCCGCCCATCATGCCACCGAAGCCTCCACCGCCGCCACCGTGGCTGTGCATCAACTGTCACCCCCGTTGCCAGCGGCCAACGACGCGTCCAGCAGCATCTCTTCCTGTGGCCTGAGCTGAAGCTCGAAAATGTGGCTGTAAATGCCCCTTTGTGCCATCAATTCCTGATGAGCACCCTGCTCGGCGATTTCCCCTTCTGCCAAGACCACAATGAGATGAGCGGCCCGCACTGTGCTCAAGCGGTGAGCGATCACAAACGTAGTTCGGCCCCTCATGACGGCGGCCATTGCTTGGTGAATCTGACGCTCCGTCTCGACATCCACGCTTGACGTGGAGTCGTCCAGTATCAAGACGGGAGGGTCCAGCAAAATAGTACGAGCAATCGATAGCCGTTGACGTTGCCCACCGGAGAGGGTGGTGCCTCGTTCCCCTACCCAGGTGTCGTACCCCTCGGGCAAGCTCGATATGTGATCATGGAGTTGGGCCACTTTGGCCGCATGGACCACGTCATCGAAGGAGGCGTCTTGTCTGCCATAGGCGATATTGTCCCTGATACTGGCACTGAACAAGAATACGTCCTGTTGGACAATACCAACGTTCCTCCTAAGGGAGGCCATGGTAAGGTCCCTGATGTCGTTGCCGTCCAGGGTAATCTGTCCCTCCGTGACGTCGTAGAACCGGGGCAGTAGATTGACTATCGTGCTCTTACCGCTGCCCGGGGCACCCAGAATGGCAGTGACCTGACCGGGATCAGCGGCCACATTCACGTTCTTGAGGGTTGGGAGTTGGGAGTCGTACGAGAAGGACACGTTATCGAACCGAACGTGACCCTCAGCCCGGGCTACTTCTTTGGCTTCCGGTTTCTCCTCCACCGGTGAGCGGGCGTCCAGCACATCGAAGATTCTTCTTCCCGATGAGATAGCGCGGGAGAAGCTGCCGATGATTTGGGGCGTCATCCGTATAGGGAAAGTGAGCTGGTTCATCAGCAGGAGAAACTTGGCGAAATCCCCGGGGTTCAAATCGCCCCGGATTATCTCCCATCCGCCGAACCACAAGACCAAGCCCATTGCCAGGGTAAAGTACAGAGTCACCCAGGCGGTGGTGGTGCCTTGCAATCTCTCGTTTTGGAAGTACTCCTGGCGCAGCTGATTTGCCTTCCTCTCATACTTCCTCTTTTCGTGTTCCTCCGAGGCGAAGGCCTTTACCACGTGAATGCCCACTAGGTTTTCCTGAAGGATAGTCACCAACTCGCCCATGACTTCCTGGACGTGGAGCCACATAGTCCGCAGGCTCACCATCACGACCGTAGACCGGTAAACCAGGAAGGGCAGGAAAGCGAGGCTGAGGAGTGTCAGTTGCCAGTTAATGCTGGTTAGAAGAATAGCAATGGCCAGGATCCGCACCGGGACTTCCAGGCCTCTGACCATCCCCATGTTGATGTAGCGCCTGACGGCCTCAACGTCGGCAGTGACCTTGGACATAAGGTTGCCGGTGTGTTCTTTGTCGTGGAACGCGAAGCTCAGATGCTGCAACTTGCTGTACATCGCATTGCGAACATCGTAGGAAACTTTCTGGGACAAGGAGTCCGTGGCGTAGGTGCGGGCGAAGTCGAAAAGTCCCCGGATGACGCTAGCTACCAGCAGGGCTAGCGCGAGGTAAACTAGGACACTAAGCTCGACGTCATCCTGGGAGACCATGCTCCCGTTTTCGAACTTGACTACCTTGTTGATGGCCTCCCCAACGATGTAGGGAATGAGGAGGGAAAAACCTACAGCGGCGAGGATACTGACGTATGCCAGAATGAGGCGGGTGCGATGTCGCAAAGCCATCGCGGTTAATCGTATGAGGATGCTCATTTAGCCTAGTGTGTTATCAGTAATTTGTCGCCCAAAATCACCAACACTGCCAAAATCTTACAGGCTGGCGTGGCTACCACTCGGGCCCTCGTTTGATAGCCTGGGCACCTGAACACGGCACCGGTTAGGCGCCTTGGGGCGGGCTAGAACGGCGGCAAGACGGATCGGGCATATTTGAATAATCGCCCCTATCTTATACCCAAACCAAAACCAATTCAACAGAGGCGACTCCGGTGGGAGGACACTTCACTCCAAAGGTTTCGTTGCAGCGGGTTTTGTGGTTGAGTCATAGGGAGCGGCGGCTACATTCGTTCCGGCGCGTTCATTCCCATAAGGTCCAAAGCCCGCCGGAATACGATCTGGGCTGATTCCACCAGCTTAAGCCGGGCCAGGGTCAAGTCATTGTCCTCGGGATTGGCTGAAATGACCCGGCAATTCTCATAGAACCAGTGAAACGCAGTCGCTAACTCCATAGTGTAGTGAGGCAAATGGTGGGGCTCCAGGGTGCGGGCCATCTGCGTTATTAACTCAGGCAGCCGGAGCACGGCGCGAATGAGGCTCAGTTCACTGGGGTCGGTCAGCAGGGTTACGTCTCCCTCGCTCCAGTCAATCGCCCTGCTACGGGCAAGGTTCAGGATGCTGGCGTTGCGCGCATGGGCGTACTGCACGTAGTACACGGGGTTCTCAGCCGACTCCCGCTTGGCTAGCTCTAGGTCGAACTCCATCTGGGTGGACGGTGTCCGGGCCAGGAAAAGATAACGGCAGGCGTCCTGGCCCACCTCATCGGCCAATTCCCGCAGGGTAACGAACTCACCGGTCCTCTTGGAGGCTCGGACCACTTCTTGTCCTCGTTTCAATGTCACCATCTGAGAAATTAATATCGTGAGCTTGACCGGGTCCACGCCAAGGGCGGAAATAGCTGATTTCATCCGAGGAACGTGGCCCTGGTGGTCAGCGCCCCAAATGTTCACTACCTCGTCGAATTCTCGTTTGATGAACTTGTTGTAATGATAGGCGATATCGGAAGCGAAGTAGGTCGGCTCCCCGGTAGAGCGAACAATGACGTTGTCCTTGTCATCACCCAACGCGCTGGAGCTAAACCAGAGAGCATCCTCCCGCTCCAACAAGTAGCCCCGGTCCCTAAGGAGGCCCATGGCTTCATCGTATTCTCCGGCGGCGAACAATGAGCTTTCACTGAACCAGTTGTCGAAGGCGACACCGATTTGATCGAGGTCGTTTCGTATCAGGTCCACCATCCGGTTGCGTCCCAGTGCGCCTATTTCCCTGATGGCCGTGGGTTCGTCCATGTCGGTGAAGCGAGAACCCTGGTCTTCAGCAATTTGGCTGCCCATCTCGGCAACATATTCACCCATGTAACCGTTGGACGGTAAATCCGCCGCTTGACCCAGGGCCTGTTTGTAACGGGCGTACACCGAACGATAAAAGGCCTCCATCTGGGTTCCGGCATCGTTGATGTAGTATTCCCGGGTGACCTGATAGCCAGCCGCTTCCAATATGTTTGCCAGGGTAGAGCCCAAGACGGCACCCCTGGCGTGGCCAACGTGAACCGGGCCGGTGGGATTGACGCTAACGAACTCCACCATCACCCGTTGGCCTTTGCCAAGAGCCGCGTTACCGTAAGCTGGACCCAAGTCGCGGACAGTTTCCACCTGCTGCTGGAGCCACTGGTCGTCCAAATAAAAATTGATGAATCCTGGGGCAGCGGCCACTACCCGGTCTATTTCCTTTGTGGCCGGCAAGTACTTGGCCAGTTCCTCGGCTAATTGCAGCGGGTTAATCCGGGTGGCCCGGGCTAGCCTAAGCGGTAGGCTCGTCGCGAAGTCCCCATGTTCTGGATTGCCGGGCCTTTCCACTTGGGCCTCGGGCATCGTTTCCAGTTGCAGGAGACCGTCCCGGCGGGCCTGCTCCACGGCTTGAGTGACCAAGTTATGAATCAAGTCTAAGACCATGGTCGGTGACTCGCCAATAAGTTTTCCGCTCCTCACTCGACGGGTTTGGTCAGCTAGAGTATCGGAGTTCCAACCTATACTAGCATAAATGGACCGGGGCCTAGCAGGCCGGGCATTCGGCAAGAATCGTGATTATTGACCTATTAATGTGGCCACCTAAACTTGGTTCAGTATCGGCCATGGATTTTGTCCATTTGACATAAAAGCCGTCCAAATCTGTCTTGGAAGAAGTCGTGAACATAATCTCGAAAATAATACTATTGAACCTAAGCCGGCAAACCAAAGCCGGGTATCGCTCAGTATTCTGTCAGGAGCACTGCTAATACAAGGTACTGAAAAGCCAATATCTCGCGGAGGAGGAATTTCGCATGCGAGTCCTATGGGTGGGGTTTGGTCAAGCGGGTGGGAAAATCGCGAACACCCTCCAGGCTATGAACAAGCGTATATATCGCACCATCGCCGTTAACACCGAAGAAGCCGACCTAGGCGGGCTGATGAACATCCGCGAAAAGGTTCTCATCGGCAAGTATGCGTTGAAGGGGCGGGGTGTAGGCGCCAATATAGACCTCGGCGCGGAGATAGCCCAAAAAGCGCTGTCTCAGATCATGGACCGGATCGACGAAGTGGGCCACAGCCTGGAGCCGGAGGCCTACTGGGTCTTGGCCGGTTTGGCTGGCGGCACAGGGGCCGGGGGGGCCTACGTGCTGGCCAACGAGTTGAAAAAAACACATAAGCTACCGGTCTACGGTGTGGGTGTTATTCCCTCGGTGACTGGGATGCCTCCTGAGAAAGAGGCCATGTCGCTGGCCAACGCGTTGAAGAGCTTCGAGCTGTGGAGCCACTATTTCGACAACACACTGCTGGTGGACAACCAGCAGTACGAGCAGGACGTGGTGACGCGGGAATCGGTGGAAGAAATGTACACCAGGGTCAACCGGGACCTAGCCAAGCGGCTGACCACGGTCTTGAGCGCTGCGGAAGTCAGGCCTTCCCCTCAGGAGGTATTCAGTTCTTCGGAAATCAGGGCCACCTTAGGGCATGTGGGTGACGTTTCGACTTTGGGCTGGTACGGCGAAAGGATCAAACTCAAGACCCAGTTCTGGCGGCATGGCATTCAGCCAGGCACTAACGAGCTTGAAAGTATCATTGACAAGAGCGTCAAAAGATCGTCCCTGAGTTTTCCTTGTGACGTGAGTGGCGCCAGATCGGCAGCCCTTATTACCTGCGGAAGGCCGGAGCATCTTTTCAGCCAAGCGATATCCAAGGGCAGAGCCCGCTTGGAGCAGATGACCACGGTGGGGAAGGTCCGGTACGGTGATTTCCCCGATCGTAACAGCAAAGACCTGTCGGCGGTGACCCTGGTGTCCGGCATCAATGACTTCTCTCGATTGGACCAGATGAAACAACGGGTCGAGCAGCTTGGTTGGTCCACGGAAATCCCCCGGCCAAGCTACGCGGAAAGTGCTCCAGACGGGGCAGTGTGGGCCTTGTGATTGATCCAGGCCAGAGGCTCAGAAGTAATATACATACAGTAACTTACGGACACCGCTATCCAGCCCAAATAGAGTACTCTCGCTGACCGGCCTCGGGTTGGAGACTACCTGCTCTGGCGCCGCTGTCCTTTTCTAGCTTCGTGTTGAGTTGGGCGATAGCCTCGTTTACTGTATAGACGGTCGCCTGACGCCCCGGCTCTCACAGGCGACCTGTGCATTTGTTTATTTAAGGGCTTTGCGCCAGTCTGCCACTCCAGCGTTTCATTTTGGCTGCTAGTACCGCAAGACCAGGATTTCTTTACTCAGGATTTCTTTTCTGAAGTATGACGCTCTTGATTTTCCCGGGCCCGCACCGGATCAACAGCCCGGGTAAGTGCCGGTACCAATGATTCAGCAATCGGACAGTCAGCACAGTGTGGCAGTCACCTCCCAGGTCCGGTCCCAGCGGGATCTCGTGGGGCAATGGGTCCAGGAGATCCGGCACCTGATGGACTCCGCTGGTTTGGAGTCAGCGCTGCAGAGGTTTAACGAACTTCACCCGGCAGACCAAGCCGAGGTACTGGCTAGCCTATCTCGGGGGCCAGTCCTCGAACTCTTGGCAAAGTTGTCATCCGAAGCGACCGCCGAGATTCTGGAACGTATGGCGCCGGAAGAGGCGGTTGAGGTATCGACCGGTACCGCGCCCGCAGTCTTGGCGCCCATCCTTGACCACACCAGGCCGGACGTTGCTGCCGACATCCTGAGACTGCTTCCTGCAGAGAGGTCTCAAGAAATCCTGGGGACGATGGCGGACAGCCGGGAAGTTGAGTCCTTGCTTCGATACAAGGACGACACCGCCGGCGGCCTCATGACCATCGACTATCCGGTGGTAAGAGATACTCTCACCACTCCCAACGCGCTGGACCAGTTGCGGCTGTTGGGTCCCGACGCCGAGAATATTAGCTCTGTATTGGTGGTTGACGAAGGCAACCGCTTGATCGGCTCCCTTAGTCTGACTCGGCTGGCCTTGGCTCGCGCCAATGCGTTGGTAGGGGATATCACCGACCGCGATTTAATCGCCGTTCCTGCGGATACCGACCAAGAAGAATGCGCTCGGTTGATGGAGCGCTACGACCTGAACCAGCTTCCAGTGGTCGACCCGGAGGGGAAACTGACCGGGGTCATTTTGGCTGAAGACATGGTGGATGTGGTGGAAGAGGAGGCCACGGAGGACATGTACCGCATGGCCGGGTTGGCAGGGGAGCGAGTCCAGGGCCCTTTGCGTAATTCGCTCCGCAGACGGCTGCCCTGGCTGTACATAAACCTGGCCACGGCTTTCCTGGCAGCGCTGATGATAAGCTTGTTCGAGTCCACCATCACCAAGGTCGTTGCTTTGGTGATGTTTCTGCCGGTGGTGGCCGGGCAAGGAGGGATTGGCGGCACCCAGACAGTGACCCTGGTGGTTAGGAGCATGGCCCTAGGCGAGATTCCCCGCCACATGGGGCTGCGTCTTCTGGCTCGTGAGCTCTCACTAGGATTGATTAACGGGGCGCTGCTGGGATTGGTGGTGGGACTGGTGGCTTGGGGCTGGAAGAACAATCTAACCCTGGGTATAGTGCTGGGTTGCGCCATGTTGGGGAATATGTTGGTTGCGGCCCTGGCCGGGGCTGGAGTGCCGCTGTTGCTGCGCCACCTGCGGATGGACCCGGCGGTGTCTTCGGCTGTGTTCGTCACCACCTTTACCGATGTTGTTGGTTTCTTGCTTTTTCTTGGACTGGCGGCCGCGTTCGTCAAATTTCTGGTGTAGTAGCCGGCAACGGCGTACTACCACAATAAAGGGAGTCAGATATGGCCGGAGCTATTGCCCTGGTAGGCGGTGAAGAATTCCGCCGGGGCTGCGAAGACATGGACCGGGAGATTATGCGGGCTTCTGGTAAAGAGCGGGCCCGAGTCTTGATTATCCCCACTGCGGCGGTAACTGGGCCAGTAAAAGCTGCCAATGATGGGGTTACCCACTTCGGGAACCTGGGCGGAGATGCGGACCGGTTGATGGTCTTGGACCGGAGCCAGGCCGACGACCCAGGTTTCATCCAGGCCGCTGAAGACGCTGACGTAATATATTTTACCGGCGGAAATCCGGACCATCTGTTGGAATCGCTGCGCAGCTCAGCATTGTTGCGGACCATCCTGGCAGCAGTGGATAGGGGAGCCGTCTTAGGGGGCTCCAGCGCGGGCGCGATGGTTATGGGCTCTCTCATGAGACGACCCGGAGGGGGACCGTGGACCGAAGCCTTGGGGGTTGTTCCACGGACAACGGTCCTGCCCCATCACGAAAGGAGCGACCCAGAAGAAACCATTCGGACGCTTCGGGATAATGTCCCTGGGGACCATACGGTGCTAGGCGTCGACGCGAGGACCGGGTGCTTGGGTGGCGCCGGGGAATGGAAGGTGGTGGGGTCGGGTAAGGTTACCCTGTATCAAGGCGGTTCCTGGCAGATTTTCGAGTCCGGAGAGCAGTTGCCTTCGGGGGTTTTAGGTTAGCCTCGGCGGGCACGAAGCTCGTCCCACACCGCTTGGGGAGAGAGGCCCGTGGATGCTAGCAAGACCAGGGAGTGGTAAAGCAGGTCCGCCATCTCCTTGGGCAGGTTTTCCTGGTCGCTCTGGGCTGCAGCTATAGCGGTCTCGCCGGCCTCCTCAATTACTTTTTGGGCGACCCTGGCCGGTCCTTCCTGGAGCAGCTTCGCTGTGTAGCTGCCTTCGGGCAGGTCTCGTTGACGGTCCCGAATAACTGAGAAAAGCTCGTCCAATACGCGGGCACCGGAGTCCGCTGTCTCGTACTCCCCGGGAAGGCCGTCCATCGGGGTAAAGAAGCAAGAAGTTTCTCCGGTATGGCAGGCAGGGCCGTCCGGCTCTACTTTGAGCAGTATGGTGTCGCCGTCGCAGTCCAGCCAGGCCTCACGCAGGTTGAGGTAGTTGCCCGACACCTCACCTTTGTGCCACAGGTCTTCCCGGCTCCGGCTATAAAACCACACCTGGGTGCCTTCCACCGTACGCTTCAAGGATCCCGGGTTCATATAGCCCAGCATTAGCACCTGGCCGGTATTGATGTCTTGGGCAACAGCCGGCACCAAGCCCTGCTCGTTCAGCTTGACTTTCATTAAGTAAAATCCCTTGCGGCTAAAATCGATGGGACCTCCAAAAGGCTTCTGACCTGAAATACCGGTTCCGGCAATTCAGGGTCGAGATCGGCCTGAGGCCGGTTGACCCACCCGGCGACAATACCAACCTGACTGGCGCCTAGCACGTCTTCGAACTGTCGGTCGCCCAGGTATACGGCCTCAGACGCGCTAATACCCAGCCTCCGCAACGCCTCTTGGAAGAGGGCGGAGTGAGGTTTGTAGCTACGTACCTCTTCAGATGACACAACAGCGTCAAAGGCAACTCCCAACTCTTCCAGATTGGGTAATAAGTAGTCGTCGTCCGCATTGGAGGCTACCGCGGTCCGCCAGCGCTGCTGAATAAGCTTCAGGGCTTCCTTGGTATCAGGAAACGGCGGCCTGCGTGAAAGGTCGCTGATTGACTTGTCTACGGCTGCTTCGGGATCGCCGCTGAGTCCCAGGTTGGCGAACGACTGGACAAAAGCATTCCTCCATCCTTGACGGTAGGTATGAAAAGGGGAGCCTTCCTGGACGCGGAATGCCCGGAATCTTTGGTCTACCGCATGCCACTCTCGCCACAGAGTATCGAAGTTAGTATCCAGCCCTTGCTCTTGGATGATTTCCTCGAAAGTTGAACGCCACCGGCGAGGGTCGTTTTGCACCAGGGTGTCGTACATGTCAAAGATTACCGTTGTAATAGTGCTCATAAGCCGGTGTGTTTCTCGAATGTCCCTTAAGATTCTTCCGGTTGAGGACGTACCGGTATACCGCGGCTGGTGAGATAGTCTTTGGCCTGCCCTATGGAATAGGTGCCAAAGTGGAAAATGCTAGCGGCCAACACGGCATCGGCTTTGCCTTCTGTGAAAGCCTGGTAAAGATGCTCCAAGTTACCGGCGCCACCGCTGGCGATGACCGGCACCGGGACCGCCTGGGAAATCTCTCTGGTCAATTCTATGTCGTAGCCGGCCAGTTGCCCGTCGGCATCCATGCTGGTCAAAAGCACCTCCCCCGCGCCTAGCTCGACCGCCCGGACGGCCCACTTCACCGCATCCAATCCGGTAGGAGTGCGACCGCCACGGGTGTAGACCTCCCATTGCGACTCTTGCTCCAGCACAAGGTCACTTTGATTGACCGGGTCTCGGGAGACTGTGCCGAGAGATTCCTTCGGTTGAACCCTCCGGGCGTCTATGGCAATGACAACGCATTGGTTGCCAAATTGGGCCGCCCCTTGCTTAACGAGGTCGGGGCTGTTAACAGCGGCAGTATTAACAGACACCTTGTCAGCACCCGCCTTGAGCATCCCCCGTATATCCTCGATGGTGCGGATGCCACCACCCACAGTCAGCGGAATGAAGACTTGGTCCGAAACCCTGTGCACCACGTCCACCATGGTGTCTCGAGAGTCGGAGCTGGCAGTAATGTCCAGAAAGACAAGCTCGTCGCCCCCTTCTTGGTCGTAAATTGCAGCCAACTCCGCTGGGTCTCCAGCATCTCTGAGGTTGACGAAGCTGATGCCCTTAACAACCCTTCCCGCGTCGACATCCAGGCAGGGGATTATGCGCTTTGTCAGCATGAATTAGGCTCCGTTGGATTGAAGTATACCATCACGTTAGACACTACTATTCACTGCCCGTTTGGGAATATAACCTCGTTACGTGGGACCTGGCGATTCAGTTTCCTAGCCACCCTTTCTAGCCAGTAGCGGAGTCTGCCGTTGCAGGATGTTGGCGGGGAATCTTGCCTGAGGTAGAATGGCTTCACTCAACATAAGATGGAGATGGATGATGGCAATTTCTCTAGCTGAGGCGAACCGGATTGTTGAAGGTGCGGTGTCCCACGCCAACGAAATTAACATAAAAATTAACGTGGCCGTGTGTGACGCTGGAGGACGCCTGATCGCGTTCAACAGAATGGACGGCGCCATTTGGGCCGGCGTCTACGGTGCCCAGGGCAAGGCTGTTGCTTCGGTGGCATTCGGTAGAACCAGCGGTGAGCTACAGGAGCGGGCCGATTCCCCGATTATCAGAGGCATTCTGACCGCCGAAGGGGGCCACGGAATTCCCAGCCAGGGAGGCGTCCCTATCGTCCGCAATGGTGTCGTCGAAGGGGCTTGCGGTGTGGGAGGCGGCACGTCCCAAGAAGATGAGGACTGTGCCAATGCAGGTATTGCGCAGCTCTGACCCTAGTCATTGGTTTTAAATCCAAACCAGATATTCTATTCTCGTCCTAGTCATTATTCAGCGGCCCTTGTGGCCTCGGTCACCTGGACCGCTGAATTTTTTCAGGGCATTTTTCAGGGCATTTCTTCAGGGAATGAGAGCGAGCGCAGACACAGGTGATCCGCTGCCACCGATCAAGCGCAATATGCCTATGACCAGAGTGGCGCCGACGGGAGGCATCTGATCAAGGTTTGTCAGATTCTCAAGGACGATGCGTTGGCTCGCCAGGGCTAATTTGTTGACCTGAAACTCGGTATCTTGTCCTGGTTCCACACCTGGAGTGTCAGTCCCTAAACCTGCAGCTTTCCGCTCCGCTAACAGCATCACGGCGGCTTCGGACCCAAACCCAGGGAATTGAGGGCTGTTGTTGTCGTACCCAAAGTAGGCGCGGGGGTTGTGCCACCTCTCAGACCACCCCGTCAGTAGAAGCACCAAGTGGCTTTCGGCGATTCGCCCGTGCTTCTGCTCCCATGCTTCCACTTCTGCTGGCGTCAGGGCATAGTTCCGATCTCCCGCCACCTGGCCCCGGACATCGATGACGATGGCGGGGGCGACCAAGGTAGCGACGTCTATGGCCTCAACGCCAACTCCACCTGGGTGAAACGCTATCGGCGCGTTCAGGTGGGTACCGGTGTGCTCTCCCATGGAAAAACCCCGGAGGTAGTAACCCTGGGTGGCCCGGTCTGCTGCATCCTGAAACGTCACCGGCGGGTCGCCAGGCCATCTTGGCATCCCCGGATGAATAGGATGGCTAAGGTCCACTACCTGGCGGTAACTGATGGACTTAGTTATGCCAGGCTCGGGTATGTGCTCCTGGTAGGACAAAGCTGTCTATTGTGAAGGATGTCCAACAAGACGTTACGTGCCAGCCACCGGTGGCGCGACTGTGGCCGAAACCCTCCATATAGCATCGGTGGTCTTGTTGGAACCCGGCCCAGTATTGATAAATTAAGCTATTGGCTGCCGCTGTTCTGAAGAGGGGACTAACCCCTGGGAGCGGCGTCGGCTAATTGAAGCATCGGTGAGTCCGACGTGTCCGTCGATCCACTGCATGGAGGCTAAAGCGCTGATACTGCTGGCTAGCGGGGGCCGCTCCGGGCGTTGGCCGTAGATAGTGTAACAAATAGACCGAATATCTTGGTGTATGACGTATCCCCGGTAGTACAAATTCAACATCAGGCCCGCTCCTCTTGCCCGTTTACTGTCGAGTGAACTCGGCGGCTGGCCATCAACTGATGGCAAGGCCAACAGTAACGTCTACAACACGCACACATGTTCTACGGAATCTCCGGCACTTTCAATAAGCCGGTGTCAGTGACTGGAGCTGGGTACGTGGCGCAACGAGGTAAAGAGGTAACAGGGAGCGATGGAGGTGAGTCAGACTAGGCGGGCCCCGCAGTGCTCAGCCCGGCGAGGAAATCGGTTAGTGAAACGGACTCTTGAGTCGAGGCGCTCATGTCCCGGACCACCACCTCGCCTTTCTCCAGCTCGGCATCTCCCAGGATGAGAGCGTAAGGAATGGCCAGCGCGTTGGCTTGCCTCATTTGGCCCCGCAACCCCCTGGTGCCGCTGCTAAGGATGGCTCCAACTCCCGCCCGGCGTAGCTTGACGGAAAGGTCAAGGGCGGCGGCCCGGGCTCCGTCGCCGACGTTGGCCACCAGATACTTGGGGGCTGCTTCCGACGGTATCGGCACCTCGCTCATCTTGAGGTTCAGAGTCAATCGCTCCATCCCCGTAGCGAACCCGATGCCGGGTGTTGGCCGGCCGCCGAGGGTCTCAATCAGGCCGTCGTACCTTCCCCCGCCGCAGATAGTGGACTGGGACCCGCCTTCCAGCGGCTGCAACTCGAACACCGTACGGGTGTAGTAGTCCAGGCCGCGGACCAATCTGTGATCGACCTCGTAAGGTAAGTCCATGGTCTTCAAGTAGCCTTGGAGCCGAGTCCAGTGGTCAAGGCAATCCTGACACAAGTGGTCGGCCGACCTGGGGGCCGCGTTGCCGAGAGCTTGGCAGGTCTCAACCTTACAGTCCAGAAGCCGGAGGGGATTTCGACCTAACCGGTCCCGGCAGTCCTCGCACAGGCGCTCCACGTGGCCGGAATAATACCCCCGTAGCTCACCAACGTAGCCGGGGCGGCACTGGGAGTCGCCGATGCTGTTCACCATCAACCGGATATCTCGTAACCCCAAGGCCAGCACCAATTGCCATGCCAGCTCGATTACCTCGGCGTCCACCGAGGGATCGGCGTCGCCCAAGGCTTCTACTCCAAATTGATGGTGTTGGCGGAAGCGGCCTGCCTGGGGGCGCTCGTAGCGGAACACAGGGCAAAAGTAATACATCCTGACCGGCTGGGGCAGGTTGTGCATGCCGTGCTCCAGGTATGCCCGGCACACTGGGGCCGTACCTTCAGGCCGGAGGGTGATGCTGTCACCACCTCGGTCCTCGAAGGTGTACATCTCTTTCTCGACAATATCCGTTCCCTCCCCCACGGAGCGGACAAACAGGTCTGAGTCTTCGAACGCGGGGGTGTCGATCCGGCCGTAGCCGTATCTCCCGGCTAGGCCAGCAGCCTTGGACTCGATATAACGCCAGTATTTCTGCTCCTCCGGCAGCAGATCGGAGGTGCCGCGGGGCGCTCGGTACAAGTAGCTATTCTCCTATTTGGAGGATTGGTTAAGACATATTATAGGTGGTCAGCGAATGAGTGAGAACCGGGCTATTTATCCGCTACCGAAGGAGCGAAGCTCGCGCCCCCGTCCTAAATAACGCCGTCTTCCTGCATTTGGCTCAAGGCACTTTCAGACAACCCGCCAATTCCACACAAGATTTCATGGTTGTGCTCACCCAGGAGTGGCGGAGGAGCCAAGGGGGTATCCACAGAGCCTGTTAGTTTGATTGGTGTTCTAACAGTGCGAAAATGCCCTCCCATAGTGTCCCCGGAGTCGACGAACATTCCCCGCCTTTCCAGGTGAGAGCACATGTCCAAGTCCGCTTGGTCTTGCACCACGCCCATGGAGAAGCCTATGTCGATCAGCTTTTGGGCCACAGTGTGTTTGCTTTGGCCCTTGGACCATTGCTCGATGGCGGGCAGATAGTTGTCGAAGTAAAACTCCCCGCTGTTAGCATTACCAAGGAATCGAGGGTCCTGGATGAGGTCCTCCCTGCCAATGAGCCGCCACAGGTCGATCCATTTTTGCTCCGTTCCCGCTCCTGACAACACAACATAACCATCCCTGGCCTGCAATGTTAGTTGGGCCGTGATCATGTTCTCCCGGGCTCGTCCCGTGATTTGGCCTGTGGCCTGGTAATAGGGCATGCTACTGGTGGTGTGGGTCACCATGCAGTCATACATGGAGATGTCTACGTGTTGTCCGGCTCCCGTCTTGCGCCGTGTCTCCAATGCCAGCAGCACTCCCAGGGCGGTCCAGACCCCAGGTACCGAGTCACCAATATTGTCGCCGACCATCTCGGGCGGGCCGCCGGGTGAGCCGGTCACCTCCATCCATCCACCCATGGCCTGAACGCTGGGATTGTTGGCCGGCCAATGGGAGTAGGGCCCGCTGCCCGCTCCTTCGGGGTCGCCATAGCCGGTGATGCTCGCGTAAATCAGACCAGGGTTAAGGCCCTGGAGTACGTCGTACCCTAACCCCAAACGCCGCAGCGCCCCCGGGCCCCAGTTGTCCAGCATCACGTCGGATACTGTGACCATGTTCTGGAACGCTAGAATGCACCGCGGGTCCCGCAGGTCCAGCGTGACGCTTTTCTTGTTACGGTTTACCCCCAGGAAGCGGGCGCTAACCCACTGGTCCTCTGGTCCTTGAACAAAGGGACCGTTGCTGCGGGAGCGCTCCCCAACCTTGGGGCGTTCAATCTTGATCACCTCGGCGCCCATGTCCGCCAGGATCATGGCACAAAAGGGGCCTGCCACAATGTGAGTGACGTCCAGAACTCGAACGCCTTCCAGGGGTAATGGTAGTTTGTTTTCCACCATCCTCAGCCGGAGTCCTTGAGAATTTGCTGCCCCAGCCCGGCGTCAATGTACCGCTTGGCGTTTGTGATGTAGTTTGCTGTTGGGTCTTTGAGACGCTCGGCTTGGGCTTCGGACAAAGGCCGTACTTGGCCGGGAACGCCGATGATCAGCGAATTATCGGGTACCTCGCCCCGTACCACCGCGCAAGCCCCGACCAGGCAATGGCTGCCAACATGGGCGTCCTCTAGCAATACAGCGTTGACGCCGATGAGGACGTTGCTGCCGACTGTGCCGCCATGGACCACCGCGCCGTGGGTCATGAGCACGTTATCGCCCAATTCCAGGAAGTCATCGGTGTGGAGCACGCAGTTGTCCTGGATAGAGCAGCCTTTGCCGATGATAATCTTCCCGTAGTCGCCGCGAATTACGGCTCCGGGCCACACGCTGGTGTTCTCTCCTATCTCCACGTCACCCACGATATAAGCTGCTTCACTAATGAAGGCTGAGGGGTGAATTCTGGGTTCCTTCCCGTCTAGGCTCCTTATCAAAAGGACCTCCGTCTACTGGCCGTCAGCCTTAAAGCCCTAAGAAGTCAGTTAGCCATTCTATGCTAAAGGCGCAGGCGTAAGCAATCACAATAAATTTGACCAGTTTGCCAGCCAAGATAATCCCCAGGAAGCCCAATATTGGGTATCGTAGGGCGCCCGCCACGATACCGACAACGTCAAACACCGGGTTGGGCACCAGGGACACAAGAAAAAGGACCAACCAGCCGCGGCGACGCATCCAGGTCTCCAGCCGAATGTACAACCGGCTGTTGTGGATCACACCTCTTCCGCTGTACCCCAGAAAGTACCCGCTGAGCTCCCCAACCGACTCGCTGGCCGCCGCGATCACGCCTACTAGCAAAGGGTTCAGGAACAGGCTTGCGGTGCAAACCGCTGCCAGCGCCGGGACCGGTATGATCAATCCGGCGCTGGCCACCAGGGCCGCCAATGCCACACCGCCATAGCCCACTTGGGTCAGGCCAATCCGGTCGCGCATCAGAAAGACCGTTCCCATTATCGCGAGAACGGCCAGGAATATGCTTATCCTTAGGAGGTTTTCCCTGCTTCGCCAATTGAGCCGAGACGCTCGAGACGAAACCCGGGTGACGAACCGCATGGTTGTCAGGACCCGGGAATGTCGGCCGAGCCGCCCCTGAGAAACTGGATTAGAAGCTCGTTGAATTCCTCCGCTTTTTCCATGTGGGGCCAATGACCGCACTCGGGCAAAACCCGGACCACGCTGTTGGGCAGGTCTTTGCGCACTGTTTCGGCGTGGGCTACCGGAATCACGATATCATTTTGACCCCAAACCGTCAGAAGGGGCACTGGCAAGTCCTTTAGGCGGTCGACGATGTAACGTTGCTCCCTCAGACCGAAGTGATTGATGCTGGAGCGTATGGACCGCAGCGCGGCATGCCTGGCCCCATTGGAGTTTCTGACCCGGTCCAATTCCGGCAGTACCTGGTCTAGGAACGGCGGACGACGGTAAAAAATTTGCCTGGCCACTCCAATCCTCCGGTGCAGCCAAGGCTGGTAGACTAGCTCTCCAACCACGGGCAATGATACCAAACGGAGGAACCATGCCACTTTTCGCCCCATCCCGCCCGAACCCACCAATATTAAACGGTCCACGCGATCGGGGTGCTCAAGAGCAAATAGGCCCACAATGAGGCCGCCCGCCGAGCTACCAACCAGAGATAGGCGCTTCACTCCCAGCGCGTCGATGAAATCGCGAATCAAATGGACTGCGGCCATTGGGTCGTAGTTGAGGTGACTTGGTTTGTCCGAGTCACCATGGCCTGGCAAGTCCAGAGCAAGAACGGTGTAGCCCGCTTGGGCTAGAGGCACAATGTTGCGGCACCAAGTGATCGACGAGGCGCCCAGGCCATGCAGGAGCAATACCACTGGACCCTGTCCGGCGTGAACGTAGCGCACGTTCACGCCGGACAGATTGATGTCCCTAGGTTCCGCTTGGAGCATACAGTATGCCTTCGAATCGAGCTAAATCGTTAGGGCCTCGGCGACCGCTTTAGTCAAGACCAAACCGGTCTTAGTTGCGTCTACTACCACATGGTCGCCTGGGAGGAACTCTCCGGACAGAATTCCTTTAGAGAGAGCATTTTCCAGATTCCTCTGGACGGCTCTCCGGAGCGGCCGAGCTCCGTACACCGGGTCGAACCCTTCCTTGGCCAACCATTGGCTTGCATCGGTGGTGAGTTCAAAGGTGAGACCCCGCTCAACCAGCCGGTTTTGCACGTCCTTTGCCATGAGGCCAACAATCTCCACTATCTGCTCTGCCGTCAGTGGGTGGAATACGATGGTCTCGTCGATCCGATTCAAGAACTCGGGACGGAACGCCCGCTTCAATGCGTTACTCACCGAATCTCTGAGCTGTTGCTCATCGGACGCTTGATCGCGACCGTCGGTGCGGAAGCCAAAGGGTCGGCGCTGCATTCCCTCCGTCCCAAGGTTGCTGGTCATTATAACCACGGTGTTGCGGAAATCAACGGTGCGGCCGTGGCCGTCGGTAAGTCGTCCGTCCTCCAGTATCTGGAGCAGGATGTTGAACACATCCGGATGGGCTTTTTCCACTTCGTCAAACAAGACCACCCTGTAAGGTCTCCGCCGGACGGCCTCGGTCAACTGGCCTCCTTCGTCGTAGCCGACGTACCCGGGCGGCGCTCCGATGAGGCGGGATACGGTGTGCTTTTCCATGTACTCGGACATGTCGACCCGCACCATGTTGCTCTCGTCATCAAACAAGAACTCGGCCAAGGCTTTGGCCAGCTCAGTCTTACCCACGCCGGTAGGGCCCAAGAAGATAAAGCTGCCAATGGGCCGCCTGGGGTCGCTGAGACCGGAACGGGACCGGCGAATAGCCTCAGATACAGCCACAACGGCTTCCTCCTGTCCTATGAGCCGCTTGTGGAGATTGTCCTCCATGTTGACCAGTCGTTCGGCCTCCCCCTCCAAGAGACGGCCAGCGGGTATGCCGGTCCATTTGGAAACCAGGGAGGCGATGTCCAGTTCGTTCACTACCATGTCGACGTCCCGGTCCGATAGAAGGCGTTGCTTCTCCGGCTCGAACTCCTCCTCCAAGCGCAGCCGCTCGGTGCGGACCTGGGCGGCGCGCTCATAGTCGGAGCGCTGGGCCGCTGCCTCTTCCTGATCGACGAGGCGGCGAATCCGGTCCTGGGATTCTTTCAGGTCGGCGGGCAGCGTCTCTGCGTCGATGCGTATTTTGCTGGCTGCCTCATCAATAAAGTCAATTGCTTTATCCGGTAGCTGGCGGCCGGTTATGTACCGGTCGCTCAGGCGGGCTGCTGCAACCAGCGCTGAGTCGTCAATTCTGACCTTGTGGTGCGCCTCATACCGGGGCCGCAACACGCGGAGAATCTCTACCGTCTCTTCGGTGGAGGGTTCCTCCAAGAACACGGGCTGGAAGCGGCGCTCCAAAGCAGTGTCTTTTTCGATGTGCCTGCGGTACTCATCGGAGGTTGTAGCGCCCACGCACTGCAGCTCACCCCTGGCCAGGGCGGGCTTGAGCAGGTTGCTGGCATCGATGCCGCCTTCGGCGGCGCCGGCGCCTACCATGGTGTGGATCTCGTCAAGGAACAGGATGACTTCGCGCTGCGCTTGCTTCACCTCGTCAACCACCGATTTCAGACGCTCCTCGAATTCTCCTCGAAACTTGGAGCCCGCTACCAAGGCACCCATGTCCAAAGCTATGACCTTACGGCCTTTCAAGGAATCAGCGACATCGCCACTAACGATCCGGGACGCTAACCCTTCAACCACGGCGGTCTTGCCCACCCCCGCCTCTCCAATGATCACAGGGTTGTTCTTTTTCCGCCGGGTCAAGGTCTGCATAACCTGGCGGATCTCTTCGTCCCTACCCACCACCGGGTCCAGTTTGCCTTCTTCAGCCATCTTGGTCAGGTCGATACTGTATTTTTCCAAAGACCGATAATGGCTTTCGGCCCTGGGGTCGTCCACCCGGTGGGAGCCTCGTACTTCCATCAATGCCTGGTAGACGCGCTCCTGGTCTATGCTGAACTCCTTGAGCACTTGGGCGGAGTCCCCCTGAGATTCTACGGTTGCGGCAATGAACAAGTGCTCGGCCCCGATGAAGTCGTCCTTCAGCCGCTCCGACTCCTGTTTGGCGTTGTCCAGCAAGCGGGCTGCCCGGGGAGTGGCATAGATCTGGGTGGTTTCTTGGGATACCTTGGGTGCGGCTTCAAGCACTTGATGAAGACGCGCCTTGACAGCGTCGGTGGACACCCCCAGTTCGGCCAGGATGTCGCTTGGTAAACCCCGCTCCAGGTCCAGTAGGGCCAGGAGGATGTGCTCCACGTCCCACTGGCTGTGACGGTATTTCCTAACTAACTCCTGGGAGTTGTGCAATACCGTCTGGGCTTGCTCGGTGAATTGTTCAGGTCTGAGTACCATGGCGTGTTCTCCTTGGGTTAGGAATGCGACTGGGCGCGGTTGGCTGTTGAGCCTCGAGCGGTCTGGAGTTGATGCATCTGCTCTTTTAGATGCTGGACCTCTCGCTCGAGCTCTTCGACCCGGCCCATGAGTTTAAGGGCTACTTCGGCTCCCGCAAGGTTCACCCCCATGTCATCGGTCAAAGCTTTGACCCGACGAAGACGTTCAATGTCGGCGATGGAGTACAAGCGCTGCCGCCCCACAGTGCGGGAAGGCCATACCAAGCCCACTCGTTCGTAGTACCTCAGCGTCTGGGCGTGGACTCCAACCATGCGGGATGCCACGCTGATTACAAAACAGGGCTCTTCCCTGGCTCTATCTTCTGTTGCCATCTTTAACCTTCCTTGTCGGCCAGTGACTCTCGCAGCCTGCGGAACAGTTCTTCCTGCTCCGCGGTGAGGCCCGTAGGCAATACGACTTTAACCGTCGCAAACAGATCGCCGTGGACCTGGGAGTTGTTTAGCTCCGGCATTCCTTGTCCGGCCAACCGAAATCGCTGGCCGTTTTGGGTTTCCGGGGGAATAGTAAGTTTTACTCTGCCCCGCAACGTGCCCACGTTGGTCTCTCCTCCGAGAACAACGTCCTGCAGCGGCACTTCTATCTCCGTATACAGGTCGCGCCCTTGGCGCTTGAATCGTTGATTGTCTTCCACGGTAATCACCAAGTAAAAATCGCTCTGCTGGCCGGACTCGGGAGAGATGTGGACCTTGGAGCCGTTATCAACCCCCGGCGGGATCTTGACCTCCAGGCGTCGCCCCCGGGCCCGGTCTAGCAAACGATTGGTACCCTGGTACGCCTCTTCAAGGCTGATCGAGACCGGGTATTCCGGGGCTCTGGGACGGCTGGGTGCCTGGCCCAAGTCGGTAAACAGGTGCCGGAACGCTCCTGATGGATCACTTTCAAAGGATACAAATGGGTCGTTGCCGCTGAAATTATTCCAGCGGAAACTGCCGCTGCGGCGGCCATTGGCTTCGGCCTCTTCGATGCGATCAGCGTGCTTCCAGTTGTCACCGTATTTGTCGTACCGCTTCCGGTTCTCCGGGTCGGACAATACGCTGTAGGCCTCGTTGATTTGTTTGAATTTCTCTTCAGAAGCCTTGTCCCCATGATTAACGTCCGGATGGTACTCCCTGGCCAGCTTGCGATAGGCCTGGCGTATCTCCTTTTCTGACACGCCGTTGGGGACTCCGAGCATTTCGTAATAATTGGCCATGAACTAGTGCTCCCTGGCTCCACGGTTAGGGGCTTATTATAGCTTAGCTATTTCTGACAGTCAATATACATATTGATATACCAGCATGTATATTATGTATAGACATATGGATACTTGATATATACTACTCAAGTAAGTATAATTCCATTAGGAAGTTTGGGAGAACACGGTGGCGCTCCCAGTTCAGAAAATGCCACAAATGACAGCAGGAGGTAACAAGATATGTTGATGAGGCGATGGCACCCGTTTCGAGATTCTTGGAGCATGGGCAATCATTTTAACCAGCGGCATCCGGTATTTGCCGGGGCCATGAGTCACCCCACCAACGGACCGTGGAGGATTCCCATCGACGTCCAGCGGGAAGACGATAAAATCGTCGTTGAGGCGTCGGTCCCGGGCATTGATCCCGAGGCGATAGATGTATCCATTGAGGAAAATATTCTTACGGTTAAGGGCGAGACCACTTCGGAGGCGGAGCGCAAAGCCGATGGCTACCTGTTGAAGGAGCGGCGCGCGGGTTCCTTCCGGCGGTCAGTACGCCTACCCGACACCGTTGACTTCGAGAAAGCGGAATCGCACTATGAGAACGGGGTCTTGACGGTCAATCTGCCCTTGATGGAGACCATGCGGGCCCAGCAGCTCAAAGTCTCTGTGGGACCAAAGACGCTGGATTCCAGCAGCTAAGATGACGGTTTAACTAAGCCACCGGCACTAAGGGGAGCCTCAGGGCTCCCCTTTATTAATGGGAGAAGGGAACCCTGAGGGAGGTTTAGTTCCTCAGGGTCCCCCGAAGCGAAGGCGCCCTGGGGGTCGGGCGCCTCGGATAAGGAGGTGGGTGTAATGCTTAACCTGCTATTGAGGTTGTGTACCCAACAATGAATCTAGTATTGAATATACGCTGCAGCTTCGCTGGTGGATTTGTGGCCAGCCGATAGAGGGAGCTACGCTGCTTGAGTGGCAGGGGAACCGGTGCTACAATCCGATCTCTACATACCAATGCGTCACACTCCCGAGTAGCTCAGCGGTAGAGCGGGCGGCTGTTAACCGCTAGGTCGCAGGTTCGAATCCTGCCTCGGGAGCCAATTCCCCTGACATTAAGTAATTCCTTCGTAGCAGTTAACTCGTTCCCAGCCGGAATGGGGAACGTATATTCGATGCCGACCTGCTCCTTGTCGAAGTCGATGCGCCTGATGAACATACCGAGGAAAGTCTTGGACTCAAGGAACGAGGCGCTCTGGAGGAGCCCCCTGTTGTCCACGCAGGACACTTCCCTGTGCTCTTCGTCCAACTGCCTGCCCACGGTAGATTTGATGGTGTCTGAAAAGGATGATTGTTAGGCGCGGAGGGCTACCACGACAACTGCACCGACAATCTGAAGGTGGCGATGCCGGAAGCAGGAGTGGCTGTACAAGGGCGCACGCTGGGGGCATCGCTTCGCGTGCGACGCTCCGCAACTCCTTCATATGTATGGCTCTCTTCGTTTGGTGAAAGGTTAGAAACATGGTAAAATCGAAGGAACACTATTCCTTTTGGTCGCCTCCCGTCATTGAGGGATGAGCTCTAACGCCCCTACCTCATCACCATGTCTCTACGATTCTAGTAACGCAAAACCACCGTTGCCTTCCCTTCCGCCGGTGCGCTGATCCCCTCACCAAATCATTTGCAAGCCTCCAAGCATGGCTAGCGTGGATGGTTATGCAGCGATTGTGAGGGAAAGGAGAAGCCTTGGCATGCAACCTAATGGACTAGCCGGTTCCAACCGTACCCCCCCCCCCCCCCCGACTCTTGCTGAGGGCAGAATGAGACCAATGCTTCCACTCGTTTCACCTGTGCGCTGGCCCGCCCTCCTAGCGATATTACTCATGCCAGCCACTTTCGCCACACCTCCTTAGCTAGGGTTCTCGCACAGTCCAAGGGGGCAGTGACACCGGTTGGCAGAGCCCCTCCACTCATAACACTAGACCTCTGTTCCCGTTTCTTCCTGAGTGTCTACTCACGCTAATGGGCGATTCCTCCCCTTTTTCCAGGGTGGCCCCTGTTGGTCGGACATGGGAACTGGTTCAAATTCCATAGTTAGAGAGGTAATTGAAATGAAAGTTGCATTTGTCTTAGCAGCACTCTTGACTGCGTTGGTCCTCGCCGCCTGTGGCGGGGACGCGGCGCCTAGAGAAGATGCTACCATCGTCTCCCAGCCCACACCATCGCAGGCGGGCCTCAACGGCGAAGCTGAGGATACCACGGCTGCGCCTGCCACGGAGGAAACCGACAGGGAGCGTACGCCTGCCCCGGGCTCCGTTGCTACTGATAGGGAAGCCCTGGTCACCCTCTACAACGCCACAGATGGCCCAAACTGGAAGGACAGTGAAAACTGGCTAAGTGACGCGCCCCTGGGTGAATGGGCAGGCGTCGGAACTTACGACAGTGGCCGCGTAAATTCGTTGCTGCTAGGCGGGCATGGCCTAAGAGGGGAGATTCCGCCGGAGCTGGAAAACCTCGACAATTTGCATACTCTGGACCTCAGCAACAACCAGTTGAGCGGGGAGATACCGCCGGAGTTGGCAAATATCAACCCGGGCGTTTTTGACCTAAGTAACAACCAGTTGAGCGGGGAGATTACGTTATCGTTTTACGCACTCTGGAACACGCGGGAACTGGACCTCAGTAACAACCAGTTGAGCGGGGCTATATCGATAGATGTGGCTAACTTCACCGGCTACCAACTGGAGAGCCTGAACCTCAGCGGTAACCAGTTGAGTGGAGAGATACCACCGGAGTTGGGCAACTACGAAGTCCTGGAATTCTTGGACCTCAGCGGCAACCAGTTGGGCGGAGAGATACCGTCTCATTTGGGCGACCTCGCTAGCCTGACATCCTTGGATCTCAGCGATAACCAGTTGAGCGGGGGAGGTGCCGTCAGAGTTGGCCGACCGTGCTGCCAGCATGGAAAAGCTGAATCTCCGAGGGAACGAGTCGAACGGGTCTAAGCTCGAGTTCGGGTCGGACGTTGGAGAATACCTGGCCGCCGTCTGCGGTTCACCGCCGGATGCGGTGCCCGTCACTTGGGGCGAGTTAGAGGCCTTTTTCCGGGGCTGGATAGAGCTTATGGAGCAACGGCAGGCGCCGAAAGCGCTTCAGGACTACGCCCGGGCAACTATCGCGGTGATGAAGTTGATGGCGGACTTCTCGAAGGAGAAGGACCCGGACGGGATGATCGACTGGGATGAGTGGTCTGCTTTTGAAGATGGGCCTGAATACCAGGCAGTAATGGACGCGGCGGATGAGGCGGAAGATGCCTTTGACCCTGAGGTGCAGGCCATCATAGACAACGTTTGCAACTAGGTAGGGCGGGTAAGGAGTTGAACGGAGAGATACCCCCTGAGCTGGGCGACCTGGGAGTACCGTGGGCGAAAATTGGTTCGAAGTCGGTGCCAATCTGATAGTACGCTGAGAGGCTGCGTCGGACGTCCAAGCTCTACCTTTCAATCCGCTCACCACCGGCTTTAAGCACTACTGCACACTAGAGGCTGACGGCTCCATCGTCTGTCGGCCGCCCTATCATAATGGCCTGAGCACACCGGGTGACGGGGCCTGGTCCTCTCTCCTTCAGCACAAGCTTGTGGTGTCGATCCCCCAGCGTCGTCACGGCACTTAACGGGAGCCCCTACCAGCGGACAAAAAGCACCGCTCATCCGGTTACACGGGGAGGGTGCTCTGTTGGACCAGGTGTTAGTCCTTAGTTTAGATTAAAGACGCTGGCCGCGTTTTCGCCCACTAACTTAGCTTGGTCTTCGGCTGAAAAAATCTGGAGCTGCTGGTATAGCCGTGATTGGGCGTCCAACCCGATGGACCGGATGTGGGGAAAGTCCGAGCCCCACAGTATTTGGCCGGCGCCCAAATAAGGTATAGCGTATTCCGCTGCTGAATCGTCGATAAATCCGTGATAGACCCTAGTCCTCATGTAGTCGCTGGCTTTCATCTTGGGCTGCTGCAGATTCAGACGGGGTGCAATGTCCTCGATTTGGTCCAGCCTGGACATGAAGCCGGGCACCCAGGACACCTCAAACTCGCTGCAAAGTATTTTCAGGTCAGGGAACCGGTCCAGGATACCCCCGTATATAAAGTCGTTGGCCAAGACCGTTTGTATCTCGATGAACAAGTCCACCCACAGTCCGGGATTGGCCGATATTTCCTCCGGGGTTTGCCCGGTGCGGGCCAGGATGAGGGCATCCAAGACCCGGCCGGTCAAGATATGCAACGTTATCGGGACTCCGGCCTCCTGCGCCGCGGCCCAAAACCGGTCGAAGGTCGGGTCGCGGTACGGTGGGCAACCCTCTGGCGATTGACAGTTGATCATCGGGCTATTGAGGCCCCTCTTTAGCGTCCTGGCAAGCTCTTTGACGGCCCAATCGGCATCATGCATAGGAATTACCCCGATGCCGATGAGCCGCGTGTGCTATAGGAGACGAACTCCGCTAACCAGTCGTTGAAGACCTCGGAGCAGGCTTGCAGTACTGGCACGTCGGGGTTGCGCATTACTCCCAGCATGGTGGTGGGGTTCATCACCTCCGCGTCCAGACCGGCTTCCACTTGGAACTTGACCCGCACCTCTGGATCATAGCCAACAGCGCCCAGACCCTTTTCTTGGGCCTCGAAAGCGGCGGCCTCGGTTTGGCTGGAGAGTTGGTCCCTCACTCGGGCTACCGGGCAACCAAGGTACCCCGAGTAAAAGAAATTGCCTTTTTCTCCGTTGTATTTGTCGAGTTCCCGGGGAGTGCGGTCCCCGAACTTGCCACCCAATGCGTTCCACCACAAGTCCGGCGGTTCCAAGACGTGGGAATCGGCCGAGATCAACTGTTTGTAACGGGTCGTTGCCAATTTTGATCCTCCCCGATTTTGAGTTCTGCTTGGCCTAGTATCTCCCCTGGAGAAGCCGAATGGTAGTGGAGCCATCAGATCTGGAGGCGGCCTTGCCACTGTCTGATTTCTACTGCCACTCTTGTGCGGGATAAGTCTCCCTGCTCTAAGACCGTAGGCGCCGGCGGATGCGCCAAGCATTGAAGCGAGCCCCCTAAAATCGTCAATTGATCCCCGGTCGGTAATCCACCTGAACTTCCCAGTGTCCAGCTTCCTGCGCAAACACAAAGGTGTGGGCACCTACCGAGCAGTACCGACAGACCTACAACCGCATCAGGCCTCACAGCTCCTTGGGCTACAGGCCCTCTGCACCGGTGGTCGTCCTGCCTGCTGAACCTGTCCGCTGTCCTCGCAGGCCCAACGCGTGGTACAAAGATCTGGGGCAGGTCAGTATGATGCCTCGGCTCTATGACGCGGATTCCATTTACTCGTTGAATGCAGTGAGGGCGTCGGCCTGAGTGGCGTGAATTCGGATTATCTGGTCGAAGCCGCTAACCTGGAACACCTCACTAATCGAATCAGAGAGCGAGCACACTCCAAACTTCGCCCCCCTTGTCTGCAGTTGCCTGGCGATAACCAGTATGACTCTGAGACCAGCGCTGCTGATGTAGGAGAGCTGCTCCAAGTCTAAGGCCAAGGCGGTAACCTTTTCGTCCAAGAGACTTTCCAAGGCATCCTGGAACTCTCGAGAGTTGCCGCCGTGGGCGCGGCCGGAGGCCTTCGCGACCAAGGCCTCGCCTCTTTGCTCCCCTTGTATTGTCAAGTCTTCAATGTCGGCAACCGTCCAAGCGGTGATTGCTTCGTCCTCCATACCATTAGTTTCCATTCAGATCCCCTCCTTGAGATGGCTATCCCCGATTCCACTTCACCACTATCAGCAGGCTCCCCAGGACATCCGCCAGTCTTATTCAGACTCTGTAGCCTCCGGATCATAACAGCGCCGTGTATGGGCTCCGAGTGGAGTACCGGGGAGTCGGGTAAGCGTGACCGGTCCCCCAATTGGTGAGGTCTCACCGAGTTTCTCCCCAGCAACGCCGATGCTTCAACTAGCAATTGTGGCGGTGATGACGGATGCCGCCAAGTCGTATACTGTATTCGATATTCTAGGTGCTAAGTTGGGCCAAATCTAGGCATTCGTGGCGCTGGGGTCATCGCGTCTATTAGGAGGACAAACATTGTGCTGAGGTTCGCCGAGGAAATCATCCTGCTCCTGCTCAACGACAATGGTGGGAGGTTCGTAAACGTGCCCAGGTGGTCGTTGGACTATGCCCTCGCTGGCGGCGTGCTAATGGATCTGGCACTGGAGAACCGCATCGACACCGACCTGGACAATCTGATTCTGGTCGACCCTACACCCGTGGGCGACAGCCTACTCGACCCGACCCTGGCCGACATCGAAGCGGGAGAGCAGCGCAACGCCAGTTTCTGGGTAGAGCACACAGCAAACCGCGCCCACACCATTTACGGTGAGGCTCTCTCTCGACTGGTCGCCCAAGGCATCCTGGAACGCCGGGATGACCGCTTCCTATGGGTGTTCCGGTCCAGGCGCTACCCAACCATCCATGGTGAGGCCGAGCGCGAGGTGAAGCTACGCATCATGGGGGTGCTGTTTAGCGACGAGATTCCGGACCCCCGCGACGTGGTGATCATTTGCCTAGCCGACGCATGCCGCATCTTCGAGAGACTATTGCGCAAGAGGGAACTGGACAAGGTGTCCGACCGCATCAAGCAAGTGCGCAAGCTTGACCTCATCGGCCAAGCTATGGCCCGGGCGATCCAGGACATCGAACTATCGGTGGCCGCTTCGATGCAGTTGTATATCCACTGACTTGCTCTGGCCACCAGACGAGGAACCTGCGCCATTAGCTTGCGGGCATGGAGGCACCGAGCAAGCACTAGGCCTGCTTGGAGAACCCCGTCATATCACTTGTTGCTTCCCTCCTGATCACTCCTACGGTTCGTCCGTCTGGCAAGACCATTGCAGCATCCAGGGGAGCCCTTCGGTATCACTGGAAACGAAGATGGCCTTCCACTTTCCCCATCGCCGAAGGAACGCTGCAAATGACACTGGCGGAATCCAACTGCTCTGGAAGGATGCCACGACAATAGCCATAGACAGGAAGCGAGCCCTCTAGAACCGTCAGTTGATCCCCGGTCAGCTCCAGGTGCCCCACACCCTAACCAGCCGGTCCTCCACATCCCGAACCTCGCCAATTGGGTTTTCAGTCTAATTGCGTTCTTAGTCTAATGGAAGCTCAAGGCTCCCTTGCTTGTTGGGACTACACCTCAGCGGAAGAGCCTGCCCAAACCGCGGCGAGTGAGTTTACCGGCGGCGCGTCGTCCGATGCGCCGGCCAACCCTTCCCTTTTTCACTGCCTGGTAGTCGCCCATTAAGCGTGCTAGGGCATATAGCATGGATCGAAAGCTACTCATCATCTGCCTCCATTCATATCTGCATTTACAATTGCAGGCCGACCTTTCCTGTGTCCTTGACAACGTGACCGTCTCCAACGCTTTGCAAGGGCGGTCTAATCCTGATAGCCAAGCGAACGGGGCAATGATGAGGGTTAGCCCGCTAGGAATCTTGAGAGCCTGCCGTGATATGGTGGAGGTGGCAGAGTCGGCGCGCCAAGACGCCTCTCTCACATCCTCACCCGGTTTGCTTGCAAGCAAATCAGCTTTACTGATGCTCAATCCGGGTCTCGGACCGGGCGCCTATTACGAGTGCGAAATACCCAGTTTCCGGCGAGCCCTCCTGGCCAACCTCCGACAGGAACGATTATCGGGAGTTCCACCCTTTGCATGCCTTGATCCCCAATTTGCATGGCATGGCGGTTTCGATTATTGGAATGGCAAGCTCTCAGCAATCATCCAAGCGCTGGCTGAGGCGCGGCAGATGTCGTCAGCCGCGGCGCGGGCAGACCTGAGTGTCAAGTTCGCATGTACCCAGCTCCTGCCTTACCACAGCGCCTCGTTCGCCGATGGAGGCCGGTGGCTGCAACGTCTGGAATCGGTGCGACTAGCGGGCGAATTCGTCCAGCAGACCGTTGTCGAACGAGTGAGGACCAAACAAGCCATCGCTATCGTCACACGGCAGGTGGGACGTTGGAATCAATATCTGCCTGACGACCTCCAGGAGGAGCACGGTGTAATTAGATACTCGCCACGCGAGGCGAGAGCCGCTCATTTAACTCCCACTAGCCGCGGGGGGCGAGCGATTCTCCGCCATTTGGGAGTTCTTTGATTAGGATCGACGTCCCTCTTGGAGCGAACCCGGTTACGAATTAGGGATTAGACGCCCCAAGGGAAATAATCTCCTGGATAAGGACTGTGGTATGGCAGAGCGCATTTTCACCAGAAACGAACAGGGCGGGCTAGAGCCGATGATGGAGGAGTCTTTCTCGTCAGAGGACGAGCTACAGGAGCTGATTGCAAGGCATCCCGAGCTGTTGGATGGAGAACAGATGCGGCCGGGGGACCCGCGGCGCTGGATTCTCATCACTCGTGAGAAAGGTATTGCGGAGAGACCTGACACTAGCGATCGCTGGTCAGTCGACCACTTGGTCATCGACCAGGATGCTGTGCCGACGCTGGTCGAGGTAAAGCGCGGTTCGAATCCCGAGATTAGACGCACAGTCGTCGGACAGATGCTGGAGTATGCTGCACATGCAGCGCAAACCTGGACATCAGACGAGCTTCGCGAGACCTTCGAAGGATTGGCCGACGCCCGGGGCCTCGATCCCAGCGCCGAGCTTAGCAAGCTTCTGCAGCCCGACGGGGAACCGGATACTGACAGCTTCTGGCAGACAGTGGCCACGAACCTCACAGCGAAGCGTCTCCGACTGCTGTTCGTGGCGGACGAAATTCCCGACCCGCTTCAGCGAGTGGTGGAGTTTCTGAACGCACAAATGCCTAATATAGAAGTCCTGGCGGTGGAGGTAAAGCAGTTCCGGGGGAAGTCGGCACAAACCCTTGTTCCTCGGGTAATCGGGAGGATCGCTGCCTCCTCGACTAGCAATGCGACCGGCCCGCGCCGGAGGCTAACTCGCGAGACGTTCAAGGTAGCTCTCCCCAGCGCCGAAGCGCGTTGGGTCGCGGAGCGGCTCCTCGACGTGGCTGATAAGTCTGGTGCCACCCTCGCATGGGGCTCGAGCGGCGTCAGCGTCCGAATGAGGTGCTCTATTTCACGGCAACCGGTGACGGTTGCATGGTTGTTCCCAACTTCAGTGCCAAGCTGGATGGGTTTTAGAAACATCACATTTGGCGTTGCGATCTTCGACTATGACCCACCCCTTGAACAGGAGCTGCGCATTTTCCTCGAACAGTGGGCAGAACAATTCTCCGGCGACAATTTCACTGAGGACATCTCAGGCGTTGGGACCAAAGCGTGGACAGTCACTTATGAAGTGGCGTCACACCACATCGACCTATTGGCCAGTCGCCTCAGCAAGGTCCTCTCAGACCTGAAGTCGTTGTGAGCGCGGAGTTGTGGGGTTTTAGGCTTTGGCGTGGAAAGGTGTGCTGGAGTCTATTTAGATACCGAAGTGGCGGTCCGGGGCGGCATCGTGGTCCGGAGACGGTGCCGTTTCGAGTATCAGCCCTAAGTCGATGCGGGTCCGAGTAGTGGTGAGCGCCCCGTCCAAGTCTTCATCGGTGGGCATATAAAGGTCCCCAGTGCGTAAGAACAGTAGGCCAGTCTCCGGGCGCCGACCTACCGCCCTCTCCAACGCGGCAGCGTAGAGGGCGAGCTGCGGCAGGTACGGAGCAGCCGCTTCGGTCAGGGAGTCGCTTCGAACCTCATCCGTCTTGAAGTCGAGAAGGCGCCAGGTGCCACCGGCTTCGTATGCCAGGTCGATGGTCCCGTGTACCGGTAGGCCAGCCCAATCCCAGGAGAAGGGTAGCTCAAAGTAGGCGTGGGTGTTCGAGTCTCTCAGGGTAGCCGCCAAGGGGCTGGCGCCGAGCTGATCGAGCATCCTGTCCACATCCGTGGCAAGATGTTGGATCGTCTGATAGCCAACCTCTACATCAAGCCTCTGGGCCAGCTCGACAAGTGAGGGCCGCTCTCCCGTCGTGAACCAAACCTCAATAGCCCTGTGGGCTAGGCTCCCGCGGACCAAGCCGAGGCCGTCACTGTGTCTGCCAAACGCATGGAACGACGCTGGCGCTCGAAGGGCTGTCACAGGGGTGCTCGAACGTAGTGGAATCACGGGGGGCCGAGCCACGAGTTCAGGCATGAAGTCCTCTTCTTCATCTTCCAAGGGAACCGTCACGGTTACGGTTGCCGGCCTACGTGCGATCGCGGCGAGGTCTACGGGGAGGGAGGGACGAACCTCCACTCCTTCCAGTGCGGCGGTTCCAACAGCGTCAAGCGCAGAGGCAAGCCAGCCATCGTCACTATTGGCCTCGTCCCCGGTCAGGTATAGCACATCGGCTGCCCTGGTCGCTGCTACGTAAAAAAGGCGCTTGTGCTCTGCGGCTTCTTCAGCCTGGTCCCGTTTCAGTAGATAGGAGTAGAATCCGGGCCGCCTTCGGCCACCGGTTGAGCCTACCTTCCGGGCTAAAGTGAGAGCGATTCCCTCCTCAGATCGCCAACGCACCGGATCATACGTTTCCCGCGACGAAAGGTGAGTCTCCGGCACGAAAACGATAGGAAATTCGAGCCCCTTTGCGCCGTGGACGGTGAGCAGCCGGACAGCGTCCGACTCGTCCAGGATCGCTTGGCCCTCTCGGGCCGCGAGCTCATCGCGTCGGCGTCGCACGTAGGTCACGAACTCGTCCAGTGAGTGGTCGGACAACGTGCGTGCGAGGCCAACCAACTTCCTGATGTTGGCTAGGGCCTGCTCGCCTCCCTGTAGAGGAGCCCAGCTCGCCTCGAATCCCGTGAGAGCGAGGGCGCGCTCGAGAAGAGCATCGGGCGAACTCAACGGCACAGCGCTCATCAAATCCCCAAGGATGTGTGCAGCACGTACGCAAGAACGACGGGCCTCTTCAGGGATGCCCTCAGGTGGATCGCGAAGCGCCTCCATGAGGTTACGGCTCACCGACCTTAGGGCCAATAGCGACTGGTCGTCGATCATGAAGAGCGGGGAGCGCAGGGCTCCAACTAGGGCAATGGCATCGTCCGCCTCGGCCAGCCAGCTCAGCAGATTCGTAAGATCTAGGACTTCCTGGCGGGTGAAGAACCCTGCGCCAGTCGGTGTGCGATAAGGGACCTGATGGCTCTCCAGGGCTTGCTCGAACAGGTGGACGTTGGATAAACGACGAAGCAGGACCGCCACGTCCGCTGGCCGCGCTGGCCGTTGCTGTCTCGTATCTCGATCCCAGATGGCCGCGCCACCTTTCAAGAGCGACGCCACCTCCGCAGCGACGGCATCTGCTTCCACCCTGCGGCGGTCGTGATCGGGTGCCTTGGTGCCCATGGGCGTCTTGTCGGAGACCGGCCAGAGCACAAGATGGGGAGCGATGGGCGAATCAGGACCCCGTCCTGTCATCGTCTGCATTGGAGCCTCGAACTCCTCCTGGGGTTCAGCGAACACAGCGTGGAATAGGACGTTGAGGTTATCAACTAGCGAATCATGGGCGCGAAACGACCGGCTGAGGGAACGAATTGCGCCCCCAGATTCGATCTCGCGATGGAGCCGGGTAAAGTGTCGGACGTCGCTGCCGCGGAAGCGGTAGATTGCTTGCTTTACGTAACCAACGAAGAATCGCTCCGGCCCCCGCGGGCCGCCATCGTCGCCTTGGGAAAGGAGGTTGAGTAGCGCGATTTGGGACGGGTTGGTGTCCTGCAACTCGTCCACCATCAGGTGGCGAAAATGGGAACGATACGCCGAAGTGATGTCCGGATGCGAGCGGAGCAGCTGCGTCGCTTTGATCTCTAAGTCTAAGTAGTCCAGGGCAGCCATTTCCTGCTTGCGAGCCGCGTACCGGGCGCAGGCGTCCTCGAAGAGGCTCCGGAGCGAGGCGAGTGCTTCAAGAGCAACTTCGTCGTGCTCGTTCCAACGAGGGACCTCTCTCAGTCCCTCCGCGGTGGCCCGAAGGGAACGCAGCGTGTCCTTGACCTCTCCGAGAGGGTAGGCCCAGTTCTTGGCGCTGCCGCCTTGCAGGTTGACCTTCGAACGGGCGTCCATTACTCGGTCCAGCAACCCCTCCCAGGCGCCATGGGCCGGGTCTCCCAGCGCCGCCAGGACATCAGCAAGGTGCTTGGAGAGCACGTCCTCTTCCGGTCCGGTGTGGGCGCCTTCCAGCCATGAAACCAACTCGGCTAGCTGTGGGCGAGCTTCCTCAATGGCCGCACGAGACGCAGCGGCCAACAAGGTCTGGATATGCGCCGCCCAGGTCGCAGGGGAAGCCCCCGGAAGTGTTTGATACGCTGCATCAACTTCGTTCCGCCGCGCTACCATCTGCGGAAGCTGGGTGGTCAGTGCCAAGACCCCTGTCTCCCGCAGCGCCAACGCCCGATGGTCGGCAGCGTCAGCGGCCTCTTCAAGGGCGTCGATGCAGGCGGCGATGAGCTCGAACTCAGCCTCATCGTCGGACAGGACCCGTGCGGCGGGGTCGACCGCTGCCTCTACGGGGTGCTCCCTCAGGACCCGGCGGCACAGGGAGTGGATGGTGCCTATGACAGCTTTGTCCAAGTCCACTCGGTGGCGGTCTAGCTCTGGTCGAGTGAGCACCTCCCGCCGGACCCGCTCCCGCATCTCCGTAGCAGCGGCGTCGGTGAACGTTACTGCAGCTATCTCCGGGACCTTGTGGTCTTGGAGTAGGGACAAGTAACGTTCCACGAGCACACGCGTCTTCCCGCTTCCGGCGCCCGCAGTCACAAGCATGTCGCAGCCGCGCTCGGCGATAATCTCGCTCTGCTCTTCGGTTAGTCCCAGCGTTTCCATCGACTGAACTCGTTGACCCGGCAGATGTGGCGGAATGAGCAGTAGGTAGGGCAGGTCTGCACTTGCGGATTGACCCTGAAATCGCCCGACTCCACCGAGTTTCGTACCTCTTGCGCCACCGCAACCACGTCGTCTATGACCGAAGCATCTTCCGGACGTGAGGAGTTGATATCCCACTGCCGCATGGCGGGGTCTAGCCAAGCGTAGCGAGCAATGACTCTCCCCGCCTGTGTCTCTTCACGTGCCAGGTAGCTATACAGTTGGAGCTGAACCCGACGCCCGTCCACAACGTGGGAACGGGGTATCTCCCGGCCTGACTTGTAATCTACGATGACGATGAGGTCCTCTCCGGCATCGAGCCGGTCTACGGTCGCGGCCACCCGCATCGGCGGGTCCAAGGGCAGGGAAGCCTCGATCTGCTTCTCAGCACCGATGACCCTGGCTACGCCAGACCGCACGCTGTTATCAGCTTCGCGCTGCAAAAGCAGCTCGATCTGCTCAAGGATCGCCTCCCCATCGAGCCGCCACAGCGCCGCTCGGCCAAACCCCAATTCCTGGGGTGCCCGGTTCCAGATGTCCGGACCGTTGGCTCGGAGGCGGGCGACTGCCTCGTTCAGGGTATCTGGTGTGAGAGGTCGTCCCTCAGCGACCAGGGGCTCCAGCGCGTCCTGTAGGATTGAGTGGATCACACTCCCTCGGATCGCAGCGTCGGCGCTGTCCAGCTCTTGGTCCAGCTCCCGCAGGCGTAGAGCGTACTGACCGAAGAACTGGAATGCGCATGTTCTGTAGGACTCAAGCCGAGTAGCGCTCCAAACCGCGTCGCGGTTGGTCAGTCCAGGGACAAGGTCGGTGGCGAGTCGGCCCTCGTAGGCGCCCGCATGGCGGAATGAACGGCGTAGCTGTTCGGTGAGGACCGCTGACCGGACAATCGGCCAGGCCGCTGCTCCCTCAGGCCGCAATCGGCCCAGGGTCAGCCACTGCTGGCTGCAAGGGATGGCCAACTCACGGCGAGAAGCGGTATGTTCGGGCAGTGTTGCGCGTTCCTCGACGACCTCGTTGGGAGTCAACGAGTCGTAGTAATAAGAGGGCGCAGCGGGACGGCCTCGCTCATCAAGCCTGGTTTTCCACAGGCCGAGGGTGCTGTCCGCCCGAGTATTTACTGACGCCCACAGTTCATCCTCCGCAAGCCGTGGCTCTGGTGGCAACATCAGTCCATTTTTGTTCAGCGCATCGCGGGCGTCGCTGTCTAGCAAGGCAGTGGAGGTCTGTGGGGCAGGGAACTCACCCTCTATAAGTCCCCCTACAACGGCGAAGTCGAAGCGCAGGCCATGTAGGGTGTGCATCGGAGCCAGTAGCACGCCACCGGCCTCACGCAGGAGCACAGCGGGTGTGTCGAGCTTACGTTCCAGGCGCCGGACAAAGGATTCGAAGAGCTCGGGCTCGCCACCAAGGTCTTCGAAGGTCGACGCAAGATCTTGGAGATAGCCACGGAGGGCATCGATCTCCACGTCCACCCCGGGCAACTCCCGTGAGCTGGGCCTGACGAGGGCCTGTGGCCCGAACAGGGCCTCGTCGAGGTGCCGCGCGTGTTCAGCGACAGGGATTGGTGGGCGATCCAGCAAGCCGGCAAGCTCTTCGAGGGCAATGGCCATACTGTCCGCGGTCCGGCGTAGCATCTCGCGGATTGAGTCAGGACCGGTTGAAGCATCGGCGTCCGCCCTCAGGCTCTCTATGATGCGCCCCAAAGCGTCTTGCCCTGCCCAAAGATTGGCCTCTCGGCCCCGGCTGGCGAAGTGGGCCACGCGACCAGTGGATAGCTGCCAGCGGCTAAGGTCGGCGAACCCGCTGGAAAGCACGCCAACAACATCCCGCAGGCGCCAGCCGTCCTGGGCAAGGTGCAGCAGGCGGCGAAGCCAAACTCCAAGGGGTCTGGCGTTGAGGCGTTCACCGGCAGCGGGATCAAAGGGAAGGTCATACTCCTCGAACACCTGCCGAGCTAGGCTGAGGTAGGGTGACACCTGCCGGAACGTCACAGCGCAATCAGAAGGCCGAAGTGAAGGGTCGTCGGTCAGGCGCTGCTTGATCCACCTAGCAATAGCCCGCAGTTGGCCTTCCCGGTCAGCGGCGTCGCCCGCAATGACGGTTGAGGGTGGAGTTGCAGGGTCTCTCTGTACCTCCACGGCCTTCGCGTGGGGAAACCGGCTGGTGAGGCGTTCGTAGTCGTGCCGAGCTCGAGCTCCCGCCTCAGGGTCCAAGGTGACGATGACCTCTGATCTGTTGGCTAGAGTTTCCAGTAGGGTTAGCTCGCTTCCCCGAAAGAGTTGGAAACCGTCTACCATGACGGTATGGGACAGAGCAACACCGGATTGCACAGCGGCGGCCGCAGCCAGTGTGATCTGCTCGGGGTGCAGCAAACGTCGGTCTTCGAGCTCGGAGCAGTAGGCCGTGAAGATGGCAGCCAAAGCCGTCAGGCCCGGGGACCTTGACTTCTCAGCAGCCTCTAGCAGGGCTTGCGGGTCGATTGCCTCAGCCAGCAGATCGTTAATTGCAGCGTTCAGGAGGTCGTTGAACCCTCTCGTCCCCGCTATTGGCTGGAAATAGGAGGCGGGTCCGTGTTCGGCCTCGCGTCGAGTTGTCCGTGCCAGAAGCTCCTCAACCAGCGTGTAAGACGGGACCCACACCTCCGCAGCCAAGTGCCGGCTGTACTGAGGAATGGTCTCCACACGCAGCCGCAGCGCCACTCGACATCGGCCAACGAGGCGACGGCGGAACTGGTCCCCATGACGTACTGTCGGAACGAGCACCACCGCCTCAAAGAAGGGATCGGCCTGGTATCGAGCGGCCAACCTCGAGACGACCTCATCTGTCTTCCCGCTTCCCGGGCCACCTGTGATGAGTGTTAGATTCGACATGATCCTCGCGACGAGCGCAGAGGGCTCAGTGGATGCCTTTAATCTGTGCCAGGGTTGTACGAGCGGGCCCCGCCCAACGGTCGAAGCAGTTCTCCCATTATAGTTGTCTCTTGGCTCGGTGGTCCTTCAATTCACCGAACTGCCAGGTGATGGCACATGGCTCAGACTGTCATCAATCTGATGACGGTGCTTAAAGACACGCTCAAAGAAGTAGTCCGGCAGCCATTCCGTACTATCTAGTGAAGGTACAGTGCCTTCTATATGGGAATGGTCGGATTCATTAGTTGGCGTGTATTTGGTTAGTCAGCGCGGAGGATTCGAGAACGAAGTGGCTCCACGGGTTCTACACTGTAAAGACCACCGAGTCTGGCTTAGTGTTTCACTGCAACATAACCAACATGCTGTCACTGAGGCAGCCACGCTTTGATACCGACGTTTAGCATAGCCGACATCACGGCTCTCTCAAGGCGAAGACACAGACCGGTTCGGGTCACCAACAACCAGATGGCCAATACGGTTGCCGACGCTTCTGCAACTATCCAGCCTACGACAGGTCCGGTGGCGTCCATAGAAAAACCAACGAGAAACGTGGTCGTACCCGCCACCATAAGCAACGCTTGGACTATCGCTAGGATATTCTGTAGATAAATCCTTCCGGTGGCCTGGAGCAAAGACCGAAGCAGGAAATGCAGAATGAGGAACGGCACCATACCCAGCGCGGAAACGATGAGATGCAGGCGAATGTCGTGAAGGAGCGTCGATCCCAAGGCTGATACGACTATGATCGCCACACCAGCGAGCACCAGTCCTGTGACCAATGAGTAGACGATGGTGTACCCCAGGATCACATCGGCTGTGAAAGTCCTCCGGCCCATGAAGACGATATTTGCTGTGCTCACACCGAGTATCCCGAACATCATGAGAATGTTGGGGATCAATAGAACAACGATGAATTCGCCTCGCCCTTCGGGTCCAAGCATCCGTGCGATTACGATACTGGTGACGAAGCCAAGAAGAAATACAATGATGTTCGTCGCAAAAGTTCTGACGCTGCTGTGCGCTACGGAGTATTGCATCGTGGCAGTTGGCGACTGCGGATGATCGTTTGTCTTATCTTCCATGTCGGATTGGTTTCTAAGGGTGACGTGAGCGACCCGACCGCGGGCCCTTACCCGCGCCTCGAACCGCCCGTTAGTCGGGTTTGACGCCCGCTGCTTGTAGACAGTCCGGGCCAACCCTGGGTAGGGCCTTGGTCACTCACGAGTGCCCCTTGGGATGGAACGTTTGTCTTAACTGTTCTAAGATATCATCGCCCTAAACCCTGATTCTACGATGGCCGAGACATCTCCCGGGCAGTTCGGCTGAGGTTCGATTCAGGCAAAAGGGCAGGCGCCCGGCCATTGGTCGCAACCTTCCCAATCCTCTATCCAGAAATTAAATGCCCAGCGGCTCCTGACCTATCGCCGTGGCTGATACCGCGATAGAATTCATCTGTGTAACAGGGTCTCCACACACCCAACGGGATAGGGGTACCAAACTCGATTCTGGGGCGGACCGTACCTCTAGCGTTGCAGGAGGGCAGCCAATGAGTACCTTGATCAAGAACGGGCACATATTCACTGCGGTTGACAGCTACGTGGCCGACATATTCATTGACGACGGCAAGGTCCGCACTATAGGCATTGATCTCGCCGCCGACGCAGATAAGACCATCGACGCCACCGGAAAGTACGTGATACCTGGGGGAATCGACCCTCATACCCACCTGGACTTTCCTTTTGGGGGTACGGTCTCCTCCGACGACTTCCGGACGGGCACCGTGGCAGCCGCCATTGGGGGCACCACCAGCATCGTGGACTTCGCGGTGCAGCAAAGGGGCCACGCTTTATCCCAGGCGTTAGACCAGTGGCACAAGAAGGCCGAGGGCCAAGCGGTCATAGATTATGGCTTTCACATGATAGTCCTAGACCTCCCCGATACCCGCCTCGGAGAGCTGGATAACATGGTGTCGGAAGGGGTTGCCAGCTTCAAGATGTTCATGGCCTACCCGGGAGCGGTGATGGTGGACGACAACACCATCTTTAGGGCCATGGTACGGGCGGCCAACAACGGGGCTTTAGTCTGCCTGCACGCGGAGCACGGCCACATGATTGACGTGCTAGTCAAGCAAGCGTTGGCCGAAGGGAACACCGCTCCCAAGTTCCATCATCTAACGCGGCCACCAACCACGGAGGCGGAAGCCACCCACCGGGCGATCCGGATGGCGGAGGTAGCCGGCGCTCCGGTGTATTTCGTCCACCTGAGTTGTGCCGAGGCCTTGCAGGAGGTTCAGGCGGCCCGGGCCCGGCAAAAGTACGTCTTTGCCGAGACCTGCCCGCATTACCTTACGCTGGACAATAGCATGTACGATCAGGAGGGGTTCGAGGGAGCCAAGTACGTCTTGACCCCGCCGTTGCGGGACCAATGGCACCAAGCGGAGCTATGGAACGGGCTCCGCCGCAACGACCTTCAGGTTGTTTCCACCGACCATTGCGCTTTCCGGTTCAGCGACCAGAAAAGCCTCGGTAAAGGGGATTTCTCCAAGATTCCCAACGGGGGTCCGGGAATCGAGAACCGCCTTAGCTTGCTCTATACCAATGGTGTAACCTCCGGACTGCTGGACATGAACCGGCTGGTAGAACTCTTTTCCACCGCTCCTGCTAAGCTGTTCGGGCTGTTTCCTCGCAAAGGCACCATCGCGGCGGGAAGCGATGCGGATATCGTGGTGTTTGATCCCGACGCCGAGACGGTCATAAGCGCCCAGACCCACCATATGAATGTGGACTACAACCTGTACGAGGGCATGTCGGTCAAGGGAGTCCCTGAGGTAGTGCTATCCAAGGGACAGCTCTTGGTTGAGGAGGGCAAGTTTGTTGGCGCCGCCGGCACAGGCCATTTCTTGAAGCGGAGTGCGATGTAGCTTGGATAGAGTTGGTCTGATTTTTCTTGACCGGCCATTGTTGTCGGAACAGGTCGAGCTTGCCCGGTATGCCGAAGAGCGGGGGTTCGAATCGGTCTGGGTCTGTGAGACTCGCTTGGTTCGGGACGCGGTGACCCCTCTGGCGGCCTTTGCTCAGGTAGCGGACCGCATCAAGCTGGCCACTGGAGTGGTGAACAATTGGACCCGCAGTTCCGGTTTAATGGCGATGACCCTGGCCACCCTCGACGAGCTTTCCGGCGGCAGGATGATGATGGGCATCGGCTCCTATTGGGACCCCCTGGCGTCCAACCAGGGCATCCGGCGCCGTAAGCCTCTGGCGGCCATGCGTGAGTACGTAACCGTGGTGCGGCGGCTCTTGGCCATGGAGACCGTGACTTTTGAAGGTGAGGTGGTCAAGGTCCGAAACTTGAGGTTGGACCTGGGCGACGGTGTTCCTCGTTCTCCCAAGAAAGTGCCTATCTACATCGGCGCCACGGGTCCGAACATGATGGAGCTGGCTGGTGAAATCGGGGACGGCGTGTTTCACAATTTTTTCACGTCCGTCGAGTATCTCCAAGAATCCCTGAGGAGTCTAAGCATAGGCGCGGACCGGGCAGGGCGGTCGGTTCAAGAGATCGATATGCCTCAGATGATGGCGGTGGCAATGTCCGAGGACGCCGAGGCTGCCCGCTATACTGCCCGGCACGCCGTTACTATGTATATGGGGCAGCAACCCCACATCGCCAGGGCCAGCGGTGTGGATGAGGAAGTAATCCAACACATACATGACACCATGGGCGGATGGCCTCCCAAGCAAGGAGGTATCGAAGCTGCGATGCCGTTGGTGGGAGATGACATCGTAGATATGCTATGCGCTGCGGGCACTCCGGAGATGTGTCGCCGGCGAGTTCAGGAATACCTGGATGCAGGCGCTTCCTATCCGGTTATCTGCCCCTTGACTCCCAATATCGATGAAATCATAGACGCTTTCGCTCCCGGCTCACCGTTCGTCGACCAGTAAAGGCCGACTCAACACATGGGCCTTGTAACAGGTCACGCGGGCATCACGTAACCGGGCTCCAGCCACGGGCCGGGGTCCGGCTCCAATTCTCCGGTCCCTGGATTGACTTTCAGCCGCAGGTCCTCCACCAGGAAGTATCCGATGACAGGTACCGCGGTCTCGACCACGATGGTAGCGAAACCCTGGTCGCCCAATCTTCCAGTGGCCTGGTAGGTATCCTTTTCTACTATGCCATCCGCGGTGAGGAACCGGCGGCGTCCGTTGGGCACTATAGCTAAGCCGAGATCTCTGATCTCCTCGATGGGTAGCCCCAGGTAAGCCCCGGTGTCCACCAAGAAGCTGTACTCTTTGGTCGCATTGACCCCTGATATGATCGCAGTGGCTATAGTGCGACCCATTGATTCCCCCTCTCTAGTCGATATTCCCTCAGGCCCCTCTTACTCGTACCCCCGGGGCGTTACCATGTAGCCTTGGTGGGTGAAGCTCGACGAGTTGCCTACTAACACCACGGTGACCATGTCTATGGCCTCGCAGTGCCTTTCCAGGTGCGCCAAGTCCGTAAGCGTCACTTGCTGTCCCGGCCGAAAGGCGTCACGCACAATACCCACCGGGGTCTGTCCGCTGCGATGGCCCAGCAAAATGCGGCGGGCCTCCAGCAATTGCCAGTCGCGTCTTTTACTTCGAGGGTTATATAGCGCGACTACGAAGTCTCCCAGGGCGGCAGCATCTAGCCGTTTCTTTATGGTTTCCCAAGGAGTGAGCAGGTCGCTTAGGCTGATGGTGCAGAAGTCCTGCATGATGGGAGCGCCCAGCAATGCCGCCGCGGCTTGCACCGCTGAAACACCGGGCACCACTTGTAAGGATGGGGCCTCTCCGTCCCAGCCATCTTCGGTCAGTGCTTTGAAAACCGGCCCGGCCATCCCGTAGATTCCTGTATCTCCGGAAGAGAGGACTGCGACCTTTTTGCCTTCCTTGGCCAGAGCGACCGCTCTAGCGGCCCGCTGCAACTCTTGGCCCAACTCCATAGCCACCACCTCCTTGCCAGCGACGAGGTGGACGGCTTGGTTGATGTATCCTCGGTAACCCACGACCGTATCACAGTCCTCTATCGCCGCCAGCGCGCTGCCAGTCAGGTGGCTGGAGTCGCCGGGGCCCAGGCCGACCAAGTATAGCTTTCCGCTAACCACGGAGGCAGAGAACCATGGAGAGTTTAGAGGACGAGAGCCTTTTCATGAGCATGGTTCAATAGTCCTAGACCGAGTGCCAGGTGCACGTAGATGACGCACCCTACTGTCTCCTCCGCCAAGTTATTCAACCCGCCAATCATCGTCTCCCAGGGACTCGGTGTCCATGTTGCTGTTCTTAATCGAAGGACACGCGAGCGACAGCTATTGTAGCCCTGGATGTCTTGATTCGAGGAACCAGCAAGCGGTCGGTGTGAGCCCCCAGGAGCGCTGCTGGCTCGGATACGCCCCAGACCCCCACCAAGTCGTGGGCTTTAGGTGACGGTGTTGGCCCGGCTTGGGTTGGCTCCAGCGCCGCGCTGAAGACGCCGTTCAGCTCCTCGGCGCTATAGCAGACCAAAGGGACGCCGTACCTCGCAGCCAGTTTCAGGATGCCAGCCTCGTCCGCTTTGAGCTGGGCAGTGGCGATGCACTTGATGCTACCCAGGGCCAATTGGTGCTGCTGGAAGGTATCGATCAAGAGCTGTTCCAGCTCCCCTGCGGGCACCCCTCTCCGGCAACCCATCCCAATCACCAGGGTTGGCGGACGGTAGAAGACCAGGGGCTTGGCATCTACCCCAGATGGACGGTCCAAGAACTTGTTTTCTAGAGATAGCTGTGCGTCGGAGATTATCAGCGTAGCGGCGCAGCTACTGTCTTCCAAGGAGTCCAGCGTGGGGTAGACTTGAACGTTTGCGGGCAAGGGGTTGTTGGCGGGCCACCAGTCCCGCTCCCCAGCGTCTTGGTACACGCCAACCGGCTCTCGATTGACCACGGCAGCGCTGGCCCGGGTCACCGCCACAGAGTCTGCCTCCAGCCGCCAGCCAAACTCCTGACCCAACAAGTCCACTGCGAGTGTACCGGTAACGTAAGACGCAGAAGTAATCACCGGGGTGGCCCCGACAGTCCTAGCCACCTCTTCCGCTAATCGGTCGGCGCCGCCTAGGTGACCGGAGAGCAGGCTCACCACGAACTGGCCGGCGTCGTCCACACACACCACTGCCGGGTCTCGGTGTTTGCCTTCAAGGTACGGGGCCAGAAGACGGACAGCCGAACCCACAGGCATGAAGAGGACAAGGCGGTCGTATTCCCTAAAAATCTTGTGGACCACCGGACGTACGGGGAGGTCGAAGACCTCGGCCCGTTCATGCTCCGTGCGGAACCGCTGGTCCAGATACAGGGTGTTCTCCCCGAAAATAGCGGTGGCTAATGAGCGAGCTAGTTCCGAGCCTCGCTGGGAAATCGCGAGTATCGCGGTGCCGGGTGCTGGTTGGCCGTCAAGGCCTGCTCTTGGCATTTGTCTTGGCGGCGGTGGACCTAGCGCTCGACCGCCGGTATAGGTGAGTGTAGTCGTTGGAATACAAGTGGGAAGTCGCCGGGGGGTCGTCGTCCGCCTCTGGAGGCACCAGTAAATCAGGGTCCACTGCCTTGCCCACCAGAATCAGGGCTTGTAAGGTGATCTTGGCTTCCCGCACCTTGGCGGCTATATCGGACAGCCGTCCCCTGATCACCTTTTGGTCTGGCCAGCCTACGCGGTAGACGACGGCTACCGGAGTGTCCGTAGTATACCCCGCAGCCCGGAGCTCTCGGACAATGCGAGCGATGCGCGTGATGCTGAGGAATATGACCAAAGTACTGCCGTGGGCGGCCAAGTCTCGCAGCTGCTCCCCCGGGGGCATCTTGATGCGGCCTTCCGCCCGAGTCATGATCACAGTCTGGCTCTCTTCGGGAACAGTTAGCTCGGTCCTGAGAGCAGCCGCGGCAGCAAACGCGGAGCTGACGCCCGGTACTACCTCAAAGTCGATGCCTTCCTTCTCCAGAACTCTCATCTGCTCCAGGATTGCCCCATAGATGGCTGGGTCCCCGCTTTGGACCCGGGCCACTGTTTTGCCTTGACGAGCGGCGTCGCAGACTAGTTCCATTATTTGTTCCAAGTCCATGGACTTGCTGCCGTGTACCTCGGCGCCGGGACGGGCGAACTCGGCGATGGATGGATGGACCAAGGAGTCAGCGTAAACCACGAGGTCGGCGGACTCGATAATGCGCTTGGCTTTCAAGGTCAGGAGCTCTGGGTCCCCGGGACCTCCCCCGAGGAAATATACCTTGCCCGCAGGTCTGGTCACTATTTACCTCTTGATGATCAATACTGAAAAATAATCCAGGTCTTCGATGGAAAGCTGTTCAAGGTCAGTCACTATCCGCTCTTGATGGGTAGTGGCCCGGCGTACGTAAACGCTGCCCTTGCCGAGTCCATGGTCCTCCAGGTCTGCGATGGAGTCCAACAAATCTCGGTTTACCTTCATGAGAACCGTTGTATCGTACTTATCCGCTGTCGCCGACAAATCGTCGATGCCGTAGGCCGCCGGCAGCACTGCCAAGCGCTCCCCATGGGCGGCGAGGGGCACACCGGCGCTGGCTGCAGCCGCAGTGACCGAGGACACCCCCGGGACTATCTCGATCGCGATTTCAGGGTGGGTAGAGCGCACCCGGTTCATTACGTAAGCAAAGGTGCTGTAAAGCATCGGGTCACCTTCGGTGATGAAGGCGACATCGTTCCCCCTCTTAAGGTGCTCGCTGATGGTATCCGCGGTGTCTCGCCAGACTTGGCCCGCGGCCTCTTCATCGTTGGTAGGGAATTGAGCTCTAATGATCTCTTGATTACCTTCGTCGAGGAACTGTTGGACTATAGACAAAGCAATACTGGCGGTCCGGCCTCGGCCCTGGGGTACGCATACTAAGGGCACTTGTTGCAGTATCCTTAACGCTTTCAGGGTCAGAAGCTCGGGGTCGCCTGGGCCTACACCAATCCCGTAGAGACATCCAGTGGATTTGGGTGTTTGATCAACGGCCATGGGCTAATCACCCCGCCAACCGGTTACCACGAAAACCGGGTTCATCGACTCCAGCCGAACAGCGCCGTCGGACATCTCCTTTCCTCGGGCGCAATGGAGCATGGTAAGGTCCACGGTGAAACCCAGACTTTTGGTCAGGTCGTAGGCCAGATGGGCACGCTCCAGCGCCGCCAGGTTTACAACGAGCCTACCCGGAGCGTTCAATCGGCCCGCAACATCGGCCAGGATGGCATCCAATTCGCCGCCGCTTCCCCCAATGAAAACGGAGTCGGGGTCGGGCAAGTCTTGAAGCGCCTGAGGGGCCTTGCCGTAGACTACGTGAAGGTTGTCCGGAGCCCAGCGGGCCACATTCCTGCGGAGCATGTCCAGGCTATTCTCGTCCCTTTCTATGGCGTAGACAGCGCCTTGATGGGCGATCAGCGCAGCCTCCACAGCAATCGAGCCGGTGCCAGCGCCAATGTCCCAAACGGTGCTTTCCGGGCGCAACCCCAACGAATATAGGCTGAACGCCCTCACTTCTCGCTTGGTGATCTGCCCCTTGAGCGGACGGCGTTGCTCGAAGGCCTCGTCTGGCAGCCCCAGTGGCCTTGCTTGAGGAGCCCGCTGTTCCTTAACCATCGCTTGTTACTGTTGCCGGAGGGACCAGCGGGACGCCGTCCGGTGAAGTTGTCGCCTGGCCCAAGAGTTGTCCATCAAAATCAAAGCACAGAGTGTCAACTATCGGGTGGTCTTCCTCATGTTTCAAGTACTTCAAGCTCTCGTCGCAGACCATCTGACACATCAGTGGGAAGACCGAAAGCAACCTATGGGCCTGGACAATTTCCTGAAAGTGGCGGGCGCTTGAAGCCTGACGCATCTCTTCTTGGACTACGGGCTCGGCGCCGCACTGAGCCGCCAAGGAGGCCAAAAAAGCGGTGTCCACCTTGTTGCCCGCTACGTGAGTCACAAAGTAGCCCATGGCCATCTTTGACAGTTTACCAACCATTCCCACGTGGGTCGCCCGGGCAACGTCTCGCATGACGCAGCGTTTGAGGGATGGCCCGCTGAAGATTCCTGCTTCAATGTACGCCATGTCCGGCAATTCCAACAAGCGTTTAGCAAATATCTCGCTCTGAGTACCGGTGGACAACACCAGATGTTGGTGGCCGTTGGTGGCTGCCACGTCTATCGCCAAGTGCACGCTGGCCCGCCAAGCCGCCGTGGAGTAGGGCTGTACGATCCCGGTGCTGCCCAATATCGATATGCCTCCGATTATCCCCAGCCTAGCATTGGTGGTTTTCTTCGCTATGTCCTCCCCTTGTGGGACTGAGAGCTCGACGGTAAACGCTCCTCCGATACCTTGGGGATGTGTTGCCGCAGCCTGCTGTACCGATTCCACAATCATACGCCTCGGCACCCGTGTCACGGCTGGCTGGCCAACCTCGATGCCGGTACCTGGGCGAGTCACCGTGCCTACTCCAAGGCCTCCCGTAATCCGGACGTCACCTGCCGGGCCTGTTGACCGGTATACAGTGGCGCAGATTTCGGCCCCATGAGTGACGTCGGGGTCGTCACCGCCGTCCTTTAACACCGAGCACATCGCTCGGCCTGAGCCAACGCCCAGTTCACACCGGTGCACGTCGAAAGTTGCTTCCCGGCCCACCGGCAAGCGAATGGTGACCTGGGTAACGGGTTCGCCGCTCAAAAACGCCAGGGTCGCGGCTTTAGCCGCTGCTGCGGCGCTGGAACCGGTCGTATACCCAGTGCGCAGCCCCCGACGCCTCACAGTTTGGCGGCTGTAGTCGCTTTCGGTGTTCCCGTTGGGAGTTGGTGGACTGGCCATTACACGTCAGGCCATTGCTAGCGCCGAGCGGATTCGCCCCGCAGTGGCGGATATGACACCGTCATCGACACCCAAAGGCGGGCTCGCTGCAATGGTGAACTCAGGGTATTTGTTTTCCAGGCGTTCCAGGCTTCCCAGGATATTTCGCTTCAGGATCAAACCTGGGAACAACAAATAAGGGACACATATCAGAGATGAGATTCCCCGGTCCTCAATCAGGCGGGTGGCGGCGTCCTCCATGGTTGGGTCCCCGTAATGGGACTGGGCCACATCTACTGCAAAGCCCGAGCCCAAACGATTCTCGACCATTTGCCCCAGTTCGAAGAGCCACTGGCAATCGTCATACTGGTTCTTAGTGCCAGCCTTCACTACCAGAACGCCGACGTTCCCTTGGCCGCCTGTCCCATATGAGGAGTGGGGCATGATGTCCCGGACTCGGCGAACCACCAGATCTGCCAGTTGAGCGTGGGCTCCCAAGCCCTCCGCCATGGAAAGGTGGACTTGAGGCAACTTTCGCCGTGCTTCATCGAGAAGCTCTTCTAGCTCCAGTGTCGCGTGCTTACCGTGGCCCAACAGGAAGGGCATCACCACAATGCGTCGAAGCCCGCGTTGCTCCAACTGGCGAAGGGCTTCATCTGGGTGGGGCGGAAGAAACTCAAGGCAGGACACCACGATCCGATCTTCATCAAGACCTAGAGCCTGTTGTAGCCGTTTAGCTACTTCTTTAAGTCCTTCTGGTGTGCTGGGACAGAGTTGACACCAATCGGGCTTGGAAATTTCCCTCCAGGAGCAAGAGCACTCACTGCTGTCGGTGCCCCTTTGGCTGCCGTGAGCCAGCAGAACCACACCCCAGTCGGCAGTGCTGATGGCGACGGCATTGGTTTGGGCCGGCCTGGGCTGGTTCAGAGCCGTCAAAGTGTCTCCGCTTCCAGTGATAAGGCAAGAAGGGCGTTGACCGTGGCCGCTGCTGTAGAGCTACCGCCCCTATGTTCCCATACCGTTATGTAGGGGAGTTGGCGCGCTGCCAACTCCCGCTTGGACTCGGCGCAAGCGACGAAGCCGACCGGCATCCCAATCACCAGAGCTGGTTTGGCCCGGCCATCGTCGGCCAAGTCCAGCAACGCCAGTAACGCTGTCGGCGCGTTGCCTATAGCCACTATGGAACCGTCCAGGTAAGGCGCCAGCTCTCGCATGGCGGCCACCGACCTGGTAGTGCCTTCGCGTTGCGCTCGATCGGCCACCTCGGGTGCAGCTATGCTGCAGCGCACTGCCGTATTAGACTGCTGAAGAAGCTGCTGAGATATGCCCACTTGTACCATTCGTACGTCGGTAACAATGTCGGAGCCCGCTTGCAGGGCGGCTACCCCTTTAGCCACGGCGTTGGGACTGAACCCTACTGCCTTGGCTATTGCAGGGTCGCCTTCAGCCCTAACGATCCGGCTCACCACGCTCCGTTCCCAGGGTGACAACGGCAAGTCGAGTGGCAGACCGGCATCAACCATTTGGAGGCTCTTTCTGTCAATCTCTTCCGGTAGCAGACCGTATTTTTCGACCAAGGACATTACAATATTAATTTGAGCATCAAGGATTAAAGGGGAGTCTAAATGGCACCTTCGACACTGTCAAACTGCTTGACCGATATCAAGCCTCACAGTGGGGGAGGTCATCGATGGCAGTGGGCCGACGGGGTTTTTTCGTTAGGGACAAAGGGCGTCGGCCCGTTAAGAAAGCCTACTGCCGGAGGATAGTTGGGGACGGAGGGAGCTGGAACCAAGTCTACGACGACTGGACGGACTCGGGCTCCCTTGCCAGCATTTCATCGAGGATTCGTTGCAGAGCCATGGTGTGGCTGCATGTGCCCCTGGTGGCGAAAAAATGGCACCGGCATTGCCAGGCGCCAGAGTCGAACATTACCTCGTGGGTATTGTGGTTCCCTTTAAAGGTTGCTCTAAAGCTGGTGATGCTGACTCTGTTTCTCTCCTCTGCGTACTTCCTGGCTTTGTGGATTTTGCCGATGATACTGGAGTCCATCAACACCTCCAAGGATTGGTCCCATCGCCCAAATTGTAAGGCCGGGCATTTAACGGGTCAAGCAAAGGAATTGGTCCAGGAGTGTTCCTGCTGGTTGGGCAATAGCGAAGAAGCGTTATGGGGACTAACTCTTCGCGGACCTGACGATTGGACATAACAGTGCTGTCTTCGCAGCGGCGTTACATGATACTGCAGCGGAATTGCTCGGCGTACAGCAGTCCGGGCAGAGCGCGGATTGGGGTTGGCGCCCCGCTATCGCGTCCTGTTGGAGAAAATGACCCCAAAGAGGGACCTGATGGCGTCTGTGTCCAATTGCCCGGTGGCGGACCGCCAGCCAAGCCACAGGACCACGCCCACCAGCAAGCCCACTATCGCGAACAGTAGGACAAGCCCCGCTGCACCGGCACCCTGCCAGACCAGCACCAACCCGAAAATTAGCCCGGCTATCACGCCGGCTGTTATTGGCCTGGGCATATCGTCACCTCACTAGGAGCGGCTGGTCTCGATCGCCCAGATAGCGTGCCCGCACCGGAACATCTCTAACCGGAAGGCTGGTCAGGCGCTCGACAATCTCGCGGATGTTCTTTTGTACGTCGGAACTCACCTCGGGCACGTCGGCCCCCATCCGGAGCCCAACCTCACACCGAATGCTCAGCCCACCGGAGGTCACTTGAACGTGGCAGCGTATGTTGCGGACGTCCCGGTTGCCGGCACCGGTGCGTTTGGCCAACTCTGTGATGCTATCAAGGGACAAGCGGACTAAACCGTCGGCCTCCGAGCTGACCATCACCATGCCGGGGACGACGCCCCGGGTGAGTTGCCGTGCTTCGAGAACCAGTACCAACAACCCCGCGGCGATGAGTCCCGCTCCGATACTTACATCCCCCCACAGAGCGCTGCCGGTATGCGCCGCCATGGTTGCCAACGGCTGGCTAAACACCTCTCCGGGGAGGTCTTGGGGAGAGACGGCCTCAGTGATGATGAGCAGGATGAACACGCCGCCGACGATTCCTGCCACAGAAACCACCGTAACGAGAAGCCCATTAAAGGCGTTCATCCTAATGCGCTAGCTCCCGTGCGCTTCAAGCGCGCGGCTGTGTTCACTATGGCACCTCCTGAGGTGTCTCTATCCCCAAGTCCGCCGGGTTGGACCGGGCCTCTAGTCCACTCTACTGAGAATTCCCGCCGGGAACTCTATTGCCACCACGTCGACGTTAACTTCCTTGGCCACTAACCCGATTTGGTCGTAGACTTCTTTGGCAACCGCTTCCCTAATCTCTTGCACGACACTAGGGATCCTAAAGCCGTACAATACAACCACTTCCAAGTCCAGTATGACCTCCCTCCGCCCGGCTTCGACGTCGACACCTGTTCCTCTGACGGCTGCGTTCGATCTGACTGAGTTGGTCATCGCCCGAAGTATACCCCCGGGGTTCCCCAATCTGGCCACGCCGTCTATCCCGTTGGCCACGTGGCCAACGGTGGCCGCGATCACACTCGCTTCCACTTTGGTGACACCGGGCACTCCACTGGGATTTTCCGTTTCAAAAGGGAACGCATCAGCATGAAATTCCTCTCCGTTACTAACCTTGTCCGTTACCATCTACCCCTCCCGCCTGTTACTTGATTTGACATAATTAGTATACCAAATGCTATCTATTTCCCCAAGGGGTACCGTGGCCTAGTAGGCGATGTTACCGGCGGGATGGCCTGGCGCAATGCTGACGTGAAGGGGGACCCCTATTCCAATTGACGCTGTTTTGGCCCTGAAATACAATGCCATAATGTCAATGGGATTTCGTTAATGGGCGGCAGAGGGTCAGAGACAATGGACGGCGACCAGGTTAGAAACTCCTTCATACGCTTCTTCGAGGAGAAGGGGCATTTACATATGCCCAGTGCTTCCTTGATTCCCGCAGGCGACCCTACCCTGCTGTTTACCAGCGCCGGAATGGTCCCCTTCAAGCCATTCTTCATGGGAGAGCAGACCCCTCCGTCCCGTCGTCTGACCAGCTCACAGAAGAGCTTCCGCACCACGGATATCGACGACGTTGGCGACCACAAACACCTGACCTTTTTTGAGATGCTGGGCAACTTCAGCATCGGCGATTACTTCAAAGAGGGTGCTATCGATTTCGCGTGGGAGTTGGTTACCGGACTGTTCAAGCTCTCCCCCGACAGGATGTTTGTGACCATCCACTTGGATGACGATGAAGCGTTCCGGATCTGGCGCGACAACGTTGGCGTGCCGGTAGAGCGCATCTACCGCTACGGAGACAGCGACAACTGGTGGGGTCCTGCGGGTACAGAAGGACCCACCGGGCCCTGCTCGGAGTTGCACTATGACGGCGGCGCAGCAAAGGGTTGCGGGCCCATGGTGACCCCTGATGAATTGACTGCCCAGCTAAAGTCGGAACGAGACGGTCAAGAGCCAGGGCCAGTACCCGGTTGCCATCCCAATTGCGATTGTGAGCGTTTCGTAGAGCTCTGGAACCTGGTGTTCATGCAGTACTATCAGGACCCCCAGCGCAACCGGACCCCGCTGCCGGCGCCCAGTGTGGACACCGGAATGGGCTTGGAACGAGCGGCCGCGGTCCTTCAAGGGAAGTCCAGCGTCTACGAGACGGATTTATTCTGGCCGATAATCCAGAAAGTATGTGAGCTTACCGGCCGGAGCTATGGGATGGACCCGGAAACCGACTACGCCCTGCGGGTTGTGGCGGAGCACAGCCGGGCCGCTGCTTTCCTTATAGGCGACGGAGTGGTGCCCGGCAACGAAGGGCGCGGGTACGTGCTGCGGCGGGTCATTCGCCGCGCCATCCGTTACGGTCGCCGGCTGGGCTTGGACTCTTCGATCGGTCCGGAGCAAGGCCAGCCTTTCTTGGCCGAAGTCGTCGAGACGGTGCTGCCCTACTTCCGCCACGTCTACCGGGAGCTTCTGGAGAACCACGATTTTATTCTACGGGTAGTCCGCCTAGAGGAGGAGCGGTTCGGTCAGACCTACGAACGAGGCAGCAGTATTTTCTCGGGGATGGCCGCCTATCGAGCAAACGTGATCCGGGACATGGAAGTCACAGTGGATGACGAGGGGCGAATAAATTATCCAGGGACGCTTGTTAGCGTCAACGATGATGAGAATACTGGGGCTGAGTTAGCACAGGTGCACTTGGTTAACATGATAACCGAGTCCCAAGAATACTCGGCTAAAGCCTTAGAGTTTGCAAAGTCCATTACCGGACATGAGACCTTCGTCCTTTACGACACCTATGGGTTCCCGCCGGAACTGACCCAAGAGATTGCCCGCGAGCAAGGCCTGGAAGTGGACATGCTGGGCTTTGAGCGGGAGATGGAAGCGCAAAGAGAGAGAGCCAGGTCGGCCCAGGCCTTCACCGGCAGCATGGAAATGGGGACTGTCTACGAAACCCTGGGTATTGGCCAGACCCCCTTCGTTGGATACGAAGGATTGCGGCAAGAAACGACGGTGGCTGCTATTCTGGTGGCTCCTTCGACTCCGCTCAGGATAGACCCCTCGACAAGCTCAGGGGTAGGGGAGCAGGCAGGGCATGCTGTCCAGGGTCAACAGGTAGAAATAGTGCTGAATGAAACTCCGTTTTACGCTGAAGGAGGCGGACAGGTCGGCGACTCGGGCACGATTTCCGGTCCTAATGGTGTCGTCAAAGTTTCGGATACCCAGAGCCCCATCGCCGGGCTAGTCGTCCACCGGGGCGTGGTCGATCAAGGAGATATAACGCTGGGAGACCCTGTCACCGCCTGGGTAGACCCGTCAAGGCGTCTGGATGCGGCACGGAATCACAGCGGCACTCACCTGCTGCACGCGTCCCTGAGATCGGTGCTGGGGCCCCACGTGCGGCAGGCCGGGTCTCTGGTGGCTCCTGAGAGGTTGCGCTTCGACTTCAGTCACGTTAGTCCCCTGTCCCCCGCCGAGATACGCTCGGTGCAAAGCCTGGCCAATGAAAGAATACGCGACAACCTGAAGGTGCATTCCCGGGAGACTACTTATAGCGAAGCGGTGCGTGGGGGTGCCCTTGCCTTCTTCGGCGACCGGTACGGTGACGTGGTGCGGGTAGTATCCATGTCCAACGGAGGGCCCTTCGACTCCTCTCAGGACAGGCCCTTCGACCCCGCTGACGGCGAGACTTTCAGTCTGGAAGTATGCGGCGGCACCCATGTAACAGCCACGGGCCAGGTGGGCACTCTTTTCGTGCTGGGCGAGGCCAGCATTGGGGGAGGGATGCGGCGCATAGAAGCAGTAACCGGTCAGGGTGCCGGAGCGCTGTTTCAAGATCACGCTGACCAGCTGGACCGCTTGTCCCGTAAGCTTCAAACGCCCATCGCCGATCTGGAAGTCCGCCTGGAAAGCTTCATGAGAGATAATGAGGAGCTGAGGCGCCGACTGGAGTCTTTGGAGCGGTCAACCCTGAGAGTGGAAGCTGAACAGTTGCTGGGCCGGGTTGTCGACGTGGATGGGGCCAAAGTGGTGGCGGGACGCACCTCGGCCGCCGGCCCCGACGCCATGCGGGAGATGGGTGATTTTCTGAAATCCAAGCTGTCCAGCGTGGCAGTGGTCCTTGCCGCGGTGGTCGAAGGCAGCGCTGTTCTGGTGGCGATGGTTACCCCTGATTTGGTGGCTCGAGGCGTCAATGCGGGTGACTTGGCCCGGGAAACGGCCAAGATACTAGGCGGCGGTGGTGGCGGCCGGCCGGAGTTAGCCCAAGCGGGTGGCCGTCAAGTGAACAAGCTGGACGAGGCCCTGGGCGGCCTGCCTGAACTGGTGCGCCGGAGCCTGTCCTGAGCGGAGCCGAAGGGCCTGTCCTGAAGCTCTTGGCTCTTGACGTGGGAGAGCGCCGCATCGGGTTAGCCGTGGGACGCACCGGCAGCCAGGTGGTCCTACCCGCAGGTCACCTCAACCGCAGCAAACTGAGCCAAGATGTCGACGACGTGGTCAAGGCCGCTCGGGAGCGGGACGTCGAAGGGTTGGTTGTGGGTATTCCATTCGGCCGCGATGGAGCGATGGGGGCTCAGGCCAAACGAACTCGGCGGTTTGTCCAAGCCCTGGAAAAACGGGTTGATCTACCGGTTTACCAAGTGGACGAGAGTTTCACCACTGTCGAGGCTGAGGCGTTGTTGAGAGAAGCGGGTGCCCAGCCTTCTCGAGACCGGGGCTCGTTGGACGCCGCAGCAGCAGCGTTGATATTGCGAAGATTCCTGGAAAGGGAGTCCTAGGCTTGGGTCTAATGCGCGGCCATCGTCGCCCAGTCCATTGTGCCTTAAGCCAGGTAGGCTTTATCGAAGCCTTCTGAAAGCAGCGTCATCGAGTCCAGGTCCCAATCGAAAGTTAGCACAACAGACCTATCGGAGGTCTCGGAGAGCAGACGTTTCCCGTTCTTCGCAACTACGCTTTCCGCCAGCCGGTAGTCAAGCTCTCCTTCTTCAATCCCGGAGCGGTTGCAGACCATAATCGGGAGACCAGTGTCGATGGTCCGCTGCTCCCATTCACCCTGTGGCCCGCATTGTCCAGGCCCCCAAGAGACCGGAGAAACCAGGAGTTGTGCACCCTTGGCGTGAAGCTCTTGGGCCACTTCGTTCTTATAGGCGTCGGCGCATATAAGAATCCCGGCTGTGACTTGGTCCAATGATACCGGCTCAATCTCCCAACCTGGGCTAGACCAAGCCTCAGCGCCCCGCAGGGCTTTGATCTTCCGGTGCTTGGCGACTATCTGTCCGTCCGGGTTAATAACAAAGACTGTGTTGTAAAGTTTGTCTCCAGCCGAGGCTCGTTCAGGGTGGGAAAGGAACACCGTTAGTTGTTCTTCTTTTACCAGACTGCAGAAGCTCCGCATCCAGGGATCGGGCTGGGGAAGAATCCAGTCGGTTCCCAACTGTTGCATGAACATGTAGCCGGGTATACAGAGCTCGGGAGTAACTGCCCAGTCGGCGCCCTCTTGAGAGGCGACCTTTACTGCGGACTCGACAAGGCGCCGGTTGTGCTCGACTTCGTTGGTGATGGGCGCCAAGTGTAGAAATGAAACCCGCAGCTTCCTCATACTTGCTCCTAGGTTGGAATTATATCACTGAAGCCCCTCAGTCGGGGCATTCATACCATCCCTGGTCAACCTTAGCCGAGGGCTAACGCTTGGCCCTTGACGCGACTGAATGGGCACCTCAGAATAGAATTACTGGCTCTTCAAGAGCCGAAACCCTCCCTCGGTGCCTTTTTTGCCCGGTGGTGTAGTGGTAGCACGTCAGCCTTTGGAGCTGAAATCCCTGGTTCGAATCCAGGCCGGGCAGCCAGCTACCCGTCTAGAGAGGGTCCCTAGGGTCGCTACAATCCACAACCACCTCACCCTTCTTCGTTGACCTGTAACCTTGTAGCCCGTTATATTAAGCGGCGTTCCATTATATGAATTCGAGGCCAGGAACTTGATTGAGGCATGTACGCGCTGATTCTGGCGGGTGGTAAAGGGGAAAGGTTAAGGCCGCTAACCGACGCGGTCCCCAAGCCAATGGTGCCGGTAGGCGGGCGACCGATACTGGAGCATCAGGTCGAGTGGCTCAAGCAGGCCGGTGTCACTGATGTTGTGTTCCTGACGGGATATCTGTGGGAGACGATTCAAGACCACTTCGGTGACGGACAAAGGTTCGGAGTCCGGGCCCACTACAGCGTGGAAGATGCTCCATTGGGTCGCGGCGGCGCCATTCGCCAGGGCTTGTCCATGGTTCCCGGGAGTGAACAGTATGTAGTGGCGGTGAACGGCGATGTGATCACCGCACAAGAACTGGTACCTGTAATCGGTCTCCACGAAAGACTCAAGCGGTCCAACCCTTCCCATATGGCGACCATAGTCGTGGTCCCTATGACCAGTCCCTATGGCATAGTGGAGCTAAGCGAAACAGACCAAGTTGTGGGATTTCAAGAGAAGGTTGAGTTGCCCCACTGGATCAATGCTGGCATTTATATTCTCGACCGGAAGGTCTCCGAAGTTCTTCCGGAACTGGGGGACCACGAAACGGAGACATTTCCTGGGTTCGCCGAAACCGGCAAAATCGCCGCCCTACGTTCCCGAGCTTTCTGGCGTAGCGTCGATTCTTTCAAGGACTTGAGGGAAGTTGAAGAGGCCCTAGTGCGCCGGGCTGATTTGGGTTAGGGTCCTTCCCACTTCGGGAAAACTCTACGCTGCCAGGGGTGGCTCGGCGCTGCCGCCGTGAGGTTTTCAGTCCTGTGTCAACTTACACCGTTGCCGAAGTAGCCGCCCGGATCAAAGAAAACGCCGAACTGGTGCTAGTTGGCAAGGGTGAGGTAATCGATCTGACGTTGGCTGCCATTCTGAGCGGTGGACACGTCTTGATTGAGGATATCCCCGGCATCGGTAAGACCACCTTGGCCCGTTGCATTGCGGTCTCTATGGACTGCACTTTCAGACGTATCCAATGTACTCCCGACCTGATGCCGTCAGACATAACCGGCATCAATTACTTCAACCAAAGGACAAGCGAGTTCGAGTTCCGGCCCGGACCGATTATCTCCCAAATTGTTTTGGCCGACGAGATCAACCGCGCCACTCCCCGGACCCAGTCAGCCCTCTTGGAGGCCATGGCGGAACGGCAAGTTACGGTAGACAATGCCACTGTGCAGCTACCAACGCCCTTCTTGGTCATCGCCACCCAAAATCCCATCGAGTTGGAGGGCACATTCCCTCTGCCAGAGGCCCAGTTGGACCGTTTCTCCCTCCGCCTCAAACTAGGTTACCCGGAAGAGTCGGAGGAGGACCAGATGCTCTCCAGGTTCCATTCATCCGAGCCATTGGCCAACCTCCAGGCGGTAGTCACCCGAGAGGAGGTCATAGCATTCCAGGCTCAAGTGGGCGATGTGTACTTTGACCCAGTGCTCCGCAATTATTTGGTTCAGTTGGTCCAGGCCACGCGAAAGCATTCGGATGTCGAACTGGGGGCCAGCCCAAGGGCCAGCATCGGTCTATACCGTTGCAGCCAGGCCCTGGCAGCGATTCGAGGCCGCCAGTACGTTAGTCCCGACGATATAAAGACGTTGGCGCCATATGCCCTGGCACACCGGGTCATTCTCAAGTCCCAAGCCAGGTTGAGGGAGCGGACTTCGGAGGCTGTAGTTCACGAGCTGCTTGCCCGGGTCCCGGTCCCTGTTTAGCCGCTGTGTTCAACGACCTGTGGCTGGTGGTCAGCGGGTTGTTAATCCTGGTGGGACTGGCTGCCAGCCAGGGGCTATTGCTGGTGGTAGGCTCACTAGTGGTGGTCATCCGGCTAGCAACCAAGGTATGGGACCGATATGCGTTTCACGGTGTCACCTATTCCCGCGCACTATCCAGCCATCGGGCATTTATAGGAGACACCGTGGAATACACTGTCACTCTTACCAACGACAAGGTGCTGCCCCTGGTGTGGTTGGATATAGAGGATTCTTTTCCCCAGGGCCTGGAGATACCGGGAGGCAGCCTGCGTACAATCAACATGGATGGGATCACCCAGCACGCGGTAACCACGTCCTTGTTGCCATACCAGCGAGTAACCTGGAAATATTTTCTGCGTTGCGTTTCCAGGGGCTATCACCGGATCGGGCCGGTGCGACTGCGTACCGGGGACATTTTTGGGTTTACCGGTAAGGAGGCAAGGCCCGAAGGGACGGAAGAATTACTGGTATATCCCAGGATAGTGGATATTACGCAACTTATGCTCTCGGCGGAACGTCCCTTGGCCGAGGCAAGAGCGCGCCGCCCCTTATACCGCGATTTGTCCAGGTTTCAGGGGCAGCGGGACTATGTGGATTCCGACGCCATGAAACTCATCGATTGGAAAGCGACGGCCAGGGCATCCAGGCTGCAGACCCGGGTGTTCGAACCAGCAATCTCACAGAACATGTTGATTGCGTTGAACGGCGCAACCAGCGACCGGTCATGGGAGGGCAGTAATCGCCGCTTATTCGAGCAGGCGGTTACCCTGTCGGCATCGGTGGCCAACTACGCCGCTCGGCAAGGGTACACGTTCGGATTGATCAGCAACGCAGTGGTAGCCCACTCCGCCAAGTGGACCAGCGTGCCACTGGGAGCCTCGTCCTCCCAATTGCCCATGGTGTTGGAAGCTTTGGCAAGAGTCTCCCCTTATGTCATCAGCACACTGCCAGAGGTGCTCAGGGACGCACGCTATTCTCTACCGCCGGGCACCACGGTGGCCTTGGTAACCGCCGTCTTCACCGATTCTCTCGCCGCAGCAGTCATGGAGATGCAAGAACTCGGTCACCGAGTGCTGATCATTTCTGTTAGCGCGGAAGTCCCTGATTCCGGTTTGAGAGGCGCTACCGTTCTACCCCTCGGGAAGTTAGTCGAAGCTTTGGATGAACATGAGCAGGTTCTGGCTGGCTAGCGTAATTACGGGTGGCACCGTCTTTCTGGAGACGTGCGGGTTCTACCTGCTCATCGGCTTGGTTAGCAACGTCTTCCACCGCCCGGACCTTGTCCTGGATTTCTGGCTGGTCATGCTAACTCTGTTGTGGGCCTATGTCTTATCCTCGGTCGTTCAGTCGCTACAGTTCTCCCGCAATTTACGGGGGGCAGTGGGGCTCGGGTTTAGCGTGTTGTCCATATTGGCCCTATCCCACCTGAGCTTGGGACTCGGGATGGCTCCCCTCCGATACATATTCCAAGGTGACGCCGGGACCGTGGTGTCGTTGGTCCTCACCATGGCGTTCTTGGTACTGCTCTGGTGGCGCGGCGTGACTCTATCCCACGATGAAATCAACCTAGAGAGTGTCAGCGGTGCCTTCCGGTGGGGATTGGTTGCCTTAATCGTCGGGGTGCTTGTGCAGAGTGTTGCCTCAATAGAACTCGTAAATGGGTTCCTGGTGGTGGGATTCTTCTTCGTTGGCTTGTTCAGTCTTGCCTTGGGTCGTCTGGCATGGGAGGCGGGCACTCCCAAGACGGTGACCGGGAACTGGTGGGCCCCGATTGGCCTGTGCGTTGCGGGCGTGGTGGTTATAGGTCTGATTGTTAGCGCCGCCGGTATGGGTGGGCTTGACGATGTGACCCGCGAGTTGCTGTCCGGGGTGGGCCACGTGGGACTGGTGATTCTCAAGCCAATATTTCTCGCCATAGGTTATCTTGCCAGCCTGCTGGTGGGATTCGGTAATTGGGTCTCGGGCCAGTTGGGTGGCGGTGACCTTTCCGGGGTGGAAGAGGCCATGGCACAGATGGCCCGATTCCAGGAAACCCTCCGGGAGAATGAGGGCGAGGGGCCGCCCGCTATCTTTTCGATTTCCTTGAAGTGGGGCGCATTCCTGGTTGGCACTGGGATTGCAGGATATTTTCTATATCGGATCTTGAGACTTCGGAGGTTATTCCGGCATTCCCAGGACTACGAGGAGACCCGTGAGTCTGTATATAGCTGGGACAAAGCCAACCGAGAGCTGGCCTCGTTGCTCTCAGGCTGGTGGAACAGCCTACCTGGTGTGAGGGCCGGGGCCAACCAAGCAGTGGGGGAACCCACTAGTCCCCGTGAGTTTTATCACGGGCTTTTGCGTTTAGCCGACGGAGTGGGTATCCCTAGGCAGGAATGGCAAACGCCCCGGGAGCACCAGCGGCTGCTAAGGGGGTTGTTGCCCGATGGGCCGGTCAACCGCATCGTAGACAGCTTCCAGATGGCCGAGTATGGCCACGAGCCGGCCAGCGGAAGGGACTTAGAGCAGCTAACCCAGGAGTGGGCCGATATTAAACGGTTCCTGGCCGAGCAAGAGGGTAGCTAGGGGTTCCGCGGCTCACCGGAAGCGGGGCATCACGTCCCTGGCAAGGCTCTCCATCTGGGAGGTGATTGCTGGTATGTCCCCTGAGTTCAATGCCAAAACGATGTGTGATACCCCAGCTGTCCGGTAGGCATCAATGGCGGCAGTGATAGCGCTGGCGTCGTCACCCGGTACTGTAGCGCGGGAAGCAGCTCGCTGGCTGGATGGACCGCCGTGCATTTCTACCTCTACCCGGATGGACATGGTGATCGATGTTGGATCGCGGTTGGCCGCTGTGGCTAGGTCCTCTATCTCCCGTCGGCCCAGGTCGAATTCCTCTGGTGCCAGTCCGGTTGGATGCCAGCCGTCTCCAAGGGCGGCCGCCCGGCGAATCGCGGCCGGGCTGGAGCCGCCTATCCACAGAGGAATGTGGGGTTGCTGCCGCGGCTTAGGGGAAAATCGGAGGTCTGAGAAATCCCATCTCGGGCTGCTGTAGCTGGGCTCAGGGTTGGTCCAAAGCTCCTTCATAATGGCGATTGCCTCATTGGTGAGAGAGCCCCTTCGGTTAATTGGTATACCCAAAGCCTGGAATTCCTCGGCCATGACGCCCGCCCCTACGCCCAGCACCACGCGGCCACCGGATATCTGGTCCAGCGACGCTGTGTACTTGGCCAGTTCCACTGGATTGTGGTAGGGAAGCACCAGGACTGAGGTGCCCAGCAAGACCCGATTTGTGGTTGCTGCCAGATAAGACAAAGTGGTGAGGGGATGATAATAGGGCCGGTCCTCCAGCCGCTCACGAATGTATCCAACATTGAATAGGTGGTCCATGACCCATAGAGAGTCGAAGCCCAATTCTTCCGCCAGTGGGCCCAAAGCCAATACCTGACTGGGATCAGCTACACCCCAATTGTTGGGGATCGTTACGCCGAACCTCATATCCTCAATCATGCCATGTATTGGAGTTTGTGGTCGGAGGCCTCGTGGCAAACAGATGACAATTTAAGGCGTCCAGGCGCCGACTAACCACTCTCTATGGCTTGGACCAACCTGGCCGTCTCGATGGCAGTTATTGCTGCGTTGCTGCCGGCGTTGCCTGATTTGCCGCCGGCCCGGTTGATAGCCTGGTCCATGTTGTCGGTGGTGAGGACACCGAAAATCGTGGGCACACCGGTGTCTAAAGCCACGGCTCCGGTGCCGCTGGACGCCTGTCTTGCCACCATGTCGTAGTGGCCGGTCTCACCCCGGATCACGGCACCCAGGCAGATAACGGCGTCATATCTAGCTGATTTGGCGAAAGCCTTGGCTGCCACAGGCAGTTCGAAAGAACCCGGTACCCAGGCCACTGTTATATCGTCGTCACGGACTCCGTAGCGGACCAGAGTTTCAGTGGCTCCACTTAGCAGGGAGCGGGTCACTACTTCATTGAATCTGGCAACCACCACCGCTACTCTCAGCCCCTGGCCATTCAGGTCCCCATTCAGTTCTCTGGGCAAGGTGTTCGCTCCCGATAGGGTTGGTCTTTAACGTTAATTGATAGTTACGCCGCCCATCTGGCCGGAGGGCGCTCCCAGTTGAAGCACCTTCTCCAAAAGCTCAGCCTCCGGTATAGCGCCACTGAACCGCAGTTGCTCGTTAATCACTGTGAGCGGGACAGACTTTACTGCGTACCGCTGGGCCAGCGGCGGGAACTCTTGTATCTCCACCACGTCGGCATGGATATGGTTGCTCTCCAAGGCAAAGGCGTGGGCCAAGCGGGCCATCCTGGGGCAATAGACACAGGTGGGGGTCACAAAGACCTGTATGTGGACCGTCTGTGTTAGCTGACGCAGCTGTTTCCTGGTCTCCATACTAAGCGGGCTGACTCCCCGGGAGATAATCTTGATGTCCTCCACGATGGTGGACATCTCGTATCCCAATGGAATGCCGTAGAACTTGGCCCGCGCGGTGCCTTCGGGACCCAAAACGAGGGCCGGAATACGCTCGACTCCCAGGTCTCGAGCTTTATCCGCGTTTTGATAGAAGTCCACCGTGTTCAACTGAATCTTTGGGGATAGGGCAGCAAGCTCCTGCATGAGTTGTTCGGTCTGCCCGCAATACTTGCAGTCTCGCCCCGGGATGGTCAGCATCGATTGTCGCTGGGTAAAAAGACCGATCTCGACCACGGCTTTGAGGTCTTTACGAAAGGTCCTTTTGAGGGTTGCCCGGTCTTGGGGCTTGATGACTGGCGGTTGTAGCATGTTCAAGGCTCCTGGGAGGGGTCCTGCGGGGAAACTCGGTGGACCGCATCAGCCGATCGGTCAACGGGTCCAAAGGGTAACTATGCACCGAACATCAGTGTACACGGGAAGCAAACCGTTATCCACCCTTGTCGAGAGCTCCTCGTATGGTGAAAAGACGTTGGAATAGAGTAACACAAGAGACCGCAGCGATTAGCAGGAGGACCCAAAAAATCTGGTCGATGATGAGCCCTAGGCCCAAGAGCACAACCCGCTCGGGCCGGGTCATTAACCCAGCCCGCGTAAAGACACCAAGTCCTTCGCCCCGCGCTCTCAGGTAGCTGACACCCTGAGAAAAGATTAAAGCCAACAAGAGGACCGATATGAAGGTCAATTGTAGCTGGTCGCTGGGGATGATGTTGTAATCCGGGAGATCAGATCGGAGACCGTGTACCGCCAGACCTACAAACAGGGCAGCCTCGCTCAACCGGTCTACTACCGAGTCCAAGAGAGCGCCGAACTTACTGTCCGTACCCGTCAGGCGGGCCAGCGCTCCGTCCATCAGGTCCAAGCCGCCGCCCACCCAGAAGACGATCCCCCCGGCTAGCAGCCAACCATAGCCCACCAGCACCGCCGCCGCCACAGCGAAACAAAGGCCGAGGAGAGTGATCTCATTGGGGGTTAGCCTCAGAGCCCGGCACAACCGGGCACCGGGCAGCTCGACATACCGGGAGACCGCCGATCTAAACTGTTCTCGCCCCGGTATGGCCATTGGCGGCTCTCAGGCATTCGTCGTAGTAGTCTTGAACTCGAGAGGCAACGACCTTCCAACGGTATTCTTGGACCGTTTCACGGCCTTTGTTGCCCATCTTTTGCGCTAGCTCCGGATTCCTGATCAAAAGCGCCAGCGCCTGGGATAACGCAGTCGCGTCCTTCCGCGGTACCAAAAGCCCTTGCTCCTCATCGGTCACAATGCTTCGATAACCTTCAATATCGGAGGCGATCACCGGCTTTCCCGCGGCCATGGCTTCCAGCAGCACGATGCCGAAGCTTTCGGCGCCTGTCGCTGGAGAGCAAAAGATGTCGGCGGATGCGTAGTAACGGGCTAGGTCATCGTAGGACACTGTCCCGGTGAAGATGATATCCTGAAGGTGGCGCGACCCAAGGATCGAGTAGGACTCTTTGTCCGGGTTGCCCGGTCCCACTACGAACAAACGGATGTCGGGCAAGTCCCATTTCAACTGGCTATAAGCGTCCAGCAGGTACTTGAGACCCTTCCTCTTTTCCAGCCGGCCCACGAATAGAATGTTGGTCTTCCCATCGTTGTATTGGGGCCACGGTACAACGTTTTTGCTGAAGTGGTCCACATCAATCCCATTGGGAATGATCTTGTAATCAGCCGGAAACGCCTGGTTAACGTGCCGATAGGCGGCCGGAGAAACTGCAATGGCGCCGTGCAGCCGTTGGTGCCAGCGTTTGATGATGGGATGGGTTACTTTGTACAACCCCTGGTGGTTGTGAAAAGCATGGAAGGTGCCGACGTTCACCGTTTGAGAGAATTCCAACACACAGAGGGGTAATATCGGGGCTAGTGGCTCATGCAAGTGAATTACGTCAAAGTTCTCCCGCTGCAGCAACGCCCGCACTTTGGGGTATAGCCACCAGGATAAGGAGACGCGGGCGATGGAGCCCGCGCTGGGCAGAGGTACGGACCTACCTAGCGGTATGTGGATGTCCGCGTCTTGGGATTCTCTGGATGGCGAATGAGGGGCCAGGACCTTTACTCGGTGTCCCGATCGGCTGAGTTCCCTGGCCAACTGAGAGACGTGGCCCGTCACCCCACCGGGCCAGGTGAAATCGTAGGGTGAGACCATCGCGATCTTTAGGGAGTCCATTTAACCTGGACGCCCCGAAGTTGACGCTCCAGTCGGCATCAACCTTTCCCAATGATGAAGTCCGCCACCATATCCCTGGCGACGTCGTCGGTGAATTGGTCCGGAGGAGACTTCATGAAGTAAGCACTGGGGCCGGTTATTGCGCCACTGATTCCCCGGTCCAACGCTAGCTTTGCGCAGCGTATGGCATCCACCACTACACCCGCTGAGTTGGGACTATCCCAGACCTCTAGTTTGGCTTCCAGATTTATGGGTGCGCCGCCAAACAACCGGCCCTCAATACGGATGTAGCACCATTTTCGGTCGTTCAGCCATGGAACGTGGTCACTGGGGCCAATGTGTATGTTGTCAGGATCTATCCCGTCGTCCATCTGGGAGGTGACGGCGTTGGTTTTGGAGATCTTTTTGGACACCAGCCGCTCTCGTTCCAACATGTTGAGGAAGTCTGTGTTGCCGCCGAAATTGAGCTGGTAGGTGTTCTCAATATCGACCCCCCGGTCTTCGAACAGGCGGGTGAGTACCCTGTGGGCGATGGTGGCGCCTACCTGTGACTTGACGTCATCACCTATCACCGGCACTCCGCGCTCTTCGAAACGCGTCCTCCAGTACTGCTCTCTGGCAATGAACACCGGGATACAGTTAACCATGGCGCAGCGGGCGTTCAGGATCTGCTCCACGTACCACTTGGTGGCGTTTTCGCTGCCCACTGGAAGGTAATTGACCACCACGTCCACTTGGCGGTCCTTCAAGATACCCACAATGTCGGACGTTGGGTGGGGAGACTTTTTCACCAGGTGGGCCACGTATTTGCCTATGCTGTCGTGAGTCATTCCCCTATCCACAGGGACGCCCATATGAGGCACTTCGGCAAACTTCAAAGTATTGTTGGGTTGCGTAAAGATGGCGTCGGAGAGGTCTTTACCCACTTTATTTTCGTCGACGTCGAAGGCTGCCACCACTTCGATGTCCTCGATACGGTAGTCACCGATTCGATTGTGCATCACTCCTGGCACATATTCGTCTTCGGGGATCTCTACATATTTGTGAAGTCCCTGTACCAAAGAGGAGGCGCAATTCCCCACTCCGATGATCGCAACCTTTACCTTGCCCACGAATTATGCTCCTTTCTTAACCTAGCCCCAGGACTGGTCCCTGGGACTGGGCGGCTGAATTGTAGCAAGTTCCCCAACCCACCACAAGCTTCCGCCGCTCGATGTCAATGGTAACGGGCCCGTTTGTCTTCGCTCATACGGACATACAAAAACAACTGCTCGGGGTGCTTCGGCTAGGGCGGCGTGCCTCAAGAATCCGAGCCGAAAAACCTGAAAATCGCGGTCCGGTCATCATGCCGCGACCGTACCCCTAGCTGTTCAGGGACTCTTCCCAGCTCAAGCCGGTTAGCCACAATGGCCTCAATCTGTTTCCCAGCTTCTTCAGGAGAGGCCGCTCGCCTGACTATGTCGGCCAATTCATCCACGTGGATATTGTCGCTCACCCCGTCGGTAGCAAGAACCAGCCTTGCCCCCGGCTCTATCCTAGCCTCGTTACGGGTCAGGGTTGCCATCTCTTCGCTGGCGCCAATGGCCTTGGCGACACCGACGTGGAGGAAGCCCCCCACTCGCCCGGAAAGTTGGTCAACCGAGTCAGTCCCTATCAGGAACACCGGGCTATCTCCCGCGCCAACGACAAAAAGCTGGCCGTCTTTGAACAGGGTGGCTGATATAGTCGAAAGCAAGAACTTGCCCCCGCCCACTTGGTAGAACTCATCGTTGATTTGTTCCAGTATCTCCGCGATGTCTTCGATGGAGTTGATCGTTGCCTTGGCCAGGGCTTCTTTTATCGAGCTACTGGCTTCCCCACCGCCATGCCCGGTTACACCGTCCATGACAGCGTCCAAGAAAGTGTTTTTACCCAGGTCCCTGGTCAAGAAGCTGTCTTCGCCATGGGTGGAATTGTCTTGAATTGTCGCCACGTTGGTAGTGAGCATTGGCGATGGTCCTCTTATATCCCGATTATCGAGTCCTGCGAACTGCTTTGAAATGGGTCTTAAGGGTCCATATTGGAGGATTGGAACGGGATCAATTCTATATCGGGATCAAACAGATAGCGCCCCCAGTACTCCTCCCGGAGCCATTGCAATGCTTCGGTCCAGGCTCCCCGGGCTACCTCGAAACCAGGAAGGGACCGACGCAACTCCCCCATATTGGCAAGACACGTGATCAAGTCCTGCCTGAAGTTGTCGAAATCGGTGTACTGTCGGTCTCGCACCCGTTTAGCCAAGTCCCGTCCGGATGTTCCCGCCGGGTCAGCCAACTCGCCGAATTTCCGGCCTATGTCATCCAGCTCTTGCTGGAAATTGACCACCGGTCTCAATCCATACGGGTCCCGGTAACCAGCCGGGGCCGAAGGCGGAGTTTGGGCGGTGGCATAGAATTTGAGCATTTCCAGATAAAAGTCGTGGATGTCCGGGGGTGTTCCACCGCGACGGGGTGGAGCACTGTTGAGGTTCACCAATCCCCCGCAATCTATTACCGTGATGCGTCCGTTGCCCGGTTGATAGAATACGTTCTGAGGACGCAGGTCCAACAGGACGTACCCGGCACGGAGGAACCGCTCCTCCACATCCAACAACTGCCTATGGATGCCAAATGGGTCACGGTCTTCCGGCTCTACCAAAGGAAACAGGGTAAACAGGTTCTGCCCTACGCCGATGGGCACGCCAGTGATTCGGGCCATTGGGTCGCCGACCAAGGGTATCCCAAGGGCCCGCCGCTCCACTGTTACCCGGTATTCCTGCCCTAGGGACTCCTCGAAATATTCGTCGTGTAACGTACGCTCGGTGTACCCCAGGACCGATGTAACCAACGGGATTGGCGCGCCAACGAGTTGGTAAGCCTCAAGGGTGTGCTCGGTTCGCTCGTCGATTCCCGTGTGCAACCCGCGGCTAATCATCTGCGGTTTGGGGCGCTTGAGCACCACCTGTTCGCCGGTCTCCCGGTCGTCAGCCGCTATAACCTCATAATCGGCTCCCGAGCCAAGGATGCCTTTGGTCTCATAGCGGTTTAGGTCGATGGCTGGTGGGAACAATTCACATTGACCAGTCTTGATGAGTCGAGCATAACCCTAGTCCAGCAACCCCTCCCACCTGACGCAGATATCTAAAAAAGTATACCACGGGCCTTGTCGAAGCTGACTGCGGAGCCGTAACAACAGCGCGATTAAGCTGGTTTCTGAAACGCCTGAGTAACCCAATCTTCCTGCTCCCACTTCCGAACCAGGGAGAACCCCAGAGGTATGACTACATCTTGGACTTCCTTGTCCTGGTCGGCGGTGGTACCGGAGGCGATGAGAATACCGTTTGGCCTCAAAGTAGGTGCTATATGGGGCGCCCGTTCACAGACCGCTCTTGCCGATATATTCGCTACGCAGAGATCAAACTGGCCTGAGCCGGCAACTGGGTGAGGTAACGAGCCCAGAGTCAGGGTTACATGACGGGTCAGGCGAGTGCGGCGGAGGTTTTGCCGCGCCGCTTTGACCGCGTCTGGGTCAATGTCCATGGCCGCGACTTTTCCCGCGCCCAATTTAATTGCAGCAATTGCCAATATGGCCGAGCCGGTGCCCAGGTCTAGAACATCCATTCCAGGTTGGGTAAGCTCCTCCAGCGCCTCCAGGCAAGTAGAAGTGGTGGGATGGTACCCGGTGCCGAAGGCCATTCCGGGGTCCAGCTTAATCACTACCTCGCCGGGGCTGGCATGATACTCAATCCAAGACGGTTGAATCACGATGCGCTGTCCCACCCGGAGCAGATTGAAGTGCGTCTTCCATATCTCCCGCCAGTCCGCATCTTCCGGTAGTTGGCGTACGTTGAGTTCTCCGACTGATTGGATTGATGAGACCAACCTGACCCCTACGTCGATCCGGGCTAACCGCTGCCGGGATGTGTTGGGTAGGTAGGTCTTAAGCAATACTCGATCGGGCCCTTCGAGCTCTGTGCTCAAGCCCCGCCCATACCGGCTGAACAAGTAAGACACTGGTTCCACAAATTCGAAGGGTACGCTTAAGCTGATTTCCTGCCAGTCCACTCCAGTCCTCATATTAAAAAAGCCCGGGCTGCCTGGCCGCGGGCTTGTGGTTTACCAGAATCAAGTTAAAGGCCCAACGCAATCAAGTCTAGCCGAATCAAGAGCCAATGGCCCCCAAGGACAATATTGTTCGGAGGAACGTCTACGACTCACCTCGTAAGGCAGATATTCGCTCCTCGAGGAGGTGTGAATCCGGTGCGCAGAGCAGGCTAGCCAAAGGCGCCTTTGATTCGGTCAAAAATGCCTTTGTCCTTGTCCGGGTCCAAGTCTGGGTCGTCATCTGGGGATTCACCATGGGAACTCCCGTCGCCGTTGTAGGTCCGCGCCAAAGCCTCGAGAATCTGGCGTTGCTCATCGGTCACGGTCTGGGGTACGTGAATGCCGACCACTACCCGTAAGTCTCCACGGCGGCTGCTGTTGATATAGGGAATTCCCTTTCCTCTGATTCGGTATTCCGAGCCGGGTTGGGTCCCCGCTGGCAGCTTGAGGACTTCGTCCCCGTCCTCAAGAGTCGGTATGGGCTTGGTTACCCCCAATGCAGCTTCAGCATAGTTGATGGACATACCATAGACGAGGTCGTTGCCGTCGCGAACAAAGAAGGGGTGTTCCCGGACGCCAACGAAAACGTATAAGTTCCCCGGAGGGCCTCCGTTCTGGCCAACATCTCCTTCGCCGCTGAGCCGGACCTGCATCCCGTGTTCGACCCCCGCCGGGATCTTAACAGCGATCTTCCTTCTCCGCCGTTCCGACCCTGCGCCTCGGCAGGAGCTACAGGCCGTCTGGATGACACTGCCTCTACCTTGGCAGGTGGTGCAGGCGCTCACTTGGGTGAACTGGCCGAATACACTCCGTTGGGCTCGTCGCACTTGGCCGCTGCCCCGGCACGTCGTGCAGGTGTCCAAAGAGGTCCCAGGCTCGTTCCCGGCCCCGGAACAATGCTGGCAACGCTCCAGCCGGTTCACTTGAACCTCGTGCTCTACTCCGAAGACAGACTCTTCGAACGAGAGATCGACGGTTTGGCGCAGATCCGCCCCGCGTTGAGCTTGCCGCGTGCGATGGCCGGACGCATCGCCGAAGAAGGAATCGAATATATCTCCGAACCCACCAAATACGTCGAAGCCGTCGAACGGACGGTCGAACCCTCCGTTGGAGGATACGCCAGCGTGGCCGAACCGGTCGTACTGTGCCCGCTTCTTGGAGTCCGACAGGACCTGGTAGGCTTCGTTGATTTCTTTAAATTTATCTTCCGCGTCGGGGTTCTTGTTGCGGTCAGGATGGTACTCTAAGGCCTTCTGGCGAAAGGCTTTTCGTATTTCTTCCTCTGATACGCTACGGGATACTCCCAACACGTCGTAGTAATCGCGGTCAGCCATGTACACTCACTCGCCGACACGATTCTGTCGGCCCACAACTAATCCATTATAAACTAGGGGAAGTAGTGCCTCAATAGCGTTGGTTCCCAGGTGCATAGGGAACTGATACGGGTCGACCTCGAGCTCAAGAAAGTGGCTGATAGGCAGGTCGGCAGGAGCGCAGGGGGTCGTGTTCTCCTTGACACTGATGACGCATCTCGTTAGGATAATAACAGTTTAGCGAGGGCTCTACGTAGAGCCAATAAGCGGAAAGGAACAGGTGATACCCTGATGACTATCATCGATGTCCTAGTCGCTCTCGCGGCAGCAGGGAAAAAACTCGTTGGTGGGTCTGGAGGGGCAAAAGAAAGGGCCCAGATCGAAAGTGCCAACGAAACGGCGCGGGGCGTCGTGACCCGGGCGGAAGAGGAAAGTCGGAGGATAATCCTCGGAGCGCAAGAAGAAGTCGTAAGGCTGCGTTCCTCCGCCGAACAAGAGATTAAGGACCAGCGGCAAGAGGTAAATCAGCTAGAACGGAGATTCCTGCAAAGGGAAGAACAGCTCGAACGAAAGATAGAGGCCCAGGAACAATCCCAAAGTAGTCTTGCCATCCGAGAGTCCGAGGTTAAAGAGGCTTTTAACGAAGTCGAAGCGCTGAAGGAGCAACAAAGGCAGGCGTTAGAGGAAACAGCCGGCCTTTCCACCGCCGAAGCGCGCCAGATGGTGATCAAACGGGGGGAAGAGGAGGCCCAACATGATCTCTCCCGCCGTTACTACGAGCTAGAGAAAGAGTTCAAAGAAAGAGCTGACGATAGCGCCAGAAGAATAATTACCACTGCTATCAACCGTTTAGCCACGGACGTAGTCTCTGAGACTACTACCTCTGTCGTATCCCTGCCCAATGATGAGATGAAAGGCCGTCTCATCGGCCGCGAAGGGCGCAACATACGGACCCTAGAGAACCTAACCGGGGTTGATGTGCTAATTGACGATACCCCGGAAGTTGTAACAGTGTCCTGCTTCGACCCCATCCGCCGGGAGGTAGCGAAACTCGCCCTGGAAAAACTGGTCGCCGATGGACGTATACAACCGGCCCGCATAGAGGACATGGTCAACCGGGCCCAAACGGAAATTGAGCAGACGGTCTGGCAAGCTGGCGAGCAAGCTACATTCGAAGTAGGTGTGAGCGGTGTTCATCCTGATCTGATTAAACTTTTGGGTCAATTGAAGTACCGCTATAGCTACGGCGAAAATGTGCTCAAACACAGCATAGAAGTGTGCTTGCTCTCTGGAATGTTGGCCGCCGAGGCAGGGGCTGACGTTCAGATTGCAAAGACGGGTGGGTTATTGCACGACATCGGTAAGGCTGTTACCCATGAAGTCTCGGGACCTCACGCTGAGATTGGCGCGGACATTGCCGACAAGCACGGCGTCAATTACAGCTCTATGCGGGGTATCCGTGAGCACCACAGCGACGAGCACGAGACGATCGAATCCTTCCTAGTAGCTACTGCGGACGCGATTAGCGCGGCCCGGCCTGGTGCCCGAAAGGAGTCTCTGGAGCTGTACGTCAAGCGGTTGAAAGACCTTGAGAACGTGGCTACGGGCTTCGACGGGGTGGAGAGGGCTTTCGCCATCCAGGCTGGTCGTGAAGTGCGGGTGATGGTCAAGCCAACCGACATGGACGACGTGGAATCGGCCGCGTTGGCCAGGAACATCGCGCGCAAAGTAGAAGAGGACTTGGTCTTCCCTGGGCAGATAAAGGTTACAGTGATTCGGGAAATCCGCAATGTGGAATTCGCCAGGTAATTACCCCTTTGGTTAGACTCTGGGATAGGCGTAGAGAGACCCACCAACTAAATCCACAGGACTCCCTAAGGTAACCGCGGCAGCGTACCAGCAATAGCGCTAGGGCAGCTGAAATAGGGGACCCAGGCGCCGGAGCAAACCCGGAACTTGGTCCCCTTTTTACTGCCAACTTTAACCGGAGTGAGGAGTAACCGAGATTGCGAATATTGATGATCGGGGACATCGTGGGGAAGCCCGGCAGACGAGCGGTCCAAGCCCTGGTCCCCGATCTGCGCAAGGAAAATGGTATAGATGTGGTGATTGCCAACGCTGAGAACACCGCGGGGGGATTCGGACTGACTCCGGACACTGCTTATGAGCTACTGGACAGTGGCGTAGATATATTCACTTCCGGCAACCATATCTGGGACCAGAGGGAAATAATCCCATACATGGATGAGGGGCTGCCCTTGGTCAGGCCGGCCAACTATCCAAATGCTCCTGGACGAGGGGTCCTTCACCACGGCGAGATCATGGTAATCAACTTGATGGGCCGAGTATTTCTGCCCGCCCTGGACTGCCCGTTCCGCACCGCCGATCAGCTACTTGACGACGTCGAAGCCTCTTCTCGGCCTCCCGTCATCATAGTTGACTTTCACGCTGAGGCGACTTCGGAAAAACAAGCCCTGGGATGGTATTTAGACGGCAGAGTCAGTGCAGTGGTGGGCACCCACACCCACGTGGGCACGGTCGACACACGGGTTTTGCCTAAGGGCACAGCTTACGTGTCCGATGTGGGGATGACCGGGCCCACAAATTCCGTAATTGGGAGCGATACCAGCGCAGTGTTGGAGCGTTTCTTAACCGGCCTGCCGCAGCGGCTGTCTGTGGCAAGTGGTCCGGTTACAATGAACTCTGTGCTGTTGGAAGTAGACTCGCAGACGGGGAGAGCCCTGGGCATCGAACGTTTGGACCGGACAGTGAAGTAGCATGTCGGCCGAAGTCGACCTACACCTCCATACCACCGCCTCTGATGGGCGGCTTTCACCGGCCGAGTTGGTTAACTTGGTTGTCGCCCAGGGGTTGAAAAAGATTTCTATATCAGACCATGACACTACCGAAGGGTTGGCCGAGGCCTATGCAGCAGCCCATCAGTTCCCTGAGCTGGAAATCATTCCAGGCATTGAGCTCAGCACCGATATACCCGGGGACGAAGTCCATATGCTGGGTTACTTCATTCAATATGACGATCTGGCATTCCAGGAACGATTGCTTCGCTTCCGTCAAGGCAGAGTTGAACGCGCCCGGTTGATGGTGGAGAAACTGGACTCCCTGGGAATCCACTTGGAATGGGACCGAGTTCAGGAAATCGCTGGCGATGGCGCGGTGGGGCGACCCCACATAGCTCTGGCCATGGTGGAAAGAGGGTATTGTAAAGAACCCAGAGACGCTTTCCCTGAGTATTTGGCCCGCAAGGGGCTGGCCTACGTGGAACGGCCAAAGATGACCCCCGCTGAAGCAGTTCAAGTGTTGGTCGGGGTTGGCGGTGTGCCGGTCCTTGCCCACCCCGCATATCTGGACAACATGGAAGCTACCATTGACGAGCTAAAGGATATCGGCTTGGTGGGCATGGAGGTCTATTATGCCCAGTACAGGCCCGATACAATAAGGCAGTTAGAACGTCTTGCTGAGCAGTACGGCCTAATTCCCTGCGGTGGCAGCGATTATCATGGCCTGGGCAACTCAGGGGAGCCTCTGCCGGGTGTGCTAGGACCGCCAAGGTCCACAGTGGACCGCTTGGAAGAAGCGGCCCGGAGCGTAGTTAAGTAGGGGGCCACATCGACCCAGGTCAAGAATAGCTCCTGCTATGGATCTCGCGGGGTTGTACTTCCTCTCTTATCTGCTGGGCGCCGTTCCCACGGCCTATATTTTTGGCAGGCTCGTCAAGGGCCTTGACATTAGAGATTATGGCAGCGGCAACGTCGGCGGGACGAATCTTTTCCGCCACGTGGGGAAAAGATGGGTCGTACCCCTGGGTTTGTTCGAGGTTTTCGTCAAGGGAGCCGCTCCTGTTTGGATAGGCAAGCATCTCTTAGGCTTGGACGAGGCTTCGGGTTTGCTAATAGTAGCGCCCTTGCTGGCGGTGGTGGGACACAACTGGTCTCTTTTCCTCAAATTCCAGGGAGGCCGAGGGATTGTGGTGGCCTCGGGGGCTCTGCTGGCTCTTTCCCCTTGGCTCTTGCTGGCATCGTTGTTGGTTTCTGTGGGGGGCTGGGCGGCGACCCGCGCCTCCGGCGTGTGGGTGCTGGTCTCCCTGAGTTTGTTGCCCCTCCTAGCGGTACTGCTGGCGGTGTTGGACATGGAGCCCATTGCGATAAGCTGGTATTGTGGGGGGTTGTGGGGCCTTACCGTAGGAAAACGACTGCTATCCAACTGGACGCCGTTTCCTGACCATTTGTCGAAACGCAAGGTCCTCCTAAACCGGTTACTATTGGACCGGGACGTGGCAAACCGGGCCGATTGGGTAGAACGGGTGCCCCAGCGTATAAATCAAGAACCTTGATCGCCAACAGGCCGATATGGACCAACCACACCAACGAGAACAGCAAAGCGACGCCCTGCCACACTGCTATTGGCACCCAGCCATAGAGACAGGCCTTTCTTGCAGTCGCTGCGGGAAGAATATTTGCACCCAGTGTTTGGTGCAGGCTCCGGTGGGGATCCGTTGCCCGGAATGCGGTAAAGCGGTGCCCATGCCCACCTACGACGTGCAGCCTACCTACTACGCCAGAGCGGTTGCGATTGCGATCGTTATCGCTGTTGGCGGCGGGCTCCTATGGGTCTTATTGACGATGTTCTTCCTCGATCTGTTGCGTATATCCTTCCTGCCTATTCTGGGAGCTATTCCGGTGGGCTACGCAGGGGGAGAGCTCCTAAGCCGGGCGGTCAACCGTAAACGAGGGAAAGGCTTGGCCTGGATCGCTGCGGCCTCTGTAATAGGCGCGTTCCTGGTTAGCTATCTAGTCCACCCTTTCTCCTTCAGCCTCTACGGCTTAATCAGCATTGGTATCGGTATTTTCATGGCCGTGCAACGTGTCCGTTAACTCCCGCCAAAGACGGTTGATGGTCTGAGCGGTCACTTCACTGTCGAAACCACGCCTTCGCAAGTAACCCCATAGCTTCTTGCGAAACTCTTGAAAGGAACCTCCGATGAGCCGCGCGGCTGTCGGTTGCGCCGCGCGGTAGGCGTTGGCGGGGGCGTCGAAACCGGTCAGGGCCCCTTCGACAACTTCCCGGTGCACCCCGAGGCGTAACAACTCCTGTCGCAGCAGAATCTCACCTTTGGGCCGGCGGCGCTCCCTCTGTTGCCTCCATAATCGCGCGAAAGCAGCGTCATCCAGGTACCCCATGCTCTGCAGTTGGGCGATGGCTTCTTCAACGATATGAATAGGGAACCGGGAGTGCAGGCGCTGCCTCACTTGCGACTCGGTCCTAGGCCGGAATGCGAGATAGTGATACGCGGCTTGCTTCGCATCGGCCAAGGTCTTGTCCTGGTCGGCGTCAGGATTGACCATTGGCGTTGGATCTAGGCCGACGTGAGGGTCTGATAAGCGACTCGCTATAGATGACGTGGTGATTGACGTCAATACTGCGGAATGCGTGGGCAGAAAGAAATTGGGACCTTCCGGAGGCCTAGTAGGGTTGAGTGCCGCCCGAGGGTCGGATATATATCTTACTTGCCCGAGGCGGGGTTCCGCGGCTAAGGCTATCCGGCTTGGTGCTCCTCCGGCTCCAGAGTCGTAGTGCTGGAGAGCAAGTGGGCGGCGTTTTCATTATCCGGATAAGGGCTGGGGTTATCCGGGGCTCCGACGCTCTGGGCGGGGGATTCTCCACGGATTCTGGCTTCAATCGAGGCGGCGATCTCAGGGTGCTGGGTCAAGAACTCCTTGGAATTCTCTCGACCCTGCCCCAACTTGGTATCCCCATAGGAGTAAAAAGCGCCTGCTTTCTTGAGGATGCCCTGGGTGGTTCCGAGTTCGAGGAGGTCGCCCATCTTGCTGATGCCCCGGTTGAACATAATGTCAAACTCGGCCACGCGGAAAGGTGCAGCTACTTTGTTCTTGACGACTCGTGCTCTCACCCGGTTGCCTATGATCTCGGTACCCTGTTTTATGGATTCTATGCGCCGAAGATCGATGCGAACCGAGCTATAGAATTTGAGTGCCCGGCCACCTGGAGTAACTTCGGGGCTGCCGTAGGTAATGCCGATTTTCTCTCGAAGCTGGTTAATAAAAAGCACGGCGGTCCGGGAGCGATGAATGGTGGAGGTCAACTTGCGGAGCGCCTGGGACATGAGGCGGGCTTGCAGGCCGACGTGGGTATCGCCCATATCGCCTTCGATTTCCGCTTGAGGTACCAGCGCAGCGACGCTGTCGACGACCACTGCGTCCACCGCACCGCTGCGTACCAATTGCTCAGTAATGTCCAGGGCTTGTTCGGCGCTGTCCGGTTGGGCAATCAATAGCTCATCAAGGTTGAGGCCGCAATTAGCAGCATAGGTGGGGTCCAGGGCATGTTCGACGTCTACGTAGGCCGCAGTGCCACCGGACTTTTGGGTTTCCGACATGATGTGTATAGCCAGGGTAGACTTGCCGGCAGACTCGGCGCCGAAAATCTCCGTCACCCGGCCCCGAGGTATGCCACCTATACCCAGAGCGACATCCAGCGTCAGTGACCCGGTGGATATGACTTCGGTAGCCAGGTGCTGGGCTATCTCTCCCAGCCGCATGACTGCGCCCTTCCCGTGGTCCTTTTCAATGCTGGCCAGCGCTATTTCCAACGCAGTTTGTTTGTCGTTTTCCATTCCCACCAACCTCACCAAGGGTTCTCTCCAGGCTGCCAGAGCATCCTAGCAAAACCCGGATTTAGCGACAAGGAGCGGTTGTCACTGGTCTATCTGCCGGCCAGGACGTCCTTCGATGAACTCCCGGTAAGCCATATGCAACGCCATATCCCAAACGCTCTAGGCAGTTGGGTTTAGGCCGATCCCCCTCGCCGCCTAGGACGGTCCATTATCGGATGATACCATCCCTGTGAAAGCGTGATTATGCGCTGAGGTCCGAGAAGTGCAAGGCCGACGGCCCTGAACCTAGAACTCTCAATAGCCGCCCTTGAACCCAATGGTGACACTGCCGTTTTCCACAATCACCGGGGTGACTCTTTCACCGCCGGTCAGCTTCTCCAAGTCTGGAACGCGGTCAGGCTGCTTGGCTACGTCTATTTCAACCACGTCGATCTTTCGCTTGCGATAGTCCATCTTGGCTGCAGCAGAAAAAGCGCAGTCGGGGTGGGTATAGAGCACTATCGTTGGCTCTGCGGATTGCGTCACATCACGCTCCTACTAGGGAATGTCAAGGCTATTATCTATTGTACGAAGCATCTAACGATTGTTCAACGAAGTGTGGCGTCGAGGGGACGTCGTGTTATGCTAATGAGCGAGGCGAAATTCGTCGCAAAAGTTACCACGGCACCGGGCACATGGAGGGGGATTGTTGAAGTCACTGCTATCCCAGTTGGCGACGATGTTGGAGGATTGGGGTGTCGGCACCGGAAGAATCACGCCAAGGCAAAGGGGAGCGATGGTCCAGCCCGACTACCGGAGGCAGATAAAGGAGTTGCTGGGTGCTTTGGAGGCCGAGGGTGAAGAGGTCGATTGCATGGTGTACGGCAATGGGTGCTACGCTGCGGGCCGGTACGACGATGCGGTCCGTATTTACTTGCGAATGCAACAGAGGGAGCCCTCTGACCTGGATTCCGGGTTCAACTTAGGCCTTGCCTACATGCGCCTACGGAAGTACGTTGAGGCGGTGGAAAGGTTCACCATGCTACTGGAGCAAGACTCGCGTCAAGCCGACGTGCACTACCAACGAGGTAACGCTCGCGACGACATGGGTGAGCATGACCGAGCCCTTATGGATTATGACAGGTGCCTGGAAATAAATCCTGAATACCTCCAAGCTTACTACAACCGTGGCGTGGTATTAGCCCGGATTGGCCGCCACGAAGAAGCGATTGAGAATTTCGACAGAGTCATCGAGCTTCGGCCTGATCTTTCCAACGCCTACTTAAACCGCGGTGCCTCCTTGGACGAGCTAGCGCAGCACGAACGAGCGATAGATGACTATACCACCGCCATCGAATTCAACCGGACCAACGCTGAGGCCTATTTTAACCGGGCTAGGACCCACTACCATTTGGGGAACATCAAGGAGGCGGCCTCGGATTATACCGAAGCCCTAGAGCTTTCCCCCGAGGATGCCGAAGCTGTTAACAACAGGGGACTCGCTTATGACGCTCTGGGGGACTACGACCGGGCCCTGGAAGACTACCAGCGGGCTCTAGAGCTGCGTCCGGACTTCGCGGAAGCAAGAAGCAACCGAGGGGCGACGTTGGAGGCCCTGGGGCAGGTCAGCGAAGCCCTTGACGAGTATATGGCTGCCCTGAGAATGCTGCCGGACCTCGCCTCGGCCCACTATAACGCAGCCCGGATATTGGTAGGGAATGGCGATCTCCACCAAGGGACACAACACCTTCATGAGGCATTGCGTTTGGCCCCCGATCTTCGAGACGAGGCCAGAGACGATGACTGGTTGGCCTGGGTGCTGAACCTGGAAGCTCTCAAGGAAAGGGATTAGCGGCGTACCGGAGGGCGGCTATTGGTTTTCCTGCGCAGCCCTTGCCAAATCCGACTCGCCCACCCGCTCACCCGCTTCGCTATTCAAAGCGGCGCTGGCCGTCCGGGTCCGCCGCCGGTGGCCGATCAACGTACGCCAAAGCACTAATGCCGCCAGTCCCGCAAGCGCCAAGATGAGCTGGTGGTCCGTTTCATAGTACTGGCTGATGGCCAGCATTACAGTGCAACTAGTGACGAGGCCAGCCGCTGACCTGAGATGGGACCGCCACAGCAAGATAACAGTGACCAAGCCCGCGATGATTCCAAGGCCGGCGGGGGCGAAAGTTAAGGCGACTGCGACCCCCATTAACGGCGCCATACCGTCGCCACCGCGGAAGTGGGAGAATACCGACTTCCAATGCCCGAATACCGCGGCAGTGCCAGCCAACAGCGCTACGGGCCACGCGTCGTTAATCAAATAGGCAAACAGCACAGCCAGAGAGCCTTTGGCTACGTCTCCAGCCAGTACCAGCGCTCCCCGGCGATGGCCGACGTTCCAAAAGACATTCGCGGCACCGGCGTTGCGGCTCCCGGTGGCGAATATGTTCAGGCCACTGTACCGGGCGGCCATCTGGGCGAAGGGTATAGACCCCAGCAAATAGCCAACTACAATGGCCGCAACCAGATCACGGATAAAGCCGATGTCGCTGATTAACATTCAAAAAGTTCTCAGGAAGAAAACTGCGGTTGAACCAATATAGCAGTTTACCGACGGTAGGGACATAGCAACTACCAACAATCCCGACTGTACGAGGGCCAGTATATTCGGCTTCGCGTTAGAGGATTTTCGAACTTACCCTTGACGGGTCTCATAGCTGTGCACCCATCGGCTTTTCCGCCACGTAGAGCCAGTAGCCGATTTGCCCGCCTTGCACTAGCTTTCGTACCCGATCCAAGAGCCCTGGCGCTTGAGCAAGGGGTAACAATTCGACTGGGGATTGCGCAGCGATGGACTGCCAAGCTCTGAGGCCTACTAGTTTACTCTCGATGTTGTCCAGGATTCTCAATATCTCCAGGGACGCGTCGACTTGGTGCCTTACACGGAGTCCCGCGTCGCCTAGCAGATTATTGTAGCCTTGAGGGTCAAGCGCCCCGGTCAGGCATAATATTTGGCCAAGCGGTCCGTTCAACTCCCGGGGTAGGCTGTTGGCCTCGACTGTGACATCGCTCAGGCCGAATTTCCCACCCGGACGCAGTATATCTACCGCTTGAAGCAGCGCTCGGCTCTTGTTGGGGAACAGGCTCATGGAGCATTCAGAGTAGGCAGCGTCGAAACATCCTGATCGAAGGGGCGGAGCTTCAGCGTCACCTTTTAGGAAATAGGCCCTGGTTGCTCCAGGGGAGCCCTGTCCATCTTTAACACCATTGGCCACGGCTGCTTGTCCAAAATCAATGCCTACCACCCGGCAATGGAAGACCCTTGATATCGCCAGGGCGCTGGTCCCTCTACCGCACGCTAGATCGGCGACCCAATCTCCCGCCTGTATGCTCATCAACTTTGCCAGGCGGTTGGTGAGAGCTAGGCCTCCAGGATGCAGCGTGTCGCCCAATATGAACGTGGCTAGGTCCGATTGGTACAGGTCGGCACAACAAGCCTTAGCAATCCCTTCTTCTAGCATGACGGCCCTCTAATAGGTGGGAAACGACCGCGCTTGGTCGCGGGTCAGTTGTTGGCGAATGGTTTCCCGGTAACCCACGGAGTTGTAGGCGCAAAACGGTATCACCCGGCCATCGGGTACCAGGATACCCACGCAACACTTCATCACTTGCTTCACGTCAAACGTGTACGCGTCAAGGAAATCCTTGATGGCGATTTGGAAGATATGCTCTTTCAAGTGGGAGAGGTCGTAGCCCAGGTCCATTCCCGAACCGCAGGCGCACTGAAACCTGCCCGCCGTTGTGTCGGTGCCGGCCACTGCCGAAGCAGACCAGAGGCCTTCCAGAGCTTTTTGCACGTCCGAACCGTTGGGAGCCTTGGGTAGAGCGCGGTTGGTGATGTAGTCCAGATATTCATCTACATTCAGCAATCTGGGAAGGGGGACCGTGGTGTCACCTTCGACGAACACGTAGGAATTGACCTGGCACGTGGGGAAACAACATGGTACTGGGACGAAATCCTCCAGAACGAAGCGGCCTTGTGTCTGGTCCACGATGCCGTGGACCACGTCGGGGATAGTCACTCGCTCCATGGGATCAAAGGGGATGTGGCGGCCCACGTGAGTCACAGGTTGGAAGACTATACCCCGAGCGGCCGGATGTTTTAGCCCAAACTCCACCAGTGGTCCTACCTCGTCAACGTTAATGTGCCGTTCGATCGGCGCCACCAGCACCACGTCCAGTGCCGCTTGGTGCAACCGGTCCAAAGCTCGCAGTTTGAGGTCCAGCAGGTCTTCTCCCCGAATGGACCGGTAGGTTTCCGGTCGGAGGCCGTCGAACTGAAAATAAATCACTGGCTTCAGCTTGGCGAGCGACTCAAGGAAACGGTCATCCCTGGCGATTCGAACGCCGTTGGTGTTCACCATCACTTGCTTGATACCCTTGTCTTTGGCCGCCTGAATCATATCCAGTAATTGGGGATGAATGGTCGGCTCCCCACCGCTGAACTGTACGACCTCCGGATCACCCTCGATTTCGACAAAGCGGTCAAGCATCCCCTCAACCTGCGCCATGGTCAGGCTGTAACCGGCGCCGGCGTTGGCAAAGCACACGGGGCAGTTGAGGTTACAACCGGTATTGACCTCCACCAAGGCCAGGCACATGTGCTGCTTGTGCTCGGGACAGAGCCCGCAGTCCAAGGGGCAACCATCTTTGACCTCGGTGCTGAACTCAAGAGGTATTGTCCCCGGCCTATTGAACTTGACGGAATCGACATACATTTCAGCGTCGGAGCTAATGATGTCTTCGAACCAACCGTGGTCGGCGCAGCGCTTGCGCGTGTAGACTTTATTGGCGCGGATGAGAATCTGGGCGTCAATGACAGCTTTACACTCCGGGCAAATGCTACGCGTGAGATCGTGGAATATGAAGTCCGCGTCTTGTTTGACGCGGACTTGCTGGGCTGGGGTGTTCAATTCAGACCTCCTGTGCGGTTATCAGGGTGAAGACTCCGGAAGTTCCTCGCCGCCGGTAGCCAAAGCAAGTGCCAGCAGCCAGCATAAGTGAAAAAAGGCTCACCCGGTTTTATGCGACGCTAAACCAACTACGGACAGACGGAAGCCTTGATTCAGGTAGTCATTCCCGCCCGTCACCAGCCAGCGAGTCCTTAAACCTGGTTGTTCTCAACCAAAGCTCCTTGACTGCAAAGCAGCCCCCACCCTGCGAACATCGAAAGCTGGATTAGGTCCGCCAAGAGAGCTCGATGCCCCAGCCCAGTTTCCTCTCTTGGCTCACGCATCGGGCCCGGACACGGGCCCTCAGTTGATAAGCCACGCATGACCAGAGCTATCTAGTATACTTTGCGTGCACCTGCCGGGGAATCTATGCTCGGAATGCTTCCTGCGCTTATGCACGGCGGGTGGTACTAAGACAACGCAGCATTGCGACCCATGGGATCCTCTAGGGGACCCGTGAGTCAACCGGCTATTCTATCCAGAACAAGGACGGACCGTATGTCTTCCACATCAAGCCTTCCTCCTTTGTCCGGCATGGAAGTGCTGGACCTCACGCAGATCATGGCAGGACCCGTATGCACCATGGTATTGGCCGATATGGGGGCCAATGTCATCAAGGTGGAGAAGCCCAACGGGGGCGATGACATTCGGCGCATGATGCCGCCGTCGGTCAACGGCTGGTCGGCGGGATTGCTGGCAATGAACAGAAACAAGCGCAGCCTGGCCTTGGACTTGCAGACCGAGGCGGGTAAGACTGTCCTGAAGCGGCTGGTTAAGGATGCCGACGTGTTGGTGGAGAATTTTCGCCCCGGGGTGATGGAACGTCTGGGCTTGGATTACCCGGCTTTGGCACAAATCAATCCCAGTATGGTCTATTGCTGCATCTCCGGGTTCGGCAATACCGGCCCCTATAAATACCGGGGCGGGTTTGACTTGGTGGCCCAAGGAATGAGCGGTCTCATGAGCATCAACGGCTATCCAGACGCTCCTCCGGCCAAGGTGGGGGTACCCATTACGGATATCTCCGCCGGGCTGTTCGCTGCTAACGGTATCCTTTGCGCCTACATTCACGCCCAGCAGACGGGGCAGGGACAGGTGGTAGACACCTCGCTGCTGGAGGCGGGCATTGCCTACACCATTTGGGAGTCCTCGGTCTATTTTATGGACGGAGACGTGCCCGGTCCGTTGGGTTCGGCTCACCGGGTTTCGGCGCCCTATCAGGCATTGCGCACCAAAGACGGATATCTGAACATCGGGGCTGCGACTCAACCCATCTGGGAACGGTTCTGCCAGGCCATTGGCCGTAATGAGTTGCTAGAGGACCCGCGCTTTAAGGTGCCGGGTGACCGCAAGAAATCAGACCAAGAGCTGGCCGAATTGTTGGAGAGCACCCTGGCGCAGGAAACGACCGACCATTGGCTGGAATTGCTGGATGCGGCTGGCGTCGTAGCAGGGCCCATCTACAACATGGAGCAGGTATACAAGGACCCCCAGGTGAGAGCACGGGACATGGTAGTCGACTTAGAAGACGCCGAGTTGGGCACCCTGCATCACATTGGTGTACCAGTCAAGCTGACCGAAACGCCGGGGGGCATCAGACACCGGGCACCGGCGTTGGGCGAGCACAGCCGCGAGGTGCTGTTGGAACGAGGCTTCGGCAGCGAAGAGGTGGAGGAACTGGTGCGGGCCGGTGTGGTGGCAGCGCCCTAGCCTGGACTCAGTAGCTGAGACAGGCATTAGGTGACGTTACGATGCAGGTATAAGTGACTCTCACTCTCGAGCAACTGGGTCTGGGTTCCGATGTCCTCGTATGGCATGCGATCGTATTGACCGCCGTTTCATTGGTCGCTGGAGTCCTTGGAGGTTTCGTGGGTCTTGCGTTGGGCACCATGCGGCTCCCGGCTCTGCTGCTAATGGGAATCGCTGCCCCCACCGCTGCAGGCACCAACATCCTGGTCAGCAGCCTAAGTTCACTGGCTGGCGCCATGCGCCATCTTCGCGAAGGCCGGGTGAATCTGCAGGTGGTATTGTTGGTCGGGGTCCCTGCCTGGGTCGGCACCTTCGTCGGAGGGTTCAGCAGTGGGTTGGCTCCCGAGCGTCTCCTGATTCTGCTGGCCGGCCTCTTGGTTTTTTGGCAGGGGGTGGAACTTATCATTAGAGTACGTCCCCAAGCCGCGTTGAGGGAGGATGCCGGGGTTCCATCCAGCTCGACCTCAGTAGCGAAGCCTGGCAACTTCAGTCTGAATCGATTGTTGCTTCAGGGCGGTGTAGGACTGTCGGTCGGCCTACTGGGCGGGGCGGTGGGCTTGATCCTAGGCAGTATTAGGCTGCCTGCTTTGATTCGAATTCTCAGAGTCGATCCACGGACAGCGGTGGGGACCAACCTGGTCATCGGCTTCCTGATGGGTTCCCTGGGCTGGATTGGCCACGTGGTCCAAGGGCAAATCAACTTCCCACTACTGGTGTTGATGGGCCTAAGCGCAATGGCGGGCAGCTACTTCGGGGCTCGATTCACCGGGCGAGTCAACTTGAACACCCTTGTTGGTGCGATGGGCTGTGTGTTGCTGGTTGTGGGGGCGCTGCTGGTCTGGCAGTCATTTCGCTAAATCCGACAAGACTAAGTCAACGGCGAAAGCCACATCTAAAGCAAGCACAGCCAAAGAATGTTCCCGAGGGGAAACCCTGAAGGGCTAGAAAGTCAACTGCTAATGGCTATTCTGGATAACTTAGGTTCTAGGGTCAACTACTTAGTACCATCCCTCAATCCTCACCGAAATACCTTCGGCGAGCGGCCTCGTCCAGGGTTGGGCCGGGGCCGCTGAGGAAGGTATCCGGGACACGGGTCCGGTCTTGCCGCCAAAGGGGCAACGCCCGCTCCCGGCGCGCGTCTGCTACCGGGCCAGTCTCCAGTAGGAGCTTTGTCTGCCAGTTTTCCGCGGTGTGGACTACGTCGTGGTATTGTTTATGCAGCTCGGCATAAGCGTGGCCTGCTTCATCCCAGTCTTGGAATTTCAACAACTGGTCCCGAAGTTCCCTGGCGTCGCGTAGGGCCATAGAAAGACCCTGGCCCCATGTGGGGTCGGTGGTGGCAGCGGCGTCGCCAACCAGCGCTATTCCTCGCCCATAGGAATGTTCTACCCAGGCAGACGCTCCGGAGAAGGTAGCCAGGGGTCCCGATACTGTCGCTTTAGAATAAAAATCTTCCGGGAAACCCCCTTGTTGGGACTCGTCCAGGAACCGGGGGATGTCTGTATCTCCGGTGAGACGATGCTGCCACTTCGCCGGGTAACAAACATAAGCGCGGGCTCGTCCCTCCCCTTGAGGGAACAGAATCACGTACAAACCTAGGTCAGAGTTCAGCCCCCCGTGGGAAGCGTCTTCCGGGGCGGATACGCTGTCCAGCAGCACTCCGGCCACCATATTTCGGTCCTGGTCATGCCGGACCTCAAACCCTCCCCAGCCGCGGGTAAGGGAATTTCTTCCATCGGCGCCCACGACGAGCCGGGCCCGAATCTCGGAGGTCTGGCCAGCAATCTCGGCTACCACCGTGGGAACGCCGTTATTCTTGACCTGGCGGATTCTGGCGCCGCGGCGCACATCAGCCCCAGCGTCGGCTGCGGCCTGGATCAGGGCTTCTTGCATCAACGGGTGGAAGCAGGCCAACACCGGCTCCTTGGGAGCCGAGGTCCTGAGGAGGTCCCGATGGCCGGACCTAGACCCAGCATTATAGCTGTCCCAGAATGGCAACTCGTGGCCTCCAGCGGCCACGATGGTCTCGTAGATGCCCAGCCTCCTGGCCTCTGCCACCCCCCAGGACACGATGGCTTCACCGCGGACGCGGTCCCGAAAGACCTGCTCCTGCTCCAACAAAATGACCCTGGCGCCAGCCTGGGCCATAGCCTTGGCAAGGGCAGAGCCAGCCAGGCCTCCTCCAACTATTAAGAGGTCGCTATCTGTGGACTCCATGGATTGACCGTCTTCGAGGGATCTGAAGTCAGGAGGTTGGTAGTTCCCGCCAGGCCAAGCCGTCGGTTGTCCGCAAGAAGTCCTGAATTAATTCCCCGTTGGACCCGATCACGCTGGGGGAATACAGGTCGGCCCGCTTTCCCTGCCGGTCCACTACCTCTCCGCCGGCTTCCCGAAGCAGCAACAACCCTCCCGCCACGTCCCAAGGGGACAGGGAGTGGTGGAAGAAAAGGTCCACCCGGCCTGCGGCGGCGTAGGCCAGGCCCAAGCCCGCCGATCCCAACAACCTGAGGCTCAGCATTCCCGGCCACAAAGCACGAATCATGTCTAGGGCCAAGCCGGCTTTTTCGTCGACGTACCCTAGGTCGCAACTCAACAATGCCTCGCCCAGGGACCGGCGCGAGGAAACCGATATCGACTGGCCGTTGAGAAAGGCCCCGCTGCCTGTTTGGGCGGTAAACGTCTCATGTCGGGCGGGGTCGTGGGATACTGCCAGAACAGGCTCCCCTCCCTTGAGTAAGGCGATTAAAGTGCAGTAGTGAGGTATACCGTTGGCATAATTCCGGGTGCCGTCCAGAGGATCTATTACCCAAGTAAAATCAGAGTCGGCCAGAATTGGCTCCGATTCTTCGGATAGGATCCCAAAATCAGGAAACTCCGTCCTGACCAGATCAAGGATGGCTTTCTCCGCAGCAAGGTCCACGTCAGTGACGATGTCGGAGGGCCCTTTGTAAGTGATCTCTTTAGAGGTCTGGAAGCGGTCAATTAGGATCTGTCCAGCGGTTTGAGCAGCTTCCATCGCGACTTGCATTGAAGTGCGGCCACTAGTCCCACGGGGATAAGCTTCATTTGGAGAGTGTGACATTTACTTTAGCTATCGGGACTTAGCGGTTGGCCATCAGTTAGTAGCTGAATGCTGAGGGCTGACCTCTCGATCACGTCAGTCCCATTTTGTCGTAGACTTCGTCCATGGTCTTGCGAGCGATTGCCCTTGCTCTATTGGCGCCGTCCTCCAGTATCTCGCGGACCAAGCCCGGGCGTTGCTCATATTGTTGGCGCCGCTCTCGCAAGGGTTCCAGATATTTATTGACATTACTTGCTAGGTGGCGTTTGCAGTCCACGCACCCTCGCTGGGCGGTGGTGCACTCCTCGTAGACCGTCGGCACCTCCGCCTCAGAAGTAAAGATCTTGTGGAGTGCGTACACGTTGCAGACCTCGGGCCTGCCGGGGATATCCCGTCGCACCCGTTGTGGGTCAGTGAACGCGGTCATCACCCGTTGGGTGGTCTGCTCCGGGCTCGCGGCCAACTCCAGGTGGTTGTCTAACGACTTGCTCATCTTTTGCTGGCCGTCTAATCCTACGACTAGAGGCTCTTCGGTTAGCTTAGCTTGGGGTTCGGGGAAGGTCGGTCCATAGCGATTGTTGAAGCGCCGCACGATCTCTCGGGCTAGCTCTAAGTGAGGGACTTGGTCTTGTCCAACAGGGACGGTATCTGCCTTGTACAGGATGATGTCCGCAGTTTGGAGGACTGGGTAGCCCACCAGCCCGTAGTTAACGCTCTCTTCGGTCTCGTCCATCTGCCGGACTTTTTCTTTGAAGGTAGGAACGCGCAGTAACCACCCAAGGGGCGTCACCATGCTAAGCAAGGTGTGGAGGGACATCACTTCCGGAACGTGAGACTGAACGAAGATAATGCTGCGTTCCGGGTCCAGCCCCGCCGCCAGCCAGTCTAGGACCATGTCCTCAATATTGGACTGAATCTCGGCGGACTCTGCGGCGGTTTCAATGGTCGTTAGTGCGTGGACATCCACAGCGCAGTAGATGCAGTTGTACTCCTGCTGTAAGTCTACCCAGTTGCGTAGTGCCCCCAGGTAGTTACCGAGGTGCAAGAGACCAGTGGGCCGCATACCCGAAAAAATAATCCCTTTGCCATTTTGTTCCGAATTGCGTGCGCCTGCCATATAGTTAGTCCCAATGTCGCCAAATTCGCTGCGGCTTTCCCTCAATCGTCAGGGAAGTCTAGCATACGCCCCATTTGGCAGCAAGGCGGAATATGTTAACCATATGGCCAGTCCTTCGAAAGCAGCAATTGGATATAGTCGCGGAAGGATAGGCCTGGATGATGGGATCTAAAGCTGCGGCTGGCGACAGAGGCTGATGGCGAGTCGAGCGAGCAACCGGGGCCAGGAAGTTACTCGTCGTTGTCTGAATCGAGTCGGTCCCCGAGTTCGCTCAGGAACCTTTCTATCTCCGGCGAAAGGCTTGCTGTGGCAGTTGGTTCCTCGGTGGAGGACTCCTCTGAGTCGAGTTGGGCGTCGTAGTAAGCTTCCATCTGCTGAATAAGGTCTCTAAGCTCAGTGTTACGTTCCACTGACGCACTCAGTTCCCGGTACTGGCGTTGCCCCCGGCGGGCTGGAGCTAGATCTTGGGGGAAAACGTCGTAGACCGAAGACAATGCTTCGATCATTCTCGAAGTCCCAGCGTAGTCCTCCTCCAATTGAACGTATTGAGGGAGATGAACCATGAAGTTAATAGATTCTATCTCGGACCGTTCTATCCCCTCAGAAAGCAGGTTCATAATGGTGGTGGGTCCCTGATAGGTGCTGCGGCGAAGTCTCAGATGGGGCACTTGCCGCGACTGGGTCACCGACCCCAAGGACCCGGTGATCAACAAAGGCCGGGTGTGAGGGACCGCGTCATACATCGCTCCTAGACGACAGTACCTCTTGACTTCGAAGTATTTAACCACTTCCAGCAGGGAGTCGGTATAGTCCTCGCCGTTGGAGTGAGGCTCCAGCAGGTGGAAGAATAGATAATCGGGACCGTTCTCCGTTTTGGCATACCGGATGATGCTATTGGGGATCTTAACCTCTCGCTCACCCTGTACCAACTTCATGGTAGGGCGGTAGCGGGTGAAGTCGAAGAAGTTACCCGGTCGTACCAAACGACCGAGTTCCGTCGCCCCCAGATGCCGCTCCAAGCGATTGAGGGTCAAGGTGCCGACGCTTCCCACGTCTACCCAAGGCCTCACCATTGCGAATACATGCGGTTCCCGCAGGTCCGGCACAGGCTCGTTGATCTCAAATGCCCCAATTCTCATGGCACCATATTGCCAGATGCCGGCGCATTTATCAACCCGTGATCACGTCCGTACTGATGGTTGCGGGTTGGTTACGGGGAGGCCTGGGTTAACGCTATGTTTGGGTCAGTAAGCTGTCCGCAGAGCCTAGTCCTTCTAGATCCAGACCGTATCCCAGGATATCGTGCATCTGCCGCTTTATGTGTTGGGTAAGGGCGACGCGGGTGTACCGCAGCACCAAATTTGGCTGTTGGGCCAATTGCTCCGCTAGTGCCCAAGCGCGAGGTAACAGCTCCTGGCGAGACAAAACCTCGCTGACCAAGCCTAGGTCGAGGGCCTCCCTGGCCCCAATAGTCTGTCCGGTGAACAGGAAGTACCTACCTCGGTTCAAGCCTAGGAGCAAGGGATAAATGATGTGCATGCCGTCTCCCGGGACCAGCCCGCTAATGAAGTGGCCGGAGTCCTGGAACGCAGCTTCTTCGGATGCCAACACGATGTCGCAGAGCAATGGCAGCTCGGAATGCCGAAGAGCCGGGCCGTTGATGGCGCTGATCATGGGCACCTCTATGTTCAAGAGGTTGGTCAGAAGCTGTTTGCCTTCCCAGTAGGTCTTGTCCCATTCGCTGGGGGCTCTCTTGGGAGCCGTGGCCGCGCTTCCTGGGGGGCCGCTGAATCCGTCGCCGGTCCCCGTCATGATAACCACCCGGTTCTCCGGGTCGCTGCCGATATCATAGAATGCTCTAGGAAACTGCTCGTGGGGACCTCCTCCCCATTGCAGGGGACCGCCATTGGAATGGAAAGCGATCTGAAGAATCCCGTCACGTCTCTCCATGCGAATGTTGTCGTATTTGTTGCTGTATTCCGCTAACTTGGCCATGGAGGCGCCTCCTCTAACCGGAAGTTTAGATAACCCCAAATGTTGGCTTCGCAGTGCGTTACCCTTCAGCGTGAGAGGCAATCACACTCAAACCTCAAGGAGTAATGGGGAGTGGATTTACCTTGAGGCAACGATGGTGGTCAATTCAGCCAATCACTTCCAAGTGTCTAAGTCAAGGCCGTTATTGGTTGAACTGATGACCACCATTCAGAAGCGCAAAAGCTAGCTTCGGTCTCGAGGCACTACGAATTAGTCCAGCCCACTCGAGCGACCATTGGCCTGTTCACTGCCCGCCAGGTGTGGCGTTAGGCCGCCTCTACCTTGAGATGGCGTAGCCAATACGTTGCTGTATAGCCACGTCAATTTGGGGCTCGGCGTCGAATGGCAGCAGCGCGGTAGTGTCTTGGAATTGCCCACCGCATGTCTCATTGCCAGTTGCGCCGGAGTTGAAGCCGTAGTTGAAACCGACGAGAGCGTACTCTACAACACTAACGACGCCACCGCGGACTACGCCAATTGCCTCGGCCAGACGATCGGCGTCCTTGTCAGCCTGAGGAGCGGCATCCCGGCGGGCCAGGGCCAGGCTCGCGTTGCAGCTCTCTTCCGACAGGCCAAAGCGAACTCCGCTGTTCTCGGAGCGCCTGAGCACTTCTTCCACCGAGTCAAGGATACGTTCACCGACCCTGGGCAGGTCTGCGACCGCTACCTCTACGGATATCTGGAATGGCTCGTAGGACTGACGCCCGGAGACGATCTCGATGTCGTCCCTGGCGATCCCTATCGCGGTGAGCTTGTCTATTACGTCCGTGCGATCCTCCGTAGAGAGCGGCTCTGGACCCCTAGGGCCGTAAAACCGTTGTGGGATCACAACCACATAAGCTTCGTCGGCTGTTACCGTCAGGGAGCTGTTGGCGAACGCCACTAGGCCGGGGGTCTCGTCGGACTGCGGGTCAAAGGTGATCTGTAGCTGTAAGACGACGTCGACGTTGGGCTCTGCGTCGAATGATAGCAAAGCGTAGGGTACCTGGAATAGGCCGCCACACCTTTCGGTTCTGGTGGGACGGTATCCGAAATTACTGAACGGATCCTCAACCGCACCTATCACTGCACCGCGGACCATACCAAGTGCCGCAGCCATGTCGTTGGCTTTCCTATTGATCTGGGAAATCGCGTCCAGGCGGGCCAGCCCAAGCGCCTTGTCACAATTCTCCTCCGACAAGCTAAAACGGACGCCGCTGCGCTCTGAGCGTCTGATCACCTCCTCCACGGCATCAAGGATGAGGTCGCCAGTCTCTGGCAGGTCCTCCACCGCTACTTCTACGGATATTTGGACTGGCTCGAAGGGGTGATGCCCGGAAATGATTTCGATGTGATCCCTGGCGATTCCTACTTGCTCGATCGCTTCTATCACATCAGCACGATCTTTCCCGGTAATCGGTTCCGGACCATTGGGACCGTAGAACTGCTCGGGGATTACGACTATGTAAGCCTCATCCGCCGGTACTTTCGTCGAGCCATCGGCTGTAGCAGTGAAACCTCCGGATTGTTCGGACTCGGGGCCGTAGGTAATCCGCATCCGTAGTGACACTTCGAGTTCGGGGTCGGCGTCGAACGGCATTAGCCGCGTTTGGTAAGGGTGAAACTGCCCGCCGCCACACTTGTCTGAACTGGGGAGTCGCGGGCCGAAGCTGTTGGTCGGGTTTTCGACCACAGCTATGATTCCGCCCCGGACCAGACCGAGAGCTTCGGCTAGATCGAGCGAGTCTCTTTCGGCCTGCGTAATTGCTCGTTGGCGGGCTGCTGCGAGTGCCAGGTCGCAATTCTGCCCCGTGACGCGAAAATGAACTCCGCTGCGCTCAGAGCGTCTGATCACATCCTCCACAGCGTCGAGGATAAGGTCGCCGATCTCCGGCAGGTCCGTAATCTGTACTTCCACCGAAATGGTTTCCGAGTCATACTGTTGCCCGGACTCGAACTCGATATCATCCTCGCTGATGCCGATGTCCATTAGATTATGTACCACATTGTCACGGTCCTCGTGAGATAGCCTTTCCGGGCCAGGGCCGTAGAACTGCTCGGTGATCACGACTACATAGGCCTCATCCGCCGATACCGTTACCGCGCCGCTGGCTGTCACGGTGAGACCTCCGGCCTCGCTGACCTCCTGTGCGATGGGAATCGCGCTTGAGCCTCCAACAGTCCTGGATAGAGCGGCCACAGGCGGGAACGCACGCATAGTCTGGACCTCGACTGTCTGCGCCTGCGTCTCAGAGACTGAGGCCGGCTCCGGAGACAAACTCGTATCCCCGGGAGTCTTGGCGTCCATACTGCCACCGGTGAACAACGCCTCCGGCAGGGTTTCCATTGTTTGTTGCAGGACTGTACCGACTATAGCCTCGATGTCCGGCGTGGGCGCAGGGGCCGGGGTGGGCATCGCTTCCAACGTCTCTCGAACGGCCGTTTCAACGATGGCTTCGACATCCGGCGTGGGGGCGGATGAGGGCAGCGTATCGGCGGGAGTTGATGCCCCACCGTCGTTGGTGCAGGCTACGGCTACGACCGCCCCCAGCAATAACGTGAATATGACGAAGCTAGCCAACCGAAATGGTTGCAATCTGTTGCTCCTGGGACGAGTTGTGAGCACACTCGCTTGGGTATTTATGGTCGTGCTCAAGGCGGTATGAAACTGAAAACGCTTGAGTGGGTACTGGAGCCGCTTAGCTAGCCTTAGCCCAGCTCATCTAAGTCTTGTACCAAGAACTGTAACTCTCTGGTGAAAAACAACCACAACCATAGACCAGGGCCCTTAACTGTGATGTCGTATTCCTCGCTTCTGAGCACCGGGCAACTGCCCACAAGAACCGAGTGACCGGGGCCTTCTATTGCCGTCGTTGAGAACGGCGAGCACGACGCCGTAGCTGGAACGTCTTCCGATTCCGATCCCAACAACGGGCCCATGGGATCATAGTAGAAGCTATTCCAACGGTCCTCCAGAACCTGGGCATCGGCGGCGGCCGATTTAGGATCGGGATAATACAGGGCTACGGAGATTTCCTCCGTATCTTGGTGTACACGGTAGCCAAACAACGCAAGGGTGTAAGGCTTCAAGTTTTCCCATCTGTTAGCCCCTTCCTTATAACGGTCCAGACGGTCAGTTGACCTGCGGTTTCTTGTATTCCAGTTGTCTACAATCCATTGCGCTGGCATGAACGCCCCGCTAATGAAGCCTTCCCCGGCGGCCTCAGCAATTGCTCGATGGCCGCCGCTATTAATCAAGCTGGGTGCTGCCCCTTCTTGGGTAGCGATTAGCCCCTCCATGATTCCGCTGGCCGGTGCCGCCAGCAACATGCCGTCTAGAATAGCTACCCGGTTGAGGGTCAGACCCAAACCACCACGAAGTGGAAGCCTCATGACGGGGGTGAAATCTTCGTCGAGGCCCCAGTAGGTGGTCTTCCGGTAGCTCGTTTCCTCGTAACAAAGCTCCACCAGATTACCGATGATATAGTTCCGGTCCAACAACCCTTTGCCGATGAAGAAGGTCTCCATTTGAATGCCAGGTTGCCACGACCAGATACTCGGGTTCAACTCCAGGACGTCTATTCCTAACCCCTTTAATAGACCTGTTCGCAAACTGAATACCTCGTGGAGCGCCACCCCCTCGGGGAACACATACCATTCGCTTTCTTCGTTGGCGTTGCCTGGGACGCTATAGGTGAAGAATTCCAGCACCGTTCCGGCAAAATCCAAAGGAACTAACCTAAGGGACTCCGCCAAGTGGGCTTCGGACGCGATAGTCAAATGCGCCGGAGCGCTGTCTGGTGCCGATATCGTGGGAGTGTTCGTTGCAGCGGAATCCACCGGGGCAGTTGGGGTGAAGACAAGAACGGACGTTGCCGGGGGCGTAACGACTGTGGATGCGGGAGATTTCGTGGGAGTATCTACTGAATTGCAGGCCGCCGTAACAACAACAAAGACGAGCAAGAGAACCACTCTCAAAGCCCATTCGGTGTTAGCCATACCCTGACTCCTGCCCCGGCGTCTGATCAACAGCCGGGCACAGCAAGATGGTGAACCAAGAGCGGGTTAGGAAGATGCGTCAGGGTGATCCGGACTGCCCGATCGATACCACCATCAGAGGCGGCTCTACAGCAATAGTGACGGCATAGGCCTGCGCAGTCACAAGGACCGTCAGCTTCTCATGGACTCCCCTGGCCAACCTATCCAAGGTTGGAGGCCACGGCTTTAAATCAACTAGGCATTTAGGTCATGGATATCGACCTAAATGCCTCCTATGTTTCGCTTTTGATTCCGTTAGGCTGTTTGGGTTGGGGGGTTGCCGGGCGTGGTGCGGCCTGGCGTGGTGGCGTTTGAACGCGCTCAACCACGAAATTTGCCAAGTCCCGGTAGATAGGGTCGTCCAGGTTGCAGCCCTGGAGCATGGTGAACCCCGGTGTCATCTCGTCCAACAACCGTTTGACCCGGGCGTCGCCGTGCCTGGCGGCTAAAGCATAAGCCAGGCCCCGAGTGTCCCGGTCCAGGGATTGCTCGTGAGCCTCGCCTTCCTCCAATTCCATCTCGTAGTCAACTCTGTCTACATTGGCCAGAGCCTGCATAGCTTCACGCCGGAGGTTTTCTACGTCTCTTAGTGCAAGGAACAGCTCTTTCACTGCCCTAGCGGAGGTCCCTAGCAGCTCGGGCACCTTGGTCTGCTTCTCCGCCGCTGCTTGTACCGCTTGTTCCGCTTGGTGCATGGCTGCCGCCTTCGCCCGCCTTCTCTCCAGTTCCTTGGTCGTTTTTTCACGTTCAGACCGGAGCAAAGGAGCTTCCGCGGCTATGGGCTGTAGCCGTTGCAACTCTTTCTCGGCAAGCTCTGCTTGCTTGAGTCGCTCTTCGAGGGAGTTATCGAATCCGTTTAGCATTATCTATCTCCTTCTTGCCAGTGATATTGTCCCCGATGAGGGACAAACACTATGAGGAGTCAATTGGCCGTGGCGCCGGCATAACGAAAGACCACTGCATAAACCCAAATTATGAGAGCCATTTGGTACTCGATGGCAGGATACTAGAAGTGGTTTTCGAGTGCCTAGGGGTGGGCTAGGCGAATTTCTAGAATTTTTTTGCGTTAAACAGTCGCCATTGGGTTTGGCTAGTTGTAGCTGGGTGGTGCAACTGTATGCTACCCCTTGACCCTGTCTCTCGAAATACATAGACTCCGAAACATTCCTGGCATCCCGGTTACTATGTAATTCTGGAAACATTGGTTGTTTCCGGTTGCCAATCGGATTAGCGCCTAGTTGTGGACGGGAAGCTGCCTGGTGTTTGGGTTAGGTAGAGACTTGGTGGATCATGCCATCAGAGCCCCGTTTCGTGGTTGACATAAACGTAGGGCGAACAGCGACATGGCTCCGGGCCATGGGATACGACACTATATTGCTCAAGGCGGAGGATGACAACGAGTTGGTGAGAATAGCCCTGCTTGAGGGCCGGGTGTTAGTGACGCGAGACGCTGGATTCCAGCGGCGCCGGTCCGCCCGGCTCGGGCAGATGCGCGTGGTACAGATTACGGAAGATGATTTCAGAGGCCAGTTGAGACAATTGGTAAGGGAGTTAAAATTAGACTTGGAATCCGGTTTTTCTCGGTGCGTCAGGTGCAACGAGGTGCTGACCAGCGTGGAAAAGAGGGGGGTGTTGGGCCGCGTCCCTCCCTACGTATTCCAGCGCCAGTGTAAGTTCACGGAATGCCCTGTGTGCCTTAGGCTGTACTGGCGCGGCACCCACTGGTCCCACATGGCCGAAGAGCTCAAGCAAATATGTGAAGAGGCGGGCTGATGCAACGCGCTGCTTTTGTATACGAGGATGCCCTCTCCAGCCACCAATTACGGCGTGACCACCCGATGCGACCGGTCCGCCTTCGGTACACTTATGAGCTATTACGGGCCTACGGAGCATTTGAGGACAATGTATCTCGGTTGGTCACTCCCAGGCAGGCGACAGAGGAGGAACTGAGTTGGGTGCATAGCCCCGAATACGTCTCAGCCGTGCGGAGTTTTAGCTGGGGACTGAGCGGATACGAGCCTTCCCGGTTCAATTTTGGTGCCGGAGGCGACAACCCCACATACCCGGGCATGTATGATGCAGCAACACTCAGCACGGGGGCTTCTCTGGTCGCCGCGGAATTGGTGGCCAGCCGTGAGGTGGATGTGGCATTCAACATCTCTGGTGGACTGCATCACGCGGCCCGGGATCACGCATCCGGTTTCTGCGTATTCAATGATCCTGCCATCGCCATCAGGTACTTCTTGGACCGGGGGATGCGTGTAGCGTACATTGATATCGATGCCCACCACGGCGACGGAGTACAGGAGGCCTTCTATGATGATCCCCGCGTATTAACCGTTTCCTTACATGAATCAGGGCGCTATTTGTTTCCCGGCACCGGTTTCGTGAACGAACTGGGAGATGGGCCGGGCCACGGGTATGCCGTTAACTTGCCTCTGTATCCCTATACTGACGATGAAATCTACCTGGAAGTATTTAATCAGGTGGTACCTGGTTTGCTGAAGGCCTTCTCCCCCGATGTCCTAGTGACTCAATTGGGGATTGACAGCTATCACAGCGACCCGTTGACTCATCTTCAGGTCACGACCCGCGGGTACGTGGAGGCGATCAAAGAACTGGCAGCCCTTGGGATACCGTGGCTTGCTTTGGGTGGCGGTGGTTACGACCTGGGCGCGGTCCCCCGCGCGTGGACGCTGGCCTACGGTGTGATGCTGGACGTAGAGTGGCCGGACGTGATACCCGAAAGGTTCGCACGGGAGCACGGCTTGGACCGCCTCCGGGACACGGTTAGCCCGGAGATACCAACCGATGTGCGACGGGATGCTAGACAGTTCGCTGAGGAAACCGTGGCCGGGGTAAAGAAAGAAATCTTCCCGGTGCACGATATACCGGGATAAGAACCTTCTCTGGGTGTGAGGCCGGGGACGATCCCGGTGTGGGAAACCGCCGGTGGGCCTTAGAGGGACTGAGGGACTATCTCAAAAGGCAATTTTGCGCCCAGGGTTTGGCACACATAGGAAAGATCATCCCGGGCGTTGAAGGACGGTCCTCTTGGGGCGCAGCGGATTGAAAGGGTTATGAAGTACGAGAACCGCCTCATTGGATACCTAGTCCGCGCCCGGTTGCTTCCTAATTCGGGAAGCAACCAGTACTAGGCCCTCTCCTAGTTCACGTATTGCTCCCGGCGGAGCAACTCCTTGGCGGCATCACCTATGTTTGCTTCGATGGAATCCCGTAGGGTGGAATATATGGCTTTGCTGATGGCGGCCATCATCCACCCCTCATAGTTAGGGTCGGTCTGATAGCTATTCTTCACCGCTATCACTCGTTGCAGCAGACTGAGGTAGTGGTACTGAAGTGGGGTAAGGGGTTGGTTGATCCCCTCGATCTCCCCGCTTTGTTCGTTTCCTATCACCTCTTCGTCCGAGCGTTTCCCCATGCTCATTTCATCTCCAAAGCCGTCTATGCCTTAGAGGGCTCATCAACTATCGAACAACATATGTGTTGGGGTTAGGCACGTATTATATCAGACGTGCTTAGGTCCGGATATTGGGCTAGCCCTGTAATCTACACTTCGCGGAACTCACCCTCCACAGTGCTATCACCTGGTTGGTCGCCGGAAGCTGATGGGTCATCGGGTGATGCAGAGGGTTGGCCAGTTTGGGCGTACACAGTCTCCCCCAGCCGCTGTACCAGGGCATTCAAGTCGTTGATCCCAACTTGCATCTCCGCCACGCTATTATTGGCGATAGCAGCCTTCAACTGGGAAATCTTGGCTTCCACTTCGGTCTTCAAGTCGTCTGGCACCTTGTCTGCGTGTTCAGACAGCAGCTTTTCCGTGCTGTAGACCAACGAGTCGGCCTGGTTGCGGGTCTCAACTTCGGCGCGTCTCTGTTTGTCCTCTTCCTCGTGGGCCTTGGCGTCGTCCACCATACGGTCGATGTCTTCTTTGGCTAGGCCAGACCCCGACTGAATTACGATCTTCTGCTCTTTGCCGGTGCCCTTGTCTTGCGCCGATACGCTGAGGATGCCATTGGCGTCGATGTCGAAGGCGACCTCTATCTGAGGAAGGCCCCGGGGAGCCGGCAACAACCCGTCTAGCATGAACCTCCCTATCGACTTGTTATCGGCAGCCATCGGTCGCTCGCCCTGTAACACGTGGATGTCGACGCTGGTCTGACCGTCGGCGGCGGTGGTGAAGGTCTCGTTCTTCTTGGTGGGGATGGTGGTATTGCGTGGGATCAACGTAGTCAACACGCTGCCAAGAGTTTCCAGACCGAGAGTCAACGGAGTAACGTCCAGCAAAACGATGTCGCCTACGTCCCCCGACAGAACTCCAGCCTGGATCGCCGCGCCTAAGGCGACCGCCTCGTCGGGGTTGACCGCTCGGTTCGGCTCTTTGCCGAACATCTCTTTGACCTTTTCTTGGACCGCCGGCATCCGGGTCATTCCACCCACCAGGATTACCTCATCGATGTTTCCAGCGCCCAGGCCGGAGTCAGTCAACGCCTGTCGGCAGGGGCCCTCGGTGCGGCTGATCAGGCCGGCCACTAATTGCTCCAAGCGGGAGCGGCTAAGAGTTTTGACCAAATGCTGGGGCCCACTGGCGTCTGCGGTGATGAATGGCAGGTTAATTTCGGTCTCCAACACGCTGGACAGTTCCACTTTGGCCCGCTCCGCAGCATCTCTCAAGCGTTGAAGGGCCATGCGGTCCTTGGACAGGTCGATTCCTGTTTCCTGCCGAAAGTCCTGGGTTAACCAGTCAAGAATCGCTTGGTCGAAGTCATCGCCGCCCAGGTAGGTATCTCCACTGGTGGACTTAACCTCAAATACCCCGTCCCCCATCTGCAAGATGGATATGTCAAAGGTGCCTCCCCCGAGGTCGAAGACAGCAATGGTAGCATCCGTCTTGGTCTTGTCCAGCCCGTAGGCCAGGGAAGAAGCGGTGGGCTCGTTGATAATACGTAGCACATCCAAGCCGGCGATGGTTCCAGCGTCCTTGGTGGCCTGCCGCTGCGAGTCGTTGAAGTAGGCCGGGACCGTGATCACCGCTTGAGCGATGCTCTCGCCCAGCTTGGCCTCAGCGTCCTGCTTGATCTTTTGCAGGACGAAGGAGGAGATTTGCGGTGCGCCATAGGCCTGGCCGGCCATCTCCACTTCCGCGTCCCCTTGGGGACCCTTCACTATCTTGTAAGGGAGCCGCTGGGCGGCCATCGTTACTTCTGGGTCGTCGAACTTGCGCCCCATGAGCCTTTTGACCGAGAACACGGTGTTCTCCGGATTGGTGACCGCTTGACGCTTGGCCACCTGCCCCACGTATCTCTCAGTGGTCCTTGTGTTGACGGCCACGACCGACGGAGTCAGCCTGGCCCCCTCGGCATTTTCCACCACTTCAGGCTCACCGGCTTCGATCACCGCTGCGACTGAGTTCGTTGTGCCAAGATCGATGCCCAGAACTTTAGCCATTTCCAGACTCCTGTGTTTCAGTAGATTCTATATTCTCTGCAGGTCCTTCGGTGCTTTGCTTATCTACCGCTACCATCACCTGAGCGGGCTGGATTACCCGGTCATGTAATCGGTAGCCCGGACGAATAGCCTGAGTAACGTATCCCGGAGGATACATCGAGGTCTCCTCGGTGCCCAGCGCCTCGTGTTCTAATGGATTGAACATGGAGCCCACGGATTCGATGGGAGACACTCCCTCAGACTCGAGAAGGGTTAGCAACTTTCGCTGGATCAGCATGACTCCCTGCAGCCAGGGATTTTTGGGCCCTTCCCCCTGAGCGTGGGTCACCGCTAGGTCAAGCTCTTCTATAACTGGTAGCAGCTTGGTGATGAGCCGGCTGTTAGAGTATTTTCCTTGGGAAATGCGCTCATCGTCGGCTCTTTTGCGGAAGTTGGCCAGCTCTGCCTGAGCCCGCTGGGCAGTGTCCAGATTCTGGCTGGCTTCCCGGCGGGCTTCCGCCAAGTAATCTCGTAGCGTTGAGATCTGCTCTTCAAGTGGTAGCTGACTTAGGCTGTCGGCTTCCAGACCCTCGGCAGGGTTGTGGCCGTTGCCCGCGTTGTTGTTGGATTCATCTCTCATATGAATAATCTTCAGTGACCCTTTTGATTATGCCCGGCGGCATCAATCGTCCGGGCGGCATCAATCGTCCCGGCGGCATCAATCGTCCGGGCGGCATCAATCGTCCGTAGGAAGGTTCAAGCTTTCGAATACCCGGTCGATCTCCCGTTGAATCAGGTTCTTAGAAGGACCATCCTCCACCATCGCGGTTAATCGGTCCTTCAGTTCAAGCAGGTGGTCCACGGTTTTGAGGGCGAACTCCACGCCAGCTAGATTAAGCCCCATTTCACCCAGTTGGCGAATTAGACGGACTTTGCGCAGGTCTTCCCGAGAGTACAGGCGCAGCATCCCTATGGTACGGACCGGGTTGACCAATCCTAATCTTTCGTATTTCCGGAGGGTCTGGGGATGCATTTCAAGGAGGCGAGCAGCGACGCTGATAATATACACCCCCTCCAAGGCTAGCAACTCTTCGGAGTCACCATAGCTGGCGGCCTCTTGCCGCGTAGACCCAGTCTGGGTTCTGGATAGAGTTGTTTGCTCCGGCCGCCGAGGGGGTCCTTGAGATGGGATTCTGGTCCGGCCGATCACTCTGTTTCTCGGTCTCTGATCCATGGGCTTCCTTGAATCCGACTCTGCGGTAGATTCCTTGACGTTACGCTGAAGGTATGATACAACTTGATATGAATCGTGTCAACCACGATGCCACACCCCAAGATAAACGTATTGGGGCCGGAGGCGGGACAGAGATGATCAAGTTTAAAACCTGCCCAAAATGCCGTGGAGACCTGTACCTGTCGGAGGACATATTTGGCAAGTACCTAAGTTGCCTTCAGTGCGGATACCTCAAGGACGTGGAAGAGCCAGTGATGGAGGCAGCGGTTTCCAGCGGGGCGCCTAGCGAAGAGCAACAGCGAGCGGCGTAACAAGCCGGTTCGGGCGTCTAGGCGGTGAAGGAAGAACCGAGGGTCTTCAGCTTAAGCCTAATTGTTCCACGGCAATCAAGTCGAGGTGGCCCATTCTAAAGGGTCAACTCCGGCCAAAACCTCTCCTCTCTCCAGGGGTCTGCGTTGTTGTTGTAACCCCTTTGCTCCCAAAAGCCGGGGGCATCCTCCGCGATCAACTCTACCCCATTCACCCACTTGGCGCTTTTCCACCCGTAGCGGCTGGGAACAACGAAGCGCAGTGGCCAGCCGTGGCTTTCTTCCAGAGGCGCCCCGCCGTGTTTGTGAGCGAAGAGCCCCTCTTCCATCGCCAGGTCCAGGGGCAGGTTGGTGGAATAGCCACCGTAGCAGTGGACCATCACGAACCTTGCCTCCGGCTTTGCGCCGGCCAATGACACCAGGTCCTTGAATGGGACGCCCTCCCAGGCGATGTCTAGGGCGCTCCACTGGGTAACGCAATGAAAGTCGGCTGTGACCGTTACCCAGGGTAATTTGGAGAATTGAGCCCAATCCAACTCTAGGTCTCGGCTCACCAGACCAAAGACCCGGATATTCCACGATCCTATATCTATTTTGGGGTTGGGTCCGTAGGTCAGCACCGGGAATTTGTTGGACAAGAATTGGCCCGGGGGGACCCGGTTGCCCATTCCTTGGTCCGGTGCTGTCTTGATCCGCTCAGGCCTCTTCAACTGGCGCCTCTCAGTTTGGATTGGACAGCGGCTCTAGTCGCATAGGGCGACGATGTCTGCCGTTGAGCATGTTACTTTCCGGCACTAGTGGTGTCAACGAGCCGCGTAGGGCTGACAGTTCAAGGCAAAACTTGAATTTGTCCCACCGGGCCTTCGGTTATTTCTCCTATCACCGCGGCGGCTACAGTAACGCTACGTAGTTCGGAGAGCAATCCATCGAGCCTGTCCCTGGGAACCGAAATAAGCAGTCCTCCAGAAGTCTGGGCATCGCACAAGAGTAGCTGCTGCTGTTCAGTTAGTTCCGGGTGCCAGGTTACAGACCCGGCGACGCCGTGGAGGTTACGGAAGGTGCCTCCGGGGACCGTCCCTTCTTCAAGAAGCTCCCACACACCGGGCAGGGCGGGCACATCTTTGGCGTATATCGTGCTGCCTACGCCACTGCCTCGCACCATAGACCAAAGGTGTCCCGTAAGGCCGAACCCCGTAACGTCGGTACAGGCGTTGACTCCTACTTTCATCATTGCCTCGGAGGCGGCCCGATTCAGCGTGGTCATGGCGTTCACTGCCTCTTTCAGCACAGCGGGTGACACTGTTGCTTGTTTGCCAGCCGTGGTTATGATGCCTGTGCCCAGTGGTTTAGTAAGCACAAGGGAGTCACCTGGCTGAGCGCCCGAGTTGGTCACCTGCTTACCTGGTTCCACCGTTCCGACTACCGAGAGGCCGTACTTGGGCTCTGCGTCGTCGACCGTGTGACCTCCCACGATCAAGCAGTCAGCCTCGGCTGCTTTGGCGTAACCGCCCTGGAGGACATCGGCAAGGAAATCTTTGGCTAGGTCCGCAGGAAAACACACCACGTTAAGGGCCAGCAAGGGCTTGCCACCCATAGCGTATACGTCACTGAAAGAGTTCGCCGCCGCGATGGAGCCGAACTCGAAGGGGTCGTCGGTGATGGGCGTGAAAAAGTCCACCGTCAAGATCAGGGCGGTGTGGTCGTTGATTTTATAGACGGCCGCGTCGTCTCCAGTCCCTACCAAAAGGTCGGGACTCTTGATTACTGGCAGCTCCTTTAGGACCCGGACCAGGTCCTCAAGACTGAGCTTCCCGGCTCAACCGGCGCAGTGGGACAGTTCAGTGAGCCGGACTTTTTTGCTGGTCATCTAACGATTTCCTCCTACTGTTGGAGGCCAATTATAACATTGGCCCTTGGCGTGTTTGGAACAGGCGAGTGGGTTGGGCGTCGAGGGGCCAGGGCCATTTGAGTATCCCACTCCCCCGAATTAATAGATATTCCGGTTAAACATGTTACACAGGCCCGGTGAGATACGATTCGTGTTGGGGGTTGGTCCTGCAATCAACCACGACGTGTCAGCGAATAAAGGCCGTCGAAACCCCGGCCAAGGCATCGTTGATGCGCTCCCTATGATGGTCCCACACAGCCATGCTCTGCATTTCCTCAGGGGAGTAGTAGCCAACTCCGGTGGTCTCTTCGGTTATTGTGAGTTTCCCACTAACAACTTTGGCCTCGAAATTCAAGGCGACGCCTTGTGTACGCCTTCCTCCAAGGTGTTCAATCACTCTGTGTGGATTGCTGTATACCCCTATCAATTTGTCTACCTTTACCGTTAGGCCGGTTTCTTCCAGCACTTCCCTCTCGCATGCCTCGGCAGCGCTCTCTCCGGCGTCCATTCCCCCTCCGGGCAAACACCACAACCCGTTGTCCGACCTCCGCGTGAGCAGTAGCCGCTCCCGCGCGGTATCGAAGATGGCAGCGCAACACACTAGCCGCAATGCGCTGCCTCTCGTCACGCGCTCTCCCAGAACCGTCCTGGAGATATTCATGGGCGCATCTTGACCGCTACCATTCCATGAGCTGCTGTGGGGCTGGAGACACAACGCCACTCAGGCCTACATCCATGGGTGAGTTACTTCCCAGAATGACCGGGGAGTAACTCACATCGGCATTAGAATAAGCGGCGCGGGGAATGGCCGCTCCCATTTTACTGCTTCAGTTAAAGGTTCATTGCGCCAAGGCCAATCCTGGCAATGTCCTCGTCCGCTTTGCCCGTGGGAAGGCCTGCAACTCCGACGCCCCCTAGAACGGCGCCGTCCTTGGGGTCAACGACCACGACTCCACCTTGTCCCGAGAACAACATTGGGTCACCCATCTCCGTTAAACTGATGCCAATGGTCTTCATCCGCTCTCCGTAGGCCGCCGAGTCCATCCCGCCGATGGAGGCGGAGTACGCTTTCCTGATGGTGTTCCGGCCGGTGGAGGCACGGCACCCATCGGTTTGAGCATAGCTGAGGAGATTTCCATTATCGTCTACGATGGCCATAGCTATGGGGCGGCGACCTGGTTCTTTGTTGAATTCAGCTATCATTGCATTGATCGCAGCCTGACACTGCTCCATACCCAATATTGCTTTGTTAAACATTTCCTTGACCTCCGATGATTCGATTGCGCCCATTGTAACTCTGGAGGGGTACTTTGAGTACCAACGCTCCTGTCGAAATAATGATTGGAGCCGATCACTGAATGGTAAGCGACTTCATTCCGGACAGAGACCGGACTTGGATGACCAAAGTATGGCCAGCTTCCCCTTCGTGATGGCCCTCACTGACAACACTTAAGAGAAACAGCGGCAGCCGCTGTTTTCCACTGCCTTGGGCTCAGCGCTCAGATACGGGTAAGGGTAAAATGGGGTACAGTCGGATCATTCGTGCCGGCATGATGGTGAGCCCAACCGGATAGGAGCAATAATGACGAGTCTTGAGAAGGCTTTCGAGCAAATCGACCAATTTGCGCAGCTAAGAATCAGGGAAGCCAATATGCCGGGCATGGCCGTCGCAGTCACAACCCGAGAGGAAGTGCTTCGGGTGCGCACCTTCGGGTATGCCGACGTAGCTTCCCAAACACCAGTAGAGGCCGATTCCATGTTCGAAATCGGCTCCATAGGCAAGTCCTTCACCAACGTTGCACTGATGCAACTCCGCGACGAAGGTCTATTGGACCTCCATTCTCCTGTGTCCCGCTACCTACCCTGGTTCCAGGTCCAATCCGATTACGCCCCCATTACGACCCATCATTTGATGAGCCATACTTCCGGGCTGGTTAGCGGCACCGAGATAGCGCCTCATGGCTACTATGAGTCATGGGCCCTAAGGGAGACGAAGACGGGCGCGCCTCCAGGGGAGCACTTTCGCTACTCGAACATCGGGTACAAGACGTTGGGCTTCCTTCTGGAAGAGGTAGCCGGGCGCCCTTACCAGGAGGTCATACAAGGTCGAGTCCTTGACCTCCTCGGCATGCGCGACTCACACCCGGTGATCAGCTTTGAAACCCGTAAACGGGCGGCCGTAGGCTATCGCAGCTTCTACGATGATAGGCCGGAGCACCGCGACCATGGCATAGTGCCGGCTCTGTGGAGCGAGTACGGAGCGGGGGATGGATGCCAGGCATCCACTGCCGAGGATATGGCCACCTACTTAAGGATGCTCATGAACCATGGGTCCGGGTCCATAAGGCGTGTTATCTCTGACGAGAGTTTTGCTCTGATGACCCAACCAGTGATACAGACTCAGCAGTGGGGTGGCGCTCACTACGGGTATGGTCTCACTATGGCGCAAGTCGATGGCCATGCTTACCTGGGGCACGCAGGCAGCACGCCGGGCTATGTGGCCGCCATCATCGCGGATGTGGACGACGGTCTGGGAGTTGTCGTCTTGGTCAACGGATACGTCGAGTCCTACGGGGCGGTGGGGATTGCTATGCACCTACTCGGGCTCCTGAGGGCTGGGCTGCATAACGAGGAACTCCCCGTGGCGCATTCAGCAGCGGACCCAGCTTTAGTGAATAACGCAGCCGATTACGTCGGCGCGTACCAAGGGGGTGGAGAGACCCTTATCCTCGCTGCTGAAGGTGGACAATCGCTATTGAAATACGGAGGGCGGGATATTGCCCTGGAAGGGCGTGGTGAGGATAGCTTTTACGTGGGGCATCCAGACTTGGAGCACTTCCTGCTTGAGTTCGGACGTGATGGCGACAGGGTCGTGGAGGCTTTCCACGGTCCCCACTGGTATATCAACGACGGCTACTCAGGACCGAGGAGCTTTGACTACCCCCAGGAGTGGGAGAGCTACCCTGGGCACTATCGTGCCCACAACCCTGGGCTGTCCAATTTCCGTATAGTCCTCCGCAAGGGGACGCTACTGTTGGTCTTCCCCACCGGTGGCTACGAGCCTCTGGTACCTCTGGCCACCGGCCTGTTCCGGATCGGTGAAGATCAGCGCTCGCCGGAGACCCTTCGGTTCCATGCTGTGGCCGGTGGTCGGGCCCTGCGGGCCGACTTTTCCGGTTGTCCTTACTATCGCACCTATACCCCTTAAGTCCATACTCCCCGTTTATGGAACACCACGGGGCAGGTTCCGGACATCCGGCTCCCGACACCCGTTGCCTGTCAGGGCGCCACGATGAGCCATGCTGTCGCCCTGAGCTTCTCGTTAATGATTTGTCCGCAGATAGCGGACAATTTCCATCATTACTTTGCAGTCAACTTCATTGTAGCGGACAACCTCATTCATCAGCGGCAACTGGCTCATCGGCACACCTTGCTCCCTAGCTTCCTCGTCGCAGCGCCACGCGCCCACCATCGCCCCCAACCCGTCAATGGGACTGTCGGCCCAGTCCGTTTCGATGAGGCCGTGTGAATGCAAGGCATTGGCCACCGCCTTCAAGCCAAAACCCAACGCGCCCCGGACCACCACAGGCTCCTCCCGCATCACTTTCGTCAAGAAATCGTACCAGCCCAGTTCAGGCCAATCGGCATGCTCCTGATGCCTGGCCTTAGCCGAGTTGTAAGCCTTGTCCAGCACGGTTGGTTCAGCGTGCGACCAGTGGAAAATCCTCGGAATGCCGTTTTGGGGGTCTAGATTGTCTCTGACCAACCGCATGTGGTCAACCCATTCCTGGATTATGCGGATTTCTTCCTCTGCGGAGAGATTTTCGGTGACCAGAGACTTGAACTGCCACTCCCCATTTTCCATGTGTCCGCATCCAATCATAAAGATGATCGGTTGCCCTCCCTTCTCCGGCAGTTTGGAAAAATCGTCGTTCAGGTCGCTGCAAAACTCGAAGTCCACGTAGAACTCCACACCGGGTGTCGGGTGCCATTCGCCCCTGGTTTTTTCGATTTGCAAAGGGAGAACTGAAGAGCCGTCGCCAGTGTTGACCGACAATAACTGCGCAAGCGTAGGACCGGTTTTTGGACCGTTCACCCCCAAGGCTGCCGGTGTCACCTGCGGATCGTCCCACCGGTAGATGCCGGCAACCTGGGCCTCTTTGCGCTTGCCGACTCCCACCTGCCACAGTTGAGTCAGTTCTTTCAATTCACTAGCCGCCGACTTTTTCGCACCGACCCACCGGCCGCCTGACTCTTCCTCGCCGAAGCCCGGTTCCAGTTCGGCGGGGCTGATTTCCAGCATCATGTCAGCGTCGTCAGTATTGCTCATATTCGGATAAAGCTCGGGCACTGACGGCTCTGGCAGAAGCTGCCAGTCTTTGCCCTCGGTGCGAACCCTTCGTATCCAGCGCAGGGCGTCTTCCACGGCGCTTGCGATGAGAACTCCGTTGGCGACAGTTCCATCCTGGGGAACCGGCCCCAACCGTTCCATCGCATTGGAACAGCGATAGGTGACCCCACCTTGAGTCCGTTGCCAGCCACGCCCCAGCAGATATGATTTGGGCGGCTCGAAATCCTGCAGTCGGCCCAACATCCGGTTGTAGATATATACCTGTGCCTTATATGCCGGGGCGCTGCCCCCATTGGCCAACTCGGTGCCGCTGGCGTTCAGATGCAGCGTCGTAAACTTGGTATCCACCACAAGGTAGTGCCAGACGTTTGATCCCAGGCCGGGCGCGGATACCGCTGCATCCTGTTCCGAAATCGACTCAGGAAACAACTCGCGCAGGACATCGCTTCGCACCAGGAAATCGGGCGAGCCGTAGGTCATATTGTGGGCGTCCCATAATACGGCTTGGTAGATAATGGGCAGACCTTGCTTCATCGCCTCAAAGGTCTCTTCAGCCTTGCCCAGACTGCTGATTTCCCGGTAGTCCTGGGCGACCGTAGTCACATCGTACTGGCCTTGAAACAGCCGGAGTATGCCGGCCTCGAATTCTCTGCCCTTATCGAAAATAAACTCAAGGAAGTCGAGTTCCTTGTCGTAGCCGGCCAATTCTTGCTTGAGCAGGTAATCGCGGCTTTTGCCGTACAGTTGCAACCAGTCTATGAGCGGGTCGTCCAGCATCCAGTTCCGGGTTCTACCTGCGCTTACCCACTGCCGCCATTCGTCTGGAGAAACGGGAACCGCGACTTTGGTACCGTCGTCCTGGTGCGTTAGCGAGTTGATGCCCATGTCATACCTCTTTCGTCGTGTCCACGGCTTTCTTCCGGTGTGTCCGCGGCAGAACTTTTTGACAGGGGAGCGAGCCCTCAGCCCCAGGATGTTCAGCGTTTTGCAGGATGTAGAAGCGATTGGGCCAAGGCTGGGCCCGACAGCCGATTCCGGACGGGGGAGATGAAAACGGCAGGGTGGCCGCTGGTTCCCCGTGACGGAAGTTATCAGGGCTACTGCTGGCTATGGCTACCACTGACCTCCACTCCCCTGCCAGGAAGGTTGCAAAGTCAGGATTTGAATTCGGACGGACCTTTTGGGGCTGCTTTCGCAAGCGAGCGGACGCCGCGGATCTGGACTTCCTGCGGGAGGCAAGTGATCTGCGCCGTCCGCTTAAGAATACAGAGCTTTGGGCGACGTAGAGAGTGATCAGATCACCCAGTCAGACCATCGATGACCACTGAGGCATAGTCGGATTCGTAGAGTTTCTGGCCGTCGTTTACAGCAAGGCTTTGGAGAGAGTATAGATTCCAATATCCCTGCCACTGCTCGGAATGTGGCTTGAGATACTCGACCTCCAGTCCGATATTAGGACTCCGGGCATCCTCCCACGAGATCATCTGCGAGTGTGATAACCAGCGCCGTGTGTCCAAGAGTTCGCTCGCAGTTTGTGACCAGTTGCCATCCTTACGGAACATTCCGTTGCTCAGTAGGTGCTCAGCGGACTGACGTGCTCTTTCCTTGGCTGCTTGGCACAATTCGACGATGGCAGGGTCAAGCTTTCCAAGCATGATTTGGGCCGCAACGTTGTTGGGGTTCTGGTTGATAGCGTTGTTGTGTTCATCGTAGGCGTCAAGGTAATTCTGTACTGACTGCCGTCTGCGGAGGCCGCTGCTATCTGCGAAGACTTTCATGCCAAAACGCTAATATTATGAGCACATTATAGGTGATAAACCGCCAAAGGATTCATAAAACGACTCGAAAAGTAAAGATATTGCCTATTTACTGAATCGCTTGTTTTGCCAAATGGGTAATACGGGTTAAGAGCGCCGCGTTTAGACTGTGGCTGCGGGGCCATTGTTTCTTGCACTCAGTTGCCCGCCGGCTCGAAAAGAGCAATAGCTATGTCCTCAGGGGTCCACGGTTGGGCAAGGATACGCTGCTGCCCTTGGAGGCCGCCTATGTGCTTTGGCGTGTGCCGTGGGCCACTCCCGCCTTTAAGGCTGTCAAGATCGTGGTTTGCCAGAATTTCAATTGGAAGAATCCTCTTAGGGACCCGTGGGCGACGTGAGGTCCGTAGACCGACGTGTTGCGAGAGAGCCCGAACAGATTTCATTGATAAGATGTGGGCGGATTGCCATGGTCACTGTTCAACGTTCAGATTGAGGAACCTGATTCAGGTTCGCCCGGATAGACTCGCCTCTATCTTGTAGCCTCTCAGGGAAATTCTCCCGGTTCCCGCAGTCGCAATTCCATTTGTCTGGTTCCGTTAATCATTTTGCGGAACATGTCACCAGTAATCTGAAGACCCGCCGGGTCTATTATCCAGTCCAGCTCCTTCAATTCTGTAGGTTGGGACTCGCCACGGGCCTCACCGTGGACTATGAAATTCCGAATCCTGCGGATATCACCGATTAGATCGCATTCCACGTAGGTTTCTTGCGGTACTTCATAATCTTTCGCGAGCTGCGGCCGCCTAACCTCGTCCCACTCGGTGTAAATGGCCAGCACGAATGATCCGGTCGCTCCTGAAACTCTCCGCTGCTGAGACTTTGGAAATACTCCCCGATGTTGATAGCTGCATCAAAGTTGCCAACATCCGGGTGTTCCGTCCCGAAATACAAGGTGTTCTGTGGTTGGGCATTGGTTGACTCTAGCAACTTAGCCCCCTGGGAGAGCCCTTGGGATGCCATGACATAGCATACGTAATACTTTTGGCATGAATCTCTGAAGTCTTTCAGTTTTTTGCTACTGTTGACATCGGGAGCGTTCATTTTCGGCTGCGATTCCAAACAAGAGCCTCCTTTGACCTAGATGAAGCCTTACTTGCGAACAAGTTCCATCTTACCCTGGGGGATTCTTTCCACCCCCAACCCCCCTGACACCTCGCCCTTGCAGCCTCCGCTGGCCACTCCCTACCATTCATATTAGGCAACCATCTACGCCTTGCTTAATCTCTTTACTGACCACCGAGGCCCATGGCTCACTTTGGCACAAAATGGCACACAAATAAAAAACCCGGATCTCTCCCCCCGCCAGCGGTCCGCCCTTCCCATTCTGGCCGCCGCTCCCTCCATCGCCCAGGCCGCCCGTCTATCCAAGGTCGGCCGCCGGACACTGCACCGTTGGCTGCAACACCCCGAGTTCCGCTCCCAGCTAGCCCTGCTTCAGCGGCAAACCGCTGAACTCGCCAAAGGCCAACTCCAAGGCCTGACCCTTCAGGCCACCATCCACCTGGGTGCCTTCCTTGAAGACCCCAACCCGGATCTCCGGCTCCGCGCCATCCGGGTCATCCTAAGCTACTCCACCAAACTTAACGAAATCCAACAACTTCAAGGGGAGGTGCAAGCCCTGGAGGACTCCCTCCCCCTTTGGAACCCTCGAGAGAAATCGCGATGGCTCCGTCAAGGGGATTCTCTCGATAGTCCCGGTTGGCTACTAGCGTTAGGACCGGCTCATGCCCAGTTGGCAGAGCCACCTTGGAATACCACCTTCGGCCCCGACGAATACCTGCTCTGAAGATTGAGATTAGGAACTGGCGCCTCGGTTGACCAGACTTGTGTGGGCATTCCCGTAACAAATTCTACATTCATGGGGCGTAGTCAGTATCTTTTTGGGAAAAACGCCGGTTGTGCGCGGTATGCCTAGGATCGTGTATACTTTGCGAAACCACATGGAGGTGGCATCGATGGTAGAGCAGTTAGCCAGACCCAAGGACAAGGTCGAAGTCTATTGGTTCTCCGAGCAACCCAATGGCTATATATCCGACGAGGAGCTAGATAAATACGATTCGGGACGTCTCGGTTTCCCTAACACCCACTTCAACCCAGAGAAAGCTCATGTGCTGTACAACCAGTACCATGAGCAATACGCTCTCGCCGACCAGGTAGGCTTCGACGGGATTATGACTAACGAGCACCACTCTGCTTACTGGTGCATGAAACCGGCGGTGAACCTGGATGCTGCAGTGATCTCCAAGCTTACCAACAATGTCAAGATAGCCATCCTGGGGAACGTGATCGCTATCAGTGACCCGGTTAGAATGGCCGAAGAGATCGCGATGCTGGACTGCTATTCCGGTGGCAGAATAATCTCCGGCTTTGTGCGAGGCGGCGCGGTTGAGAGCCTTCAGGGGGGCATTGATCCGACGGAAAACCGGGCGCGCTTCGAGGAGGCCCACGACCTCATAATAAAGTGCTGGACCGAGCCGGGGCCTTTTCGCTATGAAGGCGAATATTACCATTACCGAGTAGTCAACCCTTGGGTCTTGCCGATGCAGAAGCCCTACCCGGATATTTGGTTTCCTGGGACCGGCAGCCCGGAAAGTGTGGTATGGGCCGCAAAACACGGTCACCCTTACATGAACCTTGGGGCCGCATTAGACGTCACTATGTGGTTGAAGCAAATTTATATAGATACAGCTCTTGAATCCGGGTTCCAGCCAGGGCCGGAGCACTTTGGGTATCTACTCAAGGCGTTCGTCGCTGATACCGACGAGAAAGCCCAGGAGATTGGTCGGCACTTCGTGTGGACTGAGGCCAACCGCATGAAGGGGCCCCGAGAGCACAATGACCCCCCCGGATACCAGTCTCGTGAAGCCCTACGGGTGAAGCAGCAGCGACCGACCGGGCGTTTTGGGGATGTAACCAAGAGGCTGACCTACGAGGAGCAGCAGGAGATCAACATTGTCATAGTGGGCAGCCCAGAGACCGTCACCAGGAAACTTACACAGACCATCAGTGAGCTTAACCCAGGCTACTTGCACATCTACGGTAACGAAGGAGCAATGCCTCATGAGGATGCAATGCGCTCTATCGAGTTGATGGGCAAAGAGGTGATACCGGCATTGCACGAGATAAAATTGCGTCCCTATGAGGGGGCAAGTCCTTAAGAATACCCCCGCGCGAGTGCTGTTCGATACAAACTTTTGGTTAAGGTTTGGGATTAACTACCCAGTGTTATCTCAAAGCGGGTTTGCGGGCGAGAAGAAAAATTGCCCCGCCCAGCAAAAACAGGAGCGCAACAGCCAGGATCACCACTTCATAGCTTTGTGTTCGGTCGAATAGCCAGCCGGTGATTACAGGAGAGATTAAAGAACCCAAGCTGGAGAATACCGTCATTATCCCAACCAGCCTGCCGAAGCTCTTCCGGCCAAAATAGAGGCCTACCGCCAGCCAGTTGGATGTGCTGATGCCCTCCACCACGGCCTGCCCCAGAACAAATGATAGAGCCGCTGTTCCTCCGCTGGCGATGAACAGCCCGGTGGTTCCAAATGCTCCGACGGCCATGCCGGCGCTCAATAGCCAGTGTACCGGCAGGTATCCGGCTGCCACACCCAAGCCAAACCGTAACGGTATCGCCAGCAAGAACATCAGCGACAAGTAGAAGGCCGCTGTTTGTTCATCTATGCCCTTCCACACCAGGATCGGAATTTGATGAACGACTATGGCGTCGCCCAAAGCTACGCGAAGTACCAGGCCGATCAAGACCAGCCAGAAGGCCCAGGTACCGATGGCCTGCCGCACCGTAAAGTCCTGGCCGCTGTTATCCGACGCTCTTGGAAGATGAGCCAGAGCTGCGGTCTCTGGGTTGGACCCATCCGGTTCCAGCCCTAGGTCTTCGGGCCGGTCGCGTAGCACCCAGACCACCGGCAGGACCAACAAACACAAAAAGACGCCGGCGAACAACAAGGTGTCTCGCCAACCGACGCTGGCGCTCCCCAGGGCCATCAGGGGCACAATTGCCGCGCCTCCGGCTACAAAGCTGGTGCTCAAGATCGACAGGGCCAGAGCCTTGCGCCTAACGAACCACTGGTTTACTGTCGTCATCAGCGTTGGGCTTACCGCTCCGAGCCGACCTATGGCTACCACGCCGGAGTACAGTAGCAACAAATGCCAAAAGCTGGTGGAAAAAGAGAGCAGTATCATCCCAAGACCGGTAACCAACCCACCGATCAAAACCAGGCGCCGGGTACCGAACTTGTCGCACATCCAGCCAGAAACCGGGGCTAGTACCCCGCTGATCGCCCAGGCCAGTCCGATCACCAGAGACATGGAGGCGGAGCTAAGGTGTAGCTCCTCGCGGATGGGCAGGAACAAGACCAGGAAGCCGCTGATTACAGTGCCAACGCCAAAGAACCCCTGTAGCGAGGCAGCAAGCACCACCCACCATCCATAAAACAGGCTGCCAGGCCGACTCAGGCTATTGCCAGGGGACTCTGTGTGCATACACCGTGAAAGCTGGAGACGAGATCATTCGGAGTGACGGGCTTGAGAACAGGGGAGCGGTCAATTGACTGGGTCAAGTCGCGGCACAGCCCTCACGACTTACATGAATCGCTCTTATAATGACGATAGCCGGTCCTCTTGGCATGTTGCTCAACCAAGCCAGACCGGCGTCAAATTGCGATCGATACTACAGGACAGGATTCCTGGCGAGGCGTCCGGTCCCCAGTAAGGGATTTGTATGCGGGCCTCTCTACGTCGGCCTGGGAGCCGCTTGCGGAATGAGGCCCTCCTCACGCAACTCCTGCCACAACGCCGCCGGTATCGGATGCTCAATCATGCGGAAGTTCTCTTCAGCCTCTGCTACTGAGCGAGGACCGGGGATCACGGAGGTCACGGCGGGGTGGGCAAGAACGAACTGGAGCGCGGCCGCTTTGAGCGGCACTCCATGACGGTCGCACACTGTCTTGCACCTTCTGGCCTGTTCCAGCACATTGGGCTGGGCTGGCACATAGTTGAAGGTAGCCGTCTCGGTGAGGTCGGAAGCAAGGATTCCGCTATTGTACGGTCCTCCAATGATGACGCTGATGTTCTTTTCTTGGCACAGCGGGAGGAATTCCGGCAGCGCCGAGTGGTCAAGCAAGGTGTAACGTCCGGCAAGCAGGAAACAGTCGAAGAAACCCTCCCGGGCAAACCGCGCCTCCATCTCCCACTGGTTCATTCCAGCTCCGAGAGCGGTTATTATGCCTTGAGAGCGCAGGTCAGCCAGCGCTTTATAGGCCCCTTCGAACGCCTGATCGTAGTAGTCGTCCGGGTCATGGATCAAAAGGATGTCCACGCCGTCCAGCCCCAACCGCTGGAGGCTTTCTTCGAAACTGCGCATCACTCCGTCGTAGGTGAAGTTGAATACGGGCTCTACTTCCTGGGATACCGGGCCCGGTATCTTGCCGATTAATTCGGGGGCCACGGATTGCAGCAAACGTCCCACCTTGGTGGATATGGTGTAACTGGAAGCGGGCAGGCGAGAAAGCACACTCCCCACACGTTGCTCAGAAAAGCCCCTACCGTAGACAGGGGCCGTGTCGTAGTACCGGACTCCCATATCCAGGCTCCGGTGGATGATGGCTGCAGCTTCTTCCTCCGAAACTCCCCCAAGCCCCACGCCTCCTATCCCCAGCCGCGTGACCTCCAGCCCTGTCGTGCCTATCTGGACTATGTCCAATGGGTTCATCCTCATCTCCTGGGGACTGAGGCTTGGAGTAACCTTTGGGGTTGACCTTGAATACTGGACTCAGTGTCGACCTGGTCACGGTTGACGACGCCGATTCAGTGCATCAACGAGCTACTTGTCCCAAAGATGCTTCGCCAGCTCTTTCTCATTCAGGTCCGTGCCCCAGCCAGGCCTCGTAGGGATGGTCATGTAGCCATCGATGATTTCCGGTGGCTCGGTGACCAAGTCGTCTTTCCAGGCCACGTCGTCGATGTCTATCTCCAAGATGCGGACGTTGGGAAGAACAGCGCAGAGACTGGCGCTGATAAAGGTGGACATGTGGCTGTAGTAGTTATGGGGAGCCACGTTGAGTTGGAACACCTCGGCCAGATCGCCCACTTTCTTTGACTGGGTAAACCCGTTCCAGGGCACATCTACCATAAATACATCGGCGGCGTGGGATTGGAAATAGGGTAGATACTCCTTCATGTAGTACAGGTTCTCCCCGGTGCAAATCCTGGTATCGGTAGACTGTTTGATTTGGTACAGGGCTTCCGGGGAATACATGTCTATTTCCAACCACAGCAAGTCGTATTGTTCCAGCACCTTGGCGATGCGCATACAGCTTTCGGGCTTAAAATGGAAGTTAAGGTCCAGGTTGATGTCGATGTCCGGCCCGACGGCGTCGCGGAAGGTGCCGATCAGGCTCTCGATATGGCGTAAGACTGGCGTGGTAACTACGCCGTCGCTGCTACCCGGACCCCGAGCGAATCCGCCGCCATATACTGTTGCCGGATCGCCCGGCATTACAATGTTGGTCTTTAGCGCTGTGTAACCACGGTCCACCACCTCCCGGCCCAACTCAGCGATGTCCTCCATAGTCCGCAGCGGCGCCGCTCCCACCATCTCCGGGTAGCGCGCTCGGGTGGTGCCGCAGTGGGACCAGTAGACCCGAACGCTATCCCGGGTCGGGCCACCGAACAGCTCAGTGACTGAGATGCCCAGGGCCTTGGCTTTAACGTCGAGCAGGGCGCAGTCGATTCCGGCAATGGCCTTGGCCGCAATGCCGCCGGGACTCTGGCGCGTAGCCCTCAGCATATCCCAGAAACGCATTTCGTATGCTCCAGGGTCCTGGCCGATCAAAACCGGCGTCAAGTCCTTGATAGTGCCAACGACACCTTGAGGAGACCTGGGATCGGTGCACTCCCCGTAGCCGGTGACTCCCTCATCGGTTTCAACTTTGACATAGATCCAGGGCCGCCACCCTCCATCCACCACGAATGTCTCGATATTGGTGATTTTCACCTCGGCCTCCTGATAGGACATTGTTACTGAAGAATGTTGAGAAACCCTGCAATCTTGCCGCTGCCGGCAGATCCAGCAAATCGTCGCTAATAGTCTGAGGCAAGCGTGCCATCGATCGCGTTGGATCGTGCGTCGGCAGAAGTCCAGCCGTTACTAACAGGACGGATAAGCGGAATAGCTCTATCCATCATGGAGTGAATCCATGCTACTCCCAGGTCTCAACCGGCACAAGGGGAACCTCAGGCCAGGGACGGTCTGCAGACTTTATTCAGTTACCTCTTGGATGGATCGCCAACCCCTATGTGATTTAACGGCGATATTGGCCAGCGTACTTCTAAGCAGAGGCTAGGAATCGCCATGCGGCAATCATATGCATGGCACAATCCGAGGGATAAAATGGGGCCAATTCGAGTTAGGAGCAACATGATGGCCGATCTCCCTCCCATTTCCTACGAAACTCTGGAGATATTGAGCAAGATCCCCACTCAAACCTTGATGGACGCATAGTGGGTCAAGGGATGGCCCATGGGCTACGTCGAGGGCTCCCGGCCATTGCAACCTGGCCAACAGATGGCCGGCAGGGCCGTCACCCTGCGGTTCGTGCCCCATCGGCCCGACTTAGCCGAAGACAAACCCAAGGGGGAACGATCGGCGGAGTACGTGGCTTTTGAGCTGTGCGGCCCCGGGGAGGTGCTGGTCATAGATGCCATGGGTTGGCAATACAGCTCCATCGGTGGTGACATCAAATTCCTGCGATTACGCCAGCGCAACGTGGGAGGGCTGGTAACCGACGGCGCAGCCAGGGACAGCAAGGCTTTGAAGGAGTACGGCTTCCCGGTCTATTGCGCCACGACAACCGCCAAACAAGGGCCCGCTGAGTTCTGGCCCTGGCAGGTCAACGACGCTATCCAGTGCGGCGGAGTGCTGGTGCGGCCTGGCGATGCAGTGGTCGGCGACGATGATGGCGCCGTGGTGGTGCCGCGGTCCATCGTAGATGAGGTGATAACCATTGCTCACGAGCGGGAGGAGGTAGAAGAGGTGATCAAAGCCCAACTGGAGATCGAGAATTGCTCACCGGGCAAATATTACCCTTTCAACGAGCGCACCTGGCAATTGTTTGAAGAGAAGACGGGCCGGAAGAGGCCTTAAAGACCGTTGTTTCGACGCTGACCCTCCCTATCAGTGCAACAGTGTCCGCCAGTGGGAACAGGGTCCGTAGGAAGGGGCTAAGCGGCGGCGGCAAGGGCCACAAAGTCTTTGATGGCGGCGAAGTATTCATTGATGCCGACGTACAACAGGTCGTTGTGGCCCGCACCGGGGATGGTTAGCAACCGCTTGTCGGAAGATGCCAAGCTCTCATACATGCTCAATGCCTGCTGTAACGGCGCCAGGTTGTCCAGTTCACCGTGAATTACTAATGCGGGAATGCTAATGGAGGCCACTTTAGCCCTATAATCGGCCTCCAGGTCACGAGCGGCCGACTCTTCCAGCCCGTGGACGAACTGACCCAAATTGGGTCGGCCACTCTCCACAATGATGCCCTTGACCCCGCCCTTGGAGTTGGCGGCAATTTCGAAGGCCGCGTGACGTCCCATGGACCGTCCCATTACAAAAATTCCGCCGGTGTACTCGCTTTCTGTCAGGATCTTGCTCAACCCCTGCAATACAATGTGAGCGTCGGAGAGCATGGCGTTGAAACTCGGAGTACCCCCGCTGAGGCCATATCCCCGATAATCGGCCACAAAGAAGTTGAGCCCAATTCGGTTGTACAGCGGCGCTATGCTGTCGTAGCCAACTGCTGTCTCGCCGTTGCCGTAGAAAAAGAGAATCGTAGCATTGTCATTCCCTGCCGGGGAGGCCTGGCCCTCGGGGAAAAAGCGGCACGAGAGCTGGACCCCGTCCTCCATGGCAATGGTGTGGTCTTCAGCGCCCGGAGGGGTGGCTGTCCAATCGCGCCTGGGGTAGAAGGAGTTCGTCGAGGAAGTGGGGTTATCCAGTAACGAGTAGTCCGCTGCGCTCACAAGCCCTCCCGAATTGACCTCCAGAGTCCTTGGGTCCATCGGTCAGCGTGGAATTGTGGGCTTCCCCACAATCCCGCCAGGTTTAGCCAATCGTCCAACTAACCGAAGAACCCGCCACGGATGTGCTCAGCAATAACACCGGCGACCAACTCGGGTCGTTGGATGGGCACATCGTGAATGCTGTCTTCCAGCCAGACGGTCTTGCTCATCGCTAAGGCAGCTTCCACTGAGGCTACCGACTTCTCCCGAGTTTCTCGTCGGTCAGCGGTGGCCGGGTCACTCTGCTGACGGGCCGGCATGACCAAGACAGGGCAGCTTACTTCTGGATACAGGTCAGGGGGGTGATGGTCCCACAGTGCTTCAATTATGCGTATGTGATTGTCCCTAGACAGCCTGGCTCTGATCGTCCCGTCGGCCAAAACCTCAAAATTGGCAAGGACAATTTCTTCGATTTGTTCTGTCATGAAGCTTCCCAAGGGTCCTTGGCGGACTCGCTGGGAAAATTGTTGGGGGTTGACCCCGCTAAAGACCGGAGGCGCCATCTGTTCCCGGGCCTGGTCCAAGCTTGAGTAGCGGGCCGATGGATTGATCATGCCGCCGTCAACAAAAACGAGACCTTTGGGCAGGCCCGGTTCGGCCACTGCCAGCTCCAAAGCAACGTCACCGCCCCAGGAATGGCCGACTATTATCGGCGCATCCAGTCCCAACGCATTTGCCAGCAACGAAACGTCGCCGCTGACCGTGGCGAAATCATAGCCGTTGTCCGGCTTGGCGCTGTCGCCGTGCCCCCGCTGGTCCATGGCAACCACAGCAAAGTCCTGGGCCAGAAGCGGGGCCACCAGGTCCCAGATGTGGCACGTTGAAGCTAGGCCGTGGAGCAGGATGACTGGTTGGCCTGTGCCTCCCCAATTCCGGTAGTGGAAATTTAACCCGTTTAGCGTGACCCATTCGTCACGGGGGATTTGCGTCATTTACCAGCCCGGTCTAATCGATTCGGCAAGTTGAAACCGCAGAGCGAGTCCCGGTGGGCATATATCTGTTAGCGTAGCGATAGACCCGATCAGCTAACTGTGATCCCCAATTCCTCTTGCACCACCCGGATCGTCTCGGCGCGGCTGCGGACAGGCCCCCGCTGGCGGAGCCCTATGGGCTCGTTTTCCACCAATGGGACCATTTTCATGGCCACGAAAACCGGTCCGGTTTCGTTCATGATTCTTTCCACGTTGGTGGAAAAGTCCTCCAGGTTGTCGAATTCATAGGCTGCGGCGTAGCCTGCTTCCTTAGCCATTCCCGCATAGCTGATCTCTTGAGCGTTGGGGACAGGTTGACCGCCCGTGGTGGCGTAACATTCGTTGTCCATCAGGAAATGAAAGAAATTCTTGGGTTTTTTGCCAGCAATAGTGGCCAAGATGCCCATGTTCATGAGGAGAGCCCCTTCGGAATCGAACAGCACCACCTTTTCGTCAGGTTGAGACAAAGCGAATCCCAGGGCGGCTGAGGTGGTTTGCCCCATAGCACTCTGAAGGCTGAGGTCTCTTTTTTGGTTATCGCTAATGTCTTGCCAGCGTCGCCCCGACGTTCCGGTAACGATCACTATCGAATCTGCTCGGTGGGGCGCAAAGGCTTGGAACATATCATCGGCATGAAACACGATTCACCTCCATTACGGTCGATGGGTCGGAGTGCTGGAATTTTATTGCCAGGACTGGTCCGTACGATTCGGCAACGTTGACAATCTAGCGGTTGAACCCATGGTATTCGTCGCCGATCAGCACCGCCACCGGACGCTTATTGGCCTTGGCCTCCTGAAAGGCGATGGAGATTCTCGGTGCGTCGTCGTCCCCTTCCACCAAGTAATAGTTGATGCCCATAGCGTTCAGAAATGGCTCCGTGTAGCGGGCGGCCGAGTCGGTAATAACACCGTGCCGGTTCCAACCCCGGTAACCCACCAGCATGACCAGAGGGAAACCGGAATCCAACGCCATACCCCGGATGGAGTCGCCGGACTCCATCATACCGGTATTCTGGATCAAGCAAACCGGCACCTTGCCGCCGACAATCAAGCCCAGAGCGATGGCAAAGGTTTCACCTTCCCGTGAAGCTGGGACAATGTCCAACCAGGTCTGGTCCTTCATCAACTCATAAAGATAGTTTGTTTCACTGTCGGGTATGGTCACGACGTGGGTAACACCATTCTTCTTGAACTCCTCAACCAGGGTCTCCGGTCTAAGAAGCGCTGCTTGTTGCTGTACCATTGCTTGTTCCTCCCAGCCTATTTGGGCAGACCTTGGACTGTGCACATTTCACTGTGCCTAGGGGCGCCTAATTATAGTAATCCCCATGTCACCAGTCAATTTGACCGCCCGGCGCATCGATTGTTTGGTTTCCCCTGACACCACGTCACCACGTCACCACGTCACCACGTGGCCATAGGCGATAGGATAGCGTGGTCCAGCGATCATTTTCCTGTTGGAGGCGGTAGCCGCTATGTCACCTATGGCCGTAGGTGCAAATGAACTGCCAGAACGACGGCCCATATATACCGTCGTTGACTGAGGGTAACTAGGAGCATAATCTTGAACGTTATCCAAATATATCGAACTGTGTCTCGTCAAAGCGGGGCGTCAGGAAGGCTTCGACGAGTAGATTACTGCCTGCAAGAATCCCAAGTCGGAAATGAATAATTGGCGGACCAACGTTAAGCGTAGGGGCTCACAATGACCACGACGGCGACAGCCGAAGGCCCAGGCAGATGACAACAGCGCCACCACCGGCTACGAAGCCGAGCTATGGCAGATGGCCGACGCTTTGCGGGGCGGCATGGACGCCACCGAGTACAAGCACGTGGTCCTCGGCCTCATATTCCTCAAGTACATCTCGGACTCCTTCGAGGAAGTCTACGCACAGCTAGAGGCCGAGCGTGGCCAAGGAGCCGACCCCGAAGACCCGGACGAGTACCGCGCTCAGAACATCTTCTGGGTGCCTGTGGATGCTCGGTGGTCCAACCTCCGGACCCAAGCGCGCCAACCCACCATCGGCCAGATCGTCGACGCCGCGATGGCCGCCATTGAGCGAGACAACCCCGCGCTCAAGGACGTGCTGCCCAAGGACTACGCACGTCGGGGTCTCGACAAGCAACGGCTGGGCCAAGTCATTGATCTGGTTAGCAACATCAAAGTTGGGGGAGCGGAGGCCCAAGCAACGGATGTACTCGGCCGCGTCTACGAGTACTTCCTTAACCAGTTTGCCATCGCTGAGGGTAGGAAAGGCGGCGAATTCTACACGCCGCGCACCGTGGTCAAGCTCCTGGTCGAGATGCTGGAGCCCTTCCAAGGCCGGGTCTACGACCCCTGCTGCGGCTCCTCCGGCATGTTCGTACAGTCGGTGGAGTTCATCCGCGCCCACTCCACTGGGAACGGCAACGGCGGTAAAACGCGAGGCGACATCTCCATCTACGGTCAGGAGTCTAACTACGCCACCTGGCGGTTGGCCAAAATGAACCTGGCCATCCTGGGCATCGAGGGCCAGATCGCCCACGGCGACACCTTCCACAACGACCGCCACCCCGACCTGAAGGCCGACTACATCCTGGCCAATCCGCCCTTCAACATTTCAGATTGGGGCGGCGACCGCCTGCAGGGTGACAGGCGGTGGCAGTACGGTGCTCCACCCAAGGGCAACGCCAACTTCGCCTGGGTCCAACATATCGCTCATCACCTGTCACCCCACGGTGTCGCCGGATTCGTCCTGGCCAATGGCTCTATGTCGTCCAACCAGTCCGGCGAGGGCGACATCCGCAAGAGCCTCGTCGAAGCCGGTCTGGTGGACTGCATGGTGGCGCTGCCGGGCCAGCTATTCTCGTCGACGCAGATCCCTGCTTGCCTCTGGTTCCTGGCCCGGAACCGTAGAGGAGGAGATACCGGGGCTCTCCGCGACCGGCGAGGCAGTGTCCTGTTCATTGACGCCCGCAAGATGGGCCGCATGGTCGACCGAACCCACCGCGAGCTCACCGACGACGACATTGCTCGCATCGCCGGCACCTATCACGCCTGGCACGTTAAGGCGGATGCATCGGAGTACGCGGACATCCCCGGATTCTGCAAGAGCGCGCCACTGGAAGACGTGCGCAAGCACGGTCATGTGCTCACTTCGGGACGCCACGTGGGCGCTGCACCCCAAGAGGACGACGGCGAGCCCTTCGAGGAGAAGATGGCACGCCTCACCGCGCAGTGGCGGGAGCAGCAGGCGGAGGCCGCAAGGCTGGACGCGGCTATTGAGGCGAACCTGAAGAGCCTGGGATTTCTCCCCGGTGAAGACCAGGCATTAATCAGCCGCTCGGACTGATAACACCACCCTCGTCAAGTGCTGCGGCCCAATATCCATTGCGTGTCCGCTATACTTGTGTATATATCGGGACCAATGTACAATTGTTAATTGTGGGAGGCGTGATGTGCAACAGTGCGGATTATCTCTGAGCGGGCCCTCCGTGAATTCTGGGGCCTTCATCCCGATTCCGAGGGCGCGCTCCGAGCCTGGAACTACGGAGTGGGGCGGGCCGACTGGTCGGGCCCGGCCCAGGTAAGGGAACAATTCGCCTCCGCCAGCTTCCTCCGGGATAACCGCGTCGTTTTCAACATCCGCGGCAACCGGTACCGGCTGGTGGTCTGGATCAACTACCGGCGCCGCGCGGTGTACATCAAATGGCTGGGCACGCACGCCGAGTACAACCGGATCGACGCATCCGAGGTAGGGCTATGAGCAGCATAAAACGAATTCGAACTGACGAAGACCTCGACGCTGCCCTCGCTCGAATCGAAGAGATTTTCGACGCGGAAGAGGGCACGCCCGAGGATGAAGAGCTTGGGGTCTTACTGGACCTCGTAGAGCACTACGAAGACAAGCACTATCCTATAGGTCCTCCGAGCCCCATAGCAGCCATTGAATTCCAGATGGACCAGATGGGCCTAAGCCCAAGGGACCTGATCCCGTTCATCGGCAGCCGCGCCAAGGTGTCGGAGGTGCTGTCGGGCAAGCGGCCCATCACCATGGCGATGGCGCGGGCGCTGCACCAGCATCTCCGGGTCCCGGCCGACATTCTGCTTCAGGACCCTGGAGCGACTTTGCCGGACGCGGTGCCGGGATTCGAGTGGGCGAGATTCCCCCTGAAAGCCATGGTCAAGGCCGAATGGATTCCCAACGTCGCCGACCTGAAGGACCACGCCGAGGAGTTGGTCGGCGGGCTGATTGACCGGGCCGGGGGGCGGGAGTTCGCTACCGCACCAATGTACCGGAAGAACGACCAGCGGCGGGTCAACGCCAAGACCGACGACTACGCCCTCCAGGCCTGGTGCTGGCAGGTGATTGCGACTGCGCGGGAGCGTCCGATGGACGTAGGCTATCGGCCCGGCACGGTCACCCCGGAGTTCCTGCGAAAAATCTCCCAGTTGAGCATGTCGGAAGACGGCCCCAGCAGGGCCAGGGACTTTCTCGCGGACCACGGCATCGGATTCGAATTCGTGCCTCACCTGCCCAGGACTCACTTGGACGGGGCGGCTCTTCGCCTCCCCGACGGCCGTCCAGTCGTGGGACTAACCCTGCGCTACGACCGGATCGACAACTTCTGGTTCACCCTACTTCACGAACTGGCCCATATCGGCCTGCATTTGGACGATGGCGGCGAGGACAACGGCTTCGTCGACGACCACAACCTGCGGGGAGTCGAGGCAGCGGTAGGGGACTCCAAGGAGAACGACGCTGACCTGATGGCCCAGGATGCCCTCATCCCGCCGGATGTCTGGCGTGGCGGCGACGTCCTCGAACATCCAACCCCAATGGCGGTCCTGGACATCGGTTGGGAAGCAGGCGTCCACCCCGCCGTCATCGCCGGCCGCATCCGCCGCGAGCTGGTCAACTACCGGCTCCTGTCCCAGTTCGTCGGCACCGGCAAGGTCCGCCGGCTGTTTGAGGAAACGGCATGATATTGGACCTAGACCCATTGGAAAGGGCCCTTTTGGAGTTGGAAGAATTCCTGGCCATCGCCCAAGCGGACGAAGCGGCCGAAATAACCGCCCGTGCTCGTATTAACCGAGCGGCGGTAATCCAAGCCTTTGAGTTTACTTACGGTTTGGCAGTCGGCTCCATCCGCCGGCAACTCCAGGAAAGCGTCTTCACCCCTGACGAGGTTCGGGCAGCAACCTTCAACGACATGCTCCGGATGGGGGCGGACGCTCGCCTCATCACCGACCCCAGGACCTGGATGGACTACCGGGACAAGCGCCACCTCACCAGCCACACTTACCCAGCCACACTTACAATGAAGACGCGGCGGTCCAGGTGGCGTCGGTAACCCGAGCCTTCGCCGCGGATACCAAATTCCTTCTCGGCGCCTTGAGAGAGAGAAACGAAACATGACCCGGCCCATCGACATATCCCCGGAGGACCTGGAAACGGTCCGGCGTATCCTGCGGGACCACGTCCCGGATTGCGAAGTCCTCGCCTTCGGTTCAAGGGTCAAAGGCAAGGCCCGGCAATTCTCCGATTTGGACTTGGCCATTGCCGGCAAGGGACCGGTAGACGCCTCCTTATTAGCCCAGATTCGGGACGCCTTTTCCGAATCATATTTGCCTTTCAAAGTGGATGTCTTGGACTGGTACAGCGCCTCGGAGAACTTTAAGCAAGCAGTCGGCGACGTTTTTGCACTGGTCCAACCGGTAGACGACAGAGATTGAGCAGATGGAGCGGCAGAGATCTATCTCAATTTTCAACCTAGACACATGAATGTTCAAAAACAGGAAGCCCCTAGGGTTTACCAAGGTCAATGTATTGAGGACTGGAGACCTGGGTATCGTCGATCCAGGTGCACACAGGCGGCTATATATGGATGTTACTGCGCAAAGCATGGCACCCCGAGTCCAATTCTGAGCGCTGAGGATGGGAAGCAGGTTTCCGTCGAAGAGGGGAAGGTAATGCCTAGATTAGGTGGGGGCGGACGCCGTAGTGCCGGCGGAAGCCGTGGGGTTCGGGGTTACACCCTGCGTAGCCGAAACGGACGGATCAATTACGTCGGCGTGACTAACAACCCCGGCCGGCGGGCTGCTGAACACAAAGAAGATGGGAAGCGAGGCGGGATGAACGTTGAGACCCGGCCGATGTCACGAGAGGCCGCCCGTCGCTGGGAAGCTGCCAGGCTTGCCGCTTACCGTCGATATCACGGAGGAAGGAATCCATCCCAGAACAAGACTCGAAGTGGTGGATGGAGTGCCTGATCACATCCCGCCAAAGGCGGCTGGTTTTGGATAACGGAATAGCAAGCATGCGGCGACACCACGCCGTGACACCTGTTAAACGGGTAATGGATATAAGATACGACGACGCAGGTAAGCTAAAAGGTCAATGTATAGAAGATTGGAGAAGAGGGCTTTATCGCGTTAGATGTCGCAATCAGGCTGTCTATGGTTACTATTGCGAGTTGCACGGCACCCCGCCGGAGAATGATGAAGCCATCCGGGTCTAGGGAAGAACATAATGAATCCCGTCGTCCAAGAGCAAGCCGCCGAGCTGGAGCGGCTGTGCCGCCGCTACTCCGTAGAGCGGCTCGACCTGTTCGGCTCAGCGGCGACGGACCGGTACCAACCGGAGGACAGCGACCTTGACTTCTTGGTGGAGTTTCAGCCGCTGCCTTTCGGGAGCTATGCCGATGCTTACTTCGGACTGCTGGAGTCTCTCCAACAACTCTTCGGACGGCCAGTGGACTTGGTGGTTGCATCGGCCATCAAGAATCCCTACTTCTTGCAATCAGTCGAGCAGACCAGGACGCCCATCTATGCAGCTTGAGACAAGAAAATACTTGTACGACATCCAGCAGGCCGTAGGGTTGCTGGACCAGTTCACCAACGGCAAGTCTTTTGGGAACTATGAAGGCGATGCTCTGTTACGGGCTGGGGTGAAGCGCCAGTTTGAGATCATCGGTGAGGCATTGAGTCAACTGGCTAGGCTGGACGAAGCGCTGGCAGCCCGGATCAGTGGTTACCAACGCATCATTGCCTTTCGGAACATTCTCGTTCACCAGTACGCCGACGTGGACAACCGGCTGGTTTGGGACGTCGTTGAGACGTATCTGCCCGTGCTTGGCCGAGAGGTGGAAGATATTCTGGGGGAAGAATGACAACCCGGAACTTGGGCATGGGGAGTGAGTGAGAGGAGCTAACTCTCAATGACTCCATGAGCACCGTTATCGACTATCGCGGAAAGACGCCCATGAAGACGTCATCTGGTATCCCGTTGATAACCGCCAAGGTCGTCAAGGGTGGTCGGATCGCGACCCCTGACGAGTTCATCGCGGAAGAGGATTATGCGGACTGGATGCGGCCATGTGGTGGTAACAACGGAAGCGCCTCTGGGAGAAGTTGCTCAGCTAGGGAACGAACGCGTCGCATTAGCCCAGAGGCTTATCTGCCTAAGTGGAAAGCCCGGGGTGTTGGATAACGATTTTTTGAAGTTCTTGATGCAGTCTGACGGGGTGCAAGAACAACTCCGTTCAAGAGCAACAGGAACTACGGTTCTCGGCATCAAACAGAGCGAGCTTCGAAAAGTTGTCTTGCGGCTGCCGCCGATGGTCGAACAACGCGCCATCGCCCACATCCTGGGCACCCTGGACGACAAAATAGAGCTCAACCGGCGGATGAACGAGACGCTGGAGGAGATGGCGCGGGCGCTGTTCAAGTCCTGGTTCGTGGACTTCGACCCGGTCCGCGCCAAGATGGAGGGCCGCTGGCGGTCCGGCGAGTCCATCCCCGGCCTCCCCGCCCACCTCTACGACCTCTTCCCCGACTGCCTGGTGGACTCGGAGTTGGGCCCTATCCCCGAGGGCTGGCAGGTGAAGCCGCTCTCTCACTGCGTGAACGTCGTAAGGGGACTGTCCTTTAAGGGGTCGGGGCTGGTGTCAAATGGCGTGCCAATGCACAATCTAAACTCAATTTACGAGGGCGGTGGCTACAAGGAGGAAGGCATCAAATTCTACGATGGTGACTATAAGGCGAGACACCTAGTGCGGCCTGGAGATGTCATAGTAGCCAATACGGAGCAAGGCCACGAACGATTGCTAATCGGACATGCGGCCGTGATACCTGCACGCTTTGACGACTTGGGCCTATTCAGCCATCACCTGTATCAAGTCCGTTCCAAGGCGTCCTACTACCTAACACCAGACTTCATCTGCCAACTGCTGAATACCCAGGTCATGCACGACGTAGTAGGTGGTTATGCCACTGGTACGACGGTCAACATGCTGCCAATCGACGGGTTGAGCATTCCACCAATGGTCGTACCAGCACCTCAGGCTGTCGCAGTTTTCCATCAACTCGCTGGTAGGGCACGGACACGGCAAGAGCACCTCATTGAGGAATCTCAATCCCTGGTGGCTCTCCGCGACACGCTCCTACCAAAGCTGGTGTCGGGGGAGGTTAGGGTGGACCAGGTGGAGTCGGTCATATGAGCAACTTTCCGTTCGCCGACATGCGGTATTTAGAGAAAATCCTCAACATGGGTAGCGGCTATGTCTTGGACTTCACCGACGCTACTTTTGCTGATTTTTTCAAGCCTCATCAGATTGACATTCACAGTAAGCGCTATCAATCCTCTGGTACGTCCAAGGCGAGGAAATTGCGCGCCTTTTGGGAATTGGAGCCCGATGCGCTTGTCGGTCGCGTAATGTCCTCCATGCTGGACACCTACGAAGCAAACTGCGACGTTACTGGTCGCGAACGTGAAACCGATTTGCTTGTGAAAAGTCGGGAGATTGTTGCCAGGCTTTCCGGGGAATCCCTCGAGAAGAACTTGATAACCGACGAGGGGTTTCTGAAAAAGGAGTTTGAGATACCGAACATTCAGAGGTTGCCAGTGGAGTTTGCTGTGTCCGAGATCATCCAAGACCGTTTGAGGGAGGCACAGTCGTGTCTGTCTGTGAGCGCACATCTATCCGTAATTTTTCAGTGCGGGAGTGTCTTGGAGGCGGTTCTTCTTGGTGCGGCTCAGAAGGCGCCAGAAAAATTCAACCGATCGCGGTCTAGTCCAAGAAAAGGAGACGGCAAGGTAAAGGCTTTCCAGGAATGGTCTCTATCGGAGTTCATCGATGTGGGACATGACATCGGGTTGTTAAAGCAGGATGTGCAGAAGTTCAGTCACGGGTTGCGGGATTTCAGGAACTATATTCACCCTTACCAACAAATGGCATCCGGCTTTAAACCTGACGAACACACAGCCAAGGTCTGTTTCCAAGTGCTCAAGGCCGCCCTGGCAAGTGTCGCCGGCGAGCGTTAATGACGCGGGGTACCTTGGTTGACCAAGCCGCCCTTGTCCCTCACCTCCAACGTAGTCTACAATAGACTAGTTCATGTACACCAAAAGGAGTACAAGCGTGCTTAACTCCAAATCCCGTCGAGTATGGACCGTCGCCGAGGCTAAGGCCCGACTGTCGGAGATACTGCGCCTCGCCGAAGAGGAGGGGCCGCAACGCATCGGCACGCGGAAGGCCTTCATCGTCGTGCCCGAAAGGCTGTGGCAGGCCCGGGCGCCGGAGCGTAAACCCCTGGGCCAGTGGCTGGTCGAGAACGTGCCACGTGGTGTGGACCTGGAGATTCCCCGAGACAGAAGGTCCGAGAGGAAGATCCCATTCATCGATGAGGACACGGATTGACCGGATACCTCCTCGATACGAATGTGATCTCCGAGCTTACCAGGGCCGTTCCCCATCCACGAGTCGTCGGCTTTCTCAACGAGCATAACGACCTGTGGCTATCCTCGGTCCTGCTACACGAGCTCGAGTACGGAATGCAGTTGCTGCCTCACGGGCGTCGCCGCGACGTGTTACGCACGATGCAGTTGAATATCGTTTCGGCCTTCGACAGCTACGTCCTCCCTTTGGATAGACCAGCCGCCGAGTCGGCCGCCGAACTGCGAGCTCAGGCCCGGCGGTCAGGTCGAGCCGTGGACGTGGGCGATGCCCTAATCGCAGGAATAGCGCGTGCCAACGGGCTCACCATAGCAACCCGCAACGTTACCGATTACCTAGCGATGGACGTTGAAGTCACCAACCCCTGGGAATGGCCGTGACCACCATTACCGAAGCCGACGTAGAACAAGCCGCCATGGACTGGCTAGAAGGCCTGGGCTGGCGGGTGGCCCACGGGCCGGACATCGCCCCTGACACACCCGACGCAGAGCGCCCCGACTACGGTGAAGTATTACTGGAGCGTCGGCTGTGGGATGCCCTGTCAGAGTTGAACCCAGACCTGCCCGTCGCAGCGTTGGGCGACGCCTTCCGCAAGCTTACCCATCCGGAGGGGCCGACCCTGGAAGCCCGCAACCGCGCATCCCACCGGATGTTGGTGGACGGCGTGACGGTGGAGTACCGCACGGCTGACGGCGCCATCCTCGGGGCGCAGGCGCGGGTCATCGACTTCGACAATCCCGCCAACAACGACTGGCTGGCCGTCAACCAGTTCACCGTCAGGGAGGATAAGAACACCCGCCGTCCCGACATCGTACTCTTCGTCAACGGCCTGCCCCTGGGCATCATCGAGCTCAAGAACCCCGCCGACGAGGACGCCACCATCTGGACCGCTTGGCAGCAACTCCAGACCTACAAGGCTGAGCTGCCCGCTCTCTTCTCCATGAACGAAGTGCTCATGGTCTCCGACGGGACCCAGGCGCGCATCGGTACCCTCACCGCTGGGCGGGAGTGGTTCAAGCCTTGGCGCACCATCTCCGGCGAGGCCCTGGCCGACCCACGCATGACCGAGCTGCAGGTGATGCTGGAGGGCGTCTGCGCGCCCTACCGGTTCCTGCCCCTGGTGCGGGACTTTATCGTATTCGACTACGATGGCAGCGGCGCGATAGCCAAGAAGATGTCGGGTTACCACCAATACCACGCCGTCCAAGTGGCGGTGGCCGAGACCGTTCGCGCCACGGAGGCCCAACAGGCCGCACCAGCAATCGCCGAGGAACGCGGGCGCTACGAATCGGGGCGCAGGCCTGGCGGAGCGCCGGGCGACCGCCGCATCGGGGTGGTCTGGCACACCCAGGGCTCGGGCAAGAGCCTGACCATGGCCTTCTACGCCGGCGCCATAATCCGGGAGCCGGCCATGGAAAACCCCACCATCGTCGTGCTGACGGACCGGAACGACCTAGACGACCAACTCTTCGGCACCTTCTCCCGCTGTCAGGACCTGCTGCGACAACCGCCATCCCAGGCCGAGAGCCGGACCGACCTGCGAAGCAAGCTGTCGGTGCAGGTTGGCGGCGTGGTCTTCACCACTATCCAGAAGTTCTTCGCTGAGGACAAGGGCGACACCCACCCGGCCCTGTCGCAGCGCCGCAACATCGTGGTCATCGCCGATGAAGCCCACCGAAGCCAGTACGATTTCGTTGATGGCTTCGCCAGGCACATGCGGGACGCCCTGCCCCACGCCTCCTTCGTCGGCTTCACCGGCACACCCATCGAGCTTCAGGACGCTAATACCCGCGCCGTCTTCGGCGACTACATCAGCATCTACGACATCCAGCGCGCCGTGGAGGATGGTGCCACCGTGCCCATCTACTACGAAAGCCGCCTGGCCAAGCTGGCCTTGGACGAGAGGGAGAAGCCGACCATCGACCCGGAGTTCGACGAGGCCACCGAGGGCGAAGAAGTCGAGCGCCGGGAGAAGCTCAAGACCAAGTGGGCACAGCTTGAAGCGATCGTCGGCGCCGAAAAGAGGCTGAAACAGGTGGCCGAGGACATCGTGACCCACTTCGAGCAGCGCCTCGAATCTCTCGACGGCAAGGCCATGATCGTCTGCATGAGCCGTCGAATCTGTATCGACCTCTACCGGGAGCTGGTGCGGTTGCGCCCTGATTGGCATCACCGTTCCCATGCCCGACGATAGCAGGGCGCCGGGAAAGGCCACCGAGAAGGTGGCCCTTCCCGATGCCGTTCTATCTACCGTGCACGATGGTGGGCCGGACTGGACGAAATCAAGAACTGAGGCCAATTCCGACGTCACCCCGTCCTGGGGCATGGGGATAGTATACGTCAGAACCGCCTCGTCCTCCACGATCTCAATGCCCTGCACGAAGTTGCGGATGAGGGCCTTCCGCTCGGGGAACGTCCCTTCCTGGAACAACTCCCGGAAGTCCGCCACGTATCCCTTGATCTCCTTGCTGGTGGGCAACTCCGCCCGCCGCTGCTCCAACTGGGCCTCGGCCTCCTCCCGCGCCGCCGTTAGCTGGTCCTGGCGGCTCTTAAGGGACAGGATGCGGGGCGACAGCGCCTCGATGGGCAACTGCTTGGTCTCCAAGGCCTGGTAGAGGTTCTCCAACCGAGCGTCCACGTCGGAAAGCTCGCTGTTGATGGCCGTGAGCCGTCCGTTGACCTCGCCGGCCAGGTTGTCGATCTCCTCGGCCACCATAGTCACCAGCTCGGTGATGGTCTCCTCGGTGAGAATCCGCTCCCTGACCTTCTGGATTACCAGGTCCTCGACTTTCGTTGCGTTCAGGTAGCGGGCGGTGCAGGCCCCTGCTCCTTCGCGGAACAGGCTGGCGCAGACGTAGTAGGCGAACTGGCCGCTGTTGGCTCCCTGAGCCGAGTAGGGCTTGCCGCACACCCCGCAGCGCAAGAGACCGCTCAACAGGTACTGGCTGCCCACCCGCGCGGGCCGCTGCACCGTGGGCGCCCGCTCGTGCAACCCCTGTTGCACCCCGTCAAAAAGCTCCCGGGACACCAGCGCGGGCCAGGCGTTCTCCACCCTCATCGGGTCTCCCGCCTTCTCGTCCTTGCTCTTGACTCCCCAGACGGCCGTACCCGTATAGGCTTCGTTGGTCAAAAGGTAGTGGAGCACGTTCTTCTGCCAGCGCCGTCCCCGGTTGGTGATGCCCCGCCCGTTCAACTCCTTGCAGATTTCCATCAGCCCGTTGCCTCGCCGGGAACTCTCGAATATCTCTTTGACGATGGGCGCGGCCACCGGGTTCACCTCCAGGGTGGGACGATCCTTCACCCCGTCGCTGACCTTGATGCGGTTGTAGCCGAAGGGTGCCTTGGAACCCAGGAAGTAGCCCCGGGACGCCGCCTCCCGCATTCCCCGCTTGACCTCTTCGGCAAGATTTTCCGAGTAAAATTCGTCCACGGACTCGATGATGGCCTCCATCAGCTTGCCGGTGGGGGAGTCGTCAGCGTGCTCGGTGATGGACACTACGCGGATGCCCTTGCGCCGGAGCATGGACTTGAAGGCGACGGCGTGCTCCCGCTTGCGGGTGAATCTCGAAAATTTCCAGACCAGAATCACCTGGAAAGGTGCCGTGGCCTTGCCGCCCTCGTCGATCATCTGGCGGAACTGGGGCCGGTCGGCAATGCGGCCGCTCTCGGCCTCGTCCACGTACTCGCGGGCCACGGAGTAGCCGTTGGCCTTGGCGAATTCCCTGAGCGCCCGCAATTGGGCGGCGACCGAAAGGTCCACGTCCTGGCTGTCGCTGGAGACCCGGGCGTAGAGGGCCGCCGGGGTGAGGAGTTGTAGGTTCTGCTTCATAACTTATTCCTCCTAGTGGGTCTGGAAGTCGTTGGATTTGGGAGCAGTGCCCATCTCAATGATGGCGTATATCTCAAAAAGAGTCTGTTCCAGTTGGTCAGTTATTGACACCGCTCGGAATGTCATGGCTCGTATTCGCTCCCGCTGCTGGCGGTACTCCTCTCTATGAGCGGTCTCAATATCCTCCGCCTTACCTTTCGGTTCGTTCAGCGCCTGTCGCAGCAACTTGAAGGCAAACGTTGCCGAGTTTCGGTCTGAGCTGTCGGCGCCGTGGTCCCGAATGCGGTTCCGTATGTTGTTAGATCGTCCTACATAGATTGGGTCGCTGTTCTCGTAAAAGACGTACACTCCATTTTGAGGGGCAAGACTGTAATCCTCCCAGTTGCGTTCCTTGCTCCCCTTGAGATCGTCCATTAGCGGCGTCATCCTTTGGATAGCCGTCCAGAAGTCGTTTGTCTCCCCCGGCGTGGCGGTGGCCTGAAGCCGCAGCCCCAGGGCGCTCACCACCTTCAGCACGGTGGCGAACTCCGGGTTGCCGTTGGCCGAGAGCGACTTGTAGAGGCTCTCCCTCCCCAGCCCGGTCTCTTGGGCCACCACCGCCATTCTCTGGGCGCGGGCAATGTCCCCCAGCGTCGCCATGATCAGGCTCAGGTCGCCATCCTCCAGCGCGGCGCTGAGGTAGGCGGCCATGTCCTCCTCGGTTTCCAAATGCTCCGCCGGGTCCCACGGTTTCGTCGGCGTCTTTTCCATGTTTACCCCTCCTACAATCCCCGGGCCAGTTCCAGCGCCCTTGGTATATCCCGCTCCTGGCTGTCCTTGTCGCCTCCGGCCAGGAGGACGACCAGGGACTCCCCTCGTTGCACAAAGTACACTCGGTAGCCCGGCCCGTAGTCGATGCGGATTTCGGATACTCCTTCCCCCACCGGCCTCACGTCTCCAGGGTTGCCCAGGGAGAGCCGCCGGATGCGGCTGTCGATGCGAACTCTGGCCTCCCGGTCCCTGAGCCTCCTGAACCAGCGGGCGTACACTTCGGTCTGGCGAATCTCGACCATCACCCTATTGTAGGCTACAGGATACCATTACGCAAGGTGGCCGGACATTCCGGTCGTACTGGAGTTCTCTTCGCAACCCGGCCCTTGGGTCCCTATCTCAGCACGAACCACCACAGGAGAACGATGCCCACCAGCAGCACCAGCAGCACCAACATGATCACACGGGTCACGATGAGCACGCCGTTCGTCTCCTTGTGGGCGGCGACCTCCTTCCGGTACTCCCTCTCAAGCTCGTGGTAAGGCCGGTTGGCGGTGGCGGCGGACTCCCTGGCCTCGTTCCGCTCCCGCTCCAACTCGGACGCTCTGATCTGCCACTCGGATAGGCTCTGCTCCAACTCCCGCACGGTCCGCCGGAGTTCGTCCTCCCTGGCGAGGGACCGGTGCAGCAGTTCCTCGTCGCTCAAGTACTCCGGCCCCTCCATCCGCACGTACACCCGCCGCCCCTCCCGGCGGGCCTCGATCTCTCCTCTCCGTATCATCCGGTCCAGGGTGGACAGGGAGACCTCCAGTTCCTCCTCCGCCTCCGCCTTGGACACCCAGCGCATTGACTCTTCCATTGCTTTTCACCTCGCTAAAGGCTGACACGTCGGGGGTCTGCAAGTTGTCCAATTCCGGTACATTTTACTCCCGGTATTTTAGTCCCGCTTTTCAGTTTTCCCCCTGACCGGTCAGGCGATGCGTCAACCCCATTTCGTAGCTGAAATCGGGTGCTTTCGGGCCTTTTTCGGCCTTCCCGGACCACCGGATCGGGGCCTGCCGGGTCAGTTTTGGACACCCAGCGGGCGTTGCGGGGAGATGGGGCCGCGTCAGTTGCCCCATCACGTAGCCCCCTCTATTGGACGCATCCGGTGCCCCAGGGAGTCCCACTGGTAAGCGCGCAGCCCCGACAGCGCCAGCCTCGGGGAGCGCGATTCCCACAGAGGACGCCAGGACCGCTCCAGCAGTCCCCGCCGGGTCAGGGTGTCTGCGGATGACACCAGGATGGGCAGCGTCATCAGGTTCATTTGAGAAGCCGTCCTCGCGTAGGTCTCCTCCACCTCCTCGCTGTCCACCACGAACAGCGTGATGGGGAACGGGGCCATGTCTGCCTCGGGAGCGTTTGAGTGGTAGTAGCGGGTGTAGGGCCCCAACCGGGCCAACACTCCCCTGGGGTGTCGGGCGCGCAGCTCGTGCTCCAGGTAGAAGGGGATATGGAGTCCGTCGACCACCAGCTTCCCCACGGCGTCCGGTGCGATGGCCGACTCGCCCCAGTCAAAGGCCCGGTCGGTCTTGGCAGTGGGGATGGACCACGTTAGCTCGGAGTCCACTGTAGCCCGGGCCTCCGCCGCCAGCTCCGACAAGAACCAGGTCACCCCGTCGGCGTGCCTGGTCTGCCGCGCCCAGGTCTCGATGCGGTGGCCCAGGTGCCGTTTGCGCCCCTGTTTGTCCATCGTGAGTTCCGTACTCCAGATGCCCCGCGTGGTCGGTAGCTGCGTCCGGTCACGGTGGGTAACGTAGCGGATGTCCTCCTCCGACAGGGTGTAGCGGACGTCTCCCCGTTTGCCCCGGCGCTCCACCAAGCCCCAGGCATTCACCAGGTTGTGCAGCATCTGGCTGACCCTCCCTTCGGAGACGCCCAGCCAGCGGGCCAGGTGCTCCCTTGGAATCATCGGGTGGTCGGTGATCAGGTCCAGCGTCCGCTTTTCAGACGGGGTCAGGCCGAAGGCCGGCGCCGACGAAACCATGTGCTCCGCGTCAGGCAGCGAGGCCCGCTTGCGCTCCGGCGGCTCGGTGAAAGGCCCCCGGTTCGGGCTGCCGCGAGTGCTGATGAACTCCAGCGAGTAGGGCAGGCTGCCGAAGAGCCACGATGTGTAGCGCCAGACGTTGCTGCTGCGGTCCTCCAGCGCCTCCCGGGACTCCACGGCGACGTAGCAGTCGTCGATGTTCAACTTCTCGCAGAACCGGGTCGTCAGTCCCTGTTCCCAGACGCTGGGGGTCAGTACCAGGACCGTGCCCGGGCGGCGCCGGTAGCCGTACTCCACGATGGCCCGCAGCCGGTCGTAGAGGGAGCGGCGCCTTAGCGCCGGACCCTGGCGCACCACGCCGAAGCTTCGCCCGTCGTGGCGGGTGATGGTGGCGTCGAACCGGCCCCGCCGGTGAAAGTCCACCTGCGTCCGCAGCCCGTCGGTCCCGGTGGACAGGGACGCCGCCAGGCGGTATACCGTGGCCACCGCGTCCATTCGACGGATGAGCAAGGTGAGCCACTCCCTGGACACCGGGTAGGCCCGCACGTAGTCTGATGGCATGTCGAAGACCAGGGCATCGGCAGCCTCGGCGATCCCTGTCCTCGTCCTTAACGGTACTACTGTCCGCCGCTGGGTGGTAACCGACCGCAGTGGGGCACTGACTTGGCTACTGTGCCAGAGCCATACAGCCGGCGACTCCGCCGCGCTAGGAGATACGAAATAGGAAAAAGCATGGGTAAATCCAGGAACGAACCAATGGGAATAGAAAGGCGGACGATGACAAATCTCGACTTCGTCAAGGAGGTTTTTGATCGTTCCCCCGATAAGGAGACCGCCCCCGTCCACATAGTGACCCAAATCGTCAATTCACTACTGGGCTTACTGATCCTACCCTATGAAAAACAGTGGGCACTTTACAAGGACGAAGCGAAATTGGAAGAACTTTACGCGGCGGGTTGGCCCGAGTGGAACCTGCTCCTGCCCAAACCCGGTGAGCCCGAGACATTAGGTAAACTCGCCTGGCATCTCCGGAATGCGGCGGCGCATGGGGACTATTCCTTCTCGTCGGATTCCCGGGACCCGCTAGAAGTAATCCTCACGGTAAAAGACAAGCCTCTCCATGGAGACATCAACTGGATCGGCAAGATCAGGGCAGACCAACTTTATGAGTTCTGCCGACATCTCAGCAGCTACATGGAAGAAAAGCCGTGAGGAAACCCACAAACTTGGCTTCTGTGAGGTTGGCTCGCAAAACACTCCATCCCCACCATCTACGGAATTACTGACAGTTGGGGCCTTATGGGGAGAAGGAGCAAAGAGGAATCGTCAAATCCTCACTCTTTCCACGAGGGCTTCGGTCATGGCGAACGCAAAGTGCAGGTCCTGCGATCATGCCGCCGCCGGCGGCGCTTACTGCAGTTCGTGCACCGCGGACATCATGACTAAGGCCCACAATCCCTTCTTCCGAGGACGACAGAAAAAGCTGTCCCGGCCGGAGACGACCGAAACCCCTTAGAGAAACGAACTAACAGGGATCCGCTCAGCTCCCGGTTAGAGACAGCTTTACGAACGGTTCTTCGAAGACGATCGGAGTTGCGGTTGCGGATCTGGGTTCGATGTAGACGTCGCCCTCACGACGTCCACGCGGCTGCCGGACAACATAACCATCTCGGTCCAGATTTACCAACCTATTTGCTGCAGCGCTTGGCTTAATCCCTTCCGTCGCAGCTAGACTGGAAGCCGTAACTTGGCCACCCAGCACGATAATGGTGTCCAAGGTGCTTCTCGCTGTATTCGTTAAGTCACCGACCGGAATGCCTTCCATTAGGTCGAACGGCGAAGAAGAAAGATAGAGCGGCAATTGATGCGCCTGCGCCATGTAGCGAATGAAATCACCAACACCTGGGTCGGCGGTGCTGATAACGAGCCGAACCGTTCCATATTCGCCGCCACGAATGCGCTGGGCGAGCGGGAGGATCAATTCTTGCAGGGCCGAGGGGGTGAACCCGATTCCAGCCAAGTCTAAAACAAGAACCTGAGGATCATCAAAAGAGTTGAGCTGTGCGGCCAATTGATCGCGAATGAATGCAGCATGCTCTCGATTCTTCAGTACCAGAGTGTGCTCTGGACCCACGCCAGAACCTCCCCGGATGAGGCTCGACAGAAAGACCATTCGTGCCTTAGGGGACTCTGCCATAGTGAGGGGGATTATAACTAAAGTACTCAAGCAGGGGTAGCCTCAGGAATTATCGAGTCGTACGCCGGTGTATCCCTTGTTCGAATCGACACGGGCTCAAGGTCCAAAACAGGAGATACACCGTCCTGGGGAAGGAAAACGCTGAGAATTAGTCTGTGCCAATGCCTGTGTTCGAGCACTCGGTGCATCGATTGCGCGGCCAGACGAAATCTCAGTTCAAGGACCTGCGACCACTTATTGGTATTACTTCGACAAGACTCCATGGGGGTGAGTCAACGCCTGGGTGAAGTTCGGTTTTTGCTTTAATATTTTGCTTGGTAGGCGGCAATAAACTCGCGGTCCTCACAGATACAGTTGCCCGTGCGTGCCTTTAGCGCCGGCTGAGGCGCGGGATCTCCGAGGGGACGCAAGACGTCCAGTCGACGCACCAAGGTCCTGCGTTGAACACCAGCGGTCAACACGTCGCTTACCGCTTCCGCGGCCAGCAGCACACCGGCGAGACCCGATTGGAAGGCGAGCGGAACTTGCAGTTCTCTCGGAGTTTGGCCGGCCTCTCCCAGGGGAATGATGCCGCCCCCACAAACACCCTCAACCCAAAGCTCACGTATCGGCCGATCCACATAAGGGTCCAGCGTCTTGGCTGGAACGTTCCAAGCCGAAGCAATTGCCTCACAGAGAGCCCGGTCGGTCCCCTGCCCGCTTCCGAGCAGAAACCGAACCCGCTCCTGAAATTCAGGCACCTTAAGGCCTTCAGAAATGATCTGGTCTTCGTTCTGGGATTTCTGGGCTGGTAGGTAAAGGCATGCAAGACATGCGTCTTGACCCAAGAAAGAATGAGAGGACACGCCGAGGTCGCCAACTTGGGTCCATCCGTTGACGATCCATCGCGGCAGGCTCCCTTGAACGGCCCGCCGGTCATGGGCGGAGTCGAGTGCGACCAAAACGCGTTCCCACTTGTAGCCCTTGGCCCCGAGGAAAGACGCCCAGGTTCCTTGAAAAGGGAGTGCCTGTAGCGCACCCCGAAACTCCATACCAACAATATCAACTTTGACGCAGCCTTCGTCGCCTCGTTTACAAAGAACGTAACGCTGGAGGTTGCTAAGATCGATGGTTTGTGGGTCGACAAGGTAAACCTGGCCGCTCAGCGGCGTGCGGGCCAAAGCCCAGGCAGCACTGTTGCCGACCGCGCCAACACCCACCAAGACCAAGGGATCGGTCAGTTCGGTGTCTATGAGCTTGGGGAAAGACGAGGCGTCGGAGGGAAACCTGATGTCAGCATCAACCAAAGCTGAACCTTTGGGAAAGAACAGTAGGCGAAACAGGTTCGCTGTCGCCAGGCAGGCGGCGAAGCCGGCTCCAAAAGGATTGCCTAGGTCGCTGGTCTCATATGGGCCCTCAGTACCCACTCGAGCCGACCAGCCAGCACAGCCGGCATATATGGTCGGCGCTTCGACTGCTGGCGCATCCGCGCCGATCGTAACGCATGCGTTGGAATCACCAGTCCGAGACACCTTGATCTTGGGGTTGATGCTACTGGCCAACATCGTCAGTTCATCAGCGAATTGACCGCCGGTAGGAACAGTTGCGAACGTAAGGCTCGGATATAAGCGAGCCGATAGCCTTACGGTGAGATCGAGTAGTTGGCGGCCGTCACGAGTGGTAGCCGCCTCCTCACCGAAGGCGATTGCCACTCGGACACCCTTGAGTTCTTCGATGAAGGCGTCTGTTTGAAACCCCTGGAGCACTTGCGAGATGGCGACCGCGTCCCGGGGGAAAAAGTCAGCTAGCCCCATTTTCAACAACCTCTATCAATTCATTCAAAGAACCGGTTAACTTGAGCCAGCGGCCTCGCTCGAGACGGTAGACAGCGATATCATTCAACCTCCAGCCATCACGACCGAAGAATGGAAGTACAATAGATAGGCTGCCTTCCAGTGTGGCAATCGGGTACGTGTCGTCAGTGTATGAGTGATAGGCATCCGCTGGATGGCTGTGGACCTGCACGCCTATCACTTGCTGGGCCTCGTATAGCCAAACGTTCAAGCGATGGAGCTCGGAGCCGTCAACCCTGACGCAGAGTCCAGTGTCGAGCTTGTAGGAGGCCTGCTCAGGGACATGCACCTTGACGACCTTGAAAGTGTCTTCGTCAAGCGTCCCTGACCAAACTACGAACAGCTCGTAGCCATCTTGCCCCGCCGTTCGAATTACCTCTTCGGTTTCTCTTATGGCGTTTGCCTTGATTCGAAATCGCCGCACGCCTCGTAGCGTCACAGCGGGGGCTCAGAGACACCAAAGGTAACTTGTGGCACCAAGTTGACCTGGAAGCCGGTCACCGTATCGAGCCCGTATTTGGAAATCACGTCCAGCAGACGAACCAAGCGGCCCTGGCCAGCGGACCGGTGTAATTCCCACGGGTCGCCGGAATGGCCGGGGTGATCATGGTATTCCTTGACTCCTGCAATGCAGAGGAACGGCAAGTCTTCAGGAGAGTAAGCCTGCATCAGATCCTGCGCAGCGTTCAGTTGCAACTTGGGGCCGCCAGGAACAGGGGCGAACATTTCCGGGCCGGGGATCATGCGAGGGAGCCGGATTGGGAGTTCCTTGTTCTGAAGCAATCGTCCAGAGAAAGGATCGACCAAGCGAACTGAGGGCGGCGATTGTCCCGAGCCTTGCGCCTGCTACGCCGAGGGCTACACCGCCGGCAAGGACAAGGTGTACTTCGAAGTGATCGCCAGCCTCGACGGCCTGCCCCACGCCGCGGACTGCGCCTGCCAGCCCTGCCAGGTGAAACGAGCCTGCCTGCAGAACGTGATGACACTGATGGCCAAGAGTTCCCCCGGGCTCTTCGAACTGGTGGAAGTCTGGGCGCTGGAGGACCATGACTCCTGAAGCCGCTCAGGACCTCGTCCTGGCCCGTCCAGCGGAAGCTTCGGGCGTGCCACTCGACGCCGACGTCATGGCCGATACCGCAATCCAGTCCCACAAATCCGACGGCCGACGTCGCCGCATGGAGGGACTTCACCAGCTAGTGATCCTAGAACCGGTGCCCGGGCCTGGCCGCCTGCCAGCGCGGGATGTCGGTGGGCTTCACCACCGCAGCGGCCCTGGTGCACGAGTTGATGGAGGCCAGGGACGAGAGGCGCCTGCTCAACCTCCACAGACAGCTGTCCCGCCTGAACCTGCTGATCGTCGGCGAGTTGGGCTTCGTGCCATTGTCCCGCACCGGCGCGGAACTGCTCTTCGAGGTCTTCAGCCAGCGCTACGAGCGGGGCTCCATCATGGTAACCACTAACCTGCCATTCACCGAATGGACTGAGGTCTTCGGATCGGAGCGGCTGACTGGAGCCCTGCTGGACCGGCTCACCCACCACGTCCACATCTTGGAGATGAATGGCGAGAGCCACAGGCTCAACCGGAGCCGGGAGAACGCTGCCTCGCAAGCTCCAGAGAAGCCGGAAGATGCATAATGCACCGTCAACGCTGCCCCTTCCTACTCCTGTAACGTCGCCACCCTGACCGATTTACTGCGACAGTCATCAGGCCGGTGGTACACGGTTACTCCGCCCCAGTGGCCCAACTTCTCGGCGCCATTGGCATTCTGCCGGAAGTGCGTCTTCGATCAAGTTGCGGGTACCAGTCCTTCCCGACCGCCTTCCACCGGCGGAACAGCGCGATGAAGAGAGGGTTGGTCCAGACCAGGACCCTCCACATCGGCCACTTGTTGAAGCGACGACAGGAAGGTTGCACTGAGGGGTTTCGTATGAACCGTACCGTGCGATGAGCTCCCTTGGCGAACCTCTTGAGGCGCCAGTAGAAGTCGACGTCCTCCCCGGTCCAGGGCTTCTCGTCGTAGCTTCAGGCGATGCGGTAGACTTTAAAGGACCGCGCAAAAGAATAACCACCAGAACCACAAACCCATCATGCGACATTGGGCTTACTGCGAACTTTCCACTGAGAGGTCTCCTAGTGAGTCGTGGCCTTGCGTAAATCATACGAGAAGCCTGGATTCGGCGCCCGGGCAAGAATACTCGCAACCCGCCATATTCGCGCCAGAGGCTTAGCGTACCCTGGTTCCCTTAGCGTACCCTGGTTCAAGGAGCGGGTGGAGCGAGAGGCGGCGGTTTAAGGGCTGGCCGCCCGGAGCGGCTCAACTCAGAGTTGCGAGAATTGTCCTCAGCGCCGCGCCGAACTCGCGCTTCTGCCAACTCCGAACCTCAGGGCTAACGAGTTCGGAGTGAAGGCCACCGGGGCGCCGAGCCAGGCGTTCCAGACTCACGGCCGGCCACAGCCGGCCTGAGTCTAATCGCAGCTCCCTGCCTAACTGGCTGCGCCACGTCTTGAGACTCCGAAGGCGAGTCCTGACCCTCTCTCGCTCGGCTGGACTCCATGTCTCTTCACTCCGCGTCCGCTTCGGCCAAGTCACGGGGCGAGACCTGAGCCCTTTGTCGATTGCGGCTTTCAGGGCTCTGTTAGCAGGCGGACGACCGAACCGGCCCAGCCCTTTGACGGTCGAGAGGTCGGCCGTGGGCTCGGACGACAGCTTGACCAGTGTGGAATCCGGTATCACCCTGAAAAACGGACGGTCAAGACGGCTGGCCTCTTGTTCGCGAAATTGGAACAGGGAACGCAGAACGGCCAAACCCCTCCCGTCCAGATCGCGGCTACCTTTGATCGACAGGAAGGCCAACTCGCGGTCGGGAGGAGTATGCCTCACGTTCTCCAGACGTGCGAACTCCTCCTCCGCCCATGCGAGCCGCGATAGCTCCTTTAACCGCGCCGAAAGTGCTTCGCGGACCTGCAGAAGGTGTAGAACGTCGTCTGCTGCGTACTTCAGCGCTTCAGGGCTTAGGGGCCGCAACGTCCAGTCTGACCGCTGGAGTTTCCGGTGCTTGGCCAACTCCACCCCCGCGTGCTCCTCAACCACGGACTGCAAGCCCAGTTGCTTGGAGCCAACGAAGGCGGCGGCAATTCCGGTGTCGAACAAATTGTTTACCCGAAATCCCCAGTCCCTGTCGAGGCTACGGAGGTCGTAGTCGGCGGCATGGAAGACCTTCTCCACCGATCGGTCACCGAGAAGGTCACCAAGCGGTCGCATATCTTCTATCGCCAGCGGATCGACGAGGAAGGCAGTTTCGGCTGATGCGAGCTGCACGAGGCAGACGCGCTCGTGATACCTGAAGAACCCGTTCGATTCGATGTCGACTGCGACTCGCGGCGCCCTCGATATACGTTCGACGACTTCGGCTAGCTGTGATTCCACGCTAACCAGCTCAATCTGGCTCATCTTCGTAGTCAGCAGCGTGAGATATAAGTAGTTGCTCGGTCATATTCTAGCACCGTCCAAGGCAGGTCCCTCTACCGCGGTCCACCCCTGGTGCCGTCCGCTCATATAGCCGCAGGCCGTTGCTATATACTTCCGGACCATGCTGGCAGGGTTTGTGTACCAATTTGTCACAACGGGTGCCCTGGGCCATCCGGAAGGTCGTGGGAGGGCTTTGGCGACTGGCGAACGCTATCTGAGGGCATCCAAGTTTGCCAGGAAATTGACCCTGACCTGCTGCTTTACTGCAAGGCTCTGGCTGTTCGCACACCGCCGGCTGGCCGAGCACGAACGGGACGCCTTTTCCTGACTGAGCGCTGGCATCATCGCCGGTCTGCGGCCCCGCGATGTAGTGGCCGTCGAGGGTCTGTGGATCCATAGCATGCTGAAAAATCGCCTCCCAGTGAGGGCCCATATCAGAGTTGTGGGAACTGCTGTTCAGCGTCAACTACTTTTGCCGGCGTGTTGCCTCACTGAGAAATGTTACCGAAACTTTAGCACTTGGGGTCCGCTCCAACCAGCGCTAACCCCGGTATTTCATGGAACTCCGGCCTGGGTTCACCGGCCGCGGCGTAGACCAGATTTTTAGCCATGATGCCGCGCCATAGCTGCACTCTGCGCTGCAGTGTGCGTAGTTCGGCGTCGGTGAAGCGGCCGGGGTAGTTGTACTGGAGTCGTTCCGGCAACGTCTTGGCGGTAGCGTCCGGGTCGTCCTGCAACCAGAGCAGCACGCCGCACCATACTCCTTCAAAGGGATCCTCTCGAGTTCGCCAACGGCGTGGAGCGCGTACCCTCGCCGTATGAGTAGGGCGCGCCTCACCCTGACGCCACAGACCGGGCAGCCCAGCGAGGAACCGGTCCAGGCTCCCCCCGTGGGGAGTCTCACTGAAGCCCGGAGAGGTGACAGCCACCAGCGCCGACTGAGCTTCCCTGATGGTGTGCAGCAATGCCACCGGGTCCAGTCCGGCCCGGAATTCGCTCAGCTTTGCCATCAACTTGGCACTGACTGTGTCGTGCTGCATCAGCCGGTCGCAGGGCGTGGCCGGCGGGCTGTAGCGCTTGAGCACGCTGGCGCCGTCCCGGGTCTTTTCCACCAGCTTGAACGAGGGCTGGAAGTAGTTCACATACAGGCGCACCGCACCGCACCGTACAGATGGGCCATAGTTTGGCCGGCCACCGGGCCGGAGTAGCGGTCATAGCCGACGAAGCGGCGCACGACGGCTCCGTTCTTCTGCTCAATCCAGGCCTGGTCGTTCTTGCGGTACGCCCTGGAGCGGGTGAACTCGACTCCCGTTCGTTGCACCAACCTATCAGCGTCTCGTTGATGAAGGCGCTGTCGTTGTCCGAGTCAATGCCTCTTATGGAGAAAGGCAGTTGCCGCCCGATCGCTACCAGCCCTTCCACCACCAGGGACTGCTCGCGGGCCGGCAGCGGAAAGGCTTCGGTCCAACCGGTGCAGACGCCGGTTGCCACCAGGCTGTGGATGAAGGACCCCGATAGCGGTCCGCCACAGTGCACCACGAAGTCAATCTCCAGGAACCCCGGCGGTGGCTTATTCCAATCTGCGAAGGTACGCACCGGCGCCTGGCCTCCCATCGACGGTCGCTTCCGGCGTTTACGGCGGCTGCCCGCAGTGGCTCTGATGGGTTTGAGCAGACGGTCCAGGGTGGACGCGCTGGCCGCCAGCAGCCGCCGACGCACCTGGGGATCCAGATCCAGATGCCCATGTCGCTCCATGGACTCCACCAGGTTGGGCAGCGCCGCCTTCAGCCGTTTGCCGCAGATCCGGTCGGCAGCCTCCCAAATCACGATCACCGCCTCGCGGACCGCCTCGTCGTAGATGAATCGGCCCCTTCACTACCGGTGATTTTCCTGCGTCGTAGCCGGTTTGCGCCAGCAACCTGATGCCATACTTGCGGTGGTGGCCACTGCCATGAACTCGTCGAGAATCCGGCCTTTCTCTTTCTTGGACGACTCTTGGTACCGGTCTCGGATCGTCGCCAGCAATTCCTGCTTCGCCATCCTGCCGATGCCTCCTCCCACGCGGTAGGCTCCCTGATTTTCGGTAACATGTTACTTGAGGCAACCACTTGTTGTGGGTAACGCTTTGAGTGAGCCAATGCGCCGGCAAAAGTAGTTGACGCTGAACACCCGGCGGGACGGAATAGGCCAGCATCTTGCGCACCGTGTCCCGGTGCAGCCCGAACACCCGGGAGGCCTCTCGGACGCTCCTACCTTCCACCATCACCGCCCGGCGGACCCGCAGATACACTTCCACCCGAAACATCCATCCCACCACCCATAAGCACGACTTCGAACCTATGGATGGCGGCGGACGGTACATTTTTCAACCGCCACAATGTTGACGTTCAGCGAAAGCGTCCTCGCCAACTGGCCAGCATAAATGTCAAATTCACATCATGGAGAATGTGACTTTGACTCAAAAAGAACAGACCAGACTTCAGGTGCTGAACAGCTTCCTCACCGAGCACATTGAGGTGGACCAGGCGGCTGAACTGATGGGAGTCAGCTCGCGCCACACCAGGCGCATCCTGGCAGCCTATCAGGAGAGAGGCGCGGCTGCCCTTGCCCATGGTCACCGCGGCCGTAGAGCGGCCAACGCCACACCCGGTGCCGTAGTGGCCGATGTGGTCCACCTGGCTCGTACCAGGCGCGAAGGCGCCAACCACTCGCATATCACCGAGTTGCTTGCCGAACGCGAGGGCATCGTCATCGGCAGGACCACCCTGCGGCGCATCCTGGTCAACGCCGGACTGAAAAGTCCGCGGCGAAGGTGCCCACCCAAGCACCGGGTGCGCCGGCCGCGGATGCCCCGGGAGGGTATGCTGATCCAGTTGGACGGCAGCTATCACCGGTGGCTGGGCGATGACGGTCCCCAGTTTACCCTCCTAATCGCGGTGGACGATGCCACCGGCTGCGTGGTCAACGCCCTGTTCTGCGATCATGAGGACGCCAACAGCTACTTCCGGCTGATGCAGGGCCTGCTGCGCCGCTTCGGCATACCCCTTGCCCTGTACACCGACCGCCACCCGGTCTTCAAGCACAAGTCGGAATATCAGCCCGCCGGCACGTCCACCCAGTTCGGACGGGCAATGGAGGAGCGGACGGCCGGAACCTTCCAGGACCGGCTGATCACTGAACTCCGGCTGGCAGGAGCAACCACCATGGAGCAGGCCAGGGCCGTGTTGAAGCAATTCCTGCTACGGTTCAACCGGCGTTTCCGGGTTCCGCCCCAGTGCCCTGATACTGCATTCCGCACCCTGAGTCCGGAGCTGTGCTTGGAGCAAGTCCTGTGCTTCAAGCACCGCAGACGAGTGGCAAGGGACAACACCGTCAAGTTCCAGGGGCACACTCTGCAGCTACTGCCCGATCCGAAGCGCCGCAGCTATGCCGGAGCGGTCGTGGTGGTACTGGAGGGGCTGGACGGCCGGCTGTCGATACAGCACGAAGGGCGCATCATTGCTGCCCAGGAAGCGCCGCCCAGTCCGGGATTTCTCCGCAGCTCCAACGGTACTTCCCCAAGTGCTCCCATCCCGACATCCGACTCAGACGGCTTAGCTGAACCCTCGGCGACGACTGTCGACCCCCTGAGCACGTTGCCGGATGAAGAAGATAACCACCGCGCTGCAATCGACAATGCGTCCGTAGCCGAGTTGTACGTAGACCCATCACCACGGAAGCCGACATTTCTGCAGAAAGAGAGATGGAAGGCGGTGCGGCAGGCCAAGCTCAAGGGGATGTCCATTCGAGGGATGGCAAGGGAGTTGGGAATTCACAGGAACACGGTGAGAAAATACATCGATGCCGAGAGCCCGCCGACGCGGCGGTCCCCCGTCGCATCAACCGAGTCGCCATCTGATACCATCGCAGACCAAACGGGTGACATTTCTGCTGAACAGTTCGACGGACATTTATCCTGAACGTCGACAGCCACAATGTCAGGCGGTCAATCCGTCCAGGTGGTCCACTTTAGCTCCGCCTTTTACACCTAGTCGGCCTCGGTGTGCTCACTTGGTCGCGCGCGACGCCCGTTCCCAACGGCCCCACTCTCTCCGGCAGGCGGTTGTGGGGCACGCTGCTGTCTAGCAATTCGACCTAGCTTGAATGGACCCAAATCGACAGCCCACGAATACCTGACGTTTCCATGTCTATTGTGTCCGTCGGATGAATGTTCTCGATTTTGTCCAGTTTGGTGGACGGTTTTGCATAAAACATCAGTAGGAAGCAGATTGCGAGTTCAGTCACCGAAACCGCGAGAGTCGCCGAGCCATTTCAGCCGAACCGGGTTTCGCAATTGTCAACTACGATTAGACTATGGCATATAGGCTGCGAGATCCGCGCGATATGGCGCATTCGGTCAGGCTTAGAATCACTCCCTAAGGATGGTGCCTCCCCGGCTATTTCGGTGGTTAGGCACCAGGTCTTAAGCTTCCCTTAACTCCAGATTTCCCACCTCGGCACTCACTTGCACTTAGAGCCTATCCTAAAAATGGGTAACACCCGCACGGAAAAGGGGTCATTAGGATAGGCTCTTACTCTAACGCTATTTTCAGAGAAATAGATGGCCATGATTTGTTCATCTATACACTTAGAAATAGCTGTGTTGTGGCCTTACCATAGTGACATTTCCCTGACCCAGACGTATTCGATGTCGTGTCCCTTGACCTCCTGGAGGGGTCCTCCCACAGCTCCCGGTTAGGGACGGGCTGTTTCTTGGAGTTGCTCCAGCCGTTCCTCTGCCAGTTGGCCAGCCAGCCCTGGTTGAAGGGGTCGACGACGCACTTCGAGTCGGAGCGGACCCGGACGGGCGCGTTCTTGAGTTCCGGCACGAAGTTGACGGCCCGGAGGGCCTCGATGACGGCGGAGAGTTCCATCCGGTTGTTGGTGGCCTCGGGGTCTCCGCCGGTGACGGTGAGCCGGTCCCCGTTCCGCTCGATGGTGGCGGCGAACCCGCCGGGCCCGGGGTTGCCGAGGCAGGCCCCATCGGTATGGATGACGATGCTTGGCGTTACCGGCTGTCTTTCGTTTGTGGGTGTCCTATAGAGAACTGCTGGAAAGGGTCAGCCCCTTGGGGAAGGCATGGCGCAGCGCCGACGTTCTGGAACCGCGCCTTCAGCATCCAACCTCAATGATTTCTGGCTTTGTGACTCTGGTCATCTACGAAAAAGACAATCAACGTGGCCCGCTGAGTCCGACCAACGCAATTATTCGGGCTGGTGGAAGGGGCTTGTTGTCAGGCTTAAAATAAGAAAGTGCACTCTCGATTGGATTCCTTACTATTGGGTCCCGTCAATCGAGAACCAGCCTTTTTGTTTCTTGTGAAAAGGTAGCTCCTTGCAGCGATTCCTGTTCAGCACGGAGTGACCTGGAGTTGGCATGAGTTTTATAGAAACGTTCAAAGGGTGGTTCGGAACTGGTGCCGGGGAAGAACCTTTATGCCCACTGCCTGTGGGGGGAGAGGCTATTGAATTCGATGAAGATGAGCAGGCGGCGAAACCGAAGTCTCCTATTACATTAGGGGTTTGAAGCGCGCAGCTTACGAAAGGTACGGCAACGGGAAGCTTGTCCTTGCTGCCCAAACCTGCATCAAGGCACTTAGCATCTTATTGCATTTCAAGAGTGCAAGCGGGTATAGCGGAGACGGCGGGTCCGAGATTTGGTTCATGCTTTCACATATGCACACTTGCGGCGGCAGATTCAGGGTAGCGAAACGCCTGTTGATAAATGCGAAAGAAAACGCCAAACGGGATGGAGCCATCATGAGGAATGATGCCACCTTCCGTCCCTTCCCGCAGGACTACAACGTTAGTCGTTCTATTTGGGACGCTAAGGTTGCGGCGCTAGAACAGCGCATCAGATCAAAAGCCCCTGCAAGCCACATTTCAGATCTCTCTAAGGCCGAATTCAGAGCTAAGGATGGAAGAGTTTATGTCATCGACAGAATTGACCAAGACGATTGGGGACGATCTCGTTAGAATCAGACGACAAATTAAGGAAGGAGATGATTCGGAGATTCTCATTTGGCTACTGGATCGAAACTTGGCGTGTTCACAACGGCCACTTCGAGACCACCCCGCCTATGGCGGGCGGTGTTAACCACTCCCTCCAGAGGCTAGAACACTTGTTGTAGACTGGGCTGATCGGGTGAAGTCTTTGGGCATCCGCACAATCGTTAGCCTGCTTGAAGAATATCAGCACGAAAAGTACTACATCAAGGGTGGACTTGGACTGCATCCTGATGGTCTGTTTGGGTATTACCAGTCCCAAGGGTTCGAGTTTCGTCATATCCCAATGACTGATTACCAAAAGCCTTCCGAATCTGACATGGGAAAGGTCTTGGAAGCATTCGCCCAAATGCCCAAGCCAGTGCTCGTGCATTGTAGTGCAGGCATTGATAGAACGAGTCCCGTAGCGGCATACATTGTTTCCCGCTGTGGAACTGGGGCGTAGTTAAGGCAACTATGCCCTAACGTCATGTATAAGAGTTAGAGGTGTAGGAAAGACAAATCGCAGGTACGACCCAATACTGGAATGGCGGATTGGTTTCATCATGTTTGACGCAGCGCCAAGTACGTATTAGCAGGCTGCTGAAGAAAGGAGTTCAGGTCCGGAATATACGGTTCAGGTCGTTGAAGCCTTGGTCCTCTTGGAGGAAATTGTATTGGGGAACGAACGGGCGCGAAGCTGTCGTGCAAGCTGGCCTATAGCCGGGAAGGGATTCCCAAGAGCCCTTTCAAACCAACCGTCGTTGTAATGCTAGGGGCATAGAGGCATAGCCCTGACCATCTCAAGAGTAGCACTATACTATAGGCTGTAAATGTGTGAACGACGTATGAACGCCAGAGGAGTCGTCCGCTCGCATAGTCTTCGGAGTTTTTCGGAGGCCAGATCACGCTTCGCTCCGTTCAGCATGACTATGGCGGGCAATGCGGCAGCCCAAACTAGCGAAGCCTGGAGCTGAACTTCTGCCGTACCTTGGCAACCTTGGGGCTGATCACTATCTGGCAGTACATACTGCCAGGGTTGTTTTGGTAGAAAAGCTGGTGTTCCCTTTCCGCAGGATAGAAGACTTCAAAAGGGACAACTTCGGTTACCACAGGGCCGTTTTCGGTCCCTGAAGCATCCAACGCCTTTATGAAATTAACTGCCTCGTCCTGCTGGGACTCGGTAGTGTAAAGAATTACTGAGCGGTACCGTGCGCCCCGGTCCGCCCCCTGACGGTTGAGGGTGGTGGGGTCGTGGGTGGCGAAGAACACCTCAAGCATTTCCGAGTATGTGATCTGGCAGGGGTCAAAATCTAACTGCACCACCTCGGCATGCCCGGTCTTCTCACTGCAGACTTCATAGTAGGTCGGATTAACCGTGCGGCCACCGGAATAACCGGACGTGACCGCAGTAATTCCTGCGATCTCTGCGAAAACGGCCTCAACGCACCAGAAGCATCCGCCGCCCAATACGGCAATCTCGACATTTTGGTCAGTCACCTTTCCTTACTCCAATTGCAAGAGTTCTTGATTATCCCGGCTTGCACATAATCTAATCCTATTATGGCACGGCGCCTATTATGGGCAATTCGCTCGAATTCGGGAACCCTGGTCCGCCCGCACTCTGAGGTTCTCCAGCGTACGGACGATCGGTTCGACTGTGCAACTGCACCCACAGGAGGCTTTATTGCAGCAGGCCCGGGCCCTGCAGCAGAGTGAGGCCTTTGGCGAGTACCGGCAGCGCCGGGTGGTGGTGGAGCACCGGTTGGCGCGGCTGGTCCAACTGGGAATCCGCCAGTCCCGCTATTTCGGCAGGGTCAAGACCCGGTGCCAGCTGTACCTGGCGGCCACGGTGGCCAACCTGACCCTGGTGGCCGCCAAAGCCGGGTTGACGGGGAAAACCGGCTCCGGTCCCAGTGCCAGCAGCGCCCAGGTGGCTGGAATGGTCAACTCCGCCGCTAATGCCGCCACCGCATGGCTCGGGCAAATCCGGACCCTCACCCTGCTCGTATCGGCCTTACTGACCAAATCCCTCTTCCCAATAAGGGGTTTCCGTCCGGGTTTCTAGGCCAACTCCCGGTCGAACAGGATGGCTAGGTTTACTTCCAAGAAATGGGAATGCGACCCACATGCGCCGGACGGTCCCCCGTGTTTTGGCCCGGAGGCTCGAAACGTCTTAACGGCGTTTCAGTTCGACTTCCCATCTGTAGGGAATGATTTCGCCGGAAATCATCGCCTGTCCCTACCTTGTGGGACTGTGGACTGTGACCAGCTTGGTTCTGTCAGGAAATGTGCCTTCCATCGCGACCTCCCGTACCATCTCGGGCATCCGTTTCATCACGTCGTCTTGCGCATGGTACGGGTGTTAAGTTCCACCAGTTCAGCCGCAGTCCGGCCGTCCCATATGCCCTCCAGAAGTTCCGAAAAAATCAGCGCTACCGCTTTTTAGTGGTTAGACTTCGGACCGCGGGCCATGCACCGCCGGGCCAACTCGTCGCCCCCCTGACAGGGGTATGTATTTTATTTTGAGACTTACGCAGTTGATCTTGAGACTGGATAGTAGGTTGGGCGTGCTCAGATACAAAATCGCCCCCAAATGCTTACTACCGGGCCCATTCGGTCATTCCGGCGTAGGCGGGAATCCAGGGGTTGAGAGGACAGTTCGTAGCTATAATCTCCCTTTTACATACCCCTATCAGGGGCTGACAGGGGTATGTATTTCATTTGGGAACTCCGGAGTTAAACGTGAGATTATATGGTTGGGCAGACTTGCTCAAATACAAAATCGCCCCGAAATACACACTATCAGGTCCATTCCATCATTCCGGCGTAGGCCGGAATCCAGAGGTGGCGGGCCGGTTCGTAGCTATGATCTCGTTCTTACATACCCCTGTCAGCCTATCAGGGGGGGAACCCCCCTGACAAGGGTATGTATTTCATTTGGGAACTCTGGAGCTAAACGTGAGTTCGCATAGCAGGGCAGACTTACTCAGATATAAAATCGCCCCCAAATACTCACTATCAGGCCCATTCCATCATTCCGGCGTAGGCCAGAATCCAGAGGTGGCGGGCCGGTTCGTAGCTATAATCTCGTTCTTACATACCCCTGTCAGGGGGACCCCCCGGACTGCTCGAACATCAAGGCGGCAGGCCCGCTCAGACCGTCCGGGAAGGCAAGTACGCGGGCAAGATGTGGTCCCGGGGTACGCCGGCCCACAGGAGCCGGAATCCCTGAGACGCGGGACCCATCCCCGGTAACGCCATCCTGGAGTCCGCGGTTGGTGCGGATGCCGTCGCCCTGTAGCGTGCTCGGAGAATACGGTTGCGGACCACCTCCCGCAACACGGAAATGACAGTGGTTCAGGGGTGTTTCATACTCCCCGTTTGTGCAACAAGAGAAGGGTGTTTTTTGGTGCAAGGTTAACGAGCGAACGGCCTTGGACGGCAAGGGCTTGTCAAGTGACAGCAGGAAGAGAGGTTGTCGGCAGGCCCAGGATAGCGGCTAATGCCGGGCCCAACGGCCAAGATTCAGACGCCCGGCGAACCTACTGTTCGTACCAGCCCGAAGCAAAGATGTAGCCGTCGTGAAGTACCGCGAAGGCGTGCTTCCTTTGGTTCTCGCCGGTTTCAGGGTTGAATATCACGTACTCCACCCAACGCCCGGCTTCGGTTGCCCCCAGCAAGTCATCGCCATAGAAGTAGCCTGTCGGATCCACCCGCAGGCTGGGATCCCTTCCTCTCAACACGGGGTTGTAGTGGGCAATGGTAAAGCCGCTTTCACCATCGAGGATGAAGGCGTACCACTGGCCGTCCACACTCTCGGTGGTGTTGTAGTAAGCAACGGTGTCCTCCAAACCAACCGCATCGTAAAGGTTAATGGCCTGCTGCACGAAAGCCTGGGTATAGGCAGGAGAGTCGGTCTTGCCCAGGCCCTCTTCGTACCAGCCGGACCCGAAGGTAATGCCGTCGTGAATTACCATCCAGGAATGTTTGGTCTCCACCGAGCCTGTTGCCAGGTCGGTGAAAGTGTAGTCGAACCAGGCACCGTTTTCGTCGGCGGAGGCGGCTACGGCAGCGCCGGTGGGGTAATTGTTGGAGCCCAGGACGTCCGAGGCCAGCTGTCCCACCAAAGCTGGATTGGCATGGGCGATCACCATCCCGTCTTCGTCCATCATGAAGACGTACCACTGGCCGTCCACGCTCTCCTCGGTGTTGTAGTAGGCGGCAGTGGAATCCAAGCCGTCAGACTCATAACGCCTGATTGCCTCTCGTACAAAGTAATTGGTGTAAGCTTCGGGCATCCACTTGGGAGGCGCTGAGGCCTCGGTCTGACCTGGCATCGACTGTTGACCGGACACCTGACCGTCAGCGGTTATTCTTGCTTCAGCGATGGCGTTGATCAAATCCGCCTGGAAATCGCTTTCCAACTGTTGGAGAACCAGTTGAAGTTCATCCTTGTCCAAAGTGGCCGCTTCACCTGTTGGTCCAGCGGGCCCCGCTAGGCCGGGAGGCCCCTGCTCTCCGGCCGGACCGGCGGGCCCCACTGGACCTGGAGATCCCTGCTCCCCGGCCGGACCGGCGCTTCCCTGGCAAGCCGACATTGACATTACAATTAAGACGATGGGAATTGCTATGAGAAAAGCCCGCAATTTTCGCCTCGCATTTCCAGTTGTTGTTGATATCCAGTTTAACAAACTGAGTGTTACGACGTTCCCCCAGTTCCTGGCCTCATCCCGTCTCCACCCAGTAAGCCCGCAAGGACTGACTGGGGCTGGAGTGCCAACGACTTCAGGCGACAAGGTTCCAGGTCTTGTTGGCCCCAACCCAACATAGCTCCAATCCCTGGTTGGACTCATCCCCAAAACCGTCGGATCAGGCGTGCGGCATTGGGGCGGGCCGAGGGGCACGCATGCTCCAATAACGCCGGCGGGGAAACACCGTCACTGAGGAGTTGGGCGCCATGCCGGAGCAGGAGCAGTTTTTGGACAACGAACGCCTCGCCACGGTTCGAATTCGATGATGAAGGCACCGAGTCTACCGGCCTCTTGTCCAGGCTCCCTTTGATCGTGTTGGACCGATGGGCTAGATCTGGCGCCGGACGGTGCGTTACGGGACTCGCAACGACTGGTTGAGCCGGGCCACCTGTGATGGCCCAGTCGCCGGCGCGGCGCTTCTCGTGGGAGCGCCTGGCTCGAACCGATTCTCAGGTAACAATGCATGCACCACTCGGGACACTTTACCTCCGCCGATTACAACAAGGAGATGAAAACGATGGAAAAGTTGACTCTGACGCTGCACAAGTCCAAGGACACGAAGAACAAGGTCGTGTACGGCACCAAGGACGGCGACGTCATCCAGAGCGTCTACATCGACAAGGACGCTCTGGGCGACGTCCCACCGGACACGCTCCAAGTGGTCATATCCCCGCAGTAAACCCGGGCAGCCTCCCTGGCTGGGGAACCGCGCTGGGCCGTCGCGCCGGTGAAAACGAGGTAAAGCGGACCGCTGTAGGCCCGGGATGAGAGACGGCTGCTGAATTTACAGAGACCACCGTCTCCCCTGAACCTCCTGATCATCGACGAACTGGGCTTCGTGCCACTCTCCTGCACTGGGGCGGAACTGCTCTTCGAGGTCTTCAGCCAGCGCTACGAGCGGGGATCCATCATGGTGACCACCAACCTGCCCTTCGACGAGTGGACCGAGGTCTTCGGCTCGGAACGGCTCACCGGTGCCCTGCTGGACCGGCTCACCCACCACGTGCACATCCTGGAGATGAACGGAGAAAGCTACCGGCTCAAGCACAGCCGGGACAACGCCGCATCCCAAGCTTCAGAAGAACGGGACGAAGAATAGGCCGAACCGTAGACACTGCCTTTTCCTGCTCCTGCAACGTCGCCACTCTGCCTGAGTTACTGCCGTCCGTCCTCACGTCGGTGGTACACGATTCCTCCGCCCCAGTGGCCCAATTTCCCGGCGCCATTGACAACTATCGGTCGGCAGTTTCCCCTTTCGATGTCACGAGGATGGCTTTGGCTTTGCGCGCAATTAGGACTTCCCCAACCAAAGCACCGGGAGGGCCTGTGGTAACCAGAGTGCCGACGAGAAACCACCAAGTCCAGAGTTTCTGGACCGCCCCGATTCCTACGATGGCGATGAGTGCCAGGAAAACGATTCCGTGGGTAAGCCCAAAAATCTGTACCATTTTCTCGTTGTTGGCAAAGGAGGCAACGAGCAGCACTATGAGCAGGACCAGATCCGCCAGGGCAATCCATCGCACAATCATTAACCAGCGAAGTACCTGTTGAGCCTCTAGGGCTGACTTCATCCTCATCTCCTGAAGATAATTTCTACTGTGAAATTGTCGGCCAGTCACAGCGCGACCAGTCCTGGCTAATTAGCTTTGCCCCGCGCCTCTTCCTTAAGAGACCAAATCGCTAGCAGAGATAGTACCACCCGCGTTCGGCCTTCACTCTCCAGAGCGCGGAGCCGCACAGGTCGCAGTCGCGGCGCTTGCGGGAAAGCTCCTCGTTGGTCAGGGGAACCCCGTCCTTGTCCACCACCTGAGCGTGACAGCAGCGGCCGTCCAGATATTCTCATCGAGGAGGCGAGCGGGTGGCCAGTAGTAATCGAGGCTAAGGTAAGTAACCACGCCGCCGCTGAGAAAGACGCAAAGGCGAGGCTTGGCCGAATTGTCGCTAGCACAGGCCGACAAATAGAAACTTCGATCGCCCTGGTCTATCCACCTGCCGTACGGTCACTCAATGGTGCGGTGTTGCGAAAGGCGATAAACAGTTCCAACGATTTGGAGTACGTCCTTTGTACACACAGGCCTGGCGAGTCGCCAGACCGAATGCCGTCACGTGGATGGATCCGAGGCAGCGTCAGGGATCTAGCCGTACTGGTGCACCGTGCTGCAGCTCCACCACCGAGGATCGAGGAACTCGCCAAAGAGCTTGAAGACGGGGTAAGGTTCGCAGCAGTAGAGTTCACCCGTCGGCACGCTTACGGGAGTCAACTCGGAGCGAACGTAGCTAGCGTACTAGGCCAATCAGATGACGCTGACGGACAGACCAGACGTATGGCAATGACCGTCATAGCCAACGCCCTGGTGTTTCACGAGTCTCTTGCTGAAGTCCAATTCCAAGTTAAAAGCGGCAAGGAGAGTGGTGGACGAGCAGTCCGGCCCGTTGAATCCTTCCGCAACGGGGGCGTATTCGATGACAGCGGCATCCGCCTAGAATGGGAGCGCATCTTGGCGGTCAACTATTGGCCAATCTTCTGGTCTGACAAATGTATGCTGGGACTCATGCCAACTGCTACGGCCAGTGGTGTATTAGGACCGCTCTGGGAAACGAGTCGTCAACTGGTGACAGGAGGAGTTCTCTGTCTTCCAATCGACAGAAAAATGTGCGGTTCTCGTGGGCGGTCAATTTGGATGCAGCTGGGGGTGAATAAGTGTCAACTGGCTACAGACCTCCCATCTTTGGTGAATCCCAGAGCAGGTCTGCCGACCACCTCCGGGTTCGAGTCTTCTCACATGGAGGTGAGGGGAATCGAACCCCTGGCCCCCTGCGTGCAAAGCAGGTGCTGTACCGCTGAGCTACACCCCCGCGATATTACCCCTGTGGAGACCGGACAATTGAGGAAGGCTTGCAGCCAGGGTTCGAGGCGAGTCCGCGGCTCCTCGGATACCGCCAACCGTCGTCAATCCCAGTGTTCTCACCCCTCGTGCCACCCTCACTTGACAATAAGTGGTCAGACGTGACGGGAATCGATCCTTCGACTCCGCTGCGCTCAGGATGACCGGTTCCGTGTCCGTGAGTTCACCCACTCTGAACAGTTACGCTTGACAATCCGCTGCTGACGGACATGATACTTCAATTGTTACCTCTTCGGATAGCTTCACAGGGAAGGGCATTGGGGGATGCCAGCCGGTTAGAGGGTTGCCGAGGACGATGTATTGGCGGGGCTCGACCCGGCCATCCACAGCGAAGGTGGTAACTGTTCAGACTTAGTGAGGAGTGCCCCACCATACCCCTAGATACCCGCTTTCGCGAGTATGACGGCGGCTGTGCTGTCGGGAATTTCTCGTGAACTCTGAACAGTTACCGAAGGTGAGGATGACATGAAGGGGAACATGGGTTAACGTATAATGACACCACAGTTGCGAGGTTTAGGAGAGATGCGCGATGGCGGTTGAGACAGAACGGCAAGGGGACACCTTAATCGCAAAGACGGATGGACGCGTTGACGGCACCAACGCTCGAGAATTCCAAACGGCCTTGGAGGCTGCGATAGGCGCCGGCGAGCGCGCTGTGATCCTGGACATGGAGGAGCTGTCTTACATCAGCAGTGCGGGCCTACGGGTGATCCTGCTGACAGCCAAGACGCTACAGAACCAGAACGCGAAGTTTGCAATCTGTTCGCTTTCGGGACCGATACGGGAGGTCTTCGAGATCAGTGGCTTTGACAAGATCATTGCCATTCACGCTTCTCAAGCCGAGGCCCTAGCTGCATTCGAAGACTGATTATCACGGGCCTTTAGAGGGCGTTGAGCCGTGCCCCTTGTCAAGAGGGGGCTTGGCAGACCCTAGGACGATTGCAAAGTCTTTCCACACAGTGGAATCTGCCCCAACCCGTCTTTCCCGCGAAAGCGGGAATCCACAGTTCCAACCTTGGAGTCCTGCCATCTCCGAGGCTGACGGTGCGAATCGAACAACTTTGCAATCGTCCTGTGGCAGACCCGACGTAGGAGCGCTACCGGATGACAGCAATGCAAGAACGGTACAAGATCCTCGTGGTTGACGATGAGCCGGACCTGGAGCCCCTCGTGCTGCAGCGCATGCGCCGAGACATTCGAGCGGGCCGCTATACGTTTATCTTTGCCCAAAACGGCGTGGAGGCCTTGGATAAGCTACAGCATGAACAGGACATCGATATGGTGCTCTCGGACATCAACATGCCCCAGATGGACGGCCTCACGTTACTGGAGCAGATACCCAAGGTAGACCCAAACATCCGGGCGGTGATAATTTCGGCGTACGGCGATATGAAGAACATACGTACGGCCATGAACCGGGGCGCCTTCGACTTCGTCACCAAGCCCGTTGATTTTGAAGACTTGCAGGTGACTATAGAGCGGACGCTGCGCCATATGGCCGAGTGGCGCGAGGCCCTTGAATCTCGTGACAAGCTGGTGGCGTTGCAGAACGAGCTCGACGTCGCCAGGGGAATGCAGCAGTCCATTCTTCCCACCCAGTTCCCCGAAGGTCCTGGATATAGGATGTACGGCAAGATGCAGGCGGCGCGAAACGTGGGGGGCGATTTCTTCGACGTGATGTACCTGAATGACAAGCAGGTAGGGCTCGCCGTCGCGGATGTATCGGACAAGGGTGTGCCAGCAGCCCTCTTCATGATGTCCAGTCGCACTCTATTGAAGGGTGCGGCCATCGGTGTCCCCGGCCCAGGTGAGGCGCTGCGAGAAGTTAACGATTTGCTGCTGGAGGACAACGAAGGTGGAATGTTCGTCACCGTTCTCTATGCGGTATACGATCCCTCCAACAGAAAGCTGACCTACGCCAGCGGGGGCCATAACAGTCCCCTGGTAGTCCATCCGGACGGGACCTCTACGCTGCTTCCTTTGACCGGCGGGATAGCCCTGGGAGTTGCACCCGGCATCCAGTACCAGCAGAACACAGTAACTCTGTCACCGGGGGATAGTGTTATTTTTTATACGGACGGTGTGACCGAGGCTATGAATGGCGCAGGGGAACAGTTTGGCCTGGATCCCATAAGCAAACTCTTCGAAGCCAATCCCCCGCAGGACCCAGAGAAGGCCACGGCAGCGGTCTTTGAAGCCGTAAACGCCTTTGCAGGCGAGAACCCCCAGTCCGATGACATTACCTGTCTAGTCTTTTGTTGCAGTGAGACTTCCCCTTGAGCGCGATGCTGGACCTGAGGATTGAGACCAGGCTGGCCGAACTGGACCGTCTTGCGGCCGCTATAGAAGACCTTGGGATGAAGGATGACTGGCCCCCTAGTCTCATATATCGGGTGAATCTGGTGCTTGAGGAGCTGGGGCTTAACATCATCAACCACGGACACGATGACGGCCTCCACGAGATTGAAATTGTACTGAACTCGGAAGCGGAGGCCCTGACCATTGAGATCATAGACGATGGCAAGCCCTTCGACCCGCTAAATGATGCTCCCGCTCCCGACGTCGCGGGGTCCTTGGAGGATAGACCCGTGGGCGGGCTGGGCATACATCTGGTGCGTACGATGATGGATGAGATGCAGTATACACGGGAGGCGGGTAGAAACCACCTGATCCTGGTCAAGCGCAGGAATGAGTGAAGGGGATCCCCCGGTTACCAACGGACATACTGTTTGTGCTGGGTATCGGGGGGGCGGTGGCCCTCACGGTGGCTGTAAGCCTGGGGGTCTGGTTTTTCCTCGGTGGCGCGGATAGCGTGCCGAACGGTGGGCAGGTAAACGGCGCCGTTAAGAGAGTATCCGCTTTTGAGGGCAGCAACGCCCCTACCGTGGAAATGGGTGTCTCCGGCCAACGTATTCTCTTCGGCCAGTCGGCCGCCTTCAGCGGTCCGGCTCAAGAGCTCGGGACGAACATGGGGCGCGGCATTGAGGCCGCGTTCCATGAGGTGAACCGGGACGGCGGCATCCATGGTCGACGCCTGGAGTTGTTGTCTCTAGACGATGCTTATGAACCGGAGGCCGCTATCGCCAACACCCTCCAGCTGATAGAGGAGGAGGCGGTCTTCGCGCTGATTGGCGCAGTTGGCACCCCCACGTCGCGCTCTGCGGTCCCGGTGGCGGCTGCCAGGGGGGTTCCTTACATTGCCCCGTTCACCGGCGCGGCCTTCCTGCGGGACGCCAAGTGGGACACTGTTATCAATCTCCGGGCCTCTTACAACCAGGAAACAGAGACGATGGTCGCTCGGTTGACGGAGGATCTGGGGATGGAGCGCATTGGCGTAATGTACCAGGATGACTCCTTTGGCCGGGCGGGCTACCGTGGCGTAAAAAGCGCCCTGGAGCGCCGGGGGATGGAGCCAGCGGCAATTGGGTTGTACCCGCGGAATACCGTGGCTGTGAAGACGGCCCTTTTGGACCTGAGCCAAGGCTCTCCCCAAGCGGTAATTCTCGTAGGGGCTTACCAACCGGTGGCAGAGCTAATCGCTTGGGCGCGGCACACAGGGTTGAACTCTGTGTTCATGACCATTTCTTTTGTAGGCAGCAACGCGTTGGCCAAGGAGCTAGGGTCGGACGGCGCCGGGGTGTTCGTTACTCAGGTGGTGCCCTTCCCCACGGATGATTCCATACGTATTGTTGACTCCTACCTCCGAGCCCTATCGGACTACGCCCCCGACGCCACACCCGGCTTCGTCTCCTTTGAGGGCTATCTGGCGGGCCGTTTGGCTATCTCCGCGCTCAGGGGCTGCGGCCGGGAGGTGACTCGCGACCACTTCCTGAACAGTATACGGGCCACGAATATCATCGACCTTGACGGATTCGAGCTCCACTATGGGGATGATGACAATCAAGGGTCAGACGCCGTCTTTCTGACCATGATCGGTCCGGACGGCCGTTATCACTCCATAGATAGTTTGCAGAACACATGGCGCTGAAAGAGCGGCTGAAACGGCTGCTGGAAAGCCGTTTTCGCATCTCCACGCAACTCCACCTGGCCATCTGGGGAGCGGTTGCCCTGACTATAGCCGCCAGCCTGGTTGGTTGGTTTTCGTTCAATCGGGTGGGAGACGTGCAGAGCCGAGTGAATGAGGGAAGCATCCCGGAAATGGCCGCGGCTTTCGGGGTCGCCCACTACACCGGGACCCTGGTGGCCGCCGCCCCGCGCCTGACCGCTGCTGCTACCAAGGAGGAGTTTGACCAAGTGGCCCGCAGCATTGACGAGGCGCACCGGGCTTTTGAAGAACAAGTGGACCTTCTGGAAGCGGATGCGGGAGGTGAGAGCTTCGCCAGGATTCGCGCCCACGCCGACAGGCTGATTTCCAACATTGAGGTCATCAAGAGTGAAAAGGCCGAGTTCTTTATTCAGACTGAAGGCAGCGACGCCCTGAGAAGGAAGTTGGCGGAATTGCGCGGGCGCTTGGATAGCATCGTTATTCCGGCCATTGACGGCCAACTGTTCTATACGATGACTGGCTATCGCGACCTTGGCGAACCTCCGGCGCCGCGTTCGGAACACTTCTCGGAGGACGAGTTCAGCAACTACCGCCACTTGGCCCAACTACAGGCGGACGGGAACACTGCAACGGAGCTTTTGGCCAACGCGTTCACTCTTTCGGAAGCGTCGTTGATTGAGCCGCTGCGGGAGCGGTTCGAGGCTGCCGTGAGCCGCATAGAGCGGAACCTGTCGTCCCTTGGAGAGTCGCCGTTACGGGCCGAAGTGTCGCCCATCTTCGCGCGGCTGTTTGAGCTGGGGATTGGGGAAGAGAACGGCTTTGACTTGCTGGCCCGGAGGCTAACGCTGGCGGAGAGCCAGCAGGACCTGCTGGAGCGCAACCGCGGCATCGCTATTGACCTTGTGGAGGAGGTGGATGGGCTGGTGACCACCGCCGAGGCCAGCGCCCAGGAGGCGGCGCAAGCCTCCAGTCAAGCGATATTCACAGGACGCACCCTTCTTCTGGCCATAAGCGCCATCAGCATCAGCGGCGCTTTGCTCATTGCCTGGCTATTCGTTGGCCGTATTCTGTTGCGACGTCTGAAGTTGTTGTCGGATTGGATGCGCCGCATGGCCGGGGGCGACCTGGAGGCCAGGGTGGAGATCGGGGGCCGGGACGAAGTGGCCGACATGGCTGCCACTTTGGAGGTGTTCCGTCGTCATGCACTGGAGGTACAGCGCCTGAACCTAGTGGAACAGCTGGCAGAAGAGCTACAGGGGAAAAACGATCAACTGGAGAGCGTCTTGGTCGACCTGCGCCGTGCCCAGGACCAGATTGTCATGCGCGAGAAGCTGGCATCCTTGGGAGAACTGACGGCGGGGGTGGCCCACGAGATACGGAACCCGTTGAACTTCGTGAACAACTTCTCCGAGGTTTCCGAGGACCTCATTACGGAACTGAAAGATGTCTTAAATGAGGGGGACGGGGAGCTAACCGATGAGCAGCGAGGTCTGATTGAAGACATCTTCTCAGACCTGTCAGGCAATCTGGAACGCATCCGGTCCCACGGGGAACGCGCCAACCGAATCGTTCACGATATGCTTCTCATGGGTAGAGATGCCGGGGAGTTGCAGTCTACGAACATTAACAACTTGCTTGATGAGCACGCGCGCTTGGCCTACCACAGCGTCCGGGCCACTGACCCGAATTTCCAACTGGACCTGAGGCAGGACTTTGACCCGGAGATGGGCGAACTGGAAGTGATTCCCCAGGAGTTGGGCCGAGTCTTTCTGAATATGGTGAGCAACGCCTGCTACGCGACTGACGAGAGACGGCGGGTGGCCGCAGAAAACGGTGGCGACCCCTATATGCCAACGCTGTGGCTGACTACTCAGCGGGAAGAGGACCATGTGGAAATCGGTATCAGAGACAACGGCAGCGGGATTCCCCCGGACGTCATAGAAAAAATCTTCAACCCGTTCTTCACCACCAAACCCACCAACGAGGGTACGGGCTTGGGCCTTGCCATGTCCAACGACATTGTGCGAAAACACGGCGGCACCATTCGCGTCGAGTCGGAACCGGGCCATTTCACCCAAATGACCGTCGAGTTGCCCTTGGCGCCGCCCTCTGCGACTGAGGAGGATCTGGCAGCGGTGGAGGCGTAAGGAGAAAAGTGTATCTTCATAGGGTTGCACTTGGGGGATGGGAGAAGGTTTTAACGTCGGCCCAGTGCGTCGTTAGCTTGAGCTTTCATATGGTATCGTTGCTGCCGTGAACTTCGACAACTACAAACTCGAACCGTCCGTGTACGACGAGATGTTCCAGCCGGATGGCTCGCCCAGAGACCATAGCCGTCGCCTTCACGAAACCCTGAGCCAGCTTTCTGCCGAGGAACTGGGCAGCATTCAGGAACGCGTAACCCGGTCCTTTTCCAATGAGGGTATATCCTTTACGGTTTACGGAGACGAGGAAGGCGAGGAACGGATAATACCCGTGGACTGCCTGCCTCGGGTGCTTTCGGGGGCCGAGTGGCGGTACTTGGAGGCCGGTCTGACCCAGCGGGTCAAAGCGCTGAACCTCTTCTTGGAAGACGTTTACAGTGAGGCCCGTATTATTGGCGACGGAGTGATCCCGGTGGACGTGGTACGCGAATGTCCCCAATACCGTATAGAGATGCGAGGTTTTTCCCCACCCCACGGCACATGGGTCGCTATTTGTGGCACGGACCTGGCACGAACCAATGATGGCTTTCTGGTGCTTGAAGACAACTTGCGGGTCCCTTCCGGCGTCTCCTACATGATCGCGAACCGGAAGGCGGTTAAGGCCAGCTTAAGACGGCTGTATAGAAGCTCCCGGGTACGAGAAGTGGAGCACTACGGCAGCATGTTGCTGACGACGCTCCTAGAACTTGCGCCCAGTGGACGGTCTGAGCCATGCATTGCGCTGCTGACGCCAGGGGTTTACAACTCCGCCTTCTATGAGCACATGTTTCTAGCCCGCGAGATAGGAGCGGAACTGGTGGAGGGCCGGGACCTGCTGGTGAACGATGGTTTTGTCTACATGCGGACCACCACGGGGTTGCGGCGGGTGGACGTGGTCTACCGTCGTGTAGACGATGACTTCCTCGACCCCTTGGTTTTCCGTCCCGACTCCCTCCTGGGGGTGCCGGGCCTCCTGCACGCCTACAAGTTGGGGAACGTGGCCCTGGTAAACGCGCCGGGCACCGGAGTTGCGGATGACAAGAGCGTGTACGCTTACGTACCGGACATGATCCGCTACTACCTGGGGGAGGACGCGATCCTGGCCAACGTGGAGACCTACCTTTGCCGTCGGCCCAAAGATTTGGAATACACCCTGGACAACCTGAAGGACTTGGTGGTGAAGCGAGTGGGCGGGTCCGGGGGATACGGGATGCTGATTGGCCCTCACGCCACGCCGGAAGAGCGGGAAGAGTACGCCGTACAGCTACGCTCCAACCCGGCGGACTTCATCTCGCAACCGGTGCTGGCGCTTTCCCGAGCGCCCTGCCTTATTGAGGGCAACTTTGAGCCGAGGCACGTCGACTTGCGGCCCTTCATACTTCGCGGACGTAACACCCGCATTGTCCCCGGGGCGTTCTGTCGCGTGGCTTTAAGACGTGGAAGCCTGGTGGTGAACTCCAGCCAGGGTGGGGGCGGCAAGGATCTCTGGGTGCTGGGGGACTGAACTGGATGCTTTCTCGCAGCGCGCAAGGGCTTTATTGGATGGGCCGCTACTTGGAACGGGCGGAGTTCCTGTGCCGTTTGTTGCGATTGCAGACCGAAGCCCTGGTCGACCGTCCCGTACGGGAGATTCATTTTGGCTGGACCCGCATCTACGACAGCTTGAACCGCGAGCCTCCCGGGGGCAGCCTGGAGATATTGAACAGCGATGAGTTTACCCTGGCCGATTCCTACACCTTGGCCGATGATCTGACCTTTGAGCGTTCCAACCCCGATTCGGTGTGGAGTTGTTTAGCCATGGGTCGGGAGAACGCCCGGCAGATACGTCATTGCATCAGCAGCGAACTATGGACCAGCCTGAACCTGGCCTACCTGCGGATTCAAAAACTAGGCATACAAGACATCTGGTTGACCTCTCCGGAGGGTTTCTACGCGGAAACGGCGGCGGAAATGAACACGTTTTCCGGCGTGGCCGCCGCCACCATGTACCGGGATGAAGGCTGGCGTTTCATGCAGCTTGGCCGCTTCATTGAGCGGGCCCAAATGTCCACGTCGCTGTTCTTGGCGCAACTGGCAGCGGACTCGCAGACGGAAGAGTACTCCGATGCGGACTGGACCAGCCTGTTGCGTATTTACCATGCTTTTGAGGCCTATAACCGTAGCTACAGCATAGAAGTGCAGCCAAGCCAAGTGTTGAATCTGCTGACCACGGACCCCCTGCTACCAGACTCGCTGTGCAGGTCGCTGGACAGAACAGCGTCGGGACTGGAGTCCATCGGTCCCGGCCCGGACGCTAAGGCCAGCGGCGGCGTCACGAGACTGGCGGGCCGGATGGCGGCGCTGATCCACTACGATTGGCCGGACCGGGAAGACCGCCATGAATTGTTGCGGCAGGTGAGGGAGTACTGCCGGGAGCTACACTATCTCGTAACCGCTGCCTACTTTGATTATCCGGTGGAAGATGTCCCGGCTCGTTAGCCTTATGGGCAACCCGGCCCTCTACGAGATTGAGCATGTCTCCCGTTACCTGTACTCATCACCGGCACGGCGCTGTGTCCTCTCCCTCTGTCTGAAGCCACGCGACGACGCTCAGCAACGGCTTCTGCGGTTCGATGTGGTGACCAGCCCCCCAGCGCCGCTGAACAACGAGACGGACTCCTTTGGCAACACCAAACATGTGCTAAACATCCATAGGCAGCACGAAGCGCTGGAGATCACTGCCCGCTCCACCGTGGAACGGGTGCGGCCTGACCCGCTGCCGGATTCCCCGGATAGGGGTGGTTGGGGGGAGATTAGTTCATGGAAGGAATCATTCAGTCATTGGGACTTCACTCACCCCAGCGCTTTGGCTCGACCTTCCCCCGCCCTCACCGCTTTCGTAGACGAGATGGCCATCCAGGCCCACGGCAGTCCGTTGGAGTCGCTGTTAAGGCTTTCCGACACCCTCTACCACAGCTTCCAGTACGTCCCGGGCAGCACCTCGGTGATTTCTCCCGTGGAGCACATCCTGGAATCAAGGCAGGGAGTCTGCCAGGACTACGCCCACGTGATGATCGCCATCGCCCGGTCCTGGCACATCCCGGCCCGCTATGTCTCGGGCTACTTGTACGTGGACGGTCCCGAAGGCGATGAGGCGTCCCAAACGGCCAGCCATGCCTGGGTGGAATGCCTCCTGCCCGGCCTGGGCTGGGTTGGCTTCGATCCCACCAATCGTTGCTTGGCTGACGAGCGGCACGTTCGAGTGGGAGTTGGCCGCGATTATCAGGACGTGGCCCCGGTCCGGGGCGTCTTCGTAGGGGGTGGAGACGCTCGGCTTGACGTGGAGGTGCGAGTACGCGCCAGCCGCCGCTGATTGCTGCCAGCAGGCCTTGAAGAGGGGCCCGGCGGGCGGCGCGCCCTAAGCCACCCGGAACACCTTACATAACTTCGTAGCCCATATGGTTGATTACCTTGACTTCAGTGATATTCACCTACCCTGGGTGCGGTGAGCTAGCCGAACCAGAGGCGCAAGGCTAACGGGGAAATCATGGCAGTTGAGAAAAAGTGGACAGCCCAAGACGCAGGCCGAAACCCTGTCAGAGGGGTGAGCCATCGGTTAAAATCAGATGTATCGAGCGCAAAGAGAGGTCCCCACCGTGGGAACATTCAACTGGCCACTGCGGGTTTCCAGCATGGACGGCCAGCAGTCCCGGGACATAGAAGCGACGGTGGATACCGGCGCATCATTCACTCCTCTGCCCTCAAGCCTTCTGCGGGAGCTGGGCATTGAGGCCACAGGCAAGCGCCGATTTCTCGTGGCAGACGGGCGGCGCGTCGAGATGGGTTACGGACAGGCGTGGGCTACGATAGACGGTGAGAGCGTACTCACCATCGTGGTCTTTGGAGAGGACAACGCCCCTCCCATGCTGGGGGCTTACACCCTGGAAGGTCTGGCCTTGGCGGTAGACCCGGAAGCTCAACGGCTGGTTCCCACCCACATGATCCTGTACTAGGGCCGGCAGTGCTTCCAGGGGTATGGAGCCCTCCGACAGGCTCAGGACAGGCTTGTCGAACCAAAGGCGGCGAGGCTAACGGGGAAGTCCTGGATTACGCCGACAGCCTGAACCTAATCATGAAGGTTCTTGATTTTGTCCAGTTTGGTGGGCCTAAGGGGACTCGAACCCACGGCCCAGTCGTCGAGGAACCGGATCCTCTGAGCGTAGGTTAGACCACCTGCGGTTCACCCAGGACCAACCGTTACTTCCGATACGGCGCTTGTTCCTGAGCCGGCTTTGGCCCTTTCTCACCCCGTCATTAACCCCACAGTCACTATGAGGGAGTACCGGGCATGGTAACTTGAGTCAGCGCCAGCGTAACGTAAAGCTGGGTGCTGGCAATCCGCGCGTGGCCCATGGGCCATTTGTCTGTAGCGCTTCCCTATCGCCTACGCATATACTTAAGGCACGGCATTCGGCTACTTGCCGTCGGGCCGTCTGTATTCCTGACCCATTTGTTTCCAAGGGGCGGTTAGCTCAGTGGTTTGTCAGACCTCCCACCACACCTGGTCAGAGCGCTTGATCTCTGAGCAGGAGCTTTTGGGTAGGGCTGAGGGAACTGGGGAAACAGCCATGGAGGGGCCCAGTGGTTAACCTGGGGGTGTTACTGCCCACCCGGGGCCTGCTTTTGGGCAGTGACGTACCCACCGACGCGACAGCGATTCTGAGAATGGCGGAGATGGTTGAGGCGGCGGCGCTTGACTCGCTGTGGGTTGGGGACAGCCTGGTGGCCAAACCCCGTCTGGAGCCTCTGGCTACCTTGGCGGCACTAGCCGCACGGACCGAAAGAGTGCGCCTTGGAACTGCGGTGCTCTTGGCAGCGCTGCGCCATCCCGTCCTCCTGGCACAGACCATTGCCACAGTGGACGTTATATCCCAAGGGAGGCTGGTGTTGGGCGTCGGCGTGGGGGGAGCATTCAACGACGACCAACGGCGGGAATGGCAGGCCGCTGGCGTAACACCAGCTAGGCGGGCAGGTAGATTGGAAGAGGTTCTAAGTATAGTTAGAGGCTTGGGCGCCAGCGAGCCAGTGGACTTCCATGGCCGCCATTTCCAGCTCGATGGAGTATCCATGGAGCCCACTCCGGTTCAACCCGGAGGTGTGCCCCTCTTATTGGCCACCCACGGGCGGTTGATGAACGAAGCACAAATCTCCCGCGCCGCTCGATTGGGCGACGGGCTAATATCTATTTCGGACACACCTGATGAGTACGCAAGGCTCCTGGAACGGGTCCGCGCCACCGCCGCCCACGCGGGCGAGGAGGCCGGCCGTTTCGAAACCGCTTTCTATATGACGGTCAACTTGGACCAAGATGAGTCCAGGGCCGAAGCCGAGGCCAACCAATTCTTGATGGGCTATTATGGGGCCAACATCTGGGGAGAGCGTTGGGGACCCTTTGGCGATCCTGGGCGCATTGCCGAAAGGATGGCCGAGTACGTGGAGGCCGGAGCGCAGACTTTGGTGGTACGGTTCGCCTCCTTTGAGCAGGAGCAGCAGCTAGAGACCTTTCTAGACAGGGTGGCGCCCATTATTCACTCGTAACTTCCCCCAAGCCTTTCAGCGCACTAGAGTTCCAGTAGGCCATTCAGCCACAAGCTCGAATATCGACTGCCTATGCCAAGGGGGCTTCAGAGATGTACCCGATAGACCTTTCAGGTAAGAAAGGGGTGATCCTCGGCGTAGCCAATGATCGAAGCATCGCATGGGGCATCGCCAAAATGCTTGCCAAAGCGGGGGCTCGGCTGGCCATCACCTACCAAGACGACCGGCTCAAGGGCAGAGTGGCCGCTCTGGCTGACTCCCTCGACAACGCATTGATAGTGCCCTGCGATGCTACTGACGATGATCAGATCATAGAGCTGTTCCGTCAAGTGGAGGATGCCTTCGGTGACATTTCATTCTTGGTGCACAGCATCGCTTATGCCAACCGGAACGACCTGTCGGGCCGGTTCGCTGATACCGGACGAGATGGATTTCGAGTCGCTTTGGAGGTCAGCGCTTACTCATTGCTACCGTTGATGCGGTATGCGGCGCCCCTAATGGTCGATGGCGGAAGTGTCGTGACCATTACGTTTCAAGCGTCCCAAAGGGTGTATCCCGGGTACAACGTTATGGGCACAGCCAAAGCGGCGCTGGAACAGGCGGTCCGGCAGTTGGCCGCCGAGTTTGGGATGGACAACATCAGGCTCAATGCGATATCAGCGGGGCCGTTGGAAACTCTGGCTTCTCGGGGAATACATGGGTTCATGGACATGCGAAAGATACACGCTGAGCGGGCGGCAATGAAACGTAATATCACGGTTGAGGAGGTGGCAAAAGCGGCACTGTTCCTATGCAGCGACCTATCAAGTGGAATAACCGGGTCGATTATTCCGGTGGATGCGGGATATCACATAATGGGTGTGTGATCGACTGTTGTTGACAGGAGACCGCAGAGGCCTAGATGCGGGTGGTGAGCATCCGGCAGGCGAACCGGGGTTTTCGGGGAGAGTATTCAGCCCCCTGCTGAGCTAGCGTCCAGGGCTTCTAGCTTGCGGCGGTCTTCAGCGGCCTCAGCGCCACGGCCTATGCGAGCGTAGGCTTCGGCCCGGTGAGCCCACGCTTGAATGTAACCGGGGTCCAGCGCAATTGCCTTGGTGAACTGGTCGATAGCTTCCTGGACCCTGCCTTGGTTGAATAGTCCCAATCCCCTTTCGGTCATCGCCGCTGGTGTAGGTATGGTCTGGGGCCTTATCTCAGATGCAGGCGGCCTCTCGACTTCGTGGGGTTCCTGAGGTGGAGACTCTACGCTTGTCGAAGTGTCCTCAATGGAAATCGTATCCGAGGCCGAATATACAGGCCGGGCTGGCTCTACTGTCTCAACGGAGGGGGACGGCTGAGTAGTCCCAAGGTCGTCAGCAATACGAGTGCTAAGCTCTTTTTCCTCGGCAACAATGGGATCTTCGGAATAGGGCATTCCGATCTCCCAACCACAGTTGGTGCAGAAGCGGAGGCTCCGGGACTGGAGCCCGCGGCACCTGGGGCAGGCGACCCGATCGGTACTGGGGCCGGTCTGGGCTTGGGGACTCCTTAAGAACAAGAGGATGACGATTGGGGCCATGGTGAGGATTTTCCACGGCACAAACATCAGGAAAAAGGCTGCGGCAGCCCACAACCAAGGGTTGCGTCCTTTAGCGCGGGCCAACCGGGCTGTCCACAACACAACCAGGAATAAAGAGAGCCATAGCAGGAAAGCACCCATTTCCATGCCGAGTGTCCCTACATTCCTACCGGGCAACACGAGTTGATATTTCGTCGTCGCTGACGAAGCATATCTTGCTATCCAATGATACACCCCTTGGAGTGACCCCAGCAACGGTCGACCCGACGGGGCAGGGCTATGGGATATTAGCTGGAAAGAACCGTTCGCTGTGATTGCCTGGAGTGGGGGAGTTTAGTGGCGTGGGGCCTTGGGATGGGTGGCTCTCTGGATTCCAGCCTGCGCTGGAATGATGGGTGGGGGCTGCCGCTGTCATTGCCTTGGATGGAGGAGTTTAGCGGCGTGGAGCCTTGGGATGGGTTGCTCTCTGGATTCCCGCCTGCGCGGGAATGACAGATGGGGGGCGTGGGGCCTTGGGATGGGTGGCTCTCTGGATTCCAGCCAGCGCGGGGATGACGGATGGGTGGGGAGTTTTGGGATGGATGCCTCTATGGATTCCCGCCTGCGCGGGGATGACGGGTGGGGGATGGGGAGTCTTGGGATGGGGAGTTTAGCGGCGTGGAGCTTTCGGATAGGCGTCTCCCTGGATTTCCGGCTGGGCTGGAATGACGGGTGGGGGAGGGAATGACGGAAGGGGGTCAGGACGGCCTTATTTATACGCGACGAGCCCCTGGATCAGCTTCAGGCCAATGGAAACTTGGCATAATAGAGATAATAGCAAGGCGCTGGGACCGAGTAGTTGATTGGGTTTCCGATCAGGTGAATCACGCTTGCAAATCAGCTACCCGACGCTTGGGACCGGCGACGAATATATTAAAGAGGAGAGGGCAAATGTGCTGTTTATGATGGCCAAAGGCCACATTCGTGACTAATGTTATCGCTGCGGCAACATTTGACAGGGTAAACGGCTGATGCTACAATGCAGTTGCCTCGGTAACCAATGGTGAATCCCACCACAACCCAGATTACCACCAGCGCTCTATTATATATTTGTTCCTAGGTTAGGCGTGCACCTGACATTAAGCGTCCACTTAAAGGAGGAGCTATGAAGATCACACTGTCTATCTTGAAGGCTGACGTGGGCTCGATCGGAGGGCACACCAAGCCGTCCGAGAGAATGTTGGACGCGGTCAAGGCTGACTGCGCCGATGCTGTAAAGCGCGGCCTGCTGATAGACGCTTTCGTGGGTCACACCGGTGATGACATCTGCATCATTGCCTCCCATACCCATGGCGAGAATAATACCGATGTGCACCAATTCGCGTGGAGTTCATTCCTTCATGCGACCGATATCGCCACCGAATACGGTCTTTACGGGGCCGGGCAAGACCTGCTGGTGGATGCGCCGTCGGGGAATATTCGAGGCGCCGGCCCCGCAGTCGCTGAGATCGAGTGGGACCACGAGCCGGTCAAGACCAACCGGATCCGCCCGGCTGAGTCGTTCATGGTGTTGGCAGCGGACAAGTGCGGCCCAGGCGCCTATAATCTGCCGATGTTCCTCGGTTTCGCCGACCCCATGTACTGCGCCGGGCTGATGCTTCCGCGCATCGGCGATGGGTTCACGTTCAATATTATCGACATGGACAACACTGACGGAGACAGCATTGTCTCCCTGAACGCACCCGAGGACTACTACCGGATAACAGTGCTTTTACGGGACAACGAGCGATTCGGCATAGACTCCATAGTCTCCCGGTATTCCGGGCAGAAAGCAGCCGCGATCTCCGCCACACGCCTCCACAACATCGCAGGCAGCTACACAGGCAAGGACGACCCGGTCGCCTTGGTCCGCAACCAGGGGATTTTCCCAGCGCCCGAAGAGCTGATATCTCCTTACGCCAAAGCCCATTACATCGGCGGCGATGCCCGCGGCTCTCACGTTATGCCATTGATGCCGGTGCCCATCAACACAGCGGTCACCGGGATCTACTGCCTGCCGCTGGTATCGTGTATCGGCTTCTCTTTGGATGGAGGCGGGCATTTCTCCGACTCTTTCGTAGACTTTTTCGATAACCCGGCCTGGGACTATGTACGACAGTTGGCCCAGGAAAAGGCGCTTGCCATGCGGTCCCAGGGCTGGTCCGGCGCGGCCATGCTGCCTTATGGGGAACTGGAGTACTCCGGCTTCCGCCAGACTATTGGCGACTTGGTGGCACGCTTCGAGTTTCGGGATGGACACACAAACGGCGCGATGGTACCCGAAAAGGCTGCTTCAGCCGACGATTAACCCAAAAGCTAGAAGCCAATTTTGATCGATGTTTAAGGCCCGCGGAGCCTAATCCGCGGGCCTTATATATTGTGCTGCATAGTTCGAGGATGCGAAGTAGGCAGGACTGGCTAGTCGGAAGGGCGAATTGACAGCTCCCTGAGCTGCTCCGGGGACACCGGCGCCGGCGCATCGAAGAGCAGGTCGGACCCACTTTGGGTTTTGGGGAAGGCAATGACGTCACGGAGGGAGGTTGCGCCAGCGAGAATTGCTACCAGCCGATCGATTCCCGGGGCTATGCCCCCATGAGGAGGAGCCCCGTACTCAAAAGACTCGAGAATCTGGCCGAACCTGTCCCTGATCTCACTGTCGGTGTAACCTAAAATCCTGAATATCTTTTCTTGGACGTCACGCTGGTGAATTCGGATGCTGCCGCTGGCAAGCTCGGACCCATTGCAGACCAGATCGTAGGCTTTGGATGTAATTTCACCAGGATCACCGCTGTCCAGGAGCCCCTCCTGGCCGCTAACGGGTTCGGTGAAAGGGTGGTGGGCCGAGTTCCACCGGCCTGCTTCTTCGTTCCACTCGAACAACGGGAATTGGGTGACAAAAGCGAAGGCCAGCGTGTCGGCGTCAGCAAGGCCCAAATAATCTCCGATGTAGCTTCTAAATGCACCGAGCCAGCGATCGATCAGAGGTGGTTTTCCGGCCATTAGCACCACCAAGTCCCCTGGAGCCGCACTCATGCGTTGGGCCAGCCGTCGGCTCCACTCTATGGGCATTCTCAAGCCTGCCGAGCAGACGACCTCTTCCTCGGATATTTGATCCAATGGACCGGTGCTCCTAAGGCGGATGTGGCTCAGTCCCGCTGCACCGCATTCTTTGGCAGCTTCTTCCAGTTGACGCATGGTTGCGTTGGTGGCGCCGGCCAGGCCCGGAACAACGAATCCTTTGACGACGCCCCCTCCCTCAACGGTGGAGAGAAATACCCTGAACTCCGTCTCTGCAGCCAATGGACTAACGTCGGTCATCTCCATGCCGTAGCGGAGATCGGGCTTGTCGCTGCCGAAACGAGACATGGCGTCGTTGTAGGAGAGCCTGGGGAAGGGTTTAACCAAGGTCTTCTCGGGGGCCAAAGCCTCCACCAATCCGGTGTAGAGCTCTTCAGTCAAGTCCAGAACGTCCGTCTCTTCGACGAAGCTCATCTCCAAGTCGAGTTGGGTGAACTCGGGTTGCCTGTCAGCCCGGAGGTCTTCGTCACGAAAACACCGGGCGATCTGGAAATACTTGTCCACTCCCGAAACCATCAGGAGCTGTTTGAGTTGCTGGGGCGATTGGGGCAGGGCGTAAAAACTCCCTGGTTGAAGGCGGCTGGGTACGAGGAAGTCCCTCGCCCCTTCCGGGGTGCTCTTGATCAATATGGGTGTCTCAATTTCCAGGAAGTCCCGAGAATCCAGGAAGTCACGGATATACTTAATCACCCGGTGTCTTAGCACTAGATTACGGTACATCGGGGGGCGGCGCAGGTCCAGGTAACGGTAGCGCAGCCGCAGGCTCTCGTCCGCCCCAGATTCCTCTGTAATGTAAAAGGGGGGCGTGAGGGACTTGTTGAGCACGGTGACATCATCGGCGATCAGTTCGACGGCCCCCGTGGACATGGCCGGATTTTCACTACCAGCGGGCCGTCTGCTGACAGTCCCGGTGATTCGGACCACCCACTCGGACCGTAGCTGTTCGGCGACTTGGCATGCGTCCGGTGACAGCTCAGGGTTGAAGACAACCTGGGTAACGCCTGAGCGGTCTCGCAAGTCGACAAAAATGATGCCGCCGTGGTCCCGCCGTCGGCTCACCCAGCCTGCCAGGGTCGGGCGACTGTCAATATCGGTGTCCCTAAGTACGCCGCATTCCAGTGTTCTAAGCAATGAATGCCCTCAGGTGGGGTCCCATCCTATGGCACAGGGTGGGTCCCGATTAGGTCAAACCCTAGGGTACAGCTCAAAGATATTCTGAAACGGACTCTCTTGCCCTGAAAGCGCATTCTGTACCGTTTCTGCCAGGTCTCCCGGTTCCACCACCGGAGGAAGGCATATCGTATCCAGGCAAACCAAGGCCCTGGCCGCATACTCGGGTTCCAAGACCTTGGTGGGTTTGACGACCAGATGTGGGTAGGTTACCCTGGCCGCCGCCCGGAGCATCGCCTGAGTTGAGGACTCGTTCGGTTGGCCCTCTATAGTGATTTCCACGGGCGAGTGGCGCCAGAGGTCCACGGCAAGCCCATAGGGCGCGGAAAACTCTCCGAATTCCCGGTAAGTTGGAACAAAGGCGCCAAGAGTTGCCTCCACCAACTGTAGGTAGTCGTTGTTTCGTGTTGCTTCATATAGCTTAAGGAGCGCCAAAGCAGCCGCCATGTTGTCGGGTAGGGGTTTCTCCCTGATCTGCAGAAGGCCCACGGCCTCAGAGTCCTCTTCGATGTCGAAGAATCCACCGTGTTCTCCATCGAAGTACCTGTCGACCAATTCCACTGCTACGCTCTTCGCCCGGTCCAGGTATCGGCCCTCGGCGGTATACGCGTGAGCTGACATCAGACTGCTCAGCAGCCAGGCCCAGTCGGAAAGGTAGACTGGTCCTATGCCCGGTCCCTCATCAGGGTAGACGTGACACAGTCTAGCATCTTGGGAGAAGCTATCTATTCTGGCCAGCACACCCAGAGCAGTGTTCTCCAATTCAGGCCGCCCCAACCCCCAGGAGGCGTCCAGCAATAAAGTTACCGCCCTGCAATTGGCATCTACGTAACATGATGGGTCCACCTCAGGTGCAGCCCGGTCTCGGCGAGACTCCCGGCCCAGCAGAAAGTATTCAGAGTGAGCGCCTTGACTGCCGTGAAATCCGGGCACCTGGGAGTCGAACAGATGGCTGAGAAGGTAGTCAACGGTCTCGGCGGCAACGTCGATATACCTTTGGTCCCCCAGCAGCATGCCGGAATCCAGGAAACCCTGGGCCAAGGCGATGTTGTCCTCCGCAAGTTTTTCCAACTGGGGGCTGGACCAGTCCGAGTTATTACTATGCCGGAAGAACCCGGTCTCTTGCTGGTCCAAAATCTGCCCGGCTGCCATGCTGTCCAGGGTTTTCTCGAGCATGGCCCGGTAGAAGCTCTCGCCAGTGGTGCGGGTGAGGTGTACCAGGAACGATAACAAGGAGGGGTTGGGGAACTTGGGCTCGTCTCCAAATCCGCCGTTGGCAGCATCGTAGGCGCCGGCCAGGATTCTAGCGACCCGGTTAACTAGGTGGTCCGGCAACTCTTGGCCGGCGGAGAATCTAGCAACTTGCTCTTTTTTGCGGCGATGAAAGTCTCTGGCTGGCTCATAAAGCTGGGGCCGGTCGGCCTCATAGGCATGGCGCACCTCAGTGAGCATAGCCAGCAGTTGGTCCGGGGGTAAATAAGTAGCGCCGCTGATCAGACCACCGTGGGCTGTCAAGAAAGCGGTGGAGGGCCACCCGCCGAGGTTATAGCGGGCATTTATGTCCGGGCGATGATCGTGGTCGACCCGGATGGGCAAGAAGTAATCGTTGATGTAACGGATAACATCAGGATCGGAGTAGGAGGTGTCGTCCATAACGTGGCACCAATAGCACCACACTGCGGAGATAGACAGCAGTACGGGTTTATTCTCGGCTTGGGCGGTGGCGAATGATTCAGTGCTCCATTCCCGCCAGTTGATCCGGTGTGCTTGGTTGGGATTGGGAGAGAAGCGGAAGGCGGGCAATGTCGCACCTATCTTGTCTTGTGCATTAGCCGTCGGGCGTGCGGATTTCAGTTTCCGACGGTTTACGTTAGCACAGCAACGCGGTGATTATCAATCTACAGGTCACACAGCCAGGGGCAATCGCACATTAACTGGAAAGAACCGTTGGATGTCACACCCGCGGAAGGAGGAGTCTAGGGGCGTGGAGCCTTGGGATGGGTGCCTTTCTGGATTCCCGTCTGTGCGGGAATGACGGGAGGGGGCGGGGATGACGGGATGGGGGCTGCCGCTGTCACTGGCTGGAATGGGGGAGTCTAGGGGCGTGGGGCCTTGGGAAAGGTGGCTCCGTGGATTCCCGTCTGTGCGGGAATGACGGAAGGGGGCGGGGATGACGGGATGGGGGCTGCCGCTGTCACTGGCTGGAATGGGGGAGTCTAGGGGCGTGGAGCCTTGGGATGGGTGGCTCTCTGGGTTCTGGCCCCCGATCGAGCCGGGGGCAGGCTCTGCGCGGGAATGACGGAAGGGGGCGGGAATGACGGGATGGGGGCTGCCGCTGTCACTGGCTGGAATGGGGGAGTCTAGGGGCGTGGAGCCTTGGGAAAGGTGGCTCCGTGGATTCCAGCCTGCGCGGGAGTATCTGTGTTGAAAGTCAATGGTTTTTAGACGGCTGGGGTGTAGTCAGTTACCCAGGGTGTTCCTCGGCGGGCGACGGCGTGGAGTTGTAAGAGCAGTTTTCGCATCAATGCCACCAAAGCTACCTTGCCGGGCTTGCCCCGTAGGCGGAGCTGCTGGTAAAAACGCCCCAGGGCACTGCCCTTGCTTCGCACCGCCGAGAGGGCCGCCAGGTACAAGGCTCGGCGTACCGTCCCCCGGCCACCCCGGATGGCCCGGTAGCCCCGCTGTCGGCCGCTGTCCCTTGACCAGGGAGCCAAGCCCACCAAAGAAGTCAACCTCTTGGCGTCCCCCTGCCCCAGCTCCGGCAGGTCCGCCACCAAGGTAGCTGCAATGAGTTGTCGCACCCCCCGGCACACTGCGGTACAGGTCCGCCCGGTGTGACAGTTCCCTGCTGCTCTGCAAGGCCTTTTGGTACTCTTGGTCCAACCGGTCGATCTCCTGATCCAGCCAGGCTATGTGCCGTTGGGTTGAGTCTCTGCTGGCAGCGGTCAACCCTTTATCCAGCCGGTTGCGTTCCTGCACCCGCTGGTTGACCAACTGACGCCGCCGCCGCAACAAGTCCTGTAATTGGGCCCGCTGCGGATCGGATGGCTCCTGGGAGGTAGCGGCCAAGGCAAACACCTGGCCAAACCGGAACAGGGTCTGAGCGTCCTGGGCATCGGTCTTGGCCTCGTATCCACTGGCTCGGGCGAAGGCCCGCACCTTGTTGGGATGGACCCGATGCGCCCGCAAGCCAGCTTCTTCGAACCGGCGCATGACCTCCCGCTCATACCCGCCGGTGGGTTCACACACCGCCCCAGCAATTCCCTCTAGTGCCAACCATGACACCAGAGCGGTGATGCCCTCAGCGGAGTTGGGGAACCGTCGCGCTGGCCCCGCCCCCGCCCATACCTCCAGACTGCCTTTACCAACATCAATTCCAGCTAGCACTTCCATCAGTTCCGCCCTCTCCCGTATCATTGGGTTGCCGACCTCCCCACTTGCTAATGCGGGTCTCATACCCCTGTATCTGTTCGGAGGTCCCGGCTATTGGGAGGGGTGTCCTACTCCCGCTCGGCGCCACTGGACCAATGGCCCAGTCCGCCCAATGACGGCCGACTCGCCCCTCCCATCCGTCCTACAATTTGCACCTTTCGTAGGACATCCGCAACATACAAATGACGGAGGGGGGACGGCTGCGCGGGAATGTGGGTGCCTCTCTGGGTTCCCGGCTGTGGTGGAATGACGGAAGGGGGCGGGAATGACGGACGGGGGCGGGAATGACGGACGGGGGCGGGAATGACGGACGGGGGCGGGAATGACGGGAAGGGGGCGGAGGGTCTTGGGATGGGTGCCTCTGGGTTCGAGCGTGCGCGGGAATGACGGATTGGGGGTGGGAATGACGGAAGGGGGGACGGCGGCCTCGAAGGGGTCACAGCGTGGGTGGTGAGAGAAGAAGGCTAGTCCGGCATCACGCCTGCGGGCTCAACGGGCTCCAGGTCCAAAAGGCCATTTATATTGGTCAGGTCCGCTTCTCCCAGCCGTGCCCGGTTAATCAAGCTACCATTCTCCCAGGAACCCAAGGGAATACCGTCTTCGAATACTACGCGGTTGCCTAGGACTGCCGATACTCGTACCCCCGGAGTGACCACGCCGATCAAATTCAGGGGGTCACATGCCGAGAGCACTGTGCGCTCACCAGTCAGTCCTCGAGCCTTGATGCTGCGGACCATGTCCACGGCTTCAGGCAAAGCAAACTGTTCACCGACGAACCCGCCGACGAACCGCCCCCCACGGATCTCTCCTCTGGCCTCCAGTCTTCGCAGTGCTTGCAGCAACTCCCGCCATCTTGGCGCCATGGGCTCTCGCACCAAGATCTCGGGGAAAAGAATGCCGTAACGCCGAAGGAGCTGGCGCGCCTTGGCTTCGACGGGGTTGGCATCGGCTTCAATAGCCTCTAGCAAAGACCACCGGCTGTAGCTACTCTGCCTTGGGCGTCCGGAACGCCTTAGCCTGGCTGCTCTTCTGCCCCGGTCGGGGTTGCCTTTGATCCGGCTGCGCACTGCTTCAAGGCTATCGGAAGTAACACGGCCGGAGGCGGCCAATTGCCACAGCCCCTCCTCCACCTCCGACGGCAATTGCTGGGTACCAGACACCAACTCGGGCAAGAAGGATGCCCCGCGGCGGTCCAAGACGGCTAGAATCTGGCGGGCTACCCCGGATAAGTGGGATGTATCCTCATGGACGTCATCAAGCAACCAACTCAGCGCCTCTCTCTGACCCAGGGAAATGGGTGTGGTGCGGTTAAGGGAGCCCCGGCCACCCTGATGAGCGCCGTTGTCCTTCCGAGACGCCAGCCGTCCCCAGACTATTTCGCCGCTCAGGCTGAGCTTGTCCAGCATCGTTGGCCGATAGTCGGCCACTCTGGCTGGGAGGACCTCGGACTCCAAAGCGCCGGCAGGCACCTCAAATCCTTGGAGCATTTCCACAACATCGAGGAGACCGCCTTCTCCATGGAGCCAACTGCGTGTAACCGCGTGTTGCCACTGAAAGAGGAACCGCATGAAGGTGGCTGGCGTTACCGGCTCCACGTCGCGGCGCAGTTGGCCGATGGTGGCGCGGTGGATACGGGCCAGGATTCGCCGGTCACAGTATTCTTGGCCGGTTGCGTCGGGCCTAAAGGTCCCCCGCAATACTAGGCCTTCATGCTCCAGTTGATTAAGAGCAAGGTCGACATCCCCATCCGGGATGCCCAAGTTATCGGACAACTCGGATGGAGTTACCGGGCCTGAACACTCCACCCAACCACGAACCAGGGTCAAAACCGCGTCTTCATAGGTTGTCTCAGTGGCGTTCAGCAAGTCTGGGGGAGGCTCCGGGTCGAACTCGGCGTTAGGAAAAGCGGTGCGCACCAGGGCCAGGCTTTCGGCGGCGACCCACGAGCCGCTGCCGGTGGGGTTGACCAACCGGTAAGCCCGGTGGTCCTGGGCCAACCGGTCCATCCAGGCGCTTACTTCTTCATAAGTGGGAACAGTACCGGCGTTATAAACCGTGCTTAAGGGTAGAATTCCAAGCACCAACAGCGCGTCGTGGAGCTCCGCTAGGTCCCGTACCCTGGGCCAGGCGTTGCTGGACTCTGTGGCGATTACTTGAGCATCTAGCCGGGCTAGGTCCTGGGTGCTCTCGGGAAGGGACCTCCTCAGGGACACCGCCCGGGCCCGCCGCTCTTCTAGGGGTGCGTCGTCCAGAAAAGCATAGGGCATAGCATTCAGAATCTGGTGAGAAAAGACCGAGGGTTGGACCGTGTCCCGGGCATAAACTTCGATGTCACCCTGCTCAATAGAGGCCAAGACTTTGCAGAGGCCCTCCAAGTCCATAGCGTCGGTGAGGCAGTCGCGCATTGTCTCGAACACCAAGGGGTGGTCCGGGGGCTCGACAGGGCCTATTCCGGCGTTGTCCTGGCATTGGACTTGGGCGGGGAAGACTGCGGCCAGCAGGTCGTCGGAGCGCATACGCTGTAGTGGAGATGGCACTTTCTTTCCCCCGTTGTGGCGGAGGACCGCCAACGCGCGGGTGGCGTTCCACCTCCAGCGGGTCTGAAACAAAGGTGACTGCAAGGCGGCTTGGCGCAGTACTTCTTCGATGTTTCTTGAGTTAAGGTAGGTGAAAATCTCATCCTGAGGGAATGAGAGCTGCGGACCCAGAGAGAAGTTCAGTCCATCGTCCGTGGCTGAAGCTTGAAGCTCCAAGTCGAAGGTGCGACAGATGCGCTTCCTCAGGGCCAATCCCCACGCTCGGTTGATCTTCGAGCCGAAGGGAGCGTGGATTACTAGCTGCATCCCGCCGCTTTCGTCAAAGAACCGCTCCGCTACTAGCTTCCGGCCGGTAGGTATTACACCTAGGACGCGCTTGCCCTCTTCCAGGTAGGCCACCACCTGCCGACTGGCTTCCGCCTGGACTCCGGCCTCCGTGGTTACCCACTCCTCCGCTTGCCGGGGATGGTCCAAGCGTTCATTGATACCTTCCCGAAGTTGGGTCACCTCCTCGGAGAGCTCGCCGGTCCTTCCCGGAGCTTCTCCTAGCCAAAAGGGAATGGTGGGTGCCATGCCCTGGGCATCCTCAACCCGCACGCGTCCGCTCTCTACCCGCTTTATCCGCCAGGGGGTGTTACCCAAGAGAAACACATCGCCGCCCATGCTCTCTATGGCAAAGTCTTCGTTGACAGTGCCTACGAAGGTGTCTCCCGGCTCGGTGATGACGTCGTAGTCACCGGAGTCAGGAATGGCGCCCCCGCTGGCCATCGACGATATGCCCGCTCCGCGCCTACCACGTATTTTGCGGTTGATGCCATCGCGATGCAGCAGAGCGCTGCCCCGGCCCTGTCTCGAGGCAAACCCTTCCGAGAGCACTTTGACCACTTGGTCAAACTGGTCTCGGGGTAGCTTTCGGTACGGGTAGGCCCGGCGACAGAGGTCGTACAGGTCATCTTCGTGCCATTCCTCGGAAACGCATGCCGCCACTATCTGCTGGGCCAGGATGTCCAGGGGCCAAGGTTGTATTCGCAGCGTGTCCAGGTTGCCCCGCCGTACAGCCCGAAGTAGGGCTGTACACTCGACCAGCTCATCCCGGGTTAACGGAAACAGCCTTCCCTTGGGCGTTCCACCTACAGTGTGTCCGGAGCGGCCGATCCGTTGCAACAGCAACCCAATGGAGCGAGGGGAACCCAACTGGCATACCAGGTCCACCACGCCGATATCAATGCCCAATTCCAGGGAGGCAGTGGCTACACATACTTTCACCTGGCCCTGTTTGAGCTTGTTTTCCGCAGCCAACCTGATATCCCGGGAGAGGCTTCCGTGGTGGGCGACGACTGCATCCTCGCCCAATCGCTCGCTCAGCCGGTGGGCTACCCTTTCCACCAGCCGTCTGGTGTTCACGAACACTAGGGTAGTAGCGTGATCGGCGGTGAGCTTGGCAATTGAGTCCAGGGTCTCTGCCCACAGCTCGTGGGTCGCAATAGGGCCCAACTCCTTGTCGGGCATGTGGATGTCCAGATCAATAGTCCGGGAATGCCCGGAATTAACCACCAAGCAATTTGGGACATTATTCTGGGAAATGTGCTGGTCCCCTACCAGGAACCGGGCCATCTCATCGATGGGGCGCTGGGTAGCCGATAGGCCGATTCGGGTAACAGGGCCGTCGGCCAGAGCGCACAGGCGCTCCACCGAGAGGGCCAAGTGGGAGCCCCGCTTGTCATCGGCCACCGAGTGAATTTCATCCAGGATCAGGGTCCTGGCGGATTTTAGCCCTTGGCGGCCGCTCTTGGAGGTGAGGAGAATGTAGAAAGACTCGGGGGTGGTGATGAGGATGTGGGGAGGCCGCTTGGCCATGCGCTGGCGTTCGGCGGGTTTGGTATCTCCGGTCCGGACCGCTGTCCTGATTTCAGGGATGGGAGTGCCCCTTTTTTGTGCCAGGGCGGAAATTTCTTCTAACGGAGTGGCCAGGTTTTTCTGGATATCGTTGGAGAGGGCCTTCAAGGGAGACACATAGACCACCTGGGTGGCGTCCGGAAGGCCGTCTTCCAGGCCGGTGCGGACCAGGTTATCCAGACAGGTCAAGAAAGCCGCCAGGGTTTTGCCGGAACCCGTGGGCGCTGCTATCAGCGTATGCTGGCCTTGGGCAATAGCCGGCCAGCCGGCCGCTTGCGCTTCCGTCGGAGCCTCGAACCGGCTGTTGAACCATTCCTGGATGATGGGGTGAAACTGGGAGAGAGGCATGAAATAAGTTTAGCACAGGGCAGCGATGCTATAGTTAGCCCCTTTTGTCAGCCGCCCTGTCCTAAGCTGGTCTAGGGCCGAGGATGTGGTTGGACAAGCTCACCACGAACGGTTTAGCGGGGTCACCACGGGCGGTTGGACGGGGTCTCCACCAGGGGGCTCTTGGGTTGTTGCCGAGACTTGGTCTAGGGTCGGGGTGTGGTTCGACAAGCTCACCACGAGCGGAATGTCCCGCTATATCCGGCAACCTGGTCGCGGGTTCTCGATGTGGTTCGACAAGCTCACCACGAACGGTTTAGCGGGGTCACCACGAGCGGAATGTCCCGCTATATCCGGCAACCTGGTCGCGGGTTCTCGATGTGGTTCGACAAGCTCACCACGAACGGTTTAGCGGGGTCACCGCGAGCGGAATGTCCCGCTATATCCGGCAACCTGGTCGCGGGTTGTGGATGTGGTTCGACAAGCTCACCACGAACGGTTTAGCGGGGTCACCACGAACGGGACTCTCAGGCAATTTCCGAAACCTGGTCTAGGGCCGAGGATGTGGTTCGACAAGCTCACCACGAACGGTTTAGCGGGGTCACCACGAGCGGGGTTCCGCGCTCGATGGCTATGGCGCTTTCGTTGAACTCGCGTATGCGGAGTTGACCGCACCAGGTTGCTAGACCGGGGGCCGTTGGTGGAGGAGCTGAAGGTCCTCCAGCTTGGCGGCCGCGTGAAGCACCGTTGCTTCGTCAAAGTGGCGGCCCACCAGTTGCACGCCAATGGGCAGTCCTTCGGAGCTAAAACCGAAGGGAACGGATATGGCGGGTGATCCGGTCAGGTCGAAGGGCATGGTCCCGGCCAGAGCGTGTCGGCCCGACACTTTGTGGCCAGCTACCTCAAGCTCGTACGAGTCGTGGGGAGGGGCCGGCACGGGCCCGGTTGGGCACAGCAACAAGTCGTATCGACCGAAAATCGCAGCGATTTCAGCGCGGAGCCGCTCACATTGCTCAACCGCCTCGGTGTAGTCTTTAAAGGCCGGTGGCGGAAGCGCGAGGCGCCACTGCATTGAAGGGGCCAGTTGGTCTTCTCTCCCGGTAATGAGCGGTTCCAGAAAGTGGCCCCCTTCGGCCCCGTATATCATCATGCTAATGGCTTGCGCCGACCATTGGTCTTTGGAGCCCAGGGAGACCGGTTCCACGGCGCAACCCAATTCTTCCAGAGTGGTGGCGGCCATGGCGACAGTTTGGGCAACCTCCGGGTCCACTGGAGCGAAGGGACCCTCGGTGCACCAAGCCACTCTCAACGCGGGAAGAGGGCTCGTTAGGTCCGGCACGTCAGTCGATTGGACTCGATGGGCGTAGGAGTCCACTCCATCGGCGCCCTCCATTATCAATAGGGCTGCAGCGGCGTCTCGGACCGAGCGGGCCAGGGGACCTACGTGCATGAACCGCAACAGAGTATCCGGCCAGTGGCCGGTCAATGGAATCCGTCCGTGGGTGGCTTTCAGGCCGACGATACCACAGTAGTGGGCTGGCTCCCTGATAGACCCGCCCACGTCGCTACCGATTCCCATGGGTGACAAGCCGCTGGCAATTGCGGCAGCTTCGCCGCCGCTGGAGCCCCCGGGAGTGCGCCCGTGCATCCAGGGGTTTTCGGTTCGCCCGTAAACCAGGTTGCTCGTTTCCCACCACAAAGCGAACTCGGGCATGTTGGTCTTGGCGATGAAGATCCCACCGGCGTCCTTGAGCCGCTTGACCACGTTGGCGTCCGCCGTGGGCACGTAATCCGAGAATAGCTTGGAACCTCGGGTGGTCCTTACCCTCTCGGTGTCCACGCAGTCTTTGACAGTGAACGGGACGCCATGGAGTGGACCCCAGCTTTCTCCGCGGCTTATAGCGGCTTCGGCTTCCCGTGCCAGGTCTAATGCACCCTCCGGGAAGGCCACGATGGCGTTGAGCTTTGGGTTGATGGCCTCGATCCTCTCCAGATGGGCTCGTACCACTTCCACCGGGGAAATGTCCTTCAACCGGATTCGCTCCGCCAGGGCGACGGCGTCGCTATAGCAAATGTCTTCATTCATTAGAATCCGTCTCCATTAAAATGGGCCTCCACTAGAATGAGCCCCGGGGAGCCTAGGTGATTTTGGCGAACTTTTGCACCCGTTGGTTGGCTGTATCTACCGCATATATGCTGCCCTGCGAGTCGGTGTATACATTGTGTCCGTTTTCGAAGGTGCGCCCCCTGGCCAGCAGCTCCCCGTCCAGGTTAAAGATGCTGACCCTGGGCACTTGGTCGGTGACGTAGACCACCTGGTTGGAGTCTATATGAATACCCATGGGAAATTTAAAGTCGGTCCATTGGTCGATGTACTCGCCGGCGGCGGTGAACACCTGTACGCGGTGGTTCTCCCGATCACAGACAAACACTCGGCCGTCGTTGGCGACGCGGATGCTATGAGGCACTCTGAACTGGCCGGGCCCTGAGCCGGGCGAACCGAAGGACGAGACGTAGGTCCCGTCCTGAGAAAATCGATGGACACTGGAGTTGCCATATCCGTCGGAAACATAGATCTCACCCGAGGGCGCTACCGCGATGTCGGATGGATGGTTGAACGGCGCTTGCATTGCCGCGCGGTGCCTGTTGCCCAGGGACATTTGCAGTACGCCGTTGGTGGTGTACTTGAGCACCTGATGCGCGTCCCGGTCGGCGAGATAAACTCCGTCGTCGGGACCGACGAAAATATGGTGGGCGTCCTCAAGCTCGCCGGGAACCCGAGGCCAAGCGGACAGAAATTGTCCATCGCGGTCGAAGACCAGGATAGGAGGGCCACGCCGTTGAAACACATAAACCCGGTCTTGCGAGTCAACCGCTACCGCGCTGGGGGCTTGAAATTCCTGCCCGGGAGGAAGTTTTGCCCACTCCTTCCGGTATTCATAATTGAATTCACCCATCCCGATGGTCAAAGCCATAACGGACCTGCTTCAATACCGGATTCATCCGGCATTAGAGAGATTTAAAAGGGCTGTGGGGTCACATCCGCCACTCCGGTCAGTTTAACATTCGTGGCCCTTGGTGCGGCTACCCAGTGCAGTCTTAGGACGAGAGGGAGGCCGGTCGGCCGTTGTGAAACCAAGGAGATGTCTCAGGCTAGAGATTGACCCGGAAATACGGTTGATCGGGAAAACCAAAATGAAGGGCCCCCAAGCGAACCGAGGGCCTATGGGCGTATCTATTATTGGCGCGCCTGGCGGGACTCGAACCCACAGCCCCTGGGTCCGAAGCCCAGTGCTCTATCCATTGAGCTACAGGCGCAGTTGGTTCCAGAATGTTGCTTGGGGCGAGCGACGGGATTCGAACCCGTGATCTCCTGTGCCACAGACAGGCGCCTTGGACCACTTGGCTACGCTCGCCGCGCAATCCCGGTGGTACCCGTCAAATGAATTGCCGGTTGGGCTGTCGAGGGCAGTCATCAGAGGGCTACGTAATGGTAGCAAATGAAAATTCGGCTTACAAGGTGATGTGGCTGGCCACATTTCCGACCCTTTTGGGCACCCTGCTAGTGGACATGGGTGCCGGCCCAATTCCCGAACTTGAGCTCGGGTCACGATGGAGTCCCGACCGGGGTGGTGCGGAGGCGAGGGTCTTTTGATTTTCCGCCCAACGTGAATTTCCCGGTTTGTTCTGGGCTTGTCAAAGGACCGATGGTTCATGGTTCGACAAGCTCACCACGAACGGGGGGATTCCGAGGGTGCTTCGGTGGGGCTAAGGTTCTTCGACAAGCTCACCACGAACGGGGGATTCCAAGGGTGCTTCGGTGGGCTTAGGTCCTTCGACAAGCTCAGGACGAAGGGGGGGATTCCAAGGGTGCTTCGGTGGGCTAAGGTCCTTCGACAAGCTCAGGACGAACGGGGGGATTCCAAGGGTGCTTCGGTGGGCTAAGGTCCTTCGACAAGCTCAGGACGAACGGGGGGATTCCAAGGGTGCTACGGTGGGCTAAGGTCCTTCGACAAGCTCAGGACGAACGGGGGGATTCCAAGGGTGCTTCGGTGGGCTAAGGTTCTTCGACAAGCTCACCACGAACGGGGGATTCCAAGGGTGCTTCGGTGGGCTTAGGTCCTTCGACAAGCTCAGGACGAACGGGGGGATTCCAAGGATGCTTCGGTGGGGTTAAGGTACTTCGCAAGCTCACCACGAACGGGGGATTCCAAGGGTGCTTCTGTGGGGCTAAGGTCCTTCGACAAGCTCAGGACGAACGGGCTGCCCTTATGCGGAGGTAGGTGGCCTGGAAGTAGGGACGGTGCCCCGGTAATATGAACGCATTTACTTCAATTATGAGTAACACGAGGGCTTAGCCGTGAGCACCTACATTGCCCGCCGTTTGATCTGGCTGCCGGTTATCCTAGTCATTGTGACGTCGATTACTTTCGTCTTGGAGCGGTATGGGCCGGGAGACCCAGTAGAAATCCGGATGGGGCAGTACTACGACCCGGATGCGGTGGAGCGCCAAAGGGAGCAACTCGGCCTAAACGACAGCGTCTTCGTCCAGTATGGCCGCTACGTAGATAACCTGGTCCATCTCGACTTCGGAGAAAGCCTCGGTTTGTTCCCGGGGAGGACGGTTGGCGAACTGCTTAAGAAGAGGATGTTGGTCTCAGCCCAGTTGAACGTGGCGGCGTTGATCATATCCGTCAGCCTGGGTGTCACTGTTGGGCTGTTTGCGGCATTGAGGCAGGGCACCTGGCTGGACGCCATGTCGGTGACAGCGGCTTTGATCGGGCAAGCGGTGCCTGTGTTCCTCACGGCTCCGGGTCTGCTGTGGCTCTTCGCGCTGAAGCTTGACCTGCTGCCTACCAGCGGATGGGGCGGTTTCTTCGACACCCAGATCATCCTGCCTGCTGTGGCCATGGGTATCCCCGGAGTGGCGATCATTGCGCGGCTGACTCGGGCGAGCACGTTGGACGTGGTGACCCAGGACTACATTCGCACCGCCCGGGCCAAGGGGATGCCGGAGGGGGTGGTGCGGCGGCGCCACATCCTGCGGAACTCGTTGATTCCTGTGGTGACGACCTTGGGCTTTTCGCTGGCCGGCCTGGCATTCACCTCCTTCATCGTGGAGCGATTCTTCGGTATCCCCGGAGTGGGCAACCTTTTGATCGAAGCTGTATTCGCCCGAGATTACCCGATTATCAACGCGGTCATCGTCATAGGCACCTGCTTGTTTGTCCTGGCCAACCTGATCGTAGACTTGGTGTACCCAATGATGGACCCGCGCATCCGCTTGGGGGGCGGCTATGTTACAGAGTGAAGCCCAGCCAGAGGTCGCTGCGCCGGTCCAGCCTAGCCGCAGCTATTGGGTAATTTCGCTTAGACGGCTGGTGCGCAAGAAAGTGGGAATGGCTTGCCTGGGTTTGATTGTGCTGATGTACGGAGCAGGAATCCTGGCGCCGCTGGTTACTCCCTACGGCTACAACGACCAGGACCTGACCTCGGCCAGGGAAGGGCCTAGCCTAAGTCACCCCTTTGGCACCGACCGTTTGGGACGGGATATCCTAACACGGGTGATCTACGGGTTGCGGACCACGGTGATTATCACCGTCGCTTCTTTGGTCTCCGGAAGTCTGATTCTGGGGATCAGCCTGGGGCTGCTCTCCGGGTACTTTGGCCGACTGGTCGACACCATCATTATGCGGGTGGGGGAAATTACTTCTGCCTTTCCCGAGATTTTTTTGATCCTGATATTTATCGCTGTGATCAAGCCGCCGGTAAGCGATTGGGTGCGTGGCGTCGAGGATAACCTGGGCATCTCCATTCTTAAGTTGGGGATCGTGGACTACCTGATTATTTCTCTGGCCTTGGCCATATTTTCCTGGTTCGGTATGGCCAGACTGGTTCGAGGACAGGTGCTGCAGGTGCGGGAGAACCAATACGTGGAGTCATCCAGGGCGATAGGTGCAACCACTACTTGGACATTGCTAAGACACGTGCTGCCCAATGTAATCAGTCCCGTGATAGTGGCTGTATCGGCCAGCCTGGCAGCGTTTGCCGGGGCGGAGGTATTCTTGAGCTTCTTGGGGATCGGGATCCAGCCACCTACGCCGAGCCTGGGACTGATGATATTTGCCAACGCCAGCATATCGGTGTTGCGCACCAATCCCCATTTGTTGCTGTTCCCTGTGGGGACCCTAACCCTGCTGCTGATAACCTTCAGCCTGCTGGGTGACGCGGTGAATGACGCCTTCAATCCCAGGGCTAGGTGACATAAGAGACGCCGTTGAACTCCAGCCAACGGTTGGAGGGACAATGAGGAACCGGGTGTCACAACCCGACTCAGTTATTCGCGGTTACGCTTGATGCCTCTTACCGCCAATAGGCCCAGCGGCGCGGCGAGCAAGGCCAGGATGCCCAAGCTTGCTGCTCCTCTAGGCTGGGGCGCGCTACAACCAGGTGAAGAGGAACCGCCAGCCTCGGCATCGGCGGAGACTACCTGAGTGGGCGCCGCCGTCGAAGAAGGGGCGGGGCTGGGCGTGGGTAGGGGAGTGGGGGGAATTGGTTCTTCTGCCGGAGGTGGCGGCAACGGGTCAATCCCGATCGACTCACGCCACAGATTATCCAACCCGTACTGGTCAACGCCATATACTTGTTGAAGCGCGGAGTCGATGTCCTGGCTTTCTTGGAAGGCCTTGAACAGATGGCTTATCTGCTCCGGGCCGAACCAATCGATCATAAACTGCACCACGGAACTAGCATGGCCGTAGGCGATTATGATGTCGCTGGGAGTCCCTCCAAACTGGCTCAGGTACCACAGTGGTCTTAGCCGGTCAGTCTCGATTGCATTGCTGAGGGCACGGTCATAGTCGTTGGTGGGGTCTATATTGCCGTACTCGGCTAGCCCCTCGTTCAGCCAGGCAGGCAATTGCGAGTCGGCGTTCCCCGCTGCTTCCGCGATCAGGAGATGGGTGAATTCATGGGAGGTGATGCCTTTGACCGTGACATCCGAAGATTGGACCAACAAGACCCGTTCCTCGCTGAAGGCCATTCCCTGGGTCAGGAGTTGGTCCCGTACTGCTTGAGCCCTGAAAGGTATAGCGGCGGACATGTGCCGATAGTTGTTGTAGGTCACGATCCTAAGGGGCTCGGTAGGCTCTATACCTAGAATCGGCATCATACGTTCCAGGGCGGCGTCCGCGGCTTCCAGCACAGCGCGAGCCCGCTCCTCCACAGCCTCGCCGTAGTAATAAACGGTGATAAGACCTTCTTCGACGGTGAGCCATTCGAACCTGTTGTCCTGATAAATGAAGTCCTGGTCGGGGGTCCTCAACACCGAGCCAGCGATGTCGCGTACCTCGAAGGAAAACTCGATGCGGGTACCGGGTGGGAAATAATCTGCACCGCCTCCCGCACTTTTCAGCATCGAGGTGCCCGTGACCATATTTCCCGGCTCGAAATCCACGGAGCGGTAGGTCTTGGTCCCCCTTTGCCCCACTTTGTGGAAAAAGACGCGGATATCATCGATCTCCACCGAACTTTTGACGGTGACGTAGAACCGGATTCCATCAGGGAAGTCGCTCACGGCTTCAGAGTCGAGCACCTGGATGTCGCCCGGATCCGAAGAAACCGTTGGTGTCCGCAACGGATTGACGATGATGAGAACCAATACCAGAGCAAGTACTAAAGGCCGCAAGCGCCACCTCCTTGGATTTCAGTGTAACCCATCGACAGACGCGTGGTGAACAACCAATATGTAACTGTTCACAGTCGATGAGTTGTTCCTCTCACGCCAGTGTCATTCCGGCTCCCGTATCCAGTACTGGGCGGGCTTTGAACCGGAATCCATAGCCTTTGCTATCAAAAAAAGTCCTCTATACTTGGCTCTATTGGATCCCCGCCCCCGATCGAGCCGGGGGCAGGCCTTTCGCGGGAATGACTGGGGCTTGGTCAGGGGATGGCGTTCAACTCTGAACAATTACACCAATATGGTGAGCCTTGACGTGGATTTGGGCTACAAATAAAATCAGCGAGGCAGTGGCCGTTAAGCCATTGGCCAATGCGATTTGATATGACCTCGAGGTAGTAGAGCTCTATGGTGGTTAGGGTTGGGCAAGTCCCCGAGATAAGTTTCGAACCCTTTTACAACGACATGGAGCGCAGAGGGCTCCAGTTGATACAGACTCCCCAGGATGCGATGGCTTCCGCTTTGGAGCAGGGCGAGATCGATGCTGGCCCGGTCCCCTTGGTGGACAGCTTTCGCTTGGAAGAGGGTTATCGCCCGGTGGCCGGATTCTGCCTGGCAGTGGCCGAACGGGCCGGGAGCGACCTGCTTTTTTCCAAGGAGCCCATCGAGAACCTCAATGGAGCCCGCATAGCGGTGGACCGCCAGGACTCTACGTCGGCCCATCTCCTTCGCGTGTTGCTGAACATCAAGCGCAATCTCACCCCAGAAGCCTTTGTCGCTCCCCAGGATTCCCACGATGCAATGATGATTACCGGCCACCAGGCTCTAAGGCGCCGAAGGGGCTTGCGGGGTTACCCCCATAAGTACGACCTGGGGCAAGAATGGTACGAATGGACCGGGTTGCCCTTCGTATTCGCTCGGTGGCTCGTTCGCAGGGACATGGATGCCAACGAAGCCGCTCTGTTGGAAGACACTTTGTACGTAGGAATGGAGGAAGGGGTGGACATTTTGTTCCGCGAGTCCGAACCTCGGGATTATCTTTTGATGCTAGCCAGGGACATCGTGGAGTACATACTCGGGTTCCGCTACTACATCGGTCTCTCCGAGCAAAAAGCGATAGACCTCTTCCACACGCACCTACAACAGTTGGGAGCGGTCGAGGCTTAGCTCCACCGGGCATCTGTCCAGGGGCGGCCATCGGTGAGCCCGTTTTGTGTATCGTGTGGTGGTCCAAGTCCGATGCGTTGTTCCAGCGTCATTCCGGCCCCCGCATCAAGGACCAAAGTTCCCTATGCCAGGCATTTATGGATTCCCGCCCCCGATCGAGCCGGGGGCAGGCCTTTCGTGGGAATGACGGATGGGGGGCGGCTAGTCCCTGGGCTCATGGGCTGGATTCCAGCCTGCTCGGGAATGACGGATGGGGGGTGGCTAGTCCCTGGGCTCATGGCTGGATTCCAGCCTGCGCTGGAATGACGGATGGGGGGGAGTGGGGAGCCTTGGGATGGGTGCCTCTCTGGATTCCCGGCTGGGTGGGAATGAGGGGCCGGGGGCAGAGACGGCTTTCAACTCTGAACTATTACAGTGCCGTTTTCGGCCAACCAAGCAGCCGACCAGGAAGAGATAGCAGACTACCGATGGCACTGCGCTAGGACCCGTAATGGTCAAGGTGACGGAACGTTGTTACGAGGCGACGGGCCACACCACTTTTATGTGCGACTTTTCCCCACCTAGGAGCGGCGGGATCGAGACGCTGGAGCAGAGCGATATCGGCGCCGACTTCATCGCGGTGGCCTATAACCCCGGAAGAGCGGTGCGGGTCAATTCAGCTATGTTGGCGGCGGGGATCAAGCAGCACACGGGTAGGGATGTGTCATTCACCCTGGCAACCCGCGACATGAACCGGGTCGCGCTGCAGTCTCTGCTCTTGGGCGCTCAACTCTTGGGGCTGGAAAACGTGGTCGTGGTACGCGGCGACCCATTCTCGGCAAGGGACCTGGCATTGGTGAAACCTGTAAACGATACCGGCCCCAGCGAGCTCATCGCAAGTATCAAGAAAATGAACGATGGATTGGATTTTCGGGATTCCAAGCTGAGACAAGCCACCGATTTTTGCGTGGGCGCGACCATCGACCTGGGCAGGGGTCTTGGCGCAGAGGCCGGGCTGACGCTGCGGAAAGCGGAAGCGGGCGCGGAATTTTTCCTAACCCAGCCTATCTTTAACCCGGCCGATGCGCAGCGGTTTTACGAAGCCTACTCGGACCGATCGGGCCAGCCATTGGGTGTTCCGGTGTTCTTCGGGCTTCAGATTCTGGAGGCAGAGGGTGTCCTCTTCAGCGCCGTCCCTGAAACAATCCGAGAAGAGCTGACCAAAGGGCGGCCCGGTGTGGATATTGCGCTTGAGTTGTTTGGCGATTTCCAATCTGCCGGGCTGCACAATGTGTACTTGGTGCCGCCGATCAGGCGGGGAGGCGCGCGGAACTACGGGCCAGCCCGGGAATTCTTAGCGGCGGCGGAGGGGGTCTAGGAATCCCAGGCGCTTCAGCAAGATGTTGTCCGTATTCCAGAGGTTTCCGGCCCTTCCCGTCCGTGCTGATCCTCACTCTCTGGTTCTTCAAGACTTGGGCGAACTCTCGGCTGGCAAACTGGCTTTGCTGGCCGGGGTTGAAGAGCAGGAGTTTTCCTTTCTCCAGCGCCTGGGCCAAGGTGTCGGACAACTTCCAGGCCACCACATACTGGCTGTACCAATCCAAGATGGCCACCCGATAGAGAAAGCCCCGGGCCGTGGGGAGGTACGGAGCCCTTTGCTTGCCCGATATCCAGTAACTAACTAAAAGAGTAATTCGTTGATCGCCCGTTGATCAATCGGCGAAGACGTGGAGGCTTAGCATGGCGATAGACAGGGACCAGAAGTACCGGGTGATGGCGGCTCAGGGTAAGTATCAGAGGCTGTACACGTACTTGTGCGGCCTTTCAGCTCAGGAGTGGAGGACATCCTTCGGCGAGATCGAGTCGATCTTAGGTTTCGAGCTACCAGCCTCGGCACGTCTCCACAGACCATGGTGGGCAAACCAGAGCGGTGGCAACGGCCACAGTCAGGCCCTCGCTTGGGGTGTCCTCCGGATGGGAGACGGCAGAGGTGGATATGGATGCCGAGACTCTGTTGCTCAAGCGGAAGCCCCCCAACGTCTCTCGCGGGCTCAATCTCGACGAGGTGTGGCCTGTCCACCGCGCGGGGGTGTGGCCGGAAGATCTGAGTCTCACGAGAGAGGAGATATACGAGGACAGGACTTAGCCACCTGATGTTTATAGATACCAACGTCCAGGTAAAGTCGCGGATTCTTGAAGCCACGGACCACGACGTCGCCAGGGCTAGTCTGGAACGCCCCTTTCGAGACCGTGAACCCATGAGGATCAGCCGTCAGGTTGTACGTGAATAACTGTCTGTGGTCACTCGGCCGCAGACCTGGCTGGTGGCCATCAGACGGGAGGACGTGCTTGACGACGTGAACAAATTGATTGGCAACTTAGAGATACTCGAGGACGGACCCGCGGTGACCGAGTCGCTGATGACTCTGTGTCGGGAGGTCTCCGTAGGGGGACGACAGATCCACGACGCCAACATTGTTGCAACCATGCTTACGTACGGGGAGCGCAGGCTGCTGACGTTCAATACCGCAGACCTTCTCCGTTACGGAGACCGCATCGAATTGGTCGCCGGCTAGCAGAGCCCAGAATGGTACGTTGTTTTCGACATTGATGAGCACTTGTTGGCACGATTAGGAACGACGCTATAAGTAATTATTTGAGTAAGTCCGGGCCGACCCCATAATGGTCCAGCCTTCGACGGGCATTGCCCAACGCTATCACCTCTTGCTTGTTCCACAGCGGGACTAGGTGCCAGGCTGGCCAAATACTAGGCCTGCTCCTGAATTCTCTGTTACTGGTCGACCGATGGGCCGCCGTGGATGCGGCGGTACATGTCCTTGAAATCCTCTCGCTTGTCCGGCGGAGCATTTCTGAGGAAGGTCCCGTAAATTCCTCCTTCGTTTGGGTGTGCGCCCCGCGACTCATAGAGTTCGCGCAGAGCTGATGCGGTAGCTTGTCGGCCCACGGTGTCATAAACGTTAATGAGAAAGTACTCCCCCATGTTGTAGTTGCACCGGAACCAGGGTTGTTTTTTCTCTTGCTTATTACTGAGGTTCTTCGTGCGGTCGATCAAATCTTGAAGATTGTGGATTCCATGACCGTAGCAGTTGCGGGCCAAGAGTTGGGCCAAGTTTTGCTTTCGGTCGATTAAAGTCTCTCGGCCGGTCTCGGCTTTAATATACGTTTCCAAGAAGTCGGCGCCGCCTTCGAAGAACCACCTGGGACCGCGGTTCATATAGTAGTGGCCCAATTCGTGGAACGTGATCCCCTCAAAACTCTGCAGAAACCGGCTCATGATTACGTAGTGAGAATAGTATCGTGCGCCGAAGTCCAAAGTTTCAGGATACACTCCCACGAGTAGGAAAATTACGTCGTCTTTGGGAAAGGCGATGCCCATGAAGTCTTCAGACACTCTTACTCCGTCTTCTAATAAGTCCAGGGTGTTGTCATTAGAGGGGAAAGGGCTATCCTGGACTACCACCAAGGTCACCTCCCCGGCCAACGGCGTTGCGATGGTTTTGGACTGGATGAAGGGTTGCCTTATAAGGTCTTCATACGCGGCGTTAGACTCCGTTTTAAGCCGTGGCAGAACGGTCAACAACGCCGCCTCGTCGTCACTGAGGCCGTCGGTGAACCATGTTTGTCCCGTTACTTTGACCTGTTCCCGCTTGCTTAGGCCCAACAACCTAGATATGGTCGAAAGGGCAAATCCGTCCCGCATCCGGAATGGGGACTCCAGGAACTCCATCTCGGCCAGCCGAACCGCCAATCCGGAGTCCTTTCTCGCTATGGAGCTCAAAGCTGAGACGGCCCGGCTTTCACTGTCGGTGACGCCGTCGGGCATCCACCCATAGCGCAACACCCTTGCCGCCAGAGATGGGTCCTGGCGCCAGGGCCGAAAAGGACCGAATAAACGCCCTTTCAGTGGCGGTGATGTCATCGGTCATCCAGGAGAAGCCGAAGAGGACATCTGATAACTCCGAGTCCACGTTGTGCAGATCGCCAATCTGGTCGATAGCCTGCTGTTCGCGACGGTTAATGCCGTCGTAAACCCAAGGGAGGTTCAGCACCAGGTGGGCCAAGGCACCGTCCCGAGCGTACAGCTGCCCTACGTCTTGGATTCCTTTGCCTTCAGCATTGGTGATGCCATCCATCACCCAAGTAGCCGCCATTACGACGGCCGCGGCACCCGGGTCTTGGTCGGCAATCTTACGTAATTCGGTGAGGCCCTGGGCCTCTTCTTCCGTCACATCGTCGCTCAACCAGAGCAGGTTAACCAACAACGGGCCAAGCCCGGGACTCAGCTCACGTAGGTTGGCGATGTCATGCAGAGCGCTCTGTTCAATCTCTGTGATGCCATCGGCCACCCAAGGGTAAGTCAATAAAACCCCGGCCAACTCCCGGTCAAGTTGTGCCACACTTAGGAGATATCCGAGAGTACCTCTTTCGTGCTCAGTGACATCATCGACCAGCCATGGGAGGCCGATGAACTGTACCGCGAATTGATGATCCAGAGCAGTGAGTTCGCCAATCCGCTCCAGGGCGAGCAGCTCTTGAGGAGTGAGACCGTCGGTGACCCAGGGGTAACGCAGAACGTCGCCAACTAACTCCGGGTCCCGTTTCACGAGACTAAGGATCCCCCGGAGGGCGTCAAGCTCCTCTCCGGTCAGGTCGTCCCCAACCCAAGAGTAACCCTGCACCAATTCAGCCAGGAGCGGGTCGACGTCGCCCATGCGACCCAAGGATGCGATGGCGCTGCTGTCGGCCCGGGACATTCCATCAGCAATCCAGGGGTACTTGGCAATCTGCACAGCGGCATCCGGGCCCCTTCTTTGGCGCAACAGCCGGATATTGTGTAGCCCCTTGCCTTCGGCCTCGGTTATGTCGTCCATCAACCAGGAGTAGCCCAACAGGAGTTCAGTGAGTGCGGGGTCTTCAGTTGCCAGGCTGCGAATGATTTCCAACGCCTGTCTTTCATCGGTAGTCAGGGGTCCGGCCACCCAGAGGGACACCAACAGCAGGTTGGCCAGCGTCGGTTCTTCCATGGCGAAGGCGACCAAGTTGTCGAGGTCCGCCGGTTCATCGCCGGTCACTCCATCGGCAATCCAGGGGATTTCACTCAGGGCAGCCCCTAGGCCTGGATCTTGTCGCCAGACCTGGGCGACCTGTTGCACCGCAGGGGAAAGAACAGCTTCCGTGTCTTGGCCGGCGGTGTCGGCCAAATAGCTTAAAGCACCCAATTCTTCTGACGTGATTCCATCGGCCACCCAGAGATAATCGGTCACCAACCTCCCCAAGGTCAGGTCTTGCTGACTCAAGTAGAGGATGTTGTTCAACGCCTCACTCTCAAGGCCGTTTATCCCGTCGGTAACCCAGGCCAGAGCCGCGGTGGTCTTGGCTAGTTCGTCGTCCAAGACCTGGATTTGGGTAAGGGCGTGGGCCGCGTCGGCGTGGGCATCATCCGGAGGATCTTGGTACCAGGGAAGGAGTTGGGTGAGCCGAGCCGCGGCAACCTCAATCGGGGACAGGGTAGGCTTGGGCGTTGGCGTCGGTGGTGAGGTGGGAGTCGGTATGGGTGCGGGTGTGGGGGTAGGAATCGGTGTGGCGGTGGGAGTCGGTGCGGGTATGGCTATGGGAGTGGGTGTCGGCGAAGTCGCAGGAGTAGAGATCTGCATGGCGGCGGGAATAGGGATTGTTGCCGTGGTCGCGGGTGGCGAACTTTGGCAGGCAGCTAGCAGCGCCGCCGAAAGCATAAGCGACAGCCACCAAGTGCCCGCCAATGCCGGGATACCCTTACGATTCCGTCTCTTCATAACTGCTTGGGATTCTAATTGGGACATCAAGTTTAGGCAACCGGGGGACCGGTGTTATCAAACAACTCGTAGAACTCCCTGGCCGTCATAGCGGAAGTGGTTCGGAACGCTTCCTGCCAAGCGGCCTCTGGTTGCGGCAGGGAATAGCGGTGTAGCAGGGCACTACGACCTGTGTGTCCGGCTAGCCCTAAGGCGACGGAGAATTACTAAGGGCCGGTTGTAAGAATCTTGCTATATCCGGGGGGATGCTGCCCCTGCCATCCTTCGACAGGCTCAGGACAGGCTTGTCGAACCAAGAACGGGCGGCCCTTCGACAAGCAAAGGGCGAACGGGGGGTTCGTGTTGCACCATGAACGGGCGGCCCTTCGACAGGCTCAGGGCAGGCTTGTCGAACCAAGAACGGGCGGCCCTTCGGCATGCTCAGGACAGGCCCTTCGACAGGCTTGTCGAACCAAGAACGGGCGGCCCTTCGACAAGCTCAGGGCGAACGGGGGGTTCGTGTTGCACCTTGAACGGGCGGCCCTTCGGCATGCTCAGGACAGGCTTGTCGAACCAAGAACGGGCGGCCCTTCGGCATGCTCAGGACAGGCTCAGGCCGAACGGGAACAGTCCATACGTGGTTTCAAGACCCAGGATGAAAGGGTCTGTCACGTCCTAATCGAGGTTACAAGTACGGAACAGTCTGTCATGTCCTGATCTCAGGTACAAGGGATGAACGGGTTGCAAATGCCTAACCCCGGTGGTCCCGAGGTGGTTGAAGGATGGACCACGTCTTGAACAGGGCCCTTAGATCAGCCGCTCCAGGGGGGCGGCGCGATGCCTTCGACATCGGACTTGACATCGACCAGGGCCGGCCTGCCCGAAGCCAGCGCCTGCTCCAGCGCGCTTTGAATCTCTGAAGGGTGATCGACTCTGATTCCGAAGCACCCCATGGCTTCCGCCACTTTCGATAGGTCCACGTCCTGGAACATGTAAAGATCTTCCGGATTGCCCGAGGAGTAGCCTTCGTAGGCCCGGTCGTCTCCTCTTTTGTCTTGGTTTAAGGAGTGGTTGTCGTTGACCACAATAACGGCGTTGATATTGTGCCGGACCGCTGTCTCCAGCTCCGAAAGGTGGTACCAGAGGCCGCCGTCGCCCGTAAAGCAGATAACCGGGCGGTCGGGTAGAGCGCACTTGGCACCCAAGGCCGCGGACAATCCCCACCCCAGGGAGCCGGCGCAGCGAATGTAGCCTTGGCCAGGGTGTTTAAAGTCCACCATGGTGCCGGTCCAGATGCCCGAATGCCCTGTGTCCGACACTAGCATTGCGTCCGAGGGCAGAAACTTGGTTAGCTCGGTACAAATCCGCTCCGGCCGGATGGGGACCGCCTCGGATTCGGCCAGGGGTGCGACCTCGTCCCGCCAGTCCCGCACCAGTTGCTGACAGCGGTTAACCCATTCGGAGCGGGCACCTATCGGTTCCATAGCCTCGATGAGTCGGCGCACCGTGGCTTTGGCGTCTCCTTGCAACGCCACTTTGGCCGGGTAGCTTCGTCCCAGCTCGGACGGGTCGATGTCAATCTGGATTACCGGGGTCCCCATGGGAGGTATCTGCCAGTCCAAGGTAACCTGGCTGCCGGTGTGGCTACCTATGAACAAGACGAGGTCCGCTTCCGCCACCGCCATGTTGGCGCACCAACGGGAATAAGAGCCACACACACCCACGGAAAGGGGGTGGTCGTCAGGTATGGTCCCCTTGGCGTTTAAAGAGGTAGCCACAGGAATGGACAGCATCTCCGCTAGTTGGAGCACCTCTTGCTGGGCCTGGGAGGAGGTTACTCCTCCGCCGGCAACGATCACCGGCCTCCTGGCGGCGGAGATTACTTGGGCTGCCTCATGGACCCGTTCCGGTTCCGGCTCAGGACGAAAGGCTGGCCGGTGGGTAAAGGAGTCCTCCACCATCACATCAAGGTCCGCCTCCGCCTCTACGATTACGTCCCCGGACATGCCCAGGAGGTCCAGATGGACAGGCGCCGGAGAGCCGCTGGTGGCCTCTCGGAAGGCCTGCCTGAGCAGGTTGGGCAATTGTTCCACGGCATTGACCACCGCGCTGTACTTGGTGACAGAGCTGAAGGGTTGGATGTGGTCAACTTCTTGGTAGGAATTCCGGTACTGGTGTAGCCAGGGACGGTGCCCAGTGATGGCCACCACCGGTGACCGCCCCAGGTAGGCGTCCTGCAGTCCCGCCGCCAGGTTTACGGCACCCACCGCTTGGGCCAGGCAGACCCCCGGAGCGCCTGAAGCCCGGGCATACCCATCGGCCATGTAGGCTGCTGCCTTTTCGCCATGGGTGACGACGCGCCGGATGCCCACCTGCTCCATCTCCACCATGGCTTTCCGGACAATCGCTGGAACGAAGAATACGTGGCTGACACCGTACCCCTGGAGGGTCTCCGCCAAAAACCGAGCCCCAGTCATTATCGCCATCTTTCGTTTATCTCCAAGCTAAACCTGATGTGACACGCCGGTGGATGTGAGCGCCTAGGGCGCTAATTCCTTATGGATTCAGACCTCCGCGGTCTCCCCGGTTGTGCAGTATTAAATCCTGTTAGCCCCCTTCGAACACTTCTTTAGCGACGCGGGAGGCGTTGGCGGCCGTGGGCCACCCGCCATAGAAAGCCATGTGGGTGATGACCTCGCCGATCTCCTCTTTGGTGACGCCATTATCTAGGGCGCGGCCAATGTGGCCGCGAAGTTGCTCGGTGCGATAGAGAGCGATCAGGGAAGCCACGGTGATGAGGCTGCGGTCCCGCTTGGACAACCCGGGCCGCTCCCAGACGTCCCCAAAAAGCACGTCGGCGCTGAGCTCCGCTAGGTGGGGTGCGATTTCTTCCATAATGTTACGGGCGGTAGTCATGTTGGGCTCCTTTAAATATGAATCGGTCTGCTAAAGGGAGGGAAGTATATATCGCCCGGATTGACCAGGCTGGCTGCTAGTCTGGGTGCTGGGCTGGGGTCGCAATACCAGGACCCCAGGTGGCGCCGAACTCGGCTCGTTCGACCACTTGGCCAGTAAATGTTTCGGCGGTCTGCCCCGCCAACCAGGTGGCGGCCGGCATAATCTCGTCGGGCTGCACCATTGGGATGTGTGCGGTGCCGGGCCAGTCGCCGTTGCGGTTCATCCAGGTATCCACTCTGCCGGGCCCCAAGACGTTCACAGCGATATTGTGGGGCCGGACTTCCTCGGCCAGGCTCAGGAAAGTGCGTTCCAGGGCCGCTTTACTCATTGAATAGCCCACGCGTCCCAGGCGGTAGGCCCGGGCCGAACCCGAAGTGATGCAAAAGATGGAGCCTCCATCTCCTCTCTGGACCATGGATGGGAGAGCGAACTTGCACAACAGCAATGGTGCGCGAACGTTTACCGCCAGGCACCGGTCCAGAAGGTCAACGTCCAGCTCAGCTACCGGAGATTCACAGTCGATTCCGGCGTTGGACACCAAAATGTCGATGCGGCCCAATCTCTCGAGAGTCGTCTCCACCAAGCGCCGCAGGTCCTCCGCTTGGGTCACATCACAACGGAGGGGGAAGGCGGTGCCACCGCGCTCCTCGATGATCCGGCTGGTATCGCCGATGGTCCCGGAGCCATACTTTTCGAAACGAGTCCCTGGGGAAGTATCCACTTCGGTACGAGCTGCGACCACCACCGTGGCGCCATGAGCGCCCAGTCCAAGACAGATCGACCGGCCGATGCCACGGCTGCCTCCGGTGACAACAGCGACCTTTCCTTGCAAGTTGATCTCTGAATCACTCGCCATCAACAACTCGGTTGGAGCACGAGACATTACCAAGCATAAGGACTTCCACTATCCAGGGCAGATAGTCAGGACACCGGTTGAAACTTGGGAAGGGAGATATTCTCGTTCAAGTCTTCGAAAACCACTTCGACCGCCATGCCGACCTTGATAGCCTCGGGCTCAGGTTCCACGTTCACCAGGTTCGTAGGGAATCGTGCGCCGCCTTCCAGCTCGACGATGGCGGTTACGAAGGGCACCCGGTCGCGAAAGGGAGCCGTCGGCCCGCGGTGAACAATGGCGAAGGTGTGCAATGTGCCTCGGCCGCTGCTCTGGACCCAATCGGTGTCTCGGGAGAAGCAGCCAGGACAGATATCCCTTGGGTAGAAGTAGGTTTGGTCGCAGGCCTTGCAATGCTTCAGCCAAAGCTCGTGGGCTTTGCACTTTTCCCAATAAAAGTCTGATTCAGGCTGGGGCAAGGGAGGGGGAATAGGCGGAAGCTGTGCGGGCTGGGTCATATTGCTCTCCGTTACATCTACACGTAAATCTACGCGGCGGGAAGTGACTAGAGGATAAGAATAAAACCACCTAGCGTCAAGGCGGGGGAGATTCATCGTCAGGAACGGTCTTTTGATTATCCCCCCAAGGCGCATCTCCCCATTTGTTCTTAGGTTGTCGAAGGAGCGGTTGTTCATGGTTCGACAAGCCTGTCCTGGGCCTGTCGAAGGGCTCACCACGAACGGGTTTCCCAGGGCCTGCGATAGGTCTTCCCAGGCTATTATCGAAACCTGGTCCAGGGGTCAGGCTGTGGTTCGACAAGCTCACCACGAACGGGTGGGCGCGTTGGCGGAAATACGGCCTGCGACCAGCTCGGGCAACCGGGGGATTCTGCTGGTGGTTCGACAAGCCTGTCCTGGGCCTGTCGAAGGGCTCACCACGAACGCGTGGGCGCGTTGGCCGATATACGGCCTGCGGCCAGCTTGGGCAACCGGGGGATTCTGCTGGTGGTTCGACAAGCCTGTCCTGAGCCTGTCGAAGGGCTCACCACGAACGGGTGGGCGCGTTGGCGGAAATATGGTCTGCGACCAGCTCGGGCAACCGGGGGATTCTGCTGGTGGTTCGACAAGCCTGTCCTGAGCCTGTCGAAGGGCTCACCACGAACGCGTGGGCGCGTTGGCCGATATACGGCCTGCGGCCAGCTTGGGCAACCGGGGGATTCTGCTGGTGGTTCGACAAGCCTGTCCTGGGCCTGTCGAAGGGCTCACCACGAGCGCGTTGGCGGAAATACGGCCTGCGACCAGCTCGGGCAACCGGGGGATTCTGCTGGTGGTTCGACAAGCTCACCACGAACGGGCTGCCCAGGGCCTGCGAATGGGCTTCCCGGGGCCTACTCTCAGGACCTGCGATAGGGCTTGCCAGGGCCTGCGATAGGGCTTGCCAGGGCCTACGATAGGGCTTGCCAGGGCCTGCGATAGGGCTTGCCAGGGCCTACGATAGGGCTTGCCAGGGCCTACGATAGAGCTTCCCGGGGGCTTGCGATAATCGAGTGCCTCTGACCATGCACCACCTTGGTGTTGCGGGCACCGGTTTGTTCCGTTATTTTGGGAGTGTAGAGGTCTACTCAGGCGGGGGAAGAATCCAATGAATATAGCGGTTATGGGCGCAGGGAGCATCGGTGGATATTTTGGCGGTATGCTGGCACGTGGTGGCAATCAAGTCAGTCTCATAGCCAGAGGAGCGCACCTGGAAGCCATCAAGAGGGACGGGCTTCGGGTGATCCGGGATGAAGAGGAGTTTACCGTACGCTGCGCCGCCACGGACAATTGCAGCGAGGTAGGTCCGGTGGACCTGGTGCTGTTGACGGTCAAGACTTACCAAAACGCACAGGCCATCCCACAGATGGGCTCAATGGTCGGCCAGAATACGGTGGTGCTTTGCCTGCAGAACGGCATCGATAGCTACCAGGCTGCTGTTGCCAGTGTGGGCCCGGAACGAGTCCTGCCCGGGGCCGCTTACATTGAAGCCGGCACCGAAAGGCCGGGCGTCGTCAAACAGTCGGGGAGTGTAGTACGGATAGTATTCGGAGAGGCCGACGGCAGAGAGTCGGAACGCGGGCAAGAGATACTGGCCACACTTGAGCAATCAGGTATACCTGCGGAATTCAGCCGGGATATTCAGCGCACCCTTTGGAGCAAGTTTCTGTTCATAGCGACCATGGCGGGGGTTACAAGTTTATCGCGAGAGACCATGGCTGAGCTGATGCCGCGGCCGGAGTGGCGCCATTTAATTGAGGCCTGCATGCGGGAAATCCAGTCGGTCGCCGGGGCCTCAGAGGTGGGCTTGGACCCGGAGATCGTAGAGCAGACCATTGCCTACATCGAGGGCTCACTGGACCAGATGCACGCTTCGATGCACGCCGATATCGTAGCCGGGCGTCCCTTAGAGTTGGAGGCGCTTAACGGAGCGGCCGTTCGGGCTGGACAGGCAGCCGGGGTAGCTACGCCGATCAATGAGGTGATATACGCCATGCTCAAGCCCCATGTAAGAGGGACGGCCGGTTAACCTCCCGGACGGAGCTTTGACAACGCAAGGCGCGCCGCATAGCATTATCCACGTCCAAGCAGTTTGTACCCTCGCTCCAGCAGCTATCTTGGAGGTAGAGCAGAATGGATGCCACCGGAGTTTCCCACGTTGCTATATGCGTACAAGATATGGACAAATCGTTGGTCTTTTACCGGGATGTCCTGGGTATGAATGTGATCAAAGACGAGGTAGAGGACACCACAACCGGCGGTTTGCCCCATACCTACAAGCACCCCCGCAAAACCCGTAGGACCGTTCACGTCACCTATGGGCAAGGCCAAATTCCGTCCCTAGTGCTGACCAGCCACCCGGGCGACCAGCCCGATGGCGCGCCGATCAAGCTAGACCAAGTGGGAATCAGTCACATCTCTTTTACGGTGGGCGACGTTAAAGCCTTGGCGCAAGAGCTTGCCAGCCATGGGGTCCAACTGGCGGGCGGCATGGAAGCGTTCGCCGACGCACAGGGAAATGTTAGGACCATATTCGCTTATGACCCCGATGGCATTCTGGTGCAGTTCGACAGCGGCGTAGAAGGCTAGCCTTGATGTTAGCCACAAAGAGCTGGAGGCCATGAATAGGGTTTGGGGTACCTAAGGGAGCTGGTTGCTATGTCCCGTAGCCACGCTGACAACCATGACCTAGACAAGCTCACTCGGTGGCGCCGGGACCTTGTAGCGGGCCCAGCGCCGTTCCCGGTTTACGCGGTCTTCCTGGTGTCACCGGAAGACCGCCTTTCCCACGACATCTTCCGGGAATACAGGGCTGCTTTCCAGGCTAGGTCCGCCGACTACGCTCACCTGGTTATTTTCGGCCAGCATGGGGTCTCCAGCACCGTAAGGGGGCTGTTGGACGGGCTTGGCTTACCCTTGGACGCGTTACCATTGTTGGCCCTATTTTGCTCACCATCCTCAACTGCGTTCCTCACTTTGCCGCTGGAACCGGGTGAGAGCAGCTCTCAGGCTGGAAACTCCTCCAGCGATGAGACTCTCAAGGCCTGGCGAAAAATCCTGGACCAAGTGGAAGCTTCTGCGGTCGAGGGAGGGACGGAGCCGGACCTAGCAGGAGTCCCACAGGCGGTCCCTCGGTCTCTGGACACTGGATCGATGGTCGATTTGATAGAGAAGACATTGGGACACGCCTAGGTTTGGGACATCCGGACCTATCGGCCTGGTAGACGTACGGTGGGGCGATTCCCACCCCGGCACGGTGAACAGCCCTTACCAGTGATACTCGCTTCCATGGAGTGTTGCGAAGTAAGTCCCCGCACCGTTACCCCATGACTTGGGTGATGACCAGCCCGCCCCATGCAGCCAGAGCCAGGCCCGAAGCCCGGCTGAGCCAGTGGCCGGCAGGCACGATTTTTTCCAATAGGACGAATCCTGCTAACACACCCACCCACACCAGGTTCATGACACCGAGCACAAAGAGCAGGGCCATCAGTAGCCAGCAACAACCCAAGCAGTAGGTCCCGTGCTTGAGGCCCATCCTCAGAGCCCCGCTGGCGCCGTCTCGCCACTCGGTCATCAAAAAACCCAATGGGCTGCGGCAGTGGCTCAAACAAGCGTATTTCAAGGGAGTCCACTGGAAGATACCTGCCGCCAGCAACAAAGCGCCGCCCAGATAATTGCTGGTGCTCACGCCCATCATCGACGACAGCAGAGCGTGGGTGTGTAACGCCCAATTGAGCCCTGTCGCGGCAGCAGCGAATCCCGTCCAGACCAATGCGTAGCCTAGCAAGAATATTGCAGTGGGCACGTAGGGGTCGTTTTGCTCCCGGCGCCGACGGTTTACGGCGGCGAACACAAGGACCATGGGAGCGGCGGTTGGCACCATCATCGCGACCATCATAACGGCCCACATGAGAAACATAGAGCCCCAGTCTACGGCGCCCCAGGGCTGCATGTTGGGGGCTGCCATGGACATGCCCATACCCGTTCCCATGTCCATGCCGCTCGCGTTTCGGGCTAGATAGGCCAGGTAGGCCCAGGCCAAGACTACGACCATGACGATGCCGGCAACCACAACGGCCCGGTCTCGCCTCAGCACAAACTCGATGGGAGAAACTGTTAGCATCGCGTGAGCTCGTCATGGCTTCCAATCCAGCTAGCCGCCGGAGTTGGTCTGGATGGGCCGGGGAACGGAGGTGTTTACTTCTGGTTCGTCCAGTCTGCCAGGGCGTAGAAAGCGCTCATGCCTGGATGACCGAACTGCAAATCCTTGTGGTCCACGCGCATCGTGCCAGTGGTGCAGGCTTTGCCCTCGCTCCAGATCAGACCGCCGCTGGGGAAGACGACATTAACCTTGTTTTGTTCCCCAGTGACCGGGTTCCGCAACGGCGTCATCTGCGCTTCCACGACATCGGGGATTCGAAAGCTGCTGTTACGCCCGTCCACCTTCATCTCAATGGGCGTCAATATCGGGCCTTCAGTAGAGGAAAGGGTGGGCGCTAGGATCTCCCAGGGTAGTCCCCCAGCTCGTCCAGAAAGTACCATTACCAGCCCTCGCACTTGTTCAGGGCTGGCGGACTCGTCTACGAAGAGGACCGACTGCCCATTCCCCTCGTGCATCGCCTTGGGGTATCTCACCGCTACAACCGCTTGTACCCCTGCCATGTCCACATCACCGTAATTACCCTCTGCAACCTCCATACCTACGATGGCCTCGCAGGAGCCATAGCTAGGAAATCCTCCGAAGTTGCAGGTGCAACCCGGATCGCAGTTGCAGGTTTCCAGGTAGTGGACTTTTAACCGATAGGGGGTCCGAGGTTGAGTCATGGTGTTTCTTGGGTATCTGCGCTTCGGTTCCCGGGAGTGCGGCGACAATACAAGAGTATGAGGGCAAAATCAAGTGGGTTGCTGTGGCCAGCGGGTGGACTTGCTTTGGACTAGAGTGCTGATATGTTCAGGGGGGTTGTTAGACCCGTGGGGCAACGGGCCATAGACAGGCTCAGGCCAGGCCCTTCGACAAGCTCAGGGCGAACGGAGGGGTCGTGTAGCGTCTTGAACGGGTGGCCCTTCGGCGGGGTCAGGACAGGCCCTTCGACGGGGTCATGGCAGGCCCTTCGGCGGGTTTAGGCGAACGGAGGGGTCGTGTAGCGTCTTGAACGGGTGGCCCTTCGGCGGGGTCAGGACAGGCCCTTCGACGGGGTCATGGCAGGCCCTTCGGCGGGTTTAGGCGAACGGGGGTTCGTGTTGCACCTTGAACGGGCGGCCCTTCGACAGGCTCAGGGCGAACGGGGGGGTCGTGTAGCATCCTGAACGGGTGGCCCTTCGATTGCCTCAGGGTGAACGAGGGGTTCGTGTGCACTTTGAACGGGTGGCCCTTCGACAGGCTCAGCAACTGTCTTTAAAGTCAAGAGTTAGCGACGGCGGGGTTCCAAAGGCGATGATCCCGGACCATGACATTGAGTATGGTCAACAGCTTGCGCATGCAAGCGGTAAGGGCCACCTTTTTGGGCTTGCCGGCAGCACAGAGGCGCTGGTAGAAGGCCCGAAGCACCGGATTGTACCGGGTGGCAACCAGGGCGGCCATGTAGAGGGCGGCCCGGACTTGACGCCGGCCACCCCATACCTTTCGTTTCCCCCGGTAGGCGCCACTGTCCCGGTTGAAGGGGGCCACCCCCACCAAAGCAGCGATTTCACCACGGTTCAAGGCGCCCAGCTCAGGCAGGTGGCACAAGAGGGTCATGGATAAGACCGGCCCCACCCCTGGGGTGCTCCGGAGCAACCGGTCTTTGTCCTTCCACAGGGGCGAGGAGCGTATGGTATGGTCCAAGTCCCGGTCCAACTCCTCCAGATTTTGCTGCAACCAACGGATGTGCTCTTGGAGCTTGGGCCGTACGCGCCGGTTGGCGGTCCGCAGCCGGTTTCCCTCAGCAGTGATCATCTCCACCAACTGGCGCCGTCGGGCGACCAGTGCCCCCAGTTCCTGGGTGGTGGCATCGGGCAGGGTTCTGGGCTTGGGCTGGAGGGTTTCCCCAAAGTGGGCCAGCACCTGAGCGTCCAAAGAGTCGGTCTTGGCCAGTTTCCCGCTAGCCCGTGCAAAGTCCCGCACCTGTCTGGGGTTGGCTACTACTACCGGCAATCCGGCTGCCGCCAGTTCTGCAGCCAGAGCCATTTCCATACCGCCGGTGGCTTCCAACACCACCAATTGTGGCCTCATCTCCTTGAGGAAATGCAACAAAGAACCGATACCCGCACCGTCGTGTTGAACCTGCCTTGCTTCACCAGTAGGCCGCACGGCCAGGTCCAAGCGGTCCTTGGAAACATCAATGCCAACAAACAATGGAGCTTCTTTCATGTCCTCACCTCCCTGCATCTTCAGTCCCCTGGCTCTGTCCCAACCTTGCTTAATTCGGGCTACAACAGCCCTATCAACTGTTCGGGCTCTGAGCCGGTGGGACGTGACGACCCCGCTGAGCCACGGTCTCTCAAGACCCAGGACGAAACGGTCTGTCACGTCCTCTTCTAAGATACAAGGGCGAACGGGGGGGTTCGTGTTGCACCTTGAACGGGTGGCCCTTCGACAGGCTCAGGACAGGCCCTTCGACAGGCTCAGGACAGGCCCTTCGACAGGCTCAGGACAGGCCCTTCGACAGGCTCAGGACAGGCCCTTCGACAGGCTCAGGACAGGCCCTTCGACAGGCTCAGGACAGGCCCTTCGACAGGCTCAGGACAGGCCCTTCGACAGGCTCAGGACAGGCCCTTCGACAGGCTCAGGACAGGCCCTTCGACAGGCTCAGGACAGGCCCTTCGACAGGCTCAGGACAGGCCCTTCGACAGGCTCAGGACAGGCCCTTCGACAGGCTCAGGACAGGCCCTTCGACAGGCTCAGGACAGGCCCTTCGACAGGCTCAGGACAGGCCCTTCGACAGGCTCAGGACAGGCCCTTCGACAGGCTCAGGACAGGCCCTTCGACAGGCTCAGGACAGGCCCTTCGACAGGCTCAGGACAGGCCCTTCGACAGGCTCAGGACAGGCCCTTCGACAGGCTCAGGACAGGCCCTTCGACAGGCTCAGGACAGGCCCTTCGACAGGCTCAGGACAGGCCCTTCGACAGGCTCAGGACAGGCCCTTCGACAGGCTCAGGACAGGCCCTTCGACAGGCTCAGGACAGGCCCTTCGACAGGCTCAGGACAGGCCCTTCGACAGGCTCAGGACAGGCCCTTCGACAGGCTCAGGACAGGCCCTTCGACAGGCTCAGGACAGGCCCTTCGACAGGCTCAGGACAGGCCCTTCGACAGGCTCAGGACAGGCCCTTCGACAGGCTCAGGACAGGCCCTTCGACAGGCTCAGGGCGAACGGGGGGGTTCGTGTTGCACCTTGAACGGGTGGCCCTTCGATTGCCTCAGGGTGAACGAGGGGTTCGTGTGCACTTTGAACGGGTGGCCCTTCGACAGGCTCAGGGCGAACGGGGGGGTTCGTGTTGCACCTTGAACGGGTGGCCCTTCGACAGGCTCAGGGCGAACGGGGGGGTTCGTGTTGCACCTTGAACGGGTGGCCCTTCGATTGCCTCAGGGTGAACGAGGGGTTCGTGTGCACTTTGAATGGGTGGCCCTTCGACAGGCTCAGGGCGAACGGGGGGGTTCGTGTTGCACCTTGAACGGGTGGCCCTTCGACAGGCTCAGGGCGAACGGGGGGGTTCGTGTTGCACCTTGAACGGGTGGCCCTTCGATTGCCTCAGGGTGAACGAGGGGTTCGTGTGCACTTTGAATGGGTGGCCCTTCGACAGGCTCAGGGCGAACGGGGGGGTTCGTGTTGCACCTTGAACGGGCGGCCCTTCGATTGCCTCAGGGTGAACGGGGGGATTAGGCGGAGAGTTACCATAATGTGTTGGGTTGCCGGGCTGCGTTGACGACCGGCCTCGGCACCGTTAATATGTGGCTGAAGCCAAGGGAAGTCCAGTCTACAGGCGGCAAGGCCGCCTTTTTGATGGCAAATACCGGTGCTATAATTCCAGCCTTAGGAGGTAGCTAATTGGATTGGATTGATTTCGCAACGCCAAAGACCGTGGCTGAGGCTGTGGACCTGATGGCGTCTAGGGGCGATCGGGCCCGAGCGTTGGCCGGCGGCACTGATATCCTGGTTATGCTGAGAGGCGGCAGAAGAAGTGCGGACCTCTTGGTGGATGTAAAGGAAATCCCGGAGTTGAACGAACTATCCTACAGCCCGGAGCGAGGCTTGACACTGGGTGCGGCTACACCCTGTTACCGAATTTACCAGGACGAGGCCGTTTCGGCTGCCTACCCAGGGCTCATCGACGCGGCATCGCTCATTGGTGGTATTCAGATCCAGGGCCGGGCCAGTATAGGCGGCAACGTGTGCAACGCCGCCCCCAGCGGCGATTCGATTCCTCCGGTTATCGTGCTGGGAGGAGTGTGCCGTATAGCCGGGCCCAATGGGACTAGAGAAGTGCCTTCGGAGGACTTCTGCACGGGTCCGGGACAGAGTGTACTGCAGCCAGGGGAACTAATGGTTTCGATCCATTTCCCGCCTCCTCAAGCGCATTCAGGCGCCAACTACCTGAGGTTTATACCTCGCAACGAAATGGACATCGCCGTTGCCGGAGTCGGCAGCTCGGTGGTCTTGGACGACAGCGGGCAGAACATTGTCTCGGCCCGGATATCCTTGGCGTCGGTAGCCCCCACCCCGGTGCTTTGCCAGGAAGCGGGGGAAAGCCTGGCTGGTAGAGAGGTAAACGACGCCGCCATTCAAGAGGCCTCTGAGAAGGCCATGGCCGATGCCAAGCCGATAAACGACATGCGGGGAACAATCCCGCAGCGTGTGCACTTGGTCGGAGTATTAACCCGCCGGACGCTTAACAACGCCATCCGGCGAGCTAGGGGAGAAGAATAACTATGCCCGGATTAGTCCATGTACAGACCACGATCAACGGAGAGGACGTCAATTTCCTGTGTGAGCCCCGTCAAAGCCTTCTCGAGTGCCTTCGGGACGTGCTGGGAATGACCGGCACCAAGGAAGGATGTAACGACGGCAACTGCGGCGCATGCACCGTGGTGTTTGATGGCCGGATCGTCGATTCGTGCCTGGTGCTTAGTGTCGAGGCCCAGGGTAAGGAGATATTGACCATTGAGGGCGTGGCCTCACCAGAAGGCCTTCACCCTCTTCAGCAAGCCTTCTTGGAGCAAGCAGCGCTGCAGTGTGGAATCTGCACACCTGGGTTTATTGTTGCTGCCAAGGGCTTGTTAGACAAAGAGCCCCAGGTGGATGAGGCCAGAGTCCGCCACTGGCTGGCAGGCAATCTCTGCCGTTGCACCGGCTACGATAAAATCGTTCGGGCGGTGCTTCAGGCCAGCGACGAGATCAGCGCGAGGTGATGAGCTCGTGACCTCCAACCAGGTGCTCTCAGAAGTGGAGTACCGCGTGGTCGGTACGCGGCCCATCCGACCCGATGGTATCGACAAAGTAACCGGTCGGGCCCGTTACGGCGGTGACGTTGATTTGACGGGACTCCTCCACGGCAAGGTCCTGCGCAGCCCTCACGCCCACGCCAGGATCCGATCCATAGATACTAGCGAAGCCGAAGCCTATCCTGGCGTCAAGGCGGTGGTCACTGCCAAAGACCTGCCGTTGGCGTCATTGACCTCGGAGCAACTGGGCGGCGACTACCAGCGGCTGAAGTTCGCCAGCGACCACGTCATGGCCAGCGACAAGGTGCTCTTCAGGGGGCACCCGGTGGCGGCGGTGGCCGCTGCCAGTCCCCACGTAGCTGAAGCCGCGATGAACCTAATCAAAGTCGACTACGAGGTATTGACGCCGGTAGTTGATGTTCGGGAGGCCATGAAGGACGATGCTCCTCTGCTTCACGAAACTCTTCATACCGCGTCCATGGGCGAAACCTCGGAGCGGCCCAGCAATATTGCTTCCCACCTTCAGTTTGAGCTTGGTGATCTAGACCAGGGGTTTGCCGAGGCCGACGTGGTGGTGGAACACGAATTCCAGACTGCCTCGGTGCACCAGGGTTACATCGAGTCCCATAACGCCACGGTATTCTGGAACGCCGACGACCAGATCGACGTATGGTGCAGCACCCAGGGCTCTTTCATGGTCCGAGCCGCGGTGTCCGATGTCCTCCGCCATCCCGTCTCCAAAGTAAAGGTTACCCCCATGGAGATTGGTGGCGGCTTTGGCGGCAAGATCACTGCGTACCTAGAGCCGGTGGGGGCAATGCTCTCCAAGAAAGCCCATGGCCCCGTCAAGCTGAGTATGACCCGGCCCGAGGTGTTCGAGTCATAGGGGCCGGCTCCCGGAAGCTGGATGAGGGTCAAGGCCGGCGCCACCAAGGAAGGCAAGCTGACCGCAGTCCAGATCGTTCTGGCATTCGATGCGGGGGCATACCCCGGGTCTCCCGTTATGCAGGGGATGACCTGCGCCTTTGCTAGCTACGACGTACCGAATGGCCGGGTGGACGGCTACGACGTGGTGGTCAACAAACCCAAGACTGCCGCTTACCGGGCCCCGGGGTCTCCCCAGGCCGCCTACGGGGTCGAATCAATCATTGACGAGATTTGCGAAGAGATCGGAATGGACCCTATAGAGTTCCGAATGCGCAACGCCGCTAAGGAAGGGACCCGTCGAATAGAGGGCCCGATAGCCCGGAAGATCGGCTTTGTCGAATGTTTGGAAGCAGCAGCAGGCCACGACCACTATAAGACGTCCCTAGGCGGCCAAACCCAGGGTAAGCTCCGGGGCCGTGGTGTGGCTGGCGGCTTTTGGATGAACAGAGGCTTCCAATCGACCCTGAGCATGACGGTCAACCCGGACGGAACTGTGAGCCTGATAATGGGGTCGGTGGACATAGGCGGAACGCGGGCGTCCATAGCTCAACAAACCGCTGAAGCTCTGGGCATCGACTATGAAGACGTGAAGCCCACAGTGGTTGATACCGACTCGATCGGATTTACCATGGTGACGGGCGGCAGCCGCACCTCATTTGCTACTGGGATTGCTGCCATAGAAGCGGCCGAAGATGTCAAAGCCCAGCTAGTACAACGAGCCGCCAAGATATGGGACACCTCGAGCGATGACGTTGAATACGTGAATGGGACGATTCAGCACAAGTCTGACCCTGAGCTGCGGTTTACATTCAAGGAGCTGGCCCGGCAGCTACTGCCCACCGGTGGCAGTCTCATAGGCAGGTCCAGCGTCGATCCCCCAGGAGAGGGGAACGGCTACGCTTTCCACCTGGTTGACCTGGAGGTAGACCCCGACACCGGGAAGGTCGATATTTTGCGCTACACCGCAATACAAGATGCAGGCAAAGCGGTCCACCCCAGCTATGTTGAGGGACAGATGCAGGGTGGAGCAGTCCAAGGAATCGGTTGGGCTCTGAATGAGGAATATTTCTTCAACGACCAGGGCCAGATGATGAATTCCAGCTTTTTGGACTACCGCATGCCGACCACATTGGACCTTCCTATGATCGATACAGTGATAGTCGAGGTTGCCAACCCGGGTCATCCCTTCGGAGTCCGCGGGGTTGGCGAGGTGCCGATCGTGCCGCCCATGGCCGCTGTGTCTAACGCCGTGTACCATGCGATAGGGCGCAGGATTCGGTCATTGCCTATGACTCCAGGCAAGATATTGGAGTCCTCCGCCAACGGTGGCGACTGAGCGGACCGGTAACTTTATACCCCTGACAGGGTGGGGCTTGGGGTTTAATTAGGAGCGGCGAGGTTGGCGACGGTTTTCATTCCAACGATGCTTCAACCTATGACCGGCAAGGTCAAGCAGGTTGAGTTGGAGGGCAGGAACGTTCGGCAGGTCATCGACCGGCTGGATGAGCTGTACCCTGGGATTAAAGACCGCTTGGTAGAAGAGGGCCAACTCCGCTCCAATCTCGCGGTTGCCATCGATGGTGAAGTAGCTAGATTGGGCCTCCTGGAGAAAGTCGCCGAGAGTAGCGAGGTCCACTTCGTTCCCGCCATCGGAGGCGGGAGCGGGTAGGACCGGCTGGTGTAGGCCGGGGTACCAGCTTACACCGTTACGACACACGGGACGTCGGCGTTTTCCTAGCCTACTTTGTATGCAAGGAGAACCGTTAGACGCTAACAGTTCAGAGTTCTGGCCATCCCACCCTAGTCCCGTCATTCCCGCGAAAGCGGGGATCCAGAAGCTTCTCGTGTGAAATAACCCTTCGTTTACATCCCCCGGTCGGGGCCCGGGGACAGGTTCTTGGGAACCAGCCTAAGGGCACCCTCGAAATCGGTGCTACGTCGAACTTGGCGCAGAAGGTCACGAGTCCATGTACAGCGCGATCAGTAGGGAGAGGGCTCTGAATGGATGGAGTTTGGCATGAGAAAATGGGTTGATCGTGAAGGGTAATTCGGAATGGACATACTTAGATAACGAGAGAGGGTTAGAGATTCCCGCTTTCGCGGGAATGACGAAGGGCGGCGGGAATGACGAAGGGCGGCGGGAATGACGAAGGGCGGCGGGAATGACGAAGGGCGGCGGGAATGACGAAGGGCGGCGGGAATGACGAAGGGCGGCGGGAATGACGAAGGGCGGCGGGAATGACGAAGGGCGGCGGGAATGACGAAGGGCGCCGGGAATGACGAAGGGCGGCGGGAATGACGAAGGGCGGCGGGAATGACGAAGGGCGCCGGGAATGACGAAGGGCGGCGGGAATGACGGAGGGCGGCGGGAATGACGGAGAGAGTAGGAGAATAAGGCATCTAAATTGAACAGTTACGTTAGGCGCCACTCCCATGCTTTTCGTGACTCGGAAATGCAAGGGATGTCTCTGGACGACGGGAGTGGTCGCCGACCAGGAACCATCGGTGCTCTCCGTTGTAGCTCTGGACCAACGTTGACTGCTTTGATTCATAGCCCCTAAAATATTGTTGAGAGTATTCGTGCGAGGGTTGTCTTGAGTGGGAGGAAGGGGAGGCCCCGGGTCGAGAGTTTGGTCTCGGCTGGCGGGGTGGTTTATCGTGAAGTAGACGGAAATATCCAGGCAGTATTGTGCGGGCGAAGCGACCCAGTACTCTGGAGCCTGGCCAAGGGTACCCCCGACCCCGGAGAAACACTAGAGGAAACGGCGCTTCGGGAGGTCCGGGAGGAGACCGGGTTGGAGGTTGAGTTAGACTCAACCATTGGCGCTATCGACTACTGGTTCGCGGACCGGCAGTTTGATGTCCGATACCATAAGACGGTCCACTTTTACTTAGATGGCGGCTGTAGGTGGCGACACCGAGGCCCACGATCCTGAGTTTGATGTGGTCCAGTGGTTCTCCGCTGATGAGGCCGCATCCATGATGACTTACCCCAATGAAGCCGAGATTCTATTACGGGCTTTGGACATAATATCCCAACGCCGGGAAAAGGACTGACGTGATGGAACTCAGGGGTGTCAAGGTTGTACTTCGGGACAAGCGGCTGGAGGATGCGGAGCAGGACTATATATGGCGAAGCGACCCGGAGCTAGCGAAGCTCGATGCCGCCTACCCTCTCAGCATGAGTTTCGAGCGATATCTGAAGATATTTGAAGACCAACTGCGCTATCCTACACCCGGCTCCCACCATTTCTCCACCGAGACCTTCGATGGCGCCTTTATCGGCAATTGCATGTATTACGACCTGGATAGCGTGAATAAACAAGCCGAACTGGGCATTGTTATCGGCGATCGAAACTACTGGAGCAACGCTTACGGTTACGACGCAGTCACCACGTTGCTAGACCACATGTTCCGCGAAAAGGAGCTAAAGCGGGTCTATCTGCACACCCTGGACTGGAACCTGCGGGCGCAACGCTGTTTTGAGAAATGCGGGTTTAACCCAGTAAGAAAGGTGCGGCGGATGGGCCACGATTTCATCTTAATGGAAGTCTTTAGGGATAGCTGGCTCCAAGACGCCGAGGTTCAGCGCAAAGCCGGGTCAGCCGAAACGGAACCCGGAAGTGACGTTTCCGCGGGATAGCCAATTCCGGACCCAGCCCCTGGGTAACCCCTCCCCAGCCTCAGGATGTACGGGTTTCCGTTGGCAGCGCGTCTGGGGGGCTACCTCAGAATAGTAGCCGAGCCCTAACCTGTATCAGCGGCCACGAAAGCATCCGCCAAGGACACCGCCCCCGTATATAGCGCCCGGCCAAGGACCACTCCTTCTACCCCTGTTTTGGCAATCCGCTTGATGTGTTCCAGCGAGCCGATGCCACCGGACGCTAGGACTGCCATTCCCGTGTGCCGGACTAAATCGGCGTTAGCCGATACGTTGGGGCCGGTCAATGTCCCGTCTCTGAGGACATCGGTGTACAGGATGCGACGAACACCTAGCTCTGCCATTCCTTGGGCCAACTCCAAAGCAGTGACGGAGCTCTGCTCAGTCCACCCCTCGATGGCGACCCGGCCGTCCTTGGCGTCTACCGCTACCAGGACACGGTCGCTGCCGAAGCGGGAACATAAATCGCGAACCAACGATGGGTCGCGAATGGCCGCGGTGCCCACCACCACCCGGTCGGCCTCGGCTTCGAACAGCATCTGGGATGTCTCCAGGTTGCGGACCCCGCCACCCACTTGTACCGCGATGTCCAACTGGCCGATGATACCTTTAATGGCCTCCAGATTCGCCAACCGACCTTGAGCAGCGCCATCCAAGTCAACGAGGTGCAGCCGGACAGCGCCTTGCCGTTGCCAGTCCAAAGCGACAGAGACAGGGTCCTCTGAATAAACGGTTTCCTGTTGGTAGTCACCTTGGTACAGCCGAACGCAGCGGCCAGCCTTAAGGTCTATGGAGGGTATGACTTCCACGTTGGTAACCCGGGTTACCCATCGGCGGCCGGTTTAGCGATGGGAGCTGATGAGGCCGAGGCTAGCTTGACGAAGTTTTCGTAGACTCGGAGTCCCGTACGACCGCTCTTCTCCGGGTGAAACTGGGTGGCCACCAGATTGCCCCGAGCGTAGACGCTGCAAAAGGAGACCCCGTATTCCGTAGTGCCCACCACCGATGGGCCGTCGCCTGGGACCGCGTAGTAGCTGTGGACAAAATAGAAGTGGCTGTCGTGAGGGATGCTACTCAACACCGGGTGATCGCTCTTGAAGTTGACGCTGTTCCAGCCCATGTGAGGAACTTTCAAATCGCCCGGCAATCGTCTGACCTGTCCTGGTATAACACCCAAGCAGGTTGTATCGCCTTCTTCTGACCGTTCCATCAACAATTGGAGGCCGAGGCAGACGCCTAGGAACGGGCGGCCGGATGCAACATAGGACCTGATCGCTTGGACCAAGCCTCGTTCTTTCAGGGCCGCCATGGCGGCGGGAGCGGAACCGACCCCCGGGAATACAACGGCTGCAGCGGCCAAGACCATATCGGGGTCGGAGGATACTGTGGCGGAAACGCCTACTGACTCCAGAGCTCTAGCCACGCTGCGCAGGTTACCCGACTGGTAGTCGATGACGACTAACTTGATGGCGCCCCCGAGTAATACTAGCTTCTGTCGCCGGTGGCCCGCTCCAGTGGGAGCTCCCGGTCCTGGTACCTAGCGACCACAAATAATAGGTCACCAAGCCGGTTGAGGTAAGTAATTATGAGGTCGTTGGTCAGGAGGTCTACTTCCTTGAGGGCGACCACGCGACGCTCCGCGGTGCGAATGACGCAGCGGGCCAGGTCGATGGCGGCCGATGCCGGGGAACCCCCGGGTAGAATAAACACCTTGGGCATTTCGACATCTTCCTCCAGGGAGTCGATGGCGCGCTCCAGGTTGTCCACCATTTCGGGTGTCACCGGGGTGAAGTGCTGCTGGAACAGCTCGTATTTGTCCGGGTCGGTGGCCAACTCCGCGGCGATGGTAAACAGCTCCCGTTGCAGGTCCCGCAGGAGCTCCTTCACTCTGGCGTCGTCACTCAAGGCCCGAGCCAGACCCATGGCGGATACTGCCTCGTCGGTGATGCCGTAAGCCTCGGTGTGGGGATTGTTTTTGGACACACGCCCACCGTAGAGCAGGCTGGTGTCCCCTTGGTCCCCGAATTTGGTATAGACACGTTTTCTATAGGAGGATGAAGAAGTTGTCACTCAGCCACCAATTTGGGACTCAGACTTGATTGTCGTTATTGATGAAGCCGCTACTGCAACGCTGGGATTGTAGCATAGGGGTATGGGGCGGGCTACTACGCCCAATTGGGACTCAGGGTCTTTTGAATCTCCGTCCAACGTGACCCCCTCGTTTGTCCTCAGATTATCGAATGACCAGGTCGTTCGTGGTAGCTTGTCGAACCACGAACGGGCTTGGGCGGGGTCCACGCCAATCGGAATGCCCTGAATTGGGACTAACCCGTTTCTGATCTCTTGGAACTACCGATTACACTCGGGCCGAAACTCGCTAATCAATTGCGCCTCGTGGATGGTTTCATCTCCAGGCACGGGATAACCGGTCCATTGGTTGGGCATCTTCCTGGCGATGCAGGGATTGTCCCCATTAATGTGAGCCAACATCTTTTCCCGGACGTCGCCACTGCCAACGTATACAACGACCCCGTTTTTGAAAATCCCATATACACCCTTTTGACCGAAGGAAAGGGACAGAACATCGTCTCTGGTATAAGGGCGCATGGGAGATGGAGTTGGAAAGGGCATTCGTTACCTCTGGAGCGGTTTATTCTCTGCGACAATACCATAAACGCTCTATTAGCTCTATACTGGGCGCACAACGCTAGCGAGGTATTAACCGATGCCAACGGAAATCCGGGTCATTGGCATTGAAGGCATGCCGGAAATGCAGGCCGGGGACGATCTGGCCCGTCTCCTGATGGACGCAGCTCAACAAAGTGGGTTGGATATCGAGGATGGGGATGTGGTCGTGGTCACCCAGAAGGTGGTTTCCAAAGCCGAGGGGCGGGTCATGAGCATAGACAGTGTCGAGGCCTCATCCCTGGCCCTTGCTATTACGGAGGGCCACCGGCGAGACCCCAGGCATACTGAAATGATACTGCGGGAAAGCGCAAGGATCGTCCGCATGGACCGGGGCGTCATCATTAGCGAGACACGAGACGGGTTTGTTTGTGCCAACGCCGGTATCGACGCGTCCAACATCCCTGGCACCGATACGATTTGCTTATTGCCGGTGGACTCTGACGCATCCGCTCGTGGTATACGCGGCGCCATTAAGGAGCGTTTGGGTGTGGATGTTGCTGTGGTGATCTCCGACACCTTCGGACGGCCCTGGCGAAATGGCGCTACCAACGTGGCCATCGGCGTGGCTGGCTTAGATCCCTTGCTTAGCTACGTGGGCCAAGAGGATAGCCACGGAAATATGATGCACACGACATTGATTGCGGTGGCCGATGAGCTGGCAGGAACCTCAGAGTTGGTGACGGGAAAAGTGCTCGGGGTGCCGGTCGCGATAATCAAGGGCTACCGTTATCAGCGCATGGATGACGCCGACCACTGGCCCCTCATCCGACCGGGGGACAAAGACTTGTTCCGCTAGGCATCTAATCGCGGTTGGAACAGTTTATGAACGGCCGCCTAAAGATTAATGGGCGGGCAATCAAGTCCGGGGTCAGGGGAACTTTGCTGAACCCTTGCTGCTTCTCTGCGTAGAGACTCTTGGGCCTGAGTGTCACTTAACGCAATAGGCCAGAACAATCGATAAACCAGCGCAAGGGCGGGTACTGGGACAACACCCTCGTCGCTCTGTAGGTTGACTTAGGCCTTGGCTTGACTGTCAGGCATCGATGCTCTCCCCAAAGAGTGGAAGCTGAAGCTGCCCGGTTTCGGTGAAGCCGGATACGCCGACTCCGAGTAACCGGAAAGCCCGGTTGGGGTCCAACTCCCGAGAAAGCAGCCTCCAGCCGTTGTCGAGAATCACCTCTTCCGACGCCGTGGGCGAGGGCAATGTCGTCTGGCGGGTAAAAGTAGTGAAGTCGGCCAGTCTCGCCTTGAGCGTGATCGTCCTGCCTTGAAGGCCCTTGGCCGCTAGGTGCCGGGCTACATTGCCGGATAGCGTAACCAGATGCTGACGCAGTTCCTCTTCATCGCTTAAGTCGTTAACGAACGTGGTCTCGGCGCTCACCGACTTGGTCTCCCTTTGAGGGTGGACGGGTTCTTGGTCTTCCCCCAGCGCTTTGGCCTGCACGCTGCTGGCCCGCTTGCCAAAGATTCGGGCGAACCAGTCATTGGGCTGAACTCCCAGGTCCCCGATGGTCTCTATGCCTTCTTGATGCAGCCGCTCCACCATTTTGGGGCCGATGCCCCACAGCTTGCCCACCGGCAGCCCGGCCAGGAATGTTGCTTCATCTCCCGGGGCCACCAACACCAGTCCATCCGGCTTGTTCAAGTCCGACGCAATCTTGGCTACCGACTTGTTAGTGGCCACTCCCACTGAGACGGTGAGGCCGGTGTTGCTGTTCACTCGCTCCTTCAGTTCCAGTGCCACAGCGAGAGGGTGTTTCTTGTCTACCACGGCCTCAGTGATGTCCAGGTAAGCTTCATCTAACGACAAGGGCTCCACTAGGTCCGTCAGCTCATGGAAGATGTCCATGACCTGGGTCGACACCTCCCGGTACCGGGAAAACCGGGGGTGGACGATGATGCCTTCGGGGCAGCGCCGAACAGCAGACCTCATGGGCATTGCTGAGTGAACCCCGAACTCACGGGCCTCGTAGGATGCGGTGGCAACTACTCCCCGGTCTTCAGGCCTGCCACCGACGAGCACCGGCTTTCCTCGAAGTTCGGGATTGTCTAGCTGCTCTACGGCCGCGTAGAAGGCGTCCAGGTCAGCGTGAATGACGTGGTGGGTGGGTTTATCTTTGGCCGATTCGTTCAAGGTATTGGTATTTTACCCGGATTTCTCGGCTGAGTCTGCTGGACATCGACAGGAACCGTCCCGTGTCTCTCCCAGGGGAGGTTTCGGTGTAAGGCAATCGGATATTGGCTTGAAAGGACCGTTGCTGCCGGCTGCGCGTAAATGACGGATTGGGGGGCGTGGGGCCTTGGGATGGGTGGCGGCGTGGATTCCCGCCCCCGATCGAGCCGGGGGCAGGCTCTGCGCGGGAATGACGGTTTGGGGGCTGGAATGACGGGAGGGGGCGGGAATGACGGGAGGGGCGTGGGGCCTTGGGATGGGTGGCGGCGTGGATTCCCGCCCCCGATCGAGCCGGGGGCAGGCTCTGCGCGGGAATGACGGAAGGGGCTGGAATGACGGTTTGGGGGCTGGAATGACGGATCGGGGCTGGAATGACGGGAGGGGCGTGGGGCCTTGGGATGGGTGGCGGCGTGGATTCCCGCCCCCGATCGAGCCGGGGGCAGGCTCTGCGCGGGAATGACGGTTTGGGGGCTGGAATGACGGGAGGGGGCTGGAATGACGGGAGGGGCGTGGGGCCTTGGGATGGGTGGCGGCGTGGATTCCCGCCCCCGATCGAGCCGGGGGCAGGCTCTGCGCGGGAATGACGGAAGGGGCTGGAATGACGGTTTGGGGGCTGGAATGACGGATCGGGGCTGGAATGACGGGAGGGGCGTGGGGCCTTGGGATGGGTGGCGGCGTGGATTCCCGCCCCCGATCGAGCCGGGGGCAGGCTCTGCGCGGGAATGACGGTTTGGGGGCTGGAATGACGGGAGGGGGCTGGAATGACGGGAGGGGCGTGGGGCCGGTGGACGTGCACCTACAGCTTTGAAGCATATGATGCAATCGCCATGGGTTCCGGGTGGGGTCGATAGCAAGGAAGACGGATAAGGTTTAAAATAACACGGGCGCTCGACCCAGTGATTAATCTCGGCGCACCGTTGGTCCAATGCGCCGTCGCTCTATCCCTTAAAGAAATGGATTCCCAGGAGGCAGCATGGCTACCATCCTCGAAGAATACATCGCCAGACACTCGGGTTCAGCCCAACGGTACGTCGAGGCGAGCAAATTGTTTCCCGGAGGCGTGACCCACGACAGCCGCTACGCCGAGCCATTTCCTCTGTACATGACCCACGGTACTGGGCCGCGCAAGTGGGACGTCGACGGAAACGAGTACATCGACTACGTGTCGGGCCACGGTGCCCTCTTGCTCGGCCATTCCCATCCCGCCATAGCCGAGGCGGTTTCCACGCAGATCCATCGCGGCACCCATCTGGGAGCCTCCACCGATGAGGAGATTAGGTGGGCAAAAGCTATTCAAGCATTAATGCCCTCGGTTGAAAAGGTGCGTTTCCATAGCTCCGGTACCGAAGCGACGCTTATGGCCATGCGGTTGGCCAGGGCCTACACCAGCAAAGACAAAGTCATCAAGCTTCAGAACCATTTCCACGGCTGGCATGACTATGCTATGGCGGGATCGGACCGGGGCGCGCCGGGGATTCCGGAGGCGAGTTGGGGCAGCATGGTGGTGGTCCCCGCGGGGGACCTCAAAGCGGTGGAGGATGTGCTGGAGCGAGACAAGGACATAGCTGGTTTGATTCTAGAGCCCACCGGGGCCCACTACGGCCAGTTGCCCTTCAATACCCCGGTTTACCTGGCCGGTCTCAGGGAGCTGACTAAGCAGCACGGGGTCATTCTTATTTTCGACGAAGTCGTTACCGGCTTTCGAGCCTCTCCCGGAGGCAGCCAGGTGCGCTATGGAATCAACCCCGATTTGACCACCATGGCTAAGATCGTGGCTGGTGGTCTACCCGGTGGAGCCGTGGGAGGACGCGCGGACATCGTAGACATGATTGCTCACCGCGGCGACCCGGACTGGGATAACACGCGCCGGGTCTACCATCCCGGCACCTTCAACGCGAACCCTCTTTCGGCGGTGGCGGGGGCCACTTGTTTGGAGTTAATCGCCAACCAGCCATTGAACCAACATGCAGATGCCATGGCCAACCGTCTCAAGGCTGGAATCAATGAGCTCTTCGGCAAACTGGAAGTCCCGGGCCACGCCCACGGTATCGCCTCGATGGTCCATGTGGTGCTAGCCGACTGCGATTGCGACCGGGAGATATGTTTGATGCCCCATAGTGAGATACAGCAAGTCACTGCTTCACCTGCTGTCACCGCGCTGAAGAGGGGGCTGCAGAACGGCGGAGTTGACATAATGGGCCGGGATGCTTTCCTGGTTTCAGCAACACACTCGGAGCAGGAGATAGACCAGACCCTGGGAGTGTTCGAGATGACCCTCGCCGACGTGAGGGCAGAGGGCTTGGTGTAGTCCTGGTAATCCTGCTGGCCGGTCAACTGGCGGGCTGTCACGACGTCGTTAGGGCCGGTGACCACTGGCCAGCTACACCGATTCTGTTAGAATCCGGCTGTCCCAACCCTGGTTTCCTAATTGCCTAGTCTTAGGAGGTTATATCAGATGCCGTCATTCACCGAAAAACTCGAAGTTGATGGACACCAGATGGACATGTACGCCAGCGTTCCCAGCGGCAGCGGGCCCTTCCCTGCCGTCGTAATTGCATTCCATGTAGGGGGCGTGGACGATTTCGACCGGGCCATGGCCGACCGGCTGGCGGAGGAAGGATATGTGGCAGTAGTCCCCGATATGTTTCATAGGTTGTCCGAAGAGGTCATGGCTGGGCCCAGGCTGGACCGTTTAGGGCACCTGAGCGACCCCCAGATCATTGCCGACGTCAATGCTGCCATGGGCTTTCTACAGGGTCATGCCTCGGTTGACAGCGACAGAATCGGAATCACCGGTTTCTGCATGGGTGGCAGGGTGACCTGGCTTTTGGCGGCGGCCAACCCCGCATTCAAGGCTGCGGTTCCCTACTACGGAGGGAATATCATGGTCCCTTGGGGCGACGCCGAACAGTCACCCTTTGAGTTAAGCAGCGGTATCAAGTGCCCGGTCATGTTCCACTTTGGCGCCGAGGACCCTAACCCGTCACCTGACGATCAGGTCAAGCTTGATGCTGAGCTGACGAGGCTAGGGGTCCCTCATGAGTTTTACTCCTACCCCGGCGCCGGGCATGCCTTCATGGACTTTACCAACCCCGAGCGTTACCACAAAGAGGCCGCTGACGGGTCGTGGCCCCGCACCCTGGAGTTTTTCGCCAAGCACCTGAAGGGAGCGGCAGTGGCTCGCTAGGGGACCTTGCTCCCTCCGGCTTTCCAAGAAACATTTGAGTCGAACTATCTCAAAACGGGAGTTGGCGGCCCTTCGACAGGCTCAGGGCGAACGGTGTAGATCGTGCTCCGTTCTGGCGAGGCCCTTCGACAGGCTCAGGGCGAACGGTGTAGATCGTGCTCCGTTCTGGCGAGGCCCTTGGACAAGTTCAGGGCGGACGGTCACATTTGCACCCCGTTGGCGCGGAGCTTGTGGAAGCACACATTTGGGAAAGTTAATAAATCAAACGGTAGGCGAAGCAAATGGCAAGAGTAGCATTAGATTTGGAAAAATCCGAGGACTTGGCGGTCTTGGGCACTACCGGCTGGCGCATTGCTCCAGGGCTCGTGCCGGGAGAGCCCAATCAGGGGCTGGTAGCTGAACTACGGGGCAGCCCAGCCAGGCTGCCCGATTACGACGATTCTGAGTGGGATAAAGACGCGGACATTCAGGAGCGCCGTTCGGTGGGTTTCACTTTCGCCTGGTACCGGCTACAGGTGACGATTCCGCAACAGGTCAAGGGCGAAGAGGTCGCGGGGCGGCGGATCTGGTTCGAGACCAACGTGGACAACTATGGAGAGGTTTACATCGACGGGGAGATTGATCGCGGGACCGGGGTCATCACCGGCAATAACACGGGGAAGCGCCTGTTGGTAGAGGACCCAGCGGTTCCAGGGACCAGGCACGTCATCGCTGTTCTGGTAGGGAACGCTCCCTTGGGCGAACCCGTGGGTACCATATTCATGCGTTACGCCACCCTGGCGTTCGAGTAAGTTACCGCTCAACGGTCAGGGCTTTAGAGTAGGCTATATGCTGACAGCAGATCGCTGACAGCTCTTAACGAGGTTGACATGGCAAGTACGTCCTTTGCTGGCAAGGTTAGCGCCCCCGAGTTTCCCCCAGGGCTGGAATGGGTTAACACACCCCAGCCACTTACCCTAGCTCAACTCCGGGGGAAATTGGTCGTGCTGGACTTCTGGACCTATTGTTGAATCAACTGCATGCATATCTTTCCGCAGTTGCGGAAGCTGGAAAAGAAATACGCCAACGAGCTGGTGGTGGTGGGCGTCCACTCAGCAAAATTCCCCAACGAGAAGGCTAAAGAAAGCGTGATCCAGGCGGTCCAGCGCTATGAGCTGGGCCACCCTGTAATCAACGACGCCGAGTTCCAAGTGTGGCAACAATACGCCTGCCGGGCGTGGCCCACCCTAATGTTCATTGACCCTCAGGGGAAGGTGATAGGCAAGCACGAGGGCGAGATGCCCTACGACTCCTTCGACGACTTGTTGGGCCAGATGGTTACCGAGTTTGACACCGAAGGCCTTATCGACCGCACTCCTCTCCCCTTCGGACCGGAAAGCAGACCGGCTACCACCCTCTCGTTCCCTGGAAAAGTGCTGGCGGACGTCGCCACGGACCGTTTGTTCATTTCTGACTCTAACCATAACCGCATATTAGTGACTTCCCTGGACGGGGCGGCCAATCAGATCATCGGTTCTGGGGCCGAGGGCTTCGAAGATGGGAACTTGGAGTCGGCAGCGTTCAATCATCCCCAGGGAATGGCGCTAGCCGGTGACCTACTCTATGTGGCTGATACGGAAAACCACGCTATTCGGAGAGTTGATCTTGCTGTCGGTTCCGTTGAGACCATCGCTGGTACCGGCAACCAGGGATTCACCCGGGAGGGGGTTGGTCCGGGCTTGACCATGGAGCTGAGCTCGCCCTGGGACTTGGCGGTTTACGACAACTCACTTTACATAGCGATGGCGGGCACTCACCAGCTGTGGAGTATGACGCTGGCAGACGGGACGGTGGGCCTGTTCGCCGGGACGGGACGGGAGTCCATCACCGACGGCCCCCTTGCTTCGTCGACGCTGGCCCAGCCCAGCGGTATAACCACCGATGGTACGAAACTCTACTTCGCCGACAGCGAGACCAGCTCGATTCGGGCCGCAGACATCGATCCTTCGGGACGGGTGCGAACCATCGTTGGATTGGACCTATTTGTTTTTGGGGATGTCGATGGGTCGGACCACAGAGTACGTCTGCAGCATCCCATAGGAATCGAGCACTTCGAGGGCACGCTGTACGTTGCCGACACCTATAACCACAAGATCAAACGGGTGCTCCCGGCGACCCGCAGCGCCTTTACCTTCCTGGGCACCGGAAAGCCGGGCCATCAGGACGGCCCGGGCGCCGAAGCCACGTTCTCCGAGCCCAGCGGGTTGAGCATCAGCGGCGGCAAGATGTACATCGCGGATACCAACAACCATCAGATTCGGGTGGCAAACTTGGAGACGGCAGAGGTGTATACGCTGGAGATCAGTGGAGTTTAGGGCAGCGGCCGGCCCGGTACCTTTCCCAACGCGACAAAAAATATCACGGGGGCTGCAGTGTGGCGACAGAAGCCCCCACTTGGATGAAGCCTTTACTTATTAGCACGGCAGCGCCCATAATAGTGGCGTCGAATGACCATCAATGCGACGCTGCGATCCCTGGGGCTAGTCTACTGCGCGTCCTTCCTCATTTGCGCTGCGTCGTGTTCCGCAGTTTTATGGCTGTATTGGGACTCCTGGAAATCGGACAGGACCATACCATTACTAGCCGATGTCTTCAGTGTTTCTGCGGGGATATCTCTGCTGGTGATCATCTCGTGGGAAGGAGTTAGATACATGGTGCTCGCAGCGATGAAAGCTAGGGAACTCGTCGAACAAGGCCGTCAGGAAGGCCGCCAGCAAGGCCGCCAGGAAGCACGGGACCGTCTCAATCAAGCCTTTGAGCAATTCGGGACGGAGATTAATGGCGTACTAACCCTCCAGTTGACCCCCGAGGTTCAGCGGTTTTTAGCGGGTGAGGATCAGTAGATGAACAAACAGGACCAACCCAAGAAGTTGATAGGCTGCCCCAGGAAACCGATGCAGGAACAGATATGGGATATCCCAGAGAGCGTCGCGCGGGCTGTGCTTGCCAGCGACCATTGAAAGGCGAGGGACATACTGGGACTAGCATCATAAGGGCCGCTCAGCAGCGGCCCTTATACTTGCCTTAGAATATAATTCCGTTCCAAAGGGGAGCCGGGACAACCGTTAGCGGCTAATCAGGTGGCTGGACCTGCTCACCGCGTATCCATGGCAAGTGGCCCATGCATGGAAGAGGTGGACCTCAGAAGGAACCGTTTTCTCCGCCTTGGCTGATAACGAATATCCGGTCCAATTGGGCCAAGTCTCGCTCAACGCTAGTTGTGGCCTCCGGAAACTGCTGCCGTACCAGATCCTCTACGAATGGCACCTGCTCTGGGTCGAGCTCCAGCAAGATGGTGCCCGGGTCTTTCAGGTGGCCAGGGGCTCGAGCGAGAAGACTGCGTATCTGGTCCAGCCCGTCAGGACCGCCGTCCAGGGCTTGCCTCGGCTCGAATTGGATCTCCGGTTGCAAGGTGGAAATCCGCTCCGTGGGAATATAGGGCAAGTTGGCCACGATTATATCTAAGGCTTCCGGCACCGCTTCCAACAGGTCACCCTTGCCCAAGGTGACTCGGTCCGCCACGTTGTGGGCCCGGATGTTGTAGCTAGCGACATCCAGTACCGGGTCGGAGTTATCCACAGCGTAGATACGCGCTGCCGGCAGGTGGATCGCCAGATTGATGGCCACGGCGCCACTGCCGGTGCCCACATCGGCGATGACCAGCTCCCGGGTTTCCATGCCCATCAACGCCATAAAAAGCGCGTGCTCCACAAGAAGCTCGGTCTCGGGCCTGGGGATCATCACGTTGGAGTTGACCAGCAAGTTGATGCCGTAGAATTCCTTGTACCCGAAGATATAGGCTAGGGGCTCCCGTTGCAGGCGCCGCTCCAGGGTCTGCGCAAGTTCGCTCTCTTGCTGTTCCGCTACCTCGACATCCTGGTTGGCGAATATGTCTTGCCGGGTCATCCGTAAATGGTTCATCACCATGACCTCGGCTTCCAGCCGGGCGTCGGGTATACCGGCATCCTCCAGCGTTTGATGGGTGCGCTGTATGACTTGGCGGACGTTGGGCATTCAGTAAGTCCCTCGACGCAAGGCCAATTCAGCTTCTGTGGCCGATGTCCGTTGATTGCAATGGGGAATTAGATGATCAGGATAATCGCTGGCAGGTGCTAGGAGCGGTCAACAGCGGTGGGCCGAGTTCTCAGCCTGCCTGGACGTCTTGCAGCAATAGCTCCTGCTCCCAGGCCTGCAGGCTGTCTATGATCTCGTCCAAATCGCCAGCCATGACGCGCTGCATGCCGTGAAAGCTGGTGCTGATACGGTGGTCGGTAATCCGGTCCTGGGGATAGTTGTAGGTCCGGATCTTCTCGGCCCGCTCCGCGCCACCCACCTGTGAGCGGCGGCTCTGAGTGATTTCGGCCGCTTGGCGCTCTTGCTCCGCTTCGTACAGACGGGCTCTGAGCATTGCCATCGCTTTCTGCTTATTCTTGTACTGGGACCGTTCGTCCTGGCATACCACCGTAACCCCGCTGGCCACGTGTACTATCCTCACTGCGGTGGCAACTTTATTGACGTTTTGTCCACCGTGGCCACCGGCATGGAAAATATCGATCCTGATATCGTCGGGGGCAATTTTCATTTCCAGTTCATCGGCTTCCGGGAGCACGGCTACTGTAGCGGTAGAGGTGTGGATACGGCCTTGGGCCTCAGTGTCCGGTATGCGCTGCACCCGGTGTACGCCGCGTTCGTATTTCAAGCGGCTGAAGGCCCCTTTTCCTTGAACCTCGAATACGATCTTGTTGAACCCACCCATGTCCGAAGGACTGGAGTCCATGACATCGACGTTCCATTTTTGGTTTTGCGCGAAGCGGGTGTAGGCTCGGTAGAGGTCGCTGGCGAACAGGCCCGCCTCGGACCCACCGGTCCCAGCCCGGATCTCCACTATGACGTCCCGCTCGTCATTGGGGTTCGTTGGAAGCAGCGCCACGGTCACGGAGTGCTCCAACTCCTCAAGTCCCCGTTGTACGCCGTCCAACTCTTCCTTGGCCATGTCGGTCAGCTCAAGGTCCGCGCCTTCTTCCAGCAACGCCTGCAAGTCGGCTTTTTCCACCGTCAACTTCTGGTGCTGGCGGGATATGTCCACCAGGTCCTCCAGGGACGCACGCTCTTTGGCCAATGCCTGGACCTGCTCAAAATCGGTAGCGATCTCAGGGCGGGCTAGAGCTTCCTCGATCTCTGTATAGCGCTGGAGGACTGAATCTAGGCTGTCGAATATAGAAGGCATGATGCTCGATATAGTTATCTTGGGAACACAAACAACGGAATCTTACTAGGATTTTTAAGTCTATCCCATAATATGGCCCGGAACAAGAACCGCGAGCGCCGTGATAGCTCTTCAGGCTCGATGCGTTACTCGGACCACCCCAGCGTCATTCCGGCCCCCGTATCCAGTACGGGGCGGGCTTTGAGCCGGAATCCGTAGCCTTCGCAGCCAAACACGGTTGCTTATGCTTCGCGCTTTTGGATTCCCACTTTCGTGGGAATGACCAGCCTGGAGCAGGGATGGCCCTCAAATTTGAACTGTTACCAGCGCCGTGGTAGCTGTTTTTGTGGCGTCGCTTTTAGAAGTTAAAAGCCCAAGGGACAACGGAACCGTGTCGCTAGCCGGAAGGAACGTCTCCCCAATGCAAAGTGACGCTACCCATACCTAACTTAGTATAGCCCACGTTGATCAGTCCCAGTTCGGTCAACAGACCTTCCAGCCGTTCCGCTCCCGGGAAGTAGTCCACTGATTGAGGCAGGTAAGTGTAGGCTGCGCGGTCTCGGGCGACGACTTGGCCGATAAGTGGCACAATGCGGTGAAAAAACCACCGCTTCATCGTGGAGCTGACGCCATTATCCATCGGGGTCAGCTCCAGCGTGGTGACCCGCCCACCTGGACGCACCACCCGGACCATCTCCGCCAATGCTTCCTGCAAGTCCGGCATGTTCCTTAGGCTAAACGCCGATGTGGCGCAAGCGAATGTATTGCTGGGGAAGGGCAGCGTTAAAGCGTCACCCAGCACGAGGTTGGTCCCACCGTCCAGTCCCTTTGCTCTGGCCTTGGACCGGGCTAGGCTGATCATGCCCGGCAGCAGGTCAACACCGACGACTTGGTCCATACCAGGACACCGAGCCAGGGCCATGGCCAGGTCACCGGTGCCGGTGCAAACGTCTAGGGCCGCTCCTTGGAGTCCCTGAGTGGTCAGTGAGGCGGTCCGCTTCTTCCACCTTCGGTGGAGCCCAACGGTCATTAAGTCGTTCATTAGGTCGTAACGCGTAGCGATCCTAGCGAACATAACCGCTACGTAGTGTTGCTTGGCTTGGCCCTTCAGGTCCGCCATGCGGTCAAGCTAACATCATTCGCATGGGTTGCAGAGTCCGGTTAAATGGATTGAAAAGCAAGCCCAACTCCTCCAGAGTTACTACTCCGAGTAAGGCTTCGTCTCCAGGCTCTCCAAGAATCACCGGCGTATGTGTCTGACCCTGCGGTAGGGTCAGGTGACACTCGGAGATATGTCGCTGGATGGTAGTGCCGTCGGCTAAGTTAAATGTCTGCTGGCGCTTCGATTCCAACGCGATGGCTTGCCAGACATGGATGGGTATCAACGTATAGGTCGCCCCGCTGTCCACTAGAAAGCTGACGCTTTCCTCGCGGTCGAAGGTGCCGCGCACCGTAGCTTCTATGTAAGTGATGCCCACTAGGCGCCTCTTTCCCTGTATTGCAGGTCTTCCGGAAGGGTGTCCTCAATGCCAAGGGCAACCAGGATACGGTTGACCACAAAGAGTATGACGTCGTCGATGCTTTTGGGATGCAAATAAAAAGCTGGCTCAGGCGGGAGCAGTACCGCACCCATACGTGACAGAACAAGCATGTTTTCCAGATGGATACTGTGTACCGGGGATTCGCGGGGGACCAGAACCAACGAGCGACGTTCCTTCAAGCAAACGTCTGCCGCCCGAAGGACGAGGTTGTTGGTGACCCCGTGAGCAATGGAGCCGATGCTATTCATGCTGGCTGGCACCATCACCATACCGGCGGTGGGAAAAGTGCCGCTGGCTATCGGTGCCCGCAGGTCGTTTATAGAGTAAAAAGTAAACTGAGGGTGTTCCCGCCACTCGGCTAAGGTTTCGTTGAAGTCGACGCCAAGCTCGTCCTGCCAAACCAAGCGAGCGCTGTTGGAGCATACCACTATGGTTGGAATCTGGCGGCTGAGCAGTTGCTCAACTGTGTTGAGCGCCAGGGCAGAGCCGCTGGCTCCGGTGATTCCCACCACCACAGGTTTCGTGTAACGCATCCGTTAGGCAACGAGGGCAAGGATGGTGAATACTAGGTGAATCATGGATATAGAGCTGTTGTATTTGAAAAACGGTGAGTGGAGAGTCGTAAGGTCATCGGCTCTGATCATGCGATTTTCCAACGCCAGCAATGTCGCGGCGATGGCCCAGCCGATGAAGTAGAATAACCCCAAGTCAAGCCAAACGCCAATCGCCAGCAGGGCAGACGCCGAGAAGAAATGCATCACCTTGGTCGCGCGCAGCGCTACGGCGATGCCGAACCTCTTAGGAAGAGAATACACGCCGTATTGCTTGTCGAAGTCATAGTCGGCGCAGGCGTACACCACGTCGAACCCACCGGCCCAAGTGGTTACAGCGAAGGTCAACAGCACGGCCTCCGGGTCCAAGCGCCCGGTGACCGCGATCCAGGCCGCGGACGGGGCGATTCCCAGGCCCAACCCAAGGAAGAGATGGCAGGCCCAAGTGAAGTATTTGGTGTAGGCGTAAAAGACTACGTACGCGGCCGCGACCGGGGCCAAGGCCAATGCTAGGCCGTTTAGCTGGGAGGCGGCGTAGAAGAACACACCGGTGGAGACCACCATCATGCCCAGCACCTCGGCCGGTTTGAGCAACCCCCTGGGCAGGTGGCGGTTTGCAGTGCGGGGATTGGCGAGGTCTTCTTTACGGTGGACGATGCGGTTGGCCGACATACCCAGGGTTCGAACGCCAGCCATCGCCACCGTTATCCAGACAAACTTGTCCCAGCCAGGCCAGCCGTCGGCCGCCAAGAACATTCCGATATAAGCGAAAGGAAGAGCGTAAAGAGATTCCCAGACGCGGATCGATCCCAGGTACAAAGGGACTTTAAGTACCACGCGCTTGGGCAGGAATACGGCGTTTTGTACGGCTATTCTGGCCATGGCATTACGTTGCGGTTAATTGAATGATTCTTGAGGATGAAGCTCAGCAATTTTACTATTTAATTGGTGCCATGGATGCTAGCGGGCAAGCTACCGGGGGCTTTTCATTATCCGCTCAACGTGAATCTCTCTGTCTGTGCTGCGCTTGGTGAGAGACGAATGGTTCATGGTTCGACAAGCTCACCACGAACGGGCTTCCCAGGGCTACGATACGGGGCTTCCCAGGGCCTACGATACGGGGCTTCCCAGGGCCTACGATACGGGGCTTCCCAGGGCCTACGATACGGGGCTTCCCAGGGCCTACGATACGGGGGGCTTCCCAGGGCCTACGATACGGGGCTTCCCAGGGCCTACGATACGGGGCTTCCCAGGGCCTACGATAATCGCAAAGCCCTGGGGAAGCTACTGGTCTTGAAGCAGGGGAACGAATCAAACTATCCCGTACTCCAACCATTTGCTGTCGACTAGGTCCTTGATTTCAGGAGACATGGCGATGTCCGGCGGCCATTCTCTTTGACGTCCTTCTTCAGGTCCCTTCCGCGTGGCGTCTATGCCTACTTTGCTGCCGAATCTGGGGGTGCGAGAAGCGTGGTCCAGATCGTCCACCGGGCCATCAGCGAACACAAGGTCGTTGGCCGCATCGATATTATTGGCAACCCGCCACGCGACTTCAGATGGATTTTGCACATCAACAAAGTGGTCCACCACAATGATGGCCTTGGCCAGGCTCATTAACCCCATACCCCAGAGGCCGTACATTACTTTGCGGGCTTGACCTGGGTACTCTTTCTTGATGGACACTATCACTAGATTATGGAATACACCTTCTGCCGGCATGTTGATATCTACGACCTCCGGCAAGACCATGCGGATGGTCGGGAGGAACACTCGCTCGGTCACCTTCCCCATGTAGTAGTCTTCCATGGGAGGGCGGCCCACAACGGTGGTGGGGTAAATCGGCTGGCGGCGCTGGGTTACACAGGTCACGTGAAATACGGGATAGGGGTCCGGCATGGAGTAGTAACCGGTATGGTCACCGAAGGGGCCTTCCGGCCGCTCTTCTCCTGGGACTACGTAGCCTTCCAGGATGATTTCGGCTTGCGCCGGGACCAAGAGGTCGACGGTTTTGGCTCTGACGAGCTCCACCCCCTCCTCTCGGAGGAATCCGGCTACTACCATCTCATCCAGGTCGGGCGGTAACGGCGCAGACCCGGTCCAAATTGAAGCAGGGTCCCCGCCCAATGCTACCGCCACCTCGAGGCGGTCCGCATTTTGTTCCCGGCTAATCCTGTAATGGCGGGAACCAACTTTGTGGGTTTGCCAATGCATGCCGGTGGTGTTGCGGTCGTAGACCTGAAGACGGTAGGTCCCGTAGTTCTGAATGCCGGTTTGAGGGTCTCGACTTATGACTAGAGGCAGGGTGATGTAGCGTCCTCCGTCCAGTGGCCAGCACTTCAACACGGGAAGTTTGAATAGGTCCACGTCTTCTCCCTGGGTCACTAGCTCCTGGCACGGCGCGGTCCGCACCGTTTTAGGCTGAAAGGAACCCATACGGACCAAGCGGCCCAGGGTTTGAAGCTTGCTAACGAGGCCTTCGGGCGGTCCTTGCAGCATTTGGAGCAGTCCTTCGACGCGCTGAACTATTTGGTCTAGACTGTCGACTCCCAACGCCCATGCCATGCGTTGGTCGGACCCGAACATATTGATGAGGACCGGGATGTCGAATCCCTTCACATTCTCAAATAAGAGCGCCGGACCCCCTGTCTTCACCACACGGTCTGAAATTTCCGTGATTTCCAGCTCGCAATCCACTGGCGTGCTGATGCGGCACAAGTCCCCTTTGGCTTCCAGGAATGATATGTACTCTCTTAGGTCTTTGAATTTCATACTGGTGGATAGCCAGCGGACTGAATGTCAAACCAGGCGGGCTGAGCCTGGGACGGAATCACTAAAAAGTCGCCGTAAAGGCGACGTTGGTTCAGGTTCATAATAACAAGATTGGGGCTGGACCTAAGCCAGCCCCAAAAGTGCGATTCAGGTTGGGTGATTTAGAACTCTGAAGGCTCTGCTCGCATCCGGCTAAAGCAATCGCTGCAATACACCGGCCGGTCACCTCTGGGGCGGAAAGGCACCATAGCATCGCTACCACATTCAGCGCAAACGATGGGGTACATTTCTCGCGGCGCATCCTGGTACATTCCCGACCGTTGCTCCGTGCGGCGAACAGCACGGCAACTTCTACACCTCTTGGGCTCGTTGGAGAATCCTCGAGCGTTGAAAAACTCCTGTTCCCCAGCCGTGAATATGAACTCCCCCCCGCACTCGACGCAGATTAAGGTTTTGTCTGACAACGCCACTGGTTGACCTCCTTACAGTCACAGTGTCCACGTGATTTGGCCCAGTAGGTCAACCAGCGCCTGGTTTAGGAAACCCTAAGATAGTCTACGGGGGCAGCTGCCTTGGAAAACCTAACTTGTGCCTAGTGCAACATTATACTGGCTGTTAGAGGATATGCAACCGGAGCGGCCAAGCGTTTCCAAGATTCGTGAACAACTGCCAAACCATCGCCCGAATCCCTAATACTATGCCGCACCTAGTGCACAAACTGCTCCGCGTTCCGTTAATTGCTACGGGCAGTCACGTTGTGGCGGGATTCTTTGCTCACCAGGAAGCAAGACGATGCCTTGAATACGGCCCACAAGTGCATGCCCGGTTGAATACTCATCTCTTCCAGTGCCGCACCGGTGATGTGGCAACGAAAGACCTGACCACAGTCCAAGCTGACCTCGTACCCCGGTGGCTGTAACTCCACGCTTACCACCCTACCCCGGACGCGGTTTCTGGCCGACGAGGCGGTCACTTCATGGCTGGCGAGGATGATGTCCGAAGCCCGTACTCCTACCAGCACCTCATCTTGTTCTGGGGTCTCTTGCCCCGGCCCCGAAGCTGAGGCGTCCAAGGGCACTTCGATCCTGAAGTCTCCCTGGGAGCAAATCATTGTCCCGTCCCGATGATTACGGCTCTCGACATGGAGGTTGAACAGGTTCTCGACCCCCACTAGGCGGGCCAGCCTGCTTTGTCCCGGTTGCCCAAGCACGTCTAGGAGATTACCTCGCGCCACTGGCCGGCCGTCATCAAGCACTTGGACCGAGTCGCCCAGAGCCAAAGCTTCCTCCCGGTCGTGGGTTACCAGCATCACGGGCATTGGGACTTCCTCAAGCATTGAGCGGATTTCTAGGCGCAATGTTCTTCTGAGCTCCATGTCCAGGGAAGCAAAGGGCTCGTCCAGCAGGAGCATGCTGGGATTGGGGGCGAGAGCGCGAGCTAGGGCTACTCGTTGCTGCTGTCCCCCCGATAGCTCCCAGGTACGTCTTCTCTCCAGCCCTTCAAGGCGGAAAATACTCATCAGTTGGGCTACTCTATCGGCGCCGGCCCGAGTGCGCCTGTTCGCTAGCCCGTAACCGATGTTCTGGGCGGCGGTCAGATGAGGAAACAGGTGGTATTGCTGGGTTAGGTAGGCAATTTGCCGGCGGTGGGTCGGAACATGGGTGCCGTCGCGGCTATCGTATACGACCCTGCCGCCAATGCGGATGTAGCCGGCGATGGGGGGTATCAATCCAGCGATTGCCCTGAGGGTGGTGGTCTTGCCCGAACCTGAGGCCCCGAATAACACCGAGATTTCCCCGGTCTCTATGAGCCAGTCGGTCTCTAGGGTGAAATCACCAATGCGACAGTTGACCCAGCCAACAGCGGACTGATCCGTGTTATTGGGAATCATATCCTCCTTTGTAACTGATGGCCGTGGACCAACGCCAGACCTGAAAGCAAAAGGACCGCTCCCACCAATAGTAGTATGGATAGGGCCAAAGCTGCGTCCAAATTCCCTTCTAGGGCGGTCATGATCGCCAAGGGCATAGTTTGTGTCCTGCCCGTAAGGTTTCCAGCGAACATGATGGTAGCGCCGAACTCGGAAAGAGCCCTAGCCCAACTCAATGCCAGGCCGGCCAACAAAGATGGTCCCGCCAAGGGCAACGTTAGGCGCCAAAAGGTAGCCCAAGGGGACACTCCCAGTGTAAGAGACACGTCCTCGTAGTCTCTGGCAACGGTCTGAAATCCCAGGCGGGCCGCCCTGATGTAGAAGGGTGAGGCGACGAAGATTTGAGCAAATACCACCGCCGTAGTGGTGAAAGGGATGGTGATTCCCAAGTCTTCAAGCGCGGAGCCAAGGATGCCGCGGCGCCCAAAGGTCATAAGCATGGCTACGCCCGCAACTACCGGCGGCAGTAGGATAGGCAACTCGATTAAAGTATCCAGCAATCGCAATATCGGTGATTTGCTTCTTGCGAGAATATAGGCGAAGGGGGTACCGGCCACAACGATCAAGGCGAGGCTAATGAGGCTGGTGATCAAAGAGAGCTTCAAGGCCGTCAACGCAAAATCACTGGTAACACTGCTGATGAAGGAGTCTTGCCGACTGGCCTGAATCAGCATAGCTAACACCGGCAGGGTAATGAAGGTGATGTACAGTCCGGTGGCGGCGCCTCCAAAGACGCTCAATGGACTGGGCTTTGGGACAAGCCTATGTCGAGTAGTCGTGACCAATGTGCCGCCGTGCCCCTGCATTAAGCGCAGGCGCTCGCTATGTCTCTGTGAATCCCCTACGCAAGATCAGCCGGGGCTGGTGCTGAAGCCATGTTTCCGCAGCGCCGACCGGCCCGGGGGGGATAGCAGGAAATCGACAAAATCTCTGGCCATAGTGGGATGACTGGAGCTTTTGAGAGCAGCAATAGGATATTCGGCCACTACGTTGAACTCCTCTGGGATCTCCACCACTGCCACGCGTTCCCAAATATAGGGTACTGCCAAGTCCGAGATATAGACGATCCCGGCGTCGACTTCGCCCAGAGCTACTTTCTGAGATATATTCCGAACGTTGCCCTCTTCGGACACCACGTTGCTCATGGCCAACCGGGCAAAGGCTGGCCCGTGGTCCGGATGAGCGGCCAGGTTCCGCAATACCGTTCGGGCGTAGCGGCCCGCCGGGACCTCCGCCAATCCCAGGGCTAGCTTGACCTCATCGTTGGCCAGATCGGCAAGCCTACGGACTTCTCCGACCTCCGCGGGGAGGTTGGCACCTTCGTTGCCTTGCCGTTGGCTTGAGGAGCTATCATCCGTAGGGCGAGGTGTGACCACAACCAATTTGTTGTAAGCAAAGACGGTAGGGCTATCGATCAACAGGCCTGAAGCTTCCGCTAGGTCCATTTGTACAGCGTCTGCAGAAGCAAAGACGTCCGCTGCCGCGCCATGTTCTAGCTGGGTCCTGAGCCTCTGGCTCCCTGCAAAATTAAGCTCCACGGAAACCCCGGGATTCCCGTCCTGAAAAGCGACAGCGATCTCGGATAGCACCTCATGCAACGAGGATGCGGCGAATACGGTCAAGACAATCCCGCCACCCGCTGAGCCACTGCTTGAGCACCCAACCAATGCCAAGATAACGAGTCCAGCGGTCACCAAGGAGACCGCGAATTTGTTGCGGACTAACGTCAATGCGACATTCCCGCGCTACGCGGCAGCGAGGGGCGGGTTGTTAGCTGGAGTCATTTGGTTCAAGCCGAGAATTGGTACCAGTCCATATAATTGTGCCGGTATTGTAAAGTAAACTTGATACTGTAGCAAGAATATATTACTATGCAACACCGATGGCACTGCGGAATCAGCTAAAGCAGGCTCGTGCTGGTGCGGGCCTTTCTCAACAGGCGCTGGCGGAGATCGCAGGTATCAGTCGCCAGGCGTACGCAGCTATGGAATCCGGGAGGGCCAATCCTTCCACCGAGGTGGCACTGCGGCTGGCGCGAGTGCTGGGCTCCAAGGTCGACTCGTTGTTTTATTTGGCCGACGAGGGGCGGGAGTTGGTACAAGCGAAACTCGCCGAGGGCTCTGACCTGCGTCCCGGTTACCCTGGGGCTGTCCGCGTTCCCCGGACTCGGCTGGTCGATGTGGGGCACCGGCTCGTGGCTTGGCCTGTGGCTGGTCCGGCAGCCACGCGGTACTCCCTGGTAGAGGCTGAAGGGGTGATAGTGTCCGCTTCTGATGATCAGGCGTCGGTGCGGGTCTTCGATGACGTAGAGTTGGATACGCCGTCGCTGGGCATCCTGGGTTGCGACCCAGCCGTCGCGCTTTTGGAGCCGGGGCTGCTCCGCTACGGTGTGCGGCTAGCCTGGGCTGAAGTGGGCAGCTATCAGGCATTGGCCAGCCTGGCTAGGGGTGAAGCCCACGTGGCTGGCTGTCACCTGCAAGATGAGAATTCCGGGGACTACAACCTGGGCTGGGTACGGCGGATTGTCCCATTTCCAGCGACATTAATAACCTTCGCTGCCTGGCACCAGGGTTTTATTACGACACCAACCAAGTCGAACGAGTTCAGGACCGTAGAAGACTTGGTGAATGACGACGTGATCATCGTCAACAGAGAAACAGGGTCCGGAAGCCGGTCTCTTTTGGACCGCATGCTCCAACAGAAGGGCATCGCCGTCAGCGAGATATCGGGGTATCAGTATGAGGTTGGGGGGCATCTGGCGGTGGCCGGTGCGGTCGCTGCCGGGGTGGCGCACGTGGGGATTGGCATAGAAGCAGCGGCGGAGGCTTCCGGACTGGCCTTCGTCCCGCTGGAAGAGGAGCGGTACGATCTGGTGATACCAAATCACCTGATGGACGACACGGGCGTGCAGGTTCTGCTGAATCTATTGAGGCGGCCCGAGTTCCGACGGAGAGTCGAGTCCCTGGGCGGCTACGATGTGTCTCAAATGGGAGACACGGTGTCTGCCCCTTAGGGTTTACTTCGCCTTGACTAGGCATTGGTTCTGAGGTGTAATGGGCCTCTAACAAGCTGCCAGCCCTGTTACCAGTTGCTGTTGGACAGCGTTGCTCCGGAGGATTTGGGCTGGACCTAGAGGAGGTAACCATGCCATTAGTACGATGCATCATGGAAATGGGCATGGGCGTGGACGTACACGGTCGGGACTACACCAGCGCCGCGAAAAGAGCCGTGTTCGACGCCCTGCACCACAGTAGTTTAGGATTCCAGCGGCTGTTGGGACAAGGCGCCGACGACATGCATGTGGAGATAACCATCGGTGTTCCCAAGCCTGAAGAGGTGGATGGCGACGCCGTGGTAGCGACCCTGCCCCACGGCACCGGCACTATGAAGGCGGTGCATGGTGGCTTGGAGATACCGAATGAGGATGGTTCCGACGCAATGGTCATCGCCAACGCTGCGGTAATCGTGAGCCTAAATATCGATTCTTGACGGTCGTCTTTTGGCCTCGGTTAATTCCGTGTGGACTTAACCTGATATTTCACATATTGAATTCTTCTCGATGAGAGTAAATGAAATGCCGATCTTCGACAGTAATGCGACCCCCATGCCGGCGGCTGAGGATGGCCGCAGCGCCAAGCCCCTGGTGACCAAGGATGAAGGAGCGGAGACACTCACCATCAGGGAACTCGTGATGCAGGATGGTGCAGCCCTGAGACTGCATACCCACCCCACCGATGAAGCAATAGTGCTATTGGAGGGCCAAGTAGAAATGGTGGTGGGAAGCGATCAGCACTTGGGTTCTGCCGGGGACACGCTACTGGCACCGCCGGGCACGCCCCATCGCTTGATCAACAACACGGGCGCACCTGCAAGGATGGATACGATATTCCCCACCGATAACCCTCAAACCGAATATGTGGACTAAGAGCATCTAGCCGACCCATCCGGCGCCCTTGACCCGTTGGTGGGACGGGGGCTAACCCAGTAGGGTATTGCTTTGCAAGGCTAGGATCGCCAAACGTAAGAAACCCCGAGCACTTCGGGGTTTCTTACGTTACCGGCAAAAGTCAGGCCCTAGGTTTTCCTTAGGTCCAATGAGGCGGCCTGGCGCCGGATGTTAAGCTGAGAGGTTGAAGCGTGGGAGCTTTAACGGCGGGTGGTCTTTGTGACTCCCCGGATGTTGTTAACCAGCTCATTGGCTTCCACCTCGTGCACTTGGACCATGTGTTGGACCATTTGGTCAACCACTCCCTGCTCCGTGTCCGCTTGGGCCATAAAGCGACAGCCCTCCCCGGCGTCGTTCATGGCCAGCGATAGAAGCGCATTGCACCGCGCGTACTTGACCATCTCTCTCTCCTTGTACCTCGGATTCGTCCGAGTGTCAGACTAAATAGGTGTTACGGCTGGGTAACCGCGTCATTATAATCCATTCGACGCTATTCAGCACCAACATGGCGCTCCGGCGGCGGAGCAATCGCATATTAGCTGGAAAGAACCGTTTGCTGTCGCGCCGGCTTTCGCGGCAGTCTATCGGCGTGGAGTTTTCGGATAGGTGCCTCTGTGGCTTCCCGGCTGCGCTGGAATGACGGATGGGGGGCGTGGCGCCTTGGGATGGATGCCTCTGTGGATTCCCGGCTGCGCTGGAATGACGGGAGGGGGGCGTGGAGTTTTCGGATAGGTGCCTCTGTGGCTTCCCGGCTGCGTGGGAATGACGGGAGGGGGCGCATTTGGTCAGTCCCTTGGTCCATGGCTGAATTCCCGCCTGCGTGGGAATGATGGACGGGGGCGCATCTGGCCAGTCCCTTGGTCCATGGCTGGATTCCCATCTGCGCGGGAATGACTGGGGGGCCAACGGCGTTCATAGGGGCACGAGAGTGGCTGGGCGCAAGTCGCCGGTGGACATATACCAACAGCTCTGAGGCATATAATGCGATTGCCCTGCCCTCATGCAGTCAAGTCAAGGGCCTTTCGCAGGCGTGATGCCGGGGACACCCGGGAGCCCCGGTTAGTCCTCTTCCTCCTCGGGGGTCCCCCAACCTCCTCCTCCAGGAGTCCGGATGCTAAGTATGTCACCGGAGTCGACGTCCAGAGTCTCTTTCCCGGCTAGCTGGACCTCTTCGAAGCCACCGCGCCAAAGCAGGTTCTCTCCGGTCTGTCCTGGGTGCCCACCGTGATAGCCCGGCGGTGGAAACTTCCGACGCTCGGACAAGATGGTCACCCTGGAGGGCCCCAGGAACTGGACATCCCGGACGAGACCGTCACCACCGTTGTGTTTCCCCTGACCGCCCGAGCCCCGGCGGATGGAATACCGGTTCAAGCGCAAAGGAAAAGCAAATTCCAGCGCTTCAACGGGAGTATTCATGGTGTTGGTCATGTGGGTATGAATGCCGGAGATCCCGTCCTTGTTGGGCCTGGCGCCCATACCTCCCGCGATAGTCTCGTAATAAACATAGGGCTTGTCACGCACCGGATCGTGTCCGCCCACCAAGAGATTGTTCATGGTGCCTTGGCTGGCCGCCGGGATTAGCTCCGGAAGGGCTTGGGCCAGCGCGGCCAGCAGCACATCGGTGATACGCTGGGAGGTCTCCACGTTGCCCCCAGCGACACCGTGCTGCGGCTGGGGGTCCACTAAGGTGCCGGGTGGGGTGATAATTCGCACCGGCCTGAGGCACCCCTGGTTAGCGGGGGCTTCGTCACCGACTATGCAGCGTATAACGTACAGGCACGCTGATGCGGTCACTGCCCTCGGGGCATTGATGCATCCCGGACGTTGGGGCGAGGTGCCGGTGAAGTCAACCGTGACCCCATCCCCTTCCACGGTTATGGCGACGACGATGGGCACCGGTTGTTCGGTCAACCCATCGTCATCCATGTAATCAGTAACCCGGTAAGTGCCGTCGGGTATCCGTTGGATGGCTTGGCGGGTGACCCGTTCCGAGTAGTCCAAGAGAGCATCCATGTGCTCTAGAGTATCTTCGATACCGTAGCGAGCAACTACTTCTTGTAAACGGCGGACTCCGACGCGCATGGATGCCATTTGAGCGGCTAGGTCTCCTTTTCGCTCCTCGGGCGTCCTGGAATTCCGGCAGATAAGCTGTATGACTTCTTGGTTGAGCCGACCGCCCTTGGCCAATTTTATTGGCGGTATGATGGTGCCTTCCTGGTACAACTCCGTGGACAACGGCAAGGAGCCGGGGGTCATGCCTCCGACATCTGCATGGTGCCCTCGGTTGGCAACGAACCCCACCAGGGTCTTCTCCTCATTCACGTTCGCGTAAACCGGGGCCACCAGAGTAATGTCCGGGAGGTGGGTCCCTCCTAGATATGGATCGTTCAGGATCACTATGTCCCCATCCCTGAGGGCGTTGGGAAATGTGTCCAGCGCCGCTTGCACCGAGGCGGGCATGGCGCCTAGGTGTACCGGCACGTGGGCAGCCTGCGCGACCATTTCCCCGCTCGGGTTGAATACCGCGCAGGAGAAGTCGCGCCTCTCCTTGATATTCGGGGAGTAGGCGGTGCGCAGCAGCGCCACACCCATCTCCTCGGATACCGAGATGAACATATTCTTCAGCACTTCCAGGCTAATAGCGTCGACGGCCAATAGGTGCCTCCTGTGGGGAGGATGATACTCCAGCCGGAGCGAATATATGCAGGATATTTTTTATTATCTACCCAACGTGAATGTCACCATTTGTTCTGAGCTTGCCGCAGGACCGGGCGTTCATGGTTCGACAAGCTCACCACGAGCGGGCTTCCCGGGGCCTACGATAATCGAGAAACCTAGCGCGTACACGCGATAGCGCCAACGGAGACTGGAGACCACAGGGAGTGTTCTGGGTTCACATTGGTTGGGAGCAAGACGCGATCTCAAGCAGCAAATCACCCGTGTTGTTACCCTTGGCCGCCACGGCCAAAGTGTAATACTCGGTGCCCATGATCTCTCGCGTGAACTCTTGAGGCAACTGAGCAAAGGCCCCGTTGGGATCCATTTGGGTGCGGTGACAGTTCAGCGAGGCGATCTTGGTGTCCACGAAGGCGCCAACATCCACGGTGGTCGTTATTGCCTCGTCGGGACAGCCGATGGAATCGGCTTCCTTGCTGGCAAATGGTGGGGTGATGCCTGAATCAACCATTTGTTGCCACATTCTGCGAAAAATGCTGCGGGGATGACAAAAATAATAGAGCAGTCCGGGGGACCAAGGCTCCATCTTTACTTCAGACATCCCTGGATAGTTAATGTTGCCGGATAGGGTGAAGGCTCGGGTCACGTGCCGAGAGGCCGCCAAGTGGTCTGGATGGCCGTAGCCACCAGTGGGGTCATGGGTGATGACCAGGTCCGGTCGGACCTCGCGCATAATGCTCACGAGTTGGCCGACCACTTTTGCTGGGTCCGCTTGATTGAGCGAAGCCGGGTTGTCATTGTCCTCTGTACCGGCCATGCCCGAGTCCCGGTACTCAAGGAAGCGCAAGTCTTGCACTTTGGTAATTGCCATCGCTTGGCGCATCTCTTCCTGTCGCACTTGGGCGAGAGTCTCCGGGGTGGCCAGGGAGGAATCGCTAATCTCTCCCGCATCGCCGTTGGTGGCGCATACCAGGGTTATGCGCGCGCCCCCCGCTGACAACATGGCCAAGACCCCGCCGCTACCAAATCCCTCATCATCGGGATGCGCGATAACCAGGAGCACTGAAAGGCCGCCAATGTCTTGGAGTTTATGAGTCATTTGATGTTTATTCCGGATAGAGGTACCGGTGAGGGCGGTGGCACCTACACCGGCTCCAAGAGCAGGTTACCCCAGGGGTCGACCGGCCCGGCCCATCCCGGTGGCACCACAATAGTCGTGTCCATCTGGACCACCATAGCCGGTCCATTGATCCGGTTACCCGACTGAAGCCGGTCTCGTTGATAGACCGGGGTCTGCTGCGGCCCTGTGCTAAACAACACCTGGGCCTGTGAAAGCTGTGCTCCTAAGGGATCAGGCGGACCCTGGGATTGGGGGGTTAGCGCCGGTTTGTCCATATTGAGCTGTAGCTTGAGCCTCAGGTTGACCACCTCTACCGGCTCCCTCCGGTCCGCATACCCGAACCGCTGCAGGTGTGCCCGATAAAAACGCTCTACCAGCGACCGCCTCAGATCACCTCGGCGGTTAGCTGCCGGGTATTCTACGGTAAGCTCGTATGACTGGCCGACGTAGCGGGCGTCCAGGAACCGCTTGGCTGCCATCCGCTCCGCAGGCAATCCCTCTCTCCGGAGCTCCTCCCTGGCTAGACCCTCCATGCCGTGGTATTCCTCTTCTAGCCGAGGCCAGGATATGTCGTCGCCGCGAAGCATTACGGTGCGGGAATAGTCTTTCACCACATCGGCGATGGCCACTCCCAAGGCGGATAGGATGCCGGGGCGGGTTGGTACCATGACCCGCGGAATACCTAGCTCGGCCGCCAGCTCGCAGCTATGCATTGGACCTGCTCCCCCGAAGGGCACCAGGGTGAACTGCCGAGGGTCGTACCCCCTCTCCAACGAGATGGCGCGAATGGCCCGCTCCATGTTGGCATTCACCACGCGTATGATACCCAAAGCGGTATCCTGGGCTGAGGCGCCCACTTGGGCCGCCAGAGACGCCGTAAGGTCGTTGGCCCGTTGAGGGTCAAGACTCAATCGGCCTCCCAGGAAATGCTCGGGCAGCAGCCTCCCAAGCAGCAGATTGGCGTCAGTGACAGTGACGTGATCTCCCCGGCCGTAGCAAGCAGGTCCGGGATCGGCGCCAGCGGACTGGGGTCCAACTACCAGCGCTCCACCGCTATCAACCCTGGCGATGGAGCCGCCACCAGCGCCGACCGTATGTATTTCGATCATTGGAACGCTGATGGGGTAGCCACCGACGTTGGAGGTGTTTGTCTCCTTGATGGTGCCCGGGCACAACGAGACATCGGTGGAGGTACCGCCCATGTCCAGGGTGATTATGTCGGTGAATCCCGCCTGAGTAGCGGCGTAGAAAGCGCCTACCACTCCCCCTGCGGGACCGCTCAGGATGGTACGCACCGGCTGCTCAGCAGCGAGTCCGGCTGTGATGCTACCACCGGACGACTGCATTATCCGGAGTCCCTGGCCGAGGCTGCTTTCCAGTCCGCCCAAGTAGCGGCCCATGATTTGACCTACGTAGGCGTTCACCACCACCGTGCTGGTTCTTTCGTACTCCCTGAACTCCGGGAGAACGCGGCTGGATAGAGAAATGAAGGGCCGATTGGGGAGATTTCGTAGCGCCTCCAGCACCATATCCTCGTGGGCGGTGTTCAAGAAAGAAAAAAGGAGAGAGACACCCACCGCGTCCACTTGGGCTTCGGTAAGTAATTCGACCAATTTCTCGATATCGCCTGAGGGCAAATCCTCCACAATTGTCCCGGTATAGTCGACCCGTTCCGGCACCCCGAACCGCAATTCGGCGGGCGCCAGGGCCGGAGGACGATCGATGCCCAGGTTGTATAGCTCCGCCCGGCTCTGCCGTCCAATCTCGAGAACGTCTTCGAACCCGTGGGTGGTCACTAGTGCGGTGCGGCCACCCTTGCCTTCCAGCAAAGCGTTGGTGGCGACTGTAGAGCCGTGGACGAAGTCGGCGTCGGCTACACCGGTTTCCTTCACTCCCAGCAGAATCCCCCGAGACGGATCGTCCGGAGTTGAGGGTAGCTTGTGGACGGTGAGCTTGCCGTCCTCCAAGACTGCAATGTCCGTAAAGGTCCCGCCAACGTCAATACCGACTACGGCTTTAGGCATGGGTAAAGAATCCCTTGGGGTGTAATTGAGATCCGGAGTTAATACGGCTGGTTATGGTTGTTCCAACGCAATTCTAAGTCTCTTGTTGATGCGGCCTTTGCTTTCGTGACCCACCACCTTGATCTTGCCCACCTCGCGGGTATTGGCCACATGGGTACCACCGTCGGCTTGCAGGTCCAAGCCTGCGATGTCTATGGTCCTTATCTCCTTTATACCAACAGGAAGGAGGTTGATTTTGGTACGGATCAGGTCTGGAACTTGCTCGGCTTCTTCCCGGGTCAGGTTATTGACTAGGACCTCCCGGGCGGCGTCAACCTCTCGATTGATTTTCTCCTGTACTTCGGTGGCGAACTCAGCAGTCATGTGCTCCAGCTCGAAGTCCATGCGCGCGGTGCCGGAGGCCATGTCGCCGCCGGTAACCTGGGAGCCATAATCCCGCCATATTACGCCGCATAAAATGTGCAAAGCGGTATGAGTCCGCATCAAACAGTAGCGCCGGTCCCAGTCAATGCGGCCCATGACTTTCTTGCCGACCTGAGGCGCCGTTAGTCCTGTGAAGTGGACCACCTTGCCCTTAGAGCGCCCTACTTTGGTAACTTGGTAGGAATTGCCTTCATACCGCAGAGTACCCAGGTCGCAGGGTTGCCCTCCTCCGCCAGCGAAAAAGGCGGTCCGGTCGAGGACTATCCCATCATCGACGACCTCGGTGACCGTGGCTTCGAACTCTTTTAGGTAGCTATCCGTGTGGAAAAGCAAGTCGGTCATCGAATGTCTCCGGGTCGGCCTCCAGCAACCAGACCAAACAAGGTTAGACCAGGCTATACAGGCCCAGAGCGGCTAGAGGCAGGTGACCACGGGAAGCTGAGCCACCAGCTATTATAGCAGAGGCTCGGAAGGACTAGCCGTACTCGGTACAGGCCAGTAGCACCCGTGAGCAGTGGACAGGGGATCTCTTGATTATCCGCCCAAGGTGGGCCTCCTCGTTTGTTCTCAGGTTGTCGAATGATCTGTCGTTCATGGTTCGACAAGCTCACCACGAACGGGCGTCCCAGGGCCTACGACAATCGAAAGGCCTGCGGGCGAAAGGCCTGCGGGCAGTGATTTACATAAGTTGTTTTTGCCTGGACGGAGTGCCATAATAATCCATGCTTTCCTTCTCTCTGGATCCCCTATTGGTACTCCCCTTCTCCAGCCGGTAGTACATCATACCCTTTGACAGGTGACCCAAGAATGAAGATATCTTGCCTACAAGAGAACTTGAGCCGGGGCTTGGCTACAGTTGGCCGAGCTGTAGCCAACAGGGCAACGCTGCCGGTGACCCAAAACGTTCTACTGAGTATAGACCAGTCGATGCTCAAGCTCTCGGCGACCAATCTTGAGATCGCCATGACCACCTGGATCGGTGCGATGATCGAAGAAGAAGGATCAATTACTGTTCCGTCTCGATTATTGACCGAGTTCGTTAATTCCTTGCCGAGCGATAGGATTGATCTCGAAGTGCAACCGGGCACCAGCATTCTCCGCCTCACCTGTGGACGGTCGGAGGCTAATATTCACGGGACCGAGGCGGCCGAGTTTCCGCCTATTCCTACTGTTGAGGAGGGAATCGCCGCCCAGATAGACCCTCAAGCGCTCAGATCAGCCATATCGAGAGTGACCTTCGCAGCGGCTACTGAGGAATCGCGTCCGGTGTTGACGGGTGTGGAACTGAAAATGATGGGCGAGAAGTTCACCATGGCTGCGGCCGACGGATTTCGCTTGGCGGTGCAGCACGGTCCATTGCTCCAGCCTGTGGAGAATGAGATCAATGTTATTATCCCCGCCCGAACGCTGAATGAGATCAACCGCTTGCTCAATGACCGGGAAGAGCCTGTGGAAGTTATGATGACTCCCCCAAAGGGTCAGGTGCTGTTCCGGGTAGGAGGAGGGGACACGGTTGAGGTGGTGTCGCAGCTATTGCAAGGGGCGTTCCCCAACTACGAGCAACTGATACCCCAGTCTTACCAGACCCGGGCCATTCTTGACTCGCCAGCCCTTTTGCGGGCGGCCCGCACCGCAGCGATCTTCGCTCGGGACGGCAGCAACATAATCCGGATGCAGTTGGTGCCGGGGAATGGGGACGGCGACTACGGGAAACTAATAATCTCGGCCCGCTCGGAAGAAGTAGGCGATAACCAGGACGAAGTAGACGCCGACGTGATGGAAGGCACCGAAGGCAAGATCGCATTTAACAGCCGATACTTGCTGGACGTGCTTTCGGTGCTGGAGAGAGGCAAGGTGTCCCTGGAAACCACCACCGCTTCGAGCCCCGGGGTCTTCAAACCCACCGACTCGGAGGACTACATCCACGTCGTCATGCCTATGTTTGTGCAATGGTAGTTATAGCTAACCGCCTCGGGAACCCCGATAGTCCCCCGAATCACAACCCGTTTCTTGGTCGCCTCAGCTTTGATTCGGAACGCTGAGACAACCGCCACTTTCCCGTCGTGGTCCTCGGCAGCCATCCCGCCCTTTACTCGCAGGCAAAACTCGTTAAGGTGAACCTCGGCCTGTTCTAAATCCTGCCGCTCCGCCTTCTGGCTCTCTAGCTGTTCCAGCTCCGCTTCGTAACCTTCTCGCTGAGCCTTCAATGGGCCACTGTGTGAGCGGATGTAGTCATCGTCAATTTCACCATACATGTAGAGCGTAACCAGCCGCCGTTCTTGGTCCCTGCAACGCCGGATTTGCCGACTCAGCCGTTCCATCTCTTCCTCGAACCCGCCACCCATGCCGGCGAGTTGTTGCCGTAACCTGTCGAGCACCAATTCCGGGCTTTGCAGGACGTCGCTTACCTGTTCCCAAACAGCTCCTTCCAAAGCGTCTGCAGGAATGTAGTGCGCCCGGCATGTTGCGGGTCGAGTCGTCGTTGGGACCGTAGCGCGGCAACGATAGTATCGGTATCGGCGATTCAACTGAGCGCCGACTACGGGACTTCCGCATTCTCCACAAACTACGAACCCAGTAAGCAAATAGGCCGTCGCTGACTTGATTCTACGGTTGCTTGGCTCCTTGAGCCTTTCTTGGACAAGTGCAAAGACTGACTCATCTACGATGGGTGGGGTGAATCCTTCAATGCGAATCCAGTCTTCCTTGGGGAGGGTCTTAAGAGTTCTGCCCCCTCCTGGCTTCTTGCGGGAACTGGTCTTGCCGTAATAGTCCACTCCCGTATAGGCGGAGTTGGTCAACATCCGTTTGACGGTCAACGGGTGCCATTGGCTTCCATTCTTGGTCTGAATGTCCTGGGAATTTAGCCGTGTGGCAATCTGGTAAAGGCTCACCCCCTGGCTAGCCCAAGAGAAGATGTTCTTGACTACTGCTGCTTCGGTGTCTAGGACGATTCGGCGCTTGGCTCGGGGGTCGTATTCATAACCATAAAGACCACTCCCAGCGCCGACGGGCATCCGGCCGTTCATGGCGGTTGAGACTTTCCCCCGCATGGTCCTTTCGGCGATGAATTGCCGCTCTTTCTCTCCAACGTACCCCAAAACGTATCGAACGAGCTTGTCTTCCGCAGTCGTTCCCGATGGCCCCTAGACGAACAAAAGGTTGACTCCGGTTTCCGCGAATTCCTCCGACAAGACCATAAGATGGAGCGGGTCCCGGGACAGCCGATCCGGGGAATAGACGATGATGGTTTGTATAATGCCATTCCCCGCCAACTGGCCTATTTTGTCTAGGAGAGGCCGATACCGGTCAGCGCCCGATGCCTGCTCCCGGAAGATGTGATGCTGTTCTAACTCCAGATGATGTTCGGCAGCTAGTTTGCAGCAGGCTTCCACTTGAGTTTCTAAAGAAGTCCCATCTTCCTGCTGAGCGGTGCTGACCCTGGCATAGATGGCGGCGGTGTTACTCATTCGATTACCCTATCCCCCTAAAACGCCCTCGCAGCCCACCGGACCTCGCCGATGATGTCGGCTTCTTCCGGCCAGGGGGCCGGAGGCCAGTAGGGGTTGTCGCTGATTAGTTGCCAGCCTGATCCCTGCCTCCGTCAAGAATCTCCGCATTGCCTCAACTGCGCGTTTCCTGGCATCTCACTGAGGATGAGGCCTCTGCTCGCCGCCGTTGCTCTACTATCACCTATGACCAGGACGCTAGTGGATTCCATGGAGAAATAGTTGACACCCGCGAGGCGATGGACGCCACGGTTTAGTTCCCGCAGGGACAATCCGATTTCGTACTGCCCTTAATAGTCTACCGAGGGACACACCCTGACAATAAGCGCTCACCTGTCTTAGGAAGTGGCGCGGGATGACAAGGGCCAGCGTAGTATGGCACACATAGGTCGAAAAAAGTGGTAATGCTGAAATTCGTCGTCGTCCAGTTGGTCACTCTGATTCTCGTCGCCTGCGGCAACCCTGCCCTTCCGACACCAGACCCTCAATCGCCCAGGCCGTTTCCCGATGCCCAAGCCGGACCGGACTGGACACGGGCTACAGCGCAGGGGTTCTCCCTGGCGTTACCGCCCGGGTGGACCCTCAGGGAACTGCAAGGGGTGGATTCCTACGTGGGAGAGGTCGTCGGCGATGGGGTGCGACTCAGTTGGGATTTCGGGAGATATTCTTGGAACCTCATCCCGGAAGACGAGGACGAGCACAAGTACGCCGTGTCCTACGAGTACATCGACGGCCTTACGGCAAAGCTGCTGCTGTCGGTGAACCCACCCGGCAACACCACAGCCGAATACGAGGCCGCCACCGGAGTGTATTTCCCCAACCTGCGGCGGGGGGAGGAATTTAACCTGATCGGCCGGGGGTTGACCCTGGAGCAACAGCGTGTCGCGGTAGCCATCTTCCGCAGCATCCGGCACTGACGTTTTCCTCGCGGGTCCCCGCTAACCGCAACTCCCCTTATTTCCCTTTGAACTACACCAGCCCATCCGGTCCCTTCAGGACGGTGACATGGCCAACGAAGATATGGACCCCTCCCAGGAATCCCTGGTAGAGAGAATGCGGAGGTTGTTGGGAAACAGCAGTGGTGCCAGCATGTCCAGCATGGCCTGGCTCTCCACCGGAGGCGACGAGCCCATACGGCAGACCTAACTGTCGCCCGACGGTCTGGAGTTCTGCGCGGACGTCTCCCGGGGCCTGTGGGTCGAGGAGAGCTCCTACTGCCCAGGTCGGCTTCGTCCTAGGAATGCCAATAAGGCTCCAATAACTAGCAGCGCCGCTCCCAGTGCATAGAAGGCGGATATGCTAATGACCCCAACGACCGCTGACAGGACCATCAAGACCGCAGCGATTCGTGGTTTAGCGATAGACAAGGCTCCGCCAACCAGCCCGACGATTGAGGCACCTATGGCTCCGAAAGCCAAGCTGGTTATCTTGCTTGCTTCCTCAGCTTCGAGAGCTACTCCCACTCCCCCAATGAACAGGGCAATCACGGCAGCTACAAATCCCGCAGCAGACCCGATTATCCCTATAATCAGCGCAGCAACTCTCACATTTGCATCCTCTATTCTTGTGCCAGATCAGCGATGGTTATCCTCGCACCGAACACTTCAGGGTTAACCAAGACCGACACCAACCTCGCTGATTTGGGCAACTCAAAGACCACCCATCCCCGTACTATCTGGTCGGCCGAAAGCTTGCCCGAGCCGAACGGCGGTCCCACATCGGCGTCCGAAAAACCTGGCGTGTACACGTACCCATCCGTGTCTTGGATTGCAAAGTAGAGCGGATTGTAGGAATCACCGCCATCGCTGATTCCCACCTGCGTGATGTCCAGGGCTATCAGTCTCTTGCCTTCATTAACACCGAATATGCCTGCGGGAGCAGGGTCCTTTACCTCGTTCAGAGTGTACGAGCTTCCTCCCGCTTCTACCGTCGTCCCGATGGCCACGGGCGTGGGTTCGGGCGTTGTGCCTGCTCCTCGCGGCTCCAGGGATAGTCGAGCGGGAGCTCAGAAGCGTCCGAGAGGTCCAATCGCGGCTCACGCTCAGCACGCAGCCCCGGCTGGCTCTGCGGGCCGACTACCAATCGATCTGGAACGCCTTTGCAACCTGGCTTGTCCCAAAAGCCGCCGGAGGGAGGCTCCGTTCCTCTAGCTGCCTCTCTTCTCTCTTGGGTTGCGGCCCGCCAAGCGAAGTAGTCCTTAGTACATTCTGGGAGTAGGCTGGAGTCGCCTTGCTGGATGGCGCGGTCTCGTTGTGCCTGCTCCTCTGGGCTCCAGGGATAGTCGAGCGGAAGCTCGGAAAGATTCGATTGAACTAGGACTTGCTGGGTAGGAGGTGGAGCCGACTGATTCGAAGCCCCCAGGACTCCAACGCTGGCGGTCGCCGCTAAGGTCGCACCAAGTGAGATTAAACCAACTAAACCCAGGAACACTATGACGATAGGAACTTTAGCACGATGCATGAAACTCCTTATCCAACAGCTCCAGGTCCGACGGTACGCGGCGAGAGGATCTTTTTTTGCCTCTAGAAGCCCTAGGTACCACTTAGTCAGAGCGAAAAGATGTCCCAAGGATACTCGAAATTGTGGATCGGCAACTAGTGCACAATCTACCTGTTACTCGACGGTGGGCCTACAACATGTAAGACGCAGAAGAGGTTCCCAGTTGGCAACGAGGCCCACAACATGAGCGCACTTTGCATCGTCTTCCCTTGTCCGCATGGGTAATCTCTTTTTCCCTGAGGGGAACCTATACATAATAGTATGCCTCAACTCCATGAATCGTTCCCCAATAAGGATCAGGGACCCGCGCTGCAATTCAGGCGATCTGATCGCTAAGAACCACGCGGGAAACTCGTGAGTGTAACTCTCTTGTCTTACGTGATGGGCTCTGCTATGGGTTGGCACACCTCACCCGATCAGCCGCATGTATACATGCTCCCCGGATGGGATGCCCAGCACTGTTCCAACCTCGAGCTCCAGCGCGATGAAGATGTCGTTATAGTCGCAGGCGATCACCATAGATCGGCTCGTCCCAGATAGCAAGCTGCAAAAAGGGCCACCAGGTCTCCCGCCACCACGATTTGGAAATGGTCATCCGGCCTTGGTGTAGTGTCCACGCGGGGCCGCGTCCCAAGGAACGATTCCTTTCTTCCCGAGCGCAGCACCGAAGTGTTGCCAGGCCACCGTTACGCCTCCTCGATCTCTACCACGGGCTTGCCGAGACGGGAGGCCTGGTCGAACTCCCGTCTCATGCGACTGGAGGGCCCGTCTGCGGTGTACACCCTCACTTCGTCACAGACCTCCATGAAGGCCAGTCCACAGTCGATGCCGAGGTGTTGCTCTGCTGGGTCTCGGTCATCCAGGAAGCAGGGATAGAGTAGGTGGGGGGCGAATCGTGCCCGGCCGGCCTCGACCGCCCTGCGGCACAGGCCTACGGCGAGAGCACCGTGAAACCCGGCGGGACTCGGGAGCGGAAGGCCCAAAGCGTGTGGGTCATCGGCTAAGAAATACGATCCAGGATCGTATTTCTCCGGCACCGGGAATTGACCCCTACGAGTCCAAAGCGCGAGGGTGACGGCATGAAGACAGCCAGAGGAGCGGACTATGAAATGGTGGGGGTACCGCGACTGTAACAAGGAGGCGACAGTCGCAATCACAGACATTGAGAGTTACGGCTCCTTCGGGAGCATGTGTCTGCAACACGCCGACGCGTTCGATCGGGACATGGAGCGGCAGGCGAAGGCGAATCAAGAACGTTACCTGTCGCCCACCCCAGATGGACCTTCGTACTGAAGGTGTTGGCCCCATCGCTACTAGGCCAAGCCCACACGAGTTCACCACGACTCAGGCCAAAATGGAAGGGCATCTTGACGCTTGTCCCTGCTGGGGGCCAAAGAGCAGAGAGGTGGAAGAAATGGACTCGGCGCCATCATCGGCTACGCTCACGAAACAAACTTCCCGCGCCGGGTCGCGTGAACCTAAGATAGGGTTTTCGAGACTACCCAATATAACGGTTGCATTTCGGTCATGCCCATGTTTGTGCAATGGTAGATATTTGGAGGCTTCAAGAACGCTGACGACCTGGTTGATCGCAATTCGGTCCCTGATAGCCTCAACCTTTACTCTGAACGCTGAGAAAACGGCCCGTCGTGAAAGCAAGAACCCCCAGCTAATGTTGGGGGTTCTTGTATTTCAGGCCACGGGCTAACTCTAGGCCGGGACTGACCAGGGTATCGTTGGGTGCCCCAGCATGCCGGATGTGCCCTTCTCTACGTCATCGGTTCTCAAAGCATAGCTGACGGGAAATTCTCTTCGCCTGAGTATCGTGTCAATTAGTTCGATGATGTACGGGTCATCGCCAGTAAATACAACAGTTGTATGGTAGCCTCCATATTCAATGACGTCGCGTATCCCGCCAACGCATTCATCTATGAATGATGGACTCACCGCCCTCACCCCGTCCCAACCCACAACGATCGTATCGGCAGTCGCCTTCTCAATAATCGCTCTGAAATTCTTGGCCAACTCATGGCCCCTAGACCTGGTGACGAAGGATGGAGCGAGGTCTGAGAGCTTTAAGACTTCCACCTCCATGATAACGTTTCCCCCCAAGTGGGATGCTGTTAGGTTTCTTCGCAAGGGACCGTCACACTAACTATTGTTCCGGAGTATCTCATCCCCCCATCAGCTTTTCTGACGGTACCGTTACCTTGGATGGTGATTCTACCCGTTCCTGACCGGATTGTCATTTCGCGGCGTTCATCCTTTTGGAGGTCAAAAGTAACATGGTGGAATCCATATCCCCGATAAGAGTCACGTATAGATGATACCCCTTCCCGGGTTGCTGATTCGATGAAGTCGGCATCCGAGCCGACGGAAAGGTTGTCCGGATTCTTTCTCAAAGACTCCCGAATTCCAATTCCACAGTCTGCCACCGCGACTTCTACAATTGGACCGGTCTGGTAATTATATTGTTGCGCCAAGACATACCCGCCCTCGCTATCCGCATGGTACACGACATTCGTGGCGAGTTCGCCGAAGATTGTCTCCAGCGCACCCAGGAGGCTCCCGTAGCCCCGAAATTCAGTGTGGAAAAGGGTTTCCATTTGGGCTGCAAGCCGTTCGACATCAGACTCGTCGCGAAAACGCGTACATGGAACCATTAGCCTAACCCCAGGGCCGACGATTTCCTGCCAGTCATCTTGGTCTTCTCGAACCCAGCCCTGTTCCTTCATCACTTCATAAACTCCAGCCCGAGCAAGATACCGTCGAACCGTCGGACCATTTGGGAGCAGCAGTTCTATTTGCGGCCCACTAGACGGGTCCCCAAAGCGTTCGAGCGTCGTAAGTAGGGCCACGATACCAACGGGTCTAATAAACCTAAGGTGGGACAGGTCGATGATCCTCTCTCGCTTCTCCTCGATGCCCAAGAAGAAGTCGATCTGTTGGATGTCTTCGATCCTTTGATAGACTGGCAAGCCTTCCCCTCTCCTTTGCAAGTACGGTAAGAATTCTTCCCCTTGGTTCTCAGGGGGTCATCCCCCTCCCTGCTGCATAGTAGTCTAGCATCTGGGGGTGGCGGCCAGCCCGCCACCGTTTGGATGTAGGAGCGGAAGATACCTTGTCTAAGGGCAAGCTAGTATGCTTTTCGCCTGCTACCAGGTCATCGGTGTTGGCCGTAAGGGATCCTCTGGACAAGGATTCCATGTATTCTGTGAGTATCCTGGCCATCCGGTTTGTAGCATCTATCTATCTTCCTGCGCAGCGCGGCAAACCGGAACGCCACGTTGACGACTCTGCGGGGTGACTGCTGTTCCACCATGATGGGAAAGAAGTGATAGAATCACGCCTGATGGGCCACCCTTTGACTTGCTTTAGAACACCAATAGACCACCAATTACTAGTTTCGGAGAATCGATATGGCTGTGGTAAAGCTTGATATCTCAAACCAGAGTAACTTCGCTCAAGGCGAAGCTTTTGGCGACGTCGGCCAGTACGAGGTACTTGAGGGGACCGCGCACTTTGCGGTGGACCCACGGAATGAACGGAACCAGGTCATAACCGATCTTGAGCTGGCTCCACGGGACGCCGATGGCAAAGTCGGGTATTCCGCCCATTTCGCGATGCTCCAACCCGCTGACCCTGATAGAGGAAATGGCCGTATTCTCTTTGATGTAGTCAACAGGGGCCGCAAGACTGCTTTGAGCCTCAACGATGTGCCAGCGGCTACCGATTTTCTGGCCCCCCTCCAGGCCGGAAACGGATTCTTGATGCGTCAGGGATACACGGTCGTTTGGTGCGGCTGGCAGGCGGATGTGCCTCCGACACCCGGGTTGATTGGCCTACAAGCGCCAAAGGCTGTCGGGTCCAACGGACCACTGGTTGGAGATATCCTTTGCCAATTCCAGTGCGATGTACCCACCCAGTCTTTCCTGTTGGCAGACCGGGACCATATCCCGCATCCACCGGAGAACATCGACGATTCGACGGCCACGTTGACGGTCAGAGATTTCCCCAACAGCCCCGCCGAGCCGGTCAACCGGGGTGACTGGTCTTTCATTCGGGTCGAAGAGGACACTGCTGAACCGGACCCAAGCCACATCTATATGCCGCAAGGGTTCCAGCCAGGGAAAATATACCAACTGGTATACCGTACCAAGGGCAGCACCATCGTTGGCCTGGGGTTTGCTGCGGTTAGGGACATAGTATCGTTCCTAAAATATGCGCCCGCGTCTGCAGGAAATCCCTGCTCAAGCCCTTTGGAGTATGGCTACGCATTCGGGCGTTCCCAGAGCGGGCGGTTCCTGCGACAGTTGATCCATCTGGGGATGCATGAGGATGAAGAGGAGCGGATCGCGCTCGACGGCATCATTGCCCATGTTGCCGGTGGCATGCGGGGCGAGTTCAACCTCCGGTTCGGGCAGCCTTCCAAAGATGTTTGCTACATCATTCCGGAGTTGTTCCCATTTACCGATACCGAGCAAACAGACCCCGTCACCGGAGAGACCGGCTCGTTATTGACGCGCATGGAAGAAAGGGGCAAAGTGCCCAAAATGATGTTCACCAACACCTCGGCCGAGTATTGGCGGGGTGACGCAGCGCTAATCCATACAGACCTGGAGACCATGCAAGATGCCGCCGAGTCGCCTTCGGTCCGGCGGTACCATTTCGCTGGGTGCCAACATGGAGCGGGAGAGTTCCCGCTTGTGGAGGTGCGGGCCACCGATGGCATTCAGGGGCAGCTTCCATTCAACAGTGTTGACTACACCCCTCTGCTGCGGGCGGCCCTAGAGAACCTGGATAAATGGGTATCGACGGGTGAGGCGCCTCCACCCAGCAGGCATCCCAGCCTGGGCGCCGGTACAGCGGTAGAATCCAGCTCGCTGCTGGAAAAGTTTGCTGGTCTACTCGGTGTTCGTGTCCCGCCTCAGACAACCCGGGCTTTGCGGTTGGACTTTGGGCCGGAGACGCATTTGGGCCGGACCACAGTGCTCCCGGCCAATCCAGGGGAGGAATATCCTGCTCTGGTATCGGACATAGACGAGACCTATAACGAGCTTGCTGGCATCCGGCTACCGGACTTGACCGTTCCCGTGGCAACTTATACTGGTTGGAATCTCAGGCACCCCAACGTAGGCAACCCCGACCTGTACATCGGGATCACCGGTGGGCTGGCGGGCTGGACGCTGCCGTTGCCCGCGACGCTGGCCGATAAGGAGTCCTCGGGAGACCCTAGGCCGTCTATCTTAGAACTTTACGCCTCCAAAGACGCGTACTTGAAAGAGGTCGAGGAAGCTGCTCGGAGCCTGGTGGAAGAGGGGTATATGCTGGCGGAGGACCAAGAAAGGGTCGTCGAACGGGCAGGTTTGAAGTACGACTGGTTTCTAGGCGACGGGGACAACCCATAACGCTTAGCTCCAGTACCCAGGTCCCAGCTTGGGCCCAAGACAGAAGTCAACGGACATTGGAGGACCTATGGCCATCGACGTAGCCACTGGAATAGCGCGAATTCTCAAGCAGGAAGGCGTCGAATGGGTGTCTACCTTCCCCGTCTGCGGCGTCAACAATGCGCTGGGCCGAGAGGGCATTCCCATGGTGATGATGAGGGACGACCGATACGCTGTCGCCTTAGCCGATGCCTTTTCTCGAATTAACGCCGGGTCCCGGATCGGGGTTTGCACCTTCCAAGGCGGGGTCAACGCCGCAGGACTGCAGGTGGCGTACGCGGGCATGGCCCAAGCGTACGAGGATGGGTCCCCGGTGCTCTGTATCACCGATGGAGTGCCCATTGGATCGACAGAAAATAGCCAGTTCGATATCACATCCAGTCTGAAATCGGTCTCCAAGTGGTACGGATTCTTGGACCAACCGGAGCGGCTTCCCGAATTCATGCGCCGGGCCTTTACAATGCTGCGGACTGGGAGGCCAGGACCCGTGGTATTGGCCATCCCGGACGCCGACGCTAGCTACGATGAGACAGCCGACCCCTATATGCCGGTCAAGGGCTGGAAGTCGGCGCCCAATCCGGATGACGTGACGACGGCGATTGATCTACTAATCAATGCCCAGGAGCCGCTGATTTATGCCGGTGAAGGCGTCATTTACGCCCACGCTTCCGCCGAGCTGAAATCGTTGGCTGAGTTGGCCAACGCGCCGGTGATCACGACCCTCAAGGCCAAGGGCGCATTTCCAGAGGACCACCCGTTGTTCGTTGGAGTCCGGGGCGACCAAGTCGACCACTATCTGAAGAAGAGCGACTTGATACTGGCGGTGGGGTCCAGTCTTTCGCCAGGCCGCTTCAGCCATGGTATTCCCGATGCAGTCAACAAGACTGTGATCCACTGCACCGTGGACGAGGTGCACGTGAATAAAGTGTACCCCACTGCTGCGGCATTGATCGGCGACGCTCGGTTCACCCTTCAAGCGCTGAACAAAGCATTGTCCGAGAAAACCTCCGGCAACGGGAGGCCTTCCAAGAACGTGGCGGCTGAAGTTAAGTCGGCCCGCGATAGTGCCATGGTCCAATACAGGGAGGCTATGGCCTCCACGGACAAGCCCATAAACCCATACCGGGTTTATGCGGGGTTAATGGAAGTACTCGATCCCCACAATTCGTTCGTCACCCACGAATCGGGTAACACCAGGGACCAGCTCAGCACAGTGTACGACACGTTAGTACCGCGGGGATTTCTGGGATGGGGCAACGTTTCGTCATTGGGGTTTAGCCTGGCTGCGGTCGTCGCGGCGAAGATATCCTTCCCTCAGAAGCATTGCGTCGCTGTGACCGGAGAGGCCGGCCTGGGATACATGATGGGGAACCTGGAAGTCCCGCTGCGCCAAAAGCTGGGAGTCACCATTGCCCACGTCAGCAACGGCGGTTTCTCAGGTTATGGACCTGGGTTCTGGGGCGCAGGCCACGACCCCTTCACCCACAGGGTACTGGGGTACGATGACGTCGATATGTCGAAAGTCATTGGTGAGTTGGGTTACCACACCGAGCGGGTGACAGAACCATCCGAGGTAGGCCCGGCCTTCCAGCGGGCCTTAGCAGCCAATGACTCCTCCCAACCCTCTTACATCGAGTTCGTCTGCAGCCAGTATCCCATTTACGGCGGATGGGTTGCCAGATAGGGGTGTTGCCGCTATTTAGGGTAGAGCTGATAAGGCCGGGAAAGACCAACTGAAGGAGGAAACGATGCCATACTACATGTACGTGGCCCTGCAAGAGGATGACAAGATATCGGTTCATACCATAGACCCCCAAACCGGAGGACTCACTCCTCAGGCTGAGGTATCCGTACCTGGAGGGCCGTTCACGCTGGCGGTTAGCCCGGACCGGAAGTCCCTTTACGCCGCATGCCGCGACACTCCCCAGATATCCAGCTTTCAGATCGACCAGGCCAACGGGGGGCTCACTCATAACGGGACGGTTGCTGTGGAAGACTGGCCCGTCTACATATCCACGGACCGCAAAGGCAGGTTTGTTCTGTCGGCCTATTACCAGGGCGCCCGTGTGGCGATACATCCCATTGGGGATGATGGATCAGTGGGCGGGCCGCCCACCGAATGGCTGACCACAGCGACAGGGGCCCACGCCATGCAGACCGACTCGACCAATAGCTACGCATTTGTGCCACACATCGCTGGCAACGGACCCAACGCTGTCTTTCAATTCAGGTTTGACGAAAACAGCGGCCGACTTAGCCCCAACTCGCCTGCCCGGGTGGAGCTGGAAGAGTTTCTGGGCCCGCGCCACTTTTGCTTTCACCCGTTACTGGACGTCCTTTACTTTTCCAATGAGCAGGGCTGCAGCGTATCCGGATACCGTCTGGACACTGCCACGGGAACGCTGTCGTTGTTTCAAACCATAACCACCCTGCCGGAAGGTTACGACGGGAACAATACTTGCTCCCAGATTCAGGTCTCCGCGTCGGGGAGGTTCCTATACGCTCCCAACCGGGGCCACAACAGCATCGCTTGTTATACGGTAGATGGCTCCACGGGGCAATTGACCGCCACCGGTATTGTTGCCTCCGAGGCCATACCCAACGCCTTATGCCTGGGTCCCCAGGATAAGTTCCTTTTCTCCGCCGGCCAGGAGTCGGGCCGCATGGCCTCCTTCAGCGTCAACCCGGATTCAGGAGAGTTGACCCCGCTGGAGACCTATCCATTGGGAAACAGGCCGTCTTGGGTGTCGATTACAGAGTTGCCGGGATAACTAGCACCCAGTCCCGTGGGAAGCGGTGCAATCGGACCGCTTCCACTGGGCACCCGGCTGTGAAGGATCAGCAAGAACCCGTCGATAGGATTGTTGAGGACTGCCCGTAAGGCAACGGCTACGCAGCATTGGCCTAGGGCAACAACAGACCCGGTTACCGGCCTTGGAAGCTCGGCGCCCGTTTCTCCAAAAACGCCCGCCGAGCTTCCTCTGCGTCGTCGGAGCCGTTTAAGATCCCACCCGCGTTGGAGGTCAGCACCATGGTATTTTCCAACGAGGTGTCCATGGCGGTGCGCATGATCCTCTTACTGATCCACTGCACCATAGGCGGCGTGCGCATGACGCGGCCGCACAAATCGCGTGTTGTTTGCTCCAGTTCCTCCGAAGGGACCAAGTAGTTCAGTAGGCCCCACTCGTAGGCCCGCTGGGCGTCAAGGTGGCCTGTATAGGCGAACTCCAACGCCCGGCCCAGCCCGGCCATCTTGGGCAAGTAGTAGCTGCCGCCGTTTTCGACAATCTGGCCCAACTGCTGGTAGCCGATGAAACGGGTGTTTTCGCAACCCACGCGCATATCGCAGTGGAGCGCCATGTCCATCCCCGAGCCCACCGCCGGACCGTTGATCATGGCTATGGTGGGCTTTCTCACCAGCGAAATGTCCCGGTGTAGCTGGGTGAAGCCGTGGAAGAAGTGTTCACGGGCGGTGTCGGGACCTTCCTCGGTGCCCTTATTGCCGGTGAAATTCTCGCCGGTTACCGAGGGGTCGGTGTCTCGGCGCATGTCGGCGCCGGAGCAAAACCCCCGGCCCACGCCGGTGAGCACGATGACGCGAACGTTGGGGTCGTCGTCACCAGCCCGCATGTACTCGCCCACTTTGGCCACGGTACCGTTCTCTTGGGAGTTGCCGATGAGGGCGTTCATTCGCTCGGGCCGATTGAACTTGATCCAGAGAATCCCTGAGTCCTCGATCTCGTATAGTAAATGGTCCACCAGGTTGGGTCCCATTGGCGGCCTCCTTGAATCGGGCTAAAGTCGAGAATTGCCAGCTCACATCGGCCTTTACTGTTTCGGCCACAGCTATTATTTTATCTCACGCTGGCTGTTCGCCACTTAGATGACCCCGCTTGCCGTGGCAGTTCAGACCAGATGCGTTTTTCCCGCCACCCCAGCGTCACTCCTGCCCTGTGTAAAGTATCGGGTTGGTTTTGAGACGGCCTTTTCAAGCAAACCATGTTTCCTATACTTGGTGGGTCTGGATTCCCGTTGCCACGGGAATGACGGTTTGGGGCGGAGACGGCCTTTTCAAGCAAACCATGTTTCCTATACTTGGTGGGTCTGGATTCCCGTTCCCCGTTTCCACGGGGACAAGCTTCACGGGAATGACGGTTTGGGGCGGAGATGGCCCTCAAGTCTGAACAGGTACCGTTTTCTTGCGATGCCGACACAGGGCCCGGCCCATGGAGTAGAATAGGCGTCGAGTCTGATTTTACACTCCAGGTGTTGAGAGATGGATATTGATACTCCGACAATCCGTGCGATTCCTGTCGGCGGTGCGGGGGCATTGTCCCAGGGGAGTCTGGAGGATTTCCGGCGAAGGTTCGAGGCCGATCCTGCCAAACGCTTGGTACAAAACGTAGTAACCCAGCATGACGTTAACGACGTGGCCCTGAGCCGGTCGGTCGTCACCGATTCCCCTCATTCATTCTCCATCGTACTGGATGATTGGTCCGTGACCAACCAGGCCAAGTCCGGCCGCTGCTGGATGTTCGCCGGCTTAAACCTGTGCCGCGTGGACACCAGAGATGTTCTTAATGTGAGGGATTTTGAATTCAGTCAGAACCATTTGATGTTCTGGGACAAGCTGGAGCGGGCCAATTTTGTTTTGGAAGCAATCATCGAGACCGCTGACCGCCCAGCCGACGATCGAACCGTCGCTTGGCTGCTGCGAAGTCCGATTTCCGACGGCGGCCAGTGGGACATGTTTACAGCGTTGGTAGCAAAACACGGAGTCGTCCCCAAAACTGCCATGCCGGAAACGGAGAGTTCCAGTAACTCCGCGCGGATGAACGCGAGCCTCAACTATCAGATGCGGCAGGGAGCCAAAGGGATACGTGATGCTTACGCCAATGAGTCAGGCCTGGACGAGCTACGCCGCATCAAGAATGAGACCCTCAAAGTGATCTATGACATGTTGTGCATTCACTTGGGTACGCCGCCTACGGCGGTGGACTGGCAGTGGAAAGACAAGGACGGTGAATTTACCCGGGATGGGAAACTAACGTCGCTGGAGTTCGCCGCCAAATATTTGCGCACCCCCCTTGAAGACTACGTTAGCTTGGTCCATGACCCCCGGGAGACCAGCCCGTTGGGTGCCACTTTCACGGTGGAGTATTTGGGGAATGTGGTGGACGCGCCACGAATCAAGTACCTGAACATCGACATACAGCTAATGAAGGACATTGCACTGCGGATGTTGCAAGACGGCAAGCCGGTCTGGATGGGTTGTGACACCGGGAAGCAGATGCACCGGGACTTGGGTTTGTGGGACGCGGAATTGTTTGATTACCCTGGGGTTTACGGTGCGGACTTCTCCCTGGACAAGGCAGCCCGGTTGGAATACCACCAGACGAGTATGACCCACGCGATGATGTTCACCGGCGTCGATGTAGTGGACGGTTCGCCGCGCCGCTGGCGGGTGGAAAACAGTTGGAACGATAAGGTGGGGAACAAGGGATTTTTCTTGATGAATGATTCCTGGTTCGCAGAGTACATGTTCGAAATTGCGGCACCGAGGGAATACTTGCCGCCCGAATTACAATTGGCCCTAGAGCTTGATCCCATCGTCTTGCCGGCCTGGGACCCCATGGGATCGTTGGCCGCCTAAATAGCAGAGTCGGAGGGTCCGCCACGACGACCTGGCACTGTCCAACGGGATTGCTGCTTGCAGCCTGCGCCTGCTGAAGGGCTGACCACGAGGGGATTGCTCCGTTAGGCCTGAGCGTGTCGAAGGCCCGGACAGTAAGAGCCGTCAGTGAAGCTGTAACTTTCGCGGACCCGTGGTTCGACAAGCTCACCACGAACGGATCGCTGCTTGCAGCCTGCGTCTGCTGAGGGGCTCACCACGAGGGGATTGCTCCGTTAGGCCTGGGCGTGTCGAAGGCCCGGACAATAAGAGCCGTCAGTGAAGCTGTAACTTTCGCGGACCCGTGGTTCGACAAGCATGTCCTGAGCTTGTCGAAGGGCTCACCACGAACGTATAGCTCTTTGCGGCCTGCGCCTGCTGAAGGGGTCACCACGGGCGGATTGCTCCGTTCGGTTGAGATCGTCAAAGGCCCGGACAGGAGGAGCCGTGAGTGATGCTGTAATTTTCGCGGACCCGTGGTTCGACAAGCTCACCACGAACGGATTGCTATTTGCGGCCTGCGCCTGCCGAGGGGCTCACCACGGGCGGATTGCTCCGATCGGCCTGAGCGTGTCGAAGGCCCGGACAGTAAGAGCCGTCAGTGAAGCTGTAACTTTCGCGGACCCGTGGTTCGACAAGCTCACCACGAACGGATTGCTCTTTGCGGCCTGCGCCTGCTGAGGGGCTCACCACGAGGGGATTGCTCCGTTAGGCCGGGCGTATCGAAGGCCCGGACAATAAGAGCCGTCAGTGAAGCTGGAACTTTCGCGGACCAGTGGTTCGACAAGCTCACCACGAACGTATCGCTCCTTGCGGCCTGCGCCTGCTGGAGGGGTCACTAGGGACGGACTTCCCACGGCCCACGACATCCGAGAGCCCCTAACCCCTGTGGGGCCCCTGTCCTGCTGCCACCAGTCCCTTGACAGCCCTTACTTATGGAGAAGAACGTTAGTTCCTATCACTTGGTGGGGGCTCGTAATGTTGATCAAGCGCATTCCCGACGCTTACGAGAAGCTCCAGATCCTGGGGGCTATGGCGAGCGACGACATTCTCTCCTCATCTGAGGACCATAGTGCCAAGAATGCTGGCAGGGCGTCGTATGCATCCTCTGAGAAGAACCCTATCCCTGGTGTTTATAGGGCCGCGATGCCCAATGGGAAGCACATTAACCTGATGCGGGTAATGTTCACTGATTTTTGCAAGATGGACTGTGCTTTTTGTCCCAACAGCCACTGGGTGCCTCGTAAACGTTACGCCTTTAAGGTAGAGGAACTAGCGAAGACGTTCATGGAGCTACATCGGCGCCACACAGTAAATGGCTTGTTTTTGAGCTCGGGTGTAGCTGGCAGCGGTTCCAAGACCACCGAGCGGCTGGTGAAGGTGGTGGAGGTAATTCGTAAGAAGTACGGCTTCAAGGGTTATATCCACATGAAGGTGATGCCCGGAACGGAGTTCCAATACGTGGAGGCAGCCCACCGGTTGGGGACGCGGTTGTCGGTGAATATTGAGACACCCACGACGAGCCACATGCAAAAGCTCAGTGCCATGAAGGACCTTGAGAGGGACATCTTAGCCCCCATGCAATGGATCGATAAGTTGAACCGCAGCGATAGCGGCGGCGCGGTGGGGCAGGCGACTCAATTCGTGGTAGGAGCGGCGGACGAGTCGGACTGGGACATCTTCCAGCGCGTAGACCAGCTATACACCGAGTGGAACTTGAAACGGATTTATTATGCTGCCTTCCACCCGGTACGTCACACGCCCCTGGAGGAACACCCGCCAACTCCGCTGGCACGAGGACACCGCCTCTACCAGGTGGACTGGTTGAAGCGGATTTACCATTACTCCAACCAGGAGTTGAAGTTGGCTTTCGACAATCGCGGCCTTTTGCCCCTGGATGCCGACCCCAAGACGGCCATCGCCGTTGAGAACCTGGACGCCTTTCCCATTGATGTAAACACGGCAACCCGGGAGCAATTGCTACGAGTCCCTGGCGTTGGCCCCACGTCGGTACAACGCATCCTGGGGGCTCGCCGCCGCCACAGTGTAGATACCTGGCGAGACCTCCAGGCCATGGGAGTGGTGCGGAAACGGGCGTGGCCCTTTCTGGGTTTTTCCGGCCATCGGCCGCCCAGCGCTAAGCAACTGAGCTCGGCTTATTTGGGGAGGGGACAGGCGCGAAGGGTAGTGGTCATAGCCAAATAGCCCCTGACCGGTCCACCTCCAGTAGACCAGCGCAAGGTGTAGCCCCTTGTGGTCTGACCGCCTCGTGCCAGGGGTGCTCGATGTATGGTGCCCCAGGGCACCCCGGGGGCTAGGATGAGAGCATTTCTAAGAGAAAGCCTGCTCCTTCGGTCCGGATGTGTCCAAGTCCTCCAACTTGGAGGTGTAGTTTGTGTGGCATGCTCATGTTTGGACATTGGTGAGATACGTGACATGAGGCATAATTTGTGGGGCCGCTAACCATATCCTCCCCTTGTATAATAATGGACAGCAATTCCTTCATACCATTGAGCGAAATTCGAGAAAACCTATTGCTGCTTCGTCGCCAACCGAGCGATTTATATTGAGGACCATCTTGTTGAGGGATTAACCGGTAGACTAGCATCGTTGAGAAAAGTATATCAACGTGAAGTAAACAGAGAGACTCTGTCTACAGGAGACCGGAAAGTTCGTCAGATCGTACGAGCCTTGAAAGGCAGGGCTACGAGGTTTGCGCCGATGCTCCGTGTAGAACGGAGACCAATCGGTAGGGAGGGATGATCCCAAACATTGAAGCCGAGCAATCGGGGCGCAGATCGGTCGTTGGGGTTGGAGCACCTGTGAGTCTAGTTGGAAAAGTGGAACAAATAAGAACATTCGCTTGGCACGGTGATTACAAGGGCGATATGACGTTTCGCCTGGTTGTGACCATGCCTCGCGGAGACTGGACACGATGAAATTACGCGTGGTAATGGAATACGATAGTAAGGCGGATAGCTACGCCGTTTACTGCCCCGAATTACCGGGGTGCGCTAGCGCTGGTGAGACCGAAGAAGAAGCCTTGGCGAATATCCGGGAGGCCATCGTCTTATACCTGGAGCCATCCCCCGTCACGATAAGTCCTCATGGCAAGATTTACGAGGTCGAGATCCCGGCCTGATGGTCCGACGCCTGCCGAGACTCACCGCTGATGAGGTAATCGGGGTCCTTCGGCGACATGGCTTCGAAATGATCTCCCAACGAGGCAGCCATCAAAAATGGCGCCATCCGGATGCCGGCAGGCAGGTCATCGTTGCCTACCACAGGGGCAGGCAGTTGCCGTTGGGTACCATCAATAGCATCATCGAGGGGAGCGGGTTGTCTCGGGAAGAATTTCGGCATTAAGACCAGCCCCGAGTCGTCCAGCGGCCTTATGCCTCTATGCACTCTTATTCAAGAGACAATCATTGTCGGCCTAGATAACGAGGACGCCTTGCACTGTGAAAGTCATACCGTTTCTTAATTACTCGGAGCAAAGAGTCTTACGGATTGCCGATGGCGTACTTGGAGCGCCGAATTATCGCGTGTTTTCTAAGCCCAGGTTGGCCGATGTGCTGAAGCCAGAAGTCAACGAGTTGTCCTACCCTGAGAAAAGATTCTCGAGTCAGGCCCATTTCGACTTCGTGGTAGTTGATGGAAAGTCGACAATTCCGTTATTCGCGTTGGAATTTGATGGACCTTACCATAAGGATGTTGGGCAGAAGCTCAGGGATATTAGAAAGAACCGATTGTGCAGCTTGGCTCGCTTTCCTCTCCTTAGGGTTACGAGTGTCCACCTGAACGAACATAATAAGACGACTTTGTTGGAGTTCATGCTGCGCCGTTATGAGTTGTGGCCAGCGGAGCAGAAGCGGCTGATGAAAGATATAGGCGAGTACGTCTCGACCCTTACACAAGAAGAGTTTGATCGGCTGACCGAGGGAGGGGTGGCTGACCCGTCAATTGATCCTCACTTCTATTTTAATCTGGAGAATCCATTCCCGGGAGTTGCCCGTGTCTCCGATAGGCTGTTTCGGCGATTCGGCATTGTGACGGATTGCCACAAGATTAGCCGGGAGGGGGCGCTACGTTGTCATGTCGGAATCCCTGGACGCGAAACCAGTCCAGGTCGAATGTGGCTGGTTAAGCGTGGTTATGTGTTGTATCGGCCGCACAGCGTGCACCATCACCTCGATGTAGGAGATGGAGAAAAACTTTATGAAGGAAAAGTGCAGTTTGGGATGGAATGGGGTCTTTTAACAGCCGAAGACTGGCAGACCGACGAAGTTCCGTTCGACTATTTCCGGCGGAGTCGCCGTCTACCCTTTTGGTTCGGGGACCCACCAGGGATTCACATCCCAGACATCGTTGAGTGTTTCTCGGAATATCTCGCATTGTGTCGGATAGAGTCGTGGGCGATAGGTCACCTAGAGCCGAGTCGGAGCTGGGCGGGTTAAGACTGCGACGCATTCTTTCTTCAAGCCAAGGGTCAGACAGTTAGTGGAAATTTTTGGATTCGGGCGGATGGGGTATGACGTAGATTGGCTTGACCTGCTGCACTACTAAATTAAGGGTCTCGTCACGGCGAGACATGGTAGCGGTTACCACCAGAAAGGGCGCTTTGAGTTCGTTACGCAGCCGGGCGTAGTTCTTGGGCCACACCACCATAGGGATGTGTCCGTACTCGTCCTCCAAGGTAATGAACACAGCTTTCGCCAGGGGCCTTTGGCGGCGGATGACTAGGCCAGCCACAGTGACTGTTTCGCCGTCGGGAATGGACGGCACTTGGTCACTGGTCAGCACGTTTGCTCCTAAGCTCTCTCGAATATAAGCCATAACGTGACTCAAGGGATGCAGGCTCATGGTACGGTATTCTCGCGCCATCTCGTCGAAGGCCCCGGCCTTTGCTAGCGGGGCCATGTCTTGCGCTACCGGCAATGAAAGCCCCAACTGACGGCCCACCGGCCGGTAGCGCAGGCCCACCTCCCATCGAGCACTGCGGCGGTCTTCACATAGGCTGTCCAAGGCGCCAGCGTCAATCAGGTCTTCGACCTGTTGCTGGGCCAGACCGGAACGGGACATGAAGTCGGCTAGGCTAAGAAAGCTTCCATCCTGCTTCTTGGCACCGGCTATGGCCCCAATCGCTGCTTCGCCGAGGCCTTTCACATAGCTCAGACCAAGCCTAATGCTGTCAGCTTCGCCGTTGCCTTCGATAGTACACAACTTAGCGCTGAGGTTTACTTCCGGATTGAGGACGGGAACTCCGTGGCGCTTGGCGTCCTCCTTTAGCGTCTCGGGAGTGTAAAAGCCCATAGGTTGTTGATTGAACAGGCCCAAGTAGAACTCCACCGGATAATAGTACTTGAGCCAGGCTATCTGGTAGGCAGTAACGCCGAAGGCAAAGGCGTGAGACTCGGGGAACATGTAGTGGCCGTTGAACCTTTCGAAGATAGAGCGAGCCGTCTCCTGATCTACGCCCCTCTCCCGTGCTCCTTCGCGGAAGCGCTCCCACCAGCGTAGGATTATGGGCTCGTTATGCCGCTTGGTGAAAGCGCGCCTCAAGCGGTCGGCATCGGAGTGGGATAACCCTCCAACGTCATGGGCTACTTGGTTTATCTGGTCCTGAAAGAGGATCACCCCGCGAGTCCGCTCCAAGGCCCGCCGCTCCAAGTCGTGAACAAACTCGATGGGCTCCAGTCCCATGCGACGGTTGATGTAGTGGCGAATGCCGTCGTTAGCTCCCACACCGGGCCGGACGGCGGCTACTTCGTGGGCCATGTCGGTAAGATTTTCCGGTTTAATACGAGGGATGGTCTGCTGCTGCGCTGCTGACTCCACTTGGAAGACGCCGATGGTGTCGGCCTTGTGGAGCATGGCATAGACAGCTTTGTCTTCGAAGTTGATGCGAGAGAGGTCAATGGAGTTTCCGTGACGGTCCTCAATGGCGCGGAGAGCATCCTGTACTTGGGAGAGGGCGCCGACGGCCAAGAAATCGATCTTTACGAAGCGGGCTTGGTCGATGGAGTTCTTGTCCCACTGCATGACGTAGCGCCCCTGGATGGCGCTGGGCTGGACAGGCACGATTTCCGTTAGCGGGCTGGAGCCTATGACCATACCCCCGGGATGCTGGGCGAGATGGCGAGGAAAGCCTTCCAGTTGGGCGGCAAGCTCAATCAGATGCTGCCAGAGCGGCGCCTTTACCTTATCCTGGAAGTCTGGCAGAAGACGCATCTGCTCTCGCAGCGAGATGCCTTCTCGTTCATCGACTCGCTTGGCCAGCTTGTCCACTTGGTCAGGGGGCAGGCCGAGAGCTTGGCCCAAGTCCCGCACCGTACCGCGAATACGGTAGGTATCTATCATTCCGGTAAGGGCTGCCCGCTCCCAGCCATATTTCTCGTGGACCCGAAGGATCAACTCTTCACGAATGTTGCGAGGAAAGTCCAAGTCGATGTCGGGCACGCTGGCCAGCTCATCATCGGGCAAGAAGCGTTCCAAGGAGAGATCGTAATTTAAGGGGTCGATGTGGGAGATTCCCAGAAGATAGCCTATCAGCATCGACACCGACGAGCCTCGGCCACGCCCCGGTGGGTTGAACTCCACCGGAGTTTCTGGGTCTGCCAGTCCAAGGTCTACTGCCACTTCTTGGGCCAGCAACACGATGTCGTGGTAGATAAGGAAGAAGCCCGCCAGGTCATGTTTTCGAATGAGGCCGAACTCCAGGTCCAGACGTTGTTGGACTTCAGGGGTAATTCGACGGTACCGGCGCTCCGCAGCTTGATAACAAATACTCTCCAAGTAGCTCTGAGCTGTGTATCCTTTCGGCGCGGGATGGTCCGGGAACTGATAGCCCAAGTCTTGAGTCAGATCGAAAGCGGCGCAACGCTGGGCAATACGGATAGCGTTTTCCACAGCCTGGGGGCACCACAGAAACAGGTCGGCCATCACCTCCGGTGGTTTGAGAAAGAATTCGCTATTGGGACGGCGTTCACGATGGGAGTCTTCGAGAGAAGTATTGTTCTTGATGGCTACGAGGCAGTCTTGAAGGCGGTGGCGGTCCCGGACGTGATAGTGGACGTTACCCGTGGCGACGACGCCAACGCCCAATTCTTGGGCCAGATTAACCAGGCGCCGGTTGCGCTGAGTGTCTCCCTGGACAAAGTGCTGCTGCAACTCTAATAAATAGTTGTTTTCCCCAAAGAGGTCGCGGTAGCGTGAAGCGACATCACCGGCCTCGACAAAACGCTGCTCATCCAATAACGACGGGACCTGGCCTTGGCGGCATCCGGATAGAGCAATAAGCCCCTCGGTATGCTCCTGTAGGAGAGCAGGGTCCAGTTCAGGCCTGCGACGGTCCTCTTTATAAGCTTGGGAGATGAGCCAACAAAGGTTGCCATACCCTTGTCGCGTCTCGGCTAAGAGAGTGAGATGGTGGCCGCCGACCAAGGTGACCTCACAACCAATAATCGGCTGTATTCCAGCATCATGGCAAGCTTCGGCAAACTCCACGGCCCCGCAGAGATTGTCGTGGTCGGTGACGGCGAGTGCCTGATAACCAAGGGCAGCGGCTTGCCCCACCATCTCTCCGATGGAGGAAGCCCCTTCTTGAAAGCTGTAGTTGGTGTGCAGGTGAAGCTCGGCGTAGGTCATTTCTTGGTGCTCAACCGATTTCCCGCCCCTGTATTTTTACGACATCACCGCAACCTTCCCTGCCGCCCCTGGTCATGCCGGCGAAAGCCGGAATCCTGCTATCTCAGTTCCCCATAGATCGCGCCATTGAGGATTACTTTTTCCTATTAACGCGATTTTCCAAGCCCGCTTCCATTCTTTAATTGCCTTCTCCCCTGCGATGGCGCTTTCTATCGTGTCATGTCCTTCGTACCACACCAACGTATGCACACCGTAACGTCTGGTGAACCCTTCGGTCAGGTCACTTTTGTGCTGCCAGACGCGCTGAATGAGGTTAGAGGTGATACCAAGGTACAAAGTACCGTTTCGCCTGCTGGCAAGGAGGTAGACGCAGGGGTGCTTTTCTGGATTCCTGCCCCCGATCGAGCCGGGGGCAGGCTCTTCGCCGGAACGACGATGTTGGCGCATCGGGGTGTTCCTTATTCTTACCCACCGCTTACGCCCGCTGCTGGTACCACTGGCTATCGGTGAGATCTTTAAACAAGCCGGTCATTGTTCCATCTTCCAGGACCACACGATAGTACAGACGCGATACCGGTTGTTTTCGCCACCATTCGTCGTCTATGCGCCAAGTGTCCAGGACCTCCAGAACTTGGCGCCATTGCCCCTTGGACGATCCTCTCCTGAGGCCCTGGGGAGGCCCTTCGACAAGCTCAGGACGAACGGGAGTTGCATCCGTTCGTGGTGAGCTTGTCGAACCACTGGCCGTGGTGCGGTCAGTTTTTATCTTGCACTGGCTCCTCACCAGGGGATGAGGGCTCAGGGCAGGCCCATTCGACGAGCTGAGGGCAGGCTTTAACTGCACTACCTTAGGTACACCATTGTCATCTAGGTGAACTCGGACTAGCCGAGGTGGGTCTAAGGGTCGTATGCCACCAGGGAGCGGCGTCGCTCCGGTATCCGCGACCATGGCTCCACCTCCCGTACGCGATAGATGGGGGGCCTATGTCCCAGCAAAAGTCGAAGTTGACGGATGGCGTCATCCAGCCGGGCTCGGTGCCGCACCTCGGGAAAGAGACTTTCCTGGCGCCCTGACTCTCCGGTAATGCCGGAGAGAGTGAGGGAGAGAGTTTCCAGTGGGCCGGGCAAAGTCAGATTCTCCAAGCGGCTTTGCAGGAGAAGCAGAGCGCGGTCGTGGTTGTCCACTGGCTCGCGAAAGCTTATGCGCTTGCTCCAAGTTGATCCGTTATCGAAACTTCCTTCTAGATGAGCGACTTTGGCAAAGCGGCCTCTGAGCTTGTCTACGAAGGCTCGTGTCAGCAGGCTCTCCAAAGCAACGATAATAGCGGGCAAGGAAACTGTGGGCGTAGCAAAAGTGATTTCGCAGGCGAAGGTCTCCTCGTGCTGGCGAGGGACCAATAACTCGTTGTCTTGGCCGTTAGCTAGCCGCCAGAGACGCGCTCCTTCTTTGCCAAACTCGCCTTGCATGGTGTTGAAAGGTAGCCGGGCGATGCTCCCGGTCATGTCCAAACCGAAGTCCAAGAGCCGCTCTTTAATTTTCCAGGAGGTTGGCAAATGTATTATGGGTAACTCTGCTAGAAAAGAGGCAGCATCTTCTGGGACCCGCGCAGCCCTACCGGGCTCAGCCCGTAGAGCAGCGGCATAAGCAGGAAACTTCCCCTCAGCCACACCCACTTGGGGACAATAGATTTGAGGGACGGCGTCCACAACCGCTTTGACGAGCTTGCTCTCACCGCCGTAGAGCTTTTCCAGGCCCCGAAGGTCTACATAGGCTAGGCCCAGGCCTGCATCCTCGACGATTGGACTCCGTTGTTCGAGGCCGTCCAGGGTCCTATTCCATCGCTCACGGTAGAGTGATGTATCAGCTTCGATGAGGCTGGCGTAGGGGCAGTTGGCTAGAGCCTTCTCCAAGGACATACCCACGACTACGTCATGGGCTGAAGATGAGCGGTCAACCACGAGCTTCTGGGTACCGCACTGTTCGATAACAAGGGCTGCTTTGCTTTGCAAGGCAGGCTGGCGGAGCAACTCGGTTTTCAGCGGTAAATGGCTAACAAACACACACGCGATAGACATGGGACCTCCAACAAGGGAGACCATTGTAAGAACGCGTGTTCTAAATTAGCAAGTAGCTATTGACACACAAACTCGGTCAATAGACTGTAGTCAGCAGCACCCCTCAGAGGACTCTGCCCGAGAACTCTGCCCGGGGACTCGGCCGGTAGAGCAATGTTGCTCACGACTGCACGATTTCGTCGAATGAAGGCTCGGCATTCCTTGTTGCCATGTAGGGTCTCGGAGTTCAAGTCTGTTGCCGCTGGGATCGAAGAAATACAGCTCCCGCCCGGTGAAAAAGCCTTTGCCTCGGTAAGTTAATTCGTCGATGGTGATCCGCCTCTCGTGAAACTCTTTACACGCTTGGACCAGAGTATCCGGACTCACCGTGAAAGAATGATGGGTTGGCCGGTCTCTCAGCGACGCGTCGTCTACCGGCTGCTCGCGTTCACACAACAGAATCCGGTGGTCGCCAACACTGAAGCATGATATACGCGAGTTGCCGAGCCTGCCCATTGGTTCAAGGCCGAGCAAGCCGCCGTAGAAGGTTTCCGACTCTTCCAGGTTGTTCACCGGAATAGACCAGTGGGTGACTCCTTCTATATTCAGTACTCCCATGGTAGACCCCTTTCAGTTGTCATATTCTGCTGGAAATGTTACCGCCCACCGGAACTGGCTCTTGATCGGCTACCTGCATTGTGCGGGTTGGCGCCAGTCTTGTTCTTCAACCGTGTATACCGGCATGTATACCAGCAATCATGCATACCGGCGGCTCCGTCCGGCGGGAGCAACAAAGGCGTTGTGGTCCGGCGCCCCGCCGTCCGGTAGATCTTTTAGCTTTTCAGAAAGTCTTGGACTATTTGGCAGACCGTTTCGAGTTGCTCTAGCTGAGGCACGTGGGAGGCCATATCGACGATTTCGGCTCGGGCCCCAGTAATCCGATCGGTGAACTCTTGGGCGTAGATGGAAGGCACGAGTCCATCTTGTCGGCCCCAGACAACTAAAGTAGGAGCCTTAATCCGGTGTAGCCGCTTTTTGAGGCCTTTATCCGGGATGGGCCAACAAAACTTACCGGTGCAGCCCAAGTTCCAGGTACTCTGTATTAGGGCGTTTAATCGCTCTTCCTGGTCCTCCGGTGGCGCCAATAGCTGCTTGGCGACCGGTCCTTCGGGGTCGTAGAAAACATCCTTGGCCAGCGCTTCGGGCGACATGGACATCCAGTTCTTCACTGGTGCGTCATCCCGCCACAAACCAATGGAACTGAGCAGCACCAGCCGACTGACGCGCTGGGGATTGGTTGCTGCTACCTCGGCAGCGACCATGCCGCCGAAAGAATGGCCAACGACCACTGGAGCTTCCAATTCGAGCCGGTCGAAGAGTTCGTAGTAATACAAGACCAAGTCCCACAGGTCGTCCAACGATTTGATTGCGTCCGGGTCACCAGGTGTCGTGCCGGGATGTTCGGGCGCGTAAACGGTGTGGCTCTCAGCCAGAGCATCCAAGAAGGCGTCCCAATTGAGGCCACCGGCACCATGAAAGAAGACCAAGGGCGGTCCTTGACCAGCTATCTTGACTCGGGGTTGAATTTGGGCACCCCATAAATTGAGGGTACGCTCGTACACTGCAACCATGTCGTGTCTTCTCCAGGAAGTGTTGCCGGCTTAGTTACCCGTTTGCCGCGCCGGCTAGCTGGCGCTTCCCCCGCAGCTTTTCCGGCCACCAATGATTTTCCCATCCTTCGTCGTCCCACAGGTCGCGTAAATGAGGCAAAACCTCCCGTCCGAAGAGGTCTATATTCTTTAGTGTCAACTCATGGGGCATCGATCCAATTTGCAACAGCACCATTAGATTGCCGACCCTTAGCTTCTTGACCGCTTCTTCCAATTGATCGACGACAGAAGACGGGCTCCCACCGATCACAAGTTGGTTGTCAATGAAGTCCTGGTAATTCCACTCTTTCATTTCCTGAGTAACTGAGCTGATCTGGTCCATATAGCCCTTCTTGTAAGTGTTCTCCAAGCTCCGGTAGTCCATGTAGCCGGGCGCGGCGAAGAACTCGGGGGCTATGTGCAGAGACTTGTCGTAGAAATACCTAATGTGTTGGTAGTAGTCCTTCTCGGCCTGGGCATCGGTCTCTCCGACCACCACCAACTGTAGGAAGCCGGCGCGATAAGGGTTGGGCTCCAGCCCTTTGGCGTCGACGAACTCCCAAAAGCCATCCATGACTTTTTTGCCCAGATTGTTGCCCCAATAGCTCAGGAAGCAGTAGCAATGGTCGTGCCTGGCAGAGAAGTCCCAGGTGCTCAGGCTACCGGTACCCGGTACCCATACAGGGGGATGAGGTTGCTGAATAGGCCGCGGCCAAAGGTTGACCATCGGGAGTTGATAATATTTTCCATTCCAGGCGAAGATTTCCTTGGCTTGCCAAGCCTTGAGGATGAGGTCATGGGCCTCGTAATAACGGTCCCGGTGCTCGATGGGAGGGATACCGTAGCAGAGATTGGCGTCCATCGAAGAGCCCAAGGGCATCCCCGCGACCAATCGCCCACCACTGATGCAGTCCAGCATGGCGTACTCTTCGCCGACGCGGGTCGGCGGGTTGGTAGTGGGCAGAGTCGCCCCCATCTGGACAATTGCTACGTCCATGCCGTTGGTGGCCCTGGCCATAGCCGAACCCATCAGGTTGGGACCAGGCATGAATCCGTAGGCGTTTTGATGATGCTCGTTAACGCACAACCCGTCTAACCCGGCATGGGCGGCATAGGTCAGTTCGTCCAGTGTCCAGTTGTAGTACTGGCCAACTCTTTCCGGATCGGCCAGCTCCCACCACGGCGGGTCTACCCAAACGGAGTGATACCTCTGCTCAAAATCGTCGGGAAGCTCCCGGTGGGGCATCAAGTGAAACATCGATATCTTCATTATTGGTCTCCTTTACCGCATGACAGTGCAGCTAGCAGCGGCATTGTAGCATTAAATTTACGGAATCGCAGAGGCGTCGATGGAGAACTCTGGAGGTATAGTCTCAACGGGTTTGTGGGAGGTCAATCAGGCGCTGTGGTGGTTGCCCAGGGCCTGTTTTGTCTTTGACTCTTTTTCGTGACGGTTGGTTTGTTGGCGGGTATCATGTCTGAGAATTAACCTGAGCGATGGCACAGTCCGCGCCGATCAGATTCCTCCATGCTTGTACAATGATGTCCTATCGTGATAAGGCTCCCACCACGCTGAGCGGGTACGGCTCTTGGGAACGGGACGGTTGCCGGTAGGAAAAGGGATAATGCCATGGCCGATGATATATACACTCAACTGGTCCACGCCGCCGATGAAAGGCTTCTCGGCTTCCTACAAACTTTCGAGTCGATCCAAGAGAATTCTGGCACCGAGAGTCATGAAGACTCTCAGGCGCTCCTGAAAGGAGTGGTGGGGGACATGTTTTCCACGCTTCTTGGCCAGTTGGCGCAGCTATCACCGCCGGAGCCTCTCAGCCAATTCCACGCGGCTTTTTCCGCCGCGATTAGGCATTGCAGCAACGCCACCGAGGCATTCTTGAATGCCAGTGAGTTGGATTTCTCCATAGCTTATTTAAACAGCCGCCGGTCGCTGTACCGGGGTATGGACCTGTTGTACAAGTCCCGGGCCTATTTACCTTGCTTACAAACCTATTGGCTGCTGCCCCAAGCGCTGCCAAACCGCGATGCGCTCGAAACCACCTCACCCGATGCGGATGCCCCGGTTGGTATGATACATAACAAGCGTAGTGGCGCTCACGCGGACTATTCTCTATATGTGCCGGAGAACTATAGTCCCCAGCAGACTTGGCCGCTTATTATTTGTCTCCACGGCGCCAATGGGCGGGGGGACCACTATATCTGGTCGTGGCTACGGCCAGCAAAGAGCAATGGCTATCTGGTCATTGCGCCGAAATCCGTTGGAGTGACTTGGTCCGTAGTACGGCCCTTCATCGATATTAGCTCCATAACTGCGATGTTGGAGGAGGTCTGCGGCACCTATGCAGTAGATAAGAGTCGGGTGTATCTGTCCGGCCTGTCCGATGGTGGGACCTTTACCTATTTGTTCGGCCTAAGCTCCGCCGACATATTCGCTGGGATTGCGCCCATAGCGGGCGATTTTCACCCGATGATTGATGATCTGCTGCGTCAGAAGCAGGGCATCGATCTCCCCATTTATATTGTGCATGGTGCGCACGACCACATCTTTGGGGTGGAATCAATTCGCCAAGGACATAAGCTCCTGACCCGAATAGGCTATAACGCGACTTACGAAGAATTGCCGGACTGGGGGCATGCTTATGCATCCAGCATTCATGAGCGACTGGTGTTGCCTTGGTTTGAGAGCTTGTAACCAAAGCCTAGCTCGACTGGTTGAAGCAAAAAATTGGTCAGTGGGCTCTCCCACATATGGTCTGATTGGGCTAAGCCCGAAAGCGACCGCAGCCGTCTTGAACCGTTCGCTCTCAAGAGAGCTAATTAAGAGGGTTCGCTCACTGTGGCTCTATTGAGACAATCTTACTCTCGTGGAATCGTTAGAAAGGCTCAGTGATAGTATACTGATGCTAAAGATTATCTCGGGATATCGAGCTATTCCAGTAGCGCTGGCGCGAGCAACGACAAGACTGCTCTTGAGAAACAACCGACGGAGGTAAAACCATGCCTGAGTATGACCTGGTGGTTCGTGGCGGTACTATCTTGGATGGGACAGGGGTCCCACGTTATAAAGCCGACCTGGCTGTAAAAGATGGGAGAGTAGTCAAGATTAGTGGCAAGATCAGCGCAGGTGACGCGAAAGAGATCGATGCCAGCGGCTGTATGGTGGCTCCAGGAGCCATCGACCTTCACACCCACTACGATGCCCAGCTAAATTGGGACCCTTACGCGTCGCTGTCTGGTTGGTTCGGCGTGACCTCCCTCACCATAGGGGAGTGTGGATTCGGCTTTGCTCCAACTAGGCCCGAGGACCGGGACCTGAACATGCGGATGATGGACCGCATCGAAGCTATTCCCTTGGAGTCGATGCGAGCGGGCATGCGCTGGGACTGGGAGACCTTTCCCGAGTTCCTGGACAGTTTGGAGCGCCAGGGATTGGGCCTTAACGTTGGGGCCATGGTCCCCTTCTCGCCCCTCAGAGGTTACGTATTGGGCATGATACCCGCCCGGGAGCGAACCTCGGTGACGGACGCTGAGCTAAATCAAATGAAGCAGATCTTCCATGAGGCAATGAAGGCCGGAGGGTTTGGCTTCTCCCTGGACAAGAACATGGAGGACCGGACGGAGGACGGGGGTATGTTGCCCAGCGTCGTGGCTTCGGATAGAGAATTCCACGGGCTGGCGGAGGTCCTAGGCCAATTCGGTGTTGGCCACATGGGACTGACCCTGGGCTTCGGGCTGACGCCGCACCAACGCACCACGGCGCGTGAGATGGTGGCGCAGACCATGAGACTCAGTGGACGCCCGTTCCACTTGCTGGATATCCAGCAGGGTGAGGACCCGGCCTGGGAGCAGATGTGCCGAGAGGAAGGGCTCCCGTTGGTTTTCCAAAAGACGGTGCCCGGCACCGGCACCGAATTCAAGCTGTCAGAGTACAACATGTTCGATTACATGCCAAACTGGGTGCAGCCTTTGGTTGGGAGGCCAGAGGAGCGGGCTGCGAAACTTAGGGACGGTAGCGTTCGGGAAGCCATGAAGAGCGACGTGGAGGACTGGCCCAACTTCAGGACGGACTGGAGCCGGGTGAGCGTGTTGCAAGTAGCCCACGAGCGAAACTATAAGTACGAGGGCGTGACCATCCAAGCGCTGGCCGAAATGACCGGCAAGCAATCCCTTGATGCCTTTTTGGACCTGGCCTTGGACGAGGACTTGGAGACTGAGTTCCTGATACCGCCCCGGAACAGTCCGGATGAATTAGAAGATCGAAGTCGACAGCTTGCGGACCCTTATTCTCACATCTCTGTCTCCGACGGTGGCGCCCATACCAGGTTCCTCACCATAGCCACTTGGCCGGTTGAGTGGTTATCCTTTTGGGTCCGCGATAGAGAGATTATGACCCTGGAGCAAGCGCATTACAAAATGAGCGCGTACCCAGCTTGGTTCACAGACTTTAAAGACCGCGGCACGTTGCGTGTAGGGTCGTGGGCCGACATCATGGTCTATAATCTGGATGAGCTAGGCTACTTGTACGACAAGCCGGTCTACGCTAATGACTTCCCCGGTGGCGAACGCCGCCTGATCCAGAAGCCCTCTGGCCTTCGCTACACTATAGTCAATGGGTCAGTCACATTCGAGGGAAACGAACCCACCGGCCTCCTGCCGGGAAAGCTGCTGCGTAGCCGGGACATGGTTAGCTAGGGAGTCGGCGCAAGGTATGCCATTCTGACAGAATGGCGCATGGCGCCAGGGAGTTCCGTGTCATGGCCCACATGCGGCCTCAATGGCCAAAGGACTGGGACACTAGCACGGCCGGACGTCCAATTCTTCCACCTCCTACAGGTACCAGCCGGCCTCAGCCCCAGCCGGTGGACTCCTGGGCGCTCCGGCACAGCCCGGCATCGCTACAGGGCGGGCGGTGCCGGTGTTGCACGGTCCACCGGTATCTCCAGCGGTAGATTAAGGCTCTCGATTTCACGCGGCGGCACGTCCTTAGCATCATCTCGAATTGATAGTGGGAGAAACTGGGCCACGTCAATCCTACTGACCGATCGAGATGCTCTCTGTCGAAATGGATAGCCAGTGTCCGCATCGGCAATAGTAATTATTTGCGCCCAATCGGATACGTGGCTGGTCCTGGGGTCGGTAGAGAGTATCTTCCCTTCGAACACGTAGAGATGCACCTTCCGGTCAAGCCTCCAAGCCTGGCTGGCACCTTCATGCGCCACGTTCGCCCCAATAGCTTCAAGGGCGTCACGATATGTCATTATCTTGCCGTAGATAGCGGTAGGGTTGCCCACAAGCGAAGGACCCCTACCCTGTTGAGCTTCACGCAAGGCTAGGTTGATATTGCCGCCCTTTTCGAGGGTGGCTGTGTCTCCTGTGGAGTCGGCCGAGCCGCTGAGGGAGCTCACCAGCAGGAACGCTGTAATCGCGGCAACCACCGCCACAGCGACAGCCCCAAGTCGGAATCCTCTCTTGGTCATCATCGCGTCTATCTCCTTAGTTTTCGTTGTCGTAGAACCGCCAATTGCCGCACCCGGGTAGGTTTTGGATGGAGTAATTGGCCTCTGAATCGTTGTATTCATCCATATCGCATAGCGTGTAGAAGGTGCCGGTGCCGGTACTGCGGTAGGACGTGCCGGTGGCGGTTGAGTCACCAATGTCGTCACTGAGGTCCAAAACCTCGGCACCGACCCAAACATTTGCCGTGGATGAAGTATTGATGTCGATCACATGGTCTACCACGTTCAACTGATTGAAGTAGATATTCCAGTCGTCGCCGCTATCGTGCTTCACCTGGTAGTTGTACGAGGTGCCGACACCGGGGTTGGCGGGGATTCGACCCGTATGGGAGTACAATCCATCAAAGGCCACCCAATACGGCGATGGGTCTTGGGAAAAGCCTTTCTGCTTGATCCATCCGACTTCAACGAATTTATTGCCGGAAGTTGAGGCGATCCGGTTGTAGGCCCAGTACACCGGAACATCCGGGTCCGATGTCTCTATGTAAGCGTACGCGCCAGAGTTGGTCAGCGATTGTTCCGCTATGGCGTTATAACGAGTGAACGCCAGGGCGATGTCCATCTGGCGCACTACCGCCATGGCAACAGCCACCACTGCGACCGCAACTAGGGCAACAATTAGAACCCGCGACATTTCCTCCACGCATGATCTAAAGTTTGCTTCTGCCAACATAATAACTCCCTTTCCACCACCCTGGGGCCACCGTGTCCTGTCAGGGCGCCGGCCGGGGGCGGGAAAGGGGCGATTTTCACCCGATGATTGATGATCTGCTGCGTCAGAAACAGGGCATCGACCTCCCCATCTATATTGTGCATGGTGCGCACGACCATATCTTTAGGGTGGAATCAATTCGCCAAGGACATAAGCTCCTGACCCGAATAGGCTATAACGCGACTTACGAAGAATTGCCGGACTGGGGGCATGCTTATACATCCAGCATCCATGAGCAACTGGTATTGCCTTGGTTTGAGAGCATAGGAGACCGTCCGGTAATGGCACACCTGAGAGGGGCAGAAGCCATACCAGCAAATTACACTGGAGCAGCTAGGTCCGGTCGATGCAGCATTATCGCAGCCAGAGTGTGATAACTTAGCTGGAGATGTATGCATAGCAGCCCGGACAATTGTAAGGAGGTAAACGTGGCGGATATGATGACTCGTCCCATTATTATGGGCACCCGTGGTGTAGTAACGTCGGGGCACTATCTAGCTACCGCTGCCGGATTTCGCATCATGGAGCAGGGTGGCAATGCCATCGATGCGGCAGCGGCGATGTGCTTCTGTCTCAATCTACTTGAGCCCCAAAGCAACGGTATCGGAGGAGAAGCGCCCACACTAATTTATTCTGCTAGAGAGAAGAGGACCTTCGCCGTCAGTGGTATGGGGTGTTCCCCTAAGGCGTTCACCATCGAGTGGTGCCGTGAGAACGGCATCGACTTGATCCCCGGCGACGGCTACCTCCCCGCATGTGTACCGGCGGTGGTCGATACCTGGGCTGCCGCGGTTGCTCGTTTCGGCACCATGAGCTTCTCCCAGATACTTCAGCCCGCGATAGAACTTGCTGAGAATGGGTTCCCGGTGTACCAGCGAATGCATGACAGAATCACCAACGACCTGCCCAAGTTCATGGAGTTATATCCCACCACCGGGGAGGTCTACTGCATCGGCGGCCAAGCGCCCCAGGTTGGGGACATATTCCGGAACCCCGATTTCGCCCAGACTCTCAAAACCATGGTTGCTGCCGAGCAGGAGTCACAACACAGGGGCAGGATTGCCGGTATCGAGGCCGCAAGAGACGCGTTCTACAAGGGACCGATAGCTGAACGCATTGTGGAGTTCATCACCGCCGACCCACTGCCCGACGCCAGCGGGACCTCCCACACCGGTCTTTTTTCCTATGACGACCTTGCAGAATGGAACGCCACCGTCGAAGGCACTGTTTCCCTGGACTACCGGGGCTTGCAGGTCCACAAGTGCCCCGCTTGGACCCAAGGGCCGGTCTTCCTTCAACAACTGGGAATCCTTGAGGGTTTCGATCTCAACAAGATGGGTCACAACACAGCGGAATATCTACATACTTGGATCGAGACATCCAAGCTGGCATTCGCTGACCGGGAAGCCTACTACGGCGACCCCGCCCACGACGAAGTCCCTATGGAGTTGCTGCTCTCCCCAGATTACTCTGCGTCGCGGCGCAATCTCATAGAGGCCAGTGCTTCTCAGTCTCTGCGCGCCGGCGACCTGGGTGGAGGCGTTCCGGCATACGTAGGCCGGGAGGTGGCGGAGGACAATCGCAGGGCGCTTGGCGTGGCGGAAAGGGGCGTACAGGACTTGGGGTTGCACCACGGCCATGTGGGCGACACCACCCATCTGGACGCCGTTGACCGGGAAGGCAACATGGTTGCATCCACCCCCAGCGGGGGCTGGATCGGTACCTCGCCGGTGATCAAGGGACTAGGATTTCCTTTGGGCACCCGCGGACAGATGTTCTATCTGAACCCAGACCGGCCCAACGCACTGGCCCCAAGGAAGCGGCCCAGAGCAACGTTGACGCCGTCTCTAGTGACCAAAGACGGAGATCCCTTCATGGTCTTCGGCACCCCCGGAGGCGACGCCCAAGACCAGTGGACGTTGCAGTTCTTTCTAAACTATGTCGATTTTGGGATGAACTTGCAGGAGGCGCTGGACGCCGCCACCGTTCATTCGGTCCACTTCCCGTCCTCATTTTATCCCCGAAAAGGTTTCCCGGGCCGAGTAGTAGCGGAGTCGCGCATACTTTCCTCGGTGGCCCAAGAGTTGGAGCGGAAGGGGCACGAAGTCGTCACGACCGGTGGTTGGGATAATGGCAAGGTCATGGGGATTCGCTACGACGCAGCCAAGGGAGTGATCATGGGTGCAGCGTCCCCCAAAGGGAATATCGGCTACGCCCTTGGTTGGTAGCGAGCGTAGCTCAGATTACATTGACATCAAAGGGTGAAATGGTCTTGGGTTGAAGCTGGCCGTTGTAAGGTGTTTACTTTCTATGCTTAATTTCACGCGGGTAGTTTCAACGATCGTTCGTTAAGTAATTGTGTACTAGGAGGGTGCCTGACCATGCGAGTCACCGACATGCAGATGGAGACCTACCGTTGGCCTAGGACCAAGCCGATTCGTAACGGTATGTACGTTTATCCCAATGCCGGTATCAACGTCGTGCGAATCGAAACCGACGAGGGAATCACCGGTGTGGGCTTGGCTGGAGGCATAGAGGAGGCGCCGGAGGTAGGCAACGTAATCGGCGAACACCTGAAGCAGTATGTAATAGGCCAGGACCCATTTGATACAGAAAAAATCTGGGACCAAATGTGGCAGCCCAAGCTTGTGGGGCGCAGGGGGATTACCACACGGGTAATCAGCGGCATCGACATCGCCCTCTGGGACATCAAGGGCAAGGCGGCCAACCGTCCGGTCTACAAACTCCTGGGAGGCTATGCCGAGAAGATCCCGGTGTATGTGGCTGGCGGCTACTACGAAGAGGGCAAGGGGTTGGAGGAGCTGGCCTTGGAGATGGAACAGAGCGTGAGCCTGGGTGCCCGAGCTATAAAGATGAAGGTTGGCGGCGCCCCCATTGACGAAGACGTGGAGCGGGTCCGGGTGGTGCGGGAGGCGGTAGGCCCAGGTGTGAAATTGATGGTGGACGCCAACTGCGCCTACCGTGCTTACGAAGCTATCCAGTTGGCCCGGAATATCGAAAAATACAATGTCTACTGGTTCGAGGAGCCGGTCAACCCCGACGACTACAAAGGGCACCAGCTAATCAGCCAGGCCACCTCGGTCCCTATTGCCACCGGTGAAAACGAGTACACTCGTTACGGGTTTCGAGACCTAATCGAGAACCGCTGCGTCGCCATCCTACAGCCGGACGCCCTGGTTATGGGCGGTGTTACCGAGTTTATGAAAGTTGCGGCCATGGCCCAGTCCCACGACCTGCCCATTGCGCCCCACGGGAAGCAGGAGGTGCATATCCACTTGGTGACGGCCATTCCCAACGGCCTCATCCTGGAATATTACCGGGGTTCCACAGACCCCATGTGGGACAGGATGTTCGAGGAGGCCCTCACCATCGAGGACGGATACGTCAGCCCGCCGGACCGTCCGGGGATGGGCATCGCCCTCAATCAGGAGGCTTTGGACCCCTACCGGGTGGCCTAAGAATGGGAAAGTCTTTCGAATTTCTGCTTAACGCTGAGTCTCACGTTGGCGCCCTGTTCCAGCCAGGGCTGGTTCTCAGCCTGGCATGGTTCGACAAGCTCACCACGAACGGACTGCTTGGCTCACCACGAACGGACTGCTTTTCCAACGGACTTGCATTCCAAAGGGGCTTGTTTTCGAAGGGGCATGGGTTGGTGGTTCGACAGGCTCACCACGAACGGACTGCTTGGCTCACCACGAACGGACTGCTTTTCCAACGGACTTGCATTCCAAAGGGGCTTGTTTTCGAAGGGGCATGGGTTGGTGGTTCGACAGGCTCACCACGAACGGACTGCTTGGCTCACCACGAACGGACAGCTTTTAGAGCGGACTTGCTGCCTCACTAGCAATGGGAGATGGCCACGGACATTAATGGCCTTGCCTGATGAAGTCGGCGATGTGCTCTCCGATCATCATGGTGGTGACGTTGGTGTTAGCCCTGATGCAATCGGGCATGATGGAAGCATCAACGACCCGCAGGTTCTCCACTCCGTGAACCTTGCCGTACTGGTCCACCACCGCCATGGGGTCAGAGGCCGGACCCATCTTGCAGGTTCCGGATATGTGATGGCCCGTCGTGGCGTTACGAAGTATAAACTCGTCCAGCGTTGTGTCCGAAGCTAGGGTGGCGTCGGTGGGAGCGACACGCTCTTGGATGAGTTCGTTAAGGCCCTGGTGCTCGGCTAGCTGTATCGCTATTCGGATACCCTCTCGCATTCGCTGCCGGTCGAACTCCTCTTGAAAGTAGCCGTAATCCAGGAACGGCTGCTGGTCCGGGTCTGGAGAGGTAAGCGTGAGCTCGCCAGAACCCACCGCCAAGTATAACCCGACGGCCAACCGGAAGCCGATCGGCTCTTGACTCCCGCTTCCGCTACCTCTGACCCAGTCCTCCACCGCATAGGACAGCGTTACCATTATCATGTCGCGGCGCAGATGGGACCCTTCCGCGGTCCAGGTTAGGATCATTTGCAGTCTGGGGTCAAATTCATTCATAACGTGACCTTCCTTGACCCGGAAGGTTACAGGAACGAAGGGATGGTCTCTTAGGTTCTGGCCAACGCCCACCAAATCGTGCACCACCGGAATGCCTTGGGCTCGAAGCTGGTCGGAGGGCCCTACACCGGAGAGCATCAACATATGAGGGGAAGCAATGGCGCCGGTGCTAAGAATGATCTCCTCTCCTTCTACAATGAACCTCTCTCCACCGCTCTCCACTTCAACGCCGGTAGCCCGGTTTCCCTCGAAAAGGATGCGCCTGACCAGGCTGTTAGGCCTGATCGTGAGGTTCAAGCGGTGCCTTGCCGGGTCGAGGTACCCCAGCGCAGTGCTCCAGCGAATACCATTTGGGTTGTTCAGTGGCGATGGACCAACGCCCAGGGCCTCAGGGTGGTTTTGGTCCGGCGCGTCGGGAAACCCGGCTGCCCGGCAAGCCTCTTGAAATGCTCGCTGTTCCGGATGCAGCTCCTCGGGCTTGAAGCGGCGAGCAATTATGGGTCCGCTGGAGTTGTGGAAATCGTCCCCACCGAACTCAGTGTCGGTTTCAATCATCCGAAGATACGGAAGCACGCTCTGGAAGCTCCATTGGTCATTGCCCATAGAGGCCCAAGCATCGTAGTCCTCCGGCACTCCACGAAGAAACATCTGGCCGTTTATCGCGCTGGAACCCCCGGTGACCCTGCCGCGCGGCACCATCATCGGTGGCGCCGTCTCGGTGGCCTTGCCGATGAAGTCCCAGTTATGGTCTTTGGTGATGAGGTCGGTGGCACTGGCGAACCCTAATTTGACCTCGTCGGGCAATCGCTCGAAGTCGGGATAATCGTTCCCGGCTTCAATTAGCAGGACTGAGCGTCCCGGGTCCTCGGTGAGTCGTGAGGCCACGATGGATCCTGCGGAACCGGCGCCGAGTACGATGTAGTCGTACTTCATAATCAATTCCTTTGGATTGCTCTGGTGGATTGCTCTGGGTGTCAAGGAGGCCCGGTTAGTCGAAGTTGGACCGGCGGGCCTCCAGGTTGGTGTGGATATCCAAGAGGACGGTCTTGCCTTCGGCGTTGAGCCGTTGGGCTTGCTTCAACGCGTCGGCGACGTTACCGGGCTGGGTCACGGTGATGCCCACGGCGCCCATACCCTCGGCAATCTTAGCGTAGTCACCGGTCATATGGGTAGTACCGAACAGCTCGGCGGCCGTGGGATAGCCTCCGGGATAGGTGGCCATGCCGCCGTTATTAAGAACAATGGTGGTGATCGGCGCACCGGCCCTCACCGAGGTTTCAATATCCAGACCGGACATTCCGAACGCACCATCGCCCATGAAGTTCAAGCAGAACTTATCTGGCTTGGCCAGCTTGGCGCCAATCATAAGGGGGATACCGTAGCCCAAGTGAGTGGTCTTGCCCCAACCGATATAGCTGTGGGGGACCGTTGCCGTGTAGAAGGGCATAATTGTATCGCGAGGCGCGCCAGCGTCGTGGGTAACGATGCTGTTCACTTTGTCCAAGTTGCTCTCCAACTCGCCAATGACTCGGTAGGTGTTGATCGGCACCTCGTCAGATTGCAAGATCTGGGTCCAATCAGCCATCCACTGCTCTTTGACCCGGGAGATTTCGTCGGCCACCTGGGTTTGGTGCTTGCGACCGTTGTCACCGATCTGCGCTTTGACCTCCTCGATCATAGCTTGCAGGGCTAGCTTGGCGTCACCGGGGACCCCGACGTCAACAGAAAAGTCCTTGTTGATGTCTTCGATACTCTCTGTGTTGTGGATTATGACCTTCCCGTTAGGGATGGGCTGGCCGTAGCTGGTCCGAGTCATGCTGGAGCCCACCGCGAATAGCACGTCCGACTCCTGCAGCCAGGTCCGAGCTGGCAGGGAGGTAGCGCTACTTCCGGCGCCCAAGGAGAGAGGGTGCCGGTCGTCGAAGGATGATTTGCCTGGCATGGTGCTGTACACCGGTATTTCAGTGAGCTCGGCAAGTTCCCTGAGCTCCTCGGTGGCTTTTGAGAGCAGCACCCCCATGCCCGACCAGATGACCGGCTTGTTGGCGTTGAGCAAAAGCCTGACAGCGTCTTTGATGTCGCCAGCGGCGGGGGATTGAGGGGACCTCTTGGGAGGTTGATAGTTCAAAGCCTCTTCGGGCACGTCGTAGGTTCCCACATCAGCGGGTATCTCTACGATCACCGGACCGGGGCGTCCATTGCGAAGATTGTGGAATGCCCTTCGCATGACGTTGGCGACTTGGTTCGCTTGGACTATGACTTCGCTGTATTTGGACACAGTCTCATAGGTGCGAGCCGGTGAAAAATTGGGGCGGACGGCGTATTGGCTCAGCGCTGGCCCGCCGGGTAGATAAAGGATAGGAACGTTGTCGCTGAAGGCTTGAGCGATACCGCCCATGGAATTCTCCGAACCGGGACCACCCTGGGTAATCACAACACCAAATTTCTCCCGGTCGTTCATGCGGCTATATCCGTCGGCGGCCATGACCGCGCCCCGCTCATGCCTGAACATAATGGTACGGATGCCTTCAATGGCGACCGCTTCGATGAGCAGATTGGAGGGGAAACAGGATACCCACTCGATGCCTTCTAGCTTCAAAATGCGAGCCACCGCTTCGGTTACGTTCATAGATATCAAGTCCTTGTGGAGAATTATTTAGAGCCTTAGCTTTTGGACGCGTATCCCCGGCTTACATCGCATGAGCTTAGTAGTTGTTGTGTAGCCGGTCAAGCCCTGATCGAGATAGTTTACCCTTGCCCATTAGACGGCACATCGGTCAGGGCCCTTAGGCGTGGGAAGAGTCGCCGTTGGCTGCTAACCATGAAGAGTTGGCTGGGACATCAGAGGTGTGTCCATCGGAGGGACCGTCCCGTCCCCGGGACGAGCATTGTAGGGGCCATCTGCTGAAAGGGTTGTTGGACCGGGCCCTGGTTGGTACATCTGCTCCAAGCCCGTGGACTCCGAGAAGCCCTAAGGGTTTAGCGCTTATTCTTCCCCGCTGATGTTGAGTAGGCTCAAGAATGCTTCCTGAGGAATTTCTATCCGGCCTATCCTCTTGAGCCGCTTCTTGCCCTCTTTTTGCTTGTCCAGCAGCTTGCGCTTTCGGGTTACGTCACCGCCATAGATCTTGGCCAGGACATCCTTACGCAGGGGGCGGACGGTCTCCCGAGCAATTACTCGGTTGCCTATAGAGGCCTGGATTGGGACTTCGAATAGCTGGCGGGGTATGGTGGTCTTAAGCTTTTCTACCACGGCGCGGCCTTGGTCCACCGCTCGATCCCGGTGAAGAATCATCGCCAGTGCCTCCACCGGTTGGTGGTTCAACAGAACATCAACCTTGACCAGAGGTGCTGCCCGGTAACCTTCCACGGTGTAGTCCAAGGAGGCGTATCCTTGAGTCCGCGACTTCAGTTGGTTATAGAAGTCTGCCAGCATCTCCACCAGAGGCATGGTGTATTCCAATACCACTCTCGTCTGTTCTGAGTCGCCCTGGCGACCCGGCAGCCCCTGAATGTACTCCATGCGCTTGTAATCAGCCCGCCGCGAGTGCATCAGTTCCATGATGACGCCCACGTGGCGGCCGGGAGCCACGATGGTTAAGCTCAGGACCGGCTCCTGAATCTCCTTGATCTCATTAGAGGGTGGCAACTTCGAGGGGTTATCCACTCGGACGGTCTTACCATTGGCCAGTACCACCTGATAAGCAACACTGGGGGCAGTCACGACTATATCCAGTCCAGACTCCCGTTCCAGCCTCTCTTGAACGATTTCAAGGTGCATCAAGCCGAGGAACCCGCAGCGGAAGCCGAAACCGACCGTGGCGCTATTGTCGGGCTCCGTAACCAGAGAGGCGTCGTTTAGTTGCAGTTTCTCTAAGGCGGACCGCAGCCTGGCGTAGTCCTCGCCATCCGATGGGTACAGCCCGGCAAAGACCATGGGTTTCAAGGGCACGTAGCCCGGCAATGGCTCTTGGGCCGGCCGGTCCAAGCCGGTCAGGGTGTCGCCCACGCTGCATTCTTGGACCTGCTTGAGTCCGGTGGCGCAATAGCCCACTTGCCCGGCCTCCAGCACCTCCACTGCTTGAGGAAATGGATCGAAAACGCCCACCTCAACGATCTCCGCCACTTGTCCCGAGGACATGACCTGGACCCGGTCACCGCGGGACAACCTGCCGTCCTCTACGCGTAGGTAGGCGATGATTCCTTTGTATGGGTCGTAGAGCGAATCGAACACCATTGCCCGGAGCGGCAGGCCGGCCTGGCCACTGGGCCGGGGTATCCTGGCCACCACAGCGTCCAGAATCTCCCTGGCGCCGGTCCCTTCTTTCGCGGATACGTATAGGATTTCATCTTCTTTGAAGCCGAAGGCCTGTTGCAGCTCCGCGGCCACTCGTTGCGGTTCGGCCTGGGGCAAATCCACTTTGTTGATCACGGGAATCAAGTAAAGGTCATACTCCAAAGCCAGAAGGGTATTGGCGATGGTTTGGGCTTCGATTCCCTGGCTGGCGTCCACCATCAGTAGCGCCCCTTCGCTGGCAGCCAGGCAGCGAGAGACTTCATAGCTGAAATCCACATGGCCGGGGGTGTCGATCAGGTTTAGCTGGTACACCTGTCCATCGGGGGCCAGATGGGACATCGTGACCGCTTTGGCCTTGATAGTGATCCCCCGCTCCCGCTCCAGGTCCATTTGGTCCAGGAACTGGGATTTCATGTCCTGGAGCCGGACAGTGCCGGTTATTTCCAGAAAGCGGTCGGCCAGGGTGGACTTACCGTGGTCGATGTGGGCGATAACACAGAAATTTCGTACGAGTTGAGGGTCCATAGGCTAACCATCGTAGCATTGCTGGTAGCTAGTCTCAAGAAGAATGGAGCCCCTGCAGGTCAAATTAGTTTTTATGGGCTCCTTCGGCAGGCCTTCGACAGGCTCAGGGCGGGGGGAAGGGAGAACCGTCCTTCGACCAACGGCCCTTCGACAGGCTCATGGCGGAGGGGAGGGGGAACCGTCCTTCGAACCAACGCCCTTCGACAGGCTCAGGGCGAACGGGGGGAGGGGGAACCGTCCTTCGAACCAACGGCCCTTCGACAGGCTCAGGGCGAGCGGGCCAGCCGTCCTTCGAACCAACGCCCTTAAGCAGGCTCAGGGCGGGGGGCCAGCCGCCCTTCGAACCAACGCCCTTAAGCAGGCTCAGGGGGAGCGGCGGGAGGGGGAGAACCGTCCTTCGACCAACGGCCCTTCGACAGGCTCAGGGCGAACTGGGGGAGGGGGAACCGTCCTTCGAACCAACGCCCTTAGGCAGGCTCAGGGCGGGGGGAAGGGAGAACCGTCCATCGAAACAACGCCCTTAAGCAGGCTCAGGGCAGGCTCTTAAGCAGGCTCAGGGTGAGCGGGGGGAGGGGGACACGGTTCCTAGATGGCTGTATTCATGCGATGGTGGACTGGGCATTTACCGGTACTTGTTGATTCCCGAGGTGTCCCACACTGTCTCGACTATGTCGTCACGGACTCCCAGGTAGTAGGAGTGCTGGTTCAACGGTGCGCCGTGGTAACCGGCCAGCAGGACCACTTTGTCACCCCTACGGAGCTGTTCGGCGTCACCTGCCAGCTCTATACGGCCGTGCTCGGCGTCCAAACCTACGACTCGCGCCCCTAGCGGGCTCTCTACCTCGGGGTAGCCAGTGTACTCGGGAGCCAGGATGGGATACTTCTCCGGGGTAGCGTGGCCGGAAAAGTTCAGGTGGCTCGCTTTGTGGCCACAGTCGATGATAGCCAGGCCCTTCCTGGGGCGGCTGATCACAGTGGCCAGGATCTTAACCGAGACCTCGAAGTCTCCCAGCGGTTGGTAAAGCAGGTCCGAGGTGACATAACGGCCCGGTTGGACTTCGGTTATCCCGGGGATTGTCCCGGTTATGTTCCAGGTGGTGGTGCCGCCGCCGCCCACGATCTCACAGTGTAGACCGGCAGTTTCCGCCATCTCCCGGGTGTCCAGCAACCGCTGGATGCGCTCCCTGGTCTTCATAGACCGTTCCTCGAAATCAGGGAGGGGAATAGAACCTTCGTAGCCCAATAGTCCGGCGAAGTGGAGGCCCGGCGCTTTCATCACCGCCCTGGCCAGGTCTACCGCGGGCCTGCCCGGGGCGATGCCGCACCTGTCTATGCCAACGGACACTTCCACGCAGGCACCGATGGTGACACCGGCGGCTTGCGCTGCCTCCGATAGCTCCTCCACGTTCCCTGGATCGTCCACAGCCACGGTAATATCCCCGCGCTTCGCCAAGGCGGTGAGGCGACGCATCTTGGGAGGGGACGTGATTTCGTTGAATATCAAGACTTTGTCGATCCCACCCTTGACCATGGTCTCGGCCTCGCCCAGCTTTGCTGCGCAGACCCCGCCAACCGTGCTTCCCGCCTCTAGCTGTAGACGAGCGATTTCAGGAGACTTGTGGCCCTTGATATGAGGCCGGACCTTGGCTTCTTTGTCTGCATAGAAGTCGGCTACAAGCTTCAGGTTTTGCTCGAAAATGGGGAGGTCAATGAGCAAGGCCGGGGTGTCTAGCTCTTCAAGGGTGGCGCCGGGCGTCGGCAAATAGTCGGACATAATTACAACTCCGTGCAAGGCAGTGAAACTGTCACGAAAGGGAATTACGACGTCGGTGCAGACGAGAGTGCCACCGGCACCAAAGCGGCGTCTGGGGACCTTGTCAGCATTCCAACCGAGTGCAGCGGACAAAGGGTCGCTGCGCTCACCGAATTGGTCGGAGTCCGGCGCTAGCGATTGCTGGAGGGACTGCCCTTGGCTTTGTACTCCTCCAGAGCCGCTTTTACCCAGGCCAGGTTGTCGGTCCGGGCGGCCGTCTGCGCCTTTTCAGGGTCTATCCCGTAGAGGCGGGCGGCGTTTAGCCCCAGGATTTTCTCCTTGGCCGTGGCGGTAAGCTGAGGATAACCGTAGCGCTGGCAGTACTCTTGTGGTATCTGGAAAGCGCGGAAGGCGTCAATCAAGGGTTGAGCCGAGCCGTACCACACGGAGTCGGTGCCCCAGAGGATGCGGTCTTCGCCGAGAGCCGCTAGGAGCTTACCCATGACGTGGGCCGCTTCCCGGGGGTGTGACATTATGAGGTACCAAGTGGAGCCCAACTCGGCGTAGACGTTATCGTTGGGCCCAATGCCTGCATCCTTCAAACTCTTTATAAGGCGGTTCACGCCGTAGTCGGAAGTCTCCTCCGAATACGGTCCCTCTTCCAGGTCTCCTTCCCGCGGCTCGTAGCCCGAGTGATAGACCATAAACTGGATGTCGGGGAAGGCCTTGGCCACTGGGCCGATCTCCCTAGGGGACGAGGGGCCATTCCAGCCGGTGTCAGCCCCGCTGCTGATCCCCTTATGGACGCATAGGATATGCACACCCGTCTCCATAGTGCGGCGCAAGAAGGGTAGACCGGACTCCTCGTCATCCAGCATCCATGACTTGTCCGTCCAGTTCATTGTTCCGACGCCAGAGGCGCCATACATGGTGTAACATTTCCAGCCGGCCGGGACACACCAGTCCTTCCACCGGTCCATGCGTTCTATCTCACCCGGTACGTTGGGGTGGACGGTAGTGTGGTTGATCAAGCGGCCGCTACCGCCAAGCCGTTCAATGAGTTCGCGGGTCCCCAACATTTCCGCGTTGTTGAGGTTGCGCGCCGGGTCCTTTTCCTCGGCCCCCGGTCCGGACGTGAGCACGGCGACTGCCGTTTCGCATTCCAGAAAGACGCAGCGCAAATATTCGGCGAATGAGTATCCGGCGGCGTTTTGGTCTCGCACCAGCTTGTCGAGGCCCTTGAAACGCTCCGGAGAGACGGACTCGGCCATGCCAATGATGCCTTCAAGGGTAGCCTTAGTAGCCACCGGCCGGTCTGCCACGTAGTGGGTCTGAGCATCGATGACCAACTGGTTGCCCCCAAGGGAGGCATCGGCGGCCGCGCGGTCCAGCGCCGCTTCCGGTGGCACATTATAGAAGCCGCTGCCCCAGGCCTCGTCAATAGTGAGGAGGGCGGCAGCGGTCCCTTGTCTGCTGGACCAGTAATCACCCGTCGACATGCTAAGGCGAGCGGCGAGACTGGGCCCTTGGTCGCGCACCTTGGCCACCACGGACAGGTTGGTAGGGTGGTGGGGGCGAGGTGTGTACTCTTCGGTGCTGAGCCGCTGTAGGACCTTGGGTAGGCGGGGCGGAATTTTCAGTACCATCGGACTCAATCCTTCGTAAAGCGGTTGGTCTCCATGGAAGTGGAATCAGTTTGCGAATAACTTATTGTTTGGGGTCGCCAATCGGTGGGAATGGTACCGACCCTGCGGAATGGTGTCAACGCCGCGTGTCGCCTTACTGGACTAGTCCAGCGAGAGCAGTCAGCCCTTCGGTGTAGTCATCATCCCGTGGAAGTTGACCAAGGATCCCACAAGGCTGTGGTTGTTGCTGACTTATACCGAGATCAGATTGTCCGCGATCGCTTGCGACCTCAGGTCGCCTTGATTGACGAGGTGAGCCTTGATGGACTCTATCCCGGTTTGTACCAGGGAAGGCACAAGCTTCTGGCCAGCGGGCCCGTGTTCTGCTTCCTCCAGCAATGTTTGGCAACGTTCCAGTATTTGGTGGAAAGACCAATCGAGCTGCTCCTCAACGTCTACCAGACCCTGGGGGAAATCTCGATGCGAGTTGCCGGGTGATTCCAACCGGTCATAGCCGCCGCCATGCCAATGGCCCGGAGCGGCGTGGCAGTCGAAGCGCAGGACCTCTTCGTTCCCGACTTCAACCCCAATGGTCGGCCCACCAATCTTGTTCTCTCTCACCGTCAGAATCCTCAAGGGCCACACGTAGGCAGCGATTTGCCCGTCTGAGGACAAAGGAACGTGCAATGCGTCTCCCAAATATTTTTCGCCAGGTAGTTTGCGCGCCATCGTCAAATTCCTCTCTTGGTTGAATTAATACCCAGTACTGTTTAAAAATACCATAGTTGTTGTTGATCTGGCGATGATGTGGCCTGTTCTTTTGCTATAATCCAACGGTGCGCAGCCTTCTCAAATGGTCGCTGTTGGCCTGTTTAGCCGCGTTTCTGGCGGCTTGCCAGCAGTCCCCTACTCCTGACATCGAGGCCACCGTGGAGGCCGCCGTGCAAGCCGCGCTTCCGCCGGCGACACCCACCCCCACTCCGGACATTCGGCGACGCCCACCCCCACTCTGGAACATTCCCGCAACCGTGGCTGCCGGGATACAGGCCACCACGGAGGCTCAGCGCAAGCCAACTCCCACTCTGCTGCCAACCGTGACCCCTATCCTGTTGCCCACTCCATCTCCAGCGCCAACGCCTACGCCGTTGCCTACACCGACGCCAACCCCAACCCCGACACCGTTACCTACTCCAACGCCGCGGCCTACGCTGAGCCCCACGCCCACGTCGGCACCCTCGCCACGAATCGAGAGCCTACGGCAGTTCGCCTTGGATCTCATCAACCACGACCGTGCGGACCATGGCTTGCCCCCCGTCATCCTCGGCACGAATCCGGCGGCCCAACTGCACGCCGAGGACATGTTACACCACAGCTATCAGGGACATTGGTGGGCTGATGGCCGCAAACCTTACATGGTCTACACCCAGCATGGCGGCACGAGCTACGTCTCCGAGAACGCCGCTTCCAGTGGATGGACGGACAGTGATTGGCACCAAGCTAATTGCGATTCCTTGCTAGTTCAGTGTCGCGTCCCAATGCCGGTTGCAGCCATCACCGAGCTCCAATTCGCGATGATGCACGACGATGCCCATGCGGACTGGGGCCACCGCGATAACATCCTCGGCAAAAACCACCAGGCTGTGAACATCGGCGTCGCCTCCAACGGCAGACTTGTAATCTTCGTCCAGCACTTCGAGGGCGGAGATGTGGAAGCGAAAGCCTCTCCATCACTCTCTCCTACCGGATCTCTGTCGTTCTCTCTCATCAAACGGCGGCAAGGAGTCGAGGTGGGTGGCGTCGTCAGCATCCACTACGACCCCTTGCCTACACCCAAGACGTCGCAGCAGATCGACGCGCTGGACAGCTACTGCGTCGGCGGGGGATTCTCTAACCAGTGCGGAGAGCCAGTCGCGCGTATCCTAGCGCCACTGCCTCCTGGATTATTTTATACGGACCTCTTGAGCAACGACGTAGTCGCAGACGCTTGGACGGAAACCACGGAAGCGTTCAGCTTCACCGCATCCCTGGGCAGTCTCGCAACGACTACCGACGTCTACACCATCACAATTTGGCGTGATAGCCGGACTGGCCAGTTCAGCGACGTACTCGCACAGCTCACAGCAGTGCAACCGTGACTAAGGCTGGAGACGTTGCCGTCATCACCGGAGCAACTGAAGGTAATGAAGTTTCCGGTGCGGTTACCTGGTACGAGAATTTCCAGGGTGAACGGCTAAGCAGGCGTTATGGTCCCGCCAGCGGCAAGCTGCAAAAGAAACCAGGGTTCTTCGCCGGACACGACAGCCGAGTGTGGGCGCGCGATTTCGTGGTTGAGGCCAAATTCGCCAAACCTCAAGGCTCTGACTGGGACCATGGGTTCGTCATTCGCAACCCAGAATATAACCGGCTAGACCTCGTTGGGGTTACTGGCGATAAGTGGTGGTTCCACTATACCCGTGACGTTGGTGAGACGAACTACACGATGAAGGATTCAGGGTTCTTGTCCGGGGTTTCGGCGACACTCTTAAATGAGAATCGTCTCCTGCTTATTGCATACGGGGAGTCAGGGTGGTTCTTTGTCAATGACGCGTTGGTTGCCATGCTGGATTTAAGCCACAATCAAGAACATGGCAAAGTCACTGTGATGGGCGATTCCTTCCGGGACCACCATAGCAGTCCCAGTTTTGAAGGCTTCAACGTCTGGGCTCCGTAAGCGTCACCCCGTTCCAAACGTCCTAATCAGCCTGCAATTTTACAGCAGTCACGCAGACACCTACATGGCTTTGGCGACAGTGCGACCCGGGTAACCGCTATATGCCGGTATCACAGGCCGGCAGGGGAGGTAGCCGCGGGGCCGCGGCTTTGAGCGCGTGTGTTAGGATTAGGGCTAGCAACAAGTGGGGAGGCGCCATCATGCCCTTTGGAGGAAATGACTGGCTGGCTTTGACTCCGGAAGCCACTTTGGAGCTGGAAATGCCCATCTCCGACCCTCATCATCACTTCTGGGATTTCAGGGCCGAACGAATTCCGTACCAACGGTACCTCCTCCACGAACTGGCAGACGACATCAACAGCGGACATAACGTGCGTTCCACGGTGTTTGTAGAGGCGAGGTCGATGTACCGGCCCGGTGGACCGGTGGAATTCCGCCCCGTCGGAGAGGTCGAGTTCGTTCAGGGCCTGGCGGCCGCCAGCGCCGGCGGCTTGTACGGCTCCGGTCGTGCCGCGGCAGGCATTATCGGACACGCCGACCTGAAACTAGGCGATGGGGTAGCGCCGGTGTTGGAGGCGTTGCAGGCGGCCAGCCCCAACCGTTTTCGCGGGATCCGCCACTCCGTCGGTTGGGATCCCCACCCAGAGTTGGAAAACAGAGAAACCGAGGGAGTGCTGGCCAGCGACAGCTACCGGGCAGGCGCTCGTGTATTGGCGAGTATGGGTCTATGCCTGGAGAACTCAATGTACTTCCCGCAGATGCCCGAGCTGGTGGATTTCGCTAAATCCCTGCCCGGCCTGACCATTATTCTGAACCACATTGGCGGCCTGATGCGCACAGGGCCTATGGCGGCCGGGACGACGAGGTGATGGCCAATTGGCGGAGTGGAATCGCTGCCGTCGCGGCTTGTCCCAACATAATCATGAAGCTAGGCGGCATTGGAATGCCTCGGTGCGGCTTCGACTGGCACGAGCGGAGGAAGCCCATTGGTTCCGAGGAGTTAGCGGAGTCAATAGCGCCTTTTATGAATTACTGTATTGAGCAGTTTGGTCTCGACCGGTGTATGTTCGAGAGCAACTTCCCGGTCGACAAGGTATCCTTTTCCTATAACGTGATGTACAACGCTTTCAAACGGTTGACCAAGGACTATTCGGCCTCCGAGCGCGCTGCCATGTTTCATGACACGGCCGCCCGTGTTTATCGGATAGAGGCTTAAATTTGTCACGCGATTGGGTCTTCTTTGGCCTATCGAATGTGGTTCGATAAGCTCACCACGAACGGTCTGTCCTCACCACGAGCGGTCTGTCTTTTGACGAGATCAGGACAGGCTTGTGGAAGGGTGAACCAACTGTGGTTCGACAAGCTCACCACGAACGGTCTGTCCTCACCACGAACGGTCGGTGCTCGCCACGAACGGTCGGCGCTTTGACGAGATCAGGAAAGGCTTGTGAAGGGTGAACCAACTGTGGTTCGACATGCTCACCACGAACGGTCGGTGCTCGCCACGAACGGTCGGTGCTTTGACGAGATCAGGACAGGCTTGGGGAAGGGTGAACCAACTGTGGTTCGACAAGCTCACCACGAATGGTCGGTGCTCGCCACGAACGGTCGGTGCTCGCCACGCATGGTTCGACATGCTCGCCACGAACGGTTGCACCTATTTTCTTCGTTGGTCCTGTCGGTGGGCCTGAGCCTTTCAAAGGACGGTGAGAGGTTGTCCTCAGGATATTGAACGACATTAGGGGGCGGGCAGCTCTATACATAGGAGATGCGGTCAATGAGCTCACAGGGAAAAGTAGCCATAGTTACCGGAGCGGGGACGGGTATAGGAAAACATTGTGCGCTGGCTCTCTTGGAGGACGGTTACTCCGTCGCTCTTGCCGGGCGCCGTGCTGAACGGTTGGAGTCGACCGCGACTGAAGCCGGCCCGGCTTCCGAACGTACTTTGGTGGTCACCACCGATGTAGGCGACCCCACCTCTGTAAAGAACCTGTTTTCCAGGACGGCGGAGACCTTTGGCCGGATCGACCTCCTGTTCAATAATGCCGGGAGCTCCGCACCGCCCATTCCTCTAGAAGACCTGACCTACGAGCAATGGACAACGGTCGTTAACGCGAACCTGACCGGAGCGTTTCTGTGTACTCAGGAAGCATTTCGGTACATGAAGAGCCAGGAGCCAATGGGCGGGCGAATCATCAACAACGGGTCGATATCTTCCCACGCGCCAAGGCCCAACTCGGCGCCTTACACCTCTACCAAGCATGCTATCACCGGGCTCACCAAGGCGGCATCCCTGGATGGGCGGAAATACGATATCGCTTGCGGCCAGATCGACATTGGCAACGCGGACACCGACATGACCGCAGCCATGGAACGGGGCGTTGCTCAGGCCCACGGGGCTATTGCGCCTGAGCCAAGATTCAGCACGGACCATGTGGCCCAGGCCGTCGTTTACATGGCGAGTCTTCCGCTGGACACCAACGTCCAGTTCATGACCGTCATGGCGACCAAGATGCCTTTTATAGGGCGGGGCTAGCTGGGGTTTAGGCCCCCGCCCCGGCGGGGTCCGGCTGCGGTCTCGGGCGGGTTTAGCATGATCAGGGCCTTTTAGTCCCCCACATAACGCGAATCTCTCTGTTGTTCCGCGGCTGTCGAATGACCGTCCGTTTATGGTTCGACAAGCTCACCACGAACGAGTTGTTCCGTTCGGCCTGAGCTTGTCGAAGGCCGCGGGTTCTTGATGCTACGGGCCTGCCCTGCGCCTGTGGCAGGGCTCACCACGGGATTGCAATGGACCACTAGAACTGAAGGGTTCTGGGCCATTCCAGGCAATATCGCGGGTACCTTATTTTTTATGCGAACCTCCTCGTGGATGCTGTGGTTCGACAAGCTGACCACGAACGGTTGCACAAGCTCACCACGAGCGGGCTTCCCACGACTTTCGAGAATCAAAAGGCCGTGTTGCCAGCATATCTTTGATTGCCCGTCAAGGGCCGGCTGCTATAGACTTTGCCTCATGGCCCGCCAAGGCGATACACGCATCGTTGAGGTCAATGGGAAGCAGTTGCGCCTGACCCACTTGGAGAAGGTGCTGTTCCCCGACGACGAGATTACCAAAGCAGAGGTACTACTGTACTACCAGACCCTGGCGCCGACTCTGATTCCCCACATCCGAGGCCGCCCCCTGACCTTAAAAGCTTTTCCCCACGGGGTAAAAGAGAGACCTTACTACAGGCATCGGCTTGCCGCGACGACGCCTGATTGGGTCAGCAGGGTGGAAATGGAGGACGGCTTCGCCCCCGTGATTGAGGACGTAGCCGACTTACTTTGGGTCATCAATCAGGACTCGGTTGAGTTGCACTCCTGGCTGTCCCGCAGCAAGCACCTTTTGTATCCCGACCTCTTGGTGTTCGACCTTGACCCCGGTCCGCGCTTGTCATATCGGCGCCTTTGTGAGGCGGCCATGGTGATCAAGGAGGCTCTGGACAGCCTTGGCGTCGAAAGCTGGCCGAAGACCAGCGGCGCCAATGGGCTCCACATTCTCGTCGGCACCACACCCGATTTTACTTTTGACGAAGTGCATACGTGGGCCATCGCTGTCGACCGGGTGCTATCCGACCGGCGTCCGGACCTATTCTCCATGGACTACACAAGAAACCGAAGGACAGATAAGGTACTCTTGGACCACAATCAGGTTGGTTACGGCAGGACTACTGCATCCATCTACAGCGTTAGGCCCATGCCGGGTGCCACGGTATCGGCGCCACTGACCTGGCAAGAGGTTGAATCAGGAGAGATTACCCCGGACCAATTCACTATAAGCACTCTCCCGGAGCGCGTATCCGTCATGGGGGATGTGGCGGCCAGCTTATTGTCTTCGTCCCAACGGCTTCCCCATTTGTAGAATAAGAAAGGCAGAATAACAAGACCGGGACTGCCAGTCCGCAGTCCCGGTCTTGTTATCCAACGAGGGCAGAGGCCAGGAACCCGGTGGCCCGATCAGGTTGGAACCTTGCTCTTGGCCTTTCGTGGCGCGGCTTTCTTCAGCGGAGTAGCGTTAGCCGTTGCTGCTTGCTGTCGGCTTGAGCGCTCCGATTTAGTGGCCTCGATGCTGGCCTTCAACGCCTCCATCAGATCGCCGACCTTGCCCTGAGGCGTGACCGGGGCGGCTACCACCGGCTCAGCCACACCCAGCTTCGCCTGGATGCGGTGTTCCAAGGCCGCGCGGTAATCGTCGGCGTAGTTCCCAGGCTCGAAAGCGCCGGCCAGTTGATCGATCAAGGCGACCGCCATGCTCATTTCTTGGTCGGTTACACGAGCTTCTTCTTCAGGCAGCTCGAGCTCGTCCATGCCGCGGATCTCATCCGGATAGTGCATCGTCTCCATCATAAGACCGTGCTCGAAAGGCCTGAGAGCGCATAACCGCTCTTTCTGCCTGATGGAAACCTTGGCGATAGCGACCCGTTCAGTATTTTCTAACGCCTGCTTGAGTAAGAAGAAGGGTTTCAACCCTATCTCCAGGGGCTCGAGGGCGTAGCTTTTCTCGAAATAGATCGGATCGATGTTGGGCAGATCGACAAACTGGGTAATTTCGATGGTGTGCTTGGAAGGGACCGGTACGTCCTCTAAGTCGGAGTCTTCCATGATGATGTACTGGTCTTTGCCATACTCATACGCCCGGACGATTTCCTTGGAATCGACGATGGTTTCGTGATGGGGGCAGTACCGTGGTTGGCGAATGCGGTTTTGGCAGGTGCTATGCAAATTGACGAAGTTGATGTCCTTGCTGTCGGTGGCGGGGTACATCTTTACAGGAATGACGACCATTCCAAAGCTGATGGCCCCGTTCCACATTGATCGCCGCGGCATAATCGCGCCTCCGGTGGTGCTTGGTAGCGCGACAGCCTCCCGGCCCCACATCCACGCCCAGAGTCGCGTTCAGCAGGCCCAAATCTTATCTGGCTGGGTATCCTAGGTCAAGTCAAAGAGACGGCCCCATTGGCACCGTTCGGGGCCAACCGGGGGCATCTTCCAAAGTGCAATCATCGGGAGCTTTGTCGTCTCTCAGCCTCAGATAGACCGGATAGCGGAGTTTACCGTCCATGGTGAACTCCCCGTACTCTACCTGGCACACCAGTTCCGGTTGGCACCAGAAGATCATCCGCTTGACATCGGGAGCGTTCTTGAACGAGCGCACCGGGACGTGTAACTGTTGGAGCTCAGCGTAGAGCCGTTTGGCCTCGGCCTGGGAAAAACCGGTACCGACGCTGCCGGTACAAATCAACTGTCCTTGGGCATCGTAGAGGCCTAGGAGAAGGGAACTGAACAGCTCCTTGCGCTGGCCCCCGAAGGTGTACCCTCCGATGACAAACTCGCTCTCTCTAACTCTTTTAATCTTTTGCCAACTGGGGCTGCGCCTGCCCGGTAGATAATGGCTTGATTTGTCCTTGGCCATGATTCCTTCCAGGCCGAGGTCGCAGGTAGCCTGGAAAAACGCTTCGCCATCGGTTTCAACAAACTCGCTGGCTTGGACTTGGTCGCTGGGTGTCAAGATTTGGTGAAGGAGATTCTTCCTTTTGGTAAGGGCCTCCTTCATCACGGAGACGCCGTTGGAGTAGAGCAGGTCAAAGGCAATAAAATTGACGGGACGGCTTCTTCGCGAGACAGGGCGCGTAGAATGGAGGCGTCGCTGGAGCAGCGAGAAGCTGGGGCGGTTCTGGTCGTCCAAACAGACAATTTCGCCGTCCAGTATTACACTATCGGTGGTGATTTGCTGGGGCATCGGACCCAATTCAGGGAACTGGGAGGTGATGTTTCGAGAATTGCGGCTCAGCAGCTTTAACTCGCCCCCTTCGATGAAAGCCAAGGCCCGAATACCATCCCACTTTAATTCGAATATGTGCTTCGGCGAATCAAAGGGCTTCCGGACCAATTGCCCAAGCATGGGACTAATGGTAGTGGGAAGGCTAGCGGGCTTGCGGGCCATAGCTACGCTCTCGCACGGAAAGTGTTGACGGCAGCCTGATTCTATCATGGCGGCCATGGGACAATGAGTCCCGCCGCTGCTCATCGTCTGCTAAAATCCAGGGATGTATCAAGCCTAAGATATACAAGCCTAAGATGTATCTGAAAGGAGGCTAGAATATGACCACAAGTCCCATCGACCCGAACCGGGTGCTGCTTACCGGAGAGAACCCCTATATCCGTCTCAGCGATACCGACGACGGCCCGGTCACCACTGACGCAAGTTTCTGGCGCATTCTATTTTCTCCCGGTGGTCCCGGCCATGTGCTCTTTCTGCAAAGTGAGCTAACCAATAACGAGCCAAGGGTCTATACCGACAACCTGGAAATGACACGATGGTTGCAGGGAGAAATCCAGGGCACCATCAACGAGACTTTTGGTAACCTGGAGCTACCCGGGATCGAGGCGAGCTTCGCTAGCTCCGGCGATCTGAGGTCATCGTGGACCGAAACAGTCACAAGTAGCGACGAAGAGGTCTCACTGACTTGGAGCTCCCTGGGAGAGGCGTATCTAAGCCATGCCCTTCCTGGCAGCAACCCTGACCGGCCTCACGGAGTCGCCACTGTACTGATTCCGGCAAGCAGCGCCGAGGTGAAGATCAACGGGAACTCGGCATCGGGCAGGCCTTTCCCCCGCCAAAGAGAGGCCCGCCAACACAGCACCTGCGCGCTGGCCTTCTCGGAATCCTGGTTGCTCCCCTACTGAAACGGCTTGGGCATCGGGCCATACCAATCCGCTGCCGCGCTTTTTCAGCCTGGGGTAGGGGAGCGGGCCTCTTGAGGGAGGGCGTCTTCCCAGTGGGGGATCAGTTGGCGCGAAGTTGTGGGCAGCACCAGGATCGAGACCACGCCGACCATGCCCAACACCAGAGACAGCACCATGGTGTAATTGAAGTCCCCGGTCCAGTCCCTGACCAGGCCGCCAATAGCGGCGCCGGCGGCCATGCCTATGCCCGCCCCCAGCATTTGCCAGCCGTAGGCGGTTGCAATGGGCGCGTTGCCGTAATACTGTCGGTTGATGATAGGGAAGGCGCTCATTTCACCACCGAATCCGATGCCGAAGAGCACCGCGAAGAGGTAGAACATCCACGCGTCGTGAGCGAAGAACAGTATCAGCACGGGCGCGGTCTGGAGAAAGAAACAAACGGCCATGGCACCCTTGCTGCCCATGCGGTCGGCCACCACAGGCACCGCGAAGCGGGTCAGCGAGCTGACGACCGATAGGGTTACAAAGGTGCCAGCGGCCAATCCCTTGGCTACGCCCCGGTCCTCGGCCATAGCGACCAGGTATACCAGGACGATGGCGTGGCCAGCGCATCCCCAGAAATGGATCCCAATCAGATTCCAAAAGGCGTTGGTGCGTAGGGCCTGGCGCAGAAAGGTCTTGGTCCTGACACGGGCAACCTCTCCGCTTTGTAGCACGCGGATAGGCTCGTCGTCAGGGGCACCCAGAGGCCTGAGCCCGGCCTCGGCCGGCTCATTGTAGAAGAGGCGTATCAACAGCAGCATGACGATTCCACCCACCACACCCGGCAACCAAAAAGCTGCCCTGAGGCCGGCCTCTCCTCCACCAAACCCTTGAATTATCGCCAGCAGCACGGGCACCGCGATCAATGGCCCCAGCCCTTGGGAAGCTTGCAGTGTTCCCATGCCGATGCCCAGGTGCCTTCTGAACCACATGGTGACCGCCACCGTCATAGGGACCTGAAATATTGCCATGGAAAGACTCAAGAGAATCCCGAAAAACAAGAAGAACTGCCAGAGTGACGACACTAAGCTGGTCAACACCATGCCAGCGATAAACAACAGTCCGCCCAGCAGCATGGTCACCCGAACGCCGTACCGGTCGCCCAACCAGCCCGAGGGAGGCCCAAACAGCCCCGAGACAACCCACTGCAAAGCGAACGCCCCACCGACGGCGCCGTAACTCCAGTCGAAAGTCTCGACGAGGCGGGGTATCAGTACGCTGGAAGACGAACGGAAGGACGAACTGGAGAGGCGCATCACCGCCGCAACCGCCACTATCACCCAGGCGTAATGTATGCTGCGTCCGCCCAGGCCGAAGTTCGACGGGTTAAGTCGCAGGTTCAGCATAGGACCCAAGAACATCAGGAGCGAGGCGAGTATTTGCCTCGCTGCTCCGCGCTAACAAGTTAAGCCCGACATTTTCTCGCATACCGCGTTGATTGGGCATCACCCCGACATTCTAATGGCACAGTCAAGGCTGGCCGGAACAGCAGGGTACAAAACGCCGCTGGAGAGTCCGGCCATGGGCAAAGCTCTTTGAATGACAAGCGGCAAGGTCTGGGCTCGTGTAACGTTGAGAAGGCAAGGACCCTGGGTCATACTTCCTCGATAGGGTTTAACGCCTGGGGCTAATATCCCGCTGGTTCCTGCCAGTAGAGTGGATGGGGTTGCTGGCAGCGGTCAAAATCAAGCCGAGGGTACGAGAGATATGACGACACCAAGTGAGCGGCCGGCCAACTGGATTCAGGACCACATGGAGCGCTATCTAGCAACCAATGGCGAAGACGGCCATATCTGGTCCGGCGTCCCAACGTTGCTCCTTACCACTATCGGCCGGGATTCAGGACAACCCTACACTACTCCGCTGATCTATGGCCAGGACCGGGACCGGTACCTGTTGGTGGCTTCCCGCGGCGGGGCTCCACGCCACCCCGGTTGGTATCGGAATTTGGTCAAGGAGCCCAATGTGGAGATACAGGTGCTGGCCGACCGGTTCTCGGCTCAGGCTCGTACTGCTACCCCAGAGGAACAGCCGGGCTTGTGGGAGATCATGACGAAAATCTGGCCTGCCTACGATGAGTATCAGACCAGGACAACGCGGCAAATTCCGGTGATTGTGATTGAACGCAACAGTTAAGACTTGCTCGTCAAAGAGCCGTTCTTAACTCTGATCGCTGAAGACAAACCTACTCTGGTCTTCCGCCCCAGGCAGGCCTTCCACCAAGGCGTGGAGGATCGGTCTAGGGGCTCTTGATTATTCGCCCAACGTGCATTTTCCCGTTTGTTCTGCGCTTGTCGAAGCACCGGTCGTTCATGGTTCGACAAGCTCACCACGAACGGGCTTCCCAGGGCCTACGATAAACGAAGGGCTCCGGGATTGGTCCAAATATTGACCGGAGACGGCTTCGCCGCAAGTGTAGCCAAATGATTAGGGTGGGTTAGATGTCTAACCCACCCCGATTAAGTCGTACGAACCTATGTTACCGCGTCTGCTAAGAGCTTAAAGGCAGGCGGTGCGCAACGCCTGGGAGAAGGCAGCCAGACGCGGGTTGTTGGTCCCGTCGGCCCGGAACCCGTTGGTGATAATAGCGACCGCCAGGCCCGAATCCAAGTCCGCCCAGCCCACCGAGGTAGCAGCGCCGGAGTGGCCGAACGTGCGGGTATTCATTGTACGTGACAATCCCGCCCGAGGGTCCGCGAGCGCCATGCCCATGCAAAGCCTGTTGTAGCTGCCGCTGGTGGGGTCAATGCCCTCAACCTGGAGCTTGGTCACTTCAGCGATGGTCTCAGGCTTGAGGATCTGCACCCCGTCTAGAGAGCCGCCGCCAACCATCATGGCATAGAACCTTGCCAAGTCCCGGGCCGTAGCTATCCCACAGGCTGCCGGAAGAACAGCCTGATGCACTTCGGGCCTGTTCCACATGGCGACTAGGTCGGGAAGATTGGCAATGGGAGCCCGCAAGCTGGCGTCCACATCCTCCATGGCGTGGATCTTGGAGACACGTCCTTCCAGGGAGGGGGGAAGCCCCACGTAAAGGTCATTCATACCGAGGGGCTCCGCTAGTTCCTCTTGCAGGAACTGGTTAAAGGGGCGACCGTCGATCCGCCGGACCAGCTCCCCAACCAACCAGCCAAAGTTCATCGGATGGTAGGCCAACACAGTGCCGGGCTCATAGATAGGAGTCGCGTTTTCCATCGCTTGGACGACAGCGTCCCAGTCCCGCCACTTGTCCCAGGTCAATTCGGCCGGGGTCGCTGGGAAACCGGCTTGGTGGGTCATGACGTGGCGTACGGTGACACCGGCCTTCCCATTTTTCGTGAACTCGGGCCAGTATTTCCCTACGGGGTCGTCCCAGTTCACCTGACCGCGCTCCCAGAGGACGAACATCCCGAAAGCAGCGAGAGGCTTGGTGCATGAGTACAGCACAAACATGGTGTCTTCAGCGACCGGAGTCCCCGACTCAGCGTCGGCCATACCGCCGTAGAGGTCCAGCACCAGCTTGCCGTGGCGATAGGCTGCTATAGCCGAGCCGGGATGAAGCCCACCTTCGATCTGCTGATGGAAGACTTCCTCAGTAGCTCTTAAGGCCTCGACGTTCATCAAGGTGGTATCCGTTGCTATTACCATAGTTTCCCTCCTGTGATTGCAATTCTCTTAATCTCTATCGGATGATCGTACCGATCATGTCGCTGTGGAATGGGTATTAGCCCGACCACAGTACTTTATGGTCTCGAGATTGTGCCCCAGTCATCTGATGAATAACTGGGAATGATTGCTTGTGTCGTGGTCCCTTAGGCCACGGGCACCTCCCGGAAATTGGGCATCACCTCGGTAGCAAATAGCTCGATGGAGCGCATCACCTTTTCGTGGGGAAGCCCGGGGAATCCAAAGGCCCCGAATACATGGTCGATGCCCGCTGCCTGGGTCTGCCTTATTCGCTCCGTCACGACCTCAGGAGTCCCCCGCAACGGCGGCAGCCCGGCATGGCCGGGATCATCCCGCCGCTCCCGATCCTGCTGACGATTGGCCCAATGTTCGTAGCCCTTGGGGACATTACCATTCTTGTCCGTCGGCATGCCTATGGGTGCGCCGGTGTTTCCAACAGACCGCAGGATGCGAGACGAGAAGTCTTCCAAGCCTATAGGATCTTGCTCCGCCTCCTCCATAGTGGGCGCCACGTAAATCGCTTTAGACATGGGCGGGTCCAGGTGGGCGTGGGGGTGTCCGTACTGGTCCATCTTCTCCCGCCAACGCTGGATCACCTGGGGCGCTTGCCCCAAGATATCGGTGGGGCCTCCGGCGATCACCTGAATCTGACGGCTGGCGGCGAACTCCACACTGGCCGGACTGGTGCTTACCGCTTGAAACAATGGAGGATGGGGCTTCTGCACCGGCTTGGGGAGCACCCACAGGTCGTCCACGTTGGTGTATTTTCCATGGAAGGTGAGCTTGTCCTCTGTCCAAGCTTGGATGATGACGTCTACGGCCTCGTGGAATCGCTCCCGACTTTCTTCGATGTCGACGCCCACGCCATCGAACTCTTGGCGCTGATATCCCGCTCCGATGCCGAAGTTTAGCCTTCCCCCGCTGAGGACGTCCACCATCGCGGCCTCCTCGGCCACCAAGATGGGGTTGTGCAATGGCAGGACTACGACAGCGGTGCCGATGCGGACATGCTTGGTACGAGCAGCAACCTGACCCAGAAAGCTCCAGATCCCTGAGAGCAGGCCGTGCCGGGAGAAGCGGTGTTCTCCCAGCCATACTTCGTCCAAGCCCAGCTTATCAGCCAACTCGATTTGTTCCAGGGCCTCGTTGAGGGCCCGCTCCTGGGTGAGACTTTCATGCCACGGGACGATGGTAAATAGACCGAATTTCACTTCTGGACCTCCCAACATACACGGAATAACCGTGTCCGAGCGTTAGTACCGGCAGCATACATTACCCAAAGGGTCTATTCAAGAATGAAGGCACCCAACACAGGGCAGGCGCGTTTTGTCTGGCGAGAGCCGGGCGCCGTCACTGCTGCGAGGGCGGTAGTCCAGTGGCACAGTCTACTCGGATGGGTGGCACTCTGGATTCCCGCGTTCGCGAGAATGACGGGTTGGGTGGCTATGCGCTGCTTTGTAACGTCCTGCATCCCTTATGCGTGGCGCTTTTGGATTTGGGCGTAGGCAGGAATAACGAGTTAGAGGCTGTTAGCTGGTTTCATGGCGATAACGGTCTGGCCGTGGCCGCGCAGGCGCAGTCTGGCGCAGGTCGTCCGTGAGGCTCGTCAGTGAAGCGACACAGGCAGGTTTGAAGCAATTGATGCGATCGCCCCTGACTCCCAACCACCATTCGGCGGGTGATTCCTGTCACGGAGGTCCATGGCATCGAGCCCAAGTTTATGGCTGAATGGGCAAAACAATGTGGGAAGGGCGTGCAGCATCATGGTAGATTGATTGATGGGCCTGCTCGTACCGGGGTTCGCGACCTTGGGGGCCTCCCGTGTTTGGGTTAACATCGAACCGCGGCCAGTTGCTGCTGCTGACGTCCAACCGGATGCGGTGTCCTTTCCTGAACACGTTGGACGTGGGGTAAAGCTGGAAGGCTAGCTCGTAAGGAAGGCCTGGGGTCATCGGTTCAGGATTGGTCCAACCGTTTCTATAGCGGGCCCTGATTATGGAGTCGGTGATATTGAAAGCCAGCCCTTCGGGGTATTCGCTGCTGGGTGGAAAAACGTCGATCAGCTTGGCGGTGAAGTCGGTGTCGACGGCGGTTGAGGCTGCGAATAAGAGGACTTCGATTGGTCCGGTTACCTCCACGTCCTCCTCAAGGTAGCCGGTCTGGAATGTCAGCACGTCGCTGCGGGCGTTGAGGGGCAGGTTATTCGTACACCCGAAGAAGTCGGACCGCCCTCGCTGATCGAAAGCTCCGGGCCTCATAATGGTTTCGCTGGCATAAATGCCTCCTCCCATGGTGGGCACGGGATTCCTAGGATCAAAGGTATAAGCGCTGGGGGGAGAGGCGTCTTCTTCCGGGACATCTAGGGAAAGGGTCCCGTCCCCGTGGAGGTAATAGGGGGTGAGGTTGGTGTCAGGTAGAGGCCAGTCGGAAACGCTGCGCCAATAGCCGCCGTGGTACACCCGCCCCGGATACTCGCTATTAACACCGGGTGCGCCAAGAATGGCCCGGCTCCCATCCCCGGTCCCCATGGTGAAAATTCGCACCGGGGACCAGTCCGCTACCTCGGTGTGCATCCCCCTCAGGTAGTGGTCGAACCAAGCGAGCTTCAAGTCATTGTAGTCGATGGGTGCGTCGGCGCCGAAGTACAGGTCGCCGGAGTGGCTTACCTCGTATGCGCCGTGGGTCCAAGGCCCCATTAGGAGGACCTGGGGTGAGCTTTTCCGCTTACTCAACGCCATGTAGCTCTCGCAGGTGTTGCGGCAGTAGGAGTCATACCAACCTCCCAGGTACAGTGTGGGAACGTCGGCGTGCTCCTCGTAGTATTCAGCAATTGCGTAGCCTCTCTGCTTCCAGTAGTCGTCGTACTCGCCGTGAGTCGAAATGTCGATGGCCCATCTTTCGTAGGTAGGCAGGCGGTGCAGGATGGTGGCCCCCTCTTTTAGGGGGAGGTGCTTGACAATCTCCGGTAAGCCCTGGGTATAGATATTGACCAGAGCGGCCTTGAGAGACGGGTCAGCTTCCGCTTCCTTGCTGGTAATGGCCATCCTAAAGGCGTAGATGAGGAACCTCTGTTCGAGGGCACCATTTTGGCGCATGGAGCTGTGATAGTAGCTGGACGCGCCAACGGCCACAATCATTGTTGAAAGGTGGGCTGGGTTGAGACTGGCCAGTGCTGCCTGGTCGCTGCCAGCGTAGGAGTCCCCCATGGTCCCGAGGCGGCCGTTACTCCAGGATTGGGTCCCCAACCATTCCACTGTATCGTAACCGTCGGGGGCCTCCTTGGCGAAAGGGTACCAATCTCCCTGGGAAGCAAAGCGCCCCCGAACGTCCTGAAAGACGCAAACGTAGCCTCTACGGGCGAAGTATTTGCCCGCGGCCACCAACGAAGGCGAGCTCTTGTTGTAAGGCGTGCGTTCCAACAGGACAGGAAACCGCCCTTCCGCCCCTTTCCCATCCGTGGCGGGGAAGTGTATGTCGGCAGCCAGGCCTATCCCATCCCGCATGGGTATCGTGACGTCGGAGTAGGATAAAACATCATACTGTTGGTGTGAGCCCTGACGATTTGAAGCCACTTCAATTCCTCTCTGACGGGGTATCTCGCTGCTCCCAGCGGGGCCAAGTTAAATCCCTTGGCTGGAGGCAGTGGATGATCTGGTATTTTGCCCGTTAATCCTTGGAGTAGCAATTCTCGGCGGATCTTGGCCAGAGCGGCCGTATGTTAGCTGGAAAGAACGATTCCTTGTCACTGCAGCGGAAAGCGGGGATCTAGCGGCGTGGAGGCTTCGGATAGATGGCTTTCTGGATTCCCGCCCCCGATCGAGCCGGGGGCAGGCTCTGCGGGGGAATGACGGATGGGGGCGTGGAGGCTTGGGATAGGTGGCTTTCTGGATTCCCGCCCCCGATCGAGCCGGGGGCAGGCTCTGCGCGGGAGTGACGGATGGGGGGGCGTGGAGGCTTGGGATAGATGGCTTTCCGGATTCCCGCCCCCGATCGAGCCGGGGGCAGGCTCTGCGCGGGAATGACGGATGGGGGGCTGCTGGCCGCGCGGGAATGTGGGTGCCTTTCTGGATTCCTGTGTGCGCGAGAATGGCGGGTCTGGTGCTGCTGGCTGCTTCCGTAGGAGTAATGGTCTGGTCTTGGCAGCTTTAGGGCCAACGGCGTTCTTAGCGGCACGAGAGTGGCTTAGGCGCAAGTCGCCGTTGGAGGTACACCGACAGTTCTGAGGCATATAATGCGATTGCTCTGCGATATTGTGCAAATTTAGATATTTAATCCTACCAGCGCGGGTTGACGGCCCGCCGGCCTACCAAGCTGGTGAAGACGGGGATTGGGTGGCACAATAGGCCGATATGAAGTATAAGGATATATCAACAACCTATATTTGCAATCGAGGCGCATGTCTACCAGCACCGTCCGAGGGGGCTGAACCGAGGTTGGCTGCGTCGGCGTAGATTTGGTGGAGGATAGCGACCATGTCGCCTGACGGGCAACTCCAGACTGATTCACCAGGCCTGGTGACGGTATCAGACGAACCTTTTTGTAGAGAATCCAATTTGAGCTCCCTGAGCGCCCGGATTACCCCCACTAGCAGCTTCTATATTCGCAACCATTTCTCCGATGTACCACAGTTGGACCGCTCAACTTGGCGCCTGATTTTAGATGGTGAAATAAACCAACCCTTGACCCTAGGCTTCGACGATATTATGGGGATGCCAAGCAAAGAGTTGGTCATGACCATGGAGTGCGCGGGCAACAGCCGCTCCTATGTAACCCCACCAGCGGAGGGGCTGGCTTTCCGCCACGGAGCCGTGAGCACCGCCAATTGGAAGGGAGTCCCCCTAGCGGCGTTACTGGAGGAGGCCGGCCTGAAGAGTAACGCCGTCGAGGTAGTGTTCGAGGGGGCCGACTATGGTCAAGAAGAGGAAAATGGAGGTGCTTTCGACCTGAACTACCGGCGCAGTTTGGCTGTGGCAACAGCAAGGCATCCCGACATCCTACTGGCTTACGAAATGAATGGGGAGGCTTTGACGGTCGACCATGGGTTTCCGGTTCGCCTCGTGGTACCTAGGTGGTATGGCATGGCCTCGGTCAAATGGCTAACCCGAATAAATGTGGTGGACAAACTCTTTGACGGCTTTTTCCAACAACGCCGCTACGTGATGATTCATGAGGGTCCGGAGCATCCCCAAGAGCGAGAGCCGGTGGAGAAGTTGAAAGTTAAGTCGTTGATCACCAGCCCCCGCCACGGTGAGGTAGTCCAGCCGGGGGCTTGCACGATTCGCGGATTCGCTTGGTCCGGCGAGGGGCATGTTACCCGCGTGGAGGTCAGCACCGACGGAGGCCGTGGCTGGCAGGACGCCGCGCTTTCGGAAGAGTCCGACCCCAACGTTTGGCGGCATTGGGAGCTGGTGTGGGAAGCATACCACCCGGGCCATTATATATTCATGGCCCGCGCCACGGACTCTTCTGGCAACACCCAACCCACTGCCATTCCTTGGAATTTTCGGGGCTACGCCAACAACTCAATCCACACCATAGCGGTCGAGGTCCCGATGCTTCAAGCAATCCCTTGCTGACGAACCGGGTCTCTTTCTTCTCCCACACTGCTCCTGCTGGTATTGGCCAGGCATAGGGGGCTCCACGCTCCTAGCCTCCCCGGAGAAGTCCTGGTGTCTGTCGTCGGCTCCCGTGTCTTTTGGCTCCGCAGGTTGTATAGTCTTCCCCTGGCATTGCCTTTAATGAACTCGTGTCTTGGGATTCCAGCTAAGAACGGGACACAATAGCCCGAATCGGTACTCCTCGTCAGATCTGAGCAGAGCCATTCAAAACGTAAATAAGAAACGGGTCCCCGCATTCTTGGGTACCAACCCCCGCGGAGTATCGGCCGCACCAGTGACTGAGCCATGAGCCTCATCGGGTTGCTGATCCGCTGGCTAGCTGTTTCCCGTAAGGCATTGGCCGGTGTCCCCTACGTGATTCACCCAGCGCAGTGGGCGAACGGAAGTAGGGCCAACTACAAATATTGGGCTTTCGGAGCCATTGCCATCGGGACCTTCGGGTCTGTGATGGACCATGGCAGCACCAATGTGGCCCTCCCCACCATCGCTAACCATTTCGATACCGATATTCCCACCGTCCAGTGGGTAGTGATTGGCTATGCACTGACGATAACGGCCCTCCTTTTGCCCATGGGCAGGCTTGCAGACTTGGTGGGACGGAAGAAGGTCTATCTCATAGGCAGCCTGGTCTTTGTCGTGGGCGCGGTCGCGGCTACTTCTTCAACCAGCCTGACCATGTTAATGATGTCGCGGATTCTCCAAGGAGTCGGCGCGGCTATGACTCAGGGAACCGGCATGGCGATTATCACGTCCTCCTTTCCGCCGGGGGAACGGGGCAAAGCCATCGGCCTGATTATGGTGATAGTTGGCTCCGGAGGTGTCGCCGGGCCAGCCATTGGCGGTGTGCTGGTGGAGGCGTTTGACTGGCCCGCGGTGTTCTTCCTCAATGTTCCTTTGGGATTACTGGGCATTGCCGTCGCCATGACTATTCTGCGAGAGAGCCGTTCAGCCCGGGACCCACAGGAACGAGGCAGCCAATTCGATTGGTTGGGTGCTGCGCTATCGGCCGGTGCGTTGTTGGCGCTGCTGGTGGCTATGACCAACGGCCACCGATCGGGCTGGTCATCACCCCCGATCCTGGCGGCGGGCCTTGGCTCTTGCGGCCTGATGGCGAGTTTCATATGGTGGGAGTTGCATACATCGAACCCGATGTTGGACTTGCGACTGTTTAGCCGCCGAACTTTTTCCTTTGGTGTATCCGCAGCATTTCTCACTTTCCTGGGCAGCTCCGCGGTGTTGGTCTTGATGCCCTTTTATTTACAGGGGGTGTTGCACTACAGTCCGAGAACCGCGGGGTTGATCGTGATGCCCGGCGCGCTTTGTATGGCTGTGATGGGCCCCATCAGCGGGGCCCTGTCCGACAGGTTTGGTTGGAGATGGTTTACTGTCGGCGGCCTGCTCAGCTCTTCAATGGGCCTTTTTCTGCTTTCGAGGCTAACGGAGGAATCAACCCTGATAGCGGTGCTACCAGCCTTAATCCTGACCAGCGGCGGGATGGGGACGTTCTACTCTCCCAACACCAGCTCGGTGCTGAGCGCAGCCGAGCCTGAAAAGTATGGCATTGTGTCCGCCTTACTTAACCTGATACGGAACGGGGCCAACATTGTTAGCCTGGCCATGGCTGCAGCCATCGTTACCGCGGCCATGTCGTCAATGGGATTTGAGCCAAGCCTGGATGCAGTCAGGGGTCCGGCTGGGGCGGGCGTGGGCCATGCTTTCACCGTCGGTCTAAGGAACGCTTTTTTGACGATGATGGGGCTGCTTTTGATAGCGGCAGCGGTGTCTGCTTTCAAGGGTGAGAGGGCTAAAGAGTTGGAAACGGTGGCCCCCACCGGGGTTGGCCAGAGTCCCGACTGACGGATACTGCCCTAGGGCAAGACTGCGGGCGCCTTGTCCTTGTCTTCCCCGGCCGAGATGACGTAATTACCGCGGTGATTCAAACGAGCCGATTGAAGACGTGGAAACCGATTATGGTTTTCTATCCGCCGGAGTATAATTCATATAGAGCTACCATAGTGAGGAGGACCTAATGCCGCTAGGAACCTTTGGCAGAGGAATCAGAGATGCCTTGGTTGGTACTATCAGAGGTGCGGGAGACGTGGTGGGCACTACCCTGGATGCCACTCGGGAGAACACAGTGAAAGCGCTGGAAGGAGTTAGAGACGTGGGAAGAGAAGCTTCCAGTCTCGCTGTGGACGGAGTTACCGGCGCAGTACAAGCGGCCAGCGAAGTTGGCTCTAGTGTGGGCTCCGCAGCAAAAGGAGCTGTCATCGGAGTCATCGAAGGGATCGGCGAGGTGACCACGGTAACGGTCGGCACACTTAGCGACACAGTCCGCGCGGCTATCAAGGGGACACAAGAGGTCGGCGGAGACATGGCCGATGCTGGAAGAGGAGCAGTAGAGGGAGCGTTGGTGACGAGCAAAAGCGTGGGTCTGACCCTTGAAGACTCGGTGTCTAGCGTGGCCAGGGGAGCCATCGAAGCCGCCAGTGAAGTCGGAGGAGACCTGGCCACCACGGCTAAAGCGGTGGTGCGGGGAACCATTCAAGGCACCCAGGAGATTGGAGAGGACACGCTGGGCGCCATCCGCAGCAGCGCGGGGGAGCTAATCAAGGGCGCCGCAGGGGTAGGAGGAGATGTCGCGACTGTCACCCGCAATGCGGTGGAGGGCGCCATAGAGGGAGCCAGAGACATTGGCGTATCCGCAGAGGAGGCAGCATCGGCAGCCGCCACTGGCGCGGTGAACGCGGCTACCGAGATCAGCGAGGCAGCGGGTACTTCGGCAAGGAACGCTGTCACCGGGGTGATTTCCGGGGTCCGCGTTGTGGTCCAAGCCCCTTTCAGAGATGAGGAAAAAAAGTCCTGACAAAGGCTACCATCGTTTTGCTTAGTACCAAGAGGCGGCAAAGTGCTGACACTTCGCCGCCTCGCGGTTTCTTATCGTTATCTATCCATTTCCCGTAGGTCTTGACCGGGACACGGCGGTTAGCCAGTCTAGAGTGACGAGTCATAACATTAGAAACCAGTTTCGGGTTAGCTTGAAGGCTGGGTCAAGGATAGTTTCCCGGTTGGGTCATGCTCCCGCCATTTTCGGGGAGGGTGGCCGAAGGCTCCAATCGGCGCTGGCAGTAACACGATTGGGCCAAAGCGCCCCGATCCGCTTGTTCGCCCGGGTAATCCAGGAGATGGCCGCAGATGATGCCACTCATATGGCCGCCAGTGTCAGTTATTATGCCGTCCTTTCCCTTTTCCCGCTGATTCTGGCTCTCACCGCGATTGTTGGATGGATGGTCGAGTCTCCAGCTAGACAAGAGGAGCTGGTAATTTTCGTAGTGGAGTATCTTCCAGGATCAGAACAATTTGTGCGAGAAAACGTACAAGGGATACAAAGGCTCCGTGAAACTCTGGGTGTGATTGCTCTCTTCGGTCTGATATGGTCTGCCAGTGCGGTATTCGGGTCCATCACCCGGGTCGTCAACCGAGCGTGGGACGTGCGGGAAAACCCACCTTTCTACAAGAACAAACCAAGGCAATTGGCCATGGCTTTGGGGGTAGGGGCTCTATTTTTGGTGTCCTTAGGATTGACCAGTTTTCTACAGTGGGCTACCACTGTGGAAATTGGAGACCGCACAGCGGTTGACCTGCTAGGCGGCAAGGTGTTCGCAATTCTACTTCGTTTACCGGCCCTAGCCGTCAGCTTCTCCATCTTCCTAACGATCTACAAATACCTGCCCAACACTCGCACTTATTGGAGTTATGTTTGGCCGGGAGCCGCTCTGGCCGCGGTGCTATTTGAAATTGGGAAGAGCCTGTTTCTCTGGTACCTGGAGAATCTCGCTAGCTTCGACCAAGTGTATGGCAATCTGGCCTCTGTCATTGTTTTGATGGTATGGACTTACTTCTGCGCTCTCATATTAATCTTAGGCGCGGAATTTGCATCCGAGTACGGTCGGTTCAAGCGGGGGGTTGAGCGGGGGGCGCTCATACACAGGAATAATGACCCTGAATAAGCCGGCTGTTTGGCCTGATGGGAACCCAGGGGTCTCCCTACTCACTTCTTAGCGCTTTTCCAACGACCATTGTCGGACGCCGTATCATCTGCTAGTACCGTTTGCGCAATCTCCATACCCTTGATCCCTGAAGCCCCAATGGGGTGCTAAGCGAGACTGAACCCCAATCGGCCATTTCGTCTGTGGGCTCACTCCGGTACAATTGCGGGCGAAGAAAGCACTCTTATGCCAGCAATTGCTCGTCCAGTTCAGGCCATTCGTTCTCAGCTCAAGGCCAAATGGCCTCCTATGGTGACAGTAAGAGCCATTTAACTCTTGACTGGCGAGCACTGAGATCTTACGACTCGGGGGTTAAGCCGTGAGTAGTGGACAGCCGCGGATATTCATGTATGTATCGTTGCAAGACGAAGACAAAATTTCGGGTTTCACCGTAGAGCCGGATAGCGGCAGACTTCATCCCCAGCTAGAGGTCGGGGTTCCCGGGGGCCCGGCGCCCCTAACGATAGATCCCGAACGGCGCTTTCTATATGTAGGACGCCGGGGTAACCGGGAGATCTCTAGTTTCCGCATTGACCGGAGCAGTGGCGGGCTCACCCTTGTAGGGACAGCGTTGCTCAATTCCGACCCGTGCTATATATCCACCGACCGAAGGGGCAGGTATGTTCTATCCGCCTACTACGAGGCTGGGAAAGCGGCAGTGCACCCCATCGGCGATGACGGCGCAGCCAGCGCTCCACCCATCGAGTGGCTCGATACAGCCCGCGGAGCCCACTGTTTTCAGACCGACCCAACCAACCGGTTCGCCTTCGTCCCCCACATTGCTGGTAATGGCCCTAACGCCATATTTCAATTTCGATTTGATGAAAGCACCGGGCGTCTTGCGCCTAACTCACCGCCAAGGGTATCCGTGGAGGGGGAATTAGGTCCACGCCATTTCTGCTTCCACCCCAACCGGGACATCCTTTACTTTTCGAACGAGCAAGGATGCAGCGTCACGGCCTACCATCTCGATGCATCAGATGGAACATTGACTCCCTTTCAAACTATTTCGACACTGCCTGAGGGATACGATAACCGCAATACCTGCTCCCAGATTCAGATCACGCCATCAGGTGAGTTCTTGTACGCTCCCAACCGGGGCCACAACAGCATCGCTTGTTTCGCTATCGATTCTGCTACCGGACAACTTACTTCCGTTGGGCAGGTCCCTACGGAACCGGTACCCAGAGCCCTTAGCCTAGACCCAGCCGGAAGGTTTCTCTTCGTAGCCGGCTTAGAGTCAGGCCGTCTGGCATCTTACCGGATCAACCGCGAGAGTGGTGCACTTGAGCACCTACGCACTCAACATGTTGGCGCAAGACCGATGTGGGTGCTGATTACAGAGCTTACGGTGTAGCTTTCCCTGAGCCATCAACATCAGGGGACCAGACACTGCGATCGTGGATTCAGAGTTTATTTAGGAGGACAGGTGATGGCCAATTTGGACGAGTATGCGGACAGGTACGAGACCATTCGAATGGAACGGCGGGATGGGATTTTGCAGGTAACATTTCACACTCGGGGTGACAGTCTCAAGTGGGGAGAGGCACCGCACCGGGAGTTTGGTTACGCATTCACCGATATCGGAAGCGATCCCGAGAACAAAGTGGTAATCCTGACGGGCACCGGAGACGACTTCTGTGCTGATTTCGATGGCCCGAGGCCGGCCCGCCGGACACCGCGAGAATGGGACAAAGTGTACTGGGAAGGGAAGCGTCTGCTCATCAACCTCTTGGACATTGAGGTGCCAATAATAAGCGCGGTCAATGGTCCGGCATTAATCCATGCTGAGATAGCCGTGCTGGGCGACATTGTGCTGGCGGCGGAGACCGCTGCGTTCCAAGACGCGCCTCACTTCCCTCGGGGCGTGGTGCCCGGGGATGGGGTCCACGTAGTCTGGCCGCTGATCCTAGGCCAAAACCGCGGCCGGTATTTTCTATTGACGGGACAAAGACTTTCTGCTCAAGAGTCCCTGGATCTGGGAGTGGTCAGCGAGGTACTAACCGGTGACCGCTTATTGCCGCGAGCCTGGGAACTGGCGGAGCAGTTGGCCGAGCGCCCACCCCTGACTCTCCGATATAGCCGGGTTGCTTTGACCCTGCAGCTCAAGCGAATGATGCAGGACATGCTGGGCTACGGGTTGGCGGTGGAGGGACTGGCAGCGGTGGATGTCTAAGTAACCGCTTTACCGGTACTGGGGTGACTGAGGAAACATGGCCAGTAACGGGGAAACGGTGCTCAGAACGTCACGGTCGATGCTATCTATCGTGGGGCGGCCACACATACCCATGGTCCCGTCCAGTTCGTCACGGAGCATCTCCAGCACCGAAACAACACCGGCTTCGCCATCCACCGCCAGCCCCCAGAACAGAGGCCGACCGATGAGTAACGCACGGGCACCGAGGGCCAGGGCCTTGAACACATCTGAGCCTCGGCGGATGCCCCCGTCCATGTAGACCTCTATGCGGCCGTCGACGGCCTCCACTACTTCGGGTAGCACTTCGATGGTTGCCAAGGTGGTGTCCAGGTATCGTGCGCCGTGGTTGGAGACTATGACGGCTTGGGCACCATGATCGGCGCAACGCCTTCCGTCCTCCCCGGTCATTATGCCCTTGATGACCACGGGTAGCCGGACATTGGTGGCCAACCATTCAATATCCGACCAAGTAGCTGCAGGGTCGCGGATGTCGTTGGGCCCGGCTGGGGCATCCGCTCCAAACTGCCAAGTGTGGGTGCCTATATCGATTTGGGCGTAATTAGGCGAAACGTGGCCCACGTAATCGTTACGAATATTGCGCTCTCGTTTGGGCCTCATCTTGGCATCTACGGTGAGGCAAAGGGCGTTGTACCCAGCCTCCTCAGCACGGGCTGCCATATCCAGGGTCAACTCCCGGTCCCTGAAGAGATATTGCTGGAACCATAGAGGACCAGTAGCGACTTGGGCCACCTCTTCCAGGGTACGCGCCGAGTGGGAGCTGAGGACCATGATTGTCCCGGCGGCTCCGGCGGCCCTGGCGGTGGCCAGCTCGGCATCGGCGTGGGCCGCACCGTGATTCCCTGCCGGATCAAGCATAACCGGGAAGCTGATCTTATGCCCAAGGACGGTGGTGCTCATATCCCTGTTGCTGATGTCCACCATCATGCGGGGCCGCATCATGATGGAATCAAAGACAGCACGGGTACGCCGCAAGGTTATCTCGTCAGTGGCGCCTCCGGCGATGAAATCGTAGTCCCCTTTGTCCAGGCGTTCCCTGGCCAGGTCTTCGTACTCGAATATATTCACAGGTCCCGCGGTCATATCGGCCATCTCCTGGGAGCGTTTAAATAGTCAACAACTAGCTGATCGGAGTTCATGTTACTCCAGACAAACAAACGATGAAAGCGGGACAGGAGGTGGAAGCGCAACCGGTCGTCTCCTGCTGGTGGCAGGCGTCAATTCGGGACCCAGGCAGCGGTTTCAGGGATACCGGGGGCTGTCTGGGCGTAGGCATCGGCCCATCTGTGCCTAAGAACCAGACATAGTTGGTAAACCACAACGGCTTACACTGAAGATACCTACTGAAGATACATTGGCAAAAAACAAGCCGGCACCCTCGCTTGCAACGACTAATTCTGATCCGGGCCTGCAGGAGGACAAGGTATGAAACAAACGCAGCGAAGTTTTCACTACAGTTGGGGCAGTGGATTTGTGACTGAGGAAGCCCAAGTCAGGGGTAAATACCACTCGCCCACTATTCAATTGCTCAAGTACACCGAAGGAGAGGCTGCGGGCGGCGTCAGCATCCGGTTCTGCCACTACAGCCACCAAGGACGGTTCCAGCGATCGCCGTTGCTAATGTCTCCAGAAGAGATCGGTCAGATGCGAAAGTCCTTGGCTGATGCCCCGGAACTGAGGGACCTACTGAAGCGATTGGTCGATGAGTCCCAGGGAGGGGACGCTATCGTCTGAGTCAATCTGGTCGATTTGATGGGAAATTTAATTACAAAGTTGAGCTACAGTCCTTGAAACCACTGGGCAAAGTCGGCGGCTCGTTCCTGCGACCCCTCAACGCTCAATCTACGTGACACAGTGGGCCCTACCGGGTCCAGCCTTCCGTAAATCAGAAGAATGTAGTTGCCGGCGGTACAACGGAAGGTCACATCTGCACTGTCTACGGTGGGGAACTCGGTGCGGAAACCATCGTCATCTACCACAATGTCCTGACGCACCGGCACAAGACCGGAAACCTCGAAGCGGTAGCGGGTCGGAATGGGTAGCCCCAAACTTGGACGAAAGGTATTCCTCAGCCACCTAGGCACCATATCCACCAGCGCCGACAAGGGTTCGTCCCCGATGTCAGCGGATTCGTTTAGACCCGATCTAATGTCCCAACCATGGACCGCCAGCTCTTGAATTCGAACGCCTACATAGTCCTGTATGGGCATTGGACCCCGGCGATGGAAGCAAGGTTTGTCCCAGTCCTCGGCGCGCAGTTGGGACAGCACGCCAGCCAACTGGGCGTAACCACTCTTAAAATTCTCCAAGAGCTGCAGGCCCTGGCTCTGGCGGTAGGAAACCGCACTTCCGGAGATAATCCCGGAGCCACGGTCCCCAGCGGCCAAAAAAGCCTGACCGGGTGGTGGCTGGGCATCTCCGCCGACGGCTCTGGTGATGGAGTCGGCCCAAGTCCCGGCGCCCATTGCCAGGTGCGCCACCACGTCGGCGACCGTCCAATCGCCACAGGCACTGTTGCTGGCCCAAGCTTCTTCGGTCAGCCCGGACAGAAAACCGCTCAATCGTGAAGCTTCGGAGCTTACTAGTTGTATACGCTCGGTCATCTGCCTCGTTGCCATAAACACACCCTTATGCCAGGATTAAGTGAACGGATTCTCCTTGTTCGGTCTTCCGCATCCACAACCAATATATCAGTTTCCGGTGGGGAGGTCCGGGTCGCCCAAAGCTGTTTCGGTACCGTCATCTATGATGACAGGATCGCCGTCATTTAGCAGGTTTTGGCCGGCGATTACCACCAAGTCACCAGGCTGTACTCCGTTTGAGATCTCCACATTGTTATCGTCGATCAGGTCTTCAGCCACCTGCCGCATATAGGCGTTGCCATCTTCCACCACAAAAAGGGCGGCTTGAATGCCCTGATGAATGACCGCCTCTTTGGGTACCAGGGTCACGTTGTCATGTCTGTTGGAAATCGATACTTTTCCCGACATGCCGGGTTTCAATACGCCGCTCTGGGCCATCGGCCGTAGTTGCGCCGAGAAAGTATGGGCCTTTCCGTCAGCGCTGGGCGCAATCCAATCAACCAGTACTGGAAATACCCGCCCTGGAACTGCGGGCGTGGTGAAGGCGACCTCTTGGCCTTGGTGCAAGGAACCAATACCGGTCTCCTCAATTCTCAAGGAGATAACCACTTCCTTGCTCTCCAAGGTAACTATGGGCGTCTGGCTAGAGGCCATCGCCCCGAGAGAGAGCCAACTCCGGGTCACATAAGCGTCAAAGGGAGCAATGACCTGCAACTCAGCCAGTTGTTGTTTCACGAATTCTACTTTGGCTTGGTCCTCGTCGACCTGAGCTTGGGCGGCTACCGGGTCCAGGAACCCGACGCCTAACACTATGTTTAATGCCAGGTTTTGTTCTGCCTCCACTACTGCTGATGTAGCGGCTGCTAGGTCGGCGGGCGTGGGATTTTGCAAATGTGCCAGTTTGGCGGCGGCTACATCCAGTTGAGCCTGGGCTGCGTCAACATCGTATTGGGCTTGAGCGATGTTTTTTTCCTCGGGGGCTTTGAGCTCCGCAAGATCGGCCATGGCCGAGTCCAGGGCAGCCTGGGCAACCGCCACCTGATTCTGCCTTAACGCGATGGTGTTGGCGGTGGGGTCCTGAAGCTCTTTGAGTTTGGCCACCGCGGAGTCCAGGGACGCTTGGGCCTTGGCCACTTCATCTTCAGCCAGTGCGATATTGTTATCCAGGGGCACCAGGAGTTCCTGAAGCTTTTCTAAAGCTGTGTCCAATGTCGACTGGGCCTTTTGCTCTTCCCAGAGCGCTGTTCTTAGGTCCTCGGGTATCGCGCCGTCGGATGTTGCTTGAGCCAACAACGAGGCGGCAGCCACTTGAGTAGTGTCCGCTATCTCCCGAGCGTTGGTGATCTGGGTAGGCGTCAATGCTGCGCTGAGTACCGGGTTCAAGATGGCAGCCATATTCCCCTGTTGCGCAATTCGAGCCTCTCGCAAGGTAGGCCACGGTGGGCCAATTGTCGCGCTCTGTAACTCGGTATCTATAGTCCGGTTGACCCTTGTTTGGGCGGTGCTCAACTCGCTGTGGGCCTTGGCCACTGCCTCTTGGGCGGCGGCCACCACGGCTGCCGATGGGTTGAGAACATCGTCGAGTTTCGTTTTCGCGCTGTCTAGCGCGCTTTGCGCTGCGGCCACCTCGCTTTGTGCTATCTGAAGGTCTTTGTCCGACGGGTCTAATAGCTCGGCGAGGTTAGTGTTGGCGGTGTCCAATTTGCTCTGTTGCGCGACGACGCCGCTCTCCGCTTTCTGGACATCGGAGCCCGAGGGATCGATTAGCTGGTCCAATTTTGTTCTGGCGCTGTCTAGTTTGCTCTCGGCGGCATTGACTGCGCTTTCGGCGACGCGAAGGTCGGACTCCAATGGGTTTACTAGTTCGTCTAGTTTGGCACGGGCCTCGTCTAGCTTGGCCTGCCCCTTGAGCTCAGCGGGGCGGGCTGCAGCCTTGATCTTGGCGAGTTTGGCCTGGGAAATTCTTAGGGCCGCCTCAGCCTCCGCCAACTCGGCGTCCAAGGTGCCATGGCTCAACTCACCTAAAAGCTGCCCCTTTTTAACCTCTGAGCCTACCCCCACGGTCAAACTGTCTAGGCGCCCTCTTTCCAACGGGGCGAGGTCAATCTGGTCGACGGGTCCCACTATCGCCGCATAGGGTGTAATCAACACGATGTCACCGGTGGTAGCGGGAGCCACCCGGACTGTTACAGTTCGTGAGGAATCGAATGACCCCGCCATGGATTGGGTGGGAGGACCTCCACAAGCGGCAAGCAGTATGATCATCAAACCCACCAGGGAGACTGATACCAAGAAACGTTTCCAGTCCAATTTCCTCTTCACCTCGGTTGTCTGCTGGGACAATGTTATCCGTGCAAGTCTCTCAAGAACGGAACGGTCTCCAACTTAAGATTCATGATTCAAATGCACCGGTCTTAGTGTACTGAGGACCAGTCGGCCGGATCCGCCAAGACACGAGGCGGCTTTCTTAGGAATGGAATAGAGCGGTCCGTCATTAAGACGATGACCCTGTTGAAACTCTTGTGTTGGAAGCCTCGTATCGGGATTTCACCATGGTTCCGACGTTTTTACGCTCGGCAGCTTCCAGCACGATTTCGGCAGCACTAGCGACGGTTTCAAGCTGTGCCGCCGAGAGGGTGCTGAAAATATCATGGAAGACAGCGAATCTCGCCATCCACAGGGCGGAGACTTGATCCTTGCCTTTCGGAGACAGCAGGCACGCGACTACCCTGCGGTCTTCCGCACTCTGGGTGCGGACCACCATCCCCCTCAGCACCAGCCGGTCGATTATTCCGGTGATCGTGGGGGTAGAAACGCCCAGTGTCGAAGCTAAATCTCCCATACGATAGGCGCCGTTGATATATAAACATAACAGCACCTTGAGTTGGGGCATAGTAAAGTCGAAGTTCATCCAGGTTTCGGTTATAGAGGCAAGCAATGTGGAGTAAATGCGTTGATGAAGGTCGACAACACTTTCAAGCAGGGTGGAGTTATGACCCATGAGCCCTCTATAATGTTGTGGATCAGATAATATTCTAAATCCCAATAAGTTTCCTTGGCGCTAAGTATTAACAGGCTAACAACAATTTGTCAACTTAATGTGTTAGACCAGTGATTATGACATGGGCTAAGAGTTCGGTGAAAATGTCACCCTATGGAAAGGGTGGCGGTAACGTTAAAGGACAAGGAGCAACAAAGGGCAATGGTGCTTAACCGGGTGGAACGGGGACTACTCACAGGGGAGGAGGCTGCCGGGCTGATGGGACTGTCCTTGCGGCAGGAGCGTCGGCTGTTGGCGGCCTACAGGAAGGAGGGTGTGGCTGCCCTGGCCCACGGCAACCGAGGACGGAAGCCGGTCCACCGCATCGGGGAGGAGACCAGGAACCGGGTGGTCGAGTTGGCCCGAGGGCCATACGCTGGGTTGAATCACCACCATTTGCGGGATGCACTGGAGGAAAGGGAGGGGCTGCGATTGAGCCGCTCTACTGTGCGGCGCCTCCTTCAAGAGGCCGGGGTGCCCAACCCCAGAAGGCGTCGCAGACCCCAACACCGCCAGCGTAGGGAACGCTACCCCCAGGAGGGGATGCTGCTGCAAGTTGACGGCAGCCGCCACGATTGGCTGGAGGGCCGGGGGGCCTACCTGACCCTTTTGGCAGCGGTAGATGATGCCACCGGCATCATTCCCTATGCGTTGTTCCGGGAGCAGGAGGACGCCCATGGCTACTTTCTGCTATTGAGGGAGATCGCCGGCCGCAAGGGCCTACCCCTAGCCATCTACTCCGACCGTCACAGCATCTTCCAGGTGAACCCGAAGCAGCGGGAGACGGTGGCGGAGCAATTGGCCGGGGAGCGCCAACCAACCCAGTTCGGCCGGGCGCTAAAGGAACTGGGGATCGAGTCCATCGTGGCCCTGTCGCCTCAAGCCAAGGGCCGGGTGGAAAGGTTGTTCGGCACCTTGCAGGACCGTCTCGTCAGCGAACTGAGGCTCAAGAAGGCCAACACCCTAGAGGAGGCCAACCGGGGGCTATGGGAATATCTGCCCCGGTTCAACCGGTGCTTTGCTGTACCCCCGGCCCAGCCCGGCAGCGCCTACCGGGCAGCGGCGGGCAGCGGCGGACTGGCCGGGATGCTCTGCTTCAAGTACCAACGAACCGTGGCCAACGACAACACAGTGAAGCTGGAAGAGCATACGCTGCAGTTGCTGCCGGGACCGGAGCGCCTTAGCTACGCCCGGGCTCGGGTAGAGGTGCGGGAGCTGTTGGACGGCAGCTTCTCGGTGGTCTATCAGGGGAAGGTCGTTGCCACTCAAGAAGCGCCGCCTCTGCCGGTGGTGCTCCGCAGCCGGGACAATCCCTGGCGACCAAGCATAGCCGGGGAAGGTATTGCTGGTTCGGAAGACCGGGCGCTCCAAGGACCGCCCCAGCAGCGGGAGCGGCCTAATCCTGTTCCTAACCAAGCAAGCAACCCCAAGCCCCCAGTCCACAGACCAGGCCCCCAACACCCTTGGCGGACCCCCATAGTGACTAAATCATTGAACCATTAGGGGTGACACCTTTACTGAACTACGACACTTAAACGCTTGAAGAACAAGGACAGCCGGAGGATGGAAAGCGGCTACGGGTGAGCCAGGGCCGAGCCTAGATGTCTAGCTCTCTAATGACCTCCGATGGAAGGTCGTCCTCATCGGGCAAACCCAGTAGGGTATCTTTAACCTGGGCATCGCGGTTGGCGCGTTGGATCTTGGCTTGGAGGCGGCGCGATGCCCAACCCTTGGACATCAGGTGAACATGGGGTGGATGCAACCGCCCTGACCGGCGTTTCTGGTCGTACTCCACATTTAGCTCCGCGAGCTCATGGTCGATGGCGCGAACAAGTCTAATTACAACGTCGTCCGTCACTTGTTCATGTTCCGGTCTCAGCTCCAGTTTCAGGTCGTAACGGGACATTTCCGCGTTGCCGACCGCCCGGTAATATTCCACATCGAGCCCCACCGCATGCTGGCCCTGTTTCACGGCTCGGATAAGCTGCCCCACGTGGAGCTTCTCTCCGGTCAGGTTAACCATGTCGCGGCCCTTGCGGATGAACTCCAGCAAAGGAGTCTTGTTGTAAAACCCGGTGACCCTCACTACATCGTTGATGTCGTATCGGTAGAGGCCGGTGGGCGATGTCATCACAATGTAATAGGTGGCCCCCTGCGCCACCTGCCCGACAGTTAGAGTTTCAGGGGGCTCGTCGTCTATGTTGTCCTCGGCGATAAATTCGTAATAGTTGGTATCTAGAGCCAGGATACCTGCGGAGCCTTCGTCCTGGATGGGAAGGCTTGCCTGGGCTTCGCTGGACAGGTAGCCAATGTCGCGGAATGCCACGATTGGTGAAAACCAACTCTTTACCCTATCCAGAGTAGCGCCTACGCTGCCGCCCTTCCAGCAACCAACCAGAGTGAGGTCCGGCCAGTAGTCACTTGGGTTCAGGGGCCTGCCTCCTTTGGTGAGCCTCTCCAACTCTCTGGCCCGCTCCGGGTTGGGCTTCAGGTGTGACTTGGCTGCGAGAGCCGCTCCAACGGATGGGTCGAGGTTGCAGGTGAGAGTGCCGTCGCGAATGTCCTTGATCAGCTCTTCGGACCGGGCGGCCGCCACCTCCAGCAACCTCAAGACCGTACTTGGGTTGGGAGTCGCTATTAAGGAGACTCTTTGTTCGATCGAGAAGCGGACAATCGTGTAGTATTTGGCTTCGAAGTCCTTGATAGCAAATACTTCATACGGCACTGCGTAGCGGCTGCGTATGGCCCGGGAGGCATTTTGGTAAATGTAGCCTGAAGCAGACCCGAAGGGCACACCAGCGGCAGTGTGGCCCTCAATGGCAGGACTGACCACTGCCAGCGCTTTGCGGTCCAATACGTTGGGATGGTCAGCTAGACAGCGGTAGAGCCAGCGGGCTGAAAGCCGGGAGCTGCTACGCTTGGTGGAGCGGTTCACCGGGATGAGCTTGGGTTCGGCGGTGGTGCCGCTGCTGAGAGCAAACATATGCGGTTCTTCCGCCGTAAGCATTCGCCGCTGGCCAGCCGCCAGCCGGTCGATCCAAGGACGAAACCCCTCGTAGTCGGCAACGGGCACTGCTGCCCGGTAGTCCTTGGGCCCGGATATTCTGTCGAATCCATGCTGCTTCCCGAAGGCGGTGTCCTTGTTGTCAGCAAGTAGCCGGAGCAAGAGCCTTTGCTGGACGTCCTCCGGGCGTTGGGTCATATCCTCAAAAGAGCGCCACAGGAGCCGGCCCCGGAAAGTGGCCAGTTGAGCCAAAAGCGACATGGGTAACCTACTTATCTACCTACCTGCACAACCTAACGATTTCGGTGGCATGTCGCTCTAATGCGCCATCGTCAACCACCACGCCAAGGCCAGGCCCCACTAGAAGCTCCCCTCTCCCTTGGTGGCCGAACATGACCGGGTCGGAGGAGATGTCTTCACTCAATAGATAGGTGCCAAATGAGCCCTCGATATACTCGACTTCAGGCAGGCTGGCGGCTAAGTGCCTGCCTGCTGCTGATAACAGGGAGGTCTCTCCAACCTGCGCCCCGACTTGGACTTTCATGCCATTTTCCAGAGCAAATTGAGCAATTGCTTGTGACGGGATCAGGCCGCCGCACTTGGAAACCCGGATATTGAAAACGTCGCAGGCCTGCTGCTGTACCAGCCTCCGGGCATCTTCCAACGTTAATAAAGATTCGTCGGCGACCACAGGGATACCGATTTCTTCCCTAACTTGCCGCATTCCCTGCAGATCGGCGGCTTGGACTGGCTGCTCCACGGCCTCAATCCGGAAGTCGCGGAGTGAAGCTAGCTCCTTTATGGCGGTTGCGGCATCCCAGGCGCCATTTGCGTCGACCCGGATGCTCACTCGGCTTCCAACGTTCTGCTTTACTGCTTCCAGCCGTGGCGCATCCCGGCCTATACCAACTTTAACTTTGAGCTTGCTAAATCCAGCGTCGGCATAGCGAGCTGCCAAACGCCCGGCGGTTTCAGGCGATGCCGCGTCTATAATCCCTGTGTAGGCGAGCCGGTCACGGGCCGGTACCAACCATGCCGACAATGATTTTCCTGCCCGCCCAAAAGCCCAGTCCAACAGCGCCAGCTCTACAGAGCACATGGTGGCGTTCCATCTTGTACTGTCTTCTGGAGTCCCCTCCCAAATTGTCCCCTGCTGCATTAGACTTTTAATTTGGTCCAATATCAGCATGTCCGGACCGAACTCACGGCGTAGAATCTCCGGCACTAGCCGCGACCTGAGGGTGTCGACCATGGTGGCCACGTCTTCTCCAGTAACGTAGGGCCGAGGCAGCCCTTCACCATAGCCCCGAGAGCCGTCTATACCCGTGACACGAACAACCACCGAGTCACTGACAGCCCGATCAATCTGGGCGTGGCGAAAGCTGTGGTTAAAGGGGATACGCAGGGGAAGGACCTCCACCGATTCGATTCCGGAGGGACGGAGCGAGCGGGTGGCAGCCGTCGCTTGAGGGAAGTAACGGTCTAAGATGACGTTACGAGCGAAGGTGTTACGCAGTACCGATGCCACCTCAGATTCACTGAACCGATAGTGGGAGACATAACTCTGGACTACCCGCTTACCTTCCTCGGCGTGGCGCACATCGACCTCACCATGGAGGGTGAACCAACGCACTTCGGCTACCGACAAACCGTAGTGTTCGCAGAGCGATTTCGCAATCCTATCGCTGCTGCGGGAGAGAAATGCTTCGAAAGCCAGTGTTTCCAATAGCACGGCAAAGCCCAGTTCCCGGAGGGTAGAATAAGGCAAGGCGGAGCTCAGAAATTTTCTGCGTTCCTCTTGGGCCTGCACCACCAACCGGTCGGTCTCCCGCTCCGTAAATCCTAGTCCCCGCGCTAAGTCCAATAGAAGCTCCGGGTGAGGCCGTTCTCCCTGCTCCACCCCCATCTCCTCAAGTAAATTCTCCGCCACCAAGTCCGACGCCGGGGGCGGAGCCAGGGAGAACAGAAAAGAAAGTATTTGTATCGAATTCAAGTGGGTGACGATGAAATTCTGGAACAATGCCTTGACTTGAGGGGCCGGCATTCGACCGGATAGCAGAGCTTTGAGCCGGTGGTCCGACAAGGCCTCCGCGATATTCTTCTCCAGTACACCCGCGATTGAATCGTTCAACGTCATATTGGTCTCCCTGTCTCTGGAAAAGCAGGCACATCCGGTCTAGGTCTCCTTCGATCATAACCCTTGACAGAAATGGGTGAAACCTGAACCTCCGGCAATTTGCGGCTTCATTTATGCTGGTAACACTTTGGCTTGGCGGGAATCGCCCGCCGAATAGAGTTGACGAGGGGGTCCAGCCCCAATACGATTTGGACCCAGAACCAGCTAATGGCGCTGTTCACGTAACCTCCAGCCGTATTTAGGCTCGCTATCCAGCGCGAACCCAGAGCTATATGAAGAACAAGGTCTTCCAAACATTCGATGACGCTGTGGCCGACATTCCAGACGGCTCTAGTATCATGTTCGCTGATTTCGCTGGCGTTGGAGCCCCGCAAAATCTTATCGCGGCCCTACATCGACAAGGAGCGAAAGAACTTACGGGCATCTCCAACGAGCACGGCGGCACCGACGGGAGGACCGACGTGGGCACCCTGATTGCGGCGGGTCAGGTCAAGAAAATGATTTGCGCTTTTACCGCACCCACCCATCCGTCTCGGATAACCCCTTTCGCGGTCATGTACAACGATGGAGCGATAGAGGCCGAGCTGGTCCCTCAGGGGACATTGGCCGAGCGAATCCGCGCCGCTGGCGCCGGAATCGCTGCATTCTATACCCCGACGGGCGTAGGGACTGAGCTTGCCGAGGGCAAGGAGCAACGCCATCTGGGCGGACGGCTGCACCTGTTGGAGTACGCCCTATCCGCTGATTATGCTTTCATAAGAGCCTGGAAGGCCGACGCCTTCGGCAACCTCCAGTTTCGGCTGACCCAGCGTAACTTCAACCCGATCATGGCGACGGCCGCCCAAGTCACCATCGTCGAAGTGGAAAATCCAATACTGGGATCAGGAGCGCTGGACCCGGACAGTATTCACACTCCAGGTATTTATGTGGACCGGTTGGTGGAGATCGGGCCGGACGACATCCGATAGCAGCGACTATCAGTCGGCATTCGGCGAACCACAACAGTGATCAGCTTAAGGTGACCTGAGCGTGATGGTTAATTCGAGCCTTGGTCAGGCGATGGTGTAGCTCAGTGAGACGGCCGGTTTGGGGAGATGAATTAGGGTCATTACCACCCAGGCCAGGAATAGAATAATGACGCCCAGACCTAATCTGGGATGAGAGGGTCCTGTTCTACTCCAAGGACTTGATATATTCGACCATGGCATCGATCTCTGCATCGTTAAAGAACACTGTGCTCATAGCATCTTCAAAGAACCCTAATACGATTTTTTCGTTGGGCCGCTTGATGGACTCCCACAAGTAATCAGCATCGGCGGTTACCATGGCGCCGCTGGTAAGTTCACGTTCGCTCCCATAAAGGCCTAGGAAGGTTGGAGCAGAGCCGGGTCGGCCATCGATGTTATGGCAGCTTAGGCAGTTGTGGCGTTCTACCAGGCGTTTACCTCGGACCACCAACTGGGCTGGGTCAATGGTGGGCGCAGGTGTAGCCGGCGACGGGGTAGCTGTGGGAGTTAGCGTGGGTGTAGGTACCTCGGTTGGGGCATTGGAGACCGGGGGAGTCGGTGTGTTAACGACGGTTGTTGGCGTGGGGTCAGGTGTAGGGGTAGGTGCCGACGTTGGGGTAACAGGTTCATTGGGAACCCTCGGTGCAGACCTACGGGCTGACCCTGGAGTTGCCGTAGGCATGGGGGACACCGGGTTGAAAGTCGACGTCATCGTCGGCCTATCAAGGGTCTTGGCAGGTGCTTGGGTCAGATGGCGGAGCGGTGGGGGATTGGTAGCGATGGCAGTCGGCTCCGGGCCGGTTGTCACTTCAGGCAGTGAGGAAGCTCCGGGGCTTCCTTGACAACCCATCACGAGGCCTAACAACGCTAACATCGCCGCAAACTTACGCGGAAACATGACCTTGCCCTCTATTGGTCCGGGGTCAACCTCCTACTGACACGGGCGCGGGGGCTTTCTTGCTCCTTGTTGAGCTAACCGGCGTGATCTGAGGGACGCCATCCCAGCCAATGTGCACGGTTGCGTTGACCCCATAAACATCCCTCAGCATTCCTGGGGTTAGGACTGAAGCTGCCTCTCCCGATGCGTAAATCACACCGTGGTCCATCACCACAAATTGGGAGGCATACCTAGCGGCCAGGTTCAAGTCATGCAAGGAGATCAGGGTGATGATTCCTCGGCCTTCGGTCACCTGGTTGATCAGGTCCAGCACCTCCAACTGGTGCTGCAGATCCAAGCTGCTGGTGGGCTCGTCCAAAAGGAGGATCTCAGGATCTCTTACTAGCGCCTGGGCGACGGATACCATCTGCTTTTGCCCACCGCTCAGCTCATTGAGGAAACGCGTTGATAGTTCCTCAATGTCCAGATCATCAAGCACCTGGGCAACAGAACTGAGGTCTTCGTCGCTCACTCGCCAGGACAAGGTATGCTTTCTAGCCAGCAATACGGCCTCAAAGACGGTCAAGACCGCATTGACCGGGCTCTCCTGGGGCAGGTAGCTCACTTGCCTAGTGAGATCCTCCTTCTTCCAGTCCCTTATATCGGTTCCGTCCAACAATATATGTCCTTCCGGCTTCAACAGGCCGGCAATACATTTGAAGAAAGTTGTTTTTCCCGCGGCGTTGGGGCCGATAGTAGCGGTTATCTTCCCTGGCGCTGTCTCCTTGATGGTGACACCCCGAAGAACAGGTGTTGACCCGTAGCTGAATTTAACATCCTCGACGGACAACCTCATTACCAGAGCTGCCTCCGCTTGGCCAGGATAAGGCTGAGAAAAAATGGCACCCCGACCAAGGATGTGATGATCCCAATGGGGAAGATGGCCCCGGGAGTAATCATCTTGCTGACTATGGAGGCCGCCGAGAGCAGGATGGCCCCGGTGATTGCTGACATGGGAAGGAAGAAGCGTTGGTCCTCGCCCACCAGCATTCTGGCCACATGGGGCCCGACCAGACCTATAAAACCGATGGTGCCCACAAAGGCCACGGCGGCCGCAGCCAGTACCGATACCGATATAAGCACATGCAGCCTGAGCTTCCGCACATTGATGCCCAGGCTATGAGCTTTGTCGTCTCCCAACCGCAGGGCAGTGAGGGTCCACACCTGCCTGATGAAGAGGGGAGTAATTAACAGGAGCACTCCGGTCGCGATGCCGATCTTAGGCCAGGTAGCCTTGACCAGGCTCCCCAGGGTCCAGAAGACCACTTGCTGCAGGGCCTGTTCCGACGCAATGTACTGCAATAGGGCTAGCAGCGCACTGAATAAAAACACCAGCGCAATTCCCAGAAGCACGACCGTTTCAATGGTCACACCTCTCATGGTGCTCAGCAAGTAGATCGCCAGAGAGGCCACCATGGCGAAGACGAAGGCGTTTACCGAAACCAGGAATATACCGGCAAATGGGATGATGCTAACACCAAGGACCAGAGCCAGCGCCGCCCCGAACCCAGCCGCAGCGGATATACCGAGAGTAAACGGGCTGGCCAATGGATTGTTGAGTATGGTTTGCATCTCCGCCCCAGCAATGGAGAGGGAGGCGCCTACCGCCACGGCCATGATGGCCATAGGCATTCTGATGTCCCAGACGATGACGTGGGTGGTGAGCTCAGCCGAACCGGGCATGAGAATGGTTGAGGCTACTTCCCAAAGTCCGAGGCGGGCTGGGCCCAAGGAGATGTCCAACACCAGGGTGCACACTAGCGCAGCCGCCAGCACTGCCATAATGAGGTACTTGCGTCCTGTTATCTGGCGGTAGATGCGTCTGCCCGCGGTAGCGGTTAATTCGTGGCCGGGCGCCCCAGCCGCGTTTTCTATAGCCATTTGACTTCGCGAAACTCCCAATTATTCATGAGACGCCCGCTGGGAAAGCGGGCGTTTCGCCGCAAGGGGGGAAAGAAAGTCCCCGGGCTGAGGATCTCACTCATTGACAGAGACCATAAACGTACCGCTGTAGTCGATGGGCAGGAACCGGTTGTGGAACTCTGCGAAATTGGCTACCGGATCTACGTCCGCGAACTCCTCTGGATAGAACCATTTGGCGAATTGTTGCAGGACCACGAAATGGTAAGGGGAGTTGTAGAATTGGTGCCACACCGCATGGTATCTAGCGCCTGTGATGGCTGAGAGGGTCTCCCACCCCGGTCTGCGCTCGGCCAGCTTGGTGAGCGCCAGCCTGGAGTCGGCCGGATCGGTGAAGTAGCCCATGCTTACGAAGTCACCATCGGGATTGTAAGTGAACCAGTTAGAGCCGGTGGCGATGATGACATCGGGGTCGGATACGATGATCTGCTCCGGGTTCAAGTTCCCAGCCCATCCGGGGATCATGTCCGAGCCGAGGTTGATACCCCCGGCCTCTTCGATGATCAGGCCCAGGTTAGCCCGGCCGAAAGTGCCGCAGCAGTTGTCGGCACCTCGGATTCCAGCCGCCCGGTCTAGGAAAACCACCGGTTTCTCTTTCTCCATCTCTATCTGCTCGATTCGCGAATACACCTGGTTGACCTGCTGCAGGTAGAAGTCCACGATCTCTTGGGCGCGTTCTTCCTGGTCGAATAACCTCCCCAACAAGAAAGTGCTGGGCACTGTGTTCTCCAGCGGCTTCTGCCGGTAGTCGATTACGACGACGGGTATGCCAACTTCCGCTAGTTGGTCGATCATCCCGGCCTCTTTCGCCCTTTCTAGGCCTCCCAGGTTCAGCGTGACCACATCGGCATCCAGAGCGATAGCCCTTTCAACGCTGAACTCCCCACTGTATGGACTTCCAAACTCAGGTATGTCCGCCACTTCGGGGAACGACTCCTTGTACTTGTTGTAGGTGTCGGCGTCGAACCTACGGAGATCGTTGCGCCAGCCAACAATTCGATTGAAGGGGTTGCCGGGTTGGAGCGCGGCGACGATGTAGATCTGGCGCGCCTCCCCGAGGATCACCCGCTCCACCGGCCTCTCTATCGTTATAGTGCGGCCCGCAATATCGGTGAGGACGAAGGAACTAGGCTCTTCGGGGAGGGTAGGCTGGGCTGCAGTTTGTTGGTCTGCCAGCGCTGCCGCCACCGCTTTGGCCACTGAGGACTCGACCTCTTGGGCTGTGACTCCGGCAGGGGCAATGCCGGAAACAGCGTTGGCTACCAACGATTCGACTTCCTTAGCGGTAACTCCTGGGGGCACCGATTCCGCCATTGCATTGGCGACCAGAGCAGCTACCTCGTCTGGAGCGATTCCCGGCGACGCACTGGCGGCTACAGCCGTCTCCACCATACGTTTGACTTCCTCGGAGCTCATGGTTTCGGTGGTCCCGGCTGCCACTGCTTCCTGTACTACCACGCGAAGGGCCTCTTGATCGACGCTGGGCACCGGTTGGGTTACCGCTGCCGGCGCTGGTGCAGGAGCCGAAGGACCGCAACCGATGCCTAACACCAACATTAACGCTAGGATCATTGTCAGGGACGCCACGAGGCGCCCCCCAGGACTCAATAATGTCACAACCGGCCTCCTGGTAGGAAAATTGTGACCATCGCGCGCTGCAGGTGGATAATGATCCTCCTGAGACACATGGTCATCTTTAGTCGAATAATGACTATACATGTGTCAATAGTAAGTGTCAAGAGGTATTAAAAATATGTTGCAACAATACTATATACCATGTTGCTACTTATCCAGCGATCACATCCCATTCAAAGGTCATACTGCCGGTTCTTGACCTCTTCAGATATAGAAGTGAGGCGGGTGCTGGGGTGTCTAATCCAACAGGGTCAACTATTGGATGCGGATGGCCAGGAGTGCAGTGGGATGGACGTGGTTCTGCGTCAGCGATCCCTGGGGGATGATTCGGTGAGATAGGCATTACTTGAGATTGGAGGAATTCATCACCGGTCAACATTACCCTTAAGCTTCCACGAACGGCTGCGCATGGGAATCCTATGTATGGATATAAGGACAAACTTAATTACTACATAGGCCTAGGTGATGGGTTCCCATACCCAACAAAGGTAACCGCCTCAGATGGCCGGCATGGCGAAGGGGTAACACAATCGCATGGTCTGCGGGCAATTGTGTAGCTGGACAGGAACGAAGAGCGGCATTGGCTTACAGTCGGGTTTTTCCGCAGAGCCGAACCTTGACACCTTAACCGTCAATGTTATTATTTCGGCACTGAAACAGGCATCGCCCTAGGAGATGGTTAGCATGGCTGGCTCGCTACGAGTTGCGCATTATTTGAACCAGTTCTTTGGAGGAATTGGCGGTGAGGAAAAGGCTAACGTGCCTGTGGAGGTCCGAGCCGGGCCTTTAGGACCGGGCCGCTTGTTCCAGCAATTGTTAGGTGACCAGGGTTCAATTGTTTCCACGATAATCTGCGGGGACAACTACGTTAACGAGCGGCAAACCGAGGCCCGCGCCGCAGTGATCGCAGCGCTGACCGACGCGGGGCCCGATGTCTTGATTGCAGGACCGGCTTTCGACGCTGGCCGCTACGGCCTGGCTTGCGGGGTTGTATGCGAGATCGCTCAAGACCTGGGTATTCAGGCTGTCTCCGCTATGCACCCCGAAAATCCCGGAGTGCTCACCTACGGTCGGACGCAATTGATTGTGCCCACTGGAACGACTCCTGTGGACATGCAGGAGGCCGTAGCCCGGCTGCACCGTATTGCTGTAAAGCTAGGAACGGGCGAGGAGTTGGGAGCGGCGGAGGTGGAAGGATATTTACCCCGCGGCATGCGTAAGATTGCTACGAGGGACGAACCTGGGTACAAGCGGGCGGTCGACATGCTGGTCCAAAAGCTCAAGGGGCAGCCTTACCAGACCGAAGTCCCGTTCCAAGCTCCGGAACCGGTGGTCCCGGCAGCCCCTATCAAGGACTTGGCGGGGGCTTCGATCGCCTTGGTGTCCACGGGTGGACTCATACCCAAGGGCAATCCTGACCGGCAGACGTCAGGAAACCCTGACCAGTTTTTCACCTATTCCATTGAGGGCTTGCCCTCACTTAACTCAGATGAGTGGGAGGCTTTCCACGGCGGCTACTACAACCAAATTTCCAGCGACAACCCCAACTATGTGCTGCCCTTGAAGCAACTGCGCAGCTTGGAGTCCCAAGGCGTAGTGGGCAGCATCAGTCCCGCCATCTTTACCATGCCGGGTGTCAGCACGCCGGTGGCCAAGTCCAAGCGCTTGGGGACTGAGATAGCCCAGCAGCTAAAGGAATCCAAGGTCGATGGTTGCATTTTGGTGGCAACTTGAGGGACCTGCAATCGTTGCGGTGCGACGATAAGCAAGGAGATCGAGCGAGCCGGGATCCCTGTAGCGATGGTCTCAGCAATTTACGCGTTGGCTATCACTACCGGGGCAAACCGTGTGATCCGGGGTGCCCGCATCGAGCATGTATGTGGGGACCCGGACCTAGGACCGGAAAAGGATTTCGCTTACGGCCTACAAATCGTGCGGACTGCGTTGAATGCACTCCAGACACCGGTGAGCGGTCCTACGCTCTTCGACCCCAGCGAGTTCAAGGAGGCAGTCCATGCGTCTTGAGATGGGGACCTTCCCGGTTAAGGATGTGAGCTTCGGCTCCCAGACCCGGTGGCAAGACGGGGTCTTGGAGATCGACCGGGCGGGGTTGCTGAATATCGTAAGAGATGATCCTAGGATCCAAAGAGCGGACCTCGAGTTGACCCGTCCTGGGGAGTCGGTCCGCATCTGGCCCGTCCGGGACGTGATTGAGCCTAGAATAAAAGTGGAAGGGCCGGGGGTGACCTACCCTGCCATCTGCGGTAGGCCTATTGAGACTCCCGGGGAGGGCCGCACCCACCGGTTGGACGGCGTAGGAGTGGTAGAGGTATCGGAGGTGCCGTGGCACGAAGCCGGTGGCGACCACCTTATTGTATTCATGGACATGTCGGGCCCTTGGGCTGAGATCATTCCCCAGAGCTCTCTGAATAACGTCTGCGTGGTGGTAGAGCCGGACCCCCAACTGGGAGTCGATGCTAAGAACGATGCAGTCCACAACGCAGCGTTGACGGTTTCCGATCACTTGGCGGGGGCTACCGTGGGTCTGGAGCCACCGGAGCGGGAGGTCTTCGAGCTAACGGGGGCCGACGCTCTACCAAAAGTGGTTTATATTCTGTGCTTGCATTCACCACAGGCCATGTCGGGCTCTCTAACCACCTTCTGTACTTCCAGTTACGGCCTGACCCGGTTAATGCCGCCATGGCTATTCCATCCGAACGAGATTCTGGACGGCGCTATCACTGGGCCTTATAGGACCGCGTTCGCTACTTCATGGACCATGGCCAACAACCCGGTACTGTTGGAGCTATACCGGCGCCACGGCGTGGACATAAACTTTGTTGGGGTAATCGCCACCAGGACCGAGTGGACTACTCAACACGAAAAAGAAATGGCTGGCAATCAGACCGCCAAGCTAGCCAGGATGCTCGGTGCCCAGGGCGCTATGGTTACCTGGGATGCCGGGGGCAATGAGTTCATTGAAGTTATTCGAACGGTCCAAGCGTGCGAGCAGGCGGGAATCAAGACAGTCTTTCTTACCAGCGAGGACGATCCCACCGGCAGCGTGCCTACGATGCTTGAGCCGGTCCCCGAAGCGGACGCTATAGTCTCAACCAGCTTCTTTAGGGGGGATCTCTTAGGGCTGGACCCTCTGCCAGCAGTTGAACGAGTGATAGGCAATCCTCAAAAGATCAGCGGTCAGCTCAGGGACCACTACGTGCCCACGGCGGGACCACTGCCCACGCCTTGGCGGTACGACGACCACTATGGATTTGGCCGTTTGAGCAGTATGGGGTATTAGGTTCCCGCCCCCTCCGCTTTTCGCCAGCGATGATAAAGGCCCCGGATTCTGTCGGGGTCTTTATTTAGCCGATTGGCCGCTTACGCTTTTCGTGATACTGCCGCCGAAGCCCTCTTAGCCGCTCCCGGGACTTTTAGTTTTTGCGAGTTCCCCGGCTATCATTCCGCTGGGGCGCTCGGTGCCGGTGTTGCAGGGGCCGCCGGTACCGGCGTCGGCCAAGTGCGGAGGTTCTCGATTTCGCGGTGCGGCACATCCTTCTGGTCATCGCGGATTGACAGTGGTAGAAACTCGGACACGTCAACCTTAACGGCCAAGCGATGCGTAATCTCCCCGAAATGATGGCCCCTTGCCTCATCGATGATGATGATTTTTTGCGCCCAGTCATCTACGTGGCTGGTCCTGGGGTCTGAATCGAGTATATTTCCTTCAAACACGTAGAGATGCACAGGCCGGTCAAGCCTCCAAGCCACGCTAGCGCCTTCAGCCCCCATAGGCACCCCAGCAGCCGCAACTGCGTCACTGTATGTCATTATCTTGCCGTAGATAGCAGTCGGGTCGCCCACAAGCGTAGGGCCTCGGCCTTTCCGAGCCAGGAGCAAAGCCCAGTTGATATTGCCGCCCTCTTCGAGGGTAGCTGTCTCCCCGTTAGACTCGGCTGAGCTACTCAGGGTGTTTCCTAACAAGAACGCTGTAATCGCAACAACTGCCGTCACAGCGAAGGCGACGAGTTGGAATCTTTTTTTGGCGATCATATTCATCCCCCTTTTGTCAGTCATCGTAGAATCGCCAATTGCCGCAACTTGGCAAGTTTTCGATTGAGTAATTGGGTTTCCAGTCGTTGGTTGGCTCCATATTACATAGCGTGTGGAAATTGCCGTCGCTGGCACTGCGGTAAGTCGTGTTGGTGTCGTCCGAGTCATCAATATTGTCGCTCAGGCTCGTAACCTCGGCGCCGACCCATACATTAGCCGTTGATGAGGCTAGGATGTTGACTGTTTTGTCTGTCGCGTCCAACTCGTTGAAGTAGATGGCCCAGTTGGTGCCAGTCGTGTGCTTCACCTGGTAATTGTAAGAGGTCCCGGTATTGAGGGTCACACCATCGATTCTATCGTCATAGGCGGTAGACCCATTGAAGTAAGCCCAGTACGGACTCGGGTCTTGAGGATAGGCGTCGTCCTTGATCCAGCCGACTTCGACGTATTTGTTGCCGGACGTTGAGGCGACCCGGTTGTAGGACCAGCTCACCGGAACAGACGGGTCCGATGTTTCTATGAACGAGTAGCTGCCAGAGACGGCGAAGTGAATCTTCCCTTGATGGGGGACAATTAGAGGTGTGGTGACTCACCTAACACCGGCGGGAAAGGGTACTACTCCCCTCGGACTTGCTTCACTACCTCGGCGATTTCTTCCGCGTCCAGCGCCATCTCGGCCAAACCGACCGCGGCGTCGTAGACCGATGGCTCGACTTGGGCTTTGATAGCCGTTTCCGTTATGTGGTACGCGGGTAGGCCCAGGGCCGCTCCCGCCAGGGCTCCGGCCCAAGCAGGGTCCCCCTCCGTGACAGTCAGCGCGTAGAGCTTGGTGCTTTCCGGTGTGGGGGTACCCAACAGCACCACCAGGCTGCTGGTACCAATCCGATCTACCGCTCGTTTGATCTCTTCCTGACCTTCCAGGTCAAGGGCGCCTGAAGCTGTTCAAACGAAGCAGTGGGTCATCTCCAGCACCACTTCGGCTCCCGCGCTCCTAGCGCAGTTGGCTATGGCACCGCCTTGGACCCCGTCCCGTTCTCCCAGAGCAATTACCTGCTTGCCTTTTAGTTCCACTGACTCAACTCCCCACGCCTAAGCGATAGTTGGTAGGATCGTCACCGAGGGTTCCTTTCTAGGATTAGAGACAGCCCGTCAGACATTTGGGTCATCCTACCCAGAAACAAGCTCCCCTTGGCCAAAAACATCGCACGTTCCATCTGGCCGTCCTTGAGGTGATCGAAGGCGTGGCCAAGAAATGGTACGGCCGAGGCAATGTGGCCCTGGGTCGGGGAGAAGCCGGGCATCCCATGGACCTTTACAAAATCCGGCATCTGTTCCTTGCTTATCTCATTACTCCGGGCCGCCAACGCTCCGATAAGGCGGTAGTTCAGTTGGGGCACGTTGCCGCTGCCCGCTGGCTCAGTTGCTTCGGGATTGTGCAGCTCGGTCGCGTACTTGTCTATGTCCTGAAAAGAAAGACCAAGCCGTTGCAGCGGGTCGGAGACCAGTCTTTCGAAAATAGCTTGCTGGGCCGCACCGGCACCGACGGTGTGACGGCCCACCGAGTCCAGGCGCAACCACGGACTCACTCCATCGTCAGCTCCCACCAGAATCGCTACCGAGGCTAGAACGTCCTCCAGGATGGGTTGATCTTGCTGGAGGTGCCCTTGGAACTTCATCCCCAGCTTGGCCAAGGAACAACCGCCCACCACCGCTACCCGCCGGAAGACGCCCGAGCTGACCAATGCTCCGGCCATTACCAAGGCATGCAAAGGCCCGCTGCAGAAAGCTTTCACGTCGGACCCGGTGGCGTTACTTAACCCGCACATCTCACCAACTGCCTTGGCCAGGTTCCCTCCGCCCCTCTGGTACCGCTCTCCTACCGCTTCTTCGCCGCTGCTTAGGATGTAGTCGATTGAATAAGGATCGATGCCATAGTCTTCCAACAGGGTACGCAGGGCCATCGCGGCTGTGGCCTTACAGGCCAGGTTCTCCAGAAGCACGTCCGCAGTGAGGGATGCGTCTTCCTGGTGGGCGCGGTTGATGCAGCCGACCATCTGCCCGTTGGCCAGATACAACGGCAGAGCACTTTCTCCATCCTTGATCTGGGCTTCTATGGTTGAATAGGGCCGCCCGTCGTTTAGTCCCGTCAAGTCGGGTCCAGGGACCAGGGGGTGGGCTGCCACGGCCTTGCTGATACGTTGTGCGAATCCTTCTTCGAGCCACACCAGGTCGAACGCATCCGCGGTCTTGAGTAGCCCCAGGAACTCCTCCTCCGGCATTATGTCCCCGTGAGGCTGCCGGCGGGTCTGGTTGCTGTTCCAGAGAAACCAGGGCCGCTCTATATCATTGAGTTGGTCCGGATAAATTTCGCCCAGGAAAGCGCGGTTTGGGGGATAAGCCACGGCGGCCTGATAAGACCGAAGGTGGGATGATATCTCACCGTGGAGAGCCGCATTCTTGGCGATCTCCCGCGACGGCTTGGAGCCGTATTGCACCAAGCTAGGTGTGTGCGCGAGAAAGTAGCGCACCCCCTGTATAACAGGCTGGACTACATGAGTGGTCATGGAATGACCATGTTAGCCTTCAACGTATTTGTTGTCTAGGCACTCTCCCCGAACGGCGGGGCAATCGCATATTAGCTGGAGAGAACTGTTGGCTGCCGGTCTCGGGGAAGGGGGAGTCTAGGGGCGGGGGGCCTTTGGATGGGTGGCTTTCTGGATTCCGGCCCCCGATCGAGCCGGGGCAGGCTCTTCGCCGGGATGACGGGTTGGGGGCGTGAATGACGGGTTGGGGGCTGCCGGCTGGTTTCGTGGCAGTGGCAGTCCGGTCGTAGCCACTCGAGGTCAACGGCGTTCATCGGGAACGAGAGTGGCTTGGCGCAAGTCGCCGGTGTGCCTACACCGGCAGCTCTGAGGGATATAATGCGATTTCCTTGTCCCGAACGGCGGTCAGGAAGCCCCGCACCAAGGGTGGTGTCCGGAGTCCATGGCATCGGGGTAGAATGTCCTTCATCAAATTCAGGTACTGATACGAGGAGGTTGACCTGTAATGGAGATCGAAAACAAGCTCAAAGATATGGGGTACGAATTACCTCCGGCGCGGAGCTCTTCGGCAGGCAATTTTGTGCCCGCCGTGCGCACCGGCAACCTGGTGTTTCTGTCGGGCCACGGGGCCGGGTTGCCTGAAGGGGGCTTCCTACACCTGGGGAAGCTGGGCTCCGACCTGACGATCGAACAGGGCTATGATTGCGCCCGGGTAACAATGTTGAACCTGTTGACTTCACTAAAGGAGGAAATCGGCGATCTGGACCGGGTTACAAGGGTCATCAAGCTCTTGTGTATGATCAATTGCGCGCCCGATTTTGGGGATACCCCCGCGGTGGCGAACGGTGCGTCCGACCTCTTAGTCAACCTTTACGGCGAGTCCGGGCGGCATGCGCGTTCCGCCGTCGGCATGGGAAGCCTCCCCTTCGGGATGCCCGTGGAGATTGAGATGGTGGTGGAGGTTGGGGATTAACAGTAAGTGTCGGGACTGCGTCTAACCCATGACCCGCCGGAAGAAGGACAGGGCGTTACCGCCGACGATCTTCTTGATGTCCTCGTCCGAGTAGCCATGCAGGATCAACCCCCGGACAATGTTGTTGCCGTCGGCTGGTGATTCGAGGCCGTTCAGGTAGGGGGCCGGTAAGTCCGCCGGAGCGTCTCTCCGCAAAAACTTTCGGTGAAACGCCACGTGGTCACCAATGGTGGTGTCGGTGCCAATGGCCACGTGGTCTACTCCCACTAACCTCACCATGTAATCGTACTGGTCCAGCACACACTCAATGTCCTGCTCCGGGTCATCACTCAAGCTATTGGGTACCGCGGTTATAGCAATGAGCCCACCCTTGCTGGCGCAGGCGGACAACTCTTCGTCCTTCCGGGTCCGGGGAGTCGGCCGCAGGGTGTAAGCGGCGTTGTGGCTGAAGGTTACGGGAACTTGGGAAAACTCGATGGCATCCATGGCAGTCTGGTACGAGGCGTGGGAGAGGTCAATCGCCATTCCCAACTCGTTCATTCTGTGGACGACTTCGACGCCAAAATTGCTGAGCCCACCGTCGTTCCTCTCGTAGAGACCGTCGCCGATGTAGTTCTTGCGGTTGTAAGTGAGGCCGGCCAGCCGAACGCCGCTACTGTACAGCACGTCGACCCGGGGGAGCTCATTGCCGATGGCCAGGTGTTCCAGGGTGGGAAAGAAACCAACCTTTCCTTCCTGTTTGGCGGCCTCGATATCCCGAGCGCTACCCACTTGCACGATTTTGTCCTGCTGAGCTAGGTCCGTCAGCATCATGCCCACTTCGGCTAGGATGTCCTCAAAGTCGAAGAACGACATGTCGAGTTTATTCATCAAGCCGCGGAATACATTGGCCGTGGCCACAGCCGTCCATCCTCCATGAGCGACGGCCTGATAACCCCACTGATAGTTGTTGGACTTCAGATAGTCGGTAAACTGCTCCATATCTTCCGGCATCACCAACGGATGCTGGTGAACGTCGACCGTTACTGAGGGGACGCGGTCAATCTCTCTTACCAGATATGCCACTCGTTACCATGACCAATCCTCCTGACCGTCTCATCCATCAACCTTTGGTATCTTGCCTCCTGCTCCCGGTCCAGGGGGAGCGTTACTGAGGGGACGCGGTCAATCTCTCTTACCAGAGGTATGCCACTCGTTACCATGACCAATCCTCCTGCTAATCTCGCGCTGGCCGAAGGCAAGACAGCCCTTTATGCTTGGCGGCTTTCGGAGCATCCGGAGTATAGCAGGCAAGATGGTGTTGGAAAAGCAACATCCAGGACGGATCAGGCTCAGGCTACCCTCCGGTGACATGATTTCCGAGGCAACGATACCCCTTTCGGTGACAATATTTGTGAGTCAATTCGGTCCGTTGACTTACCAAATTCCCCATGCTAACCTTGAATAGAGGCACATACCTCAAGACCGTTCTGCCGGGAGCTTGGGTAAGCCAGGCTGAGAGGGTGGCCACATTGTCGCTGCCGACCGTGCGCACCTGACCAGGTAATGCTGGCGCAGGGATGAGACGCTAAAGTGGATATACGCGAAACCGCCAGCACATAGCCTGGCGGTTTTAATATTTGTGCCGGAATCATCCAGGAGGCGGACAGAAGATGTCGGACGAGTTGATAATCGGAGGTAAGAAATTCACCTCCCGTCTTATCTTGGGGACCGGCAGGTACCGGACCATGGAAGACATGGTGGAGGCAGTGGAAGCTTCCGGTACCGAGATGATTACGGTTGCCATCCGGCGCCTAGACCTGGATGACCCTACCCAGAAGACGCTGCTCGATTACATAGACTGGGACCGCTACCAAATTCTTCCCAACACCGCCGGGTGCGCCACCGTAGAAGAAGCCGTGTTTGTGGCCAACCTGGGCCGAGAGGTGGGAAGAACGGACCTGGTCAAGCTGGAAGTAATACCGGACGCTAAATACTTGTTTCCCGACGCCGCGGCGACGCTGGAGGCTGCGAAACGCCTGGTGGCTCAGGGTTTCATTGTGCTGCCCTATATTCATGCCGACCCGGTCCTGGCCAAGAATCTGGAGGATGCGGGCTGCGCCACCGTTATGCCTCTGGGGTCGGCGATAGGTTCCGGACAAGGCATCCACACAGTAGAGGAAATTCGCATCATCATCGAACAGGCCAACATTCCGGTGGTGGTCGACGCGGGTTTGGCTGTCCCTTCTGACGCCTCCCAGGCCATGGAGTTGGGAGCGGACGCCGTACTGGTGAACACGGCGATCGCCCGGGCGGAGAACCCTGGGATGATGGGCGAAGCCTTCAAGCTGGGGGTTGACGCAGGCCGTAAAGCTTATCTGGCGGGCAGAATCGCCTCCAGGCCCTATGCCGCCGCCAGTAGTCCCACCACCGACGTGCCCCAACCAGTCCCCGCACGCAGCTAAGCAGAATGAGTCTCTCTATCCCTGAACCGTGCCTGACTCTGGTCTCTGACCGGACCCTCTGTGGCCCAGGGGAGCTTGTCCAACGTGTGGCGGCTGCGGTAGCGGGTGGCGTCGATATGGTCCAACTCAGAGAGAAGGACCTGCCCGGGGGCCAAATGGTCGCTCTGGCCACGGAATTGAGGCACGCCTTGGCCGGTCGCGCGTCATTGATTATTAATGAAAGAGCTGACGTCGCATTTGCTGTGGGGGCCAATGGCGTTCAGCTAGGGGAAGAGGCCTTGCCTGTTGAGGCTGCGCGGCAGATCCTAGGTCCAGATGCTTTAGTCGGCCGGTCGGTCCATTCGGTCCAAGCGGCCGAGGCAGCGAAAGAGCAAGGCGCGAATTTTCTCATCGTTGGTACAATGTTCGCAACTCGCTCTCATCCGGAATCCCTTCCCGCTGGCCCGGCTCTGGTGCAGCGTATCGCGGAACGTTGCTCCCTCCCCCTGATCGGTATCGGGGGCATCACACCATCCAACGTCGGCCAGATAATAACCGCGGGAGCCATGGGCGTAGCGGTAATCAGTAACATCCTGGGCTCAACAGACCCCGAGGCCGCGGCCAGGGAACTCAAGAGTGCGATGATGGAATCCTGGCTGTCTGGATCCAAGTCTTCGGTCACCGAGTTGAGCAGGAGTTAGCCGGGTCAGATGATCAATCTGATTGTTAATGGAAAACCGAGGCCTATCGACTCCAGCGTTGACCTGGCCACCTACCTGGACTCTTTTGACATCAGCCTTCAGCATGTGGCCGTGGGCTACAATGGTGAAGTGGTCAAAAAGGAACAGTATGGGCAGATACGGCTGCACGACGGCGACGTGTTGGAGATTGTAAGGCCGGTGGGTGGCGGCTAGAAGGTCCGTAACCTCTCGATCTCAAGCGCTTTCAGCTTCTTGAGCCTTCCCCCGCCGCGGGAGGGCTTTCTTTTTCTGCTTCGTATTTTAGGTCCGCTGTATTCTAGGTCCACCTTGCCGGGAAGATTAACCCCGACTAGACTTGAGTGTATGGCCGAGGCAGCTTTCATTCCTTAAAGGGCCGGGCGGCGCGGGTGGGCCGCGCCCGCCCGGAGTCGGTGAAACCTAGTGGCTGAAACTCCTGGCACAGATACCTTGGACGCCATCTTGAATGGGATAATTCAGGGTCACCCCGAAAGAGTTGAGGGCTGGATTCTAGGCCAGCCCGGTTGTTGGGGATTTCTCGCTGGGCAAGCCGTGCTCGCCACTAAGACCCAGCTAGGGCGCCCGCTGGCGGACCTCGAACGCCGACAGGTTTGGAATCGCCTATGGCGGTTGCTCGAGCTCCAAAGGGACGGGTAAGGCCACGGATTAATGCCGGATCCGATCGTCCAGGCCACTGGACTCCGTAAGACTTACGACACCGGGACTATACAAGTCAATGCTCTCCAGGGGGTGGACCTTACGGTCGACCGAGGGGAGATGGTGGCTATTATGGGGCCCAGTGGCTGCGGCAAGACCACTCTACTTAACTGTTTATCCGGACTGGATGATATCGATTCCGGGCAGGTGCTGATCGATGGGATGGTGCTGCACGATCTGCCCGACAACGAACGCAGCGACTACCGCGCCCGCCACATGGGCTTCGTTTTCCAGCTCTATAACCTTCTTCCAGTGCTTTCCGCTGTGGAGAATGTGGAAATGCCCCTGCTTGTCTCCGGAGTCGGCGCGGGAGAAGCCCGGCGCAGATCGCTGGAGATCCTGGACTTGGTAGGCCTGAGCGACAGGCCCGGTCAGCTTCCCAGCGAGCTTTCCGGCGGGCAGAGGCAGCGAGTCACCATTGCCAGAGCCTTGGTGAATCAACCGGGTATCGTGTGGGCAGACGAGCCCACGGGTGATCTCGATAGCGAGACAGCCGGAGAGATCATCGACCTCATGTGCCGATTGAACCAGGAAAACGGCCAAAGCTTTGTTCTGGTCACCCACGCCATCGAAGTGGGCAGCCGTGCCCACAGGATCGTTCGCATGCGTGACGGAATGATAGTTGACTACGGTACTCGTTCCAGTCTTGGCCAGCGTTACCAGGGGGACGCGAGGCGCGTTACAGCCGACGGAGCTTAATGGAGCAGATCTTCGGCGTCTCCATGAGCCTCATCATGGTCGGCCTCCTGGTTATATTCCTGCCCTCCATATTGTTGATCGTCGGCATGGCCTGGCGAAACCAGGTCATGCTAAAAATGGGGCTACGGAACATCCCACGCCGGAAAGCCCAGACCTTTCTGATCATCGTCGGCATCATGATCAGCACCTTGATAATGGCAGCGGCCTTCGGAACCGGGGATACAATCTCCTATTCGATCCGAAGCAACGCAGTTACCGCACTGGGAACTATTGATGAGGTGATTGTTTCTGCCAGAGCTACCACCACGGATAGCTTCGGCAGCGGTGCCTACGTGCCTCAGCGGAGGGCCCAGGAATGGTTGAGCCAGATCAGTGCTATGCCCACGGTTGACGGAGTGGCTCCGGGGATCGGAGAGTGGGCGCCGTCCCTGAACGTCAGCAATTCCCGAACTGTTGGGTCCATGAGAGTAGCAGGTGTGGACCCGGCGTTTTTGCGAGGTTTCGGGAGTTTTTACTTGACCTCCGGTAAAGAGGTCCGGTTGGAAGAGTTAGCGCCGGATCAAGTTTACATAAACAACAAGGCGGCGGCGGAGTTGGAAGCGGGGGCCGGTGACGCGGTACAGCTTTTCGTGGCGGGCAACAAGTTGGTGCTTAACGTGGCCGGAGTGGTGGACCAAGGCGGCTTGGCCGGGGAAGGACCCACCTTGCTGATGCCTCTGGACCGGGTCCAGTCTCTCTTTGAACGGGAAGGCCAGATCAATTCCATAGTTGTATCCAACCTGGGCGACGCGCTATCGGGGGCGGACCTGAGCGAACAAGTTACCCGCAGCTTGAGGGTGCTATTTGCCGACCGGGAAGTCGCCCGCAACCTGCAAGTCCTGCTGAGCCAGGATGCACCAATGCAGGCCTTGCGACAGCGTTTCGACGAACTTGAAGGACCGGCCAAGCTTGAGTTGTCGTCTTTGCTTGATCAACTAGGGCATCGAGAGCTTGATGACGGTCTCATTAGCCTGCTGGCGGACCAGGACGTCTCAGACGAAATACTGGCAGCCTTACACCACAACGGACTCAACGAGGCCCACCGGAGCGGAGATACCATGTTCTCCGACTTGGCGGAGTTCCGGGTCATAGATATCAAGCGGCAAGTCGTTGACCAGGCAGACGAGGTCGGGAGCAGTGTCACAAGCATCTTCGTGATTATGGGCTTGTTCTCCATTATGGTGGGAGTATTGTTGATTTTCCTGATTTTCGTGATGCTGGCGGCGGCACGGCGGGCGGAAATGGGCATGGCCCGGGCGGTGGGCGCCAAACGGAGTCACTTGGTCCAGATGTATCTATTTGAAGGGACGGCCTACGCGCTGGTGTCCGGAGCTGTGGGGGTATTCGTGGGCTTGGCCGCTAGCGCCCTGATCGTGGAGATCGTCAACCGGATTTTCTCGGGAGGGGCCGGAGGCGCCCCGGAAGATTTTCATTTGGTGCGGCACTTTGAGGTGCGAAGCGCTGTCGTAGCATATTGCCTGGGTATGGTGGTCACCCTTGCCACCGTTGGGGTCTCCGCATACCGGGTCAGCCGAATGAACATCGTCGCGACCATCAGAGGGCTTCCCGATGCCATGGAGGCGCCCAAAGAGTCTCATATCACCACTCGGTTATTGGGGTTACTCCTGGCGTTGGCCCGGCCTTTGTTGTTCGCTCATCGGTTGGGTCTATCAGCGGCCCGCCGCCAAGGCGATGATGCGTTGGCCAACGGGGGACTACTCTTCGCTTGGATTGTGATTTTTCCTGTCTGGATTATTGATGCAGCCATAGCCTTGTGGCGTTTGCTCCGGCCGTATCTGTTGCAAGGTTGGCTCACGTTGCTGCTCGCAGTACCGATAACTTGGCTTGGCCTAGCCAACGACCACGCCGCTCCTTTCAGAATAGGTATCTCTCTAGCGGTCATTGGCATCGGCTTGATGGCGCGGACCGGATTCAAGAAGTCAAAGCTCTCCCAAGAAACAGCCGACCGATGGGCGTTCACCCTCATGGGTCTGCTTATGTTGGCCTTCTGGATCGTGCCATTCGATTTCCTAAGGGCCGTTGCGGGGGACCTTGATGCCGGGATTGAAATGTTCTTCATATCCGGCATAGCCATGGTTTCAGCCAGCGTGTGGACCGTGATGTACAACGCCGACCTGCTGCTGAAGACGTTGACCCGCCTCACCGGGCGCTTTGGCAAGCTTCGCCCCGCCATGATCACCGCTGTCGCTTACCCCATGAGCGCCAAGTTTCGAACTGGGTTGACCCTGGGCATGTTTGCGCTGGTGATTTTCACCTTAATCGTGATGTCCATATTAACTGAAGCGTTCAGCACCGCCAGGGGCGATGTCGAGGCCGTGTCAGGCGGTTGGGACATCGAAGGGACTGTCAACCCTAACACACCAATTCGGGACATCAGCCGGTCCATTGAGGAGCACCCTGCGTTGCAGATAAGTGACTTTGAGGCGATTGGCGGCTATACCACATTTCTGCCCATCGAAGCCCGACAGATCGGAGCAGAAGACCAACGGTGGCGCAGGTACGCTGCGCGAGCCGCGGACGACGTCTTCCTGGACAACACCGGCGCCGGGTTAAAGCTTATCGCGGAAGGTTATGGCAACAGCGATGCAGCGGTGTGGCAAGCACTCCGTCGCAACCCGCAACTGGCGGTGGTAGACCCCTGGGTGGTACCCAGCCGCTCGGAGTTGCGCGACGATCTATTCCCTTTCCGGCTTGAAGGGGTCCGCTATGAAGACGGAGACATGACGCCGATAGAAATAGAAGTGAGGGAGCCTCGCACCGGGCACTTGGTGCGGCTCACTGTCATTGGGGTGCTGGACCGGCTCTACGACTCTTTCGGAGACTTAGGGTTTGGGTTGTTTGTCTCCAGGCAAGTTCTGGATGAAGCTCTACCATTTCAGGTGCCTACCACTACTTATCGCTTCAAACTGTCCGAAGGCGTCGACGGGAAACAGGTAGCCGCCGGTCTGGAGGCAGCGTTCACGGAACACGGGATGGCAACCGAGGTGCTTGAGGAGTTGGTGAAGGAGAGCGCCGCGGCGAATCGGGCCTTCAATCTCCTATTCACCGGATATATGGGTTTGGGCTTAATGGTCGGTATCGCGGCCCTAGGGGTAGTGAGCCTGAGAGCGGTGGTGGAGCGACGGCAACAGATAGGGGTGCTCAGAGCAATCGGCTACCGCCGAGGCATGGTGCAATTGAGCTTTCTGCTGGAGTCGTCCTTTGTAGTGCTATTGGGGGTGGCCATCGGCCTCGGCCTGGGGACCATAATTTCCTTCAATATTGTCCAGGACATCAAAGACGACGTTGAATCTGTCCGGTTCGGCATCCCCTGGATACAGATAGGCGTCATCATCGCCGCGGCCTATCTGTTTTCCTTGGCCACCACTCTACTACCGGCTCGCCAGGCCTCCCGTATCTACCCTGCCGAGGCGTTAAGGTATGAGTAGGGGGTCTATCCAATCCAACCAGGGGCCTCACCTTCAGAAGTGAAATCGACTAGGGAAATGTGCAGGCCTTCATGGGGTCAATATTACTTTGCCTTTGGTGCCCCGGTCGGCCAAGTGTTGGTGGGCTTTGGCTACGTCGGTCATGGGCATAACCTGGTCGACGATCAATCTGGTTTGGCCGCTATTGATCATGGGGAAGAGCTCGGCCATCGCAGCCTTGTGGTCCAATGTTCCGATGGGAGACCGGCCCATGCTGAAACCGATGACGGTACGGTTCACGGGAAAGATGTTCTCCGGCGCCAGCGAGGCCTGGGCTCCCGAGGCGTTTCCATAAATAATCAACCGCCCGTAGGGAGCGACGCACCGCACGCTCTTTTCCAATACCGGCCCGCCCACGCACTCCAGCACCAGCTCCACTCCATGCCCTCCTGTCTCCCGCTGGACCTCCTCTTCGAAGTCGTCGGTGGTGTAGTTAATGGTAACGTCCGCCCCCAGCGAACGGGCCAAGTCCAGCTTTTCTGCGTTTGATGCGGTGGCGATTACCCTGGCGCCCCAAGCCTTGGCCATTTGGATTGCAACCGTGCCGACTCCGGAGGCGCCGGCTTGAACCAACACCGTATCCCCGGGCTGCATTTGGCCCCTGGTCTTGAGCAAATGGTAAGAAGTAAGGAACACGATGGGCATTCCTCCTGCCTGGACCGGGTCCAATGTCTCCGGGTAGGGGAATACGAAGCTGCTGTTAACTGACACATATTCGGCTTGGCCTCCCGGCCCCATGGCCATGACCCGTTGTCCCAGTGCCAAGCCGGTTGCTTCTTCTCCCAACTCCACCACCGTCCCCGCAGCCTCTAGGCCCATCGTGGAAGGTAGGTCAGGGCCGGGGTACCCGCCCCGGCGCCGCATGATGTCAGCGTAATTGACCCCGGCAGACTCGACTTTAATCAATACCTGGTTCGGGCGAGGTTTGCTATCAGGGGCCTCCTCCCAGCGCAACACATCGAGGTCTCCGTATTCGTGTATCCGGATTGCTTTCATTTACCCTCTCCCCCTGTGTATGGGTCAGTCTGGTCGTCGAGCACAACATGCCATGCTCCGAAGTGGCACACGATGAAGCGCCCAAGGGTCCGGTTTTTGGGCATTCCCCTAGAACCTTTGCTTTTCTTAAGGGTGGTATAGGTCTAATTTGAGGTGGCTGACGACAGTGTGCGGATTAGCGGTGGTTCCAGTTCAAGGGACCGGCGCCCCCCGGAAGTGGGACGCATCCAATACCTCGGAGTTCAACACTCTTACGGGCTCACCACTAAGAAACGCGCGGATATTCTCCACCACGTCTTCATAAAACACCCGGTAGGAGTCCTCCGTCACATACCCCAAGTGAGGGGTCAGGAGGACATTGGACATTCCCAGAAAAGGATGGTCTTTGGGTAACGGCTCAACGTCGAAAGTGTCCAGCGCGGCACCAGCGATGGCGCCGCTACGCAACGCGTCTATCAAAGCGGTTTCTTCCACGATCGGTCCGCGGGAGATATTCACTAGGACAGCCGTGGGCTTCATCTGGGCAATCTCCTGCGCCGCGACCAGCCCTCGGGTGCGGTCACTCAGTCGCACGTGGACGGACACGATGTCGGAGTCTCGGAATAAGGTGTCCTTGTCAACCAGGGTTGCTCTGCATTCGGCGGCACGCTGGGCGGTCAGATTCTGGCTCCACGCCACCACATTCATATCGAAGGCATTGCCCACTCTGGCCATCAGAGACCCAATGTGGCCCAAGCCAAGCAGTCCAAGGGTCTTTCCTTGGAGGCCGACCCCTGTGGTGGTCCCCCATTGGCCTTCTCGGGTCCGCTGGTCCTCCTGTGGAATCCGGCGCAGCAGCCCAATTATCAGACCCCAGGTCAATTCGGTGGGCCCTTCGCCAGCGCCGCCTGTGGAGGTCACCAGCACGCCCAATCCGGTGGCAGCGTCGATGTCAAAGGAGGCATTTCGGGCTCCGGTGGTGACCAGCATGCGTAGCTGGGGCAGGCGTTCCAACACCGAGCCAGGGAAGGGCGTCCGCTCGCGCATACCCATGACAATATCAAAATCTTTCAAGCGATCTACTAGGAGGTCATCGTCGCTCAGATGGTCCCGAAAGAATGCGACGTCGGTCCCTTGCGGTAACCGGGACCAATCGGCCATCTCGGCTGCGACGCCCTGGTAGTCGTCGAGTATCGCTACTTTCACCAATTGGTTACCTCGGGAGGATAAGTTTGGCTAACGGGGAACCAGTACCGCCGCTGGGAGTAAATCAACGGGGCCGTCGGCGCATACCCGGTGGTTGTGTGAGTGTTTGAACCAGATAGCTTATCTAAATGCTGGCATGACCTGTTCGGTGATGATTCGGAGGCTACGGAGAGCCCCTTCCCGAGGGATCAACCCACCGGGATTCAGCTCGGCGACTACTCCATCCAAGCCTAATTCTTCCTCTAACAGGGTAAATCGGTCCACCAGGCCTTCAGCCGTGCCGAAAGCCACCTTGGTCTCCAGCATCTGATCGTAGGTGAGGGATTCCAGACGCTGGGCACGGGCCTGCCTCACTTCTACTATGTCCGAGTTGGTCTGGCCGGCAGATTCCTTGAACAGATTGCCCATTCGACTAAAGTAACCAGTAATGCTCTCCCTGGGCTCCTCGATTGCACCCTCTTCCGTTTCTCCGGCATAGACCGGTATGCGCAAGTAGACGTCACCTTGGCCCGGGTGACCTCCTTCTTGCCAGGATTTACGGTATTCCTTGAGACAGTTCCCCAACTCCGGTATGTCCATGCCGCGGAGGCCCACAAAAATCGGGTATCCCAGCGCTCCCATCCTAGGGAAGGTCTCGGCAGTGGTCGCAGCGATCCGAATGGGAGGATGGGGAAGTTGGTAAGGCCGGGGCGAGACGACAGCGTCTTTAAATTTGTGATAAGTGCCTTCGTAGGAGAAGGACTCTCCCTTCCACGCCTCAAGAATCACGTCTAGAGCTTCTTGGAACCGCTCCCGGCTCTCTTCGTAAGGAATGCCATATATATCGTAGGAACGGGCGAAACCACTTCGGCCGATTCCGAAATCAAACCGACCTTCGCTGATGTGGTCGACGGTTGCTACTTCTTCGGCGATGCGCAGGGGGTTATTCAACGGCAGCACATGCACCGCCATCCCAACCCGAAGTCGTTTGGTACGAGTGGCGATGGAGGTGGCCACTACAACGGGAGCGGAGAGTACGGACCGGACAGGATTGAAGTGCAACTCCGCCAGCCACACTCCGTCCAGCCCCCATTCTTCGGCTGCGTCTACCAACTGGAATCCCTCACGGAAGGCTTCCGCCTGGCTAATGTCTGACCGGCTACCGAACTCCATAAAAATCCCAAAGTCCATGCCGCCCTCCGCGTGGAAGTTAGACCTGCTGCCCCACCAAAGATTGGAGATACACAAGGGTCTTAGTTTACTTCAGTTAAACATAGACGGAAATGAGGGTCAAGGCGAGCAATCCGAAGGGGATCCAATAACATCTATAGAGTCACAGGGACTCCCATAGTATTAGATTCTTATCGCCTCGGTGTCTCTGTGCTATCTGTAGGCCGCGAGCCTTGAGAATGTATGGTTCATAAACTATCTTTAAACAGGGTTTATCCGGCTCGAACAGAGGGGAGGGGATGACCGGCGTGTCCCTGAAAATACGTATCACGATGATCTTCCTTTTCCTAGCCGCTGCGGGTGGCATATCTGCTGCCATCGTTCTGGCCTTGACGGCAAAAGATGGTGGAATAGGGTCGGAAAGCGCGACGATCATCGTAGCGGGTATCACCAATCAGGTGGTGATCCATCCGCCTAGTGTGACTGAGCAAGGGGGGCCAAGTTCACTTTCCGCACAAGTTGGGCAGAAGTTGGTTCCTGGGGATGAACTCAGGACGTCCAACCACAGCCAGGCCAGGGTGGATATTGTGATTCACGGTTTTACCCGAATCAGCAGGGTAACTCCCAACACTGTCTTGAGACGGGCGGAATTGGACACGGACCAGAGGGCCGTCATCAAGTTGGTCCAAGGCAAGATATTTCTTTTAGATGAAGGACCAGGAGGTGGTCACGCACCGGTTCGGGTAATCACCCCAGCCGGAACGGCAACACCTCTGGGCACCTGGTTGGGTACCTGGATGAGCGTGGAATACGACCCGGAAAAACAGGTTGCGAAGGTCGAGTGTCTCCGGGGTGTTTGTCAGCTGTCCAATAACCTGGGTATGCGGCTGCTAGCCGATGAGCAAAAAAGCTCCGCCACAGGCGAGACACCGCCGGAAGAGCCCCAACTGATGAACTCTGGGGATAGGCGAGCATTTATGGAATTGCCTGAAGCTATAAGTGGAGAAGTGAGGGTCCCACCCCCACAGATGCCGCTCTCTACCCATGCACCAACAGCCTCGCTACCACCATCCACGCCTACCAGCGCACTGGAGGCCACCAGGGTTACCCGTACCCCTGAGCCGACTGATACTCCAGCGCCACCACCCACGGCTAGGGTCGGACCCGTCGAAACCCCCATTCCGAAACCCACTCCCGCGCCAAGCCCAACTTCGGATGTCCCAGCCACTTCTGTCCCTGCTCTCGTGCCAACATCCACACCAATACCAACCCCGATGCCCACGCCAACCCCTCTTCCCACACCCACGCCTACACTTACCCCTACTCTAACAACGGCGCCGACGCCCAGTCCAACTCCCTTGCCGGTCCCTACCCTCACCCCAACCCTTGCGCCAACACCCGCTCCTGCGCCTACCTCGACCCCCGCTCCCACACCAACGCCGGGACCTCTACCTCCGGTCGATAACAGCGTTCCGCCTCACCACTTTGTTGGCGCTGTCAACATCGATGGCTCGATGGCCCTGGACGGAACATCTGTCACCGCTTGGCTCCGGGCATTCAGTCAACCGGTAGCGAAGACTGTTGTCATTGGTGGACGGTATACCTTGGAAATTCCTCAATATAAAAGCGGCTCCTTTGTGGGAAAGACTGTCTCTTTCAAGGTAGGGGGCTTCGATGCCAACCAGACCCACCGTTGGGAGTGGGGTGGAGCAGACGAGTTGAACCTGACTGCCAGTAGCCGGGGCAATTAGGAATCCTGCAACCACAGGCCTCCCTTGACCAAGGGAATACCAAGGAATACTCTTACGCTACTTGTCGCCCGAGACTATGGATGTAGACTAGGTTCGGAGGTCGAGAGCATGAACGCGGAGATAGTGGCTATCGGGTCCGAGCTTTTGTTGGGGCAGATAGTTGACACTAACTCGGCATGGATGGCCCAGCGGCTCGCCAACCAAGGTGTCAACCTTTATTACAAGACCGTGGTGGGGGACAACCCGGACCGTATGACCGAGGTTATTTCCAAGGCCATGGAGAGATCTGACTTGGTGATCACCTCGGGAGGCCTGGGACCCACTCAAGACGACCTGACCCGGGAGATAGTCGCCCAGGCGACCGGCAGGGACTTATACCTTCATGAAGAACTTCTGGCTGAGTTAGAGGAGAGGTTTCGCCGACGCGGTTTCATAATGACCGAGAACAACAACCGCCAAGCATACATTCCTCAAGGGGCCATCCCGGTTAAGAATCCAAACGGCACCGCTCCGTCCTTTATTGTGGAAGACGACCAGGCTGTAGTGGTTTGCCTTCCCGGAGTTCCCTTCGAGCTCAAGTGGTTATTCGACAATGAGGTGGTCCCGTACTTAAGGGAGAAGTTCAGCCTCTCCGAAGCGATCTACTCTCGCGTGCTCAAGGTGGCGGAGCTGGGGGAGAGCTCGGTTGACGACCTAGTGGGCGACCTGATAGCTAACTCCGCCAACCCGACCGTGGGTGTCCTAGCCCACCCAGGTCAAGTGGACGTGCGGATCACCGTTAAAGCCACGGACCAGAGGGAAGCGGAGAGGCTCATAGCTCCCATGGAGGAGGAAGTCAGGAGACTTTTAGGGCACCATGTGTTCGGCTCCGACGAAGCGACCATCCAAGACATAGTCGGGGAATTGCTGCGGTCCAACGGCAATCTCACCGTGGCTTCCTACGAAGGGCTGACTGGCGGACTGGTGGCCGAACACCTGCTGGAGGCTGGTGGAAGTCAGTTCTTGCAGGGTGCCATCGGGCGAGGAGAAACATTAATCCGCGGAATCTTGGACCACGGCGGCGTTGCCACCGATGTTGATGGAGCCTTGTCAGACGACGCCACGTTGGCTGACGAATTGGCTTGGTCCATTAGAGCCCAAGCAGGGTCCGACCTTGGGGTTGCAGTGCATGCCATACCGGATGAGGAAGGTACGACGCAGAACCTTAGCGCGGGCCGGACGTACATTGCGGTTGCTACGAGCCAAGGTATTGACAAGCGAATCTACAACTTCGCGGGGCCGGGCTTGCCGGACCGTACCCGTACCGCGATCCACGCCCTCAACCTCGTCAGGCTAAGTATTCTCGCTCTCTCCCCCTGAACCCTAGCTGCTTGACGCCGATCAATATCGTTTCCAAACATGGAGTAAAGAGCCAATCGGCGATCGACGGAGGAGCTGAATGGAATCTCAAATTTATGATGTTGTGATCATTGGGGGCGGCATAATCGGACTATCGACCGCAATGCATCTGAAATGTAATCGATATCCAGATTGGCGGGTGGCGGTGGTGGAAAAAGAATCGGACTTGGCCATCCATCAGACCGGCCATAACAGTGGCGTGATCCATTCGGGGATCTATTACCGGCCCGGCTCCCAAAAGGCCCAGTTCTCTGTCGACGGCGTTAATTCCTTGACCCGTTTCTGTGACGAGAACGAGATCGAATACGAGAGGTGCGGTAAGGTTATCGTGGCCACCCAGGAATCAGAATTGGGCAGGCTTCAGGCGTTGTACGAAAGAGGACAAGCCAACGGTGTGCCCGGACTCGAGATGGTAGGCCCCGAGCGGCTCAAAGAGATAGAGCCTCACGCAACAGGCGTGAAAGCCCTGTGGTCACCATCTACCGGCATCGTCGACTACACAAAGGTGGCAGCGGCTTACGGCCGCCGTTTTGAGGAAGGCGGCGGCGAGATTTTCACCGGCGCTCCGGTCCAGAAGATATCCCGCTTCTCGGAAACCCTGACCTTGGAGACCCCCAAAGGCACCGTGGAGAGCAAGCATATAATCAACTGCGCCGGCCTGCAGGCTGACCGGGTGGCAGCCATGATGGGGGAAAAGTTAGACGTTCGGATCATTCCGTTCCGGGGTGAGTATTACACCCTCAGACCGGAAAGCCATCATCTGGTCAAAGGGCTGATCTATCCCGTCCCCGACCCCCGGTTTCCGTTTCTGGGGGTCCACTACACGCGGAATATCCATGGCCAGGTGGAAGCGGGACCCAATGCGGTGCTGGCGCTCAAGCGAGAGGGATATCGCAAGCGGGACTGGAACCCAGGCGACACTTGGCAATACTTGTCATACCCGGGGTTCTGGAAGATGTCGGCCCGGTTCTGGAAGATTGGTCTCGGCGAAATTCACCGCTCCTACAGCAAGGGAGTATTCGTGAGGGACCTGCAACGGCTTCTTCCGGATATTCGAGATGAACACCTGGTACCCGGTGGGTCCGGTGTCCGGGCCCAGGCCGTGTCGCGCTCCGGGGTCCTGTTGGACGATTTCAACATAGTGAGAGGGAACGAAGCAGTCCATGTGTTAAACGCGCCTTCTCCGGGGGCGACCTCGTCATTGGCCATAGGCCGCCACATTGTTGACCTAGCCGCTGAGGCCTTTAACGCGCGCTGACCAGCCTCAAGGGTCTGGGGGTCTGGCTATCCTAGCTTCGCTGCCAGTGGGCCAATGAAACTCTAGCCACCAAGACTCCTAAAGCTGCAAATGGTTGTTGTTGCTGGTGAAAGGCACCGTGGGTATAATCGACCGGTGCAAGACACTTCCCGGGGACATTCCTCTATCCAATTCCGAGGGGGTCCCCGCACAGCCCCAGGGCACCGGTATGGAGAAGGGAGGCAGCGGTATTCTCCTCGCGAACAGGACTCCAGTCTTACCGGTATCCTGCTCCAGCCTATAATTTTGCTGTCACTCATGTCAGAGAGCCTGTCGGAATGAGTCAGCAACATCTGTATAGGGATAGGTCTCTAACTTCCGATGAAGCCGTTGGATCGCGCGACGAGGCCGACGTGAATCCCTGGAGGGTAACTGGAGAAGCTGTTCGGGAGTATTTACAGGCCGTGGGGGATGAGTCACCTCTCTACGCAGAAACCGGCCTGGTCCCTCCTGTTGCCCTCGCCGCGTATGCTCTGGGCAATATGCTGGAGGAACTCTCAATTCCTCCTGGAGCTATACATAGCCGTCAGGAGGTGGAGACTCTTGAGCCCGTGGGCATCGGGCAGGACTTGGTCACATCGGTGCGAGTTGGCCGCCGGGCCCGGCGACGGGGCTTGGAGTTCATAACGGCTGGCTACGCCATCCAGAATGACCGGCATGAGGACCTTTCCATGGGGCAAAGCACCATATTGGTCCCCGGCTCAAGCTCTATACCTGTCCCGATCCAGGAAGATACACCGGTTAATCGCGGGATGGGAGAGTCCAACCATGGGGAGAGCTACTTGCCGTCGTTGGTCAAGGTAATTAACCAGGAGCAACTCAATTCCTACTCTCGGGTTTCCGGAGACCATAATCCTCTGCACCTTGACCCCATGTTCGCGGCCAGCACCCAGTTTGGCGGGATCATAGCCCATGGCATGCTGACCTTAGCCTTCATCGGTGAAATGATGGTCCGCGCCTTTGGCCGCGACTGGTTGGAGAGCGGCTCCCTTAAAGCCAGGTTCAAAGGTGCGGCTCACCTGGGGGAAGTGGTGGAGACCTGGGGAAGTGTGAGCAAAAAGGAGATCCACGCCCAGGGCCGCTGGATTCACTTGGTGGTTGGGCTCGTCAGCAAGGTTACCGGGCAGGAGCTGATTACCGGATCGGCAACAGTCAAGATATAACCCTATCTCAAAGAGTGGTTTGACCCGCCTGTCCTGAGCCTGTGGGGCATGCCCTCCGTAGGTTTGCCCCAAACCCGCCTAGCGGCGGCTTCTACCGTAGTGCAGGGCTGTTGAGACAATCATTTGGTAGATGGCCCGTGTTGGCGGGAGCAGCCAAAGTTAGCATCGGACGGAATACAGGTATATGCCAGACGAAATAAGAGGGCCCGACCACCCCGTTAGGGTGGCTGTAGACGCGATGGGCGGGGACCATGCTCCACAAGAAGTGGTGAAGGGTACTCTCCAAGCTCTGCGGTCCGAGCCCATTGAGGCGCTACTGGTTGGAGACCAAGACCTGGTCCAGTTGGAGTTGGCCAAATACGACCTAGCCAAGACTCAGGTACGCGTTATTCCATCAAACGGAGTGATAAGTGACGACGAGCATCCGGTACAAGCACTCCGGCACAAGCCAGAGGCTTCCATTGTTGTCGCCAACCGTTTGCTGAAGAAGGACGAAGCCGACGTGGTGGTTTCCATGGGTTCCACCGGGGCGACGATGGCCAGCGCCGTATTGGTGTTGGGCCTGATGGAAGGTCTGGACCGGCCGTGCATCGGCGGTCCATTCTTAGGGTTGGCCCCCCGGACCGTGGTGGTGGACATGGGAAGCAACGTGGACTGCCGTCCCCCGATGCTCTTGAGTTTCGCCGCTCTTGGGGTAGCCTTCGCCCGGCGGTTCCTGGAAATAGAGAATCCAAGGGTCGGCCTCCTTAGCGTCGGGGCAGAAACGGCGAAGGGCAACCGCCAAGTCCAGGATAGCTATCAGCTTTTCCAGGACAGTACGCTGAACTTTGTGGGCAATGTGGAAGGGATGGACTTCTTCACTGACCGGGCCGACATCATCGTCTGCGATGGATTCGTGGGTAACATCCTGATGAAGTTCACCGAAGGCTTGGGCGCTGCCCTGTCGGGGCTACTCCGAAGTCAACTCGCCTCCCGGATGCCCCTGGACTCGGTGGGGGAGCTATCCACTGAGCTTTGGCGTACGACCAATCTCGCTCGCATAATGGGCGGACCCCTGTTCGGCGTCAATGGGCCCGTGGTACTGGGCCACGGTTCCAGCATGGCCGATGGAGTAGCTGGAGCAATTAGCACGGCGGTCCGCTATGTCCGGCTTGGCCTGCTGGACAGCATGCGAGAAGAGCTGGCGGGAGTCCAACAGCATATCAATGCAACCCTTCCTGGAGATTCAATGCCAAGTTCGGTCTCCGATGCCCGGCCCGGGACCGGCGACGTTTCCAGGTCTTCGCAATGACAGGGACCTCTTTGGAAGGAAAAGTAGCGCTGGTGACTGGTGCCTCCAGGGGCATTGGAGCGTCTGTGGCCTGCCGTTTGGCGGATGCAGGCGCCAAGGTGGGCATAAACTACCACACCAACAAGAGGGCGGCAGAGACTGTGGTGGGCTGCATCAAAGCGCTTGGTGGCGAGGCCTTATTGGTGGAGGGCGACGTCTCCAAAGAAGCAACAGCCGAAGCCGCGGTAGCCGCGGTAACCAAGGGTTGGGGCCGAATCGACATTCTGGTAAATAACGCAGGTATCAACCGAGACCGCCTGCTACTCCGCATGAAGCCCGACGATTGGGACCAAGTGCTGGAAGTGAACCTCCGGGGAGCATTTCTGTGCAGCAAATACGTCATGCCGCACCTGATCAAACAACGAAGCGGCCGCATAATCAATGTATCTTCCGTCGTCGGTATCAGCGGTAACCCGGGCCAGGCGAATTACGCTGCGGCCAAAGCAGGCCTCATTGGCTTCACCAAGGCAGTGGCCCGGGAAGTAGCGTCTAGGAATGTGACGGTCAATGCTGTCGCTCCGGGATACATCACTGCGGGGATGGTGGAGGACTTGTCTGAGGAGACCCGTCAGCAGATTCTGGCCCGCATTCCAATGGGCAGGTTCGGGGCCCCTGAAGACGTGGCCGAAGCTGTTCTGTTCCTATGTGGTGACGGGGCGAGCTACGTCACCGGCCAGGTATTAACCATCGACGGTGGATTGATAGCCTGAGCTTCTGGACCACTTGCTCCTCCGCCACTCTCTCCCGGCAATCGCTCAATCATTTGTCTGGGAACGAGGCAGAATAGCATATAGCTTGGTACCACGAGCGGGAACTGATTCCTACATTGGGCGCCCTCCTCCTACTCCCCTGATTTAAGTCTCAACTCGACTATGCTGGACCGGAGGACCCATGCCTACCAACAAGAGTGCGGCGAGCCGTTTTCGCCATCTATTGAATGAGCCGGGGATCATAATGGCTCCCGGCGCCTACGATTGTTTGACGGCCAAGCTCATCGAGCGGGCCGGATTTCCTACGGTGTACATGACGGGTGCGGGGACCTCGGTGGCGCGGCTGGGGCGCCCGGACTTGGCGTTGGCTACGATGACTGAGATGGTAGCCAACGCGGCGGACATTGTAGCGACCGTGGATGTTCCGGTGATCGCCGACGCCGACACAGGCTACGGAGGGCTGCTCAACGTGCAGCGCACCGTACACCATTACGAGCGAACCGGCGTTGCCGCGATTCACATTGAGGACCAGGAGTTTCCCAAACGCTGCGGCCACTTGGACAACAAGCGCGTGGTCCCCCTTGAGGACATGGTCCCGAAGATTAGAGCTGCGGTGGACGCCCGGTCCGATCCAGACTTCACGATCATAGTACGTACCGATGCCCTTGCTGTGACCGGGTGGGACGATACTCTGCGCCGCTGCGAGGAATTCGTCAAGGCGGGCGCCGATGTCCTCTTTGTGGAGGCCATCAGGAGTATCGAGGACGCGGAGCGGGTTTCCAGTAACTTCGACGTGCCCTTGCTTTATAACTTTGTTGAGACGGGCAAGTCTCCTTTGATTCCGGCGAACGAGCTGGAGCGTATCGGCTTCAAGATAGTGATCTTCCCAGCCAGCGCGTTGCTCACCGTGTCCAGGGTGGTGGCGAACCTAATGCGGGAGCTGCGGCACCGAGGCACAACGTCCCACCTTTTGGAAAACATGGTCAGCTTGGAAGAATGTTTCGAAACCATGGGGTTGACCGACATGTTAGCCCAGGATGCCAGGTACGCCACCTAGGCAGCCCCAACCTCGAAATTCCCTACGGTCGCCCGAGGATGCCTATGACGGAAGAAGCCCCTGATGCTGGCGGACTTGTGCGGCTTCTCCCCGGACAGTACATTAAGCCAAGCAAGAGAAGAACCGGGATTCATCGAATAGCAGGGGTTTGGAAATGGCCAATGTTGTGCTGGTAGTCGACATGGTACGCGGGTTCTTGGAACCTGGGCACAACTTGTATTGCGGCGATGAGTCCCGAGACATCATCCCTGCGGTCCATGGTCTGTTGGAGCGGGAGAAATCCGCGGGGTCCGAAATTCTCTTTATCTCCGACCATCACGATCCGGACGACCTGGAGTTCCAAATATTTCCGGTCCATTGCTTGAAAGGGACTGAAGAACCTGAGGTGGTCCCCGAGCTGGTGGAATTCGTAGAGGAATCCAACGTGATTCCCAAGAACCGGTACAGCGGTTTCTTCAATACCGATCTGGAACAGCGCCTGCAGGTCCTGAAGCCGGACAAGCTGGTGGTATGCGGGGTATGCACCGACATCTGTGTCCTGCACACTATATCGGACGCTCGCAACAGAGACTATGCCGTAGAGGTGCCCGCTGATTGTGTGGCCACCTTCGACTCAGGCGCCCACGGCTGGGCCCTCCACCACCTCGAAAGGATTTTGGGGGCCAAGGTAATTCACTGAGTCAACAGGGTGAGAAGTCTCGCGGCGGGCTGAGGCCATAGTGCTGGTTGGAGGCCCTTCAGACTAGGGCTTCGGAAACTACCAGGTCAGTTATCTCGTCGTCCGTCATCCCTAGAATTTCCCGCAGTACTTGCTCATTGTGCTGTCCTAACAGGGGCGCAGGGGACCTGGGCTCGCTATGATAGTCCTTAATACGGAATTGGTGGCCGGTGTAAGGGACATTGCCCATCACCGGGTGTTCCATGTGCTTGAAAAACCTGCGGTGGGCCAACTGAGGGTCCTGGAGCAGATCACTGCTCCGTTGTACCACCCCCGCCGGGACACCCAAGGGTCGAAGTAGCTCCATGACCTCATAGGCAGCTCTTTGGCTGGTCCAGTCTGCCAGGTGAGCTTCCAACTCCTCTTGATGTTGTAGCCGTCCCGCCAAGGTTTGAAACCGTTCGTTGGCTGCCCACGATGGAGCGTCCATGGCCTGGCAGAGGGCCTTCCATTGTTCGTCATTCTCTACGGCGATGGTGCACCACTGGTCATCACCTTGGCAGGGGAAGGCCCCGTGAGGCGCTGCGGTCTCCGAGCGGTTGCCAGCCCGGGAGACGGCCCGACCACTCAGGTGGAAGTCCATAATCTGAGGCGCCAGAAACTGTAGAGCAATCTCCATCTGGGCCCCGTCGATATGCTGCCCTTGGCTGGTCCGGCGCCGATGGTCCAGCGCCGCCATTACGGTTGCAGCCAGGAAGCGGGGGGCCACCACATCGGTGTATGCCGTCCATGGGCCATCCGGCGCTAGGTCGGGCCAGCCGGTCAGCTCGTAGAATCCCGCTATTGCGCCGGCATGGAATCCAAAGCCAGCGAAATTGGCAGCGGGTCCCGTCTGCCCCATGAGGCAGGTGCTGACCATTATTATCGAGGGATTGATGGACCTAGCCTCCTCATATCCTATGCCCAAGTCGGCGACGGTGCCCGGAGTGAAGCTCTCTATATAAATGTCAGCCCACGCGATGAGCTTCCGGGCCACCGATGTACCGGCGGGGTTTTTGAGGTCCAAAGTAATCCCAAGCTTGGAGGTGTTGAAATCTCCATAGAAATGGGAGCGGTCAGGCCCGGGAACGTTGTCTTTGAAAGGACCGGCGACCCGCAGAATGTCCATGGGGTTTGAGGTCTCGACCCGAACCACGGTGGCTCCGTGGTCGGCGAAGTATTTAGAGGTGATGGGGGCCACCGCCACCCAGGAGAAATCAGCGACTTTCAAGCCGTCGAATGGAAGCTGGCCGTCGAATGGAAGCTGGCCGTCGAATGGTAGCTGGCTGGCTGATGTCATGACCTATCCAGCGCCGCAGGCCGCTTTGATTTCTGTTTCAGAGAGACCCAGCAGGTTGCCCAGGATTTCTTGGTTGTGCTCCCCCAATCTAGGTGCCCAACGCCGAACCTTCATCGGCGTCTCGGTGAGGCGCGCGAATATGCCTGGCGCCTGCACCTGTTTCCTGTCGGGAGTGGGTGCCGACAGCCAATATCCTCGTTCTTCGAGTTGGCGGAATCTCGTCAGGTCCTCAATGGTGGAAACCGGGGCCACCGTAACACCTTCTCGGAGGCCCCGCTCCATTAACTCGAGCTTGGTATGTCCCCTGACGAAACGCCGAGTTGCATCGAAAATTTCATCCACGCTGTAATTAGTGTGCTCTCCCATTAGAAGGCGAACGTGGTAGGTGGGCCAGTCTTCTCCATTGAGCCAATCATTGGGCACCACGCCTGCTTCGACCCACCAGGAAACCATCCCCTTCAAGCTGCCACCCACCGGTAACACAACAACGTAGCCGTCGGCGCATTCGTACACCAAGGGCGCCGTCATGGGACCAAGCTGGAGGTTGGAGCCGTTGCGGTTGAAATCGGAGCCCCGGATGGCGTGAGCAACCATTCCTTGGAGCATGGTCCAAACCATAGCGGTCTGGGCTGATACATCCACGAATTGGGCCTGTCCTGTCCTAACCATGAGGGCGTGGGCCGTGAGGGCCCCCACCGCAGCCTCTGCCGAGGCATGCAGCCAGACCTGAGGCACCGAAACTCTTACAGGAGCCCGGCTGGCGACACCCTGGAGGCTCATTGGGCCGCCCATAGCTGCTAAGGTGAGGTCGCTGGCCGGGAGGTCAGCATAGGGTCCATCTTGCCCGTAAGCAGTGATTGCAACGTACACCAGCTTGGGAGAGACTCGAATTAGGTGTTCAAAGTCCAAGCCCAACTCTGCCATATGTCCTGGGTCTGCGGACTCAATCAGGAAATCCGACCTCTTCACCAATTCCAAAAGCGCATGCCGACCGGCGGGGGTCCGGAGGTCTAGAGTGATACCTCTTTTGTTCCGGTTGAAACTGTAGTACTGAAGGCTTAGCTCGGATTCAGGACCGTCGTCCAGAAATGGGCCCTTGCGCCTGCTGGGTGAGCCCTCTGGAGACTCGACCTTTATCACGTCAGCCCCTAGGTCGCCCAGCACCATGCTGGCCAGTTCTCCGCGGTCGTCTGTGAGGTCTAGGACAGTATACGGGCTGAGCATGACATCTCTTGGTGGCGAAGAGTGGCGAGATTATAGCACAGCCCTGTGCTTGGTAATTGGTTTAATGGTCCCTGCGTGAGTTGTCAAACACTGCCCGCATGAAGGCCCATAGGCGGTCCTTTCCAAAGGGAGATCGAAGGGCATTAGGCTCATAGTGCAGCAGGCAGTAAGCGGCAAAAGGTTGCACGAAGGCGCTCGGTAGGCTTGGGCTGAATACCGTCACACCCACAGGTTGATCGGAGTGGGATTCCCACCCTACGTCCTTGCGGCATGGAAAACGGGAAGCGTATGATAAGCCAACAGTGGGTTTGGGATGCCGGGGCTCGTTTGTAGAGGAATACCGGTGCGGTTCCCTGGTCAAACCCCAATTAGTCGCTGCAACTGGTAGCTGTCGAAGTAGTTAGGCAGCTCAGTGAGAGATAGCATGCTTTATCGTAGCTTCCGCTACTCCCAGTGGGACGGGACCCAGCAAATATTCGCGGCAGACGCCGACGAGTTGATGGACCAACTCTCTGATGAGTTACTGCGTCAGGGTGACGTGATGCGCGCGCTTAGGGAGCTTTTTCGGCAGGGGTTCCAGAACCGCGACGGCGATCGCATGACCGGTCTTCGAGAGCTTATGGAGCAACTCAAGAACCAACGGAGGCAGCAGCTCCAACAGTACAACATGGACTCGGTGGTAGACGACCTGAAGGAAAGGCTTGACGACATCATCCAGACCGAACGTGCCGGTATCCAACAGCGTCTGGGTGAGGGCCAACAGCAAGTAGCAGAAGCTTCAGACGAGGAGCAGGCCCAGCGCCAGAGCCTGTACGACCTGCTGAAACAGCGGGCCGACCGCAACCTCGAAAAGCTGGATGATCTGCCGGAAGGCGTAGGCGGCCAGATCCAAGGGTTGATGGAGTATGACTTCATAGACCCGGAAGCCCAACAGAAATTCCAAGAGCTGCTGGATATGCTCAAGAGCCAGATGGCGCAGAACATCTCTCAACAGATGCAGCAGCAAATACAGAATATGAGCCCTGAAGATATGGCTGCCATGCGGGAGATGTTGAGGCAGCTAAACCAGATGATGCGGGACAGAATGGAGGGTAGAGAACCGGACTTTGACGGGTTCATGCAGCAGTTCGGCTCGATGTTTGGACCGAATCCTCCCCAGAGCTTGGATGAATTGATGGAGCGGCTGCAGCAGCAGCTATCCCAGATGCAGTCGATGTTGGAGAGCATGTCCCCCGAAATGAGGCAAGAGCTGGAAGACGCTATGGGCGCCGCTCTTGACCCGGAAACCCGCAGGGAAATGGCCCAGTTTGCCTCGCTGATGGAACAGCTAATGCCCATGGACGAGTTGCGGCGCCAGTACCCCTTCCTGGGGGACGATAGCCTGACCATGGAGCAGGCCATGGAGATGATGGGGAATCTCCAAGACTACGATCAGCTGGAGCAGGCACTACGAGAGGCGATGCGGACCGGAAACCTGGAAGACGTGGACCCGGATAAATTGGCAGAGCTACTGGGCGACGAAGCCCGCCGAGCTTGGGAGGAGCTGGACCGCCTCAGGAAGTTGCTTCAGGACGCGGGATATGTGACTGCCGACGATAAGATGGACCTCACAGCTAGGGGCATTCGGCGTATCGGCCAGAAGGCGCTGAAGGAAGTGTTTGCTCACCTGAAGAAGGACCGCATTGGCGGGCACTTGATAGATACCAGAGGCGCCAACGGCGATCTACTTGGGGAGACTAAGCCATACGAGTTCGGTGACCCCTTCCAGATCGACTTGCAAATGACGGTAAAGAACGCTTTATTGCGCGGCGGCCCGGAGGTGCCGGTACGACTTACTCCACAGGACTTCGAAATCTACCGAACCGAGCACATGACCAGGTCAGCCACTGCGGTGCTTTTGGACCAGAGCCGCTCCATGGGGTTGTTCAACAACTTTCAGGCAGCCAAAAAAGTAACGTTGGCTCTCTTGGCCCTCATAAGAAGTCAATACCCCCGGGATACACTGTTCGTCATTGGGTTCTCCGACTATGCCCGAGAGATTCAAGAAGAAGACCTAGCCAAGGTGAGCTGGAACTCTTGGGTTTCAGGCACCAATTTGCACCATGCTCTGATGCTGGCGCGTAAGATGCTGGCCAAAGAAAAAGGGAGTAGCCGCCAAGTATTGTTGATCACCGATGGTGAGCCTACCGCGCATCTGGAAGGGGACCGGGCGTTCTTCAGCTATCCGCCGAGCTACCGCACCGAGATGGAAACCCTTAAAGAAGTCAAGAAATGCACTGAGGAAGACATACTGATAAACACCTTTATGCTGGAGAACTCTTACCAGTTGGTCAACTTCGTGGACAGGCTGACCCGGATCAACCGGGGCAGGGCTTTCTACAGTAACGCCTCGAACTTGGGCCAATACGTGTTGGTTGACTACGTTAACAATCGGAGGAAGCGGGTAGCAGCCTAATATCAGACCGGTTGTCGCACTTGGCGCCTAGCTCTTTACCATCCGCTCCGACGTCCAAATGACACTTGGGTTCCTTCCCCCATCAGCGCGGGTCTGATAAGATAAGTCACGATGAAATAAAGACCAGGGCCGTAAGGCTGTCCCATGGGGGCGGCCGAGCTTTTAAGACAGTCCAGTGAGGCTGGCAAAGTTGAACGTCCCGTTTGAATACCGGCTGCCGATGCAGAACCGGGCGCGTCCATCAACCCCTTGCCAGCAATGCGGCGAGGGGATTTATTTATTTCGGCCAACGGAGACGCAGTGGTCGAAAGACAAATTATGAACCGTGACGATATTCGGAGAGCCCTGGCCCGGGTGGCCCACGAGATCTTGGAGCGTAACCGAGGCACGGATGGGTTGGTGATGGCGGGGATATACACCAGGGGAGTGTTGTTGGCCCGGCGGCTGGCGAACAACGTGATGGAGTTTGAAGGCGTTGCGCTGCCGGTGGTTTCCATGGATATCAACCTTTATCGGGACGACCTCAAGGACCGGTCTCGGCCAGTTGTACGGCCTACCGATATGCCGGTGAGCATTCAAGACCGGAAAGTGGTGCTGGTGGACGACGTGCTGTACACCGGTCGGACAATTCGCGCGGCGATGGACGCGCTTAATGACTTCGGCCGGCCCCAACAAGTCCAATTAGCGATACTATTGGACCGTGGACACCGGGAACTGCCTATCCGGGCGGACTACGTTGGGCAAAACGTTCCGACCGCCCTAGACGAACAGGTCAGAGTGCGGTTGCTAGAGACGGATGGGATTGACGAAGTGGCCATCGTGCGGAGGGAGGGAAGAGGAGGATGACTACACCTGGCTCCATCCACACAGCCACCCTTTCTCCCGCGCCGGCATTAGTCGAGCCTTCGTCACGCAAGCATGTTCTTGACTTGGACGATTTTTCTCCCGCGGAGTTGATCGCAGTACTTGGCTCCGTCAGTGGGATGGAAGAGGTATTGGGGAGGGAGATCAAAAAAGTCCCTGCATTACGCGGCCGGGTGATCATTACTTTGTTTTACGAAGCCAGCACTCGCACCCGAGTTTCCTTTGAAGAAGCGGGCAAGGTGTTGAGCGCGGATGTCATCAACGTCAGTACTTCCGGAAGCAGCGTAGAAAAAGGGGAGTCGCTGCTCAATACAGGTCTAACATTGCAAGCGATGGGGGTAGATGTCATCGTGATACGCCATCCCCATTCCGGTGCACCCTATTTCTTGGCGAAACACCTAGACCGGGTAAGCGTGATCAACGCAGGCGACGGAATACACGCCCATCCAACCCAGGCGCTTCTGGACCTGTATACGATAGACAAGAAGCTAGGGGGCCTAGCAGGGCTGAAGGTGGTTATCGTTGGCGACGTACTCCATAGCCGGGTAGCTCGGTCCGAGATTTGGGGCTTGGCCAAGCTGGGCGCCAGGGTAGTCCTTTGCGGACCAGCCACACTGCTCCCTGTGGAGCTGCTGCGGGGCGAAAAACTAAACGGCTTCGGAGGAGTCCTGGATTCAGTGACAGTTGATACCGACCTGGACCGGGCCATAATAGGCGCCGACGTAGTAATGGCCCTCAGGCTGCAAAACGAACGCCAGACCAGCGGCTTCCTGCCGAGCATACGAGAGTATATTCGGCGCTGGCAGGTTACGCCGGAGAGATTGGCGCGGGCCAACCCAGGAGTACTGGTAATGCACCCCGGACCCATGAACGAGGGCATAGAAATTAGCTCTGCCATCGCCCATGGGGGAAACTCCGTGATTGAGGAGCAGGTCACTAATGGAGTGGCGTTGCGTATGGCGTTGCTATTCCAGCTATGCACCGGTTCTCAGAGAGACGCTGGTCTATAGCTTAAATTGCTCCACGCGGTGGTTGGCAAATATTTTACTAACCATGATTGGAGACAGTGTGGTCATCTTAAATCCCTCTGTATCCCCCGTCGTCATAGAGGGTCTGGGGGATTCCTTCCAGGCTTGATTAGCATACAAGTGTCACTAAGCCAGGGGAAACCGGAGTGAAGCTAGTGGGTGCAGACTCTATCCTGATTCGCCGCCCGCGGATTGTTGATCCCGGTCGAAGCCTGGATGAATTGGGTGACATCCTAATTGAAGCCGGCAAGATTACAGCGACCGGGCAACTTCCAGCCGACCAAATACCCGAAGGTTGCAGCGTAATCGAAGGGAGCGGTCTGGTTGCGTGTCCTGGATTCATCGACGTCCATTGCCACCTGCGGGAGCCGGGGTTCGAGTACAAAGAGACGATCGACTCCGGGACCCGGGCGGCGGCCCGGGGAGGCTTTACCACAGTCTGCTGCATGCCGAATACTGAGCCGCCAATAGACAATGCCGCGGTGGTGGAGCTCGTCCAGAAACTCTCCCGCCTGAACGCCGTCGTCAGGGTTTTACCCATCGGGTGCGTAACCAAGGGCAGGCAGGGCAAAGAGCTGGCCGAGATGGAAGAACTGGCGTCTGCAGGGGTGGTGGCTTTCAGCGACGATGGCGACCCTGTGTATGACCCCGGTGTAATGCGCCTGGCTTTAAGCTACAGTGAGGATTTGGGCCTACCGGTGATTGACCATTGCCAGGACCCGGACTTGTCGCGGCACGGCGTTATGGCCGAGAGCTGGACATCGACGATGTTGGGCCTACCCGGCATTCCGGCAGCGGCGGAGGAAGCAATGGTGGCCAGGGATATATCCTTGGTTGAGCTGGCCGGAGGCCGACTGCATTTGGCACATCTAAGCACCGCCGGTTCGGCTTCGATCGTGCGGCAGGCCAAGGCCAGGGGCCTGCCGGTGACCGCCGAAGTCTGTCCGCATCACTTGACCATGACCGATGACTGGGTCATGGGCTCGCAAGGAATGGCGATTGACGCTGCCAGCCTATCGGCCTACGACACATCGACCAAGGTCTACCCTCCCTTGCGCAGCAGGAGCGACGTGGACGCTCTAATTACCGGATTGTCCGACGGAGTGATTGATTGCATTGCCACCGATCATGCCCCCCATGACTCCACCAGCAAGGAGGTTACCTATCAGGATGCAGCCTTCGGCATCAGCGTCCTCGAAACCGCCCTTGGGTCGGCATTGCAACTGGTGCGGCTTGGCCGAATCACTTTGAACGGTCTGATCGAACGGTTGACTGTTGGGCCGTCCCGCGTCCTCGGCCCGAATTTTCATAGGTTGGGCACTTTGGCTCCTGGGACTCCGGCGGATATTGTGTTGTTGGATCTTGATAGGGAATGGGCAGTCAATGCGGAGGAGTTCGAGTCCAAGGGAAAGAACACCCCCTTAATTGGAGCCACGCTGAAGGGTAAGGTCGTAACGACATTGGTAGATGGGAAGGTGGTGTTTCGAGATTCGGGGACCGCCAACGGCTGATGCTGAGTTCGACCCAAGAACTTTGTATTCTGGTTTCCACGCTACTGATCGCGGAACAAGCACACCAATATGAGTTGGGGGCCCATGTCTAACTCTTGGGCCTCAGGCAAGCGTGCATATCTGGTGCTGGAAGATGGCTCCCATTACGCCGGGCAGGCTTTTGGAGCAGATACCGCAGCCTATGGTGAGGTGGTCTTCAACACCAGCATGACCGGCTACCAGGAGATTCTTACCGATCCGTCCTACGCAGGTCAACTGGTGACCCTCACCTATCCTCTGGTCGGTAACTACGGAATCAACAATCAAGACATGGAGTCACGGAGAGTCCAGGTAGGCGGACTCATCGTCAGGGAACATTGCGATCTGCCCAGCCATGGAACCAGTGACAGCACGCTGCACGAGTTCCTCCTGAGGCAAGGAGTACCGGGTCTCGCCGGTGTGGACACCCGAGCCATCACCCGCCGCTTGCGGACTCAGGGTGTCATGATGGGTATCATCTCCCATGATTCCCCCCAAGCAGCAGCCGCACGACTGGCCGAAGTTCGCCGCTACGATGATGTCGATCACGTGTCCTCGGTCACCACCGAACAACGCTATTCGTGGGACGGCCCAGGGAACGAGGTGGGTGGCAACCCAGAGCACCGCATTTTGGTTACCGACTACGGTCTGAAATACAATATCCTGCGTTTGTTAAAGGCCCGAGGCTGTGAGGTTATAGCTCTACCGGCCACTACCCCGGTGGAGGACATGCTCGCCCTGGAGCCGTCAGGAGTAGTCCTGTCTCCGGGGCCGGGGGACCCTCAGACCGTGCATTACGTGGTAGAGAACGTCAAACGTTTGCTGGGCCGTGTACCAATCATGGGCATCTGCTTGGGGCATCAGATCGCCGCCAGGGCATTGGGCGCCGACACGTATAAGCTGAAGTTTGGCCACCGTGGCGGCAACCACCCGGTGAAGGACCTTGCAACCGGGCGCGTTTACATAACGGCGCAAAATCACGGGTATTCCGTCGACGCTGCGTCCCTGCCGCCAGGCCTGAGTATTTCCCACATCAACCTTAACGATGACACGATTGAAGGGCTTCAACACCAAGAAATCCCTCTTTTCACCATCCAGTACCACTCGGAAGGTTCACCAGGTCCGTGGGATAATGAGTACCTGTTCGACCGGTTCATGGACATGGTCCGTGATTCCGAGATTAATTGATCAAGGAGGAGTGCTCATCTTGCGACCTGCGCGGTGAATAAATTACGCCGCTATCCCTGTTCATGGTTGCACCTTTGGAGGTAGTGAATGTCGTACTTCACCATGGTGTTGCTGGAGGAGGGGGTGGATGTGGAGATAGATTCGGACTTATCTGAGCTAATTAGTTTGTTAGACCAAGAAGTGCCTCAGTTCGCGTGCGAAGGCCGTGGTTACGCGTTGACCGCCGGAAGGGGTTCCTTGGGAAGTCAGTGGGACCTAATGGTGCGGTCTGTGGACCCGAACCGGAGTGTTGCAGATACGCCGCCTCTGGGCCGGGTAGAGCTGACCAGGCTCGACGATGGGATGATCCAACTTAAGATACCACCGCGTTCGGAGCAAGCAAGCGACGAAATCATAGAGACAGACCCTGACGGCCGTTTCTACGGCTCTTTCATATATCAGACTCTTAACGTGTTAAACCGGCATAAATTCATCGACCTACCTGGAGAGCTGCCTACGGCATAGCCAGCTTGTCGGGAGACATATTCCCGTTTCCACACTTGAGGCTATTGGTACTATGTACCCCGGCTCTTCCGCCTCAGGCGCGTCCCCGTGGGGAGAGGACAAGCTCCTTTCCTTTAGTGAGGGCAAGCTGAGGTGGGGGTGCTGGGGTACAGGGTTGAAGGGGGTGTTAAAGTTGGGCGATGACGACCTTCAACCGCTATGGCATATAATGGGGCGGGTGACCCTTTCTTTTGGCGTAGATACTCTTGATTGACTGAATCCCTGCTCCCCAATGGGCCGGGTGTGGAGGCTGATATCTCAAGTAAGCCGTCCAAGGTACTGGTGATTGGCTCGGGCCCGATAGTTATCGGACAAGCCGCAGAGTTCGATTACGCTGGCACCCAAGCGTGCAAAGCCCTCCAAGAAGAGGGGGTTACTACCGTCCTGGTAAATTCCAACCCGGCCACGATTATGACGGACCAGGGCATCGCTGATGTGATCTACATCGAGCCACTCACTGTAGAAGTCCTGGAACGCATCATCCAGCGGGAGAAACCCGACGGTATCCTGCCAACCCTGGGCGGTCAAACCGGGTTGAACCTGGCGGTGGCCCTGGCCGACGCAGGAATAATAGACAAATACAACGTCGCTCTCTTGGGCACCCCGTTGGAAACCATTCGGAAATCTGAGGACCGGGACTTTTTCCGGAGTTTCCTCCACGAGATCGGTGAACCCGAGCCGGATAACGCCACCGTCTCATCGATAGAAGAAGCTCGCAAAGAGGCCTGCCGGCTGGGTTTGCCTCTGGTGGTGCGCCCCGCTTACACCCTCGGCGGCAGTGGCGGCGGAATCGCTCATACTTGGGAGGAGTTGGAGGCCACTGTGTTGAGCGGGTTGGCCACCAGCCCCATAACCCAAGTGCTTCTGGAGAGGTCCCTCGTAGGATGGAAGGAAATCGAATACGAGGTAATCCGCGACGGCGCCGACAATTGCATCACGGTGTGCAACATGGAGAACCTAGACCCGATGGGGGTCCATACCGGCGACAGCATTGTAGTTGCTCCGAGCCAGACTCTGACCGACAAAGAGTACCAGATGCTTCGGAGCGCCAGCCTGAAAATAATTCGCAACCTCGGCATAGAGGGTGGGTGCAATATCCAGTTCGCGTTGCGCCCCCATCCCCAGGTGGGCAGGGTTATTGGGTTGGACCAACAGCCCGAAGAGCCTTATTACGTTATTGAAGTGAACCCCAGGGTGAGCCGGAGCTCGGCGCTGGCTAGCAAAGCCACTGGGTATCCCATCGCCAGGGTAGCGGCCAAGATCGCGGTGGGCCGTCGACTGGACGATATCGCTAACTCGGTCACCGGTAAGACTATGGCTGCATTCGAGCCAGCATTGGACTACTGCGTGATCAAGATGCCCCGCTGGCCTTTCGATAAATTCCCCAATGGCGACCGGCGCACCACGACCCAGATGAAAGCCACGGGCGAAGTTATGGTGATCGACCGCTCCTTTGAGGCCGCTCTTCAAAAAGCAGCCCGGTCACTGGAGTTGGGCGGCCGCACAATGCTATGGGAAGACCCAGCCTGGCGTGCGGAAGGCGGCATTTCTCTGGACAAGCTGCCATTGGGCCCCAACGACCTGCGCTTGTGGGCGATCATGGCCGCGTTACGCCGGGGCGTAAGCGTCGACTCGCTGGTGGAGCGTACACTGATCGAACCCTGGTTCATCCACGCCTTGAATCGCATCGTAGATATGGAGCGCACGCTGCTATCCGAGACTTTGACTCCCGACCTATTGCATGCTGCTAAGCGGCTGGGGTTCTCGGACGAACAGGTGGGTACGCTGGCAGACATGTTGCCGGAGCAGGTGCGTAATCTCCGTCAGCGCTGGGGGCTAAGGCCGGTGTATAAAATGGTGGACACCTGCGCCGCTGAGTTCGAGGCGGTGACGTCCTATTATTACAGCACTTACGACCAGGAGAACGAAGCGGTGCCCCTGCCTGGCAAGAAAGCGCTGGTAATCGGGAGCGGCCCCATACGCATCGGCCAAGGGATCGAGTTCGACTATTGCAGCGTGCACGCGGCCTGGACCCTTTCCCAGCAGGGGGTCTCCAGCATCATGGTGAACTCCAATCCTGAAACGGTATCCACTGACTTTGATGCCAGCGACCGGCTTTATTTCGAGCCCCTGGACGAGGAGGCCATACGGGACATAATCGAAAACGAAGCAGGAGACGATGAACCGCCACCCACGGTGGTCCAGTTCGGGGGCCAGACAGCCATCGACCTCTCCCAAGTGCTGGCCACGGCGGGTTTGCCTATTTTAGGTTCCAGCGCCGAGGCCATAGACATTGCTTCAAACCGCCATAAATTTGAGGAGTTTCTTTCCCGCTTGGGCATTCCTCAACCACCGGGGGCCGCGATCAGCTCAGTGGAGGAAGCCCTCCAGGTTGCTCAAAACATAGGTTATCCGGTGGTGGTCAGGCCCAGCTACGTTCTAGGCGGCCGGGCCATGGAGATCGTCCAGAACGCCTCCGAGCTGATCCGATACCTCGGCGCCGCCACGGAGCTGGCTACGGACAAGCCCGTGCTAATTGACCGTTACATGGAAGGCAAAGAATGCGAGGTCGATGCCATCTGTGATGGTGAGCAGGTCTTGATACCCGGAGTCATGGAGCACATCGAGAGGGCTGGCGTCCACAGTGGCGATTCCATGGCCATCTACCCCGGACTAAACCTCTCCGAAGAAGAAATATCCACCATCGTGGATTACACAACCCGCATCGGCGTCGCACTGGGTGTCCGTGGCTTGATGAACATCCAGTTCGTGATCCATGGCGGGCCGCCGTACCGTAGCCCCCATTTACCCTCGGACGGCAGCCAAGCAACCTCGGTGTACGTGCTGGAAGTTAACCCCAGGGGTAGCAGAACAATACCTTTCATATCCAAGGTTACCGGCGTACCCGTGGCAGCCATCGCCACCCGTGTCATGCTCGGCCAAAGCTTGAAATTCCAAGGCTATCCTGACGGTCTGTGGCCCACCCAACGCCTGATTGGCATCAAAGCCCCCGTGTTCTCCATGTCCAAACTGGTCGGTGTTGACTGGCACCTTGGGCCGGAGATGAAGTCCACCGGAGAAGTAATGGGAATCGATCGTGACTTCTCCAACGCCCTATCCAAGGCGCTAGTGGCCGCCAACTTGAGCCTGGATCGGGGCATGGGCATTTTGCTCAGCATCGCGGACCAACACAAAGCCGAAGCGGTGTCGCTGATCCGGGACCTTCAACAAGCGAACTGCCGGCTTTACGCCACCGAGGGCACAGCGGACATGATTGCTGCCATGGGACTCCCTGTGACGATGGCTACCAAGAAGCTGAGCGAGGGCCACCCCAACGTGGTGGACGTTATCAACGATGGAAGCGTGGGCGCCGTCATCAACACTCTTTCCGGAGACACCTCGGTCCTTCGGGACGGCTACTTCATTCGTCGGGCCGCAGTGGAACGCCAGATCCCTTGCTTCACCTCCCTGGACACTGCCAGGGCCGCAGTGGAAAGCCTGGTCATGGAGCGGGGCAACTATTCCATCCACCGTACCGACGAATACTTAAACCAGGGCTAGTCTCGGTTAGACCGCGAGTGGGTGCCGCCACTCCAATCCTGGGAACCTGCTGTAGTCGCGGTCGGTAGTCACCCAATTATTGCCGGACTCAATTGCCAGGGCCGCAAGATACGCGTCGGGAACCAGATTGCCCTTCGTTCCAGCTACTGTACAAAGTCGAGTAAAAATATCCCAATGTCTAGCTCCAGGGGTTATGTGGACACAGTTGGGTTGATCTCTGACTTCGTTGACAAAGGCCAATGCGCTGGACAGGTCGGAAGGTGGATTGAAGATGCTGGGGTGGGTAACTATTCGGAGGAAACCGCTTAACACTAAATCCGCCATGCCGTAAGCTTGGTCGCTATTGATCAGGGCTTCCAGCCAGCGACTAAATTCGGAATGATTCGGGGCATCCTCTCTGTGGGCGTAAACGAGTACGTTAACGTCGACCAGTTGCATCTGGGGCGTCCATCATGTCTTGTAGGGCCGCCGAGTCGTCCAAATCTACGCCCGGGCGCAAGCCTCTCCCCAACACTGTAGTTAGCCGCACTGGAGCACGATTCGCAGCGTTTTGTTGTCGGTCTAACATTACCCGTAATGCATCTTCAATAACACTGGTAAGGCTACAGTTGGTGCGGGCCGCTAGTAGCTTAAGATCGGTGAGCAGTTGATCGTCCAACCGAATCGTCGTTCTCATACATCAAAGCTTATAGTCGTGACATATATATGTCAACGTGGAAACATTCAGCACCCGGAAGCTGGGCAACCACCAGAGTGTAGAGTGGGTTTGCGGTCAGGGAGGAGAGACTAGGAGACGAACCTATTTCTTACCCTGGAAATACTCCCTGTTCTTGCGGATATAGTGGCGCCAGTTTGATGGGACAGTGAACTCGTCGAAGATTGCGTTGACCGGGCAGACAGACTCGCAATAGGAACAATCAATACAAGTAACCGGATCAATATAATACATTTCGTCGTCGTCAGTGGTCTCAATGCAATCCACAGGACAGACTTCTAGGCAGGTCGCGTCTTTAACCCCAATGCAGGGCTCCGTGATCACATATGGCATCGTGGCCCTTCGGCGTGGACGGTGAGACGCCCAGAGAGAATGATTCGTGTTACTGACATAAAAGTCCGAACTTGACTTGACCCAATTCTCAAAAAGGCCACGGTATTTTGTCAAGTTATAATGTGTGATATATTATATTAACTCGTGTGATGAATGTTGGGGGGCCAGCTACATGGAACTCCGGGAATTAATCAGCTTTTACCACGTTGCTCGGCTTCGGAGCGTCTCAAAGGCGGCCCGGTCACTGGAGCTGGGGCAACCGACAGTTACCACCCACTTGAGAAAACTCGAAGACGAGTTCGCTATCACTCTATTCGACCGTATAAAGCGCCCAATCCAGTTGACGTCGGATGGCGTGACCCTGCTTGATCTGGTGACCCCGGTAGTAGAGGCAATAGATGCCTTGAAGACCCAAATGGACTACTCCGAGCGCCGAGGATCTTTCGTTATCGGCGCGTACCCAGACCTGGTGATGCATCATCTACCCCGGTGTATTCAATCATTTAGAGAGGAATACCCCGACGTGCGCATCAGGCTTCTGGCCCGCCCCTACACCCCTCTGATCCAGTTGGTGAAATCCGGGGAGATAGATTTAGCCCTATGTTCCCCTCCTCCCCTCGACGAGCCTGCCATGGAGTTCCAAGAGATATTCCGATACGACGTCGTGTTGGTGACACCTCCCGATCACTCACTCCTAACACAACGTGACGTAAGCCTTCAAGATATCTCAGCTTGGCCGCTGATACTCTCCGGTCCGGGAAGTTTGACGCGGCAAAAGATCGAGCAGGCCATGAAGAGCAAGGGGGTCACCTCGGAGGTCATCCTGGCGATGGACGACACCGAGTCCATCAAGCGTTATGTAGAAATTGGTATGGGCGTGGCTATCTGCAACGACTTTACTCTGCACCAAGGAGACCGCGAAAAGTTGGGTGTGGTGCCCTTGGACCACATATTCCCCAGCTCGGTAATCGGGATCTGCACTTTGAGAGGCAAATTCATGGGCAGAGCGGTGCGGAATTTCATTGATCTGATGGTGCTACACCTCGCCCAATTCCACACGGATTCTCTGGACCTGGCCGAACGCAACACTCCGTCGACCGAACTGGCGGGAATCAGTAGCGACGATTCTTAGCAGCTTGCGCCATCGTCGAAGGGTTCTTCCGTCTGGCCGAGGGTTAGATTCCGGGGAATAACCTCTTTGACCCGCCTCGCCAGGTAGGAACGGGGTAGAAGCAGGTGGCGGCGGCACTTCTGGCAGGTCAGTCCGATATCGGCCCCGAGGCGCCGGACTTCCCACAGATGGTTGCCGCACGGGTGGGCCTTTTTCATCCGCACCACGTCGCCGACCCTTAATTCTAGGACCATCCCACTCCCTCGGCGTCAAGGATAAGGTCGATATTGGACGGGCGGTGGTATGTTGCCATCTGGTCGGCTGAAGCACCGTCAGCAATGCCACAAGCACAGATGATTGTCCGAGAGGAGTCAGTATTGAAGCGCCCATCAGCCTCTAAGTCACCACTTGGTGAGCTGACTCCCGATCGAGAAGGCCGAACAGCAAGAGGGCCCGTCAGAGCCTTAGAAATGCTAACCTTGAACGGGTTGTGGGCCGGAGGAAGTGGCAATTGCCCGATATTGGTTGATTCTGTCTCGAAGGTCACGGGCCACTTCTCTCACGGCTTCAACGCCCTCACTGTCGGTCCTGAGGGTGCCATCGCTGTCTCTTGCACTGTACATTATCTGCCGAGCGACGTTAATCAAAAAACCCCCGCCCTCAGTGTTTATCGCATTAGACACGGTGGCGGGGAGGTCGCCCCCCTGTGCCCCTATCCCAGGAATCAAAAAAAGCATATCAGGACAGATTTGCCTCACCCTTCCAATTTCATCCGGGTAGGTAGCGCCTAAGACCAAGCCAACATTCCCATTCTTGTTCCACCCCTGCGCCAAGCTGGCAACTACTTGGTATAGAGGCCGGGGATTCACCTCACCATCACCTACGACCATCAAGTTTTGAAGGTCCTTTCCACCCAGGTTAGAGGTACGGCAGAGGATAAATATCCCCTTGTCCGTCCGATCTAAGAAAGGTTCCAGCGAATCGAAGCCCATATACGGATGGACAGTGACGGCGTCAAATTCCAACTTGTCGAAGAGCGTTTCTGCATAAGCGAGAGAACTTGACCCAATATCACCCCGCTTCGCGTCCCCTATTATCGGGATATCCGGGTCGGCCTCGCGGACAGCGTCCAGGGTAGCGTGAAGGGCTTCAATGCCCGGTGCACCCATCGCCTCATAAAAGGCCAGGTTGGGTTTATAGGCGCACGCCAGTCCAGCGGTGGCTTTGATAAGCATGCGATTGAAGGACACCACCGACTCGCGTGGGACAAATGAAGGCTCAGGATCAAGGCCCACACAAAGCAGGCTATGATTTTTCTGAGATGTTTCCCTGAGCTTCTGTTGGAAGGGTTTCGGGGAGGTCATGACGCCCATAGTTTAATATACGGGCTTCGCTACCGCTAGGGACCTAAGGTGGACCCAGGTTGATGACCCATCATCGACAAGTACCGGTGATTATGAACCGCGCCAAGAATATATTGCTACACCAGCGACGATCAACCGTAACTGTTCGGAATCCGGGGTCATTCCGTTCTCCAACCCGTCATTCCAACGAAAGTGGGCGAAAACAAATCATCGAGTCTGAACTGCGTGCACATCAGTTGCGGCAGGATAGACCGGTCGGTACGATACCGGTTGTCGCCTAGGAGACACGTGTGAAATTGTACCCAAATCTGGTTGAAGGTCGTTTCATAGTCCGCCTCAACCGGTTCTTGGCCATGGTTGAGGTTGACGGTCATCAAGTTCCTGTCCATGTAGCAAATTCCGGTAGGATGAAAGAGCTATTGGTCCCCGGGTTTCGGGTCCTCCTCCGGGAGAAACCGGGGCAGCATCGCAAGACCGCCTACGACCTTGCTCTCGTGGACCTAGGGTGGACTCTCGCTTCGGCCGACGCCAGGCTCCCTAACGAGCTGGTTTCGGAGGCCCTCACCAAGGGCTACCTGCAGCAGTTCAACGGCTACCCGGTCGTTCGACGAGAGGTCACTTTCGGTGAGAGCCGCTTGGACATATTGCTGGAAAGCCCGGAAGAAAAATGCTTCATCGAAACCAAATCGGTAACCCTGGTAGTGAATGATATAGGACTGTTCCCCGACGCGCCCACCACGAGGGGAGTCAAGCACGTGCTGAGCCTCGTCCACGCCCGGGAGGCCGGGCACCGGTCCGCCGTCGTCTTTGTGGTCCAAAGACGTGACGCCCACTCCTTTTCTCCCCACCACGAGGCGGACCCGGATTTCAGCGAGGCGCTGAAGAACGCTACAGCGGCCGGCGTTGAGGTGTACGCCTACAACTGCCGAGTGTCTGAGCAGGAGGTGACCTTGGACCGTAGCCTCCAGGTCTTGGCGTAGCCAATGGCCTACCAACGACACCCGTTGATCAAAAAAAGCAATGAGGGACTGCCTACCGCGAGGGCAGGGGACTTGAACCGCGGCCAAACGTCCCAACTATTGTTAAAAATTTACCAACGTTTGTACTGTCGATACGGCCCCCAAGGTTGGTGGCCAGGAGAAGGCGCACTGGACGTCGTAATTGGTGCGATCCTCACCCAATCGACGGCATGGAGCAACGTGGAGCAGGCGCTTCTAAGATTGAAAGGGGCCGGCTGCTGGTCTCTAGAGTCGATTCACCAATGTCCCCAGGAAGAGCTGGCCGCCATAATCCGGCCTTCGGGATACTACAACGCCAAAGCCAAGAAGCTCAAAGCGTTCGCAGCTTACGTTTACCAGAACTACGATGGCAAACTGGCGCAGATGTTGTCGGGTGAACTGGCAACGCTACGGAAAGAATTGCTTTCGATACACGGAATCGGCCCGGAAACCAGTGACGACATACTCCTGTACGCTGGAGGCAAACCTTCCTTCGTGATTGACGCTTACACCAGGCGGATCATACAGCGCGTTGGGCTGGTGACCGAGGAGCAGCGGATTGGTTATCTAGCCCTTCAGGCGATTTTCCACGACAACCTACCCAGGGACCCGGAGCTTTTCAACGAGTACCATGCTCTATTGGACCGGCACGCCAAGGAGACGTGCACCAAGGTGCCCCAGTGCGGCAAATGTTGCTTAAACGACCTCTGCGCTACGGGGCGAGAGCTCGCCAGCTAGGCTACAGGTGACGCCTGACATCCCGGGGGGTTGGGGCCAATCCCGGGTTGCTCAGCCGATGCTCGCCACGTTTGACGCCCCTAGGGCGGGTTGCTATTATTGCCATGGCTCGGCAGGCGCTCTATAAGAACCTATCCGAAAAGGTGGTTCGACAAGCTCACCACGAACGTAAATCCATTAGCGCCGGAACGTAAAATCATTAGTGCCGGAACGTAAATCCGTTAGCGCCGGAACGTAAAATCATTAGTGCCGGAACGTAAATCCGTTAGCGCCGGAACGTAAATCTGTTAGCACCGGAACGTAAGTTCATTAGCACCGGAACGTAAGTTCATTAGCACCGGAACGTAAGTTCATTAGCACCGGAACGTAAATCCATTAGCGCCGGTTGGTCCTGAGTTTGTCGAAGGACTGTCCCTATTACGACGCAGCGGTTTGAGATAGTTTGCAAGCCGGCTTCCTAAACATCAATCGGGAGATCGAAAATGCAGGTAGTCAGGATTTATAGCGGAGACGATGGTCAGTCCCACTTCGAGGACTTAGGCCTCCCGTACGACACAATCGCAGACGCCGAAGTGACCGCCATGCGGTCCGCCACCGGAGTTCAATTCCGCAGGACTCCTGCGGGCTCCTTCTCCGACTGGCATCCGGCACCCCGTCGACAATTCGTCATTACTCTTGACGGTCAATCAGAAATCGGCATTGGCGACGGCACCAAGCGTACCTTTGGCCCCGGAGACGTGCTTCTAGCGGATGATCTCACTGGACACGGGCATACGACGGAGGCGATAGGCGACAGAGTATCCGTCGCCATACCCTTGGCGGACTAAAGAGCTCCTGCCCCAATCTAAATTGGTCATGTCAGCAGGAGGAACCTGTGCCCTGGGCTAAGTTGGACGACAGCCTGGAGATGTACTACGAGGACGACGACTTCACCGACCCTTGGCGGTCGCCGGAGACGGTCGTCTTGCACCACGGCAACGCCAAGAACTCCCGGCTGTGGTACGCGTGGGTGCCGCTATTGAGCCGCCAATACCGGGTTGTCCGGCTAGATGCCCGGGGCTTCGGTCGTTCAACCGTTCCGCCGGAGGGATACGATTGGTCCCTTAGCAACTTTGGCGCCGACCTGTTGCGGCTGCTGGACTACCTGGACTTGGACAAAGTCCACTTGATAGGTGAAACCGTTGGCGGCACCATTTCACTTCAGTTCGCCTACGAGCACCCGGAGCGGCTCCAATCCGTTACCGTCTGCACCTCTCCGTACAAATTCGCCGGAGTGGCCACTTACCAGGAATATTATCAACTGGTCCAAGCGGAGGGGGTTTCTGGATGGGTGCGAAAGACCGCGGACCGGAGGCTGGACCCTGCCGCCGCCAGCCTGGGTCATCGGGAATGGTACGTCGATCAGATGTCCCAGACTAGCCAGAGGGTAGTGCTCGAGACGCTGTCCTACCTGGCAACTCAGGACCTGACCAACATCCTCTCTTCAATCCGGACTCCCACGCTGATCCTTGTTGCCCAGGACAGCGAAGCCAACGAACCGGGCCGCACCCAAAACATGGCAGAGTTGATTCCCAACGCGCGACTGGTAGCGATTCCAGGTACCAGCGGCTACGTGCAGCATTCAGCGCCCGAAATGTGCGTTGCGGCGTGGCGGGAATTCTTGGGACTTCTTAGCAACGGATAGCCCAGTCAGCGGCCGCCGAGCATAGCTAAGCCTGAACGGCGATGGCTTTAAATCAATGACCGGGACTGGCCTCCGTCTACATTGAGGCAAGCCCCGGTGATAAGGTCGGCTCGGTCAGACGCCAAGAACGCCACGGTCTCTCCTATCGGTTCCGGCCACCCGAACTTCCCTGCCGGCAAGTTGCGCCCAATGAATTCGGCCACCACTTCCGGCGTGTTGTTCTGCTGGAAGCGGTCCCAAGTGCTCCCCGGAAAATCGATGGAGCCCGGAGCCACACAGTTCACTAACACGTTGTAAGGGATCATCTGCACGGCCAAGTGTTTGCAGAAGGCAATCATTCCCGCCTTCCCGGTCATGTAATCGATGGAACCGCCGTACTCTCTGCCATAGATCGAGGAGATAGTTATGATCCGTCCCCACCTCTGGGCCTTCATGTGGGGGAGGACCTTCGCTACCAGAGCAACCCCGCTGAACAGATTCACTTCCAAGCCTTCGCGGAACTGCTCCATTGTGGTCTCTTCGAAATCGACCGAGCCGCGCCTGCCACCCACGTTGTTCACCAAGATGTCCGGCTGACCCAACTGGGCCACTGTATCCCCGTAGAAGCGATTGGATTCTTCCTCGCTGGTGACGTCGGCTTGGGTGCCGCTGACCTCATAGCCCTTGGCAGTGAACTCGGCCATGGTGGCATCCAATTGCTCTTTGCCGCGGGCGCAGATCGAGACCTTACAGCCCTCTCTGGCCAGGGAGTCGGCCGCTTGCTTCCCCAGGCCGTGGCTGCCACCGGTGATCATCGCGATTCTTCCGTTCAATCCCAGGTCCATCATCGCCTCCTTTATTTATTGACGCAGAGGTGTTGTCCCGAAATGGAAATCACATAGCAGACGCTAGCACTTTTTCCGTATGCTATTGACACCCTGAGCGACACCCCTGTCCTAACCTTGCTGCAAGGGGAGAAGGGATGTATCCTCTGCTTTACCAACCGAAATTATTGGCCGTTCTATTGCGCTCCTGTGGCCAAGCCCTCGAAGCCAAGGAGATTATAGTCGCTGTCCAAGCCCGGCGCACCTCCGGGCCAGGAGTCTACGCCCGATGCGGGCCTTCGACTATAGATTGAGCCGCTTCACCGTCACAGCAGGAGACCGCCAATGTTGGCTCTCGAAGGCATCAAAGTCCTGGATTTCTGCCGGAACTCACCCGGCATGTTTTGCACTATGATCCTGGGCGACTTGGGCGCGGACGTTCTGATGATCGAGCGACCCATGGCCGGAGATAGAGCAGACTACGAGCGGGCTCTGCACGGCATCACCAACCAGGAGGAGGAGCGTCATTTCGCGGCCTTCAATGCCCTGCAACGGAACAAGCGCAGCATTGGCTTGAACTTGAAAGACCCCGGCGCCCAGTTGGTTTTTCAGCAACTTGCGAAAGACGCCGACGTGGTGGTAGAGGGATTTCGACCAGGAGTTATGGACCGGCTAGGGGCTGGCTATCGGCAAGTGGAGGAAATAAATCCACGATCGGTCTACTGCTCCATCTCAGGCTACGGCCAGGACGGACCCTATAGCGGGATCGCGGGCCACGACTTGAACTACATTTCCATTGCTGGGGCATTGGACTTGATCGGTGTCTCGCCAGGCCAACCCCCGGCGATTCCGCAAAATCTCTTGGCGGACTACGCCGGTGGGGGGCTCTGCGGGGCCATTGCGATTTTGGCAGCTTTGATCGCTCGGGAGAAATCCGGCAAGGGCCAGTACCTGGATATCGCCATGACCGAAGGGGTGCTGTATATGCTGGCCGGAGTTATCTCAGAGTATTTCAGTAAAGGCACCAGCCCCAAGCGCGGCAGCCATCTGCTCAACGGTGGGGTGCCCCAGTACAATATCTACCAGACCAAGGACGGGAAATATTTTACCATCGCCGCCATCGAACCTTGGTTCTGGACCAATCTTTGCCGGGCTCTAGGCCGCGAGGACCTAATACCGCATCAGGGGGCGTCGGGCGATCTTCAACTGGACATATCGCAGTACTTGAAGCAGACTTTTCTCACCCGCACCCGCGACGAATGGTTCGAGCTGTTGAAAGACCAGAATATCTCGGTGGGCAAGGTGTATAGCGTGGAAGAGGCCCTGGCTGACCCTCAGGTGGAAGCACGAGGCATGGTGCTAGAAGTGGAGGCCCCTGGGATACCCGCAGGTAAAGTATCCCAAGTGGGTATTCCTTTCCGGTTGTCCGATACCCCCGGCCAGATACGAACCGCTGGGTCGGCTACCGGGGCGCACACGGACGATGTCTTGACCTCTCTGGGTTATACTTCCCAGCAAATTGAAAGCATGAGGTCGCGGCAAGCAATCCAATGACACCCAAGCCCATAAATACGAGAGAAGGAAACTAGCGATGATCAAACGGTTCTCGGTGCTTTACGTAGGCCAGATTGACCTTGACAACGTGGGCGCCAACGGTACTCCGGCGGACGAGCGAAGGTACCCCAACAACCGGTTGATCCAAGCCTACGACCATTCCGTAGCCTTAGCCAAGCACATGGACGAACTGGGCTATTACTGCATGTGGACAGCGGAGCACCATTTCCAGAGGGAGGGTTACGAGTGTCTGCCTAATTTGATTCTATTGGGCGTCCACTTGGCCGGGCTAACCAAGCGCCTCAAATTCGGCGCTGCCTTCAACATAGTCCCTATGTGGCACCCTCTCCGACTAGCAGAGGACTTCGCCATGGGGGATGTTCTGACCGGAGGACGTCTGGTGTTTGGAGTAGGCCGAGGCTACCACTCCCGGGAGGTGGAGACCTTCGGTGCGCCGGTCATTGACAACGACGCGAACAAAGAGCTCTTTGAAGAGCAAATGGAGATAATCTTCAAAGCCTTCAACGAAGAGTCATTCAGCCACCACGGCAAGCATTACACCATCCCGCCGGAGGTCCCCTATCGCGGCTACCAACTCAAAGACATCACTTTGGTGCCCCGGCCGGTCAACCTGCCGGTGGAGATCTGGCAACCCATCGCCAGTGGCCGCACCCTCGACTACATCGCGCGAAGAGGGATCAAAGGCATGGTCGCGCTGACGGGCGAGGTGCTGGTGGAGAGGCTGTTTCGCTCCTACCAGGACTCTGCAGCCCAGGCAGGAAGACAGCTAGCTTTGGGGCAAGACATGGGCTTGGGCATTGGCTTCTGTATAGCCGAATCTCAGCAGGCGGCAATCGACAAGGTCAAACCCTACCACGACGAGCGGTACAAATGGTTTGCTCCCTTCGGTTTCGTCAGGTACACCGACTCCGAGGGCCGCGCCTGGGGAACCCCGGGCGCGCCTGCCCGCGTCCCCACCATCGAAGATGGTGTGGCCCAGAAGGTATGGGCTTGCGGGCCGCCGCAGCAGTTGGTGGAGCTGCTGAAGGGATTCGAGGAGCGATATCCGGGTTTGGAAGACATCGTGCTGCAGTGGCCGGAGGGGATGCCCTGGCAAGAGTTTCGGCAGCAACTAACGCTGTTTGCAGAGGGAGTAATGCCAGCCTTTGCTGGACGGTGATCCCAAGACAGGCTTACGCGGTTCCTTAACGCCGTTCAGGGCAGGGGATCTTACCGGGCCGCTTACTCGACCGGAGTGTCACTCCCTAACATCAAGCAAGGTTCACCCCACTGTTCCTCGCTGGCGAGGTCCCAGCCGTCAGGAGAACCCACGGGCTTCAACCGAATCCCTTTATCCCCCCCGTAGACCAGCAATACAACCCCTTCTCCAGAGTCCTCGGAAAGCGCCGCTAAGGCCTGACACGGCCCTCCATCACTCCAGCCCGTAACATCGCACCAGCAGTCCTGCCCGTCCGCGTCCGCGGTATAGACCCGGTTGATGGGCTGAGGATCGTTTAGCAGGTCGAACACTCGGTTCAAATCCATCGGGCTGTTGTCCCCGCCGAACACCTCGATCTCTAAAAGCATGCCTCACCTAAAGTCGACAAACAATCGAGCGCTGAGATCAGATCACCATTATTGTAAACCCTACTAGCACGCCAAATCTGCTGCCAACCACGGTATCAGGGCTCCCGCTTGAAGCCATCCATAGCGTCTTCCCTTTACCGCACCCCAACACCGGATTGTCCTGCCCCGTCTTCAATTTGACACTTCCCAAGCCCGTCTTTACCATACCATCCAACGAATCACCAAGCCTCCCACGATCCGGCAGTCCCTTGTTTTCCGGATAGGTTCCCCGGATCGCACTCCTAACAATTAACTATCACCTAGGGGGTCAACCGTGGCTGTAGGTATCAAGACGTACCGGCCTCTAATAACCGGAAATACTCACATGGTTTCTTCAGGGCATTACTTGGCCACCACGGCGGGGTACCGTATCCTTGAACAAGGAGGCAATGCGACCGACGCAGGAGTCGCGGCGGGAATCACGCTGAATGTGGTGCTGCCGCAATACACCAGCTTCGGTGGCGTGGCCCCAATCATCCTCCATGACGCTGCCAAGGGCGAGACGGTGACGATCAGCGGGTTGGGCCGTTGGCCCAAGGCTGCCAGCATCGACTATTTCATGGCCAACGCGAATGGGGACCTGCCTGGTGGCATTCTCCGTACCGTGACCCCGGCTGCTGCCGACGGATGGCTGACCGCGTTGAAGCATTATGGCACCATGTCCTTCGAGCAGGTTGTTACCCCGGCCCTTGAACTGGCGGAGGGGGGGTTCCCCATCCCCTCAACGCTGAGCAGCGCGGTGCGTGGAATAGTTGCCAGAGAAGACGTCTCTGGCTGGCCCAGCAGCAAGGAGGTGTTCTTCCCCCAGGGGAGAGCCCTTGACACCATGGATGTGTTGAGACAGCCGGACTTGGCCCGTACTTTCAAGCGTCTCATTGATATTGAACGAAGCCATGCCAGCCAAGGCCGAGAGAACGCGATTCAATCAGCCCGCGACTTCTTCTATAAAGGGGACATCGCCCAGGAGATGGTCCGTTTTTGCCAGGACCAAGGCGGCCTCCTGACCATGGAGGACCTGGCCGAGTTCCGGGTGAAGCTTGAGCCCCCTGCTGTGGGGGACTACAAAGGGATCGAGGTCTATACGTGCGGCCCCTGGTGTCAGGGTCCCGTAACCATCGAGACACTGCACCTCCTGGAGGATTTCAACCTCAAAGCTATGGGGCACAATAGCCCCGCCTACTTGCACACTCTAATTGAAGCCCTGAAACTGGCCTTCGCCGACCGCCACGCGTACTACGGAGACCCGGACTTCATTGATGTACCGATGGAAGGTCTTCTGTCTAAGGCTTATGCCGAACAACGGCGTAACGCAATCGACGAGAGCCGCGCCAATGGCAGGATGCCCGAGCCCGGTGACCCTTGGCATTACCAGGGAGGTGGGGGGAACAGGCCCGCCATTTCGGCACCGGAGCCCGTTGCCGGCCGGATTGAAGGTGACACCAGCTACGTTTGTACTGTCGACCGTTGGGGCAACGCATTCTCCGCAACACCCAGCGACGGTTTCGCTGGCGCTCCGGTGGCCAAGGGGCTTGGGTTCATGATTTCGGCCCGAGGCTCTCAAACCTGGTTGGACCCTGACCATCCCTGTGCCTTAGAGCCAGGCAAACGCCCGAGGTTGACTCCCAATCCAGCCTTGGCCCTGCGGGACGGGAAGGTGTGGATGCCCTTCGGTACGCCCGGCGGGGACGTCCAGTGCCAGTCGATGGTCCAACTGTTCCTGAACGTAGCCGAGTTCGGTATGGACGTTCAACAGGCGATAGAGGCGCCGCGGGTGTCTAGTTGGAGCTTCCCTAACTCTTTCTGGCCCCACGTCTACCGACCAGGGATGGTGGGAGTGGAAGGTAGGATTGACAGCCACACCGTGGCAGAACTGGAGCGCATGGGCCACCGGGTGGATATCTGGGAGGACTGGACGCTGAGGCAGGGCTGCGTGTGCGCAATTCAGGTAGACCAGCAGAGCGGCGCTAAGAGCGGCGGCGCCGACCCACGCCGGGACGGGTATGCTTTGGGCCGGTGATATTACGAAGTCCAGCTTCCCAGGAAGACTTCTCTACCACGTCAGGCCATTACCCGTCTTATTGTTTGTTGGGGTCGCGGTATTGTCCTTGAGTTCCCTGGTAGCTTGCTTGGGGGCAGAAAGGGCGTCCGACTTTCAGGTAGCTCTCTTCGACGGCTGTGAGTTCCGGCTGGCCGAGGAAGCCGGTCGAAGCGCGGTAGTAATAAACTTCTGGTACCCCAGTTGTCCCCCCTGCCGGGCCGAGATGCCCGCTTTCCAGCAAGCCTGGGAGCAGCTTGGAGGGCATCCGGTGCGATTTGTTGGGCTGTTCGTGCCCCAGGGTCTGGACTCCGAGCAGGACGCAAGAGACTTTGTCCAAGAGCTAGCCCTAAGCTATGATTTCGCTACCGATAGAGGAGCCAGGGTGGCCCGAGACTATGAGATCAAGTATTTCCCTACCACGGTGTTCATTGACCGGTCCGGCGATGTTTTCAAAAGGGAGATTGGTACTCTAGACAAGGGCAAGATCACTCGCATAGTGCGCGACATGGCCGGGTCCCAGGCCGGCTCGGCCTCCAGGTAGTCAAGGCCAACGTTCCATTCTCAACTATGAGCGTCCTTGACTGGATTCTGGTGGTGATACGCTGGGGCCACTTGCTGGCAGCCGTAGCCTGGGTAGGTGGAGGAATGTTCTACCTGCTGGTCCTGCGCCCCGGTTTGCGCCGGAAGCCAGCATCGACCGAGACCCACCGGGCAATTGGCGCCGAATTTAGGGACCTCGTCACCACCGCCATTGCTATATTGCTGCTCACAGGGGTTATTCTATCTATCAGCCGACTAACCGAGAGCACCATCACTATTCCATATGTGGCGGTACTGGCGGTTAAAATCACCCTGGCCCTATACATGTTCTACTTGGTCAGGTTCCTACGTCGGCGGGCCTATCCCGAGGAGCCGACTGGTGAAGGCGCCGGATGGACCAAGCTCCGCCGCAGACTGACCGGCACCACTGCTGTCTTAGTCACTGGGATAGTGGTGTTCGGGCTTTCAGACGTATTGGCAGCTCTGTTCGAACACTCGCTGCGCTAGGAGCGGGCCGTCCGCTATTCCCACAACTCGTGGCAGCTACATCAAAGGTGAATCGCGATGAAAAAAGAGTTGATGGACATATTGGCTTGCCCGATGTGCAAGGGCGAACTGGAGTTGCGGGTGGAGGTGGAAGAAGGGAATGAAGTGGTTACCGGGTCTCTGGTCTGCCACCAATGCATCGAGACCTACCCGATAGCGGACTCCATTCCCAATTTGCTGCCGCCCCAGCTAAGAAGCCAGCAAGAATAGCTGACTCTTGGCTGTAAGCCTGTGGAGCCGGGTCTATTACCCTTCGCCGGTCAACACCCGGACTACCAAGGGGACCAACTCCTCGGCGCGGCGGCGCAGTTGCTCCCTGCTCAGGTTCTCGATGGGATGCTCTGTGTAGATGGTGGGGTACTCAGGGGCGCCCCACATCTTGGCCATTCCCACTGCAGTGGGAGTGAAGCGGTCGGTACATATGGTGGCGGAAGGTAGGCCCGCGTTCTCTACGTGGATTCCGTCGTGCACACTGCACGCGCTGCAAGAGCCTCAATCCCCAATACCCACAATGATCGAGTCACAATACTCCGCCAGTTCTCTAATCGCCGCAGGGTCTGCGGGTCTTGAAGCGCTGGGCTTGCGGTGCCATTTCACGTCCGATATCTCGTACCGTGTCCGGAGCAGCTCGGCCAACTCCTCCAGCAGTACATCGGCATTCTTCTTGCTGTCGTCAATAATTCCCAGCTTGGTGCCCGCCAAAGTCGGCAGCCGCCGCGCGCCATCGAAGGGCGCCACCACCGGCTCCGTTATTGGGTTAACCAGGACGTGTTCATTTTTCTGGGTCATAGGGAACCTCCCTCTATCACTATGAACCGGGCGCTTGGGCGATCTAGGCCATCACCCCAACGCCCAGTATACCAGCCGCTGGCCGGTGCCTACCTCACTTCTTTACTAACTGCGGTCGAACCCACCTTCGGCCCCCAACTTGGAATGACCGAGGAGTTGTTTGACTCTTCGCCCCCGGCAAAGAGGAGAAGAATATCCTCTGGTTCCGGGATTAGGTTCACAGCACGCTCCCGGTCCCCCGGCTCTTCCGGTCCGGGAAACACGCTGGCCGCTTTCAGGTCAGCCATCGAGCGCTGAATTCGGGGGTACAGGTACTCCCTCACCTGGGTCTTGGTCCAATCCCTCCAGAGGTTGGAATTCCCGGCGATGGTCACCACGATCTCCCCCTGCCGGACGCCAGCGCCCCGGTCTCCCACCGAGCCGGAGGTCGACATGTTGGTACCCAGGCTCGATGCCACATCCGCTATTGAATGTAAGATCGCCTCAGGTTGGCCGGTGGCCCTTACTTGCCGTGGGCCCTCTGCGGCGAACACCGTAACCACGCTCTGCTCGGCGCTGAAACCCCGCTCAACGTGCAACGGGGTCCAGTGGGTCTCGGCTTCGGCCTCCGCGATGCAGTAGGAATACTTGCCAGGATGTCCAATAACGCTGCGGTCGAAGAGCCCGGGAATGGCCGCGCAGGCGTTCATGAGAATCAAACGCATGGCGCGGCCAATGGTAGCGTTGGCCCGGTTGCCCGGCCCAAACAGATTGTTCCTGGAGTTGATATTCAATGCCTGGGTGACAGGCCCGTTCACGATCACCAGCGTGGCAGCGCCGCCCATGCTGGAAGAGGGCCCCACTAGGTTGAACACCGGGTCGAGGCAGGCTTCCGTGGCCGCCAAGACCACCGGAAGGTACTCAGGCAAGCAACCTGCCATAACAGCGTTGGCCGCCACCTTGCCCACGGTGACTTCCCGGCGGCGCTCTGGAATCTCACCAACCACCTCAGATGCCATCCGGTCCACCCGCTCTAGGAACTGGCCGACACGGTAGTCGGTGGGCGGCACCACCGGCAACCCATCAGTCCAACCGAGTTCGTAGCACTGCTCGATGGCATCCAGAGCGTCGTCCCAATGGACTGTGGTAGTGTCGCCAAGGTCGGTCATTTACGAATTGCCACTATTGCCGGGCGTACTTGGACAGGCTGCGCAGTTCCTTGGGTGGGTCCATGTGTTGGCCACGGATGGTATAGGAGACTTCGGCCACGTACAAGTCTCCCTTGGAGTCAACCGCGATTCCATGGGGAGCTATAAACTGGCCGGCACCCTCGCCTTCTTCGGCAGCACCGAACATGCACACTCGGTTGCCGTTCAAATCGTACACAGTCACCCGGTGACCGAGCCCCGGGGCTTCATCCACGCCGGTCATGCCGTTTAGCTCCCCAACGTAAATATGGTCCTGCCACAGGACCATGGCATCAGGCCGGTGGATGTTGTTCCACATAGTAATGAAATTACCCTGGGGGTCGAACAACTGAATTCTGTGGGCTTCCCGGTCCACCACATAAACCCTGTCATCCCGGTCCACAGCTATGTTGTGAGGACGAATGAATTGGCCCGCGTCGATGCCAGGGCTGCCCCAGGAGAACTTGTAATCTCCGGAAGACGAATATACGTGGATTCGGGAGTTGCCGTAGCCGTCGGACACGTAAACGTCCCCGTTGCTGGGCATGATGGCTGCCGAAGTGGGACGGTTGAAGGCCTGGCCACTCCATGCAGGAGACGGGTGGTTTCGCTCCCCGATCTCCATCAGCTTATCGCCCTCGGAATTAAATTTCTGGATGGTGTGGATTCCGTCGTCAGCGATGAGCACCGAGTCATCGTGAGCTATGTACAGACCATGGGTGCGGTGGCTGAATAAACCCTCTCCAAAGGAGCGAACGAAGTTGCCGTTCTGGTCGAAAACCATGACCGGATGGTCTCCTCGGGTCAGGACGTAAACATTGTCCTGGGAGTCCACCGCAACGCCCGGGCATTCCTGAAAAGTCATGCCCTGGGGCAATTTGGCCCATCCTTCCACGAAGGTATACGTGAAATCATCTGCGCCAAAAACGTCAGCCATAATAAACCTCCTGAAAATCTACGGTAATTTACGACCTCAAGGGCCCCTGACCCCACTACACTGCATTTCCCGGTTATCCTAAGGTGCGGTGTAGTCAGTGTCAATGGCGGCTATTGGGCAGTGGAGCCACCGTCGATGACCAACTCCGAGCCGGTGACGAAAGAGGACTCGTCGGAAGCCAGGTACAACACACCGTAGGCGATGTCCTCCGGAATGCCCATCCGGCCCAGGGGTATCCCCTCTATGCGGCCCGCCCGGATCGTCGGGTCCGAATGAGCGTCGATAGTCATTGGGGTGTCGACACCACCGGGGTGGACCGAGTTGGCGCGAATACCGTCCTTGGCGTGCTGGATTGCTGTTACCTTGGTAAATGTCCTGACGGCGCCCTTGGACGAGCTATACGGATAGGACCGGGTCCAGCTACCGACCAGCCCGGCAATGGAGGAGATGTTAATAATTGAGCCACCACCCGCTCGTCGCATCGCCGGAATCGCCCACTTGGTGCCTAGAAATACCCCCTTGGCGTTGACCTGCATCACCCGGTCCCATTCTTCTTCGGTGGTGTCATCGATGGACATGAGAGTTGGGGACCGGACGGTTACTCCGGCGTTGTTGACCAATACATCCAATTTGCCGTATCGGGACTCGGCGGTCTCCACCGCATTGCGCCATTGATCGGCGCTGGTCACATCCAGATGAATGTAGGTAGCCTCTCCTCCCAACTCCCTGATCTCTTCCTCCACCTGGTGCCCTAGGTCATCCAACAGGTCACCGAAGACGACTTGGGCTCCCTCCCGGCAGAACAGTTTTGCTTCGACAGCCCCCATACCCCGGGCACCGCCGCTGATTAATGCAACCTTGCCTTCAAGTCTCGGCATTTGGCGATGTCCTTGTTATGACTGCGCCGAAGGGTCTGACTGGAATAGGCCAAAGCTGTTGCCCTCGGTGTCGTTGCAGACCGCAGCGTATCCGACGCCGGGTATCGCCATTTTTTGCATCACCACGCTTCCACCCTGGGCTACCACCTTCTTTGTATATTCATCGATGGATGGCACATCGATATAGTTGACTCCCGCCGCTGAAGGGTCCGGACGGGCCATGATTGCGCCGTTGATACCAGGCTGGTCATCCGGCCCGGTGACCGCTAGCCGATAGTCCACAGGTGCCCCTTCCCAGGTCTGGAACTGCCAGCCGAAAACATCGGCGTAGAATCCCACAGCCCGATCGATCTCATCGGCATAAATTTCGAAATGTACTACTTTCGGCATTGGAATAATTGCTCCGAGTTAGGTCAATATGTGTCGCCCCTCGCCTTTGATGTAATCGGCGGTGCGCAGCGCCAACGCTTGAATGGTTGACGTGGGGTTGATGCAGGCTCCGGTGACAAAGATGCTGCCGTCGATAATAAACAGGTTGGGCACGTCGTGGGCCCGGCCCCATCGGTCCACCACCGAAGTGGCCGGGGAGTCGCCCATTCTCGCGGTACCCAGCAAATGCCAGCCAGCGTTGCGTCGCTGCTGCGACGACTGAACCTTCTTGGCTCCGGCCGCTTCCAGGACTTCCTTGGCCCGCTCGGCGCCGTGGGCCAGCATACGGTTGGTATTGTCGCTGATAGTGTACTGGACCTTCGGGGCAGGAATACCGTGGCTGTCGGTGAGGTCAGGGTCCAGAGTAACCCGGTTGTGCTCCTCGGGCAGGTCTTCCGACATGACGGTCATCCCCGTGGCATGGCCGAACCTCTCCCTGAACTCAGCGTGATGGTTGGTACCCCAGGACACCCGATGACCCATCAGTCCGCCCAGGGCCGCTCCCAAAGGCGCCTCAGCCGATCCCACGATCTGCAAGTCGTATCCCCGAACAAAGCCTCTTCGGGTATCGGTCTCGTAGAACTCCTGACTGAGCATCGTGCTACCCCGAGGCCCGTTATCCTCTGTCCCCAGCGATGCGTCGAAATATCCCATCACGAATCCGGCCAGGTGGTGCATAAGGTTCTTGCCCACCAAGCCGGAAGAATTCGCCAATCCATCGGGGAACAGTGGAGACTTAGAGTTCAAGAGCAGGCGCGGAGTGCCGATGCCGTTGCAGGCCATGACCACAACCTTGGCCCCTTGCTCCGTCAGGTTGCCGCGCCGGTCGTAGTAGAGGGCACCGGTGGCCCTGCCAGAGCTGTCTACCAGGATTTCTCGCACCCTGGCGTGGGTCCTCAAGCGGGCTCCTAGCTTCAAAGCCTTGGGCCAGTAAATGATATCGGCACTGGACATCGACCGCAGGTAACCGCCGTCATCAGGCTCTCTGCCGTCATATGGCACCGAGGAGATTGCATTATCCGCGGACCACCAGTGCCAGCCCAGCTTATCGAAGCCTTTGGCCAATACCTCTCCACCTGGGCGAATTGAAAAAGGAGGACAGGGGCGGTCCGGCTTGGGCGGATAGGCTGGATCGCCGTTCAACCCTGAAACCCCTATCATTCGGTCGTTCAAGTCGTAGTACGGTTCCAACTCCTGGTAGGTTAGAGGCCAGTCGTCGGCCACGCCGTCCAGGGTCTTTACTCGAAAGTCCGAGGGGTGAAACCTGGGGAAGTGGGACCCCCAATGGACGGTGCTCCCGCCCACCGCGTTGTACATAAGGGGAGCAACGGGCGTTTCGGAGTCGTTTACTGGGTAATCTTCCGCAAGGCGGCGTACGTTGGGGTCCGGGTTGAAGTCGGCCTGCCAGTGCACTTGGGCCTTGGGGTCGCTGGTGGGAAAAGCGTTCAGGGGCACCCACCCGCCTTGCTCTAGGCAGACCACGTTGATGCCCGCTTCGCAGAGGCTCCAGACAAAGGCCCCTCCGGAGGCTCCCGCCCCTATGACCAGTACGTCGGCAATCTCATCATTTGCTGGCATTGACCCTCCTGGTTTGCTCTACCGTCGTTCGAAAACCGCTGCCACACCCTGGCCGCCGCCCACGCACATGGTTTCCAGCCCGAACTGAGCGTTTCTTCGCTCCATCTCGTGGAGCAGAGTTGTCAGGATACGCGCTCCGGTGGCCGCTATGGGGTGGCCCAGGGAGATGCCGGACCCATTGACATTGAGATGGTCCTCGTTGGGCAGCTTCCATTCTCTTAGGACAGCCAGCACCTGGGCTGCGAAGGCCTCGTTCAGCTCGATCAAGTCCATGTCCGATAGGGACAGGTCGATCTTATCCATTACCTTGGCCACTGCGGAAACGGGCCCGATGCCCATATACGCCGGATGGCACCCGGTCACCGCCCAGCCTTTCAAATACCCCATGGGCTTGAGGCCCAACTCGTCCAGCTTGTCTTCGCCCACCACCAGGCACACAGAGGCGGCATCGTTCTGGCTACTGGCGTTCCCAGCGGTAACCGTTCCATCCGACATCACCGGCCGGAGACGGCCCAGGGCCTCTAAGGATGTGTCGGCTCGCGGGCCTTCGTCCTTGCCGAAGGGTACCGGATCGCCGCGCCGCTGGGGCACCGGCTGGCCCACGATCTCTTGATCGAACTTTCCTGCTTCTATCGCTGCTACCGCCCGCTGGTGGCTGCGCAGCGCATACTCGTCCTGCTCTTGGCGAGAGATCTCATATTGTTTGGCCAGGTTCTCGGCCGTCTCGATCATGCCCGAAATGTAACCAAACCGCTCCTCGGGAGAGATAGTTTCCCGGGCGCGGGCCAAGCGGTCGTGCAGCGTAACCGATCCATAGCGAGCACCCCAGCGGGACTCGTTGACATAAAATTCGGCGCTGCTCATGCTCTCCACGCCACCCGCGATGACGACATCCGCATTCTCCGTCTGGACCAGCATCGCGGCGTTCAAAATAGCCTGTAAGCCCGAGGAACAGCGACGGTCCAACTGGTAACCCGGCACCTCTATCGGCAGCCCCGACTTCAATCCTACCAAGCGCCCGATGGCCGGGTTCTCACCGCTGGGGTAACCGTGCCCCAGGATGACGTCGTCGACGTTGGCCGGGTCCAGCCCGGAACGGTCCAAAAGCTCTTTGATTACTGTGCTTCCCAGCTCGGCTGCCGGAATGTCCCTCAATCCACCCCCAAAATTACCGACGGCAGTGCGGACCGGTGCCACGATCGCGACCCCTCGCATACGTCACTCCTAATTGATTGGGTATCGATATTGAAATAGAACCGTGAGTTGGCCGGGACGTTGGCCCCGGCCCATGCTCCAACGGCTAATATAATACCTTCTCACCTTGGGGGTGTCGAACCAAAAAATATGCAAATGAGTCGTGGCATTTCCAGGTAACGAGGGCGGGTAGTCTAAGTGCTCTGTTAAACAGGGGGCTCCTCACCTCAGTCCGGGAAATATGACCTGTTTGAAAACTTCTACCTCTCGGTAGGGCATGTCGTAGCCACCCTCCGCGGTGTGGGCCGGGAAGATAAAGACGTGGTCAATGGCAGACTCATCAACCGCCTGCCGGAGCCTTTCCAAGCACTCGTCGGCAGTACCGAACAGACCGAAGGCCTGGCAGACCTGCCGCGCCAAATCGTCGGATATGTCCTCCGGAGGCAACCCCTCGGCGATTTCTATACCGGCCTCACGGAGCCAAACCAGGTTTGACCGGCTGGGGTACTCGGTCCAGGACAGACCGGGGCGGAACCACCGCTGGGGCCAGCTACGTGCTTGGCGGCCATCTTCATCGACCGCCATGGGGGTGATGAAGATGGTGCGGAATCGGGCCAGGTCCCGGCCAGACCGCGCAGCGCCGGCTGCTAGTCTTTCTCTGGCACCGGCGATCGCTTTTGGGTGCAAGCCCACTAACAGCAGTGCTCCATCTGCTACTTCCCCGGCTAGCTCTACCATGCGAGGTCCAGCCGCAGTCATATATACCGGAGTCGGCGGGGTGCTGACGTTCCTGAGGCGAGTCAGGGTGCCATTGAAATCGACAGCTTCGCCCGACAGCAGACTTTTAATAGTAAGAATGGCTCTGCGCATGGCCGCCACCGAAGCACGGTGGCGGCCGATGTTGCCGACGGACAGAAACCCGGGGCCGATACTCAAACGGATCCGGCCCGGCGCGATCTCCTCCAGGGTATGGGCCAAAGACGCCAGGACCATGGGGTGCCGCGTTACCGGGTTGGAGGTGGCCGGGTAGAGTGTTAATGAGGATGTGCGCTCCGCAGCCAGTGCCAGGGTCATATAAACGTCCCGGCCACTGTGCTGGTGATCGTGGACCCCTACTCCGGAAAAGCCAGCATCTTCACACCTGGCGATGAAATCAGCCGTCTCTGCCACCGGCAGCCCCACTGGCACTCGAATGTCTACTTTTGGTCCCATACTCCGACTCTTCCCGTCTGATGGCTTTCATACCAGAATACACTGGGCTGGGTCTATAGGATGAGTGCTCGCCCTCATAACCCGATTCACTCGGTCAGAACCAATCTATTGGCTGAACCCAAGCGACGATGCAATCGAGGCAAGCCGGCGTGGGAAGATAGCGGTCTGAATGGTAGAATAGCCCGGTGAAATGAACGTTCTACTACGTAACAAAATGTTCTATGGCTGGTTCGTGGTCATTGGCTGTGCCTTGATGGCCTTCGGCATCTCCGGCGGCCAGTTCTCCTTCGGCGTCTTCCTCAAACCGATGACCGAGGAATTCGACTGGAGCAGGGCTACTCTTTCCCTGGCCTTCGGCGTAACTTTCATGATTTCCGGGCTGTTGCGGCCGGTGGCAGGTTACTTGGCCGACCGTTACAGCCCTAAGACGGCGGCGGTGAGTGGTGCTGTGATAATGGGGCTCATGCTCCTGATGCTCCCGCTCATAGGTAACCTGGCTCAGCTGTACCTGGTGTTCGCGTTTATGAGCGTAGGCATCACCTTGGGCACCGGACCAATCCTGACCAAGGTGGTGAGCAGTTGGTTCCTACACCGAAGAGGCTTGACCCTAGGACTGGTTAATGGCGCGGCTTCCGTCGGCGGAATGATCTTGGTGCCAGCAGCCACGACTTTCCTAGTGCTGTTCGATTGGCGGGAAGCCTACCTATTTCTGGGTCTGCTGTTGGTGATCCTGATCGCGCCACTGGGGTTTCTGCTCATAAAAAACAAGCCTGAAGATGTAGGGCTGCAACCCCAAAGAGCACCGGCAAGCTCCGTTTCCAGCCAACATCCGGATGGCGGCGGTCCAGTTTCGATGTTTGGGCGGGATGCTACGTTCCGTGAAGCGCTAGGCACTCCCCTCTTTCAAAGGCTGACCTTCGGGTACTTTGTTTGAGGGTACTCGATGAGCTTCGTGAATGCTCACTTCGTAAGCTACGCCAGAGACCTTGGATACCAACCCCTGGTCGCCGCCAGCGCTTTCAGCCTCATCGGAGCATCGGCGTTAATCGGAGCGCTGTTTCTAGGACACCTCTCAGATACCCACGGCCGTCGACGTTGGCTGGTCTTCTCCTTTCATCTCAGAAGCACCGGCTTTTTCGTCGTTCTATTGTCCATGGGTATCCCCATGTTGGGCATACCTGCGTTGGGTCTAGCGGCCCTCTTGGTGGGGATAGTGCTGGTGGGTATTTCCTGGAACGCCGTGGTCAGTATCACCGCAGCATATGCGTCAGACGGGTTTGGCGTTGCCAACCTGGGAAAGATATACGGCACGATGTTTGCTGTGATGCCTATAGGCTCCGGTCTCGGAGCCTACCTGGGTGGAGTGCTCTACGACAGCCGGGGCACCTATGACGTCGCCATCTGGTCTAACATCGTTCTTCTAGTGATATCCTCGGTCATGATCCTTCTGACCAAGGAGAGGAGACTAGTGTTGGCCGACGGCGCGGTGGCGGACTAGCCAGAACCCTTGGTAGCTGTTTATGCTGCCTTCAAGCGGTCGGCCATCCAGTCTCCAACCAGAGGGCGGCACTTATAAGAGATGTTGAAACACACGTGATTGCCCTCTTCGTATAGGACGTAGGTCACAGCCACACCCGCTGCCTCGGCCTCACGGGCCATCTCCTCGGTACTGGTATAGGGAATCACAGCGTCCTGTTTGCCGTTGACCACCAGATAGGGGCATGCGATGTTGGAAATAATGCCGTCCAGGGTGCGCCTAGCGGTCATTTCCACCACTGCCTCGGGTGTTTCAGCCCAGTGGGTGAACATCGCCCAAGGTCCGACGTTTTGAGCAGAAGTCTGAGCCTTGAAGGCCCCGCTGATGGACATTACAGCCTTGATCCGGTGCTCGAAGCAGGCTATTCGTGGGGCATAATACCCTCCGAGACTGATCCCGACCACACCGATGGCTGAAACGTCCACATCGTTCCGAGTGTGCAAGTAATCTATCATCGCCGAGCCTGCACCCTCGTAGTCGTGCCTTACAGGCATTTTGTTTCTAGTCTCCCCCTGCCCAGGACCATCAGGGGCCAGAACCGCCATGCCTCGGTTGAGGAACACATTGGCCCAGTGGAAGAACTCTTCTTTGGATGAATCGCCCCCCGGGACCAGGATTACTATTGGCGCCCGGGACGGCCCGAACGGACGCCTTAGGTGAGCGGGCATAGTAATGCCGTCGTAGGGTATTTCGACTAGCTCTGCAGTGGGGTCCAGAAGCTGGAGGCCCTTCCAATAGGTCTCGATAGACTTACTGTGGGCCTGGTGATATTGGTCTTCGTGGCTCAATGCGCCGAGCCAGGACTTCTTGGCCCAGTGGTAGCTCAGGGAAGCCCTGATGTAGGCCTGGCCAGCGCTGAACATGTGGCCCTCTTGCTCCGCTTGCCGGGCTTGGTGCTCGTGGGCCGCGCCGGAGGCGCACCACTCAGGCATCCAGTCATCGTTTCGCAAGATGCGAGCGCAGACGCGCTCCACATCGTTGGGATCTGAGCCGTTGGCGATGTAGCGTGGCTTCTCAAGACTTGCTTCGCGCAGAGCCCACTGGTTGCCCTGCATCAGGTCTTCGGCTTGGACCAACGTCGGTGCCCCCTTGTCAAGAATCCATGGTTGACCGCTATGTTTCCGCTACCCCTTAGAGAACGCGACTCGCTCGCAGGCCAATCAGACAGTACCACCGAAAAACCTCATGCACAACTATTGAACAGTTGACATCATGGCGGCGCCAGGGCTAAGCCCCTTCGTCTTCGTCGATATCCAGCCCTGCCATGACCTCTTCAAAGGCGATGGTATTGCCTCCATCTGCCTGCCGGATACTGCGTCGCAAGGCGCCCATCAATTCCTCGTCACTCAGGATTTCCAGCGTTTCTCGGATGGTCTCGAAGAGCTCCCAGGCCATTAACGCCATTACTGGCTCCCCACGGCGGGTTAGGGGTATTGTCTCGTTACTCTTCATTAGTGTATCCGGCAGTTTCATCAGCATTTCCCGCGCTTTGGTAATGGTTAACTCCTCACCTTCCCGCATTCTTATTGTGGCCATGATCGCCCTCTACTTCTATGAGTATCCTCTTAGTTGGCCTATTCTACTCGATAAGATTCATCCTTAATAACCGCTGGGCCCAAGCGTAAATGTCCTTCCGGTCGCCTCCCTTCCTTACACCTACAGCAACTATCACCACAGTGACTACCTGTTCCTCAACACGGTAGATGACCCTATACCACCCCGCCACTCTAAGAGACCGATACCCTTGCAAAGGCCCGGTCAGCCACTTACCTCTCTTGGCAGGCTCGTCAATTAATTCGGCTATTCGGTCCCTGATGATCCGCTTAGTTCGGCTGCCACCGAGGTCATCAAACATCTTGCGGGCTTCTGTGGTGAACCGTATTTGATAACGCATTGTCCCAGCCATAGTTCCGGGTCGCCGCTGTACATTATGCCGTACATGATTCAGTACGTCAATGCCTTCTGGTGATTCTGCTCGTTGACCTGTTACACCGCCTTATAATAACTGGCTCACATCAAGGCATATACGGCAGTGGGCCAGTGGATGGCTCAGGGCTGGAACCCAGCAATAGGTTTTCGGCCTGGCAGCTACCGCGCTGTGATATTATTGCGCCGGAAATAACACTAAGGGAGGCGCCATTATGCCGTTTGGAGGCAACGACTGGCTGGCTCTAACCCAGGAAGCGGCTTTGGAGCCGGATATCCCAATTTGCGATCCTCATCATCACTTCTGGGACTTCCGGACCGAGCGGATACCCTATCAGCGGTACCTACTTCACGAACTTGCCGATGATATCAATAGCGGGCACAACGTCCGTTCCACCGTTTTCATTGAAGCGAGGTCAATGTACCGAGCCGATGGACCGACGGAGATGCGTCCCGTGGGCGAGGTAGAATTCGTTCAGGGCCTAGCGGCGGCAAGCGCCAGCGGGCTGTACGGTCCGGGCAGGGCGGCCGCGGCCATCGTCGGACACGCCAACCTGAACCTGGGGGATGGGGTTGCGCCGGTGCTGGAAGCGTTGCAGGCGGCCAGCCCGAACCGATTTCGTGGCATTCGCCACTCGGTTACTTGGGACCCCCATCCGGGGGTGGAGAACACCGCTGCCCACAATATGGCAGGTCAACTTGGTGGTGACAATTTCCGGGCAGGGGCCCGGGTGCTGGCACGAATGGGACTGTCCTTGGAGGGCTGGATGTACTCCCCGCAACTGCCTGAGTTGGCGGATTTCGCCAAAGCGGTGCCGGACCTGACCATCATACTGAACCACATTGGAGGCCTGCTACGGGACGGGCCCTACGCCAACCGGGACGAAGAAGTGCTGCCCACTTGGCGGAGCGGCATCGCCGCTGTGGCGGAATGTCCCAACGTGAATGTGAAGCTTGGCGGCATCGGAATGCCGCGCACCGGATTTGACTGGCACACCCGGGCCAAGCCCATCGGCTCCGAGGAGCTGGCTGAATCGATAGGTCCCTTTATGAACTACTGCATCGAGAAGTTCGGCCCCGAGCGGTCGATGTTCGAAAGCAACTTCCCGGTGGATAAGGTGTCATACTCCTACAACGTCATGTACAACGCCTTCAAGCGTCTGTCCCAGGGGTACTCGGCAACCGAACGCGCTGCTATGTTCCACGACACCGCCGCCCGGGTGTACCGAATAGACTTATAACAGACCGCTGTCTGCACAGCATATTACTTCCGCAATGAGGCCCCCTACCTAGCCGATATAAGAGCCGGGTAAGGGGCCTTTCGTTTGCCTGTTGGATCGTTTCGGCGTTAGAAACCGAGGGCGTTTACGCCCGCTTTGGCGATCGCCTCATCATCCAAGCCGCTGGGTAACCCTCCAACACCGATTGCTCCGACAACGGCGCCGTCGTGGATCACCGCCACTCCCCCAGGAATTGCAACAAGCTGGGGGTCACCGAAGGACTCGACGCTCCGCCCCTGGCTGCTGATCTGTTCAGCAAAGGCCAACGTGTCCATCCCTCGCACGGCCGAGGTGTAGGCTTTACGGATAGCAAAGGTGGGCCTCAAGCAACGGTCCATTCGAGCGTACGCGAGGAGGTTTCCGGCGTCGTCCACCACCGCCATATCCACCTTGCGCCGGTTCGTGTCTCGATTGTAGTCTTCGATCATCGCCTTGATCGCGTTTTGCGCTTGGTCCAGGCTCAGCATAGGCTTGTTATACATGTCCGGGTTCCCTCCAATGACGAGGTTTGGCCCAATATACTATCAGCGCCTGACCATAGCAAGATATTTGAGACCTGAGAGGGTCATCTGATTATCTCGTTGACGCCAATTCCTCGTTCGCCCTGAACTTGTTGAGGGCCTGGATAGCGAGAGCCGTCAGTGCGGCTGGAACTTTCGCGCACCAGTGGTTCGACAAGCTCACCACGAACGGATTGCTTTTTTCGGGGGACCACCCGTTTATGGTTCGACTAGCTCACCACGAACGGGCTATTCCGTCCGCCCTGGGCCTGTCTTGAGCCTGCCGGAGGGCTCACCACGAACGGATTGCTTACTTCGAGGGACCACCGGTTTATGGTCCGACAAGCTCACCAGGAACCGGCTATTCCGTTCGCCCTGGGCCTGTCCTGAGCCTGCCGAAGGGCTCACCACGAACGGATTGCTTACTTCGAGGGACCACCCGTTTATGGTTCGACAAGCTCACCACGAACGGGCTATTCCGTTCGCCCTGAGCCTGTCCTGAGCCTGCCGAAGGGCTCACCACGAACGGGCTATTCCGTTCACCCTGGGCCTGGCTTGAGCCTGCCGAAGGGCTCACCACGAACGGATTGCTTACTTCGAGGGACCACCCGTGGGTGGTTCGACAAGTTCACCACGAACGGGCTATTCCGTTCACCCTGAGCTTGCCGAAGGGCTCACCACGAACGGATTGCTTACTGCTCTAAGGCAACCAAGAGACCTTGAAGACCTAGCTACACTGGCGGGATAGATGGGTGAAGGTGAGGGTAATTTGGGATCCTATATCGAACTGGGTGCTCATTCATTGATTGATAGCCCAGCCGCGAACTCAACACCTGGGATCTTTCTAAGCTCATCCGGTGCTAGCTTTATCTTTGATGACCTGCTGCCAGAGCCAAGAATCACATATTCCAAGCTGAGAAGCTTGTCGTCGGCATACACTGGAATATGCCCAGGCAGAGCGAAAGGGGTAACCCCTCCGATCAACATTCCAGTCACCTCCGCGGTATCCTCGGCTGATGCAAAAGACAACCGGGACACCTTCATCAGGCCCTTGACCGTGCGGTTCACGTCCAAACGGTCCGAGCCTCGGACCACGCAAGCGCAGAATTGCTTGGGCTCCCTTCTGGATGCGACCACTATCGTGTTGCCGCAACTCTCGAGAGTGAACCCGTACTGCTGGCAGAACACCGCTGTGTCGGCGAACTCGGGATCGATGCTGATAACCTCATGAGAAATGTCCAGTCTGGCGAGAGCCAAAACCACTGCCGTTTCGATATCTGGCGGTGTACCCATATGATCTTACGCTTAAGATCCCCTACAGTTTGGATGAGGGCAATCCGAAAAGGGACCAGCCGGGCCTTCCAACATTGATGTCGCCTTGCTCTAGAGTAAACCCAGAACCCTCTGGCAGCTCCAGCGCCCTGTTGATCGACCATTTGGAAAATGCTTGGACGGCCTCCATCGCTGTGATCTCTTCCCACGAGAAGTAGTCGGCTCCGATGGTCTCGACCCCGTCAAACCGGGGCTCACCGGAAACAAGCTGAAGCCGGAAGACCACGTAGATATTGCACTGTGACCCATCTATGGAGTGGCGGACTCCGATGACGTCTGAGACCTTGGCCACTATCCCAGCCTCTTCCAGCACTTCCCTTTCCACCGCGGAGACTATTTGCTCGTCGCTCTCGACATAACCTCCGGGTATCTGCCACGCCCCGCGATTCGGATTGATACCCCGCTGAATCAGAAGGGCCTTGTTGTCTTGGATCACCACGCCGCCGCAGCCTATGGAGTAGTGACCGAAGTGGATGAAATTGCAACCATCGGACAAGCACGCGGGCCGGTCTCGGCCTCCGTCGAATTTCGAACCAAGCTCCGCACCGCACCTTGGGCAATATTTCATGGGTCGATGGACCTCCCTCGCCCCGGGTTCCTACAAATTCTCCAAGCTCTTACACTGCGGCAGCGACCTGCCGAGCGAAGGCTATCAGCATCTCATCGGAGCCTCTGGCGCCCATGAGGGACAGACCCACCGGCAGACCGTTTGCCTCTGCCAGAGGCATACTTATCTGGGGCCGGCCAGTGGTGCCACCAGTGCAGGTCAGCAAGCTGAGCCGCGGTTGCAAGCCGCGCCGCTCCGACAGGCGCTGGCCGACTGGAGGCGCGGGGGCCGGGGAGGTGGGCAAGCAGACGATAACACCATCCGGGCATAGGTCGTTCATCCGGGCCACCACCCTGTCTCTCACTAGCTTGGCTGACTCTACCTCGGCATCGGAGATTGCTCTCGCGGTAATGTACCGTTCCGTCACCAAGAAGCTGAAGCGGGGGTTTACCTTGTCGATCCAGTCCTCGGCGGTGCGCCAGCCTTCCCGGCCTTGGAGCACCTGCTGCTGGGCCGACCACTCTTCCAGGCTGGTCGGGGCCAGCCGCTCCGTGGTGGAGTCGCCAACGAGGGAAGCGACCCTATCAACAACCGGTTGCAGCGCGTCTCTCACCGGGACGTCCGCGGCTTCAAAAGCGTCCTGAGCAATCACGAGCCTGTGGGGATAGTCCTGTTGCATGTCGCTCTGGAGCAGCACAGCGCCGACCCGAGCGAAGGTCTCGATGTCGCGAGCGAACCAGCCGACGGTGTCATAGCTGCCCGCTTGGGGTAAGACGCCATCGAGAGAAATCCGGCCGTGAGTGGTGCGGAGTCCGTACAATCCACAAAAGCTAGCTGGGATTCTCACGGAGCCTCCGCTATCCGAACCCAGCGCAAAGTCCACCAGCCCGCCCGCTACCGCCGAAGCCGACCCGCTGGAGGACCCACCGGGGACCCGGTCCGGCGCCCGGGGATTGACCGGCGTGCCGTAATGAACGTTCTCGCCGAATATTCCCCGGGTGATCTCGTCGGTGATGGTCTTACCTACCATCGTCGCCCCCGCATCCACCAGTACCTGCACCGCCCAGGCGGATTTTTCGGCGACTGCTTGAGTGGCCTTCCAGTCCGGGTTCCCGCCGCCGGTGACATAACCGGCCACATCAAAAATGTCCTTGGCAGCAAAGGTCAGCCCAGCCAGCGGCCCATCCGCCGCGCCGGGAAGGAAGGCGTCGGAGTCCTTGCAGAAAGCGTTAAGCGAATCGTTAATGACTGGTCGTGTTTGGGTCATTGCATTCACCTTTAATAGGCTTGGCTGAGAGTGCCGGTGTTCCGCCGGGTCTGTTGGTTGGCTCCTAGCCGTTGTCCTTCCGATCCTGGGGTCAACAGCAATTCGCCTCCAACATTGCTATGTTCCGGGCCCCTGGTCACACCCTCCCCGCGAGCTGCACTCCGATCTCATCCCTAGCCAGCTTCTGCTGGTGGGCTTCTATGTCTAGGCCATAGAGACGGGCCGCGTTTTGGCCCATAATTTTCCGCTTTATGTCCGGCGTCAGATCTACCTTGAACTCTTCCTTGATATCCTGGGGAAGGTCGAAAGTCATGAAATTATCGATGATCCACTTGGGGCTCCAGATAGCATAATCGCTACCAAAGAGGATGCGGTCCTCGCCCAGCCAGAACAGCAGATTGGCCATGATCTCGGCGAAGTATCTGGGCCGGGAGTTGATGAAGGCGGTGGCGACCGAGGTCCCCGCGTAGACATTGTGCTCCTGGGCGGCGATCCAGCAGAAATCGTCCAACCTGGGCAGCCCCACGTGCTCGACGATGAAGTTCAGGCCAGGAAAATCGGTGGCGGCATAGTCGACGTCATGCACGTCGAAAGCATCCCGGCTCAAAGGATAGATAGTCGGTCCTTTATGGACGTGAACGTTCTTGATCCCCAGCTCCTGGGTCAGCTCCAGGTACTTGTAGGCCCAGGGGTCATTCAGCCGCCAGCCCTTGGAACCTTCCCGCCACTCGGCGGTATACAGCTTGATCCCTTGGACCGGGTACTGCTCCGCCATTTGCCGGTATTTATCCAGGCCGGCTTCTTCCTCCCTGGGGTCAAAGGACCCACATAAGATGAAGCGCTCCGGATGCTTCTGTTTAACGATGTTGTTCCGCTGAATGGGGTTAAACCCTTCTTTGAAGAACTCGAACAGGTTGGTCGAATTGAGGATGCCGACATCCACATAGCCTTCCAGGAACTGATCGTTGATCAGCGCCTCTTCACCGTAGTTACAGTACTTCTCGAAAGACCAGACATAGTCCGCGGGGCTGAGGGCGGAATGATAATCGTAAAAGCACCTAATCCAAGCATCGCCATACTCATTAAGTTGGTTTGGCGGGCTGGCATCCCAGAAGTGCATGTGCCCGTCAACAACGAAGATATCCTGCCCGTTGTCTTTAAACATTCCTGTCTCCTAATCCCTTCATCGTGATGTTGGTGGACCAATCTCTGCTTTGGGTGCTTCTGGCTTCCAGCAATGCGGAGCAAAGGGCACCGTTGGACTCGGCGGCGAGGCGAGAGGTGCGAGCTTGGATAAAGTAGGCTTCCAGCATATCCGCGGGTATCGGGCCATCTCCCGGATTAGTGATTAACGGATCGGCGGGTCCGCAGGAGAGGCCAAGGTCGGCCCGGCGCTGCAAGTAATCCGTGGCTATCTTAGATGGTCCGACGCGGGCCCTCCGGGGCCCCTCCCTGTCCAGCCAGCAACCATCCCCATCGATGTGAATGTCCTCGATGCGCAGCATTGATATCTGTTCAAAGGACAGCCCGGTCTTACGTAGATGTCGCAGCAAAGCTTCTTGGCGCTTAAAAAACCCTTTGCGAAGGAACAGGTCTCGGACTTGTTCAAGGTTTTCCAACGCCTCGTCCGGGAAGGCATCAACAAAAGGCTTGTCAGCGTTGATCCCCGCCTCGATGGCCTGGGAGGCGAAGTGGCCAGCCAACCGGACGGCTACCTCCTCAACCCCATCGACCTTCAATAGCTCACGCCGGATATCGGAGGCCATCATGTAAGAGAAGTTGGCGGCGCACCAGTAGGTCGGCAGTTGGACTTCAATATTGACACGACCATTGTCGTAATCAACGGACCTCACGAAGCCCAGGCTCAAGATGGACTCGTCCAACTCGGGGTCAAGGACCTTGTCCAAGCTTTGCAAGATAGCTTCGTTTTCTATCCCTCCTGGGATGGTCTGCCCCAGTTGCTTCACCATGTGACTCCTCCGGTATTCCCAGGGTGGAACGTTGGGTCCCCCCTTGGCTACGGTACCATAATACCGCAAATTCCTTTTCGGGACGCGAGCAAAGTGAACAGGCCTTGTTGCATTCAATTCCAGTTGTAGAAGATGTCACTAAGACCGTGAGCCGAGTAAAATAGGGACAATGTCTTAATAGAGGTTAGAATCGCCAGCCAGTGTTAGTCTTCCAGTGCCCGCTTCTGGGGTTGTCAACTATCCAAGTGGCACCGGCTTCACTTGAGGGAAGGTTGGCTAGGTGGGCTCTGTAGAACTCGCTGGTGTAAATACCATGACAGGTCTCACCCCTATAGCCGCAAGCAACATTTGCATTAATCAATGCAAAGCGATGTGCTGTCGAGGGCCAATCATTCTCCAGCTAACTCGGGAGGAGGCGCACGATTTCAAAGGACATGCAACCAGACTCGGTGTGGATGCCCAGATAGATGAAGCTCCCGGGGGTGGCGGTTGGGTCCGCTTTTCGGAGCACCCAGGCCAGCGGTGCCCCATGTTGGACGATGCCACCTCGGTGTGTCTAATCTACGAGGACCGCCCGCAACGCTGCCGGGACTTCCCCGGAAAACCCACCCCCGGCTGTGCCATTTCAGGATGGACTCAAGACGAAACTGAGTAACTTATCTTAAGCTTTCGACCTTGGGCCCGACTTGCTCCATGAGCAACCGCTGAGACTGCTGCACCAGCGTATGATCGTCGGGGTCCTGGGTGGTGTTGAGCAGGGTCCCAAAGCCGCCGGTCTCCTCATAGGTCTGATGAATCTTCTCGGCGCACTCCGAGGGATCGCCGACGATCCAGACGTTCTCCAGCATGTAGTCCACGTCTACGTCTTCATCGGCCATTGAAGGATCGTTCTTGAGATAGCCCAAAATGCCGCCAGCTTTGCGGTTTCTCCACTGGTGCTCTTCGAAGGGTTGTCCCAACACGACCCGGGCTTCTTCCCGGGCTGATTCCGGGGTCTCTCCGACGTAAATGTCTCTCCCCAGCCGGAAATCGTTCTTGTCGGCAGTTCTACCGGTACTGGCGGCCCCCTCTTCGACGATCTGCCAGAGGCCCGGTATGAAGCGAGTGGGCAGATTGCTCATGGGGATCCAACCGCGCTCTCCAGCCATCCTGATGCTTTCCGTGTTAGGCGTTGATGCAGCGACGCCGATGGGCGGATGGGGTTGTTGATAGGGCTTGAAATATAGCCTGCGTCCCAGCTCCGCCGATTGCTCCGGGGCGTGTACCTGATAGTATTTGCCCTCGAATCCAAAGCGCCCTTCCTCGGCGGCCCACAGTCCAAGGATAACCTCTAGCGCTTCACGACCTTGTTCGCGCACGTCATCCATGGTGTTGTAATCAATACCGTAAAGCTGTAAATCGGTGGGGAGTGACCGGAACCCAATTCCCCAATAGATGCGGCCTCGCGCCATGTGGTCCAACATCGCAATCCGGTGAGCAGTATCCACAGGGTGGTGCAACGGCAGCATAGTTACGCCCGTAGCCAGGACAATGTTCTCGGTCAGGGCCAATGCTTTGGCCATGAGCAATTCGGGCACCGGAGCGTTCTCCCAAGTCTCGGTGATGTGCTCGCCGATCCAAGCCTCACTATACCCAAGCTTGTCCGCTTGGACGATTAACTCGATGTCCCGGTCGTAGGAGTCGGAGTGAGAACGCCTCGGGGGATGCAAGGGCATCATAAAGAGTCCGAAATTCATACTTGTCCTCCGGTCCCGAAGTGGCTATCTAGCTACGGCTCAACACTCAATAGTGCCAACAGATTGTTACACATTATCGCATATAATGACATCTACAAATTCCCGGAATGGAATTACAGACTGACGCCTTAGTTCATAGGGGAAAATCGTCTTGATTTCTTATATCCTTGACATGCGCAATTGTCCGGCCGCCACGTAGCAGAAAGGAGGTGTGATCATGACTTTACGAGGCAATGAATGGCTCGCCCTGACTACAGAACCCACCTTGGAGCCAGAGATTCCCATCTGCGACCCTCATCACCACTTTTGGGAATACCGGCCCGAGCCTCCGGACTACCAACGCTATCTGCTGCAAGAGTTGGCGGACGACATCAACAGCGGCCACAACGTGCGTTCCACGGTGTTTGTTGAAGCCAGGTCTAACTATCGTAGCGACGGACCGGAAGAGATGCGTCCCGTTGGCGAGGTGGAGTTTGTCGAAGGTTTGGCGACGGCCAGCGCCACGGGGCAGTATGGCCCCGCCCGTGCCGCGGCGGCCATCATTGGGCATGCCAACCTGAACCTGGGCGATGACGTTGAGAGAGTGTTGGAGGCGTTGCAGGCGGCCAGTCCCAATAGGTTTCGCGGCATCCGTCACTCCGTGGGTTGGGACCCCCACCCAGAGGTGGAAAACCGGGGGACTGAGCGTCAGTTGGCCGACGACAATTTTCGAGCAGGGGCCCAAGTGCTGGCACGTAAGGGGTTGGTCCTAGAGAATACGGTGTTCTTCCCCCAACTGCCCGAATTGGCAGAGTTCGCCAGGGCGGTTCCCGACCTTACAATCATCTCCAACCACATCGGAGGCCTAATGCGGATCGGTCCTTACGCCAATCGGGACGATGAAGTGCTGGCCACGTGGCGAAGCGGCATTGCGGCGGTGGCCCAATGCCCTAACATCGTCATCAAACTCGGTGGCGTCGGACAACCCCGCTATGGTTTTGACTGGCATACGCGGGAGGTGCCCATTGGCTCAGAGGAACTGGCTGAGTCTCTGGGACCATTGATGACCTACTGCATCGACCAGTTTGGCCCAGAACGTTCGATGTTCGAAAGCAACTTCCCACCGGATAAGGTGTCGTATTCATATAACGTGATGTACAACGCCTTCAAACGATTATCTAAGGGTTACTCGGCTACGGAACGGGCTGCTATGTTCTATGACACTGCGGCCCGGGTGTACCAAATCAATGTTTGACCCTACGCCGAGTTAAATTAAGACCGAGGTCGCACGTCAAGCGCTGGCAATCAAGGGGCTATCGTCATTTGCGGCTATAGCCGGGGAGCTACAATCGGGGACCAAAGTAGGAAGGAGCAGTGTCATGCCATACGCCATCAACCACGTACATATCAGGTCTTCGGACCCGCACGCCTCAGCAGCATGGTACGAGGAACACTTCGGCGCCAAGGTATTGTCGGCCAGAGAGGTCATGCCGGGCACTATAACCGTGAGCATGGAAGTCGATGGGCCGGTGCGGCTCAACATTTCATCCCAGCGGGAGGGATCTCCGCCCGAACGGCCGGTGGCTGAGTTGAACCGGTTGGGCTTGGAGCATTTCGGCTTCGTCGTGGACCGCCTAGAGGAGGACCTGGACCGGCTGACCGCAGCGGGCGTCCGGGTCGTCCTGCCCTTAACGGAAGTGACAGGCGGAGGGCGCTTGGCCTATATCGAAGGCCCGGACGATGTGCTGATCGAGCTAGTGCAGCGCAGAGCCTAAGGTGGAGAACGCGACCCGTTGGCGGGCAGCTAGGTGGCGATTGATGTCTCCCCTAGCGGTTGGCACTTTTCCCACAGCCAATGGCGGTCTTCACCATCCAGCATCGGGCCGATGGTGTCCCAAACTTCCTGGTGATAACTGCTTAGCCAGGAACTCTCGGCATCTGATAGTTGACCCCAGTCGATCAGGGATTTGTCGAAGGGAATAAGTGTCAGTGGCTTGAACTGCAGCCAGCGCCTACCGTCCGGGTGAGCCGGCATCTGGTCGTCGGCAACGACCACATAAAGGTTTTCCAGCCGAACCCCACCCCAATCTGCTTCGTAATATCCTGGCTCATTCGACACGATCATCCCCACCTTCATAGGCTCGTCACCACCTCTGGGGGCGATGCGTTGTGGGCCTTCATGGACGTTGAGGAACGCACCGACTCCATGACCGGTACCGTGCCCGTAGTCGAGCCCCGAGTTCCATAGATGAGAACGGGCCAGAGCGTCCAGGGCTATGCCCCCGGTGCCTTCGGGGAACTTCTGCATGGCCAGGTTGATATGGCCGCGTAAGACCAAGGTGTAGACTTGCTTCTGCCGCTCCGTGGGTGTGCCTACGATCACCGTGCGGGTATCGTCGGTGGTACCACCAAGCATTTGAACGCCGGAGTCCACCAGGAATAGCTCGCCATGGCGTAGAAGCACGTCCGGGCTGGCATCGGCGTAGTGGACGATGGCCCCGTTGGCGCCCGCTGCCGCGATGGTCGTAAAGCTAAGATCGTAAAAGCCTTCCTCGCTGGAGTATTCCTCATGCAATAATTGACTGTAGTCCTGCTCACTCACCGTTTGCCCGGAACTGATCCAGTTGTCCAGACGCTTCAGGCTACGAATCTTGGCGGCGGCGGCATGCCGATGAGACTCCCGGCTGGCGGAAATTTCGGTATCGTTTTTGAGGGCCTTCAGCAGCACAACGGGGTTTGGCTTTTCATATACTTGCTGCTCATCATGAAGCAGCAAACGCGTAGCCATAGTCGTCCCGTCTGGATCAAGCCAGACATTCCCCGAAGCCTCCGCACCCGTTAGCTTCATAGCCTGGACATAGGAATCGTAGGGCTGAAAATCGACTAGTGAAGCCAGGGGGTCTCGGACGGTTGCAGGCGGAGTCACCCGTGTATAGCAAGTGGCCCGCTCCATGTCGATTGTCATGTAAGCTTCAAACACCGGGTTAAACGCGATGTCGCTTCCCCGCAGGTTAGTCAGCCAGGCGATTTCGTCCAACTTAGTAATGACCAACAGGTTGGCACCAGCCCGCTCCATCTCCTTTCGCACAGCCGACAGCTTCTCAGCCACACTGCTACCGGTGACGGCGTCAGGCAAGGCGTAGATGGGATTCGATGGAGGCGGTGGTTGGTCCTCCCAAACAGCATCGACCAAGTTGACATCTATGGGCACCAGTTGAGAATCGGGGGACTTAAGAGCTCTAGCGTAGGCGGCGTGGGCCTGCATCGAGACCACGAAGGGGTCGAAACCTACTCGGATGCTACCCCGCTCCCTCTCCATCTCGCTAAGCCATTGGCTCAGGGTATGTTCTCCGCTTAGGCCTAACTTGTGCACGCGGAACTTGTCGGGATCGACCTCTTCATCGGCCTGCAGGTAGTAACGCGAATCCACGAACAGATGATTGCCCTCGGAGCAGATTAAGGCATCCCCGGCAGAGCCCCTGAAACCGGTGATGGCCGTTCTACGACGGCTATATTCCGGCGTGTATTCGTTGAGATGGGCATCGGAGGAGAGCACCAGATAGGCGTCCACTTGGGCTTCCTTCATATGCTCGTATAGCACCTCTAGCGGGCCAGCGAGCCGTTGCTGGTGATCAGCCATAGTAATCATTGCTCCCTATAACAAGTTGCGGATAATTAATCCCCTGTACTCCACCGGCCACTCTAACGTCAATCCGGTACCCACATCCAATACGAGGCGGGTTTTGAGATGGAATCTATAGCCTCAGCAATCAAACAAAGCTTCATATGCCTGGCATTTCTGGATTCCCGCTCCCCGTTTCCACGGGGACGAGCTTCGCGGGAATGACGGGCCTGGCCCTCAACGGGGTCCCTTGGATTCCTGCCGATGGCTAACCGTTCTTTGCCCGGAAGATTTCATTGGCGATGTCCATGGCGGCCCTGGTGAAGGGCAGACCACCGTAGAACGTGGTCTGGATGAAGACCTCGATGATCTCTTCCTGGGTCAAGCCGATGTTGAGTGCCCCGTTGATGTGGCTGTGCAGCGGGCCTTCCCGGCCCAACACAGTGAGAGCTGCCAGGGTGCAAATCGAGCGGCTCTGCAGGTCTAAGCCGGGCCGGGTCCACACAGACCCCCAATAGTATTCGGTGGTCAACTTGGTGAACTCCCGTTCCGCCTGAGTCACCGGCTCCGGTCCCGGGGTCCCGGTGGGAGCGCCCATCAGCTCCTCACGCCGCTTGACTCCCCGTTGGTAGAGGGCGTCGGGGGTTTCGTTGGGGTCGAATACCAACTGGGGAGTAAAGGGGATGCCATTGGCCTTAAACACCACTTGGGCCACACCCATGGAGGTGAACGCGGCCGGCACACCGCTGTAAAAAGAGGCGTGAATCATGACCTCAATAACTTGCTGGGGTGTAAGCCCGAGATTAACAGCATTGGCCACGTGGCGCCTTAGCTGGTTTTCCCTTTGTAGCACGGTCAGAACGGTGAGCACGATCATTTCGCGGTGTTCAATCTTGAGGCCGGGCCGTTGCCATATAGACCCGAACAACGCTTCGTCGGCGATGCGGTGTAAATCGGGCGCCATCTCCCGGGAACCCGGGACCGAGCCGCCACTGGGCGACCCTCCCCCGAACCTGGCGCGGATCTCGGCGCCCCTTTGGGCACGCTCGTCAAGTGTAGTCATACCAACCCCCTAAGATATGGTGCGACTTGGTAACCACTAGCATTGTAAGTTCCTAGGGCGGCCATGCCAAGGCGTCGGCCGACTGGGATCAGGGCCCTTTGGTTTTCACTCTAGCGGTATCTCCATCGCTCTGCCTGAGGTGTCCTGAGCATGCCGAAGGGCTCACCGCGATGGTTCGACAAGCTCACCACGAACGGGTTGTGCCGTTCGCCCGTTCATGGTTCCGCAAACCCGGCCTGGGCCTGTCATGCCCCGTTCACGGTTCGATAAGCCTGTCCTGAGCATGCCGAAGGGCTCACCGCGATGGTTCGACAAGCTCACCACGAACGGGTTGTGCCGCTGGCCTGTTTATGGTTCCGCAAACCCGGCCTGGGCCTGTCATGCCCCGTTCACGGTTCGATAAGCCTGTCCTGAGCATGCCGAAGGGCTCACCGCGATGGTTCGACAAGCTCACCACGAACGGGTTGTGCCGCTGGCCTGTTTATGGTTCCGCAAACCCGGCCTGGGCCTGTCATGCCCCGTTCACGGTTCGATAAGCCTGTCCTGAGCATGCCGAAGGGCTCACCGCGATGGTTCGACAAGCTCACCACGAACGGATTGTGCCGTTCGTCCGTTCATGGTCCGATAAGCCTGTCCTGAACATGCCGAAGGACTCACCGCGATGGTGCGATAAGCCTGTCCTGAGCATGCCGAAGGGCTCACCGCGATGGTTCGACAAGCTCACCACGAACGGATTTTGCCGTTCGTCCGTTCATGGTCCGATAAGCCTGTCCTGAGCATGCCGAAGGACTCACCGCGATGGTTCGATAAGCCTGTCCTGAGCATGCCGAAGGGCTCACCGCGATGGTTCGACAAGCTCACCACGAACGGATTTTTGGCCCGTTCAGGGTTCCGCAAACCCGGCCTGGGCCTGTCATGACCCGTTCATGGTTCGATAAGCCTGTCCTGAGCATGCCGAAGGACTCACCGCGATGGTTCGACAAGCTCACCACGAACGGGTTGTGCCGTTGGCCCGTTCATGGTTCCGCAAACCCGGCCTGGGCCTGTCATGCCCCGTTCACGGTCCGATAAGCCTGTCCTGAGCATGCCGAAGGGCTCATCGCGATGGTTCGACAAGCTCACCACGAACGGGTTGTGCCGTTCGCCCGTTCATGGTTCCGCAAACCCGGCCTGGGCCTGTCATGCCCCGTTCACGGTTCGATAAGCCTGTCCTGAGCATGCCGAAGGGCTCACCGCGATGGTTCGACAAGCTCACCACGAACGGGTTGTGCCGCTGGCCACACGCGCCCCTAGCCGTTGTCCAGCAAGAAAGACTTGAGAGCGCCGTAGGTCTCATCCGGCACCTGCTCAGCAAGATAGTGGCCGCTGGGCAACGAATGGCCTCGCACGTCGGTAGCGTAATCCCGCCAAACCTCCAACACGTCCTGGGTACGCCCCACGTAACCTGTGGCGCTCCATAGCGCCAGTAAGGGGCAGTTGATCTTTTGGCCAAAGTCGGCTTCGTCGTGCACCAAGTCGATACTCGCTCCGGCCCGATAGTCCTCACAGGTAGCGTGAATGGTGGCTGGATCGCAGAAACAGCGCACGTACTCGGCCACCGCCTCAGGGGGAAATATCTCGCCAGCGTCCTTCTCTCGTTCAAACCGGTATCGAATGAAATACTCTGGGGCTGCCCCGATGAGCCTTTCCGGGTAGTCATAGGGTTGAATAAGGAAGAACCAGTGATAAGTGTTGGTGGCCATCGCTTTGTCGACAATTTGGAACATCCGGTGCGTGGGGATGATGTCGAGCACCGCTAGTTTCTGCACCCTCTGGGGATGGTCCTTGGCCAAACGGTGGGACACCCGCGCCCCGCGATCATGACCTACGAGCATAAAAGATTCGAACCCCAGTTGTTGCATGACCTCGACTTGGTCTTGAGCCATCGCGCGCTTGGAGTAATTCAAATGCTCCGGATCGCCGGTCGGCTTGCCGCTGTCGCCGTAGCCCCGGAGGTCGGGCGCTACCACGGTGAAATCCTCCGCCAGACGCGGGGCGATCTTGTGCCACATGACATGGGTCTGGGGATATCCATGGAGCAGCAACAGCGGCGGTCCATCGCCGCCCTTCACTAGGTTGATGGTTGCTTCGTTGGTCTCGATCCGTTGCTGCTCAAATCCTTCGAACAATGTTTGCACCTCTGCTGATATCTATATCGCCAGTGACTCCTCACTCGACGTTCAAGGGGCATTTGAGATTTTCGCAATCAGCATGTTTGCGGACATTGAAATCCCTACTAGCTAATTATCTCGAAATGTGGGTCACTTGCCCAATTAGTGTTTCCACGAGCCTGCCCTGAGCCAGCCGAAAAGGTCAGCCCTGTGCCTGTCGAAGGGCTCGCCATGATGGTTCGACAAGCTCACCATGAACGGATTGTGCCGTTCGCCCTGTGCCTGTCGAAGGGCTCGCCATGATGGTTCGACAAGCTCACCATGAACGGATTGTGCCGTTCGCCCTGTGCCTGTCGAACGGCTCGCCATGATGGTTCAACAAGCTCACCATGAACGGATTGTGCCGTTCGCCCTGTGCCTGTCGAAGGGCTCGCCATGATGGTTCAACAAGCTCACCATGAACGGATTGTGCCGTTCGCCCTGAGCCTGTCGAAGGGCTCGCCATGATGGTTCGACAAGCTCACTATGAACGGATTGTGCCGTTCGCCCTGAGCCTGTCGAAGGGCTCGCCATGATGGTTCGACAAGCTCACCATGAACGGATTGTGCCGTTCGCCCTGTGCCTGTCGAAGGGCTCGCCATGATGGTTCGACAAGCTCACCATGAACGGATTGTGCCGTTCGCCCTGTGCCTGTCGAAGGGCTCGCCATGATGGTTCGACAAGCTCACCATGAACGGATTGTGCCGTTCGCCCTGTGCCTGTCGAACGGCTCGCCATGATGGTTCGACAAGCTCACCATGAACGGATTGTGCCGTTCGCCCTGTGCCTGTCGAAGGGCTCGCCATGATGGTTCGACAAGCTCACCATGAACGGATTGTGCCGTTCGCCCTGTGCCTGTCGAAGGGCTCGCCATGATGGTTCGACAAGCTCACCATGAACGGATTGTGCCGTTCGCCCTGTGCCTGTCGAAGGGCCACCGACTCCAGTTTTGATATATTTCTAAGTTAATCAGCGACAATCCTGGCAAAGTAAGTATAGCTCCGAGAAAGATGCTCAAAGAGAATGCAGCATGGTAAGAACGCCCCGTGTCCGTCGCGCCCATTCTTCGCCGCTAACTCGAGAACTGTTCCGCCGCTGCTCTTTGTAAGTTTAGGGCCAACAGCCGCTCCAATATTTCAGGCTCCGTCAGGCCGTGAGGCCAGCCATAGGCTTCCGATACTGCTTTGTCCAACCGTTCATGGACCTGTTGCAGCCAGGTGGGACGGGCATTGTATAGGTTGGTAAGCGTCCGCTTCTTCAGCGCCGATTCAGAGGAGTTGGGCGGGTTGAGCCAGCCTTCCCTCAGAAGGTTTAGCTCTTGCGCCGCGTCAGCGATAGCTCTCCGGTGTTCGTCAGTTGGTTCCGGGAAGGGGAAGGTCTCAAAGCAGGTGGTTGGGGTATAGCGAAAACCGGATTCCACCTCCCGGAGTTGCGTCCCCATTGCCCGTGCCCAAAGTTCATGGCTGCGGGAGTGCAGCACGCCGAAAGCGTAGTCATCGTCACGGGAAATGGCGATGGTCGCGCTGTCTGGTAATGTAGTTTTGCTAATCCAAGCAAAAAGCCGGTGCTTGGATACCCGAGGCGTAGCGATAAACCTAGACAGTGATTTGACAGCCTCGCGCATACCAGGCCTTGGCTCCATATGAATCCACCAGTTATTGGCGTACAACTGTCGCTTGTTCCCGATGCGCGATGGGCGTACGTGCGTATTTACGTATTCGAAAGGCGATTCATAGAGGACTGCATCTTCCAACCTCATGTTGCCAAAGTCAATTACCCACATCTTCCGAGAACGATCGGTAATATCCCGCCCATTGACCCAAGGTTTCACAACTTCTACATTGCTCTTGTTGTGCGGATTTGGGCTTTTGAGCATTTGCTGCGCTAGCGAACCGGGAATGTCGAACGGCCCGCCCTTGGTGTCTCCCATAAAGGCGATTCCGAGATTTTCTTTGAGGCGTCCGGCCGCGGTAAGGTCAACTCCTACGGTAAGGTTGGCGTTAATGGACGGAACCTGTTCCCCGTCCAGTTCGCGGTCTGTTTCAGACGCGTCGTCAAAGCCGACAATGGAGATGTGGACTGCCGCTCCGTCCAGAATCCAGGGATGGTCGGACCAAGCCAGAAAGATGTCGCCGGTTTCTTTAATCCGTTGGAGCACCCTTCGATTAGCGCCGCCTCGGATGCCCTGCGTCGCCAGAAGTCCTGCCCGCTTGGCCTGCTTCCCGGCCAGCATTGCTCGCGCCTTCTCGAACCAGTAGCACACCAGGTCAGCTTCGGCGGACACGCGCCCGTCATACGAGCCGAACAGGGAGTCGACGTATTCATCGCCCAACTGAGCGCGCAGCAACTTGCCGCCTAGAAACGGCGGGTTGCCGATAATGAACTCGGCAGAAGGCCACTCCGGTTCCTGGGGGTTATCCGGGTCGGATAGGTCCAGGATAGCGTCTGTCATCTTGATGGAGACCAAGGGTGTGAGGACCGGCCGGTGGTTGTAGGGAAAGCCGTTGTTCTGGTGCCACTGGATGTAGCCAATCCAGAGAGAGGTGCGGGCCAGCTCGGCGGCGTAGGGGTTGATTTCCAGCCCCAGCATCTGGTCGGGCTTGACCGTGGGGACCAGGTTGTCCCAGCCATGTGTGGCGGCGAAGTCGATAACTTGCTTTTCCAAGTCCAGCAGCGAACGCAGGGCCAGGTACAGGAAGTTGCCGCTCCCGCAAGCCGGGTCGAGGACCTCCACTTCAAAAAGCCGCTGCCGAAACGCTCCCAACCGCACCCGCGCCTTCTCAACGTCATCCTCTATTAGCAGGTTGCCCACCTCTCGCTGCACAGCTTCCCACTCGGCGCGCAGTGGCGCCATCACCACTGGCTCCACTACCAGCATAATGTCATCTGCTCCGGTGTAATGGGCACCCAAGTGGGACCGTTTGGAGGCGTCCAAGGCCCGCTCGAACAGCGTACCGAAAATGGACGGCTCGATGTTGCGCCAGTTTCTATTGGTAGCTTCTACGAGACGTTGCAGGGCAGAAGTGCTCAATTCTACGGTATCGGCATTGTTGAACAGGTCGCCGTTGAAATAAGCAATCTGGGTGGCCCCAAACAGGCCGCCGACTGCCATCTGGGCGAACAGGTTGCGTATGGCCCGGTCGAACAATCCAGGGTTGCGAAAGTGGTCACGAACTACTTGAGAGAAGGGTGCTCCGGGCAGTAGGCCGGCGTCCTCGGCGTATAGGCAGAACACAATTTGGTTGAGGTAGCGGGCCAGCCTTTCCGGGTCCTCATTGTGCTGTTCCATATCCGCCACGATTTCCTGGAAAAGGTCCGCAGTCTCCTTGGTAACGGTGTCCACCGAGCGGTTGGGCCGTAGTTCGGCGGGCGCGAAGAAAGCGTAGCGCAGCTTGTTTAGGTGTGACGGCTGGTCCAGGTCCCCCACCGGGATTTCATGCCGGACCGTCTCCATACCTGGGAAGTTGGTCTGGATCCAAATGGTGCGGAAGGACGACACGATGAGCAGCGGCGGTGTTTTCAGGTGGACCTGGTAGCGCAGGAGTTGGCCTAATCCCGTCTCGAGATCGGCGTCGCTGCCCTTGAACTCCCAGCCGAAGGACCCTTCAAGAAAGGCGTCGGCAAACCCGCCGGGAACCCATTTTTCGAAAGTGAAAACTTCGCTGTTTCCATGTTCGACCGGAGTCTGGTGGCCCACTAAGGCGCAGATGTCCAGAAACATCTCCTGGGACGCCTGTTTCTCGCCAAATTCCACATTACGCCACTTGGCGATAAATTGCTCCGGACGTAGTTTTGGTTCACCCGGTGACATGTTAAGGGCGGGCTTCCTGTTTATTCATGCATGGGCCATTCTGCGTAATGGAGTGGGGGCGGGCTGAAGCCCGGTAGCAGTCAACCGCAGACTATGGGGTACACGTGCAGGTACCGGGAAGTCTCAACCCGCGGTACGCTCTTATTCCAGTGAACGCCACCCTCGGCGCTGCTACGTTCTCCACGCGGGCATCTGATAGACTTGACGTGCGGAAAGAGCGGTCCTGTTGTTTATGGGCGTCATCGTCGCCTTGTTGCCGGCTTCGTTCCGGCGGCCACAAGGGCTTGGTCGAAGGTCATGATTTCCCCCACTCCCCGCCGTCGGCAACTCGCCAGGTGGCAGAGGTCTCTGGCCCCTAAATTGGGGTGCTGTTCGTTGAGTTGCCGAGCCAGCGTGACATCCGCTTCTTCCAGCGGCCACACTTCCACACCAGCCCTGGCCACCAGAGTCATAGCAGCATCGAGCGTCCCTAGCCTACCGACGGGAATGTAGGCATGCGCCAGCTCTTGCAAGACCTCCGCCGAGGTGACCAAAGGAGTGCGGGACCGGTGGGACTCGGCAAAGAACTCTTGGGCTGGACTTCGCAGCGGATGCGGCCGCCCTACCGCGTACATAAAGACGTCTGTATCGACGAAGATCACGTGCTGGCTACACTCCGCTGGCGCGACTCATTGATTACACTCAAGTGCTCGAGCCATTCCGGTTCGCCTTCAGGACTTTCTAGGTTGCCGCACGCCTTGAAGAAGTCCTCCAAATGCGCCAGAGACTCGAAGGGTTCGGAGCGTTGCCGTTCTTCCAGCCGCTGGCGGGCGGCAGCCCTCAGCCAAGCGCTAAGGGTCAGACCCTCCCGGCGGGCCTGGTGGACGAAACGGTCGCGGTCTTCATCAGGAATTACTAGCTGGACTCTGGCCATTGGTCCTGCCAACTCTCTATAAGCATGTGTATGTATGTTACACATCACGGGTAGAGGAGTCAATCCTGCGCAAGGCCTCAACCACAGCTCCCCTAAAGTGCGCCTCTCAAGCCCCCGGCTCGTTGGTAATTGTTCAGAACTCCGTTCGGAATTGCCAATGGCCTTGTGAGTGCCGCGTATGGAGACCTTTGCAAAACCGTCACTCCCGTGAAAACGGGAGTCCAGCGTACCCGCCGATAGATTCCCGCCCCCGATCGAGCCGGGGGCAGGCTCTGCGCGGGAATGACGAGGAAATATCTGGGCAAACCTGATTATGCAAGAGTCTCCGTATGCGGATGAAAATGGCCGATGTTCATAACGACGGCGGCGACGGGCCGCACTCGGGCCTCTCTGCTCAATAGAGCGGGGGCGGGCTGAAGCCCGGTAACCGTTAACCGCAGACCATGGGGTATACATGCCGATACCTTGTAGTCTCAATCGGCAAGATGCTCTTATTCCAATGAGTGCCACCGTCGGAACTGCTATAGACCTCTCCGCTGTATGCGGTGCAATAAATGTGCTCCGGGGCGGCTGGGTCAATAGCTACTTGCATCATCCGGCCGGGAGGAACTTCTCCCAGGTCTAACTTCTCCCAGGTCTCACCCACGTCTCGACTGCGGAACAGAGCTCCCTCCTGGACCGTGTCCGGGGGAGCAGCACCGCCGCCGGCGCCGGCAGCGAGGTAGATGGTATTAGGGTCATCCGGAGCCACTAATAGGTCCCTACAGTAAGAACCGCCGGGAAACATCTCTTCCACTTGCACGTGCTCCCAACGGCCGCCTTTGTCCAGGCTGCGGAACATCGCGATCTGCGTGGCAATGTGCACAGTGCTTGGAGCAGCAGCGCTCACCCGGACTGCGTGGAGGTCAAGGGTGTTGTTGCGCAAGTAGGGCCCATCGATCACCGATAGCCAGCTTTCGCCCCCATCCCGGCTGGCCAATAGACCGCCCACCTCAATCGCGGCGTACATGTCACTAGGGTCCGAGGGGTCAAAGTCCATACCAATAACCCGCTTTCCCAAAGGCGGCATATAGGTGGTGATGTGGGGAAACACTACTTTGCTGGTATCCATCTTCTGCCACGTGGCCCCGGCGTCCTGAGACCGGGCAATGGAGCAGGGTTCGTACCCGGCGAAAATAACGTCCGGGTCATTGGGGCTGATGGCCAGGGACCAAACGTCTTGCTCCGGGCGGGGCGCCTCCAATGCCTCCCAGTGACCACCCCGGTCGTCGGACCGATAGACGCCCTGTTGAGTGCCGGCGTACAGCACTTGGGGGTCGTCCGGTCGTATCGCGAGAGCCCGAACTTGAGGATTGGCCGGGAGACCCTTGGAAATGTCTTCCCAATGGTCCTCCCCGTCGGCTCGGCGGAGCAGTCCTCCGTCACCGATGTAGTCTCCCTCTCCTGCCATGCCAATGTATACGTAAGTCCGGCGATCAGAGTCTGTCATGAAACTCCTCCAAGGGCGTTTTTATCCATTGTGATAGATGGATTCTTCGGGTATCCCAATCAATTGTCAAGTTTTGCGGTATAGCCGGACAGGTCTGTTGATACTCCACCTAACAGGGGTCTCCCCGTTGGGCCTGAGTATGCCGAAGGGTTGACCGCGATGGTTCGACGAGCTCACCATGAACGGATAGTACCGTTCGGCCCAACACACCCAAGGACCGTCCGTTCGGCCTGAGCCTGTCGAAGGCCCCGATGGTCAGCGAAGCTGGAGCTACTATGGACCAGTGGTTCGACAAGCTCACCATGAACAGATAGTGCAGTTCGGTCTGAGTATGCCGAAGGGTTGACCGCGATGGTTCGACAAGCTCACCAGGAACGGACTGTTCCAGTCGGCCTGAGCATGACGAGGCTCATCGCGGACGGACTTTCTATGGCCTACGAGCATTGAAAGACCCCGGCCTAGCCGGACGGGTCAATGGCCACTCCGCCGAATAGCTCACACGGTGGGGGCAAAGTCCCTAGCTGGCGTAGTCACCAAGGATTGATGGCCGTATACTTGGGTTGTTGTCAAAGTACCAATTTCCTCGGGCTACAACTCAGCCTAGAAGGAATCCCCGAATCGTTCGGAAAATTTAAACTAGAGGGGAGGCAACCAAAATGGCGCTTCCTGAGCGAATGAAGTTTGGTATTTTTCTTGGCCCTTTCCACAGAGTTGGAGAAAACCCCACTCTTGCTATTGACCGAGACTTGGAGCTAATCGATTGGCTGGACCACCTGGGGTACGATGAAGCCTGGATCGGCGAACATCACAGCGCAGGCTGGGAGATCATCTCCTCTCCGGAGGTCTTCATCGGAGCGGCAGCCGAACGGACGCGGCACATCAAGCTGGGCACCGGGGTAATCAGCCTTCCTTATCATCACCCATTGATGGTGGCCAACCGGATGGTGCAACTGGACCACATGACTCGCGGGCGAGTGCTGTTTGGCGTTGGTCCCGGCGCGCTGCCCGGTGATGCCTACATGATGGGGATTCCTCACGAAACACAGCGGGAAAGGATGGACGAAGCCTTGGGGGCGATCCTTCGCCTCTTCACTGAGACCGAGCCTATAACTTATAAGACCGATTGGTTCGAGCTCAACGAAGCTATGATTCAACTCCGTCCATACCAAAAGCCTTACATGCCGGTGGCGGTGGCCTCGGTACAGTCACCGGCAGGGGTCTCGGTGGCCGGGAAGTACGGTGCTGCGGTGCTGACCATCACTGTGCCCAGGGACCCGGGGACCGGTCCCGCAGACCTGGAGGGCCTCTGGACCATCGCCGAGGAATCAGCGGCGGAACATGGTAAGACTGTCAACCGGGATGATTGGAGACTGGTGTTGCCGGTACACTTGGCGGAGAGTCGCAGTGAGGCGATGGATGATGCCAGGGTGGGTTCGGGGCGTTACCTCCGAGAGTATTCCGAGGGGACCAATGGCCGGAAAGCGGGGTTTGATGGGCCGCTGGAAAAGATAATCGATCATATGGTGGATGCTGGCTCGTGGATAATCGGGACCCCCGATGATTGCATCGACGCCATCAACCGGTTGGGGGAGCAAAGCGGTGGTTTCGGGGGGTTCTTGGTGCAAACCATAGATTGGGCGCCGCGAGACAAGATGATGCGCAGCTACGAGCTATTGGCCCGCTACGTGATGCCCCATTTCCAGGGGTCTGTGTTGAGCACAGCCGCCTCTAACCAATGGGCCACGGAACGGCAGGAAACACTCATCAGCGGTAGAGTCCGCGCTATCGACCGGGCTCACCAGGCTTACGCAGAAAGCAGGCAACGGTCGTAACACCATCCGGATCATTGAGAGGTATCATGGCACGTTTACCAATAGTTTCCCGCGAAATGGTCCCGGAGGAGTTTCGGGACGCCTTCGAAGAATTGGCGGCAGACACCGGTGGCACCATCGACGCCGGCCCGGGGTCTATTACCATCAACAGCCCGGAGATGGCCCTCCGCCGGGGCCGGCTTACCAACTATCTGCGGTATGAGACCACTTTTCCCAAGAGAATCCAGGAACTGGCGATCTTGACCACGGCCCGCGCCATGGACTGCCAATATGTCTGGAACGCCCATGCCCCCGCAGCCCGGACGGAGGGGGTCAGCGACGCAATAGTGGATGCGCTGCGGGATAACCTCCCTCTACCTGCCCTGGCCGCTGACGAGTCGGCGATCATTAACTACGGAATGGAGTTCTTCAAGAACCATAAAGTTAATTCAGAAACCTTCCAGACGGCTCTAGACCAGTTCGGCCCCCAGCACTTGGTGGAATTGACCGCGTTGATGGGCCATTACGCGCAGACCGCTTTTTTCCTTAACGCGTTTGCTGTTGAGCTACCGGAGCAACGGTCCGAACCGGTGCTACCCGTGTCGTAGCTCGTTTCCCTGTATCCCTCTCCGGATTCGACTGGCATCCCGAGTCGAATGGCTAATGCCGATGCCTAGGGTCCTAAACCTAGGCCCTTATCATCCGAGTGGGTCTCCCTCGCCCAACCGGTCTCCAGACCTGGGAGTAGGAGCCGACGGATTGGGCCTGGAGCGGCGTTACAAGGGATGGTACGGTCAACTTGAGCACTACAGGCGACCGGCTATCTCATCGGCGCCTGGAAGGAGGAGTTGAGCATGTATGCCAAACGTGGTATTAGCCAGGACCAGTGCCAGGCAGCGATTAGCGCAGTAATTGCTGAGTTCAGCCGGAGCTCTAATGGCACTCCTTGGACAATGGCCATCGTGGACGATGCGGGAAACCTCCTCGCATTCACTCGCTCGGACGGAGCTGGCCCCATGCTGGGCCGTAACTGTATCAAGAAGGCTTACACATCGGCCATGACCGGCTCAAGTACCAAAGTGTTTGGTGAGACTCGCCCGGGTGAAACAGACTTTGCGGCTAACTTGATAGAACACAACTGGAATGTTACTGAATACGGCGACCCAATGCTTATGGTCATCTCGGGTGGGGTAAGCATTCGCGATCCATCCAATAAGGCCATTCTGGGGGGAATCGGCGTCTCTGGGCTTCCTTACGGCCCAGGTGACCATGAAATGGCCCTGGTTGCCCTCAAAGCAATGAACCTTGAAGGTAGCTAAGACCAACTTCTGGGCTAGTCCCGGAAGCTATACTCCTCACGCCACTGCATATAAGCGTTAAGCCCCGCCGCCAGGTCATACTCCGCGGTGAATCCAATATCGTCACGAAGCCGGGAAACATCCATCCGGGACCTGGAGCCGCCGTACGACACATCGTTGTCGCCGCCGGGAGAGGCCTCAACCACTGAGATACCGGGCCGCAGCTCCGCTAGGGCATCAATAATGTCGCCCAGGTTTAGCCAGCGGCCCGCCGATATGTTGTAGGCGAAGTGGGATGGGTTGGGAGCGTCCAACACGCTACAGATCCCACCAGCTATGTCAGCCACGTAGGTGAAGTCACGGCCCAGGCCGCGGTCACTCACAGCGATGGCCTCGCCGCGCACGGCCCTCCCGGTCAGATCTTTGACCACCGACTGATTGGCCCGATGGCCGGTAACCCGCTCCATAGGGCCGTAGGGGGAAGTCAGGCGGGTGGCGACGGTTTGAAAGCCATGCATCTCACCGAAGCGGTGGGTCAAAAGTTCACTGACGTACTTGGTTGACTCGTAAAGGGTACGAGGGTGAAGATCGGCGTCCTCCTGAAGAACTTCCTCTCCTTGAGGACGGTCGCCATAGACCGAGCCGGAGCTAACGTAGAGGAAACGTTGGGGTTTTATCCGCCGGGCCAGCTCCAGCAAATTGGTGGTGCCCATGACGTTGATGTCCACGATCGAGCGGCTACGATTGGCCTCCACCTCGGGAAGCACCCCGGTAAACACCGCGGCATGGATAATCTTATCTATGTGTTGGTCCTCGGCTTGCTCCAAGTCGCCCGGAGCCAGTATGTCCCCTTGGAGGAATGTGACCTGGTTGGCCCAGGGTTGGATATAGCGGGTGAGCAGGTCATTGGGCGGCACGATGTCGAAGCAGACGACTGTGTGGCCCCTCTGGGCCAGGGTCCTCACAATGTTGCTGCCAACGAATCCCGTGCCGCCTGTTACCAGTGTGACCATAGCGTTATTTTCCTTTGGTGTTGGATGCTCATAAGATACCTCAGGATAGTTATATTGGCACGTCAAGAGCATACATACGCCAATGGTATTGGGCAGGTCGGCCAATTGTCTCGCGGTAAGCGAATCAATGGTGCTGTTTCATCTCCCACACAAGCGGACCATCCGGGAATTTCCGAGACCGAATCGGGTGTAATATTGAGTAGCAACTCAAACAGTAAGCTGCGAAGGGAAGGGGAGTAAATGCGACCGATAGCGCAGATTTCTGAAGCCCTGGGACTGGACCCCAAGGTGGTGATTCCATACGGGCATTACAAAGCCAAGATTCCCCTGGAACTGATGGCCCAAAACGGCCGCCGCGGGAAACTGGTCGTTGTGACTGGAATAACCCCCACCCCTGCCGGGGAAGGCAAGACGACCACGACGGTGGGACTGACCCAGGGCATGGGAAAGCTGGGAAAGAATGTGGTAGCGACGCTACGGGAGCCGTCTCTGGGCCCCATATTTGGCATCAAGGGTGGAGGCACCGGCGGGGGGAAGTCCAAGATCGAGCCCGAAGACGAAGTAAATGTCCATTTCACTGGCGACGCCCATGCTGTTGCTTCTGCCCACAATCTGCTGTCTGCTTTGACCGACAACGCAGCGCAACGGGGCCAAATTCCAGGCCTTGATCCCTCTGGAGTCACCTGGCGTCGTGTCATTGACGTGGAGGACCGGGCGTTGCGGACGATCGTCACGGGCATAGGTGGGTCCGCCAACGCGCCGGTGCGAGAGTCGGGCTTCGACATCGTCACCGCGTCGGAAATTATGGCGATCCTGGCACTGTCCTCCGGCCTAGAGGACCTAAGGAGCCGGTTGACCAAAGTGGTTGTGGGCTACACCAAAGATGGCAAGCCGGTTACTGCCGGAGACGTGTCCGCCGTAGGCTCGATGATGTCGCTTTTGCGCTACGCTATTCAACCCAATCTGGTACAGACGACGGAAGGGCAACCAGTCATAGTGCACACAGGGCCCTTTGGCAATATCGCCCATGGCTGTAGCTCGGTGGTGGCCGATCGCATTGGACTCAATTACGCTGACTATGTGCTGACCGAAGCAGGCTTTGGCGCCGATCTGGGGTTCGAGAAGTTCATGCATATCAAGGTCAGATTCAGCGGGCTAAATCCAAGTGCTGCAGTGTTGGTGGCTTCGGTGCGAGCAATAAAGTGGCACGGCGGAGCCCGCCGCAGAGAGCTGGAAATTCCGAATGACGATGCAGTACGCAACGGTATCGCCAACTTGGAGCATCACATACAGTTGGTGCGGTCCTTCGGGCTCCCCGTCGTGGTAGCGATAAACCAGTTCCCTTCCGACACTCCTAGTGAAATTGCTATCGTAAAAGACTACGCCAAGGCCGCCGGAGCTTTCGCGGCCGTTGAAAGCAGGGTGTTTACTGAGGGCGGCGACGGTGGTGTGGACTTGGCCGAGGCCGTGGTTGCGGCCACTGATGGTGACGACCCCGAGCTGTCCTATTTGTACCCGGAGGACGCGACAGCAGAAGAAAAAATCCACGCCCTGGCCACCAAGGTCTATGCTGCTGACGGCGCGGAATTGCAACCGGTAGCCCGACAACGACTGAGAGCTTTCGAAGCCCAGGGTTGGGGCAAGCTGCCTGTATCCATGGCCAAGACTCACCTTTCCTTGTCCCACGCGCCCGGACGCAAAGGCCGGCCCTCCGGCTATACTTTCGAAGTGTCAGACATTCGAGCGTCCATCGGGGCTGGATTCTTGTACCCTATTGCAGGCAGTATTGTTACGATGCCGGGACTACCCGGCGCTCCCAGAGCTTTGGACGTGGACAAGGACGGCAACATCTTGGGGTTATGACCAACCTGTCCCCGGACTATTCCGCCTAAAGCTGCGGGTAGAGTTGCTTGGTCGGCCGCGGCCCATCTCTCACAAATCAACTTAGCGCCTGAAGCTCCATTGGTCTAATCCCGGTGTGCTAGAATACCCTTCTACCTTACCGGCGTGCCAAGCCGGTGCCTCATCATTGACATGCGTGCGATAGGAAGCCAAGGAGTAAATCCCATCGGGCTGGTTATCTCTGCAACCAAGGACGCATGCAATTTCCAGGATGGGCTGGACCGTATCTCAACGCCGGCATTTGTGTATGACGAAGGCATTATCAATCACCTGCTAGACCACACGGACTCGCTCCGAAAGAATGATCAATGCCAGGTCCTGTTCTCCATCAAGTCGTTTTCCTTTGCCGATGCTTTGAAAATCATGGCGCCCCGTTTGGATGGGTTCGCCGTCAGCTCTCTGTTTGAAGCGCGGCTCGCTAGGAGCGTCGTCGGTCAACATGGATCGATTCACATCACCAGCCCTGGGATCAAGTGCCAAGATGTCGATGCCATCGGCTCCCTCTGTGACTTCGTCGCTTTCAACTCGTTGAACCAATGGGATATGTATCAGGACCGCCTCTATCCACAATCGAGCTGCGGGATAAGGGTGAATCCTCAAATCTCATTCCTGGATGACGAGCGATACGATCCTTGCCGGCCTGATTCCAAATTGGGTGTCCCTCTTGACGAACTAGTGTCCACCTATAACAGAGACCCCGGCCGGCTCGCTGGTCTCGACGGGATTCTATTCCACTCCAACTGTGATTCACCGGATTTCGGCGAGCTACTCACCACGGTAAAGCACCTCCACAGCGCAGCAGCAGACATATTGCCTGGGTTGAATTGGATAAATCTCGGTGGCGGCTACCTCTTTGACGATGGACAAAACCTTGAGGCGCTTGACGCCGCAGTAGATCTCCTCAAATCCCGGTTTGACCTCCAGGTTTTCTTTGAGCCGGGAGCTGCTCTAATCCGGTCCGCCGGATATCTAGTCTCCACCGTCATTGACGTGTTCCCCAGCGGCGGCTCGAAGGTCGTCGTCTTGGACACCTCGGTCAACCACATGCCGGAGGTCTTCGAGTACGATTTCGAGCCGGATGTGATGGGTCACGAAGACGATGCGCCCAATGAGTTCATTCTTGCTGGGAGCACCTGCTTGGCCGGGGACCTGTTCGGTACTTACCGGTTTCCCAGGGACCTGCACGTAGGGGATAAAGTTGTGTTCAACAACGCGGGGGCATATACCCTAACCAAAGCCAACACGTTCAACGGGTTCCCTTTACCGTCGGTATACGCGGCGACCCCTGAGGGGGAGCTGATTGAAAAGAGCCATTTCACATACAACCAGTACGCGGCTCGCTGGGGGATTGGGCCCGATGTACTTGTATGAGTCCGAGATCCAATTCCCGGTCGACGTCACAAAGGGGAGAATCCTTGAGCAGGTGGCCCACGGAGTCCGGCAACAAATCGCCGCCGCCGAGCCCATTAGAATCATTATATCCGAGTCAACCAAAAATCAATATAAATGTGAGGTCACCACATTCAGCGGCCACCATAAACTCGATCAGCCGGTAACTAGCCCGGTCCTAGCATTCAAGAAAAGGAACATCGAAAACACCAAAACATTCAACGCCGTTCTGCTGGTACCAACGGGCATTGGAGCAGAGATTGGTGGCCACGCGGGAGACGCCACCCCGGTTGCCACCCTTATGTCCTCGTTATGCGACACCCTTATTACTCATCCCAACGTCCTCAACGGGTCGGACCTGATCGATATCCGGGACAACACGTTGTACGTGGAAGGCAGCGCGGTCTGCCGGTTGCTGATGGGTAGCATCGGATTACAACCGGTAAGGTCCAACCGGGTATTGGTGGTGGTCGACTCTCATCCCGATCCGTTTTTTGTGGAAGCCGCGATCAACGCTGTCAACGCAGCCCGCTCCTCCTACGGGTTGTTCTGTCCCGAAATCATGGAGATGGGCCCTCCCCTCGATATGCGGTCACAGTACACTATGTCTGGGCGTGTGTCGGGTAGTGTCGATGGCATCGACCGGTTGTTCGACATCCTGGATCAGCACCGCGATAGCTATGACGCGGTGGCTATTTCATCTGTGATTGCGGTCCCCCTTAGCTACCACATTGACTATTTCGAGAGCGACGGGAACATGCTCAACCCCTGGGGCGGTGTTGAAGCCATGCTCACCCACACAATCTCGACGGTCTACGATGTTCCCTCAGCCCACGCTCCCATGTTGGAAACACAAGAAATCGCCAATATGGAAACCGGTGTCGTGGACCCCAGGATGGCGGCGGAGGCCATCTCATTAACCTTTATGCAGAGCATTCTCAAGGGACTGCAAAGGAGCCCTAGGATCGTGTCAGACCCCGGAGCTATGGAGCACCACAGCGTGCTGACAGTACAGGATGTTTCCTGCTTGGTGATCCCCGACGGGTGTCTGGGGCTTCCCACGTTGGCTGCGCTGGAGCAAGGCATCCCGGTGATCGCGGTCCGGGAGAACAAGAACCTTATGACCAACGACCTGGCGAGTTTGCCTTGGTCGCCGGGACAATTTTACCGCGTGGAAAACTATTGGGAGGCACTCGGCGTCATGACGGCGTTGAAAGCAGGCATAGATCCCCAAGCGGTCCGAAGACCGTTGCTGCAAGCCACCGTAGAGAAAGGCGCAGCACCCAGCTCCACGGTGCACGAGTCCTTTGTTGCTCAACAGTTGATTCTCTAATCAGACCAGCTCTTCCAACAGCGGTGATATTACTCACACCACTGAGTTACACAAATGGAGACCCGCGGGAGCCAAATACTTCAGCTTAACGATGTGGTTTCGAATAGGAAGTGCACTCTGCGCATGGACTTACAAGATGCTGCGCTGCCTTTAAGCGAACTCCTGGACAAGTACCTCAAGAATGCCCCCATTGATCTCTTCCTCAGGGAGTCCCGCATTACCCAAAGGTCCGCCGATGCCCTGTATGCGTTGCAGGACCTAGTCTACGGGTGCACCGATAGCGGCCATCTAACGGACATATACTCCGGCACCGTGTTCAAGGGGGATGACCCGGAGAGTAACCGGTCCATTGAACTGGACCAAGTTCCCACCAACTATACGGCCTGGGTGGCAGAGCAGGAAGTTTCGGTGATAGACATCTCGGTTGATCGCATGAACGTGGACTACGACCGAAATTGGGTGGGGTTCCACGAACGGAAGTGGCTCCGTGACCCTGACAAATTTTCCAGCTTCGTGAGAAACGAACTGGAAGGAAGGTATTCTCCAACAGAGAGCGAATGCATCCTCCGGTTGGAAACGCCAAGTCAAAAACTGAAGTTGCTGGAGGCCCTGTCTCGAAGGGTTTGGGACAGCCAATTCGAGAACTATTCCCGGTTCACTGGCAAAAAGTTGGTCTACAAGTCTGGTGACGAGACCATAGAAAACATCATCGACGGCGCCGGAGCAATATGTTCCGAAAAAGTCCAGGCATTAAAATTTCTCACCGACCACTACGGTCTAAAGTCCGAATATATACTCGCCGGTGAGAACGCGACGGGTCCGGTCCCAGTGGAGAAGCTGAGGGAGCTTCTGATAACCTTCGATTTTCGCTTCGCCAAGCGCTATATGCGATTTTGGCAGCACACAGCGCTGCTATATGATCTAGACAACACCCAGGTCCTGGTAGACGCTACCAATGGCAACATACCATTCTTGTTCCTCCAAAATGGCGAAGCAGAACGCATCCTTGGAGTTCACGACAAGCGCCCGGTTCGGGTCAAAATGGTCGAGGCCGAGGAGGACTTCTACTATCACCGGGTACCCCAAGACATTCCGGAGAACCTCTTCTTCGCCCTGGAGGGCTGGTGGACATACTCCGACCTAATGCAAGTGTTTGACAATGAATTGGGGCTCTTCCTGTCCAGTGATTTTTACGTCACTCCGATCCCCTTCAAGAGCGAACGCGAGTACACCCGGGACCGCCAAGACTACATCGGGGTATGCCAAAAGGCCGGACTTGAGTGCGCTGTCACCAGAGAGTGGACCCTGGAATCATCATTGGGTGCTGAATTAAGTGAAGCCGAGGCCGAAGTCAGCCAGAGAATTCTACAGTCCCAAGAACATCTTTTGGCCCGGCTCGACGAGTGTGAAGGGCCAAGGCATGAATCGGGGCTGGTGATAATCAGGCTCCGGCCTCAACTCAGTCAGTGATTAGTTTCTCGAACCCCGATTGAGCTTCCCTCCATGTATTATTTGATCTTCAGGCTTGTACACCGTATCCGGCGAAAGAGGGCGCTCGGATTAGCCTTCATGGCAGCCGTGTTGGCATCAAGTATTGCTGGCAATGCACTAACTTTCTTCTTTTTTGAGGGAGTGGCGCAACCGGACCTAACCATTGGCGACAGCTTCTGGTACAGCATTATCTCCATAACTACAATTGGGTACGGAGATTTCTCTGCATCCACCCTTGGCGCCCGTATTGGGACCGTGACATTCATTGTTCTCTTTGGGCTGATTGCGTTCACAACTACTGCCGGGATGTTGGTCGATTGGATTATTGATCTACGCACCAAGGAGCAAACCGGGATGGCAAACGTGCAAGCAAGGGGACACCTGTTGATCATCCATTTCCCCAACGAAAACAGGGTCCGCCAGATCGTAGAGGAGTATATCTCTGACCCGAGTCACACGAGGGATGATATCGTCGTGATTACTGACACCCTGGAGACTCTTCCCTTCAGCCACCCCAATGTCTCCTTCGTTCGGGGGTCTCCTCTGGAGGAAGAAACCTACCGCCGGGCCTCGTTGAGGCACGCGACCCAGGCCGTGGTATTGAGCACTAGCTATGACGACCCACATAGTGACAGCGTGGCGGCGGCGGTGGCGTCAGTCATCCATCAGCTAAACCCTCGAACAAGGGTCGTAGCTGAGTGCCTTAATCCTAAGCACGACCTGTTGTTCGCCAACCTCCAAGAAGTGACTCTGGTGTACACCTTGGACATGGCCAACAACTTGTTAATCCAGGAGGTCCAGGACCCTGGTGTGACCAAGCTCACCCATGCAATCACTAGCAATCTTATTGAAGGCACCTTGGCGAGCACCTTGGTCGGCTCCATTTGGCAGGCGCCCATGAACTACGAGGAAGTAGCCGCTCAATTAATGAAAGAAAACATTAACCTAGTGGGAATGATCCGCGACGGGCGGGTCCACTTCAAGTTTGCAGACCTTGTCCTATCCGTCGGGGACCTATTGGTATATATAAGCACAAAGCGCTCTTCCTGGAATGAACTGCAAGCGACTATATTCCCAAACCTGGCGCCAGCCCAGAATTAGCAACGACGCGTCGCTCTCAATGCCTATGTCGATCTGGACAAATACCAAGTGGACCAGGCGACCCTCGGACGGGGAACGGATGCGAATTCCGTCAAAGAGGCTTTCAGCCCAGGCATGCCGATCCATGGTGGGGATTATTCGGCGACATAACTTCACGGCTCATTCCGACCAGGAGCTGCGGAGCGCGCTGTGGCGCCTGAAGTACCTCCAGCAATCCCAAGAGGCCCACGACGGTCTACTCGAAGCGTTTGCGATTGTGAAAGAGGCCGTCAGCCGGAGATTGGGAATTTGGCGGCTGTTCGACCAGTCCTTCGACCGCCAAAACTTTCATGGGTATTGGCAGTCCGCATTAAGCAGGGCCGCCAGCAGTGAATGGACGGGAAACTTAATACAGGCCCAGGCTGACCCAGTGGGTCATTTCCCGGATAGCGCCCTGGGCAAGGATGGGAAGGTCGTCGTCGACACCATGGTCCGAGTGGCCCTCGAAGGTAAAAGCAGAACCTCGGGAGACATTCTCTTACCAGCGGAGTTCTATCGTGCGGTGTGGCGGAAGGACATCAATGGGATTCTGAACTTTGGAGTCACGGATGAGCAGCTCATGGCCGGACTCTATATGCTTCAGGGAAACATAGTCCAGATGAACGCCGGCGAAGGAAAGACCATCTCGGCCGCATTCCCAGCGGTAGTATCGGCCTTGGAGGGCAATCCGGTCCATATCATTACGGCCAACGATTACTTGGCCGCAAGGGACGCTGGTATTTTGGCTCCCGTTTATGAATCCTTGGGTGTTACGGTCGGGACGATATTGGGCTACATGGAGGATGACGAAAGGAGGCATAACTACCGTAAAGCGGTTGCATACAGCACGATGCGGGAGTTGGGGTTCGACTTTCTTCGGGACAACCTGAAATCCACCCCGGAAGCGCAGGTCCAGGTAGAGTCCAATGTAGCGATTATTGATGAAGTGGACCACGCCCTCATCGACGAAGCCGCAACCCCGATGATAATTTCCGGAGAACCTCTGGGAAACAGGACCGGAATCGCCAAAATCAAGAGAACCGTGTTGGAATTGATCGGCTTGCAAGGCTGGGTTGCCCAGGACTTGGCCGACCGGCTTGCAAGCATCCATTCCGGCAAGGCGCACGCGACTCTGGCTCAACTATTGCTGGCAGATCCTGATAATCCAGTGCTACAGCGCAGCTTGGCTGGTGAAGCAGGCCTCATCAAACGGGTCCAGGCCTACGCGGAACAGAACTATGAAAGTCTAACTTCGGAGCTGTTTTACATAATCGATCCCGCAAGACGCTTCGTGACCCTTGCTGAAAAGGGCCGAGAAGTTGTCGAGCAGCGGTTGGGGTCATTCTATGACGGCCAAGCTTTGGAGGAGTCTACGGACTCCCTATTGGCCGGTGACGGTTCGTCTTTCGAAGAAAGCCTAAGCAGGTCCGCCAAGATTACTAGGAAACTGGCGCGGCAATACAACGTCGGCAACCGGTTGCACCAGATGCTCCGGGCCTTCTTGCTGCTGAAACGGGATGTGCACTATGTGGTCACCGAAGATTCCATCGTATTGATCGACCAATATACCGGGAGGCCCAAGCCGGACTGTATATACCAGCATGGGCTACAGTCGGCTCTTGAGGTCAAGGAGGGTCTTCTTCCCCATTCCGAGAGCGAGGTGTTGGGGCAAATCTCCGTTGAAGGCTTCATCAAACGCTACCGGATGATAAGTGGCATGACCGGCACCGCTTCCAGTTCTGCAGCCGAGTTTCAACAAAGATACGATTTGCCGGTGGTAGTGCTGCCTCCGTTTCAGGACCTTAAGCGGGTGGACGAAGGCTACAGAATATATCTAACAGACCAGGACAAGACCTCGGCGATCATTGACGAAGTTTCTCGTTGCCACCAAGTTGGACAGCCGGTCCTGGTGGGCACCCAGTCGGTGGAGCAGTCAGCAAAGCTGGCCTGTCTTTTGTCGGAAAAGAGTATCCCCCATAACCTGCTGAACGCTGTTAACTGCGACTCAGAAGCGCAGATAGTCAGGGATGCTGGCAAATTCGGTGCGGTCACCGTGGCGACCAACATGGCTGGCCGGGGCACCGATATCCTGCTGGAGGCCGACCTAGACTCCCGGATTACGGAGCAGTTCGTCCACGTCATCACAGAACTGCTGTCCACTGAAGCAGGCGCGGTGCAGGTCAACTGCCACTCTAAGCCTGAAGCCCGCATCATGAGGACTGCGTTAGTCCGCGCCGGCCTCTTTAAGACTGTCCCTGGGAACAGCCCCGACAGCCACCATATCTCCGTGACTATGAAATCCGGAGCAGCCCAACCGCATCGACACCTCAAGTTGGATTTCTCTTTGGGGCTCCGTGTGATCGGCACTGAGATCAACCTTACTCCCAGGGTTGACCTGCAACTCAACGGAAGGAGCGGAAGGCAAGGCGCGTTCGGAATGACCCAGGAGTTCCTATCCCTGGAGGACAGATTAATCAACCTCCACGTCGAAGGCATTCTCAAGCACTCCAAATGCCGCAACCTGGACCAAGCTGGACGGACCTACTACGCCGGAAACGAGATCAACGAACACGTAATTGAATTGCAGCGAGCCGCGGAATTGGAGGTTGAGACCCAAACCGGCCTGATCCAAGATTACCTCGCTGTTTCGGACTGGCAGACTCACCTTTTTTACCGGTCTCGCCAGCAAGTGGTCCAGTGCCCCGTTGGTTCAGGGATTCTATGGAATATGTCCGTCAGATTGGCCCATGAGCAGGCCGCCGACTTGGTGGGCAGCTACTTTCCTGATGCCACCTTCGAGCAATATGCAACCCAGTTCGACCGGATGGCCGATGAGGTCCGATGGCGTTATCAAGTAGACACGGGCTTCCTGAAAGGCACAGACCTGACATTGCTTCCGGAAGAGATCGGCCACCTATTTCTCGACAGGCTGGAAGAGCTTCAAGACAGCCTGGGCCGACAAGGATTTTCCAGCCTGGCCCGTCAGACATATTTGCGGTCCTGTGACGAGATGTGGAAGAGCCACCTCGCCCAGCTACAGGACTCAATCTCCAACCAGTTGTTGGCTAACATCAATCATAAGTCCGCAGTAGCGCACTACATCGGGACAAGTGTGGACGCGTGGCGGGCGATTCAAAGACGGGCAAAAGCCGGATTTCTATCCCGGCTCCTAACCCTGCCCGCAACCCAGGCCAATGAACAACCGGCCAATAAAGTCCGCTTGAATGAAGACGTTGAGCTGCTTCTGCTCGGGGCCGGTGACAGTGGCCGGGGCTAACCATTCGCATAGGAGGAATTAAAATGGCCAAGCGAAACATGAGGCTCGGGACAGCGTTATCTTTGAGTGGTATTGTCGCAACAGCGCCGCTGCTTGCTGCATGCGCCAGTGGCCCGTCGTATGACGATTGGGCAGCTACTGACGGCGCTGCCGGAAGGATCAACCTGGATGATGTCCAGGAGGCCTTCAAGAGCTCTGAGAGCGCGACCGAATTCGAGCGCAGAGTAAATGAGATATATGAAGGAGACGGATTGATCTTGATCCGCGCCCTCCAGGATGGCAACGCTCTCACCCTGGAAGGTTGGGAGGACCTCAACGGCAACAACGACATCGACGATGCTGTAGACGACCGCTTGTTCGAAATCGTCAAGGGGTCCAATAACGAATATGATATGCGTGGATACCACGGAAACGGGTACTATAACAGCCATTTCGGCGCAGGGAACTTTCTCTTTACTTATTTGCTTATATCCAGCTTGTCTCGAGGGCCCTATCTTTACCATACGCCGATATCCCGTGGGCCCGATGTTCGAAGCCAACGGAACACCTACCGCGGGTCATCCAGCTACAACCGCCAAGTGCAAAGGAACAGCAACTTCAGCCGCAAGCAGGCTTCCTTCGCTGGCTCCAGGTACCAACAGTCCAGGGGCAACGTCAGCAGAAACCGCACTACCTATCAAAGCACGCAACGGACCAGCGGAGCTTTCAAGAAGAGCAGTTCGGTTACCCGGAGCAGGTCCGGATCCTTCCGTTCATCGGGGCGGTCGGGAGGCAGGGGAGGAGGTGGCGGGATCTCGCTCCTTGCCAAGCGCCGGTCCCGATGAGAAGCCGGGAGTGAGAAACCGGCAGTGAGAAAACGGGAGCCGACCCCTGCAACCACTGGTCTCGACGGCGGGGCGATCGAATACGAACTCCGAATGACCCTCAACGAAATGGACCCGGAGGACGCGCTGACTATCAGCCTCCCTCCTGGAAACCAAAGGATTCCCTTGTCGGATCTCTTGACCCGACTTTTCCCCGAAGCCGAAGAACATCAGCTTGAGGTGGCGGCGTTATTGGACCGTGGCAGCAACCCTGATTTGCCCGACATCTACGCTGTGTTCTTGGAGGCCTTTGACGAGTGGAGGAAGGGGCGCTGTACCTTGTCCTTTTCGAGGGAACATGGGGAGCCCGTCGACCTGGATAATATAGTGTCGGACCTCCTGGTACCCATCGATTCATCGAACCCCCGGGCCTCTGGCTTCTTAACCTTGATCCTTCAGGTGAACCAGCACTACCGGGCCCTGGAATACAGCGTTCGGGAGGGATTCTGGTCCAGCAAAGAGGAGTTGCTTGGTTGGGTACGGTCGTTGGCGCTCCTCTATTGGTTGGACAAACATGGAGCCCAACTCGTCAAGGGGGCTTTGACTGGCGCCAATAGAGGCTTGAAATCCGCAGCAGCCGCCCTGCAAGGAAGGAATCACATTGCCTGGTCCGATGACAACCACCAGATGGTGATTACCGCCCAAGGGAGGCGATTCATTGCAAGGCTGGTAGCAGAGACCGAGGCGTACATCGATCTGTACGACCATTTCAAGGATACCCTTGTCGACCTGGATACCCAAACGGTGCAATTCAACAGCGGCCGCGGTGTGGACCTTCGGGTCCAAGTCTTCCTGGCCGAGGACTTAGACCCAATAAGAACAGTGTTCCTACTGCGCCTGTACGACGGGACCCTGGACTCTTACGTCCAATCCTGGAATCAGCTTATAGAGGACGAGGATTTTCTTGAAGGGTTGCTGGAGCCTGTTGTAAACCGATCCGAAGTAGCTGACGGGTTGGCCAGTTGGGTTATCGATTGCGGTGCCGACTACATCGAAGAGAGTGAATAACGGAAGAGAGTGAATAACGCGCTCGGGACACCGAACTGCGGGCGAGGCAGGTTATAGGCTTAGCCGTCATGTTCGGAGGTATCAAATGGCCAGGAACAATACCATCGCCGAGCTGATTACCACTGCACCTTCTACGAAAGCGACACCAACGACGCGGCCGGTCGCCAGTGCTTGAGACACGCGGACCGATGGCAGCAAGAGTATATCTATCAGAAGCCGCATCACGTATAGCAGCACAAAGCCGAGCACTCCAAAGGTAAGGAATCCCGCTATACTTTCCCCCCAACCAACGAAGTCTCCAAACACTGCTTTCAGAGCTACCAGGCCGATGGCTATCAGGTTACCTCCCAACGCGATCCCCACTGCTGTGTTGTTGTTCTCGATCTCGGAGTGCACATCAAATGGTGTAGTCAACTGGTAGAACAATGCAAATACGACCAGGAGTATCAAGCCCATGCCAAAGAAAGCCGCAGCAACCTCAGGACCACCACCCTCACCGGAAACAGCTCCGGATATGAGCAGGCCTGTGGCGACGTACATCCCGAATTCTGCTGCTCCCGTCCCTACGTTTTGACCTTCGAGAACCTCTTTCTCGATATCGAACCGGTAAAGAATGACCCGGTTCATTAGAATCCGGACCAGATTCAACGCCAGAATTCCACCAATGGCGTAGAGAAATACCCGCAGCACCTCCTTCCCGTAGTCTCGGTCGAAGCCCAGACCTTCTGTACCGACTAAGGTCAACGGCTGATACAAAGCGCCGAGGAATACAAGGATCACCCCAATAAAATACCCGCTCAACCGCAAAGCGACAGCCAGGTTATTCTTCTCCATGACCTCGACATCAATCCGGTAGGGGGTGCAAAGGTCTCGCGCAAGCTTGGCCAATATCAGGACAATCAAACCAAGTCCAACAAACACGAGCCCCCGGGGGAAGGATTCCAAGGTGTTGATAAATGCGTCAATCATCCCTATCTCCGGCTCCCTGAGTCCTCTCGGTTACCCTTGTACACGATGATCCTGTCCGGCGATATGACCTCGCTGAATGAGACCTCGAAGGGCTTCCCTTCCCACTTGGTCACGGACAGGACCCGGTCTCCTTGCTCACGAATGAAATCCCAAACGTAGAATCCAACGCCCGGGCCGCGGCTATCCTGATAGAAGTACGCCTCTGAACTATTGCGATAGTAATAGCTGCCGTCGTCGATCTCGATGAAGTTGTCGATGGAGTGGGCTTTATCCAGGTCTATTAGATCCTCTTCGGTCAGGCCGATGCTTTCCAAGCCGACTGGGTCCGAGTCAGCGGTCGCTGTGATGAAGAGGTCATATCCGTCAGTCCACTCCACCCAGATTCGGTTATCACCGTCGGCGCAAATCAACTCGTGCCAGGTATCGGCGTCACTGGTATACCGGTGGAGCCGTTCAACGAAGAAGTAGACATCGTCGTATTCCAAGGCAAGACCGGTGATGGAGAGAACATCGCCAACCCTGACACCCCTGATGCTGTCGTCGACAGCAGGGACACCGACGGAGTCTCGGCGTTTCTTCCTTCCTCTGCCAAATAGCGACCGGAGCATATTTCAGTCCCTTGACTGCGCTAATCCAATCATTGACACCGGGATCGAGTGATGGATCTATTATCTACCCAATCGACCCGTAACAGCGAGCGAGTCAGATTATAGTTAGGGGAGAAAAAGAGGTCAACTTACGTCTCCGGCGGTAGGCCATTTGTCATCTGATCGAGGCAGACAGCGCTGTGGAGCCGTCCTGTTCGCTGCAACTCCACCTTTAACGGCCCCATGGCCTTATGATTCTCCACCTAAAGCGAATTGGCCCGCTGGTCCAGAGGCTGTCGAAGCACCGTTACTTCATGGTTCGACAAGCTCACCACGAACGGGGTGGCAAGCCTGTCCAGAGCTCGTCGACGGGCTCACCACTTACGGTTCGACGAGCCTGTCCTGAGCTCGTCGACGGGCGGTGCCGAAGGGCTCACCACGAGCGGAATGTCCCGTTCGACCTGAGCTTGTCGAAGGCCAGGACCGAAAGAGCCGTCAGTGCAGCTAGAACTTTCCCGGACCCATGGTTCGACAAGCTCACCACGAACGGGGTGGCAAGCCTGTCCTGAGCTCGTCGACGGGCGGTGCCGAAGGGCTCACCACGAGCGGAATGTCCCGTTCGGCCTGAGCTTGTCGAAGGCCAGGACCGAAAGAGCGGTCAGTGCAGCTAGAACTTTCGCGGACCCATGGTTCGACAAGCTCACCACGAACGGGGTGGCAAGCCTGTCCTGAGCTCGTCGACGGGCGGTGCCGAAGGGCTCACCACGAGCGGAATGTCCCGTTCGGCCTGAGCTTGTCGAAGGCCAGGACCGAAAGAGCGGTCAGTGCAGCTAGAACTTTCGCGGACCCGTGGTTCGACAAGCTCACTACGAACGGGGCGACAAGCCTGTCCTGAGCTCGTCGAAGGGCTCACCACGAGCGGAATGTCCCGTTCGGCCTGAGCTTGTCGAAGGCCAGGACCGAAAGAGCGGTCAGTGCAGCTAGAACTTTCGCGGACCCATGGTTCGACAAGCTCACCACGAACGGGGTGGCAAGCCTGTCCTGAGCTCGTCGACGGGCGGTGCCGAAGGGCTCACCACGAGCGGAATGTCCCGTTCGGCCTGAGCTTGTCGAAGGCCAGGACCGAAAGAGCGGTCAGTGCAGCTAGAACTTTCGCGGACCCGTGGTTCGACAAGCTCACTACGAACGGGGCGACAAGCCTGTCCTGAGCTCGTCGAAGGGCTCACCACGAGCGGACTGTCCCGTTGGGCCTGAGCATGTCGAAGGCCAGGATTGTAAGATCCGTCAGTGCAGCTAGAACTTTCGCGGACCCGTGGTTCGACAAGCTCACTACGAACGAGGTGGCAAGCCTGTCCTGAGCTCGTCGAAGGGCTCACCACGAGCGGAATGTCCCGTTCGGCCTGAGCATGTCGAAGGCCCGGATAGTAAGAGCCGTCAGTGCAGCTAGAACTTTCGCGGACCCATGGTTCGACAAGCTCACCACGAACGGGGCGGCAAGCCTGTCCTGAGCTCGTCGAAGGGCTCACCACTTACGGGGTGACGAACCTGTCCTGAGGTCGTCGAAGGGCGGTGCCGAAGGGCTCACCACGAGCGGGCTGTCCCGTTGGGCCTGAGCATGTCGAAGGCCAGGATAGTAAGATCCGTCAGTGCAGCTTGAACTTTCGCGGACTCATGGTTCGATAAGCTCACCACAACGGGGCGACAAGCCTGTCCTGAGCTCGTCGACAGACGGTGCCGCAGTGGTCACTACGATCGACCTTACTAGCGCCTGCGACAATGAAGGGCCTTGTACCCGCATCGAGGACACTTGACCTGGCTATCGGTACAATATAAGGTGGAAATTCAAACTAAGGACTCCGAAAGAGTCAAGGAGTCGCCAATGGGCAATTTCGGTACGGGCGGCTGGTTCATCATAGGCATAATTTTGGTGGTCTTAGGGCTGCTGTTGCGGTCAGGACTGATCCAATGGCTTCTAAACGCGATAGGCATGATTCTTATTGTCGTAGGAATAGTGGCGGTGCTAGTGGGTGTGGTTAGCATGATTGCGGGTGGTAGACGTAGGTCGAGCGGGTTTTGACGCTAAAACCTTTTCCAGGGGGTATATCCGATGCCATCTCCAAAAAACATTGAAGACTTCAACCAAACGGATACCGCCATTAAAGGGTAGAGGTTAGAATACGGGCGCTGAGGTCCATAATGGTGAAGCAAAAGCCAGCCCCGTTTAAGTTAGGAGGCCAAGAAATGGGAATGCTCTCGCGAATGTCTACGATAGTCAAGTCCAAGATGAACCGTCTGTTGGACACGGCGGAGGACCCTAGGGAAACCCTAGACTATTCCTACGAGAAGCAGCTAGAAATGCTGCGTAACGTAAAGCGCGGCGTCGTTGAGATGGTCGCCGCCAAGCGGCGCATACAGCAGCAGGCGTCGACGGTCCAAGGAAACATTACCCGGTTGGATTCCCAGGCCCGCCAAGCGCTGGAAGTTGGGCGGGAGGACTTGGCCAGGTTAGCCCTGCAACGAAAGCAGACTGCCACTCTGGAGCTTCAGGGGCTGGACGAGCAGATCGCCGGGATGGAAGCGGAACAGGACAAACTTACGGCGGCGGAGCAGCGGCTCCAAGCCAAAGTTTCGGCGTTTCGTACCAAGAAAGAGGTCATCAAAGCCCAGTACACTGCGGCCCAAGCCCAAGTCCGTATTGGTGGCGCCCTATCCGGAATCTCTGAGGAGATGGGGGACCTCACGCTGGCCATGGAGCGGGCCGAAAACAAGACCGAGCAAATGCGCGCCCGGGCCGGAGCCATCGACGAGCTAGCCAGCGTTGGATTCCTGGATGACTTCACAGGAAACCAGGACGACATCAGCCGGGAGTTGGATAAACTGGCCTCCTCTCAGAACGTGGAGGACGAGTTAAGCGCACTGAAGTCGGATTTACCATCAGCGGGGAAGGGATAGGCCATGGGGAGCTTGAGATGATTGTGCGAATCACGACAGAAGGCCAGTACAATCTCCCCGGAGGCTTTGTAGACCAACTCAATGACATAGACAACCGGCTGGTTGAAGCCGTGGAGGCAGGAGACCACGCTGAGTTTGAAGCACTTCTCAAAGAGATGCTGACGCTGGTCCGGGAGAATGGGTCCCCTCTTCCATTGGACGAGTTGGTGGAGTCCGACCTGATTCTTCCGGAACCGGACTTGACCCTGGAGGAAGCTCAAGGCCTGTTCACCGGCGAGGGCCTTCTCCCGGGTTAACTACCCTGCCATTCCTTACTTCTTATGCCCAGGCCGCCCGACAGGCGGCCTAATTTCTTGGCTGGCAACCCTCTATGGGTCGAATCTGGGGTAGAATGTCCCCGCGCTGTATCAAAGCCCTACACGCCCAAGACCGGAGGCAACTATGCCTGATCTGACCTCAATGGCCGCATCGGTTGGAGAGCTGCTCAAACAACGCCAGCAGACCATCGCAGTATCGGAGTCCTCCTGTGGCGGTCTGATGTCGGCGTCCCTGGTGGCCGTCCCCGGAGCATCGGCCTTCTACGTCGGTGGAGCAGTCATTTATACCAGGACGTCGCAGCAGGGATTACTTCAAGTCCCAGACCAAGCCATGGCCAACATTCGGGCCAGCAGTGAGCCCTACGCACTGCTAAACGCCCGGACCATACGCGATGCTTTAGGGACCACTTGGGCCCTGAGCGAGACCGGGGCCAGTGGCCCGACGGGCAACCGGTACGGAGATTCAGCAGGCCATGCCTGCATCGCCGTGGCGGGTCCCATTGAACGGGCCATCACCCTGGAAACAGGTGTCGCTGACCGCGAGGCCAATATGTGGACATTTACCCGAGCAGCCCTAGACCTGTTGGAGCAATGTGTCCAAGAGTCAAAGTGATTCGACCGGTGCTGGATGCCGGGCGCTTGACCTAACCTGCGTTTTCGTTGCACCAGAGGCGATGCATCCGCCCCCAGAATGGACGAAAGCGGTTGCTTGTTTAGAAATTATCTGCGGTCCTTACGCCGGAGGCAGCGGATGATCCAGTTGACCCCGGAAATGCAGGACCTCATTAACAACGCCCGGACCAACGGCAACCCATGCATCGTGGCCACTGCTTCACTGGATGGGCTGCCGAATACCGGCTACATCGGCACCATGATGGCTTTTGGAGAATCGGCCCTCGCCTACCGGGACCGGAGCGGGCGTAGGCCTCTGGAAAACATTGAGGAGAACCCCAGGGTCATCGTTCTGTTTCGTGACTCGGCCCGAGAGGTGGGATGGAAATTCCGCTGCACTGCGGAGGTCCACGGTGACGGCCCGTTCTACGAGCAAGTAATGGGCCGACTGGCGGAGTCCGGTTTGCCGCAGGACCCGGCAGTCAAGAGTACAGTGGTAGCTCTCCAAATAGACCAGATATTAACTTTGTTTGGGGAAGTGCTACAGGAGAGGGTTGTCGGCCTTAGCTGGTAAGGCAACCGTTGTTGGTGCTTACCGGGTGGGGGTAAACGCCAACCAGGAATTTAGGCAGGCTTGATTCAACGCCGGCTAGAACACTACCACCGACCTGAGAACCTCCAACGCCGGCTAGAACACCACCACCGACCTGAGGACCTCGCCTCGCTGCATCTTTTGAAAGGCCTCCTCAACGTCTTCGATGGAGATCGTCTCGGAAACGAACTTGTCTAGGTCCAACCGGCCCTGTAAGTACAAGTCTATGAACATGGGGAAGTCCCTTGAAGGGAGGCAGTCTCCATACCAGGAGGACTTCAGGCTTCCGCCGCGTCCGAACACTTCGATCAAAGGCAGCTCGATTTTCATGTCCGGGCTGGGCACCCCCACTTGGACCACGGTTCCCGCGTGGTCCCGGGCGTAAAACGCTTGCTCGTAGGTGACAGGACTGCCTACCGCTTCGATGGCCACATTGACGCCGTAGCCACCGGTCAACTCCCGAACCGCCGCAACGGGGTCGGTACGGGAGGCATTCACCGTATGGGTGGCACCGAACTCTGTAGCCCACTGCAGCTTCCGGTCGTCAATGTCAATGGCTACTATAGTGTGGGCCCCGGCCAAGCGGGCCCCAGCGACAGCAGCGTCGCCGACACCCCCGCACCCGAACACTGCCACCGAGTCACCTCGGGACACGCCACCGGTGTTGATGGCGGCACCAAGGCCAGCCATAATTCCGCAACCAATCAACCCAGCGGCCTCCGGGCGAGCTCTGGGATCGACTTTGACCGCTTGGCCGGCATCCACCAATGTCAACTCTGAAAATGCTCCAATCCCCAATGCCGGGGACAATGGGGTCCCGTCGCTCTTGGTCATCGGCTGGCTGGCGTTGCGGCTAGAGAAACAGTACCAAGGCTTGCCTCGAACGCAGGAGCGGCAGGTGCCGCAGGGCGAGCGCCAAGCGATGACTACGAAGTCCCCTGGGGCGACGTTATCCACTCCGGTCCCCACGGCCTCCACTGTTCCGGAAGCCTCGTGGCCCAGCAGAAAGGGGAAGTCATCGTTGATTGCTCCCTCCCGGTAGTGGAGATCGGTGTGGCAAACGCCGCATGCCTTGATCCGCACCAACGCTTCACCCGCTCCTGGATCGGGCACCAAGATAGTCTCAAGCTTTACCGCAGCCCCCTTGGTATCAGCAATTACCCCCCTTACCTGGTGGGCCATGTTTCAATTCTCCTGTAGATCAGTCTCCAATGCACCATTTAATCTCAGCTAAGCAGTCCCCGGAGAAACATCGGAATTGCTAATGGCCTTGTCAAGGCCACATATGCGCATGAAAGTAAAGTGCCGCCGTTCTTCTCCGTCAATCCCGCGAAAGCGGGAATCTATTGTGAAGCCTTCTGGATTCCCGCGTTCCCGGGAATGACGCGTTGGGCATATTCATAGAAGAAACACAGTCATTGTATTGACCCTACCAGACCCTGGTGACATGCACCCACAGCCGGATTTTATCTCGGATTCAAGGGGGCAGCCTTTGTTAACTACGAGTTGAAACGGCTACCTGTGTTAACGGCGTAGCACCTATGCATGATGATGCCCCAGTGGAAAGAGGGCAGCCAGCCAAAGGGAGCCGGGGAAGGGTTAACGCAAATGATCTCTCCACATTTGGAAAGCCAGAGCGACGGCGCCAACATAACCGGCGAGTGTTACCACGATTAACCCCCAGGCGGGATAGTAACGACACTGGAAATATTCGGCGCATTGGTCGCCCGGAATGCGCCAGGACCCTGCCCTGGCGGTCGATCCACTATCAAACCAGTGCAACATCCCAAGGACCCCCGCTATAGCAAGAAGCAAAATGGCAACGCCCAACAATACAGCGCTGGAACGGGGTTGCATGGTCCTAACAATGATCCTCACTAACATCAAAACAGCAGCTGCAATCCCAATTCCGAGGATAAACCAACCATCGGCGACTCCACCCTCTATACCGCTTACATAAGTTGTTTCAGGGATGTCGCCACTAGCAAACCCTACTCCCCATACTCGGGCCCAGGGGCGCGTGGAGCAGAAGGCGACCAGCGCCGCGGTTAATAGTCCGACTAAATCGGGGACTGGAATAGGAATGGCGCTGAGCCGGGTTGCAATATTCATATATTCTTCACTCCCTAGAGGATCCGCCTTCCGCCCAGGAAAACCGCCCAAACGTTCCGCAGGGCCCCGGGGTCGGAATGGGGATCACCGTCGATCAGCACCATATCGGCCTGCTTTCCCACTTCGACGGTCCCGGTTTGGTCCTGAATGCCCAGGAGATTGGCTCCCTCCCTGGTGGAGGACTCCAGAGCGGCTTTGGGGCTCATCCCTGCGTCCACCATAAGCTCTATCTCTCGCACAATGAAACCGTGGCGCGCATGGGAACCGCCGGCGTCGGTGCCAGTGGCGATTCTTACCCCCGCGTCCATTGCCCGCCGCAGGCTGGCCCGGTTGCTCTCTCTCAGCTCATCCCGGGAAGCCTGGTCCGCTGCGGACATTCCGGAGATATCGGTCAGGTGCGCCGGCATGTTGAACGGGGACATGGTGGGCACGTAATAGGTCCCATTTTGCGCCATTACGCGTACGGTTTCCCCTTCCAGATGGGTACCGTGCTCGATGGAATCAACCCCTGCCTCCGCCGCTTGCAGTGCACCTTCAGCCCCAATGCAGTGGGCGGCTATCTTCAGCCCGGCGTCGTGGGCGGTGCGCACTGCCGCTCCTAGTACGTCGGGGCCCATGGCTCCGTAATATTCTCCGTTGGGCCTTTGCCCGTTGACGCCTACCTTGATCAGTCCGGCGCCCCGCTCAATCATCTCCCGGATGGCAAGGATCAGGTCCTCTTGTGTATCGGTCAACCTGGTCAGACCCGGAGGCCAGGTCCCGGGAAACTGAAGCCATTCGCCGGCGGCCAATATCCGGGGCCCTAGCATCGCGCCCGAAGCAGTATCCTGGGCTATTCGAATGTTGACCCCGAAGCGGGAGCCCACGTCCCGCGCCGACGTCACCCCGGACATCAGTGCACGCCTAGCATTGCCCGTAGCTTTCAAGGTGAATACCTCGGCACTGTCGCCCAACAGGCGGTCCATATTGTCGAGTCCGCCGTTGCCTGTGAAATGCTCATGGCAATCGATCATTCCGGGGATCAACGTGAGACCTTCGCCGTTGATATCCTCCAGATGGGTATGCCTTCTTGGCCGAGCCGTTTCCTCACCGATCCAGCTAATAATTCCATTGGTCACTTCCACGCTGACCCTAGCCACGGGGTCGGTCCCGGTGCCGTCGATAAGCCTTACATTTCGGATTACCAGATTCATCGTTCCCTCCTAAGTGGTCTGTCACCCTAGAGTTTAATACATTTTCGTCCACCAACCCTAATAATAGAAGAGACTCTCTGCAACGTTAGAACAGTGAAAGGCAAACGCCTCTGACACACTGTTGAGCTAGGACGGGGCCCCGCACATAACCTGGGTTATAGAGTTAGGCCAATTGGCGCACCCGGTGCAAAGTGACGCTGGAGAGAACCATCAGCATCAAACCGAGTCCGCCCACCGCCATGATGATGATGGTAACCGAGGTCAGGTCGACGACCCAGCCGATTAACAAGCTGGACAAGATCAGGAATCCTTGGCTGTATTCTTGCAGGCTGGTGACCCGGCCTCGGAGAGCATCGGGTACTAGGATCTGGATAACAGCTCCCGCGGTTGTACGGTAGGTTGTCTGAGCGGCTGCCATAATTCCTATCAGCACCATTGCCATTGCCAGCCAATGGGACTGGGCGAATAGGATCACCGACATTGAGCTTACAGCAACCGCACCCAGTAACACAGTCCCGCGCTTGAGTACAAAGCCCTGGGAAGCTATGAAGAGGGACGCCATCAACCCGCCGACTCCTGTGGCCGCAAAGAGATATCCGCCAACGTCGGCGTCTTGGTGCAGCACGGCTACCGTGAACACCGGGAGTAAGAACCAGACCGGGTGGAGTACGACATCAGGAATGAGGCGTAACACCATCAGGTGTAATATCAATCTCTCTTGGTCCCAGATGTAGCGCAACCCTTCCTTCATCTCAGCCAGGGGCGAGACGACTCGGGTCCGGTCCTGGTTCCTGCTTTGATAATATGGGGTGCCCATGGGAATGAGGGCCAGCACGGTGGCCACGTATAAGCATGCTTCCAAGGAGAATGTCCAGGTAAAGCCCAAGGTCGCGATAAGGACTCCACCCAAGAACGGCCCAACTATCCTAGTCCCTGTAATCGTGAGAACGTTCAGGGCGAAGGCGTTTACCATTGCGGATGTGGGCACAGTGTTGGCCACCAACGCTTGTCTAAGAGTGATAGTGACGGACCAACAACTACCGCCCACCAGAACGTATATGTAAGCATGCCACCACTCGACCCGTTCCGACTGCACCAGCACCGCGAATAAGATTGCAGCCCCGGCCATGAAGGACTGAATGACCATCACTGCTTTCTTGCGGTTGACGAGGTCGCCAAGCACCCCGCCCCAGGGCCCGACGATCAAGATGGGCAGAGTGCTCAATCCTCCAACGGTGACTACCAGCAGCGCTGACTCATTGGTAAGCCTTTGCACCAGCCAGCCCACACTGAGCAACTGAAGCCATTGGGCAGTATTGGCGAAGAAGTTAGCGATCCAGATGAACCGGTAGTCTCTGTAGCGTATCCAGGAATCAAAGGCGTAGATGCGGGACCCCCTTAGGATGACCAGGCCCGTGAATTGCCGTGGCCTCGGCGCCGGAAAGCACATGTTGGGCCGCTCTCTCAGCCAGCAGCCGGAGGGGACCGACGATAGCGGATGCTCCCGGTCTACCACCCACACACCGCTGCAAAGCTTTGCAACGGGATGTCAACTGCCTGACAGTGTACCTTACGCTGTCGAACAACCTGTCAAAGGGCCTTCATGTCGTTCAAGCGGCTAACACACTCAGCCCCGCAGGAAGCCGGAATTAGCCAGCACTGTTAAGGCCCTATTGCGATCACGTGCCACGTAGTTATGGGGCGGAACAGGATATAGCTTTTTGTGATAGTAGCCAAATTGAGGGAGTCCGAAGCTGGTACTGGGGCGGTGGGCATTCGGGGGTACAGAGTTCAGGGGAACACACCAGAACGCAATTCAGCGGGTTCAGATGCGGCCGTGTTCAGGCGGCCCAGACTGAGTCCGGGCAGATATTGGTGCAGACGAAGGCGTTCCGGCGGGGGAGTGGCTACGGCAAGCCGGCTCTTGGCCGTTTCTCGGACTTGCTGGTCTCCGTGGACGGTTCTCGTTTTAAGTTAGACACGTGGTACTGGGGAACGTCGCGGGTCTTACCAAAAGAGAGGCAACCCACCAAACCGCGGATATGTTCGGTGACCTCCACCGTGGCCCGGTAGCTCCCGATCACCTGGTGGTCTACCGAGGTGAAGTCTATGCGGACCTCCGCACGTTCTTCTTCATATTGCAACCTGGTAATGCGCCCCGATTTACCGTAAGTGGTCCAGCCCCATCCCTCTCGGACCAAGGTCTCACGTTCTGCCGCCTGCACATAGCCTTGTGATACGCCCGCCCACCCAATGTAGAAGTTTCGAAGGATGGCGGGAGGTCTGTTGCGCAGCGCCAGGGTTTCGGCTTGCCTGGGGCCAACTCCTCCCCAAAACCGGACCTCAGGCAGGTCCAAAATAACCGGTGCAAAACGGTGATTTTGAAAATGCGTTGCTTGCCAAACTCTTAGGTTTCCGTCGCTACGGTCAGCAAAAGTCCTCAATTCCCGGTACAGAGGATAGCCAAAGGTGGCACAACAGGTGTCCACGTTGCCCTGGGTGCATACCAAAAGATCACGGACGTTCGCCGAACTCCGGTCTAACGCCCCCTGCCACTTCTGACATGATTGTTGGTAGAGCAAGGCCTCCACCAATGCAGCAACCTCCCTCTCGGGTACTTGATACTCTTCTTTGAGGTAGGTGCTGAAGGGTGCTTGAGGCCGTTGCAGATGGAGAACCCGCACCTGGCCTGGCAAAGAATACTGGGGATCTGGCGCCACATGCTTAATCGTCACATCAAGCCCTAAGGCTTTGGTCCTGTCCTCGCCGCTTTCCCGAATAGTCCTCTTCCTAAGGGTTTGAAATTGGTCCACCAAGCCACGGAGTCCTGGGGGCGCTCCCGTTCCATTAATGGCAGGACGCGGCCACGGTTTGGGTAATTCCGTGATGATAAGGCGATCAAAGGCGGAGCCGTGTCCAACCGGGTCCTCGCCTTGCTCCCTACTAAGGAGTGAACACATCTGGTTGTGGGGGTTGATCTTAGAGCTATTAGGGCTCAATGTTGCCATCAAAGTCCTCGATATTGTTGTTACAGCGTCACCCTGGCGATGGGCAATGCAGGGGTGTTGGAGAACATACCGACTGACCCTTTAATCCCGGCCAACATCCGGGGGCTGCAAGAGCTCCGGCGTGGATTACTCATCCTCAGGGACACTATCAGCCTCAAGAATGCCAGTAAAACTCTACGGACTATGTTTAATTATATGTATATACGTAGTCATTGTTGCATATCATAAGCTTTTCTGCAAATAGTAGGGACTGGTTTAAATGCGTCTAGACTATAAGGCTGAGAGTTAGTCGATCTTAGCCAGGCGCATCCGTCCCTTGTAGTCAGCCAAGAGGACCTGGCTAAACTCTCTCATCCCACGACAGCAAGCTATTCCGATCTATCGTGGGAGCGTGGTCGTTGTCCAACGACAATGGTCCTAGGGAGGATGTCGAGACATCCTATAGAGGACTACGGGTAGAGGACTACGGGCTTCCGTAGAGAAAGTTGGAGAATACAGGGAGTTGTTCGTTTCGTCACTGGGTAGAGAGGTGGGACGGAATTATCAGGACCGGGCCACCTGACGCCCGGACTAACGCTTCGGTTACGCTACCCAACACCCAGCGGGTCAGCCCGGACCGTCCGCGGGTGGTCATTGTAATTATGCTCTGTGGGGTTTGCTGAACGAATTCCACCAGAGTCGGCGCCGCAGCACCTCGCAATACGTGGGTTTGAACGGTCAGGCCCTTACCCTCGAGACGCTGGGCAACACTACCAAGATTTTCGGAGGCGCCGCGCTCCAGGTCCTCGGTTAAGTCGGGCAGATTGGTGATGAACTCTGGATAAGCATAAGCCGGGTGCCCCGTGGGGACTACTTGCACCAGCTCCACTTGCAGAGACAGCTCCTGAGCCAACGTCACAACGTAGGGTATCGCCTGCTCAGCGAGGGGTGACCCATCTAACGGGAGAATGACCCTCTCCAGGGCCACCCCGTCTTGCGCTTGGCAACTCTGCGCTGTCTCTGGGCTCACGGTTAAGACCGGAACGTCCGCAGAATGGACGACCTTATCGGTGACACTGCCCAGAATGCCGCGGCCAATGGCGTTACGGCCGTGGGTTGACATCGCAATCAGGTCGCACCCTGTTTCGCTGGCCAAGCGCAGTATCTCATCAGCGGGGCGGCCCACAGTAACCTCCACCCTTGCCTCTATAGACTCTTCCCTGAGTCGGTCAGCTATTTGGTTGAGTTGACCCAGAGCATGATCTCGTATACCGGCCTCAATCCGGTCCAAGTACATTGCTCCAGTCTCAGCGACCATCATGGGGTGAAGGTCGATGACAGTATGCAGCACCAACGGGGTACCAGCCTTCTTGGCTAGCTGCGACACGTAGGGCAGGATGCCCTCAGAGACATCGGTGCCATCGAAAGGGACCAGTATCATTTTGAACACGGCGTTACCTCATCCACATTTTTCATTTTCAACACTCGCGGCTCCGCTGGCGCTAGTGCCCCAAGGTCTCCGTTCGGCGTGCTGTATTGAAGATTCCAGTCGGCGTGGTAACATCCGCGATCTCCACTATCTTTTCGGGGCTCTCCGCGTCGTAGACCCTTTCCAATCGCTGATGTAAACGAACTCGCCGTCGTCGGTGAACTCCGGATGCAACGTCATGACACCTTCTTCGATGACTCCTACAACCTCGAAGGGCTTCTCCTTCTTGAAGACCGTTGTGGTGTTGGGGGGATGCCCGAACAAAGCATCGGCCCAGACGAAGGGAGTGCAGTCGCTGGAACGTAGGAAGAGCCCCGGCCCAGCCGTTGGAACACTCCCCCACAATCTCGTTGGTATTCAAATCCCAGACCGTGACCTTACCTTCGGCAGCGTGTACCGTGGCGCCGTAGATGGTGCCGTCGGCTTCCCATGCGGCTCCGAAGCCCGGATTCGGGGTGGCTCCGGTCGAGATTTTCTTCGATTGTCTGCCACGTCTCTACGTCAATGACGGTCATCCAGTTGTCCGCCTGAGATGCCAGATAGAACTGCTTGTTGTCCGGACTGAGAAAGCCGTCGTGGAGGATCCGGCCGGCGTCCTCGACCTTGGCTATCGGAAAGTCCAGGCTCGAGAAGTCGATCCTCCAGACCTGCCCAGCCTCCTTCAACCCAATAATGAAGTACGCACCAACGAGCTCTGGCGACACATCGCTGGTTATCGCCACCCGAGATTTCACGAACTCGCCGTCCGGGCCGGTGCCCTCGGCGGTGATTATCTTGAGTGGGGCCAGGGTTGCGGCGTCGAGGATCACAGCCGAGTTTGGCGGGTAGTTCCCAGCGAAGATGTACTTGCCGTCGTCGGAGATTGCTAATCCACGAGAGTCGTGGCCGACCCTGATTGGCGAACGGCCTGAAGTGTGTGCAGATCAATCTTGAACACCCATCCGTCGCGCCCCGCGTTGTAGGCCCACCGCTCGTTGGTTGGGTCGAAAGCGTCGCCATTGGCGCGGTAGCTGGCAGGAATATGGCCTAAGAGCGTATGAGAGTAGCCGTCGATGACCACGATACTCCGGTTTTCCCTCTCGGTAACCAACATTAGGTTGTCCATATTGCCGTCGTGCTGAGGAGAGCCAGGCAGCTTGGCTTCATCCAACAGGACGATTAAGGAACCGGTTATCTGATCCTTGGTTCACTCAAGCGTCGACGCCTCAGGTTTGCTCCGCATGAAGCCCACCAGTCCCCAGACCTCTTCGTCGCTGAGGCCCAGCTTGCCCCAGGCGGGCATGACTGTCCCGGGACGTCCCTCTTTGATGGCGTCGAAGTAAAAGTCGTCATCTGCGGTGAGGCGGCCAGGAATCAGGGCCGGGCCGGTGCCGCCCTCGCGGTTAGGCCCATGACATCCGCCACAGCTATCGGAAAAATACTGGGGAATCGACCTTCCCTGATAGTAGACCGGAGCGACTGCACCACCTGGGGAAACGACGATCGTCCCTTGGATGTTGTCGTGGATTTCGCAGTGGTAGCGATAAACGCCGGTACGGGTAGGCTGCCACGAAAAAGTTCCTCCCGGCTCCACCTGTTGGTTGAACCAACCTTGGTTGCTGGTAACGGTGTGAGTGACCCCGTCGTCGTTAGTCCATGTGATGTCGGCACCGACCGACACGAACAAGGTGCGCTGGTTCGACTCCAGTTCTTTGATGGACGGCTCGGCGTGGCTGACCGGGACGACTTGCCCGGTTCCCTCAGCCGTGGGTGCCGAGGTAGCCAGCGGCGCATCTGTAGGCGCGTCGCCGGAACAGGCCCCCATCAGGACAAACAGCGTGATAGCTACGGCAAGTAGGTGTGGGGTCTTACCAGAGCGTTGCATTACCGGTCGCGACTTTCTTGGTCTCTTAAATCCGAGTGCTCTCTGATGGGGAATTAGGTGCCACAACCTCTACACAGGAAGGACAGGCTCCGGCCCGCCTTCGGGAAGATCAATTTCAAAGGAGTTAGCGTTATAGGCTAGCAGAGTATAGTATCCCATCATGGTCGACAGCTCGGTCAGCCATCGGGGGCCGAACTCCTTCAGCGCCGTCTGGAAAGTGGCGTCGCTAACCCGGTGGTGGTTAAACATCTCGGTGGCATAAGCCACCAAGGCGGCTTCATCGGGAGGCATCTCCGGGAGCGGAGTCCGGTCCCTCAGCGCATCAACCAACTCATCGCCTAGCCCCTGCTGCCGTCCACCGGTGGCGTGAGCGTACCAGATGTATTGGCAGTCTAGATGGCGCGCGGTGAGCAACATCGCTAACTCTTGGAGCTTGTGGGGTAGGTCGGTCACCTCTCGAAAATAGCTAACGAAGTGGTTGGCCCGTCGACGCATCTCGGGACTGTAGATCATTACCGAGCCCGGTCCCGACTCCACGACCCCGCCCGTGGCGGCGGTCTCGTGATCGAATGCTTCTCGAAACTCCTCCTGAGCTTGGTCTCGGGTCAATGTTGGTAGCCGCGCCATGTTGCACCCCCTGGCTTCAGTCGAATAAATACATCCCTATAGCCGGTTGCTATTATACCCCGGTGGGTTCGGCGTCTCCCTGAACAGACTACCTGGGTCGTGAGCAGCGCCTAGCGTAGGCGCGGTCCGAAAGCTTTAGTCCAAGACCCTTACCAGCTTTTGCATTGAACGCAGTTCCCGTGGCGGGTCCATGTGTCGGCCGTAGTCAGTCCAGGCGACCTCAGCCACGTAGACGTCTCCTTTAGAGTCCACAGCTATCCCATGAGGGGAATAGAACCGTCCCGATTGGTCTCCGTAGCTCTCTCGCCCAACTCTGGCTAATACTTTGCCCTTGGTGTTCATCACGGTTACGCGGGGGCCAAGATCGGTGCCGATGTCGTTGGTAGCGATCCCGCAGAAATACTCGCCGACATAGAGCAGTTCTTCACCGGCGCGGTCGTCGATGCAGATCGCAGCAGCCCGAGAAAGGTTGCCCCACTGGGTCTCGTATTTGCCGTCCGAGCTGAATACCTGCACACGATGATTTTCACGATCAGCGACGTAAACCCAGCCGTCTTTGCCGACCACGACGTTGTGAACAATGTTAAATTGTCCGTCGCCCGTGCCGGATTCGCCCCAGGAGAAAAGGAGCTTCCCGTCCAGCGAGTATTTGTGGACCCTGGCGTTGGAATAGCCGTCGGCTACGTAAAAATCTCCGGTGCGCTTGTCGAAAGCGACGTGGGCGGGAACGGAGAACGGCTCGCCACTCATCTTGGGGGTTGGCTTATGTGGAGTGCCCAAGGTCATAAGCAGCTCGCCCGTGGGCGTAAATTGCCTGACCGTACTATCGCCGTTGTCGACGCAGAAAACAGTGTCGTCGGGCGCGATGGTCACACCATGTGGGTTGGCAAACACCCCTGCGCCCCAAGTCCGCAGGACGTTACCATCGGTATCCAAGACGATCATTGGGATGGTCCCACGGTTGAAAACATAGACTTGGTCCTTTGAGTCTACATCAACCGCCGTGCCCTCTCTGTAGACCACGCCCTCGGGGAGCTTGCCCCAGTTATCACCCGACACCCTGTAATTGAAGCCGTTCTCGCCGAGCACCACCGGGCCGGCATGCTGACCGTCGGCTCCGTGGCCTTGAGTCCGTAGTCCAAACTCCCAATCTTGCTCTGTATCAACCAATTTCTTCACCTCTTTGGTCCGCACTTATTGACTCATGTACATTCTATCCCACCGTGTTAGATGAGACGTAATGAATGATTCAGACCGCTGGTGCGGGGAAATCCGGCTAGAGCGGGCCGAATTCCCGCACGACCAACTTCCCGACGAGGATGGCAGCGACGAAGCCCACCGCTAGACCCACCAGGAGGATGCCCCACTGCTCCAAGCCCAGCGCCACTGTGCCAAACGCAGCGCTTCCGAACGGGTGTATACGATCACCACCTGCAGGAGTAGGCTCACGCTCACTGCCGCCCACAGCCACTTGTCCGTGAGAAGAGGCATCCTCTCTTGAACCCGTATGACCAGCAGGCGAAGATATTCCTGAACGACGAATCCCGTGAAGGTCATCGTTGGCGCTGTTTCGAGGTCCCACAGTTGAAGGCTGATGAAGAACGTGCCGAGTCATATAAGAGCCTTGATTACGCCAATGCTCCCAACGAGAGAAGCCATGGCACGCCCGAGCACCGCGCCGTGGCGGGGTGGCTCTCGCATCGCCTCCCGGGGCGACGGGTCCAATGCCAGCGCGACTGCCGGCCCAGAGTCGGTCACCAGGTTGATCCAGAGAATCTGCACGACCGTGATCGGCAGGTAGCCAAACGCCGTCGCCGCCAGGATCACGAGTACCTCAGCGAGGTTACCCGTGAGCATATAGTTCACGAACTTCTTGATATTGCGGAAGATACGTCGGCCCTCTTCGACAGCCGAGACGATGGTCGCGAAGTTGTCGTCGAGGAAAACCATATCGGAGGTATCCCGAGCGACATCCGTGCCCTTGATGCCCATCGCGATCCCCACATCCACATTGCGCAAGGCCGGAGCGTCGTTCACCCCGTCGCCCGTCATCACCACGACCTCGTGGTCTTCCTTGGGGGCCTGAAGGATCGTAACTTGTGACGGGGTTCGGCCCGGGCAAAGATGCTTGTTAGGTTTACCGCTTGCCGGAGTCCCTCTTGGTCTAACCCATCAAGGTCCCGGGCTTCGACGGTCTCCCCTTCCAGCCCGACCTCTCTACCGATGGCAGCGGCTGTGCGGCTGTTATCTCCGGTGATCATTACCACGCGTATGCCGGCGCGCTGGGCCGCCTCGATGGCCTCGGCGGCTTCCCGCCGAGGCGGGTCGCTCATCGCCACCAAGGCAGCGAAGTTCAACACCTCCTCAATAGCAGGCGCATCGGCTGGCTGCTGCTTGTAGGCCAGCGCCGGCCGGGGTGCCAACACTGGCGCATAGGGGGAGCACTGCTTCCGGTGCGCCCTTGGTGAGTAGCAGACCTTCCGTGCCGCCCGGCTGGCGGACAGCCACCGACAACATCCGCCGCCCGGATGTGAAGGGCAGCTCGGCTGGCCCGCTCGTAATAGTCGAGCGGAGCGTGGGCCCGCTCCGCGAACTCGAGCAAGGCTATACTCGTCGGGTCCTCCACTTACCCATACTCCGGGTGATGATGCGCGTTATTGCATAGAGCAGCGGTTAGCAGCGCATTCCGGAGCGGCTCTACCTGCTGACCCAGCATTACGTCTTGAGCGTCAACTTCCTCCGAAAGAGTCGACACTTGCCGGACCGTCATACGTCCTTCTGTGACGGTACCCGTCTTATCGGTGAATATGACCTCCGCCGCGCCAACGATCTCTACAACCGGCAGGGAGCGTACCAGGGCCTTGGTGGTCCACCATGCGCCGCGTGCCGAAGGCAAGGGCGAGGGTCAAGACGACGGGCAGGCCCTCAGGTACAGCAGCGACTGCGAGGGCAACCGCCGTGATGAAGGTTTCCAGCAAGCTGAGATCTCCGGTGAGCAGTGCCGCTACGATACCAATGAGTACTGCAACCGCCCAACCAATGCGCGAGGTCGGGCGCTTGGCGTCGCGCTGAAATACGGTCGTCTCTTCCCCCGGCCTCTGTACTTCTGTCGCGATGCGCCCGACCTCGGTCTGCATCCCGGTGGAGGTTACCAGCAGCCTGCCCCGGCCGCGCAATGCCACCGTGCCGCTGTAAGCCATGGACAGACTGTCGGCCAGGGTAGCATCCTCCGGCACCGGGGTCGTGTCCTTCAGGACAGCAACACACTCGCCGGTGAGCGCCGACTCATCGATCCGGAATTCAACGCTGGTGATGAGCCTCCCATCGGCTGGGACGCGATCGCCCTCCTCCAAGAGCACGAGGTCGCCCGCCCGGGACCAACATATTCGAGTTAATCTGCTCGGGAACCCCGTCCCGCAGCGCCGTAGCAGCAGGGGCAGACAACCGCGTCAGAGACTCGATTCCCCGGTAGTTCTGAGTGAAACCCAAGCTCGCATTAAGCAGCACGATGAGCCCGATGAGTCCCGCGTCTATCAGTTGATCGGGCTCGTCCGCTATCTCCGCGACCACTACCAGGACCACAGCGGCGGCCATTAGCACTAAGACCAGAGGGCTTCTGAACCTGCGTTTATCGCGTCACGGCGGGATGCCTTGCGTTGGCGCGGAGCCGGGGGAATGAAGGGTCTGGCAAGAACATGCCCTCTAACGGGCTGAAGCCTTTCGGGGCCCAACCACTTGAGCCGAATTACTAAGTATTCGATAGCGCCCCGGACCTCTATTTGGTCCGCCTCTTCTGGTCAATGGCGTAAGAATCAGTCTTAATAATGTCTGAAGTCAATACAGGACGGCGAGACCCCAACGGGGTCTCATAACATAAGGTTGTGAAGCAATTAACAATCTTGACGGCAGCCATACTTCGGAATACGGTGTTAATTGTCACTCGCAAGAGTCGAGGCGTTGGTCCCTTGCGAATGTGACGTTGCGCGTCGAGACATTAGCATATAACACCTCAGCCGTAAGGGACACGATCAGAAACCGTAATAACAGGGGTTTGGCCAATAGATAACCCTAGAGATACAAAAAGGGGGAATTGAGCATGGCAGATAAAGACATAGCATTAATGGCCCACTTGATGCGCCGCGCCGGATTCGGAGCGACGTATGAGGAATTGGAGGCGCGGGTGGCCCAGGGTTACGAAGCCACAGTGGAAGAGTTGCTGAACCCCAGCTCGCAGCCGGACATAGAGCGCGACGTGTTGATGCGGTACCAGCCCCAGTGGGTTTCTCAGGCTGGGCTAGAGGGACAGCAGGAAGAGTGGGCGTTTCGGATGATCAACACCAAACGCCCGCTGGAAGAAAAGATAACCCTCTTTTGGCACCAGATCTTCTGCACCGGGCACGCCAAGTGTGAGTACCCCAGACAGCAGCAGATCGAGTTCGAAATGTTCCGAACCCAGGGCATGGACAATTTCGCCGACCTGTTGCTGGGCCTCTCCACCGACCCGGCCATGGTGTTCTACTTGGACAACTGTATGAGCCATAAGGACGCGATCAACGAGAACTGGGGCCGGGAGCTGCTGGAACTGTTTTCCATGGGTGTCGGCATGGACGGCCAGGCCAACTACTCAGAAGAGGATGTCAAGGAGTGCGCCCGCGCCTTCACCGGTTGGACGGTGACCAACTCCATACCAAGATACCCCTACGGGAAATACGAAGCCAAATTCATATACGACCCCTTTGATCACGATGACGGCGAGAAGACTTTCCTGGGTGAGACAGGTAAATGGAACGGCCAGGACATCGTCGACATCATCGCCAGGCAGCCGGGCACGGCCAGGTTCATTGCCAGGCATCTGTACAATTTCTTCGTCGCCGATGAGCCCCAGGTCCCGGCTTGGCAAAATACCGCCCCCGGTGACCCGGACGCAATCAAAATGCTGGAGGATGAATATTTCCGCTCCAACTACGATATTCGCTCCATGCTGCGGCTCCTATTCAACTCAGACTTCTTCAAGAATGCCCGGTTTACTAAGATAAAGAGCCCCACCGAGACCGTGGTTGGTACGATGCGATTGGTCGGGGACTTCGATATGCCCAAACCTGGTTTGAACGCAATGACCCTGACCATCCGGTACATGGGGCAGGACCTTCTGAATCCTCCGACGGTTGAGGGCTGGCATACGGGCAGGGAGTGGATCGACAGCGGAACTCTGGTCGAGCGCATCAATTTCACCGCCGATGCCGTGGGTAACACGAGTCATCGCGGCGTCCAAGCCATCATCAACCGGTTGGGCTCGGAGGGTGCTACGCTCTCCCCGGAGCGGCTGGTCGACGGCTGCCTGGAGATGTTGGGAGCTTACGAGTTGGCTGAAGTGACCCGCAACGAGCTACTCACCCTAGCCCGCGACGAAGGCGAGCTCCGGACCGGCACTGATGAGTTTGGCCAGAGGGTTGGCCAGATGCTCCAGTCGATCGTAGCTACCACCGAGTACCTATTTGCGTAAGAACCGAGGGGGTAAGATATGACGTCCACCAAGAAAGACCCGGTGCTGGTGGTCCTTCAGTTGTCAGGGGGCAACGACGCCCTGAACACCATAATCCCTTATGCCGACCCCTTATACCTGGACAACCGGCCCAATGTACGAATCGAGACCGATACAGTCCTGCCGATGAACGAGTCCCTTGGGTTTAACCCGGTCATGGCTCCGATCAAGCGGCTATACGACGAGGGTAAGGTCGCCATAATACAAGGCATCGGCTACCCGAACCCCAGCCGGTCCCACTTCCGGTCCATGGACATCTGGCATACATGCGAGCCGGACAAGGTGGGTGATGAGGGATGGCTCGGACGCGCAGTCCGAGACCTCGACCCACGAAAGGAGAACGTCCTAACCGGGGTTAACTTTGGCCGCGGTCTTCCCAGGTCTCTTGTAGCACCCGGTGTCCCGGTGGCCTCGGTGGGCAACTTGGAGACCTACGGTGTGCTTACCGGGATCGAGATCGAGGAACAGCGGACCAAGGCCCTTGACGTATTCTCCAGGGTGTACACTCCCATGATCGGCCAAGGTCCTGTCTTGGACTACCTAGCCCAAACAGGTCTGGATGCTTTGGAAGGCGCCGACATCCTCAGCATAGCTCCGGAGAAATATTCCTCAACTGTAGAGTACGGTGGCGACACTGTTGCCCAGTACATGAGAAACATCGCCCAGGTGCATCTAGCGGAGCTGGGGACCCGGGTGCTCTACACCACGGCTCCCTACAATAGCTTCGACACCCATGCTGGAGAGCTGGCCAACCACACTAGGCTGTGGGTCGAGACCTCCAACGCAGTGGCAGACTTCTATGACGACCTGAAGGAGCACAACGCTGGCGACAACGTTGTGCTGTTGGTCTTTACCGAGTTCGGCAGGAGGGTCCACGACAACGGGTCCGGTACGGACCATGGTTCGGGCGGCTTGGCCTTCGTGGTTGGTGAACGGGTCAAGGGTGGCTTGTACGGCGAGTATCCATCGCTAGAACCCGAGAAGCTGCTGGAGGGTGACCTTCACTTCAACAACGACTTCCGTGGCTTGTACTCCGCTCTGATGGAGAAGTGGATGGGACTGGACGCCAACCCCATAGTGAATGGCGTCTTCGAGCAGATGGACTTCATTTCGTAAGGCCCTGTGAGGTAAATATGACCACCACTCAGATTTCGCACGTACAGTTGCAATATAGCCACACAATAGGCCGCGGCGAGCAATTCGGGCCCGGCTTTACTTACCCGGTCCACATGGCCAGGGGTGCCGATGATTTGATGTACGTCCTGTGCCGGTCCGCGGAGTACCGGCCCGAGGGCACGCGCATCACGGTCTGTACCGTCGGCGAGGAATACATCAACGCCTTCGCCCGCGGCGTCCCTCAGCAGGGGCCCCACGAATACAATTTCGAGGACGGCTCCCTGGTCTGGCCCGTCTGCGTTGCTGTCGCGAGCGACGGGAACGTTTACGTGTCCGACGAATGGCTCAACCGTATCTCCATCTTCACCAGGGACGGAGACTACGTCGGCAAGTGGGAGGAGCGCGTCGGAGACGGTGAGGGCGAGCTAAAGCGGCCTGCCGGGCTGGCTTTCGACAAAGACGACAACCTTTACGTTGTCGACGGCGATAATCATCGGGTCCAGAAGTTTACCCGCGACGGCAAGTTCTTGGCCCAATGGGGCGGCCTGGGTGACGGAGACGGCCAGTTCAATATGCCCTGGGGCATCGCAATCGACAAGCAGGGGGACGTGTACGTCGCTGACTGGCGCAACGACCGCATTCAGAAGTTCACCGCTGATGGCCGGTTCCTGATGAAGTTCGGCAGTTCCGGCTCGGGCGAGGGCGAGTTCAATCGTCCTACCGATGTGGCCGTTGACACGGACGGGATCATCTATGTGGCAGACTGGTTGAACAATCGTCTTCAAGTGTTTGACCGGGACGGCGGCTTCGTCACCCTGAAGACTGGCGACGCAACTGTCTCCAAGTGGGGCAAGGACAAGCTGGACGCGAACCCGGAGATGTGGGGAGAGCGAGAGCGAGCGCCGGGCTTGGATCGGGAGAAAGATTTCTGGGCTCCGACCGGGGTCGAGGTAGACGACGATAACAACGTCTTCGTCTGCGAAGGACCTCGCAATCGGATTCAGGTATACCGGAAGCAATCTCCCACATTTATGGGGCCGCGGTTGTAGGCAGGGCCTTTCGATTTTCCCGAATGCGTTGGCAACGCCGGTCATTCCGGAGAAAGCCGGAATCTAGAAAGGCTCACATCGGGACGCCGCCCCTTCGTGGGAATGCCTGGATCCCGGCCTCCGCCGGGAAGACGGTAAGATAATCGAGTGGCCCTGGATATCCATGTTTGAGAATACCTGGATCCCGGCCTTCGCCTGGACGACGGTAAGATAATCGAGTGACCCTGGATATCCATGTTTGAGAATGCTTGGATTCCGGCCTTCGCCTGGACGACGGTAAGATAATCGAGTGGCCTGGATATCCATGTTTGGGAATGCCTGGATCCCGGCCTTCGCCGGGACGACGGTAAGGCCGGTTACCCTGTCTAAGTAGATATCCATGTAGTAGGGCTCTCAAAACCCTGGGGTTCCGGGAAGGCCTCAGAGGTATACCGGTCGGATGCCTATTTTCCAGTGGCGGCCGGTGACGGAAGGGGCTTTCCCTATCTTTGCCCTCGCGCGTCAGGGAGCCAAAACTCAACGATGCCCATTGAGGTAGCTCGAATACCTAACCTGGAGTGCGAAGCGTTCTATTTCGACATGGAACGCCGGGGCATCGGACTCCGCGATCTGGAACCTAACGAGGTCGCGCCGGCCCTGGAAGCGGGCGAAACCGATACCGGTCCCGTATCCCTGGTGGACTCCTTCAAGCTGGCCGAAGGGTTCACCCCGGTAACCGGGTTTTGCGTTGCATCGGTGAGCAGAGCGGGCTGTAGTGTCCTATTCTCAAAAAAACCGATAGAGGCCCTAGGCGATGGGCCTATTGCTCTGGACGACAGTGATGCGACCTCGATATGCCTGCTCCAGGTATTACTAGCGCTGAACCACCAATGCCGCGCCGGAGCTTTCGTTAAGCCAGAGGAAGACCACGACGCATTGCTGCTGACCGGCAACCCTGCTTTGCGCCAACGCCGGGGGGTCCGTGGTTATCCCTACAGGTACGATCTTGGCGAAGAGTGGCGGGAGTGGACTGGACTTCCCTTTGTTTTTCGCCGTTGGGTTGCCCGCTCCGGGATGGACCGTCAAGACTTAGTCGTCCTTGAGGACGCGTTGTTCGTTGGGCAAGAAGACTGGATCAACAACCTCTACAAAGCCACGGGACCCAGGGACGACTTGCGAATGCTCCCCAGGGAAGTCTTGGAGTATATACAGGGCCTCCGTTTCTTCATCGGAGTACCGGAGGAGCGGTCGATAGCGCTGTTCCGGGAGTATCTAGCGTCGCTGGAGAGCGCCGGGGATTAGGTATCGGCTCTAAAACGTTTGTATCACCGAAGAGAGATCTCACGTGGGCCAGGCACTTGGACCCGCAACGATGGCAGGTTTGTGCATGTCGACTATGGGGCGGGCAACACCCTCAGCATCGGCCAGCGGATCTACGGTCTGAAGTCAGCGCATTTTCATTCACCCTCGGAGCATCGGATAGCCATAGGCAATCGCTTGATAGCAACCCGGTAACGTGCTGAGAACGCCTGGGCGCTTCGGCTAACGGCGATTTTGCACCTCGAACAGAGGAGGTAGAGCTCCCCGAAGGGACGTTCAAGCAGATCGGCGTTGGGCATGAGTACGCCTGTGCAGTTGGAACAGACGGAACCGTGGGGTGCTGGGGCGACGATGAATACGGGCAGGCCAGCCCACCCGCCCCTTGAGCGACCGGAGCACGGGGAAGGCAGCATGCCGCCAGGGGAAGTCGAGGGAAAATGATAAGGACAGACACCGCATCCGCGACTTCCCAGGTCCTGACCGAATGGGACCATCTCCTTGATCCGGGACATGGCATCCTTCCCTCCTTCGAGGTTTCGCCTAACCAATCGGCGGCTCGCCCATCATTTGGAGGGCAAAGAGCGCACATGGGTGCCGGAGTTCGCCCGGTCTACGTTCCGGTCCCCCCAAGAATCCAGGCCAACGAAGACGACGGCTTCGAGCCGATAATTCCCAAGGAGGAGGATACGGATGCACAGATCACCTGTCGATTCCAAAGGAATCCTGCCGCTCGCCATCTCGCTGATTCTGCTCACCACTCTCACCGCCTGCGGCGCTGATACACCCTCAGATTCGCCCACGTCCGGGACCGGCGCGGCCCCGGCGACACAGGGATCCGAAAGCGGGTCTGCGCCTCTTCCGGGCTCTGTTGCCACGGACAGGGAAGCCCTGGTCGCCTTCTACAATGCCCTGGGCGGACCAAACTGGGAGGGCAGCGTAAACTGGCTGAGCAACGCTCCGTTGGACGAGTGGTCTGGTGTCAGCACGCACGACAACGGCCGCGTGCGTAGCTTGATCCTAGCGGCCAGTTACGGAGAGTATTTGAAAGGGGAGTTACCCTCCGAACTGGGCGACCTTGGGGCCTTGGAACAGCTGACCTTGACGGTACTCCAGCTGACAGGGTCGATACCGCCAGAGTTGGGCAACCTCGACAAATTGTTCACTCTGGAACTCAGTTACACCTTTTTGAGCGGGGAGATACCGCCAGAGTTGGGAAACCTCGCCAGGTTGCAGACGCTGAACCTCAGTAACAACCAATTGAGCGGCGAGATACCGTCGGAGTTGAGCAACCTCGCCAGGTTGCAGACGCTGAACCTCAGTGGCAACCAATTGAGCGGCGAGATACCGCCAGAGTTGGGCAACCTTCCCGACCGGGACCTGACATTTCTGGACCTCGGTGGCAACCGGTTGAGCGGGGAGATACCGCCAGAGTTGGGCAACCTCGTCCAATTGCAAAGTCTTGACCTGCGTGGAAACCAATTGAGCGGAAAGGTACCAGCTTCGTTGGCAGACTTAGACTTTGGTAGGTCGGGATCCCTGAAGCTCAGTGGAAACCAGTTCGAATGCATACCGAGTTCCTTAAGAGACTTCGTCGACTCCATCTCCTCCATGCCGGACTGTTGAGGCATCAACACCGTTAGACCTTCAAGAGTAAGTCGAGGGGCTCGGAGCGCACACGGTTCCGTGGGGTTGTTCGTTCGACGGTACCCCGCCCGCCCCTGGGCCTGCTTGGGTCGCCGTCGCCCATCGGCAGTGCCCCACGGCGGCCTCCGACTTCTCGACGGCCTGCGGCTCTCCCACCGACGGGAGCAGGATGTTGAGCAGCCCCATCCCGGCGGCGAGGTCGAAAAGGGAAACTAGGTGGCCGAAGCCGGGCTTGGTCCCCGCCCTCCAGCGCCGCACGATGCGAGCGTTGACCTCCAGGCGGCGGGCCGGAAACTATATACCCCGCTAGACCCACTTCCCGGCTCCCGTTCCATAGGGGGTTCCCATAGGGGTGTCTCAGTCTTTGCGTCGCTGGTTAACGGTCTCCATTACAAGAAGGACAATCAATATCACGAATACCGTGGTTAACACCGATGGTAGTTCAATACCTAAGGCTGTGAACACAACAAGAACCACCAGCAGGACGAAGGCCATTAGCCAGCCAAGGACAGCGCCGGTTGACATATCCAAGCTGGAAACCAATTCCTGCAACTGTCGACGGAAGAACCACAGTACCCCAGCCGCCATCAACGAACCAACAATGCTTATACCTATTGCAACAAAGTATTCATTGATCATTTGAGTTATCTTGGTCGGGAATCATCAGCCCGCTAGACTCCCCGCCCTTCCCGCCGTGGATTCCCTTTCCCGCCTGTTTCCGTGGTAGAATGTTCTCGCTGTGATTGTCTTTGTTACCATGATCGTTGGAATTTTCATCGGAGTTGGTTGGGTGCTCGTCGCCGACTCCTTGGGCTCTCGGCGCGGCGGTGACGGGTCTATCATCGGCTTTGCCTCACTCTGTCCAGTTCTTCTTGTAATTGCCCTCTTCTTCGACGCTCTCGGCTCCACATAGATAAGCCGAAAATCGCGAGCGCGATGGGCCAGATGCTCATTGCTCCGGTCATCACCCTTATATACAGCGGGTCGGTGATAATCTTGAGCGTTAATTCCTCAATGCCTGTAAATATTCCCATGTCTACACTTACTCCGCCGATTGTGGCCCGTTCTCCTGACCGCCTACAATGGACATATCCCGTCGTCTCACATCTATTGGGAAATTGTGGCGGGGAGGAGACCGCGATGGGAGAAATCCTGCTGCTGGTCCTCTGCGTCGCCTGCCTAGCGGGTGGCGCGGCCTTCGCCTCTATGAGAGGCTAAGACGGCGGGGCGGGCGGCACCCCCGCTCGCCCTTACCCGGGTCCTCCCCGTCCCCACCAGTAAAAAACGCCTATTAACACGGTGGCAAGTATGGGTGGCGTTTAGCCCAGGTTCCGCACGATTTGTTCGATTGCTGATTGAACCGCTGGCGGCAAGGCCGGAGGGCCACGGCGCGCCCCTCCCGACCCAGTAGCGCCCGCGGCTAAAGCCACCGGTTCCTCGTCGTCGGGCGGAAGCGTAACGAAGGGAATGACCCCCAACGCCCCGATGACGAAGGCGTGTCCGTCCCCGTTCTGCCCGGTGTGGTGGCCCGCGCCCTTGTCCCCGCGTTTGCCCTTACCGCCATTTAGCCCGGCGTTGTTCACCCTGTATCCGAGCCGCCTTGTCTTCCCCCGCACGAACACCAGGAACCCTTCCCCGCTCCCATTCAAGTCCTTGCTCATTAGCAGGAAAGTCGCCGGTCTCCGGACCCGCAGGAACCTTAGGACGAAATCAACCGCTTCCCCCCTCCCGTCGTCGGTATCCGGCATGCTGGCAGTCAGGAAGTCAAACGGCGGGATGCGCTTGAAGTCCAAGTACTCCGTCGGACTCTCCGGCTCACGCCTGTACACCACGTCTAGCCCGGCATCCTCGGCGGCTTGACCAAGTTCCCCGCCGCCACAATACAAATCAGCCACCCGAAGTGTGGCTGATGGAGGCGGGGGTGCTGGTCTAACCAGCGCATCTACTATGTCGTTGAACTCGTCTTCGTCTTCGTGCTCATACGACGGGGAATCGTCGCTCATGTCGCCCCCTACGCAATTAGCGCCTCGTAAGTGAGCCGCTTCCCGACCATCTGGTCAACAACCCCGCCTATCGTGCGGAGGCCGTTGCCCTTGCCCGAATTGTGGCGGAAAGCGAACTCGGTAACGTAGCGGTGTAAGTGTTTCCAACTCATCCAGTGGAAGGTGCCGATGTATCCGCGCTTGAGCAGCGCCCAAAAGCTCTCGATGCCGTTGGTGGTTGCCATCCCGTTGACGTATTGGCCCGTCGAATGGCTGACCCATTCGTGCCCGTAGCCGAACTTGGACAGGACGGCGTAGGCGGGATGCCCGTCAGTGTGGACCGTGGCACCGGGCTTTACGTTGTCCAGGATGGCCTTCTGGAGTGTTCCGGAGTCCGTCTGGCTGATTGGGAACGCGATGACCTGGCCGTCGTGGGCCTTCAGCCCGAAGACGGCGAATTTGTTGTCCATCGGGTTGCCAGTCTTCTTGTTGGCATGTTTGTTCTTTTCCTTGCCGCCGATGTAGGTCTCATCCACCTCGACCGTCCCGCCCAGGACGGCGTTCCCCTTCCCTTGGTCCTGCTTCATGGCCTCCCGGATGCGGTGCCCGAGGAACCACGCGGTGGAATAGGCGACGCCCAGGAGCTTGTGGAGCTGCATGGCGCTGGTGCCCTTCCTTCCCGTGTGGATAAGGTGGGCGGCGAGTAGCCAGGTGCGGACGGGAAGATTGGTCTCGGCTAGGACGGTGCCGGTGCGGACGCTGAAGTACTTCCTGCAAGTCCGGCAGCGGTGGCTCATCGGCTTGCCCGACTTCACGCGGTAGATGGTTTCGAGACCGCAGAGGGGACAGTACGGGGTGTCGCCCCAGCGCCGCTCTTCCACGAAGGAAATGGCGGCTTCCTCGTCGGGGATGCGCTCACTGAACTGGTACAGGCTGATGATGTCCAGCTCTTCCTTTTTGGTGGGGATGGTCGGGGTCGCCGTAATGGTGGTTGCCATGTTGCCGCCTCCTAGTCCACTTTCATTTTATCATGCAGAGTGTCTATTTGTCAATATTTCGTCACCGTTGTGGTGCGCCAGTGCTGATTCCGTAGCGGCTCAGCGCCGCCATCTCCGCATCCGGTGCCGTTTAGCTTGGGTGGATGATTCCCCGAACTAGCCTTGACGGAGGTTAGGCTAACTTGTGGTGGCATCTGTCTAACCTTTGAGTTCCTTGGTCCGTTGGACATACTTATCGACGCGGGCTTGGTGCGTGTAGACCGCCTCGAGAGCCGTGCCAAGGTAATCCAGTATGTCTTCCACTTCCTGATCATCGAACGTATCAATATCGATATCGTCGTGTCCCGCGATTGCAGCCCACAGGCGGAGTTGATCGACTCCTCCGTAGATCGCAGGTGTAACGATCCGCCGTTCTACGAGTTGTTTGAAGTTAGCCACCTCCTTGTCCCGCAAAAGCCGGAGCAGCGCCGTTCTAGCCGCCATGAGTGCCCCGATCTTGGCCCCCGCAGCCTGGGCAAGACGGGCGTCCTCGTAAGCTTCCTTGACCTTCTCCGGGACACCATCGGGTGCTTTTGGACTAATAAGCGGCCACAGCACTCGCTGAGACCCTATCACCGATACGAATTCCCGCGTACAGGCTCTACATTGGACTATGCATATCCCAGTCGATGATAGGAGTCTATTCGGATGTGAGTCCGCCTGGAATGTAGCTTGCGTGGGTTCATTAACCGTGTAAGCGCCGCAATGAGGACATTTCACGCCGTTCATATAACGTGAGTCGTTGCTTAATGACATGGCTCGGCTCCCTTGGCCCGGAGTGGTCGGTTTGCGAGGCGCAACCACTCCGGGCTTTCTCATGTATCCGGCTATATTGTAACCAATCCCCTGACCTCCAATCCCCGCATCCCCGCGTATTGACGAGGAAATAAGCCCTGTGTTCCAATGAAGGAATGGCGATGGCGGGGAGTGTGGGATTCGAACCCACGGGGGGTGGCACCAGCACCCCCACCCACTTGAAAGGTGGGCAGAATAAACCGCTCTGACAACTCCCCTCCATCCCATCGTAAGCTCGGATTCCCAGCTTGCATACTGCTTGCCAGGCACCCCCCCCCTAAATCCCCTAATCCTCAATCCGTCTCGGCTTCCTACTCACCTTCCCGATTCCGTATCGTCGTCCTACCCCTTCTTACGTTTTCCCCCTATTGACTACTTGACACCCCATCCCTTTCCATGATTAAATCCCTGTATGCGACAGTCCAGAAGGCACCCCACCCGCACTCGGCGTGAGCCAGGGGTACCCAGAGACGACGGGCAACGGGAACGAGGAGGTCAGGCCGAGACCCAACCATGTCCCCTTGCCACGTCCGATCTGGGTGCTGGCGACTGTCGCAGGAAGCCTGACCTTAACGTGGCAAGGGGGCACCTGCGATGTCAACCGACGACGAATGCGGCGAGCACGGGTGGGCGAAGCCCTGGTGGATAAAGATAACCGGGGGTGACGCCCACCCGATTGCTTCCACACAACCACAACCACCACAACCCCAGCTCCAGCCCATGCCGTCCCCTACTCCTACCCCGTCTCGGGGTATAACGGGAACACATTCCGCCCTACCCCTGTCCTCCCGTACATCCGCATGCCCGCGCGCTTCTCCCCCTCCTACCACGACGCCAGAGCCCATTAGGAGAAGGAGGGATTAACGTGCAAAACAGATACGTCGGCGACGTGGGCGACTTCGGCAAGCACGGGCTACTGAGATTCCTATCGGGCATGACGGACGCGGAGGAACCCGAACCCAAGCTGACACTCGGGCTGATCTGGTACATGCACCACGACGAACGACACGGCACGGACAAGCGGAAAATCAACCACGACGGCGGGTACGTTAGCTATCTCGACCTGACCCAGGAGAACGTGAAGCTGTACGGCAGTTGCGACTCCGAATTGTGGTCGAAACTCGGCCACCTGGTGGGGCAGGACCGGCGTTGCGTCCATTGCGTTGAGCGAGCCGGAATTTTGCCGGACGACACCTGTTATTACAGCGCCCCGCTAACCTACATACCTGGGATGCTGGAGGACAAGAGGAAGGAGCTTCGCAACCTTTGGTTCCAGCGCGCGCTTCTGGAAACCCGCAAGGCTGATCTAGTGTGTGTTGACCCGGACAATGGCATCGGCGCGGACGAAAAGATGTACCTGGCGAAAGGCACCAAGTTCGTCTACATGGACGATCTCAGGGAGATATGGGAGGACGGTAAGAGCCTCGTGGTTTACCACCACACCAGCCACGCCGAGTGGATTGCCGGGCAGGTGGGCGAGAAGGTCGCCATACTCCGGGAGAGGCTAGAGGGCGCGGAACCAATCCCCCTCGTCTTACACCGTGGGACGGCGCGGATTTTCTTCGTGATTCCCGCGAAGGAACATAAGAAAATCATCGAGGGCCGGGTGTCCCGCTTCCTGGCGCGGGGATGGGAAGAACAGAAGCACTTCGAGAGGGTTGGGGGATGATGGCCTACCTGATGGACTTGGCAAAGCGCACCGGGCCGGGGGTGATCTTCGCGGGAAGCGTTGGTGTGGCTGTAGGGGTGAGCGTAGCTATTTACACGGGGTTTTATGTGGACTGTGGGGCGGGTTGCGGTGACTGGATAATCGGAGTGGTGGTCGCGTCCATATCGGTGGTGTACGTGGGGATAGGGATGATTCCGTCGCGCTAGGGACGACAGGGGACGGGGACCCCGGGACCGAGGAAGGCTTATAATGGGAGGGCCGGTGTTCACAGCACCGGCCCTCAACCGTGGACGGATACCACAGACAACACTCAACCAAGCAGGAGATACTCAGTGTATATTGCCATAGCGTCCATCCTCGGTCTCGTCAGTGTGGGAGGGTTCACCCTCGCCTCAATGCTGTCCGCCTTCGGTGGGAGGGGGGAACAGGATTTCAGGGACTCGATTCGAATTAGTTCGTTCTCCCTAATCCCAGTGACCATCTGGTTTGCGTCTCCAACGGTGCTCGGAATCATCGGCTAGAAATGCCTTCCGGCAGGGACTCGGTCCATTTGGTCTAGCGGGCTGGATAATTCCCGGCGGGCCAGTCCCCGCCAGGACAGCCCGGCGGGCTGTGCGGTACTGTAGTACAAACTTTTGAGTTGGTGGTTTCGCTGTGACCGCTAGGTCGAGGTTGCAGTCGGCCGCTAGGTCCCGCTAGAAACCGGACTTTCCACGTCCAGGGTGGGGAACTGGATTGTGTCGCGTCTAGGTGCGCGCCCTTCAACAAGTTGGGGGAGCCTCTTGCAGTTGCCCTGTGATCGGGCGTCGTCGCCAGATGCTTCGGCGACGATGAGATGAAATGTGCCCGGGGTCTCGTTGCCAAGGCTCTGGACGAAACCGCAGTCAATTTCCTTCACCTATCGGGATACGTACACAGCGGAAGACGTACCACAGCCTACGGGAGCAGCTAAGGGGAGCCCTCGCGGCTCAACTCGCCTACCAGGCGCGCTAACTCTGCTCTTTGGAGCCTGTTCAACGGTGCATTCGACAAGAAAGCGCTACAGCCGATGAACCGCTTGCCCATCAAGTCCCCACAGTAGATATGAGCGCCGAGTTCATCGACCTTCCATTTGTCGAATCGCACCTTAAACGTCCGCTCTATCAGCTCTACGACAGTCCTGCCGTTGCCAAGGAGCAATTCCAGGTTGTCGTTTTCTTGCAGAATTTCCTCAAAGAACGCCGCGCCGTCACTGAGCAGCTTGCTTTGAGCATCGGTCGAGCATTCCGTTGGCAGTTTGCTCGACAAGGGATCCGTGGGCCATTGGACCAAGTCCAGAGAACATGCCAAGTCCGGTCGATCAGTGCCATATTTGCCGCCGTAAGTGGCTCCGCACGCATTGAGGATCGGGGCCAACACGGTGAAGTACCGGTATGTATAGCGCTCGAAGTATCGCGTTTTCTCTTCCCACACCCGGTTGAGGAATTGTTCGTATAAGTCGTCGCCGTCTAGAGTCAACCGTTCTTTGGGCAAGAAGTCTTTACGGTTCCACGATCCGTGCGGATTGATCCCGACAGTGGTGACGCGAGCGGAGGTGAAGTGACCTTCCGCTAAGGCGGGAATCGAACCCTCAGGGACACAGCAGCCATCGGGCGGCGTTGCGTTTAGTATATGCTCTCGTATGTAGCCAGGAATAAAATTACTCACCATCTTTTCTCGTGAAGGTTCTTGATTTGGTCCAGTTTGGTGGGCGTGATCAACCCCTTCAGGTCCATCACTGGAGTGCGCACCCACCTGGTCCTTCCCTCGTCGTCCAGCAGATTTGCCGGTTCTACCCGTTTACTGGGCCAGCGATACTAGGTGTCGCTGCGGTGAGGATTGGCCGAGTCCGGTCCGCCGGCGTCCTCCATGCGAAGAAAGTCGGGGACAGCCCCTTCCCCTTGCTGGTGGCCATGTTCTGCTCCTCTTTCGGGCCTGCGATGGGGTGCCCGACTGGCGCCCCCTGTAATGGGACGGCGGACTCAGCCCCTTGGGCCGGTCCGCCGTCGCTGTCTGCCTCTGTATTTTGGGGTGGCCTAGTTACACCAAGTTTTGTTGGATGAACCCGGTCATCTGTTCGAGGGCCCGCTGCGCAACATCCGTGGAAAGGTCCCGCAGCACTCCTTCGCCCTCCCCTTCGAAGATCGTCACGTCAATCTGCCCACCGGCCTTGCGGTACTGCATGATGAACTCGTCCAGGTCCGGGCGCGGGTGCGCTGCCTCGTAGGTCCGTGCCAGGCACAGCGTGGGCGGCACTTCCGTGCGCTCCCCACGGGCCAGCATTCGTCCTGGAGCAGCTTCTGCCATTGCATCTTCCGTCACCCAGTACATGTCGTGCATGGCCACGGTACGCTCGCCAACTGACTCGGGGGGTTTAACATCATCCCGAAGGCCCTTGGCGTAATGATAGCGGCCCAGCGGATCGATCACCGGGGAGACCATGATCACGCAGCCCACGGTGCCATCTACCTCGGTCGCGCCGTTGGTGAGGGACAGCGCTGCGTAGCGGGAATCGTGGGGCCGCATTCCCAGCAGCATAGCCTGGTGGGCGCCGCTGGAGGTCCCCATGACGCCGATCTTATCCGAAATGCCGTTCCAGCCTTCGGCGTGGGCCTTGCACCAGCGGACTCCATAGTGGATGTCGGCCAGGGAGGCGGGGTATGACGCTTCCGGTGGAACGCGAAAGTCCAGGGCCGCCACGATGACGCCGTTCCTGGCCAGCGCTTCATTGCCGACATTGCCGTTCTCACGGTTACCATTCACCCAAGCGCCGCCATGCACCTCGACCATTACCGGGAAAGGTCCGGTGCCCTGGGGCTTGAAGAGACGCACCAGGAAGGGCTTATCACCGTGCCGCAGATATTCCACGTCTTCGATTTGGACTTCATAGGTGGTCTGTTTGCTGGTAGTCATGCCAAACTCCTTTTAGCCAGTTGAACTTTACCAGTTGAACTTTAGAAGTGGATGACCTAGGTTAGAACCTTGAGGCCTCGCCGTCAATCGGTGTGCCGAAACGGTGCCGGACGGGAACCATTTCGACAAGGGAAAATACGCCGAAAAGTACAATGTACGGGTGTTTGGTGTAAATGATTGGGTCTCAGCAGACGATTTGCCTCTAGTTCGGGGCGGCGCGTGTAGTCGTACTCCGCTATGGCTCTCAGCCGGTCGTAAAGGGAACGGCGCCGCAGGGCGAGACTCTGGCGGACCACGCCGAAGCCGCGGCCGCCGTGGAGGGTGATGGTGGCGTCGAAGCGCCCCCTACGGTGGAACTCAACGTGGGAACGAAGGCCGTCGACGCCGGGGGACAGTGAGGCGCCAAGGCGGTAGACGGCAGCCGCCGCGTCCATCCGACGGACCAACAGCGTCAGCCACTCGCTGGACACCGGGTAGGCTCACACGAAGTCCGAGGGGGTCGCAAAGCCGAGAATCCCGGCAGCCTCGCGAATGCCCTGGGCCGTCAGGTAGCATCTCTGGCTGGAAGGCAGTTGGGCGGTGCCGTGATTCGCCCTCCCGACGATGCCGTCAGCCAGCGGGCCGGTCAGGGCGCGGTGAACCGTCGCGTGAGCCTCGCCAAGGACGCCCGCCAGTTCTGCCGTGTCGATGAACGGCATCCGGCTGAGAGAATGGAGTAGCCGTCGGTCGGAAGGCGCCATGTGTCGAGCGTAGCAAAAGAGGGGCGCGCTGTGCATCCGTCACATGGCAGTGCCGGTGTGTGGGAAGGCAGCGGACGCCGTTCTCCTGGGCCGAGTTCCCCGGCCTCCGCCGGGGCAGGCTATGGCCGAGGAGCTGGTCAAGTCCAAGGTCCGCAGCCGCGTCCCTGTTCGAGTGGGCGTACACCTTGGTGCAGGCTCTGGAGACGGATCCGGTCGGCGCAGGACGCTAGGCCGGACGCAAAAGGGGAGGGCATCGCTAATGGAGCGATGCCCTCCCCTTGCTGGTCATGTATGCGGCCCTTTTTGCGTTTCAGCCCGCTTGGTTCATGTGTGCGGCCCTTTTCTGTTGCCCATTTTCCGGTGGGGCATCGATTCCTCTTCTTCGCCCCCTTCTGCGTCAGATGGTCCCTCTGGGGAAGCGGCAGGCATGGAAGCCAATAAGAGGAGACTCACTCTGGACCTGGCCTCCACCCTTCAACGTTGGCTGAAGGTCTGGCGGTCAAGGGCGTCAGCATGCGCCGTAGCGGTCAAACCGCCGTCGACCGGGAGGCCGACGAAGGGAGAGGCTGATACCCCGTTTCTCGGCAACGCCATGCGCCATAGCCAACACGCGCTGGCAGCACCGCCAGGACGATATGCTGCCCGTCCCCGGTTGAGAGCGCGTGGCCTCAGCAGTAGGGCAGGTCGCCAAGGTTAGAGTAGGCAAGGTTCAACTGGTCTTCCATGCTGCCTGGCACGCACCCGCTCAGATCGGTATCGCTGAGGTACAAGGATTCAAGGTTGGAGAGGCTGCCCAGCTCCGCCGGTGTCTCTCCGCTCAAGGCGTTGCCGCCGAGGTTCAGAAATGTCAGGTTGGAGAGGCTGCCCAGCTCCGGCGGTATCTCCCCGCTCAAGGCGTTGTCGCCGAGGTTCAGATATGTCAGGTTGGAGAGGCTGCCCAGCTCCGCCGGTATCTCTCCGCTCAAGGCGTTGTCGCCGAGGTTCAGATATGTCAGGTTGGAGAGGCTGCCCAGCTCCGCCGGTATCTCTCCGCTCAAGACGTTTTCGTTGAGGTACAGCTCTGTCAGGCTGGAGAGGCTGCCCAGCTCCGGCGGTATCTCCCCGCTCAAGTCGTTGCCGCGGAGGTCCAGATATGTCAGGTTGGAGAGGTTGCGCAGCTCCGCCGGTATCTGCCCGCTCAATTTGTTGGCGTCGAGTTCCAGCTCTGTCAGGCTGGAGAGGCTGCCCAGCTCCGGCGGTATCTCCCCGCTCAAGTAGGGGCCGAGGCTCAGCTTTGCCAGGCTGGAGAGGTTGCCCAGCTCCGGCGGTATCTCCCCGCTCCAGTTGTTGCCGTCGAGTTCCAGCTCTGTCAGGCTGGAGAGGCTGCCCAGCTCCGGCGGTATCTCCCCGCTCAAGTAGTTGCCGAGGAGGTCCAGCTTTGTAACGCGCCCGTCGACGTTGGTGGTGACGCCCTTCCATCGGCCGAGGGGAGCGTCGCTCAGCCAGTTGGCGCTTCCATCCCAGTTCTCACCGTCCGTTGCGTTGTAGAGGGCAACCAGGGCTTCCCGGTCCGTTTTGACGGAGCCGGAGGCCGCGGGCGGCGCTGTCGCAGCCGGAGTAGACGCGGTCCGGTCGGGGCCTGTCACGCCGGACGGCTCATCAGAGCCGCAGGCCGCGAGCGCCGCCGTAAGGGCCAGCGCAAGGACAACGCTCAACAGGGTCACGTATCTTGTCGTGCGTGTACGGGTCATTTTCCTTCTCTCCCGGTCTTGACTAGCGCCATGTATCCACGGACTCGTACGGATAGTATGGCGGAGGTGCTATGGGCGTCAATGCTGAGACACCCGTTTCGCCACTCCCAAATATGTGTTGGTATGTCGGCTTCCGCAGGGATGAGCGGGCGCCCCATGCGCAATAGCCAACACAACCCGGGAATACCAACAGCGGTGTTCCTAACGTGTGTTGGGTATAACGCACGACACCGCCCATCCTGGGCCTGTTTGTTTCAAACCAGCAGAGGGTCGGGAAGTCAGCCTGGTGGAGGCCGGTCTGAACCAACCTGGGATAGTGGTGGCGGCCGGAGTGGTAGCCGGGGCCGTTGGAAGCGTGGTGCCAGGCTAGGAAGGCACGTTACTGCAGGCTTCGTCGCGGCTCGCCTTCAGGTCTTCGATCGGAGCGACGGAACTCACATAGATGAACTGCGCCTTGGCCTCGTCCATATTGTTGGCGGTGGGGAACGTCATGAGCATGCTTGCCTCGAAGACTTCAGTGTCCCCCTGGGCCCAGCAGTCCCAGGTCTGAGCGATGATGTCCTCCTTGCTCTCGCCGCCTCCACAGGCTGCCAAGAGCAGGATGGACGCCAAGATACACATAAGTGGAATGGCGATAAACAGAAAGGGTTGGGAGCGGATTCTCAATGTTCGCTCCTAATAGTAGTTTGCTTGCCGCCGGAAGGTCCTGCCACAGGCTCCGGCCTGCACCCATCTATGTCACGGAAGGATGTGGAGGGAGCCGGAAGCGGCTGTGGGACTAGGCCAGAAGGAAAATCTGGGTGCGACGTTTGCACTAGACCGCCGTGGACGGCGGCCCCAAGCGCGGTCAGCGCAGCGGCGGCGGGGGTCGCCGGGGCACCGTCGCCGTTTGCCTACAATCGGGACCAGATAGAATACACCGCTTACCACTCAGGGAGCGAAATCAGCCCGGGTTATCGGCCTTGACATTACCCGACAGCCCGGCCTTTTGTCAATATGATTGAGGGATTGGGTTCTGATTGGGTGAGCACGGACCGAGCTTATCTTCGCCGGGTCGCAGTTATTGTCGGGACCAGGTTACTTTGGCAGAGGCTCATGGCTACGCCGCCGAATACCTTGCCTGCGCCAGGCTGGCAACCCTCTCCATTGAGGCGTTGCGAGCCGCCCGTGGTACTGGCCGTCGCAAGGTCAGGGCGGGCAAAGTGTGTGGGTAAGCCCCTTCGTTGTCGACGGGCCAACCGCGAATAACGCGTAAGAGAGCGCAATGGCTGGCGCGTTGGAAGGGTGTTTTGCCTCTGCCGAGCGCCAGCCACTTGCCTGCACAAACGCTGAGACCCTGCTGATACGGCAGGGTCTCAGCGACTTCGTACTGTACCAGAGGGGCTGCCCGGTGGCGCCTGGCTGGTCTCCCCACCGGGCGAAGCAGGGTAGATGGACGATTACACCGCCAAAGCGAAAGTAATGGTGAAAGTTCTTGATTTCGTCAAGTCTGGTGGGCGGTAGTGGACTCGGACCACTGACCTCTTGCGTGTCGAGCAAGTACTCTAACCAACTGAGCTGACCGCCCTTGAGGCACCGGTGGCACGCCTAACATAGTCGCTACGGCACCCACCGAACATCGTGCAGTTTAGATGATGCACGGGCTGTCCTCAGGGCCATTTGGCGATGCTATACTGGGCGCCGACCCATCAAAATGTGTCTGCTGGGGTGGTTCGTGTGATAGTGGTTGGCGCAGCCTGAGGAAGCTGCGCCTTGGCAACCATACTAGCCGACGGTCCAACAGCTAGGTATTGCTGCTGGAGGCGGTTAGGACGTTGTCCGGCCAACGCCACGCCTATCATGATCGGCGAGTGGGTCGCAGACTGGTTCAATTAGGAGATTATTGCATGGCCGACGGATCCCTTGCTCGCGTAAACTACCTTACCTTCGACATCTTCGGCACCGTCATGAACCTTGCCGGCAGCCTAGCCGGTCCCGCCGGACTCTTCCTGGGGGCCCACGGCTCCGAGATGACTGGCCGAGCCTTTTACGCCGATTGGCGAGAACGGCAACGTATTGAGCAGTACCAAGATAATCTGTTAATGCTTGGACACAGCGGCTACCTTGAGACCTGTCGGCGGGCCTTCGTTTACTGCCTGAAGAAGCACAACGTTAGCTATACTGCCGACGCGGTCCAAGAGTTTATGAAGGTTTACCAAGGCCTGCAGCCTTACGACGACGCCATTGAAGGGCTGCGGTCGTTGGCGGGGCGTTACAAGCTGGTTGCTCTTTCCAACGGGGAACAGTGGTACTTGGAGGAGTTGCTGGGGAACAACGTCCCAATAAAGTTCGACGCCATAATATCCGTGGACCAAGTTGGCGCATTTAAACCTTCCCCGGGCATATACCGCAAAGCGATACAACGGTTGGGGTGCGAGCCCGGGGAGGCCATGATGGTCGCCGCGCACGCTTTCGATATCCTGGGCGCCCAAGCCTGCGGCTTCAGAGCAGCCTACGTCAACCGGTACCAACTTCCCACGGAAGAGTCGGAGTACCAGCCCGACATCATCGTGGACGACTTCGTTGAGTTAGCCGCCAAGCTTTTAACGTAAGCGACAGGTACTTGAAGTGAACCGACTGGGAATTGCCCTCTATCATGGCATTGACAGCGGCCCGGATTGTAGGAGTACAGGTGGGCGGACTAACAAGCGATACGAAAACTGCGAATCGTCGCAGTAATAAACGGACTTAACTAACGGTCCCGAGCCCTTAGGGGTCCGATTCACCTGCGTACTGGTCCGCGGTTTCTGCCCGTCCTGTTGGCATAATCGTAGATGCAAGGTGCAACGCGTTCTGCGTAGCTAATGGATTCCTCTTGGCCTAGGCTATCCTCCACCTCTTACTCTTAAGTCCCCTTCCGGTTCCAGAAATGGGGTTTGACCTGTTGGTCCACTTCTACTGCAGGATAGTTATCGAAGCATTTGTCGGTAGTCTTCGGAGACCTGCCTATAATGTCTTTTCAAGTTTTGTATTGCTTCATCCGTGTTTATGGCCAATTGACGGATGCAGGCAACTATTCCCAGTGTTTCCCGATAATCTTGCGAACCCATTTCTGTTCTGGCTCGGCCCTCTTCGGCCGGGTATCTAGAACTTACGGCATGGGGTGTCGTCACCGTCGCACACAAGAATAACCAACTCAAGGCCGTCAGCCAGTTGCCAATGTGATGCAGTACCTCTCTAATATTAACCCGACCAGGCCAATGTCTCCGGTCGATATGACGTAACTGTTGCTCGACTCTAACACTGACGAGCTCTTGTGCCACCTTGGCAAATATTGGATCAATTCGAGGGTCCGTCTCCTGCCCTGGAAACCGTTTGGGTAATCCCGCGTGGGACGAGCTGAATACCCAGGTCTCGGCATCAACTTCTCCTGCTAGCAAAGGGCGTGGGTCAACATAGGGGACAGGGACCTCGTTGATGTATTCGCGTAATTTGTCCCTAAATTCGGCATAGACCTCAATGAACAGCTCTACCACTTCAGGAGGAAATGCTCTTGTCAAGCGTCTCCACTCCGCCACTTCAACAGCCTTGTTACCCAGGTTTTCCGACGGCGTCCGGAGAACTTGCTTGAACGCATACCGCACTTTATCTCGAGTTGCCTTGTTACGTGATCCACTCCATACCAATCTTGTTAGGTCATAAACGGACCCCGCCGCATTTTTCGTAACTAGGGGCAGCGAAAGACCTTCGGATAGTTGACTGTTACCCATCATTTGAGAGATCAGGTTTATAAACGCGCCAATGGTGTTGTGTCCCATCCCCTTGACTTCGTCGTACGATATCCCATTAGCGAGCATGACGCCCTTTGTGGCCTTTTCGCACGCCTGTTGCAACTGGCTCACGGCTTCAACTAATAGATTTGGATCTCCTTTCTCAGCTAAATAAATGGCGATCTGGGTGTGTACACCGGCGCGTTGCAACCAAACCTGAGCGTTTATGATTCCTACTGTGGAGGGCATTTGTGGCTTTCCAATGATTATTCCCGTTTAATGTCAACCGACATCCCACACGTTACATCATTACGCGAGGCAGGTGGCGTCTACGCGAATTACAGTCGTAGATTAGTCTAGCAGGGCACCTTCAACGAGTTCTTCTAGTCTGTAGGTGCGTCTCGAAATCTGGTACAACAGGGATTGACTTGAACAGGATCAAGAGATTGCAACATCAGAGACTGGTGGGCCAAGGCGTACCGAATTGAGCCTGTCTCAGAAGGCCATTGTTGTCAGTCTGATCAGATTCTCGGGTCAGACCAAACAAGAGGGGTGAAGAGATAATTAGCTTCAGTTAATGAAACGTTTTACGGGACGAGGTTAGGGACCGTCAGGTGGAGGGCTGAAGATGGACGGAGGAACTCCACACCCTCCAAAGTGTGCGCAAGTTGAAGGCGGTTACTAAGAGGGTCCACTCGGCAGTCACGTTGGAGAGGCCCCGCAACAGGAATCTCCGTGCACCCTGTTGCTCCTTGATGATTCCGAAGACTGGCTCGACCAGCTGCTTTCTCAACCTCTGAGCTTCTTTGGCAGCCGCGGTGGACATCCAGGCGCGATGGCGACGTAGCACTTCATCGTGCGGCCCTATGGCGAGGCTTCGCCCGATCTCCTTGGCTTTGGTACAGGCTCTGAGGGCTGGGCATACCTGACAGATAGCACCTGCAGCCCGGTACAGTCGCAAAGGGACTCCGTTCACATGTTGTATGCGGACGAACGCGAGCGTTTGCCCCTGGGGACACCTGAAGCTGTCACTGTGCTCGTCATAGGTGAATCTGTCCTTGTGATATGGGTCTTTGAGGAACCGTTGGCGTGCCTCAGAGACCACCACCTGCTGACCACGACGGTCGCACTCCGCTAGGTGGCTGGCGGCGAAGTATCCGGCGTCGGCCAATGTCATCTGCGACTTCGTCCCCGTCGTCTCCTCCGACTGCTCCATCATCGGCGTCAACAGGGCGTTGTCATTGACTTCATCTACCACATCCACTGCGGTGACCAACATGCCGGATGTACCCTCTTCCGTCTTCGTAGCCGAGACCATCGCCTGGGCATTGTATCCAGCCACGATTCCACCATGCCTACCCTTCATCACCCGGGCCTCTGGATCGGTCAGGTTGATGCGACTATGACGTTTCTGACTGGCGAGGTCGGCCATCGCCAGCCTTACCTGCTCTCTCAGTACCTTCTTGTCGGCCAATTCCTCAGGCAGGCGGGTAACGGCAGCGTCTTCTCCCGCCTCGTTCTGAGCCTCAAGGTCGGCTATCACCCCCTCCAGACGCTCCAGCAGCCCCCTCAGTCCCGCAGCATCGTAGCTTCTGTTTACCGAGGCGCTGGAGGATACCTTCGTCCCATCCACCGCCTGGACCGCCAAATCCACTAGCTCCATCGCTACCGCCGTGCTTACCGTTCGCTCGAATAGCTTCCTCATGGACCGCCGATGCCCTTTGTAGAACCGCCACAGGGTATTGTGGTCGGGGTGCTGCCACCCGGTCAGCCACAGGTACGGTATCTGGTCCCGGCAGGCCACTTCCAGCTTCCGGCACGAGCGCACTCCCGTCATGAACCCGTATAGCCATACGCTCAATAATGCACGGGGATGGTACGCTGGCGCTCCCATCGAGTCACCTTCTATGTCCACCCCAAGCTCTGACCAGTCCTCCTTGTTCAAGGCGTCTACGATCTCCGCCACAAACCTCGCTGGATGATCCTGAGGCAACAACTCGTCTAGGGACGGCGGCAACAACCACATCTGCTCTCGGTCCATATCTCGAAGCGGCATCCGATTCGCTCCTGTACCGGTGTTGCACCACAGCTTACACTCAAGCCTTCTCACAGACTTCTGAGACAGGCTCAATTGCGAACTTTTCGGTGGGAGGTTGCCCTGTAAGTCCCTTGGGGCGTTGACTGATTGAGCATCGGCTTCCCCAATTGGTGGACCGGGACAGCCCAACCGGTTGCATCCCCAATCCAGGGTACCACAGTTCTAGTGTGAGCTAAGGTCCTCAGCAGGGCCAGAATCCGAAGGGTATTATGGCTGTAATGGCACAAGGTGTCCGGTAAATTGGGGGGCTTCTGCTTTGCAGGTGCCAACCCATAAGTTGCTGCGGACTAAAAGGCAGGACGCTGGATGACCTCGGTCGTCGGTTAATCGGCGCTGGTCGAAGATATGGTGGCCGCCAAGTCTATTCTAGGGCAAATGTCCTTGTATAATTGTTTGTGAGGTGCCCGCGGCGACGGGTTAATTGTTGCCGCTGATCCAGCGGTGATCCTTTTGCTAAGGTACGCTTTACGCTCGCTGTTGCAGCGTCTGTGCCTCCTGGTTGCATGTCAGTCTCGAGGAAGGTTGAAATCAGCTACGGGCACCTCATTGATTTGGGTTCCAGGAAGCCAGTTTGAGCCTCATTCTAACTAAAAGCCCTGAAGAACTGCTCCAGTTGTTTCAAGGGCTCAAATTACCGGAAGACGTTTCTGCGATGCTGGAAGTCGCCCACCGCGATTTCAACTATTGGATGTATCGTACCCCTGAAGAAAAGCGTTACACCACATTCTATATTAGTAAGAAAAAGGGTGGGGAACGTAAAATTGATACACCCACGACAAATGTGAAAATATTGCAGCAAAAATTGAACCAAGTCTTGCAAGCGGTATATTCTACCAAGCCTAGCGTCCATGGCTTCACTCAAGGGAAGAACGTGAAGTCAAATGGTGAACAGCATGTGAAGAAGACATGGGTTCTAAATGTAGACCTAGAAGATTTTTTCCCTTCCATCAATTTTGGGCGGGTGCGCGGAATGTTTATGGGTAAGCCATACTCTCTGCCCCAGAATGTATCGACTGTACTCGCCCATCTCTGTTGCTTCAAAGGCTACCTCCCTCAAGGTGCCCCGACTTCTCCCGTTGTCAGCAACATGATCTGCGCTCAGATGGACAGCCACTTGCAGCAACTTGCCAAAGTGAATCGTGCGACTTACACCCGATACGCTGATGACATTACGTTCTCCAACACAAACAGACGTTTTCCACCCGATTTGGTTTCATCGACCGTCTTAATCAAGTCCATCCAGGCGAAAGACTCCTTCAGGTCATTACGCAAAACGGCTTCTCGATTAACGCTGAAAAGATATGGTTGAGGGGGCGAAACAACCGCCAAGTAGTTACGGGCGTCACGGTCAATGATTTCCCTAGCCTCCCCAGGAAATACACAAACCAAATACGGGCGATACTGCACGCTTGGGAGAAACATGGGTTAGCTTTAGCTCAAGAGGAATGGGAGAACAAATATAACAAGAAGCACCGTGCCAATTGGTTGCCCATTCCCAAATTCGAAAAGGTCCTGAAAGGCAAGATCGAGTACTTGGGGATGATCAGGGGTCTGGATTCCCTGACATATCTCAAGTTCATAGATCAGTTAGGACAATTGGACCCTAATCTTACCAACGGGCGGGGAACACCGTTGAGACTGCTCCTTAAGGACTTTGAAAACCTGTCAAATAGCTCTACAACACCGCAGAAACGTGGCTACCTATTTGAGACATTGATAAATAGCCTGTTTGCATTGGAAGACATACTGGTACGAGAAAGCTTTAGGCGGAACGCTGGCGGTGAACAGATAGATGGAGCGTTCGAATTAGATGATTGGTATTATATGGTGGAATGTAAGTGGCAGTCCAAGATGACTAGTCCACAGGAAGTCGATGGGTTGTCAGGGAAGTTGGGGCGATCCGGGGCACGGACACTGGCAGTATTCGTTTCTGTAAATGGGTGGTCTTCCCATGTAGTTGGCCTAATGAAACAAAATCCAGACAAGAAAATATTCTTAATGAATGGAGAGGACATCCATGCGGTGCTCTTAGGCAAAGTAGCGCTTGTTGACTTCCTCCGGGCCAAGAGTAAAGCGCTGAACATAACCTCTGAGCCATATTTAAGTTACGATGAAATTCCCTAGAAAGTGAAGCTTGAGAGCACCAACCACCAACTGTCTTTCTACAATCGAGTGTGGTCAAAGCAAGTGTTACCGGCTCTCGATTTTTTGGTGGGCAGTGCAGGACTCGAACCTGCGACCTCCTGCGTGTAAAGCAGGCGCTCTAACCAGCTGAGCTAACCGCCCGGATTCAGAAACGGATGACCTGATATGGGGCCGAAAGATACTGGTGTCTGGCTGGGTAATGTCTTGCGCGGAGGACCGATGAACCTTGACATAACGACGGCCAGCTAACCCATTGAACCATTGAATCACTCCATAACGAAGGCGTCAACGTCATCGGACCTCCTCCTCACTCCACAACCCCGGCCCGTCAGTCACACCCGCATCCCTATGCTTATCTCACCCTGTAAACTGGGACCATCATTTTAGTAGCGTCAAGACCCGTCCTAGATTCCTGACTACACCGATCCAAGACCAACGCCGGGCGACAGGTGGGTAAGGTCTCAGATTACTAACCTTTGAAGGAGGATGTCGACGCATGGAATTAGGCCTCAAGGATAAGAGCGTCATTGTCACCGGAGGCGGCTCCAACATTGGTCGGGCCATCGTTCACGCCTTCGCCACGGAAGGAAGCAATATTACGATCGCTGAACTGGCCCCGGAACATGAACACTGGCAGCAGCGTCAAGGTGATCGCCACCGATGTAACCGAACCAGAGCAAGTCAACAACCTAGTACATCAGTCCGTTGCCGAGTTCGGCCGGATCGACGTGCTGGTCAACAACGTGGGTTGGACCATTGACCGTTTGTTTATGGAGAAACCCAGGGAAGAATGGGAGAAGGAGGTCAGGGTTGACCTTTGGGGTGCGATCAACTGCATCCATGCTGTCTTGCCTCACATGGTCGATCGCCAGTCGGGCGCCATCATCACTATCAGCTCTGACGCAGGCCGGATGGGGGAGTATCGCGAGGCGGTTTATTCGGCCTGCAAAGCTGGGGTAATAGCGCTCAGCAAGTCCATCGCCCGGGAGACCGGCCGGTATGGGCTCCGGCTGACCGTGGTCTGTCCCGGGTTGGTGGTGCCAACGCCTGAGGAACCCATCAGCGATGAGAGCATGTGGCACCAGATGAAAGATATTTTTACGGATGAGGTGTTGAATAGAGTAAAGAGCAGCTATGTGCTTCGGCGGCTAGGTACGGCCCAAGAGGTAGCCAATGCTGTGGTATGTCTGGCGTCCGACGCCGCCAGCTTCATTACGGGGCAGACCCTGAGCGTAAGCGGTGGCTACGCGATGATGTAGGTATACTTCTCAGGCTATGGTCAGCCGTTGAACATGAAAACGGCCCGGTGATCCCGGGCCGTTTTGCACTGGGCGCGTGAGGTGAGGGAGGGGACTAAAGCGCTGCTACTTGCTGGCGGAGCGCTTCGACCTCCTGGATCAATTGAGCCTTGGTCTTCCGAGCGTCGTTCTGCATGGCTTGTGGCTTGGTGTTGGCGTCCACTATTTCCAAGCACCTGGCCTCGATCTCGGGCATCTTCTCCTGGATCAGCCTCTCGTCCAAAGCGTTAGCAATGGTGGGGTAGCCCGCTCGCTCGATCATGGCCCCGAGGTTGCCCGCCTTGAACTGGTCGAGAGTCCAGCGGAGGGTCTCCCCGGAAGTGGTGACGTCCCAGTAGATCCTGACGTCTTGATTACGGGGGCCATAATGATAGTGGGGGGCACCCTGGAAGCAGTCGAAAGCCAGCAACTCAATCTCCTGCCCGGCGATGTCGGACAGAACATGGATCGCCATGCCTTCGTCGTTTATCTGGGGAAGCTTGCGGTACTCCAAGCCGAACTTGATGTTGCCCAATTCGATCTTATCGCCTTCCAGCATGTCCGGCATGGTGTGGTGAACAGTCCTGCGCTCGTTCTGCGCCAATGATCTGCCTGCTTCTTCGACCTTATTCCAAGTGTCCTGAGATACCGGATGCGACGTTAGCTCCGATGACAGATCCTCGTAGCCGGCCCGCTCTACCATGGTGGAGAGTTTCCCTGTGAGCTGCTCGACGGTCCAGCCAAAGGGATTACCCGCGGTGGTCTGGTCCATGTCCAAGCGGATATTGTGGTTCTCCGGACCATAATGATAATGAGGGTGCTGGTCGAAGCAGTCGAAGCGCAGGATCTCGGTGTCTTTTCCGTCGACTTCGCTGTATAACTGCACGCACAGACCTTGGTCGTTCATGATCTCGGCCCGGTACGACATTGCGATGCTCACCGGCCCCGCGTCTATGACAGTTGAGCCCTTATCCATTTGTGGCCTCCTTCGGCTTATTTAATGTTGCGAATCGCCTCGGTGTAAGTGTCATGCTTCTGCATGACTCGCTACGGCTGGTACCTATTATCCGTTGAATTGGTCCTTTAGGCAAGCGCCGCCTTGAATGTTGAGTTGGCTAGCGTGGGTCATCGATGACCATCTGCCGGGCTTTGGTTTCCATTCCAGGAATGACCGACGCAATCAGGTCTTGGTCCAAGTCGGCGGCGATTCCCGGATAACCCGCTCGCTCGATCATCGCAGGCAGTCTACCGGTCTTAAATTGGTCCAAGGTCCATCCCAGCGGATCGGTCACCAGCGTCTGGTCCCAATAGATCCGGTGGTTCTTGTTCCTGGGACCGTAGTGATAATGGGGTCCCAGGCGGAAGCAGTCGAAGGCCAAGAGCTCTGCTTCTTCGGTGTAATCCTTGCCCTTAGTCCCTTCCACATCGGCCAGGACATGAATGGCCATCCCACCATCCTCTCTTACCGTCCGCATTTCGAGGCCAAACCGGATGTTTCCTGCTTCGAAGATATCAGTCCCTCTGTTGTGCTTGACCGTGCCCCTGTGGGTCAGGAACATCTCTCGGGCGGCGGCGTCCGCTTCGCCAAGCTTTTCACTCACCAAGCCCATATCTATGTTCTTGGCCAAATCCTCGTATCCGGCCCGCTCCAGCATCGCAGGCAGCGAGTTGCGTATGGTCTTCACTGACCAGCCTATCGGGTTGCCGTCGACGGTCGGGTCCATTCTCAACTGCTCGTTTTTCCCCTCGGGAGCATAAGCGTAGCTCCGCTCTATGTCGAAACAGTTGAAGCGTAAAACCTCGGTCTCATCGCCGTTCGCCTGCGTGACCACCCGAATGCTCACTCCCTGGTCCGAATGGTCTTGAATATTCCCGTCCCACAACTCGTGCCGGACAACAATACTCACAGCACCGGCGTCGAAAGTTGCTTTACCGATGTCTTGCATCATCGACTTTCCTCCTGCCCATGGGCCCCATAACGGAGTCCGTTGTCTAGATTATTCCCAAAACCTTTGATGTTGCCCAACCAACAATTCCACACGTGACCACCTCACGGTTTAGCGAAATCGCCGGTCGAGTGATGGCGACAATTATAGCATTCGACTATAGCATTCGACTACCGGGATGCAAATCGTTGCGCGTCTCTGCTACCCTTGGGTGAGCGGTTTGGCACCAGTCGCTTTTGAGTTGACGCCGGAGAATAGCGGGTCGGACACCAATTGGGAATCAATGCTTCACTCATCTCCTGGCTTGCGGCCTTGTTGGGGTTAACTGCGATAGCATGCGCCGGTGCAGGGCCAGCCCCGACCCTCACACCGGACTTCGGCCCCGCCGAAGTCCAAGCTCAACAGACCATAAGTCCTCAACCGCCAAAGGAAACGGCGGCGCCCAATGCTGCTACAACGGTGCCACCTTCCGGGAGATCGAAGAGTATACCATTCTCCACTCCGGTGCTGATGCCAACCGTCGAGCCGAGCCCGGCCTCTGCTCCAACCGAGACTCCGGAGCCTAGCTCGACACGGGTCCTCCAAACAACCCCCACCCACATCCCGGCACCCTCTCCCACCGCTACACTTGAGCCGGTGCCCACAGCTACAGCCAGGCCGTCACCCCCGCCGACCTCCATCCTGGCAGCTACGCCGATGGCTACGACGTCGCCTACTAGCACAATGACGCCTACTCTAGCCCCTACCCCTCCTACCAGGGTATGTGGGGTGGACCAGGTTGACATAAATTCAGCGCCGGCTGACGCCCTGGAGTTGATCATCCATATTGGACCGGTTAGGGCGGCGGAGATGATTCTCTTGAGACCCCTCAACTCGTTGGATGAACTGGTGTGGATCAAGGGGATCGGTCCGGTCAGGCTGGAGGATATAAAATCACAAGGGGTGGCCTGCACCGGCAGCTAACAAATACCGTCGGAACGATGCTGTTCAGGAAGGCATCCAACTTTGACCCTGTCGCAGCCCTTGGCTATACTCCCTTCCGCCGACTCGTCAATATTGGCGGCTTTGGTGCCCCGCTGTTGCCATCGGTTGCTCGGATTTGGCTCACCCTCCGGCCGGTGTCAATTCTGCCGGGAAGGCAGGACGTGTCGGTCGCCGCCAGGCGCGGGGCTAGTTCCACGAATAGACACAGCGGTTGACCGAGGGAGAGGGGGGGTGGACGTTGTGATGGAATTCGTATCCAACCAATACATGCTCCGTTCCAGCTACGGGAGTTTGAAGCGAGCGGTCTAGCGCCTAACTTCAGGTACATACATTGGAGGGTACAAATAATGGAAATCGGCGTTGCTATTCCCCGCTTACCCGACCCGGTCGGCCTGAAGCTGTTAGCTCAAAGGGCTGAAGACCTAGGCTTCCATTGCGTGCTGGCCGGTGACCACATTGTGCTTCCCACCGAAGGCACTACCCAGTACCCTTACACCTCGGATGGGTCGTTCCAGCGGCCGCCGGAGGAGCCTTTTCTAGAGACCATGACCGTCTTGGGCTACTTGGCCGCTTGCACTACAACCATCAAGTTGGGGAGCACGGTAGTCATTCTCCCTTACCGCAATCCGGTAGTCCAAGCAAAAATGTTCGCCTCCCTAGACGTGTTGACCAACGGCCGGATGATCTGCGGTGTGGGCGTCGGTTGGTTGGAGAAAGAGTTCGAGACCCTAGGTATGTCTTACACGCAACGCGGCAAAATGAGCGACGAATATCTGAAGATGTTCCGGGTCCTGTGGACTGAGTCTAACCCGGAGTTCCACGGCGAGTTTTTCCAAATTGACGGGATAGCGTTTTATCCGAAGCCGGTACAGAAGCCAACAATCCCCATCTGGGTCGGCGGCCACAGCCGGGCTGCGTTGAGGCGCACCGCCAGGTATGGCGACTGCTGGCATGTCACCCGCCAGACTCCCGATTTTGTGGCGGAGCACGTCCCTTATTTGCGGCAGCAGACAGAGCGAGCGGGCCGGGACCCGGACAGCGTGTCGCTGTCTCTCAAGCGTAGTCTTCACTTTACCGATATCGGCCTGCCCGAGTCGGGGTCGGTCCGCACCGGCGGCGCGCTGGTGACAGATACCCAGCAAGTGATCGACGACCTGTACTATTGCCAGGAACTCGGCATCGATCAATTGACCTATGATTTTCGGGTGGATGCTTTGGAAGACGTAATTCGGTTAATGGAACACTTGGCCGACCGGTTATTGCCGGTAGCCCGGAGGCTGGACTGACATCCGGTCAGAGTCCGCTGTCCCGGAACATCGCCGCCCGCTTGACCAGCTCTTGAGCTGTGTGCTTCATGTTCTCGACCTGGCCGTCGGTGACTTGTCGCTTGACGCCGCCAGGTACACCCGTAACGAAGGACCGGTCAGGGACATTGTTCCCTGACAACACCACCGAATTAGCAGCGATCAAGCATTCCTTGCCCAACACAACCCGAGGCAGGACGGTACTGTTGTTCCCCAACAGGGTGCCCTGCCCGATGCGGTCGCAGTGCACCACCACGCAATGGCCGATACTAACCGAGTCTTCGATCACCATCCCGTTACCGTGTACCACCGATCCTTCCTGTATATTTACATAACTACCTATTACGATGGCGCGGTCTCCATCGCCCCGGACCGTGACTCCAGGCCAGATGCTGCTGTATTCTCCTATCTCCACGTTGCCGACAACGTAAGCGAACTCGCTGACCCAAGCAGTATCCGCAACTTTAGGAGTCATCTTTCCAAGGGCTCTAATCAATGTATGCCTCACTTCATTCGGGGATACCAATTCATTCGATTTACTGGGAAGGCAAGCTAATCACAGGGGAACCTCCCTGGGGGAGTCAAATCACCAGTCTAGGTGCGGATATAGGGGCTTTGTGGAAGCATTCAGCCCCGGGTTATACCTAAACAGCCAGGCGAGGGCAGAACGCGCACCGAGAGCAAGAACTAACGGGCCGCCCGCATGGCCCGGCGGGCGGCCATGTCCAGTTCCCGGTTGATTATAGCCCGCCGTTTATCGTATTGGCGTTTGCCCTTGGCCAGAGCCACTTCAGCCTTGGCTAGATGGTTCTTGATATAGATGCGGAGGGCGACTATCGTCAACCCTTTCTCGGATACTTCACTGATTAGCTTTGAAATTTCGCCCCGATGCAACAACAGCTTGCGGGGCCGTCTTGGGTCGTGGTTGTAAATGCTGGCTGGGTCGTAGGGAGCGATGTAAGAGTTTAACAACCAGAGCTCGCCGCCCTGGGGTCTGGCGTGGGCGTCCCGCAAGTCGACCTTCCCCGCCCGGACTGATTTTATCTCAGTGCCGGTAAGGACCAGTCCCGCTTCGTACCGGTCGAGTATCTCATACTCGTAAAAAGCCTTCCGGTTGGAGGCAACGGGCCTATTGTTGCTGTTGGCTCCGGGCCTCTTCTTTCGGGCCAATCGCTAGCCGCCTCGAGCGATCTGCTCTTGAAGAATCTCGATAGCCCGGTCCAGTTGCAGGTCCCGTGACCCATCGGCCGGGTTCTCGGACACGATGTCCGGCATGATTCCCTCGCCTTCCAGGAGCCTGCCGTTAGGGGTAAACCACCGCGCGATAGTAAAGTTGACCCCTGAGCCATCGTGTAGTGGCCATAGGTTGTTGACGCTGCCTTTGCCAAAAGTGACCTGCCCAATTACAGTGGCCCTGCGGTGGTCCATGATCGCCCCAGCAAACACTTCGCTGGCGCTGGCGCTAAACTGGTTGACCAGCACCACCATTGGTATGTCTCGCGCCTTGCCACCGTCCTCCACGTGCCAATCGGTACGGGCGCCTTTGGCATCGACCTGGTACAAGACCAGACCTTCATCCAGAAATTGGCTTGCAACATCGACCACGGATGAAACCAGGCCCCCTGGGTTGTTCCTCAAGTCTATGACGAGCCCAACACCCTTAGACCTTTCGAACTGATCCAGCGCCTTTTCCAGCTCATCATTGGTGTTCTCTGTGAAGCCAAATAATCGCAGGTGCCCAGTGTTGCCCAACTGCATCAGCAGGCGGACACTCTGCAGTGGGATAACACCTCTGATGATGGAGATAAGCGCCGGGCTTTCGGCGTCCAAATGCAGAACCAAGAGTTCCACGGTTGTTCCTTTTTGGCCCCGAATCTTGGCCACAGCCTCCATGAGGCTGATCCCCTGTGTGCTCTCTCCATCGATTTCAACGATGATGTCACCCGGCCGGATTCCCGCGATCTCCGCCGGTGCCTCGGGCATAGGCGCCAGAATCGTTATTCTTCCATCTCTCATACCGACTTCAGCGCCGATGCCTTCGAAGAACCCCTGTATATCCTGGGTTTCAAGGGTATATTGTTCTGCGGTAAGGAAGCCCGCGTAAGGATCGTCCAAGGAACGCAACATCCCCCGAATGGCCTCATCGCTCATTTCTTGTGCGTTCAAGTCACCGCCGTCGATGTGCTCCCGCTCCAGTAGTTGCCAGACCTCCGCGAGCCGGTTGAACTCCGCGGGTAGGCCCTCCAGGGCAGGGTCTACTTCGTCGCCCCCAGCGGCGGTGTCAACGGCGCAACCAAGGGCAAGGGCGGACGCGGCTAGCACTACGCAGGAAAGTATCCAACCCAAAATATTGGAGCGCATCTGAGCCACTGGGTGCCCTCTCTTATTGGTTCGAGCCGCCTGTCACGGCGGGTCACATTACCGCGATTAAGGGAACTAATTGTAGCACAGGGACTCCTACAGACTTGGCTTCGACTAAAGAGGCGTCGCGAACCCAAGCTGCGTTGACACTCAAAGTTTTGGACTGCTAGCATGGCATCCAACTCCCCGGAGAAGAGCCGCTATGGTAGGAATCGCCAGTTACGGCGCCTACATTCCCCGCTACCGTTTGAGTGCCGAGACCGTTGGCTGGAACTCCAGCCAAGAGCGCTCGGTTGCCAACTTTGATGAGGACAGCATTACTATGGCGGTGGCGGCCGGAATCGACTGTCTGAAAGGGCTGGAACGGGAGCAGGTGGATGGTTTGCTATTCGCCACCACCACCCCACCCTACGCCGAAAAGCAATGCGCTTCAGTCATATCCAATGCCCTGGACCTTCGCCGGGACATCTTCACCGCAGACGTGACCGATGTTCTACGGGCTGGCACTACCGCGCTGAAGTCGGCGCTGGACGCGGTAACCGCAGGATCTGCCAGCCAAGTCCTGGTGATCGCCAGCGATAGTCGGCCCGGTGCACCCAAGGGGGACACTGAGCGCAATTCCGGTGACGGGGCGGTGGGACTGTTGGTTTCCGAAGCTGACACTATCGCTGAATTTGAGGGATCCCACTCCATAACCGAGAATATGTTGGATTCTTGGCGGTCGGCTGCAGACCCTTTCGTGCGTTCTTGGGAAGACCGGTTTGCTACGGAAGAGGGACTGGAGCGAATCTTGCAAGAAGCGGTGGCCGGATTCCTTAACAAACACGGCCTGACCACCAAGGACGTAGCGAAAATAGCCCTTTACTCACCGGATGGCCGACGCCACTCCCAGCTAGTGCGTCTGTTGGGTTTCACTGCTGAGCAAGCCCAGAACCCGATGTTCGGTAGTCTGGGCAATACGGGGGCCGCCTTCCCGTTAATGCTGCTGGTCAACTCCCTGGAAGACCGCAGCAGTGGGCAACTAATTCTAACCGTATCCTACGGAGACGGGAGCGATGTATTGGGATTCCGCACCACGGAGCGGGTCCCCCGCGGGCCGGCCCACCAAGCGGTCACAGGCCACTTGAACTCCAAACTGTCCTTGGACAGCTACGAGACTTATGCTAGATGGAGGGATGTGTGGGTAACGGATGCCGCGGCCCGGAGGCCGGCCCCTGCGTCACCCTCCGTTACAGCGATGTGGCGCGAGAACGATAAGAATATTCGTCTTTACGGGGGGACGTGCAACCAGTGCGGCTACGTGCAATACCCGGCCCAGCGGATCTGTGTCAATTGTCAGGCCAGGGACGATTCTTCTCCGGTCCGATTGAGTGACAAGCCAGGCACGGTGTTTACTTATTCATTAGACTACCTGGCCGGGACGACCGATAGCCCCTTGGTAATCGCCGCAGTGGACTTTGACGGCGGCGGCCGAATGCTCTGTATGATTACAGACCGGGAACTGGACGAGATCCAAGTAGGGATGCCGGTGGATATGAGCTTTCGCAAGCTGAGGGTAGTCAATGGCATCCACAATTACTACTGGAAGGCAGTACCCCAGCGGTTCCCTTCATCAATCCCGACACTAGACGGAGGCTAAACAATGGCTGGGATCAAAGATCGGGTGGCGATAATCGGGATGGGTTGCACCAAGTTCGGCGAGCGATGGGACGCCAGCGCCGCTGACCTGATGGTCGAAGCTGCATATGAAGCCTACGAAGATGCCGGGATCGAAGGGAAAGACATCCAAGCTGCTTGGCTGGGGACCGTTAGTTCCTTTCGCACCGGTCAACCCTTGGCCGAGGCATTGAAGCTGGACTATATACCCATTACCAGGGTGGAAAACGCTTGCGCCACTGCCACCGATGCGTTCCGAAACGCATGCTACGCTGTGGCGGCCGGCATTTATGACATCGTCCTGGCAATGGGTGTAGAGAAGCTCAAGGACTCCGGTTTCTCGGGTCTGTCCATCCCGGACGCGCCGGGCTCCGACGTCGCGCCCCCTGTGCCCCCTCCATCCCAATTTGCGCTGGCGGCCACACGTTACTTCCATCACTACGGCATCGATTACGAGGAGGGCAAGAGAACACTGGCCCGGATCGCTTCCAAGAACCACCACAATGGCACGCTCAATCCCAAGGCCCACTTCCAGCGGGAAGTCAGCACCGAGCAGGTGGTCAACGCGCCAATGGTTGCCTGGCCCCTGGGCCTGTTCGACTGCTGCGGAGTTAGTGACGGAGCGGCGGCGGCCATCATAACCACGCCGGAGATCGCCAAGACTTTTCGCGACGATTACATTCTAGTAAAGGGGCTGGGCTTGTCAGTGGGGGCCTTCGGGGTGTTACGCAACGACTGGGACTTCGTGCATTTCCCGGAAAGCGTCCGGGCTGCCCAGGCCACCTACCAAGAAGCAGGGATCAGCAATCCAAGGGAGGAATTGGACCTGGCTATAGTCCATGACTGCTTCACCATCACAGAGTTGATAATCTACGAGGACTTGGGGTTCAGTCCCCGAGGTAGAGGCGGTGAGGATGTAGAGGCTGGGACCTTTACCTTGGAGGGGGAGCTACCCGTCAATACCGACGGTGGCCTCAAATGTTTTGGCCACCCCATCGGAGCCAGCGGGGTCCGCATGATTTACGAGGTTTACAAACAGTTGCAGGGGAAGGCCGGCCAGCGCCAGCTTAACAAGGCCGACCTCGGCCTGACCCACAACTTGGGAGGGCGTCCCGGCTCATTCACTTGCTCGGTGGCAATATTTGGCAACCGAGACTGATTCAGTGTGCTAGGGCACTAAGAGGACCTGAATCTTGGCAACAAAAATCCCCCCGGCCGGGGGGATTTTTGTTGCCAGCTATGGCGTGGTGGGGTTCGAGCCATGGCGCTACCTTGACCTAAGTTTCAGAACTGTTCAAAAACTCGCTGTCAAACCCTTGAAACCTTTAGATAGCGATTGCTATAACCGAAGGTGACATAACCCCGATCAATACCTGGGCGGCACCCATTAGATAAGCGGAGGCAGCTTGGCAGTTAAGGCTAGCGTGGTACAGGTCTCTGGCCGTGGTACCAACGTGGATTTCGCCATAGACGATGCGAGCCGCTTTAGTCAGGTAACATCGGGGCTCCGGGAGTACCTGGTTGAGAACCGTGGACTGTGGTCCAAAGGCAAGATAAGCGTCAACGTGGGACAGCGCATGCATTCCCGCGAGGAGCTTAGCCAGATCAAACAGATAATAGAAAAGGAGTCCGGGCTGACCGTAACCCGGTTCTGGTGCTCCCCGGAAATATTGGAACAAGGTGGAGACTCTAAGGGTGGCATCGAAGCCCCGTCCTTCTCCTTGTCCCGGCTATTTCGAGCATCAACGGAAATCCTCGGCCCCGCGGTTGCTGAGCCAGCACCCGACAGTAGCTCCAACGACGCGCCCTTGGCCGACGATCCTCCGCCGCTTCCCTACCTGGAAAGGCAAGACACCGCGTTATTCGTCAAGTCCACCTGCCGGTCCGGCGAGTCAGTTCACTACGCGGGCGATGTGGTTATATTGGGCGACGTTAACCCCGGTGCGGAGATCCTGGCGGAAGGCGACATTGCGGTATTCGGCACTCTAAGAGGAATAGCCCACGCGGGGACCGGGGGTAACTCAAAAGCAATGATCATTGCAACAGACCTGGTAGCCCCGCGCATACAAATTGGCCCGTTCAGTGCATTTGCGCCCTCTCCGGAGGAATTGCGCCGAATGACTTCGCCAGGACCAAAGGTTGCCTACGTCCGTAGGCGATCGATCTATGTAGCGACATTTGCAGGCCGCTTCGCAAGATACAGCAAAGGGGTACCTTATGAAAGGTAGAACAATCGTTTTGACTTCCGGTAAGGGCGGAGTCGGCAAGACCACGGCTACCGCCAACATCGGCACCGGGTTGGCCATGCGTGGACATCGGGTGGTGGTGGTGGACACTGACATCGGACTCCGCAACCTGGACGTGGTCATGGGCCTGGAAAATCGTATCGTATTCGATTTGGTCAATGTGATCGAGGGAAGGTGTAAGCCCCACCAGGCTATGATCCGAGACAAGAACAAGTACGAGCTATACTTGATCCCGGCAGCCCAGACCAGAGACAAGAGCAGTGTTGAGCCTGAACAGTTGCGAGACCTTTGTGCCACGCTGGAAGAAGAGTTTGACTACGTCCTCATGGACTGTCCCGCCGGGATTGAGCAGGGGTTCAAGAATGCGGTTGCTGCAGCCAACGAAGCAATTGTCGTCACCACCCCGGAGGTCTCTGCCATTCGAGATGCCGACCGGGTAATCGGTCTGCTGGAAGCTTCGGAGCTCCGGCGTCCGAAATTGATTATCAATCGGATCAACCCGGAAATGGTACGCAGGGGCGACATGCTGGGCCAACAGGACGTGGTAGACCTGCTGGGGGTTGACGTGCTTGGGATGGTACCGGCGGACGAAAAGACCATCACCGCAACGAACCGAGGCGTGCCGGTGGTCCATGATAAGAAAGCACCCTCCGGCGCCGCCTTCAGACGGATCGCCGCCAGGGTGGACGGAGAGGACGTCCCTCTGGTATCGATGGATTCCGGCATGGGGTTCATGTCCAGGGTCAAGGGCCTTGTAGGTCTTAACGGGAGCGTTTATTCCCATGCGTGAGTTCTTAAGATGGTTGCTTCACCAACGCCAGGTAGCTAGCGAACGGGAACGCACTAAGGACACTGCCCACCACCGCTTGCAACTGGTGTTGATGCACGACAGGCTGGACTTGTCTCCTGAGATCATGCACAACATGAAACAGGAGATTTGGGAAGTGGTATCCAAATACATGGTCGTGGATGAAGAATTCATGGAGTTCGAGGTCAGGCAACTCGACGAGTTGATGGTGCTGGTGTCCAACATTGAAGTGAAAGAGCTCGATCGCCTGGCCACGGCCATCTAACCAGGTCCTCCGTTCCCGATATAGATCCCTTGCTTGGAACATCCCCTTGGGAACATCTCCTGCTTCGGAGCCCTCGGCTAGTCACGTTGTCAGCCTCGCTCCCTCCCCGTATAATCTGCCATTGGCAGAACCTGGCCCTAAATCGGGGCTAGCCCTAGTCTTTAAGCGGCCCGCCGCAGCTACGGGGGAGGATATCGTGCCTAGCAGCAAGATCACCATCGGAAACGTGGAAATCACGTCGTTAACAGATGGCATTCTTGAGTTTGATCTTTGTAATTTCTTTCCCGCTATCCCAGAGGAAGACTGGAGCCCGTACCATAACCACCTCACTCCAGAGCACAAGGCCCGATTCAACCTTGCCTGCTTTCTGGTACGTTCCGACGGTCAGACCATAGTGGTGGACACGGGTTTGGGGCCTAAACCAGCGGATGCTCCGGAGACTCCTTGGGGAGAGCTTCTGAAGGATTTCGAAAACAACGGCCTCCGGCCCGAGGACGTGAACATGGTCGTATTGACCCACTTACACCGGGACCATGTGGGCTGGAACCTACAGTCCCTAAGCGGCAAATACCTGCCGACCTTTCCCAATGCAAGGTACCGGTTCAGTGCCAAAGATTGGGAAGCCTGCCGTAACCCGGACCTCGTTGAAACCCGTTTCCCCAACGCGCCGGAGTGTGTTTGGCCGTTGGAGGAGTTGGGCGTGATGGACCTGGTTGACGGGGAACAGGCCCTGACCAGTGAACTCACCACTTTGCCGACACCGGGCCACACCCCGGGTCACATGAGCATCATGGTCAACTCCCAGGGGGAGCGGGGACTTATACTGGGCGACGTGCTACACAACACGGTACAAGTCCACGAGACGGACTGGGTTTCCCGGGCTGATATGGACCCGGAGCAGACCCGTACGACCCGGCAGGCCATGATGGAGCGGTTGGAGCAGGAGGGGTTGACGGTGGCCGCGGTGCATCTTCCTGCTCCTGGGTTCGGCAAAGTGGTGCGGCTGCAGGGCCGCCGGGTGTGGCAGGGTCTGTAGTTTTTGGCAACCAAGGGACCGAGATCGACCTTGATGCCCTGCGACAGCCGGGGCACAAGAGGCTTTTCGGCCCCACCGCGTCAGGCTTCTGTTGCCGGCAATTTCGGCTCGAGAACAACAAGCAGTCTACTCGATTGCTGGGTGGCATCCCCTAAATCTTCGTCAGAAGCATTGAGTAGTGAAGAGCGGTGTCGCCGGGCAGTCAGCCCTGCGAATGTTTTGGACGACCTGATAGCAGTTAGAGCAGATCGTTTCTCCTCCCCATTGAGCAAGAACCGGGCCACGCATTCCAGCCGTCTACGCCCCACCAACAGCCGTGCCTGGGGGAAGGCCCGAAGGTTCAGCACCCAATCGCTCTGGGCACCGTGCAGGGGTTGCACCAGCACTTTGCCTTGCCAGCTAACGTATCCCAAGGGCGTCACCCGGTCTCTCCCGGTTACCCTGCCTCGCGTCGTGAGCAGAAGGTAGGACCGTCCAGCAATCAGCCAGAGACCACGGGGGTACATCCAGGTAAACCCCTTCGTCCAGACGTTGGCCACTGGCCGAACGGCACGGTACCAGCGAGACATCGTTTACCTACAACTGATTGGAGCTCCGCCGATGGGACTTGTCAGGACTTGGCAACCCAGTCATTCCCGAATTCATACGGTGTTGGTGGGTTGTTGGTCTGGAGCATCACCGGCGGTTGAGTTTGAACGAGCCGGAGCCTTGTTTAGCACTGGTATCCGGCAGCGCGAAATCCGGTAACGGTTTCTGGCGATCCAGCGATAGAGGGGCACTCCAAGCATGTTCACCCCTGGGAGCCAGAGTATGGGTATCAGTGGCATCAATGGCCACAACTTTAACGTGAGTAATCTGAAGGCGTAGAAGCCTTCATGAACCCGGTCATTGCCCGTAACCAGGTAGGCGGAGTGGTCCAAGTCATCCCAAGACAGACCCTGGGGCGGACGTTCCAGGGACTGGTATGGGGTCCAAGATATCCTAGTGAATAGATCACCTTTGGACAGCAGTCTTACTGCACTAGTGCAAAAGCCGCACTCTCCATCGTAGTAAAAGACCCATCTACGGTTGTCGGGCACTTTGATCCGAACTCTCTATAAGAATGTCCCTGCTATATACCCTCCAATTGTAACGTAAGCGTGCCCCTGGGCAGTTTCGGCAGGGTATGTGGTTAGGTCGGTTGGCCTGAACGAGTGGATGGAAGGCGCGGACTGAACCCGCCGCGGATAGCCTGAGTACTTGTTTACTAATGCCGAATCTCTGCAAATGTATACAGGCGGCATGCTATAGACAAGAGGACTGCCCCTCGAACACCTCCGCTTGCGAACTCTCGGGCCATTATTTCCTTCCCGAACCCTGGTTGTATCATGTACAGGCTGTCTACGGTAAGCCCGGCAACAGACCCCAAGACGCTGTAACCCCTAAAGGAAACGCTATGAAGGAGACACAAACTTGAGCTTTCTAACCGGGTTCGCGCTGCGTCGACGTTCCGTGACCATTCTGGTAGTGATTCTTCTTCTGGTCGGGGGAATCATGGTCTACCGCAACCTGGAGCGAGAGTTGTTTCCCGAGATAGAGTTCCCCAACATCACCATCGTTACTGCTTACCCATTCTCGAGTCCAGATGCTGTGGTAAGGGACGTAACCGAGCCCATTGAGGAAGCCATTGACGGCATCAACGGACTGAAGGAGATCCAGTCTACTTCCTCGGAAAACGTGTCCTTGGTGCTCGCCACCTTTGAGTTCGGTGAGGACATGAAAGAGGCGGAGCGCACCATTGAGAGCAACATCAATGGCATATCTTTTCCCGAGGGGGTGGAAGAACCTCTGGTCAGCCGCATCGCCAACGACGTGTTTCCGGTGCTCCAGTTGAGCATAAGTGGAGACAGAAATATCCCGGCGTTGCAGCGCATTGCCGACGACTTAGTCATTCCCCGGATAGAGCAGGTGCCGGGAGTGTTCGAAGTGGGCGTCCTGGGTAGCGTATCTGAGACCGTTAGGGTGACAGTGGACACCGAGGAGCTAGAAGAGCTGGGACTATCGATGTTACAGGTGTCCAACGCGCTCCGTGACAACAACACCAGCATCCCAGCGGGCGAGGTCGACCAAAGAGGCCAGTCGTTCCCCCTCCGAACCACCCATGAGTTTGGCTCCGTGGAGGATATTCGCAACCTGGTTATCGGTTTTGAAGGGCCTGTAATGCTGGGCGCTACTGGTGGCGGTCAGCCCGTGGCACGGAGTGGCCAGCGACCTGTCCTAGTTGGCGATGTGGCTGAAGTGGCGCTGACCACGGAAGAAGCGACCAGCATCTCCCGTACCAACGGCAAACCGAGCCTGAACATTGTGGTTATCAAAGAGCCTGACGCCAACACTGTGGATGTTACCTCTCAGGCGTTGGAATCCCTCGACCTGATCAAAGCGGACCTACCATCCGACGTAGAGATTCTCATTTTGACCAACGACGGGCCGGAAGTCCAAGAACAATTGAATTCCCTCTTGGGGACAGGCGCCTTGGGGTTTCTGTTTGCTGTCGCTGTGGTGTTTATTTTTCTCATCAACCTTCGGCCCACCCTGGTCCGCGGTCTGGTGTTTACTCTGCGCCCCACACTGATCATTAGTATCGCCATTCCGTTGAGCGTTATGACCGCGATTCTTCTGTTGCAGCCTACAGGTCAAAACCTGAACTTCATGACCTTGGCCGGACTGGCCATAGCTGTAGGCCGGGTGGTCGACGACAGCATTGTCGTTCTTGAGAACATGTACCGCCACATCCAACTGGGTGAAGAACGAATGCAAGCTGCGGTCGAAGGCACTAGAGAGGTAGGAGCTGCCATCGTCTCCTCCACTCTAACCACCGTGGTTGTATTCATTCCCTTGGCGTTCATCCAAGGGCTGGTCGGTTCCTTCTTTACCCCTTTCTCGGTGGCGGTTAGCCTAGCGCTGATCGCGTCGACCCTAATCGCTTTGACCGCGGTCCCGGTCCTGGGAGTGATCCTTCTCCGTCAAGGAGACTTTCCCGACCAGAGCGACATCGGCGGCGGCGCGGCAGACCGGGTGACCTGGATGCAACGGTTATACCTTCCGGCCCTTATCTGGGTTTTGGGCCACAAGGCCGTCACAGTGATCGGCGCAGCGGTCATCACTGGCGCAAGTGCCCTCTTGATCATGGTAATCCCCATTACCTTCTTCCCTGCCGGCACCCCCGAGTTCCTCACAATCGACGTTGAGCTTCCTACCGGCACCTCCGTTGGGCAGACCTTTGGGGAGGTGTTGAAGGTCGAGCAAGTGCTGGACGATTACGAACAGCAGGGAATAGTGGAAGCGTATCAAGTGAGCCTGGGGAGTACCGCCAACGAATTCGGACCCGGCGCTGAGACCGGTGGGTTCCACCTGGCAGGCTTCATTGTACGATTAGCTGAGGACGTTCCTGGGGACATCGCCACCACTATCCGGGCAGCGCTGCCTGGGGACGAGCTGACGTCCATTACTGTCAGGGAGATCGCGCCAGGTCCGCCCACTGACCGGCTGGAAATCACTGTCACTGGTAAGAACTTCACCGCCATATCCGGGGTGGCCAGACAACTGGAAGCAAGCCTGAACGAGGTTGACGGAATCATCAATCTAACCAGCGATATTACCAATGCCAGAGACGAGGTGGTGATTAAGGTCGACACTGAAAAGGCCGCTGAGTTTAACTTGACCACCGCCTTAGTAGGCCAGCAAGTCAACCAATATATCGTCGGTAGAAAAGTCTCCGAGGTTGATCTGGAAGACACTACCCTTGACCTAGTGGTCAGGGGACGCCCTGAGGAAGTGGATGACATCGAGAAACTCAAAGCCCTGACCATTGAAGGACCCCTCGGTCAGGTGAAACTCGGCTCCATTAGCGAGATCAGCATCGACCAGGGGCCGGTGAGCATCAGTCGCTTCGACATCGAGCGGTCTGCCAGCATCACCGGCGATATTGTGACTGAAGACACCCAGGCAGTGGGCCGACAAATCGGTGCCAAGATCGGAGGCTTGGACATGCCACCCGGTGTAAGAGTCAAATTGGGCGGCATCTTCCAACAAATAGCCGAGGGTTTCCAGGACGTGTTTACGGCCATGGCGATCGGTATCATTCTGGTCTACCTGGTAATGGTGGCCAGCCTGGGATCATTGAGAAACCCTTTCGTGATAGTGCTGAGCCTGCCCCTCGCTTTGGTCGGAGCACTGTCGGCGTTGGCCATCACTGATCGGACCTTGAGCCTCTCGGCGCTTATGGGGTTTTTGCTATTGATCGGGGTTGTGGTAACCAACGCCATCGTGTTGATTACATTCGTGGAACAGCTTCGGGAACGAGGGCTGACGGTGTATGAAGCACTGGTCCAAGGTGGCAGCATCCGGTTGCGTCCGATCTTGATGACAGCTTTTACCACCACCTTCGCGCTATTGCCTTTGTCGCTCAGGGCCGGGGGGGCAGGAAACATCATAGGAGCGGAGATGGCAACGGTGGTCATTGGCGGCTTGATCAGCTCTACCTTCCTGACCCTTCTTGTGGTCCCGGTTATATACACCATAATGCACGAGGGTTTGCCCCGCCTTCTGGAATCTATTGGCGCTGGTGTCAGACGACGCGTGTTACCAAGTTGGAGCTAACCCTTACCGTAACAATCGGCCGTTCCTAAGCAACGCGAGGTGACAAGCTATGAGAGTGTTGGGATGGATCTTTGGAAGATCGAGGACATGGCACATCGGTGTGGCTGCCGCCCTGGGGTTAGGGGCGGTCATCATCATATTCGCTATCCTCGGTCCCATCACAAGCTCGGCAGGTGGTTCGGCTGGCCTGGAACAACCGGGCACTTCCGGCTCTACCGGGAACCCTTCCCTTCTTAGGGAGGTTCCGGTCAAAGGAAGATTAGTGTTTCCCAAAAGAGCGGAGCTGACCTTTGAAACTAGCGGAGAGGTGGGGGAATTGCTGGTGCAGCCCGGTCTGGTCGTAGAGGCGGGCCAGGCCCTGGCGAAGCTGGACCCCATCACCATCGGCACGTTGAGGGTGGTTCGAGCCCGGGAGGCCGTACACCTGGATGACGCCAAGGACGCTTTGGTCGACTTTCAGCGGGACTACAGCCAGAGATTAGCCAAAGCACGTCAAACTAAGGCAGATGCCGATCTGGCCCTAGATCAAGCTAAGGAGAAGCTGAGTGACTTCCAGTGGGACTATGACAAGGACCTCGCTGGGGTCATGGAGGCCAAGGCTGACGCTGACCTCGAGCTCGATAAGGCCGCTAAAGCGCTGGATGATTTCCAACGGGACCACGACGAGCGATTAGCCAATTCGTTGGACGCCCAGGCTACAGCCGAGCTGGCCTACGATGCGGCCAAAGAGAAACTGGAGGATTTTCAGCGCCGTTACGCAGAGAAGCTGGCCAGGTCGATGGAGGCAACGGCTGAAGCAGAGCTGAAACTTGATAGAGCCACGGAGGCGTTAGAGGACTTTAACCGAGACCACCAGCTACTCCGCGCGCAGGCTGTACAGAACCGAGCCAATGCGGCGCTGGCCTTGGACCTAGCCCAGGAGGAACTAGGAAATTTCGATTTGGACCTTACCGGGATGCTGTCCAAGGCCATAGACAGAGTGGCCGACGCCGAGGTAGCCCTGGACAGGGCTAACAAGAAGATTGCCGATTTCGAGTTGGACTACCTTCAGGAGTTAACCGATGCGAAGAAGGCTGAGGCCGATGCCGAGGTGGCCCTCAGGGCGTCGGAGGATGCACTTTCCGCATGGCTGACCGACCCGACCGTGGACCCCAAGGAAGAAGACACAAGCTTTGACGTCAAGGCTCTGAGACGGCTGCAGGTCGCCGTTGCGGAGGACCAGGCCGACCTTAACTCAGCCAGGAACGACGTGGCCGACCTGGCAGGCGGGCCAGACCCACTGGAGCTCAAAGGGCTAGAGGCCGAGGTGGAGAAGGCGAAAGCGGACTTGAAGGCGGCCGAAGACGATTTGCTGCACCTGGAGACAGGGTTGAACCAGTTCGAGTTTGAGAAATTACAGGCTGCTGTTGAATTGGCCCAGGCAAGTCTGGAGGTGGCGAAAGAAGCTCTGACGGACTTCGACAGACAAGTCTCCCCCAGCGAGCTCCAACGACGCGAGGTTGCCCTCGGATTCGCTAGAGCCCAACGGGAGAACGCCAAACGGGCTTTAGAAGACGCAAGGATCGCAGGTGTTGGTTCGCTGGAGCTAGCCGTAAAGGAAGCCCAAGAGGTTAGCGCCAAGTCGAGGCTTACCATGGCCGAAGGAGTCCTGGTAGCCATTAAGACCGGAGCGGACCCCCTGAAGGTAGCGGAGCTGGAGGCCGAGCTGGACCTAGCTCAAGCTACGCTAGATAACGCGAAGAAGGACCTAGCCAGGCAGCTAACGGGGCCGGACCCCTTGGAGCTAGCCGCTCTTGAGGCGAAGCTTGAGTTGGCTCAGGCCAAACTGAACATAGCCAAGGGTGACCTGGCTGAGATCCTTGAAGAAGGCCCCGATCCATTGGTATTGGCTGTTCTGGAAGCCAAGCTGGAGTTGGCCCAAGCCAACCTTAACACTGCTCAGAATGACCTTGACCAACGGCTGGAGACGGGCCCGGACCCCCTCCAGCTCGCCGTGCTCAAAGGAACCGTGGACCTGAGCAGTGAATATTTAGCAGAGACGGAAAAAGACTTGGCTGAACTGGCCGATGGTCCCGATCTTATGGACCTGGCCCTGCTGGAAGCGGAGCTAGCTTTGGCTCAAGCATCGTCGGATGAGGCCATTGATGACTTCAATGGTGCAACGATCCGCGCTCCCTTCAACGGTATCGTTTCACTGGTCAATGTGGACATCGACGACCAGGTGAATAAAGAGTCCCGGATAATGGAGATTATAGATCCCACGGTGGTTGAGGTGGATGGACTGGTGGACGCGGCCAGGATCGGAGCGGTCCAGGTGGGGGACAAGGCCCTGATAAACCTGGAAACATTACCTGGGGAGGTGCTCGATGGCAGCGTGTCTAAAGTCGCGTCTGAGCCCCGCACCGAGCAAGGGGTGGTGACATACGAGGTGAAAATTCGAGTAGATGTGCCTGAAGAGCTAGTGATTCCAGTCCAGCTAAGCAGTATCACCAGCGTCATCATACCTGATGATGCAGGGGATAATTAACGACTAACTCGCCGGACTAGCAGCCGGGCTGATGCTGCCGCTCAAGGTCGTCGGCATCGGTTTCTTGGCCATTAGGAAGAGAAAGCCGCTGAGCGACCCCAGAGCTCCCAACATCAAGAAGGCGACGGTATAGCTCCCTTGGGTATCAAACATGGCCGCCGCGAACAATGGCGCGATGAGCATGAGAACATATAAAGGCGCCATGGAGATTCCAGTGATGGTTGCGAAGGCTCGCTTGCCGAAATATTCGCCGCGTATAGCGGTTGTTAACGGTACCCGACCGCCGAATCCTGCGCCGTAGATAACCGCGAATAGAATAGCCGTCGAGAAATCGTCAATGAATGCCGCCAGCATGAATCCCGCTGCCTGTAGCCCGGTAAAAGCAAACAGTGCCACATTCTTAGGGACTCTGTCCCCGATGTAACCACCGATCAATTGGAATACAGCGCCTACCGCCATCAGCACGGACCAGACGTAAGCCGCGGTCTGCAAAGACAGGCCCTGGTCAGTGAGCATGGGCACTAAGTGGACGGTCAACGTCGCAATGAGCATCGATGACAGAGCGTGGCCAAAGGTGATGTACCAAAAAGCTCGTGTCCTCACGGCCTGACGGGCTGTGAAATCAGGCTGCCCTGCCGCGTCGGAAGCGGCTTGTATGGTGGGTGTGGACCTGTTCGGGGTTTGTTGAGAATCGGTTGGTAGGTCTCCATCGGCCCGTTGACCGTGGGCTTCCGGGAATTCCCGGATCACTCGAGAAACCGGCCATGCGACAGCGATGAATACAATCCCGATCCACCGGGCGGTGATACTCCAACCATAGCTGTCGATGTCGACCGCCCAAGCAAGCGCCGGCACCAGCAACAGACCCCCGAGAAAAGACCCCTCTCCGGCCACAGCCATGGCCCTGCCCTTTAGCCGGTTGAACCACCTGTTCAACGCCGTCATCATCGGTAACCAGGTCCCCGCTGCGGTACCCAGCATGATCATGGAATAAGCAGCGTAAAAGGTGAATAAGTTGGCGGTATAACTGAACAGGAGGAAACCGAGGCCGGTGATCACCAGACCCAAAAACACCATGCGCCGGGGTCCCAGCCGGTCGATCAAATACCCCATCAGGGGCCCGATGATACTTCCTTCCAACTGGGCCAAAGAAAAGGCGCCAGTGAGTTGCGCCCGGCTCCAGCCGAATTGCACCTCGAGGGCCTTGACCCACACTCCGACGCCGTTCCAAACCGGCCCACCAGCCAGGGCGGTCACTAGAAGCGTAAGACCAACCAATTTCCATCCATAAAATGATTCCTTGAAACGTCGGCTTACTTCCGGCATGCCGGCCAATGTTATAAGGAAAAATCCGGACGACAGGATCAACAGGCCGGTTAACGCCATGCGCTTCGGTCCTCGCCCAATAGCCTTGCCGGTGATGGCGCTATGTATGTGCAGCGGTCACTCTTGCAGGGCATTAAAGCGACTCCTGGAACTGCATTATGGACGTGAAAATGGGGGGTTCCTGGTGTTTTTGGACGAAGAGGAAGCAAGACGAGCGTGGCCATCCAGGAAGACGAAAGCTGAGGAGGTGGTGTTGCGGTCAAGGTGCTGATGGTGGAAGATGACAAGGACAGCAGAACGTTGCTAGCGGATGACCTTCCGAACTGGAAATACAACGTGGTGGAGGCTTCTTACAATACCGGATGCCAAATCTTCTGGGGTGATAATGGCGGTAAAGCAAATGGTCTGTCAACGCTAAAGGAGTTGCGGGCGGACGCTCATACGAGCTTTAGCCTGGTACACCGTAGTTGTTGTATTCCTTAGCCTCTGTTCCGTTGCTCCACTGGGCCTAAGCTGAGATGGCTGCCAACACAAAATTGTTGGCAGCCATCTTCGTTCTGCGGAATCCTTACTGACGACGCCGAGTTAAATTTGCCGCAACCGAGGATCGAGCCGGTCTCGCAGCCAGTCTCCAAGTAGGTTCAAAGAGAGCACCGTCAGCATGATAGCAACACCCGGGAACATAGCCACCCACCAAGCAGTGACAATCAATTCTCGCCCGTCAGCTACCATAAGTCCCCACGCAGGGGTGGGGGGGCTGAGCCCGACACCCAGGAAGCTGAGGGAGGCCTCCAAGAGGATGATCAGTCCTATCTGCAGCGTGGCCAGCACGATGAGGGTATTGGTGATATTGGGGAATATGTGCCGCACGATGATACGGAAGTGGGAACAACCAGATACTCTAGCCCGCGCGATGAAGTCCCGTTCCCTCATAGCCAAGGTATCGCCTCTCACCTGTCTGGCATAGACCGCCCACAACAGGGCAGCGACGACAATAATAATCGTCTTGAAGCTTGGCCCCAGGGCAGCCGCCAGGGAAAGCGCCAACAGGATCGCAGGTATCGATAGGGAGATGTCCACCAGGCGCATGATGAAGTGGTCAATGAACCCACGGAAATAGCCAGCAATCAATCCCAGGGCAACACCGATAAAGCCGCCGATACCGATGCCGACAAGAGATATTTTCATGGAAACCCGGGAACCGTGAATAATGCGGCTGAAGACGTCTCTACCGGCTTTATCGCTACCCAAGATATGAGTGGAGGTTCCGGCCTCCCTCCTCACGACCTCCACGGTGTCGCCTAAAGCCAGGTTATCTTTTATAACAGGGGTTTCACCTACCCCCACACCCTCCCTTAGCCCTTGTGCATGGCTAAGGGAGATCTCTAGTTGATTATTTCTTACCCTCTCCACAATCTTCTTGGTGTCTATCTGGGCGCCGCTCCACACGGGGCCTTCCAAGCGGCCTTTGAGGCCCAATGGGGATATCAACGGCTTGTGGGGGGCGACGATGTCAGCAAAGATGGTGGGCACTACCAAGACAATCAGGAGAATTAGCACCGGAATTATAGGCAGCCTCTTGGCTTCACTAGCTACCCTCCGGAGGTTCCCCATGACCCCATAGGAGACTCGGACGCTGACGGTTGTGTCATCTAATACTTGAGTCGACATAGCTCGAAAGACCCATCCTCTCCCTGATTGTGTGACTGTCCATCAACACTAGGTGTATCGAATTCTGGGGTCCAAATAGGCATACAGGACATCTACCAACAGGGTCAAGAAAACAAATATGGCGGCAAACACGAGCACAAGCGCTTGGATCAGTTGGACGTCTCGGGACAACACAGCTTGGAACGCGAGTAAGCCGGTACCGGGCCAGTTAAACACTGCTTCAGTGGTCACGGATCCAGTTAGAGTGTTGGCCAGGATGATACCAAAATAAGTAAGGGGGGTGATGGCGGCGTTTCGGAAGCAATGCTTCCAGATCACCGACCGCTCGGAGATCCCCTTGATGCGTGCCAGCTTAACGTATTCGCTATCCAGGGTTTCCAGCATAGAGGAACGCACCAACCGCAGTATTGCAGCCGTTTGGAACCATCCCAATGTTATTGCGGGAAGAATAATGTGCTTGACTCCACCTTTGCCGGACGTCGGTAACCACCCCATTTGCACAGCAAAGAACCACATCAAGACGATGCCCAGCCAAAACGAAGGTATCGACTGGCCCGCCAAGGCCAGGGTTTTACCGAACCAGTCGAACCAAGTATCTTTCTTGACTGCTGACAGCACTCCAACCGGCAGGGCGATTAGCAGGGCTATGACCATTGAAATGCCGGCGAGCTGCAAAGTCGGGGGAAAGCGTGCAATGACCAAGTTGGCCGCTCCGGACCCAGGAAACTTCAATGAGTCACCCAAGTCCCCTTGTAACGCGTTGCCAATAAATACCCCGTACTGGACGTATAGGGGTTTGTCCAACCCCCAGTGGATTCTCATACGTTCTATGTCCGCCGGGGTAGCCTCAATGGGCAGAAATATATCCAGTGGGTCCCCAGATACTCGGCTTAGACCGAAGACGATAATCGTCACAACCCAGAGGGCAAGGAATGCCTGCGCCGTTCGTAGGACCAGATATCTTTGCATAGCCTTTTAGCCTAACTCTCGACGTCCGTCAACCAATATTGATACGAGACCCGTGTGCCAAATGGATTCTTCTGGGACCGATTCTATTGGGACAGCCGACCTTGGGCTTCGCCAGAGACGTTGTCTTGTCGGCTGCGCCACTTCGTACCCTTATATCGCGTGCCCCTACTTGACCGCTTTAATGTTGTGGAAGTGGGTGATTCCTGCCGATGACAGCCCAGGGTATACCCACCCCGCGATGTATTCCGGATTCACCGTCATATCATGAGTGAGCTCGAAGAGCGGGATATCGGTGTGATTCTCGAAAGCAAAGTTACCCAAGTCCAGGGCACACTGTTCCCGCACTGCCTTGTCCGCCGTTAACCTGAGACATTCATACTTCTCGTTGATGAAGGGGTGGGCAAAACCCCACCAGCCTGCTTGATCGGACAAAAAGACGCGGACGCCCAACTCGGTAGTCCGGATGGGAGTGTTTCTGGTGGCAACTACGGAGTTTTGGTACTCGTGCGCTCGCAGTCGGTCTAACCACACAGCGAAGTCAAGTTTCTCAATGGTCATGTTCACGTTCACATCGGCGAACATAATCTGGGTGGCCTCTGTAACGTCGTGTAGCTCAGGGCTTCCGGGGATAGCAGTAGTTGCTGACTTGATCTCGAGGGGATTGTCGGGCCCGTACCCCTCCAAGGCCAGCAGGCGCCTCGCCTCATCGGGGTCGTAGCCGTACTCCTCCTCAAAGCGTTCCACCCATTCCGGGTTCCAGCCCTCGTTGAGCGGATTAAAGGTGAAGCGGTGCACCGGCGTGGCCCGGCCTAGGTAGATCTCCTGGAGTATGGCATTCCGGTCGATGGCCTTGTTCAGGGCCTTTCTAACATTAAGGCTCTCAAACGGTAAACCCGGAATCCAGTGGTCGGGGAACTTTTCTGTATTCTTAAAATGCATGCCGCCGAACATCGACGCAACCTGAACGCTGGGCTGGGTGCTGGAGATAACCCTCATGCCCCGAGCCTCGGCGTCGGGATGAAGCGTTCGCTCGATCTGGGAGATATGGGCCTCTCCAGCTAAGAGCATCGCCATCCGGGTTAGACTCTCCGCTGCCCAAACGAACTCAAAATTGTCGAAATCGACGTCATATTGCCAGTGGCCCTCCGGAACCCTCTCGTAAGAGAGACTCTCGCCCAATCTGCGTTCTTTTAGCTGGTAAGGGCCGGTGCCAGCGGTCTGTATCTGGTCGAAGGCGTCCATCCCCATGGCTTGAAATTGGGCATCGCTCATGATAATCAAGTCGCCGGCATGGCGGGAAAACAGGCGCCCCCCGTCCAGATAAGGGGTCTCGAAGTGGAAGTTCATGTTGTGGTCGTCTATCACCTCAACGTTTGCTGTCTCCCACACGTATTTCAACGAAGCAAGGCTGTCCTCTCGATTTAGCAGGTTGTAAGTATGGAGTACATCCGCGGTGGTAACGTCTCCCCAGCCGAATTGGAAGGGAATCCCCTCTCTCAGTTTAATAGACCACGTGGTGAAATCATCATTCGTCTCCCAACTCTCAGCAAGGAGAGGGAAAGCTTCGCCCGTGTTTTCGTCATTGCCAAACAGCGTCTCCGCGAACACGTCGTGCTGGACGATGTATAGCCACCCTCCCACCCAGGTACGGTTACTCTCAACGTCGGGCGTGGGGTTCGCGATTCTTACTATCTCTGCGCTGGTCCTTGACGTTGTCTGCGGAGCCTTGGTGGGCACAGCAGTAGCGCGGGGGACGGCCGTTGGCTCGGGAGCGGTGGTAGCTGCTGGCGCTGCTGGTGCTGCTGTCGCAGGCACTGCTGTAGCTGCTTCCCCGCAGGCCACGATGAACAAGGTAATGCCGATCACCAGAGCAAAAGTGAACATCAGTCCACTTCGGCTTGCTCGAGCTACAGTACGCATTTTTCACTCAATAGATGGTCACTTGGGAAACCGGTAAAAATTGGAACGCGCGGGCATTCTACGCTAGGGGAATAGCTGTGTCAAGAATTCTTGCATGGCTGACTTGGAAGGTGTTTTAGTTACTCCGATGCTGCCAACGGCCTTTTGCCCGGCAAGAGCCTGTATTTCGTGAAATACCAACGCCGGAGCCTGTAGGGGCTCCGGCGTTGGTATTCTGAGTCAATATAGGGAGGATCTTTAGTCCAAACCCGCTAGTCCCGTACCCCTCTAATGTTGTGGAAATGGGAAACACCGGCCGACGTCAATCCAGGCCACACATAGCTCTCTACGTACTCAGGATTCACTGTCACATCGGCGTTGAGGTGGAACATCGGGATATCGGCATAGTTATCGTATAGGAAATCGCCCGCTGTCCTAGCGCACACTTCCCGCTCCGCTAGGTCTGCCGACCTCACTAGACACTCATAATTCTCTACGATGACGGGATGGTTAAAGCCCCACGAAGTGCCATACTTGGTGTAAAAGATGCGTAGGCCTTCCTGTACCGTCCTGATGGGAAGGTTTCTCGAAGCTCTCATGGCATTTGCCATTTTGTGCTCATATAGACGGTCTAACCACTGGCCAAAGTCGAGTTTCTCTATGGTAACTTCCACGCCCACGTCGGCGAACATGATCTGCGTCGCCTCAATCACGTCGTGGAGCTCAGGGCTACCTGGGATGGTTGTTGATATGAAGTTAAGCTTGAGGGGATTGTCAGGCCCATATCCCTCGGCCGCTAGCAAGCGCATTGCCTCCTCGGGTTGGTAGCCATACTCGGCCTCCCACCGGTCAACCCAAGCAGGGTTCCAGCCCTCGTTGTTCCGGTGATATACGTGTCTGTAATTGGGAGTGGCCCGGCCCAGGTATATTTCCTCTTTGATGGCATCCCGGTCCACGGCCAAGTTCATAGCCTTTCGAATGTTAATGTTTTCCAAAGGCAGCCCCGGGGTGTAATGATCGGGCCACTTCTCCGTGTTCTCGAAATACAGGCCGCCAAATCCAGTGTAGGTCTGAACGGCTTCCTGGGTGCTGGTGATAACCTGCATGCCCCGTGCCTCGGCGTCGGGTTGCAGCGTTCTCTCAACCTGAGAGACATGCGCTTCCTCGGCCAATATCATGGCCATCCGGGTCAGGCTTTCCGGGGCCCAGACGAACTCGAACTCTTCAAAATCGACGTCATACTTCCAGTGGCCGTCCGGCACCCTTTCATAGGTAAGAGTTTCGCCCAACTTGCGATCGATCAGTTGGTAGGGACCAGTCCCGGCGGTCTTGATCTGGTCGAACGCGTCAAGCCCCATCTCGTCGAATTGGGCCTTGCTGACCATGATCAGGTCACCCGCATAGCGGGAGAATAGACGTGACCCATGTAGATAGGGGTTCTCGAAGTTAAAGATGATGTTGTAGTCGTCCTGGACTACAGGTGTCGCTTGGTCCCATGCAGGGGTTTTCAACGTGGAGAGGCTGTCATCCCGAATCAGCTGGTTGAAGGTATGGACAACATCATCGGTGGTCAAATCTCCCCAGCCATAATGGAAAGGGATGCCCTCCCTCAATTTAAACGACCATTCTTTGAAATCATTGGCCACGTCCCAACTCTCAGCGAGCAAAGGACCGGCTTGTCCAGTCTCAGGGTCGACACGCAAAAGGGTTTCAGCGAACACATCGTGCTGCACGATGTAGAGCCACGGCCCGACCCAGGTACGGTTGCTCTCTACATCAGGCGTAGCCATAGCGAATCTTAATTTTTTCACGATGATATCAGACTCGGGTGCCGGAGCCTTGGTAGGCTCCGCCGTAGGGCGAGGCATAGCCGTCGCAGCGGGAGCGGCAGTGGCCCCAGAGGCTGCGGTGGCTGATGGTGCAGCAACCGCCGTTGCCGCTGGCGCGGCAGTGGCCGCTGGTCCAGAAGTAGCCGCCGGTGCAGCGGTGACAGCCGGTTCTGGTACTGCGGTAGCCGCCTCGCCGCAGGCCAAGACAAATAATGTGATGCCAAGCACCAGGGCCAGAGAAAACATGAGCCCGGGCCGGATTGTCCGAAAAACCTTGGGCATTTTTCACCTCGACTTCGACGTACTGGAAAGCTCATTGAGATTTAGGCCGCGGGCATCTTACGTTAGGGCAGTAGCTGTGTCAATTAATTTAATGCATATATGTTGGAAGACGCAGCCCCTACTTTCCGCTCCAAGATATAGTCTTGAGTACAGCATCAGGCGTATCTAACGACATAGCTATGGAATCAGCTAACAACAAGGGCAGTTCTCGTACATCAGTCCTCAGCAATGTTGCGGACCGTTGAGCGGTTTTTAGCTGCTCAACAAGGTTTATTTCATACAAGATAGAAGACCAACGCCGGGGCTCGTAGGCCCCGGCGTTGGTCTTTTAGGTCTAACTCTGGATCAGGTTTGGGCCGACCCCGCTACTCCCGGACCCCTTTTATGTTGTGGAAGTGGGAGATTCCGGCTGACGTCAAGCCTGGCCACAGGTAACTCTCAATGTGCTCAGGATTCACTGTCACGTCGGCGTTGAGATGGAACATCGGGATATCGGCGTAGTTATCATATGCAAAGTCGCCTATCGCCCGGGCACACTGGTCCCTCTCCTCCAGGTCAGCTGACGTGACGAGACATTGATACGTCTCGTTGATGAAGGGGTGCGCAAAGCCCCACGAGAGGCTGTACTTAGTGTAAAAGACGCGGACGCCCTCCTGGACCGTCCTGATGGGAAGATTCCTAGAAGCTCTCATGGTGTTTGTCATCTTATGCTCGCGTAGTCGCTGTATCCATGTGCCAAAGTCAATTTTCTCTATCTCCATGTCCACACCTACGTCGGCGAACATGATTTGCGTCGCTTCAATCACATCGTGAAGCTCAGGACTTCCCGGAATAGTCGTTGAAATGAACTTAATCGACAGGGGGTTGTCGGGCCCAAATCCCGCCTGTGCCAGCAGGGCTCTCGCCGCGTCAGGATCGTAGCCGTAGGCCTCCTCCCACCTTGTCACCCACTCCGGGTTCCAGCCCTCGTTAGCCGGGTGAAACGCGTGTTTGTAATTGGGGGTGGCCCTGCCCAGGTAAACTTCCTGGTTGATGGCATCCCGGTCAATGGCCTTGTTCAGGGCCTCTCTAACCTTAACGTTTTCCAAGGGCAGCCCTGGAGTGTAGTGATCGGGCCACTCTGCCGTATTCTCGAAATACATACCGCCGAAGCCGTTATAGGTTTGGACGGCTTCCTGGGTGCTGGTGATAACCTGCATGCCACGGGCCTCGGCGTCGGGTTGCAGCGTTCTCTCAACCTGAGAGATATGAACCTCCTCGGCCAAGAGCATCGCCATCCGGGTTAGGCTCTCCGGGGCCCAGACGAACTCGAACTCTGGAAAATCGACGTCATAAAGCCGGTGGCCTTCAGGTACCCTCTCGTAGGTGAGACCCACTCCCAATTCGCGGTTGGTCAACTGGTAAGGGCCGGTGCCAGCGGTCTGTATCTGGTCGAAGGCGTCCATTCCCATGGCTTTAAACTGGGCATCGCTGACGATGATCAGGTCTCCGGCCCAGCGGGAGAACAGCCGTGGCCCATCCAGGTAGGGATTCACGAAGGTAAATTTGACGTTGTAGTCGTCTATGATCTCGGGGGTTGCCTGGCTCCACGCCGGTTCTTTCAGAATGGCCAGGCTATCCTCCCTATTCACCAAATTGAAGCTATGGACCACGTCCGAGGCAGTAAACTCTCCCCAGCCAAATTGCCATGGGATGCCCTCCTCTAATTTAAACGACCACTCTTTGAAATCGTTTTCCACCACCCAACTCTCGGCGAGCAGACCTTCGACGTTGGTAGTCACAGGGTCAACCCGCAACAGGGTCTCAGCGAACACGTCGTGCTGCACGATGTAGAGCCATGGCCCCACCCAGGTACGGTTGCTCTCTACATCCGGCGTAGGGACTGCGAACCTTAACTTCTGTACCTTGACCATCGACCCGGGTGCCGGAGGCTTGGTGGGGGCCGCTGTAGCTCGGGGGACAGCCGTCGCCGCAGGGGCTGCTGTTGCTCCGGGCATCGCTGTTGCTGCGGGCATTGCCGTCGCCGCGGGCATTACTGTTGCTGCAGGCATCGCCGTCGCCGCGGGAGCGGCAGTGGCTGCCGGTGCTGCAGTGGCTGCTGGCTCTGGTACCGCGGTTGCCGCCTCGCCGCAGGCGACGACGAACAATGTGATGCCAATCACCAGAGCCAGAGAAAACATGAGCCCAGGCCGGAGCGTCCAGACTACGTTACGCATTTTTTCACCTCGCCTTTGATGACGGATTACCAAACTTGATGGCAGTTTAAACTCCGGAAATTCTACGCGATGGAATTAAGTATGTCAAAATCTCGAACATAGGTACCTCGGAAGCGGTTGTTCTTAGGCTCCGGTTTCTTGCCAAAGCGCTCAAAATTAGAGGGCACGCCGACATGGAATAACAAGAATCGGAGTGTCGCATATTGAGCAATGGCAATCCGCTAGACGGGGGCGTGTATCACCTTAAAAGACCAACGCCGGGGCTTACCTGCTCCGGCGTTGGTCTCTTAAGTCTAACTATGGATCAGATTTGGGCCGGACCCGCTATTCCCGGACCCCTTTTATTTCGTGGAAGTGGGAGATACCGGCCGACGTCAACCCTGGCCACAGCCAATCTTCGATGAACTTGGGATTCGCTGTCATGTCGGCATGGAGATGGAACATCGGAATATCAGCGTAGTTATCATTAAGATAATCGCCCGCGGTCCTGGCGCATACTTCCCGCTCGGCAAGGTCTGCCGACCTCACGAGACATTGATAATTCTCTTGGATGACGGGATGGTTAAAGCCCCACGAGGTACCCCATTTAGTATAAAAGATGCGTAGGCCCTCTTGGACCGTCCTGATGGGAAGGTTCCTCGACGCTCTCATGTTGTTGGCCATCTTGTGTTCCCGCAATCGGGCCAACCACTGACCGAAGTCAATTTTCTCAATGGTCAACTCCACACCTACGTCGGCGAACATGATCTGGGTCGCCTCAATGACGTCGTGCAACTCAGGGCTTCCGACGATAGTCGTTGAGATGAAGTTAAGTCTCAGGGGGTTGTCGGGCCCATATCCCTCGCCCGCCAATATGCTCCTGGCTTCTTCGGGATTGTAGCCGTAGTCCCTCTCCCAATTCTCCGCCCACGCCGGATTCCAACCCTCGTTGCTCGGGTGGTAAACGTGTCTGTAATTGGGGGTGGCCCTGCCCAGGTATATCTCGTCTCTAATGGCATCGCGGTTTACGGCCTTGTTCAAAGCCTTTCTAATGTTGACGTTTTCCAAGGGTAGGCCCGGAGTGTAATGATCGGGCCACTTCTCTGTATTCTCGAAGTACAGGCCGCCGAAGCCGGTATAGGTTTGAACGGCTTCCTTGGTGCTGGAGATTACCCTCATGCCCCGGGCCTCGGCGTCGGGTTGCAGCGTCCTCTCGATCTGAGAGATTTGGACCTCCTCGGCTAAAAGCATGGCCATTCGGGTTAGGCTCTCCGCCGCCCAAACAAACTCGAACTCTTCAAAATCGACGTCATACGCCCAGTGGCCCCCCGGCACCCTTTCATAACTAAGACTCTCACCCAACCTGCGTCCCACTAGCTGGTAAGGGCCGGTACCCGCGGTCTTTGCGTTCTCCGCATCGAAGGCGTCTAGGCCCTCCGCATCAAACTGGGCCTTGCTTATGATGATTAGGTCTCCGGCGTAGCGGGAGAACAACCGGTTGCCATCCAGGTACGGGTTCTCGAAATGAAACTTGATGTTGTAGTCGTCAACGATCTCAGGGGTTGCTTGGTCCCAGGCCGGGTCCTTCAATGTGGCCAGGCTGTCCTCCCGGATCAGCTGATTGAATGTATGAACCACGTCCGGCGCGGTAAACTCTCCCCAGCCGAATTGGAAGGGGATACCCTCCCTCAATTTGAACGACCAAGTCTTAAAATCGTTGCTTGCTGCCCATTCCGTGGCGAGCAGAGGCTCCGCAATTCCTGTCTCGGAGTGAACACGCAATAAGGTCTCGGCGAACACGTCGTGCTGCATGATATAGTTCCAGCCCCCCGCCCAGGTGCGGTTGCTCTCGACGTCAGGCGTAGGAACGCCGAGCCTTACCTTCTTTAGTATCACCCCCTTCCCGGTGGGCGCTGGAGCCGCCCTGGTGGGCGCTGCGGTGGCGCGAGGCACCGTGGTCGCGACCGGCGCGGCAGTGGCCGCCGGTGCGGCAGTGGCCGCCGGCGCGGCAGTGGCCGCCGGTGCGGCAGTGGCCGCCGGCGCAGCAGTAGCCGCCGGCGCGGCGGTGGCCCCTGCGGGCTCCGGTACTGCAGTAGCCGCCTCTCCGCAGGCGACGATGAACAATGTAATGCCAATAACTAGGGCCAGAGCAAACATGATCCCAGGCCGGAGTGTCCGAACAACCTTAGGCATTTTTCACCTCGGCATTGAATGATTTAGAGAAACCGTTGAAATTTGAGCCGCATTTGACGCTTGATTCGCCTTAAGTTAGCTGTGGCCGTGCCTTTGCTATTGGGCTGCCTCTATATTCTGAAAATGGGTGATCCCCGCCGAAGATAGCCCCGGGTACTTCCAGTCGGCGACGGTCTCAGGATTCACTGTCATGTCGAAATGGAAGGTATGAAGCGGTATCTGAATGTAGTTCTCAAACGCGTAATTGCCCGCTTTAACAGCACACTGGCGCCTCTCGTCGAGGTCTGCCGAAGTGGTGAGACACTCGTGCGCCTCATCTATCTCGGGGCTTGCCCACATCCATCCGCCACCGGATGAAGATAAGATGTCGCGGATGCCTTTCTGGGCCGTCCTGATGGGTGTGTTTCTTTGAGTGAACAGGGTGTTCTGCAACGTATGGCTACGGTTTCGCTGGAGCCACTGGCCAAAGTCGATTTTCTCTATCTCCATCTCCACGCCCACGTCAGCAAACATGATCTGCAGGGCCTCTATGACCTGGGGCAACTCGGGGCTTCCCGGGATAAACGTTGAGACCGCCCCGATCCTGAGGGGGTTATCGGGCCCGTACCCCTCTTCCGCCAGCAGGGCCCTGGCCGCATCGGGATCGTAGCCGTACCACTCGTCGAACTTATCCATCCATTCGGGGTTCCAACCCTCATTGAAGGGGCTCCATACGTAGTTGACCACGGGTGTGGCCCTGCCCAGGTAAACCTCTTCAGTGATAATGTCCCGGTCCACGGCCAGATTCAGGGCTTTTCTTACGTTAATTTTGTTGAAGGGCAGGTCCGGGTTCCATTGGTCGGGGAACTTCTCCGTATTTCTGAAATACATGCCGCCGAAACTGGAAACGGTCTGCACGCTTGGCTGGGAGGCGCTAATAACCCTCATGCCCCGTGACTCGGCTTCGGGTTGCAGCGTTCTCTCAATCTGCGAGATATCAACCTCCCCGGTTAGGAGCATCGCCATCCGGGTTAGACTTTCGTTTGCCCAAAGGAACTCCAGCTCCGCGAAGTCGGGGGAATAGAGATAGTGGTCGTCTACCCGCTCATATAACATGCCAGTGCCGATTGCGCGTTCGACAAACCGGTAAGGGCCGGTCCCGGCGTGGGCTTTTTCATACCCCTTCGGTCCGTCGGCACCTTCGGCGTCCCACTGGGCCTTGCTGTTGATGGGCAGGTCTCCGGCCCAGCGGCCGAACTGACGCAGACCATCAAAATTTGGGTTCCCGAAGTGCATGACGATGTTGTGGTCGTCTATCACCTCGGGTGTTACTGTCTCCCAGGTTGACTTGAGAGCGGCCCGGCTTTCCTCCTGGTTCTGTAAGAAGTGGGTATGGACCACATCCTGGGCGGTGAACTCTCCCCAACCGTTGTGGAACTGCACACCCTCCCTTAACTTGAAAGACCAGTCTTTGGAATCGTTGGCAACCGCCCAGCTCACTGCAAGGAGGGGTTGGGTTTCGGCTGTCACCGCGTCATTGGTCAACAACGTCTCCAGGTAGGGGTCGTGCTGGACCAGGCCGTTCCATCCCATGGTCCAAATACGGTTGGTCTGCGCTTCAGGCTCAGGGTTGGCAATTCTAACTCGCTTAGAACTGGCCGAAGCAGGCGCGGGAGCAGTCGTAGGTGCTGCGGTTGCGGCAGGGACAGCCGTAGCCGCAGGGACGTTGGTAGCATCTGGCACCGCCGTAGCCTCTGGTACCGCGGTAGCTGCCTCACCGCAAGCCACGGCAAATAAACTAACGCCAATCATCAGGGCCAGAGAAAACATCAGCCCGGGCCTGAATACGCTGACTAGGTTGGACAATTTTCACCTCACGTTCTAATGATTCCTAAATGTCGCCGCAAAGAATTTTGCAGGCATTCTACGTGAGGCCACCAGTGGTGTCAAGAATTCATATATCTTAAGCAATAATGCGTTCGTATCACTCCTTTATACTTGATTATTATGGTCGCAATGGTTACGGATTCCGCTATGGTGTAACGGAATTAGTCAACCGGTAACTCGAAGGCAAGTCTGGGGTCGTGCATGGGAAGGCGGGAAATCGTCTGATGCGCGTGTGTTGGCTCAGTGGGCGTCCGTTGACATTAAAATAGCTCCGGAGGCTGGTCAGGCTCCGGAGCTATTGGGCCAGGTCAAATGATTGCTTGGTTGTTGAATAGTACCGCTACTCCCGGACTCCCTTTATTTCGTGGAAATGGGAGACACCGGCCGACGTTAGCCCCGGCCAAATGTAGTCAGAGACGAATTTGGGGTTCACTGTTACGTCGCCGTGCAGGTGGAACATTGGAATATCCGCGTAGGTGTCATAAAGGAAATCTCCCGCTTCCCTGGCGCAAACTTCCCGCTCCGCCAAGTCCGCCGACCTCACTAGACACTCATACTTCTCGTCCGAGTAGGGGTGTGCAAAGCCCCAGGAAGTACCATAGCTAGTGTAAAAGATGCGGAGGCCCTCCTGGGTCGTCCTGATGGGAAGGTTCCTCGATGCCCTAAAGGTGTTGTGCATCCTGTGCTCGCGGAAACGGGCCACATACTGGGCGACGTCCATTTTCTCTATTTCCACCTCCACCCCAACGTCGGCGAACATAATCTGGGTTGCCTCAACAACGTCGACCAACTCAGGACTGCCTGGGATAACCGTGGATATGAACTTGAACAGGAGCGGGTTGTCCGGTCCATATCCCTCGGCCGCCAAGATGCGCCTGGCCTCCTCCGGATCGTAGCCGTACATTTCGTCCCACCTTTCCACCCACTCCGGGTTCCAGCCCTCGTTGTTGGGGTGATATGCGTGTTTGTAATTGGGGGTGGCCCTGCCGAGGTAAATCTCCTCGTTAATGACGTCCCGGTCTATGGCAATGTTCAAGGCCTTTCTAATATTTTCGTTTTCAAAGGGCAGTCCCGGAGTGTAATGATCGGGCCACTTTTCTGTATTCCGGAAATACAAGCCGCCCATGCGGGTATAGGTTTGAACAGATTCCTGGGTGCTTGAGATAACCCTCATGCCCCGAGCTTCGGCGTCGGGTTGGAGGGTCCTCTCGATCTGAGAGATATGCACCTCTTCAGCTAGTAGCAGCGCCATCCGGGTCAGGCTTTCCGGCGCCCAAACAAATTCAAACTCTTCGAAATCGACGTCATACTTCCAGTGGCCCTCCGGTACCCTTTCATAAGAAAGAGTCGCGCCCAAATCGCGAGCGGTTAGCTGATAAGGGCCGGTGCCTGCGGTATGTATCTGGTCGAAGGCGCCGAGCCCCAACTCATCAAACTGGGCCTTGCTCATAACGATCAGGTCACCAGCGTGGCGGGAGAAGAGCCGAGTCCCATCCAGATAAGGATTCTCGAAGTGAAACTTAATGTTGTAGTCGTCTATGATCTCAGGGGTTGCTTGGTCCCACGCCGGATCTTTCAACGAGGCCAGGCTGTCCTCCCGAATTAGCTGGTCAAAGGTATGGACTACGTCCGGCGTGGTGAAATTTCCCCAGCCAAATTGGAATGGGATGTTCTCCCTCAACTTGAATGACCATGTCTTGAAATCGTTGGTTGCCTCCCAACTCTCGGCAAGGAGAGGACCGGCTTCGCCAGTGAGGGCGTCAGCCCGTAGCAGAGTTTCTGCGAACACGTCATGCTGCGAAATATAGTTCCAGCCTGACACCCAGGTACGGTTGCTCTCTACGACGGGAGCAGGCATGGCGAACTTTAGCTTCTGTACATTGAACTTCGCCGCAATTGCCGGCCCTGGCGCCCTGGTGGGCGCTGCCGTGGCCTGGGGGACGGGCGTCGCCGCGGAAGCTTGGGCACGAGGAGCGGCCGTAGCCGCGGGAGCCGCTGTCGCCACAGGCGCGGGAGCCGCTGTCGCCACGGGCGCGGGCGCCACTGTCGCCGCAGGCGCGGGAGCCGCAGTCGCTGCCGCTGGTTCGGCCACTGCGGTAGCCTCTCCGCCGCAGGCGAGGATGAACAGTGTAATGCCAATCACCAGGGCCAAAGAGAATGCCAGCCCGCTTCTGGTTGTCCGAACAACAGTAAACATTCCTCACCTCGCCTTCGGCTGATTCCGTACTGACGCTAATCAACTTTGCGGGCATTCTACGTTGGGCCACAAATGCTGTCAAGACAACATACATATATCTAGATATAACAATGTTAATCCATCTCATGTGGTGTGTTATTGATGGCAAGAATTACGGGTTAAGCACTCATTGTACGAAAACCGTATCGGGGGTGAAGCTGGGAAGAGGAGGTAGCGTGTACGTCATTGGGAGTAAATCGCCGATGGGGATGTAGTGACTCGACCGGCGTCCGTTGAAATAAGAATAGCGCCGGAGCCTGATTAGACTCCGGCGCTATTCCGCTAGGTTAAACGATTGCTTGGCTGTTGGCCGGACTCGCTACTCCCGGACTCCTCTTATGGTGTGGTAGTGGGAGATACCGGCCGACGTGAGTCCCGGCCAGACATAGTCTTCGACGTACTCGGGGTCCACTGTCACGTCGGAGTTGTGGTGGAACAATGGAATATTGGCGTAGTTATCATATGCAAAGTCGCCCATGGCACGGGCGCAGCCTTCCCTCACCGCTATGTCCGCCGACTCCGTGAGACATACATAATTCTCGTTTATGAAGGGGTGGGCATAATACGACCCGCTACCATATTTAGTGTAAAAGATGCGGACGCCCTCCTGGGTGGTCCTGATGGGCAGGTTCCTGGTAGGTCTCAGGGTCCTGGCCATCTTGTGCTCGGTCCGACGGACGGAAAATTGGCCTATGTCGATCCTCTCGATCTCCAAGCGAATGCCTACCTCGGCGTACATGATCCCTATGGCCTCAATCACGTCGGCTAGCTCAGGAGTCCCTGGTATAACCGCTGAAATCGCCTTGATCTCGAGGGGGTCGTCGACCGTATACCCCTCAGCCTCCAATAGGCGTCTGGCCTCATCGGGATCGTAGCCGTACATCTCGTCCCACCTCTCAACCCATTCCGGGTTCCAGCCCTCGTTGAGACGGTGATAACCCGTGACGTAATTGGGGGTGGTCCTGCCTAGGTAGATTTCGTTCTTGATAGCCTCCCGGTCTATGGCAATATTCATGGCCTTTCGAACGTCAAGTATGTTAAAGGGCGTATTTGGATCCCAATGATCGGGAAACTTCTCCGTATTCTCGAAATACATACCTCCAAAAGTGGTCACGGTTTGGACGGATTCCTGACTGCTTTCAATGACCCTCATACCCCGGGCCTCAGCGTCGGGTTGTAGCGTCCTCTCAATCTGCGACATATGCACTTCTTTGGCCAGTAGCATAGCCATTCGAGTTAGGCTTTCGGGCGCCCAGACGAACTCGAACTCTTCAAAATCGACGTCATACTTCCAGTGGCCCTCCGGCACCCTTTCGAAAGTAATGCTCGCGCCCAGATCGCGAGCTGAGTTCTGGTAAGGGCCGGTGCCGGCGGTCTGTATCTGGTCGAAAGCACCGAGACCCTGCTCGTCAAACTGGGCCTTGCTTACGATGATCAGGTCGCCAGCGTGGCGGGAGAATAGCCGATTTCCATGCAGATAAGGAATATCGAAGTGAAACTTAAGGTTGTGGTCGTCTATGACCTCAATGGTTGAGTGGTCCCAGGCCGGTTCTTTCAGGGTGGCTAGGCTGTCCTCGCGGATCAGTTGCTCATAGGTATGGACCACGTCCTGGGCGGTAAACTCTCCCCAGCCAAATTGGAAGGGGATGTCCTCCCTTAATTTGAACGACCACTCTTTGAAATCATTGCCCGATTCCCAGCTCACGGCGAGCAGAGGACCGGCTACGCCAGACACAGGGTCTACACGCAACAGGGTCTCAGCCCATGCGTCGTGCTGCGAAATATAGTTCCATCCTGCCACCCAGGTGCGGTTGCTCTCCGCGTCAGGGGCAGGCATGGCAAACCTTAGCTTCTGTAACTTGACTTGCGACTGGGGGGCCGGAGCTGCCGTGGGTGCTGCAGCAGCCCGAGGCACAGCCGTCGCCGCAGGGGCCGCGGTTGCCGCCGGGGCGACGGTGGCGGCCGGGACGACAGGGGCCGCGGTTGCCGCCGGGGCGACGGTGGCGGCCGGGACGGCAGTAGCCGCTGCTGGCGCCGGAGTAGCTTCGCCGCCGCAGGATATGATGAACAGGGTAATGCCTATCACCAGGGTCAGAGATAACATGAGCCCAGGCCTGAGCGTGCTAACTATGTTAGACAACATTCACCTCGCTTTCGGCTGTTTCGAAATGCCGCCGATTAAAATTGTGCGGGCATTCTACGTTAGGCGATCAAGTAGTGTCAAGGAATAACCACGTTGAGGCAACTGGGGCTCACAATGCTCTATATGGTTGTCCAATGGTCCTCGGCTTTTACTGATTCCGTCGCCAAAGTAACAAAATAGGTTAATAGCTTGCGGAGCACGAGGCTGGGATCGACATGAGATCATGTCTGTTAGGCGGCGAGCTCCCGTTGAAATAAAAAACAAGGAATATTAAACAGCTCCGGGGGCCAATTGGCTCCCGGAGCTGTTTAGCAAGGTCTGTGGGTTAGATTGGGCTTGGGACCGCTACTCCCGGACTCCCTTTATCTCGTGGTAGTGGGAGATGCCCGCCGAAGTCAACCCCGGCCAAACATAGTCTTCGATGTACTCGGGATTCACTGTCACGTCGGCGTTATTGTGGAAGAGTGGGATATTGGCGTAGTTGTTATACGCAAAGTCCCCTATGTCCCTGGCACACTTTTCCCTCACAGCGAGGTCTGCCGACCTGGTGAGACATAGATAGTTCTCGTTGATGAAGGGGTGTGCAAAGTACCAACCGCTATAGAATTTAGTGTAAAAGATGCGGACCCCCTCCTGGGTCGTCCTGATAGGGAGGTTCCTAGTAGGCCTCAGGGTGTTCTGCATCTTGTGCTCTCTGGCACGAGCTGAAAACGCGCCAAGGTCAATTTTCTCTATCTCTAGCTCGATCCCAACCTCGGCCCACATGATCCCTGCGGCTTCGATCACGTCGGCTAGCTCAGGGGTCCCGGGAATAACCGTGGAGATCGACGTAATCTTCAGGGGATTGTCGGGCGTATACCCTTCGGCCTCCATTAGGCGCCTCGCCTCATCGGGATTGTAGCCGTACATTTCGTCCCACTTGTCCACCCACTCCGGGTTCCAGCCCTCGTTCAGCCGGTGAAATGATGTGACGTAATTGGGGGTGGCCCTGCCCAGATAGATCTCGTCTCTGATGGCATTCCGGTCTAGGGCCATGTTCATGGCCTTTCTAACGTTAAGGGTTTCAAAAGGCAGCCCAGGAACGTAATGATCGGGCCACTTTTCTGTATTCTCGAAATACAGCCCGCCGAATGTTATTACGGTCTGAACGGATTCCAGAGTGCTTTCGATAACCCTCATGCCCCGTGCCTCGGCGTCGGGTTGCAAGGTCCTCTCGATCTGGGAGATTTCGACCTCCTCGGCTAGGAGCATCGCCATTCGGGTTAGACTTTCCGGTGCCCAGACGAACTCGAACTCTTCAAAATCGACGTCATACTTCCAATGGCCCTCCGGCACCCTTTCAAAGGTAACACTCTCGCCCAATGCGCGAGCTTTGTTCTGGTAAGGGCCGGTACCGGCGGTCTGTATCTGGTCGAACGTCCCCTCTAGCCCCAGCTCATCATACTGGGTCTTGCTCATGATGATCAGGTCTCCAGCGTGCCGCGAGAACAGCCGTGACCCATCCAGGTAAGGTATGTCGAAGATGAATTTGATGTTATGGTCGTCAATGACCTCAACCGTTGCATGGTCCCATGCGGGCTCCTTCAACGTGGCCAGGCTGTCGTCCCGGATCAGCAGATCGAAGGTATGGAGGACGTCCGGCGCGGTAAACTCTCCCCAGCCAAACTGCCATGGGATGTCCTCTCTTAATTTGAAAGACCACTCTTTGAAATCATTGGCCGATTCCCAGCTCACTGCCAGCAGAGGTTCGGCTTCGCCAGTCACCGGGTGCGCCCGCAACAGGGTTTCAGCCCATGCGTCATGCTGCGAGATATAGTTCCATAGTCCCACCCAGGTACGGTTGCTCTCCGCGAAAGGCGAAGGCATGGCGAACCTGAGCTTCTTTAACTTGACGCCCTTCCCGGTGGGTGCTGGAGCCCTGGTGGGCGCCGCAGTAGCGCGCGGCACAGCAGTCGCCGCGGGGGCGGATGTTGCCTGGGGCGCCGCTGTCGCCTGGGGCGCCGCTGTTGCCGCAGGCACTGCCGTAGCTCCGGGCGCCGCGGTTGGTGCTGGCATTGCTGTAGCCGCAGGCGCCGCCGCCGGTTCAGGTGTAGCAGTCGCTGCGGTGCCACAGCCTAGGACAAATAACGTCATGGCCATTACCAAGACCAAAGGAGAGAGCCCAGGCCTGAGCTTGCTAACTAGGATAGGCATTTATTCACCTCGCCTTGGACTGATTACACAAAGGACGTTGAAGATTTGAACTCGGGTATTCTATGTTAGGCAAATAGCTATGTCAAGAATTCCCAAACGGGTTTGCTTGATCACGTAGTAAATGTGATATGGAACCTCCACCGTTAATCCAAACGGTGACGATTGTCGGAGATTGTTGACGAAATAAGCTTTCCGCTCATTAACTTGTAGCTGTCTTGAAGGCTAATGGAAGAATCTCCCTGGCCCCTTTAGCTGGACAGGTGTCCATTGACTCAGCAAGAGCGCCCCGGCATCCTCCAGAAAATATAGCTCCGGAACCGGACAGGTTCCGGAGCTATTTGGCTTAGGTCAACCGTACCGAATGCGGGCAGTCTCCTGCTACTCCCGGACACCTTTTATATTGTGGAAGTGAGAGACACCGGCGGAAGTCAGTCCCGGCCACACGTAACTCTCAATGAATTCGGGGTCCACCGTTACGTCGGCGTGGAGGTGAAACATCGGCGCAGCGATGTAGTTATCGTAAAGATAGTTGCCTATGTCACGGGCACACTTGTCCCGCTCTTCAAGGTCGGCAGACCTCTCCAGACATAGATACGTGTCGTTTACGAAGGGCTCATTCAGGTACCAAGAGGCGTAGTGATTAGTGAAAAAGATGCGAACGCCCTCCTGGGTCGTCCTGATTGGAAGGTTCCTGGATGCCCTCAGGGTGTTTTCCAGCTTGTGTTCTCTGCCACGGGCTATCCAGGTGCCAAAGTCAATTTTCTCGATCTCCAGATTCACGTCTACGTCGGCGTACATGATCTGAGTTGCCTCGATGACGTCGTGCAGCTCAGGACTGCCAGGGATGGTCGTTGAAATGAACTTAAGCGAGAGGGGGTTGTCTGGCCCGTAACCTTCAGCAGCCAACAAGGCTCTCGCCTCATCGGGATCGTAGCCGTACATTTCTTCCCATTTTTCCACCCACTCCGGATTCCAGCCCTCGTTGTTGGGGTGAAACGCGTGGTTGTAATTGGGGGTGGCCCTGCCGAGGTAGATCTCCTGGTTGATGGCGTCCCGGTCTATGGCCTTGTTTAGAGCTTGTCTAATGTTGATGTTCTGCAAGGGCAGTCCAGGCGTGAAGTGATCGGGCCATTGCTCCGTATTCTCGCGATATAGACCGCCAAACATGGTATAGGTTTGAGCGGCTTCATTGGTGCTTGAGATAACCCTCATGCCCCGGGCCTCGGCGTCGGGTTGCAGGGTCCTCTCGATCTGGGAGATGTGGGCCTCCTTGGCCAAGAGAAGGGCCATCCGGGTTAGACTTTCCGGCGCCCAAACAAATTCGAACTCTTCAGAATCTACGTCATAGTTCCAGTGGCCCCCTGGGACCCTCTCGTAGGTCAGACCTTCGCCCAATCTACGCTCTGATAGCTGGTAGGGGCCGGTGCCGGCGGTGTGTATTTGGTCGAACGCGTCGAGCCCCTCCGCGTCCCATTGGGCTTTGCTTACGAGGATCAGGTCGCCGGCCCAACGGGAGAACAGCCGGTGCCCATCCAGATAGGGGTTCTCAAAGTGGAATTTTATGTTGTGGTCGTCTATGACCTCGGGGGTTGCTTGGGACCACGCCGGCTCTTTTAAAATGGCCAGACTGTCTTCCCGATTCACTAGGTCGAAGCTATGGACCACGTCCGCGGCGCTAAAGTCACCCCAGCCAAAATGCCACGGGATGCCATCCCTCAACTTGAACGACCACGTCTTGAAACTATTGCTCGTCTCCCAGTCCTCAGCGAGCAGAGGGATGACTTCGGTAGTCTCCGTGTCAACACGCAACAGGGTCTCGGCGAATACGTCGTGCTGCACGATGTAGAGCCATGGCCCCGCCCAGGTACGGTTGCTCTCTACGTCAGGCGTAGGCAGGGCGAAACGCACCTTCTTTATGTTGAACTTCGCCGCGGCGGCTGGGGCCTTAGTGGGGGCCGCGGTAGCGCGGGGGACCGCGGTTGCTGCAGGAGCGGCTGTCACCGCCGGTGCGGCTGTCGCTCCCGGTGCGACTGTCGCCGCTGGCGCGGCGGTGGCTGCTGGGGCCGCGGTGGCCGCACTGCCGCAGGCCACCAAGAACGACATAACGGCAATCACCAGAGCCAGGGGAATAATGACCCCCCGTCGATTCGTCCACGTAGCAGTAAACATTTATCTTCTCGCCTTCAGCCAATTGCAAAAGGCAATTGAAAATTCAGACGGCGGGATTCTACGTTAGTGACATGGAGGACACCTGGGGCTTGTAGGCAGTTTCCGATAGGGGGGCTTGACAGAGGATTCGTGACATAAAACAACGCCGGGACCTGCTCAGGTCCCGGCGCTATGTGTTTAGGCTATATTATCTACTGGGTTTGGGGTAAGCCCGCTACTCCCGTACTCCTTTTATTTGGTGGAAATGGGAAATACCGGCCGAAGTCAGCCCCGGCCACACGTAACTCTCAATGAATTCGGGGTCCACCGTTACGTCAGCGTGCAGGTGAAACATCGGCATAGAGTAGTAGCCGTCGTAAAGAAAGTCGCCTATGTCCCGGGCACATTGGTCCCGTGCTGCTAGGTCGGCGGACCTCTCCAGACATAGATACGTATCGTTGACAAAGGGTTCGTTAACGTACCAGGAGGCGTAGTGGTTAGTGAAAAAGACGCGTACGCCTTCCTGAGTCGTTCTGATCGGAAGGTTCCTGGAAGCTCTCAGGGTATTTTCCATCTTGTGCTCCCTTGTCCGGGCTAACCACGAGCCAAGGTCGAGTCTCTCTATCCCCACATTCACGTTCACGTCGGCGTACATGATCTGGGTCGCCTCGATAACGTCGTGCAACTCAGGACTGCCCGGGATTAACGTTGAAATGAACTTGAGCTCAAGGGGGTTGTCTTCCGTATATCCCTCGGCCGCTAGGAGGCGCCTCGCCTCGTCGGGATCGTAGCCGTACATCGCCTCCCAATTTGTCTCCCAATCCGGGTTCCAGCCCTCGTTGCTCGGGTGAAACGCGTGGTTGTAATTGGGCGAGGCCCTGCCCAGATAGATTTCCGAGTTAATTAGATCCCGGTCTATGGCGAGGTTCAAGGCCTTCCTAATGTTGATGTTCTGCATTGGCAGCCCTGGCGTGAAATGATTGGGCCACTTTTCCGTAGAGTTACATTCTTCAATTTCGGCGGGAGTGAAATCTTTCCCACAATACAAACCGCCATACATATTGTAGGTTTGAGCGGCTTCATTGGTGCTTTGGATAACCCTCATGCCCCGGGCTTCGGCGTCGGGTTGCAGGGTCCTTTCAATCTGTGAGATGTGGACCTCCTTGGCCAAGAGCAGCGCCATGCGGGTCAGACTTTCCGCCGCCCACACAAACTCGAACTCTTCAAAATCCACGTCATACTTCCAGTGGCCTTCGGGTACCCTCTCGTAAGAAAGACCCACGCCCAATTCGCGGCTGAGTAACTGGTAAGGGCCAGTGCCTGCGGTCTTTGCATTGGGGGCGTCGAACGTGTCGAGCCCCTCGGCGTCGAATTGGGCCTTGCTGACAAGGATCAGGTCTCCAGCCCATCGGGAGAATAGACGTTCCCCAGCCAGATAGGGGTTATCAAAAGTAAACGTGATGTTGTAGTCGTCTTGGACCTCAACGGTTGCATGGTCCCACGCCGGTTCTTTCAAAATGACCAGGCTCTCTTCCTGAGCCACCAGATCGTAGCTATGTTTAACGTCCGCGGCGGTAAACTCTCCCCAGCCGAATTGCCACGGGATGCCCTCCCTCAACTTGAACGACCAATCTTTGAAATCGTTGGCCACAACCCAGCTCTCCGCGACCAGACCTTCGACTTTGCTGGTGTCCGGGTCAACCTGCAACAGAGTCTCAGCAAACACATCGTGCTGCACGATGTAGAGCCATGTTCCCGCCCAGGTACGGTTACTCTCCACGTCTGGCGTGCCCACGGCGAACCTTAGCTTCTTTAGCTTGACGTTCTTCCCGCTGGGTGCCGGAGCCTTGGTGGGGGCCGCGGTAGCTCGGGGAACAGCCGTCGCTGCAGGAGCGGCTGTCGCCGCCGGTGCGGTTGTCGCTCCCGGTGCGGCTGTCGCCGCAGGCGCGGCGGTGGCTGCTGGGGCCGCGGTGGCCGCTGGGGCGGCGGTGGCCGCTGGCTCCGGCACCGCGGTAGCCGAGCTGCCGCAGGCCACCAAGAACGACATAATGGCTATCACCAGAGCCAGGGGAATAATGACCCCCCTTCGGTTCGTCCAAGTAGCAGTAAACATTTATCTCCTCGCCTTTAGCCAATTGCAGAAGGCAATTGAAATCTCAGATGCCGGGAATTTTACCGTTAGGCAAACGGCCATGTCAAGAACGCAGGTGTCGTAAGTCGTCAACGGGTACTTTAGTCCGTTCCATATATTAACCATTTATGTACGGTTCTTAACATCATGACGACGATTTTCATTCACCTATCACAGCTAAGGGTTACAACGTTTCCTCCTTTGAAGAAGCCGGTATGGAGTGGGGTAGCAATCAACTGGACGATGTAACTCGACAGACGCGGTTTGACATAAAACAGCTCCGGGACCTGAACAGGTCCCGGAGCTGTGAGTCTAGCCCAAACTATCTACTGGCTTTGGGATAGGCCGACTATTCCCGGACTCCTTTTATGTTGTGGTAGTGGGAGATACCGGCCGAGGTCAGCCCTGGCCACACGTAACTTTCAATGTAGTTGGGATTCACTGTCACGTCGGCGGGGAGATGGTGCATCGGCATGTCGGCATAGTTATCGTACAGCCAATCGCCTAGCTCCCGGGCGCATTTCTCCCTCACTTCTAGGTCTGCCGACTTAACGAGACACATATACGTCTCGTTGACGTAGGGGTGGGCATAGTACCACCCGGTAGTATATTTAGTGTAAAAGATACGAACGCCCTCCTGGGTCGTCCTGATGGGGAGGTTTCTAGAAGGTCTCACCGTATTCTTTAGCTTGTGCTCCACTCGACGGGCTGTGTACCCTCCTATGTCGAGTTTCTCTATCGACACGTTCACGTTTACGTCGACCCACATGATTACCGCCGCCTCAAGCACGTCGGCTAACTCAGGACTGCCGGGGATAGCTGTTGAGATCGCCCTAAGCGTCAGCGGGTTATCGGGCCCATACCCCTCCAGTGCCAGCAAGCGCCGCGCCTCTTCGGGATCGTAGCCGTACATTTCCTCCCACTTGGTCACCCACTCCGGATTCCAGCCCTCGTTGTTGGGATGATATGCCATTTTGTAATTGGGAGTGGCCCTTCCCAGGTAGATTTCGTCTCTGATGGCATCCCGGTCTATGGCCTTGTTCATGGCCTTTCGAATGTTAATTTTGTTAAATGGCGTAGTTGGATCCCAATGATCTGGCCACTTTTCCGTATTCTCGAAATGCATGCCGCCGAATTGAAGCAAGGTTTGAACGGTTTCCTGGGTGCTTTGAATAACCCTCATGCCCCGGGCCTCGGCGTCGGGTTGCAGGGTTATCTCAATCTGCGAGATATGGACCTCATCGGCTAAGAGCATCGCCATTCGAGTCAGGCTTTCCGGCGCCCAGACAAACTGGAACTCTTCAAAATCGACCTCATACTTCCAGTGGCCCTCCGGTACCCTTTCAAAAGTAACACTGGAGCCCAGGTCTCGATCTAGGTTCTGGTAAGGGCCGGTTCCGGCGGTCTGTATCTGGTCGAACGCGTCGAGCCCCATCTCGTCAAATTGGGCCTTGCTGACGATTATTAGGTCTCCGGCCCAGCGGGAGAACAATCGGTCCCCATCCAGGTAAGGGTTCTCAAAGTGAAAATTTATGTTGTAGTCGTCTATGATCTCAAGGGTTGCCTGGTCCCACGCCGGTTCTTTCAATGTGGCCAGGCTGTCCTCCCGAATCAGCTGTTCGTAGGTATGGACCACATCCTGCGCGGTAAACTCCCCCCAGCCAAATTGGAAAGGGATGCCCTCTCTCAGTTTGAAGGACCACGTTTTGAATGCATTGCTAGATTCCCAACTCTCGGCCAGTAGAGGGTCGAGCTTTCCAGAGATCTCCGGGTCAACTCGCAACAGGGTCTCAGCCCATGCGTCGTGCTGCGAGATATAGTTCCAGCTTCCGGCCCAGGTACGGTTGCTCTCCGAGGTTGGCGAGGGCATGGCGAACCTTAGCTTCTGTACCTTGAGTTTCTTCCCCGAGGGCGCTGGAGCCGCCTTGGTTGGCGCAGCAGTGGCGCGGGGAACCGCCGTTGCTGCGGGAGCAGTTGTTGCCGCGGGCATCGCGGTCGCTGCGGGAGAGGTGGTGGCCGCAGGCTCCGGCACGGCGGTGGCCGCCTCACCGCAGGCCATGAGGAACAAGGTAAGTCCAATTACCAGGGCCAGAGAAATAATGGTCCTGTTCCTAGTTGCCCAAGCTACAGTAAACATTTCTCACCTCGCCTTCGGTCGATGGGAAAGCGGTTGATATCTCAGAATGCGGGGATTCTACGTTAGGCGAACGGGTATGTCAAGAAAACATAGAATTGTATCTGACAATCCGCCTTTTCACATGCTGGTATTTTACAGTTTCAACATGTTGACTACGATTATCGTTGATCGCAGACGATTATCGGTAGCAAGCACTCTTAGTCCGTCAATAGATATGGCTTGGTAGTAGAAATCTGCCGGTGCTTTGGCTCGACCAGGGAGGTCTGGACATTAAACAGCTCCGGGACCTGTTCAGGTCCCGGAGCTGTTTGTCTAGTCCAACTTATGGACTGGTAGGCAGGGCCCGCTACTCCCGGACTCCTTTTATGTTGTGGTAGTGGGAGACCCCGGCCGAAGTTAGCCCGGGCCAAACATAATCCTCAATGAACTCGGGGTCCACCGTAACGTCGGCGTTGAGGTGGAACATGGGGAGATCAGCGTAGTTATCGTAAAGGATGTCGCCTATCTGCCGAGCACACTGGTCTCGTTCATCCAGGTCTGCCGACTCTACGAGGCATTGATACTTCTCGTTAAGGAAAGGGTGTGCGAAGCCCCACACGGACCCTGCGTTGGCATAGAAGACGCGGACGCCTTCTTGGACCGTCCTGATGGGAAGGTTCCTAGTAGCCAACACGTGGTTAGCCAACTTGTGCCCGCGTATTCGCTCTAACCACTGGCCGCGCTCAACTTTCTCTATCTCCAGCTCCACCCCAACATCGGCCCACATGACCCCCGCAGCCTCGATAAGGTCGTGCAGCTCAGGGCTCCCTGGGACAGTCGTTGACACGGTCTTGATCTTGAGGGGGTTATCGGGCGTATACCCCTCGGCCTCCAGCAAGCGCCTCGCCTCCTCGGGATCGTAGCCGTAGGCCTCCTCCCACCTTGTCACCCACTCCGGGTTCCAACCCTCGTTGTTCGGGTGAAATGCGTGTCTGTAATTGGTGGTAGCCCTGCCCAGGTAGATCTCCTCTTTGATGGCATCCCGGTCTACGGCCTTGTTCAGGGCTTTTCTAATGTTAACGTTGTCCAAGGGCAGGCCAGGAGTATAGTGATCGGGCCACTTTTCCGTATTCTCGAAAAACTGGCCACCGATTAAGATGTCCGTCTGAACGGCTTCATGGGTACTTGTGATGACCCTCATGCCCCGGGCCTCGGCATCGGGTTGGAGGGTTCTCTCAACCTGCGAGATATGGACCTCCCCTGATAGGATGAGCGCCATCCGGGTTAGACTTTCCGGCGCCCAAACAAACTCGAACTCTTCAAAATCTACGTCATAGAGCCAGTGGCCCTCGGGGACCCTCTCGTAAGAGACACGAATGCCCAATTCGCGGTTGTTTAGCTGGTAAGGTCCGGTGCCGGCGGTCTGTATGATGTCGAAGGTGCCCGCCTCTCCCTCGGATTTAAACTGAGCATCACTGACGAGGATCAGGTCTCCGGCATGGCGGGAGAATAGCCGTTTCCCATCCAGATAAGGGTTCTCAAAGGTAAATTTGACGTTGTAGTCGTCTATGATCTCAGGGGTTGCCTGGCTCCACGCGGGTCCTTTCAAAATAGCCAGGCTGTCCTCCCGATTCACCAAGTTGAAGCTATGGACCACGTCCGCGGCAGTAAACTCTCCCCAGCCAAATTGCCATGGGATGCCCTCCCTCAACTTGAACGACCATTCTTTGAAATCGTTTTCCACCTCCCAGCTCTCGGCGAGCAACGGGCCTGCTATTCCAGTCTCCGGATCAACACGCAACAGAGTCTCAGCGAACGCGTCGTGTTGATGTATATAGTTCCAGTTTGACACCCAGGTACGGTTGCTCTCCGCGTCAGGCGTAGGCATGGCAAACCTTAGCTTCTGTACCTTGACCTTCGGAGAGAGTGCCGGAGCCTTGGTTGGCGCCGCGGTAGCGCGGGGCACGGCCGTTGCCGCGGCCCCTGCAGGCGCGGCGGTGGCGGCCGGAACTGCAGGCGCGGCGGTGGCCGCTGGCTCTGGCACTGCAGTAGCCGCCTCACCGCAGGCTATGATGAACAAAGTGACACCAACCACCAAGGCCAGAGTAAACATCAACCCACTTCTACTCGCCCGAACAACAGTAAGCATTTCTCACCTCGCCTTCAGCTGATTCAAAAGGCAGTTGAAATTTTGGACCAGAAGAATTCTATGTTGGGTAAAGAAGTATGTCAAAAGATGATAGATGATTATCTGCGATTACGCTTAACGATTTTAGGATGCGAACCTTTGAATACGATCATCGTTAAGATATGGCGTTAAAGCGTTATTGGTTGAATTAGCAAGTATGGGCTGCCGTAGAGGCTCCACGGTGGCGCCTTAACATAAAACAGCTCCGGGACCTGTTCAGGTCCCGGAGCTGTTGGTGTAGATGGTACTATCTACTAGCTTCTGGGGAGGCCCGCTATTCCCGGACTCCTTTTATGTTGTGGTAGTGGGAAACCCCGGCCGAAGTCAGCCCGGGCCAAACATAGTCAGCGATGAACTCGGGGTCCACCGTAACGTCGGCGTTGAGGTGGAACATCGGGATATCAGCGTAGTTATCGTAAAGGAAGTCGCCTATCTTTCGGGCACATTGACTCCTCTCAGTGAGATCTGCTGACCTGACTAAACATTGATACTCCTCGTTCACGAAGGGGTGTGCGAAGCCCCACACGGCCCCTGCGTTGGCATAGAAGACCCGGACGCCCTCTTGGACCGTCCTGATGGGAAGGTTCCTAGTAGCCACCACATTGTTGGACAATTTGTGCCCGCGTAATCGGGCTAACCACTGGCCGCGCTCAACTTTCTCTATCTCCAGCTCCACCCCAACATCGGCCCACATGACCCCTGCGGCCTCAATAACGTCATGAAGCTCGGGGCTCCCTGGGACAGTCGTTGACACGGTCTTGATCTTGAGGGGGTTATCGGGCGTATACCCCTCGCTCTCCAGGAGGCGCCTCGCCTCATCGGGGTCATAGCCGTACATCTCTTCCCAGTTTTCCACCCACGCTGGGTTCCAGCCCTCGTTGGCCGGGTGAAATGCGTGTCTGTAATTGTTGGTGGCCCTGCCCAGGTATATTTCCTGTTTGATGGCATCCCGGTCAACGGCCTTGTTCAGGGCTTTTCTAATATTAAGATTCTCCATGGGCAGGCCAGGAGTGTATTGGTCGGGAAACTTTTCCGTATTCTCGAAATACAGACCGCCGATTATGATGGTCGTCTGAGCGGCTTCATTGGTGCTTGTGATTACCCTCATACCCCGGGCCTCGGCATCGGGCTGAAGGGTCCTTTCAACCTGGGAGATATGGACCTCCCCCGACAGGAGGAGCGCCATTCGGGTCAAACTTTCCGCCGCCCAAACAAACTCAAACTCATCAAAATCGACCTCATACTTCCAGTGGCCCTCCGGGACCCTCTCGTAAGAGACACCCACGCCCAACTCGCGGTCGGTCAGCTGGTAAGGGCCGGTGCCGGCGGTCTGGATGATGTCGAAGGTGCCCGCCTCTCCCTCGGACTTAAATTGGGCATCGCTGACGATGATCAGATCTCCGGCCCAGCGGGAGAACAGCCGTTGCCCATCCAGGTAGGGGTTCTCAAAGTGAAACTTGAGGTTGTAGTCGTCGATTATCTCAGGGGTTGCCTGGCTCCACGCCGGTTCTTTCAAAATGGCCAGGCTGTCCTCTCGGTTCACCAAATTATAGCTATGGACGACGTCCGCGGCGGTAAATTCTCCCCAGCCAAATTGCCATGGGATGCCCTCCCTCAACTTGAAGGACCATGTTTTGAATCCATTGCTCGACTCCCAACTCTCGGCCAGCAGAGGGTCAACTTTTCCAGAGATCTCCTGGTCAACACGCAACAGAGTTTCAGCGAAGGCGTCGTGCTGATGTATATAGTTCCAGGCTGACACCCAGGTACGGTTGCTCTCCGCGTCAGGTGTAGGCATGGCAAACCTTAGCTTCTGTACCTTGACCTTCGGAGAGAGTGCCGGAGCCTTGGTTGGCGCAGCGGTAGCGCGGGGCACTGCGGTTGCCGCGGGGGCGGCGGGAGCTGCGGGGGCGGCGGTGGCCGCTGGCTCTGGCACTGGCGTAGCCGCCTCACCGCAGGCTACGATGAACAGAGTGACACCAACCACCAAGGCCAGAGTAAACATCAACCCACTTCTACTCGCCCGAGCAACAGTAAGCATTTCTCACCTCGCCTTCAGCTGATTCAAAAGGCAGTCGAAATTTTGGAACAGGGGGATTTTACGTTGGGTAAAGAAGTATGTCAAAAAATCATAGATGATTATCGGCGATTACGCTTGAGTATTTTAGGATGCGAACCATCAAATACGATAATCGTTAACCAATGGCGTTAAAGCGTTATTGGTTGAGTTAGCAAGTATGGGCTGGCGTAGAGGCTCGACGGTGGCGCCTTGACATAAAAACAGCTCCGGTACCTCTTCAGGTCCGGAGCTGTTGGTGTAGATCGTACTATCTACTAGCTTCTGGGGAGGCCCGCTATTCCCGGACTCCTTTTATGTTGTGGAAATGGGAGATACCGGCGGAAGTCAACCCCGGCCAAACATAGTCAGCGATGTACTCGGGGTCCACCGTCACGTCGGCGTTGAGGTGGAACAATGGAATACTGGCGTAGGTATCGTAGAGAAAATCACCTATGTCCCGGGCGCATTGATCCCTTTCATCGAGGTCTGCCGACTTTATCAGACATTCGAACGTTTCGTTCACGAAGGGTTCGTTAAGGTACCACGATCCATAATGATTAGTGAAAAAGGTGCGGACACCCTCTTGGACCGTCCTGATGGGAAGGTTCCTCGAAGCCCTCAGGGTGTGCTGCAACTTGTGGTCCCTTCCTCTGGTTATCCACGAGCCAAAGTCAAGTTTCTCTATCAATACGTTCACACCTACGTCGGCAAACATGATCTGCGACGCCTCAATCACGTCGTGTAACTCAGGGCTCCCTGGGATAGTCGTTGAAACGAACTTAAGCTCCAGGGAGTCGTCCGGCCCAAATCCCTCGGCCGCCAGCAGGGCCCTCGCCTTGTCGGGATCGTAGCCGTAGGCCTCCTCGAACCTTTCCGCCCACGCCGGGTTCCAGCCCTCGTTATTGGGGTGAAAGGCGTGGTTGTAATTGGGGGTAGCCCTGCCCAGGTAGATTTCCTTGTTGATAGCATCGCGGTCTATGGCGATGTTCAAGGCGTGTCTAATGTTAACATTGTCCAAAGGCTGTCCAGGAGCCCAATGATCGGGCCATTCTGGAGTATTCTCGTGATACCGACCACCAAATTGGATTAAGGTTTGAACGGCTTCCTGTGTGCTTGAGATAACCCTCATGCCCCGGGCCTCAGCGTCGGGTTGCAGGGTCCTCTCAATCTGCGAAATATGGGCCTCCTTAGCTAAGAGCAGCGCCATCCGGGTCAGGCTCTCCGGCGCCCAGACGAACTCGAACTCTTCAAAATCTACGTCATACTTCCAGTGGCCCTCCGGGACCCTCTCGTAGGAGAGACTCTCACCCAACTTGCGATCGGTTAGCTGGTAAGGGCCGGTGCCGGCGGTGTGTATTTTGTCGTACGCGTCGAGCCCTTGCTCGTCCCATTGGGCCTTGCTGACGAGGATCAGGTCTCCGGCGTACCTGGAGAACAGCCGTGGTCCATCCAGATAGGGGTTCTCGAAGGTAAATTTAATGTTGTAGTCGTCGATGATCTCAGGGGTTGCCTGGTCCCACGCCGGTTCTTTCAAAATGGCCAGACTGTCCTCCCGATTCACTAGGTCGAAGCTATGGACCACGTCCGCAGCGCTAAAGTCTCCCCAGCCAAAATGCCACGGGATGCCCTCCCTCAACTTGAAGGACCATTCTTTGAAATCGTTGGCCACGTCCCAGCTCTCGGCGAGCAGAGGACCAACTACTCCAGTCACCGGGTCAACACGCAACAGGGTCTCAGCGAACACGTCGTGCTGCACGATGTAGAGCCATGGTCCCGCCCAGGTACGGTTGCTCTCTACGTCTGGCGTAGGGACAGAGAACCTTAGCTTCTGTAACTTGACCTTCGCAGTGGGTGCCGGAGCCTTGGTGGGCGCTGCGGTAGCGCGGGGGACAGCCGTCGCCGCGGGAGCGGCTGGCGCCGCAGGCGCAGCGGTGGCGGCGGGCGCCGCAGTGGCGGCAGGCCCTGCAGGGGCAACCGTGGCGGCCGGAGCTGCAGGGGCGGCGGTGGCGGCAGGCGCTGGCACTGCGGTAGCCGCTTCACCGCAGGCTATGATGAACAAAGTGACACCAACCACCAAGGCCAGAGTAAACATCAACCCACTTCTACTCGCCCGAGCTACAGTAAGCATTTCTCACCTCGCCTGCGGCTAAATGTAAAGGGCAAAGCATTAACTATCCCGGAATTCTATGGTAGGGGACAAGGTTTGTCAAGATAGCATACATAAATATGCAATCAGTCATTGTTAATACTCTGTTAACTCAACAAGAGTAATCGTTTTAATGTGTTATACGTCTACTGTTCACGGAAGTAGTCGTAGTATAACGAGGGCAGGAGTTCTCGAGGACAGAACGCTCCACCCGTGAGGACTCTTAGTTTGCCAGTCGACGGGCGCTCTTTGGCATGAAAAAGCTCCGGTGGCGGTGCCGTTTCCGGAGTTTATCTGTGCAATCAAAACCAGAGATTAGGTTTGGGCGAGGCCCGCTACTTCCGGACCCCTTTTATTTCGTGGAAATGGGAGATACCGGCCGACGTCAACCCCGCGAAGACATATTCGGCGATGTACTCGGGGTCCACCGTCACGTCGGCCTTGAGGTGGAACATCGGGATATCCGAGTAGTTATCGTAAAGAAAGTCGCCTATCGCCTGGGCGCACTGCTGCCTTTCATCGAGGTCTGCCGACCTCACGAGACATTGATACTTCTCCTGCAGGAAGGGGTGTGGAAAGCCCCACACGAAGCCTGTGTTGGTGTAAAAGATGCGGACGCCCTCCTGGGGAGTCCTGATGGGAAGGTTTCTATTAGGCGGCACGGTGTTAGTCAACTGGTGCTTGCGGAATCGCGATACAAACGACCCAAGCTCAAGCCTTTCTATCTCCAACTCCACCCCAACCTCGGCGAACATGGCCCCTGCGGCCTCGGTAACGTCGTGCAGCTCAGGACTCCCTGGGATCACCGATGTTATCGACTTAATTTTGAGGGGGTTGTCGGGCGTATACCCCTCGGCCTCCAACAGGCGCCTCGCCTCATCAGGATCGTAGGCGTAGTCCTCCTCCCACCTGTCCAGCCACGCTGGGTTCCAGCCCTCGTTGTTGGGGTGAAATGCGTGCCTGTAATTGGGGGTGGCCCTGCCCAGGTAGATTTCGTTTTTGATGGCCTCCCGGTCTATGGCCTTGTTCAAGGCACTTCTAATGTTAATGTTTTCCAAGGGAAGGCTAGGAGTGTAAATATCGGGAAACTTTTCCGTATCTCCTTCAGTGCCGTAGTTCCCCTCTCCATACCATAGCTCGGTCCCGGATCCGTACAAACCGCCAAATGCGAAATAGGTTTGAACGGCTTCCCGCGTAGCTTCAATAACCCTCATACCCCTGGCCTCGGCATCGGGTTGCAGCGTCCTCTCAACCTGGGAGATATGCACCTCCCCGGCTAAGAGCATCGCCATCCGGGTTAGACTTTCCGGCGCCCAGACGAACTCGAACTCTTCAAAATCGACGTCATAGGCCCAGTGACCATCCGGTACCCTTTCATAAGTAAGACTCTCCCCCAATTTACGCTCAGTTAGCTGGTAAGGGCCGGTGCCAGCGGTTTGTATTTGGTCGAACGCATCAAGCCCCTGCTCATCGAACTGGGCCTTGCTGACGATTATCAGGTCTCCGGCGTGGCGGGAGAACAGCCGTGTCCCATCCAGATAAGGGTTCTCGAAGTGAAATTTGATGTTGTAGTCGTCTATGATCTCAGTGGTTGCCTGGTCCCAAGCCGGCTTTTTCAAGGTTGCCAGGCTGTCCTCCCGAATCAGCTGCTCGAAAGTATGGACCACGTCCGCGGCCGTAAACTCTCCCCAGCCAAATTGGAAGAGGATGCCCTGCCTCAAGTTGAACGACCAAGTTTTGAAGTCATTGGTCACCTCCCAGCTCTCGGCGAGCAGAGGACCGGCTTCGGCAGTCACCGGGTCAACCCGCAACAGGGTCTCAGCGAACACGTCGTGCTGGGAAATATAGTTCCAACCTCCCACCCAGGTGCGGTTGCTCTCCGCGGTAGGCGTAGGCATAGCGTACCTTACTCTTTGGATCTTGACCTTACCGCCGGTTGCTGGAGGCTTGGTGGGTCTCGGTACTGCAGTAGCGCGAGGGACGGCCGTTGCCGCAGGAGCGGCTGTAGCCCCAGGCGCAGCGGTGGCGGCGGGCGGCGCTGCAGGGGCGGCGGTGGCGGCAGGCGCGGCGGTGAAGGCAGGCGCGGCGGTGGCAGCAGGCTCTGGCACTGCGGTGGCCGCCTCACCGCAGGCTATGATGAACAAGGTGACACCAACCACCAAGGCCAGAGTAAACATCAACCCACTTCTACTCGCCCGAGCTACAGTAAGCATTTCTCACCTCGCCTTCGGCTGATTGGGACCGGCAAACGAAAATTTACGAACGCGAGGATTCTACGTGGGGTACACACGAGTGTCAAGAAAACATAGGAAGTATCTCGTATTTAACCATTTCACGCATAAACACGTCTTTAACATGCACAGTTTCATTACAAATATCGTTAATCCATTACCTCACAGCGTTATAGTTGAATGAGAAAGTATGGGCTGGGGTGGAGGCTCGTCGGTGGCGCGTTGACATAAAACAGCTCCGGGCCCTGTTCAGGGCCCGGAGCTGTTGTTTTTACTAACCTACGGATTGGCTTTAGGCCAGACCCGTTACTCCCGGACTCCTTTTATGGCGTGGAAGTGGGAAACCCCGGCCGAAGTCAGCCCCGGCCACAGGTAGTCCTCAATGTATTCCGGATTCACTGTCACGTCGGCGGGGATCATGAACATGGGGATATCCGCGTAGTTATCGTACAGGAAGTTGCCAATGTCCCGGGCGCACTGGTCCCTTTCAGCGGGGTCCGCCGAAGTCTTGAGACATTCATACTTCTCGGTCACAAAGGGATGAGCAAAGCCCCACACGACCCCTCCCTTCATATAAAAGGTATGGATACCCTGCTGGACCGTCCTGATGGGAAGGTTTCTGATGGCGATCACGTGGTTGCTCCACAGATGCTTGCGTAATCGGTCCACCCATACCGCGAAGTCGATTTTCTCTATCTCCAGCTCCACCCCAACATCGGCCCACATTACCGCCGTTGCCTCGATAACGTCGTGAAGCTCGGGGCTTCCGAGGATAACTGTCGAGTCGGTCTTGATCTTGAGGGGGTTGTCGAGGGTATACCCCTCGGCCTCCAACAAACGCTTCGCCTCATCGGGATCGTAGCCGTACATCTCTTCCCACCTTTCCACCCATGCTGGGTTCCAGCCCTCGTTGTTGGGGTGAAAGGTGTGGCTGTAATTGGGGGTGGCCTTGCCCAGGTAGATTTCCTGGTTGATGGCGTCCCGGTCTATGGCCTTGTTCAGGGCTTTTCTTATGTTGATATTTTCCAAGGGCAGGCCGGGAGTGTAAATATCGGGAAACCTTTCCGTATTCCCAAAATAGAGGCCACCGAACTGGGTATTGGTCTGAACGGCTTCCTGGGTACCTTGAATAACCCTCATGCCCCGGGCCTCGGCATCTGGTTGGAGGGTTGTCTCAATCTGAGAGATATGGACCTCCCCTGCCAGAAGCATTGCCATTCGGGTCAGGCTCTCCGGCGCCCAGACGAACTCAAACTGTTCAAAATCGACGTCATACTTCCAGTGGCCTTCCGGCACCCTATCAAACAAGAGACTCTCTCCCAGTTTGCGTTCCACCAACTGGTAAGGGCCGGTGCCGGCGGTCTGTATCTGGTCGAACGTCCCCTCTAGGCCCTGCTCGTCAAACTGGGCCTTGCTGACGACGATCAGGTCTCCGGCCCAGCGGGAGAAGAGCCTGTTCCCGGCCAGATAAGGGTTCTCGAAGTGAAATTTGATGTTGTAGTCGTCCACGACCTCAGGGGTTGATTGGTCCCAAGCCGGATCTTTCAAAGAGGCCAGGCTGTCCTCCCGGATCAGCAGGTCGAAGGTATGGACCACATCCGACGTGGTCATTTCTCCCCAGCCAAATTGGAAGGGGACGCCTTCCCTCAGCTTGAACGACCAAGTTTGGAAGTTATTGCTCGCCTCCCAGCTCTCGGCAAGAAGAGGGCCGACTTCGTTGATTTCCGGGTCAAACCGCAACAGGGTCTCAGCAAACACGTCGTGCTGCATGATATAGTTCCAGCCCCCCGCCCAAGTGCGGTTGCTCTCAACGTTGGGCGTAGGCATGGCGAACCTTACCCTCTGTATGTTGGCCTTCCCCGCAGGCTCTGGAGCCCTAGTGGGCGCTACGGTAGCGCGGGGGACGGCTGTTGCCGCAGGGGCTGCCGTTGCCCCAGGCGCCGCTGTTGCCGCAGGAGCTGCTGTTGCTGCGGGTGCCGCTGTCGCCGCGGGCGCCGCCGTAGCCGCAGGCGCCGCCGTAGCTACAGGGGCTGCGGTGGCGGCTGGCTCCGGCACTGCGGTAGCCGACTCACCGCAAGCGATGATAAACAAGGTAATTCCAACCACCAAGGCCAGAGTAAACAACACCCCACTTCTACTCACCCGAGCAATAGTAAGCATTAATCACCTCGCTTTCCGTTGACTAGAAAAGCCTCAGAATCCTAGAACGCGGGAATTCTACGTTAGGCAACTTGGCCTGTCAATCACACATGCCTGCCAGATATCACGCATTTTTTGACCTGATTTACAAGGATGCTCATCAATTATTGCGAATTTCAGTCACCGTGGTTTCGAAAGACGAAATACTCTTGCCAACCAGTCAAGAGTTGGCAAACCGGTGAGAATGTCGCTTATACAGCGTAGCCGACCGTTGAATTGGAAGGTCTAACCTGGCCCAGCGGGGAGCGACAGATACGCCATTTCAAATGAAGAGGCTCCTGAACCGGTTCAGGAGCCTCTTACGTGGTTCAACCTAGGGCTATGGCTTGGGCCAAGACCTCTACTCCCGGACCCCTTTGATGTTGTGGAAATGGGAGATACCGGCCGAAGTCAGCCCCGGCCAAATGTAGTCTTCAATATACTTGGGGTCCACCGTCACATCGGCGTTGAGATGGAACATGGGGATATCAGCGTAGCTATCATAAAGGAAGTCACCTAACGCCCGAGCGCACTGGTCCCTTTCAGCGAGGTCTGCCGACTCCACGAGACATTGATACTTCTCTTGCAGGAAGGGGTGGGGATAGCCCCACACGAAACCAGTGTTGGTGTAGAAGATTCGGACGCCCTCCTGGACTGTCCTGATGGGAAGGTTCCGAATCGCGACGACATGGTTAGCCAACTGGTGATTGCGGAACCGCGATGCCCAAGACCCAAGCTCAAGCTTTTCTATCTCCACCTCTATGCCAACATCGGCCCACATGACCGCTGAGGCCTCGATGACGTCGTGCAACTCAGGGCTCCCTGGGATAGTTGTCGAGATGGTCTTGAGCTTGAGGGGATTGTCGACCGTATACCCCTCGGCCTCCAACAGGCGTCTCGCCTCATCGGGATTGTACCCGTAATCCTCCTCCCACCTTTCCACCCATGCTGGGTTCCAGCCCTCGTTGTTGGGGTGAAATGCGTGGTTGTAATTGGGGCTGGCCCTGCCCAGGTAAATTTCTTGTTTGATGGCCTCCCGGTCTATTGCGATGTTTAGGGCTTTCCTAATGTTAATGTTTTCCAGGGGCAGGCCAGGGGTGTAGATATCGGGCCATTCCGGCGTATTCTCAAAAAACAGGCCACCGATGGACGTGTTCGTCTGAACCGCTTCCTGAGTACTCTCAATAACCCTCATGCCCCGGGCCTCGGCATCGGGTTGCAGCGTTCTCTCGATCTGGGAGATATGGACCTCACCGGCTAGGATCATCGCCATCCGGGTGAGGCTTTCTGCCGCCCAAACATATTCAAACTCTTCAAAATCGACGTCGTAGGCCCAGTGGCCCTCCGGCACCCTTTCATAAGTAAGAGTCGTGCCCAATGCACGAGCAGCTAGCTGGTAAGGGCCGGTGCCGGCAGTCTGGATCTGATCGAAGGCATCAAGCCCCATCTCGTCAAACTGGGCTTTGCTAACGATAATCAGGTCGCCAGCCCAGCGGGAGAATAGCCGTGTCCCATCCAGGTATGGGTTCTCGAAGTGAAATTTGATGGTGTAGTCGTCTACGATCTCAGGGGTTGCCTGGTCCCACGCCGGTGCTTTTAGGGTGGCCAGGCTGTCCTCCCGAATGAGTTGCTCGAAGGTATGCACGACATCCGCGCTGGTAAACTCTCCCCAGCCAAATTGGAAGGGGATGCCCTGCCTCAAGTTGAACGACCAAGTTTTGAAATCACTACTCGCTTCCCAGCTTTCGGCCAGCAGAGCACCTGCTTGGGAAGTTATTGGTTCAACACGCAACAGGGTCTCAGCGAACACGTCGTGCTGCATGATATAGTTCCAGCCCCCCACCCAGGTACGGTTGCTCTCAACGAAGGGCGCAGGCATGGCAAACCTTACCTTCTGTATCTTGACCTTCGCCACTGGCGCCGGTGCCTTGGTGGGAATCGGTGCCGCGGTAGCGACGGGGACAGGCGTTGGCGCAGCCACGGTGGGCACTACCGGAGCCGTGGTGGGCGCCGCCGTTACTGCGGGCGCGGCGGTGGCAGCAGGGGCGACGGTGGCCGCTGGCGCTGCTGTTACTGCGGGCGCGGCGGTGGCCGCTGGCTCTGGCACCGCAGTAGCCGATTCACCGCAGGCCATGATGAACAAAGTAATTCCAACCACCAAGGCTAGAGTGAACATCACCCCACTCTTACTCGCCCGAGCAATTGTCAGCATTTCTTACCTCGCCTCCGGCTGATTGTAGAGCGCCAATGAATTAACAATGCGGGAATTCTATGGTAGGGGACAGAGCGTGTCAATATAACATATATGTATAAGTCGGGTAGTGTTCTTATTGCTCATAGTTCCTTTCGCTAAGAGATTACATTGTTACGCTATACGTTATTTCGGTACGATACCTGTCAACTCTCGAAGCTCCCTCGGACATGGCCATGTGGCTGGACGAGGGCACGCTTTGACACAAAAAAGCTCCGGGACCGGTAACGGTCCCGGAGCTAGTCGTCCTGATCTACTGAGGGGTTAGTCTTGGGCTAGGCTGGTTACTCCCTGACTCCTTTGATTTCGTGGAAGTGGGAGACACCGGCCGAAGTCATCCCAGGCCACACGTAATCGGTAATGTACGCGGGGTCCACCGTCACGTCAGCGTTGAGGCGGAACATCGGGATATCGGCGTAATTATCGTAGAGAATGTCGCCTATCACCCGGGCACACTGATCTCTTTCGGCCAGGTCTGCCGACGTCGCGAGACATTGGTACTGCTCGTTCAGGTCGTCGCGGTTATAGCCCCACACGCTACCAGCATTGGAGTAGAAGATGCGAACGCCTTCCTGGGTCGTCCTGATTGGGAGGTTTCTAGTAGCCAACACGTGGTTAGACACCTGCTTTTTGCGTATTCGGGACAACCACGAGCCAAAGTCCAGCTTCTCTATCTCCAGCTCTATGGCCACGTCGGCCCACATGACCCCGGTCGCCTCGATCACGTCGTGCAACTCCGGGCTTCCCAGGATTGTCGTCGAGATAGTCTTGATCTTCAGAGGGTTGTCTGGCCCGTAGCCCTCGGCAGCTAACAGGCGACGCGCCTCATCGGGGTTGTAGCCATAGTTCTCTTCCCAGTTTTCCACCCACGCCGGGTTCCAGCCCTCGTTGTTGGGGTGGAAGGTGTAGCGGTAGTCGGTGCTGGCCCTGCCTAGGTAAATTTCCTGTTTGATGGCGTCCCGGTCTATGGCAATGTTCAGGGCCTTCCTAATGTTAATGTTGTCCAAGGGCAGGCCAGGAGTGTAGATATCAGGCCATTCCGGTGTATTTGCAAAGAACTGACCAAGGATCATCGTAACCGTCTGAACGACTTCCTGGGTGCTATCGATAACCCTCATGCCCCGGGCCTCGGCGTCGGGTTGCAGCGTTCTCTCTATCTGAGATATATGGACCTCTCCCGACAGGAGCAGGGCCATCCGGGTCAGGCTCTCCGGGGCCCAGACGAACTCGAACTCTTCGAAATCGACGTCGTAGGCCCAGTGGCCGTCCGGCACCCTTTCATAACTAAGGCTCTCGCCCAACTTGCGGTCGGTCAACTGGTAAGGACCGGTGCCTGAGGTCTGGATGGTGTCGTCAAACGCGCCGAGTCCCTGCTCGTCCCATTGTGCCTTGCTCATTATGATCAGGTCACCGGCCCAGCGGGAGAACAGCCGGTTCCCATCCAGATAAGGGTTCACGAAGTGGAACTTGATGTTGTAGTCGTCCACGACCTCAGGGGTTGCTTGGTCCCATGCCGGGCCTTTCAACGTGGCCATGCTCTCTTCCCGGGTCACCAGTTCAAAGGTATGCACCACGTCGGCGGCAGTAAACTCTCCCCAGCCAAATTGGAAGGGGATACCCTCCCTCAACTTGAACGACCACGTTTTGAACCCATTGCTCGACTCCCAACTCTCGGCCAGCAGAGGGTCGACTTTTCCGGGGATCTCCGAGTCAACACGCAACAGTGTCTCAGCGAACACGTCGTGCTGCATGATGTAGTTCCAGCCACCCGCCCAGCTACGATTGCTCTCCACATCGGGGGTGGGCATAGCGAACCTTGCTTTCTGGATCTTGACCTTAGCCGTGGGCGCCGGAGCCCTGGTGGGGGCTGCAGTAGCCCTGGGAACGGCGGTCGCCGCGGAAGCTGCAGTTGTTCCTGGCATTGCCGTTGCCGCGGGAGCTGCTGTTGCTGCCGGCGCGACAGTTGCCGCCATCGCGGCCGTGGCCGCCGGCGCGGCGGTGGCGGCAGGTGCGGCGGTGGCCGCTGGCTCCGGAACTGCGGTAGCCGCCTCACCGCAGCCTATGATAAACAAAGTTAGCCCAATCACCAGGGCCAGAGAAGCCAGAAGTCCGGGCCTGCGGGCCCCGACTAGGTTAGGCATGTTGTACCTCACTTCCGACCGGTTAGAAAGGCCGTTGAAATTTAGACTTAGGGGAGTCTACGTTAGACGAATAGCCCTGTCAAACATACATACCGGTCGCAGAACGCGTATTTGGTTACCTATGATTACACGGAATCCTAAGAATTGTAACGAATCGCGTCAATGTCCTATCCCAAGTTGGGGAACTCTCGCTAACCAGTCCAGCGCTCCCGTAGCGGAGAGGAAAGGTCTATTAAGCAGCGTGGGCTGACGACCGAATCGTAGAGGACGGTATAGGCGGCCCTGCTATGAAAAGTCCCCGAGTACTCCTATTGCTTGATAGATGCGCCCTTTGACATAAGAAAGCCCCGGAACCGGTTCCCGATTCCGGGGCTTGTCGTCCAGTTAGGTTTTTGGGTTAGATTTGAGCCCGGCCCGTTATTCCCGGACTCCTTTTATCTCGTGATAGTGGGAAACACCTGCGGAAGTTAGGCCCGGCCACAGGTAGTCCTCAATATACTCGGGGTCCACCGTCAAGTCGGCCTTGATCAGGAACATCGGGATATCAGCGTAGTTATCGTAAAGGAAGTTGCCAATCTCCCGGGCGCATTGGTGCCTTTCATCAAGGTCCGCTGACGTTTTGAGACATTGGTACTTCTCGTTGACGAAGGGGTGGGCAAAGCCCCACACGGTCCCCTCATTGGTGTAAAAGATGCGGACGCCTTCTTGGACCGTCCTGACCGGAAGGTTCCTAATCGCCATCACGTAGTTAGTGGTCTGTTTCTGACGTAACCGGTTTACAAAGGTAGCGAAGTCAAGCCTCTCAAATTCCAGCTCCACCCCAAGGTCGGCCCACATGACCGCTGTGGCTTCTGTTACGTCGGTCAACTCTGGGCTTCCCAGGATAACTGTCGTGGCAGTCTTGAGCTTGAGGGGATTGTCGGGGGTATATCCCTCGGCCTCCAACAGGCGCCTCGCCTCTTCAGGGTTGTAGCCGTACATTTCGTCCCACCTTTCCACCCATTCCGGGTTCCAGCCCTCGTTGTTGGGGTGGAAGACGTGCAGGTAGTTGGTGCTGGCCCTCCCCAGGTAGATCTCCTGCTTTATGGCCTCACGGTCAATAGCGATGTTTAGGGCTTTTCTGATGTTAATGTTTTCCAAGGGTAAGCCGGGAGTATAAACATCAGGAAACTTTTCGGTATTCGCAAAGTACAGGCCACCGAATTAGGTGTTAGTCTGAGAGGCTCCTTGAGTGCTTTCGATAACCCTCATGCCTCGGGCTTCGGCGTCGGGTTGCAGCGTCCTCTCTACCTGAGAGATATGGACCTCCTTCGATAGGAGAAGCGCCATCCGGGTTAGACTTTCCGGCGCCCAGACGAACTCAAACACTTCGAAATCTACGTCATAGGCCCAGTGGCCCCCCGGTACCCTTTCAAAAGTGAGACTCTCTCCCAATTTGCGGTCTATCAACTGATAAGGGCCGGTACCGGCGGTCTGTACCTGGTCGTACGCATCGAGCCCTTGCGCGTCCCACTGGGCCTTGCTGACTAGGATCAGGTCTCCAGCCCAGCGAGAGAACAACCGTCCTCCATGGAGATAAGGGTTCTCATAGTGGAATTTCATGTTGTAGTCGTCTATGACTTCAAGGGTTGCCTGGCTCCACGCCGGCTTTTTCAATAGAGCCAGGCTGTCCTCCCGGTTTACCAGGTCGTAGCTATGCACCACGTCTGCGGCGGTAAACTCTCCCCAGCCAAATTGCCACGGGATCCCTTCCCTCAACTTGAAGGACCACGTTTTGAAGTCATTGCCCGACTCCCAACTCTCGCCGAGCAGGGGACCAACTACTCCCTCCGTGTCAACACGCAACAGGGTCTCAGCGAACACATCATGCTGCATGATGTAGTTCCATACTCCCACCCAGGTACGGTTGCTCTCTATGTCGGGAGTAGGCATAGCGAACCTTAATCTTTGTATCTTGACCTTCGACGTAGGCGCCGGGGCCTGGGTGGGCGCCGCAGTAGCCCGGGGGACAGCCGTCGCTGCAGGAGCAGCCGAAGCTCCAGGCGCCACTGTTGCCGCAGTCGCTGCTGTTGCCGCAGGCACGGGCGCTGCTGTAGCTGCGGGCGCGGCGGTGGCCGCAGGGGCGGCGGTGGCAGCAGGGGCGACCGGCGCGGCGGTGGCCGCAGGCTCTGGCACTGCGGTAGCCGATTCGCCGCAGGCTATTATGAGCAAAGTGACCCCAATTACCAGCGCCAGAGTAAACATCACTCCACTTCTACTCGCCCGAGCAATTGTAAGCATTCCTCACCTCGATTATGGCTAGTTGAAAAGGGCCATATGATTAACAATGCGGGAATTCTATGGTAGAGGATTAGGTGTGTCAAGAAACCATAGCAGCCTTGTCTACCAGAAGCTTTTTGCACTATAGCATTCAAAGATTATGAATGTGAGCATTACGATATTCACAATCCTGTTACTAAATCGAGTCGCAAGCCATAGAGAGCAGTAACGGACAGTGGCCGGCCTAGCGACGAGAAATCTGAGTGCTCCCGTTGCTCGACCAAGGGGCTCTTGGACACAAAAAAGCTCCGGAACCGGTACCGGTTCCGGAGCTAATAGTCCAGGTCGCCTTTATGGATTAGCTTCGGGACAGACCCGTTACTCTCGAACTCCTTTTATCTCGTGGAAGTGGGAGATACCGGCCGACGTTAACCCCGCGAAGACGTATTCAGCGATGTACTCGGGGTCCACCACCAGGTCGGACTTGAGGAGGTACAGCGGGATCTGGCCGTAAGTATCGTAAACCAAGTTGCCTATCGTCAGGGCACACTGCTGCCTTACATCAAGGTCTGCCGACTTCTCGAGACAATCAAAGTTCTCTTGCAGGACGGGGTGTGGATAGCCCCACATGAAGCCTGTGTTGGTGAATTGGTTGCGGACGCCCTCCTGGGTTGTCCTGATGGGAAGATTTCTACTAGCCACTATGTGGTTAGCCGTCTGGTGCTTGCGCATTCGCGATGCCCACGACCCAATCTCAAGCCTTTCTATCGCCAGCTCCACCCCGACCTCGGCCCACATGGTCCCCACAGCCTCAGTGACGTCGTGCAGCTCAGGGCTCCCTGGGATAAATGTAGTGATGCTCTTAAGCTGGAGGGGGTTGTCTTGCGTATACCCCTCGGCCTCCAGCAGGCGCTTTGCCTCATCGGGATCGTAGCCGTAGGCCTCCTCCCACCTTTCCACCCACGCTGGATTCCAGCCTTCGTTGTTGGGGTCAAACGTGTGGTTGTAGTTGGGGTCGGCCCTGCCCAGGAGGATTTCTTGTTTGATGGCCTCCCGGTCTATGGCCTTGTTCAGGGCTTTTCTGATGTTAACGTTTTCCAAGGGTAGGCCAGGAGTGTAAATATCAGGAAACTTTTCCACATCTCCCGGAGTGCCGTAGTTGCCCTCTCCATACCATAGCTCAGTCCCGGACCCGTAGAGACCGCCAAAGCCCATAAAGGTTTGTGCGGCTCCCTCGGTACCCTCAATAACCCTCATGCCCCGGCCCTCGGCATCGGGTTGCAGCACTCTCTCCATCTGGGAGATTTGCACCTCCCCTGCTAGGAGCATCGCCATCCGGGTAAGACTTTCCGCCGCCCAAACATATTCAAACTGTTCAAAATCGACGTCATAGGCATAGTGGCCCTCCGGTACCCTGTCATAAGTAAGAGTTGCGCCCAAATCACGAGCGCTTAGCTGGTAAGGGCCGGTGCCGGCGGTCTGTATGATGTCGAAGGTGCCCGCCTCTCCCTCGGATTCAAACTGGGCAGCGCTCATGATAATCAGATCTCCCGCCCAGCGGGAGAACAGCCGTGTGCCATCCAGATAGGGGTTCTCGAAGTGAACTGTAATGTTGTAGTCGTCTATGACTTCAAGGGTTACTTGGGACCACGCCGAATCTTTCATGGTGGACAGGCTGTCGTCCCGGTTTATCAGCTCGAAGGTATGGGCCACGTCCTGTCCGGTAAACTCTCCCCAGCCAAATTGGAAGGGGATGTCCTCCCTCAACTTGAACGACCACGTTTTGAAGTCATTGCCCGACCCCCAACTCTCGGCCAGTAGAGGACCGACTTTGCCCTGATGGGGGTCAAAACGCAACAGGGTCTCAGCGAACACGTCATGCTGGGAAATATAGTTCCAGCCTCCCACCCAGGTGCGGTTGCTCTCTATGGTGGGAGTAGGCATGGCGAACCTTACTTTCTGGAGTTTGACCTTTCCAGCGGGTGCCGGAGCCTTGGTGGGTATCGGTGCCGCGGTAGCGCGAGGGACGACCGTTGACCCTGGGGCCCTTGTTGCTGCGGGTGCGGCTGTGGGCGCAGGAGCCGCGGTGGGTGCAGGGGCGGCGGTGGCAGCAGGGGCGGCCGGCGCGGCGGTGGCCGCAGGCTCTGGCACTGCGGTAGCCGATTCGCCGCAGGCTATTATGAGCAAAGTGACCCCAATTACCAGCGCCAGAGTAAACATCACTCCACTTCTACTCGCCCGAGCAATTGTAAGCATTCCTCACCTCGATTATGGCTAGTTGAAAAGGGCCATATGATTAACAATGCGGGAATTCTATGGTAGAGGATTAGGTGTGTCAAGATAGCATAGTTCGCCACATGTTATACCGTCTTGCCTCCGATCAATCCTCACATAATCAAATTTATTACGATATACGTCTACAAGTGCCGAAAAGGGTCACCAGGTCCTATATTGGCGGGAGGTCGCGGAGGCTGGTCAGTGTGCAACGCGGGAGCTCTTGATTCGCTGGCTGAGGGGCGCGACTTGACATAAAAAAGCTCCGGGACTGGTACCGGTCCCGGAGCTAGTCGTCTAGTTTGACCTATGGATTAGATTTGGGCCAGAACAGCTACTCCTGGACCCCTTTTATCTCGTGGAAGTGAGAGACACCGGCCGAAGTCAGCCCCGGCCACACGTAGTCTTCAATAAACTCGGGATCCACTGTCACATCGGCGTTGAGGTGGAACATCGGGATATCGGCGTAGTTATCGTAGACGAGGTTGCCGATCACCCGGGCGCACTGGTCTCTCTCCTGGAGGTCTGCCGACTTCACAAGACATTGATACTTTTCGTTAAGGAGGGGGTGTGCGTAGCCCCAGGCCGACCCTTCGGTGCCATAGAAGACGCGGACGCCCTCTTGGACCGTCCTGACGGGGAGGTTTCTAGTAGCCAATACGTGGTTAGACAGCTGGTGCTTGCGTATCCGCGATGACCATGCCCCGCGGTCAACCCTTTCTATTTCCAGCTCCACGCCAACATCGGCCCACATCACCCCTACGGCCTCTGTAACGTCGTGCAGCTCAGGGCTCCCCAGGATAGTTGTGGTGATGGTCTTTATCTTCAGGGGGTTCTCAGTCGTGTACCCTTCGGCCGCTAGCAGGGCCCTCGCCTTATCGGGATCGTAGCCGTAGTTCTCTTCCCATCTTTCCACCCACTCCGGGTTCCAGCCCTCGTTGTTGGGGTGAAATGTGTGGTTGTAATTGGGGGTGGCCCTGCCCAAGTAGATTTCCTTTTTGATGGCCTCCCGGTCTACGGCGATGTTCAGGGCGTGTCTAATGTTAATGTTGTCCAAGGGCAGGCCAGGAGTGTAATGATCGGGCCACTTTTCCGTATTCTCGAAAAACTGGCCAAGGATCAGTATGGTGGTTTGAACGGCTTGATTTTTGCTTGGAATAACCCTCATGCCCCGCGCCTCGGCGTCGGGTTGCAGCGTTCTCTCAACCTGAGAGATATGGACCTCCCCCGACAGGAGCAGCGCCATCCGAGTAACACTTTCCGGCGCCCATACGAACTCGAACTCTTCAAAATCGACGTTATAGGCCCAATGGCCCTCCGGTACCCTCTCATAGCTAAGACTCTCGCCCAACTTTCGACCGGTTAGCTGATAAGGGCCGGTGCCTGCGGTCTTTGCGTTCTCGACGTCGAACGCGTCGAGCCCCTGCTCGTCCCATTGGGCCTTGCTGAGGATGATCAGGTCTCCGGCCCATCGGGAGAACAGCCGTACCCCATGCAGATAAGGGTTCTCGAAGTGAAATTTGACGGTGTAGTCGTCTACGATCTCAGGGGTTGCCTGGTCCCACGCCGGTGTTTTCAACGTGGACAGGCTGTCCTCCCGAGCCATCAGTTCGAAGGTATGCACCACGTCCGCGGTGGTGACCTCTCCCCAGCCAAATTGGAAGGGGATGCCCTCCCTCAATTTCAACGACCACGTTTTGAAACTGTTGCTCGCTTCCCAGCTCTCGGCGAGCAGACCACCGACTTCGCCAGCACGCGGGTCAAAACGCAACAAGGTCTCAGCGAACACGTCGTGCTGCAGGAGTTGTTCCCATGATCCCGCCCAGGTACGGTTGCTCTCCACGCTAGGCGTAGGCATAACGAACAGTAACTTCTGTACCTTAACCTTCGCTACAGGTGCCGGAGCCTTGGTGGGTATCGGTGCTGCGGTAGCGACGGGGACAGGCGTTGGTGCTGCCACGGTGGGTACCACCGCAGCCTTGGTAGGCGCTGCCGCAGCTGTGGTCGGCGCTGCCGCGGCAGTCGCTGCGGTGGCCGCCGGTGCGGCGGTGGCGGCAGGGGCGGCGGTGGCCGCTGGCTCCGGCACTGCGGTAGCCGCTTCTCCGCAAGCAACAATGAACAAAGTAATACCGACCACCAAGGCGAGAGTATAAATCACTCCGCTTCTACTCGCCCGAGCAATAGTACGCATACTTCATCTCGCCTTTAGCTGATTCTTAAGGGCCAAAGAGTTAATATTGCAGGAATTCTATGGGAGGCCGTTAGTTGTGTCAACATCGCATAGGAATGTGTGGAGTAGTGCGTTCTAAAGTGCTCCAACGGATTCTTCCATTGATCGCATCGATTACGTAATACGTCTCCCAGAGCCGAAAATAGTAATCGCAGCTTATAAGTGTGGGATCTCGCCCGGGCCGGTCACTCCACACCGCGAGAGCTTTTGATTGGCTGGCTGAGGGGCGCCATTTGACATGAGAAAGCTCCGGGACCGGCACCGGTCCCGGAGCTTCTTTGGGTCAACCTTTGGATTAGCTTTGGGCTAGGCCAGCTACTCCCGCACTCCTTTTATTTCGTGGAAGTGGGATACACCGGCCGAAACCAGCCCCGGCCACAGGTAGTCGGAAATAAACTCGGGATCCACCGTCACATCGGCGTCGAGCATGAACATCGGGATATCCGCGTACTGATCATAAAGGAAGTCGCCTATCTCCCGGGCACATTGATCCCTTTCTTCGAGGTCTGCCGATGTTTTGAGGCACTGATACTTATCGTTCACGAAGGGGTGTGCAAAACCCCATACGGTGCCTTCGTTGGTGTAGAAGATGCGGACGCCCTCTTGGACTGTCCTGATGGGAAGGTTTCTAATAGCCACCACGTGGTTAGACAACTGTTTCTTGCGCAATCGGGATAACCACGAGCCGAAGTCAAGCTTCTCTATCTCCAGCTCCACTCCTACGTCGGCCCACATGACCGCTGAGGCCTCGATGACGTCGTGCAACTCGGGGCTTCCCAGGATGGTCGTCGAGATAGTCTTGATCTTCAGGGGGTTGTCGAGCGTATACCCTTCGGCCTCCAGCAGGCGCCTCGCCTCATCGGGATTGTAGTCGTAGTCCTCCTCCCATCTTTCCACCCACTCCACGTTCCAGCCCTCGTTGTTGGGGTGGAATGTGTGGTTGTAATTGGGGGTCGCCCTGCCCAGGTAGATCTCGTCTCTGATGGCATCCCGGTCTAGCGCGATGTTAAGGGCTTTTCTAATGTTAATGTTCTCCAGGGGGAGGCCGGGAGTGTAAACGTCAGGAAACTCCGGAGTATTGGCGAAATACAGCCCACCGAACTGCGTGTTCGTCTGAGTGGCTTCCTGAGTGCTGCCAATAACCCTCATGCCCCGCGCCTCGGCATCGGGTTGCAGCGTCCTCTCAACCTGCGATATCTGGACTTCCCTCGATAGGAGCAGGGCCATCCGGGTTAGACTTTCCGCCGCCCAAACAAACTCAAACTCTTCAAAATCGACGTCATAGGCCCAGTGGCCATCCGGTACCCTTTCAAAGCTCAAGCTCTCGCCCAACTTTCGCCCGACCAACTGGTAAGGTCCGGTGCCTGCCGTCTTGGCGTTTTCGGCGTCGAACGCCTCGAGCCCCTCCGCGTCCCATTGGGCTTTGCTCACAATGATCAGGTCTCCGGCCCAGCGGGAGAACAGCCGTATCCCATCGAGATAAGGGTTCTCGAAGTGGAACTTGATGGTGTAGTCGTCCACGATCTCAGGTGTTGCCAGGTCCCAGGCCGGACCTTTCAACGTGGCCAGGCTGTCCTCCCGAATCAGCAGTTCGAAAGTGTGCACCACGTCCTCGGTGGTAACCTCTCCCCAGCCAAACTGGAAAGGGATGCCCTCTCTCAAATTCAATGTCCAGGTCTTGAATTCATTGCTCGCTTCCCAGCTATCAGCGAGAAGGCCGCCGATTTCGCCAGCTCGGGGGTCAAAACGCAATAGGGTCTCAGCGAACACATCGTGCTGCATGATGTAGTTCCAGCCCCCCGCCCAAGTACGGTTGCTCTCCACGTCAGGCGTAGGCATGGCGAACAGTAATTTCTGTATCTTGACCTTTGCCACGGGCGCCGGTGCCTTGGTGGGCGCCGGTGCCGCGGTAGCGACGGGAACCGGCAGCGGCGCAGCCGTCGCCACCGGCGTGGCCGCAGGGGCTCTCGTTGCCACAGGCGCGGACGTTGCTGCGGGCGCAGCGGTGGTCGCCGGTGCGGCGGTGGCGACAGGGGCAGCAGCGGTAGCCGCTGGCTCCGGCACTGCGGTTGCCGATTCACCGCAGGCCATGATGAACAAGGTGACTCCGACCACCAAGGCCAGAGTAAACATCACCCCACTTCTACTCGCCCGAGCAATAGTACGCATTCTTCACCTCGCCTTCATTTGACTAGAGAAACCTCTAAATTTTAGGCCGCGGGCATTCTACGTTAGGTAATCAACTATGTCAAGAAACCATATCTTTTTGTGTCAAATGCGATTTTTGCGATTTAGTTTATTCAAAGCTATGGATGTCTATGTTACGACATTCGTAAATGGGTAACGATATTACGTTCGGTCCAGAGGGTGTAGCGCACGTGATCAGCTAGACAGTCACGAGAAATGCTCAAGTAGTCCTGTAGCATGACGGAGCGCCCTTTGACATAAGAAAGCTTCGGTACCGGTACCGAAGCTTTCCCTCCAGGTCTAGTTATGGATTAATTATGGGCCAGGCCAGCAACTCCCGGAATCCTTTTATTTCGGGGACATGGAAGATACCGGACGAGGTCAGCCCCGGCCAACGGTAGCGCTCGTTCCAAGGAATCACAGGCTGATAATGCGAAGCGCAAGAGCGGGAAGCATGGGGAGACCAGGGGCCGGATTGGGCCGGAAATGGTCGTACCTTAAGAGGGGTCCTCCAATTCGAACCGATAGTCCTCTATTACAGGATTGGCTAGGAGCTTGGCGCAGATGTCGGCGACCAATCCCTCTGCTGAGGCGCGATCCTCTTCGTCCACCCGCAGTTCCAGGTATTTTCCAATCCTGACGTCGGTGACCGGTAGGAAGCCGAGGGACTTGAGACTTCCCAAGACCGTCTGACCCTGGGGGTCGTTAACCGTCGGCTTCAGAGTCACGTAGACCTTGGCCAGGTACACGGTCTATCCCATACGGCCGGACGCTGGGCGGCAAGGGATCTGCTCAGGGCCCAGATTGCCAGCGTAGGTTTTGAAAAATTCATCAATACGGTCTCGGTCCACGCTGGTCATCGTGTCCAGCACCCCCCACGTGGCCAGGGCGATGGTACCCACCGGGACCTGATCGTAGAATCGAGTCAGCCCCCAGTCCGGATATAGCTCGATGTTCTTCACCGCCTCCTTGAGTTGGGCTACTTCAGCATCCGACGCCAGGTTATAGCTGACTACGATGATACCGTGCTCCAAGTTGTGGGTTATACGCTCGTCGGGGACCCCATCTTCAAAGAAACCACAGTCGGACCAACGGTCCCAATGTCTGCCGGAGGTCGGTGGAGTTGTGCTGTAGGTAACCGACTCACCTTCCGGGACATGGGGATTGGGATAGGTATTGGGCATAATGGCGTGTTGTACTCCCACCCCGGACACGAAGAACTCGCTCCCACCGGTGGCGATGGCGCTGCCGCCGCCGAAATTAAGGCTACCCACGGCGAACCCGGCGATAACCAACACCGCGATTACCACCGAAGCTACGAGGTAGACCTTGTTCGTACGCCTCCTGTGAGGCCGGGCAGCAGCAAGGGATGCTGCGGTCCGGGCTCCCCGGTGGGCCGCGCGGCCTCGGCCTCCCCGATGTCTGGATATCGGCAAAAGCTATCCCTCCCTCAGAGTCTATCCCCGGTGATCAACCGATATGCCTCCAGATAACGTTCCGTTGTTTTGGCGACTACGTCTTCGGGTAATTCAGGCGCCGGTGGCTCCCGGTCCCAACCCTGTGTGTCCAGCCAATCGCGCACGAACTGCTTGTCATAGTTGGGCTGGGAACGGCCTGGCTGGTAGTTGGCTCGGTCCCAAAAGCGGCTGGAGTCCGGCGTCAGGAGTTCATCGATTAGTACCAGTTCATTGTTGAGGATACCAAACTCCATTTTGGTATCGGCCAGAATAATACCTTTGGTCCAAGCGTAGTCATGGGCGTACCGGTACACGCTCTTGCTGGTTTCCTCCAATTGGCGGGCCCGGTCCACGCCGACCATGGCTACCACTTCGTCCAACGTCATGTTCTGATCGTGCCCCTCTTCTGCCTTGGTGGTTGGGGTAAAGAGGGGCTCGGGAAACTCCTGTCCTTCTACCATGCCGTCGGGCATTGGTAGCCCGGACACCGTTCCCTGCCGCCTGTACTCCGCCCAAGCGGACCCAGTGATGTATCCTCGGACGATGCACTCAATATCGATGCGTTCCGCCCGCTTGACCACCATCGACTGCCGGGCGACATCCACGGGAATCGATGTCCCGTTGTTGGAGTCGGCACCGAGGTTCTTCAATGCCTCCGGCGCTTCTGCCAGAGATAGGAAGTGATTGGGCACCAGATGCCGGGTCCGCTCAAACCAAAAAGCCGACATATGGTTCAAGACCAACCCCTTGCTGGGGATCCCGGTGGGGAGGACCACATCAAAAGCGGAGATGCGGTCAGTAGCCACCATGAGAAGCAGTTCATCGCTAAACAGATAGGTATCCCGCACCTTGCCCCGGTGCCACAAGTTAGGCATATGTGTTTCGATCAACATAAAACGGCGCTCTACTAGTAGATTGGGATTGGAAAGTTAAGATTGGGGACGCGGGTCGAAACCGGTCTTCTCAAGAAATGGTCCAGGAATATAACCGCCCAACACCTCCGCTAGTGACAAATCGCAGCATTTAGACCGATGCTGGCACAGGGATGAGCCCCAACCGCTGGAAGGTGTCATCGACGTAGCGCGTGTAATAGCTGTAGTCGAAGACCTCGCCCAGTTCTTCAAAGGAAAGGTGAGCCAACACCTCAGAGTCGGATTTCACTAGGTCTCTGAAGTCTTTGTCTTGGTCCCAACTGCGGGCCGCGTTTCGTTGTACCAAGTGGTAGGCCTGCTCTCGAGCCAACCCCTTATCAACCAGCCCCAACAATAGCCTCTGGCTAAACACGAGGCCGCGGCTATTTTCAATATTGGTCCACATACGGTCGGGAAAGACCCTCAAGTCCTTAATTATCCGCGTGAAAATGCTCAAGATATAGTCTAGGGCCAGGCAGGAATCGGGCAGAATTATACGTTCGGCGGAAGAATGGCTGATATCCCGCTCCCCCCACAGGGCCACGTTCTCCAGGGCAGTCACCGAATGGCCGCGAATCAAGCGGGCAAGACCGCATATGCGCTCGGCAAGCTCCGGGTTCCGCTTGTGGGGCATGGACGATGAGCCAGTCTGGCCCTGGCCGAAGGGCTCTTCCAGTTCGTGGATCTCGGTCCGCTGCAGCGACCTGATCTCAGTGGCGAATTTCTCCAACGAGGCAGCGATCAATGCGAGTACGAGCACAAAGTGGGCGTAGCGGTCCCGCTGAACAATCTGGTTAGAAATTGCCGCGGCCTCAAGCCCCAACTTTTGACACGCCCGGTGTTCCACTGAAGGCGGGACCGTGGCGTGGGTACCAACAGCCCCGGAAATCTTGCCAACCCCCACCGACTCTAATGCCTCGACCAAACGGGCCCTTTGGCGCCTAAGCTCCTCCCACCATAAAGCCAGCTTTAAGCCCAGAGTCATGGGCTCCGCGTGCATCCCATGGGTGCGTCCCATCATGACGGTATCTTTGTGTTTGGTAGCCTGGTCCCGGAGGCAATGTATCGAATTGTCGATTTCTTTCAAAAGTAAGTCGCCGGCCTCAGTCAGCACTAGCCCCATTGCGGTATCCATCATGTCCGAAGACGTAAGCCCCAGATGGAGCCAACGGCCCTCGGGGCCCAGCCGCTCGGTGATAGAGGTAAGGAAGGCCGTTACATCGTGCCGAGTGGTCTCGAACACCTCCATCATCCGGGCGTGGTCGTATGCCGCACCCCGGAGCCGGATCATGTCCTCCTGGGGAATAACACCCTCTTCCGTCCAGGCCTCGCAGACTGCCAACTCTACTTGCAGCCATTTTTGATATTTGTTTTGGTCCGACCAGACCTGCTTCATCGCCGGCCGGAATAACGATCGATCACGTCGGCGTCACCCTGTTTGATTTGGCAATTAGGAAACCCCGCCACCAATGTAGTCTTGAAGGGCCGATAGAACGTCTTGGAAGTCTCGGAAAGGCTGAAAAGGAATATCCCTGCGGCGGCACTCTTCGGCCAGAGTGCGATGGGCGAACAGAAGATTGGCCCGGTCCACCGCCTCAAAGTCGGACATGCCATCGCCGGCGTAGAGCACGAAATGGCCTTGGGCGCGGTAGCGGTCCACGATCAAGCCTTTGGAATTGCCTTGGCGTTCATGTCCTGGCCTAGAATAATGGTACTCGTAGTCCAACCCTTGGGCCGAGAATCGGGTCACCACCGAATAAACGGGCAGGTTCCCGAACCCGTCCCGGTCCAGCAGCGCTTGGATGTAGAAATCCAGACCCTGGCTTACGATAGCCATAGGGATATTTCTGGTAGAACAGTACTGCCACAACTCTCCGAAGTAGGGCCGGAAGTTAGCTTGCTGCTTAACATAATCCTGCATGTCAGTCCGGCCGGCTTTGATATCTCGAAAGGTGATCTCCTGGTACTCCTTCAACGTTAGCTCTCCGGCCCGGAAGCGGTCGCGGACCTCATGCCATGCCGGATCACCGAAGCGATTGAGGAGCAACTCGGCCACGTTTTGTTCCGCAGCGGTATCATCGAAGTCGACTAGGACCGCTGGCTGGCGGTTAACGCTCCCTGAGGCCACGCCTGTACCCCTCATAGGCTTGCCTGATCTCATCGTACTTGAGCCCCAGTATCTCAGCCGCGAAAAACGCCGCGTTTCGAGCGCCCCAGCCCCCCACCGCCATACATGCTACGGGGATGCCCGGGGGCATTTGGGCTGTCGCCAGCAGGGCATCCATCCCCTTGAGCTCGCTGGATGCCAAAGGGATACCGATGACCGGCAAGGTACTCCAAGACGCGAGCGCTCCGCCCAAGGCTGCGGAACCCCCGGCTGCTGCGATGAGCACTTCGATCCCTCGGTCTCGGGCTTGTTCCGCGTACTCCTTCACTCGTTCGGGAGTTCGATGGGCGGACATCACCCGGACTTCGTAGTCGATTTTCAACTGCTCCAGGGTATCAACGGTATCCTTGACTACCGGTTCGTCGGAAGCGCTCCCCATGACTACCCCTACCATTGGCACGGCCAGATCTCCTTTTTGACACAAGAACTAAAGCTCTAACTCGTCCCGGAACGCTTCCACCAATGCTCTTTCCAAGGCATTGCGATCGAAGCGAACACCCACGCCATTTATTTGAAGGGAAGTCCCTTCATCGCTTATTTCCAGCTCCACCATTATCTCCCGCTCCCCGGCTTCCTCCCAGGATAGGAGGGTGGTGATGAAGTCCGCATCCTCCTCTTCCCCAACGAAATCCAGCTCGTCTTCGTCATGGTCAGGCTCCGAATCACTGTCCTCCCAGGATGTGATGGTCTCAACTTGGCCCAGTCCATCCAAGAGGGTTGAATTCATCTCCGAAAGTAACTCGGTTATTCCCAAGGAGACCGCTAGTTGAGACAGCTCCTCCCGAGCACGGCTGACCTGCGCTTCATTCGCTGCAGCCTGACGCTGCTGTTCCGCCCGGGCTTCGGCCAATTCCTGGCGAAGTCCCCTCAGTGTATCCCGCCAAGCCATCAACTATTCACCGGTAAATCGGTAACCGCCAATTGTTTCCTGGACAGGAGATAGCAGACCTCATCCACCTGTTGAAAGTCCTTCAGTCCGGCTCTACTCCGGAGACGCTCAAAAGCTTCCATAAGGTCCAGGTACTGTATACCGATGGGACCCTTCTTCATGGTCTTGGGGAAAACTCCAAGGCGCCGCAGCGCTGATTCGGAGCTGGGGTTCCAGACGGCGCATAGGGAAGGGGCCCGGAGGCACAGCAAATATGAAACGAACTCTTTACCGGCTCCGGCCAGATAATAGCCCCCCGCCTCCGACGCGCACTCATCGAACCGCCCTTCCAATTTGACTGTGTCATGGAGCAGGAAGTCCAGAGAGTCCCGGATATCCTCGATACTGTTGCTGTTAAATTCCTTGGACCGTCGGCCACCCGCCGCACGGTACAAGCACAGCGCTTGGTCCATCGACAAGGACAATAACTCTGCGGCGCCCAGCCAATCTGCGAATTCCTGAGACCGCAACCAGCGCCGCTTTCGAAAACCAGCCAGAGTTTCCGACCCCAGGGCAGACCCGTAGGACTCAACCAGAGCTAACCAGTCTGCGTTACCGAGTCCCGTACCCACGAAGTATTCCTGTTTCCGGGAACGCCGATGTCGTCCCGATGGTATGCACTATTAAATTGAACCCGGTCTACCTTATCATACGCTCTGGTCCTTGCCTGCGCCAGAGAATCTCCGCGGCCCACAACGGTAAGCACTCTCCCGCCTGAAGTGACGACTCTGCCGGGCGAAACCGAATTATCCAAGCGGGTCCCTGCATGGAATACGAAGGACTCCGGCTCGTTCGGGTCCAACCCGACTATCTCGAATCCGGCGTCATATTCTCCAGGGTAGCCCTTGGAAGCGGCCACCACTCCAACACAGTATTGGCCGGTGGTACCCACCTCCACTCGGTCCAACCTCCCTTCGCCCGCGGCCAACATAATGTCCAGAGGATTGGGTTGCAGCAAGGGAAGAATGACCTGGGCCTCGGGGTCACCTAGACGACAGTTAAACTCCAAGACTTTGGGACCGCTCTCGGTGATCATCAGACCTGCGTAGAGTACGCCCTTGTAGGGGGTACCCCGGTGGGCCAATGCATGGACCACAGGTTGCATGATAGTGGTAGCGATCTCGGAGGCCAAGCTGTCGCTCCAAAATTCCGGTGGAGCGAAACTGCCCATTCCACCCGTATTCGGGCCCTCATCGCCATCGAGGAGCCGCTTATAGTCACAGGCGGCAACCAAGGGGGACAGGTGCTCTCCGTCGCTAAAGCCAAACACGCTTACTTCGGTCCCTGAAAGTAGTTCCTGAAGCACGACGGTCCTTCCAGCTTCGCCAAAGATGCCGCCGGTCATGCACTCCCGGACCGCCTCCGCCGCTTCGGGCCTGGTAGCACACAGGCGTACACCTTTGCCGGCAGCCAGTCCATCGGCTTTGACCACGGTAGGCATGGAATGTTTGCCAACAAAGTCCAACGCCTCAGTTTGGTCCCGAAACACGCGGAAATCGGGACAAGGGACGCCAGCCTCGGCCATCAACCGCAATGCGAAGCTCTTGCTGGCTTCGATCTGGGCAGCAGCACGGGTAGGACCAAAAGCTGGAATTCCATGCGCGTCTAGCCGGTCCACAATGCCCGCTGCCAAAGGGAGCTCCGGACCCACCACTACCAAGTCGGCGGGTAAGGAGCAAGCTGCGTCGATCAGAGCCTCCAAGTCATCCGGCTGGGCGCTCAGATTGGCGGCCACCTGCGCCGTTCCGGCGTTGCCGTTGGCTACCCAGAGACCAGTCACCAAGGGGCTCTGGGAGATACTCCAGGCTAAGGCGTGCTCGCGGGCGCCGGAGCCGATGATGAGGACCTTCACGTGGGAAATCTCCCCATTGTTTCTCGGCAAAGCCCAATTAGTGTCGGTAGGAGTGCCATCGGTGTTGTCATCAGCCAGCGATCACTCCCACTCGATGGTCCCGGGGGGTTTACTGGTGATGTCGTACACCACGCGGTTGATGCCCGAGACTTCATTGACTATCCGGTTGGAGACGCGGGCCAGCACTTCATAAGGTAGGCGCGCCCAATCTGCTGTCATCGCGTCCTCGCTGCTGACCGCCCGGACCGCGCAAACGTTTCCATAGGTCCTGTAGTCGCCCATCACGCCCACGGTGCGGCTATTGGTGAGCACCGCGAAGCTTTGCCAGAGCTGCTCGTAAAGGCCGGCTCTTCTGATCTCATCAATGACAATGCGGTCACACTTGCGGAGCATGTCCAGCCCATCGTGAGTCACTTCGCCAATGACCCGGATAGCTAGACCGGGACCCGGGAAAGGTTGGCGTAAGACCATCTCCTGGGGTAGGCCCAACTCCTGCCCCACTTCCCGGACTTCATCCTTAAAAAGGAAACGAAGGGGCTCGATGAGCTTCAGCTTCATGTGTTCCGGCAACCCACCCACATTGTGGTGGGTCTTGATGCGGGCGGAAGCCCGGTTGTCCGGGGTGTCGCTCTCAATGACGTCCGGGTAAAGGGTCCCCTGGGCCAAAAAGTCCGTCTGTCCCAGGCTGACGGCCGCTTCTTCAAAGACGCGGATGAACTCCTCACCGATGACCTTACGCTTGACCTCGGGATCGACCACTCCTTCCAACTTGGTGAGAAACCGGTCGCTGGCGTCCACGTACAGCAGATTTAGCCCCAGGATTCGCTTGAAGGTCTCCTGCACCGCTTCCGGCTCGTTAAGCCTTAGCAATCCATTGTTGACAAATATGCAGGTTAGCTGCTCGCCAATAGCCCGATGTAGCAGCAGCGCGGTCACCGCGGAATCAACACCGCCGGACAGCGCGCAGATGACCCGTCCATCACCCACTTGCTCTCGGATCCTGGCGATGGATTGAGCGACGAATTGGCCGGGAGTCCAAGTGCCCTCGCAACGGCAACTGCGGAACAGGAAGTTTTCGAGGATGGCGGTGCCCAGAGGGGTATGTGCGACTTCAGGATGAAACTGGAGTCCGAACATTCCCTGGCCGTTTCCGATGGCCGCCACCGGCGAGTTCTCCGTGTAGGCCAATGACGCGAACCCGGGAGGTAGGTCATCCACCTTGTCGCCGTGGCTCATCCATACCGGGAAGGAGGTGGGCATACCTTCAAATAACTGGTCATCGACGGCGTTCTGGTGCAGAACAGATGAGCCGTACTCTTGCTTGGAACCCGGCGAGACTTTGCCGCCAAGCTGATGGACCAACGCTTGCATTCCATAGCAAATGCCCAGAACGGGAAGATGTTTCTCGAAAACCCAACTCGGAATAGTTGGCGCGCCCGGTTCGTAGACGCTCGCCGGCCCTCCCGACAGGATCACGCCCTTTGGGTTCAGGTGACCTACCGACTCCCAAGGCGTGGAAGAGGCCACGATCTCAGAATAGACCTTGCGCTCTCTTACCCGCCGGGCTACGAGGTGGCTGTACTGGGAGCCAAAGTCGATGATTACGATGCCTTCGTTGGCCGGCTGTGGGCCGCTCTCGATTTCTGACCGGACCCCCTCCAATCTCTTGGCTATCTCCAGATACGCCGATACCTCAACATCATCATTGGCGGCAATACGCCGCCCTCGGGGCAGCTTATCTTCGGCCGTGATCGCATCTCCTATATCCAGATTAAGGTTAATTACCAAGGTGGAAACTAGACGGTTGCAGGCTATTATAGCGTTGATGGGAGGCGGCGGGTAGGCATTATCGCGGTAAACCGACGGCCATCAATCCTGACAGATTTGATCAGCGGCAAGAATCAGGACTGTGCTATACTCGATGGGCCGACCCGAACTCTCGCAGAGAAGCTTCCTGAATATTGGCCCCAACTGTAGCCCCGGATTCTGAGCTTGAGAAAGCCCTCCGCCACCTGGAATCGGCTGGCGTTATAGTGTTTCCCACCGACACCTTATGGGGCATGGGTTGCGACGCATTTTCCATCCCGGCCTTGACCCGAGTGTTCACTATAAAAGGTAGGTCCGGAGATTCTCCCCTACCGGTTCTAGTCTCTAGCTGGGACCAAGTGGACCAAGTTGCCAAAGACGTACCTGACATCGGACACCGGCTGGCCAGCCGCTTTTGGCCTGGGGCCTTGACTTTGGTTTTCCGTCGGACGGCGGCGGTCCCCGATCTGGTAACGGCTGGCAAGGATACTGTGGCCGTCCGCATGCCGGACCATCGGATACCTTTGGCATTGGCGGAAGGGTTGGGTAGGCCGATCATAGGCACCAGCGCAAACCGCAGCGGCGACCCTGACCTTGGCGCTATAGACGAAGTGGAAGAGGTGCTGGGTAGGGATGTAGATTACATAATACGCCACGGTCCGTCACCTCAAGGCCTGGCCTCCACGGTGGTCGATGTTTCCGAAGGCGCTCCCATCCTGCTGCGGCAGGGGGCTGTGCCCTTCGGAGAGGTTTTAAGGTGCGCGGGCGGCAGATAAACCTACCTTAATAATAGTAGCTATATTCATAGTGGCTACGATATTAATAAGGTAAGGCCGGGCTAAAGGGAGCGATCCGATTCTTTCCCTAGACCAGTTCCAGCCACAGCGGGAGGCTCTGGAAGAAGAGCTCAGAGAGGTCTTTGTTGATCGTGAGGGTTTCTTGTACGACCTTCTTCGCTACCACCTGGGTTGGATAGACCAGCGAGGACAGCCGGAGACTCCTCCCGTAAGGCCCAGGTTCTTTTCGACCCTAGCCCTTGTTGCCTGCAAAGCCGTGGCCGGAGACTTCCATCCTGCGCTGCCCGCGGCAGCCGGCATTGAGCTGATCCATAATTTCACCCTGGTACACCGCGACGTTCAGTCCAACAGGCAGCAAGCCGATGACCGGCCCAGCATCTGGTGGATTTGGGGTCCCGCCCAAGCGATCAACGCTGGGGACGGATTGCACGCCCTGGGGCGCACAACTATAATGCGCCTGGTTCATCGGGGTGTGCCAGCAGCCCGAGTTCTCCGAGCGGTGGAGGCGTTGGACAAGGCTTGCCTCAACCTGTGCGAGGGCCAATTCATCGACTTGGAGTTTCAAGAGCAGCTAATGGTGACGGAGACCGACTACTTGGACATGATCAGCCGCAAGACCGGTTCCCTCGGCAGGTGTGCGGCCGAAACCGGCGCAATCGCAGCCGGCGCGGACGACGGCCTATGCGCCGTGTTGCGTGAAGCCGGAAACTGGCTGGGTATGTCCTGGCAGATTAGCCAGGACATTGCCGACCTTTGGGGCGAACGCGGCGACGGTATGACCCACAGCAATGTGCTAAATAAGAGGAAGAGCCTCCCTGTTGTCCACGCCTTGGAAAATGCGACGGTAGCGGCCAAGCGGGAACTGGGCGCTATATATATGAAGAGGGTGCTTCAACCGGAGGACGCAGCCCGCATTGTCGCAATCCTTGAAGAATCGGATTCCCGGTCGCCAGCCCAAAACCAAGCTCGGGCTATGGTGGAACAAGCAGTAGCTTCTTTAGTGGAGGCTGGAATACCCCAAGAGCGGCTGGACGATGTGCGGGCCTTGGGCGAATGGGCGCTCTCCGGCCAGGAATAAACCTTGATCATCGCCACGAGCAGGCACAGGTGTAGGTGCACGGAATCGTCGGCTCGAGGGAGTCTATCCCAGGGTGCAAATGGCTAAACGTCGCCTTGCCAACTTGGACATAGGTGGCAAACGGGCCCTTGTCAGGGTCGATTTCAATGTGCCCATTGAGCAGGGCTTGGAGTTTATTGCTGCCTACGACCAACGGCTGCGGGCGACCCTTCCCACAGTGCGCTTCCTCCTGGAGCGAGACTGCCGAGTCATTCTATGCTCCCACCTGGGTCGCCCCGGTGGCGAAGTGGATGAGGCTCTTCGGTTGGGTCCGGTGGGCGATCGCCTCTCCGGCCTTTTGGACCACCCCGTCAGAAGGTTACAGGACTGCATCGGGCCAGAGGTTGCATCGGCCGTTGCTGCCATGGGGCCTGGGGAAATATGTTTGCTGGAAAACCTTCGGTTTCATTCCGAAGAGGAGAAGAACGACTCTGATTTCGCCCAGCAGTTGGCAAGCCTTGCCGATGTCTTCGTGATGGACGCCTTCGCTGTAGCGCACCGGGCTCACGCTTCCGTGGTGGGGGTGCCTCAATATTTGCCTTCGGCCATGGGCCTACTAGTGGAGCAGGAAATCGAGGCCCTGAGTCAAGCATTGGAGGTACCAGACCAAGGCAGACCATTGGCCGCGGTAATGGGAGGCGCCAAAGTCAGTGACAAGGTGCTGGTCCTAGAGAATCTTCTGGACAAGCTTGACCACCTTTTCATTGGCGGTGGCATGTCGGTTACGTTCTTGAGCGCCCTGGGCCGGGGCACGGGAGCATCGACGGTAGAGGATGACAGGTTGGCCTTCGTTTCCGAAATGATATCTCGGGCTGAATCAAACCAGGTGAAATTGCACTTGCCTGTAGACGTGGTGGCCGCAAGCCGCTTCGCTAACGATGCCGACAAAATCCGTACATTCCCGGTGGACCAAGTCCCAGACGACTGGTTCATCATGGATGTAGGCGAAACAACAGCCGACCTTTTCTCGTCGGCCTTGAAGCAGTGTAATACCATTGTATGGAACGGCCCCATGGGTGTCTTCGAGATGCCCAGGTTCAGCAATGGAACGCGAATCCTGGCCAATGCTCTCGCCGATTTGACCGATGCAACCACCGTGGTGGGCGGGGGTTCCACTGCCGAGGCAGTTGAAGAATTGGGCCTGATGGAACGGATGACCCATGTGTCGACGGGAGGTGGAGCTTCGCTGGAATTTCTGGAGGGGAAAGAGCTTCCCGGAATCGCTGCTCTCCCGGACGTTTAACCGGAAGCTTAATGGGTTGACACTCTTAGGGTAATTGCATGATTGGACTGGAAGCTTTAAACGACTGCTATACAGCCACACCGTCAAAGATCGTGATGCTTGTCGTCGATGGGCTGGGTGGACTAGCCCGCCCCGAGACGGGGAAGTCGGAGCTGGAAACAGCCCGCCTTCCCAACCTGGATGCAATGGCGCGGGAAAGCGCCTGCGGCATGACCACCCCCGTCATGCCGGGGGTTGCCCCAGGCAGCGGCCCAGGCCACTTGTCGTTGTTTGGTTACGACCCGCTGAAGTATTTGATCGGGAGAGGAGCATTGGAGGCGCTGGGCATAGACGTGACCCTCCGACCAGGGGACGTGGCTGCCCGGGGTAATTTTTGTACTGTTGATTCCACTGGGGCCTTGGTAGACCGCAGGGCCGGTCGAATTCCAACCGATCTAAGTGAACCCTTATGTCAGCGGCTCGACCAAATCAAGGTTGGTGCCGCTCAGCTCGATGTTTATCCCGTCCAAGACTATCGCTTTGTCCTTAGACTACGGGGCGACGGGCTATCGGAGGCGCTTACCGAAACCGACCCCCAGAGAACCGGCTCGTTACCTCTGCCGGTGACGGCCGTTATTCCCGAGGCTCAAGAGACAGCGGATATGGTCAACGAATTTGTCTCCCAGGCCAAGCACCTGCTGGCCGAGGAGGACCGCGCCAACATGGTCCTCCTGCGTGGATTTGCTCAGTTGCCTGACTTACCGCCCATGGGAGGAGCATACCATTTGAACCCAGCCGGCATCGCCGCGTATCCAATGTATCGCGGTCTCGCCACTGTAGCTGGGATGAGGGTCATTCCTACTGGACATAATTTCGGGGATGAAGTTGAAACCTTGCGGCAGAATTTCCAAGACCACGACTTTTTCTTCATCCACTACAAACCCGCCGACGCGGCAGGGGAAGATGGTGATTTCGACGCCAAGGTCGCGCGGTTGGAGGAGCTGGACCCGTACATACCCGATATAAGAGCGCTAAATCCAGACGTCTTGATGGTAGCCGGCGACCATTCCACGCCGGCTATTATGGCTGGCCATAGCTGGCATCCTGTCCCGTTTATGCTCCACTCCAAGCTTACTGGCGGGGAGGAAGTGCCGGAGTTCACCGAGAAAGCTTGCGCCCGGGGTTCTATCGGCCACATTCCTGCCACCCAGGCCATGCTCTTGGCTCTAGCCCATGCGGGTAAGCTGATCAAATTCGGTCCCTGAGGGGCCCGAGAGGGATAGAAACCCCACTGCCAGGGGAGACATACACCTATACAGTCTGTTTAAGGTTTGAATCGTGGCTGCCCCATTACTCGTAGCAAACTGGAAAATGAACACGACAGTGGCCGAGGCCTCCAATTTGGCCCAGGATATCCGGGGAGGCTTTGACACCGAGTCCAGAGTGACCCTGGTCCTCTGTCCTCCCTATGTGTCCTTGGCCACGGTATCGGACGCGGTTAGTGGCTCGTCCATCAAGGTAGGCGCCCAAAACATGCACTTTGAAAACTCCGGTGCTTTCACTGGAGAGGTCTCACCGACTATGTTGTTGGGTCTGTGCGACTATGTCATCCTGGGCCATTCCGAAAGGCGTCAGCTCTTCGGTGAGAGTGACGATTTAATCAACCGCAAAGTGCTGGCAGCCCTGGAACATGGTCTGCGCCCCATTCTATGCGTGGGTGAGACTTTGGAAGAGCAGGAAGCGGGTCATGCATCCGCGGTAATTGGCCGCCAACTCCGCGGGGGCTTGGAGAACGTAAGTGACATAACCTCGTTGGTTGTAGCGTATGAGCCGGTGTGGGCGATAGGGACCGGCAGGGCAGCGACTCCGGAAATTGCCGCCGAGATGATGGGCGGGACTATCAGGCAGACCATTCAGTCTTTATTCGGCAACGCTGCCGACGAAGTGCCACTGCTTTATGGAGGAAGCGTGAACCCCGGGAATATCCAGGGGTTTGCGGAGGAAGAATCCATCGATGGGGCATTGGTAGGCGGTGCGAGTCTACAAGCCGACCAATTTCTAGAGATCGCGCGTATAGCGAGCGAGACGATGGGGTCGTAATCAGCCCCCTGGGATTCCATCCATGTCTGTACCCCTTGGTCCCATCCTGTTTTTAGTCGGCCCGACCGCTGTTGGTAAGACCCGATTGGCTGTCGCTCTGGCAGAGAAGTTTGGGGGCGAGATCATCAACGCCGACAGCCGGCAAGTTTACCGCCACATGGACGTGGGCACCAGCAAGCCAACCCTCCGAGAGCAGGCCCGAGCCAGGCACCATCTCCTAGACCTTCTTGACCCCGACGAGACCTTCAGTCTAGGCCGGTTCTTGTCCTTGGCCCGGAGCATACTGGGAGAAATCAGGGATCGAGGCCGTGTCCCATTTGTGGTTGGTGGCACTGGCCAATACATTTGGGCGTTGAGAGAAGGATGGCAAGTACCCGAGATACAACCAGACCCGGAGTTCCGAAGGGCGAAGCAACAAGAGGTAGAGCTGCATGGGAGCATAGCTCTTTTCCGCCAATTAGAGGAGCTGGACCCTGAACGAGCCAAGAAGTTGGACCCAAGCAATGTTAGGCGGGTAATCCGGGCACTGGAAATCCACCACGTGAAGGGGGTGCAGGCTTCGGTCTTGGAGGGCCGGTCCCTGCCCTTGCCCAAGGCATTGATGATCGGGTTGACCCAAGAGCGTAAGAGCCTGTATCGGTCAATTGATCTTCGGGTAGACCGTATGATGGCCGACGGGTTCTTGGAAGAAGTCCAAGGTCTGGCAGCTAATGAATACATGATGGGCGCCGGTCCCCTCTCTAGTCCCGGATACCGGGAGTTGGGCCTTCACCTGGCGGATGAACTGGACTTGGACGAAGCCGTGCAGCGCACCAAGTTTCAAACCCACCGCTTGGCCCGCCGGCAATACACCTGGTTCAAGCCCACTGACCCTCGAATCCAATGGCTCGACACCACCCTTCCCGATCTGGAGGCGAAGGCCGAGTCCATCGTAATGGATTTTCTATCAGCTAATCTGCCTGTGATACAATAACCCCGCATTTCCGACTGGGGTAGTCTCATGATTTTCACCAAGATGCATGGCGCTGGCAACGACTATTTGTACGTGGACGCCCGTGGCATGGAGCAGGACTGGCCCCAGCTATCCCGATCGATGAGCGACCGGCATTTCGGTGTGGGTAGTGACGGGCTTATCCTGATACTGGAGTCCGAGGTAGCGGACCTCAAGATGCGGATGTTCAACGCCGATGGGTCCGAGGGGGAGATGTGCGGTAACGGAATCCGCTGCTTCGCCAAATACGCTATCGATAGAAATATAGTGTCACTCGGTCCAGGCCACCTCAATATCGAGACCTTGGCGGGTATTCGCAACGTGGCCCCGGTATATGAAGGGGAAAAAGTAGCTGCCGCTAGGGTATCAATGGGGAGACCGGGCTTAATTCCCCAGACAATCCCGGTTGAGTTGGAGTCCTCCCAGGGGATCGATGTCGGGCCGGTGCTGAACTACCCGTTTTCCATCGATGGCTTCGATCTCCCTCTGACCTTCGTCTCCATGGGCAATCCCCACGCGGTCACCTTCTTAGACCAACCGGTGGAGGATTTCCCCTTGAGTTCGGTGGGACCACAAGTGGAGCACCACTCCATTTTCCCTCGCCGGGTCAATTTCGAAATTGCCAACCTACCCGTTCAAGGCTCGCTGACCGCAAGAGTCTGGGAGCGGGGCTCAGGCGAGACTCTGGCTTGCGGCACCGGCGCCTGCGCCATCGCTGTGGCCGCCCGGTTATTGGGTCTGGCCCAAGGCCAACTTGACATAAAGCTACCCGGAGGCACTTTGACCATCGACTGGGACGGGGAAGGGGAGGTGGTCATGGAAGGCCCTGCGGAAGAGGTCTTCTCCGGAGAGTGGCCCGCATAGCAATTGGATCTGAGGATCGAGAACGAGGATACCGACTAATGAAATTTTCCGCTCGACTCGACAAACTAGCGCCCTATCCCTTTGTGGAAATATCGCGCATCATAGCTGCCAAGCGGGCGGCTGGGGCAGACGTGGTCACCTTCGGCATCGGCGATCCGGACATTCCTACTCCTCAGCCCATCATCAACCGGTTGCTGGCGGCATCCGAAGACCCGCCCAACCATCGATATCCGGAGACCGACGGCCTCCCGGAGCTCCGGCGCGCCATCGCTTACTGGTATGAACACCGGTTCGGCGTAACCCTGGACCCCGACAAGGAAGTATTGCCCCTCATCGGCGCCAAGGAGGGGATCGGACACGCGGCCCTCTGCTACCTGGACCCCGGTGACATCGCTTTGGTCCCCGATCCAGCCTATCCGGTATACGCTGTGGGAACTATGTTCGCTGGCGCCGAGTCCCATGTGATGCCGCTTTACGAAAGAAACGGTTGGCTTCCCGAGCTGGATGCCATCCCAACCGACGTAGCTCGCGCCGCTAAGGTGATGTGGCTAAACTATCCCAATAATCCGACCAGTGCCGTAGCCAGCGGGGAAGACTTCACTTCAGCCATTTCCTTCTGTCGAGAGAACGACATTGCACTCCTTCACGATGCGGCCTATAGCGAAATCGGGTACGACGGTTACCGGGCCACCAGCTTCTTACAGGTTGAAGGGTCACGGGACATCGGGATCGAGTTTCACTCTTTGTCCAAGACCTACAACATGACCGGTTGGCGAATTGGCATGGCGGTGGGAAACGCGGAGATGATCCAGGCCCTGTTCCAGATCAAAGCCAACCTGGATTCGGGGGTACCGCAGGCCGTCCAAGAGATGGCGATGGAAGCGCTCACCGGTCCCCAGGACTCGGTGGCAGATAACGTGGCCACGTATCAATGGCGGCGAGACCGAGTGATCCGAGCCTTGACGACTATGGGTTTGGATGTAGCAGTACCTAGGGCTAGCTTGTATGTTTGGGCCAGGGTTCCCGATGGCTACACCTCGGCCCAGTTTGCGGCCCGCTTGCTGAAAGATGCCGACATTGTAGTGACCCCTGGCTCCAGCTACGGCCAATACGGAGAGGGATATATTCGGCTCTCCCTGACCACCCCAAACGAGCAGGTGGAAAAGGGTTGTCAGCGCTTGGAATCCTATCGTATCCCTAGTCCAAGAGGAGGGTAGGTCCATCGCCAAGAAGACGGTAAAGGTTGAGCCGGTACCGGAGCGGGCCATACTCGTTGCCGTCGAGTTGAAGGATCAGACTCACCTCTGGGACCTTGAAGATACTCTTGCCGAGATTGCTTACCTGACCCGCACCGCCGGTGCCCAGGTGGTGGGAACGGTGACCCAGCGCTCGGACCGTCTTACGCCGACCTATGTGGGCAAGGGCAAGGTTCGCGAGGTCCAAGAGCTGGTGGCAGAGCAGTCAGCCGACCTAGTCATCTTTGACGACGAACTCACTCCCACTCAACAAAGGAACCTGGAAGCGTTCCTTACCGTCAAGGTCATAGACCGCACGGCCCTCATTCTGGATGTGTTCGGCCGCCATGCCAGCACTTATGAGGGCAAGCTTCAAGTGGAGTTGGCGCAGCACCAATATTTGTTGCCGCGCCTGGCCGGCCAATGGTCCCACTTGGAGCGGTTGGGTGGCGGGATTGGCACCCGTGGTCCCGGCGAAACCCAACTGGAAACCGACCGGCGTTTGATCCGTCGGCGCGTTCAGCGGATCCAGCAAGAGCTGGAGGGTGTACGGCGCCGCCGGAACCTGTACATGAGTCGGCGCAGGAAGTCGAGCATCCCAACTGCCAGCCTGGTTGGGTACACCAACGCAGGGAAGAGTACCCTGTTCAACGCCCTGAGCAACGCGCAGGTCGAAGCCGCCGACCAATTGTTCTCGACTCTTGACCCGGTGACCCGCCGTATCCAGCTTCCTTCGGGTGCAGAGTTGTTGTTGACCGACACCGTGGGTTTTATTCAAAAACTGTCACCCACGGTAGTTGCTGCTTTTCGAGCGACTCTGGAAGAGCTTTCCGATGCGGACCTTTTGCTGCACGTAGTGGACATCACCCACCCGAAAGCACCGGAGCAGACGGAAGTGGTGGAAGAGACTCTCCGCGGCCTTGGACTGGAAGAGCGGCCGCGGTTAATGGTTATCAATAAAATGGACTTGCTCGAGCCGGGAATTCAAGGCGATGGCGTACCGCAAAGTTCAATTTCCGACTCAGTCCGTGACGGAGGGGTGTTGGTCTCCGCGGCCAAGGGATGGAACCTCTCCCGCCTTCTAGAGAAAATCGAAAGCAGACTCATGGTCTTAGACCGGCCGTTCACCGTAGTGTCGACGGCCACTGGCCATTGAGGCCTTCACTCAAATATTGGCATTGGTTCGCACAAGATACGTTATGTCCGGTGGAAGCCCGGTAGAGCTTGACATAACATCCGCATAGCGCCCCTACAACGCCACTCGTAGGTAGTGGGCCCAGTAACCTTGCCAGCGGCCGTAGTGGCTTGCGATCTTTTGGAGTTCCGGATCGGATAGCGTGGACCCCCCTCCGTAAACCCGGGAGACAGCCTGCACCATGACCCGGTCCAATAAAGGGATGCGGTCCGGGCGGCCAAGCCCCCTAAGCAGAATGAATCCAGCCGACCAGGGTCCAATGCCGCTTATGCTTCGCAGCCATTCATACACTTCAGGATAGGTCGCTTCTCTGAGGAACTCGTCGGAGACCACAGAAAAGGCCCGGGCGGCGTCCACCAGAAACTCCCCCCGTCTCAAATTTCTGGCTACCTGGGACACTTCTCCTTCGCCATGGACAGCTATCTCCTGGGGTTCGGGGAAAGCAGAATACCAATTTCCATCAATTTCCATTGGGTCGCTGAAACGGCGAACCAGGTCCTGGTACATGTTTCTTGCCGTCGCCATGCGGTTCCGCTGGCTCAATATCGCCCACGCTGCTGCTTCGAAGGCGCTGGAGAACCTGATGGGATGGTAGCCAAAGAGGTCGTGCAAGATCGGAGCGAACCTCTGGTCATCCTTTCCTTTGTAATAGAACGCTGCCAGGTCATCGTCCAATCCCAGAAACGCCCGAAGCTTTTCTGCCAGCTGTGCTTCCGTTTGGTCCGTCAGGGGGTATTGGGAATAGAGATCGTATGCCACAGACGCATCATCGGTTCCGCCGGTTACTTTCATGATGAAGGTCTGGCCGTCCCGTCGAAAGGCCTTAATGAAATAATCGTCGGCCACCAGTTGGTCCAAGGCAGCGGGAGGAAACCGGCGCAGGTAGTCCAGAGACTTGACGAAGTCAAAGGGAGGGGTAGCTTGGGCAGTTCTATGTTTGGCGTACAATCTTACACGGATTGGTCCCTACGTTATGTCACCGTCGCCAGTATATTCTCGGGTGGCTGATTATTTCCCACTCTGAACGGAGTGTACCCGGGGGCCGTAGAGCGGGTGTGGGCTTGCACCGCCAAATGGGGCTGCCTATAATTGTTGCTGGCCAACGGATCGGGCGGTTAGCTCAGCGGTTAGAGCGCCTCGTTCACACCGAGGAGGTCGGAGGTTCAAATCCTCCATCGCCCACCAAGTGGCTGGCTGGCACTTGGTGGTGCTGTAATGGCAGCCGCTTGAACGTGCCGAGGTGGCGAAATGGCAGACGCGCTGCGTTCAGGGCGCAGTGTCCTTACGGATGTGTGGGTTCAAATCCCTCCCTCGGCACCAAGTAACCCTTCCAGCGGTCAATTGCTTGCCGACACTAGTCGGCAAATCACGCGCTTGTAGCTCAGTGGATAGAGCGCTGCCCTGCGGAGGCAGAGGCCGTGGGTTCGAGTCCCACCAAGCGCGCCATCATGTCACGCCAGCTGCCAAGGGCCTCATAATATGTTTGCTACAATCCTCGTACTGACTTTGCTTGCTAGGCCATACGGAAAAATTTCCTAGAATTCGAATGCATGATGGGAGGGAGTGATGCCCACATTTGAACAGGGGTTCGCCGACGCAGAAAACGCCGCGGATTCGGTACTGCAGGCCTTGGGCGACTTTACCAAGTTGGCCAGACAACTGCGCAAGGCCGCCCAAGAAGGCAACATCGCGGCCGTGAGAAGATCCACTGAGCGGTTGCAGGATGGTATTAACCTGGTGCGCCAAGAAGTTGCCAACGCCTCCGGCGCTTGGCCATTCACACCTGAACAAGAGCAGGGGTACCTTCAAGATCAGTATGCCAGAGAAATCATAGAGGAGGCCCAGAAGAGGAACCTCCAGATATTTAATAGGGATGGAAGGCTCATCGCTCACCCCTCTGTTGTACGGGTGATGCCCGGCGAACGAGCCGTGCAAATCGACCGCAAACAAACGTCAACGATTCGCCCAACGAAAATCGTAGAAGTCTTGGACGGCCTACAGAAACGTCCTTCCCGATTCCGTCCACAGCCTTTCCTCGAGTCCTTATACCGGGCCTACGCCGCCCTTACCAGGGTAAGCCATTCAGATGGGATGAAGCTTGGAGAGGTCGGTCAGGTTATTCAATTGGGACGAATCTACGACCTCTTTACCGGACTCCCGGGGACCAACCGCGACTACAGCCAATTGGACTTTGCGCGGGATCTGTACAGCTTGAGGGCCAGCAGCGTAACGCAGGTCCGCTCGGGAGTGAAAGTTTCGTTTCCCGCTTCGACCGGCACTAGAAGTTCAAGAGGAACAATCTCGTTTGTGGGGCCGAACGGAGAAACGGAGGTCTACTACGGGATTCAATTCACCGGAGGCGACCGATGACTAACACACTTGGCCTCCAGGAATGGCTAGAGGTTATTCGAGAAGAGTATCTTCAAGGGTTCGTGAAAGATGGTGGAACATCCATCAAGTTTGCTGTCCCAGGTGGTAATGGTCTTGGCCCGTTGTTGAAGGATACTTTCACGAACATGGCTTCCAGCTTAGACTACCTCGTAGTAAGCATTGACTCGGGTGAAACTCGGGTACACATGCCACAGGAAATATTTTTTAGTATCGCCGCACAAGTTGACTGGAGACTCCTAGCCAGGCGGGTAATCCTGCTATTGGCGGAGGATATCGGGTACCGTACGGACACAATCAACCCCCAGGGTGAATCGGCGATCCTAGTAGCCATAAGCGATGCCAATTCTGTTGAGGAAAATTTAATAGGCCTTGAACTGCGAAGACGATTGCCGGGAGCAGTAACCCAAAATGTGAACATGTCAAAGGATTTCCGGTTGGCGATGACCCATCTATGCCTCACGGAAATGGGTGGCGCTGGGCAGAATCCCGAAGCGCCCGCCTTGATAGAATGGCTGACCGGCCTCAACCGGAGAGTTTCTAACGTCCGTGCCTATTCGATCTACAATAGCATCGTCCGCACGAACGCCAGACACTTCTTCGAATCCCTCTTGTATTGGGTGAGATACGTCGGGTACTCGGGCACAGCAATCATTCTAGACAATTCGCGGGTGACGCTGCGTAGAAACCCGAGGGATGGTCTACGGTTTTACTCGCGTTCGGCAGTGATGGACCACTATGAGCATCTGAGAGAGCTTATAGATGGAACAGACCGGCTCGAAGGCTTCTTTATGATCGTACTGGCCAACGATGATTTTTTGGATGACGATCCCGCCGGTAAGGGCTTTTCCATCTACCAGGCCCTCAGGGGAAGAATCGCAGACGAGGTCCGGGACCGCAACCAGGCCAACCCCATGGCCACCCTTGTCCGATTGGTGGATATAGCCCGCTAGGAGTAAACGAAATGACGGATGGTGGAAGCACGTCTAGATTGAAGAATCGTCGTGCGATGGAGGCGCTGCGAAATGGAGTGCCCAGCAGAGATACCGTTGCCGTTCTGGGATGCAATCAGCCGGATGTTGAGCGCGAGTTCAATGCCCTATTGTCTCGTATCTCTGATCCGGAAAATGCGCCCGATTCCAGCCTGGGAATGCTTGTAGCCGGAGATTTCGGTTCCGGGAAGTCTCATCTGTTGGGCTTCCTGGAAAGTCAGGCTTTAGAGCAAAACTTCGTGTGCAGCCGGGTGGTTATCAGCAAGGAAACACCCCTGTTCGACACAGATAAGGTTTTCAAGGCTGCTGTCGAGGACGCTAGGGCACCCGGCATTACGGGTCACATGGTGGAAGAGGTCGCTCATAAGCTGGACTACAACTCCGAAAGATATGCCAAATTCTTCATCTGGGCCAATCGGGACGACAATGGACTCCACAGGATATTGCCCGCCACCTTGGCGGTACACGAGGGGTACGACGACTTTGAGTTGCTTAACGAGATCACCTGGTTCTGGTCCGGAGAAAAGATTCCGCATAAGAGAGTGCGCGACGGATTGAGGCACATCAACCAACTCCAAAATTATGCGTTCCGGGCCCCTGTGGCCAGGGAGCTGCCGCCGCAGAGATTGAGATTCGTGCTCGAACTGATCAAAGCTACAGGTTACCGTGGTTGGGTAGTCCTTATGGACGAGATTGAACTGGTTGCCAACTATAGCGTGCTGCAAAGAGCTAGGTCGTACGCGGAACTGGTCCGCTGGATGGGCCAGGCGACCGGCGAAGAATACCCGGGGCTGGTTCTGGTCGGCACAGTTACGGGCGACTTCGCCTCGGTTGTACTTGATCAGAAGGAGGACCGAGATAAAGCAGCGATGCGCCTGCGGGCAAGAGGGCGGGACGAAGACCTCATCGTAGCGGCGCGAGCCGAGACCGGGATGAGGCTCATAGAGCGGGGAGTGCGTCCATTGGCCGAGCCTGACGACCAAATGTTGTCTAACCTGTATGCCGACCTGAAAGCCATTCACTCCGATGCTTATGCCTGGACCGCTCCCGAGATCAACCATGGAATAGGCCAGGGAGGTCAAAGAAGAATACGTTCCTTCGTCCGAAGGTGGATCAACGAGTGGGACCTGCGCCGGTTATATCCCGAATCCGAACCGGACATTGAGGAGACAGAGTTAGAATTCAGGTACGAAGAAGACACGACGTTGGAGCAAGCGCACTCCGAAGACCCTGAGCTGCGCTCTATCCGGGAGGTCGGCGGACCTCCAGGTTTGTCTTAGAGGCCGCCGGATTGCCGATACCGTTCCGGGACCTGGGTGAAGAAGAACATTCCGGCGACGCCGGATATCTTCGGTTTATCGATGAGCCGGACGGCAAAGGCATTCGCGGCGCCTTGTTCCTTATGTCAACTCGCGGAGAACCTCTGGAATTCAACTTCACCAGAATCGATGTCCGCTCCGGCGTGCTTTGGCGGGCTGGGGAGGCAAGAAGACAGGCAGTCTTAGCTTTGACCAAAACGCTGTTTGAAGCATCCAACCACGTGCCTGACGTGGTGCTTACCCTAGTCGAAGAGACACCGCCTAGACTATTTTCTGAAGACATAGAGGTCCGCATACCTGTGTGCCGGGTCGCATCTGGGGTTTTGGGACCGATGGCACAATTGGAAGAGGCCCAGCACCTTTCAGATTCGATGACCCTCATTTGGGTAAACGGATTGCCCCAGCCGGAAGGAGCGCCCGCGAAAACCGTTGAACTCCTTAGCGCCCGTCAGTTGCTTCTGGAACCATTTGGGCGCGTAGTACTGGGGCTGCAAGAGGCTTTCGATCAATGAATACCTCAACAGCTTGGTGTGGAATACTCCGCACCCTAAGGCGGCGTTCAGGGCTATGCTGGCCGGGGCGCGGGCCGTCGAGTGCACAACCGGCGTTGCGCCTGGGGATACCAAGGGTTCCAGCCACGGCCGCGGGATTCATCCCCTGTAGCCCCAACATTGCTGCGCCGGTAGCGCGGTTGGATCAATCCCCTCCTGTGGTCCCGGAGCTAGTCACTGCTGTTAGCCTGACTGGACCGGCGGCCAACGCTCGTAGAGCCGCAGCCCTGAGCTCCGTCGGGAGTTCCCCTAAGACATTGGATACGCAAAACCGCCCACGGAGTGCTCGAACAGCGACGGGACCATCGTTGGTCTCGCGATTGAGACTCCTACTGGCTCCACCCCTAGGGGCTCTGACGCCTGACCCCCGCACAGTACTCGCATGGCCTGAAGAATTGATGCCCTTCCAGGAACATGGAGTGAGGGCATTAATCAGCAACGAACGATTGCTCTTGGCCGATGACATGGGGTTAGGCAAGACCATTCAAGTAATCGCGGCTCTGCGTGTTATGTTCAACCGTCGCTCCGTTCAGTCTGCGTTGATATTAGCGCCTGCTACCATCCTGGATCAATGGCGGCAAGAGTTGCTCAAGTGGGCGCCGGAATTGAGGGCAATCATTATCAGGGGCAGCCCCATGGACCGGGGGTGGCAATGGGCAGCCGAAGTCCACGTATCGCTAGTTAGCTACGAAACGCTGAGGTCTGATTTCAGCGACAACCTTCAATCCCCCCTTCGTAGAAAAACCTGGGATGTTTTAGTGGCCGACGAAGCCCAACGCATCAAGAACCGGAACGCCACCAGCACGGCCGTGAAAGAAGTCAAGCGGCACCGGTCATGGGCGTTAACCGGCACGCCGCTGGAGAATAATGAAGAAGAGCTAGCGTCCATCATGGAATTTGTAGACCAGGGCGAGTTGGTCTCAGAAAGTCATTACTCTCCTGGCCTCAAGCTTCGGCAGCGACATCGGGAGTTGCAACTTCGTCGGAGGAAGGGTGACGTGCTCCTGGACCTGCCACCAAAGTTGACCACCAAGCTGGAAATCGCGCTTTTGCCGAAGCAGCGCGCCAGCTACGACCTGGCGGAGCGAGAAGGAATCGTACACTTAAAGGAATTGGGCAGAGACGTTCGTGTCCAACACGTATTGGAGTTGATTGCCCGCCTGAAGCAGATTTGCAACGCCGACCCCGAGACTGGGCAGTCGAGCAAAATCGACGACTTACACCAAAGAGTCGAAACGTTAACTCAACAAGGCAACCGCGCTATCGTGTTCTCTCAATACACCAGTGCTGGTTTCGGTGTCGCGGCCATCTCGGAAGCATTGCGAGAATTTCGTCCGCTTTCATTCACTGGCGAACTTCCACTTGATGGGCGGCGGTCAGTGATAAGCCGGTTCAGGACCGACGATAGCCATAAAGTTTTAATCCTTTCTCTGCGAGCCGGCGGGGTGGGGTTAAATCTACAGGAAGCATCCTACGTGTTTCACATCGACCGTTGGTGGAACCCGGCCATAGAGCGTCAAGCGGAGGACCGCAGCCACCGTTACGGTCAAACCGTTCCCGTTCACGTTTTCAAGTATTCCTGTATCGACACCATCGAAGAGCGGATAGACGCCATATTGAAGCAGAAGCAAGGGTTATTCGACGAGTTGGTGGACGATGTTTCCATGGACCTATCCGCCACTTTGTCGGCAGACCAGCTCTTTGGTCTGTTCGGTCTGCAGAGGCCGTGAGGGGTCCGGTGGCCCCCTACCCCGCCGACACCGCTGTGCATGACTAGCGGCACCGGGAAACCTATGAAGCGCGGCCAGTGACGTGGTTACGGCCTTCCATGCCCAGGGGTCCGTGACCCGTTAAACGGCTTATCGTCCGAAGGGCCACCACCACCGGCGGCGGGATGCTGGTTGGGCCGCCGGCTGGGACCCGGGTTGTGGGGCTCGCGGGCGCTCAGCGGCGGCACCGGGGGTGCTCAGTTGGGACACAATGTCATTGAACCTGGCGATGGGCAGGGGCTTGTTGAAGTAGCGGTTGGGGGGGACGCCATAGTACTGGAGGCGGTCTCGTTCGGCTTGCGTAGAGGTCAAAATCAGCACCGGTATCAGACTGAGGTCGGAGTCTTGGCTCGTTTCCTCCAGGACTTCGTATCCGGTCTTCCTGGGCATGTTCAGGTCCAAAATGATTAGTTCAGGCCTGGGAGCGTCAGTGTGAGTACCTACCTTGCGGAGAAAGTCCATCGCCACTTCGCCGTCTTCAGCGACTGCGAGGTTCACAGGATAGTTAGAGCCCTGGAGGATTCGTTCGGTTAACTCCACGTCTGCTGGATTGTCCTCAACTAGCAACACGTCAATCGGTTTGGTGTCCGAGCCTTCATTCGTGAGAGTCATAGTCAGCAGCCTCCTTCGGTTTCGACGAGATAGTGAAATGGAAAGTTGACCCCTTGCCCACTTCAGACTCTACCCAGATTCGTCCCCCGTGCCGTTCGACTATCTTTTGGCAGACCGCCAAGCCTATTCCGGAGCCGGGATACTCGTTGCGGTGGTGCAGACGCTGGAACATCTGAAAAATACGGTCGCGGTGGTGGGGTGCGATGCCTATGCCATTGTCGGTAACGGAAAAGGTCCACACGCCATCCTGTTTTGCAGCGTTAACATGCACCTGCGGAGGGACGCCGCGGCGGTACTTCAGCGCGTTGCTCACCAAATTTTGTAGCAGTTGAGTTAGTTGGGTGACGTCCCCGGTAACGGTCGGCAACTCAGTATAGGTTACCTTGCCACCACAGCCCTCAATGGTTGTCGCTTGGTCTGCCAGCACCTGCTCTACTATGGCGTTGCAATCGGTGGGCTCGAAGGACCTTCCCTGGGTCCCCACCCGGGAGAACATCAGGAGATCATTGATGAGTCCCTTCATACGAGTTGCGCCGTCCACAACGTAGCCAATGAACCTGTCGGCATCTTTGCCCAACCTGCCGGAGTAGTCCTCCGCAAGGATTTGGACAAAGCTGGAAACCATACGCAGCGGCTCTTGGAGGTCGTGGGACGCTACATAGGCGAATTGTTCCAACTCCGCATTGGACCGTTGCAACTCTTCGTTGACTCTGGCAAGCTCTCTGGACTGCCGGACCACTTCCCCCAACAGATTCTGCCTCTCGATGGCGTAGCGTAAGGAGCGCGCCAGCACCTGACCTTCCACGTGGCTCTTTACCAGGTAGTCCTGCGCGCCCTTCTGCACTACCTGGACCGCTAACTCTTCGTCGTCGAGCCCCGTCAACAGGATGATAGGAACATCGGGGGCCTGGGATTGGGCCTTGGTGAAGGTCTCCAGCCCATGACTATCTGGAAGGGAAAGGTCCAGCAGCACCACGTCCCCCCGGCCCGAGGCCAGTTCGTCCAGCCCTTCAGACAACCTGTCGACCCAAACCCATTCAAAGGAAGTGTTGCCGGTGTCGGCCAGGGTCTCCTGGATCAACACCGCGTCGTCCGGGTTGTCTTCGATCAGCAATATTGTAGTTAGTCCGTCGCCCATGCTGTGGCCTTTACGCGCCTTGTGGCTGCCTGGCAGTTATGTCAATCACGAGTCTACAGGAGAGTCTTCCAGAGGCAACTCGAAGGTGGTGCTCAGGTGCTCCAGAATACGATTGAACCGGTCCAAGTCCAAGGGTTTGCTGCAGTACCGGCTGGGGTCGAAGTTATCGTACTGCAGTAACTCCCGTTCCTGCTGCGTGGAAGTGAGAATCATTATGGGGATTTGCCGCAGGTTGACGTCCGCGCTCATCTCCGCCATAACTTCCCGGCCATTCTTCTTGGGCATATTCAGGTCCAACAGCACCAAGTCGGGGCGTACAGATTCGGCGTATTGGGCCTCACGCCGGAGGTACCCCATAGCCGCCTCTCCGTCCTCGGCGAGGGCTATGTTAAGCGTAAATGGGCAATCTCTCAGCGTACGCTGAGCCAACTCCATGTCGGCGGGGTTGTCCTCCACCAGCAATATCTCAATGGGCCTGTCCCCCCATCTGACGTCAATCATGCCGGCTTTCATACTAGGCCGCCTCTCTTCTGGCTACAACGACTTAACCGTGAACACTTTTTCCGGGCCACCGAAAATCCGCCTACCCCGGTGCCGCTGGCTACTATCCGGCGTTAGGCAGCTTCACCACGTTCAGCCAGAAGTTTTCCAAGGTGTTGATAACTGAGAAAAACTTGTCCAAGTCTACCGGCTTGGTAATGTAGCAGTTGGCATGCAAACGGTAGCTTTTCAAAATGTCCTGTTCAGCCTGGGACGTGGTCAACACCACCACGGGTATATGTTTCAACCGCTCGTCGTTCTTTATCTCCTGCAGCACCTCTCGCCCGTCCATCCTCGGCAGGTTCAGGTCCAGCAGAATGATGTCCGGATCAGGCGCGTCAACATATTGGCCCTGCTTGCTTAGGAATTCCAAAGCCTCTACGCCATCGGAGACGGCGGTCAGGTTATGGGGAATTCCCCCTTCTTTCAGACCTTCCAGGGTCAACTCTACGTCGTCAGGCGAGTCCTCAACGTGAAGGATCTCTAGAGGTCGCGTAAACTCTCTTCGACCCATTACTTCTCCCGCCCCTGGTGGATGTGTCCCGACATGCCAGTTAGTAACTCCGCCCTTTGCTTGACGGCCACAGCACTTTGATTAACCAACCTTATTCCATCGGTATAGTGAAATAAAAGGTTGACCCCATTCCCAATTGCGATTCCACCCAAATGCGGCCTCCCAGGCGCTCGACGGCCTTCTTGCAAATGGATAACCCAATGCCGGTACCGGGGTAGTCCTCACGGGTGTGCAAACGCTGGAAGATAGTGAAGATGCGTTGGGCGAACTGGGGGTCGATGCCGATACCATTGTCCCGGACGGCAAACTTCCACTCGTTTCCCAAGTTCTCAGCAGAGACGTGGACTTTGGGAGGCTCCTCTCGACGGAATTTGATGGCATTTCCGATGAGGTTGCGAAACACCTGCCCCATCAGGGAGGAGTCTGCCACTATGGAGGGTAGTTGGTCGTAGGTTATGTCCGCCCCACTCTCCTCGATGGCCGCTTGGAGGCCGTCCACCTCGTGGGCTAGCAGAGCTTCGACGTCAATTACTTCCGGGTCTTCGAGATTCCTACCGACACGGCTGTAGGACAGCAGATCGTTAATCAAGACCTGCATCCTGGAGGCGGCAGCCACAGCCCGTCCGATGAATCTATCCGCGTTTTCGTCGAGCTTGCCTTCATAGCGCCGCGATAACAGGCTGGTAAAGCCAACCACCGAACGCAGCGGTTCCTGCAGGTCGTGGGAAGCGACGTAAGCAAACTGCTCCAAGTCGGCGTTGGACCGGGCGAGTTCGTCAGCCCTTTCCTGCAGTGTCTCGTAGAGCCGGGCGTTTTCCAATAATACCCCTACCTCACCGACGATGGTGTTCAAAAGCCTGATCCGCTCGGTCGTAAAATGGTTGGGGTCTCGGGAAATGATGTTGACCACTCCGATTGTGCGTCCGGCGACCTTCACCGGCAAAGAGGCTACAGACTCGATGCCTAAGGCCACGCCTTCAGGAGAGGCAAGTTCGTTGGTGCGATAGTCATTTAGGATGACCGGCTCGCCTTGGGTGAAGGCGGCCCCGGCCACACCTTGGGCATAGGGTAGAAGGCCACGCATGTCCTCTTGGACCACCGGTCCAGCGGCGGCTATTGCTTCTAACCCCTGGCCCCTGTGGTCCGGCACCCTCAACGCCACTTGGTCCGCCCGCGTGAGCCCCACCAGCCTCTCCAAGACGTTAGTGACCCTTTCTCTGAAGCTACCCGGTTGGGCCAGTGTGTTGGCCACAGAATAAAGAGTGGCCATCTCCTGGGAGTGCCGCCGCTCCTCTTCTTCCGCCTGCTTTCTTTCGGTGATGTCCCTAGCAATCGTCGAAGCCCCGATGATGGCGCCAGTTGTGTCCTTCAGGGGAGACATGGTGAGGGAAACATCTATATAGGAACCATCGCGCCGCATACGCACGGTCTCGATGTGATCGACCTGCTCGCCCTTCTTGATCCTTTCTACGATATCCAGCGCGTCGTTGGCAACTTCCAGCGGGACCAACACCGAAACCGGCTGGCCTTCTACCTCAGAGGCAGGGTAGCCGAAGATACGCTCCGCTCCGGCGTTCCAATTGGTGATGACGCCGTCCAGCGTTTCGCAAATGATGCCGTCGTGGGACGACTCCACGATTGAGCCCAGCCGGACTAGCTCATCCTTCGCTTCCTTGCGCTCGGTGATGTCGCGCAGAACCGCGAAGGTAGCCGGTTGCCCTTGGAAGGTGGTGGCCACCGCCGAAGCCTCTACCACGCGGACCCTGCCATCCGGGCGGCTGATACGGTACTCGTACACCCCCGGTACGGGTTCGCCGCGCTCCCTGGCCACCGTGCGTTCTCGGACGCTCGGCCGGTCTTCCGGGATGATGAAGTAGTCCAGCGGCACTCCCGACGCCTGGGACTCATCATCGAGGCCGTGCAGCGTTAGGAACGCTTGGTTCATCAATACCCGCTCAGTACCGACGTTGATTACGATGGCGTCGGCGACGTTATCGAACGCGGCCTTGTAATGGTCCTCGTCACCCACTAGCCCGTTGCGAGGAGGTACTCTTTCGACCAGGTAACCTTCCAATTCGTTGACGCGCTGCCGCAACGTCGCCAGCTCAGCCTCAAGTTGCCGATTGGTCGTGAATTGGTCGGTCACGTTACACCGCCAAGAGGTGCCAGATGGAAGCAACTTACACAAAGCACCCAACGTTGTCAACAATCCTGCATGGGGCCCTTCCGGTCCCTCGGAACCCCCTACTTAGGGTGATGTTGACTCCATTTATTCAACCTATGCGGGAGGCCCACCCTGGCCAGCGAACACACTTATAAGACCCTAGAGTTGGTAGGCTCGGCACTTGAGGGAGTGCAGCAGGCCAACGTCGGGTCGACAGGATTACTTCACGGTCAGGGCTTCATTCCCCGGCCCTGCACCTGACCCGGCTGCGGTCGAGAGTGGCAATGCTGTAGTGGATCTGTCCGCCAAACTGTTCCCGCAGTGTAAACTCCCAGAGACGACCGGGAATAAGGAGACCGGGGAGACATGGTTCGAAATTGCAAGCAGCCGGTAGCGATGCTGTTCCTCACGGCAGTGGCACGTTGCTGCATCCTCTCAGCTTGGCGGGCCATGGGCGCCACTCGATGACGCTCGCCCTGGGCTTGATTCTCTTCGTCGTCGGCCTCGTGGTGGGGGAACAGCTCCCGGATGTCGATCAGTCAACCGACCTCCTGCTCCACCGCTCGATAATCTTGCACAGCCCATTGGTGCCGGTGCTATTGTTCATGGTCGCAACCGAGAGCCGATCGGTCCCGTTGCGCCGGTTTGCTATTGGTGTGAGCCTCGGTTTCGCTGTCCACCTCGCCTTCGATCTCTTCCCCAGAGGCTGGTCAGGCTACGCCCTGATAAGCCTACCCGTCTACGGCTGGACGCCAGCGGCGTTCTCCAAGGTATGGATCGCCCTTAGCACGATCGTCTGCGCATACCTAGCCGCAAAACTGGCGCGTGGCTGTTTAGAAGCCATCCTGTTCGTAATAGGGGTGATTGGGGTCTTCATCAGTGCGATGCCCGACGAGCACACCCTATGGCGTCCGGCGGGGGCCATCATAGTAGCCTGCGGCATGGCCATCGTGCTCACACTCCCCGGCCGTACGAGGGCTGGCGCATGGTGAGGATCAGCCCAGGGAGTGAGGAGGCATGAGCAAGCCACCAAGGGCAGCGGCGATGGAATCGAAAACCAGCGTAGAACATTAAGAAGTAGCTGAAGTAGCTCGCGGCCAAGGGCTGGTTTAAGGCCGGTGTTCGAGTAATAGCAGCACCACGCTTGCGGCGGCGCGCTACGTTGGTTGCTCCACCCGGGGGATCCCACCGAACCGCAGCCTGAGCAATCCCTTCAGATCCTGCAAAGCGGTCCCCGCCACGTTTACAGTACTGGTGGGGTCATCGTCCCACTTCACCGGGACCTGCGCTATTTGATAGCCCCGCTTTGCCGCTATTATCAGCAGCTCGGTATCGAAGAACCATTCGTTGTTCTTGACCTGGGGAACAATGGCCTGTGCGGCTGGGCGGGTCATGGCTTTGAAGCCGCACTGAGCGTCGCGGAAAGGGGTAAGGAACATTAACTTGATCAACAAATTGTAGCTGCGGGACACTATTTCTCTAAACAGGCCACGGGTCACCCGTGAACCTTTACTTAATCGGCTGCCAATCGCCACGTGGGACCCATGCTCCAGGGCCTTGATTAACTCGGGGAGGTGGGAGAGGTCGGTCGACAGATCAACATCCATATAGCTTACGATGTCGGCGGTGCTATCCAGCCACGCAGCCCTCAGGGCACGGCCGCGTCCCTTCTGAGGCAGGTGCAAATAATTGATCCCCGAGTACCTCTCGCAAAGCAGCTCGGACACGCCTCGGGTGCCGTCCGTGGAGGCGTTGTCCGCGATGATGATTTGCCAGGGATTACTTAGGTTAGCTTTGAGGTAATCGGAGAGGATCACGATAGTCCGGGGCAGAGCCTGCTCTTCATTGTAAACAGGCAGTACGATATCCACGGTAGCGCTCACGGCTATCCCCCACCCCCACGTTTTTTCTCATCGCGGTAGTTCCGGCCCACAATTATGGTCCTGTCCACTTCCTCTGCCCCATATCTTCCTTTCCTCATGGGCTGAACGTAGATGTCGAGAACAAGGAGAACTGTCTTAAATCCTGTCGGTCAGTGTCTAAAGTGGCGCACACCCGTAAACACCATGGCCATATCGTATTTGTTGGCTGCTTCGACGACTTCTTCGTCGCGGACCGAACCCCCGGGTTGAATGATGGCAGTCACACCCGCATCAGCCGCTAGGTCGATGTTATCGGGGAAAGGAAAGAACGCGTCTGATGCTAAAACGCTGCCTTTGGATTTCTCTCCCGCGACGCGCTGGGATAAGTGAACGCTGACCACCCGGTTGGGCTGTCCGGCACCCATTCCCACCAGCGTCCGGTCTTTAGCAAACACGATGGCATTGGACTTAATGTGCTTTGCCGCCCGCCAAGCAAATCCCAGGTCTTGCAACTCGGCCGGGGTAGGAGCACGCACAGTTGCGGTCTTCCACGCTGTTGGGTCTTCATCAATTTTGTCGGGCCCCTGCACCAACAAGCCGCCGCTAATGGGGCGAAGGTCGTAGTCCAAACCCCCGCCCTGTTGCCCTGCAGACAAAACGCGCAGATTCCGTTTCTGTTTCAAAATCTCTAGCGCTTCGGGCTCATATCCGGGAGCCACTACAACTTCGTAAAACACCGGCCGCATTGCTTCTGCAGTCTCAGCGATAACGTCCTGATTGAAACCAACTATACCGCCAAAGGCTGAAACCTGGTCTCCTCCATAAGCGCGGCGATAGGCTTCTGCTTGGTCTGGGTGGCTGGCTAAGCCGCAAGGGTTGGCGTGTTTTATCACGGCCGCCGTATTATCGGGGAAATCACACACAGTGCGCCACGCAGCGTCGGCGTCCATTAGATTATTGTATGAAAGCTCCCGGCCGTGGAGTTGCTGGGCGCCCGCTACTCCACCCAGCGAGCTCCCGATAGGAACGTACAGCGCTCCCTGCTGATGGGGATTTTCGCCGTAGCGTAGGCTGGCCACTTTGTTTAGGAACAAGCTCAGATTGTCGGGCAGAGCATCGGCCCCTTTGGCTCCACTAGCGAGGTAACCGGCGACCGCTGTGTCGTAAGTCGAAACATGCTCGAACGCTTTGGCCGCCAAGTTGCGGCGTTCCTCAAGGCTCAACCCTTGGTCTGCCGTTTTCCTAGCGACCCAGGCATAGTCCTCGGGGTCAACGACAACCGTGACTGATGGAAAGTTTTTAGCCGCCGCTCTGAGCATGGTAGGACCACCAATGTCGATATTCTCCAGAGCGTCTTCCAAGGTGGCGCCCGGCTGGCTGATGGTGGCCACGAAGGGGTAGAGATTAACAGCCACCAGGTCAATGGGTGTTATTCTGTGTTTCTCCAACTCGGCCAGATGGCCTGGGGAATCACGGCGGGCAAGCAACCCGGCGTGGATTACGGGATGGAGTGTTTTCACTCTTCCTTCCAATATTTCGGGGGAGCCGGTGACGTCGGCAACCTGCTGGACAGGCAGACCGGCGTCCTCGCTCAAGGTGCGGAAGGTCCCTCCGGTGCTGACGAGCTCAAAACCACAATCCACCAACGCCCGAGCGAAGTCGGCGATTCCGGTCTTGTCGTAAACACTGATGAGAGCTCTCAAAACGACATCTACCCCATTACGCAAAGTTGGACCCTGGCGGATTCACCCGGAGTCTGCGCTTGTATTCAGGTGCACTAATCTTCGAAAACTAGCTGGGGCTCACCGTCACGAGGTCCCAAGCGCCCCACAACAAAGCCTTCGGGTTGCGCCCTCAGTACTGCCGCAACATCACTGTCGCTACAAACACCAACCATGCCGAGGCCCATGTTGAATACCTGGTACATCTCAGTGGAGTCCAACTTGCCTTCGCGCTGAATAATGTCGAAGATTGGTGGGACATCCCAGGTACCCTGGCGAATAAAGGCGGTGAGGTTGTTCGGCAGAATGGAGGGAACCTTTTCAGGTAATCCGCCTCCCGTGATGTGAGCCAGGCCTTTGAGGAGCCCTAGGACCGGTTCCAGCAACGGATAGTAGCACCGGTGGCGTATTAGCAACTCTTCGCCTAGTTGGTGGTTAAGTCCATCGTAACGGCGGAATAGAACGGATGGGTTGTTATCGATATCAAATACCCGGCGTACCAGGGAGAAACCATTGGTATGGAGGCCGCTGGACTGAAACCCGACAATGCAGTCCCCGGCTTGCAGACCGCTGCCGTCAATCAGGTGGTCCCGCTCCACCGCCCCCACCACAAAGCCGGCCAACTCCAAGTCATCGTCCATGCCGGGCATCTGCGCGGTCTCGCCGCCGATCAACGCACATCCCACCTCCCGGCACCCCCAAGTTACACCTCTCATCAAGGTATCCATTCGTTGGTCGTCCAAGCGACTGAAGGCCACGTAGTCCAGAAAGAACAGGGGCTTGGCGCCCCTGGTGAGGATATCGTTGACATTGAGGGAGACAAGGTCCTGGCCGATGGACTCGAAGTGGCCTAGTTGGGCCGCTATTTTTAGCTTGGTGCCGACGCCATCGGTGCTAGCTACCAGAACGGGATGGGAATAACCCGAAAGCTGATAAACTCCGGCGAAGCCACTTCCGGCGTTCAGGACTTCGGGCCCGTGGGTAATAGCGGCGAAGCCCTTAATCCGCTCCTTCAACCCCCCCATGAGTACCGCGTCCACCCCGGACTGCCGGTATGCTTCGCTGCCCAACATCCTCCTCGCGGCCTAAAATCGCTGTCCCACAGGTAGGCCCATGCCCGGTTAGATTAATGGACGGCGGCCATGATAGCAAGGGGGCGCAGGGCTGACCAGGGGCTCTTAGTCCTGGTGGGCCGCGTGAAGTCCGTTCTTGGTGAACCCTAAGGTGAGCGGAGGATCGGCCTTTCGGCAGGCTCGGGACAGGCCCTTCGACAAGCGCAGGCCGAACAGAACAGTTGAACCGTAGTCCTTCGACGGGTTTGGTTGGGTCGGCTAAAGGGCGTCGTTGACTCGACCTTGTTCCTCCAGCACGAGCTTGGTGAGCTCCAACTGGACCGGCACCGGGTAGTTTCCGGTGAAGCAAGCGTCGCAGAACCCGCCGTCGGACCCTCCCACTACCCGCATCAGCCCTTTGACACTAAGATAGCCAAGAGAGTCGGACCCGATCATGTCTCTGATCTCGTCTTCAGACTTTACCGCAGCGATCAACTCTTGCCGGGATGCCATATCGACACCCATGTAGCAGGGGTGCTTGATGGGCGGGGCACAGACCCTCATGTGGACCTCCTTGGCGCCCGCCTTACGGAGAAGGCCGACCACATGGGGCGTTGTGGTTCCCCTGACTATGCTGTCATCCACTACGACAAGCCGTTGATCCCGGATTACCTCAGTCAAGGGATTGAACTTCTGGCGCACTCCCAAGTCCCGCATCAGTTGCTCCGGCTCGATGAAGGTTCTCCCCACGTACCGGTTTTTGATCAATCCCTCACTGTAGGGAATGCCGGATTCCCTGGCGTAGCCCACAGCGGCCGCGATGGAAGAGTCCGGAATTCCAATAACTAGGTCGGCATCCACCGGGTGCTCTCGCGCTAGCTGGGCACCGAGCTCTTGCCGGACCGAGTGGACCAACTTGGAATCTAGCTGGCTGTCCGGGCGGGCAAAATATATGAGTTCAAACACGCACAACGCCCGGCGGCCATGGCTGCCTGTCCAGGTTGTGGAGCGGAATCCTTCCCGATCGATAATGACTACCTCGCCTGGCTCCAGTTCCCGAACGTAGGTGGCCCCCAGATGGTCCAGGGCACAGCTTTCCGAAGCAACCACCCAGCCTCCATTCAACTGGCCATAGCACAGGGGCCGGATACCCAAGGGGTCTCGGACAGCCATGAGGGTATCCTCGGTCAAGGCTACTACAGAGTAGGCCCCTTCCAACTGGCGCATGCAATAAAATAGCCGCTCCTCCCAGGTCGAGCCGCTGGCATTAGCCAACAGGTAAGCGAATACCTCGGAGTCGGTGGTGGTGGTGAAAGAACAGTTCCACTCTTCCTGAAGCTGCTCTCTCAACTGGAGGGAGTTGATAATGTTGCCGTTGTGGCCCAGGGCAAGGGTCCCCTGTTGACCTTGTACCAATAGAGGTTGGGCGTTCAAGAGATGGCTGCTACCGGTTGTGGAGTACCGAGTGTGGCCGATTGCCATCTCGCCAGCCAAGGGATAGAAGTCCCGCTCGCGAAAAATCTGAGTAACGAGACCCATATCCACGTGGATGTTGATCTCTTCTCCATTGGAAGCGGCAATTCCAGCGCTTTCTTGGCCTCGGTGTTGGAGAGCAAATAGTCCGAAGAAAGCCAAACGGCTGGCATCCCCACCAGGAGAGTAGGCCCCGACTACACCGCACTCTTCCCGAGGGTGATCGAAGGGATGTTCCCGCCTGAAATAATCCAACCGGTTGTTCACGGGTTCATTGTAGGTATCGCCGGTTATATGGTCAACCAACCGCGCCACCTCCCCGCAGGGCCTCTTAACTGTCGCCTGGGCCCTTAATTAGGTGGTCATATCCACTTGCTAGAGTGGCCCAAACGACGACTAATTTCCCGGTTTAGGCATAACAGTAACTTTGCGGTCCTCTCCTACCCCCATGCTTTCTGTGGTTACCCCCGGATGATCCGTCAGGGTGGTATGGACAACTCGGCGGTCGGCCGGGGACATGGGTTCCAAAGTGATGCTTCTGCTGGTCTGGACTACCCGGGTAGCCACCTTTGATGCCATCTCCCGGAGGGAGTGCTCGCGGCGCTGGCGGTAATTCTCTACATCCAGCACCACCCGAACGTACTCGCCATGACGCTTGCGGACAATCAGGTTTACCACGAATTGCAGGGCTTGAAGGGTCTGGCCACGGCGACCGATCAACAGGCCGGAATCGTCGCCGGTTATGTCAATGATCGGACCTCCCACGTCGGGATCGTTGGCGGCTCGGAGGGTCTTGTTGACCGAAACTCCTGCCTTTTGAAGGAGTTGAGTTACCACATCAACCGCCAACCCCGCAGCACCGGAGCCCTGATCAATCCTGGTAACCCTGACTCTGGCCAGCTCGGCCCCTATGCCCAGGAATCCGGCTTTTCCCTTACTTAGTATTTCTACCTCGGCCTCGTCGCGGTCTACGTCTAGCTCTTTCAGGGCCAGCTCTATTGCTTCGTCGACGGTTCGGGCGGTCATTACGCGTGCTTCCATGTTGTCCTATCTCCTCAGGTGCTGCTTCTGGCGCCGGTTGCGCTTCAGCAGGAGCCGGCGCCGCCTTGGGGAAAAGCGGGAACAGCGGCCCCCACCCGGTCTTAAAATATTGTATGGCTACTCCTATCACGTTGGACGCTATCCAATACACCGAAAGACCACTAGGGAAAGTAAAAGAAAAGAAGGCGATGAGCAGGGGCATCATCCACAGCATCATGGTCTGGTTGGACTGTTGCCTTGGGTCCAGTGCCGGGGTCATGGTCATTTTTTGCTGGACCCAACTGGACACGAAAACCAAGACGGGGATGACAATATTAGTTGGGTCCGGCTCGGCCAAATCTAGCCACAAAAAGCTGGCGTTCAGAGGCGCTGCGGCGTGGATCGAGAACCAAGGGATCCATGAATATAGCTTCTCCGAGAGCCCCACCAAGTCGTCGGGCTTGGAGAACACCGTCTGAACGAGCACTCGGAACAAGCCGAATAGAATGGGCATTTGAATAATGAGGGGACCCAAGCAACCGATGGGGCTCACACCGGCTTCCCGGTACATCCTCATGGTCTCCTGGGATATGCGGGAGCGGTCTCGGGCGTAGCGGGTCTGTATCTCCTTCAGCTTCGGCTGGAGGGTAGTCATTCGTTGCATCTGAGAGATCTGCCGAAGACTGAGGGGTAGCGTCACTACCCGTACCAGGATCGTGAACAGGATTATCGCGATGCCCATCTGCTGGAAGCTGATGACGTACAACACCATCAAGGTGTTGAGCATCGGACGGATAATCCCTTCGTTCCAGATTGCGAAGAATTCCAAGAATGCCTACCTCTTAAGACCAGCTGCGCGGGGTACTAGCATCGGCTATCCTCTCCGGTGTTAACGTTGTCGATACACCACTCCTTTTCGAGGTTCCTAGGTGACGTCAAGTCAACCCTTATTAAAGTACTGTCCTGTGTAGACACGTACACCCGGTCCCCGAGGGCGAAGAGGGAGGCGGTAATATCGGCATCACTAACAAACTCGGAATCTATTAGCCGCTCCGGTCCAAGGGGTTGGGGGCTGGTGTCCAGAAGAAAGACATCCCTGGCATCTTTGGCCACCACCGCTAGGCCACCGGACACGAGAACCGGCCTGGAGACAATGGGGGAACCCAGGTCGTAGGTATCAAGGAGTTCTCCATTCTGGTTTACCACGTAGATGTTGCCATCCATCGAGGGAGCGAAAATTGTGCGTTCGTCGGCCACGGGTCCAGCCCAGAACCAATTCTTGCCTTCCAGCTCCCAACGCTTCTCACCACTGACCCGGTCAATTCCATACAGCTTTTTATCGAATGACCCAGCCACAACCAGGTTTCGGAACAACAGTGGACGCCCCGCCACCGCGCCTCCGGTGGGAGCCCGCCACTCTAGGGTCCCGTCGTCCAGGTTGACTGCGTAGACATTCTTGTCGTGGGAGCCGAAGTAAACCACACCGTTGCTGATAACCGGCGTAGACCAGATGCTGCCGATCTTGCCACTGGCGGGAAACTTCCACTCCTGTGAACCGTCATTTGCGTTGAAGGCGTATAAGTCCCCCTGTTCTGAACCAACCACCACCAGGTTGCGCCCAGGGTCCAAGGCCGGCCCCGCGACCAGCGGTTGTAACTCTTGGCCTCCCCCTTGCGGTGCTTCCCGCCATAACATTTCCCCGTCTCTATTCAGAGCATATAGGTAGCCGTCTGCTGCGCTGAAATAGACCAGCTCCTCACCCACGGCCGGAGGGTAGTATATGCCGCCGAGTCCTGCCGGCGATCCCATGCGGGGCAAACACCCGGCCAGTGCCAACAGTAAGGTAACCAGAATGAGGGCCGGGATAAGCTGATTCTTAACCGCCTTGAACTTCATTCGTTGTTGTTCTTGGGATTGAAGGTCCAATTGGTTGAAGGCGGACCAGAGCCGCCATCGGACAGGGCTTTGATCTCTCCTTGATTGGTAGCCACGTATACGACGGTTGCCACCACCCGCAAATCGCTGCCGTCGGCATGGTCCCCGGGCTGTGTTCCGTTGACCCCCCGCTCCACCTCCAGGTTGTTACCCCGAATCAATTGAACCTTCAATTGCTCGTTATCAATATGCAGGGTCTGTTGCACCTGAAATGGCCTGGAATCGGTTACCGTCAGGGTGGTGTCAGAGGCCAAGAATGTACCTCTCTCATCGACACGGCTTCCGGTGTTTTGGTAAATCTGGCTTACGGCGGCCGCTGACCAACCCTTGCTGGTACCGCCAAGTTGGCTACCCGTGCAACCAAGGGCTAGCATAAACATCCCCAGCAAGAGAACTATCAGCGTTGACTGGATAGCCGGATAGGCCATCTTTGGCACCGCCGGGGTAGCAGAGGCTGAGCCTGGTGACGGGTTCGCCTGGCGGAAGATTCGAAGCAATGCGAAAGAAAGAATTGCCCTTAAAGTTTCCCTTAAAATTTCAAGGAACAGGGTCGTATCCTTTGCCGCCTAAGGGGTGGCACCGTGCCACCCGTCTCAAGCCAAGCCAACCGCCCTTGACGACTCCGTGCCGCAGGACAGCCTCGTGAGAGTAATGAGAACAACTAGGAATATACCGGCAGGCGGAAGGCAGATATGGTGATACAACCCTCTGGTAAGCCGAGATTCCAAGTAATATGACCGATTTCATCTAGTGGGTCCAGACTCAAGGCAACCATCCCTAGAGATGGTGTCATCAATCAGCCGGGCCCGCCGCAACAAGTTGTTGGTTGCCTCCTTGAGGGACCGGTAGTCGGCGGTAGCTGAACCTCTGCGAACTATAAAGACAGCGTCCCAACCTTCTTTGATCCGGCTCACCCGGACTACTTCCCGCAACCTACGCTTTATTCTGTTTCTGACAACAGCTTTGCCGATGCGCTTGCTGACAAGAAACCCGAAGCGGCTGCAATCGAGCCCGTTGGAAAGATAACGGATCACGAGGTAATGGTTCGCCGCGCTTCTCCCGTCCCGATGGATCTCGGCGAACCGCTTGCTACCGGTCAGGCGGGACCTGCTCTGCATCGTTGAGGTCTAACGACTAGACAGTGAGGCGATGCCGACCTTTGAACCGCCTTCGCCGCAGTATAGCCCGGCCGTCGGAAGTACTGGAGCGGGCCCGAAAGCCGTGCACCCGGGCTCGGCGACGTTTTTTGGGTTGATAAGTTCTCTTAGGCATGTAGTGGCTCCACTCCGCATTGGGAATTATATGGCCCGCTCAATTTCTCCGTCAAGGCGGCGGGAAGGCCCAAACCATCGAATCACCTCGACCTGGACTGTCTCCCACCGGGTTATCGTACCTCCCGGGCCAAGGATCAATTGTCGGGCAGCGACTGATTAATTGCAGTTCCTCGGTTGATCAACTTCACCGGAGCCTGATCCGTGTAATCTCCGGTGGATTTTTGGGAGAGCCTGAGAGCACCCCGTGGAGAATCATTATGTAACGTCCCCGGTCGCCCAAGATTTGATCAGGTGGTGGGCGATAGCGATCGGTCCCGGGACCGAGAGCAACTCGCTCTGGTCCTTCAAAGCAAGAAGAACCTCATCCCGTTCGAACCAACGGACATCGGCCATCTCGTCATCATCCATGGAGATATTGGTGGTCGCAGCGTCCGCGTGACAGCCAATCATCAAGGAAGATGGGAAGGGCCAAGGCTGGGAGGAATGGTAGCGTATGTTTTCCACCTCTATGCCAGCTTCCTCCATGATCTCGCGGGCTACGGCTTCTTCAATCGATTCCCCTTGGTCGACGAATCCTGCCAAAGCGGAGTACATCCTCATGCGGGAGAGCCGGCCTCGGGACTGGCCGAGCAAGCAACGGTCATAGTCGGCGACGACTGTTATTACTACAGGATCGGTCCGGGGGTAATGCTCCGTATCGCATTTTGGGCATTGCCGTACCTGACCGCCGCGTTTGATGTAAGTCTCGTGCCCACAGACCGAACAAAAACCGTGCTTGTTATGCCAGTTTACCTGCGCCCGCGCTTGAGCGACTACTCCCGAATCCATCCCGCTTAGATACTCAGTAGCCGTCCGCGCATCTTCGAACCTCCAGACCCCACCATCCTGTAACTGCTGCGACGCCCCACCGATGCCCGATATATCAATAACAAAGTAGGTCTCTTGGCCCCGTAGCCCCAAGAAGATCGGAGTTGGATCAATTCCCAATTTTCTTAGGTCATCTAAGTCTAGCCATCCGAGACCATGCTGCGACCCATTCGCTACAAGAACATTCAGCTCGTGCATGGGCAGGAATTTACTTCTTGGGTCCCTGGCTCGGTCAGCTAGCCATTGTTCGTCCCGGCGCTCACGGTCACCCCGGTCCAGTGGATTACCCGCATACACATGGGAGATATTTAATCGCTTGTCCGTCATTTCTTCATCCAATCAAAAGCAAGATGCAGTTGTGACCAACCGGTACCGCCCGGACATTATATCGGACAGAGCATAGTTATTGGGTTAAGCGGCAAGGCGCATCCCATGGTCTCAGAAATGGAGTTAGTGGACAATCCACCTGCTTCAACGCTACTATTTCCCCAGCAGGCTGGGAAGGAGCCGTTGAAGCGGGCTACTTCAAGATCGGTAACCACCCATTTGTTGCTACTGGACTCGATACTGGAAGAGCGAACTCACCTGGAGAGGAGTAACCGATGAAACTTGCTGTGCAGTACGAAATGCAGCGGCCTACGCTGGACGACCACAAGGTGATCGAAGAGACCTTGGAGCAGTGCGTCATGGCCGACGAGGTCGGTTTTGATTACCTCTGGTTCGTAGAACACCACTTTCTCACGGGGTTCTCAGCCTCGCCGTCTCCGGAGGTCTTTTACGGTGCCCTGAGCAAGCTTACGAAGCAAATCAGATTGGGATTCGGTGTAGTGATTCTACCCTACCACCACCCGATTCGCGTAGCGGAGCGGGTAGCCACGCTGGACCACTTGACCCACGGCCGGGTGGACCTGGGCACCGGCCGCTCCGCCGCATACGAGCAAACCGGCATGGGCGTCGACCCTCGCGATACCAGGGACATGTGGGAGGAATCCCTCTCCATGATCCCCAAAATTTGGGGGTCGGATATATTTGAGTGGGAGGGGCGATTCTGGAATGTGCCTCCGCGCCAGGTATTGCCCAAACCCTACCAGAAACCTCATCCGCCCCTCTGGGTGGCCGCGTTGCAACCCTCTACCTACCAACTGGCGGCGGAGAAAGGGATCGGTGTGCTGTCCTTCGGGGCCAGCGCTCCCGACGTATTAAAACCGCACATCGACGCTTATCGAGAGACGGTCAGTCACGCCAATCCGGTGGGGGCCGTGGTCAATAACCAGTGGTGCAGCTCGACCCTGGGTTACTGCGGGGAGAATAACAAAGAAGCCCGCGAACTCGCTGTGCAGTCCATCAAGAATTTCTTTGGGCCGGACCGCCCCTACGTCCAAGACCAGAAAGATATATACGCCAGGTTGCTGGAGAACTGGGGCGGCGTGCCTGACGACCTCCAGCAGAGCTTCAGGAGGTTCGTCGATTTGGGCGACGACAAGGAAGAGGTTCCTGATCTGTCGGGAGGCGGCGCAGTGTCCTACGCCATCTGGAACCGGTTGGATGCGGACACTCTTTGTGACAGGGGCGTGGTCATAGGCGGCGATCCCGATAGCTGCATCGAGGCATTGAAGCTCCACGAGGCCGCAGGCTGCGACCAGATGATGATCATGATGCAAACGGAGACCATTCCCCACGAGAAGGTTATGAAATCGCTGGAGCTCTTCGGCAAATACGTGATCCCGGAGTTCAAGAAGTCCGAGGAGAAAGCAGCCACGGCCAGCGCTTAAGGCTAACTATCCAGAGCATAGAGTCGCCACGGGAATTACAGGAGCCAAGAGGCAACAAACAGCCGCTCTATGTCCTCCGTGGCGAGTTGGGAAGGAGTCGGTAATGGCGAGAACACCTGCTGTCACCAGAGAAAGCATTCCGGAAGACCAGAGGCCAGCATTCGATGAGTTCGTTCAACAAAGGGGTGAGGTGCCGGCCAGTGGGCCGGGCTCTGTGCTATTGAACTCTCCTGAGGTAGCGAAACGGGGGCTGGAACTGGCTAGGTACTTGCGGGAGGACACCTCTCTTTCGCCAAGAATCAGAGAACTGGGCATGCTGGTAGCAGCCCGCGAGAGGGACTGCCAGTTCATCTGGAACGCCCACGCATCGTTGGGCCGCCAAGCCGGACTGCGGGACCAGGTAGTGGACAACCTCCGGGACAGGCAAGAGATTCCAGACCTTGCTCCCGACGAAGCCGCGGTCGTGAATTATGGAAGAGAGTTCTTCCGGACTCACCGGGTGAGCCAGGCCACCTTCGATGCTGCCCTGGCCCAGTTTGGAGTCCTGGGGCTGACAGAGCTCACCAACTTACTGGGCTGCTATGCCCTGTTAGCCTTTAACGTGAATGCCTTCGGCGTCGAGATTCCAACGGAGCGGACCGAAGTAGCGTTGCCCATCTGATCCCGGCCCTCGTCCATTAATAACATCGCATTTGCCATGGACACCCAAGACCCAGGGGTATTCAAATCACTCTGCATATTCCGTATCTTGGTAGCTATCTAAAAAGGAGTTGAGAAAATGGCGCGAATTCCGGCAGCAACTGGAGAAAGCGTCCCACAAGACCAGAGAGCCACTTTCGATGAAATCCTGCGGCAACGGGGAGGCAGTCCTCCCGGCCCTATATCCATAATGATCAATGCCCCAGAGATAGCCCAACGAGGAGCTCACCTGTCTGAATATCTTCGGCAGGAGTCTACGTTGTCGTCCAAAACCCAGGAACTGGCCATGCTCACCACGGCTCGGGAGTTGGATTGCCAATTCATCTGGAACGCTCACGCCGCCGCCGGCCGAAGCGCCGGATTGAAGGACCAGACAGTCGACGACCTACGGGACAAGAAGGAACTATCGGGGTTGGCCCCAGATGAATCCGCTGTGGTGAACTATGGGCGGGAGTTCTTCCGGACCAACCGTGTTAGCCAGGCCACTTTTGATGCCGCCCTTGCTCAATTCGGCGTACGTGGCCTGACTGAGTTGACCAGCCTCATGGGCTATTACGCTCTGCTGGCTTTTAATATCAATGCCTTTGAAGTGGACCTGCCCTCAGACAGGACCGAGGCAGTCCTGCCAGTCTAGGACCTTCTCTTCCATGCAGGTCCTCTCCACAGAGCCCCTTGCGGAAGGTTGTTGCTGGTCGTTGGGCAGCAGGGACCCTAAAGCCGAGGGGGGAAAGACACCCTGTGCTTCAAGTTGAGGAGGGAACATGGCAAGACTGGGAGTCCGCCTGGATAGCGGGGCGCCAATTCCGGCTCACGACCTTATCGAGTTGGCGGCATTGGCTGAGAGCAGCGCCTATTCCACCGTTTGGCTGCCCGAGGGAGGCGGCGGCGACGCTTTTACCCAGCTAACGGCCTTCGCCAGCGCTACCCAAAGGGTGAAGCTGGGTACAGGTATCCTCCCGATATTCTCCAGGACACCAACTCTCTTGGCCATGTCTGCCGCCAGTCTGGACGCTTTGTCCGGGGGGCGTTTCATTCTGGGGTTGGGAGTAGGCCATCGGGTATCGGTGGAGAACGGCCAAGGCGTACCCTTCAAACGCCCCATAACCCGGCTGCGTGAAACCGTCGAGATCGTCCGGCGTCTGCTCATCGGAGAGCGGGTCACGTATCAGGGCCGTATCTTCAATCTCAAAGAGTCCGGCTTGGGAATCTCCCCGGTAAGCGAGAGGGTCCCCATCTACCTCGCTGCTCTGGGGCCACAAATGATTGAGTTGGGCGGTGAAATCGCTGACGGGGTGCTGCTCAACTGGGCTTCGCCCGGCTACCTCAAGCTGGCCACAGAACACCTGAGGCGAGGGGCCGAACGAGGCGGTCGAGACCCCAAGGATGTGGACGTTGCCTGCTACGTGAGGACGGCGGTGGTGGATGACCTCGATCAGGTGCGGCCAGCGTTACAGGGTCAGATCGCCCGCTATTTCACTATGCCCTACTACAGTAACTACTTCGAACAGATGGGGTTTCAAGACGAGTCAGCCGTAATCAAAGAAGCAATTGCCCGGGGCGATACCATAGGAGCATCTTCCGCAGTGAGCGAGGCCATGCAGAACGAACTGGCGATTGTCGGCTCAGCCGAGCATTGCAGACGAGAGGTGGAGTCTCGCCGGGCGTCGGGCTTGCAGGAACCCGTCATTGCTCCCTTCGCGGCAAGCAATGACGCCAAAAGAGACTTCCGGAACACAATCGAGGCTTTCTCCAGCTAACCAGAGAAAGCGGGCCCATGCCCGGTCCAGAACGATAGGGGGGAGACCGATATCGGTCTCCCCCCTATATAAGTTGGCAGAAGGACCCAGTCTCTCCAAGCGCCCTCTTAGGATAGGCGCCGGGAGCCTGGCTTAGCTAACCATGTCGGTGCTACGAAGCAGCTTGCCAGGAAGGGCGCCGGTGGCGTCGTTGCCGACAAAGGTAACAACGCCGTTGACTATCGTGTATCGGAGTCCAGTGGCCTTCTGGATGAAGCGACGTTCGCCGCCGGGGAAATCGTTGGCGAATATTGGCTTGTCATAGACGAAACCAAGCTCGTCGAGGTTATAGACCATTATGTCGGCCCAATTTCCAACGCGCAGCGTACCCCGGTCCTTGAAGTCGGTTAACCATGCGGGGAACGCGCTCATCTTGTAGTGGGCCTGCTCCAGGCTCATGATCCCCCGGTCACGAATCCAGAAGCTCAACCAGTACACAGGCCAAGTGCTGTTGGTGTTGAACCTGGTGTGGGCACCGCCATCGGACACAGAGATATGAGCGTAAGGGTCCAACAGGTCTTGCTCGCGTGCCTTCAGCTCATCCGGGGTGTTCCGGCCAGGGAGCATAAACTCAGTTTGAAGGTCCTCGTCCAGCGCTAGATCCAGGAAAGCATCTACCGGGTGTTTGCCCACTGCCCCGGCCAACTCCTGGATGGTCATCCCCTCGTATTTCTGGTTGCGCTCTTCGGCCGCTAGCAATACCGACAGCCTGGTCCAGTCGGTCCGGAAGTTAGGCCAGTCTTCCACATCGTTCTTCATGGCTTCGCGTAGGTCGCCCCTCCGCAGCTTGGCCGACCTCTCCGCGACATCTCCCACCAATGGCTGCACCCAGTTGGGCATGTAGTCAAACAGGTTGAACTCTGCCAATTTGAACTCAAGCCCGGCAGAGGTGGCAAGCCGCTGAGTTATTAATGGCAGACCTTCACTGCGGCAGGAATTCACCCAGAGGTCGTCGGATTCAACATCCAATAGACCGAAGGGGCGTCCGCTGGCTAGCATCATCTGGGCAGTCAGCTCCCGGACGGAATTTCGTTCCTCGTCGGAAAGGCCTAGACCCAGCGTCAGGCCAATGTGGCCGACGCCGAACTCTCCCAACACCTCTGAAAGCGCAAGGTACTCTTCAGGCGATGCCACATGGCTCGGGAGGAAACTGCCGTCCTCCGGCCGGTCTTCCATATTTTTGTTAAAGGAGAATCCAAAGGCCCCAGCGCTCATCGCCTCGTGTAAGATTTGCTTCATCTGGTTTAGCTCTGATTCTGTTACCGATGTCCTCTCGCGAGCGGCCAGCATGCCAAGCACGTAGCCACGCATTGGAGAAAAGGGCAATAGTGCCCCCACGTTAAGCCCCAAGCCTTGACGGTCCAGGCTGTCCATGTACTCGGGGAAGGTCTCCCAGTCCCACCGCATCCCCAGGCGCATCGACTCCAGAGGAATGGCCTCGATCCGGTTCATCATCCGCATGTTGAGGTCCCGGTCCTCGGGCCGGGTGGGAGCAAAACCGAACCCGCACTCACCGATGGTCAGGGATGTCACGCCAAACCAGCCGGACAGCGAAGCATATGGGTCCCAGTTGAGCTGGGCATCGTAATGGGTGTGCAGGTCAATTGCGCCAGGAGCCACGATGCAGCCACTAGCATCAATTTCTTTAGCACCCCCGGAGTTAATCTTGCCGCTGACCATGGCTACCCTGCCATCTTTAACCCCCAGGTCAGCCCGGTACCGGGGAACTCCGGTCCCGTCTACAATGGTCCCGCCTCGTATGACCAGGTCGTACTCAGGCACAGTTCTACCTCCAAATGTTGTTATTGACGCCAACTTACCACACCATCGCTTGTCAACGCCAGCACTGGTGGGTCCCCAGCAATTCCGGTATCAAGAACTTACATATGGGCGAAGTTTAGATACCCCGGGCTCGACCTAAGCCGAAGTCAAGCCGTGGTCCGAACCGGAACCCAATCATTATAGACCAGGGATGGCAGCGAGGTTAGATAGCGGAGCGGTTAGGTCCACAGCCGGCCTCGCCCGCGAACTCGATGTTTGGAGGGCTCACGTGACGAGGGTCCTCCAACTTCTGAACGGTCTTCGCCCAGGCCGAGGACTCCGAGTCCGTCAATCGCTGTTGGGTAGGATAGCGCCAGTTCCCAGGAATGGTTCAACCTGAGACACTAACCGAAGCAGCCTGCATCTTGCAATTGGGACAGGGTTGCATCGTCCAGAGCGCCCAGGGCGGCTACCCAGTCATCCCATTCATCTGCCAGGGCTCCTATCTTATCCGTGGTTACAAGCTCCCGGTTGAGCGCCTCCTGGTCATACGATTCGTTCGCACCTTGGCTCCGGGAGAAATCATAGGTGGCCTTCAAGAGGGCGAGCAAGGCGCTGTGATAGGCTTCCAGCTCTTCCGGCAGAGTCACATCTTCTATGTCGTCCCGTATCTCGGCCATCTGCTGCGTCGCCTCACCCCATGTGGCCGGGTCGGATAGTCCGTTGAACTTGCCGCACCAGGCCGCATACCCGGCCACCGCGAGCTCGAACCCGCCGTTGCCGCCCTGGGCCAGGGTTGGTGTGGGGGCGACAGCCGTGGCCTCGGACCCGCCGTTGCCGTCCTGGGCTACAGTTGACGTGGGGGAGCCGCCACCCCCGCAAGCCGCCGCTATCAGTACGATGACAGCGCCAGCCAATACTAGCCGCAACATTTCGCCTCTTTCCCCGCTTCACTACGGATGACTTACGTTTTGTGCGATATTTTTTCCCAGCTGAAATCCAGTGCTTTCTTAACACACCATCCTGAGGCGGCACAGAGTAAATGAACACCCTTGATGTTGTCAATCGCGATCTCAAATGCCCAATTTCACGTGGTGGTGCCATTCGACTTCTCCGAACCACTCACAAAAAGGCGCTAAACCGGCTGTTTCATACTAAGCTCTACCCAAAAGGTGAGACCCTATGAAAGGGCTAGATGGTGGTACCATACGGCTAGCCCAAGACGGGTGGCTGTCCGGCGCGCTAGGCAGGAACATGACCTCGGGCCGCTTGGCAGAGATCGAAGAGTATCGAGTAGATTCCACGAAAGGCCGGGGCGTTGGCTCGAAGTCGCTATTGAATAGGTCGAAATTGAAAAGGAAGGGGATCAGAGATGAACTCGAACGGTAGACCTGTCGCAGTCGTGGTGGGGGCGACCTCCAAGTGGCAGTCAGATGGCCGCAATACCAAACTGGCGCATGGCAGGGTGCTCGACGACAGCGACCTTCCTGTAGGGGTGCGTTGGGGTGTCGGAGGCGCCATAGCCCAAAAGTTTGCTATGGAGGGCTTTTTCACCGTTCTCACAACCCGTAATACAGCCAACGCGTCTCCCTTGGAGGCAGCAATCCGGGAGCAAGACGGCGAAAGCATGATTGTCGAGCTGGACTTGGTGTCGAGCGACTCCATATCCGAGGCATTTGCCCAGATTCGAGAGATAGCCGGTGACCCCGATGTCCTGGTTTACAACGCGGGCTACTTGGAGGGACGTGATCTTCCGCCAGAGAAAGAACTGCTGGAACACATACCGGTGGAGATTTTTGACACCGCGCAGCACATCTCCTGCCGTGGTCCGTTCTTGGTTGCAAAAGAGGTGTTGCCCGCCATGCGAGAACGCGGCGAGGGCTCGTTCTTCATTTCTAACAACTCTTCGTCCTTGCGAGGGCGAAAGCGATACACCGGACAGTCGCTGTACTATCCGCGGGTGATGATGCGCACGCTAGCGCAAGTGCTAACCGAGGAGTATTCCGAATATGGAGTACACGTGGCCAACATTGTGATAGACGGCACCATTGACTCCCCAGGGACCCGAGCCCTGCCAAGGGCCCAGGAGCACCCTGATCAAGTGATAAACCCTGTTAAAATCGCCGAGGCTTTCTACTATCTACACACCCAAGACAGGTCTTGCTGGACTCACGAACTCCAATTAACTCCATTCCCGACCAAGCCGAGCTTTTGAGGGCGTCAACTTAGCGGCGACGCTTCATATAGCTTGGTCGCTCGGTGACGTGTCCTCGACCAGCGCAAGCAGCGGCCTGCGCTGTTTCACGTGCTGCCCGCGGTCACACGCGCCGACTTGCCCCTGGGGGCCAGAATCATCAATTGTTCAGTCATGATTCACCGCATACCTCTTCGTCGAGCGTCCAGTAAATCGGGAAACATCCCGATCTGTCGCCTCTACTCGCGGATAGGACATGCTAAGGTACTATCTTGATTGGGCGTCCGGTCCGAGAAGAAAGGTGGCCGGGGCTGGCCCCTTCACGGAAGTACCGGATGCGGATTCGCACGGGTGGTGGATTAGGGACCACTGGCGGCGCAGTATAGACGCCGTCACGTGTGATGGTGCCGGCGTAATCGACGACCCGGTTCTCGTGCACGATCTCGTAGTTGTATACCAAGAGGGGGCGGCCGGTCCGGTCGAACGCCGCGATAGCCACCGACTCTCCTATACGCAAGCCACCGTCAATCGGCCTGGACATCTTAATCTCCGAACCAGGGCCGTATACCGGATCCAAATGGCTGTCGCCGGGGCTTGCGGTCGCATCCGGGTCCGGCCGGGCGGGATCCCGTACCTCGAACTCCGAAAGGACCCGATGACCTCCCAATTTGGCCCATATCTGGACGGTGTGCTGATCCGGAATCAGGCGCGGCGCAGTGTACCGCCCGTCCGAACGCATCACGCCTCGGTCGCCGGGTACATTGTGGAGGGTCGCGATGCCCCAACTCGCTCGTTCAACCGGTTTGCCCGTTTCGATGTCCACCAGCGAGAAGTCAACTACCTCGTTGATGAAGATGCTGTCGATTGACGGGGAGATTTTGAACACACCGCTTCGGCGGTAGGTTGCGGAGGGTAGGCGGTAGGTTGCGGAGGGTCGGCGACGCAACCGGCGAGGCCCATTACACCTATCAAGAGCAATAGTATCTTCTTCATGTTCGGGTGTCTCAGGTTCAACAGAATGGCAAATCGACCTCGTCCCCAAGTGGCAGACCAATGGGTAAGCACCCTGTTAGCTGATTTCCTCTGAGCCATACCCGATCCAGGTTGGGCAGGTCGGCCAATTCGGCCGGTACCTCCCCGCTCAGCTGGTTGTCTTGCAACAAGATCCTTTCCAGGTTGATGAGGTCGGCCAGCTCTGGGGGTATCTCTCCACTCAATTGGTTATTACGCAGAGACATCCTCTCCAGGCTGCTGAGGTTTCCCAGGTCGGGCGGTATCTCACCGCTTAGCCTGTTGTTGAAAAGGGATAGCGATTCCAGGTTAACCAGGTTGCCCATCTCGGAGGGTATCGCTCCCTCCAGGCTGTTGTTATACAGGTGAAGCTCCTCCAGGCTGGACAGATTGCCCAACGGTGCCGGCATCTCCCCGCTCAATCGGTTCCCGTTGAGATGCAACGCCCTCAAGTTGGAAAGGTTGCCCAACTCGGCTGGTATCTCTCCAGACAAGTGGTTATTTTGAAGCCACACCCTTTCCAGGTTGACCAGGCCACCCAGCTCCGCCGGTATCCGCCCCGTCAGATCGTTGCCGTTAAGTCGCAGCTCGTCCAGGCGGACCAGGTTGCCTAGTTCGGGTGGAATCTCCCTCCGCAGATTGTTGAACGACAGGTTGAGGAGGATGACGTATCCCTCGTCATCTGTAGTAACCCCGTACCACTGGCTGATCGGCGCGTCGGTCAGCCAGTTTGCATCGAACACCCATTCCTGACCGTTCGTTCTGTCGTATAGAGCAACCAGCGCCTGCCTATCGGGTGAAGTTCCATCTGAGGTGTTCCGGTCAGAGGACTCGCAGAACGGGAGCCCAGCGTTGTCGCGAACAGGAAGCCTGGTGGGGATGCATCCGGTCAACTTAGTTTCCCTCAGGGTCAGGCTTCCCAGGTTTGGGAGGTTGGCAAGCTCCACAGGGATGTCCCCGCTCAAGTTGTTCCGACTTAAACCCAGCGACTCCAGGTTGGAGAGCTGTCCTAGCTCCCTTGGGATCTCCCCGTGCAACCGGTTGCCATAGAGTTGCAGTGATTTGAGGTTGGAGAGGTTGCCCAACTCAGGGGGTATCTCTCCCAGCAATTGGTTCTGACGTGCGCTATCACCCAGGTGCAACTCTTCCAGGTTGATGAGGTTGCCAAGTGCGGCCGGTATCGGCCAATTGCCCAACCGGTTTCCATAGAGCCGCAGCACTTTCAGGTTGGTAAGGTTCCCCAACGCGCCCGGTATTGACCCACCTAACTGGTTGTTGTTGAGGACCATTGATTCAAGGGTTGCCAGGCTGCCAAGCTCCTCAGGGACTCCCCCCCTCAAATTGTTCTGAGCCAGGTTTAGCTGCTTCAGGTTGATCAAGCTCTTTAGTTCGGATGGTATCTCTCCGGTGAGTCCATTGCCCTGAAGCCACAACCATTCCAGATTGGTGAGATTGCCCAACTCCGGCGAAATCCCTCCGCGCAGTCCATTGTAGGAGAGGTTCAAACCTATGACTTTGCCATCGCTATCAGTTACGACTCCGTACCACTGGCTGAGTGGCGCGTTGGTTAACCAGTTGATGCTGTATTGCCACCCCGCGCCGCCGGCCGCGTTAAAGAGGGCCTCCAGCGCCGCTCTGGCCTGGGCAGGGGTTGGTGTAGCCATAGGGGTTGGCCTAGGGTTCTGGGTTCGTGTAGCCATAGGGGTTGGCGTAGGGTTCTGGGTTGGTGTAGCAGTGGCACTGGGTTCGGGAGATGGCGTGGAAGTGGTTCTGTCTGGCGTGCAAAGGGCCAGACCAAGCTCGGAGAAGTCGTTGGTCTCCACTCTTCCCAAGTCACTGGGTATGCACCCGTTCAGCCGGTTACCCTCAAGCAATAGGTCCGTCAGCTTGGCGAGAGCACCCAATGCAGAAGGTATCTGCCCCCTTAACTGGTTGCCATGAAGGATAAGCCATTCCAGCTTTACCAGCTTGCCCAACTCGGGTGGTATCTCCCCGCTTAGCTGGTTTCGGCTGAGAATCAGTGTCTCGAGGCCGGATAGATTGCCTAGTTCGGAGGGTATTTCGCCGGTTAACTGATTACTGGCGAGATTCAGCCAGCCCAGGTTGGCGAGGTTGCCCAACTCGGGGGGTATTTCGCCGCTGAGCTGATTGTCGTAGAGATTCAGCGATTCCAGGTTAGCTAGGTTGCCCAGCTCTGAGGGTATCTCTCCGTTCAACTGGTTGGTGCGGAGAGACAGCCTTTCGAGCTTAGAAAGATTGCCTATTTCGTGAGGTATCTCTCCGCTCAATTGGTTGGTGCGCAGATCAAGAGCGGTGACGCGGTCGATGCTATTGGTGGTTACACCGTACCAGTCTTGAATTGGCTTATCGCTCAGCCAGTTCTCGCTGTCCCCCCAGTTGTCCCCATCCGTGGCGTTGTAGAGCGCGACCAAGATGGCTCGATCGGAAGGACTAGACTCCAAGACCGAGTCGCCCTGGCGCTCGCCGGTGTCCTCGTCACCTACGAAGGGCAGGAAGTCAAACGACAATACCCCTAGGAAGTACGTTACAGCGATGACGATGCCAGCCAAGGCAAGGAGCACGAAGAAACCGCAGCCACACCCCGGGCCTCCGCCCGATTCCTGGGGATCAGCCTCCGGAAGGCCAACGCGCTCCCACTCGTTATCCCTAGTCATGGATTCCTTATTCTGTCATATTTCCGGGCTGCCTGGACGGTTGGGCTGGGCTGGGCCACCATCCCAGACACGGGAAGGGGAGACCGAAGTCAGGGATCTGTGTGGGCCTGGGCACACCACGTGCAATCCCGGCAGAGTCGAGAGAAGTGGCGCACCTGGGACTCAACAATCCGGCAGATCTATGACAAATAGGTACCGTTGGGGTCCAGCTCCCAACGATCCGACCACACTCGCACTTGGAGCAGATCGCCGGGGGACAAGGCGGTAATGGCCAGTAGACCAGGTCCATTCTGGGGTGAGACCGGACAACCGTATTAGCTCGGCGATGACCACCTGCGCTTGGCCAAATACGGGTTCACATCAATTACCTTACGGCTTCGCTATCGGATGTGGTAATGGTGATATGGGACATATAGGAGTCCTTCGATGCCCCATGCCAGTGCTGCTCACCCGCTGAGATATGGACCACGTCTCCCACTGCCACCTCACGCTCCTCTTCTTGGGTGGCCACTATACCCACACCGGCGGTTATCACCAGAATCTGGTCGCTGGTGTGAGCGTGAAACCCGGTAGTAGCTCCTCTCCCGAAATTCACCACGCTGCAATTGAAATTCTCGGACAGATCCGAGGGGACCAGGGGCTGGCGGGTCCGTGCGACCGGGCCGCCAGTCCAACCAGGTACCGGGGTCACCGTGGGCATGGATTCTTCTTCGACTTGACTAATTCTTATAATCCGCATGTCTACTTCCTCTAACCGGATCAGAAGCCGATCTTCGAGTCCTATGGCCCGAGTCTTATGGAAGGAGCAGAAGCTTGCCGGTGGTGAGCCGGTTCTCTAGCTGGCGTTGGGCCACGGCAGCCTCGCTGAGAGCGAATTCTCCACCAATTCTCACCTTCAACTCCCCGGACGCAACCCAACTCAACACCTCACCGGCCCGCCACTCGAGTTCCTCCCTGGTAGCTGTGTAATCCGCGAGACTGGGACGGGTCAGATACGACGACATCCTCAAGTCACCCGTCGCTACCGGGGCCACGGGACCGCTGGACTGGCCGTACAAAGCGAGGCATCCACGGCGGGAAAGGCTGTTAAGGCTTTTCTCAAAAGTCGTCTGCCCTACTGAATCGTAAACCGCTTGACACCCCTGGCCATTGGTGCCATTTCTTACAACCTCTTCGAAATCCTCACGAGTGTAGTTGATGGCAGTGTCTGCGCCTGCTTCCTTAGCCAAGGCCGCTTTTTCTTCTGTGGATACTGTAGCAAAGACGTAGGCCCCGGCCCTCTTGGCCATTTGAATCAGTAGCAGCCCGGTCCCACCGGCCCCGGCGTGGACCAGGGCATAGTCCCCGGGTTTCAGAGGATAGGTGGTAAAGGCCAGATAGTGGGCGGTCATGCCTTGAAGGAATACGGCAGCGCCCATCCTGGCGTCTAACCCGGCAGGGATCTTAACCAGGACGTCGGCGGGGACCGCCACTTGTTCGGCGTAGGAACCCCTGACGCCCCAGTAGGCAACCGTATCGCCGACTGTCACTCCGCTGGCGCCTTCACCCACTGCCGAGACCACGCCGGCTGCCTCAAAACCCGGCGTCATGGGCAGACTTTGCGGTGGCGCAGCTCCGCCCCTGCGGGAGGAAACGTCGGCAAAATTGACGCCGATGGCTTGGAGGTCGATTAGAGCCTGCCCTGGCCCCGGATTTGGGGCGGGACAGTCCTCATATTTCAGGACCTCCGGCCCTCCCAGTTCGTGCACCCTGATCGCTTTCACTTCGTTTCCTCCTTATGAATGTGTTCTCGCAAGTCCGCAATTCGGTGAAGGTCTCCGCATGAATGTGTACTGACAAGTCCGCAATCCGGTGAAGGTTTCCACATGAATGTGTTCTGGCAAGTCCGTAACTCGGTGAAGGTCTCCGCGTTTCTAATATTTCTATCGGACTACGGCGTCGGCCATCCTTTCCAGTTGCTCGCCCATCTCAGCTTCGGTCTCGCAGTGGGTCGGCCATACAACAACCCGGTCCGCGCTGGCGTTCAGAAAAGCCTGGATTTGGTCCCGGTCCGGGGCCTGGCCGAAAACGGATATGGTCAATGACGCCGGGTCACGTCCCCTTTCGGCGGCCAGTGTGTCCAGGACCTTGCGGCTCTCTTCAATCTGCTCCGGAGTCACCCGGTTGGGAAGCCAACCGTCACCCCATCTAGCTACGCGTTGCAGAACATTCCGGGCATGTCCACCAAGGATTATCGGAGGGTGGGGTTCTTGTGCTGGCTTGGGATAGCAGTAGACGGGGGGGAAATCATAGTAGCGGCCGTGAAACTCTGCTTCGTCTTTGGTCCAAAGCTCCTTAAGGGCCATAATGGCTTCCCGGGTCTGCGTCCACCGGTGGTCGAAGTCACCTCCCATAATCGTGGTCTCTTCCCGGTTCCAACCAGCCCCGATGCCAAACAAAAACCTCCCGCCACTGTATTGGTCTAAGGCGGAAATCTCTTTAGCCAACAGCAACGGGTTTCGCTCTGGCACTAACGTGATGCCGGTGGCTAGTTTGATTTTGCTAGTTACAGCCGACGCCCTGGCCAAAGCGATGTAAGGGTCGGTGAAGTGCCGGTAGGTCTCCGGGATAGCACCGCCGGTAGAGGGAAACGGGCTGTCGCTATGCACCGGAAGGATTGGGTGCTCATGGTACCAGATAGACTCAAAGCCCAATTCCTCCGCTTTTTTGGCTATGAAGGCCGCATCGATCGTATAAGCGGGCAGGGGTACCGCTATTCCAACTGCCATGCCCATTCACCTTCTTCATGCAAGAGTCAGACGCTACGGATTCCTTGCCGCGGACAACAGTGTGGGGCGTGGGTTTAACGATGTCAAATAGTAACACCGATGGTCCGGCAACCCGCGTCGAGCCAAAGGAGCCGTCTGATGTTCAGCAAAGAATGAGTATATTTATGTCAAGGAGGATGTCCAAAAAAGCCTATAACGGTGAGCGATCACTGGCTCCCAAGATCAACGCGGATCGCATCTTGAGGGATCGCCACTGCATAGGGTTGAATCCCAACATCCACTGTGGCAACCAAGGTGTTGTTTGTTGTCTCGATCACTGAGACGGATTTGGATAATTGGTTCGCCACATATACTCGGGTCCCATCCGGCGTGATGGCCACCCCAAAAGGGAATCTCCCGGCCTGCACCGTGGCAACGACGGCGTTGGTTGTTGTGTCGATGACGGAGAGGGAGTGGGAGGCGAGGTTGGTCACGTAGGCTCGGGGCCCATATGGACTGATTTCCACCCGAGGGCCGACGGTCACACCGACGGGGAGATACCCGACGCCTGCCTCGGCGACCACGGTGTTAGTTAGCGTGTCGATGACAGAGACGGAGTTGGAGCCAAAATTTGCCACATAGACCCGCGTCCCATCCGGAGCTATGCCCACTCCTACGGGGAGGTCCCCAACTTCCACCGTGGCAACGACGGTGTTGGATAGTGTGTCAATCACTGAGACAGAGCCGGATCGGATGTTGGCCACGTAGACCCGGCTCCCATCCGGGCTCATAGCTACTCCTTCTGGGCCTCTTCCAACCCGTATGCTGCCGATCACGGCATTTACTGGTGTGTCCAGCACGAAGACGGAGTTGGCAGCCAAATTCCCCACATAGGCGCGGGCCCCATCCGGAGTGATAGCCAGTCCTTTGGGAAACCCGAATACCCTTACAGTGTGAGCCACGGTGTTTGTGGCTGTGTTGACCACTGAAACGGCCATGGCCTCAAGGTTGGCTACATAGGCCTGATTCCCATTCGGAGCGATGGCCACCCCTCTTGGGCCGCGCTCCACTCTCACCGTGTCAACCACCGTGTTGGTTGCTGTGTCGATCACTGAGACCGAGTCGGAGGCTATATTGGTCACGTAGCCGAGGGACCGCCCTGCTTGATTAGAGCTGACGGAGACCCCATCCGAAAGCAGCGCCAGCAGCGCCACCCCAGCCAATAGCAGGCCAGTGAAGGACAGGCGGGGCCCTCTACGATGTAGCACCATGGTCCATTTAAAGTCGGAAGAATTCACCAGGCGGAGCGTGTACCATACCTGGTTCAAGAGTACACTGCATTAATACGAGCACTTCGGTTCGTTTGTCAAATGCCCGCAGTGAATCCGGCCGCACTCAAGACCCCTAAATGCATAAGCCAGGTGGCCCTGCGAGTTAAGGGTGGTAAGGAAAATGTTGGTAAAGCAGGGCGATGGGCAGGCATCAAGGGTAACAATCAGCCGAATTTAGATATAAAATAGGCCCACGCCGAAGTGGCGGAATGGTAGACGCGCCGGTCTCAAAAACCGGTGGGGGCAACCCCGTGTCGGTTCGACTCCGACCTTCGGCACCAAAACCCTAACGGCCGTATCTGAGCATCCCCCAATTCTCTCGAAAAACCGACCAATTGCCGAACCTCATCGACCGCGACTGTTTTGGTCGGTGCCGAGGTTACGGCCACCAGTGACGATATCGGTGACTCGGACGACACCGGCACGGCTTTCCGCAGCACCAGCAACGGCAACTTCTACAGGCTATGTGGTATGGCTGAAACTAACAATTCGGCGGCTAATTACTTAATCCAGGACTTGCCGGGTTGCGGCAATTGGCGATTCTACGATGACTAAGTAAGTGCATTTGTGACAAAAAGGGAATAGATATCATAATCAGAAAAAGATTCCAACTCGTCGCCTTCGCTGTGGCGGCAGTCATAGCGATTACAGGGTTCTTCTTGGTAAGCGCCCTCAGTAGTTCGGCCGAATCAGCTGGGGATGCAGCCATCCTCGAAGAGGGCGGCAATATCAACCTGGGCTTGCGTTATGCTCAGAAAGGCAGGGGCCCAATGCTTGCGGGTGCCCCGACTGCTATCTACGGCAAGATAATGCTATACCGTGACGCGCTTGAGGCTACCGGGTCGAGCGTGGCGCATACGGGCTCTAGCCAGGCATGGAAGTTGGACCGGCCAGTACACGTCTACGTGTTCGAAGGGGAGATACACAGTCTGGACCCCAGAACCAGCGACGTATCCGATTGGGCGCAAATAATTGTTATCGTCGATGAGGAAGTTGGCGGTTCATTCGAAGAGATTACGACTCGATCAGCCAGTAGGATTGACGTGTCCGAGTTTCTACCACTGTCAATTCGCGAAGATCAGAAGGATGTGCCGCCTCGCGAAGTCGGGCGCTTTAATAGGCCAGCGGCGATACCGGAGCCGGCTGCAACACCGGCGCCGCTTCTCCCGGAGGAATGATGCCGGGCTACCTCTGCGCTACTCGCAGGACGGGCGGGGTATAAATCCCGCCCGTTTCTACATTACGGGAGTCTCTGACTCCAGCCGAACACTAGGGGAAGAATGAACCGACGTCACCGCAGACCTTGATCTTAATGCCGACGCAAATGCCGACACTTACTCCACAATACCGACCACTGTGCCTGCCACGCTGACAACTGGCGACGGCTGTACGCAGCTTTCTAGGCACCAAACGGTCATTGCCGACAACGCCCACAGCTACAAACAACCCTCAGTGACGCTTCGCATGTGATTCCGACCTTCGGCACCAACTCCCAGTCAAACCGTCGGGTTGGGCTTTATGCCCTCCACTGTCGCTGAAGATCCAACCCCAGCCCCCGGTTGAAGCCCCTCACACCTGGACACTATAATTGGGGGTGCTCCGTCAAGTGCCCACTGGCGTAGCTTCACGTGGACGCCAGTGCTCCAGGTAATGCTCCAGGTAATTCTTACCCGCACATGCCCGCCAAGATACCCAATAGAGGAGGTATCAAACATGGAACCGGTAATCAGAAACTCCCGGAGTTTTGAGCCCGGGCGGCCAGCCCGGCTTATTTCATTGGACGACAATCCGCCCACCTGTACTCTAAGCTATTCTGAAATTGAACCCGGGCAGACCAGCGCTCACCACATTCACGAGTGGGAGCATGAGGTGTACGTGATCGAGGGTTCCGGCACTCTATTTTGCGACGGCAAAGAATACCCGGTCCGGGAAGGTGACGCCATGTTCATCCCGGGCGATGTGGACCACTATACGCTGAACAACGGGGGCCAAGGCAACGTGCGGCGCATAGAAATTAATCCCCTCATTGCTTCCCAGAGCGGCGGCGCCGGCAACGAGGGCGGCCAAGGTACAGGAGAGCCTCCGATTATCCGCAACTATCGGGACCTGAACCCAGACACCGGCAGCCAGATACTGAGCCCCAATGACGGAGTCCCAAACTATTTGATGCTTTACAACGGCCATATGGCCCCCGGAGCCGTAAGCCATCCGGACACGGGCGGTCACACCCACGAGTGGGAGCACGTCGTATTCGTGCTAGAAGGGTCGGGTACTCTGGTCTGCGGTGGCACCAGCTACCAGGTGTCGGCAGGGGATGCCGTGCTGGTCCCACCCAATACTCACCACCAGTGGCGGAACGAGACCCAAACGTCCATGCTGCGGGTTACCTTCAACCCGTTGGCGTCGGCGGCCCACGAGGGGTAAAGTCCTTCCTGCATCTCCCGGCTGATATTAGCTACGGACTGGTTGGCGTTAGCTAGGCCCAGAGTGATAGATACTCACCAGCGAGGTTGCTTCCTTGACTCCGACCTTCGGCAACGATTTGCGAGTATTATATTGACCTCTCAGTGGCAGTTCATGGGATATTCGCCGATTGTCCAGGTCATGCTACGGATTGTTTCCATCAAGCCTCAAGCGATCCTGATGGGTGATGGATCGAGCTTGGCAGTAGATGGAGCACCGCGAATTCCCTGAGGAGGATACTGATGCAAGAAACTATTACTGATGATCCAGTAGCGGCCGCGGTTGCGCTAATCCCCCAGGTCCTCGCGGCGCGAGACGAAGCGGAGGCGGGACGCCGATTGCCCCCCAAGTTGGCTGAAGCATTAGACCAAGCCGGCATGCTCCGGCTTGGTCTCCCACGCAGCATGGGTGGCCAGGAGACCGACCCGATCACCTCGTTTCGGGCGATTGAAGAGATATCCAAAGCCGACGGCTCGGTAGGTTGGTGCTGCTTGATCGCTAGTGGCACGTCCATAATGACGGGGCGGCTGCGCCCGGAGGTGGGTAGGTCTATGTTTGGCCAGCCTCCCAACGTGCGGATATCAGGCTCGGCTCGACCTGAGGGTGAAGCCCGTCCAGTGGACGGAGGTTACATGGTTCAGGGGCATTGGGACTACGCCAGCGGCATCGATCACGCCAACTGGCTCCTTTGTACCTGTAAGATCATGGACGGCGACGGTCCCCGAATGACCCCCTCCGGCGCCCTGGTAACTCGGTCCATGCTAGTGCCGGTAGAGGATGCCAAGATACTCGACACCTGGACTGTTGTTGGCATGTGTGGCACTGGCAGTAAGGACTTCGTGGTCGAAGATGTCTTCGTCCCGGAGGAGCGCTCATTTTCCCGAAACGATCCACCGCAGGAATCGGGGCCTCTATACCATCCTCGTTTGATGTACGTAGCTACCTGGATCAACAACGCTGCCAATGCTCTGGGAATTGCCAGGGGTGCTATGGACGCCTTTGTTGAACTCGCGGCCGAAACCGGCTCCACAGCGTCGACCACGCCGCTGCGCGATCGGTTACCGGTGCAACTCACGGTAGCGGAGGCAGAAGCGATCATCAGCTCCGCGCGCGCCTACGTGATGGAGTCAATCGGTAATGCTTGGACTGCGCTGTGCGAAGGCGTCCCCGACCCCAGCCGGGAGATTGCCCACGCAAGGATCGCCAACGCTTACGCGGTGAGGGAAGCAGTAAGAGCGGTGGACCTACTGTTTCATGCCGCAGGGACCAACGCGATCCATCGCAAGCATCCACTAGAGCGCTGCTTTCGGGATATTCACGTCGCGGTGCAGCACGGCGCCGCCCTTCCCCTGAACTATGAGTTCGGGGGGCAAGTCTTGCTAGGGCTCCGTCCCACTGAAATCGGCTGGTAGAGGGACGCACCGCCTGCTCCACCCCGTGATTCAAGGCTCCCCATTTCATCGCGAAAATAGAGCTGCGTAGCCTGGGCCAACCCTCATCCGCCGAAGCTGATCGATTGACCCGGCAGCGAACACTCAGTACCATTAAACGCCACTGCCATGCTATTGGGCGGGCAAATTAGAACAGAGGTATCGCAATGGCTACTCTAACTACACCTGACTCCGTTGCTATGGATAGCAACAAATTGCGGCAGGTGGAGGATCTCTTTCGCCAGCAGCGAGAGTCCGGGTTGCATCCCGGTGCCGGCCTGGCCGTCTACCGCTACGGCAACCTGGTCTTGGACCTACATGGCGGTAAAGCCAACACCGAAGCGGACACGCCGGTCTCCGACCAGACAATGTTCGTCCTTTTCTCTTCGACCAAGCCCTTGGCGGCAGCATGCATCTATCTTCTAAAGGAGCGGGGGAAACTCGCCTGGGACGACCTGGTTGCCAAACACTGGCCTCAGTTTGGCCAACACGGAAAAGAGACTGTCACCATCCGCCATATCTTGTCCCACCAGGGAGGCTTCCCGGACACGCCCCAGGATTTCCACTGGAGCGATTGGATCCATTGGGACAAGGTAGTGCAGGCCATGGAGGCAGCGCCGACCAAGTTCGCTCCCGGAGAGGTCATGGCTTATCATCCTATCAACTACGGCTGGGTCATCGGAGAACTGGTGCACCGTATCGACGGACGGTCCTTCGATCGATTCCTTGCCGAAGAACTGACCGGTCCCCTGGGAATGGAAAACACGTACGTAGGCTTACCCGCTGGACTGGAGAGCATGGTCTCCAAGATACACTTGATGGAGGATGATGCGGACCCCAACGGCTACGTTCCTATTTTCAATGAACCCGGGGTGCACCGCTCGATCGTGCCTGGAGCCGGTGGAGTGGCAGCCGCAGGGGACCTGGCAAGGTTCTACGCAATGATGGAGAGAGGCGGAATTCTGGATGGAGTTAGAGTCTTAACTCCGGAGACCGTTAGTGAAGCAACGAGCCTTCAAAGGGAGGGGACCGACGCCACCATCGGTCTTTACGCGCGGCGCTCCCTGGGCTTGGCCTTGGCCGATGAAAGAACAGGTAAATCCCAAGGTGACCCGATCAACACCTTCGGTCACGGTGGCGCCGGGACGTCCGTCGGCTGGGCCGACAAAGATTCGGGACTGGCCGTTGGCTACATCACCAACGGGTTCAGGGGTAATGACAACAACAACCCACGGCTAGCGGCCATATCGCAGGCGATCCGTGACGCGTGCAACTAACATTGCTGGGTTGCTCTGAACGAACGAAAGAATGCCGTCCGACCGTGGACGGCATTCTTGGACGCCCTTCCAAAGGCATTCTCTAGTCAATTAGGGCACTTTATAGAGCGGCCAGCCCTGCTTGTGCGCATTCTTCATCCTGGTCAGCGGTAGCGCCGCTGCCTCCTATCGCCCCCACAAGCTCACCATTCTTGACTACGGGCACAGCCCCCTGCGCGGGAAGCATTCTGCCTCCCATGGCTGATATCACCGCCTGTATCACCGGAGAGTCTGCCTGCAACGTTCCGCTGGCGCGTCCAAAGCCTGCGGAGGCTGCAGCCTTCCCCTGAGCCACGGTGGCGCTGACTGCGCTAGCCCCTCCCATGCGATTGAACGCCACCAGGTTCCCGCCGGCGTCGCACACCGCGATGCTTACACTAACGTTAAGTTCCCCTGCTTTCGATACTGACGCCTGAATCATTCGATTCGCTTCCGCCAATGTAATCGCCATCCCATAACCTCCTGGATCAAACTTAGGGACAAAACCCGGGCAGCCGAATGTTACACCGTAGGTTTAGCCGGGGCAATCGGAGCCCTATGCAGGATATCTGGCTGACCCCAGCTTGAATCAATCTTTGAGTTGGTGCCAACCCTCCTGAGAACAATAATCCGCCCGTGTAGGCTAGCTTAAGGATGACTACACGGGCGGTTTGTCCAAGACCATTGAAGGGTGGGTCAATTAGGCCCACCCTTTTCCTGTTAACCTAGCGGGCTCCCTGATACAAGGGACCCCTGAGGGTCTGGCCCGGCAGGGCTCCGGTGTGCTCTCCCTGCTCCAACAAGACTTCGCCGTTAACGATCACGTAGTCAATTCCAACAGCACCCTGCTTTACGTGCATCTCGTTGCCTGGGAAGTCGTAGACCGCTTCCCGAGGCTTGGGGCCAATGGTGTCGGGGTCGAATATGGTTATGTCGGCAGCCTTGCCCGCGGCGATGAAGCCTCGGTCATGGAGGTCGTGCATCAGGGCGGTCTTGCCGGTCATCCGGTAGACAGCGTCCTCCACAGACATAACCCCCTTCTCCCTCACCCAGTAGCTGAGCAGCTTGGTGCTGTAGTCGGTGCGGTCCCCCTTGTCCGGCCGGGCGCCGCCGTCGGTGGTCCCGATCACGGAGTAGGGTGACCCCAATATCTGCCTTTGGGCCTCGACGTTGTTGTTCCGGTCGATGACCTGGAAGGCGGTCCGCAGGTCGTCATCCAGAACCAGGTCAAGGAATGCATCGATGATCCCCTTCCCTTGCTCCTGGGCAATCTGTTCGACGCTCTTACCGCTAAACTGCTTGTTAATTTCGTTGTGGGCCATATAGACCTCGACCAGGTCCCAGCGCCGACTGAAGCTCATTTGCCTTTGAGCCCGGCCCATGCGATAAGAGTGCTCACCTTCGGTTTCCACTGCTTCCAGGCTCAACGCCCTGCGAATCTCAGAGTCGCGGAAAGACCGCATTCTGTCGGCGACCGGTTGGGCCATGACCGAGTCCCAGGTTGGCATGCCTTGGAATACCGTGCTGGGGCTGATCATGTCCTCGTCTTCCAACCCGTCCAAGCCCGCCCGGAGGTCGAAAATCGGTCCGGCAGTGGCCGACAGACACGAGCCGTAGGCCCTGATACCCGCCTGGAAGGACTCCTCCAGCATCTGCAAATGCTCTTTCCACTCGTCGGGTTTGTTCAACTCTTGAGTCAACAAATTGTACATGGAAGGACGCCCGGTCCTGCGGGATAGCTCCTGAGCGATGCGCGCCGGACCACGGAATCCCCCGGGGCCGCCGCCGCTTACTTGGAAGACCCCCGTCCCCACTTCACCCAGGACATCCCCTAGGGCGTACATCTCTTCGTCGGTGGCAACGGACGAAGGCACTTTCACCCCGAAAATACCCTCCCCTTGCTCCACGAACACGCCAACGCTAAACCCCAGAGCACCGGCGAGCATCCCTTCGCGGATCGAGCGTTTCATGGCCTCTATCTCTTGGGGGGTGGCAGTCCGCTCCTGGGCTGCCTCACCCATAACGTAACGCCTTACGCCCGAGTGGCCGATCAGGGCGCCCACGTTTATGCCGCGCTTGCGGCCGATGGCGTCCAGGTATTGCGGTATGGACTCCCAGGCGAAGTCTACTCCGGCCCGCTGTACGTCCAGCGGTACACCTTCCATGAAGTTGAACATTTGCAGGTACCAGTCTCCATCCCCTGGCCTGGTAGGGGCCAGCACCGCTCCGCATTGGCCAACTATAATTGAGGTGTTGCCGTTCAGCGACGTGGAAGTGACAATCGGGTCCCACATCGCTTGGGAGTCAAAGTGGGTGTGGTGGTCTATAAATCCGGGAGCCACCACTCGGCCATCTGCGTTTATAGTACGGGTGGCCGATTCGTTGAACCTTCCGACCCCCACGATCTTGCCGTCTTTAACCGCAACATCGGCTTGAAACCCCGGGGCACCCGAGCCATCAACCACTCGCCCGTTCTTGATAAGCAAATCATATGCCATTATGCTTCCTCCGCCGCGCTCCGGTTGGAGCTTATAAGATTCAGATCGGTCCTTGCTCTAGTCTACCCGCCTGGTCCCTGCGGATTTTCGGTGGGAACGAATGTACTCTAAGCTACCTGGGCGAATACTGCAACCGTTTATAGCCAAAATTGCGAAATGGCAACTAGAACGTCAGATCTCCCGGAGAAACACAACCGGTATCTCCCTTTGGGTCCTTGCTTGATAGTCATCGTAGCTCTGGTACAGCGCCGTTATAGTCGGCCAGAGCCGTGCTCTGTCCTCCGGTCCTGCGGTCTCAGCGTTCACTTTATATCTGAGGTTCTTCACTTGTATCTCAGCGTTTGGTTGATGCTGAAGATTTTGATACCACCCGGGGTTGGAAGGCCTGCCCGCGTAGGAGGCAATCACCACGTAGGTACCGTCGTCCATCAGGTATAGCAATGGTTGGGTGCGCTGTTTCCCGGTGCGAAATCCTCGGGTTGTGAGCAACAGCACCGGCGCCCCCGCTACCGAACCTAGAAACCGGCCTCCGGTCAAACGGTACACCATCCGGTGGAAGGAGCTAAACACCCGGATCATCAGGGCCTCCCTCCGGCTCGGAGCTGGGTCAGCGTTTGTTGCCACATTCAACCTCGTATCACCCGATGGGTGACTACCCCATAATACTCGGTCCCAAAGTGTAGCTGAGCTAAGCTCCCGTTAACATTTAATTAAAGACCAGGCATGATATTCCGGACCTGAAATACCAGGCATGAAATACCAGGCATGGCTGACGATACTTCGTCTCGATGTGCTTGCTCCCGCAGTTAACCCACCCTACAATGAAACGCATATATCCGCGCATTGCAAGCATCCCCGCTTGGTTCTTTATGGACAATCCTATTCGGAAAAGGGGTGATTTGAGAGTCGGGATTCTGGAGTTACTCACCTCTGGGCGTGCAACCAGCCGGAAGCAGGCTGCGGAGCATTACAGCACTACCAAGCAATATGCCAGCGTAATGCCTCAATCTATCGCTGTGTGGTGCCGCCAGTTGGGGCATGAGGTATTTTATGCAACCCACTACGGACACGGCGATCCGAAGAAATTCCTGCCTGACGATTTGAACGTGGTATTCATCTCCGGCATCACCATGTCAAGCGCCATGTGCTACGCTCTGGCCAAACTGTACCGCCGAGAAAAAACTCTAACAGTGATCGGCGGCCCCCACGCCAAAGGGTTTCCCAATGATTGTCTGCGGTACTTTGACTTGGTTGTGTTGCAGTGCGACAAAGAGCTTATTACCGACATACTCAATGGCTGCTACGAGCCCAAGTCTATAATCTCAAGCAACAGAACTCTGAGGGAGCTCCCCAGCGTAGAGGAGCGGATGCCGGAGGTTAAGGCCGCCAGCTTCTTCAGAGGCTCCAGACCGTATTTCGGAACAATGGTCCCTCTCCTGGCCAGCCTTGGCTGTCCTTACACTTGTGACTTCTGCACTGACTGGAACAACCCCTACGTGGTGCTCCACCCGGACCAGTTGGAGACAGATATGACCTATCTGTCCCAAAATCTTCCGGGAGTAAAGGTAACTTTTCACGATCCAAATTTTGGGGTGCAGTTCGATCAGACCATGAACATCCTGGAAAAGATACCCGCAGGGACGAGGAATCCCTACGTCATGGAGAGCTCTTTGTCAGTGCTCAAAGGCCCGAGGCTTCAGCGGCTACGGGACACCAATTGCTACTACGTCGCACCAGGCATCGAGTCATGGTCGAATTACTCCAACAAGGCCGGCGTGGGCATGAAGACAGGCTCGGAGAAAGTGGAGTTGGTGGCCGAGCACGTAGAGCTTCTCAGCTCCTACGTGCCGGGTATACAAGTAAACTTCATGTTCGGCCTGGATGACGACGCAGGGGATGAACCCGTAGAGCTAACCAAAGAGTTCATGAGCAAGACGCCGTTTGCTTGGCCCGTGGTAAACATACCCACTCCTTTTGGCGGGACCCCCCTTTACGACCAGTACCTTGGTGAGGGACGCATCCTTAAGTCAATGCCCTTCTCTTTCTACTATGCACCTTACCTGGTCACCACCTTGAAGAACTATGACCCGGTTACCTACTACCAGAAACTCATTGAAATCCTTCTGCACTATACGAGCCGCAACGTACTGTGGCAGAGACTAAGGGCCACACCAAACAATACACTCCGGCTTCTCGTCTTCGTCCGGAACCTCAGGGCCAAGGAGGCAATCGGAAGGTTCCGACAGATACTCAATCAACTGACTGCTGACAGAGATTTTCTGGCATTCCATGAAGGCCGGTCTGAGGTGTTACCCGAGTTCTACCATCAGGAGTACGAGCGGCTTCTGGGCCCCTACGCGCCGCTATTATCCAGAGAGGAGCGTACGCCCGTCCTAGCATAGACGATGGTACGACCGATTCCATTTGATTTGAAGAGACCTTCTTGTTCTATATAGGGTTGAGGACGCAACCAGTTATTAGAGGCACAACGGGGCCTCCACAACAATTTTTTGTTTCGTCTCCCTCTGTTGCTGCCCGGCAAGGGCTGAATCGGTTTACATTTGGGCAGGCGCTTGAGGCAGGATTTACCGCCATTCACTAGATGGGCGCCAGACTCCCTTGAACCAATCATTAAAGTCTTTGGGCAATTGCGTCCCGTCCACGATGAACAATCGCCCATCGGAGACAGCGGCTTCAAATGCAAGACGCCCTGTCATTAAGAGAGCAAAGCTTCCTGTGTCGCACCTTAAGACAGCCCCAGGCGTAAACGATGAACCCGTCTCCAGGCGAGAGACACCCTCCGCTACTACTAAGTCGTGATTTCCAGCTATGGGCCCATACAACTCGAACCTGAATCTGCCGGAAACGGCCTCGTCGGCGGAGGGCTTGACAAAATCTCGACAAGCGCTCGTAACCAGTCCCATGACGTAGGAGAGGCTCTTGGAAGACGGTTGTGCTTTCGGATCGAAGCTTGATCTGATGTCCCAGCCATGTAATGCTAGTTCGAAAAGGCGAAGGGTTAGGAACACCCTCGCAGGTAAGAGACCGGCCGGATGGTAGCATGAGGCGTTCCAGTCTTCCGGGCTGAGACCGGAGACGAGTCGATGGAGCTGGTCGCTGGTTGCATCAAAGGTTGGCAGCAGTTGGTCCCCGAGCGTCTTCCGGAAGCCGATAGCCCCTTGTGCGATCATCTCCCCCATCATTCCCGGACTACCTTGGCCGGGTGGAGGAAATCCATTGGGTGGCCCCGTATCCCCTTGTAAGCCTCGGGAAATACATCTTTCATAAAATTGAGCGCCAAAACAGATGTGGGCCACTACGTCAGCGACCGTCCAGCGATCGCAGGCGCTTTCCTTCCGCCAAGCTTCTTCCGGGAGGGTTCCCAGATACCCGCTCAGTTGCTCAGATTCCAGCCGTATAAGTAGAACTTGGTCTTTGATAGCGTCCATTAGACTTTGCCCGGTCGTTCCTAAGGGTATATTGGTCCAGGATGCCAGCCAGCTTCAGGCGCGCGTATGCAGAAGCATTGGCCGCTTCGTGGCACCGGCTTGACGGCTCCGGGCCAGCAAATACAATACCGGTGGGGACGGTTGACGGGTCGTTCCGTGACGGATTCTTCGAGTGCTTTTCGACGCTAACGATGACGTTAAGGATTCAGCAGGGACTTGGCGCAACAACCGTAACAATTGGTGAGCCTAGAACATGACCCAAGAGCGATCACCAGCCGAGCTACTGCTGAGCCCTTATCGGGTCCTGGATTTCACCGACCAAGGCGGTCTGTTGTGCGGCAAGATTCTGGCGGACCTCGGCGCGGATGTGATCCAGGTAGAGCCGCCTGGGGGCAGCTCGGCTCGCAAGACCGGCCCATTCTACAACGATGACGTCCACCCGGAGAAGAGCCTATTCTGGTGGGCCTTAGCCGCTAATAAGCGGGGCATCACGTTGAACCTCGAGACTCTGGACGGGCGCGGCCTATTCCGGTCTCTGGTCCAAGACGCCCATTTTGTCATCGAGTCCTTCCCTCCAGGCTACCTTGAGGGTTTGGGCCTTGGCTACACTGATCTTGAGCAGATAAACCCCTCCCTGGTCATGGTATCCATCACTCCCTTTGGTCAAAGCGGCCCCTACGCTCATTACAAAGCACCGGACCTCGTGGGCACCGCCCTTGGCGGGTTCATATACTTGACCGGAGACGATGACCGGCCGCCGGTGCGGGTGAGCTTCCCTCACTTCTACCTTCACGGGGCGGCCGCTGGCGCGGCGGGGGCTATGCTGGCCCACACCCACCGGGCATTAACCGGTAAAGGCCAACACGTGGACGTTTCATGCCAGCAAGCGGTGGCTAAGTCCCTAGCCCATGCCCCTCAAAGCTGGGACTTGGAGAAGGTCATAATCCAGCGTATGGGAGTATATCGCCAAACCTCGGGCGAGACCTTGGTCCGAATCAATTGGCGTTGCAAAGATGGCTACCTGAACTACATGCTGCAAGGGGGTTCGGTGGCCAGAAGCACTCGAGCGTTGCTGGCCTGGATGGATGAAGAAGGGATGGGGGACCAAGCCTTGGACGAGGTCAACTGGGAGGATCTGGGCTACGGGCAGGTCCAAGCCGAGGTCATGGCCAAGGCAGCCCCTCCTCTGGAGCGTTTCTTTCTCTCCCACACCAAGGAGGAGCTCTCCAACGGCAGCATAGAACGCCGCATTCTCTTGTTTCCAGTAGCTAGCCCAAAGGACCTTCTAGAGCACGAGCAACTTAAGGCCAGGGAGTTCTTCACTCCATTACATCATCCAGATCTGGAGGATACAGTGACCTATCCCGGCGCATTCGTAAAGACCATAGGCGAAAACAGAGTAGGGTTGCGCCGTAGGCCGCCGCTCATCGGCGAGCATAACCTTGAGATTTACCAGGAGGAGTTGGGGCTTACTTCCCAAGCAGTGGCCTCCCTGATGGAAGGAGACACTATCTAATGGCGGGCCCGTTGGAAGGCATCAATGTCCTCGACTTTTGCTGGGTAGCCGTAGGGCCTATGACAACCAAGTACCTGGCGGAGTACGGCGCCACTGTTGTCAGAGTGGAATCTGCGAATCGGCCCGAAACCTTGAGGACGGCTGCCCCGTTTGGAGGAGGAGTCCCTGGCATCAACCGAAGCGGTTATTTCGCCAACTACAATGTCAACAAATACGGGATAACCATCGACATGCGCCATCCCAAGGCCCGGGATTTGGTGCTAAAAGCAGCGACCTGGGCCGATATGGTCACCGAGAATTTCACGCCGGGTACCTTGGAAAGCTGGGGGCTGGGTTACGCCGACCTGAAGGAGATCAACCCTCGCCTGATATTGTTTAGCACCTCCATGATGGGGAGGGGTGGTCCGCTGGAACAGCAGCCGGGGTTCGGACCTGTGCTCTCTTCTTTGGCAGGCTTGACCTATATCACCGGATGGCCTGACCGTGACCCAGTAAATCCATACGGAGCCTATACCGATTTCATTGTACCCCGCTTCGCGGTGGCAGCGATTCTGGCAGCCCTGGACTACCGCAACCGGAGCGGGGAGGGTCTGCACTTGGACCTATCCCAACTGGAGACATCCTTGCAGTTCTCGGCTCCCCTCTTGCTAGACTACGCTATCAACGGCCGAGAGCAAGGCCGCCAGGGCAACCGCGCCCAGGGGGCTGCTCCCCACGGGGTATACCCCTGCCTGGGAAAAGACCGCTGGATCGCCATCGCTTGCTCTTCCGACGAAGAGTGGCGCACCCTGAGCGGAATCATAGATCCCTCTGGCGACGGCTGGCCCCATGACCGAAGTTTCGGAACTCTACTTGACCGGAAATTGGCGGAGGACGACCTGGACTCTAAAATCAGCGGCTGGACCAGCAACTGGGATTCGCGTGAGCTGATGGACACCCTTCAGGCTGCTGGAGTCGCCGCGGGTGTAGCTAACGACCCTCGAGACTTGTTCGAAGACCCGCAGCTCACCCACCGTGGGCACTTCCAATACCTGGAGCACCCGGAGATTGGACCCTACGCCAGCGACCGCAGCGAGATGGACCTGACTCTAACCCCGGGCGGTTTAAACAGGCCCGCTCCATTGCTGGGTCAGCACAACCGGTACGTCCTGACGAAATTGTTTGGGCTATCCGAGGACGAGTTCGCGGAATTACAGCAATTGGGAGCGCTGGAATAGGCTGCTACCACAGCCGCCTGGGGTCCATTAGTTGCTGATAGCAACGAATGTGTCTCTTTAGTGGTGACTCGGCCCAACCGTTCGTGGTGAGCCTGTCGAACCACGGGGACGCCCCTTCGACAAGCTCAGGGCGAACGGATAGCCGAAATCTCCCCTACCTTCAAGAGCCCCTCACATTAATAGGTAGAGGCAGAAAAACTCCCTGACAGCGACTGATAGGTGGTAGCCCAAGCATTAGAGTCCCCGCCCTTCAGGCCGGGACTCCCAGGAACTCCCTTGTAACCTCAATGAATTCATAGGGCTTGTCCACGGTGACCACGTGGCCAGCCCCGGGAACGTCCACCGAGCTGAACTGCTTGCCCCGCTGGATCATCTGCTGAATCACGCTGTCCGAGACCAATGGGCTCTCAGACCCACGGATCTCAAGGATGGGGCAGGTTATGGAATCAATCCCGTGCCAGTACCTACCGATCAGCCCAGGATCGGCCATATCCGGCAGAGCGAAGTTGAACAATGAGTGATCGGCTTTCCAGGTCCACAAGCCGTCCTCCCGCTGCCGCATTTTGTCCTCAGCGTCTTTGCGCAGCCGCGAATCGCTGGCCCAAGGATTACCCTCGCGCATCCACTGCACCGCTGCCTCCAGGCTGGGAAACTCCATAGGTGTCGGCGGTCGGCTCGGTGCGGCCTGGATCGCTTCCTCGCTGGGCTCGGGAGCAATATCCACGATTATGACCCGTTCCACCCGGTCCTGGTGGTCTGGCGTGTACAGCAAAGAGTGCCAACCGCCCATAGAAAGGCCGGCCAGAACGAACCTATCCAGCTTCAGTTCGTCCACAAAGGCGGCTAGGTCTTCGACGAACCTGTCCCTGGCGTAACCGGTGCTGGCCCACTCACTGCCCCCGTGGCCGCGTTGGTCCACCGCCAATACGTGATAGTGGGGAGACATCGCCTGCGCGAACTCATCCCAGATATGGGCCTGGCCGGTGTGGCCGTGCAAGCACACTAAATAAGGCTTGCCAGCCGTTCCCCAATCCAGATACCGGAGCCTAACCCCGTTGACTGTTACGTGCTTCTCCAGTGCTTGTACAGTAGTCATATCCACCCCCTGTGACCAGCGTTTAATCATCACCGGACCGTCTAGTAACTTGACGGCACTCCAACTAGGCCCGGTTGGCCAATGGGAGTTTATTGGGATGGCTGGGGGGTGTCAACGATTACTGGGCAACGCTACAGACACCAACTGGTACCATGACCGGATGGAGAGAATGATCGAAATTCCCCCAAGAGTCACGCCAGATGACGACTGCGGTTACCTGGAGGAATTAACCAAGGCTATATTCCGCTCAGGTTTTAGCTGGCGGGTGGTGCGTGAGCGGTGGGACGGTTTTCAAGAGGCTTTCGACCGCTTCGATGTGGCGACGGTGGCGGCGTATGACAGCCAGGACATCGAGCGCCTTATCCAGGATACCAATATAGTCCGCAACCGCCGCAAGATCCTGGCAACGGTGGAAAACGCCCAAACAATGCTGGCGCTAACTGCAGGTTACGGAGGGTTCCACGAATACCTCAGGTCCCTTGACGGACTCGAGTATTACAGCAAAGTGAAGGTGCTCACCGAGTTGTTCCGAGGCTTGGGCCGCACCGGTGCCTTCGTCTTTCTACATTGTGTCAACGAGCCAACACCTGGTTGGCACGAGCGGTAGGGAATGTTCTCCCGTGGCCAGGTGGTCTGGCTCATTGTGGGCCGCTTTAGAGAAGAGGTAACGTTACCAAGGGGACCAGGCACTCCGGTGAGTCGTTCTTGGAGGAATTAACCAGGTTGGATACAGCGTAGCTCTCCAAGTCTTCCGCCGGGTAAGGGATCAGCAGGTCTGTCAGCACCTTGGTGTCCTCGATTCCCGTATCCAACCAGGTCTCCTCGGCTTCCCGCGGCAAGATTACCGGCATTCTGTCATGGATATCTTCCATCAGACTGTTGGCCGTGGTGGTGACTATCGTACAAGAGTGCACATACTCATCGGAAGGTGCTTTCCAGATCTCCCACAGGCCCGCCATAGCGAAGGGTTCCACCGTTCGCGACCTTATATACATCGGTGTTCTGGGTTTGCCTTCCTTCTTCCACTCGTAGAACCCATCTGCCACGACCAGACAACGCCTCTTCTGGAGCGCACGGCGAAACGCAGGTTTCTCTGCCACTGTCTCACCCCGGGCGTTGATCATTCGCGAGCCGATTTTCGGGTCTTTGGCCCAAAAAGGAATCAAGCCCCAGTGCATGAACTCGCCCACGTTATGTCCGTTATTCCACACGGTGAGCACCAGCTCAGTGGGCGCCAGATTGTACCTTGGCCGATAGAGAAGGTCTTGGGCCTCGAAATTGAACCTTCCCTGCAGGTCATTCAATTCAGTGATTAGGCTGTATCTTCCACACATTGGTTGCTCTCAAATGCGGTTTCCCGGCAGCACAGTCCTTGTTCCAAACGGACTTGTTGTCTGCCCAGCACCCCCATCCTAACCTCCCCCTGCGGGGACCGCGCATTTGTCTCTTCCCAGTTAACCGGCGCCCAGCCCGAGAAGGATGTCACAAGATCCTGGCAACGGCGGAAACCCCATATCTTCCTTATCACGCTTTGGAAAAGGTGGATTCATTCAATTGGGTTGGCAGCGCTTGGACCCATATTCAGGTGATCCGACTCGAGGTCGGTTGGGGATTGTGTCACGGCCTCAGGGGATTAACTGCCCGTTAGCAAAGGGGAGCCCAGCATTTGAGGGCTCCCCTATATCCTACCAAAAGGATGCGCTAAAGAGTTTAGCCAGCGCCATTCCGCAGGAGCTTGCCGGGCATTGCTCCTGTGGGCTCGCCATCCTCAAAAGTGACTTCTCCGTTCACGATAATCCAGTTGTAACCCTTTGCTTTCTGGACGCGGCGCCACTCTCCGCCCGGTAGGTCTTCGGCCACCTCGGAGGGTAGGATTTCCAGCTTGTCCAAGTCGTATACCACCACGTCTGCGGGCGCACCCTCACGCAGGAAGCCCCGGTCCTTGAAGCCGCCGAAGTGGGCGGGCAGATAGCTCAGCTTGTAGTGAGCATCTTCCAAGCTAAGCACCTTCTCATCCCGCACCAGCCAAATCAGCATGTCCGTTGGGTAGACGCCGGCAGTCAAGAATTTGACGTGGGCCCCACCATCGGAAACGCCGGCGATGATGTGGGGCGAGTCCAGCACTTCGGCGGTAAACTGGGCTACGTCCCGGCCCTGGGTCTCTGCTATGAACTCGGTCCCCAGATCGTCGGCAACCACCAAGTCAAGGAGAGCATCAACGACGTGCTTGCCTTCCTTGTCGGCAATCTCCTGGACCCTCATGCCCGCATAGTGTTCATATTCCGGCCTGGCCGTCTCCTCAACTATGAGACTCCCTACGGAGCCCTGGACGACCCGTGTGGGACGCAGGTCCGTATCCCACTCTTCCCGCAGTTGGCGCCGGAGCTCCGGGTCCTGCATCTTGGCTTTGCGCTCCTCCCGCGTTCCCAGGGTCACTTCCCGCCAAGCGGGAGTCTCATCGAACAGGTTCCAATCCTCGAAGGTAAGTTCAAACCCGCCCCGGCGAGTAGCCCCTTGGCCGTAGATTCGTATCCCTCTCTCGGCGCATTGCTCCAACCAGCGGATCCGGGCCCGGTGTTGCTCGGGGTGGACAGCGTTGGGTGCTACCGCCTGGTAGAGGACCGGTCGCCCTGCTGTGATTGCGACCTGTTCGAAGAAATTCATGGTGTCTTCGGCCAGAGGCCGGCCCTCTTCGCCGTTTTCCTCGTAGGCTAGCTCAATGAACCCTTCATCCCGGTCAGCAAGGATCTTGGCGAAGGTCAAAAGCTCCTGCTCAGTCATCAAGTCGGTGATCATTGGGGTACCGTCGTAGTCCCGCTGCACGGAAGTCGTCCCTAGGACCTGGGCCGACCAGCCGCAAGCTCCGGCATCCATGCCCTCGTGGATCAGCCGGACCATCTCTTCCAATTCTGCCCGGTCCGGCCGTCGTTTCTTAGCCTCGTCCCAACCCATGACCCAGGCGAAGAGGGGTGTCAGAGGGACATAGGTTAAGCAATTGATCCCCTTTGGTATGCGGTCCAGGCTATCCATGAACTCGGGGAACGTCGTCCAGTCCCACAACATCCCCTCCCTCATTGCGTCATAAGGAATAGCCTCATTTCGGGTCATACTAAGCATGGCCCGGTCGCGGTCTTCCGGCCGAGAAGGAGCGAACCCGAAGCCGCAGTTGCCGATTGCGACCGAGGTGACGCCGTGCCAACCTGAGAGGGTGCAATAAGGGTCCCACTGGATCTGGGCATCGTAGTGGGTGTGGAGGTCCACAAAGCCGGGGGCGACGATCCGCCCTTTGGCATCCAGGACCTTGGCCGCTGTGTCATCTCGTAGGCCACCGATCTTGGCAATCTTCCCGTCCTTGATGGCTAGGTCGCTCACGTAGCGCGGCGCCCGCATCCCGTCGACGATGGTTCCACCCTTGAGGATGATATCGTAATGTGCCATTGGTCTCGTCTCCCTGTAGGCGATTCAAGTGAGATCGTTGGTATCATCATTTTTATTAGATGTGCGTGTATTTGTCAATAGATGACTGATATCGTAGCGTTATTAAGCATAAAGATGATTTCAGTAGAGCTGTTCCTCTCTTCGTAACGGGTAGGATTGATACTGGAACCAACGGGGAGTTTGAGGTAAATTTAGGACGACCAGCCGAGTGGTCCGATGCTGACTAATCGAAAGAATCGATTACCATTATGAGGGCATAAAGGAGGCGGTAATGCCAGAGTCAATCAGAGAGGCCTACATCAGGAAGAACCCTCGCTCAGCCGAGCTCTACCCCAAGTTCCAGGAGTTCTTTCCGTCGGGGGGCGCGGGCCACGATGGGTATGTCGCCGAACCTTTCCCCATCGTAATCGAACGAGGGCAAGGACCCAGAAAATGGGACGTGGATGGCAACGAGTACGTCGACTTCGGAATGGGGTCGGCATCGTTGTTGCTGGGACATGCCCACCCCGCCGTGGTGGAAGCGTTACAGAGAGTAGCCCCCGCAGGTTCTCACTATGGAGCGCCAGTGGAAGCAATGCTCGAGTGGGGTGAGCGGGTCTGCACCCTGATGCCCTGCGCCGACAAAGTCCGGTTTGTCGGTTCTGGCGCCGAGTCAACCATGCTGGCCATGCGAATAGCCAGAGCATATTCGGGCAAGGAAAGAATCATCAGGTGGGAGTCCCACTACCACGGTTGGCATGATTACGTCATGCCCGGCAACCTTCCTCCCTTTGACGTACCAGCGTCAACCGGGATACCCAAAGGGGTGTCGGATTCGATAGTGGTGCTGCCTCCTAATCTTGATGCTCTAGAACGCACCCTGGCCAACAACAATGACATTGCCGGGGTTATCACCGAGGGGTCCGGGGCATCCTATGGCACCGTACCTCTTCCCCCGGGCTTCGTCGAAGGAGTGAGGAGAATTACCCAGCAGCACGGAGTGGTAATGATCTTGGACGAAGTAATCACCGGCTTTCGCTGGAGTCCCGGCGGCCTGCAACAAAACCTGGGAATCACACCGGACCTTTGCACCATGGCTAAGATCCTAACCGGTGGGCTACCGGGAGGGGCCGTCGCGGGGAGGGGAGACATTATGCAGGTCATGCAGCAGACCGGCGACGATCAACACGACCGCTACCAGCGAGTGTCCCACGGTGGCACATTCAACGCCAACCCCTACTGCGCTGCCACCGGAAACGCCGCCTTGGCCATTGCTGCCACCGGGGAGATGCAAGACAACGCTGACCGAATGGCTGATCGGCTCCGGGTAGGGCTTCGGGAGATCGTAGACCGTTACGAAGTTGCGGCCTGCGTGTATGGCGAGGCCTCGACCTTCCACATCTACTTCGGCGGCCGGTCGATAGACGGGTTGGACGCCAACACCCTGAAGAACGTCCCGTCGCGAATCCAGAGCGGCTTCCGCCAAGCTCTCCAGGTACGGGGAGTCGACCTCATGTCGCGCACCAGCGGAGTCCTCTCCGGGGTCCATACGGAAGCTGACATTGACGAAAGCCTGGCGGCCTTCGACGGGGCAATCAAAGCAATGGTGGACGAGGGTTTGGTCAGCTATAGCTAGGGACATGCGTGAAGAGCTAAGGCAACGAAGCTGCCAGAGGTGAGAGCCCGCCTCAACTCAATATGGGCAGTGCACTAAAGGGTCTCCCAATCAACATGCTGCTCGAAGGCGTGGGCGGCCCTTAGCACGGTCGAATCGTCGAAGTGACGCCCGACCAGCATCAGACCTACAGGGAGCCCGTTGGACTTGCCGCAGGGAATACTGATGGCCGGATGGCCGGTCATGTTGAAGGCCGCGGTATTGTCCAGCATATCCCAGCCATGGGTGATGGTGCCGTGTACGCCCAGGCCAGGTTCGTTCCTGTGGGCCTTCATTGGCGTAGTGGGCATAGCCAGGACATCCACCTGAGCCAGAGCCCGGTCGTAACTTTCCCTCAATACCCTTCGCAGGTTCTGGGCTTTGGCGTACATCCGGCCGTGGTAGCGCTGGGCCATGTAAGTCCCCACCAAGAGGACCAACTTGACAGTGGGAGGGAAGTCGTTGGCTTGGGCCTGCCGGAACTTGCCCAACGTCTCCACCAGGCCCGGATTGTACTGGCCTTCCCAACCGTGGCCCATGCCGTTGCTGTGCAGCAGCGCCGTGGCGCCCTCTCCGATCAAGCCCCAAATGATGGCGCCCGCCTCCCGGTGGCCGGGGATGGACACATCTGAGGTTTCGGCTCCCAACTCGCTGAATATATTCAAGGCCTTGCGGACGGATTCATCCACGTCGGCTTCTGAGGCTGGCAGCCCGAACCCCTCGGAGAGCACACCGATGCGCAGCCCATTGACCGACCGCCCCAACGCCTCGGTATAGGGTTGAACGGGTACCTCTCCCTGACGGGGGTCCAACGGGTCCTTGCCAGCTATAACCTCCAACGTTAGCGCGGCGTCGGCCACCGTCCTGGTCATCGGACCGGCATGGTCGAAGGTGTTGTCTATTCCCACAATGCCAGTGTACGGCACCAGGCCGTGGGTCGGCTTGTGCCCGACTACTCCGGAAAATGAGGCGGGGATGCGGATGGAGCCGCCTTGGTCTCCGCCGATAGTTATGTCAATGTCATCGTAATACAGAGCGGCCGCCGAGCCGCCGGAGGAGCCGCCAGCCAGGTGTTCCAGGCTGTGGGGATTGAGGGTGGGGCCGAAGGCGCTGGTATCTCCGGCTCCAGAGAAAGCAAAGTTGTCCAGGTTCAAGGTAGCCACTACCTCAGCCCCCTCATCCAGCAGCCGCGTTACTAAGGTGGCATCGGTCTCGGGGACATAGCCTTGCAGCAAAAGCGAGGCGCAGGTCATGGGCATGCCCGCCACACATATATTGTTCTTCAACCCAAAGCGCTTACCTGCCAGCTTACCGGTGGAGGCGCCCTTGAGAGTGCATCGTCGCACGATGGCGTTGAAAGGGTCCTCTTCCCGGGAAGGACGCATTCCAGGGTCCCGGTCCCGGTACTTCAAAGGCTCCCGGGGCTCGGGCATGTCTTCGAGCTGATTATAGGATTGAAACAGACTTGGAATGATGGCCTGGAAAGCATCGAGCTCTTCATCGTTGAGCTCGAAGTTGTTGGCTTGCGCCAAGCTCTTCAGTTCATCAGGGGTCGGCATTCTTAGGGCCATGGCGCTCTCTCCTTTTCCCCTTTCCTGCCCTAGTTTTGGGCACTACTTGGCAGCCAGCATATCGTAAGCTAGGGCCAGCATGATTTTGGTGCCGCTGATCAAACTCTTGATCCCCACCGATTCATCGGTACCGTGGGCCTTGGTGAGCATGGGATCGTCGTCGGGGTGGGACCCGCTGAAGCCGTAGGTGATAATCCCCAAGGGCCGGGTGAAACGGGAGTCGGTGAAGCCGGTGCTTATGGCCGGCACCCATTGAATGTCCTGCCTCCCCAAAGCCAGCGCGGTGTTGGACTGGATACGCTGGGCCAAATCGGTTTCAAAGGGCGAGGAGTTGGGAACAGCCATGTAGTCTATCTCGATCTCTACCCCAGGTACTTCTCCGATTAGCTGCTCCAATTGTTGTCTGACGTAGGTCTCGTCCTGGTGGGGCAGGGTCCTGACGTCGCAGGTAAGACGGATGGACTCGGGCACGCTGTTGGACTTGATTCCGCCGCTAACCATGGTTGGGGTCAATGTCATCCGTGAGAGGGCACGCATCATCGACGCAAACCTGGGGTTATTAGGCTCCACCTCATCGATTATTTGGTCCACATTCTCCGGCGATGGTCTGTGCTCAATGGCAAAGGTCGAAAGGTGCTCGAACAGACTGGTGGAGGTGTCCCTTTCCGGTACATATCCCTCGATCCGCTGGAGCACCTGATGGAGGCGGTATAGGGCATTGGTCCCTTGCCAGGGCACAGAGGCGTGGGCGCTGGTGCCCTTGACGTCGATCTCCACCTGCAACCGGCCCTTTTCCCCCACTCCCAATACGTAGGTGAGTGCTCCTGCGGCCTCAATCGGCGTTCCGCCTCCCTCGTTGACTGCGAAAGGCGCCGCCAGCTTGTCTGGATGATGTTCAGCCAGCCAGCCAAAGCCGTAGCGGCCTCCATGCTCCTCGTCGGCTCCGGAAGCCAATATCAGACTGTCCGCCAGCTCTACCCCGTTACGCTTGAGCAGCCGGGCAGCCATCATCTGGCAGGTCAGTAGACCCTTACAATCGGAGGTGCCACGCCCAAAAACTCGATCATCGGCGATCGTGGCGCTGAACGGAGGGAAGCGCCATTTGTCCTCATCCTCCACAGGCACCACGTCGGTATGAGACATGAACATCAGCCCGGCTTCGCCGGACCGGCCCTCCAGCCTGGCAATGATGTTTCCCCGGTCAGGATCGGCCCCCAGGATCTCCGAGGTTACTCCGTCCTCGGCTAGCCAGTCCCTCACGAACTCGCAGACCGGGGTCTCGTTGCCCGTGGGCATGGCACCTGTATTGACGGAGGGAATTTGGACCAGGGCTTGCTCCAAAGCCAGAATGTCATCACGGGAGCTGTCCACTTGCGCCAATAAATCGTCAAGTTCCGGCATAAATATCGTCCAAAATCAAAGTCTCCAAAACGTATGGAGCAGACAAAAGGGGAGGCGCCTGGGGTTCTTGAGCAATAGGCAGTGTAAACGGGGCATGTATGGGTGTCAACGGCACTGCACTGCACTTCGAAGACCTAAGGCCGACGCGCCGTTTGGACTTGCTGAGCCCCGGTGCTTCCGGCTCCGAATGGCAAAATCATGCCGGATACACACAAGGAAAGGGGTGTGAAGCTGACGATAAACAACCCGAGCTGCAACCGTCCCAGGGCCTCTTGGAGGAATCCGGCGGCCAGGGGGCCTAGAGCAGTTCCCAGGGAGGTGGTCATGATGGTAAAGGATAGGGCCACCGCCACTTCCCGGGGCCGGATTGCCGGAAGGTGGAAAGGGACCGTCAGTAGGATGGGGAAAAAACCCCAGGCGACGCCGTTGACAAAGGACAGCAGCATTAACGCTGGTAGGGACTCGGTAAGCACCATCCCAACGTAACTTCCAACCATAAGAATGCCCAGCACAAAGAGGATGCGCCTCTCCTTACCGAAAGCGGTTACCAGATAGCTGACCCCCAGGCCCGCCACCCCGCCAACGAAGACTCCCATAGCCAGAATTGCGCCGGACCAAGCCAGGGATATTCGATGGGCGTCCAGCATAAGAGTGGGATAGAAGCTTAGAAACGCGCCGAAAGCCATGGTGGCGCCCAGGAAACCGAACCCGCCAACCCAAAGGTCTCGATAACCCAACGCCCCTCTGACGATGCCGGCTTCCCGTGGCACCCCCCGGCCCTGGTAGTCCTGGTTGGCCCGTTCTCTGCCAAAAAAGAACCAGAGAAGAGTCATAGCCGCGAACCACACCCCGAAGGTCCGCATGGTGCCTCTCCAGTCGTCGTCCAGAGCGGCGAGAATGAACGGAGAAACCAGAAGGCCGCCTCCCACCACCAAGCCGAACAGAACATTAGAAAGGCCGTTGACCATAATAATTTCTTTGGGACGGAACCATTGCCGGATCAAGAACGCCCGGGCGGGCTGCTGAGCAATGGTGGTCAAGCCAAAGGCCAGACGGCCAATCAATATCACTCCAAAGCCTGGGGCCCAGGACTGGAGGAACAGGAATAGTGTGCCCAGTAACAAGGTCACCAGAGTAAGGGTCCTGGCTCCGAACCGCGAGGTCCACCAGCCAAGGGGTACAGCTAGGGCAATGGGTCCCCAGTGGGCCGCTGAGCTAAATACTCCTTGTTGGCTGGGGGAGAGGCTCAGGTCCAGGCTGATGGCAGGCAAAAGAATACCCACCGTGATCAGGGCCATAAAGCCCGAGACACTTTGGAACAGCCACAAACCCATGACCACCCATCGGTAGTTGGACAGGGTCTCCGTTGAGCTTAACTGACCTGCCATCCATCACCGTGGGTCATGTATGCGGGAAATAGACAGTCGATTCAAACTCCGACCAGGGGTCGAGCAATGCGACGCCTTAGACAAGCTTGGGAGCGCTTCCGGCCCGACGCACATACCGGAGCCTCGTCCATCCCAGGACACGCTAACCAGCGAGGAGCGTGAAAGGATTAAAGCGCGGCGTGGCCTGCTAGAATAGGGGCCGCACACCGCAGAAACGGTGATCGAGATTGCGGGCCGACAAGTTCGGCTGCCGGAAGACGTCCACGTGGAGACAGTGAACTTGGAGGCCTATTGCATCGTCGGCGACGCCTGCCTTGACGTTCCCGCCTCGGTGCTCCGGCGCGGGGATCTACTGGTGGCCTTCGGGAAGCGGTCCGAGCTGCCCGCTCCTGTTAGGGACATCCCTGAGGCCTTCTACTTCATTCGAGAGGCCCTACGATAGGCTGGAAGCGTCGGATTCCGGTTCACGTAGGGTTTGTGTTACCCGACTATCCGCCAAATACTACTGCCGGCTTCGTGGTATTCATGGCCTGGAGCCTGATAGGGATTCGATTCGGGAGCAGCGATATCGGCGGGGCCGGGGACGAGCCATTCGCTGCCCTGATTGAACGATAGGTCTGGTGGGTTACGGTTCCGACGATTCAGTTTCCGGCTAAGGCTAGCACCCTGAAACGCACGAATCCCAAGTAGAATAAAGACCCAGTTCCGAATAGATGTTTCCGATTGTCGAGAAGTCGAACTCGTCCGATTGGTCGCCGGTGCCTCCTCCCAACAAAGTTCCTAAGAGTTCCACTTCGTTGTCATCATCATCGTCCGGTTCTATGACCGGCGCGCCGCTGTCTCCACCGGTCGGATCGTCACTTTGACCGGTGACCCTCGCCGTTGTGATACAAATGAGCCTCACCTGGGCGGCCAGGTCCACAATGGCATAATCGCATGTATCGATAATCTCTGCCGTCTGCCAGCCTTCTGATCTGCCTATGTAGTAGACTTCGTCATCGATGCTGGAAGTGGTTTTCTCCCCAGTGATTTCGAAGGTTGTCCCAGCTGGGTCGACGTCGGTATCGCCGATATCCTCAGGCTTCGCGATATGACCCAGGTCGAGACTCTCATCGCTGTCAAGTTCAGCGAAAGCTGCGTCTGAGAACCTGCAATTCCATTCACTCGGGCATTGAGTGGGTCAATGTTCGTCAAGGCCGGATCAATCGTCTCCTCGGCTACTATGTTACTGCCGAACAGCGGGTCGTTAGGCTGATGGACATCCGCATCATCAAGACCACCTACGTCCTCGTCTTCATTTGTGCAGTGCGACGCTATAACTAACCCCTCAACATCGTCTCGCTCTGTAACAAAGCCGGTTGTGCAGGTGCCCGTATACCAACCCTCTTCATGCTGGATCCCGCCTACAAGAGGGCGCCACTTCGCCCTCACGCTGTCTTCGTCCGTGAGAAGGGTTATGTGGTCCTCCACAAGAACAACAGCCCCTTCTGGAACCTCGAGTCTTTGAATTATCCGGAGCGCATCGTCAATTTGACCTGCATCTCGCAGTCCGAACCGGATGCGATTTTCGAGCACTCGTACCGATCCCGTACCTGTGCGGATGTCACTCTCGGCGAAAGCTCTGTCTAAGATGTGGTACCATTCGACCAACTGGTCGAATGAGTAGTCGCCTTGGACAGGGATTATCTGTGTAATCTCCCGATCACCGTTATATGCTGAGCGGAACGCATCCTCCGCAGATGTCGTCTCGGTCAAGTCCTGCATGTAGACGTAGGCGATGCTTTTGTCAGTTTCGTGGAAGTAGTATCCACCGAATCCGCCCTCGTGATCCCTTGCGACTTTGGCCAATTGCCGCTTCGGGTCTATCATCTTGCCGGTACTGTCGAACAGCTCCCTAATCACGTCCTCTTTGATCTGGTCTAGATCGACAACATCTGTGTCCGGCGTCGGTTCATTCCATCTTTGCGCTAACACTGCTGTTGTACCGACAATTGCCAGCAATGCGATAGTCATGACCGCCAGAATAGCTTTCTTATTCGTATGAAGGTCACCTTTCGCTGAACTATCGGAGGATTGATTCCTATTGGCGTGGGCGGACACCAATCGTTACCCGGTGCGGCTGCTCTTGCAATGAGCATGGAGATCGGCCTTCGAGTTGAGTCGTTCTTCATCTAGGTTACCACTGCCCACTCCGTATCAGTCCGAACGGCCACTTTACATTATTTACGAGCTCTCTGTCCACGTTCCTTCGATCGGCGAAGATCGGACAACCGACTTCCAGTTCATTGCGAGGCCAGCCCCTAACCCTCGTCTCCCCCGACTGGCAGAATCGTGAACTTACACCTGTAGTAGCCCCTTGTGTCCTTCACCCATTCGATGGGATCGTCCTCGATCCTGAAGAAGTCCCGCAGCCGCCTAGAGAGCTCCTGCTTCTGCTTTTTGACCTTAAGTCCGGCGCTCCTGCTGTGCCAGTCGATCTCGCCGAGGAGTAAGCGAAGGCTTCCAGCAGTTTCCACTGCTGGGTCGGATTGCCGTCTTTGCGGTTGTTCATGCCCATCTGCGTTTAGTTGCACACCTGGTGTTCCGACTTCACCTTGACCGACACCGTATGGCCGTCAATGCACGTGATCGAGACGTCGCCCCACGTGGCATCCGGCGGCGTCGGGAAAGAAATCGTCGGATCATCATCCCTGGCGGCTTGAACGTGGGCCGTTTCTCGGAATGGCGACAATATCTCATCGACGGGCCGAAGCAGGGTAGGTTCCGGCGACCGGTGCGTAGTAGAAGCTTGCGGTACAGGTCCACGTGTTGAGTGTAGGTCGGTGCTCGAATGCCGTCAAACCGATCCCCAGGCACCCTCCCCCAACCCAACCTGCGCTGGAAGGGGGTGATCGCGAGGAAGTCGATGTCGGGATGAGAGCAAAGGCAAAGAGGACACCCCGTGCGCGTCGGGTCAACCAGATTTATAATGCCTCCAGAGCGACCAGACCCGCTTATGTTGACCCAGTTATGTTGGGCCGGTCTTTTAGCACCGAAGGGAGGTAAGAGCATGGAACGCTTGGGAGTTGGTTTCTCTGCTGGGTTGTCTCCGGCAGAGGTTGTCGAGTGCGTGATACTAGCGGAGGAACTGGGGTACGAGTCGGCGTGGGTGGCCGAGGGACATGGAGGGGACCAGTTCAGCGTCCTGACCGCCTGCGCCACCGCCACCAGCAGGATTCTGCTGGGCACTAGTATAACCAGCGTCTTCGTAAGAAGCGCGCCCACCATCGCTATGGCCGCCGCAACCGTTGACTATTTATCCCAAGGGCGGTTTATCTTAGGACTGGGGACCAGCCACAAAGTCCAGGTGGGACCGGAGCACGGCTTGGAGTTCTCGCGGGCCGTGCCTCGCTTGAAGGAATGCATGGACATTGTTCGCCGCCTTATTAAAGACGGCGAAGTATCCTATCATGGTGAAATATTCAACATTGACCGGTTCGACCTGTGGTTCGAACCGGTACGCCGCCAGATGCCCATCTTCGTGGCTGCGGTATTCCCAAAGATGCTGGAGACCTGCGGTGAAATTTCCGACGGCGCGATTCTGACCTTCTGCACAGTGGACCACGCCGAGACCGCGGCCCACCATGTGGCAATCGGCGCTAAACGGGCGGGTAAGAGCCCGGAGGATGTCGAAGTTTCAACCCTGCTGCCCTGCGCCATCTCGCCGGATAAGAGCAGTGCGCTGGATGGTATAAGAACCAATATCGCACACTACGCTGCCAGATTTTCTCGGTACCGGAGGTTGATGGTTGAGGCTGGATTCGCCGAGGAAACGGAGGCGGTGCGCCGGGCCTGGTTGGATGGGCGCACCGAGGAAGCATTGAAGCTGGTACCCGAGAGGCTGATAGACAAAATCGGTCTCATAGGTACCGCGACAGAGGCCAGGGAAAGGCTTTCCGAATACCGGCGGGCTGGCATCACACTACCAATCATCTCGCCCCGGGTGTCGGGGAAAGACGCGAAAGACTTGGCTATGGAAACACTCCGCACCTGTGCCCCACAGTAGGTCCACCATAGCGGGCTGCCAATTCACCAACACCCCTGACCAACCATTCACCGGAGACTGGGAGGTAGCAACCTGATGGGGTTCAACCCTCAGGTACAGGGATTATGTTCACCTCTGACGGATTTGTCCTACGGCCGCAGGGTGAATACACGGGGCACTCTTTGAGTGGCCAATAGCTGATCACGGAATAACGGCGATGGCCTCGATCTCGATCATCAAGTCTTTGTTGGCCAGGGCTTTGACTTCGACCATGGTGCTGGCCGGGAAGTCACTCTTGAAGTACTCGGCCCTCACTTCGTGAATCCCAGCAAATTGCTCCTCGATATTGGTTACAAACACGCCGACCTTGACCACGTCGTCGAAGGTGGCGCCGGCTGCATCCAAAATAGCCTTGATATTTTCCAACACCTGCCGTGTCTGGGCTTTGATATCGCCTATCCCCACCGTCTCGCCTTGGGCGTTGCGAGCTACTTGGCCGGACACAAATACCACATTGCCCGCTGGGACCTTGACCCCCTGGGAGAATACTCCGCTGGGCCTGCTCACCTTGGGAGTGGCGATAATGTTCTTGGCCACTGTGTTACCTCCTTGAGTCTGGTTCGGACGGTTAGCCGGGCCCCTGAGTCATCCTGTCGTAACCAACTTGCTCGTGGGCCTCGATGGGGTCGACGCCCCGGCTTATGGCGTCTTTCACTCGTTCTTCTGTCGCAGCGAATCCTTGGGCCAGCTCCAGCGCCTCATGGGCCAACGCTTCGGGTATAATCACCACACCGTTTTGGTCGCACACCAACAGGTCTCCAGTGTTCACGGCGACCCCGCCCAACTGCACCGGAATGCTATGGCCGGCGAAGGCGCACCGGTTCCGAATGGACTGTTGAATAACTCCTTTTGCGTACACACCAAACCCCATCCCTTCCATATCGTCCACGTCCCGGGTCACGCCGTCGATCACCGCTCCAATCAGTCCTTGGCGGACTGCGGTGAAGCTAGCGATACCTCCCAGGCTGTTGACGTCGGTCCTTCCGCCTTGGTCGATGACTAAAATGTCACCCGGCTGTCCGGCAAGGATGGCCTCCAATGTCCCGAGCACCGGCGAGGCCGAGCCCTGGTCTGTGGGCACCAGCTTCATGGTGAGAGCCCGGCCAACCAACTTAGGGCAGGCCGGCCACAGGGGAATAATGCCACGGGGAGCGCCCTCAATCCCCAGCCGGTCCAAGGCATCGGACACGTTAGGGGTGGACAGCCTGAAGAAAGCGCGAATCAACGGGTCTTTGGCGTATGATGTGTTAAGGGCCACTTGAACAACCCTCGGTTAGATTCATAAATTCGGGTAGCTACAACTCCTGTCGAATATCAGCGTACATTATGAGCACAGAAACTCACCCACGCCAACCCATGCTATGAAATCGAGTTGATGAGTGTCAGACAGGCCCAATATGATATCGCCCTTACTAATTGGACCTGCCGCAATAAATGTGCCCACAGACGGAGACGAGAAACTATGCATCCACGGGCGGCAGGCGATTCGTAATCTTATTAATACTATCCGGCGAGGTAGGTTGGTGAATATCTCTACTTTCTTCAAAGGTCTCATATGCTCGAATGCAAGGTTTCTGCTCGCTGCTATGGGAGCCTTAATGCTGGTCTTAGCCGCCTGTGGCGACGGCGGTGCCCCGGCGCCTCTCTCCTCTAACGGCGGCGCAGCCAACCAGGGCCAAATAGCGACAAATGACGGGAAGACCACCGGTCTGCCTGCTGTGTATTCTGAGACCTCGTCTGAAAATGGGTCTAAGGCGTTGCCTGCTGCCTCAAGCGGTACGTCCCCCCAAATACCGGACGTGGATACGGTTCTTGCCGCCCAGGAGACGGTAATGACCCGCATATACGAGACCGTATTGCCATCGGTGGTCCATATCCGGGTCACCCAGAGAATCGACCGGTCGGAGGTACCCGAGAATATGCCCCGCCAGCCGAACACTCCGCGGGAGTTCGAGGGCTTCCCCCGAGCTCCCAGGATCCCGGATGAGTTCTTTCGCCGGGGTGAGGGCTCGGGATTCGTTTGGGACGACCAGGGACACATTGTCACTAACCATCACGTTATCGAAGGAGCGGACCGGGTGGTGGTGACCTTCGCGGACGACACCGAAGTGGAAGCAAAAGTGCTGGGCACTGACCCGGACTCCGACCTTGCCGTGTTGGAGTTAGAGAATTTCGAAGGGCCCACCAAGCCCGTGGCGTTAGGCGACAGCGAATCTTTGCGAGTGGGTCACATAACCGTCGCCATCGGTAATCCATTCGGGCAAGAGTTCACCATGACCACTGGCATAGTGAGCGCATTGGGGCGGATTATTCGCAGCGGGAATAGCCCGTTCTCGATTCCCCAGGTAGTCCAGACCGATGCTCCCATTAACCCCGGAAACTCCGGCGGGCCTCTCTTGGACCGCCGCGGCCGGGTCATCGGCGTGAACACCCAGATTATTAGCCGCAGCGGATCCAACTCAGGCATTGGGTTCGCTGTGCCGGTGAATACCGCCAAACGGGTGATACCCGTCCTTATCAGCGAGGGGAGCTACGACTACGCCTGGTTGGGTATCACCGGGGTTACCCTGGGCCCCCAAGAGGCCGAGGAGATGGGCCTGCCGCCAGGGACCAATGGCGCCATGGTAAGTGAAGTCGCCAACGACAGCCCGGCCGACCAAGCGGGTCTGCGGGCCAGTGATAGTAGTCTTGAAATAGAGGGGCGCACCGTGCCGTTGGGAGGTGACGTCATAGTGGCTATCGAGGGTTCGGAGGTCAAAGACATGGACGATCTGATCGTCTATTTGACCACCCAGTCCCGCCCTGGCGACCAAGTCACTCTGGAAGTCCTTAGAGACCAGGGAGAACGTCTTGATCTCCAGGTTACATTGGGCGAGCGGCCCGGCTCTATCCAGTAAAGCTATCTGTGGGAAAGTTATTTGCCCTCTGTTGACACCATCTATATCTCCCCGGTGAAGTCTCTGGGGCTGGTGCAGCCTGCAACAGTGCTGGTGAAACCATCCGGCATCCAAGAGGACCGCCGCTTCTATTTGGTCGACCAACGAGGCGCGCTACTGACCCAGCGAGAGGTGGGTTCTCTGGTGCAGATTACAGCCAACTATGTGGCTGATACCCAGCAATTGACTCTCCGGTTTCCGGACGGTGACACGATAGAAGGACTCGTGGACCCGGGCGAGACCGTGGCAACCCGTATTTGGGGTAGGCGCGTTCAGGGCCAAGTGCTGAGAGGCCCGTGGAACGCCGCGCTGTCCGAGTTTTGCGGACGGGAGGTGAACTTGGTCCAGCCTGCCGCACCGGGGCAGTCCTACGATGAATACCCCATCTCCCTGCTTTCCAAAGCTTCGTTGGATACCCTCAGCGAAAGACCCGGCGCTCCGGTGGCTTTCGAAGGTAGAAGGTTCCGCCCAAACTTTCTGCTGACAGGTTGCGAGCCCCACCAAGAGGACAGTTGGATCGGCAGCCTAGTACAGGTTGGGCCCGAGCTACAGTTGCGGATGGTCGCTCGCGATCCCAGATGCGCGATCACCACCCATGACCCGCGGACCGGGAAGCCTGACGCAGACACTCTGGGGCTGATCATTAGCTACCGTCCCAGCCTCCGCGCAGCCTACTTTGGCGTCTATGGAGTCGTCGAACGACCTGGCGTTGTTTCGATTGGGGACCAAGTGGTCACATTGGAAGGGTAGCGGCGAGGTAGACCCTGGCGGCTTCATACATGCTGGGGTTTACACGAAGGCTGGCTGCTCGAAATGGCCGCCCACTACCGGGACCGGGTCCAAGCCAAGCCATTTCTCTATCATAGTGCTGTAAACACCTCTGAAGTCGGTGTTAAACGGCAGATCGCCTTCCAACAGGTCTTCCTCTTTCAGTGATGGGTATTCGCCGTACATCCCACCATTCACGGTATCACCAATGATGAAAGCCAGGCCGCCGGAGCCGTGGTCAGTGCCCGAGCCGTTATCCCGGACCCGCCTCCCAAACTCGGTGAAAACAAATATGAGCACCTGATCCGAAGCCCCGTGTTCCTCCAGGTCGGCGCAGAAATCTGACAATGCCTGGGAAAGATCGGTCAACAAGGTGGGCTGGAGAGGTCCCTGGTTGGCGTGGGTGTCGTAACCAATGTGTTGGGTATAGAAAATCCTAGTCCCCAAACCAGCAAATAGCACCTTGGCGATGCCCTGCAGGTTCTGGGCGATGGTGCTGTTGGCGTACTCAACCGAGGAGTGGTATTTACCAGGCGCCGTTTTCAAAATATCGGCGCCCTTCAGAGCATCCAGGCCGGTCTGTCCCAAGTAGTCCATGACGGGGCCCGTTCCGGACACCGGTGCGTACACCTGGGAGAAGACGTCCAAGGCGTTCAGGCGCTCCTGCGGGTCGGTGATGCCAGTCAACACCCCGTAGGTTTCCAAGCTAGCCACGGATGCCACCGGAACACCGTTCAAAGCCATGGCTCTAGGCAAGCCCCGCCCAAAATTAACGCCCGTCAGCACATTTTCGGCTTTGGGGTCCAAGTCGCGGATAACCCGTCCCAGCCAGCCCTCGGTCCCATGTGTGTCGGGCTCACAAGTATGCCAGATGTCCATTGAGCGGAAGTGGGAGCGGTTGGGATTCGGGTAGCCAATGCCATTAATCAGAGCCACCTTCCCTTGGTCGTACATGTCCTTGATGGGTTTCAGGGCTGGATTGAAGCCCACATCTTCGTTGATAGAGAGGACCCGGTCATTGGGAATACCCAAGGTGGGCCGGTAATCATAGTACAACGGTTCATTGTACGGGATCAAAGTGTTCATATAGTCATTGCCGCCCGTCAATTGCACTACCACCAGGATCGGGTCTTTTGTCGTTGAAGTCATCAAACGCGCTCCTTATCTCCGTCAACTAGGGCTCGATCTTCTGGTACATCTGGACCCGGTGCCGGTAACAGTCCACTACGAATACCTTGCCCTCCGAGTCTACTTTAACCGAGACCGGCCGGTAGAACCGCTTTTTCAGCTCGATGTTCTGTGTGGCCCCTTCCAGTTTCTCCTCAATGTCCGGGTTGGCGTTAAGGTAGGTCCGGGCCCACTTGGACACACCAGAATGGCCGATGAGAGTGTCTTTGTAAGTCCCCTGGGCGTCAAAGACCTGCACCCGATCATTCAACCAGTCGCATACGTATATATCACCATCGCGGTCTACCGTAATGCCGTTGGGACGAGCAAATTCTCCTTCGTCCGAGCCGGGACCGCCGAAGGCGGTTAGAAACCGGCCCTCTTCATCGAACTTCTGGACCCGGTCGTTCCGCCAATCGGTGACGTAAACATCCCCTTCACCATCTATGGCAATACCCCAGGGTAGATTGAATTGGCCTTCCCCGGTACCGAAACTACCCCATCCGGATAAGAAGCTGCCTTGCTGGGTCAACCTCTGAACACGATGGTTCAACGAATCTACCACGTAGAGGTCGCCGTTGGGCGCGAAGCCAATACCGGAGGGGCGGTTAAAGCAACCATCGGCACTTCCCTCGCGGCCGAAGCAGTAGAGGAATTGGCCTTGGCTGTCGAAAATACTGATCCGCTGTGCTTGCTCGTCGGACAGAAACAGATGCCCCTGCTGGTTAACCGCGATGTCGGTAACCCAGATGAACCGACCTTCCTCCTCACCCCAACCACTGAATTGGCCTAGGTAATCTCCGTCTTTGGTGCATATGGTGACCCGCAGGGCCTCGGTCTGCCTGGCGTTGGCCCGGTTGGCCACGTAGAGGAGGTTGTCCGGACCCAGGGCAATTGCCGCCGGGTTGCTGAACCCGGCTTCCCCGGCCGATAGCAGGCCCACCACGTCGTGGTAACGGAAATGGCCGTTTAGGGAAACCGGGTGCTCGACTTGCACGCTCATGCGAACTGGTACTCCCGGGTGGAGCCGATCATCTTCATGGTGCGCACGAGCACCTGCTCCGCGGTCTGGCGGTCCTTCGGATTATCGGTGCGAATACGGCCGACGCCTCTGGCTTGTTCCACCAGCTTGCGCCGAGTGTTTTCGTGAAGCCGTAGCTGCCCCATCAGCTCCAGGCAGTCATCCACTACAAATTCCGGCTCTATGATTGGACCACGGTCCAGCAACGCATCGATCATGGCTCGAACGCCGGGCTGCTGTAAATTCCCTACCTGGTCTGCCACGAAATTGATCCGCTCGACCAAGCTGCCACTGTCGATCCACTCGCGACCTGTGTGCCAGCCCTCCACTGTCGGCGGATTCAGCAAGTCTTGGCCCATATAGCGGCAAACCTGGGCCGTATCGAAAATTCCCCACTTGGGGTATTTGTAGTCGCCCAACAAGTGGAGGGTACCGACCACCACTTCCGCCGGGCTCTTGACTTTGGCGAACCTGGCCCCCTCAGACTTGAAGAAGTCGGAGTTGAACAGAACACGGAGCACCGAGCGCATATCGTACTGATGCTGTGTGAATGCTTCAGCCAAAAACTCTTCGGCTGTCTCGTCCGGTTCGTCGGAGACGAAGAAATGGTACAGCTTCTTGGCGATGAAGCGGCCCGTAGCAGGTTGGCGTACGATGATGTCGATGATGTCCTCGCCGTTGAACTTACCGCTGTACCCCAGGAAATGCTTTACATCGTCGTCGTGGTCCCCCGGGTCGTAGCGGAACAGCCAGGGCGTCTTGCCAAAGGGAATTGAGCCTACGTTGTCGTCGTCGATGGTCCACCCGGTAAATGCCCGGGCCGCTTCCTTAACGTCTTCCTCCGTGTAATTACCCACCCCCATGGAGAACAGCTCCAGCAACTCCCGGCCCCAGTTTTCGTTAATAGCGTCCTTGTGATTGTAGTTGTTGTCCAACCAAAAAATCATCGCCGGGTCTTTGGCCAATTGCATGAGAAGGCCTCTAAAGCTGCCCAAGCCGTAATCTCGAAACATGTCGATCTGGTTGAGCATGGTCTTTTCGTGAAGCACTTTGGCCAGTCCGGTGGCGAAGAGCCCGTGCCAGAATAGCCCCATCTTCTCCTGCAGGGGCCTGATTCCGGCATAAGCGTTCATGCGGTAGACGTACTCGGTCAGAGCCCCTTCGATGTTACGGGACTCCTTCCAGTCGGTATAGTAACGCTCCAGCAAGTCCTCTTCGATGGCGGGCTGCAACTCGGGATGGAGCAACTTTTCCACTGTTGCTTCGTACCCTTCGGCGCAATATTGCTCTATCTCTTGGAAAGTTGCTCCAAACCCTGCCCGTCGCAGCAGGTGGGCCATAAGGGCCAGGTCAGCGTTTGGCATATGGCAGCCCCCTTTGTTGAAACAACGGCTGGACAACAACGGTTGGCGGTCCCGTCAACCCTTGAGTCTTTTGCCACATTATACATGCCACCAGACACAGCAGTGGGTATCCTTGAAAGGATACCCACTGTGCTCGGCTAGATTGGAGAGGTTGTTAATGAAATGGTTCAGTTTAGGCCATATATCCGGGCGCTGTTGCCTCCGGCTATTAAGGCCTTCTCCTCTTCGGTGCAGTCCGCCAAGATCTCCTCAATGATCTGTCTGCTTCGAGGGAAGGTGGACTCTTGGTGAGGATAGTCCCCGCCCCAGAGCAACTGGTCTACGCCTATCATGGCGCGGTCTCTTATGCCCAGAGCGTCTTCCTGGAAACCGAGGAACACGTTGCTGTGGAAGAAGTCGCTGGGCAGCGCGCCCTCTTTGAAGCGGTACTCCCTGGAGAATTCCTGAGCTCGCTGGGTGTAGTTGTAGTCTATCCGGTCTAAGAAATGAGGCACCCAGGACAGTTCCATCTCAACGGAGCCCACCTGAAGCTTGGGATAGCGCTCGAAGACGCCGCTAAAGATCATATTGGCCAGTGACATTCGCACCCAATGGTCCGCATTGGATACGAAGGCGGCGGTCGCTGAGTCGAGGTCGGCAAATTCCTGACCTGGTCCCGGCCGGTTGGTCCCGATGTGTAGGCTTAGAGGCATAGCCGAGTCCTGGGCCGCGGCCCAAAGAGGTTCGTATTCCGAGTTGTTGTAGGACCGCTCGTCAGGAGGATACACAGTAATCATGGCTCCTGAGAATCCGAGCTTGGCGCAGCGCTCCAGCTCCTTCACACCGGCACTGACATCGTCAATGTTAAGCATAGCGATACCCTTCAGCCGGTCGGGTATTGCCCTACAAAATTCTGCTACCCAATCGTTGTAGGTACTGAAAATGGAGGTTAGCAGCTCGCTGTCCGGCACGCTGTAGAGCAACAGGCCGACAGTGGGGTAGACGATGCTAACGTCAATCCCGTCGATGTCCATGTCCTTTATGTGTTCTTCCGGTATATATCCACCGGGTCGAACGTCTTCGATGCTGGAGTCCAAGCTCAGCTTTTCCGGCTCCTCAAACCTGACGCCGGTCTGTGCTCCCGCGAAGGCACCGACAACTTTGCGGCCGTCGCAAAACCACCAATCGCCATTTGCTACACCTTCGACACCTTCAAGGTGCACAACGTGGGGTGCCCGGTCCTTGAACTTTGGATCAGCGCGAGCCGTCCACAGTTCCGATGGCTCGAACACGTGGTTATCCGATGATATGACTCTATAGTTGGACATATCCGACCTCACACGTTCTAGATTCCGCGTTAGCGTATGACCTACGGTCAATGGCCATGACCAGAGTCCCAGTCCTAGTAAGTCGATTCTGGGTTATTGTTCAGAAGTTGTCAACACATGCGCCAAGGTGGATGAGTAAACTTCCGGAATCGGTAAATTTTAGATGTCCAACGACGAAACAGTCTTAGAGAACCTCAGCCCCGGACGACGGCTATCTCGAGGCGTGAGCCCAACCCGTGCCTCGGCAGAAGTTGCAGCGGTAAGCCGACTTCTTGCCTTTGCCCTCACAATGAGCGCAATGGCGCGGGGGTTGGGCCACCATTACGCTACCCTGCCCTCCACAGGCCCTGCATTGGCCGGAATCCACTTGTCCTTTCCCCCCACAATAGGCGCAAGGGGCTGGAGCTTGACCCTGGGTTGTTTGCGTCATCTCCTCGTCTCTTCCTTATAGCGAATGCACCGGAGCGAAGGTAATGGAGTAATTATAGCGCTCCAGGGATCAGTCCGGCTTGGGGGGGAGTCCTACCCAACTAAGCCACTATCGGCTGGGCGATGATCCATAGGCTAACCACTGTGTAGAGTACCATCAAGGTCAGCAACGGGTATTGGCTGTTCATGGCGGTGACCCGGTCTGGGAAGGTCCGTAAAGAAACTAAGTGGGCCAGGTACACCGCCAGCATGTGGCCTAAGACTATAACTGCCACAGAGAGGAACCACAGAACTCGTGCGTTGATGACATTGAGGTTTAAGGTGTAATCAGCCGTTCCAAAGAGGTCCCAACCGTAACCAAAGGGATCGGAAGCCAAAGGTATTATGAGCTGGCCCTGGATTAGTAGTAAATTGATGAAGTGGGCGATGTTATAGGCTAGGGCTATGGGTATCAAGGAGAAAGCAAATGCTCTCGCTAGGTCGAGAGCCCCCCAAGGCTCCCCCACCGAACGTGCCATAAAGTAGGTGAAGACCAAGTAGACCAACAGGAACGCAACAGGAAACAGCAACACTCCAATGGTGTCGGCGACGGTCAGGCTGTTAAAGGCCTCATAGCTGACGACAGGGGAAAATATATCGACGATGAATAGTTGAAAATCCACCCAGGCAAGAGTGGCGCTGAAGCCGTCGAAGGTCACTGTAGCCAGCAACAGAACCACAATCGCGAGCATATCGGTGGTCAATAGCTCGTTCCTAGCCAGTCCCATCCCGAAGGGCCTTACGTTTAGTTCCCTGGCTCCCGCCCGTTCGAAGCACTCATAGCAGTTAACACAATCCCCATCTTGGTCTAAGCACTGGCCATTGCAGGTACGGCACAATTCTTGGTCTCGGACCCTCACCTCGGTCGGAGCGAACCTGGCCAGAAAGCTGAACACCACGGCAAAGGCCTCACCGTGTCTCAGCCACTGGTGCTTGCCAAAGAGAGCCATACCGCCAAAGGTGATGGCTGAGTAAACAATGACCATCACGGCCACCCTGCTGGGCACCGGCGATTGGGGGAAAGCATCTTGTATCCAGACAAAGCAAAGGAATAGCACAACGGCCGGCCAGATTCCCCAAGCAGCAGGGTAAGGCATGTTCAACGAAAGGCGTCGCCCATTAGAAAACCAGCCGTACAGTACTTCGGCCCAGCCGAAAATAATTGCCATGGGATTGATGAGAGCCCACAAGTTGCCCACCAGCGCCACTGCCAATGCCATACTGACCCACCAGATTATCCAAACAAAAGTGGGCGCGAAGTTGGCTGCGGGTGTTTGGTCCCCCAAAAGGCCGGAGGCCACCACCAGCCCCAAGAGGAAGACGCTCAATAGCCTCAATGGCAGCAGCAGTAATCGGTTAGTGAGGACAACCTCCAACCACCGGTGCTGGGGGAAGGCGCTCGACAGCCTCGCAGGCAGCAGTGGGGTCTGGAAGATGTTGTACCGTGGATACGGCTTAGAGGAAGGATTACTCCTGACGAAAAGACCGATCACCGCAAAGGATAAAGCGACGGCTACGCCGGCACCGATCATGAAGAACCCCAGGGGCACCGGGAGCTCGGTCCTCTCTCCGAAGCCATGGGAGTAGACCGGCCCGGCCAGCGCGACCACCCCCAGGGCACCCAGAGGGAGCATGATTTTAAGTTGTTTCATTACTTAGGTGGGCTGATCAACCAGCCGGGTCATCTAGGGTGCACTTCCAGAAACCCAATGTCGATCTCTTGGTCCTCATCGTCCGTCTCGGCCTCTCCATTCTTCTCCTTATCATTGTGCCCCTCACCCCCGTGACTGCCCTCGTGCCCATCGTCCCCAGTGGCATGAAAGGTGATTCGGAATCTACCGGTCGCCTCGGCAATGAAGAAGAATCCGTTGACTTGGTCTGGCCCGATGTCCTTTTCGATGTCGTAGGTATGGAGATGAAACTCCCCCGGCGCCTCAACCTCTATATTCAGGGTGACCATGTCCCCCTGCTTTACTTGAATGGTGTTGGGGTCCATCTTGTCGCCGGATATTTTCACGGGAATCGCTAGCTCCTGAGGCTTCCCGCCGCCGCACGCGGTGACCAATACTGCAACGAGCAGGAAGGCAGTGGTCAACGAACCGATTAGCTTCACTTCTTTGAGGTTCACATTCACTCCGTCAAGTTGGCTGACTGCGGCGCCTTCGCCGCAACCGGATTCTGTCCCAGGCCCAAAACCCAAGGGCCAAAAAAATACCAACCCCTACCAACAGCGGTATCAAGCTGAAGCCTCCGGGCTTCGTTACCTGCAGGGGTAGGGCCACGTTGGCTGATCCCAACCCACTCTTCGTCTCGAGGGTAACGGTCCAACTCCCCTCCACATCCAGGGACATATCCACATCGTAGAACTGAGGGTTTTGGGGGGTGTTCACAGCCAGCGCAGGCCCTACGTTGGTGGCGCCTTCCGGGCCGGTCGCTGTGAGAGTTACTGTGGCGTCGGTGACCGGCGTTCCGGTCTCAGCATCCTTAATCAGGATGCTGAGATGAAGATTCCCCACCTTGGGGCTGCCCGGAAGGATGCCGACTTGAAATTCGTAGGGTCCAACCCGATGATTCTTCACGACGGGACGGGTGGTCCCATTGGCAGAGATTGGTTTCCCGGGGGGAAAGGTTAGAGGAAACACCAGAAGCAATGTAATGAAAGCAACCGGAGACAACCTTAAGACAACCTTTCTCATCTTCCTCTTAAGTGCCGGTTGCCGTAGGTTCTTTCGACTAAGAGCGGAACTGAGCATCTAGCCGACTTGCCGCCTGAAGGCCCAGGCCGCTAACACCAAAGCGAGGACCCCTATCGGCGCGCCTACGATGATCCAATTAACCCCGGTCCAATTAACTCCGCCCGAGCTTTGGGCGGAGTCGGGGGACTGTCCCCCAGCCTCCTGCGACCGTGGCTCTGCAACATCCAGTGGCGCGATTACCGACGTTCTCCCCAACGGACTGTCGATGTCTATTTGGAGGGTCCACTTGCCCGGTTCACCCAGGTCCATGTTCAGTTCGTAGGACCAGGGTTGCAGAGGATAAGGGAAGGCCGATACAGGTCCTGCGTCCACTCTCCCGTCACTGCCCCGACCGGTCACGGTGATGACGGCGCCGGTCACCGGATTTTCGTTCGATGTCACAGCTATGGCCAGGTGCACGTTACCTACGGTTGGGCTCGGCGGCCAGATTCCTACCTGGTATTCATAAGGCCCAGAGGTCCCTTTAGCGATTGGCCAGGTGAAACCGTTGGCATTAATGCTTGGAACCAATAACAAGAAAATCCCCGTAACGCAAATAGCCAACAGGATGGCCATTAATCTAGCCGCACCAGGGCAGGTGCGGCATGGCCGAGTGTACGACATTCAAGGGTCCTCGGGGAAAATGTTTGACCGCAATGTGGCCAGCCAAAGGGCAGCGACCGCTGCATGGGCTTGAGCAGCCACGAATTATATTTGAGTAGAGCAGGAAGCTATGCCCGCCTCTGTTCACTAGCCTTGGCGCGGCTGATGCGCGTGGTGACTAAACAAGCGGACTGGGCCTCGTGACAATTACTCTAATGGAAATAAATATTTTGACCCGTGCTTCCCCAGGCTGGAGACTGGTTAGTCGGACCAGGCCCGGGACAAGAGAAGGGCATTAACCACTGGCTCGGGCCACGGCCTGGGACAGAGCCCGGCGGGTAAAGACGCCGGTGAGATGCTCCCTGTATTCCGCTGAGGCATGGAGGTCACTGAGGTAATCAATTCCGGAGGTGGACCTTCTGGCAGCCTGCTCCAGATTCCGGTCGGTGGGTTCTTTGCCGGTCAGGTAGCGCTCCGTCGCTCTGGCTCTCACGGCCCGGGGTCCGGCGCCGGTGACACCGATGCGAACGCGGGCGCAAGCACCCTGCTTGTCCAGAGTCACGACGGCCGCCACCCCGATCACGGCGAAATGGGAAGCCTGGTTGGCGAACTTCAGGTAGGCAGAACCTGTATTGGGAGGAAGCGGTGGAACCTCGATCTCTGTGATGATTTCCGAGTCTCTGAGGGACGTGGTGAAGACATCCACGAAGAAGCGGTCCGCTGGCAGGTTCCGCGCCCTTCCACCCCCAATGGTCTTGATACGCGCCTCCAGGGCAAGCGCCACAGCCGGAAGGTCGGAGGCCGGGTCGGCATGGGCCAAGGAGCCGCCAATACTACCCTTGTTCCGTACTTGCAAGTCCGCCACCAGCGAAGCCGCGTCGGATAACGCTTGGGCCCGCTTTTGGACCAGCGAGGAGCTCTCCAGCATGTAGTAGGTGGTCATGGAGCCAATGGCCAGAGCGCCGTCCCGGTCGGTTATGTAAGCTAGGCACTGGACTCCTCCCAAGTCCACCACATGGGCCGGCCGCGCCAACCTTAATTTCATCATCGGCAGCAGGCTATGGCCCCCAGCCAACACCCGGGCGTCACCGGGGTAACGCCGGAGGATGGTCACAGCCTCGCGAAGGGTGGAAGGGGAATGGTATTCGAAAGGGGCAGGAATCATGACCAGGTCCCTAGATCAGCCATGCCGTCCGGCCCGTGCAGGCAGGAGTAACATAAGGTCCACCTCATCCGCTCTGCATCTTTCTGGCAGCGTACTGGGCAGCTTTCACGATATTGTGATATCCCGTGCACCGGCACATATTGCCCGCGATGCCGTGACGAATCTCTTGCTCACTGGGGGATGGGTTGCGTTCCAGCACCTGGTACAGCGTCATTATCATCCCCGGAGTGCAAAAGCCGCATTGCAGTCCATGTTCCTCCCAGAATCCCTCCTGGATCGGATGCAAATCTTCTCCCTTGGCCAACCCCTCGATGGTCATGATGTCGGAGCCATTGGCTTGGACTGCCAGCAGGGTGCAGGACTTCACCGCCAATCCATTTACGATTACCGTGCACGCTCCACACTGGCTGGTATCGCATCCCACATGGGTGCCCGTCAGTCCAAGGACGTCGCGTATATATTGCACCAGCAGCAGCCTGGCTTCCACGCTGTGGGAGTAACTGGTGCCGTTAACGGTTACAGTAACTTGGTGGGGCACTTACCTTCCCTCCAGACTGGGACGGGCCGGCTTTGTTGAGGCCGGGCACCGCTAAAGTTTGGCTCGAACCACCTGGATTTTACGGAGAGCCTAAGACTCGTCAAGGGAACACCGCTTTGGCGTCCATGGACCCAGTGATTGAAACATGTGGACGGGAGGGGGTTGGCCGAACACTTGAAATTTCGCAAAACACTGCGACAAACGATGTTACCAAGCAGCGGCACTTGATCTGACTGAACATTTACGCCATATGATGCGGCCGCGCCTTGGCTTGGACGGGCGGCCTCCAGTTCCCATACAACCAGCGAGGCGTCCCGCCGGAAAGCCTTACCCTAGACCACCCGCCCCATTCCTGGGGGAATGTCTCATGACGCCAACGGGCGCTCAGTAGTGACGCAGCTCGATGTTGTTGCCTTCCCAGTCCCTTATGTATATGGAAGTTCCGGCGCCGCGGGCACCGGACCGCTGGGCGGGTTCGTCGCTCACTACTGTTACTCCCTGTTGGCGCAGGTGGTCGGCCAAGGCTGCCATGTCCGTTGGCTCGATGACCAGGCAGTAGTGGTCCAGATTCCGGGGGCCCTCACCGACCGGGTCTTGGTCGGGAAAGGGGAACAGGTCGATTATGGTCTCGTTGGTCACCCTGGCGCAGGGGAAGGGTAGCTGGCCCGCTCGCCATTCTTCTACCCTCATTGGGGCCAAGCCCAAGACTCCGGTATAAAACTCCAATGCCCGTTCTACGTCCTTGCACCGGAGGACGATGTGGTCCATCTCGGTGACCTTGATCTTCACGGATGTATCTGCCGAACTGGTCGCCATTACGCACCTCCCAAGGTTGTGAAAAACCTGCTGTCAGCTTGTATGCTTGACCATGTCTTTGAATGGCGCAATTGTACTGACGGCCCTCGATGGGGTCAAGGAGATCTCCGCGCCTGCCATTTCTGGCGTACCTCTAAACACTCATCCGGCAAGACATCGCCAATTACCCGAATCTTGTCGCGCCATCCGGTCCAGTCCAGGAAGGTCTCCAGAGTGTATGGCCCATAGCGGCGCAACGCTGGGTCTGGGCGGGCGCCTATGACCACTGAAGACACTCCGCTGACCATAATCGCACCAGCGCACATAGGGCAGGGTTGGAAGGTGGTGTACAAGGCGCAGCCGGAAAGGCCGGTGTCACCCGCAGCCGCACCCGCGTTGCGTAGGGCCACAGTCTCGGCGTGGGCTGTGGGGTCGTTGGTTGAAGACGTCAGGTTACCGCCTACAGCGAGCACTAGGTCTCCCCTAACAATAATGGACCCAACCGCGTCATTACCTTGGCACCCCACTCTATCCGCTTCCTCCAGCGCCAGGCGCATGAAGCGTTCATGGTCTGACAGTGTCATAACCCCTCCATAAGGAACAACTTGCAGCAATTCGCATAACTTTGGGCGATATCATGCGTGACATGAATCCATAGCCCCAGATGATCCTGTTGCTCACCACAGGAATCCTTATACCCGCTTTAGGCGCAGTCGTAGCATTGTCCTAGGTTATCTGTATAATGCGTTACCGGCTCGCAATGGGGTTCCGGTTGCCTGCGATCTATTGACATGCCATTCACGGTGGCAGCCAGGCAACCTGCGGAGCATCAGGAGCGAAAAAAGAGACGTGAACGCTTATGGCAATTAAAAACCCGGTACCGGCGGCAGTCACCAACGTGCTGATGAATAGGCCAGCGGTGGCCACCTCCAATGCCGCCGAATTACGTTCGGATGCTCTGGAATATGGTGAGTTGAGGTGGCTGATCAGGCAGAGGGGGTTGCTGGCCAGGCAGCCCGTCTATTATACCTTCAAGGTCCTGTCTACACTGTCGCTGTTGGCGGCCAGTATCACCTTCCTGGCGGTCGTGGACAACCCGTGGTTGCAGCTTTTCAATGCGGCCTTTCTTGGCTTCGTCTTTGCCCAGTTGGGCCTAATTGGGCACGATGCCGGGCATCAGCAAATCTCCTCCTCCGTCAAGCGCAACGATGCGATCAGCCTGATGGTGGGGTTCCTGATGGCCCTGGTACCAAGCTGGTGGAACGAAAAGCACAATAAGAAGCACCACCGCAGCCCCAACCGGATCGGAGAGGATGGGGACATCGAGGTATCAGTCCTTGCTTTCACAGTAGGAGGAGCTAACATCAAGTTTGGGCTCCACAAGCTTATGGTCAGATACCAGAGCCTCTTGTTCTTCCCGATCCTGGTGCTGTCAGCGGTCAGCTTCTTGTTCGCGGGGATTCACTACGTCCTAACCGGAGGCAAGCTAAGATACCCTATCGTAGAGCCGTTCCTGGTCGTGGCGCACCTGGCAGTGTACCTCAGCCTGCTGTTCTTTTTTCTGGAGCCATTACACGCGGTGTTATTCATAGCTGTTCACAAGAGCCTGGAAGGGCTCTACATGGGGTCGGTCTTTGCGCCCAACCACAAGGGGATGCCAGTATTGGACAGGGACACCGAAATTGGCTTCCTCCGGCAGCAGGTGATCACCTCGCGGGATGTTGCAGCCCACCCTGTCACAGACTTCGTCTACGGGGGCCTCAACTATCAAATCGAACACCACCTGTTCCCCAACATGCCTCGGAACAATCTGAAGAAAGCGCAAATCCTGGTGAGAGAATTTTGCTCCTCACGGTCGATACCCTACCACGAGACCAGCATTCTCCAATCAAACAGAGAGATTCTGGGCTATTTGCATCAGGTCAGCGCTCCGCTCCGGGCTAACACCACGCAAGCTTCGGAGAGCCTGTAAACCTCAGGGGCCGGAGGGGTCCCAAGCGATTCGCCTCAGCGCTACTCTAGACGTAGGAATGCCCTCCCGGTCATGCAGACACTCGGAAGGGCATCCATTAAGGTCCGGCCATTAAGCTAAGCCCATGGGTTGATCTGGCTAATTGACGTGTTTGCTCAGCAACTCCTTTAACTCTTCCACTGTGGCCTCAATCCAGGCTTCGGCACGAGCCGCCGTGCGGGTGCGTCGCTGCCGACTGAATTCTTGGTCGGTGATTTGCGGGTTTTCGGCGCGAATGTTGACCTCAATCTCAGCCATCTCCCGCTCGGCCAACTCCGGTCGCTCGATCCAGTGGCAGATGTAATCATGGTCCTTGGTGTAAAACACCGCCACCGGGATAGACATCCACTGACCTTCCTTCAGGAACTCGTTCATGATGTCGTGGTGTTGGTCCCGGGGGAATATGCTAATCTCCATCCCGGCAGCCTTGGCCACTCGCGCTAGGACCGGCAAGCCGCGGATTACGTCGCCGCACCAATCCTCGCCCAAGACCAACATCTTGGCGGGGCCACCCGGCCGATGAGTCAGGTCCCGGAAAATAGCAGCATCGTCCGGATTTATCTGAAAACCATCGTAGAAGGAGCCAAACCTCTCTTTGTTAACTTTGATCTGCTCAATGTAGTTTTCGTAGTTGAAGCCCTCAGCGAACCTCTGGGGTGTAACGACGCTGGTCTCTCGTGCCATAAGTCCTCCTCTTTAGGGAGTGGGGGTCCACTTCTACAGGATAGGGGATGCCTCCGGCCTGTTCCGTATTCGGATGGGCTACCAGCCCATCAACCGATCTCTCAACCGGTGTGCCCCTGGAAACCGATTTCGACCCGGCCATCGGGATAAACAATGATTGGGACAGTGTCGGCATAATCCAGCGCTTCGTCCAGAGTTGTCTGGCTCTGGTCGACCCGCCGTTCTTCGTACTCGATCCCCTCTCGACGCCAGGTGTTGCGGAGGACGTCGCAGGCTGGGCAAACGGTAAGGGTGTAGACCACTGGAATATCGGCCATGGGCTGCCTCCCTCTTTGATTAAGCAATTCTACAACGCCTCGCCAACGCTGTCACCAATACCAAGCCTGGTGTAACAGTTCAGGCAGTTGAGGGCCATTCCCGCCCTAGGCCCGTCATCCTCGCGAAGGCGGGGATCCAGAACTTCTCATATGAAAAAGCCTCGCGTTTACGCCCCCCGGTCGGAGCCGGGGGCGGGTTCTTGCGAACAAGCCTAAGAGCACTCTCTGCATTAACGTTACCTCCAACTCGGCTAAGAGGGTCTGGCAACACAAAAATAACCTCGTGGATGGGTTCACCATCTCGTCGGCTATGATGGTCACGGGTCCATGTGCAGGTGATCACTAGAGAGAGGGCTCTAAAGAAATGGAACCGGGCATGGACAATAGAGTAGTCGAGAAGAGTAATCCGGCACGAAGAGACTTGTATAACGAGGTCGGGTGAGAGATTCCCGCGTTCGCGGGAATGACGAAGTGCAGCAGGAGCGGCTCTGGACGGCGGGAACAATACATCGAGCCTGAGCAGTTACAGCCTAGCCCCGCATCCGCCTGGGAGGCGTTTCCCCTTGGCAAGCTAGATTCAATCTGGTTGTACGGGTATGGAACCACGTCTATAATTGGCCTGGTTCCAAGCGCGGCGAGATCTAGAGCTAGAACCGAAGGAGGATACATGTTCGCCCTTTTTGTGACCATTCAGGTCAAACCCGAACACCGAGAAGCTTTCATTGAAGCGACGATGGGTGATGCCAATGGCTCGAACAACGATGAGCCGGGCTGTCTCCGGTTTGACGTTCTGCAGGACAACCAAGACCCGAGCCGGATGTACCTATACGAGGTTTACAAGGACCGAGAGTCCTGGGAGGTTGCTCACCGGGAAACGCCCCACTACCTGAAGTGGCGGGAAACGGTGCAGGATTGGTTCGCAGCGGAGACCGTTCGCACCGAGGCCACCCCGGTGTACGCGCCTCCTGGGCATTGGAGAGAGTAGTAGGCAAGGTGGGGTTGGCCCATCACCTCACCCTCTAATACTTCATCCTAACGGAGTGGACACCGCGTCCAGCCGGGGGCTAGCGGTGCCGCTGCAACACCCTCTTGAAGGCGCTCAAGAAGACCTCAATTTCGGTATCGTCAATGGCGGTGGAGATAGACCCCACCAGGTTGGGAGCTATCAAGATGCCTTCGTTAAGCAAGCCCAAGAACACTTGCTCCCGGAGAGCCGCGTCCACCGTGGTGACGTCGCGATAGCTCCGCACCGGGTGCTCAGTGAAATGAATGCCGAAGAGAGACCCCAAACCGGTGACTTGCACCGGCACTTCCAGCTCGGCGCAAGCCGTCCGGAGTCCCTCCCGCAGCGATTTGGTCAATTCATCCAGCCGCTGATATATCTCAGGGGTCAACTGCTCCAGGCTGACGGCTCCCGCCAGCATGGTGATGGGGTTGGCGTTGAAGGTCCCGGCGTGGCTCACCGTGGCTGGCCCAGTGGGGTCGTATAGCTCCATAATGTCGCGCCGGCCGCCGAAGGCGCCGACCGGGAACCCGCCACCGATGATCTTCCCCATAGCAGTCATATCCGGCGTGATCCCATAGTATTCTTGGGCTCCTCCTCGGGCCACACGGAAGCTGATCACTTCATCAAAGATCAGGACTATCCCGTGTTCACTGGTGAATTCCCTAAGCATAGTGAGGAATTCCGGAGTGCCCGGTATCATGCCCACCGAGCCCATCACCGGCTCGACAATGACAGCGCAGAGATCTGCCCGGTTTTGCTCCAAAATCCGGAGGGCGACGTCCGGTTCGTTGAAGGGGATGACGACCACTTGTTCCAATATCCCGTCCGCCAAGCCCGCGCTGCCAGCCACGGGCTGGGGGTTGTCTGCGGCCCCGGCCTGTTGCGGGTCAACCCTAAGACTGACAGTCACCGCATCGTGGGTACCGTGGTAGCCCCCTTCCACCTTGGCGAACCGGCTCTTCCCCGTCACCGCCCTAGCGGCCCGCAGGGTATTGAGCGTGGCTTCAGTCCCGGAATTGGTGAACCTTACGAGGTCCATGCTGGGAATCCGCTCGCACAGGGTTTTGGCCAGCCGCACTTGGTGCTCATTGGGGGCATTATAAGCAATCCCTTTCCTTAGTTGCTTCTCCACCGCTTGCACCACCGGTTCGGGGGCGTGGCCAAGGATCATGGTGGTCATGGTATTGATGAAATCCAGGCGGTCCGCGCCGTCGGCGTCCACCACATGACAACCCGAGGTTTCAGTCACAAAAATAGGGTAGGGCTCCCAAAATATGGAATGCCTACTATCCCCGCCGGGCAAGTATTCCTTGGCCTCCTCCCAAACAGCCCGGGACTTGGAGGTCAACGCCAAATAACGGCTGACTTCGTCCGAAGGACTGGCCATTTCAAAACCCTCCCTGGTCCAATGAGCTCAAGTGATGCCCTTTGTTTAATGGCGCTTTAGATGCGGAAGCTATTGTACTCTAAGTGTCATGCCGATGGTCTCCTTCGCCGCTCTTACAGACAGCCTCAGCGGCACAGGGGCGCTAAGCTTGTATACGATATGGGCTTCCATGGCCTGTATTGGTTGCGCGGCATGGATTAGTCACGACTTCATGTACAGGTGTTTGGACCGCGCCGATCGTCAAGGCCGATCCGTTCCCCGCAAGGGACTGGAGGCGCTGGACTAAGCGCCTCCAGTGGAAACCCTCGAACTCCGAAGACAACTCCCCCCGCGTTACGGTCCGGCTGAGGCCTACGACCTCGTTAGAGTCCGGCTCTTGGTAGCGCACGAAGACTTCTCCCAGGGGGCCGTCTGCATCGTCGTGAAGCTTCAGATTGTAGAGCGGGGACACGCTGTGGTCGGCCCCTATCTCACCCACGACGGCATCGTCAAGGAACCGTTCGTCGTCTATGCGGTGGTTCTCGTAGCCCAGGAGTCGGTAGTGGCTCACCACTTGGGTGTTGAAGTCCATCTGCACTTTTGGGTCCCCTGGGATGGAACGATTTCGCCCGAACACGCATATTATCTATTAACTCCCCCTTTACACACTGGCAGTGAGGGCAATACATGACCGATGACGAGGCCGTTGTGCAGTGTCAGGATGGCGATCGTGATGCTTTCCGGCATCTGGTGGAGCAGTATAAGGACGTTCTTTACGGTACAGCCTTCTTAATGACCGGCAATCGAGCCCTAGCAGAGGAGCAGGTGCAAGAGGCGTTGCTTTCTGCATGGCGAGGAATTCGACATTTCCAGCGAGGCCGCCCAGTCAAGCCCTGGCTCATGCGCATCCTGGTGAACGCGGTACTTGCCGAGCGGAGAAAACGGTCGGTACCCACCGTCTCAATTGGGGAGCGGGACCAGCCAGATGCCTCCGACGATCTGGTGGAGGTGGTGGTGGCACAGGAGAACCGCCAGGTAGTACGGAGGGCCCTGGCTGGCCTAAACCCGGAGCACCGAGAGGTAGTTGTCTTGCGGTATTTCGCAGAGCTCACGGTACCCCAATTGGCCCAATCTATTGGAGTGCGGGAGGGCACTGTGAAGTCCCGGTTACACCGGGCCCTTGATCACATGCGAAACCAGCTAGGGGAGTCCGGCCCTAGGAAGGATAACGGCCATGACTAGTAATGATTCACCAGACCAAGAAATGGAACGCGTCCTCCGGGAATATTTCGTTGGGGAGGCGGATGACCTACGTTCCCCGCGAGACCCGTGGGAGTGGCTTAACAGCCGTCTCGAAGAACAGTCCAGGGAGCAGCGCTCCTCCTCGTTTTGGCGAAGGTGGTTCGCTCCTTCGGACCGAAGTTGGTCCCCGGTACTATCGTATCGAGTTGCGACCGCGGTTGCGCTGGTGGCTGTGCTGTTTGGAGCGGCTGCTTTAGCTCTGTGGATCTCTAACTACGGTGAGGAAGGTCCCGCAGATTCCGGTGGTGGTTTCCGGGCCATGGAGGGGGGTGGTGGCGACGGACAGTCAGGAGACTCAGTGCGGCCATTGGCCCCGGAGCCGCCAAGTACGACCGCCCCGGCTCCAACGATGGGGCCCGCGTCCGGGGAACCCACACCAGCGGCGAGACCACGGTCCACGACTACCGGGGTCTCACCAGCCGCCCCGCTTCCCACCGTACAACCCGCGGCCACGCAAGCTTTCCCCCAGCGGCCCGTGGCCACTCAAGCTCCGGCGGCCACTTCACCTCCGGTGGCCGCCGGAGGTCCCCCTCAGCAATCTGCGCCCACGCTGGCCCCGGCGGCCACTTCAGCGCCCAAGGCTGCTGAAGCGGCCCCTGAAAAGGGCTTTAAGGGTCCCGCAGGAGCGTCTTCCCCGCGCGAAGATAATCGGGGGAATTGGTCTTCTGCACAGCCCTATGCTACCCCGGCTATCATTCCAGCTCCCGCACCGCCTGCGGGCGATCGTTCTAAGAGAGGCTTGGCCATTGCACCACCGACGGCCACGACGTTCAAGGGTTACGCACGACTGCCAGATGTGGCCACCTCGGAACAAGCAGTTTCAACCTTTAGCCTTGATACTGACCGCACGTCATACGAGCTGGCCCTGACCTGGGCTCGTAAGGGGTATCGGATAGAGCCGGACTCGGTGAGGGCAGAAGAGTGGATCAACGCTTTCGACTACCAATACGCCCCACCTACAGACGGTTGGGGGTTCGCTATATCCAGCGATGTCATTAAGCACCCTTTGTACAGCCACAAGCACCTGGCGCGGATAGGGTTCCAGGCAGCTGAAGCCCCGGATGACAGGCCACTGAACGTAACTTTGGTGCTGGATGCCTCCGGGTCCATGTCCAGGGGGAACAGGGTGGCGATCGCCCGGGAGGCCGCGGAGACCATTAGACAGAGCCTGGGAACCGGGGACCGCATCGCAGTGGTCCACTTTACCGACCAGGTGATCGGCCATCTAACCGTAGAACACCGAACCCCAGGGGATTCGTCGGTCCGCACCTCCATTGAGCGCCTGGCGCCCCACGACAGCACCAATGTACAAGCGGGATTGAACTTGGGAGTCCGTTTGGCGGATGAAGCGCGGCGCCAGCGGCCCGACGCCTACAACTACATCATCTTAATGTCGGACGGTGTGGCCAACGTGGATGCTACCGACCCCTTTGGGATTTTAGAATCGGTCTACGATGAGGACGCTGGGAACCCGCTGCGACTGATCACCATTGGGGTTGGCGTTGAAAACTATAACGACTACCTGCTTGAGCAGTTGGCTCAGCAGGGCAACGGTTGGTACCGCTACCTGGACGATACGGATCAGGCGCGAAAGACCTTTAGCCGGGAAAGCTGGCTAGCTATCTCAACGCCCTTCGCTGATCAGACCCGCGCCCAGGTGACTTGGGACCCCGCAGTGGTAAAGTCCTGGCGCATTGTTGGCTATGAAAACCGGGTAACTCCCAATGAAACCTTTGCCCAAGACCGGAAGGAGTTCGCTGAAATACCCTCCGGCGCCGCTACCACCGTCTTCTATGAGCTGGAGCTACATGAAAGTGCCCTAAGGCGCGGAGCCCAAGTGACCGACCTGGGAGACGTAGAGTTGCGATGGGTAGTGCCAGACTCTGGGCAGTCCCGAAGTCAAAGCACCCAGGTATGGGGTAGATTAAACACAGAGTTCGATACTTCCGGGGACCCGTTACTGCAGCTTGGGGCCATCGTAGGACTATCATCGGACCGGTACAGTGGTTTGCCCTACCACTTCAGGGATAACTATTCGGGTGTATACAGCGAACTGAATACCTTGTCAGGCCAGTTACAGTCGCTGCGGAGCCACCTGGGCAGCCAGGACGCCTACAACGATTTTACTTTCCTACTAAACCACATGATTGGTCGAGTTAGCGAGATTGCTCCTACGCCTAAGCCGTCGGGGTACAGCCGGTAGCGCTAGTGGTGTTGAAGGTGGAAGACCATGTGACATCGGATCGGATGAAAACGACCCCTAACTTCCCGGGATACCCTTGGCACGGCAGCATGTCCTTGACTGCCCAGGGGTGTCCCATTACAATCCGCCCCTAGGTCGATGGGGACATCCCGACGGCCTACCACAACCGTCGCCGGGGTTACGATGCCACCTCAACCGCCTGCCTTAGGCAGCCTCCTTCCGCCCTACCGCGTATTGGACCTCACCGGTCCCGCCGGAGTGTTTTGCACCAAGGTGCTCGCCGACTACGGTGCGGACGTGGTCATGGTTGAGCCACTGGCCGGCAGCAGCGGTCGAGCCAAGGGCCCCTTCCTTGGCGATGAACCAAAGTCCGAAGGCAGCATTTACTTCGCTTATTACAACACCAACAAGCGGTCCGTTACCCTCAATCTGGAGTCCGCGTTGGGTGGCACCATATTCAAGCGGCTCGTCAGCGGCGCTGATGTCGTGATCGAGTCCTTTCCCGTCGGCTATCTGCGAAGCCTGGGACTGGACTACGACAACTTGACCCAGAACAACCCGGGGTTGGTTATGGCCTCCATAACTCCCTTCGGTCAAACCGGACCCTGGAAGGACTTCAAGGCATCGGACTTGATCACCATGGCAGCCAGCGGCTATATGCAGATCACGGGCGACCCCGACGGTCCTCCGATGCGCCAAGGCAACGAGCACTCCCATTTCCCAGGGGCCCAGTACGCCTCGGCTGCGGTTCTCGCCGCGCTGTACTACCGGGACATGCTATCGGGGGAGGGGCAATATATAGACGTGTCTCTCCAGGAGGCGCTTATCACTTACTACACCGATGCTCATCCGGCGCTGGCCTGGATGCAACTGGGCCAGAACGTCACGCGGGTCGGTACCAACTCAACCTTGGTGATACCGTTGGGCGCTTTTCCCTGCCGGGACGGATGGATATCGGCGGGGATAATTACTCCCAGGGAATGGGATGCGCTGGCCGAGTGGATCTATGAGGTTACGGGGAACGAGGAAGTGTTGAGAGAGCAATACAAGGGAGGAAACCAAGAGCGTGCACCCCACATCGACCTGATCACCGCGATCTTCATCGATTTTTCTACCCGCTTCACTGCGGAGGAGCTATTTCACGAGGGCCAACGGCGCAATCTGGTATTTCTTCCGGTAAACAATGTAGCCGACTTGATACAAGACCCCCAGTTGGACGCCAGCCGCTCCTGGACCGAGGTCGAGCATCCCCAGCTCGGGCGCCTCAAGTACCCCTTGGGAATCATCAACAGCGACGAGGTACAGCCCTCTTCCCAACCAGCTCCCCGCATAGGGCAGGACAATGATGCCATCTACTGCGGCGAATTGGGCTACACCCGAGAGGAGTTGGTGTTCATGAGAGCCAACGGTATCGTCTAGCTGTGCGCCAACACGAAGGAGAAGGATGACCAGCAAAGCTCTAGCCGGGGTAAGGGTCGTCGAACTGGGTCCCTACGTCGCTCTTCCCTTGACCGGCCGTATCCTGGCCTCATTAGGGGCCGAGATCATCAAGGTCGAGACCAACAAGGTCCTGGACGAAATGGCTTTCATCCCGGCGTGGTCTCGAGGCGCCGGACAACCCGACTACCAACGATTGAAGAAACGGATCACGCTGGATGTGAGGACCGGCCGAGGCAAGGAACTCCTATTGGAGCTAATCAAGGTAAGCGACGTATTCATGACCAATTTCCGTCGCAATATCTTATCCAGGTGGGGCGTGGACTTCCCGGAGGTGAGAGCTGCTCGCCCCGATATCATACTCATGTGGCAGACCGGCCTTGGGGGCCACGGACCCTACTACACTTACAAGTCTTACGGGATTCTGGTGCAACACATGTCCGGGGTGTCGTTGATGAGCGGGGAGGAGAACGAGCCACCGGTGGCGGTCAACACCTCCTATTCGGACTACCACACAGGCGTGCTCCAACCCAGCGCCATTATTGGCGCCTTGCTTCGCCGACGAATGACCGGTGAGCCAGTGGCTATAGAGTCATCCATATTTCAAACGGGCGCCGTCACGGCAGGCCCGGCTATCTTGGATTACCAACTCAGCGGCCGACTGCCGGACCGCATGGGCAACCGGGATACCGGCGCTGCGCCCCACGGGGTGTACCCCTGCTTGGGAGACGGGAGGTATTGCGCCATCGCCGTCTTTAGCGATGATGAATGGAATGCTCTCTGCCGGGTAATGGGCCAACCTACTTGGAGCGAAGATCCCAGGTTCGCAAGCTTTCTGCACCGGTCTCATAACCAGACAGAGCTGGACCAGTTGATCAGCCAATGGACCAGGCAGCTCAATGCTGAGGACATCATGGAGAAGCTACAAGGTGCCGGGGTGCCGGCCAGCATCGTGTCCCAAGGAGAGGACCTGTATACCAGCGCCCACTTACACGCACGGGGTTTTTACAAGCCCACTCGCTATTTCGAGGCGGAGCGCGGTAAGGTAGCCTCGGAGTGGAAACAGGGCCAGGGGGTGGCCTGGCACACACCGGTCCGCTTATCGAAGACTCCCATGGAATTTGGCGAGTACCGTAACATCGGCGAAGACAACTCCTACGTATTCGGCGAGCTTTTAGGGATGGCCGACTCTGAATTGACCCGGCTGGCGGAGCAAGGAGTAGTGTATTGAGACGATCAGTTTTCTAGCTGATCCCTGAATGCGTCCATCTACGAGGAGGCCATCGTGGACTATTCATCCTATGAATTCATTCTGATAGAGGTAGAAGACGGGGTGGCGCTGCTGACCCTCAACCGCCCGGAAGCGTTAAACGCCACCAATTTTGGCATGCACAACGAGCTGACCCGGATATGGGGTGACCTGGGTCGGGACCCAGAAGTTAGGGTGGCAGTGGTTACCGGTGCGGGCAACGCTTTCTCAGCGGGAGGCGACTTTGACATGATCGAGAAGCCATCGGCAACCCGGAAATAACCGCCAGCACTATGAAAGAGGCTTCGGACATCGTTTACGGCATGATCAATCTGGAGAAGCCCGTAATCTCGGCCATTAACGGGGTGGCGGTGGGCGCCGGCTTGGCCGTAGCCTTGATGGCCGATATCTCCATAGCGTCTGAAAGTGCCCGTTTCACCGACGGACACATCAGGCTGGGTGTCGCAGCTGGCGACCACGCCGCAGCCATATGGCCGCTGCTGCTCAGCATGGCCAAAGCCAAGTACTACCTCTTGACCTGCGACTTCCTCGATGGGAAGGAGGCTGAGCGTATTGGCTTGGTCAGCAAGGTTGTGCCCCATGAGGAGTTGATGCCGAAGGCAATGGAGGTGGCGCACAAGCTGGCCCAGGGACCTCAGCCAGCCATTAGAGGGACCAAGCAGGCCCTTAATCAGTGGCTGCGGATGGCTTGCCACACCGCTTTCGATTACTCCTTGGCCCTGGAGATGATGGGTTTCTTTGGAGAAGACGTCAAAGAAGGGTTGGCCGCAGTACGGGAAAAACGTCCGGCCAACTTCCCTTCGGCGGCGGAGCGTTAACCTGCCGCGCCATCTCCAGCCCCCTTCTCCTTCGAATCATGCCGGTTCGAATCATGCCGGTTCGAATCATGCCGGTTCGAATCATGCCGGTTCGAATCATGCCGGTTCGAATCATGCCGATATTCAGTCGCGAGCTTCCGCCGAGATACTGCGGGTTGTAGAATATGCTAGAAGCAACCCTTTCCGCGGAGGAAATGATGCCTGACCTGACCCCCAACATGCAGGACTATCAGGAGACCTACAAGGATTTCCGCCTTGAGGTACCGGAATATTTCAACTTTGGCTTCGACGTAATGGACCGTTGGGCTGAAGACCGGACCAAGCTGGCGTTGATTTCAGTGGAGCCCTCCGGCGAAAAAGCGCAACAGCATTCCTTTTGGGACCTGAAAGTCGCCTCCAACAAGTTCGCCCACGTGTTGCGGCACATGGGGATCGGCAAGGGTGACAGGGTTTTCCTCATGCTACCCAGAATTCCTCAGTGGTATGCCGCCCTCCTGGGAATGATCAAGCTCGGTGTGGTGCCGATGCCGGCCACTACTCTTTGCACGCCCAAGGATATCGAGTACCGAATACAACAATCCGAGGCGGTATTGGCCATCACCGACCTGGAAAACTCCGCCAAGGTCGAAGAGGCCGCCGCCGAGTGTCCGTCGCTGAAGTCCCTCCTCATGGTGGGCGATGCCAAGAGAGGGTGGGTTTCCTACGATGAGCAAATGGCCGGGGCATCACCGGTGCTGGAAGACGTGGAGCCGACGCGCAGCGATGATCCCTTGCTGATTTATTTCACTTCGGGAACGGTGGGCTACCCTAAGATGGTGCTCCATACCCAGGCGTCTTACGGTCTGGCTCACGTGCTCACGGCCAAGTACTGGCACGACCTGAAGCCAACGGACCTTCATTGGGCAATTTCCGACACTGGCTGGGCTAAGGCAGCATACGGCAAACTCTTCGGCCAGTGGACTCAGGGAGCGGCCATTATGCAGCACGACGCACGAGGCCGCTTCGATTCTCAGTTGACGCTAAGAATATTGAGCGAATTCGGGGTTACCTCCTTCTGCGCTCCCCCCACGGCCTTTCGAATGCTGGTGTTGGAAGACCTCACCCAGTACGATCTACGAAATCTGCGTCACTGCACCGGTGCCGGTGAGCCTCTGAATCCAGAGGTAATGAAGAAATGGGAGGACGGCACCGGGTTGACCATTTACGACGGTTACGGCCAAACGGAGACGGTGCTACTGGTCGCTAATTTCCGGTGCCTTCCGGTCAAGCCAGGCTCCATGGGGAGGCCGATGCCCGGGTTCCAGATTGGCATTGTGGACGATGACGGGCACGAGTTGCCCCCGGGAGAGGAAGGGCAGATCGGCGTCAAGATCAAGCCTGACCGCCCGGTCGGGATGTTTCAGGAGTACTGGAAGGATCCCGAAGCCATGGCCCGCTGTCACGTGGGGGACTGGTACATGACTGGGGACAAGGCCTACAAGGACGAGGAGGGCTATTACTGGTTTGTGGGCCGGGCCGATGACGTAATAATTTCCGCCGGTTATCGTATCGGCCCCTTCGAGGTGGAGAGCGCCCTCATAGAGCATCCGGCCGTGGCCGAATCCGCCGTGGTGGCCAGCCCCGATCCTGTGCGGGGAGACATCGTCAAAGCGTTCGTGATTCTAAAACCCGGCTACGTAGGCTCCGATGAGCTGGTCCTGAGTCTCCAAGAACATGTCCGCAACACTACGGCGCCCTACAAATATCCCCGGGCCATAGACTTCGTCTCCGAGCTGCCAAAGACCATTAGCGGCAAGATCCGGCGCGTCGAGCTACGCGGGTCGGAGCAAGAGAAGGTCGCCCAGAGCGAAACGGACTGAGACCCGGGTATTGGCAACTCGATTCCTCGTTCATAAGCAATATCCAACCGGGCCTATAAGGATGAATGGACAGTTTCACCGAGCAACTGCGAGCGGAAGCGAAGCCCATCTGGGACCGGATATTCGCGCATCCGTTCCTCAGTCAGATCAAGGACGGTACCCTTCCCTTGGAGAAGTTTCGCTACTACCTGGCGCAGGACTATCTTTATCTTGAGGGATTCGCCCGTTGCGTCGCGATGGCCATGGCCAAGTCCCCGGACTCGCAGACCCTGGAAGACCTGTTTCGGCGGGCCTTGACCCCCATAGAGCGGCCTCTTCACTCTAAGATGCTCGGGGAGGTCGGACTATCAGCGGCTGAGATTCAGGTCATAGGCCGGTCGCCGACAAATACAGCTTATGTCAACCACATGTTGACCACTGCCTCACTCCATGGGTTGGGCCCCACCGCAGCGGCATTGTTACCCTGCCCGTGGACTTATCACGAGTTGAGGCACGAGATTGGACAGTCCGAGCACCCCTTGTACGGCCAATGGACGGCTTTCTACGTCGCCGGGGGCCTACAAGACAGCGTGAACGCCTGGCGAGGGTTCGTTGATGGGATCGCCCAAGACGCCAGCGCCCAACAGCTCCAAACCATGCGGGAAGTATTCCTGACCAGTAGCCGCTATGAGCACATGTTTTGGGAGATGGCTTTCAACCAGGAGCAGTGGCCGGTGTAGCTGGGTGGCGGTCAGCCCTTAGCGACCAGCCATCAGCCCGATAGTCCGGAGGCCGGCTCAAGAGAGGCTTGCAGACCATTTGTAATGACCGATGATCCGATGGACTATGGGTCACTCTTGTCGGCCCCTACGCCGAAGCAGGACGTGAGCCGGGCCATCATCTCGTAGTAGCACACCAGAACGGCCAATTCCACCGCACCAGTGTCCCCCACAAGATGGGTAACCGCCGCCCACGTAGAGTCGCGGGTTTGGCCCCTCAATACCTCTTGCGCGAACTGTACCCAGACACTTTCCTTGGGAAGCAGTCCTTTGCGGGCGGAGTCGTTGTCGATAGCTTGGACTACTGCATCCCTGACCCCTTCCCCTGCGGCTTGCGCCTCAAGGGCGTCCCACAGCAACCGGCTCTCCCGCTCGTGGGCAACGGTCAATGCTACGATGACCCTGATCCAAGACTCCACCCCCACTCCCAATCGCAGGGTTTGGTCCAACTCCACCAGACGCTCCGCCATAATTGGGCTAACAAAGAGGGCCTTTAGGGTTGCCGCCAGACCCGACTCAGCCGTCGCCGCGCGCTTAAACGCTGGCTGTAAAGCAGGTGACAGATGTTCCAAAAGCACCGAAGGAATGCGGGCCATTTGATGTCCTCCTGCGGAGAAGATGACCGCCGAGCTTATTACGCCCAAGCTTGATTCAGGGGTTTCGATCATTGCAACACACGGGCTAGCGCCCGTCAATTCCGCGGAACCGGCATTAGTAGGCAAAGCAGATTGCGATCAGTGGCAGGAGGGTTAAGGTGAATAGACTCGGCAACGGTGTACAATGAGTTCCATATAACCTTAAAGAAATTTGCTATTTGGCGTGTCATCGAGGTGGAAGATGCCTAAAGCTCCGATCAACGGGATAGAGCTCTACTATGAGTCCCATGGGGACGGTCCGGCGGTGGTATTCGCCCACGGTCGAGGCGGCAACCACATGAGCTGGTGGCAGCAGGTGCCGGTCATCTCCAGGAACTACCGCTGTATCACCTTCGACCATCGAGGCTGGGGGCAATCTTCAGCACCCTTAGACTCCATTGGCCCCACTGCTTTTGTTGAGGACCTGAAGCAGCTTCTGGATTACTTGCAAGTTCCACAGACCTTCCTAGTGTCTCAATCCATGGGTGGCCTGGCCTGCCTGAATTTCGCCTTGGAGCATCCGGAGCGATCCCTCGGCTTGGTCCTAGGGGACACTACGGGCGGCGTTGGGGACCCAACGGTGTTGGAGATACTGAAGGGCGTTAACTCCCCGGCGGAAGGAGTGCGCCGGTCATTGGCGGCCAACTTTATAGAGAGTCATCCCCGGATGACGTTTCTGTACCAACAGATTGGTGGCTTGAACCCGGACTTGAACGCCGACGGGGTAGTGAACATGTTCAGAAGTCCTGCGGGTCCTAAGGCTTCCGATCTCGCCCAACTCTCCGTGCCCACCATGCTGATTGTAGGGGGAGAGGACATTATCTTCCCACCCGAGGTTATTTCGGCGGTGCACCAGTTGATTCCTGGTTCCGTGATGCATGTGGTCCCAGGGTCTGCCCACTCCACTCATTTTGAGAATCCGGAAGAATTTAACCGGCTGATTGGCTCATTCTTTGCCGAGGTCTTGGCCGGGGGAGTTGCCGCGGCGGCTAATTGATCGGCCAGCATTCTTCACGCTGAACCGGTTGGCGTGGGCTTCACTACCTGGCTAAATCACAGCAAGAAGGGGCGACCTAATATGGTCGCCCCTATAGATTCGGAAGGCCTCTATCAGGCCCAATTCATCGCAGCAGGGCTAGGGTGCCATGGTCCCGGCCCCCCAACCGTAAGGAACATTTATCAAGTTGGGCTCCAGCTCCTGAATATTGGTCTGTCCGCAGAATGCCATCGCCCTGCTTATCTCTTCCCGAAGGACCTCCAAGACGCCGTGAACCCCGTCGGCGCCGTTCACCGCCAGTCCCCAAAACAGGGGCCTACCGATGGCAACGGCCCGGGCTCCCAAAGCCAGTGCCTTCAAAACATCGCTGCCACGGCGAACGCCGGAGTCTACATACACCTCGGCCCGCCCTTTAGTGGCGTCGACGATTTCGGGCACCATCTCGATGGCGCCCATGGTCATGTCAAGCTGCCGCCCACCGTGGGTGGACACCAGAATGCCGTCAACACCGCTTTCGACAGCGATATGAGCGTCTTCGGCGGTCCTGACTCCCTTCAACGCCAAGGGTAAAGACGTAAGGGAACGCAGCCATTCCAACTCACGCCAGGTCAATGGTGCGGCCCAAGCCCGGTCCCACGCCGGCGTCTCGTCAACCCCCGCCAACTCGCCCATCCGGTTCTCCATACCTCTGAAGTTGCCGAGCTCAAAGGCGCGAGCGTACTCGTTGCGAACGTCCCGCTCCTTGGGACTGGCTACCGGCGTATCCACGGTTAAGCATATGGCCTTGAAGCCGGCCTCTTCGGCCCGGTGCACCAGCATTTCGGTAAAGTCGTATCCCCGGTGGTAAAGCTGAAACCAAAGGGGACCGGAGGCAGCATCGGACACCTCTTCCATACTGTAGTTGGAAGAGGTGCTGAGGATCATCAGAGTGTCCGACTTCCCCGCTCCTCGGGCGGTGGCGAGCTCCCCTTCCGGGTGAGCGGACATGTGACTACCGGCTGGGGAAATCATAACCGGTAGACTGATCTCCTCTCCCAAGACCGTAGTGGACAGGTTCCGGTCGGTGATGTCGCGGAGGAACCGGGGCCGGAGAGTGAGTGTTTCAAATGCAGACCTGTTGCGCCTAGTGGTGAACTGGTCCATGGCGCCGGCGTCGATGAAGTCCCAAATATTGTGGGACAGTACCTGCTGGGCCCTGGCTTCGTAGTCATAGAGGTTAATAGGTTCTTGTGCCACGTGTCCCTCCTTCTTTCTCAGTGTCGCCGAGGTTAACAGGGCGGCACCTGGATAGCCTTGGCCCTCGCCTGGGTTGAGCAAGCGGTTGGGGCGAGGATTGCCGAGAAACCACACCTACTCTAGCGACTTACTCGCTAGGTGGCAAGACTCCTGGGTACCGCGCAGCTTTCACGAAGAAGGCCAACCGCCGAACTGCGACTCAATCCGTAGGAGTGGAGACCGACTCTTCTAGGCCATACAGCCGAGCACAGTTATCCCAAAGGATTTTGCGTTTGGAAGAGTCCGAAACGCCCTCCAACGACAGCAGGGTGCCAGTGGCATCTGGGAACCGGGAATCGGCGTGGGGGTAGTCTGTGGAGAAGACTAGTGTGTCATCGCCCAGCCGACTGATGAAGTCCGCCGCAAGGTACTCGTCGGCATCTACCGAGATAAAGCACTGCCGCAAGAAGTAGTCGCTGGGTTTCAAGGACAAATCCCTAACGCCGGGTAGATCTCGAAAATATTCATACCTTTCATCGAGTCTATAGAGGAGCCAGGGCAGCCAGCTACAGTTTCCTTCCAAGAACGCTACTTTGAGGTTGGGAAACCGCTCCAGTATGCCCCCGGCGGTAAAGTACACCACAGCCAGCATTTCTTCGATTGGCTGATCGAAGGTCTCGACCAACCACGAGGAGCCCGGCAGTTCGCTAAAGCGGTTGGACCAATGGGGCTGGTTGGGTAGCAACGTGGGGTGGAAGCAAACCGGCACTCCAAGCCGCTCCAACTCCGCCCAGACCGGATCAAAGTAGGGGTCGGGAAGCTGGCGGCCCAGAACCGGCTCGGGCGTCATACAGACAGCCAGGTGCCCCTTCTCGGTAATCACCCGCTTGGTCTCTTCCACGGCCAACTCGGCGTCGTGAAGCGGAACCAAGCCCGCGGCTCTGAACCGTTCCGGGTCATGCCGGCAGAAATCCGTGATCCAGTCGTTCCAGGCCCGGCACAGCGCCATAGCGTATTCGGGTTCCTTAGCATCGTCCGTGTAAAGAGGTATCGTCCTATACAGGACCGCTACATCGACCCCTTCCATGTCCATGGCAGCTAGCTGAGACGTGGGGTCAAAGTCGCGCTCGATACCAACCTGAAAACGGGAGCTCTCTCTCAGGTCCGCGTAGTGAATCGTTTCCAATACGGCGCGCTTGAAGCTGTCTCGGGACATGGGAGCGGTGCGGATGTCCTTGCCGTCCTCGGTTAAGAACTCCACCGATTGAATCCCTTTCCTCGCATTACCTCTTGGGATACGGTCGCCCCATTTTGGGTCCATCCATTTCAGGTACAGGTCCGGTGGTTCCAGGACATGCAAGTCAGAATCAAGTACTCGAAATCCGTTCTTTGCCATATTAATCGCAAACTCGCATCAAGGAACTCGTTGTCTAAATGGCATCGCCACGGCAAACAACGATACCGCAAGGTAATGATTATCGTCAACGATGGGGGGTTTGGAAATTGTAGGAACTGCGCCCCCGAGGCTAGTAACGTTGGCAAGGGTGGTTGGATATGGCTAGGGGCGTCCCGATGCATCGGGACGCCCCGCGGTTTCTGGCTGATAGCCTACTTGTCCGGGTTTACCCTTCCTTCATGTTGAAGGGCACTACGCCAGGCATCCACCATTCCTCCCAGCTCTCGTCCACTTTGCCCTGGAAGAACTTGATGTCCTCCGCAGTGAAGTGGGCGAACCGGCCCTGACGCATCAAGTATTCTTCTACCGGCTTCCGCTTGCGGATACCTCTGGCGATCGCCCGGGTGGCCCCGTTAAGGACCACCTCACCATCGATTATTTCGTAGAGGGGCCAGATACCCGTCTCCACAGCCAACATGCCCAGCTCGTGGGAGTATTTGGGATCATAGTCCCAGCCCTTGGGGCACGGATCGATACTGTGGATAAAGGTAGGGCCGCCGATGGTAAGGGCGCGGCGGATCTTGTTGTTGAAGTCCAGCCCATATGATCCGCAGGCGGTGGACACATACCGGACCCCCGGATGACCGGTGGCCAGCATGGGCGCCATGTTTTTCTTCCAGCGGTTGTTCATGATGCGGTGGACCTTACCGGGTGGGCTGAAGGTGGAGTTAGCGCCCCAAGGGGAGCTACCTGACACCTGAATATCGGTATTGGCATAGGACTCGTTGTCGTAGCACAGGATGAGTAGATTGTACTCCTCATGTTGAAGGGCCGCCGAGATAGCGGATAGGCCCATATCCACGCCACCACCGTCACCACAGAACGCGATGACATTGATGGGTTCCTGCTTCATCTTCCCTTTGCGCATCAAAGAAGATAGGCCGGCAGCAGTCCCGGTGGCCGCGGAGCCTGAGGAGCCCAACTGGGTGTGCATCCACGGCACAACCCAAGGGGTGCTGTAGTAGGTGGTGTTGGCCACATACATACAGCCCGTGCTACCAACAACGATGGTCCGGGGCCCAGCGGCTTTGATCATCAGCCGCATCACTAAGGCAGACTCACAACCTTGGCAAGTACGGTGCCCGGAAGTAAACTGCTCCTCGATGGGGATGTTCTTGACCCCTCTAACTTGGGGCAGATCTTGTACGGTAGTCATGGCCCTACTCCCTTACTCCTATCCAGGTAGATTCTTGTTCGATCTTGCCGGTGTCGATCGCCTTCTGAACGATGTCGACCATATCATTTACGTCGTTGACGTGGACCTCCCGGCCCCCCAACCCTGCTATGAAGTTTAACATCATCGGCCGATTCTCCATAGGGTACAGCGCCGACCGCATCTCGTTGAACAAGACGCCGCCAAAGGAGGGGGACCCGAAGGAATAATCGCGGTCGATGACACAAACCGCTTTGGCGCCGGACAGGGCTTGGCGCACCTCATCGGTTGCGAAAGGCCGGAAGAACTTGACCCGGACGAAGCCGATCTTTCGCCCTTGCTCCCGAAGCCGCCGAATAGCCACGCGCACCGGCAGCGCCAGGGTGCCCATACCAACTATGATCATCTCCGCGTCTTCGGTCATGTATTCTTCGATGAAGGGGCTCGGATCGCCCCTATTGAATATGCCCTTGAACTCGCTATAAGCGTCCCGGATCACCGATACCGACCGGCGCATGGCGTCGTCCGCTTGGCGGCGAATCTCCATCAGCCAGTCCTCATTTACCTGCGGTGCGACAGTGATCGGGTTGTCCGGATGGAGTTGAAGCTGGCCTCGGTCGTAGCCAGGCAGAAAACGTTGTACATCCTGGCTTGTTGGCACCCGGACGATAGCTTGGGAGTGGGTAAGGAAGGAGCCGTCACAACTGATGGCGAAGGGGAGGAAGACAGTTGGGTCCTCGGCTACCCGCCAAGCCAGCAGAGCTACATCCAGAGCCTCTTGCGCAGTGGCTACCCAATAGAGCATCCATCCCAGGTCCCGCACCGCCAGAGCATCGTTGTGCTCAACTCCGAAAGCTCCCGGATCGTCCAGGGCGCGGTTCCCCACCATGGCGACCACGGGCATACGAAGGCCCGCAGTGACGGTGATGGCCTCAAAGGCGTAGAACCAGCCCACTCCACTGGACCCGCAGAAGGTCCTGGCGCCAACGGCGGAAGCATGTTTAACGATCTCGAACTGGGAATGCTCGCTTTCGGCGACGATGAAATCACAATCGAAGACCCCATCCGCTTTCAGCTTGGACACATATTGCATTACTGTGTCGTATGGGCGAATTGGGTAAGCCGTAATTACGTCCACGTCGGCCAAGGCGCAGGCGATGGCAATGGCTTCGCTACCGCTGATTAGCTCCTCCCGCTCGGCCTGAAAAAGCTCGTTGTCTACTGTTGTAGTCATCAGACCTCCGTCATCTCGGATATCTCTTCGGCATACCCTCCAACGTGGTGGAAGCCATGGGTACGGGTCTCTTGTTTCTGTTGTTCAACCAGGCCGGTCATCCACTTGTTGTATTCATCCTTGTCTTCCTGCCAAGCCTCCCACTGGCTGTCGTTATCGTTGAAACTGGCTTCGCTGACCATGGTGACGCAGTCGGGCACCGGGCAGACCGCTTCACACACACCACAGCCGCAGCAAGACTCCATGTTGGCGTCGTATAGGCCGTCCGGAGTCACGTCGAAGCAAGTGTCCGGGCACTGGAGCCAGCACAGGGTACACTTGATGCAGGTTTCGAAATTGATTACTGGGCGCATGGACCGGGTGCTGTACTTCTTGAAAACCGAGTTTCGCACCGGTTGGTACCCACCTTCGCCCCCGCGGAAGCCGCCTCCTTCCTCGATGGCCCGGATAACAAGGCCCTCTTCCATGGTCTTCCAGCCCGGCAACTCAAATGTGTACGGCGTTTCGGGGTTACCCTCTCCGGGTTCCACAGGCCGCACGGTCGCCAGGTCATAGGCCCTTTGAGCCGACGCCACCTTGGTCTCGTTGTTGGACTCTTCTCGAATAGCTTCCAGCATGGACTCGAGACTGAACAACTGGGGGCATACATTACACAGGGTTCCCAATATACGCACGTCAGTATGGTCGTCCTTGTACACCCATAGTCCCGAAAAGCTGACCGTGCTCTTCACGATCGAAAGCCCGAAAGGAGAGTCCTTCTGGTGCATGTCCTGTACCAAGGAATCAGCGTCCTGCCGAGAGGTCACAATCAAGGTCCCGTTCGGTTTGGTCAACTGATTGATGGGTTGTAGGCCGTACCATGCCCAGGACTCAACACCCTTGCACATAGTGTCGTCTACATTGATAGTGACATCGACTTCCGAAGGTTCGTACCGAGCCAGAGTCTCTTCCAGCTCCTCCGGATCGTCGGCAACTACCGCGAACTGCTTGGCGGGGATGCCGTTGCGTTCCGGCGAGTCGCCGTAGCGCCCAAAGGCCGTTCCAATTTTGCCTTCCTTACGGGCCGCGAACACAATGGAACGGACGATATTTCGCGCCAGGGTTTTCTGAAAGATCCCCCGGTAAACCACCTCCACGGCTACTGTGCTCATGTTGCGCCCTCCTAATAGAATTAAAACCGACGGGTTTCTTGATTGGACTTATTCGGCGGTCCGCCCGAGGACCTCCGGCGACTGGCCGACGGAGTGGACGGACGGCTCAACGGATGTCAGGTGGTGCTCCATTGCTTCCCGGGCCCCTCGGGTGTCACCGGCGGCGATCATTTCAAGGATCCAACGATGGGATTCCAAAGATCGCCGGGGCCTGCCCGGCTCCTGGAGAGACTGGTCCCGAGAACGCTTCAATATGTCTTCTACTGCGCTAACTACCTTGACCAAGGCGGAGTTGTGAGTGGAAGATGCCAGCGCGAAGTGAAAAGCGGTATCGGCTTCAACCCCGGTCATGCCCTCCATGATCTGACGCTGCTGTTCCTCCAAGATTCCAGAAAGCCGGTGGACATCTTCATGGGTAGCGCGTTGGGCCGCCACAGCAGCGATCTGAGGCTCCAGCAGATGCCTGACCTCGAATATTTCTAGAAGGTTGTCGGTACCGGAACTCAGGGTGGCGGCAATCAACGAGACGAGGGAGTCCAGGTTATCCGTGTTAATGAACGTCCCTGAGCCCCGCTTGCTAACCACCAAGCCCTGTAACTCAAGGGACCGGATGGCCTCCCTCACCGAGCTACGGCTGACTTTGAACTGCTCGGCCATCAATCGCTCTGAGGGGAGCCGGGCTCCGTGTTTTAATTGCCCCTCCTGGATCAGATGATGGAGCTCCTGGACGATGCCCTCGTATAACCTTCGCCGTTGGGTTGTGTGATTCGTTTCTCTCATTAGAAAGTGGTCAGACCAATTTGCTATCCAGGCACATTATACATATACGGACGACCTTGTCAAGGCGACAGAGACTGGCCAGAGCCCGACAGTCAAGCCCTCGCCTAGAAATTGCTTAGCGTCGAATTTCGAATCTCCTGGCTAACAAATAGGTCAGCCGGTATAATTTTGAGGTTGTTAACCAGGCGCAGTCTTGCACGAGTGTTGGGTTTCGAGGTCTTGGCGACTTGGATGATGTGATTATCGTAGGCGCTGGTCCCGCAGGAAATAATGCCGCGCTTGGACTGACCAGTAGAGGATACGCAGTAACCGTCATAGATTCCAAGTCCAACGTTGGCGACAAGCTGTGCACAGGCATCATTAGCCAGGAGTGCATCCGGCGATTCCCCATAAGAGGCGCCTCGGTTTACCGAGAGGCACGGTCGGCCCAGGTGATCTTGCCTTGTGGTGGGGACGTCCGCATAGAAACCGCCACCCCTCAGGCACGGATTGTCGACCGAGTAGCCTACGTAGCCGCTTTTGGACAACGGGCTCAACAGGCCGGCGCCAAGTACATACTGGGCCAGCGGGTCCATCGAGTTACCCAAGAACCAGACGGGGTAACCGTAATCACCGAGCGAGACCGATATCGAGCCCGAGCCTTGGTCCTGGCCGCAGGATTTGGCTCGCCATTGACCCGCCAGCTTGGACTGGGCTCTGTCCCAGATCATGTCACTGCGGTGCAGGCATCGGTAGATTCGAGTAATTCAACGAGTAATTCAAAGGGAATCGAAGTCTACCTGGGAAGGCATATAGCGCCTGGCTTCTTCGCTTGGCTGGTCCCAACGACAGATGGCCAGGCGTTGGCAGGTCTGTTAACACGCCGCACGGCCCAGGTCTACTTTAACGATTTCCTCCAGCGGCTACGCCAGGAAAACAGGATCACCAGGGTAGCTTCCGGCCCCGGCATCTGGGGCATCCCGTTGCGACCTCTTAAGAGGACCCACCTTGACCGTGTCCTTGTAGTGGGTGACGCGGCCGGCCAAGTTAAGCCCACGACTGGTGGAGGGATTTATTACGCCCTGCTGTCCAGCGAACTGGCCGCCCAGACCCTTGGCGAAGCGCTGGACTCGGATGACTTATCGGCCCATGCATTAAGCCGGTACCAACACAGATGGCGTAACCTTTTATCCCGGGAGCTAGACGTGGGGTACTCGGCTCGAAAGCTGTTCGAGCTACTCAGTGACCAACAAATTAGCTCCCTGGTGACCCAGGCCATCAAGAATGGAATTCAAGCCGAGCTGACTAATCCGGCGGATGGAGCATTTGACTGGCACAGCAAAATGATCGCCAAGATCTTGCGGCACCCGGTCCTAGGGGGTGCCCTCAGGCTCGTCAATCCTTTCCTTGCCCGTTTGAGCAGGCAGCACGAAGCAGCGGCTTATTTGGAACAAACCGGGCGTGGCCTTCAAGACTATCCTGCGAACGTCCCGGGCTAGCGAACCCTAATTCCATCGCCCCCTGATTCAATGCCTTCCCAGGGGTTGGCCCTGGGTATTCCACACTGTGTCGTCAACCGCCTCAGTCCAGTCCTCCTCCTGGCTAATCTGTGCTGATTGATTTGGTCTAAACCGCCAGAGAGACTCTTGATACCAGGGTCCGGCTTCAGATGTATCGCAGATTGACATCCTACCTGCGGTGACTGAATATGCAAGTATGAGAGCAACCTCAATCCCGTTGTCGGCGCCATACCAACTAGACGCAGCTATGTCACAGCCGAGATATCTCCGCATTGTCCTCTTTCTAATATTCACCTCTATGGTGCTGGCGGGACTGGTCCGGCCCAGCATGGTAGCAGGCCAAGCTCCTCATGCTTTGGTCCTGGAGGTGGATGGCATAATCAGCCCGGTTAAAGCGAGATTCATCTCCAGGGCGCTGACCCAGGCGGAAGAAGACCAGGCAGTCTTGGTAATAATCCACCTGGATACCCCGGGCGGGTTATTGACGTCGACTCGCGAGATCGTTGAGGAGCTGCTGGAGGCTCCTGTACCGGTTGCGGTATACGTCTCCCCCAGGGGAGCGCAGGCGGGGTCCGCAGGCACATTCATCACTGCGGCGGGCCACTTCGCCGTCATGGCGCCCGGGACAAATATTGGGGCCGCTACACCGGTATCGGGCACGGGTCAGGAGTTGGACGAAACCCTGGCTAGCAAGGTGGAGAATGACGCCGCAGCTCTGATTCGCAGCATCGCCCAAGAACGTGGCCGCAACGAAGACAAGCTGGAAGAGACCGTGAGACAAGCCGCGTCCTTTAGCGCCAACGAGGCCGTGGAGCTAAACGTGGTGGACTTTATCGCGGACGACTTGGATCACCTCTTGGCCCAGCTCAACGGGGAGGAGGTTGAGACTACCAGCGGGACTACAATCTTGGATACCCGGGACTTGGACCGCCGGAACTTCGGCAAAAACGTCCTGGAGAACTTCCTGGAGCTGATTTCGGACCCCAACATCTCTTTTCTACTGCTCACGATTGGCGGGTTGGGCATAGTGCTCGAGCTGTTCAATCCTGGGACCATTGTTCCCGGTGTGGTCGGTGTGATCGCTCTGCTGCTGGCGTTTTTGGCGTTCGGAAATCTGCCAATCAACTGGATTGGAGCTGGTTTCATCGTACTGGCAATTGTGCTCGGCATACTGGAAGTGGTGGTATCTGGGTTTGGAATCCTGGGGGTTGGAGCAATCATCAGCTTTATTATTGGCGGGCTGGTGCTTTTCGGAGGGGCCTCACCCACCATGCCCTCGATAGGAGTCAGCAGGTGGCTGGTGGGTGGCGTAGCGGGTTCCCTGGCGCTGATACTGCTGTACGTGGTCACCGTGGTCTACCAATCCCGGCGGGCCGGACGCCGGCAGTTACGTCCGGCGCTGGTGGGGATGACAGGCACGGTGACCGGCGAGCTGGACCCAAGGGGTGTGGTCAGGGTGGGCAACGATACATGGACAGCAGTAAGCGAAGATGGTAACGTAATCGGAGTGGGCGAGGCCGTTATGATTTCCCAGGTCAACGGGCTCACCCTGACCGTTTTACGACACCGACCAGACGAAGATTGTTGAAATCGAATCAGGTCCCCTTAGGAGGTACCCATGGCTGTCGGATTGATAGTGGTCCAGCAATACCAAAGGATGGTAGTACAGAAGTTTGGAACATATATAGGTACTAGGAGGCCTGGACTGCACTTCCTGGTCCCGGTACTGTTCCACGGGACCAAGGTGGACCTGCGGGAGCGGGTCGCCCGAGTGCCTACCCAGAAATACATCACCGCGGACAACGTGGTGGTGGACATGGACTTCGTGATCTACTACCGGGTAATGGATGAACTGGCCGAGAGAGCGGTATTGGAGGTCCAGAATTTTGAGTCAGCGGTCCTGAATCTGGCTTTCGCGACTTTGCGGGCCGTCATTGGTGCCACCACTCTGGCCGCAGCCTTGGCCGAGAGGGAAAGGATCAGAGACCAGCTTCAGATCCGGATGGACGAGGTCACCGAGCGTTGGGGAGTCAAAGTATCCCAAGTGGAGATCAACGAGATAGACCCGCCTCCTGGGGTAAAGGCGGCGATGGAACGGGAAAAGTCCGCCGAGGCCATAAAGACTGCCGACATTACCGAGTCTGAAGGTCAACGCCAAGCCCAAATCAACCGGGCCGAGGGGGAAAGGCAATCCGAGATATTGAAAGCCGAGGGGGAGAGGCAGGGCGAGATCCTCAAAGCCGAGGGCGACCAGCAAGCTCAGGTGCTCCGCGCTGAGGGCTTCAGCACAGCCCTGGATAAGATCTTCCAGGTGGCCAACACAGTGGATCCCAAGACCATGAGTCTCCAGTACTTCGAGACCCTCAAGTCGCTAGGCGCCAGTCCCTCCACCAAGTGGATCTTCCCCATGGAGTTCACCAATATGCTGGCGCCATTCTTGGGTATGGGTGCCGGCGCGCAGCAGCGGGGCGGTGGAGATGGGAATACCAATACCTAGGACTGGCTAGCTCAAAAACATCGGTACAACCATATAGCTGCGCGATGCTGCAAAAAAGCCAGGCCGCTCTCTCGACGTGGGGAGAGCGGCCTGGCTTTTTAATTAAACTCTTATGTTACTCGATCTTTGGCTGAATCAGTCCGTAATTGCCGTCCTGCCGAAGGTACAACACGTTGAATTGGTCGGCTTCGCTGTTCAGGAACATGAAAAACTGGTGACCCAATAGTTGCGTCTGAAAAGCGGCCTCCTCCACAGTCATGGGAGCCATTTCGAACTCCTTGACCCGGACCAAGTCGCCCTCCGCCAATACCTCTCCGCCAATAGGCTCAGCGGTTTGAGATTCCTCGGCCTGCTGGGCTCCCAAGGGCAGGCCCTTTTTGGCCCGCTCACTGCGATAGGCGCGGCTTTTGTACTTGGCCACACGCCGTTCCAAGACGTCAGCCACGGCGGTGAGGGCCGCGCCGGTGTTGGCCGCTCTTTGTTCCGCCCGAAGGACAGAGCCACCGACGTCCACGGTTACCTGCGCCACAATGCGGTCGCGCTGCGCCCGGGTGGCCTCTGAGGCCAACTCCACCGCCACCCTGGTTATGCCGGGTAAGCGGCGGTTGATTTGGCCCAGCTTTTGCGCGACCTGCCTCCGGACTTGGTCGTTGATATCCAGGTTCCGGCCCTGTATTTGAAGATCCATGTCTCATTCCTCCGTGAACACCCCAGCCCCGCCACAACCAGATTACTCACACCAGTGTAGACAGGTCTTATATTCGAATCAAGGCAAATCGAAACCAGCCTGGGTACAACGACCCTAGTCAGCCTTACGACGAGTCAGGCCCGCATGGGGTTAACTTCTGCGAATTTGGCTCTGGTATCAGCGTGGAAGCTTGGGGAGGACTACGAAGCCCTCCTCAGGAACACCCAGGGCGTCTGTACCGCATTGGGTATGAAGAACACCGATATAGGCGTTCAGAACTGCATCGCAGGCGTTTCGGTCCAGCCCGTCCAGGTGCGGATTGAGTCCCTCTACGAATTGAGGCAAATGCTCTCTCATGAACTTAAGGCTGGCTCGGCTGTTTTTGGGAGGTATGTTGTCCCCGAACAGGATAACCTTCGACCCGTGAGGATAAACTTCAACCACCTTGAATCCAAGTTCCCTTAGCTGGCGGCTCAGATCGATGGCCCGGTAGATCAAGCCCCGGATAATAGACCCCTTATTGGTGAAGAAGCAACTGATACCCATCCGGGATAACTCAATCTCTGACTGTCGGCCCTTGCTATGAGGGAATGAGAAGTCGCATGAGCAGGATGTCTCCAAGCAGCAAAAGCCAGCCGGTAGCCCCAACGGAGCACCGATTGCGATGACCTCCGGTTGCCAGGTTCGAGCCAACTCAAGCAACTCAGACTCATCACTAAAATTGTCGATCAAAGAGAATTGCGGAATACCGTCCAGTGCAACCACGGCACTGGGACGTTTCGGAGAAGCCCTTAGATCAACCCCCATAACCACCATCTATATTTCTCCGAAGAATTGATTCATGCAGGAGCCGGGTCTTAGAGATGTTCGATATGCCCTCCTCTGATAGCGCTGAGGCCGGTATATGCTAACCCTGGCCGGTGGAAGGCGACGCCGTCCAGTCTCTGGGCAGGCGGACCGAGTCCAAGAATTCCATGGCAGCTGAATAAGGCTCCACTTCGTGGAGAGCCACTCGTTCCAGAAGCGCCGTTAGACTGGGTTCCTGTTCCACCAGTGTCTTGAGCCGCCGACCCAATTCCTCCTCCACAGTCTCCAGGAACTCCCGGCGACGTTGCTCCTTCCGCCGGTCGGCCAACTTGGACGACAGCATCAAATAATGCTGGTGGTCCTGAATGCTAGCCCACAGCTCTTCTATCCCTTCGCCGGAACTGGCCGTGGTCAGCAACACCGGGGGAACCCACTGATCCTTAGCTGGTGTTAAGTGCAGTGTCCCTGTGATTGCGGTAGCCATTCGGTCCGCTCCATCCCTGTCCGCTTTGTTGACCAAATAAACATCGGCGATTTCAAGGACACCGGCTTTGAGCGTCTGAATAGCATCCCCCGATTCGGGCATCAATGTCACCACCACAGTATCCGCAACTTCCATGATCCCCAATTCGGTCTGCCCCACACCTACTGTTTCGACGAGAACAAGGTCCATGCCTGCGGCATCCAGGAGCCGCACCATGCCTTTCACGATGCGCGGCAACCCCCCTGACTGCCCCCTAGTAGCCACGCTACGAATGAACACCCCCGGGTCCAAGTAGTGCCGCTGCATGCGGACCCGGTCACCAAGCAAAGCACCGCCAGTGAACGGACTAGTGGGGTCCACAGCGATGATGCCGATCTTGTTGCCCTGACCCCTCAGAAGCCTGGTCAACTGGTCCAGTATCGTGCTTTTGCCAGCGCCGGGCGGTCCGGTAATACCTACGATGTAAGCATGGCCTGTGTGGCGGTCAACGGACTTGAGGACCTCTCCGACCTGGGAATTTCCTCGTTCCAGGAGAGAGAGTAGCCTAGAAAGAGCCCGGTGGTCTCCCGCCAACAGCCGCTGAGTAGCGTCCACCATCAGGGTGGGTCACTGAAGCCACAAATGGAAGATGCAGCGTTCATTGGTGAGGATGTTGGGACTCTAGCATTCTCCCTCGAGCCCGTCAAGGGAGGCGTCACGAGCCTGAGAACATCAGTATTCTGTGAATATCACGGGTAAACGCATAGCAATTTCGCAGGCGCAGCCCTAGAAGGTGTGATGAAAAGAGACGAGTCAATAGCGTTTAATCGGCACCATTAGTGATAGGCAAAAGCGGGAGAATCCAAAAATTTCAGGGGCTCAGGCGGCGCCTCATATTACCAGCCGAAAAAGGTGTCCTTTGGCCTAATGGTGGAAAAATTCGCCGCCGACGCCATGACCACCTGCCGTAATGAGCAAGTCAGGGCGGTTGCCCCATCGTTTTAGAAAGCGTCCAAAATTCTTGCGGCTCAGCTCATCCCTTTGATTGTCATCCAGCTCGGTCCATTGGCGGTGCTCGTGCCGGACAATCGGGAGGCTGTTATCCGCAATGATGCGATAACCCTTGTCTTTGAATTGGAAGCAGTAATCAATGTCCAGGTTCCGGTAGAAGCGGAAGCATTCCCTCATCAGTCCCACGGTGTTCACGGCATCACGGCGGAAGGCCATGCAATAGGCTTGCATAGCGTCAGCCTCGCCCTGCTCCACCTCTTCATGGAAGTGACGTAGATCGTCGGTGGTCAGCCCGTAGGGACCGTAGATGCCCACTGATTCATCGGATAGTCGCTCTCGAATCGGGTCCAGGATATTCCCCACAATCTCCGCCGATCCGTCAAAGATAATCAAATGCTTGCCAAGACTCTGTTTTACCCCAATGTTCTTGCTGGCGGCGTCCCCGATGACGTGGTCACAATGTACGACTCGCAGGTTAGCCAGCTTGCTACCCGACGCCTCCAGCCACTCTCCCGTCCCGTCGGTCGAGCCATTGTCCACAGCTATAATCTCAGTGGAATAGCCCTCACCTTGCTTGACCATGCTGTTGATACAACGCTCTATGTCGCCTTGGTAGCCGTACGCGTTGAGAATGAATGAGAACTCGTACTGGTCGGGTGATTCCAGGTTAGATGCCACCTCTCTAGAGGAGGACACGGAGGGCCAAAGTTCCTGTCGCCGCTCGATTTGGGTCTTGGGGCGGACCCGGGCAGCGCCAATGGTATCTTCGACCAGGAAGCCTTGCGACGCCACATCGGCCCGCAACCTATCGGCGTCTTGGTAGTCTCCGTGCGCCCTTAGTTCTGACCGTTGGCCCACTGTTGTGCCCACTGACGTAGGTAACGAATAGGAAGCGGGCACCTTGTCCAGATCCAAGCCAAAGATCTTATCGAATTCAAGGAGTAGAGACAATTTGGCCTGACCCGGCAGGTCCGAGCCGACCATGTCCCAGGTCAACGCCAGCGACCCGGGGAGGTCCAAGTCGTTCTCCACAGCATCCCAAAAGCGGGTGCGCCACTGCTCGGCTTCAGGTGGAGACGAGTCCTGCGAGGGAAGACTCTTCCAAACCCACACTCTGTTACGAAGGCCCGTCAAAGCTTTCTCTGCGGCCCTCAGCGAGTTGAAAGTGAAGTTCATCCTATGGCGGTAACGTAAAGTCAAAGAAAGGTATCGGAAAGAAAGGGGGTCAAACCCTCTGGACGTCAAATCATCTATGAGAAACACGTTTCCAGAGGACTTAGCCATCTTGGCGCCATCGGCCAACAGGTGCTGGGCGTGGACCCAATATTGGACGTGCTGCCGACCGTATGCGGCCTCGCTTTGAGCTATCTCATCTTCGTGATGGGGAAAGATGTTGTCCACCCCACCGGTGTGGATATCAAACTGCTCTCCCAGATATTTCCCCGCCATTGCAGAGCATTCGATGTGCCAGCCGGGGAACCCTTCTCCCCAGGGACTATCCCACTTTAAATCTCTACCGGGTTCAGCTCCCTTCCACAGAGTGAAGTCTCTGGGGTCCCTTTTGAGAGGGTCGGCCTCGGCCCTCACTCCTTCCAAAAGGTCGGCCCCGGTGTTGCGGGACAATTTGCCGTAGTCGCTGAACGCGGCCACACTGTAGTAGACGTTTCCCCCAGCTTGGTAGGCGTAGCCTTTCTCAAGCAGCTTGCCAACGACGGTCAGCATCTCTGGAACGTGTTCCGTAGCCCAGGGAAACACTTGGGCCGGAAGGATGTTCACCTTTGCTTCGTCGGCGTGGAACCTGTCAGCGTAGAACCGGGCGATGTCCTGTGTGGTCTTGCCTTCTTCAAGGGCGGCCAGGATGATTTTGTCGCCGCCTGATTCCACGAGCTCTTGGCGCATGTGACCCACGTCGGTAATATTCTTGACGTGATAGACTTCTTGCCCTCTTTCTAGGAGTACACGGCGGATCCAATCGGCCATCAGGTAGGTCCGTAGGTTGCCGATGTGGGCGTCCCTATACACTGTCGGTCCGCAGGTATACATACGGACTTTGCCGGGTTCCAAGGGACGAATTTCCTCTATCCTCTTGGTGAGGGTGTTGTACAATTTCAGCAACCTAGCCATCCTCCCGGCAGGTTTTTCGGCAGTGTAACACTTTTGATGATGGCTGTGCACCTCAACGGTATCGCCTGTTCAGAATCTTGCCTACGAACAGTCATAGTGATGAAGGTGCTGATCTTTGTCCCAGTAGCTACCGTCAGGTGCACCCCTGCGCTAACCTAAATCTCTATCTCGACGCCCAAGCCTCGGGCTTGGGCCGCCTCCAGGACCAATCGGGCCGCGACCGCGTCCTGCAGTGCGACACCGACGGACTTGTACAAGGTAATCTGCTGTGAAGAGGTCCTGCCCCTCGCTTGAGCGGCCACGAGCTCACCCACCTCTGCGTGAATGTGGTCTTCGGTGATAACGCCGTCGCGGATGGGCCAGGCGAGATCGTTGGCTCCGGCTGGATAAGGCGCCAAGGCTGCGGCTCTTGATTCCACCACCACCAGAGAGTCCGCAATGGTGGCATCATCAAGCTCCCTCCCTTTGGGATTGAGACCAACGGCGTTTATGTGGCTGCCAGGGGAGACCCATTCCCGGCGCACTACGGGCTCGACGGCATGGGTCGCGGCGCAGATTATGTCGGCTCCGGCCAGCGCGGCTTTGGCAGTGTTCAACGGGATCACCGGAATACCCAACTCGCCGACCAACTCTTGGGCCAGGGCTTGGGCCTTTTCAAAACTCCTGCCAGAGATGCGCACCTCGTTGATGTTCATAACCCTGGGTATAGCCCGGGCATGCCATCGGGCCTGGACACCTGTGCCTAGCACTGCCAGAACACTGGAGTCCTCTCGCGCCAATAGCTTGGTGGCCAGAGCAGACCCGGCGGCGGTACGGGCTGCGGTGACGTAGGTGCCATCCATAACCGCCAAGGGAGCACCGGTGTCCGGGTCGAAAACCGCAATCAACGCCATGTGGGTTGGTAATCCCAAAGCATCATTATTGGGGAAGATGCTCACCAACTTGACGGAGAGGACTCGGGAGGAAGGGACAAAGGCTGGCATGACCCCCAATACTCCGTCCATGTCTTGTACGAAAGCGCCAACTCGCTGGGGTTGAGAGACCGTTCCCGCGCTGAGCTCAGCCATAGCAGGGGTAAGGGCCTCGATTAGCAGATCCAACTGCAAGAGGCTCGCTACGTCGCTTTGGCTGAGCACCAGCATCACCAACCCTCACACTGGTTCTAATCTTCGAGAAGGGGGATAGAAACAGCGCACTGCCCCAGGATCAGTCCGGTGGCCCAGCAAACCTTGAAGGGGAGAACCCTTCCACCGGCAGGTCTGATACCCGGCGGGTAACCAAGTCGGCTACTGCTTTACCCATTCCTGGACTCAACAGGATACCCTTCTTTCCAGCACCGGTGGCCAAATACACATTCTCCCAGCCCGGAGCTCGTCCAAGAATGGGGAGCCAGTCTGGTGTCACGGGCCTTAGACACGCGGTATGCTCCACCACCTGGGCTTGGGCCATTTCTGGCACCAGTTTGATGGCGCCTTGCAAAATGGCGTCCCGGGCCGAGTCGCTGGGCTGATTGTCATACCCGCGCCATTCCTCAGTGGTGCCACACCAAATCCTGCCATCGGGCTTTGGGTGCAGCGACCCGCCGCCTCCAGACAGATCGTGTGCCAGGGCCACCCCTGGCAGCCTTGTCCGCAATAGTTCGCCTTTGAGAGGGTCCACGGGAATGTAGCTGTCAAGCCACGCCTCGGCCCGTCTGGACCAAGGGCCCATCGCCAGCACCAGATGGTCACAGGCCAGCTTCCCGTCCTCAAGGAGCACTCCGGTAACCCGACCGTTGGCCTTCTCAACCCCGCAAACCCTGCCGGGCCGGAAACTGGCTCCCAACTTCTTCCCGGCGTCGGCTAGCGCCAGAGTGTACTTGTAGCTGTCTAGGGCAGCGTTGCCCCGAGCATACACTCCAGCGATCACGTCGGAGGTGATCCGAGGCTCCAACTCCGCTACCGCGGCTGGTCCGAGCCAGTGGGCCTCGAACCCGTCGGCCTCGTTGAATAGGTCCAATGTCTCCTGAAGTTCGGGAAGGTCGGACTCTCCAAAGGCAACCTTGACCAACGATATGATGCGGCCCTGGTAGTCGATGCCTGTCCCCTCTTTCAACTCATCCCATAGCCCCAAATGCAACCGGAAGGAGGCCATGGCCAAACCGCCCAGCGGGCCAGGAATCCCGGTTCCCTGCAATGGGTTCAGGCCTCCGGCCGAGTAACCAGATGCCTGGGTTCCTACGCCTTCCCGCTCGATCACAGTGACGCCGGCTCCACCACGGGCCAAGTAATAAGTTGCAGCGCAGCCAGCGGCGCCTCCTCCAATCACAACAACTTCACTCGTATCTGTCATTGGGGACTAGCCCTCGAGTCCAATTCTTTCATCAAATGGGAGACTTTTGTGAGCCCCCAACCAGCGAAACGACCGCGCGAAATCCAAGACCCGCCCTAACCTAGGAGGGCTCATGGCCTGGTGCTCCCGCCGCGGTGCAGACGTTGCAGGTGCAAAGAGATCGAAGGAAATCGTAAGTATAGATGCCGGTATAGTGGGTGTCGCTCCACAAGAACTGTAAAGCGTAGTTACCAACGGGCATCTGGTCTACAGCCCTGACGTCTTGAGGCACTTGATCGGGGTCGAGCCGAGGCCTGCCGCTCATCTCCTCGACGCAATTGGCGCACCGGCACCGCAATCTCAGGTATCTGTGGGGATAGGGGCTACGGTGGCCATCGTCCCAGAGAATAACAATAGCATCTTCGCCCAGATCGACTTCTTTCGGGAAAACCGGCTTATCCATCGATATTAGTTCCCAGTGATCAGCCCAGCCATAAGCGAGTCTTTGAAGACCGACGGCTGAGATGTTGATCCGATGTCGCGCATATGAAATCGCTTCAATGAAGTTGTGGAGTGCCGGCGACGGGTGACCTTTACACCATTACCGGTCGCGGGGAGCCTGGACATCGGCTAACCTGGCCGGCCGCGGCATCTCATCAGGATCTGTGGGTATCTCGATGATGCTTGGCCCATCGGCGTTCAATGCCTCAACAAAGACGTCAGGAATGTCCTCCGGTCGCTCTACGTAGAAACCATTCCCGCCGAAAAGCTCCGCGTACTTATCAAAGCGGGGGTTGTTGGTATCAGCGCCAATATACCGGCCGTTGAAGGCGTAGCGCTGATAGGCCTTCTCTGAGCCCCAGCAACCGTTGTTCATAACCACGGTGACCAATTGAAGGTTGTACCTGACAGCGGTCTCGAACTCCTGCGCATTGAAGAGGAACCCGCCATCGCCGTTGAAATTAATGACCGGACGGTGCGGCGCAGCAAACTTGGCTCCAATGGCGGCGGGGAAACTAAAGCCCAGGCCGCCCAGGTCCAGTGAGGTCATCAGACTTCGGGGATGGTAGAAGTACAAACGGTCCTGGCCTATATTGGGCGACAACCCCGCGTCCAGAGCCACGATGGCGTATTGGGGCATCACCCGGCGTATCTCGGCATAGACCCGCTGCGGTTTCACGGGCATCGAAGACACACGCCCTTCTTCCTCCAAGCGTTCCTTACGCCGAATAGTCCAATCTGAGATGTCCTCCATCCACTGAGGATTGGGCCGAGGTTCCACTTCGCGGAGTTGCTCGTAAATACCCTGCATCACGGCCTTGGCGTCACCTTCGATACCCACTGCCACGGGATAGTTCCGGCCGATTTCCTCCGGGTCGATCTCGATCTGTATGATCTGCGCGTCCGCAGGGATGAAGCGGTGGTCGTAGAAAGTGGTGGACTGGCCCAGGCGCGTGCCCACGGCAAGAATGACGTCGGCCCGGCGGGCGGCCTCCCCGCCCTCTTCCGAGCCCAAGCGGCCAAGGTGTCCCAGGAAATTGGGATGGTCGTTGGGCACAGCATCCGCCCTGCCGTAGGAAGTTAGAATGGCGGCGCCGATCAATTCCGCTACCCGCGTCACCTCATCTCCGGCGTTACTCCATTGGACCCCACCACCGGCGATGATGACCGGGCTTTTGGCTGAAAGCAGCAAGTTGGCAGCCTTATCTATCAAGCCCCGGTCACCCCGCGCTCTAGTCTGACCGGTGCGATAAGCACTCGGGGAGAGCAGATCAATATCGAGCTCACCGCCCGGCAAAAGGTCCCGGGGAATATCCAGCAGCACGGGGCCCATTTTGCCGGAGGTGGCGACCCTGAAAGCTTGGCGGAGAGCGTCGGGCAAGCGTTCTAGCTTGTTGACAGCATAGGCCGCTTTGGTGATCGGGCGGAATAGAGAAACTTGGTCGAACTCCTGGGTAGAGTCCCGGTGTTGATGGTCTCGGGATGCCGAGGGAGCCAGGACAACTACCGGGGAATGGGCCACGTAGGCGGAGGCAATGCCATAAGTCAGGTTGAGGACTCCAGGCCCATTGGTAGCCAGGCAAACGCTGGGCGCACCGGAGATACGGCTGTACCCGTCCGCCATCAGCGCCCCTCCCTGCTCATGCCGGACTCCCACGAACTCAATGTCCTGGCGGTCGTAGAGGGGGTCAAGCACGTCCAGGAAAGACGACCCGACTATTCCGAATATGTGGGACACACCTTCCTGGCGCAGGAGCTCAATAACTGCCTCGCCAGCTTTTAGCCTCTCGGTCAAACCAACCACCTCTGGATTTTTCAGGAGTGTAACATAAGGGTCGGCACTGGAAAATCATAGTCCAAGTGCCCTGGATTCCCCTACTTGCCAAGGGGGGACTATGCGACGGCCAGTAAGCAACAGGCCAGACAATTCGACCGGCCCTTCGGCATGCCTCAGTCTATCGGTCCTAGAGCAGTGACACGGACTGTTACAGGAGGGTCCCCTTGGTGCTGGCGACCTGACCCAAGGCTCGCGGGTCGGGTTCCACTGCATCTCTGAGGGACCGGGCCAGAGCTTTACACAGAGCCTCTGCTTTGTGGTGGGGGCTCACGCCCGCCAGAATCTTGGCGTGCAGGTTGATCCGGGCTTCATTGGCGAAGGACTCCAAGAAGTGGCGGACAAGGTCGCCGGGCAGACTCTCCACCATCGTATCCTCAAGAGTGGTCTCAATAGTGGAATAGCCCCGGCCGCTGCAGTCCACAGCAACCAACGCCAGGGTCTCATCCAAAGGAACGATGGCGTGGCCCATGCGCCGGATTCCGCGGGCATCGCCCAGAGCCTCCCGGAAGGTGCGGCCCAGCATGATGCCCACGTCTTCGACCAAGTGATGCCAACCGGTGTGGGTATCCCCCTGCGCGTGAACTGTTATGTCAATCAATCCGTGGCGAGCTATCTGTGAAACCATGTGGTCCAAAAACCCGTTTCCGGTGGACACGTCGTAGTCCCCTTGCCCGTCAAGGTTCACTGTAATCTCGACGTTGGTTTCTCTGGTACTCCGCTCCAGGGACGCTATCCTGGCTTGGTCGGCGTCAAGTGGGCCCGGGTTGGAGCTCGACTCGTTCATTGGGCAACCAACTCGGTCAAAGCGCTCACGACGGCGTCGGTCTCGTGGGGAAGGCCGACGCTGCACCGAATGTAATCTTTGAGCCTTTCGTTGTTGAAATAACGCAGGAAAATTCCCCGGTCGCAGAGACCCTGGAATATCTCCTGCGCTTTTCCCTCCGGAAACTGGCAAAGGATGAAGTTAGCCTGGGAGGGCCAGGGCTTCACACCCTTTATATTCTCCAGTAAACCCATCATCCGGTCGCGTTCCGCCACGATGTCGCGGACCCGCTCCAATAGTTCCGCTGTGTCTTCCAGGGACGCTAGAAGCGCAAATTCCGCGGCCAAGTTCACGTTGTACGGCGGTTTTATACTCATCATAGTGCCAGCCAAGTCCGGGTCCATCACGCCTAGGCCGATGCGCAATCCCGCCAGACCGGCCCACTTGCTGAAGGTCCTGAGCACCACAAGGTTGGGGTACTCTTGAACCAAAGGGAGAACAGTCTCGCCGCAAAACTCGTAATAGGTTTCATCCACCACTACCAAGAGCCCTGTTTCCAACAGACCTCGAATCTGGGCCTCGGAAGCGAGATTGCCGGTTGGGTTGTTGGGCGAAGCGAAGAAGAACCCCTTTGTATTCGACGAGACAGCGAGGGTCATGGCCTCCACGTCAATCTCGAAGTTCTCGTCCCGGGGCACGGCTATAGCTTCACCACCGCAGATTTCAGCGGAAAAGGCATACATGCCGAAGGTCGGGTGGGGAATGATGATGTGGTCGCCGGGACCGACGAACATTCGTAGCAGCAGGTCGATTATCTCGTCGCTGCCGTTACCCGCGACAATGCGGTCGGGAGCGACGTCAAGGTAATTCGAGAGGGCCTCACGCAGCTTGCGTTGGTCTTGGTCCGGATAGTAATTGTAATCCTGATGGCTTCCCAGAGTTTCCACCACCCGGCGAGCCGGCCCATATGGGTTCTCGTTCCCATTGAGCCGGATGACTTCCTCTGGGGCAATGCCGGCTCGTTCGGCCAGAACGTCCATTGGAGCAACACCTTGGTAGGGTTCCAGCCGCCGGATGTGGGGCAGCATTAGTTGTTTAACGTCGTTCATCCTGCTCATTGTTTTCAGTCAATGCTTCCGGTCATTGTTTGGAGTCAATGCTTCTGGTCATAGGTCCCGGGAAATCCTTGGATAAGTGGTGTCCAGCAGTGGTGTCCAGGTTCAACTAGCGTTGTGCCAGGGTTCACTCCTTATTACTCTCTAGGCCGCTCAACCGGACGTTAATGGCGTTGGCGTGCCCTTCCAGGCCCTCGGCCTTGGCTATTCGGACAGCCGGTGCCCCCAACTTGCTGAAGTCACCCTTACTGAGACCCACCACAGGCATGGTGCGGAGAAAATGGTGAACGCTGAGAGCCGAGCCAAATCGAGCGGTGCCCCCGGTGGGCATAACGTGGCTGGGGCCGGCCACATAGTCTCCCATAACCTCGGGGGAATATTCGCCCAGAAACAGTCCACCAGCATGCTTGACCCTAGCTACCCACTCCCAGGGTTGGGAGACCAAGAGGCATAGGTGTTCGGGAGCGATGCGGTTGGCCAAGTCCACCGCTTCTCCGATGTCGTCGACCAACACTACCCGGCCCTGGCGCCCCAAGGCCTCCCTGGCCATGTCAGCACGGGGTTGGTTGGCCAGTTGGCGGTCTATCTCGCTCTCCGTCCGAATGACCAGGTCCGAAGAGTCGGTTATTAGGATTGCTGTGGCCAGGGGATCGTGTTCTGCCTGGGCTATCAAGTCTGCGGCGCAGAACTCGGGATTGGCACCCTGGTCGGCCACCAGCACAGTCTCGGTGGGACCAAAGACTCCATCGATATCAACCCGGCCCTGGACCAGCTTCTTCGCGTAAGCAACGAACACGTTGCCGGGGCCGCATATTTTGTCCACTTTGGGCACCGTCTCCGTGCCGTAAGCCATCGCTCCGATGGCTGGCACACCCCCCACCTGATAGACAGCGTTCACCCCGGCGATCTCCGCAGCCACTAGGACGGCCGGGTTCAACTCCTGTCCGGCTCTGGTTGGGGTGCAAAGGATAATCTCCTCCACTCCGGCCACTCTGGCGGGGATGGCGGTCATTAGCACCGTGGAAGGGTAAGCAGCGGTGCCGCCCGGAGAATATAGGCCTACCCGTTCCAGGGGGCGGACCAACTCTCCCAGACCTGACTCGGCATCCAGCCACTGGCGGGGCATAACCGCCTCGTGGAACTCGCGGATCCGAGTGGCCGCCAACACTAGGGAATCCTTCAATTCCGCTGATACTTGTCGATGGGCTTCTGTTGTTTGGGCCTGACTCACCCGCAGGTCCTCAGGCTCCACTCCATCCAGCAACCGCATATAGTAGCGGACGGCGGAATCGCCTTGGTCCCGCACTTCGCGAAGGATACGGGCTACCGAGTCCTCCGGGGTAACCCCGTCACCGAAAATCTGGCGGGTACGGGACGTCACGGCTTCCGGGAGAGAGCTCAAGTCCAATGGATCAACTCGGTCGAGGAGCTGCTCCGCATTCAGGGCGCCATGGACCCGTTTAAGCTCCATTCAAATACTCTCGCACCCGCATAATGGTTTGATCGAGCGCCTGCTGATGATAGGCGTTGATTGTTTCCTCAGGGATCTGCTGGTATACCCGCTCTAGACTACGGGGCATTTCTGCGAGAAACACGTCGACCGTTTGCTGAACCCCTTCATCGTCCCGGTAGACCCGGTTCAAGGCCCGCTTGAGCCGCTGCCAATCGAAGTCCCAGCCGATGAACCTCTGTACCCACTCTCGCCATTCGGCCAGGGTATCCGATTCGATGAATCCGATATCCACTCCCGAGTCGGAGCAAGAAATCGCTTCGGACGCCTTCTTTAGGTTGCCCATCTCCACCAGGCTCTTCCGGTCCATGTCCAACTGCAAAGCCCGGTCCCAGATGTGGGCCTCCACTTCGGACTCGGTAACCATATCGGGTCCGTCGAAGTTGGGGCGGAACATACTGGTGATCCAGACCTCGTCGGCCACCAGGTGGCTCAAGTAACCCAAGACAAACGCCAGAGTGACCGGTGCAAGGTTAGCCGCGTCGGCGAGATCGGGGTATTGCTGGAACATGGTTCGTGCACCGGTGCCAACCTCTTCCACGGACAACTGGGCAAAATGAGTCCTTTCCCGGCTCCATTTTGTCATGGCCCGGATGTCAGGGGTAGTTGAACCCAGGTAAAAGCTACCGATGTGGTCGAATACACTACCTGAGTCCAGGCTTTCGGCCACCTGGTGCGCCAAGTATATGTGCATTGGCAAGTTGGGCATAAGGCTAGCCCACTATTCCCCGGTAGGCCGAGTGTTGCAACTTTGCGGATATCCCATCGAACAGATAGCTGACCTGGGAGGCGGCGACATCCACGGCGCCACAGTCTCGAAGGTGGTCCACTGCTTCCAACAGCCTCTCTTTCTTGACCAGCAGGCTCACGCTATACCAGTCTTGCTCCTCCACATTATAAACCCTGGCGACGGTGGGGCCGCGTAGGCCGGACAGCTCAGGCCGGGCCAGGATGGTGGAACTCACCTCCTCGGCAGAGGCTCCGGGGACGTTGGCGGTCAACCGATAGTAAGGCTCGGCCCGCAGATGCGCTTCCATCACATCGATCAAGGAGCGGGCCAAGCGGAACGCGGCGGGTGAAGCGCCCAATAGTGCCGGGTTTCCGACTAGGCAGGCGTAGCTAGACAGGATAGTTCCCTCATCCAGGGTTTTTAACCTGTTCTCTCGCAGGGTGGTCCCCGTTGCTGTAAGATCAGCAATCAGATCAGCGTAGCCAGCGGCCGGTGCAGCCTCCAGGGTTCCACTGGCTGGCACCAACGTAAAATGGTTGATGCCGCGCTGAAATAGGTACCTCCGCAGCAAGCGAGGATACTTGGTGGCGATCCGCAGCTGCTTCCCTTCTTGACGAAACTCCAGCGCTAGATCAGCCAGGTCGGCCATTGAAGTTACGTCCAACCAGGACACCGGCACGGCCATCACTAGCTCACACCGCCCAAACCGCAGGTCCTTGATGAGGGTGTCGGTCGGTTTTTCATCGTTACGGGACTCCAGGTAGCGATCGAGTCCCGTGATGCCGAGCTCGGCGCCCCCATCCTCCACCTTAGCCGGTATGTCTGCAGCCCTTTGAAACAGCACCTCGACTCCGGGCAACGCGGGAACGCTGGCGGTATACCGGCGGGCGTTGGGGCGAAGTACAGTCAAGCCACAGGCATCCATGAAGCCCAATGCTGGCTCATGGAGGTCTCCATCGCTGGGCAACAGCAACCGAAGGCCCGATCTAGTAGCGGCTAATCCGGGAGGACCGTCGCTGTCACTCCACTCGATGGGCTGTGCGTCGTCCGTCATCGTCTACCACAACAACCTGGGATATTTTCTTCTTGGCGGCATAGGCCAGGGCTTGCTCCAACCCCTTCTCACCGACATCGACCTCGGCCACAGCGCCATTTTTGCGCAACTCCCCAGCAACACGAAGCGCTTGCTGGTAACCCGCCGGGTCTGCGGCCATAACCAAAGACGAGTTGCCCGGTTCCTCGGAGTCCCTGCTGTCCTGAGAAAAAGCAGATAACGCCGATAAGACCTCCAGATTGTAAGCGAAACCCAAGGCCGGCACCGGTGCCGACGCGCCCAACGCTCTTGCGAGACCGTCGTAACGGCCTCCGCCACCGAGAGAGCCGAGGGTTTCCGGATGGGTCACATCAAACATTATCCCATTATAATAGGCCAGCCCGCGAACCAGGCCAAAGTCTAGAGTCAGGTGGGACCGGATTTCCGGCACATCCAAGACAAGCTCGATGAACTTACCCAGACGTTCCCCGGCAGCCGGGTCCGCTCCGCATCCCCGCAACACCTTTTCTGCCTCGCTTAAGGCCGCGCTGGGTTCCCCCCGAATTGCCACCAGGTTGCTGGTTAGCTCGAGTCCTTGACGCAGGCTGTCTATGTCGTCGCTTCCCCGCAATTTCCGCAATAGCCGGTCCACGACCTCCGAGGGGTCCCGCTGGCCGACCTGGTCGGCAGCGCTCCACTGCAGAAGCCCTCGCAAGACTACCTTGGCTTTATCGTCATCCAACCCTACTACTGCCTGGGCCAGATAGTCTTCATCATTCCCTCCGGTGAGGTGAACGAGCCTGGCCTCATCCAGAGCCTTGTCGATGCCGTCACGACCGTCTTTGAGGGTGGCCAAATTGTTAATGATGAATGTCTTGGTCCGCTCCGAAAGCCCAACGGCGTCCACCACCGCGCGGACCAAGTCCAAGTCGGTGAGCTCCAAGCGCCAGTCATTGATATGCAATAGCGGCGGCACCTGGGCAGCCAGGGCCAAGAGCTCTACGTCGGCCATCATGCTTGAAGACCCCAGGAGCTCGGCTCCTATCTGGGTAAACTGGCCACTCCTCTCAGGGTGGTAGTCCTCGTACCTGAAGACCGGTCCTGAATATTGCCAACGAGCGGGCAGCTCGATATCGTCTGCACGCTCCAGGTAGTAACGCATGATGGAAGCAGTGAACTCGGGGCGGAGGCTAACAGAGTTGCTGCCCGGATCAGTGAAGCTGTAGATGCGTGATGCCAGCTCGCCGCCCGACTTCCGCAGAAACAGTTCCGTGGATTCGAGGAGAGGGGTGTCCAAAGGGACGTAGCCGTAGCTGCCGATCAGGTCCGCTAGTAGATCGCGGAGGTACTTTTTCCAGCGCCATTCCCTGTGGGGGAGGTCATGCATACCCTGGAGCCGAGGGACCGGCCTGACGAATTGGGAGGATTCACCTAGCATCGCGACTGGGCGGTATTGTACCGCAGTGGTATATGCGCTTCAAGGTAACAGGGTTTAAGGAATGCTCACCCCTGTTCTGGGAACACCCGCAACAGCACCTCGACACGGACCTCGTCATCAATGCTAGCAACGCCTCGGGAGCTGGGCGGGGGCATACCTAGCTGGTCCCAGGTAAACGTGGTGCGGCCGATGATAAACATCTTATCCCCGTCATCCCGCGCTTCGATTTCGAACTCCAAGGGAATAGTAACATCACCGATCTCGAGGGAACCGCCCACTCGGGTTTTTACCTCTTCCCCTGAAGCCAGGCCTTCCGGTATCGGGCCTACGTTTGGTACGGTGAAAGTCGCAGTGGGAGTGTCAGGAAACATTACTTCTCGAACATACTGGTCCCGGTAGGTCTGGTCACTTGATAGCCCGTGTAGACCGATTTCTACCACCGACATCCTGCCATCAAGATGCACTTCGCCCGATAGGTCCATGGTCTGCATTACCGCATTGTTTGGCAAGGGTAACCTTACCAGCTTCTCTCCGACGGTAAATGTTGCCTGGGAACCCACAGTAACATTGAAAGTGAAGCCCTGGTAATCGCCAACGGTTCTCGGCATACCTGTAACTTCAGTTGTTGAGGCGGGGGTCGGTTCCGCCTCTTCGGGTGGAGCGGTCGGGGTAGTCCCGCGGGCCACGGGAGTCTGCGATGGTGGGGCCTGAGTTGGCGTTGGAGGGGTCGAGGTGGGCGTAAGAGTGCTGGCAGCCTGAGTTGGCGTTGGCTGGGCCAAGGTCGGCATAGGAGTGCTGCGAGCGGGAGTGTTGGTCGCTCGCGCTGCCATTGTGGGAGCCTGCCCGTTGGAGACCTCCGCAGGACGGTCAGCGCTTCCGCAACCCACCTGGAAAAGCAGCACCGCAGCTAGAGCTACCGCAACCGCGAAGAGCCCAATTGAGGAGAAACCAGTCTGGTTCATCTCTACCCACCACAATTATGTCTTGAATGAGGAGAGGGGATCGAAGGGCGCCACGGACGTAGGTCTGGGGGGCAGGTCCAGTTTACCGCTCTCCTGGTCCCCTTGCCCGGCCAGTCCTATTCCCAGGCCCACAGCCAGGAAAACAATCACAACGGCCGGCCACCATGACAAAGTCAGTTTGGCCCGGAACAGGGGCACCGTCAGCGCCCCCGTTATACCCACTACAATGGCCGCCAACGGCACCACGTAGGATACGGATCGGTCTATCCGGGTTTCACCCACTACCGCAATGATTGTGACCACCGCAAAGCCGGAAACGAGGCAAACCACAAAAATGGGAAGCCGCCTAGTATATCGATCCAGGAGTCGCCAAAGGACCCCGGCGCATAGACCCAAAGCCAATGAAGCTACCATTACCGAGGAACTGTTAAAGTAAGTATCGGTAGGCGCGTACAACGGGAGGTTTACTAGAATCCCCACGATTCCGGCGATGGACCCCGCAATCAAGCCGGCCCGTACTGCCAACATATCCTGCCGCTCATCGTCTGACGAAGGTAATCGCCGGAGAATTGCCAAGGAATACCAAGTGCCGGTGCCAAATTTAAGGGTGGGCGTTGAGTCCCCCGTCCACGTAGACAGGCTGGCCGGTCACGTAATCACACGCTTCGGAGCATAAGTAAACCAGAAGCGGGCCAATGTCCCTGGGATGGCCTTTCCGTCTCAACGGCGTGTACCGGACCAAGAGCTCTTCGAGCTGCACTTCGATAGGGACATCTTGAGAACTGAACCAACCGGTACCCAAGGCGTTAACTCGAATATTCGACGTACCCAATTCGACCGCCAGTGACCTGGTGAGGGCCAGGATAGCGGCCTGGCTGGCAGCAAATGCGGACCCGTTGATCATCCCTCTTTCGGCCAACCCTGAGACCAGATTAACGATGCGGCCGTAGCGATTGTCCACCATTCGTTTGCCAACTTCCTGGCAGATCAGAAAGGTGGCGCGTACGTTGCGGGCTTGGACTTCGTCCCACTCTTCCAGCGTGATCTCGTGGAACGGCTTAGACAGCATACTCCTGGCGTCATTTACCAGCACATCCACCTTGCCAAACCGCTGGTCCAGAGCCTGCATGGCGCGAGCCAACCCGGCTGGGTCCGCCAACTCCGCCGCGATGCCGTCGTGCTCTCCGTTACCCTGGGCTTCCAGGGCTTCTAGGACCGGGTCCAGCAAGGTCTGTCGGCGAGCTATGACAAAAACGGTAGCATTCGCCTCAGCCAGGGCGCTGGCTAGAAACGGAGCTTCGTCGCCACCAGCGGTTGCCAGGACCGCCACGCGACCGGAAAGATTGAAGTCGGAAAGTATGGGCATAGGTATTCTGCTATGTCTTGATCAGGGTTCCAGGGAAACTACCGGCGCATGCCCCGTTGGGGTGATGCCAGCAGCCAGACCACCACCATCGGCAATGAACATTTCGCCGGTCATGAAGTCCGAGGCATCGGAGGACAGAAAGACCGATATTGGTCCCAGGTCATCCGGCTTCCCCAGCTTTCCAATGGGTAAGAACTCTCCTGAGCGCGGTAAGGTTGCCCTGATATCGGAATCGGTGCTGGTGGTGGGGATAAATCCGGGAACAATGCTGTTAGCAGTGATCCCGTGTCTGGCCAAACTGAAGGACAGGACCTTCGTTAGCTGGATCATTCCACCTTTGCTGCAACAATACATGTAAATGTCCCGTCCGCCCCGTAAACCGAACCCGGAGGCCACATTGATAATTTTCCCCTTGCTTTGGTCCGCCATTGGCCTGGAGGCAGCTCGCGCGCAGTAGAAGGCGCCGGACAAATTTACGTCCATGACCAGGTGCCACTCTGCATCGGTGATGTCCCACAGGTCTTTCCGGACGTTCTCCTGGACTGCGCCAGCGTTATTGATCAGCACGTCGATACGACCGAAGCTGTCCAAGGTGGAGGAGATCAGCCTGTCGGCTTGGGAAGAGTCTGTCACATCTGTCGGTACGGCCAAAGCGTCATTACCCAGAGTTTTAACCTCCCCCACCGCCTCCTCGATTGGACCAGGTCTCCGGCCGGCAATTACCAGATTGGCTCCCGCCTTGGCCAGCGCCCGGACCATGGCGAGGCCTAGTCCGGTGCCGCCCCCGGTGATCACTACAACTTTTCCTTCTAGACTCAACCGGTCTAGCATCGCCACTCTCAGCTATCAGCAGTCGACGTTCAGACTTTTATACAATCTGATGGAGCAGTCGAGAATTAGTTGGTGTCAAGAGTCACGTCCCCGGCGGTCAAGGTAACCAACCGGCCATCGTCCAATCGCAGCTTTAGGTTACCCAAGTCGTCCACGGTTTCCGCCAAGCCGTGGTAGCGCTCTTCGCGCCAGCGGACTGACACCCTTTGGCCCAAGGTACCGAGAAGACCTCTCCATTCCCGGACGATGGTTTCAGGTTGGCCCGCCTGGAGGTACAAAGAGTCCAACTCCTGCAGCAGGTGGCGCAGAACGTCCTCTGGAGGGACCTCTCGGTCGGCAGCGGTGTTGATTGATGTGGCGGAATTAGCAACAGCCTTGATGCCCGAAGGGTCTAAGCCGACGTTGATACCGATACCTAGCACAGCGTAAGACACCGTTTGCCCCAGAACCACGCTCTCCACCAGTATGCCGGCAACCTTTTTGCCCCGGACCAATACGTCGTTGGGCCACTTGATGCTGGGCGAAAGTCCCGTGGTGCTGCGGATGGTCCGGGCCGTCGCCACTCCCGCGAGTATGCTCACCATGGGGAGGGTACCGATATCTGGCCGCAACAACACAGACATGTAAATGTTGCCAGCGGGAGACGCCCAGTCCCTGCCGAACCTGCCCCTTCCAGCGGACTGACGCTCGGCAACCACCACCGTCCCCTCTTCCGCCGCCGCCTCGGCCTGGCGGGCAGCCTCGTCCATGGTAGAGCCAAGCTCTTGAAAAAACAACAAACGTTTTCCCACTACGCTGGTAAAGAGCCCGCCTTGTAAAGTCGCCGAGACTATGTTTCTAGGCACGGCTGCTACCTGAATAACAGATCTGGTTACTCGAGCCCGCAGCCGGGCAACCAGCGGTAGTTATTAGGGACCCAGTACACTGTGCAGCGCTTGCAGAGCAGCTTCAAGATCGGTCGTCGTCAGCTCTCCCAAACGCCTCAAAACGAGAGATGAATCGATGGTGGCCATACGGGACCTGACCCGAGAAGGGCAGGGCAGATTGGCTTGCTTCCAACCCTCGATGGGACTGTCACCACTCTGTTCCGGAGCCGATAGGCGCCCGGTGATTTGGGCTATCCAGAGCTCCCCGGTGGACCGGGTAAATTCCGGGGTGCTAATTACCAGCGCAGGCCGCTTCTTGCCTCCGGCGCGTTCGCCAAAGGGATAAGGCACGAGTACGACATCACCCGGCTTATAATCGGTCATAAGCCGAGTCTTCTTCGCTCTCCCAATCGTCGGCGAAGGTATTCTCCGACAGAGAGGCATAGGTGGCTGCGGAGGCCAATTGACCCAAGTGAAGTTCCCGGACCGCCCGATCTGTTACCCGGTACCAGCTTCTACCGTCGGCCCCCTGCCACATCTCCAGGTACTCGGATCCTACTTGGGCGCCGATCCAAGTGTGGCTGATACCCCGTAGGTCCAGCAACTCGAATAGCCTGCGTTGCTCCATGGCGCCGGCGACGTGGACCTGCTCTAACAACTCACTGCGAGGGTCGTGGGGACGCATCTGTGGGGCTTCCGCGTCCATATCCCGGAGCAGTTCCTCGAGCCGGCGGAGATTGCGGTGAATACTGCGCAGATACCGAAACGCCTGCTGGCCCTGTCCGCTGCTCATTTCCCACCCACTTTCACAATTGCAGCCCTTGTTACTCGGAATGACGACGCTGCTTCAACCTAAACCGGATATCCTTACGGGGATTGGCATAGCCGCAACCTCCGATCACCAACCGTGTTCCAGTTTGTCTCCCAATAAGTCCACGAGTTCGGCGATGGGAACCCGGGCTTGGTGCATGGTGTCACGGTCGCGGACGGTGACCTGCCGGTCGTCCAGGGTATCGAAGTCTATAGTGACGCAATAAGGGGTGCCGATCTCGTCCTGGCGGCGATACCGCCGACCGATGCTCTGGGCGTCGTCATACTGGGTGTTGAACCGTTTACGAAGCAGACCATAGACATCCCTGGCCGTCGGCACCAGCTTCTCGTTACGGCTCAAGGGCAGCGCTGCAACAGTTACCGGCGCCAATCTGCGGTGCAAATGCAGCACCACTCTCGGCGCGGCCGCCTGTCCTGAACTGGTTGGAGGCTCCGGCTCTTCGTCGTAGGAGTCCAGCCAGAAAGCCAACGTAGCCCGGTCAGCGCCTCCGGAAGGCTCGATGACGTAAGGGAAGTAGCGGGACTGGGACTCTTCATCGAAATAGGTCAGGTCCTGATTGCTAGCTTCAGCATGCTGGCGTAAGTCGAAATCGGTGCGGTCTGCGATGCCTTCCAACTCAGCCCAGCCCCAGGGGAACCGGTACTCGATGTCGTAGCAGTCTTTAGCGTAGTGCGCCAGTTCGTCAGAGGCATGACGGCGTAGGCGCAGGTTATCCGGGCGAATGCCGTAGTTGAGGTACCAATCAAACCGGGTCTGGACCCACTCCTGAAGCCAGGCCTCATCCTCTCCGGGTTTGACGAAGTACTCCACCTCCATCTGCTCGAATTCACGGGTACGAAAGGTGAAGTTACCTGGGGTAATCTCATTGCGGAACGCTTTACCGATCTGGCCGATGCCGAAGGGGAGCTTTTTCCGGGTGGTGTTGCGGACATTGGCAAAGTTGACGAACATTCCCTGAGCAGTCTCCGGCCTGAGGTACACTTCGTGGGCCGAATCTTCCAGAGGCCCCATAAAGGTACGAAACATCAGGTTGAACCGGCGGGGCTCAGACAGATTCCCACCGCATTCCGGACACCGGTCCGAGTCCACGTCGTCGCCGCGAAACCTGACCCTGCAATCCCGGCATTCGACCAGAGGATCAGAAAAGTTTTCCACATGGCCACTGGCAACCCAAACCTGGGGATGCATAAGGATCGAGGCGTCTTGTCCCACCACGTCATCCCGCTCAAGCACCACCGACCGCCACCAGGCGTCCTTTACGTTGCGCTTTAGCTCCACGCCCAGGGGGCCATAGTCCCAAGTCGAGCTCAATCCACCATAGATCTCGCTACTTTGGAAAACGAATCCCCGGCGTTTGGACAGAGACGTGATCTTGTCCATATCGGCGTAAGGTAAGAAGCGGGCCACCACCACCCTCCTGACGTTCAGCTGCCCACGAGGTAGGTAATAATTGAGGGCATGCTGTCGGATATGAGGTTACCAAGTAGCTGTGTGGATGTAAACCTTGAGGGACCCCAACCGTGGGTCTTGTGACCGGAGCCTAGGGGCCGACGACAGGGAGGTCAGGGAGACTGATGTGAGTCTGTTGTGGATTGGGCAACCGCACCCGCACGGCATCGGCCAGGCTCTCCGCCCTGAGGTCTTCTAGCTTCAGGTATTGGGCACCCAGGGCTTCCGCGATGGGCATAGCCAAGCCCAACTGAATGTATTCGGCCTCGGTGTCTATGACTACAGAGGCGATGCGCTGGTCTCGTATGAGGGAAGCAACTGCTTTGGCTTCGGCCGTGGCCGGAGACTCGTGGGCTGGTGTTGCAACCGCTGAAGGTCCGGGTGCCGCAGCAGTGGCGACGTTGGCCCTGCCGTCGGACAGCAGCACCAGCAACGGTAGGACGTGACGGTCTTTGATACGCTCGTTCTCGATGGTCTCCATCGCCACGTAGAGCCCACGGCCCAGGGGCGTGCGCCCTCCGGTGGGCATTTCCTGTAACCTGGCTTGGGCCAAGTCAACGCTACTCGTAGGTGGAAGTAACACTTCCGCCCTGGTGCCCCGGAAGGATATCAACCCAACCCTGTCGCGGCGCTGGTAGGCGTCAAGCAGTAGAGAGAGCACAGCGCCCTTCACGGCGACCATGCGTCGCTGGGCGCCCATGGACCCGCTGGCGTCCACGACGAACAAAATCAGGCTACCCGTCTTAGTCTCCCGGACTTTTTCCCGAAGGTCCCAGGCCTGGATCATTAAGGAGGGTGGAGCGGTTGCAGCCTCGGTCTCGAGTTCATTTGGGGTTGAGACAGGACCAACCCCCAAAGCATCTCGCCGACGTTGCTGATGGGGGGCCGCGGCCCTCAGCGTGGCATCCAGTGCCAGGTCCCCGGTCTTACCCTGAGGAATTCTGGCAGCGACGTAACGTCCGGCAGCGGAGTCGGTGATGGTCTTGGTCCGCTTACCCCCAGCCCTCCTGGAGATCCTGTCGGGAGGTTGTAGCTCCAGTGAGCGGACCGAAAAAGGCAATCCGACCTCGAATAGCTCCTCTTGCAATTGGTCTTGGGAGCCCGAGTCCTCATTCCCCGGTCCGGTGGGAGGAAAGGAGTCGGGCCCGTCTAAGTCCGAAGGGTCAGGTTGGTCTTCCTCTCCTTCTTGCCCACTGCCGCTTTCGCCATCGGCGGAGTCGCGATCGCCCCGTTGGTTCTGCAACTCATCGATGGTCGCGTCGAGTTGTTCGGTTATTAGGTGAGGCTGTTGGAACGGCTGGCGTCGCTGCCTATGGAGTAAAGCCAACTGAGCGGACTCTCTAACGTCCTCCACAGTGACTTCAGTCCTACCCTCGTAGGCAGCTATGGTGGAGGCAGTCTTATATATCACGATGTCGGCTCTGAGGCCATCCACTTGGTATTCCGCACAGATATCGGTGATGAGTTCCAACATCTGGTCGTCCACGCTGACCTGAGGCAAAAGGTGTTGACTGGCCGCCACTCTGGCTCGCTCTTCTTCTTCAGCGGCCTGCCATCCCTCCATGAATTTATGAGGATCTGCCTCGTAACCGATGCGCCGCCGGACTACTTCCCGGCGCTGGGGAGCGGGGAGCAGCCCTTCAACCTCCACCGCCAAGCCGAAGCGGTCTAGGAGTTGAGGGCGCAGGTCCCCCTCCTCCGGGTTCATTGTACCCACAAGGATGAAGTCCGCGGCGTGGCTTACTGATATGCCCTCCCGTTCCACGTAGTTCCGGCCCATAGCGGCGGCGTCCAAGAGAACGTCCACTAAATGGTCGTTCAGGAGATTGACTTCATCTATATAAAGAATTCCCCGGTGGGTAGCGGCAATGAGCCCCGGCTCAAAGCTTTGACTTCCCGTCTTGATGGCCTGCTCAATGTCTACCGAGCCGACTAGGCGGTCCTCGGTAGCTCCCACTGGCAGGTCGACGATGCGTACTTGGCGAGTCACCGGTGGGTTATCGTAGCTACCCGACTGGCACCATTGACACAGCTCCTGGCGGCCATCGGGAGCGCAGCTATAAGGGCAGCCTTGAAGAACCGCAACCTCGGGCAATAAAGCCGCCAGAGAGCGGACGGCGGTGGACTTGGCAGTGCCCTTTCTGCCTCGAATTAAAACGCCGCCAATTTTGGGGTTGATGGCGTTCAGAATCAGCGCGCGTTTCATCGCGGTCTGCCCGACAATGGCAGTGAAGGGGAACCGGGGCTCGGGGTGGGATTCAGCAGCGGACTGGCGCACTTGCTAGTTGGTATATCCTTTAAGCGGTTGCTCGCTTCGGGCGGCTTGATCCGAGCGTTGGTACCACTGCATAGCTAAAGCAACGCCCAAAGCCAGCAGTGCCCATTGGAGAAATTGGCCCACCATAGTCAGGGCCCGGAACAGCTCCAACAGGTCGATGGGTACCGGAACTGGATCGGGATTGTCCGGAATCAGGAATACTATCAATACTGCGAACACCGCGTAACCCAGCAAGATCGACGCGTATAACTGGATTCTTCGGGAAGACGCACTCACCAAGGTACTCGCCCTTTGGAAACCAACGAGCAGCACCGCTATTGCGACTACGGAAAGAATCATGAACAGCACCTGATAGCCCTGCCTAAAGATCAAAGAGGACTCTTCACCCACTCCGGGCGGATTTAAAGGAAACCGTATAAAAGGAAACAGCGAAAGAGCCCAGAATCCCAAGGCGCCTATTGCCAGAGCCAGAGCCAAGGGCTGCCAATGGGGTACCACCCGGCGCAGAATGGCATAGCCACCCGCAAAAATCATTCCGAGGATTGCACCCAAGATGCCATAACCGATCACAAGTCCAACCCTCTGCACTCCCAAGGGCACCAAGGGGCCTTCGTCCCCTGCGGTCGCCGGAGAGGTGGATTCCTTTGCAGAACGTTGTTCCTCAAGGACAATGGCCCGTTCCATAACGGGAACGGTGAACAAGTTGTGGAACCCTCCAACCACGAATCCCGACACCAACCCGACTATCAGGACTATGGCAAGCATCCTTGGCACGGCTACATTTCTCCTATGGGTGTCAACTTACCCAAGCTGGGATGTATTATTGACCTAATCCTAACAATTGAGCAGCCAGAATGCCCCGCTGTCATACCGGGGCATTCTATTTCAGGAAGGGGCCTAGCCAATCCTTAATGGCACATCAAGGCCACATGGCGCGCGTGGTGGAAGAACTCGTGCACATAGTTCAGTTTTCCTGCGCCGTCTCCCAACGCGGCTCCGTGGACGCCACCATCAACAAACCCCATCATATACAGGAGTACTCCAGCCAGGATCACCCAAGGAATCCACCTGCTGATGTCCCGATCAGAGAACGTACCCCTTAGCATTGCCGCCATGTTTACCTCCTAAACCCATCTTCAGTTTGCTTGGTTAGCTGTTTGTCTGCCTAGGCCTTCTTACGAAAACAATCCCGTCCCGGTCTACGTATTGGTCCCGCATCTCTTGGAATATCTTGAATTTCTCGGGTTGGAACTCGACTCGTTGGTAGTTCTCGTCCAGGTAGGGGTTGGGGAAATAGGCCCGGAGCAACGTCCCCTCGTCGGAGTCTGAGAACCTGACGTAGTAAGAGGTGAGGTCCGGATGGCTTTCCGCCTCGACGAATTGGATGCCAGCCACTTTGTTGATTCCCACATGGAAATGCCAGTTGTCCGCTTGCACCGTGACATAGCCGTTGTTGAACTCGGGCTCGGTGATTCCCTTGGAGTTGTTCTCGCTGACTACGTCGCCACCTCCCACAACCCACATCATACTATCATCTTTGGCTAGCTCTCGGATGAGCTCAAGCGCGATTTCCACTTGCCCTCTCCTGCCCCAGGCACCGATTGCCTGACTAACTTCAGCGATCTTACTTCGACGACCCCACTTCCTGCCGGGCTTCCAGGTCAGCCTCAAGCTCCAGGTAGAGCTCTTGCAATCGCTCTCGCATATCCTCCGGAGGTTGCTCCCACAGACCACGTTCAATGGCCTCGAGAAGGCGCTCTACAATACCCTTTAAGGCCCAGGGGTTGCTTTCCTTGAAAAACCGCTGGGTCTCTGGGTCCAAGACGTAACTGTCCGTCACGTCTTTATACATCCAGTCATCTACAACCTGGGCTGTGGCATCATAGCCAAACATGTAGTCGACTGTGGCCGCCAGCTCAAATGCGCCCTTGTAGCCATGCCGCTTCATGGAGTCGATCCATTTGGGATTCACCACACGACTCCGGAAGACTCGCCGAGCCTCTTCCTGCAAGTCTCGGACGCGAGCCCGGGTTGGGTCAGCGCTATCCCCAAAATATTGGCGAGGATTCTGCCCGGTAAGCGCCCGCACGGTGGCAATCATGCCCCCATGGTACTGCATGTAGTCGTCGCTGTCGAAAATATCATGCTCCCGATTGTCCTGGTTTTTGGCAGCCACGACAATCTGGCCAAACCGCCGACGGAACTGCTGCCGGGCATTGACGCCGTGCTCTTTCTGGGTATACGCGTAGCCGCCCCACGCTGTGTACACCTCCGCTAGGTCCTGAGCTGTCTCCCAGTTGCGCTCGTCCAGGACCCCAAGAATGCCGGCCCCGTACGTACCGGGCTTGCTGCCAAACACTCGATAAAGGGCGGAAGACCGGTCGAAGCTTTCTGCGCCGCTGTCGGCGAGATTCCCGGTTGCTTTGGCCCGGTCACCCATCTCCAAGTCTTGCCTGAGGTGTTTGACGACCATGTTTTCCTCAGGAGATTCATCCAGGCCAGCCACCATGTCCACGGCTTGGTCCAGCAGGTCGATCAGGTTGGGAAAAGCATCCCTAAAAAATCCGCTAATACGAACGGTGACGTCAATGCGAGGGTGGCCCAACTCGGGTAGGGGGATCACTTCCAACCCCATCACCCGCCGGCTTTCCGGCTGCCATACCGGGCGAACGCCCAACAGGTGGAGGACTTGGGCGACATCATCACCGTGGGTGCGCATGGCGGAGGTCCCCCAGACCACTAGGCCCACCATCTCCGGATAGGCGCCTTCATCCGTCAAATATTTGTCCAGGAGGCCCTCAGCCAACGCCTTACCCATATCCCATGCCGCTGGAGACGGGATGGTCTTGGGGTCCACTGAATAAAAATTGCGGCCTGTGGGCAGTATATTCGCCATGCCTCGTGTAGGGGCTCCGCTAGGACCTGCTGGAATGTACCCCCCATCGAGACCACGTAACAGGTTATCGATTTCATCGGAGGTCCGTAGCAACGCGGGGTAGATGGAGGCAGCCACGTGGGCCAGTACCTGGTGGGTCTGCTGGTCGGCCTTGCCCAGCAATCCTTGCACCACTGCAGCAACATCCTCCGGGTGAAAGTCCCGGACAACCAGCTCTTGGTAGGCATGCCTGGACAAAAGGTCCAACCGCTCCAAGAGGTCCCCGCTGTGTCTAACCGGGGCGCCATGGTCCAGCTCGGCCAAAGCCGATGGTACGTTGCCATTCACCGGTTCGCCGGGGTTGGCCAGCAGCCAGGGATAGTCCAACCCCAAGGCTTCAGCCAAAGCACGCCGGAGGCTGGGAATGTCATGAGTATCCAATCGAGTCAACGCGCAAAGCAACCCAACCATTTGCTCGCCCTGGGGTACCTGGCCAAGGGTGTGCAGACCGTCTTTGATCTGGGCGTCTTTTATTTCGCAGAGGTATCCATCAATCTCCAGCATGAAACGCGTGAAGTCCTCGGGCTGGTCGGCCACCCCCAGGTCCTGATGGAGCTCGGCCTCCTTGACCAGCCCCCATATCTGGGCTTCAAGCAGCGGCAGTTTCGCCGGGTCAAGGGTCTGGCATTGATAGTGTTCGTCTAGGAGCTGCTCGAGCCTAGCAATATCGCCGTAGCTGTCGGCCGTGGTCATGGCGGGAATGAGATGGTCCACAATGGCGGCATGGCTACGGCGTTTGGCCTGGGCTCCCTCTCCCGGGTTGTTGATAATAAAGGGATAGAACAACGGGATGTCTTGCAAGGCGACCTCGGGATAGCAACTCGCTGAGAGCCCGATGCCCTTACCCGGAAGCCATTCCAGCGTGCCATGCTTCCCTACGTGCACCATAGCATCTGCGTGGAACACGTCCCTTATCCAACGATAGTAGGCAATGTAGTGGTGGGTGGGAGTTAGGTCTGGGCTATGGTAGACCGCGATGGGGTTTTGGCCGAATCCCCTGGGCGGTTGTAGGCCAATGAACACATTACCTAACTCAATGCCCGCTATGGCCAAAGCGTCGTCTGCCCGGTACACCTGTCCGGGTGGCTCTCCCCAGGTATCTACAAGCTCCTGTTGTACGCCCGCTGGAAACTGTTGGAACCAACTCCGATATTCTTGTTGGCCCACATGCCCTACCGCCAACCGAAGCTGGGCCTCGGTTAAGGAGTCTTGGTCGTTGCTACAGCGCTCAACGATGCGGTGGACCAGAGCGTCCCCACTATCCGGAATGTCGTCCACCTGATAGCCAGCGTATTTCAGCGCCCAGAGCAACTTAACTACCGAGGCGGGGGTGTCCAAACCAACGGCGTTGCCAATGCGGGCGTCTTTGGTTGGATAGTTGCTGAGGATTATGGCAATCTTTTTGTCCGCGTTGGCTTTGTTCCGCAGACTGGCCCACTTGACGGCCAACCTGGCAACAAGATCAAGCCGGTCGGCTCGCGGTACGTAACGCTGGAGAGGGGTGCCCAAATGCTTGGAGCCAGTGTCTAAACTTTGCTCCTTGAACGATATGGGTACAGAGATGATCCGCCCGTCGAACTCGGGCAGGGCCACATTCATCGCGGTGTCAATCGCCCCTAGTCCTAAGGGGCTGCCCAGCCATTCGTTTTCGCTGCCCATGCTGAGAATAGCTTGAATGATGGGTACGTCCAATCGGTTGAGGTACTCCAGGGAGGGTCCCGATGCGATGGTAGCTCCCTCCTGGCTTAGCTCCCCCATCGTCATGCCCATGGTATTGATAATGCAATCGACCCGAGGGGTCCCATCAGCGGCAGCCAAAAGGTGTGTAAACGTCCTGTTGCTATGCCCGTCCCCCTCGGGGTCGTGCTTAAGGCTGTAGGAAAACACTGGCAGAACATTGGCGCCCAGGCTTTCCAATCTCTGTATCAACGCGTCCACTGGCTCCAAGTTGCCACTCATCCAGTGGGCTCTGTAAAACAGAATGCCTATAGTAGGCCGCCCAGGGTTGAACCGTTCTTGAATGAACGTCTCAACATCCGTGCCCTGGCTAACGCCCGGGTGGTAGATACCTTCCCAAGGTTGAGGAGATGGAGCTTCGTGGCCGTAATTGGTGTCCAGATAGGTGTCCGCAAGGAACAATAGGAAATTGTGAATATTCTGGATCCCGCCCCGCATTAAGTAGGAGAAGGCGGTCTCAACCTCCGCCAAGGGCACAGTGCACGCTGTTACCAGGTCTTCGTCCCATTCCAGATGACCGGGGCAAGCTATCAAGGGCACCTTGCGCTCGCGGCATCCCTGCACCAAGGCATCGAAGACCTCCGGTATGGCTCTTTTCCCACCTAGCAGTCGAAGCACTACAACATCGGCGTTGCCTGCGCTGGCCAGCAATTCGTCCCTGGCAGCCGGGGTGGTAAAGGGCGCCGCACTGGAAGCATTTAGCTCCGGGAAATCGACAGGCAAATCTCCCACCACCCGGTCTAGGGTGATCAGGTCTGTGTCTGCTGTGGTGATAAAAAGAATGGACTGGGATTTCAATGACTACCTGCCTAAGCTCAGGAAGCACCCGGGGAAGCACCGGAAGTTTCGATGCGGCGAAACACTATGATGGATAGATCGCTAAACTCTTCACTTAGAGATGCGCAATCATGGAGCGTTCCGTGCCATTCCCGCTCGTCGTCAAGGGTCAATCGCTGATAGATGGTCACGGGTTGATTTGCGACAATACCGGATTCCAGAAGTTGGGCAGCGATAGAAGGAGGCATCAGGTCCCAAGGTCGGGGAAACAGAATGACGTGGCGCCTTCCTTCACTTAGGTAGTACACCAGTTCCTCCAGCTCGACCGCTGGACCGGAACGTTGGTGCAGCGTGATAAACAAGGATTCCTCCAAGGAAATCCCGGCGCGGGCGCACGCGATCTGGACCGAGCTAATGCCCGGTACCAGGGCTACCTTGGTCGCGTACTTTCGGACGCGGGCCAACAACTCGCGGGCCGAAACATTCAGGTCCCCCCAGCAACACACCACACAGCGCCGCCCGAGGCGGGCCTGGGCGCCAACATGCTCCAGCACGCTCTCTTGGTCTCGGTAGGACATGGGACAGACTTCGGCATGATCCAGCCACGGTGTCACCACATCCAAGACAGTCTTGAATCCGGCCACCACTTCCGCATGCTCCAGCGTCTGGCGGGCTTGCAGTGTCAGCAAATTGGCGTCGCCAGGCCCCACGGCTACCACGGTAACTGGCCCAAGTTGATTAACCAATCCTGTCTTCCCGAACGCAAATCATGGGTTGGACCCCTGGGTCTTGCAACAAAAAACCCCTGGCCCTACAACTGCCAGGGGTAAATCAGTTCGCGCGCCCATGAAGGGTGGGATCAACAAGTACGCGGAGTCGCGCAGGAACCTTTCTGTTTAGCGCAGAGCAGGGCTCCCCCAACCCGGGCAGGTCTCCGGGCTCACGGATAAGAGCGGGACGGCACCTTTATGGTCCAACAAGCGGGCTAGTGACCTAACCTGCTGCCCAATCCTTCCGTATACAGTGGCGCAACCGCGGCGGCTTCACACCGCCTTCCCTTTGAAACCCAGTGGGTACCACGGGCGGGTATTCGATTTTTAAAGGTCTACAATCTCTGAATGGGCCTAAGCTATAGGATAATTTAGTCTGCCTACATAAGGATGTCAAGCAGACGAAGACCAGTGGTTACCATCCCTCCACGACAATGGCCCGACCGATTTCTGAGGGATATTCCTCTATCGATGTAGCTGGTATCGATGTAGCTGGTATCGATGTAGCTGGGTCGAAGATCGATTGGCCATTCCATTTTGATTGACATACCTAACCCTGGGTTGATAACATCATTAATCGCTGTCGAAAGGATGAGCGGGGTGTAACTATGCCTACAGTGAACCAACTGGTTAGGAAGGGCCGAACACCGGTCCGAAAAAAGACCAAGGCACCAGCGATGCACTGGGTACAAAACTCATTGCGCAACCGAGTCCGGTGGGGACCGGGTTGCCCGCAGCGGAGAGGGGTGTGTATCCAGGTCCGCACAATGACTCCCAAGAAACCCAACTCAGCGCTCCGAAAGATCGCTCGAGTCCGCTTGACCAACGGTGTAGAGGTTACTGCATATATTGGGGGAGAAGGGCACAACCTCCAGGAGCACTCGGTGGTCTTGGTACGGGGCGGACGGGTGAAGGACCTCCCAGGGGTTAGATACCACGTAGTCCGCAGCGCCCTTGACTGCGAAGGCGTGCAGAACCGCCGCCAGGGACGCAGCAAATACGGCGCGGACAGACCCCGCTCTGTGGCCCGCTAGCTGGTTATATATCACTTAGCAGCATTCGATTCCCCTCCCCTGCGGCAAATTTTCGTCAGGTGTGATGATTTATGTCTAGAAGAAGGCGCCCTGAACCCAGGGTAGTGCCACCGGACCCTGAATATAACAATCTGGAGTTGGCGCGGTTCATCAATCGAGTGATGCAGCGGGGCAAAAAGACCACCGCCCAGCGGGTAATCTATAACGCCTTTGATATTATCCGCGACCAGTCGAACAGAGAACCACTTGAAGTGTTCCAGCAAGCTGTAAGGAACGCGACCCCGGCGGTAGAGGTAAGGCCCAAGCGGGTTGGCGGGGCCACTTACCAGGTCCCCACGGAACTGCGCAGCCAAAAGAGCGAGGCGTTGGCTATGCGGTGGTTGATTCGCAGCGCTAGGGCCCGTAAAGGTATGCCCATGCGTTCCGGGTTGGCTCAAGAGCTCATGGAAGCCTCCAGGGGTGAAGGGGCGGCAGTCCGCAGAAAGGATGAGTTGCACCGGATGGCAGAAGCCAACCGTGCGTTTGTCCATTACCGGAGATAACATCAACCCGCGATGGTCATGACTACCAACATACCCATAAATAAAATTCGAAATATCGGGTTCATTGCCCATATAGACGCGGGTAAGACTACCGTCACGGAACAGGTACTGTTCGTGACCGGTCGCATTCATCGGGTCGGGGAAGTTGATGAGGGGACCACGGCCATGGACTGGATGCCCCAGGAGAGAGAACGGGGTATTACAATCACCGCCGCCGCGACCAGCGCCTCCTGGAAGGACCATCGGGTAAACATTATCGATACTCCGGGCCACGTCGACTTTACTGCTGAGGTTGAACGCAGCTTACGTGTCCTCGATGGCGGAATCGTGGTGTTGGACGCGGTTGCAGGGGTCCAGTCCCAGTCGGAGACGGTCTGGCGCCAGGCCGACACCTACGCGGTGCCTAGAGTCTGTTTCGTTAACAAGATGGACCGGGTTGGAGCCAGCTACGAGCGGACTATCGAATCCATCAGACGCCGGCTACGGGCCAATCCAGTCCCGATACAGCTACCAATTGGTGAGGAAGCCGACTTCTGCGGCGCCATCGACCTCCTTGGCGGGAGGGCAGTGGTGTATCCCCACGCCAGTCGTAACGGCAATTACGTTGAAGCACCGGAGCCCGGCCCCATCCCTTCCGGTTACGAAGAGACCTTTCTACAATACCGCCAGGCAATGATTGAGAAGATCGTAGAAACGGATGAGCAACTGCTCATTCAATACCTGGAAGGAGAGGACATAGGCGAAGTCCCCTTGCGCCAAGCCCTGCGCAAAGCCACGATCGCCGGCAACCTGGTCCCTGTTCTCTGCGGTAGCGCCGTCTCTGGAATGGGAGTGCATCCTCTGCTGGATGCCATCGTTTATTACCTTCCCTCTCCGGCGGACGTTCCGCCCGTGGAAGGGATTGAGCCCCACAGTGGCCAGACTGTATTGCGCCAGCCCGACGACTCAGAGCCTCTGGCTGCTCTCGCTTTCAAAGTGGCCACTGATCCCCACGTGGGGAGGCTGGTCTTCCTGAGGGTCTACTCGGGGCGAATTACGGCCGGTTCGTCGGTCTACAACGTAACCAAGAGCCAAAGAGAGCGGATGGGTAGGCTTCTGCGGATGCACGCCAACCACCGGGAAGAGCTGGAGGATGTCACCGCAGGCAATATTTGCGCTGCGGTGGGCTTGAAGAATACTTTCACCGGAGACACCATCGGCATGGGGAGCCAGGCCGTTATTCTTGAACCCCCCAAATTTCCTGACCCTGTCATCTCCGTTGCCATTGAGCCAATGACCAGGGCCGATCAAGACAGGCTCACCGATTCGCTGCGCAAACTTTCCGATGAAGACCCCACCTTTCTGGTTAAGTTTGACCAGGAGACCGGACAGACTATTATGTCCGGTATGGGGGAATTGCACCTCGAAGTGCTGGTTGATCGGATGCGCCGCGAATTTAACGTGGAGGCTAACGTCGGAAAACCGCGGGTATCCTACCGCGAAACACTGACCAAACCAGTCCGCACAGAAGGCAGATTTGTTCGTCAGAGTGGAGGCCACGGCCAATATGGCCACGTTTGGTTGGAGCTGGAACCGTTGGAGCGCGGTGGCGGTATTGTGTTTGAGAACGCTATCATCGGCGGCGTTATTCCAAGGGAGTACATTTCTGCTGTGGAGCAAGGGGTAAAACAAGCCCTAAGTAATGGCACCCTGGGTGGCTATCCGATTGTGGACCTAAAGGTGCGGCTGGTGGACGGCAGCTACCACACCGTGGACTCTTCAGAAATATCCTTTCGAAGTGCCGGCATGCTGGCCATTCGGGAAGGGCTCGGTAAAGGGGCACCGGTGTTGTTAGAGCCCATGATGGACCTAGAGGTAGTGACTCCCGGGGAGTTCCTCAGCGACGTATTGGCCGAATTGGGAACCCGGCGGGCCCGAATCCGGACCATTGAGGGCCAAGACGATACTCAAGTGGTACGCGCCTCGGTACCCCTGGGGGAGACCTTCGCATATACCACGGCGTTACGTTCGGCAACGCAAGGCCGGGCCTCGCATACCATGCAATTCCAGGATTATGAACCGGTGCCGGAAGGCATGATGAAATCGGTCGTCAATAAATTTTAGGGTTCGCTGCAGCGAGACGGGACAGGCATGGTCACCAGACAAAAAGTTAGAATAATCCTGAAGGCATTCGATCACAAAATGCTAGACCTTTCCACCGGCCAAATAGTTGAGACCGCTGAGCGTACCGGTGCCCGTATCGCTGGGCCGGTGCCCTTGCCAACACAAATTCGCCGCTTTTGTGTTATACGTAGTCCTCACGTAGACAAAGATTCCCGGGAACATTTTGAGATACGTACCCACAAACGGCTAATTGATATCCTTGAGCCGACCTCAAAGACCATCGACTCCCTGACGCGGCTGAATTTGCCCGCGGGAGTAGATATTTCAATCAAGTTATAAACTACAGTTTGGTTTTGTGATGATACTTGGTTATCTTGGAAAGAAAATCGGCATGACCCAGGTCTTCAATGAACAGGGCCGGGTGATCCCTGTCACGGTGATTCAGGCGGGACCCTGCGTGGTAACCCAGATCAAGACCACGGAGAAGGATGGCTACGAAGCTGTTCAGCTAGGGTTCGACGAGGTGAAACGCCGTAATAAGCCCATGAGCGGCCATTTCAAGACCCGGCAACTCTGCCGGTACCTACGTGAGGTTAAAGCCGGCGATGTTACGGAGTTTGAGGTTGGCCAGACCATTGGGGTCGATATATTCCAACCTGGAGAGCATCTGGACATCATCGGCCGGTCGAAAGGCCGGGGATTCGCTGGCGTGATGAAGCGCCACGGCTTTTCGGGTGGACCCCGAACCCACGGCCAGTCGGACCGGGCCCGGGCGCCCGGCTCTATCGGTGGTGGCACCACCCCGGGCAGAGTGTTCAAAGGACTGAAAATGGCCGGCCACATGGGCGACCGGCGAATCACCGCCAAGGGGATCGAGGTCGTGCAAGTAGACCCGGAGCGCAACCTCCTTATTGTCAAGGGGGGAGTGCCCGGAGCGCCCAATGGGCTGCTCCAGCTAAGGCGAACAGCAAGTACAACACCGTCTCAAGATTAGGGGTTCCGAAACCATGGATTTGGTAGTCAAAAACGAATTAGGAGCAACCGTCGAGACCATCCAGCTAAACGATGGTGTCTTTGATGTCCCAATGAACCATGCCTTGGTTCACCAGGCAATGGTTATCTATCAGTCCAACAAACGCCAGGGTACTCACGACACCAAAACCAGGGCGCAGGTATCCGGAGGGGGCCGAAAGCCTTGGATCCAAAAGCACACCGGTCGCGCCAGGCAGGGCAGCATCCGCTCCCCCCAGTGGCGCCACGGCGGCGTGGTGTTTGGGCCCCACCCTCGCAGCTATCGGAAGGCCTTACCCCGCCGTATGCGCAGGCAAGCGCTAAAATGTGTGCTTTCGGAAAAAGCCAGGCAAGACCGCTTGGTCTGTCTTGAGGACACCGGCACGTTGGACGGGAAAACCCGCTCGATGCTTAACCTCTTGGACAACCTGGGAGTCACGGGCTCCACATTAGTGGTGACCCGGGAAGCTGATGAGCAAGTGGTCCGCGCCGCAAGCAACCTCCGGAAGGTGTGGACAACACCCGTCAACCTGCTCAATGCCCAGGACCTGCTGAGCCGCGACACAGTAATCATCACCTTACAGGCAGCAAGATGGGCCGAAAGCCAACTGGGGTCTGATACCCACGGGCGACGGGGGCACCCAGAACCCGATGTAGCCCTGGACGACGCCCCGTTGAGCGCCGAGTCAGGGTCGGCTCCCTTGGAAGCAGCAATGGATGAGGCTATCGCCGAGGAACCGGCCGCGGCCTCCACCCACGATCTGTCCACTGACGAAGAGGCCCGAAGCAGCGAGGATGAGGTGCAGGGTTAGATGAATATTCACCGGGTGTTGGTCAAACCGGTCATCACGGAGAAAAGCACGCTTCTTCAGGAATCGGGTAGGTATACCTTTCAGGTGGCGCCTAAGGCCAACAAAGTGGAAATTAAAGAAGCGGTTGAGAAGAATTTCGACGTCAAAGTGGTAGACGTGAACGTTACCAAGACCCACGGTAAACTGAAGCGCTACGGCCCCAGGGCGGCCAAGCAACCGGACAAGAAAAAGGCTGTGGTGACCCTGAGACCTGGCGACCGAATCAACCTGATTGAAGGGCTATAATCCCCTAAGCCCGTAAGAGCTAAGAGATGCCACTCAAAAATCTTAGACCGATGACTCCAGGGACTCGTAACGCGGTGCGGCCGTCGTTCGAGGAGCTTACCCGGAGAAAGCCGGAGAGGTCCCTGCTCACACCCCTTGCCCAACACGCAGGGCGGAACAACCGGGGAAAGATTACCACCACGGGCCGAGGCGGCGGTTCCCGGCGAATGTACCGCATCATAGACTTCAAGCGCATAAAAGACGAAGTCCCTGGCCGCGTAGTCTCCATAGAATACGACCCCAACCGAACGACCCGCATTGCGCTGGTGTACTATGCCGACGGCGAAAAGAGCTACATCCTAGCCCCATTTGCTCTCTCGGTTGGGGACTGGATCGAGTCCGGGCCCCAGGCGGAGATTCAGCCAGGCAATTGCCTTCCGCTACGCTCCATTCCGACGGGCACGGTGGTCCACAACCTGGAGCTTACTCCTGGCCGGGGTGGCCAACTGGCCCGGGGCGCCGGCGTGGGCGCCCAGGTCTTGTCCAGAGAGGGAGAGCATGTGTTGGTGCGGTTGCCGTCGGGAGAGATGCGACGAGTCCCCTTGGCATGCCGGGCCAGCATCGGCCAGCTATCCAATCCAGACCACAAGAACGAAAGCCTGGGTAAGGCGGGAGCCAGCCGAGTAATGGGCCGTCGACCCCACGTCAGAGGTGTGGCCAAGAACCCCGTCGATCACCCTCACGGTGGTGGGGAGGGCCGGTCACCAATTGGGTTGCCAGGGCCCAAGTCACCCACCGGAAAGCCCACGTTGGGCCACAAGACCCGTAACAAGAAGAAAGCGAGTACCAAGTTCATTACAAGAAGGGGCAGGAGACGGTAAATGTCCCGGTCCATTAAGAAAGGTCCTTACGTCCATCCCAAGCTAAGCAAGAAAGTGGAAGCCGTTCAACGAGCTGGCACCAAAACAGTGATCCGGACTTGGTCACGGGCTTCCATGATAATGCCGGACATGATCGGCTTGACCATCGGTGTTCATGACGGTCGCCGGCACGTGCCGGTTTTCGTTACCGAGAACATGGTAGGGCATCGTCTGGGCGAGTTCGCGCCCACCCGCACGTATCGGGGCCATGTGGCCCGTTCCGAGCGCTCCAGCAGGGTCAGGTGAGCTAGTGCCTCCAGTAAGAGCGATGGCCAAAGCAATAGGGGCATCCCAAAAGCGCCTCAAGCCAATCCTGGACCTGGTGCGAGGTCAGCGAGTCGACGATGCACTGGGCACGTTGTTTCTGCTACCCTCTCCCTGGGCCAAGTCCGTGGCTAAGGTGATTCGGTCCGCGGCGGCTAATGCTGAAAACAACATGTTCATGAACCAGGACTCGCTTCGCATCGTGCAGATCACGGCCGACAATGCCACATTCGCCAAACGCTTTCGTCCCCGGGCCCGGGGACGAATCGGCCGAATTACCAAGCGTTCCAGCCATATTACGGTAGTAGTCAATGAGGAAGGGGAGGAGACTTAACAATGGGTCACAAAACGCACCCCTATGGGTTCCGATTGGGGGTCATCAAAGACTGGAAGGCCCATTGGTATGCCCCCAACACCAGCAGCTATCGAGGTTTGGTGCTAGAGGACTTGAAGCTTCGGGATAGTATTCGTAATGAGTACAAGGCGTTCTCAGACGCCGGAATCGCCCGGGTTGAGATAGATAGGGGTGCCCAGGACGGGGTGATCAACATCCACTCGGCCCGTCCGGGGATCCTAATCGGACGAGACGGAGAGAGGGTCAAACAGTTGCGCACCAAGCTGGAACAGATTACCAAGCGACGGGTGCAATTGAATATAATCGAGATCGAGCAGCCGGAACTGAATGCCTATTTAGTGGCCCGGAATATCGCGGACCAGTTGGAGCGGCGAGTGGCATACCGCAGGGCCATGCGCCAGGCGGCCCAAAGGGCCATGCAAGGCGGAGGACAGGGGATCAAGGTTATTGTCAAAGGCCGAATAGGTGGCTCGGAGATCGCCCGAGTCGAAAAGCTAATGATGGGCCAAGTACCGTTGCACACTATCCGGGCCGACATTGATTACGCATTGGCCGAAGCCCATACGGCCATGGGCCGGGTGGGCGTAAAGGTCTGGGTGTATCACGGGGACATTCTTCCGCCAGTGCCAGAAGAGGTGGAGGAGCTAGAGACCATAGAGGTGACGGTTCAAGCCGACGCCCCTGACGAAAATATTGAATCCGTTGACGATTTCTAAAGCTCTCTTCTAAGGGTTCTGAGGATAAGTTATGCTGCAGCCTAAACGCACAAAGTTCCGCAAAGCGTTCAGAGGGAAACGACGGGGCGTCGCTACCTCTGGTAACAACGTCGACTTCGGCGAATTTGGGTTAAAGGCGCTAAGCGCAGATTGGATCACTGCCCGTCAAATCGAAGCCGCCAGAGTAGCTGTAACCCGGCACCTCAAACGAGGCGGGCAGGTATGGATCCGGGTGTTCCCCGACAAATCGGTATCGAAGAAAGCTGCGGAAACCCGCATGGGCGGTGGCAAGGCCGCCATCGACCACTGGGTAGCTACGGTCAAGCCAGGACGCATCCTTTTGGAAGTCGCTGGCGTGCCAGCCGCTGAGGCAGTGGAAGCCTTGCGACTAGCTTCCCATAAACTTCCTTTCCCAACCAAGGCCGTCCAGCGGGACCGCGTGGCCGCAGCAATAGGATAAGAGGGTCAGTTGTTAATCCACGAGATTAGAGAGCTCAGTGACGAACAACTCCAAGAAGAGTTGGACAAAACTTACCGGGAGCTTTTGAACTTACGGTTCAGAGCGGCCACTAATCAGCTTCCGGATACCAATCAGCCTCGAGGGGTCCGAAAGACCATCGCTCGCTTACGCTCAGTGGTACGTGAGCGCGAGCTAATGGAGAGCTAAGCTTGGCAAAAACGATGCGCAAGGTTCGCGTGGGCTCTGTGGTGCGAACCAAGATGGACAAGACTGCAGTGGTCGAGATGGTGTGGAAGCAAAGGCACCGCTTGTACCACAAACAAGTGCGTCGAGTGGCGAGGTTCTACGTTCACGACCCCCAGAATGATTGCCGAATTGGCGACTTGGTACGGATACAAGAAACCCGTCCGATATCCAACACCAAGCATTGGAGGATACTGGAGATACTGGAAAGGCGACAGGTGGCAGACGTCCGCCCCATCGAGTTGGAGAGTGACGCGGAAGTGTTGACTACAGCAGAAGACGATGTGGAGATGGACGACGGCGACTCCATGGATGAGCAACAGGAGCCTGTAGACTCGATTGACGACGAGCCGGAGGCTGCCCTAGAGGAAGGACCCGCCGACTCTAATGAGGAACAGGATACCGAACGATGATCCAGACCTACACAAGATTGAACGTTGCTGATAACAGCGGAGCAAAAGTGATCCGGCTGATTAACATCCCTGGCAGCAGCCGAAGGAAATATGCACACGTTGGGGACGTGGTAGTGTGCAACGTCAGGGAAGCCGCCCCCAACTCTCCGGTGAGGAAGGGCGAAGTGGTACGGGCAGTAGTAATCCGGCAGGCGCAACCTCGCCGTAGGCCCGACGGCACCTATATCAAATTTGACGATAACGCAGCCGTCTTGATCCAAGAAAACCGGCTGCCCCGCGGGACTCGTATCTTCGGCCCGGTAGCGAGGGAACTGCGGGATCAAGGGTTCATGCGGATCATATCCCTGGCCCCCGAGGTAGTGTAGTGCGAATACGCGCCGGTGACACCGTTTTGATCCTGGCCGGTAAGGATAAGGGCAAAACCGGGCGGGTAGAACGGCAAGTGACCAAAAAGAATAGGGTCGTGGTGGAAGGGGTCAACGTGGTGACCCGTCATATGCGCCCTCGCCCGGGGATAAGGCAGTCGGGGCGAATCCAGCAGGAAGCTCCGGTCCACCTGTCCAACGTGGTATTGATATGCAATAAATGTAATCAACCGACCAGGCCGTCCTCTGTGTTCCTTGAAACCGGATCTCGAGTCCGGGCATGCACCAAGTGTATGGAAGTGATTGACGATGCAAGATGAAGACCCGGCCCAACAGTCACCGGCTCAAGAGCCAGTAGAGGAACAACCCAGCCGCCCTCGAAGGCAACGGACCACGCAACGGCGCCGGGCCGCGGATACGGCTGCCACCGCCACCGAGGCGGTGGCTTCCCCAAACGGCAAACCGCCGCCTCCCCAAATGCTCGAACTCTATCGCAACGAAATTGTGCCCACCATGATGCGCGAGTTCGAGTTCGCCAATCCAATGCGAGTTCCCCGGGTCCAAAAAGTTGTCTTGAACATCGGGGTCGGTGAGGCATTGACCAACGCCAGAGCCATGGAAGGCGCTACCCGTGACCTGGCTACCATCAGCGGTCAAAAGCCCGTAATCACCCGCGCTAAAAAGTCCATCGCTGGATTCAAGATCCGGCAGGGCAACAGCATCGGTACGTCAGTGACCCTGCGGGGCAACCGGATGTATTACTTTCTAGACCGGTTGATTAACATGGCCTTGCCCCGCATCCGGGACTTTCGCGGCATAGCGCGGAGGGGATTCGATGGCCGAGGCAATTTCTCCATCGGCATTCGAGAGCAAATCATTTTCCCTGAAATCGACTACAACCAGATAGATCGTATCCGGGGGCTCCAGGTAACAATCACCACAACAGCCCCGAACGACGTAGAGGCTATCAGATTGCTGGAGCTATACGGGATGCCATTTATACGAGAGAGTTAAGGAAAGGGCTTGGCAAAGACTTCGAAAATCCAGAAATGGTTGCGAGAACCCCCGTTTCCCGGCCGTGCCCACAGCCGGTGCAATCGTTGCGGCCGGCCCCGCGGCTACATTCGCTATTTCGGGATCTGCCGGATCTGTTTCCGTGAGCTGGCGCTCACTGGTGAGCTACCCGGCGTTCGCAAGGGCAGCTTGTAGAGGAGAGAGACCATAATGCCGGTTACCGATCCAGTGGCAGACATGCTGACGCGCGTTCGTAACGCCATCCAAGTCCGGCATGAAGCAGTGCTTGTCCCTCATTCCAAGCTGAAGCTGGCCATCGCCAAGATTCTTAAAGAAGAAGGCTACATACGAGACTTCGATATACCCCGAGGGCATGCCCATCCAACGCTGCGCATCCACCTAGCCTACAGAGAACGCAGGGAGCCGGTGATCAGCGGTGTCAAACGCGTAAGCAAGCCAGGCCTGCGAGTGTATGTCGGCAAAGGAGAAATCCCCCGGGTGTACGGCGGTCTAGGCGTCGCCATCTTGTCCACTTCCAAAGGCGTGATGGCCGGCAGACAGGCGTGGAGGCTCGGGGTCGGAGGAGAGTTGCTATGTTATGTCTGGTGACACTATGGTAGCAAGCAATGGTCAGGGCCGCACCCTGTCCCGAATCGGACGAAAGCCGATTCCGGTGCCCCAGGGAGTAAACGTGGAAGTCGGCTACGGCCAGGTGACTGTACAGGGTCCCATGGGTACCCTGACCCAGGAGTACCATCCAGACGTGAAGGTCGAAGTAGAAGACGGGAACGTGATGGTGGGGCGCTTATCGGAACGAAAATTCCACCACGCGCTGCATGGGCTGACCCGTAGTCTCATCTCCAATGCTGTAACGGGTGTGACCGAAGGCTACACCAAAACTCTCGAGCTCATGGGAGTAGGATATCGTGTACAGCAGTCCGGTGATGGGATAATATTGTTTGTGGGCTACAGCCACTCGGTGGAACTGCAACCGGGTGAAGGAGTGACCTTCGAGGTCGAGGGGAACAACCGGGTGCACGTACGGGGTATAGACAAGCAAAAGGTTGGCGCCGCCGCCGCCCAGATCAGGAAGGTGCGGCCGCCCAATGCGTATAAGGAGAAAGGTATCCGATACCAGGGCGAAGTATTGCATTTCAAGCCTGGTAAGGCGGCTGCCCGCAAGGCGTAGCAATCATGCCTACAGACAAAGACGCCAAGAAACTGCGCATCGTTCGGCATCGCCGGGTCAGGAAAAATCTTTCCGGCAACCCTGAACGCCCGCGGCTGTCCGTGTTCCGCAGCGCGAAGCATATCTATGCCCAGGTTATCGATGACACCAAGGGTGTCACCATTGTTGCCGCGTCCACTCTGGAATCCAAGAGTAACGGACAAGGGGTTTCCACCCGGCCCAAGCTGGCGGCATCCGGCTTGGTCGGTAAGCTAATCGCAGAGCGGGCGATAGCTTTGGGTGTCAGCCAAGTGGTATTCGACCGTGGCGGCTACAAATATCACGGGAGAGTCAAAGCTCTAGCGGAGGCGTCCAGGGAAGCCGGCCTCAAGTTCTAACGGTGGCACCACCTACCCCGCTGCTAGTGACTAAAGTCAACCGGAGGTCTTAAACGCAGATGGTTTTTGCGCCCAACAGACCTCGAGGCCCTAGGCCCCGAGAGGAAGATAACAGCGGGTTCTCGGAGCGAGTAGTCTACACCCGACGAATCGCCAAGGTGGTCAAAGGCGGGCGTCGGTTGCGGTTCAACGCGCTTGTTGTAGTCGGTGACAGCGCTGGCAAGGTGGGCGCTGGACTTGGCAAGGCTCTGGTGATACCCGACGCGGTGCGTAAAGGCAACGCCATCGCCCGCAGAAAGATGGTCGACATACCCCTCCGGGGCAGCACCATACCCCAACAGATTACAGTGAAGCGCGGCGCGACCATAGTACTCATTAAGCCCGCCAGGGAGGGGACCGGAGTTATTGCCGCCGGCGCGATGAGGGCTATTTTAGAGTTGGGGGGAGTGCGAGACGTGGTGGGGAAATCCCTCGGTTCCAGGAACCCGATCAACATAGTCTATGCCACTCTGCAGGCTCTGCAAGAGCTCAAGGACCCGGACACCGAGCGAATTCGACGGCTGGGAAGCCGTAGAGAACCCGCGCCCGCTGAGTGACGTCTCTCCAACGGATCTTGGAAGCCCGATTGGGCCCAACAGGAATGTATATGCCGGACCTACGTATCACCTGGACCAAGAGCTACATAGGCAAGCCCCAATCACAGAGGAGAATCATCCAATCCCTAGGGCTGCGTCGGCTCAATCACTCCGTTGTTCATGCAGACACGCCCACGATACGCGGAATGGTTAACAAAGTCAGCCATCTGGTCAGCATGGAAGAGGTGGAAGGGGCCCGCCAAGGAGCAGGCAGCAAACAATGATGGAGCACAATCTGGCCCCTCCAAGAGGGGCTAGAAAACGACGGAAGCGAGTAGGCCGGGGCGATGCCGCCGGCCAAGGCAGCACTGCCGGGCGGGGTATGAAAGGCCAAAAATCCAGGTCCGGCGGAAGGATGCGGCCTGGGTTTGAGGGCGGTCAGCTACCCTTGATAAAGGGCCTTCCTATGAAGCGGGGTTTCCACAACCCCTTCAAGACCTATTACTCCCTGGTCAAGCTATCCGCTCTGGACGACTTTGAGTCCGGGGACCATATCACTCCTGAGTTGTTACTACAGAGGGGCTTCGTTCGGAACCTGAAGCAACCGATCAAGATACTTGGAGACGGCGAGATCAGCAAGGCTGTAACAATTGCGGCCCACAGGTTCTCCCGTTCTGCACGAGAGAAAATCGAGGCCGCGCAGGGAACGGTGGAGGAACTCTAGCCTAAATGTTGTCCACCGAAGCCCAGGCTGGCCGTTTTCCCCGGCTGATCCAAGCCGCGGTAGACGCCTTTAGCTTACCCGATTTACGGGCAAAGATTCTCTTTACCCTAGCAATATTGGCACTATACCGCTTTGTCGCCCACATTCCTCTGCCGGGCATAGAGCAGGCCAACCTCGACCGGCTTTTTCAGAATAACGAGCTACTGGGGTTCCTGGACCTTTTTAGCGGCGGCGCCTTAAGCCGGATGAGCATCGTTGCTCTGGGGGTTTTCCCGTACATCACAGCATCCATTGTCATGCAGTTGCTGACCCCGGTGATCCCTAGCCTGCAAGAGATTTCCCGGGAGGGTGAAGCCGGAAGAGCCAAGATGAACCGCATGGTCCACTGGCTAACCGTCCCGATTGCTTTGGCCCAAGGCTACGGACAATTGATGCTGCTGCAACAGAACAATGTTTTGACTTCGGTCGGGTTTACCGGCGACGCCTTACTTCCAACTATAGCCGCGTTGCTATCCATCGTTGCGGGCACCATGTTCCTGGTGTGGCTGGGAGAGCTCATAACCGAGCGAGGTATCGGCAACGGGATCTCGCTTATCATTTTCGCCGGTATCGTTGCCGGCTTTCCTCGGCTACTGACCCAGGGGTTCTTGGACCGGGGCAATGCTCTGGGCATCGGATTTTTTGCCATTATCGGTGTGCTGATAATCGCTTTGATTGTTATGTTCAATGAAGCGCATCGACGCATCCCGGTGCAGTACGGGCGTAGCATCTTCAGAGGGGGAAGGATGTACCGCCAGAGCGGCTCCACTTACCTGCCGCTCAGGATCAACTCTGCGGGCATGATACCTTTGATTTTTGCTTTCTCCATAGTCATTCTTCCCGGCACCGTGGCTACCTACTTCGCCACCAACTCCGGCTGGGTCGGCGACGTCGCCAGGTTCTTCGCCGACTTGCTGATTCCCACCTCTCCTCTGTATTGGGTCATGGTCTTCTTCCTGGTGATGATATTCACATTTTTCTACACTCTAGTGGTGTTCAACCAGCAGAACCTAGCGGAGAGCCTGCAGCGCAATGGCGGATTTGTTCTGGGAATCCGACCGGGCAAGCCTACGCAGGATTATTTAAACCGGGTAATCGTGCGCATCACGATGGGCGGTGCAATATTCCTGGGGTTTGTTGCCGTCGTTCCATACCTAGCCTCCTTGTTGACCGGAGTACAGGCTATCTCCCTGAGCAGCACCAGCCTGCTGATCATGGTGGGGGTGGGCCTGGACACGCTGCGCCAACTGGAGGCGCAGCTCATGATGCGAAACTATGAAGGGTTCCTCCGTTAAGTTGGCTCAAGGATTACGCCTGGTTTTATTCGGTCCCCCTGGCGCCGGGAAGGGTACCCAGGCCCAGTTGCTTATCCAAAGGTTGGGAGTCTCTCATATCAGCTCGGGCGACCTGTTCCGCCGTCATCTTCGTCAAAAGACCCCGTTGGGTCTCCAAGCTGCCGAGTATATGAACCAGGGAGTTCTAGTGCCGGACGAAGTAACAATCGACATCGTCCTGGGACGGGTCCTTTCTCTGAATTCCGACGATGGTTTCGTTTTGGACGGCTTCCCTCGCAATCCCAAGCAGGCGCAGGTATTGGAAGACGCTTTGAGCAAGCGGGCCCGGGGGTTGGACAAGGTCTTGCACATAGACGTTCCAGAGGCAGAATTGGTCCGCCGATTGAGCGGACGATTCAACTGCCGTGAGTGCCAAGCTACCTATAGCGCTGATCATCTGGAGACGGAACGGCTACCAACCTGCCGGAACTGCGGAGGGGAGCTGTACCAACGAGAGGACGACAGTCCGGCAGCAGTTAATCGGAGAATACAAGTTTACGGGTCCGAGACCACGCCGGTGCTGGAGTTTTACCGGGATCGTGGAATCTTGGTGGATATACCCGGCACGGGATCGGTCGATAGCGTGAAAGACCGCGTTCTGGCGGCGTTGGACCGAAGCTAAGCTCGCGGCCTCGGGTTTCCAAGGCATCCCATGAGGAGTAGAATAAGTACCGTGAAGCGGGACTTAAAAATCGAGACAGCATCCAACTCCGCGTCCTCTTACAGCGGCGGAATCACCATCAAGTCTGCCCAGGAACTGGAAACAATGCGGGGAGCGGGAGCAATTGTTGCCTCGGTGATAAATCTATTGAAGAGGTCCATTGAACCCGGGATTTCCACCAAGGAGCTGGACAACATCGCCTACAAGGAGATAACACAACACGGAGCAAAGCCAACTTTCAAAGGCTACCGTGGCTTTCCCGCCAGCATTTGCACCTCTATAAACGAAGAGATTGTGCATGGCATTCCAGGGAAAAGGGTGCTCAAGGAAGGTGATGTAATCAAGGTTGACGTCGGTGCGACTCTAGACGGTTTGATAGGCGATGCGGCCGTTTCGGTATCTGTGGGCCAAGTTGGCGAGGATGTAACAGAGCTGTTGAGAGCCACGCGCCAAAGCCTTATGGACGGTATCGATGCTGCTCAACCGGGCAACCGAATAGGAGATATCGGAGCAGCAGTCCAGGCCTATGGGGAGGCCCGAGGTTACGGGGTGGTGCGGGAGTTTGTAGGCCACGGAGTCGGCCGTTTTCTTCACGAAGAACCCCAGGTGCCCAACTACGGCCAGCCTGGAAAGGGTGCCCTGTTGCGCCCTGGAATGTGCATTGCCATTGAGCCCATGCTAAACATGGGGACCTGGCAAACCCGGGTCTTGGACGACCAGTGGACTGTGGTCACTGCGGACGGGGAGCTATCAGCCCACTTCGAACACACCATCGCAATCACTGAAGACGGTCCGGAGATATTTACCTTTCACGAATAATACTCAGCCCGGAATCAGCAAACCTACTAAAGAAGGAAATTTATGGCGAAAAAACAGGCCATTGAGGTCGAGGCCAGTGTGACCGAGGCTCTACCGAACGGCATGTTCCGGGTGGAGTTACCCAACGACCACCAAGTATTGGCCCATGTTTCAGGAAAGATCCGAATGCATTTTATCCGGGTGCTTCCGGGTGACAGAGTGTTGGTGGAACTTTCGCCCTATGACTTGAGCAGAGGGCGTATTACATACCGGTTTAAGTAATATCGGTTTAATTCAGGCCCAGGGTAAGTGAGTTGAGAGTATCAGCATCAGTAAAACCACGATGTGACCGTTGCCGGGTGATCAAACGCAAGGGAGTGGTAAGGATCATCTGCTCTAACCCCCGACACTCACAGCGGCAAGGGTAACATTCGACGGACTTACGGGAGGTAAAGGTGGTTCGAATTGCTGGCGTAGACGTTCCAGACCGCAAGCGGGCCCACGTTGCATTGCGGAGCATTTATGGCATCGGACCCGCGATGGCCGTTGAAATTCTTGAGAAGGCTCAGGTCGATGCGGAGCTTCCTCCACGAATGAACGAGCTAACGGACGCGCAGGTCGACCGAATCCGCGAGCTGGTAGACCGGGAGTATATAGCGGAGGGAGATCTCCGGCGTGAAGTGAATCAAAACATTCGTCGTCTGATAGAAATCGGCTCATATCGTGGTTTGCGCCACCGGCGGGGGCTCCCGGTCCACGGTCAGAGGACCCGCACCAACGCACGGACCCGGAAGGGACCGCGCCGCACCGTGGCTGGCAGGGGCCGCCGGACCGGGGGCAAGAAGTAAAGGAGAGCTATGCCGCGACCAAGGTCAAGACGCCGGGAACGCCGGTCCATCCCTCAGGGACGGGCTTATATATACTCGACATTCAACAACACCATGGTAAGCATCACAGACCCCCAGGGTAACGTGGTGAGCTCCGCTAGCGCGGGCACCGTCGGATTCAAGGGTTCCCGAAAAGGAACGGCCTTCGCAGCCCAGCGAGCAGCAGAGCAGGCTGCGCGCCGAGGTATGGACTCGGGGCTCCGGGAAGTGGACGTATTCATCAAGGGCCCCGGGGCAGGGCGCGAAGCCGCCATACGGTCGCTCCAAGGAGCCGGATTATCGGTCACGAGTATTAGGGACGTGACTCGTATACCCCACAACGGATGCAGACCGCCTAAGCGAAGGAGGGTGTAACACAAGACTTATGGGTAGATATACAGGACCGTCCTGCCGTCTTTGCCGCCGGGCGGGGGAAAAGCTGTTTCTAAAGGGCGAACGCTGCTTCACACCGAGGTGCGCCGTCGAGCGCCGCCGCTCAACTCCAGGCGACCAACCCCTCAGGCGGCGACGCCCGTCGGATTACGGCATCCACTTGCTGGAAAAGCAGAAAGCCAAATATATCTACGGCGTGCTGGAGTCCCAGTTTCGCCGCTACATGGACGAAGCTTTCAATGCCCCCGGAATCACCGGCCTAAATCTCCTTCGGGCACTGGAACGCCGGCTCGACAATGTAATCTTTCTTTTGGGGTTCGCCGAATCCCGAAAACAAGCACGACAGATGGTCATGCACGGCCATTTTATGGTCAACGGCAAAAAAACGGATATCCCTTCATACCAGATGAAAGTCGGAGACTTCATAGTGTGGAAAGAGTCAACTAAGTCGACGGACTTTTTCAAGGAGCGCACCAACGGCATCCCCAAGCGGCCAGTGCCCACTTGGCTGGAACTGGACCCCACCGAGATGACCGGACGGGTGGCCTCATTGCCCGCTGATGAAGACCTCCAGCAATCCATAGACTCTCGTTTGATTGTAGAGTTCTACTCGAGGTAGTAAACCGGATGTTAGATACTTATGTCCTTCCCTCTCGCCCCGGCGAATCCGCGTCAGAAGTTCTCAAACCCGACATCCACGTCCTCGAGGCCGAGGATACATATGGAAAAGTGGCCGTCGAGCCCTTGGAGCGTGGCTACGGTTTGACCATTGGCAATCCGTTGCGACGGATTTTGATGAGCTCCACCAACGGCAGCGCGATTACCTGGGTCAAGATCGATGATGTGGTCCATGAGTACACAGCCATTCCAGGTGTCAAAGAAGAGGTAATGGAGCTGCTGTTGAATGTCAAGCGCATTCGTATCAGGGCTCAATCAGAGCGAGCGGGGAAGATGCGGCTCGACGTTACTGGAGAGGGCCGGGTATGCGCTGGCGATATCTCTACCTCCAGCGACTTTGAAATTGTGAATCCAGAGCTACACTTGGCCACCCTCGACTCCAGCGACGCCTGCTTATCCATCGAATTCAACGTCGAGCAGGGTGTGGGATACCAACCGGCAGCTCCAAGCGACGGCAACAGCAACCCACCGGTCGGTGTGCTACCGGTGGATGCTATGTTCAGCCCAGTGCGGAAGGTCAACTACAACGTTGAGCGGACTCGGGTCGGGCAGGTCACCGACTACGAAAGGCTGGTGTTGGAGGTGTGGACCGACGGCACCATCAATCCCACCGAGGCCGTGCGACAGGCCGCGCATAAGCTGGTCAATCACTTCTTTTTGTTCACAAACCTGGACCGCGCGTTGGATCCAGCGACTGAGCGGACCACGCTGATGGTTTCGCCGGAAATTTATCAGACCCCGATAGAGCGATTGGATCTTTCCCACCGTACCCTCAATTGCTTGAAACGGGCGCATATCGCCAAGGTTGGTGATGTGCTGGAAATGACGGATGAGGAACTGCTCAAAATACGCAACTTCGGTGAGAAGTCCTTGACCGAGCTGAGGGAAAAACTGGCCGAGCGGGGAATAGCTGCCCAACGTGTCCCGGTTCCTTTGTCTGAATCTGAGAGCGGTCGACCTTATTCCGATGTTACACCTGGGTTGGCTGTGGCGGGTCTTACGGAGGAGGACTTGGGTGAGCTTATCGGAGTCGGCGTCGGTGACGTGCCCGCTGCCATGGGACAGCAGGACGCTGATGAGGATGACAGCATCGAATGGCAGGTCGCTGACGACGAATTCGACAACGACGATGAGGAGGACGGGTTCTAATCATGCCTTCCCATCGAGTTGCGGGCAGAAAGCTTAGCCGGTACCGGGATCAAAGGACCGCCTTGTTAAGGGGCCTTGTCGCCGAACTAATAAGGCATGAGCGGATAACAACCACCCTGGCCAAAGCCAAGGAGACCAGGGTGATGACGGAAAAGCTTATCACCCATGGTAAGAAAGGAACCCTGCACAATCGTCGGCTGGCCTTGGCTCAGTTGCCTAACAAAGACATTGTTAAGAAGGTCTTTGATGATGTCGCTGTCAGGTACACGGAGCGGCCGGGCGGCTACACCCGAATAACCCGGCTGGGACCCCGTCAGGGCGATGCCGCCGAGATGGCAGTGATCGAGCTGGTCGAGTAGATTCGAAGTAGACTTGGCATGAGCCAAGAGTCCATCTACCCGGTTATCGATAAAGCTCCCTTCCCCTTTGCCCTAACGGGAGGGGAGAATGCTGTAAGGAATGGCCCAAAGTCCCGCAGGATCGCCCTGGTAGTCGAGTACAACGGCAGCAAATACGTGGGATTCCAGCTTCAGGCAAATCAGCCCACCATACAAGGAGAAATTGAACGAAGCCTGGCCCGGTTCACCGGAGAGACCATCCGCATTAGGTTCGCTAGCAGGACCGATTCGGGTGCCCACGCGCAAGGCCAAGTGGTCGACTTCTTGACCTGTAGCGAGCATCCTGTGGATACTTTTGCCCGGGCGTCCAATCATTACTTGGCAAACGACATTGAGGTCATTGCGGCCTTTGAAGTGAGCCCCGAATTTAATTCCCGTCGCGACGCAATAAGCCGGACTTACAGGTACAACATTATCAATCGGTCTTGGCCTTCTCCCTTGCGGCAGCACACCCATTTCTGGGTCAGGGAAGCTCTGAATGTGACGGTGATGGCCCGAGCCGCAAAAGCCTTTGTGGGAACGCACGATTTCCGTCCTTTTGCGGGGGGTTATCCTCAAGATACCAACATGAAGAGGACGGTGAACAAATGGGATGTGTGGGCAGAGGATGACACCATCGTGATAGAATGCGAAGCTAACGGCTTCTTGCGGCACCAGATTCGACGGGCCGACGGTCTACTTGTGGAAATCGGCAAGGGCAGGTACCCTGAGGAGGCAGTTACCAGGGCGTTGGATGGCGCGCTTGACGGTGACTTAAACGGGTATTCCGTTCCAGCCCATGGACTGTGTTTGATGAAAGTGACCTACCAACAGCCTTTGGCCGACATGGGAAGCAAAATTGAAGCGTACTAGTACATACTTTCCGAAACCAGGAGAAGTGGCTGCTCAGTGGCGGGTTATCGATGCCACAGGACAAACGTTGGGCAGACTGGCCCGGGACATTGCGGTGGCGCTGCTAGGCAAGGACAAGCCGACTTACACCCAACACACGCTTACGGGTGACCACGTAGTGGTGTTAAACGCGGCCAGGATTCGGGTCACTGGACGCAAGCTGCAGCAGAAGCTGTACTATCGCCACAGCGGGTATGTAGGGAATCTCAAGACCTTTACACTACGAAATATGATGGAAAATCGCCCGGAGCGGGTGATCCAACTGGCGGTCAAGGGAATGCTCCCCCGCAACCACCAGGGGCGGCAGATGCTAGGCAGGCTTAAAATTTACGCTGGAGAGGAACATCCTCACGCTGGGCAGGTCGCTCGGCGCCAAGAACAGCAAGAAGGGTAACGGCTAGCCTTGGTTCAGACACCAATCACAGAGCAATACTACTACGGCACTGGCAAACGGAAGACATCCATCGCCAAGGTCCGTCTCTACCTGGATGATGGCGGTCCAATTCTGGTCAACAGTAAGCCAATAGACGAGTATTTCAACTGGAAGCCCTGGCGGGGCGTCCTTACTTACCCGCTACAGGTCACCGAGAACCTGAACCGGTTTCGAGTCATCGTCCGCGTCCAAGGCGGCGGGGTCCATTCCCAAGCCCAAGCCATTCGTCATGGGATCGCAAACGCTCTGGTAGCCTATGACCCAGGGTTGAAGGCTAACCTCCGCAGGCATCAGCTCATAACACGGGATGCCCGGATCAAAGAGAGCAAGAAGTACGGGCTGAAGCGGGCCCGCCGTGCACCTCAGTACACCAAGCGGTAGTCTTGGCGAGCTAGGCATCGGTCTAGAGCCCCAGCAACCTGATCAGACAACAGCTCCGTCCTAACCTCTCGGGTTAGCTCTCCCCCGAAGCCTTCCCACGTCTATGGGAAGTGACAAACCCTTTCCAGTGAGGCGGCAGCGTTGGGGTCAAATCGCAGTCATCGATTCCAGTTGGAATTGGCGCCAGAGGCTTTGCCCCTTCAATTATGGTGGCTTACACTCCCAGGTATTCGACCGCTGCGTCCAGCAACGCCGTGACTGTTTCCGGGCGGGTGGCCTCAGCGTAGATGCGAAGCAGGGGCTCAGTGCCAGAAAACCGGGAGGCCAACCAGCCGTCATCAAAGATGAAGCGCCGCCCATCGATTTCATCGAAGCTGTTGACCGCAATTCCGGCCAAATGAGTTAGCTCTTGGCTCTTGAGACGCTCCTCAATACGAGCCCGGTCTTGGGGGTCAAAAGCAACGTCTTTGCGACTGTAGTGATGGGTGCCGACGCGCTGGAATAGCATCTCCACCAATTGAGACGGAGTACTGCCGGTCTGGGCCATGTACTCCAGCAGAAAGAGACCGCTCAGGATTCCGTCCCGCTCCGGAATGTGGCCTCGGAAAGCGAACCCGCCGCTTTCCTCTCCACCCATCAGCGCGTCGACCTCCATCATCTTCGGCCCGATGTACTTGAAGCCGACTCTCATCTCGTGTACGTCCACCCCGAACTGCTGGCCCAGTTTATTTAGCATAATCGAAGAGGTGACCCCTTTGACCAAGGGTCCTCGATGTCCTTTGTGGTCCAGCAAGTATAGGGCCAGTAAAGAGAAGACCTCCAAAGTGCTGATAAACCTGCCCGTCTCGTCAACCACTCCTAGGCGGTCTGCGTCACCGTCCAAGGCCAAACCCACCGACGCACCCTCTGCCTTGGTAAGGTCAATCAGCTCCCGGAGGTTATGGGCTATCGGCTCCGGCTGTTCCATTCCTGGAAAGGAAGGGTTTGGCAGTCCATGTAGCTCATACACCGTGGTTTTCCCACCGGAGAAAAGCGCCGGCAAATACCCACCACCCGCGCCGTACATAGCGTCCACTAGGACTCGCAGCCCAGCCCCTTTGATCCGGTCCAAGTCCACCAGCTCACTGATGCGTTCCAGGTAGGGCGTAGAGGGGTCAAAGTCTACGACAAGAGACTGCTCGCGGGCCAGGGCCAGCGGCATGGAGGCAACACCGTCGGCATCACGAATCTCAGCCTCCAACCGGTCTGTGATTTCCTGGGTCGCGCTGCCCGCGTACTCGGGCTTGAACTTGAACCCGTTCCAAATGGCCGGGTTATGGCTGGCTGTGATTATCGCGGCTCCTGCCGCCTGCTTATCGAGCACACTGAAGCTAATCACTGGAGTGGGCGCTGGCTTTTCCGCAAGAAAAACCCTGATGCCGTTTCCAGAACATACACTGGCGACCACTTCCGCGAATTGGCGAGAGAGGAACCGGGTGTCGTAACCCACAATCAACCCTCGCTCCGCGACTCCTCGGTTGTACAGGTGCTTGGCCAATCCTTGGGCGCAACGGCCTACGTTCTCGAAGGTATAGTCTTCAGCTATGATGGCTCTCCACCCGTCGGTCCCAAAGCGAATATCGGCCGCCATACGAGCTCCTGTGAACATGTGCTGATCGACGTTGATCGATTATAAGGGATACCCCCTCGACTCACCATCCAGCCCAGTGACCGGGTAAGTGCCGCTTCAGACACCGTCGAGGCAGGGTGACTCGGTTTTTTGAGACCCGATAAAGTCTAAGCTACGGCGCGGATCTGGACCCACGTCGACCGATGTGAAGAGGCCGTTCGACCATGAGGCCCAATATTTTGGGTATGCTGTACAGACCCTAGGTCATCGATGGAATCATCTGGCCTATCGGTAATTCTGGGATGCGGCTGATTGTGTCCGGAAAAGTCAGTAAGGCGTTACGAAAGAAATAATTGTGGGCGGTCATTTTAGGGGTCCCAAGGCGCTGGTGGAGTGGTCGAAGAGCGCTACCACCTAACCAGGGGAGTCAAGCTCCTTGTTGAGGCGAAGCATCTCCCGGAGCCGGCGTTCTATGGGGGTCACCCGGTCTTCCCGGTCTGTCATTTTTTGCAGCAGATCCTGGGACGGCAATCCGGATTCTATCTCAGCGGACAGAGCTTTCGCGAACCCCCCGCTCGTTATGTCCTCTAACACCCCGCGATATTTTTGCAAGCGAGATGCGCGGTCCAGTGACAGGAACCGGGTCATACCGCCATAGGCTGCCACAAACCCGTGGACTTTAGACTGCTGAAAGAACCCGACATCGGCCATCACCTGGACCGACTTGGCCATCTCTCCGGACATGTAGAGCTCCAGGAGCAGGGCCTCGGGAGGCAACCCCGCTTCCGTGCCCACCTGGAATGCAGCCAAAATAGCGTCGGCCAAGTCGGGGCCTACTGTCTGTTCTACGAAAAGATCCAAGTAGGCCTCTTGGGCAGCCGTCACCACCAAAGCTCCGGAGCGGAGAGAGCCGACAGCCTTGGCTAGCCCGTACAGCAAACACCAAGCCTGTCCGGTGGAGTCTTGTTCTACGTTAAGAAACGAAGCGAAGCCCTGCCCCGCCAGGTAGAGGCGACGTATCTCCGGTCCCAACATCCGTGGTGCCAAGAGCATCACGTCCAGGTCTTTTGAGGGCTGGATTTGGCCGAACGCCAAGTTTAAGCCTGAGGCAAATACAATGGCATTGCCAGGGTGGACATTTGGGGCGACGCTGGCTAGATATATGTCAGACGCCAATTCGTCTGGGACCAGCACAAGGATTACGTCGGCCCATGATGATGCGTCGGGGACCGATTTAATGGCGAATCCATCCTTGAGGGCGGACTCCCATGCCGGCCCCGGAACGTCGGACACTACGATCTGTCCGCTTCCGCTGTCCCTTAAGTTCAGCGCAACCGATCGGCCCACATTTCCGTAGCCCAAGACAGCTATCCGCCGTTCTTGCAGAATCTGTTGGTCCGCTTGGTCTTCGGTTATGAATCTGGCGTCTGACCGTTGGCTCATATATTTCTGATTACGCTATTAATGGCTCTGCACGGGCCAACCAGCGATTTCAGCCAAATTGCTGAGGACAACGTGGCCTGGAGTATTCTCGATAGAAGGCGAAGCGACTGGAGGCGGCGGACTTGGAGCCGCTTCCAAACTGGACCTGGGAACGAAGCCTGCGGGGACTAATGTCTTCGACATGAGTCCTGCGGAAAGAGCAGGGGTTAATCCGTCAGTCCGGCGTCGGCCCGCAGCGCCGCTGCTTTGTCGGTACGCTCCCAGCTCAAGTTCAGCTCTTCCCGACCGAAGTGGCCGTAGGCGGCCACAGGTTGGTAGATCGGCCTCTGGAGGTCCAGATCCCTGATTATTGCGGCAGGTCTCAGGTCGAAGTGTTTCTCTACCAGCTCATGAATCTTTTCGCTATCAACGCGGTTGGTATCGAAGGTCTCCACCGACACCGAGATAGGATTGGCCATACCAATGGCGTAAGATACCAGGACCTCCGCGCGTTCAGCCAATCCGGCCGCCACCAAGTTCTTGGCGACGTAGCGGGCAGCGTAGGCGGCCGACCGGTCAACCTTAGTAGGGTCTTTGCCGGAAAACGCTCCGCCTCCATGGCGGGCTATTCCGCCGTAGGTGTCCACTAATATCTTGCGTCCCGTCAGTCCCGTGTCACCCGCCGGACCACCCACCACAAAGCGGCCGCTGGGATTCACGTAGATTTTCGTATCGTCATCCAGCAGCTCGGCCGGAATGACTTTCTGGATTACTTCCTCGGTTATGTCCCGTTTGATCTGGTCATTTTCTACGTCAGGGCTGTGCTGGGCGCTGATTACCACAGTGTCCACGCGACGCGGGACCCCGTACTGGTACTCGACAGTGACCTGGGACTTGCCGTCGGGCCGGAGGTAGGGCAATATCCCTTCTTTTCGCACCATACTCAATTGCTGGACCAGCCGGTGAGACAGGCTAACGGTCAGAGGCATTAGCTCCGGGGTCTCGTTGCAGGCGAACCCAACCATCATGCCCTGGTCTCCGGCGCCAATAGCGTCCAAGTCCTGTGCGAGGCTGGCGTCTGAAGCACCGTCTCTGACCTCCAGAGCTGTACTGACACCGGCGCTGATGTCACCCGATTGCTCCTGGATGGAGACCATGACACCGCAGCTCTTGGCATCGATTCCATAATCGGCGTCGACGTAACCAGCCTTCCGAAGGGTCTCTCGGACAATGGACGGCACGTCCACATAGCATGAGGTGGTAATTTCACCCATCACCACCACTAAGCCATTGGTGACACAGGTCTCACAAGCTACCCTTCCAGTGGGGTCCCCCCGCAGCACCGCATCCAATATCCCATCCGAGATCTGGTCGCACAGCTTGTCCGGGTGACCTTCAGTCACCGATTCGGAGGTCAATAGGTACTTGGGGGACTCGGTGAACAACAACGCCATTTACACAACTCCTGAATTCGCTATTCTTAGGTACCTTCTTCCCAGCTTTCCTGGTAGCGCTGCTGGTCAGAGGAGAGATTGTCTATCTGGATACCCAAGGACTCGAGCTTCAGACGCCCAACCTCTTGGTCGGTCTCCTTCGGAACGCTGTACACACGGGGCGCGAGTTCACGATGATTCTTGACGATGTACTCCACACTCAACGCCTGGTTGGCGAAGCTCATGTCCATGACCGCAGATGGGTGGCCTTCCGCAGCCGCCAGGTTGATCAGCCGACCATCCGCTAACAGATAGAGCTTGCGGCCATCTTTAATTTGGTATTCATCGACATATGGCCGCACTTGCCGACGTCCAGTGGACATTTCCTGCAAAGCAGGGATATCGATCTCCACGTTGAAGTGGCCGCTGTTGGCCAGGATTGCTCCATCCTGCATCACTTCCAGGTGCTCACGGCCGATGGTATGTAGGCCACCGGTGACGGTAATAAAGACCTCTCCCGTCCTGGCAGCCTCGACTCCAGTCATCACACCGAAGCCATCCATTACGGCTTCCAAGGCGCGGACCGGGTTGGTTTCGGTCACAACCACGTTGGCTCCCATGCCCTTGGCACGGGACGCGACCCCTTTGCCGCACCAACCGTAACCAGCCACCACTACCCGGCGGCCTGCCCAGAGAATATTGGTAGCCCTGGTTATACCATCCAGAGTACTCTGGCCGGTGCCGTAGCGGTTATCGAAGAAGTGCTTCGTTTCGGCTTCGTTGACCGCGATTATGGGATACCGAAGTCGGTTGTCATTGGCCATTGCGTTCAGGCGGACTACTCCGGTGGTCGTTTCCTCGGTGCCTCCTATCACGCCTTCCAAGAGATCAGACCGCTGCCGATGCAGGGTGGTTACGAGATCGGCGCCGTCGTCTAAAGTGATCTGCGGAACCGCGTCTAAGGCCGCGTTGATGTGCTGGTAATAGGTTGCATCGTCCTCGCCCTTTATGGAGAAGGTCGGAATGCCATACTCCTGGACCAGCGCCGCTGCGACCTCGTCCTGGGTGCTCAGAGGGTTGCTGGCGCACAGAGTGACCTCGGCCCCGCCATCCTTCAATGCCAGCGCGAGATTGGCTGTTTCAGTGGTCACGTGAAGACAGGCGGCGAGCCGAAATCCGGCCAATGGCTGCTCCTTGGTAAACCGCTCCCTGATCAGACGGACGACGGGCATTTCGCGCCCCGCCCACTCGATCCGGTTTACCCCGTCCTGGGCCAGTGAAAGATCTTTGACGTCACCCGAAGAATTATTTGAGGCCAAAATTTCTATTCCTTAATCTGAGTTAGAGACTTGATGTTTTGCAGCCGCGGGGTCACGGATCATCACCATAGGACGTTGGGTGGTTGCCCGAGATCCAGACTGGAGTACCATCTTCGATGTTGTAGAGGTTCTCGGAGTCGTACCCCATGGAAGCCGCCATCTCGCAAGCGAGGCCGCTACGTACACCTGCGGCGCATATAAAAAGTAGCCTTTTGTCCTGCGGTACCCGGTCCATATTGTCGGTTAGGTCATCAATAGGTATGTGAACAGCCCCGGTTACGTGGCCGGTCACCCATTCATCGTCCCGCCGGACATCGACGATTACTGTATTCTGGGGGTCCGCCAGTAGCATACCGTTGGCTTCGTTGGAGTCCACTCGGTAGTACGGCTCCCCCGGGTCCTGCCTTGGCATTCTTAATCCTCCTACAGCCGCTGCTTGAGGTACCGGTCTAATATGGGGGCCAACCTTTGTTTTATGTCATCCGGAATTTGGTCAGATGGTGTAACAATGGCATCTTCGAGCGCAGACGGGCAAGAACAATGCGGCGGTTCCTCCAACTTGGGTATCACATCCTTCAGCAACTCTTTAGAGGTGGCTACGTTTATCAGCAAATTTTGTAGGATGAGCTCAACCGTCACCGCCTCTTCCGTTTGGTGCCAGCAATCATAATCGGTGACCCACGCCATGGTGGCATAGCACATCTCCGCCTCCCGGGCGAGCTTGGCCTCAGGCAAGGTCGTCATGCCAATGACATCCGCCCCCCAAGACCGGTACATGAAGGACTCGGCCCTAGTCGAAAAAGCGGGTCCCTCCATCACCACGAGTGTACCACCGAAGTGCACATTGGTCCCCAGTCCCTCGGCGCTCCCCTGTAAGACCTTGCTGGTGGCGTGGCAGAACGGGTCGGCCAGGCTGATGTGGGCCACCAACTCCTCATCGAAAAAGGTGCTGGTCCTTTGACTAGTCCGGTCAATCAACTGATCAGGCAAGACCAAGTCTAAGGGCGCATACTCCTCCTTGAGACTGCCTACGGCGCTAACCGAGATGACCCGCTGCACCCCCAAGCTCTTTAGAGCGTAAATGTTAGCTCGAACTGGAATCCGGGTAGGGTTGAGCCGGTGCCCCCGCCCGTGCCTGGGTAGGAACGCCACAGGAACTCCGTCCAGAGAACCGACGGCTATGGCATCGCTGGGTTTGCCGAACGGGGTGCATGGTTCAATGAACTCCACCTGCGACAACCCTTCCATGCGATACAAACCGGTTCCACCGATGACCCCGATGGTCGCTTCCAATGAGTTACTCAAAGGGATATTCCCAAGGCGCTATCAGCATCAAACAATTACCCATAGGGGTCGGGGGCCCTCCCTTGTTGGAAATCTTGGAATACATTATGAACCAATTCCACCTGCCCCGACGGCCAGCTTCAAACTCTCGTGATACGGAGGTTTGGCGATCCCGGACTCAGTGATTATCGCTGAGATAAACCGGTTAGGGGTCACATCGAATGCCGGGTTCAAAGCTGATATTCCCTCGGGAGCCACCCATTGGCCCCGAAAATGAGTGACTTCTTCCTGCGGCCTCTCCTCTATCTGAATTTCGTCGCCTGTTACCAGCCCCAAGTCAACGGTGCTGGTCGGGGCTGCAACGTAGAACGGCAGGTTGTTCTCCTTAGCCAAGACCGCCAAAGAATAGGTTCCCACTTTGTTGGCCGTATCACCATTGGCGGCTATGCGATCGGCCCCGGTGATAACGCAGCTGATCTTGCCTCGCTCCATCATCATTCCTGCAGCCGAGTCCACGATCAACGTCGCGGGTATGCCAAGTTGCTGGAATTCCCAGGAGGTCAAACGGGCTCCCTGCAAGAAAGGCCGGGTCTCGGTGTTAAACACATCGAACCGCTTCCCGGATTCCCATCCGGCGCGGATTACGCCCAAGGCCGTTCCAAACGCGGAGGTGGCCAGGGCCCCGGTATTGCAGTGGGTAAGAACCGCACCACCCTCGGGCATCAGTTCCTTACCGTGATCACCCATGCGCCGGTTGATCTCCTCATCCTCTTCCTGGAGCTGACGCGCCTCAGCAACCAAACGGGCTGTTACTTCTTCAACCTTGGACTGGGCCTCGGCCACCCTGAGCATCCTGTCCACAGCCCAGCGAAGGTTCACTGCGGTTGGACGCGCGGCGGCAATCTGTTTGGCTGCATCCCTGAGACGGTCCATAAATTTTTCAGGATCAATGACAGGGATGTCCTGGGCAGCCATCGCCACGGCGTAAGCGGCGGTAACCCCGATAGCGGGGGCTCCCCTTACCCGCATCTCCCGGATGGCGTCCACGGCCTCCAGATAGCTGCGGGCTTCAAACGTAACCCGCTCCTGGGGAATCTTGGTCTGGTCCAGCAGCCTAATCGTCTTGCCAGTCCACTGGATCGGCCTGATCTCCTCCAACTTCTACTCCACCGGTGTTAGTAGCTATCTCAAGATGTGAGGCGCTCACCCAACCTGTGCTTCGACAAGCTCAGCACGAACGGAGGGCAAATATGACTCGTTCGCCCTGAGCCTGTCGAAGGGCCATCGGTTCGTGGTTCGACACGCCTGTCCCGCGCCTGCCGAAGGACTCACCATATTGTAATTCTCCGCCTAGTGCGAATCTCCCCGTTTGCTCTGAGCCTGTCGAAGGGCCATCGGGCTCAGGTTTCGACACGCCTGTCCCGCGCCTGCCGAAGGGCTCACCATATTGTAATTCTCCGCCTAGTGCGAATCTCCCCGTTTGCTCTGAGCCTGTCGAAGGACCGTCGGTTCCTGGTTCGACAAGCCTATCCCGCGCCTGCCGAAGGGCTCACCATATTGTAATTCTCCGCCTAATGCGAATCTCCCCGTTCGCTCTGAGCCTGTCGAAGGGCCGTCGGGCTCAGGTTCCGAGATAGTTTCTTAGTAGCTATTATGTGACAGCGGAACCACCTGGCAGTTCGCGCCACCTGTTGAAACAGGGTATTAGTCTTTGACCAAAAAAAGAGCTTCTCCCGCAGAGAAGCTCAATTGCATCCTGAGCCCCTCATCTCTCGCGCTTTCCGTCAAAGGTACACCGAAAGAGCGCCGGAATTAGCACCGTATCCTCCAACACGCACCTCGCAGTTACAGGACCGGTTGCCAGGCTTCGTCGGGCCGTCCCCTCAGCCGTTCTGGATAAAGGGTTTAAAGGTCGGTATTCGCTTGTTAACGGCCATAATGGTACTAACCCACGGTATGTGTGTCAAGAAACACCAGGCACGGGCGATGTGACGCACTCCATACCTCTCAAGTTGACACGGCTCGAAGGCCACCAACATAATAGTGGTTCCCCCAGGGGATATGATATGTGACCGCTCTTGCTTTATGTGACCTTCATCTGAATACAATAGCCGCCAGGTAATGAATACATCCAAACTAACCCTTCCCCAAGAAGACCTGTGCCTGTTTGCCGATCTATACGAGTTGACCATGGCGCAGGCCTTTTTTGATCGGCGGATGTTTGGCCAGGCGGCCTTTAGCCTGTTCATCCGTCGGTACCCTCCCAACCGAGGGTATCTGATCTCAGCAGGGCTGGAGGACGTGCTTGACTATTTGGCTAACTTTAGCTTTAGCCAGGCCAGCCTGGACTATCTGCGAAGCACCGGAATCTTTACGTCCAACTTCGTGGAGTACCTGAGCGGGGTACGATTCACAGGAAGCGTCCGGGCGATGCCCGAAGGTCGGCTCTTCTTTGCCAACGAGCCTGTATTGGAAGTGACTGCTCCGATTATTGAGGCCCAACTTGCTGAGACTTTTATCGTAAACCAGATAAATCTCCAGTCGTTGCTAGCCACGAAAGCGGCGCGTTGCATCTGGGCTGCCGACGGACGGGTGGCGACCGACTTTGGATCACGCCGCACCCAAGGCTTGGACGCGGGGCTCAAGATGGCCCGTTGCGGGTACATGGTGGGGTTCCAGTCCACTAGCAACGTGTTGGCGGCCAAGCGCTACGGGATACCACCATCTGGGACCATGGCCCATTCTTTTATTTCCAGCTTTACCTCGGAAATCGCAGCCTTCCGGGCTTATGCTGAAACTTTCCCAGACAGATGTATATTGCTCCTGGACACCTACGACACCATTCAGGGCGCCTATAAGGGTGTGAAAGTAGCAAAAGAGTTGGAGGCCAGGGGCCATCGATTGTTCGCCGTACGCATCGACTCCGGCGACTTCGGCACGCTGAGTAAGGAGGTACGGCGGATATTTGATGAAGCCGGATTGGACTACGTTAGGATTGTGGCCAGCGGAGGGCTGGACGAACACCAGGTTGCGGACCTTATTCAAGGCGGCGCTCCCATCGATATTTTCGGTGTGGGGACCAAGGTGGGTGTTTCGGCCGATGCTCCCTGGACGGACATGGCCTATAAGATAGTCTGCTACAACAACAGGCCGGTGATGAAGCTCAGCACCGGCAAAGTCTCTTTTCCTGGCGCCAAGCAGGTCTACCGCCTCCTGGGGAGTGATGGAGCAATGGCACAGGACGTCATTGCCCTCGGCGATGAAGAGGCACCGGAAGGTGAAGGCCTATTGACCCAAGTGATGAAGGATGGCCAGCCTACCAGTCCGCACCCAAGTTTGACGGAGATACGAGAACGGTTCCGCCAGGAATTCGAAACCTTGGAAGACCGATTCAAGACTTTGGTTGACCCCCCTCTTTATCCAGTCACCACCAGCGCAGCCCTCGACCGTCTGACGGAGCGAGTACGGACAGAGCTGGTGGACGACTGATTCCCCCGCGGCCTCTAAAAGGGTCTGCGGGAAGATTTCACAACGCGGGATTGGTCCTGGACAATCCCTAATGAAAGGCCGGGCATGAAAATAGCCGTCTGTATGAAGTACGTTCCGGTCGTCTCCCGGATCAGATTCGACTACGAGGAGAGGACCATAATTAGAGAAGGCGTCCCGTCCGAGGTCAACATTTTCGACCAGCTTGGCTTGGTCCGCGCCGTGGAGCTAAAGACGGGACCGGAAGACGAGGTGGTGGTCCTATCCATGGGTCCGCCTCAGACCCGGGACGGCTTGACCCAATGCCTGGCGCTGGGCGCCGACCGAGCCGTGCTGCTCACCGACCGTGCCTTGGCCGGGTCGGATACGCTGGCCACGGCCCGCGCCCTTTCCTTGGTCTTGAACAAGGAGAAGCCCGACTTAATAATCTGCGGCCGCAATAGCACCGACGCCGAGACAGGTCAGGTAGGGCCGGAGATCGCTGAGCTGCTAGACCTGCCTCACGTGAGTCACGTGCGTAAGCTCGACATCCTAACCGGTTCCAACACTATAAGGGTGGAGCGTATACACGACGAGGGCTACCAGGTTATCGAATGTCCGCTACCTGCGGTGGCTTGCGTCACCGAGGGGGTAGCCCCGGAGACGTACCCCAACCGGGAGCAGATGGACCGGGCCGATGAGATGCCGATAGAAGAGCTAAATTGCGCCCAACTGTCCTCCGACACGGCACTATTCGGTGCCACTGGCTCCCCGACCTGGGTACAGGACATACGCTTGATTGAGCCTGATCGCAGGGGCGAGGTCATCCAAGAAGAAGACCCAACGCTGGCAGCGACAGAAGTCGCAGCCAGGTTGAGCGAAGGGCTGATAGCCTCTGAGACGAGCAGGGCCGTGACCAACTCTCCGGCAACGACCCGATTTCCGGATAGGCGAGATAAAAGCATCTGGGTGGTGGCGGAGCAGTCCGGCGGCGGCCTGCGACAAGTGACCCTGGAGCTGCTGGGAAAGGCCCGAGAGCTAACTTCTTTCACGCGAAGTGAAGTGGTCGGCGTGTTGATCGGCTCAAACCGGTCAGACTTGGCCGACCAACTGGCCGTATACGGAGCAGACCGGGTACTGACCCTGGACATCTCCAACCTGGGACCCATCTACGGACGTAATGTGTCGGTGGCCCTGGCCGAGGCGATCAGTCAGCAGTCCCCTTATGCGGTGCTCTTTCCATCCACCTCCGACGGACGAGACCTGGCATCCCGCATCGCCGCCCGCCTGGAGCTCGGCCTCACCGGCGACGCTATCGACCTGGAAGTCGACGAAGAGGGCCGTCTGGTGCAGCTCAAACCCGCGCTGGGTGGAAACGTTGTCGCCCCGATTCTGTCCAAGACGTTACCCAACTTGGTCACCCTGCGGCCTGGACTGCTTACTCCCATTGCCCCGGAGCAAGCCGCCCGGGCTACGGTGGAACCCTTGGTCCCCACTCCGGCGCAGGGTCCGGAGATAGAAGTGATCGAGGAGCACATCGAGGAAGACTTGGGCGCGATCGCGTTAACCCAGGCGCCGGTTGTGCTCAGCGTGGGCATGGGCATCGGCGGACCTGAGAACCTGTCCCAGATCCAGGCATTGGCCGAGTCTATAGGCGCGACCCTAGCGACAACCCGGAATGTAGTCCACGAGGGCTGGCTGCCAGCCCAAGTGCAAGTCGGGATCAGCGGCCGCACCATCGCCCCCAAAGTCTATATCGCCGTGGGAATTCGGGGGGCGTTCAACCACATGGTGGGCATTCAAAAAGCCGGGTTCATAATCGCCATCAACAGTAATGCCAGACACGCCATATTCAAGGGCGCGGACTATGGTATCGTTGGCGAGTGGCAAAAATATTTGCCGCCGCTTATTGAAGCATTGCAGCCGGTCTTGGCGGAAAATATGAAATAGCATCAGAGGTAGCGAGTTTCCAACCGTTACCGCAGAGAGAACAACACCCTACCACCTTATCATTAATCCTTTCGTTCGCCCTGAGGCTGCCGAGGGCTCACCACGAACGGACTTGCTTACGGTAGTAGGACAACTATAAGACCATACGCCGAACAGGCTACTCTTGACACCGTTGGCTGGTAAACGCAAAATGGCAAATACCCGGCGGACGACGGCGAGCACATAGGGAGAAGCAGCGAATGGATTTTGGATATACGTTGGAGCAGGAAGCCCTACGCGACGAGGTCCGCCAATTCATCACCGAGCACGTTACCCCCGATGTGCTGGCGGAGGTCAGTGACACCATAGAGGGGAGCCGGGGTCCCAAGCTGCAGAAGGTTTATCAGAACATCGCTGACAGAGGTTGGGTGGGCATCAGCTACCCTAAGGAGTACGGAGGACAGGGTGGCAACCGTCTGGACCAGTACATCGTTGAAGAAGAGTTTGCCAGGGTCGGCATCAACGTCGGTGGCGCGGGCAGCGGGGCTCCTGCCATTCTGGCCGCTGGCACCGAAGAGCAAAAGAAGTACTTTGTCCCCAGGATTCTGACCGGGGAAATAATCTTTGCCCTGGGATTTACCGAGCCCCAAGCCGGCGCCGACTTGGCCGGCCTTCAGTGCCGTGCGGTGCGGGACGGCGACGACTACGTCATCAACGGCCAGAAGATGTTCACCTCTTCGGCCCACTACGCGAGTCACATTTATTTGATGGCCCGCACGGACCCCGACGCCCCCAGGCATCGAGGAATATCCATATTCCTGGTACCAATGGATACTCCGGGACTTACCGTAAGACCGCTGTGGACCATTCAGAGCGACCCACCGGCGCCGGTGGGCACCACCTATGGTATGGCCCGCACCAACGAAGTCTTCTTCGAAGAGGTCCGGGTACCCCAGTCGGCGTTGTTGGGCGATGAGAACATGGGGTGGTACGTGGGGGCAATGGGCCTGAACCTGGACCGGGTAGGGGCCAGCCGGTACCTGATCTCTGTACGCAGGGACGAAGACATCATCAACTGGATTAAGGAAAACCCGATCGAAGGCCGCTCATTGGGCGATGACCCTGCCGTCAGGGACAAGCTGGCAGAGCTGTGGATCGAAGCCCAAGTCTGTCGGCTCATGACCATGCGCAGCATGTCGCTGGTGGAACGGGACGCTGAGTTCACTTACGAGGGCTCCGCCGAAAAGGTGTGGGCGCCGGAACACGGAATGAGGACCACCGAGACCATAACCCAAATTCTCGGGCCCTACGCCCAGTTGCTGAACGGCTCCCCGGACGCCATTGAAGACGGGTTATTCGCCCACAACGTTATGGGCTCGTTCCAGTCCGGCATAAACCACGGCAGCGTACAAGTCATGCGAGACCAGGTTGCCCGCCGAGGCCTGGGGATGCCCCGAGGATAAAGACCTCTTTGCCTTCGGGGGTGGGGACAAAAGTGGGGGCATCACACCCAAGTTTCCGCCTCAGGGGAATCCCATCGAGGGGAAGGGGCTATGTACGCTCAAGGGTAAGGACAAGTTTTCCAAGAGGTGGTCCTGTTTGATCAGGGTCTGCCCGAGTTCCATCTTAAGAGACCAAGCTAGCTAAGGACAAACCATGGACCTGCTGCCTAGCGAAGAAGAGCAGATGCTCAAGAACTTGGCGCGGGAGTTCCTCGAGGCCGAGTGCCCCACCAGCCTGGTGCGGGCGATGGAAGAGGACGAATGTGGCTATCCCGCCGAACTCTGGAAGAAGATGGCCGACCTGGGTTGGTTGGGACTGGCGTTGCCGGAGAGCCACAGCGGCCAGGGTATGCCATTGACCTACCTGGCCATCATTATGGAGGAAGCGGGGCGTTCCATCGCACCGGTGCCTTTTCATAGCACCATGGTGGCGGCCTTGGCTATCGCTGCCGAAGGTAGTGACGAGCAGAAGCAACGGCTCCTGCCTTCCGTAGTCAGCGGGGAGACTGTCTTAACCTGGGCTTTCCAAGAAGCCGATCCCCGCCTTGTACCGGAGGCCATCAATTTCCAGGCTGTGGACCAGGGAGACCATTTCATCCTCAGCGGCACCAAGATGTTCGTGGATAACATCAACGTCGCTGAAAAGTGCCTCATTGCTTGCCGGACCCGAGAAGCGACCGGCGACAGCGAGGGTATTTCTCTGTTTCTGATGGACACCGCCGACCCTGGGATTTCCCTTACTCCTCTCACGACCCTGGCCAAGGACAAGGAGTACAAGGTCGAAGTCAACGGGGTCAAAGTTAGCCGGGCGGACTTGGTGGGTGAGCTCCATGGGGGTTGGCCCATCGCCGAACGAATGCTGGACCGGGCAACAGTGTTGCTGTGCGCCCAAATGGTTGGCGCCGCTCGAAAAGACGCCGAAATGGCCATTGACTACGCCAAGAACCGAGTGGCCTTCGGACGGCCCATAGGGGCTTTTCAGTCCATCCAGCACCTGTGCGCCGACATGATCATCTGGGTGGATGGGGCCCAACTGCTGACCTACGAGGCCCTGTGGAAGATGGACCAAGGGCTGCCAGCCAGCGTGGAGGTTTCCCAGGCCAAGGCTTTCTGCAACGAGAAATGCGAAGCAGCGGTCCGCTCGTCGCAAGTGATCCATGGGGGGATCGGCTTCATGATGGAGTTCGACCTCCACCTTTGGTTCCGTCGGGTATCGGCTTGGTCTATGCGGCTAGGGACTAGCTTCGAGCATCGGGCAAGGGTAGCTCGGGCGCTACTGGACCAGCCTGGAAGAGTCCGTTTGGGTTTGCCGTTGGTGCCTGCGTCCTGAGCAGGATATCCAGATCTCGCCCCAGGAGAATGAAAGATGGCCTTGGACCCAGTATGCGGTAAAGAGATCGACGATGAACAAGCGCGGTCTTCCACCGGGCAGACTATGCACGGAGCGTCGGAGGTTGACCCACAACAGGGGACCCGCGGCTTCCATAACGGACATTGGTATTACTTCTGCGGTCTGGAATGCCGGAGCAAGTTCTTGGCCAGCCCCGATACCTACCTTCAATAGGCTGACTCAATAGGGCGTGGCCCGATCTTAGGCCACACCAAATCAAACCCACCCATATCCCTCTCTTCCAAAGGGGGCCGCTGGGTACCGGATAGTTGGCCCAACTTATGTCAACCACCGATAATATTAGGCGCAATACCTTGGGAATCTTGAATAGCGATTGACCACAACAAGATGGAGGTACCGGATGCCTGACGATTTGATCCTAAATCCACACAAGAGCGCGGTGATTCTTATCGACATGATAAACGCTGTGGTAAAGGGAAGTGGCCCGCCCTTCGAAACTCCGCCAGCCAGACAGCCGATAGTGGAGAATTTTCAACGGCTGGTCGGTCATTGCCGGAGCACGGGGACTCCGCTCATCTTTATCACGACTCACCGCAGGCCGGATAATGCCGACGCCCCCAAGACGGTCTCGGACATCGGGGGTGGTGGTGGCGCGGCCATGGTAGCGGGGACACCAGCAGTCGAGTTCATCGACGAGCTCCAGCCTCGCGCCGAAGACTACGTGGTGGTGAAGCCCCGTTTCAGCGCGTTCTACGGGACCAACCTGGACAGCATCCTCCACGCCTTGGGAACGGAGACCATTCTAGTTGGTGGTATCTCCACCCAACGCAGCGTGGAGGGAACGGCCCGGGACGCCAAGAACCGGGACATCCAGTGTGTTGTGGTTAGTGACTGCTGCACCGCCGGAGAGTTGGACGTTCATGAGATGACCATCAAGCATGTGTTGCCGCTACTGGTCAGGGTCCGTAACACCGACGAAGCGATAGCGGCGCTAGGCGACTGACCAGTTGCCTTCTTGACGACCCTCCATGCCGGTCTCAACCAGCATCACAAAGGATGAAAAGGTTGTGGCTGCAGATACCCGCTTTCGCGGGTATGACGAGGGGTATATCCTGAGGAACCCTGACTTAAAACGACCACCCCGCTTCTAACCAGCGGGGTGGTCGTTCTTTTGCTCTGTAGCCAGGGGATGATTGACCTGGCGTGAGGGCGGCGGAAACCTAGTCGTAGGGTTGCAGCTTGATCTCGTGCAGGGCCGGTATTACCTCTTTGCCCAGCAACTCGATGGACCGCATCACCCCATCGTGAGGCATCGCCCCCTCGTTACCGTAAATGTGAATGTAGCCGGGGCTAAGCCTTTCGATGACCTCGGTCAGCTTTTGAGTAACGGTGTCAGGGTTGCCGACTATGATGTTGTTGACCCCTCTAAGCTGATCGTAGCTCAGTCCAACACCCAGGCCACCCGCTCCAGCAACGTTGCCGGTGGGCCGCTGGGCCTTGACCCTCACAGCTTCCCGAGACTGGTAACCGGGAGGGTCATTGTGCTCCATTGGGCCGCGCTGGCGGTGACCAATGGTCCACATGAACTCCTCACCAAGCTCAATCGCTTCCTCGTCGGTGTCGGCCACGAAGCATCTTAGAAGATAGCCAAAGTGCTCCGGGCCGGCTTTGTATCCCACCTCTTCGGCCGTGTCGATGTACACCTGCTTCAACCATTCGGTAGTGTCCACCAAGGCGCCCAGGTTCATGTATGGGTGCCGGTGGGTGGCCGCCCATACCACGCTTTCGGGGCTTCCGGTGCCAGGGAACCAGATGTCAGGGTGAGGCTTTTGCATCGGAAGCACCCATGGGTTCACCATCCTGTACGAGTAGTGCTTTCCCTCGTAGCGGAAGGGTCCGGGCTCGGTCCAGCACTTGATGATCAGGTCGTGGGCTTCCTCGAACCGCTCCCGGTTCTCTGGGGGCCTGATCCCGCCTTGCAGTGTCTCTACGGCGGTGCCACGCACGAATCCAGAGATAATCCGTCCTCCGGAATAGCAGTCCAACATAGCAATCTCTTCGGCCATGCGGATGGGGTCATTGATAGCGATCACGTTACCTAAAATGGCGATCTTGGCCCTCTTGGTCACCTTGGATATCACCGCAGCATCCAAGTTGACCGACGGCTTCATACACCAGTAAGAAGCGTGGTGTTCGTTGCTCATGATGCCGTCGAAGCCAACCTCGTCGGCCAAGGCATACTGCTCGTGATACTGGTTGTAGAGCACGTGGGCTTTCTCTGGGTCAAAGTGGGTATTAGGGAAACCAAGACGCCCGGAGTCGTATTTCTCCAGGTCCGAGTCAGTTACGGCACCGTAGGGCTGCTCCGAAAACCAGTAAATCTCTGCTTTGTCTTTGGGCCGGGCTAGCTGCTCAACCATGGACCAATCCTCCTTGTCTATCAGTTCTTGCGTAAGACTATGAAGTTAGCATCATCGGTATTGCTGCGTTAGGGGCTACTCCCTTTGGTTACAAGACGGATAGTGATAGTGATTTCCGGTGGGTTAACGGCCATTATACGATTCGGCGACTAACGGGGCAACCCAGGTTTGGCGAGCGGCCCGGGGTTAGATTGCATTGGTTTGGCCCTAGCCGTAATATTGGTGTTGCCCAAATTGAGATATGGAGGAAGGGGAATGCCGTTAACATTACACGACGCAAGACGAATGGTGGATGCAGCAATGGCCAAAGCTGAGGAGATGAATATCAAGCTCAGCGTGGCAGTCTGCGACACAGGGGGGCACCTGTTGGCCTTCAACCGGAACGAGGGCTGTATCTGGATCGCTGCCCAAGCAGCCCAGGGTAAGGCGGTCGCGGCGACCGCAATGGGGCGTCCCAGCGGAGAAATAAATGCGGATTCCCCCGTTATGCAAGTGATCCTGGCTTCACAGGGTGGACGAATGGTCCCAGCCCAGGGCGCGGTGCCCATTATCCGGGACGGTGATATCGTGGGGGCCATAGGGGGCAGCGGAGGCACGGCCCAACAGGACGAGGACTGCGCCAAAGCAGGACTGGCCGCCCTCTAAGCACCGGAGACGGCTCAAAACAGCTTCATTCATAGTGGGGTAGGCCAAAGGAGCACGACAAGGCCCGCCTTCTCCAGGCGTCAAGGTCTAGAGGGGCTATCATCTAGCTAGAGGAGGTTTGAGAATGTCACTAACATTAGTAGAGGCCAACCGCATGGTCGCGGCGGCCATAGCCAGGGCCCGGGAAATGAACATCGGGATGAGCATTGCGGTGGTGGATGCCGGGGGGCACCTGCTGGCGTTCAACCGTATTGAAGACAGCATGTGGCTCGCCGCCCACGCGGCCCAAGGCAAAGCGGTGGCCACATCAGCTATGGGGTGGCCCAGCGCGGATATCCCGGCGGACAACCCCGTCGTACAAGGTATCATAGCGAGCCTGGGCGGCCGCATGGTGCCCGCTCAGGGCGCGGTCCCGGTTAACCGCGACGGCGTGCTTATTGGCGCAATCGGCGGCAGTGGCGGCACCTCCGAGCAGGACGAGGAGTGCGCGAAGGCGGGCTTGGCCGCTCTTTAGCGACCTGCTCAAGAAGCCTAAAGCAATAGTTAAGGGGCCGCCGACATAGCGTCGGCGGCCCCTTAACCGTCTTTCGAGTGATGACCCCTATTTCCCTCTAGCTTCCCTTGGTGGTCGAGGCCAAGTCCCCAAGCGTCACCACTAGTTAGAGGGTCGGCTTAGTTGGGTGTCACCGCCACGGAGCGGACTTCACCGAACTCTTTCTTCAACTTGCGCCAGGAATCGCCGCCATCGTCGCTCACGTAGACGTAGCCGTACAGGCTGGCCGCTACGATCACGTTTGGCAACTCGGAGTGGGTACCCAGCCAGTAGATGACCGAGTTGGGCTCTACCGGCAGCGGCGCCACGTCCCAAGTTTGCCCACCATCCTTGGTTCGCCTGATGGCCCCAGTGACACCGGGAATGAAATCACCGTTGCCCACAAACATCACGTCAGGGTTGTCGGCCTTGATCAACATGCCGCGGCAGTAGGACCGTTCGTCCGTATCCTGGAACTTGGGAAAGTAGTGGTAGTCCCAGCTCTCTCCCTCATCGGTGCTGCTGGCTATGCCGAAGGGGCTAGTGGCGTAAAAAGCGCTGTCCCGGCCGGTTTTGAGCGCCATTCCATGGATATCGCCGTGGAAGGGGTCGGGGCCCAAGTCGGGCAGGTGCACCCAACTGTCCCCGCCGTCCAGGCTCTTGTACACCCCGTCAACCTCGATTCCAGCCCAGACCGTGCGGTGGTCCCTTGGGTCCACAATCATGTTGGTAGTCCTGGGGGTACCTATCGGACAGTTCATGTTGACGCCCATGGACAACTTGTCCCAGGTCTTGCCATCGTCTCTGGAGCGAAAGCCCTCCGGCTTAGTACCTGCAAAAATGGTATCCGGGGAAGCAGGGTCCACGGTTATTGACCAAGTCTGGAGGTCATCGAATGGTGAGTCCAACTTCTCCCAGCTAATACCATTGTCCCCGCTGCGGAAGACGCCCATGTCGGTACCGGCCAGAACACGGTGTGCGTCGTTGGGGTACACGGTCAGAGCTCTGACGTTGCTTTCCGAAGGTAATGGTTGCCGGATTCTGGTCCAAGTGTCGCCTTTATCGGGGCTAACGCTGAGGCCGCCGCCAACACTGCCAATGAACACGCTATAATCGCTCGCCATGACATCCACTCCTCGCTATAGAATCACTTCGCAACGATTTTATAGGAACATATTAACCTGACGCGATTGAAATTGCCACAGGGGACCATCACTCTAGGTGGGCCTTTGAAAGGCCCCTAGGCTGGCTCTCAACTCATCGGTGGCCTTTTGGTCAACCTCCATGGTGTCTGGGTCTATGACCACGCCGTACTCGGTCCGAACGTAGTCCAGAGTGAGCTTCTCTTGGCGGACATCGTCCAGCACCGCCGCTACGTCCCGCTCCAATGGGTCACCATATCCTCCGGCCCCCGCTTGTATCAATCGGTACACGTCTCCCCGCTTAAGGGTCATCAAGTATTTGCCTGGCAGCTCTTGGTTGTCGGTGTCCGGGTTCAGATAGTTTTTGGTCGGGGTGCCGGGTTTCCCACCTTCTACTCCCCATGGCAAGTAGTCTGCTCGGTCGGAACGGAGCTGGAAGGTGGCTTCGTCTGCTAAGACCCTGAAATCCCGGATAATGCCCAGGCCGCCACGGAATTTTCCAGCGCCGCCAGTATCCGGCACCAGGCCGTAACGCTCTATCAATAGGGGCTGGTCTGCCTCTATGGTCTCTATGGGAGTATTGGCCATATTGTGAATTGGGGCAGCCAGTCCATCGGCGCCGTCCAGATGGGGGCCACCGCCCCTGGGTCCGTCGTTGTCAAACTCCAGGTACACCCACGCTTTACGGTTGGGATGATAGCCACCGAAGCTCAAACCCACCTCCCCTCCACCCCACGCCGCCGGGACCTTGCCGGGCAAGGCCTGAGCCATCGCCCCAAACAAAGTATGGCAGATACGGAACCCAGCCAGGCCTCGAGCAGCTACCGGCGCCGGGTGCTGAGGGTTGACAAAGCAGCCCTCGGGAGCAGTGATGTTGAAGGGGCGGAAGAAGCCGCTGTTCGACTGGATTGCAGGGTCGATCAAGCACTTCATCACCGCGTATACCTGGGACTTGGTATAAGCGAAGTTGGGGTTGATCGATCCCTTGGCCTGAGGAGAAGTCCCTTCGAAGTCGACGAAGACCTCGTCACCCTCGATCTTAACCTTGGAGTGTATAGCGATGGGCTGGGGGTCGATGCCATCGTTGTCAATATAGTCAGTGAACTCCCACTCACCGTGGGGCAGAGCGGCGATCTCGGCTCGGGTCAACCGCTCGGTGGTATCCAGTATGTCCGTCATGTAACCTTTGAGTTCTTCCAGACCGTATTCGTCCACCAAGCGCAGCAGGTCTCGTTCCCCGAACCTTACAGCGGCCAGCAGGGCCTGAACGTCCCCCATTACTTTCTCAGGGACTCGTACATTCTTCTCCAGGATGCGCCACACCGCCTTGTTAAGGACGCCACCGTCATACAATTTCAAAGGTGGAAGTAACAATCCCTCCTGATAGATCTCGGTATTGTCGCAGGCATTGCCGCCGGCGACCCGGCCTCCGATATCGGTTTGGTGTCCAATGCAGCAGCTCCAACCGATCAGGGTATCGTAGGCGAAGATAGGCTTGAAGAGGAATATATCGGGTAGATGGCTGCCCCCTTCGTAGGGGTCGTTGTTGGCGAAGATATCTTCTGGCTGAACATCATCGCCGAAGGCGTTCATGACTCCTTCCAGCGCCGGGGCCATGGAACCAAGGTGGGCGGGCAGAGTCAGCCCTTGGGCCACTTGCTGGCCGTCGGCGCTGAAGAGGGCGGTGGAGAAGTCCATGCCGTGCTTGATCACCGCCGACCGAGCCGTACGCACCACGGTGAGCGCCATAGTGTCGGCGATGCTCATCAGCCCGTTCTTGATGATTTCCCTGGTTACCGGATCGGTAGTCTGCTGCATAAAGCGCTTAACTCCTCTCCAAGATTATGTTCTTCCAATGGTCTACCATCGCCCGCCAGCCTGGCGGCACAACGCAGGTAGAGTCGTACTCCTCGATTATCAGCGGGCCAGCTTCCCCCGCCTCTTCCAACGCCAACCGGTCCAGCACCGGAGTGTCCAGCCACCGATGGTCGGGGCCGTAGTAAACTTCCCGATGGGAAGCTCCGGATGATTTGTTAACCGAGTCAATCTCGAATCGGTCAGGAAACCTTGCTTGCTCCGAGATTCCTCTGGCGATTACCCTCAGGTTGACCAGTTGGTAGGGGGCGTCGGCGCGGTAGCCGAAGCTCCTATCGTGCTCCTCATCGAAGGCGTCGCCCAACTTGGTGAGGGTCTGCGAGTTAACCTCGCCCAAGGGCATGGGAACGGTCAATTCCGATACCTGGCCCTCATATCTCATATCCACTTGAGTGATGATCTCCTGCCTGTCATCGTCGAAGCCTTCAGCTCTTAGTTGGACCCGCCCCTCCTCCCAGAGACCATTCAACAGAGACCGCAGGGCAGCCAACTCCAGGTCTTGGAACGTCTTGAAATAGGTCTGAACAAAATGGTGCTCAACGTCAGCGACCAAGAGGCCAAAGGAGCTGAACACTCCGGGAAAGGGCGGTATCACGATGCGGCGAATGTCCAGCATATCCGCAAGCCCAGCGGCGTGTACAGGCCCGCTGCCGCCGAAAGCGACAAGATCGAACCTTCTGGGGTCACGCCCCCTTTCGCTGGACACCGCCCGTAGGGCACGCCCCATGTTGGAGTTCACCAGTAGATGGACCCCGTGGGCACCCTCAATTTCGGATATACCCAAGGGTTGGGCGACCTTCTCTCTAACCGCACGGCTGGCCCGGTCCCGGTCCAACGGAAAATCGCCGCCCAGCAGATGCACAGGATTTAAATAGCCCAGCAGCACATCCGCATCGGTAACCGTGGCTTCTTCCCCACCCAGGCCGTAGCAAGCCGGACCCGGGACTGCGCCCGAGCTGTTGGGGCCAACCCGCAGTGAGCCGCTCTGGTCCACCATGGCGATGCTTCCGCCCCCTGCCCCAACCTCCGCTAGGTCGATGGCCGGGACCCTCAAGATGTGGCCCGCACCCCGCAGCAGGCGGTGGCCAACGCTGATCCCACCTCCCACTTCGTATTCCGGCGCTTGAAGAATCTCCCCGTTCTCGATGATAGACGCTTTGGCGGTGGTGCCACCCATGTCCAGCGTCATCAGATTGCTCAGACCCAAGCGTTTGCCCAGGTGGTATGCCCCAACCACCCCCGCTGCCGGTCCGGACTCGATACAATAGACCGGCTTTTCCATCGCGATTCTTGACGTGGCCAGGCCCCCATTGGACTGCATGACTGTGAGTGGGACGTTGACCCCCATAGTCTGAAGGCCCTGGGTCAATCTCGTTAAGTAGCTTTCGACCACGGGCCGAACGTAGCAGTTGATCACGGTGGTGCTGGTGCGCTCATACTCCTTCATCTCGGGAAGCAACGAGCTGGATAAGGTCATGACCAATTCGGGGACTCTCTGCTGCAGAGCGTGGGCTATCTGGCGCTCATGGTCTGGGTTGGCGTAGGAGTGAAGGAGGCACACAGCCACCGACTCGACTCCCTCATCGATGATCCGATCGATGGCTGAGTCCACATCGTCGGACTCCAATGGACGGAGCACCTCGCCACGGAAATTCAAGCGCTCCCGGACCTCTAGCCGCAGGCGGCGGTTTACCAGGGAGTCGGGTTTCTCGTAGTACAGGTCGTAGAGGCGAGGGATTCGATTGCGCCGGAACTCCAGGATATCCCTGAAACCCTCGGTGGTTATCAGCGCAGTTTTGGACCCCTTTTGCTCAATGATGGCGTTGGTGGCCACGGTAAAGCCATGGCTGACCTCGGTCACCTCGTCGGCGCTGGCCGAAAGGCTGGCGACCCCCTCCGCTATCCCAATCAATACCGCCCGGCTGTAGTCGTCGGGCGTGCTGGCGATCTTCCTGGCGAGGACTGTCCCATCGTCGCCCAGAAACACCACGTCGGTGAAGGTACCGCCGATGTCAACGCCTACGCGTAAGCTCATGGTCGCTACTCTGGGAGCGAGGCTCTGAATTCAGGATGCGGTGTGGTGTGTTGCTCAGAGCGGACACGCCCCACCGCAGATCAATTGGCAACGCCCCTGGGATTAAGCGGGATTATACTTAGGGCCTATTGTTAGGGCAACCCTGGCCCGCTCCATCCGGTTCGAGATGCCTCCGTGCTTGAACATGCCAAAGGAAGGGTTTCAGAGGTTGCATCGCCCTAATGTGACCATACTCCAGGCAGACCCACGCCAAGTCCACCCTGCGATCCGGTGTCCCTTAGGCGGGAGTCCACTACGAAGTCAACTAAAGGGAAAGTTCGGGAGGAGGGTGTTCCGGTCTCCCCGAGATTACTGCACTTACTTGGTATATACTTTCTGATTAATCTTTGTTTATAATGGTAACTTATAAAATTAACATGTGCTAACAATAGCAGAACATCAGTATTCACTAATATTGGGCATCTCTGACGTCTGTCTAGCCAATGTGGGGTCCACCAGAGAGCATCTTGGGCGAAATGGCTGGTCTTTGCTGTTGGGCTCAAGACCACATTCCGTTTTGGCCAATAACGCAGAGTACTTAGGGGCTGGTGAGCATACACATGGAACTATGAGGAGATGAAAGCATGCTGAGAATAGTCCTAGCTTTACTGTCGATAACCTTGCTGGGCCTAACGGCCTGCACTGGTGGCAGTGGCAGCGACCTTAAGACATCGGTCATCGATAACTACGCCTCCGGCGCCCACGCGTCGTACGCTCGGAGCCTCAGGTCCGCCGTGGCATTGGATGTTGCGATCGACAATTTCATCGCCGCGCCATCCCAACCCCGCCTCGACGCTGCCAAGCGTGCATGGCTTCGCGCCAGGGACGACTACGGCGTCACCGAGATATATCGTTTTTACAACGGTCCCATAGACAATGAAGAGAACGGTCCCGAGGGGCTGATCAACGCATGGCCCCTGGATGAATCCTATATAGACTATGTCGACGGTGCCCCGAATGCCGGTATCATCAACCAGCCCGACCAATTCCCTGCCATCAACGCAGATGTCTTGGTTTCCCTCAACGAGGAAGGGGGAGAGGAAAACGTCTCCACCGGATGGCACGCTATCGAGTTTCTCCTATGGGGCCAGGACCTTAACGCCGACGGCCCCGGTTACCGGCCTGTACACGACTACACCGTCAACAACAACGCGGACCGCCGTAAAACCTATCTGGCTGTGACGTCCGACCTCTTGCTTACTCACCTGCAGCAGATGGTAGATGCGTGGGCCCCGGGTGGCGACAACTACCGCGCCCATTTCGTCACCAAGAACCCCGACGAGGCTATTACCAACATCATCACCGGAATTGGAGAAATGAGTCGGGGTGAACTCGCCGGAGAGCGCATGACGGTTGCCTACGAGGAACGATCACAAGAGGACGAGCACTCTTGTTTCTCTGACAATACAACGGCAGACATCGTAGCCAACGCTCTGGGAGTCCAGCGGGTGTATCTGGGTCAGTACGGAGATGTTTCCGGGCCCGGCATTAAGGACCTGATTGCTGTGGACGACCAAAAGCTTGCTGAGGACTTGGCCAACGAAATCAATCGCTCCGTTATCCTCGCCAGGTCCATTCCTGCTCCGTTCGATAGCTTATTGATACAGGGTTTGCCGGATGGAGACCCTAGCCGCCGGGCCGTCCTGGACACTATCATTGCGCTAGAGAACCAGACTGATACAATCGTCGCTGCCGCCCAAGAGGTGGGGATTACAATTAACGTCAGCTAACAACATATGCACCTCCCCAACCTTTCTGTCAGGGCATGGGCTCGCCTTACTGGATTGTCGCTGCTAGCTGTGGCGCTCTTGGCTGCTGTGGCTTGTCGGCAGGACGATGGTGACATTGACCTGAGCGTCATCTACAGCCCCAATTCGGGGGGCGACACTACAGCCTTCAGCACCAGCGGCAACGCCTTTGAACTGTCGGCTCGCAACCTGACCAATGACCTTCGGCGGATATTTGCTGTCGGGGATAGCTTCTTCACTCAGAACTGGGTCGCCGCACCAGCCAGCACCGACGCGAGAGACGGTCTAGGACCCACGCACAATGCCCTGTCCTGCTCCTCATGCCATAATCACGACGGCAGGGCCAAACCACCCGACCATCCGGGAGACCCGGAGCGCGGCTTGCTCCTCCGGTTGAGCATCCCCGGCAAGAACGGCCCAACTGAAGAGCCTACATACGGTGGACAATTGCAGGACCGGTCGATCCTCGGTGTGCCCATAGAAGGGCGCATCGTGATCATATACGAGGAAGTGCCAGGGGAGTATCCGGACGGCACAACGTACACTCTTCGTCAACCGGTGTACACCGTCGAAGACCTCGCCTTTGGCCCACTTCACCCGGGAGTTCAGGTTTCGCCCCGTATAGCGCCGGCAACCATCGGTATGGGACTGCTTGAGGCTATTCCTGAGGCCCGTATCCTGGCTCTTGCGGACCCCGACGACGCAGACGGAGATAGCATCTCCGGACGCCCCAACTACGTTTGGGACGTGCGGCAGGGCGAACTGGCCCTGGGCCGGTTCGGGTGGAAAGCCAACCAGCCCACCGTAGAGCAGCAAACCGCGGGCGCGTTTCTTGGAGACATCGGCATCACTTCGAGCCTGTTTCCAGACGCGAATTGCCCCTCGGCCCAAACAGAATGCCGCCTGGCCCCCAATGGAGGAGCTCCGGAAGTATCCGATAGCCGCCTTGAAAAGGTTGAGATCTACGTGCAAACCCTAGCCGTGCCGGCTATGCGCGATACAGAAGCCGAGATGGTGCAACAAGGGGCACGCCTATTTGTTCAGTCACAATGCTCCACCTGCCACACGCCCCGCCATGAAACCGGGGACACCCATCCGCTGGCACCTCTGAGGAATCAGGTCATCTTCCCTTATACAGATCTACTGCTGCACGACATGGGTCCGGGTCTCGCGGATAATCGTCCCGATGGCCAGGCATCGGGTACTGAATGGCGTACTCCGCCGCTATGGGGCATTGGCTTGGTGGAGACGGTGAACGGCCATACGATGTTCCTTCACGATGGCCGCGCTCGCAACCTAGAGGAAGCTATCCTTTGGCACGATGGCGAAGCTGAGGACGCCCGGCGGCGTTTCATGGGACTGACGGTGGAAGAGCGAGAATCGTTGATCAGATTTCTAGAGGCACTCTAGCTTGAGGCCCCCTCTTACCCGGCCCGTGGCGATTTTGAGTATCCTCGTCCTAATCTCGGCCGCATGCACTTCGGACGGGCCCTCAGACAAGGACGTCTTGATCAGCCTCACCGACGGAGTCGTCGTCCCTGCTTATCAGACCGTTGCTAGGGATATGGCCCAGTTGGAACAACACGTAAGGGCACTATGCAACACAGCCAGCAACCCATCATTGGAAACTGCCCGGCGGTCGTGGCGGGTTGCCCGAGGTTCTTGGATGAGGTCGGAAGCGATGTGGTTCGGGCCAGTTATGACCCGACGGTCCACTAGCCAACTAGATTGGTCGCCCATCGACGCCAGCGGTATCGATCAATTGCTGGCTCAAGAGCACCCTATTGCGGCCGAAGACGTGGCTCAAATACTCGCGGCCAACCAACGGGGCTTTGGCGCTATGGAGCACATCCTTTTCAACGGTGAGGCGGCGGCGAGACTTACCGACTCTACCTCTGCCTGCTCTTACTTAGTGGCATTGACAGAGGCTTCCCGGCGAGAGACGGACGCGGTTTTGTCTGAATGGATGGAAGGAACAGAAGGCCAGGCCGCCTACCATGCCTACTTCACGGACCGATCGAGCATAGCGATTCTCCCCAGCGCAGCCGTGGCGGACGTCGTCCGAATCCAGGTCTTTCTTATCCGGAACATGGTCGACATGAAATTGGCATCGGCTCTGGGGCTTCGGGATGGAATCCCTGACCCATCTGCGATTCCTGGCACCGCCGCAGAGAACGACCTGCAAGACATGCGCCACGAAATCATGGGCATGCAAACGATATATGAAGGGTCCGGGCCCGACGGTCTGGGCATCTCCGACCTGGTTCGCCCTCTGTCACAAGAAACCGACCAGCGTCTGCGCAACCGATTTGCGGCGGCACTGTCAGCCATCGACGCAGTCGACGGACCGTTGCGCACTGCCGCTGTTGAGCAGCCGGAGCAGGTCCGTATCGTTTATGAGCGGCTTTCGGATGTGCAGCAGACGATGGCGACCGAGGTGGTCAGCCTGCTTGGGGTATCAGTAGGATTCACCGATACGGATGGTGATACCCTGCGCTAGTAGACCACCGATGTCTTCTTTCACCCTGTCTACGTTCCGAGTCACCCCTAAGCGTAATGCCCTGGAAGCCTTTGGTCTAATGACCCAAATCAACCGCGCCGGTTCTCAGCCGGTGTCATCGGCTTCGGCAGCCGCCTTCCGCATCGCATTCGGCCTCATTGGCGTTGCCACGGTGCTACGGTTCGTCGCCAAGGGCTGGGTTTCAGAACTGTATGTTGAGCCAGCGTACCACTTCACCTACTACGGATTAGGATGGGTTCGAGCCTGGCCCGATTGGGGTATGTACCTCCACTTTGCTCTACTCGGTCTCGCGAGCCTAGGTGTGGCGCTGGGGTATCGGTATCGACTGTCCATCACCACATTCTTCCTGCTCTTCACCTACGTCGAGCTCATCGATCAGACGACGTACCTTAACCACTACTACCTGGTCAGCCTGATCAGTTTCATCATGATTTTCTTGCCCTTAGGCCGCATGGCGTCGTTAGATTCGCGAAGGGCGAAGGCCGTTGAGACCCGCTCAACCGTTCCCAGGGCTGCGCTCTGGATGCTGCGGGCGCAGGTTGGCCTAGTTTACATCTTCGCCGGAATTGCGAAGCTGAATCCCGATTGGCTATTCCACGCTGAGCCTTTAAGCATCTGGCTCTACAGCAGCGTCGACACGCCACTCATCAGCCCGCTGGTTAGGGACGCCTGGTTTCCGTACGCTATGAGTTGGGCAGGAGCAGGCTTCGATCTGACCATAGTAGGGTGGCTCCTCTGGAAGAGATCTCGGCCTTTCGCCTATGCCATCCTAGTGGTGTTCCATGTAATAACCGGATTGTTGTTCCCGGCTATAGGGATGTTTCCTTGGATAATGATTGGGGCAACGCTTATATTCTTTGATGCTGACTGGCCGGGACACGTGGTAAACCGGCTACGTAGATTATCTGGACCAATGCCCAAATCCGCTCCCGCTCACCCGATTAAAGCGCGATCCATCGGCTGGCCGGCACGGGCGGCCTTCCTTTTGGGAGGTCTATTCCTGGCCGTACAAATCATGGTGCCCCTAAGGCACCTGGCTTACCCAGGGAATGTGCGCTGGACCGAAGAAGGATACCGATTCTCTTGGAGAGTGCTCGTCACGGAGAAAACCGGATTGATCAAATTCCGTGTGACCAGTTCAGCTTTCGATGGTGAACGGTTGGTTTATCCAGAAGAGTACCTAACGCCGCTCCAAGCAGAACGCATGGCATATCAACCGGATATGATCCTGGCGACCACCCATGTGATCCGCGACGACTTCATAGACAGAGGGCACGAAGGGGTCGAAGTTCGAGCGGACGCCTATGTCACCTATAACGGGCGATCGGCGACTCGTCTCATAGATCCGAGTGTTGATCTCGCCCGCGTCGACGCAGGGATGGGCCACAAACCCTGGATATTGACCCCGAAGGCACAAAAGTAACTAACGATTAAATTTCCGTGAAAGGCCGCTATTAAGCTCGCTACTGGTGGGACATTGGGTATTAGAGCATCCCTACGTCACTTGAACTCGGGGATCACTTTGTCGGTGATGAGCCGCATGGTATTCATCACCACGTCGCGAGGGACCGATGAGGTCCAGTTGACCTCGAACATGATCTCGTCGGTGCTAAAGTCATCCCGTAGTATGTGGATCTTGTCAACCACTTCTTCCGGTGTGCCAAACAGGTTTATTTCTTCGGTCGCATCTGGGCTGGCGGTGCCCGCGTCGGTGCTCCCGATGCTGATTCTTCCGGCGTAATATCGCCTGGCGAGGTTCAAGAGGTGCTCGGTCTGGCGCCTAGCCTCCTCTTTCGTCTCGCCCACCAGGGTGGGTATGCGGACTACGGTAGTCGGATCGCCGGGGTGGCCAGCGTCCTTCCAGGCCTTCCGGTAGGCTTTCACGTCTTCCTTTAGCACTGCGGACCCTCTGGGGTTGTGAGGAGAGCTTCCCGCCCCTATGGCGATTCGATAGCCGTGGGTGCCCATGGGCACGAAGCTTTCCTGGCTATCCACGGGCAACAACATGGGAGGGTAGGGCTTCTGGTAGGGCTTCGGAATGGCCAAGTAGGGTTCGTAGAATCCCGGGTAGTTGTAGTACTTGCCCTCGAACCCGGAGAAATGCTCCTCCGTCCAAAGTTGTTTCATGACTTCCAAGTACTCGAAGAACTGCTCGCGGCGTTCGGCAGAGCCGCGGGTGCGCCCCCCGGCGCCATAGATGAACCGGCCTCGGCTGATCTGGTCGACTATAGCGACCTGTTCCGCGGTCTGGATGGGGTCCTCCAGCATCAGATTGTCAAACCCGTACCTTTCGTGGGGCAGCGCTGACCCGGAGACGGTTTCCCCGGGTTGCCTAATCACCGGGCGGTGGATGGACGAACCGATCTTGATCTTCTTGGTGCGCTCGGCTATCACAGCAGCCAGCATCAGGACCTGAGGGTCCATACTCGCCTGCTTGGAAAAGTGACCTCCCCCGAGCCAGATGTAGTCCCAGCCCATCTCCTCAACTGCATCAATCTCTTCGTAGTTCTTGACGTAAGCGTCCTCTTCCAGAAGCTTCCCACCATTGTAATCGGGGTGCCAGGGGACCTTGTCGTCGGTGTACAACGCATTCCAGGTGTTGAATAGTCCAAAGTCCATGTTCGCCTCTCCTTCGTTGCCTGACGGTACTACTCTCCGGTTAATGCGATGCTAGCACCGGTAGCTAATAGCGTCAACGCTAGCACACCTCGTGGGAACTTTTGGCACCCGACCGCCAATCTGCTGGCGATATACTCGTGCTTACAGCATCCTAGGGGAGAAACCCCGCAGATGGATGCAAGACCGGCTCGAAAGGCGGTGAACCTATGTCTAGGGTTACTATGATACAACACATCAATATTCAGATTAGCGACAAGGAGCGTACCCGGGAATGGTACGAGAAGGTGTTGGGCGCGGAGTTTCTGGATCGCGGGCCGGAACTGAATAAAGGGCAACTACAATTGCGCGTTGGCAGTGGAGAGATCCATAGCACCTATACCCCGAACCCGAGCCCGTCGGGGCATTTTGCTGTAGAGATCCACGATTGGGAAGAGATGATCGCTAACCTGGATTCCTTGGGCGTTCCATATAGCCCGCCCACCATCCGCGCCTACAGCGGCGGCCACTCCACTTACATTCATGATCCAGACGGTAACATGATCGAGTTGGTGCAGCACCCCTTGGGGTTGAAGGACTCCCAGGGCAATACGGTGGATTTGGCGCACGACCCCGACGGTCTTGTATGGGCCAGGCTCCCCGGCTATGGCCCGTCATTCTAGCAATGCAGCAGAGCGAGGGTGCATCACCTAGAACGGGCTAATAGGCCCAGTATCAGCTTCCCGACAATTAGGCTGAGATTTCCTCGTGCTCTCTAGCAACGTAACCCTAGGAAAGCGAGACCACCCCATGTCTGTGTGAATGCCGTAGGGTATTGACCGTCGGCTACCTTGCTATGAGGACTGTTCGCTTCCGCCGGGGCCCGGTTTCGACACCCTCGTTGCCCAGCCCATGGCTGGGTCCTCGGGAACTTAGGGTGCTCCGGTCCGGAGTCGAGAAGTCAGGCTGCTGTCGGCAACCCCCCATGGTCAGTCGCCTGCCCCGGCGGCTGCAGCAGCCACCGCCGGCTGGGCCTCGCCACGGAAGTAAACACCCCGCCAGAAACCGCTGGCAACTATGGTCACGACCACAACCACAGTGAAAGCGGCGCCCACCACTGCCATGACGCTGCCCGCGGACCAAAAGTCGGCCAGGCGGCCGTAAAGCAGGTTGGCGAAGGCCATACTGCCACCCACATGCACTGAGTACACCGCTGCAACTCGCCCCCTAATCTCGTCCGGCACCACCGATTGGATGATGGTATGGGTTATGGTCATGAACCCTGCGGTACCTAGACCCATGAGCACCGCCGCTCCCATGGAGATACCCGTTTGCGACGACAGGCCCAAACCAATGGGGGTCAGGCTGCTGGTGAACCCCAGCAACAAAAACACCCGGCCCCGAGTCAGGTGGCTTACGATGCCACCAACGAAGATGGACGACATCAACGCCCCAATGCCAAGGGCGGCCATCAATGCATACACATGGTTCTGATTAAAACTCACTCCGTCAGCGGATAGCTTTTCCAGGGCCAACGGCGGTAGCATCGACTCAAAGGACATCACCAATACGCAGTGGGCCACCGCCATCAAAATGATGCCGAATACAAGTGGTGTTTTGTAGGCATAGGCGAACCCTGCGGCCGTATTGACCCAGAAACTTCGATGCGGGTCGATGACTCCGGAGGATACCGTTCCGATGTTCAGCGCCAAGAGCAACGCCAACAGATAGAATGCAGCGCAGGTCCAGAACACTATGGCTGACGTCCCAAGCGTTAGCACTATTGAACCCACGGTGAACGGTGTGCCTGAACCAAACAGACTTCCCGAGCCCAATGTCACAGCTACTAGCAGCAGTATGATTGGCCCAAGGAGCCGAGAACCTTGCTGCATTGCCTCGTTCAGGGCTACGGCGTTGGGCAGGTGCTCCCGTGCCACCAGGTTGGGGGCCAGTGACTGGGCAGCCGTTTGCTGCGTCGCCCGTAGCGTGCCGTTTACTGTTGCTAGCGCCACCACGTACCAGGGATCGTCAATGCCCAGCATCACCAGAATGGCCATTACCGCCGTTTGCAGGAATTGCAGGCAGTATATCCATTGCAACAACCTTTTTCGGGTAACTCGGTCGGCCAGGTAGCCGATGAAGGGTGTCGCGAAGAACCGGGGAGACATAGCAGCAAATGTTACCAGGCCGACCCACAGTCCCGGAGAGTTCAAGTCTGGAATGCTGTAGACCCAGGCCCCTCTGGCCACAATAAGCGCCCATGCGCCGCTGCCGCTGCATAAAGTGGCTAGGGCCAGGAACCTGAAGTCCCGGTAAACTAATGCGGCAAGGAACCGGTTTGCTATGCCGCGGAAATAATTGGGCTGAGGACTTTGAGCTGCGGCCATTTATTACTCCCTCGCAGTCACCACTGTCGGGCGGCGCTAGGGCCTGGGCCAACCCATCGGGGACGGCCAGGAATAACCCATCGGACGTGTAGGTCCGGCCGCGCCTCTTCGAGGCGTCGCTAGCCGGGCGTTAGGCCTCATTATAAGTCAACTGGGCCGGTGGTCAACGATACCCGGTGTCAACGCCGGCGCAACCTTTGTTTCTGGTGCTACTTGTTAAGGAGATTATGCGGCGGAGGTCATCATTTTGGGGTTCGCCGTCCTGCTGTATTCGTTGCCCTATGTCTTTATCGAGTTGAAACCTCGGTATCATCGACTCATGCTTGCGTATATGGTTGTGGGAACAACCCCTTCGTTCCATCCGTTGATGCCAAGGGCTGAGCAGATTCTTGCGGAATTAGGCCCACAATCTCCGATTGTCTTGAAGCCCCAACTCCCGTAGGTTCCCTGGATTCCGGCTTTCACCTGATAGGCGGTGTAGCCCATTACTTCCAGGCAGGTCCCTCTTATCCCCGGGTGCGGCCCATTGAACAACGTGCGCTATAATATTTGCCTACACGCCAGCCTAGGGGGGCAAGGCAGTGGATGACGCACCCAAGCAGCGTAACCGTTGTCAGCGGAAGGAGCCATGACCGAGCCGACTGAAAAAGTGTTGGAGCAACTGCCAGTCTTCCCCGACGTGACCCCGGACGGTGAGTGGCGCTCCCTGAGCGTGGAAGGCTTGGTGGCAACACCTCTTGACCTAGGCCAAGACGACCTCACCGCTTTGGGCCGCGGCGAGCTAGTGGATGATTTTCGCTGTGTGGAGGGCTGGGTAGTGCCGGACCAGCAATGGGAGGGCGTTCCGGTGGCAGCACTGGTGGACATGGCGGGGCCACTGGCCGAGGCGACTTACGTGGCCTTCTCCGCCGGAGGCTATACTGTGGGGATGACACTGGCAGAAGCGTTGGAGAGCAACGTGATTGTAGCGTTGCGGCTTAACGGCCAGTGGTTATCCACCGAACACGGTGGACCCTGCCGTTTGATGGCTCTGGGCCAAGCCTGCTATTTCAGCGTCAAGTGGCTGGACCGCATCCAGCTAATGGCCGGACCTCCTCAGGAAACCGGCCAGGCCATCGCCCAAGCTCGCAACGCGGGCCGCCAGTCCTGACCGGTGTCGCGTGGCATGTGGCCGGCGCCGGGATCGCAGGTGAGGCCCGCTAGGCATGTTCCCACCTAACCCCCCCCGTACCACGCCCGAATTACTATCTTACCGCCAGTCATGACAGGTAAACGAAGCTAGACATAGGGACTTGTTAACAAGTCGTCCCATAGCCCCCGTTCAATTGGCCATTGACAGTTCCCCCAAACGGCATCTGGCCGCAGATATTAGGCAATTGCCGCCACCGTAAGGAGGTCACAATGCTGAACCGAGATCGCTTGGAACGCGCCCAGGAACGGATGCGCGAACAGGGCATTGACGCCTACCTGATCCTGACCCACGACGACTACATCTACTTCTTCGGCGAGGACCGCTTTCAGCCCCGCGCCATTATCCCGGCCATGGCACCGCCCATCATCGTCACCTTCCAGGGGGAGGAGGAAGAGGTCAGGCAATCACTTGGTGTCGAGGATGCGAGAATCTTCGGTACCGTGGGCCAACAGATCAAGGACGTGGTTGGTGTAATGCGCGAAATGTCGGGTGGGAAGGAATCAATGACGGTGGGTGTGCAGATGTGGTTCAACACTCCCGCCTTCCTCCTTAATCTGTTCCAACGGGCCAACCCAAACGTGAAGGTTGTCGACATCGCCTCTGTAATGGATGAGCTTCGCATGATTAAGGACGAGGCCGAGGTCGAGTTGATGCGAAAGGCGGCCCAGATCGCCGCAGTGGGCATCAAGACAGCGGCCGCATGGCTCAAACCCGGAATAACGGAGAACGAGGTTGGGGCCGAGGTTGAATACGCCATGCGTAAGGCCGGGGGCCAGGGTGTTGCTACACCAGTGTTCGTAAACTCCGGGGTACGGTCGGGCTGGTTGCACGGCACGGCGTCTCACAAGGAGGTGCAAGCCGGTGACTTGGTGGTCGTGGACGTAGTTCCGCGGTACCAGGGCTATTGCGCGAACATGGCCTACACTTTCGTGATTGGCCCCCCTACACCTAAACAACTAGAAATGTTCGACACCTACAAGCGGGCCCAAGCGGCAGGGATCGAGGCGGTCAGGCCGGGCGTACGAAATCGCGACATCGATGCGGCGGCCCAAAAGGTCTTCTCCGAGGCTGGCTACGGGGATTACTTCGTGACCGGGATCAGTCATAGCATTGGCTTGGACTTTGAGGAGATGCCTCGCCCAACCATCCATCCTGCGGACTCGATGATTGAACTCCGGGAGGGAATGATCCTGACGGTTGGACATTCGGTCCTGTCGGTACCGGGAGTAGGCGGAGTGCGAATCGAAGACACTTTCTACCTTAAAGGTGGCCACCCCGAATCGTTGACGATCTGCGATTCGGGTTTTGAACTCCCCATCGGCCATCTTAATGGTCCTGATCGCTGAAGAATGAAGCTAATGGAACCGGAGGAACCGGAGTGAACACCATGCCGCCTAGCGTATCCTGCTACGCCACAACCCTCGAATTCACCGAGGAGACGATCCCAGCCAACCTGCTAAATTTCCATCGAACTGACGCCGACGCTTGGACAAAAATCGTGGTCCTCCGGGGGGAACTGCGGTATAGAATCCTCGGGCCAAACGTCGAGGAGCACGAACTCTCACCTGGTCAACCGGGGATCGTGGAACCAGGAATTCCACACCAAGTCGAGGCCGTCGGCAACGTTCGCTTTCAAGTTGAGTTCTACCGCTGACTTCTTAGCATTCCGCACGTAAGCCCACCGGAGGTCGGGCCGGGGATGAGGCCCTGCCTCGAGCATCCGGCTTCACTGCGGCAGGTCTGTCGGTAGGGCTGCAACTGATGGGCTAGCCTTTCGAGACAAAGTTGCTGTTTCACGCGGCCAATGCTTACCAGCGTCCCTCCCGCCCCTAAGCCCTCTATATTGCGCCAAGGGGTTAAATATCAAGTCCTGCGGGGACTGATAGGTTGGGCCATCTATCGCGCAGTCGGCGCCATGAGCTGATGGTAGCCAGCCGAGCGTCCTCCATAACTGCTTCTTCATCCATGGTGAGGACACGACCGTCTCTCATCACCCACTCTCCATCGACCATGACCGATTCCACGTCGGAGGCTTGGGCATAGTGGACCAGACTCGAGGTCACGTCCAACAGAGGCGTCAAGTGAGGACGGTCAAGTCTGACCACCGCCAGGTCCGCCTTCCTGCCCACCTCGATGGCACCCAGGTCATCCCTGGCCAGGGCGCGGGCGCCGTTGGTAGTGGCCCAAGAGAGCACCTCCGCTGGCGTGGGGTTTTGCCCATCTCCTCTCATTCCCCGGTTGACCACGATGCCGATACGCATCGCGTCGAACATGTCCTCAGACATATTGTCGGTGCCTAGGGTTATATTGACGCCGGCGTCCAGCAGCGCCGGAATGTTGGCCAACCGGTGGTAGCCCCGGCGGGAGCTGGATGCCGCGCAGTGGACGGTCGTCATAGACCTTCGGCCCAGCAGATCGATGTCAGAGGCGTTGCACCAGTGGCAGTGGGCCGAAAGCACGTCGGGACCCAGCCAGCCGTGGTCGTCGAGGTATTCGGCCGACGTTCTGCCTCCCGTCATCGCTTTCACCTGCGCCACCTCCTGTTCCGACTGAGCAAGGTGGATGGTGCGGCCTAGTCCACGCGAGCGAGCCATTTCTCGGAGCTCGTCCAGCATCCAAGACGAGCAACTGTCGGGGGCGTGAGCGGCCACCAGGCATCGGACGCGTCCGTTGCGGGTGTTGTGATAGCCGTCGATCAGGTCCGTCGTCTGCTGGAGCGTCGCCTCGCCCCAGCTACGATCGTACTGGTAGCCCTTGGTCCAGACCTCGGTGGCCACAGCGTCAGAGGCCGACTCGCAAAGATAGAGTCGCAGGCCACTGTCGGCCATAGCGTCGGCGTAAGAGACGACGGCGCGCATGGGGTCGACAATCGTTGTGGTGCCGGACCGTATCGCCTCGAGGCAGCCCAGAGAGGCCATTGCCTGCCTTTCCTCGTCGGTCATCACGTAAGTGACGGGCACCATATACCCGTAGACCACCTCCATTATGTTATGTCCCAGGTCCTCCACTCCGCCCCGTAGAACGGTGAGAACGGTGTGGGTGTGACAGTTGATGAGACCCGGGACCACCAGCCTGCGAGGCAGGGCCAGACGAGGGAGGTCCGGGTGGCGTTCTTCCAGTACAGCGGTAGCCCCGATGTCGACGATGCGGTCGGCGCGTATTGCCAGGGCGCCATCCCGGATTACTCGGCCAGGCGCCTCACCGGTGACCAAGGTTGTGCTCGTCAAAAGCGTGTCCAAGTTACCCTCAACCTTTCATTGAGAATGCGAACATCCGGAGAACATCCGGGGGACACCCTCAGACTCTGCATCAGCGAGTCGCCGTCGCAGAGTGCTGGGCATTCCGACCTCAGCCTGTACCGTGCCGAGCAAGTCCAGAAGGGTAGGTGCTTCAAGTGGATTGCTGACCCATAACCGTACGCAACAAATGGATGCGCCCGAAGCCTCACAGGCAACTCTACCCTGGGTAAAGTAGCGCAATACCCTCCGTAGAAAGGATGAGCCGTCGGCTGCAAGCTTAGGCGGTTTGCCCAATTACTACAAGCCTGAGCGATAGGGTTGCTGGACCGGTCGAGGCCGATTCCAGGTAAAAAGGAGATTGCCTCACGTACAGACAAGCGGTGGGGGTTACACCACAACGATGGCTGCCCCAAGTCCTCTGACTCGCGGCAAATCGGGAGCCCTTCAGTGATGAGCGATGTTGTCCCAGCAATCACGATCCGGTGGAGTTGGAAGAAGTAATCTCGGCCCTCACTTCCTTGACCGATCTTCCATCCATGGCTCTGGTGAGTTCGTAGGCCCGGGAAGTCACATTAAGCTTGCCGTCTTTGATTCTGTACCGCGCAGTTGGTCCCATCACGACATATCCCGCTTCGCTCCTGGTATCCTTCTTTGTCCTTAGGAATAACAAGTGCCTTTCTCCTACTCCAAACTCAGGCATTCCCTGATACCAGACCGTATCTGTGCTCCCTATCATTTCGATCAACAGCTCTGGCCTAGCGAACTCCCCTTTTAGGACTTCCTCCACCGCTACCTTGACGTAAGTGTAATGAGTCGGCCTGAAACTCTTCTCATTGGTCCTTCCGAACTCTGATGACGTTATCTCGCCCACGACCACGAGCTCTGCGACATCTGTCGCTTCCTGCACCGAACTGAATATGTGTGCCCAAACCGAGTGCCCTAGTGCCTCAGACTCACTCTTATCTACCGCAGCTCTATCACAACCTGACAGCGTTGCCAGTGCAATAGTAACGGCTATTATGACCGGTACGAGTGCTGTATTTACTTTCACTTTCACCTACATCTCCCCCAATCTTCCAACGGGTAGTACCGAGTTTATGCGTAGTTATCCGCAAGGTCGTTGGTGTCATGGTCCCCTGCCGGCGTTGGGTCTGGCATGTCGTGAGTATTCAGACACGAATCGTCTGTCTCAGGATCTTCAAAATAATCGAGTCCGCAGCTATAGCCCATCTCGTGACACACGACATGAGTTCTCCAACCGTCGTCGTGTTCCCTACCTGTTTCCAGGTAATGGTCATTCAACCCAACCCCAGCCATAATGACGATTGTAGCAATTGTGGCTACCTAGCAGTCAGTCAACCTTGGAATCAAAAGGGTAAAGGCAGTGAAGTTTGGTTCGGGCATCCTGGGTATTGAACCTCCAGCGGATAGTGGCTTGGGCGGCGTTGCGTTCCTTAACCAGAGCATGGACTTCCCGCCGGAGCGCCTCCTCGTCGGGGAGTCGCTGCTTCAAGCAGGAGCGGGATAGCACGCTGAACTCGATTTCCGCCATAGCCTGCCCCGTACTTGATACGGGGTTCAACCAACTTCCGTGCTTGGGGGTGTAGTGGAACTCCAGCCGTTTGGCAATCCGCCGGGCCTCTGGTGCCGGGAACGTCTCGTACAGGGACGCCGGACGATGCGTGTTCAGAGCCTGCCCCGTACTTGATACGGGGTTGTCCATGACCACACGCACCACCGGGGTCTCCGGGTAAGCTTCGTCCACCAGCCAGCGCATCTGATGGGCGAAGTCTTGCATGGTACGCCGCTGGGTCACCGCCACATGACGCCAGCCCGCCAGCGGCTCACAGGCCAGGAACAGGTTGCGGACGCCCTCCCTCCGGTACTCGTAGTCCTGCCGCAGCGGAATTCCGGGCCGGGGCGGCAGAGATGGCCGCGTCTCGGCCAACAACTGGGTCGAGGTCTCGTCAAAGCAGACCACCGGCCGTCGGGGGTCATAGGGTTCGGCGTGGAGGTCCAGCAGGTCCTCCATGTTGGCCACGAACTCCGCGCTCACCTTGGGGATGCACCATTCCTTCTTCTGCCACGGCTTGAGAGCGTTTTTTTGAGCCGCTTTCTCACCCCTTCGTGGGACATGGAGGAGGCCAACTTCAACTCCACCACCTTGCCAGCCAGCAGGCGCAGGGTCCAGTGGTCAAGCCCTGCCGGCGGCGGGCTGCAGGCCAGGGCGATCAGGTGGGCCTCGCCCCGGTCGTCCAGCTTCCGGCGCCGGTTAGCTTGGGGACGGTCCTTCAGCACCCCCGCCAACCCTTCCTCGGTAAAGCGCTGCTTGACCCGGTACACTGTGCCCAGGGCCACATCCAGGGCTTCAGCCACTTGGGGCGCCGTCCAACCGTCGTCGCTCTTGAGGAGAATCCGGGCCCTGGCGGTGACTCGGACCGGGCGTTTCCCAACCCGAATCAGACGCTGGAGTTCTTCCCGTTGTTCCGCCGCCAGCCGCACTGCGTACTTGTCCCGGACCATCATTGCCACCCCCGCCAACAACACTTCCCACCAGGCAGGATAGCCAAATTGTCCATTTTATTGAATATTAGCTCAGAGAACCGACCAGTTCCCTGGCGAGTGGTCGCATCTCCGGAAGTGTTCATCGGTGGGGATAGCGTCGCCGGGCACAAACTATTCGAAGGTGTTGTCCCAGACAACGTCTTTTATCAAGAAGACCGCCTAGCACATCTGGATGTTGTGGTTAGGAATCACCGAGCTCAGCGATGGGCTGAATGGGTAAATGAGTTTCTTTCGTTCCGTTTTGGCACCGCACGGGCACTTTTCCCGGACACGAGTGAGTTCCCCTGTTTTGTTACTCGAGACATAAAGAATGCGCGGGGCTGGCTGCAAATGCATCACTGTCTCGACCCGGAGGATTAGGATTGGCTTGATCGCAACTTCGAAAGACCATAGGCTACGGGCTGATGGCATCGAACGATCCAGCGCATTCCTCATCAATTACGCCTTCGAGAAATGGTTCTTAGAATCGGACACAGACGTCCGTTCAAGCTTCTCTCTGGAAGTCGCGGCTTCCGAATTTGAATGTCAAGGGCTTGAGCTCGACTGGGTAGGGATGTGCTGGGGTGGTGACCTGACACCATCCAAAGACCACACCACTTGGGATTATCGGAAATTCCGCGGGGCCGGATGGCAGGAAGTGAGGCAAGAGGTCGAACGTGTTTACACGCGTAACAGGTATCGTGTGTTGTTAACACGAGCACGCAACGGTCTAGTTATCTGGGTCCCCAAGGGTGATCCCAGCGATCCGACTCGTGAGCCCGAACGTTTTGATCGAGTCTTCACCGCGCTACGTCTAGCTGGCGTGCCATTGTTAGACGAGGATTTTGGTGATGAGTAACCCCGACCACGGCGCTATCCGTATCTAGAACACCGGATACACCTGCGCTAGGGATTGGCCATCACCAGATAGCGCGAGATTGATCCCCTGGCTACATCACCAGCCGGAACCTCAGGGCAAAGGCTCTTGATTTCGTCAAGCTTGGTGGAGCTGGGGGGACTCGAACCCCCTACCTCTTCAATGCCATTGAAGCGCTCTCCCGGTTGAGCTACAGCCCCAGAAGGTGGGCCCGGGCGGGCCCGCTGATCCAATATAGCAAATGGCATTTCCGCCCGCAACCGCTGACCGTGGCGGGTCTGCCGGAGGGCCTATCCTTTGCGGGTGAACTTCACCACGGTGCGGCCTTGGCTGCCCTCGTAGGGCTCGACCACGTACAGGTCCTTGTGGGAGTCGGCCCAAATGCCGTGGCAGGAGCGGTGGGTCATGGAACCCCACTGGGCCAGCATCTCGCCGTCGCTGGTCAGCACGCTCACCAAGCCCCCGTTGTGCTCGGCCACGTACGCCATGTCATCCTGGTCGATGTACATCACCGCCGGGCCGATTAACTTGGAGGGCCAAGTGGAGATGTACTCGCCGTCTTGGCTGAATACTTGGACCCGGTCATTCTCCCGGTCGGCGATTAACAACCGCCCTCTGCGGTCGATCCAAGCCCCGTGGGGCAGGTTGAAATGGCCCGGGCCGTCGCCGGGGCCGCCCCAAGAGGTGACGTACCTCCCGTTGGGCTCGAAACGGTGCACCCGGGCGTTGGCGTAGCCGTCGGCGATGAAAATGTCTCCTTCATCGTTGATGGCAATGCCTGCTGGCAGGTTGAAGGGGTCACCGCCATGGGTAACCTGCATCCAGCCGTTGGAACTAAAGTCCGTGTTATCAGCGCCGGTGTTGGACCGGAAGCCCTTCAAGCCAATGGTCATCAGAAGCTTACCGTCTGAGGTGAACTTCATGATCTGACCGTCATTTCGCTCCACCAGCCAGACGTTGTCTTCCTTGTCCAGGATGATGGCGTGGGGGAACAGAAATAGCCCGGCGCCCCAAGAGGACAAGAAGTTGCCCTCCCGGTCGAAAATCATCACCGGGTGGTCCGGGTCGCGGTTGAAGCAGTAAACCCGGTCCTGGGAGTCCCCATACACGGCAGCGGCGGGCATGTTCCAGCCTTGGGGTACCTTGGCCCAATTCACGTCCATCTCGTAAGTGTATTGGCCGCTGCCAACTGTCATGGTGGTGGTCATAAGTTTGCCTTCTCCTTCCTGTTCTTGGCATCTCTAGCGGAATAGTCTGCTAATTCGTTGATTGCTCCTAATGCCCGATGAGTTTCAACGGCATCGCTCGGCAGGCTTGAGTTCCCGCTCTATGGGCTCCTATTCATCAGAAGGCACCGATACCGGGGGCCTTCACCCGGAAACTGTATAGTGACTGTCCCGGAGTGGTGAAGACAGTGCGGTTGTCCGGGCCACCGAAGGCCAAGTTCCGGGGTACCTCCGGCCCGTGAATCTCGCCCACTTTGTCGCCGTTGGGCGCGAACACCCATATCCCGCCCGAGCCGGTGCAGAATATCCGGCCCTCTGTATCCACCTTCATCCCGTCGGGGACGCCAGGCGCTGCCGACGACATGTCGGCGAAGACCCGATTGTTGCTCAGGGTTCCATCCGAGGCTACATTGAAGGCCCGTATGCGGCGGTGGGCGCAGAACTCTCCCCGTTCATCTTCCAGGAAGCATGCTTCACTCGTACGACTGATGGCAACGTATAGTACGGACTCATCAGGAGAAAAGGCCAATCCGTTGGGGTATTCGCACTCGTCGGTAGCTAGCTGCAAGCCTCCGCCCGGGTCAATGCGGAATATGCCAGCAAATCCGATCTCTCGCTCCTCCCGGGGCACCCGAAGCTCCGGGTCAGTAAAATAAATGCTTCCGTCGGACCGGCATACCACATCGTTGGGTCTGTTGAACAGCTTGCCTTGCCAACTCTCGGCGATGGTAGTAACGCTCCCATCGGGCCCCATTCGGGTGATCCTGCGATGGTCCGCCCCTTCGCACATAATCAAGCGTCCCTGACGGTCCAAGGTACAACCGTTGCCCTCTCCAGTGTTCTCCCGCACTACCGACACGTTGCCACCCGGCTCCCACCGAAGGAGCCGGCTACCAACCAAGTCTACGAAGGTCAAGAACCCGCCTGGGTGCCACAAGGGTCCCTCGGTATTGCCTAGGTTGAACGCCAAGAGAGTGTGCTCCGGGGACTCAAGGATATCGCTGAGGTCTTCAGGCATGGCGGACCTCCGTGGAATGCTGGCTGGCGGGATTATAGCAGGATACCGGTCTTGTGTGCATGGGACGGTCTACCTCTCTCAGATTGACCCGGAATGTTGGGTGCACTACAATCACCCAGTCCTCGCAGGAAGAGGCCGGCCCGGCCAAGACAGAGGGGAGAGATCAGGAACGATATGGGACCTCATGATTCGCTGGAGGAAGTCCGGCAGAGGCTGGCTGAGTTGGCCGAGGGTCTTTGGGGCAGCGACAGGGCTGCCGAGATCGAATCATCCATAGACCAAACGGCCCGCCATTTAGTTGAAGTTGCGCGTAGCGTGCCCGATAGGCATCTAGAGCCAGGCTTCTACCAGTGATCACGGCCACAGGGCCCAGGGACGAGGGTGCCGAGGCCGAGTGGCCAATACACCTATTTAGAATCGAGAGGTGAATATGTCTGAACCGTATCACCTGTCCGTTTCCGAATCCGCTGATCAGATCAAGCGCGGCCAGCTATCCCCGGTTGATCTGGCCCAGTCACTGCTCGACCGGATCGATTCACTGGACCCCACCCTGCAAGCCTGGGTGACCATCGACCGGGAAGAGGTGCTCAACACAGCCCGACAGCGCGAGGAAGAGTTAGCGCGGGGCGAAGTAAGGGGACCGATCCACGGTGTACCCGTGGGCCTAAAGGACATTTTCTACACCGCCGGCATGAAGACCACCGCATGCTCACGCATCTACGCCGATTTTGTGCCCAACTACGACGGGACCTGTGTGGCCCGGATCAAAGAGGCCGGCGGCATTATTCTGGGTAAAGCCGTCACGACCGAATTCGCCACCGCTGATCCCTCGCCAACTTACAACCCGTGGGATTTGGCCCACACTCCCGGTGGGTCTAGCAGTGGATCATCGGTCGCGGTATCCACGCGCATGTGCGCCGCCGCCCTGGGTTCCCAGACCGGTGGCTCCACATGCCGGCCGGCGGCTTACAACGGAATCGTCGGCCTCAAACCCACCTACGGTAGAATCAGCCGCTATGGTGTAGTACCTGTTAGCTGGTCCCTGGACACCGTCGGCATCCTAGTGCGCAGCGTCGAGGACGCCGCCATAATGCTTCAGGTAATGGCTGGCCATGATATTAACGACCCCGGCTCCGCCATTCCGCCTCCCCCTGACTACCTAGAGGAAATGAAGTCCAGGGACAAGCCACCGCGCATCGGATTAATTAGAGAGTTCTTTTTTGATCAGGCTACGCCGGAGGTCCAGAGCCACACAGAAGCAATTGCTCAGCGTTTGGCCCAGGCTGGGGCCACCGTCGAGGAAGTCCGCCTTCCGGAGAGCTTTGCTACCGCCCATAGTTGCCAGCGCATCGTGAGCAACGTCGAGACCGCTGCCTTCCACGAGGAGTTCTTTCGGGACCGGGCCGACGACTACGGTCCCCGGCTCCGGGCCACCATTGAAATGGGAATGATGATCCCCGGTATCCGCTATCTGCAGGCCCAGCGTTTGCGCCGCCAATTCCGCCAGGATATGGTTGACATGGTCAAGGGAGTGGACGTGGTGCTGACTCCAGCGACACCAGCCCCACCGCCCCGGGACCGGACCACCACTGGGGACCCAGCATTCCAACAACCCTGGACTTCCAGTGGTCTTCCCACCATTGTATTGCCGTCCGGCCTTAGCGAGGCCGGCCTTCCCTTGGCTATCCAGTTGGGAGCTCTTCCATTGGAGGAGGCGAATCTACTGGCGATAGCTAGATGGTGCGAGACAGCCCTAGGGGTCAGCCTTTCACCGCCCGACTACAGCTAAGTGCGCATCGTCACCCGCCCTACCTGCGAAGCAGCTCCGGCGGGAAGTTGTGGACTTGCGCCTTAGCGGCTTTCAGTTTACCCACGACACAGCCTGGCAAGGATTCATGGCGCCCAATGCCTTCTTGCCCTGTGGCGTTAAAGAGGTATTAGACCGGGTCCTCCGGGCCACTTTCACCGATCCGAAGGTTGCCCGCGTGGGCCTCTCAAAAGACCAAGCCAAGGAGAGGCTGGAGGCCAAAGCGATAGTCTGCCGATGGGATACGGACCGAGTGGCCCGAGCAGCAACCGAAAGCGACGGGCCGGGATTCGTCAAAGTGGTTCAAAGACAGGATGGAAGCATCCCCGGCGCCACAGTTGTGGCAGCGCAGCCGGTGAGATACTCCATGAGTTGAGCCTGGCCATGGACCAAGGCATGAAGGTACGGGGCCTGGCCAACTCCATCCACGTCTAACCGACTTATTCCACTTTGACGATGCAGGTGAGAGCCCATCTCAGAGGCCAGCAACCCTCGGCCGGTGCTCCTGGGCGGCTCATCAAGGGCCTGGCCGGAATCGCTCGGTAGCTACCCCCGCCGATGGCGAGGATAGAGTATCCGGCTCATGCTCCCAGATAACGTCGCAGCCAGCTCAATGCGTGGGCGTTGAAGTCGCTACACGGGTTGTGGTCCAGGTCGGGGTATACGTGGATGGCCTTGGCACCAGGAATCTTATCGAACATCGGCATAACCGTAGAATAGGGGCAAACTTCATCCTTCATGCCGATGTTGACCAGCGTGGGGCATTGAATGAGCTCCGCCAGACTCAATGAATCAAAGTAGGCCAGGTTGTCCAGAATGGAATCTTTCTGGTCCGGGTGCTGGTCGGCATACTCATGAAGCTCAAGATACGGTCGGGATGTCAAGTCGATAGCCACTGGGAAGTTGCACAAGAACGGCTCTTCGGCAACGGCCGCTCGAAGCCGAGAGTCCAGAGCCGCTGTAGCCAGAGTAAGGCCACCGCCCTGGCTACGGCTCCACATTCCCAGGCGGGCTTCATCCACCTCTTCCCGTGAGGCAAGAAGGTCCAGGCCGCGCACACAGTCCATGTAGGCGCCCCGGTAATAGTATTTCTCTTTATCCATAACGTTGTAAGTCAGCTTAGTCCCCGACTCCAGCTTCCATTCCTCAGCGCTTTCGCCTTGGCCTCGGGGAAACAGGGTCAAGACAGCGAAGCCGGTCATGACCAGATGGAATGGGATTGGTTTATCGCCACCGTAACCCGGCACCGCCAACACCGCAGGGAACTTGCCACCACGAGGCGCATCCTTCGGCACTGAATACCAGGCCCGTAGTCGGTGGTGGTGGAAACTCTCCAGCGTCACTTTGTAGGTAATAAATTCCCGGCCACTCTGCTCGGGCGCCTCTTCCAGGGTCGCATTGACCGGCGTCTGAGCAAGCTCATCGAGAGTACGACGCCAAAATCCAGTCAAGTCTCCCAAATGCATAGGAATGCTTTTGTTTAATTGTGTCAAGATGTTCACTGCATCCTAGAAGACTGCGATGGGGTTCACCGGTGACCCGGTAGTGTTGTGTAGACGCAAGGGACCTATGGACACCATGAATTCCCAACGATTTCGCTGGCGGCATTCTTGGGCTACTTCTTCCAGGTTGGCATTATCCAATATCCAAATTCCCATGGCCGTTATTGAAACTTGATGAATGGGACTGGGCACCCGGGTATATTGGGGAGGGCTGATGTCGTTGCCTGTGTCCGAGCCCAGCATTGCGATACCACGCTCGTAGAACAGTGGCAGGCAACTGGCTTGGCAGGCTGTGGAGCCAGCCTCGCGGTCCACTGGTCCCTCCACGTTGCGCCGGTGCAACTGTCCGGTGCGCACCAGCAGCAAGTCTCCTTCCTCCACCTTGAAGCCGCATCGCTCTTCGGCGGCAAGGATATCGTCGAGCATCACTCCTTCGCCCCTCTCCACCCAATCGATATTGCGTATCATGGGGACATCGACCAAGACGCCCCTGGTTATCATGCCGGTCTTGGCCTCTTCCACCGACCCGAAAGTGGCGCCCATGCTGGTGGACACCATGTGGGCCGGAAAACCATTGTAGGTCTTTCCTTCCCAGAAGAAGTGGGCCAGACTGTCCACGTGGGTAACAGTGTAGCCGTGGAATATCATGCCGAAATAGTCCGAGGCAGCGGCCATGGGGCGGGCGCTGACTTTATCGCCACTGGCCCAACCTTCGCCGCTTTCCACCATGAAATGGACTGGCGGTGCCGGCGCGTCGAGGCTGGGCTCGAAACTGATAGTCCGAGACATAGAAATCCTTAGCCCATCCTCCACCAGTCCAACGGCCCGCTTGGTCTTGGCCGGGGTAATGAGATTCGGAGCACCCAGATGGTCATCAGCGCCCCAGCGCCCCCAGTTGGAAAAGGACTTGAAGTATCCCAGCACCTCTTCTTCGCTTGGTATGTTCGCTTGCGCCATTGGATACCTCCTAGTTTCTGTTAGCGTTGAGCTTCCAGGTTCAGTCTTTGCTGGTCTCTGAGACGGTGGAGACCTCACACCGGCGGCGACAGATGCAGGTCCAAGACAGCCTCGCACCAGCGGGCCGCCGCCAATAGCTTGGCCTCTTCAAAGTGGGCCGAGGCCAATTGAATCCCGAAGGGCAACCCCGAGGCCGCCAGCCCCGAAGGGATGGTTATAGCCGGCAGCCCGCAGGACGTCCACGGTCCCTGGAAAAGCCTGTTGCCGGTGTTGGTCACGTCGGCCAGGGCAGGTGTGGGGGTAGAAGGGGTTAACAGGATATCCACCTGTTGTGAAACCTGCTCCATGTCGTCGAGGAACCGGCGGCGGTTCTCTTGAGCCCGGGAATAGGTCACCGCGTCGACGGACAGACCCCAACGGATCATCTCCCGGATCAATGGTTGATAGTCTTCCGCCTGCCGCTCGTACATCGGCTGATGAAAGCTGGCGCCCTCTACTGCCATAACCATACGCTGGTCCTCGTTGGCGCTGTCGATGCTGGCCGGTAAGGGGATCTCCTCTACAATCGCGCCAGCCTGGCTCAATCGTTCCGCCACGTCCTCCACATTCTTGCGGGTTTCCTCGTCGGCGTGTTCAAAGAAAAAGCGGCGCAATAGGCCGATACGTGGAGGGGAGGGGTCCACCAGGCCGTCCATATAAGATGGGACAGGCCGCCGCGCCGCCACCGGGTCCTGGGGGTCAGGCCCCGCCATAACCTGGAGCAACAGGGCGGCATCCTCCACGGTTCGGGTCATCCACCCCATGGTATCCAAGGACCAGGAAACCGGAATCACCCCGTAGCGGCTAACCCGCCCGAAGGTAGGTTTTAGACCCACCACCCCGTTATAGGAGGCTGGCCGCAGTACAGAGCCAACGGTCTGGGACCCCAGGGCTGCGGAGCACATCTCAGTAGCAACCGCCACCGCCGATCCGCTACTGGAGCCACCGGGGGTATGAGCGGGGTTCCAAGGATTAAGGGTGGGCGAGGGGTCCATGCAAGCGAACTCCGTCGTCACGGTTTTCCCCATCATGATAGCCCCGGCTCTTTTGAGCAGCGCCACGGTGGTAGCGTCGTAGCTTGGAACGAAGTCGGCGTATACCTTGGAGCATGCGGTGGTGGGGATGCCAGCGGTGTAATAGATATCCTTCAACCCGATGGGTACACCATGCAACGGACCCAGCTCTGCTCCGGATTGGACTTCGGCCTCTTTTTGGCGAGCGTCGGAAATCACGGCCTCCCGGTCCAGATAGACCCACGCGTTTATCCGAGGCTCCAGGCTATCAAGGCGCTCCAGCAAGGACCTGGCCAAGTCCACCGGGGACAGCTCCTTCGTTCGTATTAGGCGGGCAGCCTCTGCGGTGGTCAACTGAAAACATTCGGGCATGTACGATTCCTCCTTTTGTGCTAGCAATCAGCAGGCAGCCATCAGCTATATCGGGGGCCTGCGGGAATGCCAATCGGTAGCCTGCTCATAGGAGTGAGCCAAACGGAACAGGCTTTCCTCATCAAAGGGTCGTCCTGCGATTTGAAGCCCAACGGGTAGGCCGTTGGAGGTGAATCCGCAGTTTATGGAAAGTGCCGGAACGCTGGCCAGGTTAAACGGGGCGGTGAAGTTCCGGCGTCCGTAAAGATTCTCTGTCACCTGCTCCTTGCTCTCGATACCCGCTTTGGTTGGAAGGGGCGACGCCGGAATCGACGAAGTTGGCATCACCAGCACATCCACTTGGCGTAAGGCCGCCAGAATTTGCTCACGAAGCAGTTGCCGCAATCGCAGCACTTTCTGGTGGACTTGGCTAGGGAACACGCTCCCCGTCATTAGCCTGATTTGGATGTTATGGTCGTATTGATCAAGGTAGTTGTTAATGCCTTCTTGGTGCACCCCCACGGCGTCCACCAGAATGACCGAAGTGGAGATCACCGACGAGTGGACGATCAGTGGTATAGAGACGTCCTCAACTTCGGCCCCCAACTCGCCGAAGACCGCAGTGCTCTCGATGATCGCATCTCGAACCTCAGGGTCAACCGCGCTCGAGTTGACCATCTCCTGGATCACACCCACCTTCAAGCCCCTCACATCGCCGTCGAGGGCCGCCACATAGTCCGGTACTGGTGCATTCCAAGTGTAGCGGTCTTTGGAGTCGTAACCAGCGATGGCGGCTAATGTCATCGCGCAATCGACAGTGGTCCTGGAGATAGGTCCCGCGGTATCCATGGACCAGGAACCTCCCAACATACCGTAGCGGCTGACTCTACCCCAAGTAGGGCGAATGCCTACCAGGCCACAGAAGGACGCGGGACCCCGTATCGAGCCACCCGTATCCTCGCCCAACGAGGTGGCGCACAAGAATGCGGCAGTAGCAGCGCCGGAGCCGCTACTGGAGGTACCAGGATTCCTGGACTGGTCCCAAGGATTGCGAGGCTGGCCGTAGGGATGATGGAACGCGTCACCCATAGCGAACTCGCTCATGTTGAGCTTCCCCAGTAATACCGCTCCGGCCATCTTCAGTTTAGCGATAACGGTGGCATCTTCGTCAGGTACAAAATCTTTCAAGATGGAGGAGCCGCCGGTGGTGCGGACTCCCTTGGTGTAAAACTGGTCTTTGACCGCCACTGGGACGCCGTGTAACGGGCCTCGATTTTCACCGTTGACAATCTCCGATTCCGCCCGCCGGGCTTGCTCCATGGCATCGTCACGGGTCACGGTAATGTAGGAGTTTAGCTGTCCGTCCAGTTGGTCGATGCGCGCCAGGTAAGCCTCCGTCGCTTCCACCGGCGACACCGCCCGAGACTTCAGCAAGGCCGATAACTCACTAGCGGAAAGGAAGGGAATCTCCGTTGGGCCCATGGGACCACACTCCAACCTAGAGTCTGATTTATTCCTGGCCAGGTAGCGAGGCCCATTGTGCCGCCGCCGCTGGGGCTTGTCAACGTGAGCCGGGGAACGGCACCATTCGGCCTACCGGAAGGGGGACTGTGTTGTTACTCCGGGTCTCCGGTCACCACGGTCGGGAGGTTCTTTATCTCTTCTAGATTAAGCCCGTTTCAGTCCGCTGGTATAATTGCACATGACGAATCGTTTGCTATGAGTCGCGGCGATTGCGGCATCTCTACCCCAAGGGTGAGCTTGCTGCAGACCCAAGTTAGCAACAAGCGCGCTGGCGCGAGAGGTGTCACCATGGATCAGTGGGCTGGAGTAATACTAGCAGCCGGGCAGGGCTCAAGATTGAAATCCCAGATTCCCAAGCCACTCCACAGGGTGTGCGGCAAGGAGATGATCCGCTATCCCATCGAGTTGATGCAGTACCTGGGTGTCGGGAGGACCATTGTAGTGGTATCGCCTGCCAACAAAGAGCCCATCAAAGAGCTATTGGGCGACCAAGTCGAGTACGTCGTACAGCCTCGAGTAACCGGCACAGCGGATGCTGTGGCCCTAGCCGCCGATTTGCTCCGAGATCAAGTGGACAACCTCCTGGTGATGGGAACCGATACACCGCTGATCAGTCCTGAAACAGTGGCACGGATGATGAAGTCCCACCTCTCCCATTCCGACGACATGACGGTACTGACAGCAGAAGTTGGCTCGCCGGAAGACCTGGGCCTAATCCGGAGGAACGATCAGGGGCTGGTGGTGGACATTGTCGAGGCGTCGGATCGCACTGCTTCCAGCGAGGGTCCCGGGGAAGTCAACGGAGGCGTGTACTGTTTCTCTGCGGCCTGGCTTTTGGAAAACCTGGGCCGCATAGAACCCAGCCGTACTGGAGAGCGCTATCTAACCTCCCTGGCTCCTATCGGCGCAGTGAGAAACAGTAAAATCCGTCCCGTATCAGCCGACGATTGCAGGGAGGTTCAAGGAGTCAACGACAGGATTCAGTTGGCGAACGCGGAGGCGGGCCAACGCCAACGAATTCGCGAGCATTGGATGCTGGCAGGGGTAACCATGTTAGACCCCACCTCAGTCTACATAGACGCTGACGTTAGCATCGGACCGGACACCATGATACTGCCAAACACAATGCTGTTGGGACACACCACCATCGGTGAGGCCTGTGAGATTGGGCCAAGTTCGATCATTCGCGATTCGACTATAGGTAGTAATTGCCGCGCTACAGCTTCCATGGTGGAAGAGGCCACCATGGAAGAGAACGTGGACCTGGGCCCATTCAGCCATCTTCGCCCCGGTGCCTACCTGGAATCGGGCGTCCACATCGGTAACTTTGCTGAGATAAAAGAAAGCCGGTTCTCGGCCGGCGCGGTCATGGGTCACTTCGGCTACGTGGGAGATGCCTCGGTAGGAGCGAACGTAAACCTGGGAGCCGGCATGATTACTTGCAACTACGACGGCAAGGACAAGCACCGCACCGTCATTGAGGATGGGGCGTTCGTGGGGTGTGACACCATGTTCATCGCCCCTGTTACCCTGGGCGCTCACGCCGTCACTGGTGCAGGCTCAGTGGTCACCAAAGACGTACCTCCGGGTAGACTGGCGGTTGGCGTTCCTGCTAAAATAAGGGATAGAAAAGCAAACTGATTCCTTTGGAGTGGACGAATACTAGCCCCTCTGGGTGATTGTCATCCAGGAGGGTAGGGATTTTGGAAACAGACAGCTTACCATCAGCCCTGGTATTTGTTGTTTCCCTCCTTTTGTTCTCCTACTTGAGTTTGGCCCACCACATTAGGGCCGCTCCGACTGACAGATTTGGCGCCAACCAGCGACACGATCACAGCCTCCTTGTTCTCTCATGGCTCAGGCATGGTTCGGTGATTGCGGTTGCTATATCTGGTCTGGCGTTGGTCCACAGCACCGGTACCGTTCAGTGGTGGCCCGCCGCGTTGCTGGCTTTGGGACTACTTGTCTTCTTGGCGGGAGCAGACCTCGCGCTAGCCAGGATTACATCCCGCCGCCCCGGGTGGAGGTTCTTCTGGCGCCGATTCATACCACGCTGCTTCTCCGGAACATCAACCGACGGTTTCCCGGCCAACCGAGACGAGCTCGCCAGCTCCAACGCTAATGGAGGAGACGAGCTAACGCTGGAAGACCATCCTCTACCAATGCAACCGGTCATCACCCCTGCAGAGTTGGGCACCCTGGATGACCGCGACCGAGAGATGCTCCGATCCATCGTACGGTTGGACGTGATGACCGCCAGGGAGATTATGGTCCCTCGCTTGGACATCGCCGCCGTGGAGGTGGACGCAGGCATTGTTCAAGTAGCCGAGCTGATGATCGAGGGCGGGCACAGTCGGCTGCCCGTGTATGAGGAGTCGATAGACCACATTCTCGGAATCGTGCACTCGCGAGAGGTGTTGGCGACCTTGGTCCAAGGCGACCAACAAAAGACCTTGAGGGAGTTGGTGCGGCCTGCATTTATGATCCCCGAGACCAAGCGGTTGGACGACCTGCTGGAGGAACTCCAGGAAAAAGGGAACCAGATGGCCATAATCGTCGACGAATACGGAGGGACCGAGGGTCTGTTGACCATAGAGGACGTGCTGGAAGAGATCGTTGGGGAGATCGAAGACGAATTCTCCCGGACTAATGAATCCCAGATAATTTCTCTGTCAGACGGTGCAGTGTTGGTAGACGCCGGGGTCACTACCCAGGAGGTGGAAGAGCTTTTCGCCACCCGTTTGGACAGCCCCGATGTGGACACCGTGGGTGGTTATGTATACCAGTCCCTGGGCAAGATTCCGCAGGCAGGGGACGTGGTGGTCACGGACCATTTGCGAATCGAGGTGGTGTCCATTCTCGGGCGCAGGCTGCGGAAGCTGAGAATTACACCGAGCAGTAGCAACGGGGCCACTTCAGCCGGCTAAGGTGAGATAACCCATCGAGTCGATTGGTTGACAACAATCGGCCCCGCTGAGCCAGCGGGGCCGTTACTATTCAGCCAACAACACCTGAAGCTAGAGAGTCTTTCGAGCGATGAGCTCACCGGTGACGACTAGGCGGTGGTCATAGACCAACCGAGGCACACAGGATACCAAGTGGATTGAAGCCACCCCGGTGTCGTACAAGCGCATGTCATTCTGGTGGACGACCGCCGTGGAGACAACACGGTATAAGAACTGATGGTGCCCATTGTCGGTGATTATGTAGACGTCCTCACCGGCTCTTAGCCGTTCCGGGATCTTACCTAGATTGAAGAATACCGACCCTTCTCCTAGAGTAGGGCTCTCAGTGTGGCCGAAGAACCATGCGCTGCGGCCCTCTCCGGCGTCGGCGGTCTCGGGGATGTGCCCAACGGCATTAGCGGGGGTCTCATAGGCCCGGCTGCCTCCCAGGTCCTTGATGGCGAGCTCCACAACGTTGGAATCGATCCCGATGGACGGCACGACGATCCTGGTAGCGGCGGGGGTTGCTTCATTAAGCAGTGTGCCCGCCGACTCGATGGGTGTGAACCCAGCTAGCAGGACCCGCAGTTGGTAGTCAAGGGGCTCAAAGGCCTGAGGGTTACTCCAAAATGAGGCCGGTAACGATTCCCCAGGATACAAGTGATGACTAGCTATGGCAGATGAGGAGAAACCAGGAATGAGCCTGGCCACCGGAACCGGTGAGCTTGTATTGCCACGTTGTCCAGATACGTCGAAGGGGAGCCAGCCAGCGCCGGGCTCGTCTAGGACCGTGGAACCCCGGACCCGGTCCGGAGATTCCGATGTGTGATAGGGAGCGAACAGACCCATACCTTCATATGGATCTGAGACCGCTGCATTTAGGTCCTTTAGATCGGCTCTCGCATTCGTCGCATAACCAAAGTATGCTCCGCTGGTTGCCAGCAGCACCGCGCCAAAAAGAAGAACAAAAACTCCTAGGGACCGAAACAAGTTTGGCTGCGGGCACCCGCGAAGCAGCAAGTAGTCATAGCCGGCTTCCATACCACCTCCTTTGTTCTGAAATGAACGGAAGTCGCAATGGTCTTAAACCTGCGGTAGCCGCTGCACACACCTTCTCCACAACCCGCTGATTTCAAGAGGGGATAATAGAGGAGCTCAGCCCACGGGGACTAAGTACAGCGTCATGACCTGACTCGGGGGGGTACCATGCCACCGGGGGTGATTGGTTCGTTCAAGTAGATGTCCCCGTTACGGATCTTGAGGTTGAAACCGCAGCTAGGATTGATGCAAACCCAGGCTTTGTAGTGTACTGATGCGCCTTGGCCTCCATAGTCGGACAACGGGACCAATTGGCCAACGTCGCACTTCAAACATTTGGGGATTACCAATTCTTCCACGTAACCCACCTCCCATGGTGTATTCGGGCCGAGTATATCACTCGCAATTTCCTAGATACAAGGAAATACGAATCCGGCATGAACGACTTTGAACAAGGGGCACTTGGCCTTTCGGCCGGAACCGGCTTGACAAGTCTCTGGCTGGCGTTCCGTAACTACTCGAGGAAATCCTTGAGTTTGCGGGAGCGGGTGGGGTGCCGGAGCTTTCGAAGAGCCTTGGCCTCTATTTGGCGAATCCGTTCGCGGGTCACGCCAAACTCACGACCGACTTCCTCCAGGGTGCGGCTTCGTCCATCTTCAAGGCCGAATCTCAGTTGCAGCACCCTGGCCTCCCGATCGGTAAGAGTGTGCAGCACCTCGTCCACCTGTTCCTTCAGAAGCTGGAATGACGCCGCATCGGCGGGCGCCGGCGCATTCCGGTCTTCGATAAAGTCCCCCAGGTGGGAGTCCTCTTCCTCTCCGATGGGTGTTTCCAATGATACCGGCTCTTGAGATATCTTCAGGATCTCTTCAACCTTCTCGGGCCCGATCTCCATAGCAAAGCCAATCTCTTCGGGGGTGGGCTCCCTGCCGTACTCTTGAAGCAACCGTCTGTGTTGCCGCATGAGCTTGTTGATAGTCTCAACCATATGCACCGGTATCCGAATGGTCCGGGCTTGGTCGGCGATGGCCCTGGTGATGGCCTGCCTGATCCACCATGTGGCGTAGGTGCTGAATTTGTAGCCCTTTCTATAGTCGAATTTCTCCACTGCACGGATCAGTCCAATGTTGCCCTCCTGGATCATATCCAGAAGAGCCATACCCCGACCAATGTACTTCTTGGCCACGCTCACCACCAGCCTTAGGTTGGCTTCCGTGAGGTGAGCCTGAGCCCCATCACTGTCAGCTTCGACGCGATAAAAATGGACACGTAACAGCGGGTCCAGCCTCTGGAGTTCTGAGTAGCTTCCCGGCTCGCTGAGGACTGAATCCAACTCGTCCAACACTGGGTCGTGCAATACATCGATGGCTGCAGTCGGTAAGAGCCAACTGGTCAATGACAGACCTATCACCTGGCTGTAGACGTCCTCCGGCGCCTCTTCCAACACCTCGCCAACTGCCGCCAACAGGTCCGGAGAAACCTCGGCGTCGATGGCGTCCCGTAACGTGGAATTGTCAGCCACCTGAGACAGTGTCAGGTGAGACGGTAGCTCCAGTTGCTCGCCCAAGGCCGCAACTAGAGGGGAGGCTTTAACCATCCGCCGCAACAAGCCGAAGGTGACCTCGCAGGGCCTGGGCCGGCGGCCTTCCAGCTCGCTAAGTTCTTTTTCCAGCCCATCCAAGTGTTTGCCACCCTCTATTTTCCGGGCTAAGACTCTTTCGTCACGGGAGGTGAGCAAGCGGACACGGCCAATCTCCCGCAAATACATGCGGACTGGGTCATCAAGGACCTCCATAGATTCCGCCTCAGGCTCCCACTCAAGCTCTTCGCTGTCGGCATCACCGGTCCCCTCCTCTGCCGATTCCTGAGCCTTATCCTCCGGTCCGGACTCGTCCCACTGTTCTTCAGCGGGTGCCGTGGTCAGGGGAGCGGCACCTTCGGTGGCGTTATCGGAGCCAACCATAGACTCCTCCTCTGCCTGGGTTCCCTTGACACCCCTGATGATCTCCAGCAGGTTATCCCCGGTATCATCCTCGTCAACCTTGACGTCGAGGTAGTCCTCGGGGTTGAGTTCTCGACCGTTTTCACGCCTTGCCATATTTTCCGACCTCTGTCTTACAAATCTCCGACTTTAATTCCACGCTTGGCTTGATTCGTCTTAATACGTTGATTAACTTGCAGTGCTGCCTGGTAGGTTTCCTCGGGAATATCCGCCTCGGCGTCACCAAACCGTATCTCTTCCTCGGTCTTTAGTTCCCGTAAGTACCGCTCCTCCAAACGGCGGACTCCATCCAAGAACGCGGGCGTTCTCTGGCGGGAGTCCAGAGGCGGAATTTCCTTGTTTAGCAGCGCGCCCAGATGGTCCTGCAAGTGCTCTTCGATGCGTTGGCGGAGGGCCAGCAAAGAGTCCTCGTTGTCACCCTCCACGGCGACCTTGCACCATTGGTTGAACACTTCCCGATTTTCCAACCTTTGAAAATACTCTGGTCGAAGTTCCTCTTCAGATCCTTGTAGCTCTGGATACTTGAACAACAGAGTCAAACAATATTCTTCCAAAGGGTCATGGTCCATCCTGGCAAAAGGTGAAGCCGTCACCGTCCGGTTTGCCGCCCTTGCGGCCCGTCTAGGTCCAGCAGCCGAAGGTCTTCCCACTGTCGCTCTTAGTGTCTCCTGGGTAACTCCCAACTGGTCCGCCAATAGTTGGAAATAATGGTCTTGTACGGTGGGCTCCGAGACCGCAGCGATCATCGGAAACAGGAACTCCACAAGCCTCGCTTTGCCCTGGGGTGTACTTGAGTCCACCTGGGCTGAAAGAGCGTCAAACAAATACTCCAAAAGGGGAACAGCCCCTTCGATTATGCGCGACCACTCTTCTGTAGACTGGCGGATGAGGGCATCGGGGTCCAATCCGCTTGGCAGCACCGCAATCCTGAGGTCTGGCATATCCTGCCGTTGAAAAAGAGTGGTCCCCTGCGCTCGGCCCGCCACCTGGGTTTGAAATACTCTCCAAGAGGACTCCAGGCTTCTGAGGGTGGCCTGCCGTCCGGCAGCATCCGGGTCTAGCGCCATGGTGACCCTGTTAGTCAAACGTCTTATCTCTGCCACTTGGTGCTCGGTTAGAGCCGTGCCCATTGAAGCCACGACATTGTCAAAGCCGTGCTGATACGCCGCAATGGCATCCATGTAACCCTCTACGATTACTGCCCCATCCCGAGGCGCGTTACTCCGAGCCAGATGATAAGCATAAAGGAGACGCCCTTTATCAAACACCGGCCCGCGCGGGGAGTTAAGATACTTGGGTGTGGAGTCGTCCAACGCCCGTCCACCGAAACCCGCCAGACGCGCTTGGCCGTCTCTTATGGGGATCATCAGCCGACCACGAAATAGGTCCCGGATTTGTCCGCTGTCCGTGGTCCGGACTACGCCGGCCGAGGCTTGCTGCTGCGGGGTGTAGCCCACCTTTGACAAATGTTTAGCCAACGATTGGCCGTCTTGGGGGCTAACACCCAACTCAAAGCGCTCTATTATGCCCCGGTCCAATCCCCGGTTTTCCATGTAACGGCGGGCCTCCACGCCAGGACTCGAACCCAGCAAATCCTGGAAGTATCGGCAGGCCGCTTCATTCACCTCGAAAGACGTCTGCTGCTCCGAACTATTTTCTCGGGTGGACGTTGCGACTCCAACCTCTTGAGCCAATCGCTTGAGGGTTTCACTAAAGTCAAGATTTTCGACCCTCATCACGAAGGAGAAGACGTCGCCCCCGGTGGCGCAGGCGCCAAAACATCGCCAAGTTTGGCGATCTGGAAACACGTAGAAAGAAGGTGTCCTCTCCTGGTGGAAAGGACAGTTCGCTTTGTAGCCGCGCCCCGAGCGGGACAATGGCGAATATCGCGAGATGACCTCTTGGATATCCAGTCGGCTTTTGACGTCGTCAACGACCGTCATTTACCGCCTTCCCTTCCGAAAAACTCCTCTCGGATGACCGTTGATTGCTCCGTGGGCTACCCCTCAACCCTTAGATATATCGTTCCTGGGCGCTTCCGGTTGCGCCTGGGACTCTTACCGTAACTTCCTAAATTTCAGACATAATAGGCCAAAGTTATTATACCACAATAACCTGGGAACTTGAACGGTATGACCTGGATCAACCACGGAGAGGGGAGTCAATCACGGAATTAATCCAGCGTGGGATTGTGCCTTGTGGAGGCGGTTGTGGGCTCCTCGGTTGAAGATCCCCGGACTGCGTCTAGACGGGAAGGAGTTAATCCCTGAATCCTGGCAGGGACCGATAGCAAAATCGGACACCGGTGACCGTAGGTTCTTGACCGCTGAACGGGATGATCAAGCCAACTGGCGGGCCAGCGTGTCCTTCCGCTCGAGCATGTCGGCGAGGTGGTCGGTTACCACGGCATCGAGCCGTTCCGAAGCCATGGCGCCCAGGTCGCGGTCGAAGTCAACGTCCCACGCCAGCACCCGGCACCCTCTGCGCCTGAAACTCCGGTGCACTTTGAGACTACAGGTATCGTTGGCCGGGTCGAACCAATGGGCTTGCACCAAGGGACTCAACCACCGGGCACGGATTGGGTATGGATGCCTCTTGGACCAGATATACCCTCGGTGTATGCGGGGTTCCACACGCCGCAGGTGGTAGAGCGCCACAGGGTTGAAGCTGGCGACCAACGTGCTGGCCCACCGCTGATGACGGCGTATGTTCTCAGCCACCAAGTGGGCAATGCGCTTCATCCCATCGATAACCACCTTCATTTCCACGTTGATGAGGAAGTCCTTGGGCAGTAACTCAAACACCTCGTCCAGGGAAGGCATCCGCTCTCCGTGAAACGCATGGCTAAACCACGAGCCGACGTCCAAAGCCTTCAGTTCGCGTAGGGTGCGGCGGGCCACCAGCCCGGAGCCATCGCTGGTCCGGTCAAGCTTTCGGTCATGGAATACCACCAGGTGATTGTCCCGAGTCAGACGAACGTCCAACTCGATTCCGTCGGCGCCCCCGATTAAGGCCTTGTGAAAAGCGGGCAAGGTATTCTCGGGCGCCCGGCTAACGTCCCCCCGATGGGCAATGATGAGGGGAAACCTCTGAGATCCAGGCTCTATGTCCCAGGTGGTTACCCTTAGATTCGTACCTGACGCCAAACCTTGTCGTCCTTGCTGGTTGCGCCCTGTTTCCCGGTAGCCCAGGGCGCTTCACTACATCGGCTCACTAAGGTCAACAAAGTAAACTACGGTTCCAGGGGTCTGTCAATATAGAATGTTGGCACTGGTTTCTGTTACTCCAAGTCCCCCTGGTAGAGCAGTACCATCGTCCACTGCCCTACCAAGGCTGAATGAGGTCCGGGTTGTTTCACCGTCGAGCCACTGGGTCCATCCCCGCATTGTCGGTGCTTCAAATCCCCAATTTCCGAACGTTATGGTATGTAGGCTGGTTAAGTGAGACCGCCAGAGGGATGGAGCTACTGGTCCTCAGCCTGCTCGTATTCCAAATCACCCAGTCTCCTTTCCAGATCGCACTCATTCTGGTTTTCAACAATGCGGCCAGGCCGTTGGTATCCCCTTTCACTGGTTTGATCGCCGACCGCTTCAGCCGCCGCAGGACACTGATGGCGGCTCAAGCGATAAACACAACGACGGCGGGCACTCTGCTGACCCTTATCATGCTGGACTCAATCTCACCGTGGCAGATATTCAGTGCCGCCACTCTTCTTGGCGTTACCAAAGCCCTGGAAGACCCCGCTCGGCGTACCGGCATTCTGGACATAGTGGGAGAGGGCCGCATAGTCAATGCCATGTCCTTGGAGGTAATCACAAACACCACTGGCAGAATGATCGGCCCGGTTGGGGCAGGACTCCTGATCGATAGCTTGGGATATAACGGCGCATACCAATGCTTGCTCGGTATCCATACCGCCAATCTATTGGTAATGCTGACCAGGGTGAGGATACCCATGGTCCAGCGCCAAATATCACCAGAGCCCCTGGTCCAGAGCCTGAAAGAAGCGGTCCGGTACGCCATCAATAGCCCAATGCTCTTGGGACTGCTGTACGTTACCATCGTGATGAACGCGATGGCGTTTCCGGTTAGACAATTCATCCCCGTCATCGGGCTAAACCACCTGCATGTGGGAGCGGCCCTGGTGGGTCTGCTGGTGGCGTCGGAGAGCTTTGGACAACTCGCGGGAGCCGTAGCGATGGCCCTCACCCGGAACCTTAATTACTTGGGACGCGTTCTAGTCATCGGCTCGCTAGTAGTGCTAGTGAGCGCCGTCCTCTTCCCATGGTCTACTTGGTATGGGCTGGCCTTTGGCTTGTTGTTAATCGGCGGAATTGGGCAAGCCGGGTTTAGCACCATGCAAAGCACAATCGCGATGACGGCGGCCCCCACGGAGATGCGGGGCCGAACGCTGGGATTGCTCAGCTTTTGCATCGGTGTTAGCACACCCCTGGGAACGTTGGAAATGGGTGCTATCGCAACGTTGAGCACTCAGTGGGCAATCTCGGGAAACGCGTTGGCTGGACTGGTGCTATTGTTACCCGTCGTATGGCTGGCGCCCCTGGTCTGGAAGCCGGTGGTCCAAATCCCACCGGCGCGGTAACCGGCTAGTCCCCACTAGGTCAAGGGAATAACCCCCGTCGTCTTCCAACGAATGATATATTCTCTCTGTCTAAGAGAGCACAATTGTCCAACCACTAAGATCCGACCGTTCGCAATCCATCGGGAGGAGACATGCCCCAACTAGTAGATTGGCCGGCCCGAATGAGGGAAGTTGCGGAGTTCGTAGGGTTGGGCCCGAGGGAGCTCGCGCTAATACAGGCCAGCGGGCCCGTGGTCTTGAAGCACGCGGATGAGCTAACGGCCGGGGTCTACGATCACTTCCTAACCTTTTCAGGGTCCCGCAAGTTCTTTCTGGAAGCAGACGGCGAAGTGGACATCCAAAAGTTGGACCGACGAAAACACAGTCTGGCTCGGTGGCTACGTGGCTCGATAGAATTCAAGATTGATACAGATTATCCCATCCGGGTTCTCGCCACCGGCATCGTCCATAGCCATCCTCCTTCCCATCGGGCCCACCTGGGGTCCATTCCCAGCCGGTATATGGTCGGCACTATCTCTTTCATCCAAACGGCCCTCGCTCAGGTTCTGCACCAGGAGATAGAAGATGTTCAGGCAGCGGCTGAGGCGTCATTGGCCTGGAACAAGCTCCTGATGGTGCAACTGGATGTACTTCTTACAGGATATGTTACAGAGACTCCCACCGACCCGGTAACGGAAGGTGTGTACGGTCCAAGCCACGCCGTTGGCATGAACGAAGACTTGGAATGATATACTTGGCTATAGCGGAATTCGTCCCCTGGCGATAGAACGAAGGGCCACAGACTCTCAAGGATTCGATCCTCCGCGTGCTTCATGATCTCTGTGGCTACACTGGCGGCTGTATTCAACTACAACCCTGTACCAGCTTTGGGAGGCAGCGATGACAAAGGTTTTAATAATCCAGGGAGCAGGCATGAATATGCGAGGCAAGTCACAGGTGGAGATTTTTGGCACCACAACCCTGGACGAAATCAACGAGCAAATTCAGGCCTATGCCGAAGGCCTGGGGGTGGATGTGGAGTTGGTCCACTCGAACATTGAGGGCGAGATAGTCAACGCACTATACAACGCCCACGAGCGGGACTTTGACGCTGCGCTGATCAACCCGGCTGGCTATACCACCGGCACCGGACCCCTACGTAACGCCATCACCCAGGTAAAGTTTCCGGTAATTGAGGTCCACGCCTCCAACCCCACTGCCCGGGGGACCGTCTCGGCCATACAACCGGTGTGCCAGGGCTCGGTCTACGGGTTCGGCGTATTCGGCTACCGGCTGGCGCTGGAAGCTGTCCAGCAAATGGGATAAGCCACTAGAAGTCCCAAGGGCAATACCCGATTTTATTCACAGCGAAGGCAGCGGGTGTCCCCGAAGACCGAGCTGTGAATCCCTGGATTCGAGAGCAAGTAGTCCATCACAATCCGCAACACCTTGCTCTCGTCCGGGATATTGAATTTCTCCTTGGTGGACCGCACGAAAGCCATCTGGTCCGGTTTTAGCTCGATTTGGTAAGTCTCGTTGGGTCCCGCCATCTGCGATTCTCCTTATTGATGCTCAGTTATGAGGTACGTGACGTCCGACGAGGGAGATGCCTAACCAAGTCAGCGGCAGGCGTCGCGGACGGCTTGAGAAATCGCGGCCAGCCGTTGGGCATTTGACTGCTCCGCCCGGAATCCGTTGGTGATGTAAGCAACGCCGAGCCCACTGTCAGGGTCCGCCCAACCAACAGAGGTGCCAGCGCCGCCGTGACCGAAGGTGCGATTGGGCTCCACCCCGTTACTGCCCATTCTGGGATCAGCGAGGACCATCCCCAGGGTGCGGCTAACCTGTCGCTCCAGGCTGTGGTCCATGCCTTCGACCTGCAGTTGAGTTACTTCAGTCACCGTCTCAGGTTTGAGGATACGCTGGCCATTTAGTACCCCTTGGCCAGCCAGCGCCGCGTAAAACAGTCCTAGGTCCCGAGCGGTGGCGATCCCACCCCCGGCCGGTTGCACTACTTGGTGTACCTCGGGCCGATTGTAGGTGGTAACCATGGCCGAGCGATCGCAGTCTTCCATGGCGAAAATGGTGGATACGCGACCTTCAAGGGCTGCCGGCAACCCGATAAATGTATCCTGCATGTTCAGGGTGCTCTTGATTTCCTCTTCAAAGAACTGCTGAATTGGCCGACCGTCGATGCGCCTAACCAATTCTCCGATGACCCAACCGAAATTACGAGGGTGGTAGGCTATAACTTTGCCGGGCTCATAGGTGGGAGAGATCGCCTCCATAGCCTTGGCGACCACCCCCCAATCGTGCCACCGGTCCCAACTGAGCTCGGCGGGAGTATCCGGAAAACCACCCCTGTGGGTCAGGATATGGCGGACGGTGACGTCGCCCTTGCCGTTGTTGGCGAACTCCGGCCAGTAGCTGGCTACGCGGTCATCCCAGTCCAACTTTCCTCTCTCCCAGAGGATATGAATGCACGCCGCAGCCAGCGGCTTGGTCGATGAATAGAGAACGAACATGGTGTCGTGAGCAACGGGTATCCCCGACTCCTTGTTAGCTGTTCCCCCATAAAGGTCCACGGCTAGCTTCCCGTAGCGGTACACGGCCAAAGCGGCCCCGGGATGCACTCCGGTTTCAATTTGCTCGTGAAATAGGGCCTCTAACCGCTTTAGACCGCTTGGGGCCATTTGTACTGCGTCCGCCGCTACGACCATGGTTAATCCTCCTGTTATTTTTCCGACCGAGCCGACCAGGCAGGGCTTGCTGACAAAATAACTATCTCAAAATGTAGGCCAGTCGCCCAGTCTGTGCTTTCACAAGCTCGGCACGAACGGAGTGCAAATGTAAATCGTTCGCCCTGAACCTGTCGAAGGGCCGCCGGCTCCGGTTTTGAGGTTGTGTCTAAGGCTATGGATATTTGGGTATCCGGCTCACAGAATGGGTCAGGTTACGAGTAAGGCTGAAGCTTTATCTCGTGTAGCGCTGGGACCACTTCGGTGCCCAGGAGTTGAACGGACCGCATCACATCTTGGTGAGGGAGGTTGCCATCGCTTCCAATGATTATCAGGTAACCCGGATTCAGCGCCTCAATCGTTGAAGCCAGCTTGCGGGTCACTGTTTCCGGACTGCCCACCACGATTGCGTTGACGGCTTGGAGTTGCTCGTAACTCACCACCGGTCCACCGCCACCACCGACACGACGGGCCATCATGGCGCTGGCTACCCTGGACTGGTACCCGGGCGGATCAGTATGTTCAATCGGCCCCCGCATGCGATGATTCTGGGTCCACAGGAAACCCCGTCCCAATTCTTGAGCTTTTTCGTCGGTGTCGGCCACCAGCGCTCGCATCTGGTATCCAAAGTGTTCGGGGCCTGGGGTGAAGCCAGTTTCGCGGGCGGTGTCGATGTATATCTGTTTAAGGTCCTTGGTGAGCTCGATCAGAGCGCCTAGGTTCATGTAGGCGTACTGGTGCTCAGCCGCCCACTTGACGCTTTCCGGGCTGGAACCCCCAGGGAACCAAATCGGCGGGTGGGGTTTTTGCATCGGCAGCACCCAAGGGTTGACCATCCGGTAATGATAGTACTTTCCTTCATAGCGGAACGGTCCCGGAGTGGTCCAGCACTTGATTATCAGGTCGTGCGCTTCCTCGAAGCGTTCCCGGTTCTCCGTGGGGTCGATTCCCGCTTGAAGGGTTTCAACTGCGCCGCCGCGCACGAAGCCGGAGATCAACCTCCCCCCGGAGTAGCAGTCCAACATAGCCAGTTCTTCAGCCATTCTTATAGGGTCGTTGATGGGAATTATGTTGCCTAAGATAGCGATCTTGACCCTGTTGGTAATCTTGCTGATCACTGCGGCGTCTAGGTTAGCGGAAGGTTTCATATTCCAGTAGGAAGCATGGTGCTCGTTAGTCATGATGCCGTCGAGGCCCGACTCGTCCGCCATGGCGTATTGCTCATGGTACTGGTTATAGAGGGCATGGGCCTTCTGCGGGTCGAAGAACGTGTTGGGGAAATCCAGGCGCCCCGACATGTACTGCCCAAGGTCTTCGTCGGTCACATGACTGTAGGGTTGCTGAGAATGGAAGTAGACATCCACTTGTTCTTTCATTAGTCCCCCTCTGTAATTGTCCTGCCGAACTGGGCTTGCAACGGATTCGCCAGTCTTCGACCGACGTCAGGCTTGCTTAGCCATGCAAGCCTCGATCGCCTGCTCCCATTGATCCACATCAAAGAAATGCGGGCCGGCGCCTCCGCAATAGGCCACCGAGCCATCCATGTCGATCAGGAATAGCCGCTCCGGATTGGCCCCATAAGCTTCGTCGACCGCGTTGTCCATCTGCTCCACTAGTACCGGGATGGAAATATTGAGGTCCAGACTACAGGCGCTGGCTGCCTCGTGGCGTTCTTCAAAGCTCTGGTGCTGCCGGAACAATATCCCTTGCTCCACGTTGCTCTCCACCTGCCACCCATCCGAGGGATGGGCCTCCTGTACGTAGACCACGTAGAACTGAATGTAGTCCTTGAACCTGCCGTAGATCTCTTCCAGGCGTCCCACCTGGCTGCGGAACGGGGGTCAAGTGTAGCTGCCGAACACCAGAGCCACCGGGCTCCTGCCTGGGAAGCTGGATAGCTGCACTTGCTCCGGAGAGCCAAGCATCTTGAGGTCGAAGTCCGGTGGGACCCGCCCTTCCGTTGGGCCTTGTCGGTCGCGCGCGATTACTGCTTCCAACTGGGCCTTCAATGTCGTCGAAGCATCCTGTGCTCTCGCGGCGAGCAACGATTGCCGGGTGGCGCTGGTACAATTCAGGGCTTTGACCTCTGCCTGGACTTGGGAGATGATCCGGCGAAAGACGAGGCGATCCTCTTCAGTCGCCTGCATCATGACGCGGTCCCGTTCTATTTTGTTCACTGCTACCCCTCTATCAGAGCCCATAGGACCGGGCCTTCTCGACTCAGCCCCGGAATGGTGGTGGTTCATTCAATGTCGATTCCAACCGGGCAGTGGTCGGAGCCCATCACCTCAGGAAGAATAAAGGCCGACTTTACGTGGTCTTTGAAGCCCTCGCTGACGAAGAAATAATCGATCCGCCAACCAACGTTCCTCTCCCGCGCCCTGCTCATCATATCCCAATAAGAATAGTGCTCTGGCTCCTGGTTGAACATCCTAAAGGTGTCAACGTACCCATGGTCAACCAACTCGTCCATCCAGGCGCGCTCTTGGGGCAAGAATCCTGAAGTGGTCTCGTTGGCTTTGGGCCGAGCTAAGTCTATCTCCTTATGGGCAGTGTTCAAGTCCCCGCAGATTACAATGTTGCGGCCGCTTTGCTTCATGCCGTCTACAAAATCCAAAAAGGCATGATAGAACTTCATCTTATATTCCGAGCGTTCAGTTGAGGACCTGCCATTGGGAAAATAAATGTTGAACAGCACGAAGTCCGAGTAATCGGCGATCAGGATCCGCCCTTCGTTGTCTAACTCCTCCGAACCAAATCCAGTGGATATCACGCCAGGTTCCCTCTTGGAGTACACGGCCACTCCGCTATATCCCTTCCTTTCCCCAGACTCAAAGAAGGTATGAAACCCCTCGACACTCCTGAGGGTCGGCGGAATTTGGTGTTCCTGGAGCTTGGTTTCCTGAATGCACAATATGTCGGGGCCTGTCCCTTTGAACCAGTCCAAAAACCCCTTCTTCTCCACCGCTCGAAGGCCGTTTACATTCCAGGACAGGAGTCGCATTTTGCTCCTAGAAGCCGGCGTCAAGGCGATTGGTCCCCTTGCCGTCAGGGCTTTTGATTATCTTTTAGGCCGTTGGGATGCTGGAGGATTTGGGGATTTAAGGGAGTTTAGCATCTTATAGGATGCTAGGGTGATCTCGTCGACAGCCAAACCGAATACTTCGGAGTCTACTTGGGATGGCTTGTTGTACCCACTAATCTTACGGACGAACTGAAGCGCCGCTGCCCTTACTTCCTCTTCGGACGGCTGTGAGCCTGGCGTGCGCAGGGTCCTAATGCTCCGGCACATATTAATAACCTCTCCCGATACAGGGCGCTGGCTTAAGGCAGGCAAGCTGCCCCGGGAGGTTACAGGTGATACTCCTGAAGGTCGGATGCGATGGCGAGCTTAGCTCCGGTAAGAGCCTGGACCTCTTCAACCGACCAACCCGGGGCCACCTCCTTTAGAATCAGGCCGTCCTTGTTGCGTTGCACTACCGCTAGGTCGGTAACGATCAAGGTGACGCACCCTTTGCCGGTCAACGGCAGCGTGCACTCCTCCACAATTTTGGGCTGGTTCCGCCGGTCTGTATGTTCCATGGCCACGATGACCTCTTTAGCCCCTATGGCCAGGTCCATCGCACCCCCGACGTTGCCAACGCCGCGTTGGGGCAACATCCAGTTGGCCAGGTCCCCTTTGGCGGACACTTGATGGGCGCCAAGAACAGTGTAGTCCACGTGGCCGCCTCGTATCATGGCAAAGGCGTCGGAGGAACTAAAGAAAGACATCCCAGGGACCGGCTGGAGGAATTGGCCCCCGGCGTTTATGAGATCAATATTCTCCTCGCCCTCTTCCGCCAAAGGTCCGTAATTGAGTATCCCGCTCTCGCTGTGATAGTAGACCACCTTGTCGTCCGATAAATATGCTGAGACCAACGTGGGGATGCCCAAGCCCAAATTCACGTATGCGCCGTCGGGCAGTTCCTTCGCCACCCGCATGGCTAGGACCTCGCGGTCCAGCCTTTCTTTGTCAGCGAAGCCGCTCATCTGAGGATTCTACTCATACGCCGAGAAGCCGGTGGGCCTGAGCACGACGCGGTCGACGAATAGGCCGGGGGTTACGATCTCCTCGGGCGCCAATTCCCCCGGCGCTACGATTTCATCCACCTCGACCACTGTCACATCGGCTGCCGGTGCCATGACCGCATTGAAATTCCGGGATGTACCAGCGTACACCACGTTACCCAGGGTATCTGCAGCGCGGCCCCGGATCAAGCAAAAGTCGGCCCGCAGCGCCTGCTCCAGCACGTACTCCCTGCCATCGATAAGCCTCGTCTCCTTCCCCTCGGCCAGCAGGGTGCCAATCCCGGTTGGGGTGTAAAACGCCGCCACACCGGCTCCTCCAGCCCGCAAACGCTCGGCCAGCGTGCCTTGGGGCACCACTTCCAACTCCACCTCCCCTCGCTGGAACCCCAACTCAAAAGCGTTCGGGATGGCTGGAGACGGAGATACCGGGTAGGAAGCGATCACCTTGCTTACCTGACGGTTCTCGAACAAAATGCTGTGGTCTATCGCCTGACGACCGGGCGGTGTCCCGAAGTTTACGATTCTGGCAATCCCGGCCGTGTTGCTAATCATGGTGAGACCTTTGGCTCCTTGGTCCCGCAGCGCAATCATCAAATAGTGGGCCATTCCCCCAGGTCCAGCGAATCCATCAAGGCACACCACCGCGCCATCGAAAACGTCCTTGACCGCCTCTTGGACGTCGGGGAATATTTTGGAAACAGGGCCAAGGGAGGCCGACCCCGGGTGCGGCGTATCCAATGCCATCTCCCGTAGCTCAGGCGAGGCAGCCAAGGGTGCGCCGGTGAGGGCCTGTACATCTTCGACTCGCCATCCGGGCGCGAGTTCGGTCAAGACGAGCCCTGTTTCAGTAACTCGCAACACCGACACATCAGTCACTATCAACGAGATACACCCGATCCCGTCCAAGGGAAGTGACGGCTGAGCCAAGACGTTGGGTTCACCCTGAGGACCTGCGTGCCGCAGCATGGCGATAATCCGTTGCGGGCCACAAGCCCAGTCAACCGCCGAAGCGGGTGCGTGTAGACCGAGGGAACTTGCAGTGGTCCAGTGGGTAAAATCCCCGTTTGCCGACACTTGGGCGCATTCCACTACCACAGTGGAAATGTTCCCATTACGCACCGCCGCCGCTAGGTCCACCAGGTTAAGCACCGTGCCCCCTGAAGACAGCGTCACTCCCTGTCCGCTGGAGTCCGTGAAGCTCGGAGGGTTACCCGCCTCGCCGGACGCCAACCGCCGATAGCCCACAACTCCGCTGTCGGCGACAAAAATGACACCGTGGCCCGGTGGCATATAGTCCGGTATCAAGGAAGGCAAGCCCGGTCCCAAGCCCACGACTTCACCAGGACTCAACTCCAGGGCTACTCGTTGGGCTAGGGATACTTCGTCTATTGGTGATGGGACCATGGCGGCCGCGGTGTCTCCCGATTACAAAAGTCCAGTCATAGCGTTTGTACGATTCGTTGCACAAATATGCCCGGGGTTATCACAGTTTCGGGGTCGATGCCGCCGGGCTCAAGAATTTGGTCCACCTCCGCTATTGCTACCCTGCTAGCTGTGGCCATTGCGGGGTTCCAATTGCGGCCCGTGCCGTCGTAGAGCAAGTTGCCTATGCTGTCTGCCGCCCGGGCTCGCAGAAGCGCAAAATCGGCCCGGAGCCCAGGTTCCAGAACATACTCGTCATTCCCAAAACGGCGCACCTCTTTGCCTTGGGTGAACCTGGTACCTACTCCCGTCCTTAGGTAAACACCGCCCAACCCGGCACCGCCGGCCCTTAGCCGTTCCGCCAGCGTCCCCTGGGGTATTACCTCTACCTCCAGGTCTCCGGACCGCCACCGCTCCAGCACCGCACCGCCTTGGCCGGGATAGAACGGGAGGGGAGAGATGAGCTTGCGCACTTGCCCATTGACGATTAACCCATCCAGACCGCCATAGGCGAAGGAGCCCTGGCTTCCGTTTGGAGTCCAGAACCCATGGCAGATGCAGGTAAGCTGCCCGACCCCTTTAGCCTGCAGCGCCAAGAGCAAGCTCTCCGGCCAGCCAAAGGCGGCAAACCCGCCGATAAGAATTGATGCGCCATCAAATACGTCGTCTACGGCGGCGGCTGGCGTTGAATATATTCTGCTCTTTGGCAATATTCGACCCTAGTAATCCTGGGGAATTCTAACAGGTATAAAGATTCCGTTGAAGCGAGATATAGAAGCGGCGCTCAGCTCATAAAGTAAGGGCGCCCCGACACCGGTCGGGGCGCCCTTAGGTTGGTCGGCTAGCGTTGGGCTAGTAGTCCATCGGAGGACCCGCGGGCATTGCCGGCTTGTCTTGGGGAATTTCAGTGATCATCGACTCGGTAGTCAGAACCATGCCAGCCACGCTGGCAGCATTCTGAAGGGCCGAGCGAGTCACCTTCGCCGGGTCCACGATTCCCCTCTCCAACATAGGACCGTATTCTCCGACGTCGGCATCGTAGCCGTAGTCGTCGGCCTGTTGCTTGACTTGGTTGAGCACCACAGCCCCTTCGAAGCCAGCGTTTTCCACGATCAGCTTCAAGGGTTGTTCCAGTGAGCGACGAACGATGTCCACACCTACCCTCTCGTCCGCTGGGAGGTCGGTGAGGTTATCCAGGGCGCGCTGGGAGCGCACCAAGGCCACTCCACCGCCCGGCACTATCCCTTCTTCAACGGCAGAGCGGGTAGCGGAGAGGGCGTCCTCGACACGGGCCTTCCGCTCCTTGAGCTCGACCTCGGTGGCTGCGCCGACTTTGATCACCGCGACGCCGCCTGAGAGCTTAGCCATGCGCTCTTGCAGCTTCTCTCTGTCGAACTCGGAGGTCGTATCCTCGATCTGGGCCTTGATCTGGCCGATCCGTCCCTGGATATCGTTTTCGGACCCCCGGCCCTCGACGATAGTGGTCTCGTCCTTGGTGGCTGATACCCGGCGGGCTTGCCCGAAGGCCTCGATGGGAGCAGTGTCCAGCTTTTGGCCGGTCTCTTCGCTGACCACTTGGCCGCCGGTCAAGATCGCGATATCCTCCAGCATTGCCTTGCGCCGGTCGCCGAAGCCTGGGGCTTTCACCGACAGTACGTTCAACGTGCCGCGCAGTTTATTGACCACCAGCGTGGCCAGGGCCTCGCCGTCCACGTCTTCAGCGACCAGGACCACGTTCTTTTTACCGATTTGGAGTAGCTTTTCTAACGCGGGTAGAAGATCGGCTACTGCGGAGATTTTCTTGTCGGTAATGACAATGGTGGCATCTTCGATAACCGATTCCATGCGGTCCGAGTTGGTAATGAAATAGGGGGAGATGTATCCCCGATCTATCTGCATACCCTCTACGTACTCGATTTCGTCAGACAGACCTCTGGACTCCTCAACCGTGATCACGCCATCTTTGCCGACTTTTTCCATGGACTCGGCGATGCGCTCTCCGATGTCTTCTTCGTGGGCCGACAGGCTGGCCACTTGGCCAATCCTCTCTCGGGTTTCCACGGGCTCGGACATACTCCCGATTTCTCTGGCCACTGCGGCAACGGCTTTGTCGATGCCTCTCTTGATGGCCATGGGGTCGGCGCCAGCGGTAACGTTCTTGAACCCATCATTGATGATCGCTTGAGCCAACACTACCGAAGTCGTAGTCCCGTCCCCGGCTGAGTCGTTGGTCTTGGTAGCAGCCTCTTTGAGGAGTTGGGCGCCCATGTTTTCGAAGCTATCGGGCAGCTCAATCTCCTTGGCGATGGTGACGCCGTCGCTACACACCTGGGGTGGCCCAAACGACTTATCCAGAACCACATTGCGGCCCTTGGGTCCCAAAGTGATCTTCACCGAATCTGCCAGGGTGTCTATGCCTGTTCGAAGCGATTTTCGCGCTTCTTCCGAATATTGCAGTTTCTTTGGGGGCATCCCGGTCCTCCTTTCAACTATTTTCAGGGTTTAAGATATCTTGGCCAGTATGTCGCTCTCCCTCAAGATCAGTAACTCATCGTCCCCGTCTTTGTATTCGGTCCCAGCGTATTTGGAGTAGATGACGCGGTCGCCGTTGGAGAGCTCCATAGGTATCCGTTTCCCGTCATCTGCAACGCGCCCCGGACCCACGGCTACCACTTGCCCCTCCTGAGGCTTTTCTTTAGCGGTGTCGGGTAGATAGATCCCACCTTTGGTCTGGGCTTCCTGCTCCGTGGGCTTGACCACCACCCGTTCGCCTAGCGGAACAAAGTTTGCCACTGTAGCCTCCTTTCGAATCCCCAGATATGTTATTTTTTACAGTCTAACACGGCACTCCTCACAAGAGGGGTGCCCACCAGATTATGGTAATGAAGGCGTGAACCCTTGTCAAGACACTGTAGTCCGCCTACCATTTAGCTACGTCGGTGCCTCAGGCAGGCTATGATCCAGTATCAAACACTGGACTACTCGCTACAAGGGACCAAGGCCGTCATAAGGTTATCCCGCCCGGACATGGGGAACCGGGTTGACCGGCCCATGGTAGAAGACCTTCGGCAGTTGTGCCGTACCATATCTAATGACGAAAGCGTACGGCTGGTAGTCTTGACCGGCTCCGGCGGTGTATTCTCCACCGGCCGCGAACCGGTGCCTGCCCACCTGTCTTCGGAGCCGGCCCTTGCCCTGCGGCAATGGATAGACGGCATGCAAGTCGCACCGGCGTTGGCTGCCCTGGCAGTCCCGGTAATATCAACCATTGACGGGGAGGCTGTCGACCACGGGCTGGAGTTGGCCTTGGCCACCGACTTGATAATCGCTTCCCCCAACTCCCGGTTCGGGTTCACCGATCTGGCTCAAGGCCGCCTCCCTTGGGATGGTGGGGGCCAGCGGCTGCTACGGTTGGTGGGGCCAGCCTGGACCCGGGACATGGTCTTGACCGGCCGGACCATCGACGCCCACCAGGCCCTGGGTATCGGCCTAGTCAACCTGGTGGTCCCTGTAGACCGATTTAGCACGGAGACCGATCGACTGGCCGAGGCATTTATGGCGGCAGGACCCGTGGCCGCCCGGTATGCCAAGGAGGCAGTCTATAAAGGCATAGACCTTAGCTTGGACCAAGGATTGGCTCTGGAGGCCGATCTCAATATACTACTCCACAGTACCGCCGACCGCGCAGAAGGCATTAAATCATTCATGGAACGCCGCAGTCCCAATTTCACCGGGACCTAGGTCGACCAAATTCCCTCTGTAAGCCTTATCTGTGAAGGTTCTATGATTCGCCCAAAGCGATTAAGTCCGTGCCCCGTTGGACCTACGGGGAATGACTAAGGGAGATTCTTCCCAGCTTGGTGAGTTGTTTGGATGAAGGTTAAGCTGGACTTGCACACCCACGTCTGGGAGGCTTTCAATTTTCAGCCTCCCTCCGAGGAGATCGCCGACCAGGTAGTGAGCCAGATCAAGGCGCGAAACATCGACGGAATTGCTATCACCGATCACCACAACAAGGACTGGGCTTTCCAGTTACGTGACATCGTGGAGACTTGCTTCCCCGGCCAAGTCATAATTATCCCCGGCTGGGAGATTGAGGTCCGGCCCCGGCAGAACCCCTTTGCCGAATATCAGGTGGCTGAGCTGTTTCTGCCCGACGGAGGAGTGTTCCGAAGCTATTGCCACCCGGGCTATTACTCTCCTGACATCATCATTCAAGACGAACTCCACGCCATCGAAATCGATAACTACATCCACAACTGGCATATCAGAAAGGCCCAGGTAGCGGAAGTGGCCAGAACTCACGACCTGCTGGTGTTGGAAGTAAGCGACGCCCACACCTTAAACGGCATTGGCCTACGCTATACCGAGCTAGACCTAGACGAGCTTTACCGACGGGCATCGCAGTCAGTATGAGAGGCTCTACTAACCGAAGGTTAGTCAACTATCAGCCATAAATGCGCCGCTGGAGTTCCGGGGCCCATGGCAGCCTTCCACACCCTGCTATTTGAGAAACGGCACTCTGTGGCTCACATCTCACTAAACAGGCCACAGGTGCTGAACGCCTACAACGTTCAGATGCGGGACGATCTATCTGAAGTCTTGGCCGCGGTACAGGTGGACAGCGAGGTACGAGCAATCCTGCTCACTGGTGAGGGGCGGGCTTTTTGCGCTGGTGCGGATTTGTCTGAATTCGGCACCGCTCCCTCCCAGGACGTAGCGCGGCGAGTTCGTTGGGAGCGGGACGTTTGGGGCCAGCTCATCGGGCTGACCAAACCGGTGGTCGCTGCAATCCATGGCTACTGCATCGGCTCGGGCGTAGAAATTGCTCTGCTCTGCGACATTGTGATGGCGGCTGAAGGGACTATATTCGCAATGCCTGAGGTCCACCTGGGGATGATTCCCGCTGCAGGAGGGACCCAGTCCTTGCCCCGGCACATAGGTGCTTCCGCTACCCTGGACCTGCTTTTCACCGGGCGGCGCTTCGACTCTCAGGAAGCCCTGCGGCTGGGTCTGGTCTCCCGGGAAATCCCGCAACACAGGCTCCGGCAGGAAGCCTGGGAGGTAACGAACCAATTGGCAGGCCTAGAGCCGGCGCTGACCTTCGCCACCAAGTCGGCTCTGCTCCGGGGAGCCGACCTGCCGCTGGAGCAAGCTCTGAAGCTGGAACGCCAGGTGGCAGCCGAAGCCCTCACATAAACTGCGCGGTCCTACTCACTTTTCAAGCTGTGCAACACGACTGTCAGTCCTGGTTAAACTAATTCCTAGTCAAACTTGGAGAAGGTGAATGAGAACCACGGAGTTCCTGACCATCGCCAGCGCCATCGTCCCCGACAGGATAGCAATCCACTTTGATGATGAGTCCATTTCATTCATGGAGCTGCAGGAGCGCGTGACGCGCTTGGCCAACGTTTTGGCCGACCGCGGCATTGGTCCCGGAGACCGGGTAGCCATCATGCAGGTGAACTGTCCCCAGGCAGTGGAGGCGTATTTCGCCTCGGCCCAACTGGATGCTATTTACGTACCCCTGAACTTTCGGGCCAAGACAGAGGAGCTTCAGCAGACTCTGTCCATTGCCGAGCCCAGCGTATTGCTCCTCGGCCAGCGTTACCTGCCGCTGTTAACTCCCGAAGAGGGAAGCCAACAGTTGGTGCCACCGGAACGAGTGGTGATACTGGACGGTCCAGCTCCTTCCGGAATGCAGACCTATAATGACATGCTGGCCGGCGCCAACTCCGACGAGATGCATTTCCCCGAAGCGGAAGACGACGATACCACAGTCATTATGTTTACCGCCGGCACCACCGGTGTGCCCAAAGGTGTCATGCTGACCCACGACAGTTTCTCGTCCTACCTATTGGCCTCGGTTTCTCCGGCGGACCCGGATGTCGAGGAGACCAATTTGCTTACGGTACCCCTTTACCACATTGCTGGACTGCAAGCGGCTTTGGCCGCTATCTACGGCGGCCGCACTATGGTCGTCATGCGGCAGTTCGAGCCCCTGGATTGGTTGACCCTGGCGCAACGGCATCGGGCCAACCGCGCCATGTTGGTACCGACTATGTTGAAGCAAATAATGGAGCACCCGCAGTTCTACGATTTTGACCTATCATCCCTGGACGTCATCACCTACGGCGCCGCCTCGATGCCCTTGGAGGTCATTAAACGAGCCATTGAGAATCTACCCGGAGCCAGGTTCATCAATGCTTTCGGACAAACGGAGACGGCTTCCACCATCACAATGCTGCCTCCCGACGACCATGTTCTTGAGGGGGCCCCGGAAGAGATCGAAAAGAAGCTGCGCCGACTATCTTCCATCGGCATTCCTCTGGAGGACGTGGAGGTGGAAATCGTAGATGAAGACGGCCTTTCACTGCCCACCGGGCAGGTGGGTGAGATCGTTGCCCGCGGTTCCCGAATGATGAAAGGATATTGGCACGAGGACGCAGCGACCCAGGCCGCCATCCGGTCCGGCTGGGTATACACCGGAGACCTAGGCTATCAGGACGAGGACAGCTACATATACCTAGCCGGGCGGGCCAAGGACTTCATCAAGCGGGGCGGGGAAATGGTATCCCCGGAAGAAGTTGAGCAAGTCCTCATGGCCCACCCGGAGGTAGCGGAGGCGGCCGTAATCGGCGTCCCCGACGAAGAGTGGGGTGAGGAGGTCCGGGCGCTGGTTGTCCGAAGGCCGGGTCCATTGGCGGTGCAAAGCTCGGATGCGCTGAGTGAAGAAGGGCTTATCGAGCACTGCCGGGAGCACCTGGCAGGCTTTAAACGCCCTAGGTCAGTAGTGTTCATCGACGAGCTTCCTCGCAACGCCATGGGCAAGGTACTGAAGCGAGACCTCCGGGAGCAGTATGGATACCCGGTGCAGACCGGAAAGTAATTACTGGAAATCTCACGGACAATCAGTTACGGCTGAGGGCTAATATCCTAACTACAAGGGGGTCCGGTTAGTGAAAATCGCGGTAATGGGCAGCGGGGGCGTGGGCGGCTATTTTGGCGGGCTCTTGGCCCGAGATGAACATGAAGTAACCTTCATCGCCCGGGGAGATCACTTGGCTGCCATCCAACGCCAGGGGTTCTTGGAGGTGGAAAGCACCTTGGACGGCAACTTCCAGGCCGCAGGTAGGGCTCTGGAAGATACTACCCAAGCCGGTGTTCAAGACTTGGTCCTCTTTACAGTAAAGATGTACCACAACCACCAGGCAATGCGGTCCCTGGCGCCCTTGGTAGGTCCGGATACAATCGTACTGACCCTGCAAAACGGGATCGATAATGGAGACCAACTGGCTTCCGCAGTCGGCGCCCCTAGGGTGATGATCGGGTCGGCTTACATGGAAGGGCGAATCATGGAGGCTGGGAAGGTATTCCAAGGAGGTCCGGGTACAACGACCTTTGGGGAGATGAGCGTAGGAATTTCCCAACGAGGCCAACACCTTTTGGAGGTATTTCAAGGCGCCGGTTGGCGAGTAGAGCTGCATGAAAACATGCCCGGCATGCTCTGGAAAAAATTCTCCTACATCGCTGGGTCGGCCGCGGTGAACGCGGCCACCAATTCAATATACGAAGAGATGCGGTCGATACCAGAGACTCGGGCGTTGATTGAGAGCGCAGTGGGGGAAGTCCTGGCGGTGGGTGTCGCCAGAGGGGCCCCGATAATGGATGATTCCCTCGAGTGGGCGATGAACTCTCTGGACCGGTTCCCAGCCCAGGGAAGGGCTTCTCTGGCCAAAGACTTTTCCGACGGCAAACCGGTGGAGCTGGACGGTTTGACTGGCACAGTGATCCGCATGGGACAAGAGGCCGGAGTGCCCACCCCGGTCAACGATTTCCTCTATGCCATTCTCAAGCCTTGGGCGCTGCGCAACCAAACCTAGGCTGGGACTCTAGTCGGTAGCATCGTCCAAACCCTCCAGCATCGGCCGGGCTCAGTTGCGGCGCCCCTATACGTGTCGCCACGCCACGTCGCTGGACTGGCGGCCGGATGACCGAGGTGCCCCTAACATCAGTGAGCATTCATAGCGAGAACGGCGGGTAGCCAGCCTCGGCGTGGGGCCGGCCCGAGCCGCCGCAGAAGAGCCTTGCTATGGCTAATTATGTCAAGCCCTTTGGTCCAAAAATGATATACTGCCCGTGTCTTTGCTGTGCAGGGGAGGCTCCGGATGTGCGGGGAACAGCCATTATGTCCTACTTCATTTACCAAGCTTGCAAGGCAAGACCGTTGCTTAGTTTGAGAGTATAGGAGGTCATTCGGTGAATACCGTAGACACCATTACCGAGATACTGAAGCGAGAAGGGGTCGAGTATCTAAGCTGCTATCCCACGACACCGGTAATTGAATCGGTCGCCAAGGGAGGGATTCGGCCTATAGTCTGCCGTCAAGAGCGCGTCGGTGTGGGCATCGCGGACGGGTTCAGCCGAATAAGTAATGGCCAACGAATGGGGGTCGTCGCGGTGCAATACGGTCCGGGGGCTGAAAACGCCTATTCCGGATTAGCTACCGCTTATTCCGATTCAACCCCGGTGTTGATGCTGCCTGCGGGGCATCCCCGAGAGCGTCACGGGATTCAGCCTCACTTTAGCTCCCTAGCCAATTTTGCGGGGGTGACCAAGTCCATTGAGCAGGTCAATACTCCTGACCGCACATCGGAAATTATGCGCCGGGCCTTCTCCGCGCTGCGGCAAGGGCGTCCCGGCCCGGTGGTAGTGGAGATACCGGCGGACATCGCCTTGGAGGAGGTCGCGGAAGAAGCGTTTTACTACCAGCCCACGCGGCGAATCGCTGGCCAAGGGGACCCCCGGGACATCGAGGCTGCGGCCAATGCTTTATGTCAAGCCAGGTACCCTGTCATTCACGCCGGCCAAGGGGTCATGTACGCCAACGCCAGCGGGGAGCTAGTAGAGCTGGCCGAGCTGTTGAAAGTCCCGGTAATGTCGACGCTTCTGGGTAAGAGCGCCTTTCCGGAAACCCATCCCCTGGCCTTGGGCAGCGGCTCGGGAGTAATGTCGGGGCCAGTCTTCCATTTTGTGGGCCGGTCCGACCTGGTATTCGGCATCGGGAGCAGCTTCACCAAGCACGGCATGTGCATGACGATACCCCCCGGCAAGACCATGATCCAGGCAACCAACGACCCCAGGGACATCAATAAGGACTACAACATCAACCATCCGATAGTGGGTGATGCAAAGCTGGTTCTGAGGCAAATGATCGAAGCCTGCCGGGAGATTGTAGGCAACTCCAGAGAGAGCGATGAAACAACCGCCAGGGAAATCAAGTCGGAGCGAGACGCCTGGCTTGGACAATGGCGGGATAAACTAACGGATAATTCCACTCCCATCAACCCCTATCGGGTCATATGGGACTTCATGCAAACGGTACCGCCCGAAGAAGCTATCGTAACCCACGACTCGGGTAGTCCCAGGGATCAGATCACGCCATTCTACCGCTCCAACGGGCCCCGGACCTACATTGGCTGGGGCAAATCCCACGGACTGGGAACGGGGCTGGGATTGAATATCGGGGCCAAACTAGCAGACCCGGAGAAGGTTTGCGTGAACTTCATGGGAGACGCGGCCTTTGGTATGACCGGCCTGGACTTTGAAACCGCCGTCCGCTCCCGTATCCCCATAATCACAGTCGTGCTGAACAACTCCACCATGGCGGCAGAGGTCAGCCAGATGGCTGTCTCCCACGAGTTGTTCAACACCAGGGATTTGGGCGGAAACTATGCCGACATGGCCAAGGCGATGGGTGGATACTCGGAACGAATTGAAAACCCTTCGGAGATCATTCCTGCGTTCCAACGCGCCCGACGGGTTACGGAAGAACAAGGACAAGCGGTCCTTCTGGAGTTCATCACCAGCGAGGAGACCGAAGCGTCCCACCGCCGGGCCTTCGGCTAAGTCCTGCCGTCGGCATCAATTTGGCGAGGCCGACGTGTGAGCAACGCCGTGTGATAGCTAACCGCGATAGCTGATGGCTGATCCTTCATGAAAGGAGTATTCGGAATGGTGCAGCAGTCCAAGTACCTGTTCATTGCCAGCATGGATGTCGAGCCAGATAAAGAGGCCCTTTTCAACGAGGTCTATGACAACGAGCATTGCCCCACTCTCTCTAAGGTGCCTGGGGTTTTGTCGGTGGCCCGATTTGAAAAAGAAACATTCACGGTCCTGATCGGCGGCGAAGCCCGGACCATGGTGATGGAAGGAGAGCCCAGGTTCCATGCGATGTACCAACTGGAAAGCCCGGACGCATTGACCAGTCCATCATGGGACGAAGCCGTCGAAGCCGGGCGCTGGCCGGAGCAAGTACGCCCTTATACCAAGAACCGGCGCCACACTCTCCTGCGTCTTACTTATCCGGAGAGGTAACACTAGCGGTCGGCAGTCAGTCGTCAACCCTCAGCTTGCATCGCTAAGAATCCCCCTAGGTCTCCCTGTCATCGGAGGAGAAATAGGGGGATTTCAAAAAGCGGGACTGGCGAGGACTGAATCGACCTGGAGACCTTGCTCTTGGCTAAACATGCCGATCGTTGATCCTTAACCAGGGACCGTAAGTGTCTAACAAAGCTCTACAAGGGCTAAAGGTACTGGACCTTACCCACTACATTGCTGGGCCGTATTGCACCAAGCTGATGGCTGATTTCGGGGCCGATGTGGTCAAGGTGGAACGGCCGGAGGGCGACGCGGCAAGGAGTCTAGCCCCTTTCATTCGGGAAGAGGCCGGACTGGATACGAGCCTGTTGTTTCTCTACCTCAATACCAACAAACGTAGCGTCACCCTAAACTTGAAGACCGTATCCGGCCGGGAGATGCTCAAAGAACTGGTGCGGCAGGCCGACGTTTTGGTGGAGAACTTCTCACCCCGTGTCATGCCCTCCTTGGGCCTCTCCTACGAGTCCTTGAAACAGCAGAACCCGGGCTTGGTGGTGGTATCAATATCCAACTTCGGACAATCGGGGCCCTACCGAGATTACAAAGCTAGCGACATCGTGGAATACGCCCTAGGCGGCTTGATGTATATATTTGGCTACCACGATAGGGAACCGTTGATGCATGCTCTGCACCAAGCCCAGTTCAAAGCGGGAACCAACGCCGCCAGCGCCACCTTGATGGCAGTCTACCATCAAAAGCTCACCGGACAGGGGCAGCATATAGACGTGTCCATCCAAGAGAGCGTTGCGTCCACCCTCAGAGACGTGGTCAACAACTACACCTACACCGGGGCGGTGCGCCGCAGGCAACCCAACCATACGGGCGACCTCACCCGGTTGCGTGAGGCGTCCGATGGCTACATTCTCCCCAACCCGGGTATAGCCGCCGGATTGGATTGGAACACAGTGGTGGATTTTCTAGGTGTCCCTGAGCTGGACGACAATAAATTCAGCACGCCATCATCTCGCTTGGAGAACGCTGAAGAGTTGGGAGAAATTCTGGACCGCTACTTCCGATCGAAAAGCAAATTCGACATGTTCTACGCCGCCCACGAGCGGCGCTTCATTTACGGCGTAATCCAGTCACCCGAGGAAGTGCTGGCGAACCCTCAGTACCAATCCAGAGGTTACTTCCATGATATCGACCATCCGTCAGCCGGAGCTGTTAAGTACCCGGGGGCGCCCTTTGCGATGAGCGGCACGCCGTGGCAGATAGGCAGACCTGCTCCAAGCTTGGGAGAACACAACGCTGAGCTCTATTGCCAGCAGTTGGGATATTCTCAAAGAGACCTGGTCCGGCTACGCAGCACGGGGGTCATCTAATCTTGCCAGCGCCCCTTGAAGGAGTGCGGGTTGTGGAGATGGGACAGCTGATTGCTATTCCATGGGCCATGAAGATGCTGGGCGATATGGGCGCTCAAGTCATCCGGCTGGAGTCATGCCAACGGCTAGAGAGTTACAGGGGAGACTCGGTGTACCAGAACGACGTGAGCGGAGAGTTCTGGAACCGGGGCGCCAACTTCTATGAGCAGAACCGGAACAAACTAGGTATTACTCTAGACTTGGGCCACCCCGAGGGCCTGGCCATCCTGAGAGAGCTAATTGCCATTTGCGATGTGTTCGCTGAAAACTTTACACCGCGGGTAATCCGGAATTTTGGCTTAGAGTACGAGGACCTGTGCCGGTTGAAGCCGGATATCATCATGGTGTCCTCAACCGGTTACGGCTACACCGGCCCCTGGGCCAACTTCGGCGCCACGGGGCCGGCCACGGAGGGAGCATCGGGCCTTGCGTTTATGACCGGCTACTCTGGGAGCCCTCCGGTCATGCCTGAGATCCCTTACACTGACTTCACTGCAGGTGAACACACGGTCTTTGCTGTCATGGCCGCTTTAACATCCAGGCTCAGCACCGGTCATGGGCAGTTCATTGACGTTTCCCAGGCCGAGACCGCCAGCGCCACCGTGCCCGAGGCCCTGATGGACTTTGCAGCCAACCAAAGAGTCGAACCTCGTATGGGTAACGCTCATTCAGTGATGGCTCCCCACGGGTGTTACCCTTGCCAGGGTGACGATCGCTGGATCGCCATCGCTGTATCTTCCGATAGCGAATGGCAGTCCCTTTGCCAGGTGATCGGTCAACCGGAATGGATGGAAGATGACCGGTTTCAAGACGGGCTGAACCGGTGGGAACACCGGGAAGAATTGGACACTTTGGTGGGACGCGCCACACGAGAATGGCAAGCGCATCACTTGATGGAGCTTCTGCAAGGGGCCGGGGTCGCCGCCGGCGCCGTTTTGGACAGTAAAGACCTGCTGTTCGACCCGCACTTGAGGGCCAGGGAATTCTACGAAGTAGTGGCCCACCACCCCAGCACAGCAATGCCGCCATTGCCCTACGCGGGACGTCCCTGGCAAATGTCGGCGACGCCCGCTGTGCCGGGTCACGCCGCCCCAATAATGGGGGAGCACAACCTAAACGTGCTGTGCGATCTCTTAGGGCGAACTCCGGATGACTTGTCCGCTCTCGAGGAAGCGGGGGTCATTGGGTACGGTCCGGTCAATCCACGCCCGGTGCAGCGGCCCTCCCTGGACGAGCAAGTACGGCAGGGACGGATGCAGCGCTACGAGGTCGACTTCCAGCAGCAGGTGAGGGATGCTTACCCTCCGCCTTGACCCGGCCTTCTAGCGCTCGATGATTAGCCGGCCGAGGATCAATGAAGAGGTCGGGAGGACCTACGCTCAACGGTTTGGTCCTCGTCTGTCACAGCCCCCGGGTAGCCTCATATTGGGCTATTTCGCTGTCGAACTGAAGTGTCAGGCCGATATCGTCCAGCCCATTTAGGAGAGCGTGACGCCGGAATTGGTCGATATCGAAGGTTAGGGAGATCTCCTCGTTGTCGTCCCAAACCCGTTGGCCTTCCAAGTCGACATTTATCCGCCATCCCGGATTCCCCGTGGCTTTATCGATGATCTGTCTCACAGCCTCCTCCGGCAGAGGCAAGGGCAGCAGCCCGTTCTGGAAACAGTTGCTGTAAAAGATGTCAGCAAAGCTGGGCGCGATGACGCATCTTATGCCATAGTCGTGCAGCGCCCACGGAGCATGCTCCCTGGAGGAGCCACACCCGAAGTTACGACCGGCCACCAGAACGGTAGCGTTTTGGTAGGCTGGGACATTCAGGACAAACTCGGGGTTAGGATTGCCTTGCTGGTCGTAGCGCCAGGGAGCAAATAGGTGTTCTCCAAAGCCGGTCCGCGCGATACTCTTCAAATAAACCGCGGGTATTATCTGGTCGGTATCCACGTTGACCCGGTCCAGGGGTGCGACTATACCTTCATGTTTGACGAATGGCTCCATTATCTCCCTCGCATACTCGGTCACGTACGGCTTTTGACTTGATCTATTGTATCGTTTGTATCGTCGCTAACAGGGAGCGGCACCTCTCTAGTCCCCGTGTCTTGAAATCCCTCTAACTGGAGTGTGTCATCCAAGTGCCTCTTGTAGCGGCCAATATGATTGTCGGCGACCCGATAGGCTTCTGCAGCCTGGCTGACCCGCTTTCCCATTTCTTCATATTTCTTGTAGAAAAGGTCAAACGACCTCTCCAAACTCGCCAACCCCTCTTGCAAACGCTTGGCGCTGTTGATCACCTCGATATTTCGAATACCGATCACGACCATTTGCAAAAACGCGTAGAGGGTATTGGGACTAACGGGTATCACTCCATGGTCTTGACAGTAGGATAGGATCACCGAAGGCTGGCCAAGGTGGTTGTTGGCGGCGATCGTTTCATAGTAGATGGCCTCAGAGGGAACAAACATAAGCGCGAACTCCGAGGTACCCTTCTCAGGTTTGATATATTTGGACTTGATGCTACTGACCTGGGTCCTCACCGCAGCTTCGAAGCCCTTCCACGCGCTCGCCTTTTCCTCCGGACCCTCTTGCTCGATGTATCTCATGTAGTCATCACGGGGGAATTTTGCGTCGATGGGAATTATGACGTCTTTCATTTTTACGACGCAATCGACTCTTTCGTTCCCATCCACGGCATATTGGAGCTCCCAAACCCCTCGGGGGAGAATCCTGTCCAACATCTCCTCCAGGATTGCTTCCCCGTAGTTGCCCCTCAGCTTGGGAGCTTGGAGCAGGTCCTTCAGGGACCTTCCTAAATTCTGTGCTTCCTCTTGCTGTTGAATCAGTTTTTGGACGGTCTGGCCAATGGAGTTGATCTCGCTAACCGTTTTAAGGGCGTGGCTGGAGATTATGTCTTTGGCCCCCTCCAGGCTGGTCCGGGTGGTATTCAGATCTTGGTGGATGCCGGTTTGGAAATTGTGAAGCTCTTCTCTCAGGGAGGCTCTAACCAGTTCAGGAGTGCTGCCAGTTCGTCCCCTAAACCAAATGACAACTATAAGACCCGCGATCAGAACGGCCACAATGCCCAGGACGCCGAAAATCAGCGCGTCCAAGGTTCATCTCCCCCAGCTGTCGCTATACCGTGCTTTTCCGGTATCCGTATCACAGAGCCAGTCCCATTTACCATTCCCTTATATCGACGAAATGGCCAGCAACCCCGGCGGCCGCCGCCATCGCTGGGCTGACCAGATGGGTGCGCCCTCCCTTACCCTGCCGGTTCTCAAAGTTGCGGTTGGATGTGGATGCGCAGCGCTGGCCCGGCTGTAGGATGTCTGGGTTCATGCCCAGGCACATGGAACAACCTGCCACTCTCCAGTCAAATCCGGCGTCCCTGAATATCCGGTCTAGCCCCTCCTGCTCCGCTTGTTCCTTGATCAAGGCGGAGCCGGGTACCACCATGGCGTAAACATCCGGGTGTACCTGGCGGCCCTTGACCACCTCCGCAGCGCTGCGCAGGTCCTCCAAACGCGCGTTGGTGCAGGCGCCCAAGAACACGCGGTCGATCTTGATCTCCTGGATGGGAGTGTTGGGCTCCAGGTCCATGTAGTTAAGGGCCCGCTCGGCAGCATCCCGTTCATTAGGGTCGCTATAGGAGGCCGGGTCCGGCACCCGGTTGGTGACCGGCACCACCATTCCAGGATTGGTGCCCCATGTGACGTAAGGCTCAAGCTTGGTGGCATCGATCTCCACTACATTGTCGAAAGCCGCTCCAGGGTCCGTCGGCAACTCCTTCCACCTCTCGACCGCAGCTTCAAAATCCTTGCCTTGGGGGGCAAAGCGCCGCCCCCGCAGATATTCGAAGGTTGTCTCGTCGGGCGCAATCATTCCAGCCCGGGCACCCCCTTCGATGCTCATGTTACACACTGTCATGCGGCCGTCCATGGACAGGGAGCGGATGCCCTCTCCGGTGTACTCGATCACATGCCCCACTCCGCCGTTGACCCCGATCTGCCCAATAATGGCCAGGATCACATCCTTGGCTTCCACTCCGAAGGGCAATTGGCCGTCTACCCGGACTTCCATGGTCTTGGGCTTGAACTGGCGGAGGGTCTGGGTCGCCAGAACATGCTCTACTTCCGAGGTGCCAATTCCCACCGCCAAGGCCCCCATGGCACCGTGGGTGGAGGTGTGGCTATCGCCGCAAACGATGGTTTTGCCCGGCTGGGTATAACCCAAATCAGGACCGATTATGTGAACTATGCCTTGTAGAGGGCTAAACCGGTCGTACAGAGTAACCCCGAACTCTTCGCAATTGCGCGACAGTGCTTCCAGTTGGATCCTGGAGATCTCGTCTATGACCGGCAAAGACAGATCCCACGTGGGGGTGTTATGGTCCGCGGTGGCCACGGTCAGATCCGTGCGCCGGACTTGGCGCCCAGCGAGGCGTAAGCCTTCGAAGGCCTGGGCGGAGGTGACTTCGTGGACTAGGTGCAGGTCTATGTAGAGGATCGTTGGCTGACCCTGCTCTTCATGGACTACGTGAGAGTTCCATATCTTTTCGAACATCGTCTGGTTTGGCATTTCGGGCAATTTCTCCTCTACAACGGATTGATACAACGGACGACACAGGATTATGGACATGGAGGGGCCGGTGACGGTCCAACACCTTGTCGAGGTGACCTTCCAAGGTCCCGTGAGCGGGTAACATTATAACATTCAACCCAACAGAATCAGGGCCTGTCCGAGTCAACCCCCGTGCGGCTCACCCTACGACAGGTAGGAATTAATGATAAACTGGCAGCCAGCTTTCAGTCAGGCGGTGTCTGGCACCTCTGCCGGGGCAGGAGCACCTGCACGCTGCCGTGATATACAACCCGAGATATACAAGCACTGAGGAGGACTGGGGCATGTCGACAGAACAAGCGGTGGTTCTGCCATCCAGCGTTCGGCCGGTCCAATACACCCTCGAGATTCAACCCGACCTGGACCAGTTCACTTTCCGCGGCCACGCGCAAATTACTGTTGACGTTGTAGAACCCACTTCTACCATCGTCCTCAACGCTCTGGATCTGGAGTTGGAGTCTGCCAGTCTGACTCGAGAAGGGTCCTCCATTGCTGCCGATGCTGTTGAGCTGGACAAAGAGCGGGAAACCGCCGCTATCAGGTTCGATGGTGGCGTTCCCCTTGGCCAGGCTACCCTGGAGGTCAGCTTCAACGGGGAGTTGAACGACCAACTCCACGGTTTCTACCGCAGCCAATACCTGACGCCGGATGGAGAGACCCGCTACCTGGCGACCACTCAATTCGAGGCTACAGACGCTCGCCGGGCGTTCCCCTGCTGGGACGAACCGGCCCACAAAGCCGCCTTTGACGTCACCTTGGTAATCCCCTCCGATCAAGTGGCAGTGTCGAACACTCAGGTGGTGGAGGAAAGCCCGGCCGGACCAGGCTTGAAAAAGGTGCGCTTCGCTCCGACCCCCCTTATGTCAACCTATTTGTTGGCGTTTATGGTTGGGGATCTAAGGTTCATTGAAGCCAAGGCCGCCGACGGCACCAACGTGGCTGTCTGGACCACGCCGGGTAAAGAAGACCAAGGGCGGTTCGCCTTGGATGCCTCGGTACGGCTGTTGACCTTCTTCAACGACTACTTCGGGATACCGTATCCCTTGGCCAAGCTGGACCATATTGCGATCCCTGACTTCGCCGCCGGGGCGATGGAGAATTGGGGGGCGATTACCTATCGCGAGACGGCCTTATTAGTGGACGCCGAGAACTCTTCAGCGGGCACTCGGCAGCGGGTAGCTGAGGTGGTGGCCCACGAGATGGCCCACATGTGGTTTGGCGACCTGGTAACTATGTCTTGGTGGGACGATCTCTGGCTTAATGAGAGCTTTGCTTCGTGGATGGGCACCAAGGCCGTGGACTGGCTCAATCCTGACTGGGAGATGTGGACCCAGTTCGTAAATATGGACACGAACAGAGCCCTATCCCTGGACGGCCTGAAGAACTCCCATCCCATAGAGCAAGAAGTTAAGAACCCAGCGGAAGTGAGCCAGCTTTTCGACGCCATCAGCTATTCCAAAGGCGCTTCTGTGATAAGGATGCTGGAGCAATTCCTGGGCCCTGATACTTTTCAGCGGGGGTTGCAGCGTTACATTTCCGACCATCAGTATGGCAACGCCCGGACCGAAGACTTATGGTCTGCTCTGGAAGCCACCTCAAACCAGCCGGTCAATACCATCATGGACTCTTGGACCAAGCAGATGGGTTACCCTGTGTTGACAGTGGCAATGGAAGGGGAAAGCACCCATCCGGAGATTTCCCTAACCCAGGAGAGATTCGTGTACGACCGCCTGCTGGGAGAGGAGGAGCCGGAGCCCCAGGTTTGGCGGGTGCCAATCAGGGTCCGCTCCGGCCCCGATGAGCCCGAGTCCATGGTGATGGACCAAAGAGAGGCGCGGCTTCCTATCCAGCGCGTCGAGGGACAGGACTCCGGCTGGTTCAAAGTCAACCCGGAACAGACCGGGTTCTTCCGGGTCAATTACAAAACCGAGGATTGGGAGAATTTGGTCCCAGCCATCAGATCTATGAGCCTGCCCGCCACCGACCGCCTGGGTATTCAGAACGATGCCTATTCTCTATCGCGGGCTGGTTTGCTGCCCGTTACTCAATTCCTTGCTTTGGCCCAAGCATACGGTGATGAGCCGGACGCTTCGGTCTGGGGCGATCTCTCCAGCAATCTGAGGGACCTAGACGTCTTGCTTGCCGAAGAGCCCTTCCGGGATGCATATCAAGGGTTCGCCCGGGAAATATTCCGGCCAGCTGTACAACGAGTGGGCTGGGACGCCGCCCCCGATGAAGGCCACCTCGACGCTTTGCTGCGGAGTATCGTCCTGAGCCAGGCTGGCAGCTACGGGGACCAAGAGGTGTTGGACCAAGCCAAGGTCCGCTTCGAAAGGTTCCTTCGGGACCCCGCTTCGGTATCCCCCGATATTAGAGGCGCCATGTTGAGTTTGAGCGCTCAAGTAGGCGATCGGGGCACCTACGACCAACTATGGAGATTGGAAGAGGAAACCGACCTTCAGGAAGAAAAGATTCGCTTGCTAATGGCTCTCGCCAGGTTCTCTGACTTGGAGCTGCTAAGAGAGACCTTGGAGCGCTCTTTGACCTCCGAGGTGCGGTCTCAGGACACTATTACAGTGGTTACCGGAGTAGCGTCTAACCTAAGGGGACGGGAGCTAGCTTGGGATTTTGTGAAGTCCAAATGGGATGAATTTGACCGGCGTTACGGGTCTGGAGGGTTCGGCTTAATGCGGTTGGTGTCCATATGTGGTAATTTCACAACCCAGGATAAGTTAGACGATATGTCCGGTTTCTTCGAACGGAATCCTGCCCCGGCGGCAGACCGGACCATAAGGCAGTCCCAAGAACGCATCCGCCTCAATATCAAATGGCTGGAGGGAAATCGAGCAGAGGTGGCGGCGTGGCTGCACCGGTAGCCGGCAACACCCAGCTAATTCCAGTGCCTCGGTGGCTTCGTCCTGCGATGCTTCAGCCAGGGGGGCAACTCTGAAGCGACCGTTAATTGAGGGTGCCGCTGAGGCCAGGCATGCCAAGGCCTACGCGTCGGTCTCTTCAATGATAGAATGTTGAACAGCGAAATCATAGTAAGCTTAGAGCAAAATGGACCAGGTTGAACGGATTACATTACTAAAAGCGCTATTCCGGGAACGAATTGTGGTCATGGATGGGCCCAGGGGAACCGCTATCCAGGCCCGAGAGTTGGCCCCCGAGGATTTTGGCGGGCTGGAGTTCGACGGCTGTAACGAGCACCTAGTGTTCACACGCCCCGATGTTTTGGAAGATATCCACCAGGGGCACGTTGACGCAGGAGCGGACATTCTGGGGACCAATACCTTTGGGGCGAGCTCAGTGGTGCTGGCCGAATACGATCTTGCTCACGAAGCGCGGCGGATAAACCAAGAGGCAGCCGCCTTGACACGTCGAGTGGCGGACGCCGCAACCACCCCCCAGCAGGTCCGTTTTGTTGCTGGGGCCATGGGGCCCACCACCAAGACGATCTCCGTAACCGGTGGCATAACCTTTGACGAACTGGCCACTGCGTACCAGGAGCAGGCGGCTGGGTTGATCCAAGGCGGCGTCGACCTGCTGTTGCTGGAGACCAGCCAAGATACCTTAAACGTCAAGGCGGGCCTGGAGGGCATAGACCGGGCCTTCAGTGAAGTGGGCTCACAAGTGCCGGTAGCTGTCCAAGGGACCGTTGAGCCGATGGGTACGCTACTGGCTGGCCAAGATGCCGAGGCATTCTATACGTCACTGGCCCACAGGGACCTGCTGTGGATCGGGTTCAATTGCGCGACCGGCCCCGAATTTATGACCGACCACATCCGGACCCTGGCGAGTCTGTCACGTTTTCCTGTGGCCTGCGTTCCCAACGCCGGGCTTCCGGATGAAGATGGCAATTACAACGAAACGCCGGAGATGATGGCCGCAACCATCTCCCGTTTCCTCGACGCAGGTTGGCTGAACTTGGTCGGTGGTTGTTGCGGCACCGTGCCGGAGCATATCCGCCTCCTGGCTCAGAGCGCGAGAGGCCGGCCACCCCGCCCACTGGTCCAATCCAGGACCGCAAGGGTTTCTGGGATCGAGGCGCTGGTTATTGACCAGGAAACCCGGCCAGTGATCGTAGGCGAACGCACCAACGTTCTGGGCAGCCGAAGGTTCCGCCGCTTGATCAGCGAAGGGTCCTATGAAGAAGCCGCCGAGATCGGTCGCCGACAGGTCCGTAACGGAGCCCACGTCCTGGATGTGTGCCTCCAGGACCCGGATAGAGACGAAGTCACCGACGTCACTGCTTTTCTTGACCTTGTGACCAAGAAGGTCAAGGCCCCGATTATGATCGACTCCACCGACCATCACGTCGTGGAAGAGGCCCTCAAGCGTCTCCAGGGGAAATCTGTCATTAACTCGATTAACTTGGAGGACGGTGAGGCCAGGTTTCAACAGGTGGTACCTCTGGCCCAAAGGTACGGCGCGGCGCTGGTCGTGGGTTGCATTGACGAGGATAAACAGCAAGCCCAAGCCGTTACGCGCCAGCGGAAGCTGGAAATTGCGCTTCGGTCCCATGAGCTATTGACCGGTGACTACGGAGTGCGTTCCGAGGATATCGTATTCGACCCACTGGTGTTCCCGGTGGGAACTGGTGACGTGAACTATGTAGGCTCCGCCGCCGAGACCATCGAAGGGGTACGGCTGATCAAGGAAGCCCTACCTGACAGCAAGACCATTCTTGGTATCTCGAATGTCTCCTTCGGGCTGCCGTCAGCGGGGCGGGAAGTGCTCAACTCGGTGTTTCTTTACCACTGCGTCCAAGCGGGCTTGGATATGGCCATCGTAAATTCCGAGCTGCTGCAGCGTTACGCCTCCATTCCCGAGGAGGAGATAAAGCTGGCCGAGGACCTGATCTGGGACCGTAGCGAGGACCCCATAGCGGCCTTCGCCGCCCACTTCAGAGACAAACCCCCCAAGGCCACTAATGAAGAGCGTCGCAACCTGCCATTGGACGATCGGTTGGCCTTGGCCGTCATAGAGGGGACCAAGGAAGGTCTAGCCGAAGACCTGGATGAAGCCCTAGGTGCACGGGAACCTCTGCAAATTATCAACGGACCGCTAATGGCGGGAATGGAGGAGGTTGGACGCCAGTTCAACGCCAATCAGTTGATCGTGGCCGAAGTGCTGCAATCAGCAGAGTCGATGAAGTTCGCTGTAGACCACTTGGAGCCCCACATGGAGCGGATGGATAGCGCCACCAAGGGCCGGGTGGTGCTGGCTACAGTGAAAGGCGATGTCCACGATATCGGTAAGAATCTGGTGGACATCATCCTGTCCAACAATGGCTACCAAGTCATCAACCTGGGAATAAAAGTCCCACCCCAAGACCTTATCGATGCCTATCAGCAGCACAATCCCGACATAATTGGTTTATCGGGTCTGCTGGTCAAATCGGCCCAAATGATGGTCGAGACAGTACGTGACTTTCGACAAGCAGGGGTTGGTTGTCCTCTCTTGGTGGGAGGCGCTGCGTTGTCCAACCGGTTTACCAGGCTCCGCATCGCTCCAGAGTACGGGGCGATGGTCGCCTACGCCCAGGATGCCATGACCGGTCTTGCGCTGGCCAACACCATCCAGGAAGCCGACGAACGGGAAAAGCTTGCCGCCAATCTGGAATCTGAGACGATTCAGCTCTTGGCCGCTGATCAAGAGCGGTCCCAACAAGCGGATAACAGCAACACGGCTACAGTGACACTGGCACAAGTCCGTCACGACTTCCAGATACCAAACCCTCCCGACCTGCGGGTGCACCTGCTGCAGGACTACGACCTAGCCCAAATATTCCCCTACATCAACCCCCAGATGCTCTACGTCAGACATCTGGGCTTTAAGGGCAGGTTTGAAGAGGCTTTGGCAGCGGGGGACACTACCGCCGTGGAGCTAATGGACCAGGTAAGGCGTGTGGAGGACTTGGCCCTGGCCCACCCCAACATATCTGCTAATGCGGTGTTCAAATTCTTCCCTTGCCAATCCGTCGGCCAGCGTCTGCTGATTTACTCGCCCGACGGCCAGCGGGTTCTGGAGACCTTCTATTTTGGCCGCCAAGGGCAGCGTGAAGGCCTGTGCTTGTCGGATTATGTTCTGCCGAAACTCGCTCAGCAGTCTTTTGATCGAGAAGGGAGCGAAGGGGACACGGATTACGTGGCCATGTTCGTCACAACTGTTGGCCCTGGGGTCATCAAGCTGGCCGACCGGTTGAAGAATGAGGGCCAATTCTTGCACTCTCACATTCTTCAGGCCCTGGCGCTGGAGAGTGCCGAAGCGTTCGCGGAGCTCTTACACCAGCGGATACGGCAGATGTGGGGGTTTGGCGATCCTCAGGGCTTGTCCTACCAAGACCTGTTCCGCACCCAGTACCGGGGTCGCCGTTACTCCTTCGGCTATCCCGCTTGTCCTCGGCTGGAGGACCAAGAGCAACTGTTCCGGCTACTGGACGTCACGGCCAACATAGGGACGGAGCTAACCGAAGGCTTTATGATGGACCCCGAATCGTCGGTTTCAGCCTTGGTCTTCCACCACCCGGACGCCAAGTACTTCAACCTGAGTGAGCAGGACATTGACCGGTTGGAGCAGGAAGCGGCCGCTTTGTGACCGAGGTCTAGCTAGTGCTACCGGTGAAACCGGGGAAGCTGTCTAATCCCCATGTTTTTGGCAGAGACTCCCAGTACGTTCAAAAAGCCCTCGGCATCCACATGGTCATAGGACCCGGTGGCTTCCATTGACGAGTCGTCGGTGTAGAGGGAATGTGGCATGTCCCGGGCCGACTCGAAGTAAATACCCCCTTTATACAACCGGACGGTTATGGTGCCGGTGGCTAAACGGGTGATAGGTTCCAAGGCCGCGAGGGCGGAGGTGGTTGCCAGGTCCAACCAGTAACCCTGGTATATCTGGACGCTGATTACCGACGAAATCAGGGCGAGCAGCTCTCTGGCCCGCCGGTCCAATATGAACTGGGATAGATATTCGTAGCTACTGCCGAGCAACTCCATGCCGGGCGCCTCGTATATACCCCGGGACTTGATCCCCACGAAACGGTTCTCAACGACGTGGGTCCCGATGCCGACGCCGTGGGCCCCAGCCAGCCGGTTTGCTTCGCTAATAATGGACACCAATCCGGCGCCTTGGCCGTTTAGGGACACCGGAACACCTTCTTCCCAGCGAATCTCAACCACCTCTTGCTGGTCAGGTGCGTCCCAAGGCCAGAGACCCATTCCAGGCTCCACGAAGCTGGGTGGGATGCCAACGTCTTCCAAGTCCCCGGCTTCGTGGGTCAGACCCAACAGGTTGGCATCGGTGGAGTATCGGGATTCCCCGGCGGGCCTGATGGGCAGGTTATTGGCTTCGCAATACTCGATCATCTGCTTTCTACCAGGAAACTGCTCCAGGAACTCAGGGTCTCGCCAGGGGGCGTATACCGTCAAAGATGGCTCCAGAATATTGGAGACCAACTGAAACCTCACCTGATCGTTCCCTCGACCGGTGGCGCCATGAAAAAGAACGCCGATGTCTCGGCCCTGCAGCTCAGGCAGGATGGCCCTGACTGTGATGGGCCGAGCGATGCCAGTGGTGTTCCAATAGCCCCCTTCGTACCGGGCCTGAGCCTGCAAGACTTTCAGTCCCGCATCTGCCAGGGCGGCTTGGCCCGGGATTATGTGCGCGCTTTCGGCGCCGCACGCCGTCATGCGCTCTTTGACAGCATCCAGGTTCTCTTCATCCGGCTGACCGAGGTCGACGGTGAAGCAGTGGACCTTGAACCCCTTGCTGTTCAACCAATGGGTGACGGTGCAACTGTCCAAGCCCCCGGACACAGCACCGCCGATAACCTGTACGTTCTTGTCTTTCAGCTCGGTCCAATTCACCTTAGCATCCTTTCACTACCATCTTAGCATAGGCGCAATTCATTAGACGTTGCCCCAAATCGGTAAGTGATATCCACCAAGCCCGTTTCAACGGCTGTTGGTCCACACCGTGGAAGCTTGTATTGCGCGGCAGCGTCCACAGTTCTATCATGGCAGCGCCGCTACGGAATCTTCCTATCCGTAGGCACCGTCCAAACTGACTCGACCAAACTGATAAATGGAGGGAACCATGGCCGACAGTCCGCAGCTACAAGCAGTATGTCAGATGATGAAATCCTTTGGGGAGAGGGCGCAAGCGCTGGGCAGTGTGGAAGGGTTTCGCATGGCCTATGAAGAAATGACCGCTCAGTTCAAGGTGGGCGATGATATCGAGTGCGAACGGGTGGGTGTAGGAGGCATGGCTGCCGAATGGGTTTCCGCCCCCGGTGCTGACAAGGACCGGGTGCAGCTTTACTTACACGGTGGCGGCTATGTAATCGGCTCCATGAGGACTCACCGGTCCCTCATGTCAGATATTTCACGAGCGTCGGGCGCCAGGGTCCTGGGCATCGAATACAGGTTGGCGCCGGAGCACCCGTTTCCCGCTGCCGTTGAAGACTCGGTTACTGCGTACCGCTGGCTATTGTCCCAGGGTATTGAACCGGGCCACATTACCCTTAACGGAGACTCGGCTGGAGGCGGATTGGTGGTGGCCGCACTGGTGGCGCTGCGCTATCTAGGCGAACCGATGCCAGCGGCCGGGATTTGCATGTCTCCATGGGTGGACATGGAGGGTATCGGGGAGTCGATGACCACCAAAGCTGAAGTTGACCCGGCTGTCCAAAAAGAAGGGCTTCAGTTCATGGGGCAGATGTATCTGGGGAAGAGCGACCCCAGGGCTCCTCTGGCCGCTCCTCTGTACGCGGACCTGCACGGGCTGCCGCCATTGCTCATTCTGGTCGGGTCCGCCGAGACCTTGTTGGATGATTCGACCCGTCTAGCCGAACGGGCTAAGGCGGCCGGTGTCAAGGTTGACCTGGAAGTGTGGGAAGACATGATCCATGTCTGGCCGGCCTTCGCCCCCATCCTACCGGAAGGGCAACAAGCCATCGGCCGCATGGCGGACTTTATGCGCCAGCATACGGGATGAGGCACCCGGGGACTATTCGGGCAGATGGCAACCGACGTGGTCCGACCGGCTTAGCAATCCTATCATCCTGAGGACGCCTCCGGCCCGCTTCGGGCGGGGAGGACCATGGGGCAGACGTTGAAACCCGTCGGCGCGTTCCTCCCCGTGCAGTGGCGGGTGTGTTCTCTGGGGAATATCTAACGTCGAAAGAGGACGGTAATTACTCAATAGAGGCAAATATGATCTACGACTTTCGAGTGTACACGCTAAAGCCCGGCAGCACACCGACTTACATGGCGGCCGTAGAGGAGCTGTCCCTGCCAATCAGGCAAAGATACGGAATAAAGCTGGCAGGCTGGTATTACAGCGATGTCGGCGAGCTAAACCAGGTGGTGCACATCTGGGGCTACCGGGACCACGCCCATCTGGCAGAGGCCAAAGCCCAAGTCTACGCAGACCCTGATTGGACAGAAAAATATATACCCAGGGTGCAACATCTGGTCGTATCCCAGAAAACCTACCTGATGCTCTCCCCCGACTTCGCCCCCGTGCCGACGTAAGGGTGCAAGGTCACCATAGCTGAAACGCTGACCGCAAAATCAGCTATGGCAACCCCTGGCTTGGATGTCCCACACAGCCTCAACCTGCCCGTCGCGCACGCCGACAAACCGGTCCCAGCGGCTTACCATGGCGTCCTGCTGGGCCGGAATCAGGACTAGCTGATCGCCGATCTCAAGCTGGACTCCCTCATCCAGCTTGAAGATGGCCCGGTCTGGGTCCATGGACTCAACGCTGACTCCTGGGCGGTTATCTACCGTGGGCATTCCCCAGAAAGACCCCAGGGCCTTGATCCCGGCATCACCTACAGCCACTCCGGGCCGTGGCGTGCTTATGACGGTGGTCAGAACTTTGCCAGCGTAGTGGAACTCTGACATGTACTCGTACTTGGTATCCATGACCAGGTAGCTGCCGCCTTGGACCTCGGTTACGCCGTCAATTTCACCAGCAACGTCGTAGCTCCAGGTCTCGCCGGTCGAGACTATGTCCACTGGGATACCCACGGATTCGACAGCATCTTTGAGGTCGATCACGCCCTGAATAACCCGCCTTCCTTCCGTCACCCGGTCTTCCCGGTCGGGCATGGCTGGGATCACCTGGTGGCTCATAATCCCGCGGAAGTCCAGGCCGGGGAGGGATTGAATCGATTGAGCCAGAATCACCCCTTGCTCAATGTCTTGGACGCCGCAACGGCCCAGCCCGGTCTCCAGCTCTATGATGACTCCCAACGTCACCCCTCGGGCCACCGCCGCGTTGGAGAGGTCCCAGGCGTTAATGTCGCTGTCACAGGCCACCAGCATTTCAGCCTGCCCGGCCAGCCCACACAGCCGGTCGATTTTGGCTGGGTCTATGATCTCACTGGTAATAAAGACGCTGGGGACCCCACCGTGGACCATAACTTCGGCCTCTGAGACCTTGGCAGCGCAGACCCCACCGACTGTTCCGCCGCGCCGGATCTGGCGGTGAGCAATGGCGGGAGTCTTGTGGTTCTTGCTGTGGCCCCTCAGCTTGCTGGACCGGCCCTCGTAGTAACCCGCGATCACGTCCATGTTGTTGTCCAGCGCGTCCAGGTCCAGGATCAAACAGGGCGTATCCAGGTCCTCAACCGGTGTTCCGGGCATCGGGCGGTAATGCTGGTCCATATTCTTCTCCTATGGGCGGTGAGCTTTCAGGGATGAGCCAAGAGCGGCCAGGGCAGGATGCTCATTTCAGTCTATTGGAGGCTGCCTCTGGCAGCGATGGGCCAGAAGCCCTCCAGCTTCCCGCCTCGGACGGGACGAATGAAGTCATATTGGTTCAAACACAGGCTCAAGCTGGCCGGCACCAGCCACAACTTGTCGCCCGGTTTAATCTGCTGTCGGGCGTCACCTTCCAACTGCAATATTCCGTGCTCGGCACTGAGCCGGAGAGCGCTGGCCCGCGAAGACCCATCCAGTACCGGTATGCCCTCATCCGGGCCTATCGCTTTGTGGCCGGCATCCACCACGGCTGCCTCTTCGGTCGGTCGGCTTATGACCTGGGACAGCACTCTGGCCGCGGGGCTGAACTCTTCCCGGACACGGCAGTAGGTGTAGTCCATCAAGGGATAGGATCCCGCTTGGACCTCGGTGACCCCGGAGAGCCGGGCTGCCAGGTCATAGCAATGGCTTCCGGCTACACTGACCGTTTTTACGTCCAGGCCATCCCGTTCGATGAGCTCGCGAGTGTCCACCACTGGCTGAAGGTGACCTCGGGCCTCAACCTCCAAGTCTGCCAATCCCGCCTCGGCGCCAGACACCGGGGGAATTGCCATTAGCCCAGCAAATTCCAGTCCAGGTGAGCTGGTAATTGCCCTCGCCAGCTCCAAGGAGGCACTGCCCGGGGGAACTCCACAACGTCCCAGACCTGCTTCCACCTCCACCAAAACGTTCAACGTGACGCCCTCCTGGGTGGCACACTCAGACAGAACAGCGGCATTCTTGGCATTGTCCACGGCTACGGCCACCCGGTTGGACCGGGCGAGGTTACAGAGTCGACGGACCTTGCTGTTGGTTACAACCTGGGTGGCGACCAACAAGTCACGGAATCCAGCCTCGCTAAAGATTTCTGCTTCGCCCACGCCAGCCACCGCGATGCCACCAATGGTACCCCCGGCGTCCAATTGACGCCTGGCAATCTGAGGGCATTGGTGGCTGGTGACGTAGGGACGCACCTTTACCGCCGAGTTTCTGAAATGGGAGTGCAGGGTCTCGATGTTTTGCTCCATCACAGACAGGTCCACAACCAAGGCCGGTGTGTCCAAGTCCTCCGTCAGGGTACCCACGGGTTGAAATACTGGACGCTCCATTTCCTCTGTCCAATGTTTATGTTAGGTCGTCGACTCTTGGGCCAAAGCAGCGTTGAAGCTTTCCCCTGCTCTGTCAGGAGGGGACTAAGAGAAGCTTGCAAGCTACGCTGGGTGCCACTCCCCTGTAGTCACCCAATTATAGAACGGTGCACTTAGCCATTGCCGGATCTGTAGCTAGACCCACACAGAGCTATTAAGTCGACGGATATCAGCCGGAGCAAGAATAACATATTTACTCCCCGGCTAGGTCCCGGCGCAGGTCAGGCAATGGCCGCGGGACTCCAATTAACTCCAGTGGCAGGCGGCCAAGATAGGGTGGCCCGAATATTTCCTACCGACAGGCCCTGCGCGGGTTCCTTGATTTCGCCTCAGACCGATGCCACAATAGCTGCCTGCCATAACTAGAAGAACTCCGCACCCAAGATGTCTGCGCGACCCAGGAGACTTGAATTCTCATGAGCCTTGGACCAGGATCGGCTTTACTAGACGGGGTCAGAGTCGTGGACCTGACGCAGATGGTCTCCGGGCCCTACTGTACCAGGCTCCTGGCCACCCTGGGCGCCGATGTCATCAAGATCGAACGCCCCAAAACCGGCGACCCCATACGCCGTTTTGGGCCCTTCGCCCCAGGTAGCAGCCAGCCATCTTCTCCCGCCGGCAGCCAAGCCGAAACTGGAGCCTGGCACTTGTACCTGAACACTTCCAAGAAGAGCATCACCCTTAATATCAAGTCGCCAGAAGGGCAAGAGATAATTAAGGGCCTGGCCTCTTCAGCCCACATAGTCGTTGAAAGCTTCGCTCCGGGGACCCTAGACCGCTTGGAACTCGGCTATGGCGGCCTGAAAGGACTGAACCCCGGATTAGTTATGACGTCGATCTCCAATTTCGGCCAGACCGGCCCCCATCGGGACTGGAAGGCCACGGAGATCAATCTCTACGCCGCCGGGGGGTTGATGAACATCACCGGCGAGCCGGACCAGGAACCCCTGAAAGAAGGAGCTCCCTTGGCACAACTGGGGGCAGGCCAGAACGCCTTCGTGGCCACGATGACGGCCCTGATGTTCGCTGAAGAGACCGGCGAGGGGCAACATGTCGACCTCTCCATAGCAGAGTACGCCACCAATGTCATGGAAAACGCTTTGATGCAGTATAGCTACTCGGGCCAAGAATTCCTTCGGGCTGGCAACCGAGGCTACGGGCGGGCCGCCTGGGGCATCTATCCCTGCGAAGACGGTCACGTGGGCATAATCGCAGGACCGGACCAGCGCTGGCCGGAAGTGGCCAAGATTATGGACCGGGAGGAGCTGTCCGACCCGCGATTTGCCACACGTAACGGCCGAATGCTGCATGCAGACGAGGTTGAAGCATTAATGCTGCCTTGGCTGCTGGACCACGAAAGGCAAGAAATATTCAAGCTCGGCCAGGATAGCGGCCTGGGGTTTGCATTTGTAGCAACCATGAACGACATTTTGGAGATGGAGCAACTCACCTCCCGGGGCTATTTCGTGGAGCTAGACCATCCGGAGACAGGCCCCTTGGCGTACCCAGGGCCGCCAGTCAACCTGGGACCCGAACATGATGGATGGAGTTACCGGAGGGCCCCATTGCTGGGAGAGCATACCCAACAGGTGCTTTTGGAACTGGGGTATTCCACTACCGAAATTAGCCGCCTTCAAGAACGAGCGGTCATTTGACCGGCACGCTCAATCTAACTCTACGCCCTTGATACAAACATGAAGAACCGGGACGCACTGAAAAATTACCGAATCCTGGACCTTTCTCGGATTTGGGCCGGACCTTACTGCACCAAGCTTCTGGCGGACCATGGCGCTCAAGTGATTAAGTTGGAGTCTCTGCGGGTCTACGACTCCCACCGAGGGCCAGTAAATCCGGCCCGCGGGATCGCCGCCTATCCCGATAGCGAGCCCGGAGACGAACCATGGAACCGCAACGGCTGGTTCAACTGCCTACACCTAAGCAAATATGGCATCACGCTGGAGTTGGACTCACCGGAGGGAAGGGGCCTCTTCGAGCGATTGGTATCGATCAGCGATGTGGTAATTGAAAATTTCCGCCAAGGCAGCCTTGCCCGACTCGGCTATACCTACGAAACGCTCCGCCAACATCGCCCAGACCTCATATACGTCTCCATGCCTGCCTTCGGCAACAGCGGGCCCTGGGCCAGCTACGTGGCTTACGGTATCGGGCAGGAGCAACTGTCCGGCATGGCTCACATGACCGGTTACTCCGGAGAGGGGCCCATGAAGTCTGGAATCAACCATGGAGACCCCATCACCGGCTCCCATGCCGCTGGGGTAGTCTTGGCGGCTCTAAGGCATCGCCGCCGCACCGGCCAAGGAATGTACCTTGATGTATCCCAGCAAGAGTCGGCTGTCTCGCTTATCGGAGCGGAGGTCTTGGCCTATCAAATGACCGGCCAAGAACCGGTGCGGCGGGGCAACCGCTCTGCTCATTTCGCTCCTTGCGGCGCATACCCCTGCGCCGGCGTGGACCGCTGGTTGACCATCGCTGTTACCAACGACGAGGAGTGGCTTCGCTTGACCGAGGTCATGGGCGCACCTGAGTTGGGGGATGATCCTCGATTTGAGGGTAACGCAGACCGGATGGAGCGACAAGCGGAGCTGGACGGCTTGATCGCGCTATGGACCAAGAAGCAGGACCCTTTCCAGGCGGTGGAGATACTACAGAATGCCGGAATTCCTTCCAGTCCAGTGATGCGGGCGCCCGACCTCCTGGAAGACCCTCACTATGAGCATCGAAATACTTTCATCACCGTCGACCACCCCAGCGCGGGTCAAAAGAAATATCCTGGAGTCGCCTGGAAAATGTCGGCTACGGCTGGCCGGGTCAGGTCCCCCTCTCCGACGCTAGGCCAGCATAACCACCAGATTTACAATGAGTTGTTGGGGCTGACCAGCGCTGAGATCGCTGACCTGGAAGAACTTGGAACCATAGGCAACAAACCCACGGGATCGAGGATTATTTAGCTGTCAGACGCTGACGGTTAGAAGCTGGCACGTCTAATCAGGAGGTCAAGCTATGCCGGAACCTGAAGTCATTTACGAAGTCAAAGATAGTATTGCCTATCTGACATTGAATCGACCTGAGAAACTCAACGCCATCAATCCCGAGATGCGCGAACTCTTGTGGAACGCATTTCAAGACGTAAAGCAAAACAAGGAAGTTAGGTGCGCTATTGTGACCGGACGGGGCCGGGCTTTTTCCACTGGACACGATCTGGTGGCTATGGCGGAAGCGAGGGCCAACGAGGGCCCCAGCACCGGCGATTTGTATGTGGTCCAGTCCACGATTTGGAAGCCGGTCATAGCTGCTATTAACGGGATATGCCTCGCCCAAGGATGCGGTATCGCCCTCGGCAGCGACATCCGAATTGCTTCCACTGAGGCCCAGTTCGGCTGGCCCCAGGTGAAAAGGGGCATCTCTTCAGTCAGCGGCCCGGCGCTTCTGGCCCAAGTCGTGCCCAAAAATATCGCCTTCGAAATCCTATTTACCGGCGATTTCATCGACGCTCAACGGGCGTTGGAGCTGATGCTGGTCAACCACGTAGTGCCCCCCGAAGAGGTGCTGCCCAAGGCTGAAGAGATCGCTCGCAAGATCACTGCCAACGCGCCACTGTCCATTGCAGCCATTAAAGAAGCGGCGGTGAATGGTGCAGCGATGGACCTGGAACGCAGGGTAGCCTACGCTCATCTAAAACGGGATATAGTGCTCCAAACTGAAGACGCCAAAGAGGGAGTGACCGCCTTCGCGGAAAAGCGAGCTCCGGTATGGAAGGGGCAGTAAATGACAGGCAGCGATTTAAGCATGAGGGGGTGAGCAGCTATCATAGTGGCATGCTCGATCTTCTTAAGTCCCGCTTTGGATACGACAGTTTCCGCCCTCTACAAGAGGAGATAATCACCACCGTCTTGGCCGGTAAGGACGCGTTGGTGGTGATGCCCACGGGCGTGGGCAAGTCCTTGTGCTACCAGTTGCCAGCCGTCAGCCTAGATGGGCTGACCTTGGTGGTCTCACCCTTGATTGCCCTGATGAAAGACCAGGTCGATGCTCTCAATGCTAATGGCATCAATGCTGCATTCATCAACAGCGCACTGTCGCCGACCGAAATAAGCCGTGTGCAGGCGCAAGCCAAATCCGGTGCCCTCAAACTGCTCTACGCCGCCCCGGAGCGACTCGCTCTTCCGGAATTTCGAGATTTCCTGCGTACGGTGGAAGTTAACCTAATTGCAGTGGACGAGGCCCATTGCATCTCGGAGTGGGGGCATGACTTCCGTCCGGACTATCTCGACCTGAAGACGTTGCGGCGCGCCTTCCCCGGCGTGCCCGTCATTGCCCTCACCGCGACCGCAACGGAGAAAGTGCGGGAAGATATTATCGCCCAACTCGGCTTGGCTCAGGGCGAAAAATTCCTTGCCAGCTTCGATCGTTCGAACCTTACCTATTTGGTTAAATCCAAGCAGGAACGGTTTCGCGAGCTCCTAACCCTGTTGCGCAAACATGATAGTGGGGCAACTATCATCTACTGCATCTCAAGGAAAGACACCGAAGCACTTGCTTCGGACCTAGTGTCCCAGGGGTTCAAGGCACTGGCCTACCACGCCGGGGTCGATGGTCCTACCCGCAAGCGCACCCAGGAGAAGTTTATCGGGGATGAAGTGCCGATCGTCGTCGCGACCGTCGCATTCGGCATGGGCATCAACAAAGCCGACGTCCGCCTGGTGGTCCACTACGATCTACCCAAAAGCTTGGAAGGTTACTATCAAGAGACCGGACGTGCCGGACGGGATGGGCTGCCTAGTGAGTGTGTGCTGTTTTACTCATACGCTGACAAGATAAAGCAAGATTATTTCATCGACCAGATGGAGGATGCCGCTGAGCAACAAAACGCTCGCCAGAGACTTGCTCAGATGTTGGCATTCGCCCAAGTCCAGACCTGCCGACGCAAGTTTCTCTTGGAATATTTCGGGGAGCGATGGGATCACAAGAGTTGCGGCCGATGCGATGTTTGTCTTTCCCCGTCTGAGGAGTTCGACGCCACCGAGATTGCTCAAAAGATCCTTTCAACCGTCATCCGCACCGGCGAGCGGTTCGGCGCAGGGCACGTAATCGATGTGATGCGGGGGGCAGCGACCAAACGGGTAATCGATCTTGGCCACGACCGGTTGTCGGTCCACGGCATAGCTCGGACCTCTTCGGCTGACGACCTCAAGCAGGTGGTGCGCTCCTTGACGGAACGCGGTTTGCTGAGGATAGATGGGGACCAGCGACCAACACTCTCCGTGACACCAACCGGGAGGTCATTCCTTAATAACCGGGAGCAACTGAGTCTCACCAGGCCCAAACACAGCGAAGTCCCATCCACAGGTCAACAAGGTTCAGACCTCGCCCACGACCAAGAGCTCTTCGAGAACCTTCGCACCTTGCGGAGGACGATTGCAGACGAGAGAGGAGTGCCTCCCTTCGTGATTTTCCATGACACGACCCTTCGGGAGATGGCAAGCCGGCTTCCCAGGGACCGCGACGGCTTCTCTAGAATATCGGGTGTAGGACACACCAAACTTGAGCAATTCAGCCAACAATTTCTAGAGGTGATCGCCGGTCACATCAGCGTTTCAACACCACCAGAAGATGTACCGCGTGGAAATGACCGCAAAGGGATTCCCAACCGCGGTTCCAGCGACACGATTGACCTGACCAATGCACTGCTTTCTCAAAAGCTCACCCTTAGCCAGATCGCCAACCAACGGGGTCTGACGGAGAGGACTATCATCGGCCACCTGGAGCGATTGGTCTTGAAAGGAGAGTCCCTCGACTTGGATCATCTAATGCCCCAGACTGATCGGCTCCAAGCGATCCAGTCCGCCTTTCAACAAGCCGGCGGCCTATTCCTTAAGCCTGCCCAGGAATTGTTGGGCGAAGAATATTCCTATCAGGAGCTTTGGCTGGCCCGGATTGGCCTGGTCTATAAGGGGTTGATAAGTTAGACGTTATTTCTAACAGGGCCCTTCCACAGGATCAGAGCCAACGGACGGTGTGAAAAGAAAAGGACAAAGAAAGGGGTCTAAAGACCGGTCACAGTCCGAGCGCTTCCGCCAGCCGCCTCCGGTGGTAACGTGGGTCGCCCAGGTAGTGGTAGAGAGTGCGGGAGGCAGTGGTGTGCAGGGTCAAGCCATACTCCGTCATGCTCCCCACGCCGGCATGCACTTCATGAGCGTAGTTACATGCTTGGAGGTAAGCCTCGCTTCCCACTGCTTTAGCCAAGTGAATGCTATCGGCAGCCGGGTGCCCGGTGTCCAGCTTCCACAATGCCTCGTAGGCTGTCCATCTCGCCGCGTCGAGCTGGTTGACCAGGTTGATTACGTGGTCTTGGACGCGCTGAAAACGGCCTATGGGCACACCAAACTGGACCCTGCTGCGGCTGTAGTCGACCGACATTTCGTACACCGCCTGGCAACCTCCTACCTGGAAAGCGCACATGACGGGGATTGTTTGTGAGACCGCGTGGTGGAAGGCGTCGCTGGCTCCGGTGAATGAGCCGCTGAGGAGGTGGATAGCGGGGATCACGACATTCTCGAACTTGACCTCAGCCATGTTCCAGGCGAAGCCGGCCAGAGAGCGTATCTCCACGCCATCCGCTGATGTTGGCACAATTACCAGTCCTACCGAGCCGTTGACCTCGGAGCGTACAGCGCAGAGGAGGTGGGTAGCGCCAACCGCATCCAATACATAGGTTTTCGTGCCGTCAATCCGGAGTCCATCTCCGTCGTTTCGGGCAGTCACGCTTATGTCTTCCAGCTCCCAGGTGTAGTCATCTTCAGTGACTGCAGGCACCATCGTAACGTCACCCCGGGCAAGCCTCGGCAGCCACTCTTGCTTCTGCTCTTCACTAGCTCCTGACAACAAAGTCAGAGCCGCCAGAACGCCGGAGGACAAGTGGGGCCCCGGGACCGGACCGCGTCCCAATTCCTCGAACAGCACTCCTGCGTCGGTAACCGACCCTCCCTCGCCACCGTACTCCTGGGGAACGAGGATCCCCAGCCAACCCGTCTCGGCCAATTTGTCCCAAGGGTTGGATGGGGCTGGCCGACCGGATGCAGCTAAGTCCAACAGCGCCTCTTTGGGGTATTCCTGCTGCACAAAGCGGCGCACCGCTGACTTGAGCATGTCTTGTTCCGGAGTAAGCGAAAGGTCCAATTAACCTCCTTGAGTTACGGCAGGCATAAGCTATGAAGCGACTATTAGGGTCACTACGCCAACGTCCCGGCTTTTTCTCTGACCTCTCGGCCGATACCGATACGGCGGGCCATGATTACTTTTTGAATGTCCGCTGTGCCGCCCGGGTGGATAGCGATAATAGCCGAGCGCTGGTGGGACTCGATATGGCCCTCGGCGGCGCCCCACGTAGCGTCCTTGGTCAGCGCGGCAGGGCCCAGGACGTCCAGGACGGATGTTGCCATCCGTAGCCCGGACATCTTGCGGAAATAAGACGCTTGAGGCCCCTCATAGGTAACGTTGGCGCCGCTGTGGCGCATCCAATAATTTCGGAGGTTGAAAAGCCGGGATATCTCAGCGTCGATGTAGATGTCTACCAACCTATCTCGCACGTCCGGGTCTTTGCTCAAAGGCTGTCCACTCCGGTTGGTACTGCGGCAGTGGTCGAACAAGCGGTCGACCAGCCAGTTGCGTCCAATGCGTCCCCCTGTCCCATGCTCCAACTCCAAGTGCGTGGTGGCGACCTCCCAACCTTTGTTGTGACCCCCAACGAGGTGGAAGCCGGATATTCTCACGTTGTCAAAATAAACCGTGTTCTTGACTCCAGAGCCCGCCCCGGATTCCCCGGCCGACGTGAGCAGGTCCATGGGCTGCACGGTGATTCCAGGCAGGTCTGACGGAATCATGAACCAACCCAAGTTTTGATGGCGGGGCGCTTCAGAATCCGTGCAGCCCAAAGTCCACATGTAGTCACAACCGAAGGCACTGCCCACGAAGATCTTCTGGCCGTTAATGACGTAGTCGTCTCCGTCCTGTACGGCCATGGTCTTGACGTTGGCCAGATCGGACCCTGCTTCGGGCTCGGAGAGCAGTTGCCAGGTCCGGACCTCTCCTTTGAAAATCGGAGGCAGAAAATGCTGCTTTTGCTCGTCGGACCCCCAGACCAGGATTGACGCTCCGCCCAGCTTCCCCCCTGAGTCATAGTAAGGCGGAATACTCAAGCCCAGGGCATCGACCTCTTCTTCCAGCACTACCGCTTGGTCCAGGGATAAGCCGCCTCCTCCGTATTCGCGGGGCGCAGTCGGCCACAGCCAGCCTTTGCCGCCCAGCTTTCGTCCCAGGTCTCGGCGCAACTGGTATTGCTCAAAGGTCAGGTCCCCCGAGTCTGCGGGGTGAATAATGCCCGGAGGCACATGCTCCTCGAGCCAACCCCGAACTTCGCCCCTAAACTCTTCCTGCTCTTTGGTGTAACTGGGTTCAAAGTCCATAATAAATATCCCCTTGATAAACAGGCATTGGCACCAGCATTCTCAGGTCGTCTATTGTGTATAAAACTCTCGTCTCAATTGTTCTTCGGGGATGAAGCGGCCGGCTTGTCTAAACACCGCGTGCAGTGTCCCAAGGTCCAGCCTCCGATGTCTCGGTACAGTCAGAATTTGGCGTGTTCCGTCCGGTAACACTCGTCCTAACTTTGCATGGCTCCCGCGCTGACTTTGAATCCCAAATCCGAACCCCGCCATTATGGCGATAACCTCATCACCTGATAGCCTTCTAAGTCTGGGCACCTGTAGGCTCCAGCTCCATCGTAACCAGAATGGCTGGTTTAGACACTAACCCTAGGACGGCGGGATCTTCTCCTTCAAGATGCAGGGCGACCGCCTCTTGAAGGTTAGCCAAAGTTTCATCTACGGTTTTTCCTTGGGTTACCACAGCAATCTCCATACATTCCGCCACGTAGAGTTCCTCACCTTTACGCACCGTAGCTTTAATCATGTGCTGCGGATTCATAATTCACCCTAATATTTCTCAGAATAATCAATCCTGGTAGCTTCCGCATCGAGCACCATATCAAGCCGCCAGCCTACTGGGAACGCAACGCCAGGCCCGGCAAAGCACCGGTGTGGGTTCCGTTGTCAACTACCAGCTTGCCGTTGACAATTACGTAGTCTATACCTTCCGGGTATTGCTTCGGCTCCTCGAAGGTGGCTTTGGCTGCCACGCGGTCAGGGTTAAACATGACAACATCTGCCTTCATGCCGTCGCGCAAAATACCCCGGTCCTTCAAACCCAACCGCTGGGCCGGGATGGAGCTCATTTTGCGGACTGCTTCTTCCAGGCCCAGCAGTCCCTCCTCACGGACGAACTGCCCCAGGATGTAGGGAAAAGTGCCATAGCTTCGGGGATTGGGCATATCGCCGGTCAAGAGGCCGTCGGACCCCACCATCTGAGCCGGGTGGCGCACGATCGTGCGGATGTTGTCTGGGTTCCCGGTGCGGGCCACGAAAGCAACATTTAGGTTTTCTTCGATCAACAAATCGCACATGGCATCCACCATCTTTTTGTCTTGGGCCTTGGCCAAATCCACCAAGGACCTGCCCTCCCATTCTTTGTTCTTGGCCGACCCGATCTGGCTGAAAATATAGTGCTCCAGCGTCAGGCCCCACATGGGATTGACCGAGTCTCCTATTTCATCCCGGACTCGCCGGTCCTGAATTCGCTGCAGCAAGGCATGAGGACCCCCGGCGTGCACCCAGATGGGAAGCAGCGAATGCAGTACGGTGCTAGCGGCTGCGTAGGGGTATTGGTCAAAAGTGACGTCGACGCCTGAGCTTCGGCCCTCGTCCACCAAGGCCACCATCTGCTCCCCCATTCCTTGCACCGGGCTGTGGTAATGGGAGATGTGAACCGGTAATCCGCTTCTGCGGCCGATGGCAACAGCTTCCCGGAAGGGGTCCAGCAACCCGTCTCCCAGGAAATACCGGGCGTGGGTCATGTAGAACCCGCCCAGGTCTTTGATGGCGTCGCAGACGGCCACCAATTCATTGGTATCGCTGTAGGCGCCTGGGGGATAGGTGAGCCCGGTGGAGAAGCCGAAGCCCCCGTCCCGCATCCCTTGCCTAGCTAGCTCCTGCATTCGGGATAGCTCGGCGTGGCTCGGCAACCGATTTTCCCAACCCATGGCCTCGACGCGAACAGCCGCGTGGGGGACCATGAAGGCCACATTGCAAGCAGCGTTACCGTCGAACAGGTCCAGAAAGTCTTTGACGCTGCTCCAGCGCTGGGACGGCAACGGAAGGCCGTTTATTGCAGCTAGATAGGTGAGCAAGTGCTCCAGATTGTTCGGCGAGATGGGCGCATAGGATAAACCGTCCATGCCCAGAATCTCAGTGGTTACACCTTGCCTGACCTTGGCCTCGTGCTGTGGGTCGGTCAAGAGCTTAATATCCGAGTGAGAATGCATATCGATAAAGCCAGGACAAACCACATAATTGGTCCCGTCGATCACCCGCGCCGCCTCCACGGCGGAGGTGTCTCCTCGGAGGACAGCGACTTCGTCTCCGGAAATCGCGAGAGACGCCCGAAACCAGGTCTGCCCCGTCCCATCAACGATTCTGCCGTCCCTAATTAGCAGGTCAAACATGCATCCTCCAAAGTGTTGCTGAGAGAGTTATCTGCCACAGTTCTCCGGCAACCTCAGGACCAGCGGGAGTGGCGCCCTCCGCGGCGGGTGAACTGGTTGAACCAGGAACAGCGTCCGAGCAATCGAATTCTGGTAACTTTCGCAAGTGGCTATAGCAACCTTGGCGGTAGAAGTTCAACGCCGACTCCTGGCTAGCTCTCCGTAATGACCGATATGATACATCACCGCTCTGGCTGCGGGAACGTTGGAGCCAGAGGTCTGAAATCTGCCTCCCGTGGCTCAAGGGTCCCAACCAGGGCTTCCCCCTTCTATTGGCGCTTGCCAGTGAAACAGGTTGCGGCTAATATTGGGAAGCGCCCGGAGGATCCGGAGTTTCCCCATGATGCATTTGCACTGACGCACAGAGGCCGATGCCACCAATCTACCTGGACTACAACGCCACGACTCCCATAGACCCCCACGTAGCCGAGGCAATGCTCCCCTATCTGCAGGAGCACTTCGGTAACCCCTCCAGCAGCCACTCGTTCGGATCCCGAACCAGACTCGCTGTCGACAAGGCCCGGAGCACCGTCGCCCAGTTACTGGGGTGCGGGGTGAGCGAAGTTGTTTTCACCAGTGGCGGGACCGAAGCAAACAACCACGCCATCAAGGGGGTGGCCCACGCCTACCGCCACCGGGGGAACCATATCATCACCTCCACCATCGAACACCCGGCGGTCACCGAAGTCTGCCGCCACCTGGAGACGGAGGGTTTTCGTGTTACCTACGTACCGGTAGACCAGTTCGGAAGGGTCGATCCCTACGAGGTGGAAGCGTCCCTGACACGTCAGACATTGTTGGTCACTATAATGCACGCCAACAACGAGGTCGGGACAGTGGAGCCCATAGCCCAGATTGCTGAGGCTGCTCACCGGCACGGCGCTTTGATCCACGCGGATTGTGCCCAGTCCATTGGGAAAATCCCAGTTGATGTGGATGAGCTAGGTGTCGACTTGTTGTCCCTGGCCGGCCACAAGCTCTATGCCCCCAAGGGCGTAGGAGCCCTGTACGTTCGCCAGGGGGTACAGCTACAAAAGTTGATGCATGGAGCCAATCATGAGATGGACTGGCGAGCGGGGACAGAGAACGTTCTTGAGATTGTGGGCCTTGGGGCGGCCTGTGAGCTGATTAGCCGCAACCTGCCGGAATATGGAAGACACATGGGCGTTATGCGGGACCGGCTGGAGCGTGGCATCACCCTAAGGGGGCAAGACGTGTGGATCAACGGCCACCCCGAGGAACGTCTGCCCAACACTACCAGTTTGAGCTTCCGGGGGATGGAAGCAAATACCATACTGGCGAATCTGACCAACGTTGCGGCTTCCGCAGGCGCCGCTTGCCACAGCGACAGGGTGGAAGTCTCCCATGTCCTTGAAGCCATGCGGGTGCCTCTAGAGTACGCTATGGGTACGGTGCGGTTCTCCGTGGGGAGGTTCACCACCGGACCGGAGATTGATCAAGCAATTGAAGAGGTTAACCGGGTCGTGGACTCGCTACCGGTGGCCGAACCTCAGTCATAAGAATTTTGGGTAATTCCGGCGCCTGAATCTCAGACTAATGGTTAGGAAGGCCGATGGCTACAGTAAGCATAGATCACATAGCGATGCCCACCGCCGATGCCGAGCGCCTCATCGAGTTTTACAAGCGGCTAGGCTTCTCGATCAACGACGAAGAGGAGTGGCGCGCTGGCAGGGCTAGAATTTTTTCCATTCAGGTAGGGGATTCCAAGATCAACGTACATCCAGAGGGGTTCACCGCCGACCTGCGAGGTCCCACCGCGGTGCCGGGATGCACGGACATTTGCTTTGTTTGGCAAGGGACCGCGGAAGCATGCCAAAAAATGCTGGAGGACGCCGGGGTGGAAGTCATTCGGGGACCAGGGCCGCGAAAGGGCGCCCGGGCTGGGGGCGTATTACCCGCAGTGAGCCTCTACGCCCGCGACCCGGATGATAACCTGCTGGAGTGGATGGTCTACCTGGCTGATTAACGGTTACGGTTACCCAAATATATGTAACACGATCGCCAATGCTCAGAACGAGAGAGGATGGATCATGCCAACGATGACCGGGAAGCAGGCTCTGGCTCAAATGCTGATTGCGGAGGGCACGGAGTATATCTTTGGCAACCCCGGCACCAGTGAAACCCCCTTGATGGATGCCCTCCAGGACTATCCTCACTTGAAGTACATTCAAGCGTTGCAGGAGGGCACCGCGGTGGGCATGGCGGACGGGTACGCCCGGGCAACCGGCCGCCCATCCTTCGCCAATATCCACATTGCCGGAGGGCTGGCCAACGGTATCAGCGCTCTTTACAACGCATACCAGGGGGGTACCCCCCTGGTTTTGACCGCAGGCAACTCCGACAGCCGCATGCTGCTGACCGAACCGACGCTTTCCGGCAACTTGGTGGAGATGACCGACCAGTATACCAAGTGGAGTACCGAGATCCGGCATGCGGCTGACATCCCCACGGCGGTTCGCCGGGCGTTCAAAGAAGCCAAGACGCCGCCAACAGGGCCAGTGTTCATCTCTTTCCCTTGGGACACGCTGGATGAGACCGCCGACCTGGACATCACCCCTTCCTCTCCCGGTTACTTCCGTGTAAGACCCGATGTAGAGGCGGTGGACCGGGCTTCTCGATTGCTGGCCCAAGCCGAAAATCCCGTGATAGTTGTGGGAGACCGGGTGGCCCAATCGACGGCGGTGCCCGCATTGGTTCGTGTAGCAGAGACCCTGGGGGCCCGAGTGTACGCAGCTACCTATTCTGAAGTGAACTTCCCCACTAGCCACAGTTTGTACGGCGGAACGTTGAATTTGAACAGCCCGGCGACTGCGGAGCAGTTGGCTGGCGCCGATGTGGTATTGGCGGTGGGGTGCAATGTTTTCTCCTCCTTCCTCTACGTGCCCGAGCCGTTCCTTGGCCCGAGAACCAAATTGGTTCATTTGGATAGCAACTACTGGGAAGTCGAAAAGAACTATCCGACAGAAGTCGGTATTTTTGCCGATCCCGCAGCCGGACTTACCGACTTGGCCGACGCGCTGGTCCAGGATATGTCAACGCCGGCACTAGAGGCCGCCGCCACCAGAAGCGCGACTTGGGCCGAACAGCGAAGGAGGTCCGACCAAGAGTACCAAGAGCGGCTCAAGAATATCTGGGACCGTAGGCCTATGCCCGTCGAACGGATGATGCATGAGCTGGCCCAAGGTTCCCCATCGGACGTTATCATCGCAGACGAATCGATCACGTCCAGGCCGGCTTTGAACCGGGCTTTCGATTTTGACCAACCCGGGAACCTATTCGCCATCCGGGGCGGTGCTCTCGGCTGGGCTATGCCCGGAGCTTTGGGAGTAAAGCTGGCCAACCCTCAACGGCCCGTCCTTGCGGTGGTCGGTGATGGTGCGTCCATGTACACAGTCCAGGCTCTGTGGACCGCCGCCCGATACAACATCCCTGTGGTCTACGCCATTTGCAACAACCGCTCCTATCGCATTCTGAAAGTCAACATGGACATTTACCTACGACGGATGCTCAATGACCAGGAACGAGACAGTGAATACGTCGGAATGGACTTCGCAAACCCGTTGGACCTGGCAGCCATTGCCCAAGCCATGGGAGTATCCGGAGAGCGAGTGGAGGACCCTGAGGCCCTTGCTCCCGCCGTGGAGAGGGCTTACGCTAGCGGCAAGCCGGCATTGATAGACGTGGCCATCGACGGCAGGCTCTAACCTCCCTGACGGGGGTCGTTGTAACGGGTTATGTAAAGGCATCGGCTGTGCATTGGTCTCATCCGCCGTTGTTTAGCTGGGCACAGCGGAAATCGCCGAGCGCGGTTGACAGGGTACGGTTAAGTAATATACTTGTTACCGGCGATTCAACGGATAGCCTCGGGGCGGGGACAACGAATCGCAGGAGGATGTATGGTGACATCAACCGAACTTAATGCTACGGTTTCCAGACTTAGAGGGACCCGTTCGGCACCGCGGGTTACGTCTCCGGCGATTGTCATAGGCTTGGGTTCCACCGCCTGCCAGATCGTCCGGCACCTGGAAGAAACAACCATGGCTTGGAGCCTCACCGACCGGAAAAGCCTGGGTTTCCTCTACCTGGATACCCGCGAGGCCACAGGAGGGGAGATCTCCAGGGCCGCTAGGTTTATTCCTTTGACCCTGCCCCATTTTGCCAACCTCAGAGACCTGCGACCCTGGATTACCGAGTGCGTGCCGGAGCTAAAGCACCTCAGCCTCTCCAGGGAAGGAGCTTTGGGTATGCTGGCCAACGCCGGGGTAGCGGCGCGGTACAATTATGCCAACATTCGGGGCCACCTTGATGCGTTGATTGGCGAAGTATGTCCTTATTATGAGGGTAAGACATATTTAAGGGCTCATGTGGTCGCTTTCATGGGTGGCGGGACCATCGGGGCCCTCCCCATACTCCTGGCATCCTTGTCCGAAGCGAGAGGCACCGCTTACAACTTCAGCACGGTGCTGCACCTGTTGATGCCGCAGCGGGGGATGTCCAGAGACCCTGACAACAGCTTTCCTCTACAGCTGAGAAACACCTACGCCACGATTCAGTTCTTACGCATAGCCGCAGGAGTTGGAGCGGGGAAGCGGAAATTTACCGGCCAAGACTCCTATGAAGTCACAGTGTATCCCGACAAGATAGTTCGGGCGATGGGACCGCATTACGACATCAGCCTCTTTCACCGCTCACCAAAGGATTCCCTGCCAGCCCAAAAGGCCCATGTTGCCCGCATCCTGGAAAATTTGGTGGCTGACGCTTGGGGCACCGGCCAGGACTGGTGGGCACGGTACCACGAGACCATGAGGGAAGCTAATAACCGGATAGATGCTCGCTTCGGGTCGATCAGCTCTAAAGAGGTGGGGCTCCTCGAGGGCTTTTTTAATCTGACCGCCCGGCAGTACCTGCAACAAAAATGGGGTAGAGGATGGAAGTAGGTTAGAAATGGTCTGGTTTAATCTGAATAGAAAACGGCTTTCCTATAAAAACAGCACCCATCAGGTCAGCCAAAAAATGGATGCTCTGGACTTTTTGGGTTCAGACGCCTCCGGAATCAACTCTCGCGAAGTCTTCCGGCAGGTGCACGCCGTGGTTCATGGCGCTCTGGAAGACGTGGACAAGGCCATCCAACTGTTGTTCGAGCAGCTAAGGCCTGATGGAAGCATGAGCAACAGGATACTCTTGGAAGCAAACGCGGAAATCCAACATGAGATGGCAAGGGCCAGCAGCCTGACGAACCTGCGGCGTGACGATTTACTCAGCCAGATCCACCGGAGACTGGAGTGCCTGTTTATAGAGGACCTGATCCGGAACCCGAATGAGGACCCCGTAATCAGAAAATGGGACCGTTTGGCCGCCCGTTCGGTTCAGCGGGATCTACCGGCGCTCACGGAGTTTTCACTCGACGAATTATCAATAAGCGGAGACAAAAGGCGACGTCGGCTTTCTCGAAGGCAAAACGAGATCGACGAGTGGCTGGAAACTTTGTGCCTCAACCACGTGGCCGACATCATCAAGGTAGGGGAAGATGAAATCAAAGAGTACCTGGCCTCTTGGGTGGAGGTTACGGGCGCCGTAAGAAGGCACGCAACCCTGGGCGGTGCGCTGTTCCGAGAAGTATACGATCCGGAAGTATGGTCATTCGACAGTGACGACCCCACGGTAAGGAACATCCTTCGTGGCCAACAGGCCCAGGATGTCGCGGACCGGATACTGAATAGGTTGAACCTCGGCAAGAGTGACGTGGGGGAGATTGCAGAGAGGGTTAGGGAATCCCTCAACGGAGTTCCTGTCTATGGCACAAACCGGGTGTCTCTCCAGGACTTGGAGGAACTCCTGGCCCTCGCCATCTCCGACAAAATTCAGGACGCTGTTGCCGTGGAGACCGGCTTCCTTTCATTGATCTCCAACGGAGTCCGTTTTAGCGAAGAGTTGGGCGAACTCCTAGCCGAGATGTATAGAGGCACCACCGCAATGGAGCAGAAGCTGTGGCGGGTCGGGGAAGTGGGCGTCGGCCACGTCGACTCCGCCTCCGGGGTTGGGATAACCGCATCCAACGTGCATGACATTGTGCTGAGAGGCCTTGGTGGAGGCCGCAGGTTTGCCGCCGTCGAGGGGCATCCCGGGGACAACCATCGGTTCGAAGTTCAAATGTCGATAGTCGGAGCGCCGGCCACCGACCTAACCTATTTCCACGACATGGTATACGCCTGGTATTCCTGGCACTTCGAGGAAGACCGTGGCAGGGCCGGGAACCAAGTCGAGTGGCTGGAGAACGTCAAGAACGAATGCTGGAAGCTGTACCCCGATATCGGTGTTGACACCGGGGTTCGTAACGCGATCATTGAGTTGATTGATGAGGACCTGCGGAGTCTCTGGAAAGGCCGGGAAGGGTTAACCCCCAGAGTGACCAACGGGAACGGCCTCCCTGGCGACCAGCAACTACTCGAGGAGCTCTGGAGAGAGCTGGGCATCATAACCGAGCCCGTCGGCATAGAAAATTCAACTTAAGCTAAAGCAGTAAGCGGTCGGCGGTCTCCTACCGGCTCTTTGTTGACGGCTTAAGCCGACCGCTAGTCGGCTTCAGGGTGGGTGGTGATGAACCGAGCCGACTTGTCCGGGTCGACGTGAGGAGCTCTAACCTCCACGTCGGCCTGCTCCTCTTGTAGCAGGAATGTGACGCTGCTGTCCAAGTCGCTCCAGCCTCGGTTCATTCCCTGGATAGCAATCTGCTCTGCCAGGTTAGCCACCGGCATAGGGACATTAAATTCCTTCCCTAATTCGGTCGCCAGCCCGATGTCTTTCCGGGACAGTCCCAATGCGAAACTGGCTGGTTCAAACTCGCCGCGGAAAACGGAGCGTGGAATTCCCTCGTGTAGCCCGCTCATCCGGCCCAGAGCACCGCGACGCACGCACTCCCACAATGGTTCCGGGTCCACACCGGCCTTAACTCCCAGGGTGAGTCCTTCAGCAATGGCTTGACGCACACCATGACCGATCATATTGTGCACCAGCTTACAGACCGAACCAGCACCGATGCCGCCAGCATAAAAAACCTTGTCGCCGAACGCATCCAGAAGGGGTTTGATACGGTCGTAAATTTCCCGGTCACCGCCCACCATGACAGCCAGGTTGCCGCTGGCAGCGCCCGTCTTGCCGCCGCTGACAGGAGCGTCCAAGACGTGGGCACCCTTCTGTCGGAACCTGGGCTCTATCTGGCGAATCAACGTAGGCCTGCTGGTTGAAAGGTCAACAAATATACCACCAGGTTTGATCCCTTCAAGGATTCCCTCACGACCGGTGGCAACCTCCTCAACCTCCTTGGGCCCGGGCAACGACGTCAGAACCACATCGCATAGGCTGGCCACCTCGGAAGGAGAATTGGCCAAGCGGGCGCCTCCCTCGAGAAACGGCCTGATGACCTCCTCCCGCAGGTCGTAGACTACCATTGGGTAACCCGACCTCTGGATGTTTCCGGCCATCCCTGACCCCATATTGCCTAGGCCAATGAAACCTACGGTTTCCATGTCGTCTCCTTTCCTCCTAGTGGTTGCCTTACGTAGTAGTGCTTGACCTGCGTATGCTTCCAGTGGACGAATCTCCCCTGTGGGGATCGAGCTGGGGCAGCTTGGCTCTATGTGCCGAGTTGGTGCTGGCCAGCTCCTCTGGCCAATGAGTCCAGCAGCACTCCAATCTTGGAACGGAACGGTCGGACCCGGTTCTGCCGGTCTACCACTCCCAGCACTACCGGAAACATTAGGCTCTTGCCGGCGGCGTGAGGGGAAAAGAATTCGGTCACATCGTCGTCGTAGAATGTAATGCCGCTGGCCCCCAGCCCGATGGAGTGGGCGCACAGGTATATCTTACCCACGCGAACTCCGGCTTCCAGTTGAGCGGCTCGATAGCCCCGGTTGCCATAGCGGTCCAACACCTGGCCCAAGTCGACCATTGGGAACACCACGGCGCTAGCGTCAGCGCCCAAGGCCTGTTCAAAGCAAAGGTGGCCCGCTTCCTCTCGGAAGTCCCCCTCCTTGAGCAAGCTGAGCCTCCTGTCTTCAGGAGAGAAATAGTAGGCTCCTTGGGCCAAGCCCTCCACCGCGTTAACTATGATGTAGTAGCCTAAGAGGCTGCTTTCACCTGGCGCCAGGAAATCAGCAGGGACCGGCTTGGTGGAGCAACTCAATATAGCGCCAAACTGGTCGTAACTCATGGGGGTCCTGGCGAACCTCCGGGTAGACCCCCGCCGCAATATCGCTTGTCCTAGGAGTGCTGTCGATACCTCCTGTGTCTCAGGCAAATACCTTGCATTTTGATCGGACAGTTGGTCCGCCGGTTGTCCAATCGGTCCGGCGGCGGCTGATTGGCGCCAGGCCCGGACCTCGGTCTCCGACATCAAGGACGACGCCCGATGGAGCTCCTGTATCTCGGGATAGTCTATCTCGCCGTCCTGACCGTCGTTCGAGGATGCCTCGAGGCTGGACAGAGCGCTCTCTACGTTATTAGATGGGTTGACCTCGCCGCTGCCCAGAGGGACAATGCATATCGCGCCTTCGCGATTGGCGTCGATCTCCAGTACGCGGTTCACTTGGTCGTCCACGAACCCGGCGATAACCCGGGAAGGAACTCCAACACTCGAACCAACAGCCAGTAGGTTGGCCAGCAAGGTGCCGTTGTCCCAAAGGCAATATCGGTAACTTCTGGCTCTGTATTTCCAGGCACTTCGCCAAAAAAGGGCTGTGAACACCAGGCATGCGGGCGAGGAGGCGATATCCGGGTCCCCGGCCGTCGCTGCGGCGAGATATGCCCGGTGGTCTCCACTATGGAGCTTCTCCAGGCTAAAATCTGCCGGGGAGAAATGATAGATCCCTGCCTCGATGCCCGGTAACGAACGGCATACTAGGTACACCTCTATGGGGTAGAGCGCGCCAGCGGAGGCAGCGGCCCTGTAATGGACCTGACCGGTCTGGGGCAGGACCCTCCGGTGCACAACGCCAGCGGAAAAGTGGAGCAACTGGGCCAGGTGGTTCAGGTCCAGGTCGGGGCCCAGCCCCGGGGTCTGCAGGGTTCGCCCGGAAGAGGAAGCAACAGCATCTAGGGTTCCAGCCTCCAACGCCGGGGAGTCGGTGGGAAGCGCGATTCGTTGGGCACCCGGATAAGTTTTGAAAAGCGGGGGCTTGTTGCGCAGGTTGATGTAGGCTAGCTTGGTCGACTCATGATATCCCCGGGCAACATCAAGATCCCGGTTGTTCATGACAATCTCTGAATCATCCCTTGGAACTCGGGGGTCTGCTTTTCGAAGAAGGTACGGGAGGTTTCTCGGTAGCGTACCACGACTACTTTCCGGTACCTAAGGCCACGATTTCGTCCCACTCTTGCTGGGCCACCGGCTGAATCGACAGACGCGTGCCCCTACGGGCTACCATCATATTCTGCAGCCTGGGGTTTTCTTTGATCTCTTGGAGGGTGACCGGTTTTCCAAATTCCTGGTCGGCTTGAATATCGACCATCATCCAGACGGGGTTATCGACAGTACTCTTGGAGTCGTAGTGCCTGTCCTGGGGGTCCCACGCCGTGTTGTCGGGGTAGCCCTCCCGTACTATGCGCGCTGTGCCGACGACGGCCAAGGGATTGGTGCTGCTATGATAAAACAAGACTCCATCCCCAACCTTCATATCGTCACGCATCATGTTGCGAGCCTGGTAGTTTCGAACTCCATCCCATTCAGCGGTCTTGTCCGTTTCGTTTAACAAGTCAGCATAGGAGTAGGAGCTGGGCTCGGATTTGAAGAGCCAGTATTTTCGCTCCGCCATGGGGTTTCTCCTTAGCCGTCAGCCTGTTGCTGAAACACCAAAAAAATCGCTGCATGCTGGAATTAACGCAGCCGAATCCCTGCTGCTTCGCGGTCGAAGCAGCCCTCGATCAGGTCCTCTTTTTCCTGCCGCAGTAGGTCCTTACGTACACGCAGACTAGGAGTGCGGGGCAGGTCCTCCCGCATCTCGATGTATCTTGGCACTTTAAAATAGGCCAAGTTCTCGGCGCACCAATAGATTACGTCCTCCGGGTTCACCGTGGCCCCATCCCTGGGCAATATGTAAGCTTTGAGCTCATCTTCTCCCAGCTCCGAAGGCACAGCAACGACGGCGCAATCCAGAACTTCTGAATGGCGCTTGATTACATTCTCTACCTCTTGAGAGGATATGTTCTCTCCTCTCCGCCGGATGATGTCTTTCTTGCGGTCGACAAAGTAAAGGAAACCGTCATCGTCCATCCAACCCAGGTCGCCCGTGAATAGCCAACCGTCCCTGAGGGCCTGAGCGGTCTGCTCCTCGTTTCTCCAATAGCCGGGCATCACCGCCGGATTGTTTATGGATATCTCACCCACGGTGCCTCTGGCAACAGGTGCACCGTAATCGTCGACTATGCGCACCTGATTTATAAAGCTAGGGTCAGGGTGCTGGCGTGGTAGGCCTGATGATCCAGCCCGCCGACGCTGACCGATGCTTTCGATGGTGCCGTAACAGGTCTCGGTCATGCCGAAGCCAACTATGATGTCGGTGCCGAACCGCTCTTGAAAGTCCGTGAGAAACTCAGGTGAGAAAGCCGGCGAGCCATAGAACAAACGCACCTGGTTTTGCTGGTCGGCCTCGGATTCTGGCTGCTTGGCCAGCACCGGCATCATCATGCCTATGAAATTGACCACTGTGGCCTTCGACTCCCGGACTTGGTCCCAGAACCGGGAGGCGCTAAACCGGTCAGCCACCACCAACGTCGCCCCCGCCGCCAAAGCGCCCATGGTGGAATAGTACTGAATGTTGGCGTGGTAATAGGGCAAACAAGTGAAGAATCGGTCCTCTGGCGTCGCCTCAGTCCAATGAGCAAACCCCTGACCGGCAGCTACGTACATGCGGTGGGTGACCATCACCCCCTTAGGAGTGCCGGTGGTGCCGGAGGTGTATACCAGCATCGACACGGCGTCAGGCGATACTAGAGGAAGCCCCTCTGCCGGCTGAGACCCAGCCAGCGATTTCTTGAAGTCAATCCAAGTATCCTGGTCCGTTAGCCCATGAGACCGGGGGTCATCAACCACCAACAACTGGTGGCGCACGCTGGGAGCGAGACCAGCAGCCTGCCCCGCAACCTCCGCCAACGACTGGTGGGCGACCACCGCCAAGGCCTCGGCGTCGTTCAATATGAAGGCTGTCTCATCCCGCTTGTAAGCTGTATTGATGGGAACACTAATGGCCCCCAGCATGGAGAGCCCAAACCAGCAGAACAAGTACTCCGGGCAGTTGGGCATAAATAGTGCGACCCGGTCTTCAGCACCGATGCCCATGGCGAAGAACATTGAGGCCGCTTTCAATGCGTGGGCCTGCAACTCCTGGTAGGTATAACGCTGTCCCGCGATTTCCAGAAACAGCCTGTCAGGGTCCCGGCGCACGGCCGTATCCAGAAACTCTGAAAGAGAGATGTCCCACGGAGCGCCGTGCTTATCCACGGGTGTTTGTTTGTCCTGACTCATAGGCGCATTTGATCAACAAGCCCGGTCGAGGCGACAGTTCGGAGCAACCTCAACCTACCATTTAGCATCACTCGGGTCAATGGGTAATGTTGACACTCCAACCCACCCCAATTAAGCTGGATTTCCCGACGGGCTAAGGGAGTTTCGGAGAAAGCATGCCTGTGTCCGTAGACGATACCCGGTTGAGACTGAAGACACCTTCCGGTACCGAGGGAGTTCTTCTGGGCTTCCGCTGTAGGGCGTGCGGCATCTGCGTCTTCGGCCCGGCGACCTTTTGCCAGAATTGCACTTCAGACGATCTGGGGGCCGTGGAGCTGAGCAATCAAGGCGTACTCTTCAGCCATACCGTCGTCAGGGTGCCGCCCGCAGGTTGGCCTGGGCCCGTCCCCTATATCCTGGGGCAGGTCGAGCTGCCCGAAGGCCCTCAAGTCTTAGCGGAAGTCATCGGTTGCGCCGAGTCTGCCCTGAAAGTGGGGATGGTAGTGGAGTTGGCCCTCAAGCCAGTGAAGGACACAGATTCCGACAAGGAAATCATCGTATACAAATGGCAACCGGTGTCAGCTCCATGAGAGTCCAAAGGCCGGTTGCAGTCGGAGAGGCAGGGACGCATTGAACGGGCTAAGAAAAGGCCGTGAAGTCGTGGTCGCTGGGGTAGGCCTACATCCCTTTGGCCGGTTTCCTGATAAGGACCTAGCAACCCTTGCGTTGGACGCGGTGGTGCCGGCTCTCAGCGACGCCGGTATCGCTTGGAAGGACATTCCCGTGGCTTACTTCGGCCACGTCTATTACCACGGTATGTCCGTGGGGGAAACTGCCCTGGCCAAGCTGGGTCTCACCGGGATCCCAATCATAAACGTGGAGAATGCTTGCTCCAGCGGCTCTACCGCCTTCTGGCAGGCCTACTGGGGAATCACTACCGGCATGTTCGACCTAGCCTTGGCCTTCGGGGCTGAGAAGGTGCCCAGGGGGCCGGTGACGGTCACCGCCGAAGACAGCCCCCAACGTTACATCGGCGGGGACCACATGATGGCTGGCTACGCCCTGCGAATGCGCCGGTATATGGAGGAAACAGGAGCCACCGCCGCATCCCTGGCCCAAGTCTCTGTCAAGGCGCGACAGAACGCCGCACTCAATCCCTTCGCACACCGCAAGCAGACCTATTCCCTGGAGGAGGTGCTCCAGTCCAGGTCGATCGCCGACCCGCTGACCCTGTACCAGTGCTGCCCGACCAGCGAAGGAGCTGCCGCGGCCGTACTCTGTGCGGAGGAGGCCACGGACCGGTATGGGATAAACAAAGGGCGGACGGTGCGGGTAGCCGCTGCCGTCCTCAAGTCGGGCAACTACAACGGCCGGGGCAGCGACCATTCGGCATTCAGCCCCTACCGGACCGAGCCCGCCGCCCTGGAAGCGTATGAAATGAGCGGCCTGGGCCCGGAGGACATTGACGTGGCGCAGGTGCACGACGCAGCCACTATCGGGGAGCTTCAACAGTTGGAGGCTCTGCATCTAGTACCTTGGGGGGAGGCCTGGAAAGCCACCGAGGAGGGCAGGACCGCAATATCCGGTGACGTGCCGACCAACACCGATGGAGGCCTGCTGGCTATGGGGCACCCCTTCGGTGCATCGGGTATCCGCATGATCCACGAGACCGTTACCCAACTGCGCCAGGAGGCGGGTCCTCGCCAGGTTTACCCAGGGCAAAGCCGGAGGGCGCGCGGTCCCCAGGTAGGGCTGGCCCAATGTTCCGGGGCCGGGGATGTGACCACGGTGCATATTTTTACAAGATAGCGATTGGCGTTCGTATATCAGGAGAGAGCGGGTCGGCTAGGGGAACATGGCATCCTATATCATCCTGGCGGCGATGAAAGGGAAGTTCGTCTCCGACCAGGGTAATTTTTACGATAACTTCCAGATGATGGGCTATGCCGAGGCTGGCGACGCCCGGGGAGCTGTGGCTGCGTTCTTCGACGACGCGCCCTATCCCATCAGATGGGATGACGTAGAGTACATGTGGGCGGAGCTGCTGACCGACCATCCGGCCAATGCCCATTACGGCGATTACGACCGGGTCTACGTTGATTCCCTTCGACGGCGGTACCATCAGTCCGCTGGGGAATAACCTCGCCGCCGGTTTCGATTCAGACCTAACCAATATCAACAGGGGCCAGGTTAGCGCTAGCCCCTATTAATACACCAAAGTACTGCCTGGTGGCCCAGTGCCGGCTTGATATCAAGGCCGGTCGTTAGGAACCTGAAACGTCTTTGGCAAACTCTCTGAGCCGCATGAAGTCGGTCCTAAACCCCTCCGCTAGCGCCCGCCGGTCGGTGGCGTGGAGAACAAACCTAGCTCCTTGGCCTATCCAGAAAGTGGAAAGCTCCGGCGTTTGGTGATGCACTAGCACGGGCACGCCCCTGGCCTCCGACGTGTCGATAATGTGCTTCACTGCGTTCTGGTACTCCTGGCGATCGTACTGATCGGGGAAGCCCAGGGAAATGCTTAGGTCGTTGGGACCGACGAAGATGCCGTCAACTCCAGGCACCTCCAGGAATCGCTCCAGGTTGTTAATAGCGGCTACGCTCTCCACGCCGATGATGGCCACGCTGTCGCGGTTGCGCTCCTCTAAGAACGCCCTAGTAGCGTCGCTCACGTGCTCCCCGGTATCGACCAGCCGCATAACCGCTTCGCCCTTGAGCGGACGCCATTTGGCGGCCGCAATTACTTCTTTCACCTGGTCCACCGTCTCGCAATAAGGCGCCAGCACGCCTTGCGCTCCCGCATCCATGGCCATGGTTACATAGTGGCTGTCCGGGATTGGGATGCGCACTATGGGAGCCACATCGGTGGTGTTAAACATGGTGAGATAGTCGCCCAGCTCTTCCCGGCCACGGGGACTATGCTCCGTATCGATGATGACGTAATCCAAGCCTACCCCGTCTAGGACCGGTATCCAGCGAGGGTTCCTGCCAATCGATATCATTGTGCCAAAGACCCGGCCCCCGGCCTTTAACGTGCTCTTTAGCTCAGCACCCTTCATATTCCACTCACTTATTGGTTGGTTGACATTACCCGTTCGCAGAAACGGGCGGTGTTCATCAGGTCCGGTATCATCACATACTCATTGACGGTGTGCATTTCGTAGGTTGACATGCCGACCACTACGCAGTCAATTCCGTTGAGGCGCATCGCATTCGCGTCGGTGCCCCCTCCCGAAGGCTGAATGTCCGGGGGCAGGCGCATATCGCCGAGCACCTGGGTCACATGGCGGACGATGGGATCGTTGGGGTCCAGGTTGTACATGTGGAACAGTACTTCGATCTCTTCCTGGATTGTTGCGTCTTGGTACTTTTTGCGAGCTTGTTCCAACGTGGTCAAGACCTGCATACGAAGCAAATCCAGGCTCTCCGTGTTACGGCTCCGAAACTCACCGCCGAATGTGGCCTCGACGGGCACAGCGTTGCGCACTGTACCGCCTGATATGAGGCCAACGTTAAAAGTGGTCTCCTCATCCAAACGCCCTTGAGGCAGCTCGGAGATGATGTCGGTAGCGATTCTAATCGCAGACAGGCCCTTTTCAGGTTCTACTCCAGCGTGGGCGCCCCGTCCTTTCACGCTAACATCGAAGCTCACGTAGGTTGGGCTGGCGCCAGTGAGACGGTTCACCGGCCCGTTGCCGTCGAATACCACTGACTCTTTGGCACGAATCATGGAATAGTTCAGGTGACTGGCTCCTACCAATCCAATCTCCTCACCCCTGGTCAGAACCACTTGCACCGGGCGCCGGAGCGAGCCCGCTTCCACGATGGATTGGAGCCCTTCCAGAATAGCAGACACCCCTGCTTTGCAATCACCGCCCAGGATAGTAGTCCCATCGGACACTATCCGGTCACCCTGCACCATGGGCTTGATGCCTCGGCCCGGCTCCACCGTGTCCATGTGGGCCGACAGCATCAGCGGATTTTCACCCGGCTCGGACGCGATCACGTTGCCGTAAGCGTCCCATTCCACCTGAAACCCCAGTTGGGTCAAGAGGCCGGTCAGATGCTTGGCGACCTCTTCCTCTTCGTTGGAGGGACTATCGATGCGGACCAACTCACAGAAGGAGTTGACCAGTCGTTCTTGTTCGATCATGCTACATTTCCTGTGTTTTCCTATGCGGCCGCCGACAAGGCTCTAAGAATTATTACTCAGGCTCATGTTCGGGACCCGGTTATGAATCCGAACAATTATACTATAAAGACGGTGCACCGGTTTCCTGGAGAGAGAACCCTGAGCAATCATCCCGGGCCCATTAATGCCTAGCCCAGTAGTAGGGAGGCGCCGCAGGGTTCCTTGAGCAAGACAACGCCCATCAACACGCTGCAAGATCCTTCCCGGCATTAGGTGGATGGCATGAGCGACAGAAACCCCGCCAATGATGTACTTGAGGCCCAGTCGAAGCTATCCACCCTGCAGGAGCAGATCGTGGCCTGCAAGTTGTGCCCCCGCTTGGTGGAGCACCGGGAGCGAGTGGGGGAAATCAAGCGGCGCAGTTACCTCGACTGGGTATATTGGTCGCGGCCGTTACCGGGGTTCGGCGACCCCGCAGCCTCTCTTGTAATCGTGGGCCTCGCCCCCGCCGCCCACGGGGGCAATCGCACCGGTAGGGTGTTCACCGGCGACGCAACAGCCAACTTCCTGATGGCTGCCCTCCACCGTACCGGCTTCGCAAACCAACCCACTTCCCAGCACGTCGGCGACGGCCTCCAGCTAGCCGACGCCTATATCTCCGCTGCGGTCAGGTGCGTGCCGCCAGGAGACCGTCCCACCACCGAAGAACAATGGACCTGCTTACCTTACCTAACAACCGAAATACAGTTGCTCCCTCGGGTCAGGGCGGTACTTGCCTTGGGGCGAATTGCTTTCCAGGCCTGCCTTCGGGCGCTACGCCAGCCTGGTGGAGCCCGCTTAAAGGGCACCTTTGGGCACGGCGTCAGGTCGGACCTGGGGCCTGGGCTACCTACTCTGTTCTCCTCTTATCACCCCAGCCCCCGCAATACCAACACGGGTAGACTGTCCCCAGAGGGCCTGTTGGATGTGATGCGGGATGTCCGAAGGTACCTTTACCTTGACGGCTGAGGAGTCACAGAATCACAGAGGTCCAGGAATCCCGAGGTCAGGTTTTGGCGGAGGAATTAGAAGAAGTTGCTCACATTCTTGGCTAACAGGACGTTCTGGTCTAGCACAATCTTCCGATAAGCGATCTTCCAGTCCCCGTTCTCTTTCCTAAGGACGTCCTCCCGGCGGCCCACGTAGAAGTCTTGCTCGGTTTCCGCCCTAGTGCGGTACATAATGAAATTAGAATAGACCTTGAGCTGCGAATCGGCCTCCACCTCCTCGACCTCGATGTTGGTGATAATGTGGCGGGTGCGGGATGGAGGGTCTTCCGCCCAGGCCATCCCCGTGTTGAGGCGTTCGATCCGTCGGCTCAGAGAGTCCTTGGTCTCGTCCAAGATAGCCAACTCGTTCTCTTTGGAGACCTCCTCTTCCACGTACCGCTCCCGGTCCAAGATAGACAGAGCTCTACTCTCCTTGGGATACCTGGTGCTCCTGCCCGGCATCCAGTAGCGCAAGTCTTCGGTCAAGAGCTCCAACCATTCTGGAAAGCGCCGCTCGTCGAGAATCCGGGCTTCCCGGTACATGAACTGCTCGATTTCCCGAATCAGCTCTTGGTCCATGACCGCCTCCCTGATTTCAGGATGAAGGACTCCAGCTATGAACGGCCGCCGCCTGAAATGACCCGTTACCAACGGCGGTACAAAAAGGGGTAGCTTGAAATCCAGAGGGTGGGCCAGGAAAACCCCTGGATCAGCTTTGCTGTCCAGGAAGCCGACGGATCCAGCGCAGACCCGAGCCAGCGTCCACCGAAATGAATGTCCCGGTGATACCCCTGGCGTTGGCCCTGGAAGCAAGGTACACGTAGGCACCCGCCAAGTCGCTGGGCTGCATAGCCAGCCCCAGGGGATTATTGGACTGCAGCCTCTCCTCGTACGCTGGGTCCCCCAACTGAGAAACCCCGGCCTGGCCGACGGCCTCCAAGCCCCGAAGGTCGGTCATCACACCACCGGGGGCCACGCCGTTGACCCTGACCTGGGGAGCCAACTCGATGGCCAGTTGGCGAACCAGCCCGACGACGGCGTGCTTAGACGCGGTATAGAGGGAGCCGCCGCCGAGGGAATTGAAGCCTGCCCCGGACGCCGTAAATATCATACAACCTTGGCTCTTCTGCAATTCCGGCAGAGCTGCTTTGGCTCCCATAAAGCAGCCTTTGACGTTTACGCCAAAAAGCTCGTCGAAGGCCGAGTCCAGCCGTTCCTCCGGAAACTCGTCCAGCCGTTGGTAGCGGTCGAAGACACCGGCATTGCCCACAAACACATCCAGCTTGCCGAAGGCCCTCACTGTTTCCTCGACAGACCGTTTGTTCTCAGCCAAGGAAGTAACATCACCCTGAATTCCGACTACGGCGTCGCCAAAATCAGTGCGGAGCGTCTCCAGCCGCTCGGTGACACGGTCCATCACAGCGACTCTAGCCCCTTCCTCAATGAACCGCTCGACAACACCCCGGCCAATCCCGGATCCTCCTCCGGTGACTAGGGCCACTTGGCCTTCAAGCCATCCCACCTGGTTGCCTCCTTGAGCAAAGCCTGGAATCGAAGCCAATGGTATCTACGGCGTTATGTAATGGCGATTAGACAGATTAGCCTCGAGGTATGCTATGTGTTTAGCTGCTGAGCCTCGAGCCATTCTTGCTGGGTCGGAGTATTGGCGGGGTCCTGGGGGCGCAAGTAGTAATAGTAGTACGACATGGGCCGGTACACCTCATAAACCCGCCGCAACTCACCCACGGGTTCGTGGTGGGCATCTACCCGCAAGTCCATCCACGGATAGGACTCTTCCGTCCGGTAGACTATCAGCGCCGCGGAACGCTGGCCCTCCGGCTGGCCGCCCGCGTCGCGACCGGCTTCCACCGCCCGCAGCAACCGCTCTTCCAAATCTTCAGCGTTCGAAGCCTCGAAGGTTCGTGCCATGCCCTCAACAACCTGAGGGCCAGCCAGAACATTACCCATGGCCACGTATCCGGGACCCGTCTCATGCCCCGCCCAAGGCCGTGCCCTTGGTCCAGTGTGCACCGCCACGCCACCATGGGCGTCCACGATTCCAATTTGCCGATACTCGATATATGGGTCATAGTCTTGGATCGCTTTCAGCGCCCCGTCGGCTGAAGAGCCGGATTCCAATTTCCGCATTCCGATGGGACGCAGTCGAGGGTCGGCGAAGGCCTGGCTGGAAAGGACGCCAGCCATCGGGTTAATCGCTGGGCAATAACCGCCCACCCCCAGTGAGTAGGTGGCAACGCCAATGCCCAGTGCGCCCGTGCGCGGGCACCTAGCCAATATGGTGAAAGTGTGTCGCTCTACTCCCAGACGCAGTTTATCCATTGGTTTTTACTTCTCCGGTGATGGTTGGCCGAAAAACTTGCTGAAGGGGATGCCAGCAATCGGCAATGAAATGACCCCTGTTGTATCTTGAGGGGTCCATCCATGCATCCTGATTTTGGTAGCGCGTAGGGGATTCGAACCCCTGATCTCCGCCTTGAGAGGGCGGTGTCCTAGGCCACTAGACGAACGCGCCAACCTTAGCCAACCCCTCGGCCTAGTCAAGGGGCCAGTAATGCAAATCCTAGCAGAAGGGTTGCGGCCTTGTAAACCAACACCGAAGCTCTCTAACCGGACCGGGCGCGGCACTGGTCCAAGCGACCTTGAGGCTAGGTCCGGGGTCGAGCAGTCACTACTAAGTGGCTTGGAAATCACCTCACCTGCTCAAGTTGTGGACGGGAAGGTACGGACGAACTGGTAGGCTCCAGGGGCCGGGGCGGTGAGAGTCCCCTCGCCGCCACTCCGGGACCTATCAGCGGGGTGCTAGCAATCACTCCAACGTTGTGGGACGGGAGCCAGTCATTGTCCGGACCGGCTGTATTACGCCGCCGTCGCGACCAAGTCCTCGGCCCCGGGCTCTAGCAGCACCCAGTGATGCTGGTTAATGGTTTAGACATTGTACAATGACTCCGGCTCACTGCCTGGGGCATCTTCCATTATGATGGGTAACCAACATGATGGATAACCAAACAGCCACATTTGAGGGTATCAAACTTGCAAGTGGGGAAGCTGCCCGCCGGAATATTGGAGGCTCTGCTAGAGAGGAATGTTCTCAACGACGCCAGGGTGGTGGTGGGACCCAAGGCCGGGGAGGACGCTGCTGTGGTGGACATGGGCGACCGGTATCTGGTAGCCACCTGCGACCCGGTGACCTTCGCTGTAGACCGGATTGGCTGGTACGCGGTGCAGATCAACGCCAACGACATAGCATGCTGCGGCGCAACTCCCAAGTGGTTTCTGGCTACGCTGCTGCTCCCCGAGGGGGCTCCTCAAGCCGACGCCGAAGGGGTGTTCGCCCAGCTCATCGAAGCCTGTGAATCGACCCAGGTTTCCCTTATCGGGGGCCATACCGAAATCACCCAGGGAATCGATAGACCCATTGTGCTGGGCTGCATGTTGGGCGAGGCGGCCAAGGACAAGCTCATTACTACGGGCGGAGCGGTTGAGGGGGACAGTATAGTGGTGACCAAAGGAATCGCCATTGAAGGAACAGCCATCCTGGCCCGGGAGCGATCGGAGCAATTGCGCGCGGCCGGAGTCTCGCCGGATATCATCGCTCGCGCCCGGGAATTCTTGGTTGATCCAGGCATAAGTATAGTCCACGAGGCTCGAGTTGCCTGCAATGGTGTGCAGGTTCATGCGATGCATGACGTCACGGAAGGTGGCCTCGCCACCGGCCTGCGAGAGGTGGCCAGGGCTTCCGGGTTAGGGGCGGCTGTTGACGAGGGTAGTATCCCGGTGTTGCCGGAGACTGAAGCTATTTGCTCTGCTCTGGGACTGGACCCCTTGGGGCTTTTGGCGTCGGGCGCACTCCTTATAACCCTTTCGGCCGGAGACGTGCCAACGCTTTTGACAGCCCTGGAGAGAGAAAACATCGACGGATGGGAAATTGGGCAAATGATTGCTGAAGACGAGGGTCTTCAGGTGTTCGGCCGCATGGGAGAGACGCCGTTGCCGGAGTTTGATCGAGACGAACTGGCGAGGTATTTATCGTCGGCGACGCAATAAAGGTTACCGGAAAGACTATTAATCCCCTCGGTACACTTTTAGAGCATGTTGCAATTGGTCAATGGTAATGTTACCGCCACTAACAGTAACCGATACCTTTTTACCCTGAAGTTGCTCTCGGTTCTTCACCGCCCCGGCCAAGGCCACTGCCCCGGCCCCCTCGGCCAAAGTGTGGCCCTTCTCTATGAGCAAGCCGATAGCCCTTCTGATCTCGTCGTCACTCACCAAGAAGAAGTCATCCAAGTGCTGGCGGAGGATGGACTGGGGAAGCTCATAGCCGACCTTGGTGGCCAGCCCCTCGGCGAAGGTCTCCATCTGGGCCTCCACCGCCTCGCCATTTTTCCAGTACAGGTATCCGCCGGGTGCAGCTTCGGACTGGACCGCCAACACTTGAATATCCGCATCGATACCTTTGGCTACGACGCAGGCCCCCGCCGCCCCGCTGCCTCCGCCCAAGGGTAACACCAAAACCTCCACGTCTGGCAGGTCTTCAATAACTTCCAGCGTCTGGGTACCCACACCGGCGATCAGCAACGGCTCATTGGATGGATGAACGTAGCGGTAGCCCTCTTCCTTGGCCAGTTGCTCCGCGTGCTCCCTGGCGGCGTCGAAGTCGCTGCCGTGGAAGACCAACTCGGCGCCGAGGGCACGCATCGCCGCCACCTTGAGAGGGTTCGCGTTCTCCGGCAGAGCAATGAGGGCCCTGGCACCAAAGAGCCGGCAAGCGTAGGCAATGGACTGCCCGTGGTTGCCGGTGGAAGCGGTAATCACTCCCCGCTCTCGCTCCTCGCCGCTAAGATTGGCCAGGAGGTTGATCCCTCCCCGCGCTTTGAACGCTCCCAGGGGCAAATACTCATCGTGCTTGAGGTACACGTCTGCCAGCAACAGCTCACTAAGGGCCGCGGAATAATGCAAAGGAGTACGAGGCAGATAAGGGGTGATGGTCTTCTTAGCCTGGTAAACATCTTTCAGTGTAGGAATGTACATGCTTTCCCCTGGCACCGGGTTGGGTATTTCCAGGTTACGAGACGGGCCTACTAGTGTCAACCGGGACCACGCCGACGGGGAATGGTCAGCCAACCGGCGGGCCTCCTCACGGGTTCTGTTTTGCTTGCCGCTCAATCAGCGGGATGTTGGGAGGCTTCGGCCCGCGCTTGGGCGCGAATCGCTCGTATACGACGGAACACAAACCAGGCGGCAGCGACAACGACCACAGCAACTATTGGTATGTCGAAAGGCCGCATGGCCGCTCTTAGCATTTCCCAGTTTTCTCCCATCAAGTACCCACCATAGGCCAGCCCCAGGCTGAAGGGAAAGGAACCAAGGAAAGTGTAGACGCTGAACTTCCAAAAGTTCATCCGGGAGATGCCGGCCGGAATGCTGATGAATGTGCGTACCACCGGCAACAGCCGCGATACGAAAACGATCCACTCTCCGTATCGGTTGAACCACCATTCCGCCCGGTCCACCTCGTGACGAGTAATTAGTACATATTTACCGTACCTCAACAATAGCGGCCTGCCACCCTTGAGGCTAACCCAATAGGCCACCCATGAGCCCAACAAATTACCCAACGCTCCGTAGAAGCCCGCCATTAACAGCATCCAAGCGGACTCTCCTTTGGCTTGCACCAGCAGCCATCCAGCCAAGGGCATGATCAACTCGCTGGGGAAAGGTATCGCAGCACTCTCGATACCCATAAGAAAGACCACCCCGCCCCACCCCATCGTGTTGTAGACAGTCTCTATTATTTGCAGAAATTGCGCTTCGACGGCTTCAGCCATACAACATTGAACCCTGGACGACCCAAGGACTAACTAATAATATTATAGACGCGGCCCTGGGTTGTCGGGGATGTCAATATCTGTCAGAATGAGTGTTCTGTTAAAGTTTAAATAAAAATCAAACTTTATTTGAATAATGTCTTGACAATGGCCAGCACGGCTGTTATCCTATCGGCAACAAGCGTCGCCTACAAAGCGAGAAGCTCAGGAGGAGTGCAATGGCCAGGAAAACCAAGCTCATGCAAAGGGTAGAAAGGGACCACCAGCGGCCTCTGGAGCGTCTCTTGCCCGAGATGGTCAACGAGATTGGGTTGTCCAGCACTGCGGAGGAATTGGGTGTCAGCAAAGCAACCCTGGGTTACTGGTTGCTCAAGCTGGGTATAAATGTACGGCGCGTTGCCCTTGCCCCCGGCGAAACCCTGGAAGTAAAGCGTATCAGCTAGTACCCTTGCGGCTTCTGCGTCATTAATTTAGGCGGCCCATTGATCCTCGCCGGTGGACCGAGAACTGGCGGGAGCTTTGTGCGGCTACGCTAGCCTTGGAGAGAAACAAAGTCAAGAAGCCCCGGTCAGTCCGGGGCTTCTTGATTCCAGAGACTATCCCCAGAGACTATCCTTGGAAGATATCCTCCGGCAAAAAGGCCGACACAGTCACGTTGGGTAGGTCCACCACGTTGCTTATCCTAAGGTCCACCGCGACGCTGCAAATTATATAGGCCTGCTCTCGGGACCAACCCCTTTCCTCCAGCAACTCGATCATATTGATTAACGCGTTGCGGGCGGCCAGTGTAAGGTCCTCCCCCTCCTGAGTGCCGTCTTCGCGAATCGGCATGCCCATTGTCGCCATGAAATTTCTGGGGGCCGCCCACTCCGGCGCGGCGAAGTAGCCGGGATGAGCGAAGCGAGGCCACCGAATGTTGTTGCGCTCTGCCTCCCCTTGGTGGACGTGGAAGCGGACCACCGCAGTGGCGCCCATTTCAATGGCGGTGATACAGCACTCGGAGTCTCCCTGGGCGAAATGCCCATCTCCAGTGGAATAAAGAGCGCCTTCGACATTGACCGGTATCAGCAGCCGCGAGCCCTTGGTCAACTGTTTGGCATCCACGTTGCCACAGTTCTCCCGGGGCGGGATTGTACGCAAACCTTCCGAGCCAACGGCGCCTCCGGAAGGTATAGCGTCTTCCGCGTCGGGGGGAAACGCAACGCCTCCACGCCGCACCAGGTCCGCCTCGCGCCGCGTCCACTCCTCTAATTGAGACCGGGATGGAGCAATGCCCGCGGTGCCCATGAAAGAGCCGTCCGGGATCCGGACACCAGGAAGTTGAGACGAAGTGGCCCAACCATCGTTGATCTGCCAATGGACCAAGTAAGGCTCCGGGAACAAATCTCGCAGGAATCCGGCTCCGGGCCGGTTTCGAGTCCAGCCATGGTCCTGGGCGATGATGTCGACGTACTCCACCTCCAACAGGTCGCCCGGTTTAGCACCTTTAACGTAGACGGGGCCGGTCAACGGATGGGCCACCTTGGTATCCATCCCTTCAAGGTCGGCAATGGTGGTGCCTGGCCGGACCTGCACATCGGAAGCGTCCCGGGTTTCCATGACCACCTCCTCTCCGGGGTCCACCTCAACCACCGGAGGGATGTCGGGATGCCACCGGTTGTGGCCCTTGTCCGGCTCCTGCTTCAGCCGCTTGGTACGGTCTATCTCAATACTTTTCATTCAAGCCTCCTCGGTCATAGTCAGCGGCTGGCGGCGCTGGCCGCTAATTTGATGTCTCAGTAGGTAGCTGAAGCGGATCGCCCAACACCTATACTGCCCAGTCCTCGGCCAGTTGAGGAGTACCCATGGGACGGATCATGACCTCCACCAAGGCCGCTTGGCCGGCTTCGGTGGCGGCGATGGCCCTCCGGTAAGCGGGGACCAGATCGGCGGGCTGCTCCACGCGCTCCGCATATGCGCCCAGCCCCTGCGCCACCAGGCTGAAGTTGCCGCCCAATTCGGCCATCTCCGGAGGCGTCATGTTGGGCTGGTCCATAGTCATCAGCGCGCCGCCGGTGCCACCGTTGTTGACCACAATGGTGAGGGTCGAGATACCCATCCGCACCGCCGTCTCTAACTCCATCCCGACCATGCCAAAGGAAGCATCTCCCAGGAGATGGAAAACCAAGTGATCGGGCCTACCCAGCTTGACTCCTATCGCTGCTCCCAAAGACCATCCCATGGCGGCCATGCCGCCCATGCCTATGTAGTTCCGGGGGCGTGTCGTCTCCCAGAAGGGCGAAAGGTAACCCCGGCTACCTCCGGCGTCGTGTAAAGCAATGGTCCGGTCCGGGTCGACCACCTGCTTCAAGTCGTGAATCACTCGATACCCATTAGTGGGTACCGACTCGTCGGTAAAGGCCGGATTGAACTCCTCCAACCATTTAGCCTTGGCCCGCTGGATTTCAGTCACCACCTCTTCCTTGACCCCTCCGCGTCTAGACCCCATACGGTCTCGTACCGCTTCGATCAGTGCTCCCATTGCCAGTTTGGCGTCGGCCATAATAGGAACGTCTGCCTGGTATATCTTATTCAGATCATTGGAATCCGCGTTTATGTGAATCAGCTTGACCCCGGAGGGGATAGCGCGGCCGTCTGTGCCGTTTGGCAGCCTAAAAGAATTGCCCACCGCCAACACAGCGTCTGCCATGCGGTTGATGTGGATGGCCTGGCCCGAGGCGAAACGGCTCCTGGGGTACACTCCGCCACCCAAAGATAGCGGATGGTTCTCGGGGAAAGCGCCCTTACCAATCAAAGTGCTGGCTACGGGCATGGAGAGGAGCTCCGCTAGCTCCAGTACCTCATCGGAGGCCTCGGCCCACAGTACCCCTCCTCCCACGTTCATAATAGGATAGCTGGCTTGGACCAGAAGGTCTGCGGCCTTCTCGATATCCCTGGAGTCCGGCGCGGCTTTGCGGCCTGGCCCTACGGGCTGATATTCCAACGCCTCGTCAGATGCCTCGGCCGCCAGAACATCCTGGGGCATTTCCAGCACCACTGGACCGGGAGACCCGGAGCGCAGGGTGGTAAAAGCCCTACGCATTATGGCCGGTATGTCCTCCACCTGCGTCATGGTGCCCTTCCATTTGACAAAGTCGTCGAAAATCGTGGAGGGCACTTCCTGTTGTATCTCTTTGCCCATGCTGGCCAAGGGGTGCTGACCCATGAGCAGCAAGACAGGCACATTATCCGCATAGGCTGCCGCGATGCCGGTCAAGGTATTGGTGGCGCCGGGCCCCACACCTGTGATCGCGACTCCCACTTTACCGGTGGCCCGGGCGTAACCGTCGGCTACCTCTACACCCAACCGCTCGTGGCGGTTAGCGAAAACCTTGATGCTGGAGTCTCGCAGCGCCGGCCATAGCGGAGCGAGCCCGCCACCGGAAAAGCCGGATATGTACTCGATGCCCTCTTTTTCCAAGGCTCTTACTAATGCCTCTGCGCCGCGCATGACCTGCCTCCCAAGCTGCTGGTGGCTGGGATAATACGCCGCCTCTGGAGGGCGGTCAAGGCAGTCCGGGGACCAGCCCCAGCCACGCCTGGAATAGCCCATGGAATGAGTAGCCAAAATCCCCTTCAGTCCCTATTTACAACGCAGGGACCGGTTCCATGACCTGCATCTTAACTAAGTTTGACACCACTTAATGCCCCAATTAGACTTGGCCGAAACGGTGGTCCATAGAACTAGAAGCATCACAAGGAGATAGACACTGATGGCAGAGTATGACTTGGTAATTCGGGGAGGCACCATCGTGGATGGCACCGGCGTTCCACGTTTCCGGGCCGACCTGGCAATCAAGGACGGCCGTGTGGCCAAAATCAGCGGCCGGGTCCCCGCCGCCGACGCCAGGGAGATCGACGCCAGCGGTTGCATCGTGGCTCCGGGGGCCATCGACCTCCACACCCACTATGACGCCCAGCTCAACTGGGACCCCTACGCTTCATTGTCAGGATGGTTCGGCGTCACCTCCTTGACCATCGGCCAGTGCGGCTTTGGCTTTGCACCCACTAGGCCCGAGGACCGGGACCTCAACATGCGGATGATGAACCGCATCGAGGCCATCCCGTTGGAGTCCATGCGCCAAGGCATGCGCTGGGACTGGGAAACCTTCCCGGAATACCTGGACAGCCTGGACCGCCAAGGGCTCGGGGTTAACGTGGGCGCGCTGCTGCCCTTTTCACCTCTCAGAGGCTACGTTCTGGGTATGATCCCCGCCCGGGAGCGCACCTCGGTCACCGAGGCGGAACTGAACCAGATGAAGCAAATCATGTATGAATCCATGCAGGCCGGAGCATTCGGGATTTCCGCCGATAAGAACATGGAAGACCGTCCGGAGGACGGCAGTTTGCTCCCCAGCCACGTCGCTTCAGAAGAGGAGTACCTGGCATTAGTAGAGGTTATGGGACAGTTCGGCGTGGGTCACATCGGCTGGACCATCGGTTCGGGCCACTCGGAGGATGACCGGGCCGCGCAACGCGGACTGTTGAAGGAGATGATGCGGGTTAGCGGCAGGCCCCTTCATGTGGGAGTGGACGAGGTCGGCATGGATTGGTTGAAGTCCGCTCGGGAAGAGGGTTTGAACGTAATTGCCCAACAGATCGTTATTGCACCCGACGCGGAGTTCAAGCTGTCCGAGTACAACCTCTTCGATTATATGCCTCATTGGGTCCAGCCTCTGGTCGGCACTGCGGAAGAGCGTTACGCCAAGCTCTCTGAGGAAGGCGTCAGGGCGGGAATGAAGCAGGACGTAGAAGACTTTCCTAACAACCGGACGGACTGGAAACGAGTGAAAGTGCTCCAAGTGGCGGAGGAAAGGAACTACAAGTACGAAGGCCTGTCCATCGACGAGATTGCCAATATGGAAGGCAAGCATCCATTGGACGCTTTCTTGGACCTGGCCTTGGATGAGCAACTTGAGACCGAGTTCAGCCATCCTGTTGTCAACAGAGAATCAACCCAGGAAGCGAATATCGCGAGTCCTTACTCGCATATCTCCGTATCCGACGGCGGGGCGCATACCAGATTTCTGACCATCAGCCAATGGCCGGTGTACTTCTTGGCCCACTGGATCCGGGACCAACAGTTGATGACCCTGGAACAGGCCCACTATAAGATGAGCGCCTTGCCCGCCTGGTTCGCCGACTTCAAAAACCGCGGGACGCTTCGGATCGGGGATTGGGCCGACGTCATGGTCTACGATCTGGACGAGCTCGGTTTCCTATACGAGAAACCCAGGTTCGAAACCGACTTCCCAGGCGGAGAGCGGCGCTTGGTGCGGAAGCCCACGGGACTGCGTTACACCATAGTCAACGGCTCCGTGACCTTCGAAGGGAACGATTGCACCGGTGCCCTGCCCGGCAAACTACTGCGCAGCTACGACATGGTTGGCTGACCGCAAAGGTAATCGGTCCTGAGCCGTAGGGGCGTCCCACCGAGGGGCGCCCCTACACTTTTGGCTCATTCGTTAGGCACTCGTCTCCCTTGGCTTCGTTTGACACTAACAACCCTCCCAATTAGACTTCACCCACACCAATGCCAGTGAAGAAGCCAACAGCAAAAGGAGAAGGAACTGGGATGGCAGAGTATGACTTGGTAATTCGCGGTGGCACCATCGTGGACGGCACCGGCATCCCCCGTTTCCGGGCCGACCTAGCAATCAAGGACGGCCGCGTCGCTAAAATCAGCGGCCGGATCCCCGCTGCCGGCGCCAGGGAGATCGACGCCAGCGGCTGCATCGTGGCCCCAGGGGCCATTGACCTCCACACTCACTATGACGCCCAGCTCAACTGGGACCCCTACGCTTCACTGTCGGGATGGTTCGGCGTCACCTCCTTGACCATCGGCCAGTGCGGCTTTGGCTTTGCGCCCACCCGTCCCGAGGACCGGGACCTGAACATGCGGATGATGAACCGCATCGAGGCCATTCCTTTAGAGTCCATGCGGCAAGGCATGCGCTGGGACTGGGAGACCTTCCCTGAGTACCTGGACAGCCTGGACCGCCAGGGACTGGGGGTTAACGTCGGTGCCCTGGTACCCTTTTCCCCCTTGCGAAGCTACGTCCTGGGCATGATCCCTGCCCGGGAGCGCACTTCGGTCACCGACGCAGAATTGAACCAGATGAAACAAATCTTTTTCGAGGCCATGCAGGCGGGAGCCTTCGGCATTTCCGCCGACAAGAACCTTGAAGACCGCCCGGAGGACGGCAGTTGGCTCCCCAGTCACGTCGCTTCCGAAGAAGAATACCTGGCTTTGGTAGAAGTGCTGGGACAGTTCGGCGTCGGCCATATCGGTTGGACCATCGGAATTTCGGACGACCGCAAGCAACAACGGGAACTGTTGAGTGACATGGTCCGCCGCAGCGGTCGGCCTCTTCACGTCGTCCTTGGAGATGACGAAGGATTCCAATGGCTCGAACAGATGCGGGCCGAAGGGCTGCCCGTGGTCGCCCAGCAGGGCTCGGTACCCACCATGGCCGAGTTCACCCTGGCGGAGTACAACCTGTTCGACTACATGCCTAACTGGGTACAGCCGCTGGTGGGTACCACCGAAGAGCGAGCTGCCAAGCTGAGTGAGGATGGCGTGCGAGCCGGCATGAAGCGCGACGTGGAGGAGAGACCCCATGTTAGGACCGACTGGTCCAAGATGACCGTGGCTCAGGTGGTCCACGAGCGGAACTACCAATACGAAGGGATGACCATCCAACAGTTGGCCGAGGCCGTAGGCAAGCACCCGTTGGACGCCTTTATTGACCTGGCGCTGGACGAAAACCTGGAGACGGAGTTCATGCATCCGGCGGCGGCCCAGGGAGACGATGCCCGGGAAGACCACATCAAGAACCCTTACGTGCATATCTCAGTATCGGACGGAGGCGCCCACACCAGGTTCCTCACCAACAGCCTGTGGCCTGTCCACTTCCTGGCCCACTGGATTCGGGACCGGGAGATCATGACCCTGGAGCAAGCCCACTACAAGATTAGCGCACTACCGGCTTGGTTCGCTGACTTCAAAGACCGGGGAACGCTGAAAGTTGGCTCCTGGGCGGACGTCATCGTCTATGACCTCAATGAGCTGGGGTATCTGTACGACCGGCCCAGGTTCGAGACCGACTTCCCCGGTGGGGAAAGGCGCTTGGTGCAGAAGCCCAGCGGCCTGCGATACACCATCGTGAACGGGGCCGTAACCTTCGAAGGTAACGATTGCACCGGGGCGCTGCCCGGCAAGCTCCTGCGTAGCTACGACATGGTTGACTGAACCCGAACTGCACGACGATTCTAATGTAGGGGCGCCGCGATTGAATCGCGGCGCCCCTACATTTTTTGGTCCAAGACTGATGCCCTTCTCGAGTCATCTTCCCCCGTTGAAGTCTCCTTGACCTCCCTATGAGCGGAAGGTATTATCCCGGCAACATTATCCCTGGACATTCCGGGCCAAGCACGTCCTTCAAGCCGACGTGGACCCCTGACATTCAATCTACTTGAAAGATTTTGGCCATCCGCAAGCTGGTTATCACTCGCCCTTGGCCGACATGCAGTTCAATAGGAGCGGACGGTCTCTACCCGCGCCGTCTCACAGTCACGCCACTCGCCGGTGCATCGTACACAATGCACCGGCAGCACGACGAACCTTATGTAAATGCGAAGTCTTGACCCATACCGGAGGGAGGCACCATGCCAACAGCAAGCGAGCTGATAGTCCAGACCCTGGAGGAAGCGGGGGTCGAGTACGTATTCGGCATCCCCGGCGGTGGCACCGGCGAGATATTTGGCCTCCTTCATGGTAAGGAGGACCGAATTAAGACAATCCTGGTGCGCCACGAGCAGGTCGCAGCAATCATGGCCGACGCCTACGGCCGTGCCACCGGCAAGCCAGCCGTGGTTATGGGCCAAGGACTGTTTATTGGCTCCAACGCCTCCTTTGGGATCATGGAAGCGATGCTGAGCAGTTCGCCTATGCTGGTTCTGACCGACACTTCCGACGGTGGAGTTGCACAGCACCCAGCAAATCAATCGGGAGCTGGGGAATACGGCAGCATCGACCTACCTAGTATTTTCCGATCCATGACCAAATACACAGCGGTGGCGGCCAGCCCAAAAGAAGCGGTCCTAGGCACTCAATTGGCCATTAAGCATGCCAGCAGCGGTAGGCCGGGACCAGCCAGCGTGGTGATGCGCAGCGCTGCCATCGGTGAGGAGGTGGACGTAGAATCACCACCCTTTATCCACCATGCCTCCGGCTATTTGAACACCGCCAAGCCCCAGGCTGCGCCCCAGGATATTCAGCGGGCGGTGGACATACTGGCTCAGGCTCGGCGCCCGGTGCTCATCGCCGGCAATGGTGTCCACCTAGCCAGGGCCCATCAGCACTTGCAAGAACTGGCCGAAACCTGGGGAATGCCGGTGGCCACCAGTTATAAAGGAAAGAGCGCCATTGCCGAGACCCACCCACTGTCCCTGGGTATGGTGGGGGTTTACGGGCAAGACGTGGCCAATAAGGTAGTTGGGGAAGCAGACACAGTGATCGTAGTTGGGGCCAAGCTGACGCCCCAGGATACCGTCCGGGAGCGGCCCGACATTTTCAACCCCCGCCAGCAACGAATCGTTCAAATCGACATCGATGACCGCAATGCCGGTTGGACCTTTCCAATAGAGTTGGGTCTGATCGGCGATGCCGACAGCATCCTCGGCCAATTGGTGGCTGCGTCAAAAGAAGAAGCTGAACGGACTACCGGCGCTAGACAGGAATGGAGCAACAGCCTGCCCAAAAAGAAGCAGGATCTGTCCTTCTATGACCAAGCGGAAATGCACCAGGACAGCTCTCCGGTCACTCCCCAGCGTCTGGTGGCCCTGCTGCAAGAGAATTTGGATCCATCTACCATCTTTTCCCTGGATGCTGGGAATAACAGGACTTGGATGGCCCATTTGTACCAGGCCCGCCAAGCCAATACCTTCTTCTGCCCTGGCGGGACCGCCGGCATGGGTTGGGGCCTACCGGCGGCGGTAGCCCTCAAGCTGGTCTACCCGGACCGACCGGTAGCCTGCGTCACTGGAGATGGCGGGTACATGATGACCGTCAACGCTCTTTCCACGGCGATGCAGTATCAGTTGCCGATACTATGCGTGGTGTTCAACGACAACGCCTTGGGCATGGTCTTGGACCACCAGCCGGTGGGCCGGACTATCGCCTCGGAGTTCGTGCCCACAGACAACGCGGCCGTGGCCCGCGGTTTCGGCGCTTTCGGCGTGCAAATAAACGACTCTCGAGACCTGCCCGACGCGCTCCGCCAGGCTCAAGCCTCGGGCCTGCCCGCCGTCGTAGACGTGGTCATTGACCGTGAACCCAGCCCAGATGATTGGCGCGCCGACGCCCGCAGGACTGGAGAGACTTAGGGGTAGGTCCAATGGACCACCTCCTTATCTAATCAAATAGGGGGTACCTATATGCCAGCGAATAAACCGGAAGAAGTGGACCAACTAGTGGGAGAAGCTATTAGCAAGGGTGACATAGAAGCAGCGGTGGCCCTCTACGAGCCCGACGCAACGTTTGTGCCCGAGCCCGGACAAACAGTCACCGGCACTGCGGCAATCAGGGAAGTGATGACTAACTTTGTCGCTATGAAGCCCAATTTGCAGGTTGAAGTGCCTCTCGTGGTCTCATCAGGGGAAGTTGCGATTCTGTACTCCAAGTGGACGCTTTCCGGCACCGACGCCGACGGCAATCCCGTGGACGTGTCCGGGCAGGGCCAAGAAGTGGTGCGTTTGCAGGCTGACGGCACCTGGAAGTTCGTGATCGACAACCCTTGGGGCGCTCCATAGCCTAGGCACACCTGGCGCTTTTGATATGCTCCAACCCTATTCGGACTAGCGTCAACACAGGATGCGAATCCCGAGTGGCTAGGGCTTCTCGGGTAGATGGCGTTCCGGCATTGGGATTGCCACAACCAATAATTGATAAGCATCACCTAGATGAGGTTAAGGCGGGTCAGTGAACATGGCCACGGACACCTGGACCGAAGCCCAGCTAGCATCGATTCACAAGATGCTGAATCCCCGCTCTATAGCAGTGGTTGGCGCCACTCCACGCCTTCAGTACGGCGGCCGGTTCTTGGCGTCGGCCCTCAAGGCCAACGACCGGGTCCGGGTATATCCGGTTAACCCTCGCTATGACGAGGTGATGGAGACCAAGTGCTATCCCAGCGTATCCCAGCTTCCGGAGGCGCCCGACGTGGTGGGTATAGTCGTGCGCTACGACCAAGTCCTGGATGTGCTGCAGGAGAGCCATCGGAAGGGCGCCGGTTCGGCCATCGTGATCTCTGCAGGGTTTGCGGAGCGCGGAATTGCAGAGCGCAGCCAGCTACAAGACCGGATAGGGGAGTTTGCCCGCGACACGGGTCTTAGGGTATCCGGCCCTAATTGCCTGGGATTAGCCAATCTGAAGGACGACATCTGGGCTAGCTCCTCATCTCTTGGGGCCGTGGGAATCAGCGGCCCAGTGGGCTTGGTGTGTCAGAGCGGCGCTTCAGCGTTTGGACCCTTTTTGCATCGGGCTGTGGACAACGGCATTGGGTTCAGCTACGTGGTCTCCACGGGGAATGAAGCCGACCTGGACTTCTCGGACTTTGTCCGTTACCTGCTGGACGACCCGGACACTAAGGTTATCGCCGGGTTTGTGGAAGGATTTAAGGACGCCCGGAAGTTTGTGGAGGTCGCCAAACTGGCCGCCCAACGTGGCAAGCCGGTGGTTCTGATCAAGATTGGCCGCTCCGAATCCGGTTCCCGGGCCGCGCGGTCCCACACCGCGGCGCTCACCGGGGTTGATGCTGTATATGACGCTGCCATGGCCCAGTACGGAGTGATCCGCGTCCAAGACTACGACGAGCTATTGGAGGTTTCCCAATTGTTGGCCCAATGCCCCAAACCCAGCAAGCCGGGCATAGCCGTCGTCTCTCACTCCGGGGGGATAAGCTCCCTGACCGCAGACATGTGTGGCCAGGCCGGCCTGGAGTTGCCGCCTCTTACAGACCGGTCCAGGGATGGCATCAATGACGTCCTGAAGGGGTTTGGATGGGCGGCCAATCCAGCGGATGTGACCGGATTCGCTATGGGTGAGTCGTTTCCGGAGATCATGAGCTACATGGCGGACCAACCGGAGGTTGGCGCCTTGGTGGTGGCCAGCGCCGGCGCCGACAGCCAGGCGGAGCAAGTCATTGCTCAGCGGGACCGTCTCTTGGAGGCGCCCGAGGGTCTAGCCAAGGGTCTAGCGTTTCTGTGGACCGGAAGCCGACAGGCCACGTCGGGCTTGACCAAGCTCAAAGAGGCACAAATACCAATCTTCTATACACCCAACCGGCTGGCTAGTGGACTGAGAGCTCTTCAGGACTACTACTTCTGGAGCGACCATCGCGGTGGTGAAGGGTTCCCTGCGACGGCGGGGCTGACTGAGCAGCAGCAGCATACTCTCAACCAGCTCAAAGGGTTGCCCCGACAGACCCTTTCCGAGCACGAGAGCAAACGCCTGGTATCTGCCTGGGGGGTGACTGTCACCAGGGAGGATATCGTGGCTTCCTCCCAGGACGCAGTAGCGGCCGCAAGAACTCTGGGCTACCCCGTCGCTCTCAAGCTGGACTCGCCGGAATTTCCACACAAGACCGAAGCAGGGGTAATTCGCCTCGGGCTAAACGACGATGGCTCTGTGCGTGAAGCCTACGACGAGCTTATGTCAATCGCCAACCGGTCGCTGGCGGATTCCACCGCTATCAACGGCGTCTTGGTACAAGAGATGGTTTCACACGCCGTCGAGGTAATTGTCGGCGTTTCCTATGATTCGCAACTGGGTCCCGTGTTGCTGTTTGGGTTAGGCGGCGTGATGGTGGAGGTCTACCAGGACACAGCATTTAGGTTGTGCCCCATCTCCCGCTCCGAAGCTGTGGAGATGATCCAAGAGGTCAAGGGCTCTAAACTGCTCCAGGGTTTCCGAGGCCGCCCCCAGGCGGACGTAGAAGCTTTAGCCGAGACACTGGCGCAAGTCTCCCAGCTAGCCGTCCAATTAGAGGGAGAGCTGGCCGAGTTGGACATCAACCCGTTGATGGTGCTCCCGTCAGGCCAGGGAGTCACAGCAGCGGATGCGCTGGCGGTCTTTCAAGCGTAGACCGCCTATTCTAGGCTACACCTGGTACTGCTAGCGGCTAACTTAAAGCAACTCCCCGGGCGGCTTGCTTTTCTTCGTCCCGTGCGGCGCAGGCGGCGGCCATCTGCAACACCACCTTGGCCCATTCGTCCACTGGCACGTCAATCATGCGTCCGGCAAAGGGCACTGCGGCTGTCCCTGCGGCGATGGCTTGAGCAAACACCTCCCGGACCTGGGTGTAAAACTCTACTTGGGGCTCGGTGGGAGTGAATGCGGTGTTCGCTGGCTCCACCCAACTCGGGTGGGGGCAAATGATGCCTTTGAAGCCCAGGTTCTTGGAGTCGGTGGCAATGTTGGTCATCTCTTCGGAGGCGAGGATTTGGGGGCGGGTGCCCATGGGATGCACGGTGCCCATTGGTTGTACTCCAGCGGCGGTGGCTTCAACCACCAGTCTGCCCCGGGCGAAAACAAATGGATCGAAATCCGGAAGCGGGTTGATACCCATGCTGGCAGCCAGGTCGCTCTCGTCCAGACCCGCCTGGGTAACCCTGGGGTCGGCAGTAATGATGTCTCGGACGTGCCACACGGATCGGGCCGATTCCAAAAGCAGGACCAAGCTGGTGGAGCCAACCTCCAGCCCTCGCTTTCCCTCCATCCCTTGCAGAATCTCCGAAGCGTCCCGGACCTCATTGGGAGATTCAACGTTGGGGAGCATGATACCCCGCAAGCCCGGCCAAACCGATGCCTCGATGTCAGCCTGAACGAAGGGCTTGTTGACCCGGACGAAGACCTCGGCCCCTCCTTTGCCCGCGGTCTTAATACTCTCCTTCACCAGGGACCGGGCCTCGATTTTTCGGGCGGCCGGGACCCCGTCCTCCAAATCAAGAGTGACCGCGTCGGCATTGGAACGCCAAGCGCCCTCAACAAAACGAGCGTTGGTCATGGGAACCATCAGGTTGGACCTGCGGATCAGCATGCCTGCACCCGGTCCACTGCCTCGGCCTTCCCCCGGTCTCGTTCCCGGCACAGCTCCGCCCATTCCAACAGCTCCTGAGCTCGCGCTGCCTCGTACTTGTCGATGACCCGGCCCTGCACCTCGGTCCAGGTATCGCTGCTGCCGGAAAGTGAGCGGTATTGGTCCAACACCCAATGGGCGTCGCCTACCTCCTCTTCGGTGGGAGACAGTCCGCGGTTTTGGGGCTCCACCACGTTGGGATGCAACCCGCCGCCGACACGCAGACCGCATTGCTTAGCTGCTTCCGCTTCCTTGAGGGCCCGGTCGGGATCACTGACGCTGCCGGTGATATTTGGCGTGAATGGAGCCGCGTGGACTTCCAGTCCCAGGGCCCGGGCAACCAGCTCAACCTCTCCCTTGCCGTAGACAAACTGGTCGAAGCCTACGAACATCTCGACACCCAGGTCCCGCGACATGTCATATCCAGTGGCCCCTCCGAACTCCTTCACCCTAGGGCTGGCGGAGGCAATGTCGTGGGCGTTGGCCACCCCAACCGCCGTTTCGATGTTGGCGCCGATTTCCACTGTTCCGGGCCGGATCCCCCGTTCCCGTTCCAACCGGGTGATTATCTCGTCCAGTTTCTTGATCTCTGACCCATACTCCGCTTTTGGGTAGTTGATCTTGGCCTGTCCGGGCCACACAGAACCTTCCAGGTCGGCATGCACCAAATCGTGGTTGATCCGGGTAAATGCCTCGGCGCCACCTCTCGTCACATTATCGATGGCGTCCTTGATCAGGCTCCGGGCGTAGCCCTTAAGGTGCTGGGGCACCGAGTCCTCCAAGTCCAGGTTGATGAAGTCGCAGCCTCTACGCCAAGCGTTGTCCACGAACCGTGGTGTTACCACGGGCATGGTCAAACCGGACCGCCGAACTTTTCTCATAATACCTAGCAACCTTTACGTCAGGAGGTTCGGGTAACGAAAACGGCCTTCGAGCCTCAAGACCGTCAATATTGTGGTAGATCAGGAGGGATTAATGGAGGCCTCCTCCAAGGCTACTCTGGTGGCCTGATCTCGTGCGGCGCACGCCTCGGCCCGCCGGATCACACCCTTGCCCTGCCGCCAAGCGCCCACGTCGATGATCCTTGTTCCAACACGAGTGGCACCCGCTCCTTGGCCAACAGCTTCTTCGTAGGTGCTCAGCAAATTACGAGCCTCACTGACCTCCGGCTCCGCAGGCGTGAACCCTCGGTTCAGCGGACCGACCTGGTCCTCCCGCATGCACAGCGAACCTTTGAAGCCAATTGCTCTTCCCCGCAGTGCTGCCTGGTAGGTGTTCTCTGGACTGGCCAACAGGCCGCGGTCTGGTCCTCGCCACCACGCGCCAACCGGGCAGACTCCGGCAGCACCGGCGACAGTGGTCAAGCGTTGCATGAGATACTGCATCAGGTGAAGCTCACCGGAAGGCTCCGGCCTGAGGTCCATAACCAGGTCCGCCCTTCCCAGGGTCAACCCCCATATTCGAGGGCTGGCGGTGGCGATTTCGTAGGCGTTCAGATTTCCCTGGGAAGTTTCCACTGCTGCAAGGATCTGGAGAGAATTCGGAGCCAACCCCCGCTCTTCCTCAAGCTGGCCCAATAGGCCGTGGGCTTCGATGATCTGTTCCGGTGACTGTAGTTTCGAAATTACGACGCCCTGTAGACCGGGCCACACGCATGCTCGAAGGTCGGCATATAAAAGTTCCGCGTCCACCTGGACGAACAACTCAGGGCCGTGCGCTGCCCAGCCAGCGACGATCGCCTGAAGTCCATGGCGAGCGGCGGGTTTGTCTTTCTCGGCCACAAACTCCACCAAGTCCAACACGACTACATCGGTACCGGACATGGGGGCGCGGCTAAGCTGCTCCGCTCGGGACGCTGATACCAACAGCCAGGAGCGGCGCACCGGCTCTTCCATTGGCCCAGCCTCGTTAAACACAGTATCTCGACCTACATTCAAATAGGATCATGGAAACGTTAGAGGGAGCATATTCTGCGTTGAAAGCCCCGTAACCCAAGTATAATATAGGCCTTGTTCACGGGCATGGAAATCATCTTTAGTTCAACGGACGCGCGGCGATTCTATCCCAGCCCCAAAGGGATGGCAAGCCGCAGTAGGTCCTCGGGTTTTGTCTAGCCGCGCTATGCTCAGAAACTCGGAGGTGTGGTGTCCAAGATATTAGAGATCGTGGACCTGGATCAGGAGGGCCGCGTTCAGCTTGACCTGAGGAACGGCGAGGAACATCGGACCGCCACGCCGGTGGAGTTTCGCAACCCCCTGGACGAGTCCGACTACCAGGAGATCGCCTGGTACTTTCAAGACTATCTGCACAACCCTTTCGGGGCATCCAAACCCAGGGCCGAGGCTGTCGAGACCGGACTGAGGGATTTGGGCCGGCTGCTTTTCGAGACCGTATTTCGGAGCAGCGAGGACGCCCGAAACATCTTCGCTTCCGGCCAGGGCCACGGACTCGCGGAATTTGATCTTGCTGTCGTTTCTTCCAGGCCGTGGTTCCTTTCCCTCCCTTGGGAGCTGCTGAACGAGCCGGACATTGGCTACCTGGCGTCCCACGTCAGGTCGTTGGTGCGGCGTCGGACCGCTGGCACGCCGCCGGAGGTAGCCAACGAATTGGCTTTGGACCAGTTGAACGTACTCATGGTGTGCCCGGTCCCGGAGGACACGGGACATGAAACAGGAGAGGGTGTTGCCAGCGCCGCCTTGGCGTTCCTTGATTCGGTGGATGCCCCCGTGGAGCTCCACTGCCTCCGCCCTCCAACCTTCAAGGCCCTTCAGCAACATCTGGAACAGCGTCGCGGCTACTACCACGCAGTTCTGCTGGATGGCTTCCAATGCACTAATGATGATTGCCTTGTGTTCGAGACACCCGGGGGGCGCGCCCACCCCGTTGCTGCATCCCAGGTAGGCCGGTCGCTGTCCGAAGCCAAAGTCCCGCTGGTCATTGCCAATTCTGGTCGAACCGGCGCCAGTAACTTAGTAGACTCCGCCACCATCAGCCAGGGGATTGCGGAAGAGGGCGTCCCATCAGTTGTCTTGGTCCCTATGGCCTTGACCCGCCCTGCCCGGGAGCTCTTCGTACGAAGCTTGTTCCAAGCCTTGATCGACGGCGCCGACAGCCTGTCCGCTGTTAGCCTAGCCCGGAAGTCTTTGATGGACCACCCGCTGCGGCCGTCACCATCGGGCAAAGTGGTGTTTTGGGACTGGATCGCCCCCTCGGTTTACCAGTCCGCAAGTTGTCGGGTAACGCCGATTGAAGCAGAAAAGGCTGATGGGGCTGACGCTGCTGTCCCAAGTGAGCAGGCCCGCCCTTCCGATCAGTTGCCTCAAGGCGGACCTCTTGGGTTGGTGGGACGAAGTTCTGAAATGCGCCGGTTGGAGCGCATGTTCCAGCACAACCCCGTGGTATTGCTGGCTGGAAACACCGGCATAGGAAAAACCGAACTGGCCTTGGGGCTGGCCCGCTGGCTACGGGACACCGGGGTCCGCCCCGGCGGTGTATTTTATACCGACTTCCGGATAGGCGCCGGGCTGGAAAGAGTAGTCCATGAAGTAGGCACGGAAGTGGCCGGCCTAGACTTCGCTGACATGAACGCCCAGCAGCAGCGGCGGTGGCTGGTGCAATATTTGCAAGAGCACCCGTGCTTGCTGGTGTGGGATAGCTTGGAGAATGTGGCTGGCTTCCCAGACCCTACGTCGGGCTTACTCGATGAATCCGAACAGACCGACCTTTACTCATTCCTGTCGGAAGTGGCCGATGGGGGTAAGAGTTGGGTACTCCTGGTAAGCCGACGAAGCAACGAGGTGTGGTTGTCCAATCACCATGCAGTGTTCGCGTTGGCTGGATTGGCTCCCCGGGACCGATTGGAACTGGGTATTTTGGCGCTGGACAGTCTGGGCATCGCCGATAGTTTCCAAGGCAACCAGGCGGACCAGCGCTTGGGTCAGGGCTACCTCCAGCTACTGGACACCTTGGAGGGCCATCCGCTGGCGATGCAACTGGCGCTTCCTTTAATAAAGGAAGTGCCAGCTTCGGTCATTATCACCGAACTGAACAAAGCCATCGAGAGTTTAGGCCCCGAGTCCCTCGAAGAATCCAGGGACCCCTACTTGACGGCCCTGGCGGACTATTCCTTCACTCGCATGTCGAGGAGAAGCCGGGTGCACTTGCCGTTCCTGGCCTTGTTCCAACAACGGGTGATGATGGACGTCCTTACTCATATCACCCAAGAACAAACCTACAAAACTGTGTTGGGAGAAGAGTTGGGGTGGGGGGCCTGCCGCACCCTGTTGCGCTCCGCCAGGGACGCCGGGTTCCTTCACTCAGTTACGCCCAGCGTATTCCAGGTTCAGTCCAGCTTCCCATGGTTCTACAGTCGGAAACTGCACCAGCAGAACCCTGCCTCGGCCGTCCGCCGTTTGGAACTGGAGTTCGTGCGAGTGTACGCCGACACGGCCGACTACTTCATGGAGACCCTCTACGAAAACCAGGACGCTGGCGCCACCGCCGTGCTAGCCGAAGAGGGAAACTTGACCCAGGCGCTGGGGTTGGCCCTGGAGGCCCAGCAATGGGACAGTGCTCAGGTGTTAGTCCAGCCTCTAGCCCAGGTATACCGGATGCAGAAACGGTACCCTGAGCTACGTCGCTTGCGGCGCCAGATCCTTCTATCCACCGGCGATACCGTAGGGCAGGCAGAAGCGAAAGGAGCGGTGGACTTGTGGATGTACCTGTTGGGCACAGAGGCCAGCGAGTCTGCCGATCAGATGGAGCTGGACCACGCTGAAAGCCTTAATCAGCAGCTCTTGGCCTATCTTTCCGAATTGCCCGATGGGACGACGGACCCCCGTACCGCCGCGGTTTACCACCAGCTAGGCTCCATCTCCCTGGGACGCTGGCAGTTGGCCGAGGCGGAGGAATGGTTCTCTAGGTCCTTGGAGATCATCGAAAAAGGCGAAGACCGGGCCGCCGTCGCCGACGACTACTATTCCCTGGGCCGGATTCGCCATCTCCAGCGCCGTTACAGCGAGGCTAAACACCTGTTTCGTCAAGCCTTGGACATTCATCAGCGCTTGCAAGACCAAGAGGAGATGGTCAAAGACTACCGGGCATTGGGGCTGGCGGCCCAGTATAGATTCGAGTTGGATGAGGCAGAAAGCTCTTATCAAAGAGCAAGAGAGATACTGGAGGAGTTCAGGGACGAAGAGACGGTCGCTCTGGTCTACCACGAGCTTGGAACCGTCTGCCACGCCCGATACGAGTACGACGACGCCGAAAGCTGGTACAAGCAGGCTTTGACCCTCAGCGACCGATTGGGTATGGAGGACCAGATGGCTGTGGAGTTTCACCATCTGGGGCTGCTGGCCCAGGGCCGGGAGCTATTCTATGAAGATGCTGAGGAATGGTACCTGCTGGCATTGGAGAAATACGAAAAGCTGGAAGACATGAGGGCAGTGGGCGACGAGTGTCGCCAGTTGGGGGTGTTATTCCACGAGCAAAAGCGGTTGGACGAAGCGGAGCAGTGGTACCAACGGGCCAGCGGCATATTCGAGGAGCTTCAGGACCTGCAAAGGACTGCCCGCACCTACGGCCAGTTGGGAGTGGTGGCGGAGGACCGAGGAGACTTGGAAGCAGCATTGGAATGGGTGGCCCGTACCTATGCTCTGGCAACGGACCACAACCTTCCGTCCGTCGATCAGGCCAAAGCCCACCTGGCCCGATTAAGAGATAAATACAGTGTAGAAAGGTTCACTCAATGGTGGCAGGGATACACCGGAGGTGAACCGCCCACCGACCTGTGAGGCTGATAGCCGAACATGTCCCAAGGAAATAATGACTCAACCGCCCTCTAACAATAAATACGATGTCATTGTGGTAGGCGCCGGCAACGCAGCCCTGACCGCAGCCCTCTCCGCTTGCCAGGGTGGCGCGCGGGTCCTGGTGTTGGAAAAAGCTCCTGAAGCCGAACGAGGGGGCAATAGCAGGTTCAGCGGAGGACTGTTCCGTTTCGCCTACGAGGGGGTGGAAGACCTGATGCCCTTAAGGCCAGACATTACCTCTGGCCAATGGGAGCGAGTGGAGGCGGGCAGCTACGCTCCCGATCGCTACCTCCAGGACATGATGAGAGTCACTCAAGGTCAGGCCGATCCCGCCTTGGCCGGGGTGCTTACTCAGCAGTCCTACCCGACAATACGCTGGATGACCGAGATCGGTGTGGCCTGGGATTGGACGTCTCTGTGGTCCATTCTCTCCGACAACCAATTTCAATTCAGCCCCGGCGCTGTCCTCGAAGTGAAAAACAAAGGCGTTGGGCTTATGGACTCCCTATTTGCGGCCACCGAGCGGGCCGGGGTAGACATCATCTACCGCGCCAAAATGGTGGACTTCATGCAAGACGGCAATGGCCGGGTTACCGGAGTCCGCGTGCGAACGCCGGGCGGTACCCAGGACGCGTCCGCGGCCTCCGTTATTCTTGCCTCGGGTGGGTTCGAAGCCAACGCTGAGATGCGGGCCAGGTATCTGGGACCCGGCTGGGACCAAGTCAAGGTCCGGGGGACCCGTTTCAACACCGGAGAGACGTTGCGCATGGCTCTTGAGATCGGCGCTAAGCCGGTGGGCCACTGGCAGGGCTGCCATGCTACTCCCATAGACGGTGATGCGGCACCGGTGGGTGACCTCCGGCTGACCGACCGGACCAACCGGTTGTCCTACCCTTATTCGATCATGGTCAACCGCTTGGGGCGGCGGTTCGTCGACGAAGGGGAGGACCTGGGCGGCTATACCTATGCCAAGATAGGCCGCATTCTCTTGGAGCAACCGGGAGCTATCGCGTTTCAGATCTTCGATCAGAAGACAGTCCACCTCTTGGAAGAGCGTTACTCGACTGGGTCTCCGGTTGTTGCCGAAACCATCAGAGGGCTGGCCGAAGGGTTGAGCATACAGAGCGATGCCTTGGTCAAGACTGTGGAAGAGTTCAACGCATCGGTGCAGGACGGCGAATTCACACCGGGCGAGAGAGACGGTAAAGGGACCAAGGGCCTGGAGCCACCCAAGTCCAACTGGGCGTTGCCCCTCGACTCTCCTCCCTTCACCGCTTACTCTGCTGCCTGTGGGATTACCTTCACCTACGGTGGCATCCAGATAGACACCGAGGCCAGGGTCCTAGACACCGAAGACAACCCAATTCCGGGGTTGTACGCCACTGGCGAAATCACCGGCAACTTTTTCTACCACAACTACCCCGGAGGGGCCGGCCTCACTAGGGGCGCCGTCTTTGGCCGCATCAGTGGGGCCAAAGCAGCCACGGAAGCCCTTGGAGGAAGCGGCGGCAGGATCTGAGAGACTGGACTGGCCAGACGGACATCGCAACATTGGCTTCCCTATTTTCATGAGTGGAGGCAGGTCATGGCAGTCAAAGCGCTGGATATCAAGTCCCGAACGCCCTTTGCCGAGGGTATAGCCTTTGAGGAGATCGGCCCTTACGAGCAGATCGACGGCGTGGTCACTTTTAGAGTAGACCCCAACCATCCGGCCAACCAGGAAATTGCCGACCTGAAGCTGGCTCCAAAAGGGAACGATGGCACGGTGGCTTTCACATCAGACTTCCGTATTCTGAGGCCCATCGAAGGTAACAAGGGTAATCGCAGGATTTTCTTTGACGTGTTGAACCGGGGGCGGCAGCGGGCCCTCAGGTACCTGAACGACGCCCCTGATAACCCCGTACCCAGTGCTCCACTGGAACCCGGGGCCGGATTTCTCATGCGGCAGGGCTACACGGTCGTGTGGTGCGGCTGGCAGCACGACGCGCCGGAGGTGGCGGGACTTTTGAGCATGCAAGTGCCCAACGCAATTACCGCCGAGGGCCCGGTCTCCGGTCGATTGATGGTCACTTTTCAGCCCAACGCCCCAACCGACGTACAGATCCTTTCCGATAGGATGCACCGGCCCTATCCGGCCATGGACACTGAGGAAGCCGGAGCTGTGTTGACGGTGCAGGACAGTGAGTACTCTTCCCCGCAAACCATATCCAGGGACCGGTGGTCCTTCGCTAAAACCAAGGGCGGCTCTCCTGTTCCGGATTCTGGCCACATTTACCTCCGGGAGGGTTTCCAGCCAGGGAAAGTGTATAGAATTATCTACACCACCAATCAGGCCCCCGTCGTGGGGCTCGGATTATTGGCTACCAGGGACCTTGTCTCGTTCCTCAGGTATTCTAGCGCGGGCCAGGGCAACCCTTGCCTGGAACAAATAGATTATGCCTTCGCCTTCGGTGCCTCCCAGAGTGGAAGGTTCCTGCGGCACCTCCTGTACCTGGGCCTGAACCAGGACGAAGACGACCGCCGCGTGTTCGACGGCGTCATTGCTCACATAGCGGGAGGACGCCGAGGCGAGTTCAACCAGAGGTTCGGCCAGCCCTCCTGTGTGGTTGAACACAGCGTGGGCAGTCTATTTCCCTTCGCCGACATTGATCTTACCGAGCCCGAGACTGAGCGCGTAGATGGCCTGCTCTCGAAACTGGCATCCCGAAGACGGGTGCCAAAGGTATTTTTGACCAACACTTCAGCCGAATATTGGGGAGGTCACGCGGCCCTCTCTCACACCAATACGTCGGCTACCGCTGACATAGACCCTTCGGACTCGGTGCGGATATACCATTACTCGGGCACCCAACACGGTTCGGGCACCTTCCCATTGGCCGACAACGACGCCGCAACGGGCAACAAAGGTCAACATCTATTCAACTGCGTTGAATATGCTCCCCTACTGCGGGCTGCCCTGGTCTCCCTGGACCGATGGGTTTCCAATGGCGAGCCACCGCCGCCCAGCCGCCATCCTCGGATCGCCGATGGCACCGCGGTCCCACCGGACCAAATAGCCTCTACCTTCAATGCTATTCCAGGCGTCGAGTTCCCGGAACAGCTGCGCTACTTGGTGCGGCTGGATTTCGGACCTGACGCGAAGATTCCCGAGAAACTGCCCCCCGCTGCCGGCCGACCCTACCCGGTATTGGTTCCTGTCGTGGACCAAGACGGTAACGAAGCGGCCGGGATACGGTTACCCGACGTTTCGGTGCCTGTAGCCACCCACACAGGTTGGAACCTGCGTCATCCAGACATCGGAGGCGCAGGGCAGCTCCTGCGCATGCTGGGCTCCAGCATACCGTTTCCTTTGACTAGGTCTGAACGGGAGGCAACCAGCGATCCTCGGCTATCCATTGAGGAACGCTATATCAACCGAGACACCTATCAAGAGCGGCTAGAGCAAGCCGCATTGGAACTGGTCGCCGAAGGGTATCTCCTTGAAGCAGACGTGGATACCGTTGTGACCCAGGGCCTCGCGCGTTACGATATATTTGCTAAGAGCGAGGCCAGGCAGGAGCAAGCTGCAGACGATTGATTCCCCAAAAATAACCGGTAACAAGCTGAAAGCTAATGTTGATAGCTGACAGCTCACTTGGAAGGAGAGTGACATGACTGTCGGAACATCGGTACCCCTACCAGCCTACACCGTGGACGTAGCGGCCATCGCCCGGAAGGCCGAGGACCTGGGCTTTGACTCGCTGTGGTATGCGGAACATCCGGTACTACCCGTGCACAGCGAAAGCCCCTTTCCGGGCTCCCCAGACGGAATGATACCCGAGACCTACGCCCACTTTTCAGACCCCTTCATCGCTCTAGCCCGGGCGTCCGGGGTCACCAGCAAGATTATGCTGGGCACCGGCATCGTTCTGGTGCCCGAGCGCAACCCGTTGGTCTTGGCCAAGGAGATTGCTGCCTTGGACCACTACAGTGGGGGACGGTTCCTGTTTGGTATCGGCGCCGGTTGGCACCGGGAGGAGACCACCATCATGGGTGGGGACTTCGACCATCGCTGGACTCAGACCAGGGAAGCAGTCCAAGCTTTGAAACAGCTTTGGACCGAGGATGAAGCGGAGTTCCACGGACGTTATTACGACTTCCCGCCGGTAAAGTGTAATCCCAAGCCAGCCCAAAAGCCCCATCCCCCGGTTATTTTAGGGGGTATGGCCAAGAACGTACTGCAGAGAGTCGCCAGGTGGGGTGACGGTTGGCTCCCGAACCGTGTGACACCGAAGGACGTTGACGATAGCAGGAAAATCCTTGATACCTTGGCTGAGGAGTTGGGCCGCGACCCGGCCAAGTTAAGCATATCGGTCTACGGCCAGCCAGCGGACCGGGACTTGATCCAGTCCTACCTCAGCGCCGGCGCCAACCGGGTGGTGGTGCGACCGGAACCCTGGAACGACGAGCCACAAATGGAAGCTGAGTTGGAGCGGATCGCCGACGCAGTAATCAGATAGTATTCATCCGTCAGCGACCTGTCGTTATTCTTCCTGAGCAGAAGGAACCGGGCAGGCCCGCCAGACCGCTACACCGCCCGCCGTAGCTGATTGTCAGGCTTAGCGCGCGAAGCACCGAGGTGCAGATGGACCGCACGACAGAGCAATTAGCCTCCTACGCATGTGACCTGAGCTACCAGGAACTGGGTCAGGAGGTAGTCCACCAGGTTGAACGAACGTTACTCGATACATTGGGCTGCGCGGTGGGAGGCTACCCCTCGGAGCCTGCCAAGGCCGCTCGTGAGCTGGCGGGGACTATTTCAAGCACCACGCCGTCCCGCATATTGGGCACGCCGGACTACACCTCGCCGGATATGGCTGGGTTCGTCAACGGTGTTATGTTGCGTTACCTGGACTGCAACGACTCCTATTTTTCTCCCGGCGGCGGCCATCCCAGTGACATGATTCCTGCGGTGCTCGCTCTGGCCAGTCCCTTAGGCGCCGACGGCAGAACGGTGATTACCGCTATTACCCTGGCCTACGAGGTGTTCTGCCGGCTCTCGGACCAGGTAGTTGCTAGCGACCACGGATGGGACCAAGGGATCTTTAGCGTGATCGGCGCTGCCTGTGGCGCGGGCAAAGTGCTCGGATTGGACCGGGAGAAAATGGCCCACGCTATATCCCTGGCAGTAACCCCCAACCTGCCTTTGGGTGTGACCCGCACCGGCGAGCTCTCAATGTGGAAGGGTTGCGCCACGGCCAGCGCCACCAGGGCAGCGGTTTTCGCAGCCCAGTTGGCCTCCACTGGTATGACCGGCCCTTACGAGCCCTTCGAAGGCCGCCGAGGGCTGTGGGAGCAAGCTCTGGGAGAGCAAGTTGAGCTGCCGCCCCTGGGAGGAAACGGTGAGTCTTTCCGTATTACAGATACTACCTTCAAATCATACCCGTCCCAGATACACACCCAGGGACCCATTGAACTAGCGTTGGAGTTACGCCCCAAGGTGGACCTAGCCCAAATTGAAGCAGTCCGGGTCCAGGCCTACCGAGTTGCAACCAGCACCGCCGCCACCGAGCCTGAAAAATGGGAGCCCAAGACCCGGGAGACTGCGGACCACAGCATCCCCTACCTGGTTGCAATCGCATTGCTGGATGGCTCCGTAACAGCGGCCAGCTTCAACCAGCATCGGCTTCAAGACCCTGCTGTGGCCGCTCTTATCAAGAAAATGACCATTGAAGAGCGCAGCGCATTTACTCAAAAGTACCCCCAAGAATACAATTGTCACTTGGAGATCATTGACAAAGAGGGGATGGCCCATGCCTCACACACCAGGCATCCCAGGGGCAATCGGCTGAATCCCCTAACCGATGCTCAGGTTGAGGAAAAATTCAGGACCCTCGCGGAAGGTCTCTTGAGTGATCAACAGTTGGAGCGGACCGCAAAGATAGTGTGGTCCCTGGACGGCCAACCTACTCTGAATGATCTCTTCGATAGCCTGATAGTCTGATATTATTAGCGTCGTGGCCACCGGCACCTTGTTTCGGGCGCGCCTCAGGCGGCCATCCAGGCTGACACCGGAGCGGCTACCTAGCAATTTCGCCCAGCGTATAATAGACGAAGACCGTCCGAAATAAATCTCGTTGCGCCATCCCAGAGGCACTTAGAGTTATGACTTCCACGAATCAACCGGGATTCCGGGTTTTGTTTGCTCAACAGATGAAACTCCAAGAGGCCGACCTAGAGTTGGACCGGGCTACACTGTACCTGGCAGGTGAAGCCGATTCTGGGCTGGATGTAGACAACAGTCTTTCTCGCATCGACGAGATAGCGGCCCAGATTAGAGCCCAGCTATCCGATTCCCCCGGCCAGCAAGAGATAGCTGATGCGTTGAACAAATACCTCTTCCAGCAGTTGGGTTACTCGGGTAACCCTGATGATTATTACAATCCGGATAACAGCTTTCTCCACCGGGTGCTGGAGACCCGAATTGGGATCCCGATCACTCTATCGGTGCTGTACATGGAAGTGGGGCGCAGACTCGGCTTGGCCTGCCGGGGAGTCGGTTTGCCCGGACATTTCGTGGTCTCGCTGGAAGACCTTGGGTTGTACCTGGACCCTTACAACTCCGGCGGCTTGTTGTCCTCGGCAGACTGCCGCCGAATGGTGGAGGATCTGTTCGGCTCTCAAATCAACTGGCAGGAAGATTTCTTGTCGCCCTGCACCAAGCGGGACATCCTATACCGGATGCTCAATAACCTGAAAATGATCTACATCCGTAGCCGCGACTATCCCAAGGCCATTGGCGCCCTGGAAAGAATGGGCCTGACAAGCCCTTCCGTTGCCGACCTGCACAAAGAGCTCAGTTGGTGTTACTTGCAACTGGGGGAACACCAGTTGGCCATTCGCCAGCTTGAAACTTACCTCCGAGTGGCCGAAGACCCTTCGGACAGCGACGAGGTCCAGCAGCAGATCAAGGACCTTTGGACGGCGTCCGGTCGCCTCAATTGACCGACAAGCTATTTCAATCCGGTTGGCGCTAATGCGCGTATCGATTAATGGGTGGTGTGACCACCCAGGCAGCGAGGAATTTTGAGGTGGTCGACTACCTGAGCCTGGAAGACCACCAACTCCTCCACCGGATTGCCCGGCTGGAGCAAGAGGCCCTTGAGGCCCTTTACACTAGGTACGCCACTTCGGTCTACTCCTTGGCGATGTTCATGCTCAAACATGAGGCGCTGGCAGAAGATGCTACTCAGGATATCTTTTTGAACATCTGGCTCAAGGCGTCCACCTTCAATGCCGAAAGGGGAGCCCCCAAGGCATGGATCATGAGCGTGGCCCACCACCGGATCGTGGACGTCATTCGGTCTCGCAGACATACGTTGTCAGTAACGGACCCCGGGGACTACGAGACCTTGGACCAACTGCCGGCCGGCCAGGAGTCCACCGAACGACAGGTTGAGCGGAAGGTAGAACGGGAACGTATATTCAAAGCTCTGGCCGATCTACCGGAAGCGCAACGAGAGGTAATTATACTGGCCTATTTCGAGGGCTATTCCCAATCGGAAATGGCCCAAAAGCTTGAGCAGCCCCTTGGCACCATAAAAACTCGGGTCCGCTTGGCTATGCAAAAACTTCGAACCCTGCTGACACAAGATGGTAGCGAGTAACCTAGGACAGGCAGATCACCCGCACGATGCGTTAGGAGCTTACGCTCTTGACGCCCTCGATGATGACGAGACGGCCTTAGTAGAAGAGCACCTGAACTGGTGCGCGGGATGCGGCCACCTGTTGGCGGAGCTCCAAAGCTCCGCGACACTGCTGGGCCAGTCGGTCCCAACCAGGGAGCCACCAGCCAACCTGCGAGCTCGGCTTAACGGCGCCGTCACTCTAACCGCACCGACTGCCAGCTTTGAGCCATCCCGTGAAGCATTTGCCCCGCCGCGCCTGCAGATATTTAGAGTGCTTGCTCCGGTGGCTGCGGTGGTGGTGATAGCGTTGTTTACTTTGTCTGTAGTCATGAACATCCGGATTTCCGACCGGGTAGGAAATCTGTCGAAGGAAATGGGTAGCTTGGAGCAACAAAACTCGATGCTAACGGCCCAATTGCAAGAGTCCGCCCAGCAGGATACCGAGGTAGCGCAATCTATGGAGGGGCTTCAACTGGCTAGTTACTGGTTAGCCAACCCAGATAACCACCCTATGGTGCTCCGGCCTCCGGGAGGCTCCGGCAAATCTCAGGGCGTTATGCTGGTAGGCAGCGACGGCCAAAAAGCCGTACTAATGGTGGTTGGCATGAGGGAACTGCCTCCCCCGCAGACCTATCACGTATGGCTGATGCGGCAGGGCAACAGGACCTGGGCGGCCAGATTATCGGTAGACGCAAAAGGCTGGGGCGCCACCACTCTGACCCGAGATGACTCTATGTACGGGTTCGACAAGGTGGAACTCACTGCGGGGACTCCTGAGGCGACCCCAAGGCCGTCGGATATGGTCTTGGAGGGCAGGATTCCTATTGCCAGACCTTCCCCCATGCTAGTAACTCGCCCTTAACCTAAGCCGCGAATTGCAGGTGGGTCGCGGCTTCCGCCACCTGCTATACTTGGGCCGACCGCACGGGTGAATGAGGGGTGGTGTTGATGAATGCGCTGCGGACCGATGAAATTACTTGTGAGATCTGTGGCAGCCGGATGCTGTCGGTCAAGTGCAAGATACGGTGCCCCAACTGCGGTTATACCCGCGACTGCTCCGACCCATAACCCAGGGATTCCATGTCCTTAACTGTCTTAATACTTTACGACCGAAAAGGCGCCACAATCGAGTCCCTGGCCTCTTCAGCCGCCGAGGGAGTTGCCAACAGCGGGCTAGGCAACCCGACCGTTAAACGAATCGAAGAAGCTCACCGGAGCGACCTGCTGGAATGCGACGCCCTGATGCTCGGCTCACCCAACTGGAGCGGCATCACCGGGACCATGAAGACCTGGCTCGACGAGCAGGGCGACCTTTGGGAAGAAGGCCAACTGACAGGAAAACCCGCGGCGGCGTTTACCAGTGGCTGGGGACGCCACTCTGGCACTGAAATGACCCTATTGCAGCTAATCCATTGGATGCTGGCCTGCGGGATGGTGGTAGTGGGCCTTCCCTGGTCGGACCGGATGCGCGTGTCCGGCTCCTATTATGGAGCTTCGGCCACCGCCGGGCTATCCGACGTGGACCTGCTCCAAGCCCAGGAATTGGGCCTTCGTCTGACCACCGTGGCCGCTCGGCTGAAAGGCCACTAGGCACCGTCGACTTCTTGTTTGGGCTTCGGGAACGGCCACCAGTCCGGGTAGTCGCGGAGTACCAAGTGGCGGAACAGCCCCGGATGAGTGTCTACTGCCAGCTTCATAGCTTTGACGATAGGCCCTCGGATCGAATAATGGGCCAACTCCGAGCTTCTTAACTTGAACAGGTGATAGCACTCCCGTAAGTTCATCCGAGACAGAACGCGGCGGTTGTGGGCGTGAGTCACCAGGTATTGGGCCGCTGGCGCTGAGCGTTGAGCAACTTGGTGAAACGCTTCCTCGGACCGCTGGATGGCGGCTCTAAACCCCCCTTCCTGCGCTGCCTCAATGATCAACGGCGGCACCCGATACCCATGGGTGATTGTCAACGGCTGGGAGACATAGGACTGCATACGGTGGCGCTTGAACTCCCGGAAAGCTCCGTAGTCCAAGGAAAATTCGAAGGTGTAGTCCACCAGCTCAAACTCCCGGACTGGAGCGTCATGGGGCCCCATTCCAGCAACACACCTTCCCACAACATCTTGCCTCTCCCCAGCGGACATTTGATTGACTCTCCGCCAGACTTCCTCGTAGCCCACGCTGGCCTGCTTGTAAACCAAGGCCGCTGTTAATCGCTGCTCGGCGTGGTCATCCCATTGCACTAGCTGTACGTCTTCCCCCGCATCCTCCGCCGGCACGGCCACCGTTGGATAAGGCAAGGCACCCCCCACCAGCTCGGCACTTGCCATCATCTTGTGGGCCCAGGCCAATTCCCGCTGCACCGCGGGCAGCCTCACCAAATATGGATTCCGGTCCGCATATTTGATCAGTGTGGGTGTAATCGTCCTTCCTTGGTCCCGAAGCTCCAGTCCAAGCTCCCGCTCCTCGGCCAACTCCGAGGATAGCAGCTTGGAAATGGCGTGCTCTAGGACCCGGGCATTGGCAGTGACGCCCACGTTGGTCAGGGTGGCGGCCGGCAGAAGCGCGCGGCAGCTATCCGTGGCAATACGCCGCAACCTCAGGTTGTAGGCGGACTCCCGCTCTCCCGAATTCTGGGGATGAACACGCCGCAGGTGGTCCATGCAAGCGTTAATGAGCCTCCTGTATTCCGCGAATAAGTGCTGGCACGTCCGCAGGTACAAGCTTCTGAGCTCCGGTTGCGGGTCCAATTCGTTAGGGACATAGAAGTAGTCTTCCGGCATGACCTGATAACGGGACGATTTCTCGGTGTAGGAGGCCAGCCTGTTGTCCTCCAGGGTGTCACAAGCGAGCCGGGATATGTTCTCCACCGCCAAATGCAGCACGGCGTGTTCGGCAACTGAGGCGTGGCCGTACCCCAGGACCCATCTTTCATGGAAGTCGGCGGCTTTCTCCTGGCTTACTTGGGCCGCAATCTCATCGAAGGGCTCGGGACGCCGAGAGGTCATGGCGAAGGCCACCGCGATCTGCTCTTCCGACAGGCTGTGGGCGTCCAGAGGGTAAATGCGTGGGGTGTAGGCCCCTTCATCTTTTCCGGACTTCACCACTACACACCATTCCAAGTAGGGTACACAAGGTAACCGGGTAGGAGCGCCAAGCCTAGATTAACTGTAGCGCCGTTGCTTATGTCAAGGGCGACGGAGCTATTTGCCAGGGGCTATTGGTTCTCCACCTAGCTCGAATCTCCCCATTCGGCCTTGGCGTGCCATGGGACGAGTCCATGGCTCGACAAGCCTGTTAATACGGGGACTAACTTTTTGCGGCAGCTTCATGCCCACGCCCAAGCAGAAGGCTGAAGTTATGAACCCTGATAATCGGAGTCTGGGACTATGGCGCTGTCAATCTACTGCCAGCCTGACAGACGGTCAACCAAGGCATAACAGAAGAGGTGATATAAACATACAATGGGTCAACAGGGCATTGCCAATAGAGAATATCCATGACAACGGTAGAAGAACACATACAAACGGCCCGAGATTTTCTGGGAAAGTCTGATCAGGAGTTTGAATCAGGCGACATACTACAGGGGTCGGAGAAACTTTGGGGCGCGGCTTCACACGCTGTCATGGCAGTGGCCCAACAAAAAGGCTGGGACTTCGGCAAGAATACCGCGCCCAGGAAGGTTGTTGAACTACTCACTTCAGAATATGAGGAGCCTCTACTGAAAGCGAGTTTCGCTGTCGCTCAACAGTTCCATGCTAATTTCTACCACGATTTTATGGAAGATGAGGATATTGAGCAAAACCGCCCGATAGTGAGGGATTTCGTCCACCGTATAGTGGCGATAGCCGAGGGCGCCGGCGAATGAAAGAAACAGAACGGGCCTGAACAATTAACCAAAGGGGGGTTCGAGAAGCAACTTATTACAGCGTCTGAGCCCACAATTGAGAAGACACCTACGCCAGCAACTCAATGAGCATTGAGGCGTTGTCTTTGATGTGGCTTAGAACTATACCAAGGCGCCAAAGCCGTCAGGGATTTGGACCTCAATGAGTTGGGTCTCGCCGGCGGCTAACGCCGATGACAACGCCTGGGCCAGTTCGTCCACTTTGGAGACTCTGGTACCTTGGAAACCATAGGACTCGAATATTTTTACAAAGTCCGGGTTGACCAACTCAGTGCCCATCAACCGCCCGTCAAACCGCTGTTGCTGATAACCCTTCAGCACGCCCCAGGCATTGTCGTTGAACATAAGGACGACGGGATGTATGCCATATTGGGAGGCGGTGGCCAACTCTTGGAAATTGTACTGAAACCCTCCGTCGCCGGTCACGCAGACCACCGGACTATCCGGCTTGCCTACTTTGGCGCCCAGGGCTGCGGGGAAGGCGAAACCCAGCCCGGCCCAACCGTGGGGATGCATAAAGGTGCGGGGCTGGTATATGGGTAAGCAGCGGCTGGCCCGGCTGGTGGGCACCGTGGGGTCCAGGGAGAATATGGTATCCCTGGGTGTAGCGGCACGGATGGCCTCGAAGGTCCTTAGCTCATTGCCCCATTGGTCCTTCAGGTTCAGGTAGATCTCTTCCCGCAGGCCGGCAATCTCGGTGCGATAGGAATCCCCTTTGTAAACGTCACGATTGCCGATGGCCGACAGCCATTGGCTTACCACAGCCTGCGAGTTCCCCACGATCGCCACAGTAGCGGGATAGTTCTTGCCGATGGCGTCCTCGTCCATCAACACGTGGACCACCTTTGCAGGCAGCTTCATGCCCACGCCGGCGGTGGTGCGGTAAGAAAGGATGGACCCCAAAACTACGGCCACATCGCAGGTACCCAGCCACTCTTGCACCGGGTTCTCTCCCCAGATCCTCCGCCCCAGGGTCTGGCCCAAAGACAGCGGATGGTCCTCCGGGAAGGCCCCCTTGGCGCCGTCGCTGGTCACCACCGGGGCCCCCAGCATTTCGGCCAACCGGACGATTTCCTGGTGGCCGCCAAGCCCTTGGACTTCCTCGCCTACCATTATGACCGGTCGTTCGGCTTCTAAGAGCAGCTTAAGGCCCTCTTCCACCTTAGTGGAGTCACCTTGAGGCACCTCAGGCTGTCGCGGTCCCAGGACCTCCACCTCCGCGTTTTCCGCTAATAGATCTGTCGGCACTTCCAACTCGATCGGCCGAGGGCGGCGGGTCTGGAACCGTTGGAAGGCCTCCAGCAGATGGTCCGGGATCGACTCTACTTCGTTGATCATCGCGTTCCAGTCGGTCACTGCCCGGAACATCCCCAACTGGTCCTTGGTCTCGTGGGTGGCGAGCCGGCCTTGGTCCAAGAATTCCTGCTCTACGTTGGTGGTGATCTGAAGTATTGGAGAGCCGGAAAAATAAGCTTCACCCATGGCTCCCATGGAATCCGCTGCTCCGGGCCCGGTGCTGGTGATCAAAACTCCGGGCCTGCCGGTAGCCCTGGAGTACCCGTCGGCCATGAACCCACAGCCCAACTCCAAGCGGCCACCGATGAAACGAAGGCCATCCTTGCTATCAAACAGGGCGTCGAATAGGTCTAAGTTGTGCACCGACACAATGCCGAATACAGTATCGACTCCCTGAGCCATCAGCGACTGAGTTACTGCTTGCCCTCCGGTCATTCTCGCCAAAGTGATTCCTCCCCGGCTATTAGCTAACGGCTGATCGCTGAAAGCTCATTCCAGCATCAGCCTCAATGGATTCTGCAGCAGCTTCTTGACCTCCATCAGGAATTGGGCCGCCTCCGCACCATCGGCCACCCGGTGGTCTACCGAAAGTGTAGCCGTCATCACCGGCGCTATAGCCAGTTGGCCGTCCCGGGCCACTGGTTGCTCCTTGACGGTACCCACCGCTAGGACGGCAGCATGGGGAGGATAGATGATCGCCGAAAAGCTCTCCACATCAAACATCCCCAGATTGCTGATGCTGAAGGTGGTGCCGCTATACTCTTCATTCCGCAGAGTGCCGTTGTTGGCCCGGGCGATTAAGTCACTGCTGGCGGCGGCGATCTCCAGCAAGCTCTTGCTCTCGCAGGCACTGATGCCTGGCACAATCAAGCCAGCTTCTAGCGCGATCGCGATTCCAATGTTGACACTTGCATTCATCTGGAGATGGTCGCCCCGGAAGAAGGCATTGAACTTGGGAAGGGTACTCAGGGCCAGAGCACAAGCCTTGATAATGAGGTCGTTGACGCTCACCCGAATCTCCGCAGTAACCGCGTCGTTGATGTCCCGCCGGACGTCCATCGCTTTGGTCATGTCAACCGTCGACGCCACGTAGAAATGAGGGGCCTCTCGCTTGCTGTCGGCCGTCACTTTGGCAATAGTCTGCCGCATACGGGACAACTCCGCCCGCTCCTCTCCGGTGGGGGCCGCTGCTTCGGCTGGGACTACAACAGCGGGAGGAGCCGCGGAGGGCGTGTAGGACACTACGTCCTGCTCGACGATTCTTCCACCTGGGCCGGTTCCACTGATTTGAGAAAGGTCGATGCCTCGCTCCCGGGCTAGACGGCGGGCAATGGGGGAAGCGCGGACCTCGCCATCCGGAGCAGCCGCAGCGGCGGGCACCGCCGAAGCCTGCTCCAAGTTGGCGATATCCTGCTCGACAATTCTCCCCCCGGGACCGGTCCCGGCCACTTGGGACAAGTCTATACCTCGTTCCCGGGCAAGGCGGCGAGCAATGGGAGAGGCACGAATCTCACCCGTCGGAGCTGCTGGCGGAGCGTCGGCGGCCGGTGCCGGGGCAGCGGTGGGTCCTGGCGCAGTAGCTGCAGAGGCAGCGTTGGGGGCCGCCCGGGCATCTACCGCAACAATACCCTCGGGCAGGGGTTCGTCAGGGTCGGTGATGACAGCTATCAACTCACCGACAGGTATGGCGATGCCCTCTTCCACCACTATCTTGCGCAGGACACCGGCGGTAAACGCCTCGAACTCCACCGTCGCCTTGTCCGTTTCGATATCAGCGATGACCTCGCCCCTCACCACCGGGTCGCCCTCTTTTTTATGCCAGCGCACCACCGTGCCCTCTTGCATGTCGTAGCCCATCTGGGGCATGACGATCGATGTTGCCAAGACATCCTCCCGCTAAGACACTAACTCAAAATTGTATGCTTCCATCTGGGACTGTCGACGGGCTTCGGTGCTGATAGTCTTCCTTCCTCGTTGGTGGTGGGAAGTGTGGCGAACCATCCTTTGAGATAGTTACTAGATGGTTGCCTAGCCCCTCTTGCCCAGAGTCATCATGGCCGTCGAATTTTGCATAGATAATAAAGCACCTATTGGGGAGGGGCAAGGCGTGAGTAGGCCCCCGACCAACCAGTAGCACTCCTGCCTTGGTGGGCAGGCCAAGGTTGGCGACGGCCGGTTAGTTGACTAGAGGAAAGGGCGGCCCGCTGGACCGCCCTAAACCTTGCTTATCACAGCGCGATGCGCTCCGGGGTTCCCGGCAGCGCTGGACGTTAGATCATTCTGCTTATGATTCTGTCGGCCTGCTCCTGGGTGAGCCCTAGAGGACGGTGGCATAGCGGGCCACCCTCGTTAAGAACGGTCTCCCTCTCCCCCAGGGTGGGCCTGCCTTCCAACTGCAGAAAGAGCCCGGTGTAGATATCGTCGCCCCACATCAGCGCTTTTTCGCAAGCGCTCTTCCAATCGTTGGCGTCGTGGTCCTCATCCTCCAGCTTCCGCACCCGGTCCTTGAAGAACGAGTGGCCGTTGTCAAGGTTGAAAGTGACGCACGGGCTGAATATGTCCACCAGAGAGAAGCCTTTGTGCAGAATGGCCTTCTTGATCAAGTCTGTCAGGTGCCTCACGTCGCTGCTGTAGCCCCGAGCCACGAAGGTAGCGCCGTTCATGATAGCCGAGGTTATTGGATTGACCGGCATCTCCACGCTGCCGAACGGCGTGCTCTTGGTCCTCATTCCCAGGCTACTAGTAGGGGAAATCTGGCCCGTCGTCAGTCCGTAGATCTGGTTGTTCATTACAACATAAGTCAAGTCAACGTTGCGGCGAGCGATGTGAGCGAAGTGGTTGCCGCCGATACCGTACCCATCACCGTCCCCACCGGTGACGATAACATTGAGTTCATGGTTCCCCAGTTTTGCACCGGTGGCCACAGCCAATGCACGACCGTGGAGAGTGTGCATGCCATTGGCATTGAAATATCCAGGCAGGTTGGATGAACAGCCGATGCCACTAACGGTCAGGATCTCATGGGGCCGTAGTCCCAGCTCCGCGCAGGCCCGCTGGAGGGCGTTGAGCACTCCAAAGTCTCCGCATCCCGCGCACCAGTCCGGGTCAACCTGGCCTTTAAAGTCTCTGGCGGTCAGTTGGGCCAGTGGTTTGCCTTCAGCAACGTCGATGGTAGTGGCCATGCGCGCACTCCTTTAAGTAATCACTTTAGAGTAATCACTTCTAGGTAATGACTCTTAGGTAATGACTTCCTGGTAGGGAACGTAGCGGTCGGTCTTCTTGGCGAGCATTTCCATGACGCCGTCAACTATATGATGGGGCATGAATGGCTCACCGTCGTACTTGCGGATATGGCCGTCAACAACCAGACCGGTCTCGCTTCTTAGATATCGGGAGAATTGGCCGGAGTAGTTGTTTTCGACAATGATGGTGAATTTGGCCTGGGACACAACATCGGCTATGGCTTCGCCGTGGAGTGGCACTATCCACTTCACCGGCAGTTGGTTGGCGGTTACCCCTCTTTGTTTCAATAGTTCGATGGCGTCTTTGATCACACCGTAGGTGGACCCCCAACCCAAGAGGGTGACATCAGCATCTTCGGGTCCTTGCAACTCAGGTGGCGCGATGTCATCGAGGACATTCATGAGCTTTCGGGCCCGTTTCTCCACCATCCTGCGTCGCTTGTGAGGATGGGTGAACTCGTCGCTGATTAGCATGGAGTCCTCGTCGTGCTCGTCGGTGGCCACAACGTGAACGTAACCCTCCAGCCCTGGCAGCGCCCTTGGAGAAACTCCGCTTTCAGTATCTTTGAACCGCATGTAACCATTGGGGGAGGCAGGCTCCGTTATCAGGTCTCCCCGATCAATGGTTGGAATCATGTTAATGTCACTGGGATCGACACTGTACCTGCCTTCTGAGATTAAAAGGTCTGAGATCACGATGCCCGGGCACTGGCTCCTGTCAGCAAGGTTGAACAGCTCAGGAATCGTGTTAAAAGCATCCAGAGGGTCTATCGGCGCCACGATCAAGCGTTCGAAGTCACCCTGGCTAGCGCCGAGAGCCTGCCAAAGGTCTCCTTGCTCGGTCTTGGTAGGTACCCCGGTGGAGGGCCCGGCACGCTGCACATTAATAAATACAGCAGGGATCTCCATCATTCCGGCGCTGCCAATGGCCTCGGTCATTAACGCAAAGCCACCGCCCGAGGTGGCGCACATGGCCCGGCAACCAGCATGGGCGGCGCCGATAACCATGTTGGCAACAGCTATCTCGTCCTCTACTTGGCGCACCATTATCCCTAGGTTGCGGGCGTTTTGGGCCATCCAGTGCAGCACTCCGGTGGAGGGGCTCATGGGGTAAGCCGCGTAGAACTTAACCCCCGCAGCAGCCCCGCCCATGGCCAAAGCTTCGTTACCCGACCAGACCGCGAAGGGAGTCGGGCCAGTGGGCGGCGGGCTGGGAAACGGCTCGAAGTTCTCAATGGCGTAATTAAAGCCAGCCCGGGCAACACTCACGTTCTCGTCGATCACCGCTTGGCCCTGACGCCCGAACCGAAGGGTCAGACTTTCTTCCAGAAGCTCGAAGTCCAGACGCAGTAGGGCCATCATGATCCCGACTGCTGCTGTATTCTGGACCAGTCTATTGCGGTTGCCGGTTACCCCGGCCACAGGCATGGGACACAACTGTGCTCCCTCATTGGGTTCTCCAGGGGTGACACCATCGCTGTTATAGACCACCCTGCTTCCAGGCCCCATAAGGTGCAGGTGCCGGTCCATGGTGTCCTGGTTCAGACACAACAACAGATCCAGCTTGTCGCCATGGCTGTAGATTGGAGCGTCGCACACCCTGATGGTGAGGAAGATGTGACCGCCTCGAATTATCGACTGGTATGCATTGTAGGTGTTGAGGTGAAGACCCCTTCTGACGAATATTCGAGCAAGAATATCGCCTGGGGTCGCGATGCCCTGCCCAGCCTCGCCCCCAATCGCCAGGGAAAAATCAAAGCTCCCTAACCCCATATTCTCGCTCCTGTTAGGTCGTAAATGTCCTTGTTACGGCTAACCGGCAATGCTTTTTTCTTGGCTTGCCGGAGCCCTCATCCTGACCCCGCCTGTGTCTCAGTAATCCATCTTCCAATGGAACAAGCGCAGGGAGTGAGGGAAGACAGTTGCTTAACGGTAGGCAGGCATCGCGCTGAGGCACAAGACCATCATGCGATACCACAATGTTTAATCGCAAGTCCACTTTGGGATACCGGCTAGTATACAGCCAGGAAGCTGTTGTAGCAATGGAGCCTCAACTGGCGACGATATTCGACACTATTGGGCGCCAATTCTTGACTTATGCTCCGGTCTGATCGGCTACATGTGAATGGCCTGCCCCTGGGCCGCCAGCGACGCCTCCTTTAACATTTCGGAGATGGAAGGGTGGGGGTGGACCGCCCAGCCTAGCTCAAGGGTAGTCCCTTCCAGCATTTTGGTCATGGCCAGCTCTCCCAAAAGCTCGGTGACCTCCGGGCCAATCATATGACCGCCGAGCAACTCCCCATACTGGCTGTCCACCACCAGCTTTACGATTCCCTCGGTCTCCCCCATGGCCAGGGCTTTGCCATTGGCTTGGACGTGGAAGCTACCCACCTTGACGTCGTATCCCTGCTCTTTGGCCTGGGCTTCCGTGAGACCAAAGCTGGCTACCTGCGGCTGGCAATAGGTCGCCCGGGGCATCCAAGTGTAGTCCAAGGGCGAAGTCTCCATCCCGGCGATGTGCTCCGCAGCCACCACGCCTTGGGCAGATGCCACGTGGGCGAGAGCCATTTTTCCAGTAACGTCGCCGACGGCGTAGATACCTGGAAGGTTGGTCGCCATAGTGTCATTGATTTGGATGCCTCCCCCCTCCATGGCGATGCCGAGCCCATCCAGTCCCAATTCTTCGATGTTGCTCTGGACCCCGATGGCGACCAGGACCTTGTCGCAAGGGATTTGCTGCTGCACCCCGTCCTTGTCCACGTTGACAGTAACGGAGCCAGCCTCCACATCAGCCCCGGTGACCCTGGCTCCAGTAATAACTTGGATGCCCTGCCGGACGAAGCTGCGTTCCAATATGCTGCTTATCTCTTCGTCCTCGTTGGGTACCAATCGAGGCAATAGCTCCACCACCGTAACCTCAACCCCGTAGGCTCGATAAAGGTACGCGAACTCGGCGCCTATAGCTCCCCCTCCAACAATGACCACCGAGGAAGGCAGTTGCGCCAATACAATGGATTCCCGGCTGGTGATGATTTTTTCACCGTCGATGGGCAAAGGCGGGATGGAGCGAGGCCTTGAGCCGGTGGCGATTATGATGTTTTTGCCGGTGATGACGCGACCGCCGGGGGATATCTCTACAGTGCCTTTGTCTTGGAACCTCGCCTCGCCTTCGATGTGGTCAACCTTATTTTTCCGCAGCAGGTAGGCAACACCCCGAGTGTTGCGGTCAACTACCTTCCTGCTGCGCTCGATGGCCGTGGCGTAATCGGCGTGAAAATTATCGAAGCTGAACCCAAACTCTTCGGCCCGATGGAAGTAGGAAAGAATCTCAGCGTTTTTGAGCAAAGCTTTGCTTGGGATACAACCCCAGTTGAGGCAGACCCCACCCAAAGCTTCACGCTCCACGATAGCCGTCTTGAGCCCTAGCTGTCCCGCGCGGATAGCAGCCACGTAGCCACCAGGCCCGGCTCCAATAACCACCACATCGTAGCTTGATTCCATTTAATCCTTCAGGTCCGGTATTTCGACCTCCAATTACGGCCAAGGCCGCCGGTGACCGGACTTTATGTCAATAATGATGCCGAATTATACAGGCGGCCCAGATGAAGCAACAACCATAGCTTGAGTCCCTGGATCGATCATTCTTGTGACCAATGAGTGATCAAGGTTACGACAGGAAAGTGTGATTGTGTTGGAAATCCGTTTTTGCTATGATGAGTAGGTCCATTCTCAGCAAATAGGAGCATCATGAGGGTTGGTCCCTTCGGACTCCCGGAGTTGCTCATAATATTGGTAGTCATCTTGCTGATATTCGGCGCTAGGCGGCTCCCGGAGATCGGCTCCTCTTTAGGCAGGGGTATACGGACTTTCAAGACCGCGATCACCGGCGAGGACGAAAAGTCAAGGAAAGATCGGGTCAGCGGCTCGTCTGACGAGGAGCGGCCCTACTAGCCTGATCGGGTCAATTCGACACCAAGAAGGACCAGTCGTTGCACTGGTCCTTTTTTGTTGAGGGAACGCTATCGGTAGGGATCAAGCGGCCGGCGTAATCGCTTCCGATGACCTTCGGCTGCGGCCAGCCAGACGGGCCAGTAGGATTCCCAGCTCATATAGCCCCAGTAGCGGCACCGCGACTATGGCTTGATTTATGGGGTCGAAGGTCGGCGTGATGATGGCGGCCAAAATAAAGGCGATGACCACCCAATAACGGCGGAACCTTCCCAAAACTCGGTGGTTCACCACTCCTATCTGGGCCAACAAGTACATTATCAACGGTGTCTCAAAGGCAAGACCCATCCAGAACAATAACCGGACCATGAGATTGACAATATTGCTGACCCGGATCATTGGGGTTGCCACGTCTCCACCGAAGGTGAGCAAGAAGTGGAGGGCTGGCGGAGTGAGCACAAAATAGGCGAAAGCGACGCCTGAGGCGAAAGCTAGCATCCCACCGGGCAAAAAAGCCCAGAGATATCGCCTCTCCCGGTGAGTCAGACCGGGAGCCACGAAAGTCACAACCTGGTAAAGGATCACCGGGAAGGCCAGAATGAACCCGAAGACCAAGGACACCTTGACGCTGGTGGTCAGCAACTCGGTGACCTCGGTATATATCAGTTGGCCGCCGGCTAATGTTTGGAGGTCCCTGGCGGGGCGGACCAGCAGTTCGATGATCTGCCGGAAAAAGGCAAAGGCAACGGCGCTGCCGACAATGATCGCTAAAACGGAATAGATTACCCTGCGGCGTAGCTCGCCCAGGTGCTGAAGTATCGTGAGCTCCCGGTCACTCATTACCTGCCTTGGGCGGCTGTTCTTGTCCTTGGTCGGTGGCGACTCCCGGCGATTGGCCGGGATTGGGCGGCTCCTGTTCCAGGTTGACCGCGTCGGTCAGCTCGCTGAAACTGCGGCGCATTGATTGCAAGAACCTCCCGGCGTTGCGCACCATACTGATGGACCGGCTGGGCCCCAGTACCAGGAATGCTACCAGGAAGACCACTGCCAGCTCTGATAGGCCAGCACCCATGAAGTTCATGAGGACCGCCTGTGGCGCAACGAGCAGAATTGGCCGCATTCCTCTGGAAGCTTCACCGCGCTGGACGGTTCAAGTTCATAGCCGAGTTGCTCCAGCATCTCCCACAACCGGCAAAGAGGAAGTCCAACAATGTTGGTGTAGCATCCCTGCCAGGACGCAGCCGGCTGCAGGTCCGAGTCCTGCACCGCATAAGCCCCCGCTTTATCCAAGGGAGTTCCCGTGGCGATTGATGACTCGATCTCCGAATCGGATAAGTTGCGTAAAGTGATCTCGCTGGTCAGACAATCAGTCAAATGGCGCCCGGAGGCCGCATCAACCACAGTCACTCCAGTGACCACATGATGGCGGGTGCCTCTAAGCATGACAAGCATCCGTTTGGCCTCGGCCGAGTCGGAGGGTTTGCCTAGAGCTTGGCCCTCGTGCACCACCACGCTGTCAGCACCAATGATGTAGCCAGCCTCCATGTCGGCGGCCACCGCCCAAGCCTTGGCCAGGGACAATCTACGCACCATGTCTTCCGGCGTTTCACCGGCCAGTGCTTCTTCAAACACACCCGCTGGCGAAACCTGGAATTCTATTCCCAGACCCGCCAGAAGCTCTCGCCGCCTCGGGGAAGCCGATGCCAAAATCAGCCGATTGCAGGGCGAGCGGCGGGACAACAAGGCCACGCACTCAACATGGTGGGTTTGCGGGAACATATCCAGGGGTACTACTCGGTCCAAATAGTACCCATTTCCACACAGCACCTTCAAATCTCGGGCCAGTGTTTCGGCGTCGCATGATACGTAAGCGACCCTCCCTGGCGCCAGTTTGGCCAGCGAGTGGAGCGCCCCAGGTTGACACCCCGCTCGAGGCGGGTCCAAGACCACTGCGTCCGGAGACTCCGGCAACCGTTGGAGCACGTCCTCAGTCTTTCCCAGCACAAACTCCACGTTGGGCAGAGCGGAAGCGTTCTGCTTAGCGTCGGAGACCGCAGCGCTGGACTCCTCTACAGCGATAATCTTACTCACGTAAGGCGCTAGAAGGACCGCGAAGGTCCCCACTCCAGTGTAGGCGTCCAGCAAAACATCGCTGGAGGTTAATGCCAGGCCATCCCTCACCACCCGCGCCGCCTCGGCAGCCACATCAACGTTTACCTGAAAGAAAGAGGGGGACGACACTCGGAAATGGGTCCCGTCGACCGATTCTTGGTAGCTCTGCTGACCTGTGTCCAATCGTTCAATGAGGCCAGCCAGCAAGGGTTGCACCAAGAAATCACCGGTGTCCCTTCCAGAGCGTACAGACAACTGGCTGGTTTCGGCACATTTACCTTGAAGCTGCTCAAGGATGTTGTTAACACCGTCATGCATGATCATGCAGCGGTCTACTTGAATGAATCGCCGGGTCTCCCGATTTACGAATCCCAGATGCCCACCTGGGCCTACCGTAAACCTGGCATGATTCCGGTAGCCGAACTCGGCTGGAGCAGCTTGCACCGGCGCTACCAGCGGGTTGTCAAAGCCACCAACCCGTTGTAAGGCATCCACGACCTTGTCCCGTTTGACGGCCATCTGTCCTTCATAGCTGACGTGCTGCCATTGGCAGCCGGTGCACTGCCCGTAGTAAGGACATGGAGGTTCAACCCGTAGGGGCGACGGCTCCAACACCTCCGTTACCTTGACAGCGATGAAACCGCGGTGGAGTCCTATGACCTCCGCTACCACAGTCTCGCCTGGGATCCCGCCAAAGGCAAAAATATTGTGGCCGTCGTGTTTGGCCATGGCTTCACCCAGCCGGCCCCAAGCGGTCAGTGACAGGGTAAGCTGCTCGCCTTTACTTATAACGCGGTCCGTCAACGGTTTCCCCTCGGGAAGTACTATTCGGAAATACTATAATGGAACCATCGGGGTAATCCAAGGCAAAGGAGTCCAACTATACGTTAAGCTGTACCCCGACAAATTAATATTGACCCTAAATACCCGCAGGTATAAACTGGTGCCGAATCTCCCTTCATCCCCGACGAGATTCGCCGCAGCCAATATATTAAATCAGACCTGAGCTCTATTGGAGGGTAGCAATGGCGGAACCCTTTGAAGCAACCGAAGCTAACTGGGATAACGAGGTCCTTAATTCCGACCTCCCTGTATTGGTGGATTTTTGGGCCGAGTGGTGCGGCCCCTGCAAAATGATAGCCCCCTCTGTTCATGACATGGCTGTCGAGTATGAGGGACAGCTTGGCGTGGCCAAACTGGACGTGGATAGCAACCCCGAAATCGCGATGAAATACGGAATCCGCAGCATCCCCGCGCTGATCTTCTTCAAAGGCGGACAGCCGGTGGACCAGATCGTCGGGGCGGTTCCCAAGGGTGTGCTGAAGAAAAAGGTTGATTCGGTCATAACCGGATAGATTAGCCCGGCCCCAGTGAGGGAGTGGATGGGACCCGGTGGCCCTTGCGGACTTCAAATTAGGGGACTGTCAGGTTGTAGAGGTTTCTGGAAGTTCCTGGAGGTCCTGTCCATATCTGGTGTTCCCGGTTTACCCGGTGTCCGGGTCTCCTGAAGTCCGTGGAGGTTCCGGGTGCTGAACGTCAAGTGAACGTCAAATTCCTGGTTGTTGGTCCGTTGCGGTATGGGGCGGCAGTAGCCGCCCTTTTCTTTTCTCCTTGGGTAGGGTTGGCCAGATTATAGGAGGGAGTTCGATGCGTGAGAATGCAGAGGAGGCTTGGAATTGCGTCTGGGACGACGATACGAGGGTCCGGGTGATAGAGGTGATCTACGGGGACACTCTGGATGTGGTGATCGAAGAGGAGGAGAAGGTACCGGTTGAGTGTGCCGGGTTGGGTTTCAGGGTGCGCCTGTACGGGATCGACGCCCCGGAAATGAGTCAGGGCGCTGTTGGCCGGGCTGCTAGGGAGTACCTGGAAGGTTTGGTCGAGGGGAAGGTGTTCCTTCTTTGGAAGTATGAAATTGATGAGAGAGATAGGATAGTGGCTTGGATGTATGAAACGAACTACGTGGTCTCTCTTAGTTATCTCATGGCCGGGGGCGGTTGGGCGATGAGTTATTACGCTTATGATGAGATGATAGCTGCTGAGGAGTTTGCCGCCTATCAGGCCAAGGAGGGTATGTGGGCGGACCAGTGGAGTTCCGATGCCGATTTCAACGCTTGGAAGAATCGGGATGGGGATTCCGTTATGGATGAATCTGGTGGGTCCGGTTCGTTGGGGGCTGTCGGGCGTATAGGGTGGCGATCTGTTCGGCTTCTTGGATGATGTTGTTGGCTGGGTGTCCGCGGGTCTGTCCGGCTTTTGATTTTCCTCGCGGCCTCTTATCTGTGGAACTTGTCTTGGCCCTGGGCTTAGAAGGTATTGGGTCCGGTGAGGCGCTTAGGTTGGCTTTCCACGGTCTTCTATTCCACCCGGGCCATGCCCGGGGCCGGGCTCTTGGTCCGGCGGTTCCTGGTTGGACTGGAGCAAGTATCTTGCTATCAGGGCGCCGGTCCGGGCGACGCCGTCGCCCCATTGGGGGCCGTGTTCCATCCCCCTGCGGGCGACGGCGTGCCCCAGTTCATGGATCACCAGCTCCAGTTGTTCCTCCCGGTTGAACGGGGGCAGGAAGAACGCCTCGGGGATGGCGGCGGTGTTGAACCTGACGTTCGGGGCCTCGTTGTCGGCGGTGCAGTCCGCCATGATCCGGTAGGTCGGGTTGTTGATGAAGCTGACGGACGCGTGGAGCCCGCAGCTCCGGGCGAGCTCCTGGACCCAGGCGGCGAAGGCTGGGTACTCGGGCCTGTCGGGGGCCGGGGAGCCGTCGGAGTCTGGCTTGATTCCAAAGACCTCCCGGGCCGATTTGACCTCTCCCTGTTTCCTGAAGTAGTTCCGCTCCGGGGTGGAAAGGGACCTGGGGTTGATGAGCTGGTAACCCTTCTCAGAGGCGCGCATGTTGGCGTCGGCGTCATTGCTGGTGAATACCGCTTTCTCTCCGTACCGTCCCTGAACGGTGGCTACCACCGGTTCCTTCTCGACCCGGTTTTCCTGCATGGCGGCTTTGACCCAGTTGCGGCCGAACTCCTCCGGTTCCAGTAAGTTGTAGCGGGCGTTGAGGGCCTCGGCGTATATGGCCTGGAGGTACCTGGCGGGGGTCTCGGTCCGGTTGGGGGGCATGGGTACCTTCTGCTGGACGTCGATGTCCCAGGGGGTGTCGATGGGTTGGATGGGAATGCCCATCTCGTAGAGCCAGGACTGCTCCACGTTGCTGGGGTTCTGGATTTCGTCGAAGTCCCACAGGGCAGTGGCCTCGTCCGTTCTTGCCTGGGCCTCCCGGCGCTGGGGGAGGAGGTGGACCTCGGTCCTGCGCCGGGTGCGGCGCACCGGTTCTCCGGGTCCGTCCTGGAGTACCGTGTCCAGTATTGCCGAGTGGACGGCGAGCGGTTCCCTCCTGGAGATTTTCTGTCCGTTGACGAGAAGGGCGCAATCGGTGGGGCGGAAGATGGCGAGCCGTTCCCTGAGGTCTTCGGCCTGCGCCTCGCTCCAGGGCATGAGGGCGGTGATGACGGTGCCCCGGGTGCGTTTGTTCCTGAAGACCCGGCGGCCCCCGCCCGCGGGGAAGGTCACGGTGTAGCCGGCAGTCTCCACCCGGGCGTGGATGGCAACTGAGATGAACTCCTTCTCGCCCAGGTTGAACCTGCCTCTTTTGTTGGGGTCCCGGCGCTTGGGGGTGGCTCTGAGGAGGGTGTAGGAGTCGGCGATATCGGCGAACCCGGGCCCGTCGTCGGTAACGGTTATCCTGGTGAAGCCGGGGTCCGCGTGGGAGATGTCCACCTGGCAGACGGTGGCGTTGGGGGCTTCGTCCCAGGCGTTCTGGACCAGCTCCTTGACCAGTTCCCAGGGCGCGCGGCCGGCGTGCTGCTCCCGCATTCCCTCGTGGGAGACGGCGAATCTTTCCTTTTCAGGCATGGGGGCTCGGCTCCTTTTTGGATGATGGTAGGCGGGACGGTACGGAGATACAGGTGAGTTTACCGAGTTTCGGGGGACGGCGCTGAGGACTAGGAGGCGGGTCCGGCTGTGATCTCGTGTCCGCAGATGGAACATCTTACGCGGCGGATGACGGCGTGTCCTTGGGGCATCTTTTCCTGGCCGACGATGCGGTAGCGGTGGCTGCAGGAGTAGGTTTCAAATTCCATGGTTGTTTCTCCCGGCGGCATGGTTTACGCGGCTTGGTCCCGGGAGTGAGGAGACGCGTTTTGGGAGCGCGTTCTGTTATGGGGGGAGGTTCCGGGGGCCGCGGCCGCCGTCGGGTGAGGCCGCGGCCCCTGTGTTCTGGAGGCCGTGACCTGTGGGTGGGAGCGTGGTTGTGCGGGCGTTTCTACCGCCGCCGGACGGCGGCATCCGGGCGCAGGACGATTTCGAGACTGGCGCAGCTGAAAAGTCTAGGAGAACGATTTTCTGTCAAGTATCGCGGGTGGAGTTGTCGGGTTTGCCGTCGGGGCCGGGATCTGTCAGAGCCGTTTTCAGGCGGAGCTGGGGTCATTTTGCGGTCTGGGTGGTGGAGGTGGGGCGGGTACTCCGGATGGGCGTGGCACTCCGGGTACTTGTCTGCTACCTTGCATACCGACTCGCCATGATCTCGTATGCTTCCTTCGCGGCCCTGATGTTGTCGCGGTCGTGGACCTCCAGGATTATCATCCTGACCGCCTTCGACCAGCGATCCGCGATCCCATTGTAACGGTCCTCCGCCTCGTCGTCTTGGACGCGGTCCGACTCGATGTCGCGCCAGAGACGCTCTGCCTCGGTCTTAAGGTCGTCGCACTGCAGGTGAACGGCCCTGAGGTTCGCTGCCTTCTCGGCACAGTTGCTGATGGCGTCGAGTACGGTTGTGACCCCCAGCAGGAGACCCAAGAGCACGGCTATGGGCCACAGCAGTTGGGGTGCGCCCGTGGATATGAAGTACACTACGGCGCCCTCGGTCAGGATCCCGAACAGCAGGACGAACCGGATGACGCGGTACCACAGCATGTACCGGTCGGCGAGTTTGGGGTAATAGCGGACCTGCCGTTCCAGGTCCAACATCATCTCCCACGTGCTAGAGCGGGTAATGTCCGAGACCCTTCTGTTCGCCATGATCTCTCCTTCCTGCTGGAATTGCGCGGGAAATCGTTTACCGGCTTAGAATGTTCCAAACCCCTCTTGGAAAACTCCCTCCTGTGGTTTCCGGATGATCATTCGAGTGTACGATGGGAGCGTTGCGGAGAAACCTCATACCCATGAGCGCTTGGTCCAAGCGCTGGCACCCTCCCCGGGTGGGTTGCGCAGCCCGCGTCTCGGTCCCGGCTTCCCAGCATACGTTCCTCCCTGGGTGCTGTTGCACGGAGGTGACTATTGGCCGGGTCCCCTGTGGTGGGTTCCTTCCTGTTGCAGGTTCTCCCTGGTCGCTCCCGAGCGGGCCAGTGCCTCATCTATCAGTACGTTGACTGCCGGCATGAGGTGAAGGCTGATGGCCCTGATTTCCTGTTCGGTGGGGTTCGGGACGATGCTTCCCCGCCGGAAGGCTTCGGTGAGCCTGGTAAGGCTGCATCTCTGCTCGTCCAGCCCTGCGGTGGCGGCCAGCAGATTCTTCATGGCCTCTGCGCTGATCCGGTCCCGGACGGGACGGGTGCTTTCCATGTACCGCCACATCAGTGCCGCGTCCCTGCGGAACCTGGCTCCGTCGTTGCCTGCGGTGAGCAGTCCCTTGAAGGCGCGTTCCAGCGCCGTCTGGGCCTCGAACGCAGGAATGTGGGACCGGGGAAGGCGTTCGCTCTCCCACAGGATTGAGAAGATCTCCAGGTGAGCCTCTGCCAGCGAGAGCCAGAAAATGGCGGCCTTTCTGATTTCCTCCGGTTCCGGTCTCCTATCCGGCCGGTAGTCCAGCGCCTCGCCGCCGGGGGTTACGCCGTGCCGGGCGGCCTGTCCGGCCCAGGACTGGGCCAGGGGCGCCGTTCGCAGGAACTCCTCTTTGGTGATGGTGATCACGTTCACCACCGGTATGTCGTATTTCCCTTCTAGGAGCTGCCTGAGCGTCTCGTCCGCCCCTCTGACGGCGGCTTCGTCCGGGCAGACGGCCATGAGGTCCACGTCCGAGTCATGGCGATGTTCACCAGTGGCACGGGATCCTTGGAGTATGATCTCTGCCGGGTGCAGCCGTTCCCGCATCTCCCGGGCTATGGACAGGGCCTGGGGGTCGGGGGCGCTCTTGGCCGGACCTGTCTGGTCGGTTATGGGCATGGCGCTCCTCCGGTGGAGATTACCGCTGGCATGCTACGTCGTCTCGTCTCCGTCGCGGATGTACTGAAATGACGGGTGTTTGCGAGCTGGTCTTCGGGTAGGTACTAATGGGCCCAGACGGGTATGGTGAGGATGCCGGCTATGGCTAGCATGAGGATGATGATGGTGAGGATGAGCAGTTTCTTCATCATTACGTTTACGGACCGTCGGTCTTCTCCTGGAAGTCTCTTCGGTATTCCTCGGTTATGTCTTCCGGGAGCGCCTGCAGGGCTCGATGGATGATGTCCAGATGGTCTCGGACGTCCAGCTGGTGGTCTTTCCGGTCTTGGTTGCTTTTACTTATCGCCCAGACCACCCATTTGTTGAAATCGGGGCCGTCGAGCTTCTCTGGGTCTATTTTCATGCATGAGAAGTGGAACCGTGGTTCCGGAGGTCGGCCTGGGTAGGGCGGGAGAAGGGGTCTTGTAGTTCCTGCCTTGGGGCCGGTTCCTTGGTCTATCTCTTCTCTGCAGTAGTCGCAGGTCATTCGGTAGCTCCTGTTCCGGTTTCTGTCTGGTTGCCCTGGATCGCTTTGGCTGTTCGGGCCCCGGGCTCCGTGATGTGGAGCATTGTGGCGAGTCCCGCCCTCAGCAACTCGGCAAGCGCTCTCGTGCGGTCCTGACTGGTGAATTCTCCGTATGGGATTGCCGTTCTCCTGTAGAGGAGTTGCAGGAGTTCCGTCGCCTCTTTGCCTATTGCTATTTCTGCCTTGGTCCTGAGTTCCTGTCCGGGGCTACCGGTCGGCGGAGGGTTGGCATACGTTCAGGGCGTACTCGGCGGCGATGGATTGGATGTCTTCGTTGTCGGTTCCCTCAGGGATATGTTTTCGGTAGAAGCTCTGAAGTTACCGGGGGATGCAGGTGGCTGAGTGGGTGGCAGGCGGCGGCGCCATGCTCCGGCAGTGGCCGCTGATATAGTCGATGTATCTGTGTCTGATAACGTCCCGCACTTCCCGGGAGCTTGTGCTGTTGGTCCAAGTGGTGAATTGAGCTTCTTTTGCGTCGAGCAACAGCGCCTTCTGGGTTCTCACCAGGCATGTCGAGTACTCGGTCTTGGTCTTGACCTGAGCCCCAGGCTGGTTCGCGGAGGGTTGGAGCGTTCCTTTCTCCTGCTCAGCTGTTTCCATTCCCTGCTCGTTGGCCAGGACGGTGGGGGTTACCGGTACTGCGTTCCCGGATTCCCTGTTCCCGCTTGCAGCGATCATCATTCCCATGGCGAACGCTGCAACGATCCCGAGGCTGCCAATGGCGATGGTGATGTCGACGACGAAGTTTTTGGGCCAGTGCATGGTGTTTGGGATCCTCTCTTTATGTCCGGCCTGCGGCTGCTCTGGGGATCTTTCCAGGAGGCTGCTTAGGGTGAGTCCTTCGGTCTAGCCGGGGTCCTATGAGGCGCCTGGTGTCCATCTGTTCCCAGGCGTTTTTGATGGCTGGCGCTCTCCTGTAATCCGTTCCAGGGCTCTCCGGGCCCGTTCCAGGTGCAGGGCCAGCTTCTCTGTCAGGTCCCGGTCGGCGGCTCTTAGCTTCTTCTTCGACTCCGCCTGCTTGTTCTTCCGCTTGTTATTGCTCCTTGGCATTGCCTAGGCCGCTCTCCTTCCTGAAAAGTCTAGGAGAACGGTTTCCTGTTTCGTTTTGTCAATCTCCTCGTCAATCCTCCTGGGCCCGGAAAACGGGTTTGCCCGGTTTTGGGAAAACGGGAGTTGACTTCTGTGCTATACGCTCGGCCCATGGAGACGATCATTTCAGTTATTGGGAACGTTGCCAGGGTCGTGGCCCTCCTGGGCGGGGTCCTGTCCGCGGTCTTCATCGCCTACGCGGGCATCCAGTGGATGACGGCGACCGGGGACCCGCAGCGGATGTCTCAGGCCCGGATGTCTCTCATCGGCGCGGTTATCGGGCTGGTCATCGTCGGGGTGGCGTTCCTGGTTCCGGGGGTGATCAGCGAGATGGTCATCGAGCCGTCAGGAGGGATCGCGGTCGAGGTGGAGTACTCGACGGACTGTGACGCGATTCTGAAACGGCAGCTGGTGACCCACAGGACCGCGTCCCGGTACAACCACATGAACTATCTGATTGACCGGATCCAGGCGGACCGGGATGAGTGCGGGTCGGGGCTGTGGGACCCCGAGGTGGGTGAGGAGGTGACTCCTCATACTATTGCAGGTAGTTGTTTTGTTGGTTCGGATAGTACGGCGGAGGGGGACCTTAAGGTGGACGGTGTGGCCGTGCCTTCCAGCCTGTGGATTTCTGTTTCGCAGAGCAAAACCGGGCGGGATAGCGCGAACAACATACTGGTGCTTTTTAAGGTTGGAAATTTGCCTTCTGACAGCTCTGTCTGCTGGCTCTACAGCAGTTCGCTTGATGTTTGGGTGTCGGGTGGACGGAGTATCTAGGTTTGGACCGGTTTCGGAGGTGAGGTCTTGGAAGAGCTAGGCAGTGTCATGGGCAATGTGGCCCGGCTTGTCGCCATGGTGGGCGGAGGGCTGTCAGCGATTGCAGTGTGCTACGCAGGGATTCTGTGGATGACGTCTGGGGGAGATCCTCAGAAGGCCGGGCAGGCCCGGCTGGCCCTCATGGGCGCTATTGCTGGGCTGGTCATCGTCGGTATTGCGTTCATTGTGCCCAGAATCATCAGCCAGGCGGTGATCGAGCCGGTTGGGGGAGTTGCGCTCGGGTCCGACGTGGGGCTGAACTGCGACGCTGTTCTCCGGAGCCAACTGGTATTCCAGCGGGGTGCTTCCACTACGAACAATATGGCCGTGGTGATCAGACAGATTCAGGCTCAGCGGCAGGAGTGTCCTCCGGACGTTTGGAACCCTCAGGTCGACGATGGTGGGTATCAGGCAACGGCTGCAGTAGCTGATGATCCAGCCACTGTTGGTGTGGACGAGTCGAGGCCGGCGACCGATGGGTGTTTTGGTACTGGCTCAGGGAATGAGGGAGTGAACGCGAAGATCGGCGCTTCGGTGGTGCCCCGGAGTCTTCGGGATGGTAACGAGGACGCTGGGGCGGTTCGGAGTACCTCGGGGCGGGACTCGGATAACAACATCGTCGTCTACTGGGGTAACGCGAATTTCCGGCCGTCGGACAGTGCCGCCTGTTGGCTCTACGTGTCCCGTCTCCGGACTTGGTCGGAGAACTACTGACCTGATTTTGTAAAAACGGAAAAACGGTATCTCGTTCTAGTCTGATTTCAGACACAGATTTCGGAGGTGAGGTCTTGGAAGAGCTAGGTAGTGTCATGGGCAATGTGGCCCGGCTTGTCGCCATGGTGGGCGGAGGGCTGTCGGCGATTGCGGTGTGCTACGCGGGGATTCTATGGATGACGTCTGGGGGAGATCCTCAGAAGGCCGGGCAGGCTCGGCTTGCTCTCATGGGCGCCATTGCTGGGCTGGTCATCGTCGGTATTGCGTTCATTGTGCCCAGAATCATCAGCCAGGCGGTGATCGAGCCGGTCGGGGGGGTTGCGCTTCAGTCCGACATAGGGTTGAACTGCGACTCGGTTCTCCGGAGCCAGTTCGTATTCCAGCGGGGCGCTTCCACTGAGGGCAATATGGCCGTGGTGGTCAGACAGATTCAGGCTCAGCGGCAGGAGTGTCCTCCGGACGTTTGGAACCCTCAGGTCGACGATCCAGATGATGCGGCAGGTGCCGAGAAGTGCTGGAACCAGGCCTCGACGCCTGCTGCGGGGTTTATTGGTACCGCGGGCGCTGCGGGCAAGGTTGGGGCGTCCCAGGTCCCCAGGGGATTGCGGATTGGAAACGTGGATACCGGGTTGGTCAGAGCCCTGTCGGGGCGGGACTCGGATAACAACATCATCGTGTATTGGAGCACGGCTGCCAACCGTCCTTCGGACGGGGGCAAGTGCTGGCTTTACGTGGCCCGTCTCCGGACCTGGTCGGAGAACTACTAAACTTGCTGTCCGGTGGGCCCTGGCCCCGGAAGAAGTCTGGGGCCAGGGCTATCCCCGACCGCGTTCGTCCTCGTGTGGTCGCCGGAGCGGTCCTTTTACGTTGCGCCGTGTTCACAGCGTCAACGTCCGGGGCCTTTCGTCCGGCCGGCCGGTTTGGGTGATTGGTCCCTTCTGCCCGGGGGTTCCTGGGTGATACCAGTGAAACGTCGTTTGCCGGGGCCCGGCAGGAGATTTGCTGATGGTCCAGAATACTGGGGTCGCTTTGAGGTCCCTTGCCCTTGCCTTCTTCCTGGCGATGCTCTCCTTCGGCTGCCTGGGCGGGGGTGAGCCGGTTCCTTTGGCTGCTCCCGAGCCTCTTCCTCCTCTGACCTTCGAGCCGGAGGCGACGGTCGAGTCTACTATGACTCCGGCGCCGACGGCGACTCTGGTACCGACGGTTCCGCCCACGGTCTATGTGGAGCCGACCGTGGAGCCGACCGCGGCGCCGGTCCCGACGTCAACCTTTTTTCCTCCCTTGGAGCGGAGTCCTGCGGGGTCCCGGGCCAAGGCCCTGGGTATCCTGGAGGGCGCCTTTCATGCGATGAAGCTGGTCCGGTCCGTCCATTACGGGGCGGAGGTCGTGAGCCGCGCCTTCGATGATGAGGGGCAGCTGGTGGAGGCCTCGCTCATGGTCTCTGGCGACTTTGAGTTCCCTGACCGGGAGTGGGTGTCCTACACGCTGTCGATCGGCGGGCTCAGGATGGAATTTGAGATCGTCTCCATCGGGGGCGTGGTCTACGTCAAGGACCCGGATACAGGGGAATGGAGCACCGAGGTCAATGGGGATGGGCAGCAGGAGTCCCTGGGGGATTTCCCGGAGCTCACCGATTTTATTGGAGCCGGGTTCGACCTAAGTGAGCTCCGGGAGGTTGAGTTCATTGGGGAGATCCTCCTGGACGGGCGGGACGTCTACCACATTTCAGGGCATATCAGCCCGTCGGCGCTGGGCGGCATCCCGGAGGAGTTCTCGGTCTCGGACGGGATGGTCCGGCTGGAGTACTGGATTGGGACTGACGACCGGCTGGTGCGGCGGGCCAGGCTCAGGTTTGAGGAGGATATCGGGGGGGCGCTGGTCGAGATGAGGCTGGTACTCCGGATGTCAGGGTACGGGGAGGAGTTCAACATCGTTGCGCCGGTGATTGAGGGAGAGGAGTAGGGCTGGTTGGCCCGGGTGTCGGGCCGTTTGGCGCTTTTACCTTCGGAGTTGGCTGGCCCGAAGGACGGCTCCGGGAATCCCGGCGTAGGGGCTGTCGGCCGGTCTCCTGAATTCCCTCGAGTTTCCTTCACTTTCATGTGGGCTTCCCGTGGGTCGCAGAGGTGATCTCGTCTCTGTCCGTAAGCAGGATGCCTAGGGGCTGCCCGGCTAGGTGCGCCAGCCACTTGGAGGTCGGGAGTACGAGGCACTTTGCCTCGGTCTTGGGCTTGGCCCATTTATGGTTTCCCTTTGTGGGATTTTCTCTCCTTGATTTTCTCTATTATTGCTCCCATTACAGGTCCAGCTAGGAGGATGGTTAGCAGGGCTGTGGTTGTTCGGAAGCTGGTCCCGATTGTGTATATTGTGGCCGTTATTCCCAGTACTGCTGCGACGAGACGATTGCGAAACTCGGGTTGTCCGGCGAGCGGCAACGCTTCCAGGCTTTGCCTTTGCTGATTCCGTTTCAAATCATTAGAGGACCCCAGGATAGAACAAAGCAAGCTCCACAAACCGCTGGACATTGTAGCCATCGCCATCAGCGTCGCCATCTGAGGAGAAGTCCAACGAAATCACCGTCATATCCCAGTTGCTACAACTGCTGTAACTGAGGGGCGCTTCGGCGCCATTGACGCCGTGGGCTGCCAGTCGGAGAATCTTGCCCAACTCATTCTGACCGGGAAAATTCACTCCGCCAATCCGGGCTCTTCCTCATCCGGCTCATCCGTCCCGTCAGCCTCTTGCGCGGCCGCGATTTCCACCGGCCGGGTCCACTCCCGAGCAAAGTAAACAACCACGTCTTTGCCCATCGCCGCCAGGGGCGGCCCCAGGATGACGCCCCAGAGGCCAAAATAATGACTCGCAACGACAATCAACAGGATTATGGCGACCGGATGCAGTTTCAAGGCGTTGCCCTGAATCCTGGGGACCAACAGGGTGTTTTCCAACAGTTGGACAACCAGGTACAACAGAATGACCCAGAGGACCTTTTCCGGAGCCGTAGCCAGCGTCACGAGCACGCCGGCCGCTCCGCCAATCCAGGGACCAATGATCGGTATGAGCTCGGTCAGTCCCGCGATCATGCCCAGGACAAAGGCGAACTGCACCCCCAACAGCAGCAGACCGGCCGTAACGATAACCGCGACAACCAGGCCCAAAATCAATTGGCCGCGGATGTACCCTCCCAGCGTCCGGTCCGCTATGTCCAAGATGTCCCGCAGGTAACCGCGCAACACCGGCGGAAATGGGGCTAAAAGGGACGACCTGATCTGCGCCGAATCCTTCATCAAGTAGAAAATCAACACTGGCGCGGTGGCCAGTCCCAGGATAAAGGTGAAAGAGCCGGAGACGACAACCAAAGTTTGAGAGAATACCCGCCAGGCAACTTTGCCTAGGACGCCGCCCGCGTCGGCCAACGTCTCCTCGATCATGTTTCGTATCTCATAAGGGAGCAGATCGGCGTAATGGGCAATCCAGCCTTCCACCGTCAAACGGGCGGTGTTGAAAAAGCCTGGGAATCCTTCAATGAATAGCTGGCCCTGCCTGATGGTGGGAGGAATGACCGCGGCCAGGACCCCGGCCAGGATGCACAGACCGGCCAGGAGAACTAACCCGATGGAGATACCGCGGCTCAGACCGGGACGGCGGCGGCGCCACGGCATACCCCGCTCCAGCAGCCGAGCTGCCGGCAGGAGCACGTAGGCAATCACAAAGCCGATGCCCAAGGGCAGAAGCACGGCGCCCAACAAATAGAGCGCTCCCAGTGTGACGACCACCACACAGGCGGCGGCCGCCAACAGAAGACGTTTACGTCTTAAGTCCATGTCCGGGTCCATCAGCGCCTGCTTGGTCCTGAAGACCCCTCACGGCCCACAGAGTTATACTGGCCTACGCCCGCCGCCAATCCAACGCCGGCCAATGCCGGCAGCGGCCGGTCCACACAGACATATCCCCCAATCCCTCAGCCTGGGCAAATCAAACATTGCCCCTCCGTCGTCTCGCTCAGCTGCGAGTTTAACTCTTTACGCCAAGGATTGCCCTTGAAGGAAGCCCCGGCAGCGTCGGTTGCGGGGGCTTCTCCGCGCCAGTGGACACAAACATTCAATTCTCCTTGGTCTGGCTCGGTGTTTTGTTCCTCCGCAGTCCCTAGCCGGTCTCCGCTGAGCCTTCTGGTGGCCGGTATGTACTTGGAGTGCTTCAGCCCCCGCTGGTGGGGCCTGATCCTGTTGGGGGGTGAACCCTGGTGGTGGTTCGCCATGTGCGGTTCCCTGTTGGAGGTTGAGTTCGCATGTGGCGCTCATCATTTGGCCCTTCCAGGAGTTGAGGATGCAGAGGGTCCTTCTCTCTCCGGTGGGGAGGATGACCATGGCCCGGATGTATGATTTCTCTCCGTCGTCTACGTCTTCGCCCTGTGCGTTGATGCTTTCTTTCAGGGCATGGTCGACGATGTCCATGTCTGCGGGCATGATGGGGTGGGTGGGATCGAGGTATATTGCGTTGTCGAAGGGCCAGTGGAGCTGGCTCAGCACCTCCTTGGGAAGTGGGTCGGCTTGGAAGAACGCCTCCCACTGCGGCGCGTCGACCAGGATCCGCTTGGTGGTGTGGTTCTTGAGCAGCCTGGCCATTCCGTCCAGGAAGGGCGATTTCAACCGCGGGGGGTAGTGCTCGGCGCTCATGATGATTTCGTCTGCGAACCGGGTCATGCCGTTTCCCTCCGCTGGCGGTCTGTTGGGCTGGCTGTTTGTGAGTCTACTTGGCAGCTGAGGCGTAGCTGTCATATCGTCCTGATTGGGTGACCTGGCTCAGCCGGTTTGCTCCTGTGCTCTCCTCATGATCTCCGTGGTGGCGGTCTCCCAGGCCTGTTTTCTCAGCCCCTCGAACTTCTTCCGGGTTCCGGTCACCACTCCGAGGGCTCCTTCTAGGTCGGTGTCCGGGTCGGCCATCTGGAGGTTCAAGGTCCCGATCACCGGGGCCAATTGGGCCGGATCCCTCTTGCGGTCCAGTTTCCACCTGGCCCATGCGTTGGCGATGAGCCGGACTACCAGGGGGTTGAGTGCGTAGCTCAGACTTCTCTGGTTGAGGATGGTCCGGTCCAGTTCGTCAAGGTTGTCGATGGTGGAGTAGTTGGGAAGGCATCTGGGTAGGAACTGGTCGAAAAACTCGACGGTGAGTTCGAGGAGCTCGTGTTGGACGTCCTCCTGCCAGCAGGCGTCCCGGTCGGCTTGCTTGGGCGTTTTCCTGACCCCCATCCTGATGGTGATCACGGTTTCCTTGAGCCAGTTGAGGGACAGTAGTTTCCTTGCCTCGTCGCCCTTGGGTGGCACGTTTTTTGACTTCCAGGTGACCCTGTCTATGAGGACTACGGATTTTTCCATGGCGTTCTTCGCCACTTTTCCGAAGGGGTCACTGTCGTCGAAGAACTCCCGGACCGCTGGCTCAATGGGCCTGTTCCGGGCGAACCAGGCGAACAGTTGGCGGTGGTCGCTGTTGCTCTCTACCTCGAAGATCACCACCGGGAGTTCCTGCCCGCTCAGGTCATCCAGTCTGGTCTTGGACTCTTCGTCGTTTGACGGCTGGGCTTCGAGCTGGCGCAGGGTGTTGGAGAAGGCTTGGAGCCGGTGCTGTCCGTCGAGGACTTGGAGGGCGGATGAATCCCCGGTGATTGTTCCTTTGAGGCTTTTGATTGTCCCCGGGGTGGCTGAGAGGACGATGGCCGGCATCGCCCAGTGAGGGGTGTCGGTGAGAAACTTTTCGATGCTGTCCAGGTGCCGGGGCGTGATGGGGCGGTTGGTGTCGGTGAATAGTGAGAGTTGCTCGGGCTCCCTTGCTGGGAGAATCCGGGTGATCTCTCCAACGGTCATGGTGAGGACCCAGCCGGTGCGGCTGGTCTGGGTGAACGGGATGGCGGGCTTGGTGAAGGGTGTGGCCATTGGGGTCCGCTCCTTTGGGCTGGCGTAGGCTGCAGGTTCAGCGTACTACGCCGGTCGGAGCGGGCGTTTGTGCGGCGATGGTCTTTAGGCGGCCTGGGCCGTCTGCTCCTGCCCCGGGGTCCTTCGCCAGCTTCCTTGTTCGATGTATACCGGTTCCTCTCCGGGGTCGTAGGCGGCTTCCTTCAGGTTGAGTTGGGTCATGCGGGAGCCGCAGTGGAGGCAGAACCCCTTTTCGTCCGTCTCGGTTTCCAGGACGTTTCTGCCGGCTATCCGGCAGGGATGGACCGTGAGGATGACCGCCTCTTTGTGATGCCTGGGATTTGCGCCCTGCAGCTGGATGAGACGGCAGGTTTCCTGCCGGAGGGCCAGCTTGTGCTGGAACTCCATGGGGAATTCCTGCTCCTTCCGGGGTATCCGGGGCTGGGGCCGTTCGTCCTCGATTTCCCGGAAGGCTTGGTCGGAGAGTTGAGGCCTCTGGGCCCGGTACATCCGGTACCTGAGGTTCCAGGGGAGCCGGACGTTTCCGTCTCCGCCGTGGAAGATACCCGTTCTCGCGTGGGAGGCGAAGCTCCGGAGCTTTCTCTGCCCGTCCGGGGTATCGACCTTTCCCGGGCGGTGGAAGCCGGGCGTCTTGCTGTTTATCTTCTCGTTGAGTTCCAGGGTTATGTGCAGGCGGGACTGGGCCCGGGTGATGATCGTGTTCCAGCTGATCTTCGCCCTATCGCATTGGTCCTGTTTCTGGAATTTCAGGTGGGCTTTGAGGTGGGTGAGCTGGACCGTGTGGTCTCCTCCGGCGGCAGCCGGGAATTTCCTGGTTTGGTCCGTGTCGGGTTCCATTGGGGAGTCTCCTTTGGGTGGGACTTGCGTCCTGGCGTGTCTCTAGTCCCCTTGCATGTCACAGGGTGCGGCTGTGGGTGTAAACGTGGAGAGCAAGGATTGGCCAGGGGGATTGGTTGTTCCGGGGGGGATGGCGCTGTGGCGGACGCAGTTGCGGTGGGAGACCGGAGCCGGTGTGAGGCCCGACACGGTTACGGGCTCCGCCCTGGCTACTCGCTGCTGAGCTGTTGATGCTGTCCGGTGGCTGGGTGCCAGAGGAGCCAGTCGAACTCGGGCCCTCCGGCCTCGACCGCCGAGTCCCGGGCGTGCAGTGTCCCGTCTTCGGTATCCACGACGTAGACGATTCCGTCGTCCCATTCGGCCCTGACGACCTCGCCCTGGGTCATTCCGTCCTGTTGGCTGGAGAAGACCGTAACGGGGCTCTGGGGCCGGACGACGCGCCACCAGTCAGTTTCACCGGGTTCTTGGAGGTCCGTGGGTCGGCCTTCCCGGATGTCCCTAGTCCACTGGCTGAACCGCTCCGCGTTGGCGGAGTACGATCCGTCGTCGTTTCTCCCCGGCGGGGTGGAGCTTGCGATTGCCTGGGCGTATTTTGGAAGGTGATCGTACAGGTGTTGGACGAGTCCCAGCCCGCCGTAGACGTTGTCGAAGACCAGGATGGAGCTGAAGGATGCGTGGTACCCCCTTTGGGTCTGGATGATGATGTTATCCACGCTCAGGCCCAGGTCGGCCAGGTTGATGCTTCGCTGGTAGGCGAGGTGGGTCCTCAGGGCCTGCGCCAGCTGGTTTCGGGCCTGCCACGCGGTCCCGGCCTGTCCGGCGAACCAGGGGTCGTCTATCCGGATGATTATTCCGGTGGTGGGGAACTCGTGCTGCTTCCGGGTCTTCCGGGGGTCCGTGTTCTGCAGGTCGTGGTAGTAGGCGATGTGCCTCTTTCCGGCCGGCCCTCTCTGTCCTTGCCGTTCCTCGTATCCCTCCACGGATACGGTTATGGTGACGGGTGTCTGGGCTCCGTAGCCGCGGTCTCCGGTCTTCCAGCGGGTCCGGACGGTTTCCTCGTGTCCGGCGTGGACCGTTGCTGTCTGCCGGAGCACGGGGTCGGTCCGGGGCCCGGGCTGGGCCAGGGGAGTGGCCCTCATGTAGGGTTGCTGGTCCTCCCTACGCCGGTTCCATTGCTCGATCCGGTAGGACTTTCCGAAGTGGCGGTAGACGGCTCCCGGGTAGGCCTCCTTGATGGCCTGGGAGACGGTGATCTTTCCAAGGGGGGCCGAGTTGGTGTTCCTGGCGTCTGTTGGGAAGATGGCGATGTCCTCCTCTCCAGTGCTCCTGAGGCTGTGCTCGATCTGGGGGGTGTGGTTGGGGGAACGGAGCGCCGGCCGGCTGAGGTGGTCCGGGATGCGGCCGTGGGTGTACCGGAGGGACATTTCGAACCCGTCGGGCCATTCGCAGTACCCGGGCGGGACCATCGTGTTCTGTTCGGAGTGTTCGAGCTCCGACTTCAGGCAGAGGGCTTGGTGGAACTTGATGAACTCGTTGTCCAGGTAGAGGTGCGAGTCCTCCACGGAGTTTCCGTAGTAGTCCTTCAGGGTCTCTCCGTACGAGGTGAATTGGTCCGCGTCGGCCAGGACGATGAATGTGCCGGGTTGAGTCCGGCCCACCCGTCCCAATCGCTGGTGGAACTGTTTCCTGGTGGGGGGAAGGCCCAGGTTGATTCCGTAGTCGAGGTCCGGCATGTCAATCCCGAGCTCCAGGGCGGAGGTCGCAATGACGGCCCGGATGGAGTTGCTCCGGAGCCGGTCCTCGATGTTCCGGCGTTCCTGGGGCTGGTACCCGGACCGGTACGGCATGACGGCGTCCGGCCGGTTGATCTGTTGGACGATGCGTTCCACTCCCTGCCGGGAGTCGGCGAAGGCGATGACCTGGGCCTTCTCGTCGGCGTCGATTATTGAGGTGACGAGCTGGGCGAGGTGCTCCTCCCGGTTCATGGCTTGGGGAACGGTTGGGAGGTGGTGGATGGTCCGGGAATGCCGGGGCGCGCCGTTGTCCTCCTCGTTCACGGTGGAGAAGGTCTGCCCGGTCAGTTTCCGGAGATGGCCGTCGGGGTCCAGGATGGTGGCGGTGGCGGCGATGAGCTGGGGTATCCCCAGGTTTCCCGCGTTGGTGGTGGCGCTGACCAGCCTTCTGAACAGGTAGGCGGAGTTGCTTCCCATCACTCCCTCGTAGGTGTGGGCCTCGTCGACGATGGCGAGGGCCAGTCCTTTCAGGAACCGGCGCACGTTCTGGGCGCCGGCCGTTCGGAGGAGCCAGGCGTGGCAGACGTCGGGGGTCATGATGACTATCCGTGAGTTCCCGATGATGGCGTTGCGCCTTTCCATGGGATGGACGTCGCCGTCTATCTGACCGACGGTGTCGGGGGGGAGTCCCAGGGCGGCGCAGGACTGGCGCCACCGGTGTACCTGGTCGTTGGCGAGAGCCTTGGTTGGGTAGAAGGCCAGGACGGTGGCCTGGGGATTGGCTGCAAGGAGGTCCATGGCCCACACCTGGAAGATGAGGGTCTTGCCTGAGGCGGTGCCGGTGGCGATGACGACGTGATGGTCCTGGGTCAGGAGCTCGAGGGCCCTGGCCTGGTGGTCCCACAGCTGCCCGTCGGGCGCTATCTCGCTGGCGACGGTCCAGGCTGGACCGTTCAGGACGGATTCCGGGACCGGGCTCTTGCGCTCGGGGTTCGGGGGGATCTCGAGGGTGTCGATGGAGGCGCAGGGGATGCACCGTTGGAGGTGGGGTTGCAGCGGGTCGGGTCCCGCAGTGGCGGGGGCGCTGCAGCTGTGGCAGAGGGCTGGAGATTGAGTCGTCATGGTTGTTGCCTCGTCTCGCTTGGTCTTATTGTGCCCGGCTGGCGTCCAGATTGGGGAGAAGGCCAGCCGGTGGTACTGTTTCGGCTTTTGCCCGGTTGTCCGGGATTCGGTCCGGCGCCGTGAGGAGGGTCTCCGTTTCCAAGGGCCGGATGCGACGGTCGTCAGGCCGGTTTGGGTTCGGAGGGAATGGACTGTCAGCTCTCATCATCCTTATCGGTAGATGTGAACAATTTTGTCGAGCACGCCCCTGGCCAGGGATAGGGCTCCTGCGCCCACCCCAATCCACAGATAAACCGGCTTCCACCAGCTTATTTCGTCCGATATTTCTGGCGAACTCAGGTAGTCGAAGAAAACTAGGATGAAGGTGAGGATCGCAATTCCCAAGACGGCCTCAAGGCAAGCCAAGGGTTCTGAATTGGGGCGGTATTTCTCCATTATCTTTCGCATTGTTTCAGTCTCCTTTCCTCGCTGCGCCGTTCGTCATCTGGGGGTCCGGACCCAGAACCTCTGGAATGACCTCCAGGGGGCCCGGCACTTCCGGAGGATGTCGGCTGGTACCAGCCGGGCGAGGGCCTCTGGGTCGTAGACCGGCGGGTCCCGGGGCTTGAAGTAGCCTGCGACGAGCTTCTCCCCGACGAGCAGGTCCGCCTTTCCGGCGTGGTCCGATGCCTCACGGAGGAGAGCGGTGGCGTCGTCCACCTGGGGCTTGGCTGCCAGCCACTGCTCCGCAGCGGCCATGAGCTTGGGGTCGTCCTTCTTGAGGGATGCCGGCCGGCCGTCTTCCGGCGGGTCGTACTCGACCCGGGGACCTCGGCATTTGCCATGATAGCTGCAGTACCGGCAATCGAGGGATCCCGAGAGGTGGGGCCGCTCGGGTACTTCGTCCGCCTGGGCCTGCTGGATGACGGTTTCCAGCTTCTCCATGGCCCGGTCGGCCGTCCCCGGGTCCCAGGAGACTCGCTCCGGGGACAGGGGGCGTCCGTCCCGGTCCATCATGGCGAACAGACCCTTGTCCGGTTGGGAGACCAGGCCCATCCGGTGAAGCTCATGAGCGTAGAGGCAGATCTGGGTCTGGTAGTGGGGGTAGACTTCGAAGACCCCTTTCTCCTCAACCCTGAGGGCTAGGCTGGCGCTGAGCGACTTGCACTCGAGGGTGACCCAGAGGTTCTTGGTGAATTTGGGATGGCGGCAGATGCCGTCGGGGTGCCCGGTTATGCTGAACCCGGTTTGAGGAAGGTTGACCGTGAGCTCCAGTTGGCCGCCCTCGGAGAGGACGGTATGGGTGGTCTCCCATCCCCGGGACTCCAGGTCCCGGATGATGAGGACCTCCGCCATATGGCCCAGGGCCATCCGGTTCCGGCCGTGGGGGTCCGGCGGGTCAGACTCGGGGAGTCCCTGGGCGGTGTAGACGAGGGCCCGGCTGCACCTGCCGGCGCCGGATATGCGGAGCCTGGGGCCGTCTTGCTGGTCCAGCTCCATGGAGACGAGCTGTTGCCAGGGGGCTGATTCGGTAGTGGTCAAGGGGTCCTCCCTTTCCATTTTTGGGTGTATGCCTGATTTTACTGTGGAAGGGGAGGAGCTTACGCTGGATACCTGTCAAGAGTTTGGGACTGGAATTTGGGGTTCGTTTGATTCCGTCTTGGCGGCGGTCGCGGGTTCCCTTGGATTGGGGGGATGCCGGTGGTTGCTCTGCGGGTCAGTTGTCCTCGTTGGTGCGCCGGACGGCGCTGCCGCCCGGCTTGCCGCCGCAGTAGAGGCAGTTCCCGGTCCGGTCGATGTCGGTGAAATGCCCGTGGCACTTGATCATGCGGGCTTGGACCCTCTGGGTCCGGGCTTCGGTTTCGGCTTGGGTCTTGCTGATCATCTTGGCTGTTCCCTTTTGCCAGCAGTTCCCCAACAAATTGCTCCAAGCGACTACCAGTGCGGTTAGCCCTAGGCATAAGCGGTAATCAGCAACCTGGCGGTGGGGCCACGGCCATTTCCCTTGCAGTTGATATCCCTCGGTGCGGACACTTGGTGGATGGTGAAAGAGGGTTCGGGGTAGAGGGATCGGATAAATGGTGTATCCGCGTTGGAGACCATTACCGCCGCTCCTAGTCTTTGCCACTTCAACACGGTGTCCCTGAGACGGCGCTGCTCAGGTTCACCAAAGCCGTCGGCGCCATATCTGGCGAATGTCCCATCGTAGGGCGGATCGCAATAGATGAAGTCGCCTAGAGAGGGTTTCACCTTCCCAAAGTCCCCATGCTTTAGAACGGCCTTTTGAAGCGCTTCGGAGACGGCCCGGAGATTGTCAGTGTCGCAGATAGCCCGGTTCTTGTATTCACCTCTAGGAACATTGAAAAGGCCGCTTTTGTTCACCCGGTACAGTCCGTTGTAACAGGTCTTATTCAGATAGATGAACCTGGCCGCAACTTCCACGGCATCAGGAGAGGTGGCTGTCTTACGGACACGGTAGTAATACTTCGTGTCGGCGTGGGACCCTTCGTGTTCTTGGAGTCGGGCTAGAAGCGCGTCAAGCTCATTGCGGATGGTCTGATAGGTCAAGGCAAGCTCGGCGTTCACGTCCGACAGCTTGGCGTCTCGTATCCAGCCATCCAGGGCAAAGAAAACCGCTCCACCACCGAGAAACGGCTCCCAATATGTGTTGATGGTATCTGGCAGGAGTTTGGCGATCTCCGGTACCAAAGCTCGCTTGCCCCCAGCCCACTTGAGGAAGGGCCGAGCGCGGGCACGGTCAAGGGAGGGCGGTCGGGTGACAGCTAGAATTCTGTCGAATGTTGTACTCAGTGCCCAAGTGGACTCGATGGTGTTGGTAGTCACATTGCCCCGCAGGTACTCACCCCGTCCGTGGTTGATGTGGTCCACCGTGATGACGCGGTGGCTGTTAGTTTCTGGCTTGCGGCTTTATTCCGGTGTGGCCGGGTCACCCGGTCCAGGGCCGGCAGTATTGGAATATGAGGGTGGTCTGGGTCAGGTTGACTCCCCGGATGTTGCAGAGGACCTTATCGTTTCCATCGTCCACCTTGTCCGCGTCCTCGGGGTAGTTGAACCTGAACTCCAGGGCCTGGAGGGTCCCGGGCATTCTCTGTATCGCCTTTCCGTCCGCGGTGACTGTCGATAGCCTGTCGATTTCGATCACCGCCCAACGGTTCTTGTACCGGTCGGCGGCTAGGGTCCCGGGCCGTGCTTGGAAGATCTCCCACATCTGGGATGCGGTGATGGGTTCGCTGACCCCGAAGGCGGGGGTTGGGTTGAGCTGGTTCTGGCCCCCATGCTGGCATCCTGCCGCCAGCATGGGGGTGACCAGCAGGACGAGGGTCAGGAGGCTGAGTTTCCAGGAAGTTATGGGTTTCCAGGAAGTTATGGGTTTCCAGGAAGTCATGGGTCTCTCCTTGCCGGGTCGTCTTCTAAGAGTGTCCCTTTTCTGTTGCTCTTTCCGTTTGGGATATATCTCCCGTTTTTGTTTCTGTTCAAACGGGCTTCGGGCCGTTTGGTCTAAGCTGGTTCCAAGGGATACTTTCTGCAGAAGGGGGTCTGTCCTATGGTCCGAACCATTGATCCGCCGGCGGAGCGGTTCTCAGAGTTGCCAAGGGCTCCGACCTCCAATGAGCTACGGGTCCTTGAGGTGTTTCAGCAGAGGCTGGACCGCTCTTGGGAGATATACTTTCATCCCTACCTGAACGGGTTGGAGCCGGACTTTGTCCTGTTCAAGCCGGAGGTCGGGATAGGTGTCTTTCAGGTGATGGAATGGGACGACGGGCTGGGTTCCAGAAGCTTCCGGCCCGGGGGCCCCGGACAGCCGCCGCTGCTCATGGTTCCCGGCCCTGAGGGGCGGGAGGTGAGCGTGGACCATGAGAATCCTGTCGCCAGGGTGAGGAGGGCGAAGGATGAGATCTACAACATCTACTGTCCGGGTCTCCCGGACCAGGGTGGGTTCGGCGTCATCACCGCCGGGGTGATACTCCCCGGGGTTTCCCGGAGGAAGGCTTATCCTCTCTTCAGCGGTCTGAAGCGGCAGGAGGAGCGGGAGTTCAACCGTCTCTACCCGGTGGCGGGGGCGGAGGATCTGGCCTCCGGCAGCCTGGAGCGCATCTTTCCTGCCTCCGGCGCGCCTGCGGACAGCCGGATGTCGGGGATTGATGCGGACGTGTTCCGGCAGTGGCTCCGGGGTCCGGTGGGCTCCGATGAGGACGGGCTGGAGCCTCTGGCGCTTAACGACCGGCAGCGGGAGCTTGTGACGACTCGGACTTCGGGCGGTTTCCGCCGGGTCCGGGGCCCGGCGGGGTCCGGAAAGAGCGTGTCGGTTGCGGCGAGGGCCGCCGAGTTGGCCGATATGGGGGCCCGGGTACTGGTGGTCTGTTTCAACGTGACCCTGATGAACTACCTCATGGGGCTCGCCGTCCGGAGACGGACGGGCCGGGAGCCGGTGCGCCGGCGGATAGAGTTTTTGAACTTTCACCACTGGTGCCGGCGGGTCTGCGAGAGCGCGGGGATGGGTGCGGAATACCGGGAGCTCTGGCGTCTGTATTCCAGGGACGGGGTCTTGGACCAGCAGTTGCCGGAGCTGGTGCGGGAGGTCTACCGGTCGGAGCGTCCGGGCGCCGGGCTCTACGACGCCGTTCTGGTGGACGAAGGGCAGGACTTCAGTCCGCTCTGGTGGGAGACCCTCCGTTGTTCCCTGGTTTCCGGAGGGGAGATGTTCCTCGCGGCGGACAGAACCCAGGACATCTACGGCCGGGCCCACGGTTGGACTGACGATGCGATGAGTGGGGCAGGGTTCAGCGGCCCCTGGTTCAATCTCGAGACGGTGTACCGTCTGCCCCTGGGAATCAAGCCCGTCCTGGAGCGGTACGTTGAGAGCTTCATGGGGAATGAGGAGGTTGACCTGCCGTCGGAGATCTCCTTCTCCGGCCCGGTGGAGCTCCGGTGGGTCCAGGTGGAGGACCGGGAGGGCGTGGTGGACGTGTGTTGCCGGGAGGCGTCACGCCAGGTGCGGGGTTTGTCTCCGGAAGAGGGTTATCCCGACATGGTGTTCATCACCCAGAGCGGGGAGTTGGGCCGGGGGTTCGCTCGTGAGCTGGAGCGGCAGGGAGTGGGGGTTCTTCACACCTTCGGGGACGGGGACGAGGAGTCCTGGCGGCAGAAGCTGGCCTTCCGGCAGGGGACGCCGAAGTTGAAGGCGACGACTCTCCACAGTTTCAAGGGCTGGGAGGCCCGCCGGTTGGTTGTCTGCGTGGACAGCATCGGAAGGCCTCAGGACCGGTCTCTGCTCTACACCGCCCTTACCCGGCTGAGGCATGACGACGATGGGAGCTCGCTCACGGTGGTGTCCACGTGTCCTGAGCTCCGGGATTTTGGCCGGTCGTGGCCGGACTACGATGAGGTGGACGGGGAGGGCCGGTACCGGCGTCGCCGGAGTGGGTTCGGAGGTCTGATGGGCCGCCGGAGTCCGGGCTAAATGGTCAGTCGTTCCGCTCCCGGAATCGGCGGCGACGGCTGTCCACCGGACGCATCAACATCAATGACGCCTTGCCGGTCGCTCTACTTGCGATGTTCCTTAGTCTGGTTTGTATCTTAGCTTCAGTATTTTTGAGAAGTCCACAATCCCCCATTTGCGAATTTGCAGGGTTAATGGGTTAGCTGCGGTAGCTGGGATGATGCCGGATTGCACCATCTCCTCGCGTAGTAGACGCACTCGGCGGGCGTTGCTCCTGTCTGCCAGTACGACTGCCGTTACGATTGGCACGACTGGAGCGAAGACCAAGGCTATCACCAGAAGAGCTGTCAACATGGGGATCTTCTCCATCTGGTTTTGTTGGCAAGAGTTTATCAGTTTGCCCCTTCAGGTGGAAGGTGGGGGCTCCGTGGGGCCGATGGTGTCCAGGACCCTGTCCAGGAAGGCTCTATTCTGGAGTGTCCTGCCTCCGCATACGAGGGTTCTCACAGTCTTTCCCCCTCCTGGAGCTGGCTGGCCCGGCACACGGTGAGCGGGCTGGTGACCTGGACCACCGCGAGGGCGGTCCGGACGATTGCGTCTCCCAGCTGGGCGGCGCCGATGCTCCAGAGCCCCAGGGTATCTCCCTCGCGCCCGACGGCCAGGTCCCGGCAGACTTTCTCCACGAGCCGGTCCTGCTCTCCGGGGGTCCAGTAGACTCCCCGGTGGGTGTTCAGGGCGCTGATGGCGGCGTTCTGGTCCGTGACGGTGTACTGTCCGCCGAACCCTTCGACCATGAGCCGGACGGGGGCGTCTCCCATGTACCGGAGGGGGGTGGTGACGACGGTTCCGTTGTCTGACTGGAAATAGATGAAAAGTCCGGGCAGCGCGGTTTCGAGGTCGGTCCGGACCCTGGCGGTCCCGGTGTCTGCCGGCGCTTCGGCGGTCTTGGTGTCTGCCGGCGCTTCGGCGGCCCCGGTGTCTGCTGGCGCTTCGGTGGTCCTGTTGGCCTGCTTGAAGGCGAGCCAGCGGGACTCCGCTGCTGTCTCGCTCTGGGAGCTGTTTTTCAGGTGGACGCAGGTGATTCTGCGCTCTCCGGCTGTGTCGAGGATCTGTTTCCAGAGGTCCTGGTTTTTGATCCGGTCTCCCCGGGAGCTCTTCCATTCCCTCCGTTTCCAACCGGCGATCAAGCCTTGGTTGAAGGCCTCGGTGAGGTTCTGGGAGCGGGAGTGGATGATTGCCTTGACGCCGCCGGGCGGGGAGATCTCGTTGGTTACCCTGAGGGCTTCCAGGACCGCGGTGATCTCCATCCGTTCCCGGTTGGTCTGGGCCTCGTGTCCCTGTACGGTGTGGCGCTGGTTGTCAGGGTCGATGACGGCGGCGTAACCGCCGGGGCCGGGTTCCCCTAGGGAAGCTCCGGCAGCGTAGATCTCGATGGTTTCCTCCATCCTTATCCTCCTCCTGGGCTGTCTCGGCCGTCCCCAAGGGGGCGGCGCGGGGACGGCTGAGCGCCGCCCCCTTTCGATGTCTCCACCAATATCCTGTGATGATCGAAGCTACGGTGGCCGCCGTGGCCACTGCCAGCGTGGAGAGAAGTCCCGCCGTGCATCCGGCGCCCATGGCCAGGGCGCGGGCTGCTCCGGGTGAGATGTTCCAGTCCGGACTGAGGTCGTGGAGTACCTCTGCTGTCTGGTATCCGGTCACTATTCCGGTGACGGTGCTGAGGGTCAGGATGACCAGCCATGGCGGCTGTGGTATCCCGGTGGGAAGCAAACCGTCAATTCTCTCCGCGCTGGTGGAGGGCGATGGCCTGCTCCAGCCGGGTCATGAGCTCCTGTTGGGTCTGCCAGGGGAGGACCTGTCCGTTCAGGAAGAGAGTGGGGGTGCCCCGTACTCCCAGCTGTTGGGCTTCTCTCTTCTGGAGAGCCACCCTGTCGGCGTGGGTCTGGTCCTGGAGGCATTGACGGAACGGGGCTGCGTCCAGCCCGGTTTCCCGGGCGGCCCAATCGAGGGCTTCGGGGTTGAGGGTGAGGCCCCGGATGGTGAGCCCGTACAGCGCGTCGTGGAACTGGTGGAACTTCCCCTGGTCCCGGGCGCACTCGGAAGCCAGGGCTGCTTCCAGGGACTCCGGGCCCAGGAAGGGGTAGTGGCGGTACTCGAACCGGAGAGCTCCGGCGCTGACCAGGTCCCGGTGGATGCTGCGCATGGGGCCCAGGGCGAGCCTGGCGCAGTGGACGCATTGGAAGTCCCCGAACTCGACCAGGACCGGAGGGTCTCCGGGGGTTGCCTGCAGGGAACCGGCAACGCCGGACCCCTGGCGGAGAATGATGAACAGGGCGGCGGCCACCAGGGGAGCGAGGACCAGGACGGTGAGGCAGGCCCTTATCAGGTTCCGTTTCACTCTGGCCTCCCGGCGGGGGAAGAGGGGTGAATTATCAGTCTTGTGCGGTGTTGCTGCACTATTTCCGGGTTCCCGCCTGCCTCTGGGTCCTCTCTATTACGCTGGTCTGGAGGGCCTGAAGCCCCAGGCTCGCGTGCCTTAGAAACGCCGCCATGAGGACGTTGTGCTCCATGGCGGTGAGCATATTGTAGTCTCTTCCGACGATGCTCTGGATGTAGCCTTCGGCCACCTCCTGCAGGGGCTTGCTCAGCATTTGCTCGGGGTCGATGTTCGCCGACAGGCTGTTGAGGACGTCGATGAGCTGGACCTGCACTGCCTCGATTTCTTCCGGGGTGCTGTGGTGGCACAGCAGGGCGGCCGCTCCGCCGACTCCCATCTCGGGTCTGATTCCGCACTTGCACTCGTTCATAGCTTCTCCCGGCAGTTTTGCGGTCGTGTCTAGCTGGTGATCTGGGTCAGGGTGAGGGGCCCTTGAGCAGACTTCGTGATGTGGGCCAGGATGAGCTCCGCCAGGTCCTGGCAATGGGGCGCTCGAGCCGACTTCCGGGAGTAGACGGGATAGTAGACGGCTATGCGCTCGATGAAGTCGAGTCCCAGGATGCCCCGCATCAATCCGAATCCGTCTCCTTTGTCGAACGCCTGGACGAAGTGGCTTCGGACTGGGCCCGGGAGCATGTGGTAGTCGCCCGGGGGATGGACGGCATGGTCTCCTCCGGCGGCGACGATGGTCGCTTCAGCCACCGCTTGGTGGTTGGCGGGGTCGAGGAAGAAGTCCTTGATCCGGTATTCCGGCTCCTGGTGGCTGTTGATGCTCATGGGGTTACCCCCGCCGGCTGGCGGGCCCGGTCTGCGGCGGAGTGCTCGTCCAGGGTCGGAAGCACCTCCGGGTCGGTCCAGTCGACGTGGATGCGGGCGTTTCGGGCCTCGTTGATCCGGGAGTCGGGCCGGTCAGCTCGGACCGCGCCGCATTCCTCGCAGGCAGGCATGCCGGCGGGCCTGATGTGGTCGATGTTGCACTCGCAGTCCCAGTAGAGGCTCGTGGTGATGAAGTAGGGGGTCCGGGGATATGACAGGGCCTGGACTATGGCGGCTTCGTCTATGGGGTGAGCGGGGCTCTGGGCCCGGTGTTCCTCTGGCTGGGCGGTGTGGCTGGGAGTGGGGAGTTGGTCTCTCATTCTGTTGTCCTTTTTTGCATGTGGGAGGTTAGGTATCCTGTTTTGTTGCTGGGAATCTTGGGGCCCCTTTGGGGCGGGTCTTGCACCGAGTGTATGGTTGGGTGCTTGAGAAGTCCTCACCCTGGTGTCAGCAATTGCGGGGCCGGGTTTCCGGCGGCGGCCCTGTCCTGCTTGGGGGAGCTACCGGGGCTGGACCTTTTTGGTTGGGGGCGGCTTGGAGGCCGATTGGAACCAGACGGCCCCGGGTCCCTGTATGGAGAGGAGGAACAGGTTCTCCTTGCTCCACATTATGTTGCTGAGCCCTCTGGGCAGCTGGGCGGTGTAATCCACGGTGTCCTCGAACGCCACGAGGGCGGCGGTGTCGGCCAGGTATGTTTCTCCGGGCCCCAGCTCCTTCCTGATCACGGTGCCGTTGCCGGTCAGAAAGGCTTGGCCCAAGCCGTGCAGCCGTTGCATGATCAGGTCGCTCTTCCCGAACACGGCGGCCTTCGCCGGTGCGACGGCGACGGTCACCCTCACGTCCGGGTGTCCGGCGAGGAACCCGCCCTGCCGGCAGATGAGGTCCGGCGTGCCGGCGTCCAGCTCCACGGGGGTGATGTGGGCCGGTTCTTTGGGGTTGAGGCCCAGGTGCTGGGGGACGCCGGCCTGGTTGGTGAAGATGTTGATGAGGATGCTCTCTCCGGATATGCGCCGCTTGAAGAGGGCGAGGGGGCCGCGGCTGGGGCCGGCGCCGGTGGACATGGTAATGCCCTCTTCCATGAAGCACATGGCGCCGTTCTCGGCGTGTATCGACTGTCCGGGCTTGAGGGTCACCTCCAGGGTCTGGTTGTCCATGCCGTGGGGAACGTAGTCGTAGAGGTGCAGGGAATCCATTGTTCGCTCCTTACCACTGTTCCGGCCTTTTGGTTGTGCGTGTGTCCCTATTGGAGCAGGTAGGTGATGTCAATGAGCACAAGGTACAGGCCGGCGGAATAGATCGCTATGAGTCCGCCCAGGGTCATTGCTTGGTCCACCCTCTGGCTGATGGGTTTTCCGTGCCGGAGCGCCTGGATGGTCTGGGTGACCAGCCGGTACCCGTCCAGGGGTGGCACGGGGAGGAGGTTCAGGAGGGCGATGCTCATGGTGAAGGCGCCCATCACAGCCAGCCAGGCCCTGAGCCCGGCGAATTCGACGGCCTGCGCCGTCTGGTGGGCTCCCAGCAGGATCCCGGTGGCCTCCGGGGGGCCCTCCCGGTCTGCTCCGAGTCCGGCCAGAAGGGACGTGATGGAGCTGAAGTAGGCTCCGCTTAGGTGGGTGAACCGGTCCCGGACCTCTCTGGGCCCTTTGGGCCGGGTCACGGGCCTGGTCAGGTTCTCGGATAGGGTTGCTCCGATTCGTCCCGTGAGGGGGTCTGGCTCTATGGTCATGCCGATGGAGTCCTGTCCGCGCATGACCCTCAGGTCCAGGGGCCGGCCGTGCTGCCCGGCCCGGAGGATCATCGCTTGGAGGTTCTCCTTGCTGGGCATGAGGGTGGGGCCTGCTTGGACCACCCGGTCTCCTTTCTCAAGGCCTCCGGCGTCCGCTGTGCTGTTTGGGGCGACGCTGGTGATGGTGAGTATGGGGACGTTGGCGGCGGTGATTGGGAAGATGGCGAGGGTGAGGAGGGTGGCGGCCATGAGGACCATGTTGGCCAGGGGTCCGGCGAGGACAATGAGCATCTGCCGGGGCCAGGAGACGGTGTTGTAGATGTTCTTCGCCCGGAGTCCGGGGTCTTCGGGGAGGTGTACGCCCGCCATGAACGGCAGGAGGTGGAGACTCCAGGCCATGTCGGCCAGGACGATCCGGTCTCCGCTTCTCTCTATGACCCGGCCCCGGAGCTGTATGTGCCGCTCGTTCTGTGTCCGGACGGCCTCCCGGTGTTCCTGTTCCAATTTCCCCGGGCGTGTTTCGGGCATGATGGCGGTGGCGGTGTACGTGCCGCTCGGGTCCTGGACGACGTATACCCAGGCTTTTTCTCTCGGCCCCGGGGTCCTGTCCTTGGGTCCCAGGGTGAGGGTGCTTCCGTTTATGGCGATGGGAGTGCGGCCGGTGTGGAACGAGGCAAGCCGCCGGCCCACACCGATCTGGAAGGCGGCGGTTTTCACATGCAGCAGCCGGGCGGCCAGGAGGTGTCCCAGCTCGTGGACGGTCAGGGTGAGGAGCAGAAGGGGGAGGAAGCTCAGGTAGTAGAGGGCCATGTCACTCGGTGTCTTCCGGGTCTTCCTCGAGCGCATCCTCCAGTTCATCCTCCAGGTCGATGAGGTCCGGGTTCTGTTCCAGGACCTGGGCTATCCGGAAGCTGGTGGCGGCGGCGAGCCGGATGAGTATCGTGCAGTCCCGGGGCATCTGGGCGGGGTCCTGCTGCCTGAGCCCTTTTTCGTTCCGCTGGAGGGACTCGTGGATCCGGCGGTACCGGTTGGGGTTGTGGCTCATTCCGATGACGGAGCGGTCCTCGTCCAGGTCGAGGGTGACGCATATCTCCTTGAGGGGTTCTTCGAAGCAGGGCCAGCCGTGGTCGATCATGAGGGCGTACACGACCTTGGCTCTTTCGAAGAGGTTGTAGGCAAGATGCCTCACCTCCTGGCTGGGCTCCGGGCCGGAGAGGGCTGTGGAGGGGGTCATGTCGGCGTCCTCCTTGGGGGGTCAGGCTGTGGCGAGTTCCGGGTGTTCCTCGAGCACCTTCTTGATTTTCATTGCGCTGGTTATGGAGGCGTTGACCAGCTGCTGGGCCTGTTCGGTGAGGGGGGAGGCGCATTCCCGTCTGACGGTTTCCCGGCCCTCTTCCAGCTCCCTGGCGAGCCGGCCGTAGTGGTCCGGGTCGGTGCTCATGCCCTGGATGTTGGCCTCGGCGTCGATGTCGACTCCGGACAGGACCATGTTTATTGGGTCCTGCAGGAGTCTCATTTGTTTGACCTCGAGTGCTTGGCAGAGGTTGAAGGCGGTGTGGTACAGGGTGGCGGCGTGGAACCGCATTATCTGTTGGGGTGTGTATTCGTTGGGCTCGTGGTTCTGGAGCATATTCCTTCTCTTTCCGGTGCCGCCCGGTTCCGGGCCTTCACCTGTCAGGATGACATGGGAGTTGGTTTTCCCGTTTTGTCAAAACGGGTGGTTGTGCTTTTGCTCTATGTTGTTTCCCGGATGGAGGTTCGGGGATGAGTTTGCGGTTGACGGTCCTTCTTGCCTTGGCGCTCCTCTTTGGGACGGTTGGTTGCGGCCTCTTTGGCGGGGGCGGCGAGGAGACCGCGGGGGGCGACGAGTTCGAGATGCTTGAGTTCGATCAGGTCCAGCCGACGCCCCAGCCCCTGGAGGATATTGTGAAGGGGCTCACCCTGAACCCCGAGGTGCTGGTGGAGGTCCGTTACCTGTACGGGCACCAGGTGATGCTGGAGGACATGCGGCGGGTCAGCCGGGACCTTCAGTCTCTCCTGAGTTACTCCGGCCCGGGAGATGTGGACCTCGAATGGGTCATCCAGGTCCACGAGGTGACTGCGGAGGCTGACGAGGTGTTCGGCCGGCTCACCTCCAGCCGGATTCCGGGGCCCCTGCGGGAGAGGTACGAGGATCTGTTCCTCGACCTTCTGGACGCCATACAGGTGACGGGGTACGGGGCTGACCGGCTCCTGGCCGCATCGATCAAGGTGGGCCCAGCGGCCGGACCCTCATGGCCATGTCCGGCCAGGAGCTGGCCGACTTTGAGACCCTGGTCCGGGAGGGCAGGTTCTATCTCATGGACGGGGGGCGGCTCATCGAGAAGCAGCTGTCCGGTATGGACGGGATGATCGGCAAGCTCCGGTTGAGGTGACGTGTGTCTTTGATTACGGAATGGTTCCGCGATGTGAATAAGAAGTACCTGATCGGCGGGGTACTTGTATTTCTTGTGCTGGTCATTGGGCTATTCTACGTCATGTCGGGCGGTGACGCGGAGGATGGAGGGGTCTCGCCTGACGGGGAGTTCCCGCTGGTCTCGGGGGGCGGTCCAGTGGACCTGGGGCTGGTGGAGGAGAGCGTTGCGGCGACCGTTGCGGCCCTGCAGCCCACCCCGACTCCCACGCCTCCTCCGGACATAGCGGCGACGCTCCGGGCGGAGATCTTCTCCGGCCAGATGGACCGGCTGGTCCTGAGCCCGTTGGATAGCGCGGGTAGCCGGACCCCGTATCTCAGTGAGGCGGAGATCGACTATTTTGACGACCTGGGAGCACGGCTCTGGGTCTATACCAAGGTCTGGCTCCATGTCCGGAATGTGATGTTCGTCGACCCTTCCGATTGGTCCCTGGAGGACGTGGAACGGGATGTGGCGCAGGCCCGGGCCCTCCTGCGCGATGTCTCGGAGCGCCGGTCTCCGCCGGGGGACGTGAGTGAGATCGTGGTCACCTATGGGCGCACGGTTGAGGAGGGTATGTCCGAGCTGGGGCACGCGGTGACCCTTCTGGAGAAGGTGTTGGATATTCTGGGGGGAGACTCCGGTGAAGGAGCTGCCGTTCCCGGGGACCGGCAGGAGATTCTCCGGCTCGTGCGGGACGTCGAGGACTCGCTCGACGCCTTCGACCGCGCCATGTCCGCCTACGGCTGCTCCATATGCGGGGAGCTCTTCCGGCAGGAGGGAGGAGGGTGAGGGGTCCGATCTGGGAAGAGCGGCCCAGGGAGTCCGCCCGGGACATCCTGGCCGAGGAGCGGGTGCGTCCCCGGCGTTTGTGGTGGCCGGGAAACTGGTTCGTTGGCCGCGTCGGCGTGGGCTTTCTGAGTGTTTTCGTGGTTGTGGGACTGGGCTGGGCGGTCTTTTCGGGGATGGGGCCGGGTGATGTGCGGCCCGCCGCCCCTGGAAACGCCTTTCCCGGTGACCATCCGGAGGCCGGCCGGGGGCTGACGGTTCAGGAAGGCTCCGCCGCTGCCAGGTACGGTGTGCCCCTCTTTCTGGGGGACGGCGGACTTCCGGTGGTGCGGATGGCCGCCACCGACGAGGTGAGGGAGCTGACCCCGGTTGAGATGGAGTTCGAGTCGGCGCTTCCCTTCGTGAGCGCGGGGCACGGGAGCGTGGTCTGGAACCCTGGGCCCCGGGGCTGGGGAATGTGGTGGGTGGACGATACGGAGCGCCGGGAGCTCCGGCCGGACGTGTCGTTCTCCAGGGCCCGGTGGTGGAGGAAGCAGCGGGAAGAGCTCCGCCTTGCGACGGCGGAGGTTTCCAGTGGGCTCCGGTTGGTCCGGTCGATGGACTTCGAGGTCTGGCGTGAGGGGATTGGGCCGGAGCTGGCGGCCCGGATGGCCGGGCTGCAGTCCCGGTACCCGGTGACCCGGTACGGGCATTGGGGCGCGGTGCCGCTCCAGTGGGTGTGCGACTCGGAGCTGGAGTCTGACCTGAACCAGGGGTTGACTCAGGGGTGTCCCGGGGGTCCCTACCTGGAGGCCCTGGGAGATGTTTGGACTCGGCTGGGGGCGGTGGTGGAGCTGTTGGATGGGATGGGCCGGCTGGGGGCTGAGATGGACGCCATGAGGTCCCATGACCTCTACCAGTCGGACCTTCTTCTGATGCAGGTCTACGCGCTGGCAGACCTGATGGGCGCTGTTGAGGAGCTCACCGAGTCGCTGGATAGTTTGTGGGACGAGACGGGGGCCAGGGGGCTGCCGGTCGCGGTAAGACTTTTCTCGGAGGGTTAGAGGTGCGGTTCTGGCTGCTGGGAGCTCTGGTCCTGCTTGGTTTGGTTGCCTGCTCGTCGGCGCAGTCCAACCCGACGCCGACGCCCAGGTTCGTCTCTCTTCCCCTGGAAGGACGGGTGGTGACTGAGGAGGACCTTGCTCGCTCGGCCGCCCTCGCCCGGGAGGCTGCCGAGCTCCGGCGGGTGCGGGATGAACACCGGCGGCTGATCGCGTCGATGCCGGCCACACCCGGGGCCACGGTGACACCTGCTCCGTCTGAGCTCCAGGAGGACGCGTTGGCCCGGGTGCTGGCCAATCCCGGTGGGATACCGGTCACGTTGGCCCCGGAGGAAGACTGGTTTGACCTGCGGGAGGGACTGACCTTCTACCGGGAGCGCGGGGACGACTGGACCAGCCGCCGGGTGCGGGAGAACCATACTCACCGGGGGCTGTTCTACTTTGAGGGCTACCCGGACGGCGTGCCGAACTTCGCGGACAGGAGCATTTATCCGGACCTTGCCCGTGAGATGGCCTTCGAGGCGTCGGAGGTGATGCCGCTCCTGGGGGACCCGTCTCCGGCGATGGTGAGGTCGTTTGCGAGGGCCCTGGGCTGGGAGCTGCGCGATTTTCGGAGGGGCCGGTAGTGAACCTGTGGACCCGGTTCACGGTGCTGGAGGATGGGGAGAGTCACGTCTTTGTGGTGGGTGGCGTGATGCGGATGGGAGTGGCGAGCCTCGGGGAGGGGGAGGAGCGGTTGGAGTACGTGACGGCCGGCTCCTGGATCGGCCCGGTGGTGGTGGAGCGGCTCAGGTAGCTTGGGTCCATGGATCAGATCGACGAGGCGTCGTTTGGTTCTTAGTCAGCAGTCCCGGAAATGGAGGATCGGCGTACGGGCGCAGGTGGTGGTTGCTGATGAGCTACCCTCGGCCTGGGCGTTTCTAAGTCGAAACAAATATTTGGAATCAATGAACCGGAGTGCTGCCATGCCGCGGCGAAGGAACGACGACAACTTCTTTCTGATGAAGATCCCAGTTCTCATCTGCATGGGACTGTGCGTCAGCATTGGTCCCGCCATAGTCATCGTCACAAAACACGATTTCAACTGGTTCGGAATCATAAGCGCGTCAATTCTCTGCCTTCTATGCGTGGGCATCCCTCTCGCATCATGTCGCCGTGAAGGTTGGACTCGTTGACCTGTTCCAGCAGGGTGTCCAGGAGGTGGGGTTGCCTGGCTTGGCGGATTACGATCGATTCACCCAAGATTGTGACTGACACCTCCGAGTCGGGCTCGAACCCGAGTTGGGAGGCGAAGCCCTGTGGAATCTGCAGGTTCATGCTTCTGTCCAGTTTCCGGGTGAGTACCTCCATGTCCTTCACCTCCTGCCCAAGTGAGTCAGAGTTCTACTGTGCTGGGTCACGGCTTTGGATGGAACCATTTTTGTGCAGATTTTGTTACTATCAGTGTATATTCCCCGGGCTCCCTCTTTCGCTGACCCCTTGCGGCCATTCTAGCCAGCTCTACTGTTCCGGGACTTTCCTCGTCACAGGTAGAAGGTGAGATGTTATTTGAGACAGAGCATATGAGTACTGCTCGTCCGGGAGGGAAGGTGTGCCACCCATTGCTTGCGTCTTTCTTGGGGACACTGCGGATAATGTGGTTTGCGGTTCGGCACCCGGGCAAGTCGGCGTGGATTGACCATGATATGGGAGAGGTGTGGGCCGCCGCCGAAACGACCTAGATTCTTCTAGCCGGGCCTTCCTGCAACAGTCCGTTTTGATTCCCGTAGCTGAGTTACTATATGAACGTTTTCTCTGAAGTCTCCGGACCTTTGTTTGTCTCCCCAGCCTGCTCCCGGGCCCGTCTCTTCAGGTCCATGCGGCGGTGCCTCTCCCTCTCGTCCGGTCCCAGTACCCCGTAGAAGTCCGGCTCACAGACCAGGATGCAGCGCGGCCCCCCCTTGTCGTCCGGGCTTGGCCGGTACAGGCCGGCCCCCTTCACTTCGTTCACGCAGTCGCAGCCTTCGGCCTCGACTATCATGTCTTGGGGAAGCTGGCTGAGGTATCCGACCAGTTGCTTCACGGTGAGGGGCGGGTGGGTCCGTCCTATCCCGGGTTCGAAGGGTTGTCCCTCCGGGTTGGGCGCCCAGGTGATGAGCAGGGTTCCGTTGGACTCGTCCTGGCCAGCCGACATCCAGCGGTGGTGGTTCAGGGCCTGCCGGGGGACGTCCGGGGCCTCCCTGCCCACCGCCCGCGCCAGCGAGCTTCTCAGGTGGGACTCCTTTCTCAGTACCTCAGGAGTGATCCGCCGCCCGTGTGTTGCCTGCCCGAAGGTCTCTGGGAGGCTGAGCACGTTGCCCTGGTTCTCCGGCCCTGCGGCCTCTTCGTACAGGAATTCCGCTCCTTCTTGCTCCAGCCTCTTGGTCGTCTCCTCGTCCTGCGCCGGGACGCTGAAGGTTATGGTGCCGCCCCTGTTCTCCTGCTCGGTGTAGTACCGCTGGAGGTGGCCCAACTTGCTCCCGGACAGCTTGGCTGAGGTCTTTTCAAGAAGCTGCTCGACCTCCGCCCGGTAGCTGGCTATCATGTCGCGTTGTCGGCTCCGGTCCGGGGCCTCTCCTGGCGGGGCTGGCGGGATCTCCGGCTTGGCTGGTGCCTGACCTGCGGAACAGCTCATTCTATAGACTCTGTTGCTCACGGTTCCTCCTCCTGTTCTCGTTTTGGCGGTTCCACCGGGGCTTCTCTGTCGGCGGTTGGGTCTTACCTCCTAGGGGTGGTGTTGCCATCGTAATCGTCCCCAGCGCCGCTGCAATCCAATCCTGAAGCTGTGTAGGGAGGACCGGAGGGGGGCCGGTGTGTTTCATGGTTTCCGTCCAGACGCCTAGCTATTTCCAGAGCCGCCAGGGGCAGGCCGACGCTGAGGGCGCATAACAGCAATCCCGTTATGGAGCCGTACCATCCGTAATCGTGTTTCGCAGCAATGGCGATGGCTGGGCCGATGCTCATGCATAGTGCGGTAACGGTGACGACCGGCGGTTTCATCCAAAAGAAGGTCTTGCTGTTTTTCTGGCGTTGACTTGGCATAGCAGTACCCTCGCTGGCCTGATCCAAGAGTGACGGAACTAACTTGTTGTCTGGCTAGTTTGATCCAGTTTCGTTGATGCGCTGCGCTTGGTTACTTCTCTGCCGTTGGTCAGGATGTGAATCGGCCCTTAGCCCTTGTTTCTCAATTCGCTTTAATTTTCCCATGATTCAGAAGTTCTCCGTTTAATTGCTGTACAGGTTCAGGCAGGTTGAGGTGGACCCAGGAAATTGGACCACGAAGGCGGATAGATCCCTGACATTCGGCGGTTGAAAAGTTCCGTGGTTTTGCCCCGGCGTCCTTCCTGTGCCCGGGGAAGGCTGGCGTCTGCCTGTCTCGTGCAGCAACTTCGCCAGTGTTACGGCCCTGGGCAGGTGTTGGCGAGGGAACGCTTGGGCTTCCTCGCTCCCGCGGGTTCCTTCTGCTCTGGCATATCTACGCCTCGCTTTCGCTGGGTATGTCTCTCGTCAGAAGTCGGCCGTACCACCCTCTGTGCCTTCCTTGTCCTCGATCCTGTCCGGACAGTCCTCCCGTGCGATGTCGCAGAACCTGCATTCCGTGGCGCTGGGGACCCGCATGGCCGGCGTCTCGGACGTCAGTCTGCGGATGAGCGCGCCGAGCTTGTCAATGAATGTCCTATCCACCGCCGAGGCGGCACCCCGACGTTGGCGTCCAGGTAGGCGACGTGACCTCTGAATTCGATCCCTCGGTACTCTTCGAGGGACTTGGGGACAGCGTACTGGTAGACCATGATCTGGGTCGTGTGTGTGGTGTTGGAACGGCCGGTCTTGGTGTCGATGATCACGGCGTCGTTGCCCTTCACGGCGATCAGGTCGGGCTTCCCCACGAGGGTGGCGGTTTCGTCGCCGGTACCTGTATCTCGGTCGTTGGCTCGGGGGTTGTCGGGTTCTGTCCGTCCTCTTCCGGCGGGTTCTCTTTGACAGGTCGCCTGTGCCCCCGGCAGCATTGTGTCAAATGCTGGTGGGGGTTTCGGCATTTTGTATGGGTGGCTTACCACGGCGGCCAGCGTGGGCCAGGGCATTCCCGGAGCGCAGCTTCTGGTGACAGTTGCCGCTTGATTGCGCCCGGCCTGTTCCGTTAGAGTGGAAGCGAATCTCACCGGCAAAGGCTCACGGAGAAGAGAGATGGAAACCCTGACCCTCAGCCTCCACAAGGCGAAGACCACGAAAAACAAGGTCGTCTACGGGACCTCCGACGGCGCCATCATCCAGAGCGTCTACATCGACCGCGAAGCGCTCGGCGACGAGCCTCCGACCTCCATCAAGGTCGTCATCTCCGAGGAGTAGCAACCTGGGCGTTTCCCCGACGATAGCGACTCCGCCAACCCGGCACTTTGGTGTGAAGCCATTCCCCGGGCCCGGCAGACGCCGGGCTTTTTCTTTGCCACGGCCTGGCAATACCAACAATATCGCCGGATACCCAGAACCTGGATGACATATACGCCCACGCCGAGCAACTTCGGGAGACAGCACGTCGATACCTTGAGTCCTGACCCGGCGGGCCGTCGAAGCAGATGTTATCCCAGTGTCGCGGGATGTCATCCATCTGCTTCGCCTTCGCTGCGTTCCTGTTCGGCTACTCTCCGCAGAGGGGCATCCACGTGGTTCTTTCCATGCACCGCCACCAATCCTTTTCCACGGTTCTGCTTCTACCTTGGTCTCTGTTTTCAGGCACTCTGGGTTCCTTCCTCTTTTCGTTCTCCCCCGCCGTTGTTCAGGTGGTGCAAGACCATGATGGTGGCGACAGGTATCGCGGCCACCGCCACTGCGGATATGGCAAGTATGGCGATCCCGTCCCAGTTGCCGTCCTTCCATGCGAGGAACGCCATCCTGCCAAGGGCGGCCAGGCACGCCAGCGACACCGGCGTGACGGTTGATATGACGAGGTAGAACCAGGTTCCTCTACCTGTCTTTGGCAAGGATTTTGAGTCGGGCTTTCCTTCGGGCATTTCTCATTTCCTGTTCATCGTCTTGGCAGGCTGCGTCAGGTGCCAGACCGGTGCTTGAGCCGCTGGTAACGGTTCAGTGCCAGTGTGGTGGCGGTGGATGCTCTGCGACGCCTGAAGCCAGTTGCCAGTCTACGGGTCAGGTTGGATGCGACCCGGTTGGAGTGGTAGTTGTCCGCTGGTAGCCGGCTGGTCTATCTCGTTGAGTTGAGGGACTCCAGCACGGTGCGCATCGTCCGGTATCTTGCCGGGTGCTTGGGTGCCCCTATCAACGTAGCCACGGTCCAGCACTTCCAGGAGGGCAGCGGCAGGGAACTGCTGGCCTAGGTCTATCTCATCGAACCTGAGGAGGTGCGCTTCGATGTCATCCATTCGGAGCAAAGGCACCTACTAATCCTGTGTTCCCAGTTACCCGAGCAAGGCTCGGAGTTCTTGTCCGGCGTCCGACAGGGGGCAAAGGCAGACGTCCAGTTCTTCCGCATATTCCCGGGCGCTCTCCCGGATTTGCCCGGAAAGCGCGTCGGGAAAACAGATGAGAGCCTCAGTGCCTCTCTCTCCCCTGACCTGGTCCGTAAGGAACACGTCGTAGACCATGACAGGCCGGGACTTGACGACGACTATTGCCGACCGGTTTCCACTGTTCACGCGGATGTCCGGCCGGAATTTCCTTCCCCTGAACCAGCCGAAAAGCCGGAATGGTTCCCCGTCCGGCTCCATGATGGCGACGTAGCCGAGGGATTGGGCTATCTCCACTATCCGGCTGGCTATGGTGTTCTCTGATACTCGTGCCATGACTCACTGACCTCCCCGGGTCATCCAGGCGATTGCCACGCTGGTGCCTAACCCTGCCAGGATTGGGATAACCCATAACCCAGCTGCCTTCCATCTGCGGATGGTTCTTTCCCGGTCCAGTTGATTGTACAGGCTCCTGGAGGTCCGGCCGTGGGTGTCGGATAGCTCTATCCCCACGGGGTTGCCTAAGTGCTGCCCCAGCACGTCTATGAATGTGAACATTCCTGCGATGCAGTCGATGAGCTTACCGCTGCGGACCGTCACCACCCAGTCTGTTGTCAGGAACAAGGCCGAGTCCTGAGTCCTTGCGGTCAGGAAGATGGAGGGAGGAACGGCGCCTCCCCATGCTTGCTGAGCCCGGGTTGGCGGCAAGCGACTCATTCCTTCCGCCCCGAGTATTGCCGTTCTCGTGTCCTCGTCGGGTGTTGCGGGAGCGGGTACTGTCAGGTGTGCAACTAGGGTTTCCATCTAGGCTCAGACACACTTTCTCTTGGGTGTTGAGGAATCCTGTTCGGCTACTCTCCGCAGAGGGGCATCCACCCAGTGGAGGATCAGTTGCACTAGGCCGAGTGGCAGGAACGAGCAAACAACTCCCGTGACGGCGAAAGCCACCGCATATCCCTTCTGGTCTGCCACAACGTTTATCCAGGAGGCCATGCCGGACATGGCCCCGAACAAAAGGCCGCCCACCAAGCTGATGATCGCCGGAAGCCAGTGGTTAGCTGTTGTGGAGATGAGGAAATCGGTGGTTCCTGGAGGCTCTGCTGTGGAAGAGAGGTGAGCAGTGTAGCGTTTCGGCTTTCGTTCTAATGGCTCGTCGACCATATCTATCCTCTCGGAGCGTTCTATGGCATCATGTGCCGCCGTTTCCGGTTCATTTTGATGCTCCTGTCGAGCCGTGGACATTTCGCTCCATTTTCTATTCGCTGTCCGTGCCAGGCTTCGCTGGTGGGACTGCAGACTTCAGGATGGCCAGGGTGATTGCGGGCGGCACGATGATGAATGCTGCGCCAGTGTAAAACAGGGCTATGGCCATTTCCGTCTGCCCCTTGATACGGTCGCTGATGATTCCTCCCATGAGGAACATGCTGCTGAATATGGCGCTGATAGCGGTTACCCCTGCCATGGGGATCCAGAACCAGCTATGCCTGCGGGCTGGCCTGAGAATCTTGTTTGTCAGGGCCTTGGCCAAGATACTGTGAGTAGTTGATTGGGCGGTGGACGTGATGGTTCACCTGGTCCATTTGATAGCGGCCCATACTATGGCAGGGGGGAAGGAGTTGATCAACACTCCGAAGGCAGCGAAGGCGAAACCGTAATCGAGTCGCCACTGAGTGAACGCGAGAGCGGAGGCTACATAGAGAAAAGAAGCCAAGGCGGTGGCAGCAGCGCCTGTGAAAAGGACGAGCCACCATTCAGCTTCGTAGCCGACCTTTCGGCTCCACCATCCTGGCTTTGGGCTTCCTGGCTCTTCAGCAGGGCTTGTAGTCTGTTGTGCCTGGCTTGATGCGATGGGTTTCTCCCGGATGTTGTGGTTCTGTATGTTGAGGATTGTATCAGCAAGGTGGTCGAAATAAGGTTTCAGATGGTGGTGGAGAGCGGCGAGGGTTGTCCTACAGCAAGCACCAATACCGCCTGTGATGTGATGCGGTTGGGTTGCTCTACTACTGGAAAGTACAATCGCTCATAGTGGCAGGGCTGTAAGGTATGATCGGTAGTGCATGCTCAGATTTCTCTTGCCCTCGTGGAGTCCTAATGCAGGGTCTTATCCTCATACTGGGCTCAGTGGTCGTGGCCGGAATAATCGCTTTGACCCTTAAGGCCGCCTTGCGACTCCCCCCAACTGTCGCCGCAACTCGAGATCGGTGGGTACGCATTAATCCTTCTCATGTGCCTGTTGATCGTCTTTGGCTTGTGCGGGCCATGACCATCAGGCCACGCCATGTTCGCGGCAGGCGTGGCTTGGACCCGTCCGCCGTGGACGGTGAGCTGGAGACGGGTCTGCCGGCGTCGTTGCTGTCGCTGACGGCGTACTCGGCGGTGTCCATCATCCCGGCCACGATGTCCCGAATCCCTCCAGCCCGTGCTTCTGGAGGGCGTGCCAGATGATGAGGGGAGCGATCGCGCTCCGGGACTCGGGTATGGTGGTGTCTATGACGCCCACGACCTCGATGGAGCGGGCGATTTTTGCCACGTACTCTCTCTTCGTGAGGACCACTCCGCAGGGCAGAGGCGAGCCTATCAGCTTGTGGCCGCTTATGGACATGCTGTCGATGCCGGCGTCGAACCCGGCTGGTCCGGCTATTTCCGGGCCGCCTCCACCGTCACTCCGAACTCACCGAGCCGGGCGACTGTGTCTCGGATGTCGTCCGGGGACCCTAGCACGTCCATCCTCTGGACGATGACAACGTCGAACGGCCTGGGCTTCGAGCCCGCCCGTTGGATGAGCTTCTCGAGCTCCGGCCGCTCTCCGCTGACTTCGATGAGCTCGCTGGCGTATATCGCGGCGCGTTTCTTTCCGGCCATCTTGGTTCCTCCACCATCGCAGTCCTGTCCGTGGTCGTGGTTCACCAGACCGCTTGCTGTTGACAGATTAACAACAAAGTGACATTACCGTTGACATCATTGGGCTGTGCCTGTTGACAAATTCTCCCCTTCGGCTCATCGAGCGGGGATCCCCCATCCTTTTTCGGGGTCCGTCGAAGGGAGGCAAGCCGTGCTTCCACTCTGACGGTGCCGCCGCCTCTGGGCGTTCCCGATCACCGCCAGCATGGAGCCATGGTCCAGGAGGGGTTTATTCGGATCCTGGAGGCGGCTCGTTGAGGTCCTCACCCCTGGCCCGGGCGTCCAGGCGCCGCTGGTTTCATTCCCGCCACCTTTCGGTCATCTCCTTTCGGCCTTGGTCGCGACCTTGGTCGCGGTATTTCTCCCGCTGGGGTATCACAAATTTGTCCCTGAAGTAGCTGGCGAGAACCATCATCCACCTCTGCTGTGATACGGGGTCCTTCCCCGAGCCGGCACAGCGTCATCAGGTGATCGTAGTAGGTGGAGGCCGCGCCGGAGAAGGCGTCCCCCTGCTCCATCCGGCGGGCTACGTCGTCCCGGACCCGTTTTCGCAGCCCATAGTCGTCGTAGCGCGGGTCGTTGACCGGCAGGAGTCCCCGGTCCTCGGCGTAGAGAAGGAAGAGCAGCCGGTAGAGGAGGGTCAGCGCCGCCTCGCGGCTCTTGGTTAGTCTGCCGGAAGCGTCGGCCAGAGCCTCGATCAGGCTCGGGAAGACCCTGTCGAACACCATCCCTGAGAGATCCTAGGCCACCTGCTCTTCGTAGCGCCTGCCCTCGGCCAGGGCGGTCTCCAGGAAGCTGGCCACAGCGCCCTGCTGCGGGGTGAATGATTCGCGGCGGAACAGGAGGTAGAAGAGGCGGGGTGTGCTGGTCTGGACCCTGTCTGCGGGGTCGCGGCTGTAGAGGGGAAGCCCGGACCGCTTGCTCTCCTCGATTAGCAGGGCGTCCAGGTAACGTTCCTGGGAACTGCCGCGGCCGGCGGCGCGGGCCTTTGATTCAGTGTCTGCAAACAGGAGATGGTCCGGGATGTCCTCGTTGCGCTGGCTGCCTTGCTGGGGCAGGTAGTCAGCCCAGCCCAGGGCCTCCAGGATGGGCCGGATCGGGGACGGCTTCGTTGGGCGCGTGGTACGCCTTGAATCCCTCATAAATCCAGGCGGCCCGTTCCCGAAAGGCGGTTGCTGCCGGGGTCGAGTCCCGCCACTCAGGGGTGGCCCTTATGCCGTCGGTGAGGAAGTAGTGGGTGAACAGTTGTCCGGGCATGTTGATTTCTCTTGTTCCTCGCAACCTCTTACTCTGTAACCATGTCCGCCAACAGGCCGAGTTCCCCGAATGGTCTGTCAGCTTCCAACTGGTTCACTCTGGATCCGGCGTCCTGTCTTCCAACTGGTGCCAGTACACTGCCCCGGACTCCACCGCCTCCGTCGCCTCCCTGTCGTTCCTGACGCTGGCCACGGCGGCCTGCACCGGCTTCCCGGTGAATGAGGTGATGAGCCCGGCGTTCCGGACGGCCCGGTCACAGTCCCTGCGGTCCGCCGTGAATGAGATCTCCATCGCTATGTACCTGGTGTCGGTCCCGTCCGTCGCTTCGATCACTAGGTCAGCGTTCCTGAAGCTGCGGTGGGTATCCCGGGGCAGGCTGCTTCCGGCCATATCGCTCAGGTCCCTGGCGCTTAGGGTCCGGACGACATCCAGACCCATGTCGGATGCTATCCCTGGAGCGTCCTGGATGGTCCGGGTCCTGGCGAAGTCCCCTTTGAGGGTGCTGGTGTTGCCCTCTATGCGGCCCACACGCTCCTCGAGGTTGGTGGTCCGTGTATTCTGCTCTTGGACGAGGTTCTCAACATTCTCGAGACGCTTGCTCTGCTCTTGGGCGAAGGCGTCGAACTTGACCGGGAGCTGCAGCAGTTCGTCGCCCAGGATCTGGGCCCGGACGGCCTCCCGCCAAGCCGGGTTGTTCCGGAGCGCCTCGAGGAAATCGCCCTGGTTGTTGATGGTCGTCATGGTTCGGATTATACCCTGTTACCGTCAGGGAGGCTTGAGTCGAGAGTGGTAGCCATGCGGACCAGTGATTGACTAAGGCTATACCTCCGTGACCCCATGACCGGCAGGCAACATATGATCTTGACAATAACCCCATGTCTCGATGACCATCTTGGCGAAACTGGCTAGATTGCTGCATGAAGGCCCAGTGCATTCCCCGGGTGACTCAGTTATAGGCAGATAATCTACGCTTTTTTGAAACCCATGCTCCCGCAGAAAGTCCTCTAGCCCCTCATCCAATTGGTCGGTTTCCTTTTCAATGCAGTCTTTGCATAGATGGTCTTCCACATATCGCCCCGTTATCAGAGCGATTGCTTGCGCCGGGCAGCCATCGTCGTCTAAATCCTCTATGTATTCGCAAGAGAGTACTTCATCCTCATCAAGTTCCGTTCTCCATGACTTGCGGGTTTGGCAGTGGTCACACATTTTTGTTTCTTCACCGACTACCGTCTAAAACGACAATCCAACTCAATTTGGTGATTTAAGACCGATAGGATCTGGTCAAGACCGGGCATTATAGTTGGTGTGGGGTATTACAGGTGGAAGAGCTTCACCTGTGGCGCCTGAACCAATCTTCGTCGCCCCGCAAATGTAGATTCCGCCTTGGCTTTTAGTTTAGGGACGGCTGGCCCACCGGGCCAGGGCTTTCTCCGGGGACGTTATCTCCTCAATAGAGGTGTAGTAGAAGTCCCGCCAACCTTCTTCGGGCAGCCCGGTGAACAGCATGAGATTCAGGGGATACTGCCCGCTGTCGGTAACGCGGCGGAAATCGTCCCGGAACAGGAAGGTGGGTTTTCCCAGGGCAATGGCCATGCCCAGCTCCACCATCACGCCCTCGTCAGGGGGAACGCCGTTGACGACCGCGAAGGTTGCGTCGGAATCCACCACGTCGCGAAAGTCCTTCTGGCCAACCAGGTAGGCCCACCCCGGCTCCAGAAAGTCCACCTGGTTGTTCCGAACGAAGGGTTCCCAAACTTCCAGCCCAAGTTCCTCCAGCGCCGTCACGATGGGGGGCAGCAGGGTTGCCTTCTGCTGGGCGGAAAACCCGTAAGGGTTAGCCAGGTAGATGGTCTTGGTCATTGCCGGCTATTACCGTCTCTTTCCCCGCACCGGCGGAGCAATCTGGCCGCCCCGGACTGCCCTGGCCCGCTCGGCCGGCAGACCGCCACAGGGAGATGGCTTCAAAGACGAGAATGACGATGGCCAGGGCAGTCAGGTGGCCCCACAACCCGGATGTGGCTTCGTGGCCGGGGGCAATCTTGTCGGCATACTGCATCAGAAAGCGGACCCCCACGATGGCCACCAGGGCGGTTACCACGTCCCGGGGCCATTGGGCTAGGTGACTGCCGGCCTGGCTGCGGGTTCGCAGGGAATCACGCACGTTGACCAGCACGTTGAGGGCGATGACTATGATTATCGCCGGGTCAGCAATGTAGTCTCAGATAAACTGGGCCACCTCCTTGTTGTAGGGCCAGTAGAGTTCGTTGGCCAGGGTTACGGCGGCGGTAATACCGCCGATGCCCGACAATATTTTGCGCCAGAATGTCAAAACTGAGCTTCCCCTTTGGTCAAAATTGCGTGCCCCTGCCCTCTCCGTAGTAATTGTACCAGCCCTCGGAATCGAGCCGCCGGAATGGAAGAGCAGCCTTATTCCACTGGCAACTGCGTGCTACGCTGGAGTCATACCAAGGGCAGCATCCACCTCGCGCTCAAAAGCCCTCTCCCCGGTTCCCTAGGCGGAGTGGGGCAGGGCTATGAGGGCCAACGGAGGTCTCATGGACGGACTTCGGACGCTATTTCCAACACCAGGTTCGACGGCTTCCCTTGGTCCCGTATGGAGTAGCCGTTGTGCTCGATGGCGAGCGCCCGGTCCACGTCGAAGGCCACCAGCAGGTCGGGTATGCGGTGGCCTTCTTGTTGGCCGGGAGTCCAGTTGACGGGTATCTCGCTCAGAACAATGAGGGCGCCGTTGCCGCTGAGGTGCCGGTGCAGGCTTGCCTGGTGGGCTTGGCCGTCGAGGTATAGGGAGTTCTGCATGTCGCACCTGGGAGGATAGTCTGGGAATGTCTCGGTTGTCCCGGCGTCCGTCGTCTGTTGAATCGCTTTGCTGGTCATGGCGGTCCTCGTGAGTTGGCTGGGACTGGTAGCTTGTGGGGCCATTATGGGGCATCGCCTTGTCCCCAGCCCGTTTTGGTTGGGTCCGTGTACAGGCAGGCCCTGGAGGTGCTCAAATGAGATATGTCTTCCTCTTCGGGCAACTGGCCATGATACTGTTCGTCCTGGCTGCCTGCGGAGGCATCACGCCGGCGTCGGCCCCGGAGAGCTATAGACTGGAGGTCGGCGACGGATGGGTTACGGTAGATGGAGCCCCTGCCATCAGTGGAGGCGGCGGGAAGAGGGTTACCTGGGGGTACGTCCGGGTCATCCCGGACTTGGTTCCGCGCATGGACGCCGGGATGCGTCATTGGGTATCGAAAACCGGGTCCACTGGGTAAGGGATGTGACCCTGGATGAAGACCGCTCTCAGGTAAGAACCGGCGCCGCACCTCAGATTATGGCCGGGCTGCGCAACCTCACCATCAGACTCCTCAGATTGACCGGCGAACCAAACATCGCAGCCGCCCTCCGCCGCCACGCTGCGAAACCTTCCCATTCCCTCACCCGAGTCGGTGCACATCTCCAATAATCGAAAGACCCTGCGGTAGCCGGGAGATTCATACCAACAAAAAAAGAAAGTTTCCACAATAAATGGGGAATCAAAAATCATTTATTGCGCAAAGCCCCCCAGCCCAACTCCGTATGACTACAGGGGCAACATCATCTACCCTTTGCTGGGATATGCGGCATGCGCCATACCGATAAGCTCGCCAATGGTGTCGCATCGTTCCTTGTCCTCCAAGTCAGACTGTTTAACCCCGATGCGGTAGTATCTCCATTGCTTATCGTAGGCGAGAAGGTTGAGATCGCTCTCGCTCAGCCGTAAGGACAACTCGTCATCTTGTGCAATGCGGAATTGCACGATTAAGTGTGCTTTGCGAGGTACAAAGGTGACGAAGTTCTGCGCGGTGCTGCCGGGCATGGCGAGACCGATGTAATGCTTGTTGAACTTTGGCCCTATCCGAGGGACCACGATGCGAATCATCTCGACCAAGCGGTCAACGAGAGATAGGGTTGCCACTGATGATTTGCGCTCCCAAGAAGCTCTATCGAAGACCTCACCCTCGTCCTCTTCGTCAGTGCCCAAAGGCGTTACGTCAAGGACTCTGGTAGCAATCAAGGTAAATACCCCGCTCACTTCAACGCCCTTCAACTGTATGGCAATCAACGGAATAAACCCGTTGAATAGAGAAATCACATTGAGGAACCGGCTGGTGATGTCCTCGGCGACAATTACCGCCGTATGTTCGTACTGAGGATAGCGGCGGCGTTCTATGTCCCAGTACTCGATGGTTCGTACAAGGTGGGTCTCGTCTGTGGCTCCGAGTTGGATCTCTACTTCGTAGCGGGCGAGGATTTCCGGGTCTCGTAATAGTAGGTCAAGTCGCCCGCCCCTCGGCTGCCTCCGCTCCGATTCGATGGCTTGTAGATCTCCCAACCCGAGCAACGAAGGATCGTCCTGCAACCGTTGATGTAACCAACGCTCGTCAAGGGTCGGGTGGCCCTTTAGGGATATAAACTTAGGTGGTACCAATTCGGGTATCGACAAAATTCCACATCCTGGAGATCTCGGATTTGGGCGTCAGTACACAACGGCTGGTCAATGCTTTAGTTTACAGCCGTTGGAACGATTCAGGGTCTTGACCTTACCTCGAAATTAGTATCAGTGGCTAGCAGCCCGTCCGAGAAACGCTGCCGGAGGGTGATAGCGGGTACGATGAGGTGAGAGCATCGGGTGCGGGGAGGCGCTGATGAGCAAGACCTACCGTCCTTACGATCCGGACCAGCAGTTGCTGTTGCCGGCAGCCCTGCAGGAATGGCTGCCGCCGGACCATCTGGTCTACTTCATCTCCGACGTGGTGGACCAGTTGGACCTCTCGGCTATCACGGTCCGCTACGAAGAGGGAAGGCGGGGCGGGCCGCCCTACCATCCCAGGATGATGGTCAAGGTGCTGCTCTACGGTTACTGCACCGGTGTGGCATCCTCGCGTCGCATCGCCCAGCGGCTCCACGAGGACATCGCCTTCCGGGTGCTGGCGGCCAACAACACACCCGACTTCCGCACCATATCTGACTTCCGCAAGGACCATCTGGAGGCGTTGGCGGACCTGTTCCTGCAGGTGCTGGAGCTGTGCCAGCAGGCAGGGCTGGTGAAGCTGGGACACGTGGCGCTGGACGGGACCAAGGTGAGGGCCAGCGCCTCGAAGCACAAGGCGATGAGCTACGGGCGGATGAGGGAAAAGGAAGGGCAGTTGGCGGCGGAGGTGGCGGAGTTGCTCAGGCGGGCCGGGGAGGTGGACGATGACGAGGACCGCAGGTACGGCAAAAACAAGCGTGGGGACGAGTTGCCGGAGGAACTGGCCTTCCGGGAGAGCCGATTGCGGAAGATAAGGGAGGCCAAGGCGGCGCTGGAGGCTGAGACCCTGGCAGAGGCGGAGCAGGCTGAGAGGGAAGGACGCAATCATCCCGGGGTGCCTGAGGACAAGGCGCAGCGGAACTTCACCGACCCGGACTCCCGCATCATGCCCGGCCCGGGAGGGCGGGACTTTCAGCAGTCCTACAACTGCCAGGCGGTGGTGGACAACGCCCACCAGGTCATTTTGGCGGCCCGTGCCACCAATGCCACCTCAGACAAACAGCAGGCCGTGGCCATGGTGGAGGAAACAATAGGCAACGTCGGTGCAGTCCCCAAAGAGGTTTCCGCCGACGCCGGGTACTACTCGGCCAGGACGGTTGAGGGACTCTACGCGATGGGAGTGGACCCGTTTATAGCGCCGGAGAAGACCCGCCACGGCAGGGTGTTGGAGCCGGCGCCCCGTGGTCGCATACCCAAGGGACTGTCCGCCAGGGACCGGATGCGGCGCAAGCTGCGGACGAAACGGGGACGTGAGCGCTACGCCCTGAGGATGGAGACAGTTGAGCCGGTGTTCGGCCAGATCAAGCAGGGCCGGGGCTTCCGGCAGTTCCTGCTGCGGGGTCTGACGAAGGTAAACCGGGAGTGGCTGCTCATCTGCGCCGGCCACAACCTGCTGAAGCTGTTCCGTTTCGGGGTAGGTCAGCCCCGAAGAATGCGGGCCGATGCTGCCGCCGGATCCGTTAAACAACCGCCCCTCGCCGAAATCATCCTGTTCATTGCAAGCCTGGCAGAGCGAACTAATTCAGCAGCGGCACGAACGGCGGCCACCACCTGATCCCGCCCCATCGGCAATACCCCTCACGCAATCTTCGGACAGGCTGCTAGTAGAGTCCAGACTCCCAGCGGATTCTAAGTGCTGCTTGGTCCGTCGTTGTATGGGTCTGCCAGCTTCCCGGTTGGTTCTGGGGTGTCACTGGAACCACGGCCCATGGAGCGCGGATCTTGATTGGGAGCTACATTTAGGATTGTGTCACCAGTTAATCTACGTATCTACAGTCGTGCGAAATTCGGCTGGACGCCGGGGAAATTTTGTACAAAGCGGAGGTCGGCCTAGGCCGTAAGCTGGTGCGCATCTACCATCGGGGGAAGTTGGTCAAGACCCATTCTTGTCAGCCCCGGGAGTGGCGCCTCAACTCCCGGGGGTCCGGGCCGGGGCGGCGGATTGGGCTCGGGCCGGTCCTCCCGGAGGGCGGCTTCGGCTTCCTCCTTCCACTCCATCCACGCCACCCACTGATTGTACCGATCCTGGTCGAGCTGTTCTGCGGCCTGCCGGCGTCCCTGGGACGCTCCCCGCAGGTAACAGAGTTCCAACAGGGCCTCGGCCCTCTTCCTGTACAACCTCGAGGCGAACACTATGTATAGGACCAACAGGATAGCGGTGATCATGGAAAATTGGTCGATAGCCGTCAGGATCTGGGCACCCTCGGGGAAGGGGTGGATTTCACTCCATAGGAGCAGCGCCACCCCAAGGGTGAGCAGGCTCAGAAACAACCCCACGGTGATGCGTACGGTGCTGTGGCTGAGGATGGGTTCCATCAAGGGTTCCGGTTGCTGGTTGAGTGTCATCGTCATGTCTCCTGTCCGGCTTGGGCCGGGTAGTGGTTGTCCCTGGGACAGAATCCGGGGATCGTCCAGGGGGATCGGGGTTAGCCAGCAGAGGTGGCCGGGCCGTCACGGTGCCGAGGTAGGTCCCCGGGGAGGGTGGAGCGGAAGGCGGGCGGCCAACCCCGGGAAACAGCCACCCGCACGGGTGGGGCACCGGGGCCTTACCTGCTATTCCGGGAGTTTGGGGCTATCTGGTGGCGTGACGTGGGCGGTCGCCCTATGCAAGATTGGGGTGTCGAGAAGGGTTATGGTGATGTTGCCTGGGGCGATTTTCAACTGGAGAGCTCTTGGTTGCTAGGGGTGGGCTGGTTTGTGTATCTACGGGAACTGAATGGTTTGGCCGCTCCCCGGGTGAGGAACCGCCGGGTGTTTCAGGAGGGTGGCTCCGGCGTAAGCCCACCGCAAATTTTGCTATGGGGCCCTCCGGCGCCAAATCCCACGTTCAATTTGATGGCGTTCGTCCCCGCAGCGGGTGGTTCATAATGATCACTCGAGCGGCGCTATTGTGCCGGGCGACTCCAAGCGCTTCGCACGTTCCCAGGCTTGTTGAAGTTCTGCTTGGCGAAGAGAGGCCCACTCGACCACCAGACCCTGGGCTCGGGGCGGAAGGCGCCCGTGCAATACGGCCAGGCTGTGGATGCCCACCAAGGCTTCGTGCCCGGAGTACAAGGCGTGGAAGTGAGCTGGCCCATGGTCGTCGAAATACATGCGTATGACGATCCCGTAGAACCGGCAGAGTTCAGGCATTTTCAACCAGAATCTTTACGCCTGGCATTACTTCCGTTATGGGCTTGCCGGTGAGCTTCATGTAGAGGGCATCTGGGCAGAGCTCGATGTCCTCTCCCCATGCGATCCCGCCATCCGGACCTATGTGGACCGCTTCGAAGAAGGCCGGGTTGCTCCAGGCTTGGAATACACCATGTCCCACCAGGTGGGATAGGTCGATCTCGCCGGCAGCGCCGTCCGAGTAGCGAAGCCAAATTCGGAAGTCGTCTCGAGGTTCTACTGCGGTTGGTCTGATCATTGTTTGTCCTCAATTTTCCAAAAACTTGATGTGGGCCTTGGCTCGGGATGATGTGGCGAATCTGATTGCTTATTTTGGTTGCGCCAGGTCGGTTCGCATCTTTCTCCAGGAGAGAAGAAGTTTTTGCTCTACTTCGTCGATGGGGGTCTCGTATCTTAGTGGGCTGGGAACCGATTCGGGGTTGCTTTTGCCTATTCCTTACGGTCTTGGTTTCGATCTGCCTCTCCCTCTGGTTGATCCTCTTGGGAATCTCGGTTTACCGTATGGCTTTGATATGCTGTCGAATAAGTTCTGAACACGATTTTGAGTCCCAACCACCACGCGTAGATTGAATGGATCGAGTGGCATTCCTCTTGGGTAAGGAGTCCATGGGAGACGTTGTTTTTCAGATTCGCTCCTGAGTGGTCGCAGAACAAGGCCTTGATTTCAAAGACCAGGTTTTCCCCGAAGATTCGCTCAAACTCCTGGGTTTCAACCAAGCTACTGAGGCCCTTCTCGTCTTCGATCCCGTAGTGGTCGGTGTGTGTTGTGATCACGCCGTCCCCTTTTAGGCGGTACCTCACCATGTTTTCTATCTGAGGGGTCAGTAAATGGAGTGCTGTTGCAAAGTCCTGCTCGTAACCGTTGAATAAAGCTTTGCCGAACAGTTGCTCTCGGCCTGGCGGTACTGCTGGGGAGTTTCTCGCCAATAAAATGAAGTCCGCTTCCCTGAAGCGGTGTTCGACGTGCATGACTTCGAGTGCAGGTAGGATGCAACCTAACACTGCGACCTGTACCTGGATCCCGTAGTCCTGGATCATTTGGGCCCAGATGGTGGGTTCGTTCTCTTCCGAACTCCCCGTCGGCATTATCCCTGGACTTTTCGCAGCAACCCTTCCGTCGTGGCTGAGCACGGTCCGGGATACGAGGGCAGTAAAAGGGAACTCTTTGAGGTTTTCCTCGACCTGTTTCCTGAGTTTTCTTACATCAGTGCGGTGAAGGGATACAAGACCGTTTAGGGCTTCTGTGGGTTCTCTTCCGCTGACTGCGTTCCGGGATTTCTCGACCGTTTCGCCAATGTCTATACCGGCGGTGCTGATCGTTGTCATTTCTCCTAAGGCTAGTTGCCCAGCATCTTCGAGCAAGCGTATGAGTTCGTCGATCCTCTGGCCAATTTCCCTTGCCTCTCGTTCACTCCTGGGAATCTCGCGGTAGATCTGTAACGCGTTGTCGTAGAAGTCCGCTGCGGCCAAGGCGCTTGGATTGTCCGATGACATTCTCTGCTTAGCTTCCTTTGCCCATCCTTCTGCTGTTGCGACTTTCATGTCGATTTGTTTTTGATCTTGGCCCGAGGCACCGAACCATTCTCCGGCAAGGCTGTAATAGTCTCGTGCCGTGTAGAAATCGCCGTTCAATTCGAAGTCATGGGCCAGCGATTCGAGCCTGTCGGCGATGTTTTCCTCATGGTTTCTTCCTAGACCGAATTCTTTGAGGGTTTCTGCCAGCCAATGGGCAAAACGTTTGTCTTCCTTGGTGGCTGACATGAACTTTGTTCGGAGGTCTGCCTCTATTTCCTCGATGCTGTGGCCGCTTCCTTGGCCTATCATCTTGGTTAGGACAAGGGCACGTTTCTTGGACTTTCCGATTTCGGTTGGCCAAGTTTTCGCGTTCAGGTCGAGGGACCGGTAACTGTCGATGGCCTCCAGAGCGAATTTGACCTCGTAGGGAGTCTTCTTTAGCCATAGGAGATCCGCCAGACGTCCTTCAAGCATGGGTTCATCTATATTGGCCAAGATATCCGCCAGGAAGTCGATGTCGGACTCGCTGAACCAGTCTGGTGTTGGGGATGATCGTCCATTCCACACCCACATTGGTTCATACGGTTCGTTGCGGCTCTTGTTGGTGAGTTGAATGGAACAGGCTCCAGCCAATAGAAGCAATACCTTGGCTTGGGCAAGGTTGCCGTGGTTGCGTGCTCTGGTGGAGGCATCTTCGAAGTCTCGATAGACCCTCGAACAGTCAGTGATGTGGGTTTTGCCAATGATTTCCCGCCATCCGCTGTGGGTGAAGGCCTCTTTGGTTAGTTCCGAGCTGTCAGGGAGTTGTGGATCGGTCATTTTTGTTTATCCCTTGGATTTGGCCTGGACTTAGCATTTTGCCTAAGGTAGTTGTTTCTCGAGGGTTTGCCCAGGGTCGTCGATGACCGTCATGTGTTCCATCCCGGTCTGGTCGATGACCTTCACGGCGACCTTCACTCCCCCGCTCCGGCAGATCGAACGGTACGGTCTTTGTGGTCAGCATCTGCTCCCACTTCGCCGGGTCTATCTCCCGGTTGAACGCAGCCCTCAGGTTCTTGAGGGTCCGTTGGTTCCTCCCGACCTGCCTCACATTGATCAGCCTGGCCCGGAAGGACTCCTTGTCGTACTCGATATCGACCATGATGCCCATGATCTGCCGGGAGTCCCCGACTTCTACCATCCCCAGTTTGGGGTTGAAGCAGTTGAGATCCACCACTTCCAGTTGAACTCTTTCGTCTCCCAGCTGATGGAGTCGTACCTCGGGCTCACTGTTGATCGTAAAGGCGGAGTCGGTCTTGTCCCGGGTGCCGGTTTCCGTCAGGCCTATCAGGTTCCCGGTGTGGGTCACGTCCATCACGTCGCACGGTGCTAGGTTTTCGACCTTGTCCCGTCCCTTCCCAGGTTGCCCTTGCCCGAGGTTTCCAGGTTGGGCGTGATTCTCTCGATTACGAGGTTTTCTTCCTCTGGTTCTGGGATGGCGAACCCGATCGTCTGAAGGACCTGAATGGGCATCGGGGAAATGCTGGGGAGCTATCTCAGGATCTTCACGTAGTCTGGCTTGATGTTGCCGTCGTCTCGGGGCACCTTCTCGTATCCACGGGCTTCCAGTTTTTCTGGCAGGAATTCGCTTGTGACCTTTTCTGCCTAGACGTAAAGGCAGCCAGCTTGGTTCGCTGCCTTTCCTGCTTCATCCATAAACGCTGCGAACTTTCCGGTACGCTCGGGCGGTTCTTTCAGCTTTATAAAGTTCCCATGCCGCTCGGGATTGGTCAAAAGCACGATGATGGGGGTTTCGGGTTTAATCCCCTGTTTCAGGTCTTCCCCAGTCAGGTTGCGCAGTTCCCCGTATTCCACTTCGCCCTTGGACAGTTCGCATCTGAATCCGCCTAGTTGGGCCGGTTCTACTTGGCCCGCTGTCTCTTCGGAGTTTAAAACCCCGTGGACTGCCCCGAAAGGCTGCTGCTTTCCTGCTTGCCCACGCTTGCTGGGCATCGTTTAATCTCCTCAGGCCTTCCCAGCTTGTGAACAGCTCCAAGGTTTGAGATTACCCTCTATGTTGCGGGGGCCTCGCTGGAGTTGCCACTGCTTGTTCATCCGCGGTTGGGGAAGGTGTCTGCGAACTCTTCGTGGAAGGTTGAGTCGGGGGTACAGGCTGCGCCGTCACTTGTGGATGTTCCACTGTTTTCTGGGATTCACCTGGGTCCTGGGCTGGGGTGTCTTTGTTGTCCGAGGTGATTCCCCCGTTCTCTTCGATATTCTCTGTGGTGATGGATTTCTCTCTTAGATCCTCGATCAACTCTCCGGCTGGCGCGGCAATCTCCATGACGATGACCAGGGTAGAGGCCATCAGCAGGGAGCCGAACGTTGCAATTACTCCGTTCGCTGCTACCCTCTTTTGGGTAAGTCTTGACGCGCTGTCGCAGGTTCTTGACTGAGAGAGGGCCGTGACGATGTTCAGGAACATGAGCCAGTATGTTCCCAGCGCGATGCCTGCGAACATCAACTGGGCTAACTCCAGGCCGGGGGAACTACCCTGGTCCTCTCGGGGAATTCCGGCCACCGCCAGGGTGACGCCCAGTACCGTCGTTCCTATGGCCAGCATTGCCAGGATAATCTGGTTCCAGTGTTTTTCCGTTCCGGACAACTCTTCTTCTGGCGAGGGCGGTGTTCCTGCTGGCGAGGACTCATCTGGATAGGGCATATCAATCCTTGAATCTTTTCCAGACCACTCCGCCTATGGGGATCAAGGCGCAGAGCAGACCCGCTGCGAGGAGCCCCCATCCGTGGGCTGTCAGTCCTGCGTCCAGGGCCGAGTTTCCCAGCATTCCGAACACGACTCCCGAGCTCGAGCCTCCTAGGACCACCGTTATCTCCGCCCATACTATATTGTTCTTGGGGTTCTTGGCCTTGTCCCAGTTCATGCTTTTGCTCACGTCTCCTCCTAGGGCCGTTGCCATGTGGGCTGATGCCGAGGCAGATATCGTCCCAGTATCTTGCGGTCTGGGCGTCCCACATCAGCCCGAAGCCGTCGCTGAACGGCTCGAAGTCAACACTGTACTCGTCCAGTCCGGCAATGAGTAGCACTGCCGGCGAGCTGGTTCCAGTGTCTTTCGGTCTCTGAGAGTTCTTCGTCTCCGGATTGCGCTGGTCCCATCCGGCGTGTGTCATCCGGGTAAGGCAATCTTATGTTCTCCCGGCTTTTATGCTTTGCCCGGCGATAACGGCCGTCGTCACCGCTCCGAAGGCTGCGATGAAAGAGTGTGCCGCTGCGTGGAGTAACAGGCCGTTGCTGGAGGCCACTTCGGCGAGGTATCCGAATATGGCTGCGATGCCAAATCCGATGATTGCTAGGTAGAACGTGTTGAGGGACGGTTGTCCGTCGTCGTGGTGCTGGGTCGCGGATTTCCAAGGCCATCTGAAAGCCATGGTGTCTCCTGTTGCCTAAGTGCGTGTGGGGTTCAGGGAGAGGGTATCATTTCTGCCCTATCCGTATCTGGACGGAGTCAGGTGTACGCATATGATAGTTGCTGGGTGCGGGTTCCACTATCAATGAGTCCTGATTGGGTCGCGCCGTTCCATCTGTCGGTCTTGCCAACTGCGATGCATGTGTACGTCAGAACGTCTCGGCGTCCTCGTCGAATCACTTCCCGATGAGGGCGTTCAACGAGCCGTCCTCCTTCATGGAGTTGATGGCCCGGTCCAGCTTTTCCTTCAGCTCGCCATCGTCCTCCCTGACACCTATGCCGATGCCGGAGTCGAGCGGCACGGCGGGGCCTACGACAGCCAGCTTGCCTTCGTGCGCAGCTATGTTCTGATGGGCAAACTCACGGTCGACCAGGGCGGCGTCAACCTTCCCTCTCAGGACCGCCGCGACGAGGTCCTCGGCTAGGTTGTATTCAATGAGGGTCGCGCCGGACTCGGACAGGTGGTCGGCGTGGAGGGTCGCCACTTGGGCGGCCACGCTGCCCTGGACCGCCTCGGCCCCCGCGCCGACTAGGGCGATGTACACCGATGGTACGGGCGGGAAGTACGGCTGCGTGAAGTCGATTATTTGGTCACGCTCGTCGGTAATGCTCATCCCGGCGAGGATGGTGTCATACCTGCCCTCCACGAGGTTGGGTATGATGGTGTCCCATTCGTTGGTCACCCACGTGCATCCGAGCTTGGCCCGGTGGCACAGTTACGGGTAAGGAATGACGAAGACTCTCACGCCCTTCGCCGCCGCCTGGGCCGATTGGGCTGGGTCCAGCCTACTCGTGATGACCACGGGCGTCACCGTTCCGCCCGTCACGTCGGCCAGGATGCCGGACCGTTCCTTTGCCCTGCTGATATCGTCCTCGTCTGCGGTGATGGATACCTCAACGACTGCGTGCCGGTTGTCCCGGGCGGATATCACCAAGTCCGCCTCGAAGAGGCCGGCGTAATCGTCCTCGGGTACCCGTCCATCCCGGACGGCCCGGGCGACGGCGCTGTTCAACTGGGGGTCCACCAGGCCTTCCTGGTTCAGGACGACCCGGGCGCTGTCGAACCCCAGGACTATCTGCGTGCGGGCCAGGGCCTTGGTCCGGATCGTCCGTTCGTACTGTCCACCCTCTATGTTCCCCATCTGGCCTTCGAGACCATTGAGCCTTTCCTCGATGGCGTTGAGCCCGCGGTCGGTCAGCCGGTTGGTCTCCTGCTGAATTTCAACGAAGCGGTCGAACCGGGCCGGCAAGTCCAGGAGCTCCTGGGTGAGCAGGAGGGCGCGCAGGGCCTCGGCCCAGGTTGGCTGTTCCCTGAGGATGCGGGCCAAGTCTTCAATGGTGTTGATGGTGGTCATGGGCTGATTATACTCCGGGTTGGAGGATGGTTGCAGTGAAGGCCAGTCAGGTCAGCATAGGCATGATCTGTTGCCCCGTGGCCACCGGCTTGGACCTTCCTTGGCGTCATTCTTCCTGCGGTTAATCCGGTGCCGCTCGGCGCGGTCTTCGCATCTGGTCTGGCCGGGTATGGGGAGGCCACGGCAGTTGACGCAAAGCCCGAGTTCCTTGGCGGTCCGGCTGAGTTCCAGGACCTTTTTCCGTTGGTATTCCTTGCGCTCTGGGCGTTGGGCCCGGTTTCGGTCGTACTCTCGGCGGTCTTGCTTCGGCGCTTCGGGTTCTTTGGGCTTGGGGGTGATAAGTTTCTTGGTGGCACTCTTGGGTTTGGCGGGGCGGGGTTTCTTCCCCGTGCTTTTCGTTGCCTTTGGCCCTCGTCAGGTTTTCCTTGGAAGCGTAAAGGTGTGCTCAAGTGTAATTCTTTTAGAATACTGTGCGGGGGAGCCAGGATGATGTCCTTGACGCCTTGGGTCATATCGGGTCTATCCCCGCGCAGGCGGGGGGAACCTCTATCCTGTCGGGGTTAGTTCCGTGTGGCCGGTATGCTCTTCCGCCTGGATGTCTCGCTACTCGCACACCACGCCGTCTCCGTCCGCGTCGTTCATGTACTGATACGCTGGGTGCCCGCGCCGGACTGGCGCGATGCCGTGGGCACGGGCCTCGGAGCACGTGATCCGGCCGTTCCCGTTGTCGTCCCACAGGGCCAGGGCGTCCACGTCAGGGTCAGGGGTGGGGGTCGCTGCTGCGGCTGGAGTTGAGGCTCCGGGCGCCATCACGACCATCTCGGTCGAATCACACCCGGCTAGGACCCTGTCTATCGCGTCCGCCTCGGCGTAGTCGATGGTGAGTTCGTACTCTTGGCGGACCTGGATGGTGCGGTTCACGTACCAGCACTCATTCAGGTCCGGGAGCCACTCGGCCACGTCCTTGGCCACTTTCTGGTGGCGGTTGACGCTGGGGGATGCCAGCGTGAGGTTCAGGAGGTCGGATGCGAACTCCGACCGGGTTCCCGAGTCTGCCGCGCACAGGCCGCTGTCGTGAGCTTCGGAGCGTGCGACGATGTGTTCGATGTCCGTATCCTTGATGCTCTCAAACCACGTCCCCGTATATGGCCCGTAGACGCCGCCCAGGTCCTCGACTATCCGTGGCTCAACTGACGGAGGATAGGGGTAGTCATCCGGGTTGTATGGGGAGCACCGGTCCTCAGCGGCGACGGTGAGCCCGTGCCAGGTTGGCGTTGGCTGCGTGGGCGCGGTGGTGGCAGGGGCGGTGGCCCTCGGCGTGGTCGGCGTTGCGGTTGCCGTCGGCTCGGGTTCGGATGTCGGGGCTGGTGCCTCGGTTGTTGTAGGCTTCGGTACCTTTGGGGGAATCTCTGTCGGTGGTGTAGTCGGTGTCTGGGTTGGTTCTTGGGTCGGGTCCGCGGGCTGTGTCGCCTCCGGCTGTGAAGTGAGTGTCGGAGCGACAACGGCCGTTGTCGCTGGGTCTGAGCAGGCGACCAGGGTCAGTAGGACAAACAGAATCGCTGGTAGCAGTAGTTTTAGCATTCTGGGGTTTCTCCGTTTGTTTTGGTGTCCGGCCCGACATTTTACAGCATGGCGGTCAATTTCTCCGTGTAAGCTGCGGTCGTCGAAAAAGTTAGTTCTCGAATGAAAAGCCTCGCTCACGCCTGATTGTTCAGTTCCTGATATGCCTTATTCCTTGCGCGCCTGGCGGCGTTACTCTTGCTGCGCGCCTGTCGGTGCTTTTCGGCGTACCTCTCGCAACGGGTCTGACCCGGAATCGCTGGTTCCCTGCATTTTTTGCATAGGCCGCGAGCCTTGAGCCCCTCATGCCTCTTGGCGTGCGGGCAGTTGGCGCCGGACCCGCTCGTATTCCCGGGGCTCCCGCTTTGAACGATCAGGTTTCTGGTGTTCGGTTTTCTTTGGTTTGACTGTGGTGCCCGGTTTCTTCTTTGCGGACTTGGGCAGCTTTGGCGTAGACAGGGGTTTGAGCGGCAGTGGAAAGGTGTGTTGGAAGGTAATTCTTTTAGAACAGTATGCGGAGGAACCAGCAGCGGCTTTGTTCTGATAGGACTCCTCGGCGGTCTATCCCCGCGCAGGCGGGGCCAGGCATTCCTGCTGGAAGGGGTTTACCCCGATACTCCGCTCAGACGCTGCCGCCTGGTCCGGGGCGGTCTAGCCGCCCGGACTTGGCCCCATCGGCATCCCGCATCCCATGGCTGCCTCGAAGAAAGCCGCCGGAGGGCCTCCGCCGGCAGGCTGCAGCGCCGCGGCCACGCCTTCAGGACCGCCCAATGCTTCCATGACGCATTGCAGTGTCTCCCGGTCGCCCGGCGCCATGTCCAGGGCTGGGGCGGCAGCCGCCCATTCATCTTCGTCCAGGCAGGAAAGCGTCAGGACGAAGGCGGCCATGCTTCCCGTCATGGCTGCCCCTTCATCTCCCCCCGTGGCCGAGGCGAGCATCATGGAGCGAAGGTCAAACCCGGAGAATCCGCCGCGAATGCACACCGAGGTCTCTTCGCTCAGCGTGCCTGCCTGGCCGATGAGTCCGGTCAGGAACAGTCGCATCAGGGTCTCGTCTTCTAGGCACTGAATCAGCTGCTCCGCCTCATCGGGAGAGGCCAGTTCAGGAGCGCTCATCAGGGCCATGAGCGCCTGGGGGTCCGAATGTTCCGAGACGCAGGACTGCTCTGCGTCCGACAACCCGGCCAGGAATGCCTCCGGGTCATCCATTCTCAAAGGGGCGATCGCTCCCGTGGCCGTTGCTGGTTCCGGCATAACCTCAGGCTCGGGCGTTGGGGCCAGCTCAGGTGTTGCTGTGGGCGCCGTAGTCGGAGCCGGGTCGGGCGCAGCCATGGTCTCAGGCGTTGGAGTGGACGTCGCCGTTGCCGCAGGCTCAGACGTTGGACTCGGGACGGGCGTTACCGCAGGCGCCGGCGTATTTATGGTAACGGGGGTTGGCGCCGAGTTGGAACAGGCCAACAGCACCGCCGCCGTCACTAGGATCGCGCAATGCAGTAGCTTTGACATGGTTGGCCTCCTTCATATGAAAACCCTGTCGAACATAGTAAACCAACCAGCCTCCGGTGACGCCTGACAAACTTATCGGGAAAAGGCCATTTCCTGGGGTCGGGTTCCCAGGCTTCACCGCCCTTGACAGGCAGGTCTGGAGGTTCGGAGTAACTGTTGAGGCCAGGTTACCTTGCTGCTTCCGCAGCCACCGCGCCCCTGTTGTTGGATCTCCGGCGGCGCTGGTATGCCCCGGCTCAGCCCTGGAACTGGGCCAGGTTGGCAGCCAGGTTGTAGGCGAACCAGCCGTCGCCCGTGACGAAGCTCTGGGGCTTCGCCGTCTGGGCGTCCCGGATGACGAAGGCGACTATCTTGTCGTACCGGACCCGGAACCGCTTCCGCCTCCCGGCGAAGTAGACGTGCTTGGTCGTGAGGCCCAGCATGCCGGTACCGGCGTGGACCGTCTCCTCCCACTCGATGGAGCGGCTGCGGAACTGTCGGGGGCTGTAGTAGAGGCCCCGGACCACCCGGATGCTGACCCAGTGGGAGGCGCCCTGGCGCTCCCGTCTCGTGAGCGTCTCCAGGTAGGTTACGCCGTCGATGACCCAGACGAGCTGCTCGGACTTCAGGAGGTTGAATGGGCCGTTGCCGTTGATGTTCTGGCGCTGGGGGACCTCGCGGATGTACGCGGCCTGGACGATTGTCAATGGCGGCGAGAACACGTACCACTGTGGCGGCGGGAAACTGGACCACCGGCATGATGCCTGACAGCTTGGACCAGGCCGGTGGCATGGCTTGCAGGGGGGCACGTACTGGCCGAGGAGATCGTCATCCAGGTGCCCGACGGGCGCAGGGTGACCACCAGTCAACTCCACCCCCATTCCGTCGGAGGAGGGCGCGGTAGAGACCGTCGTGGTGACCCTGCAGGATATGACGCCCCCTGGAGGAGCTGGAACGGCAGCGGGCCGAGTTCCTGGGCATGGTGAGCCACAAACTGCGGGCGCCGTTGACTTCCATCAAGGGTTCCGCCGCCGCCGTGCTGCGGGCCTCCTCCACGCTGGACACCGCCGAGATTCATCAGTTCTTCCGCATCATCGACGGCCAGGCCGAGGACATGCGCTACATGATCGCCGACCTGCTGGACGTGGCGCGCATCGAGACGGGCACGCTGCCGGTCGACCCGGAACCTGCGGAGGCGGTGGTGCTGGTGGACCGGGCGAGGAGCACCTTCACCAGCGCGGGGGGCAGGAACAACCTCGCCATCGACATTCCGCCCGACCTGCCCCTGGTGATGGCCGACAGGCGGCGGATCGTCCAGGTCGTCGGCAACCTGCTGTCCAACGCGGCCAAACACTCCTCGGAGTCGTCCGTCATCACGGTGACCGTAGTGCGGGAGGACGTTCACGTTGCGGTCTCGGTGGCCGACGAGGGGAGGGGCATACCCTCCGAGCGACTGCCGTACCTGTTCAGGAAGTTCACCCGGACCGACGGCGACGACCTGGGGAGCGGCGTCGCCGGGTCGGGCCTGGGCCTCGCCATCTGCAAGGGGATCGTGGAGGCGCACGGGGGCCGGATATGGGCCGAGAGCGAAGGGCTCGGCATGGGAGCGCGGTTCACCTTCACGATACCGACGGTCGAGGAGGCCGGGAGCGGCACGGCCATCGGCCTTCCGCCTCTCTCCACTTCCGCCGCCCGGCGAGCGGTGGTGGGACCGGGGGAACGGGTGCGCGTCCTGGCGGTGGACGACGACCCCCAAGCGCTCAGGTACGTCCGCGACGCCCTCGCCAGTGCGGGCTACACGCCGGTTGTGACCGGGGACCCGGAGGAGGCGCTTCGACTCGTGGGGGAGGAGAAGCCCGATCTGGTCCTGCTCGACCTGATGCTGCCGGGGACCGACGGCATCGCGCAGATGAAGGAGATCCTGACAGCGGGCGACGTGCCGGTCATCTTCGTGTCGGCCTACGGCCGGGACGAGCTCATCGCCAGGGCCTTTGACATGGGGGCCGTGGATTACGTCGTCAAGCCCTTCTCGCCGACGGAGCTGGCGGCGAGGATCAGGGCGGCCCTGCGCAAGCGGGCGGCGTCCGAGCCGTCAGAGCCCTACGTGCTGGGCGACCTGACAATCGACTATGCCGGACGCCGGGTGACCCTTGCCGGCCGTCCGCTCCCGCTGATAGCGATGGAGTACCGGCTGCTCGCCGAGCTTTCGGCCAACGCCGGGCGGCTGTTGACCTACGAGCATCTGCTGGAACGGGTCTGGGGCCAGAGGGGCAGCGGCGACGTGCGGCCCATGCGCACCATCGTGAGCAAGCTCCGCCGCAAGTTGGGCGACAACGCTGACAATCCCGCCTACATCTTCACCGAGCCGAGGGTGGGCTACCGGATGCCGATGGGCGAGGCGCAGAATCAGGAGGAGGCGTGACAGTGCTGAAAGCCGGGGACAGGGCTACGGCGACGCTTCTTGCGTTCGTCCGCCCTGTCACGCCACAATACCCGGGTCAATGGCCTCGGTAGATTTACAGTCCCCCAGCCACATCTCGAAGATGGGCCTATTTTGACGGTAGACAGAACCATCTTCGAGATGTGGCTCGTCCTGGCAGGCTCGCCAAAGTTTGCTACTCCGCGATCATGACAGGGCCGGACGGACGCAAGAACACAAAACGTTCCGTGGCCCATACACCGCTGTGATGGTCATCATCGCAGTCGTCGGCTCTAGCCCCGCTCCGGAGGGAACAACCTAGCGTAGGCCAAGCCTTCCATCCCCCGGCAAGTGTCTCGCCGAGACCGACGGAGACGTCGGAATGCGAAAGAAGGGCCATTTCATTCTAGATTCGGCAAGGCTCTCATCGGATGACCTGCTGTGCATACGTCAGTGAGCCGTCACTCAGGATTGCGAACTTGCCATTTGCGGGAACCCACGAAATCAACCCAATCACAATCAACTTGGATTCGGATCTTACGGTCTCCAACTGGCACGAGATGGGTTTCTAGCTCGCCTGGAAGGGGAAAGTACAGCCCTCCGAATAACTCTTGTATAGACCTACCGATTTCCATGGCACCCTGGGAGAGGGCTTTAGTACCCAGATCAAACATCAACTCGTCCAAGGTAATATCGAATTGGAAGGCAGTGCTGATTCGGTCGGATGCCATGAGATGTATTTTGTTGCCCATCCAGATTGCCCCGCGGTCATCACTAGCTATGATCACATCACCGTATGCTTGGGTTGCTGAATTGGGGATTCTCAGATAGTAACCGTCGAGTCCAGCAAATTCCTCTCCTCCACCCATTATCTTCACCAGCTTGGGTTCGGACCCGGGATCTCCTCTTTCTAGCTGAGTGGCTTCGTTGCCCGGCGTAGCTGTGACCACACGGACGTCGGATGCTGTGACAACTTGCCGCCGAACGGCCCGATTAACCACCGCAATGTCATCAGTTAAGAGAATCCAGGCCTCTGACCGATACTGCGCGAGCCAGTCAAGGTTTACCGCCCCACTTCCAAAAAACTTAGGACTCCGGGACCGTAAAGTCGTACCAAGATATTCGCGGCAGAAGGCTGATACCATCGAACGGAACAGAGATGTCATGCCTAGCCGTTCGAGTTTCTGAATGTCCTGATGACGAACATCAACGAGAATGCGAAGAGCCGAGCTAGCGTTTGAATAGGCATTGGCTACAAAAATTGGAATGTCTTCGGTCAGTTTACCGGGGAGTAGATGCACATTCGGGACCTGATAAATGCTTGTAATCGTTTCAGACAGTTCCGCTAGAAATGCTTTTTCAAAGCGGCTGAGGTCTGTATATTCCTCCTCGCATTCCACTTGCCCTTTAAGGTCAGAAGCATTTACTTCCGAGAGAAACTCTCGGATAGCAGCAGCCTTATGGTTGTCGGCGGGCAGGTTTAACACAAGGTGTCCCCGAGCCTGAAGGACGTTTATTAGTGCTGCATTTCCAGCGGTTCCGAAATAGACCTGAGTTCCCTGTCTAGCTCGTGACAGTATTTCGTCCAATGTGAACCATCCCCCTGCTGCCGATTGGACTGTCACTTTACCGATTTTCTGGACTAGTCGATTTGACCTTACGTATCGAAATATACGGGTGTGCTGGTCTATAAGTGCACTTGACTCAAGAACAGCCAAAACAGCTGCTCGTTCCATCGTGCTGACGATTTTCGCCAATGTGGTGTTTGACTCAGCATTGAGGGAGTCTCTACCAGCCGTGGGTGACAGCAAATCGCAGTCGATGAATCCCGAAACACCAATCATGGTTGGCACGGTGGTTGAACAGAGCATGAATCCCTGTTTACGGACATCTAGCCCGCTCCCCTCGAAACGCAAGACGGCCGAAATCCGAGATTGCCGGCCTCCCAACAATAGTCCGTCAAGCGAGGCTCCTAGCGTTTGCTCGTTGATGTCGTACAAATGTCCCGTGAGTTGAATGTCGTCTTGATGCCATGTTTGAGGGTTGTCTGAAGCGTGGCCGTTCAGTTCCGGCTCCGTAGAAGGTCCTGATATCAATTCGCCGTTAAAGTAGATCCGTTCACGGCAATACCTAACTATCTCCTCTATGAATTGACGAAGTCCGTCGGTATCTGCCGGCACCTGAAGGAATCCCTCGACTATCGTACCTCTTGGGGACGCTTCGTCAGATTGTTGATGTACAACCTGAGGCAAGCCTACAGCGGTCTCAATCTCGAAGCTGCTGAGTTCTGTCCGTTCCCCGGGAGCTGACTCCGATTTTGAGGTAACGACTAGTTTGCTGCAGACTCCGAAATTCGCGAAACCGCCAATGCCGAACATTCCTACGCATCCAGCAGCTCGGGCCTCTTCGTTACGTTTTCCACTAGCCCCTATCCTCCAAAAGAGGTATCGGAGGTCGTCCGGTGACATGCCTATACCGCGGTCTTGTATACGAACGTCATTGTCGTGGACACTTATGTCGATGCGAAGGGACGGGTCACTGGGAGCAAGTTGCTGGCGTCTAGCTTGCATCCTAGACGCATCAACAGCGTTTTGCAGATTCTCACGAAGGAATGCGTAAGGGGTGTCATAGATGTGCTTGGACATGGCCTCGAGCACACTCAAGAACTCGAATCCTACTTCAAACGTTTCGGAATCATTGTTCATTGGCCGTCCACCTTTGTTTCGTCTAGCCGAAGTCTCAGTCTGTTACTGCCTGTTCGCATAGCCAGCGACCGGCAGTAGTTGCGGACTTGCTCATCCTTGGGCCAGCTGTCTAAAGCTCTAAGCGCGATGTGCTCTGCAGCTTCATCTTCGCCAAACGATTCGGCGGCCGCCCCAGCCAGACAATGATCACCAGCATCGGACCAAGGCTCCTCAATATTCTGGAAAGCGAGCGTTTGTCCTTGTCGTCTGCTTTCCTGGTCCCCAGACCGCAGAAGCCCACCTGCGAGGTATCTTCTCGCCGGAATGCTAACCGCTTGATCGAAAGACTCGGAGTACCGAGTAGCCGTGTCAATGATCTCCTCTAAGGCACCGTCGGCGGCCAATTGTTCTAGATACCGTTCTTGATAAGTCGGACCATCACAGTAACTCATCCCTGCGATCGTTTGCGCCTGAGCCTCACGGTTTGCGAGCAATTCGGCGAACTGGGGATCTGATGATGACATCCGGGACAGAAGTTCTGCGAATCCCGTAATAGTAGCCGCATGGTCCAAGATCATTTGGCTTAACATTCCCTCATCCTGAAGCTTCAACATGTTTGAGACTCGCAGGAAAGCTACAACCTCTCCAAATTGATGTTCGGCCGAGAGGCTCTTGGAACCGAAGGTAGCCTCGCCTGTATCCAGCGAGACTGGCACTTCGTCTAGGTTCCCGGTCAGTAGCGCTGCCATGTATCCGGCATATGGTTTGGCCGTCACCATTTTGACACGGAGGAGATTTGCGATCTCAGCGGCACTGGCAGGCACATCCCGCCGCGAAGGCACTGTGTACTCTACGCTCGTTGTCTCCTGAAAACCGCCGGAATCAATTCGGTATTCGAAGTGACGTATCTTAATCTGCGCATTTCCGAGGTCATACTCAAGTAAGTTGTACGAGTTCTTGTAATGACGTGTTTCGTGGCTCGAGCCAGCAGCGGAATGAAGACACTGGGATCCTGGTGATAATACGACGGCCGTCTGCGGCCAATGAAGGTGCCCGCTGTGAAACACATTCAAATGAGAGAAAAGCCTGTTGCTGCAGGGAATTCGGTCAAATTCAGCTAGCCAGTCTGGTGGGTGGTGGGCCAAGGCGATCGTCAGGTGTGGCCGGTGTCTCTCTACCAAGGCTAAGGCACCGATGACTTGCCGTTCTCCCAGTATGAGGTTGCCTGGCCTGTCATTGCTGCCTGACAACCAAGCAGAGTTCAACTCCAAGACGCAAACACGGAGTCCACCCAAGTCGAATGGCCTTATGCGGGCTAGTCCGTCCTCCGTCTCGTAGATGGAGACATCTGCAAGCAACTGGTCACGGAAACCGCGAAACGCCGACTGTCTTTCCATCAAGAGAGTTCGCTCGGCATCCCTGGCGAGAAACTCGTCTATCGCCTGTTGGCTAGTAAGTCTCAGACGGACTCCGTCTAGCACGTAGCTCAGTGTTTCCCTGGCCACGTCATGATTGCCTGGAACGATGCAAATGCGGTCCAGGTTCAAGCCGATCTTGCTAGCCAAGTCAACGAAGAAGGTTGAAGCCAGTTCGTACTCGTTGGCCTGTCCTGAGAATGCGATGTCCCCTGTGACTAGGACAAATTGAAGGGGATATTCGTCTAGCAACCGGGAAGGGATATCATCTAGTAGTTCGTCACATGAAACAGTTTGGCTAAAACTATCCCCGGTAGCTGTGAAATGGAAATCTGAGAGGTGTAGCCAGCTTATCTTATCCAACATAACGGGGGAACTCTGCACGGAAATGAGATTCCGTATCCTTATTATTGTTTGTCCCCAACGGTGCAGCGCATGGGGTACCACCACAATAACCATGCCCCCTGCGAATTGATCCTAGCCAATGCCTCAACTGGTCGCACGTTGGCTGGCGTGTCGACCTCGCTAGAGTGTGTCTCCGTGGTATGGTCATCACCGAGGAACACTCCCGCGTTCGCTCTCAGATCGCCATCTGTCCACTTCACGTTTGGGGTTCTTGCCCTTCGGTCCGTAGCCGTGTTGCACCAAGAACTTGGGAACACCCCCATATTCAACGGAGATAACTGCGGACTCGGCGGCCTTGTCGTGGCCCGGCAAGAAGAATGCTCCAATTGCCGTCTCTGCGCCGCACCCGCACCAACATTCGCCCGTTGGGAGCAGGCGTTTAGTTGAAGCCATATTAGTTGCCCCCCCAATGCCTTGGACCATAATCTTGACCATTGTTCAAGGATATGCCCCTTGAAATGGGTGGTCAATACCAAGCAGGATTGCCCCACTCTATCAATGCGCCATCTTCGGAGGTCATACAATGCGGGCCAATCGCCCCCGGCCCATCGTTAGCAGCTGAGTCTATGAGGGTAGAGACTTCGTACGCCTCCGTCGCGTCGTCGGCATGGGAGGTCATCACGCTTCTAAGCGCGCAAGAGTCATTGACACTGCAGTCCAGCCAGATCTCTTCCGTCTCCCTGGGCAGGATGCCCGGCATATAGTCATCGACGGGCCTGAGCAGGTCTGTTCGCCGTCGCCGTGACTATAGCGCATGACGCGATGCGGTTGCCATCCGAGTCCTCCACAGTGCTGCGGAGGCGACCCTGTCAGAGCGCTCACACATGAGCGCCCCTATAGGCCCCCATCCATCCCACGCCAGAGTCCAGCATGGTTTCCACCGGGGACTTCGCTTATCACGGTGATCACGTGATTTACTCTCGGGGCAAGGTCCCGCGTCATGGCACTTTTCATCGACGAAGCCGCACTTGCCACTACGTGGCGCATCAGAAGGATTGTCAGGCCTGCCCCGTTAAGGACACTTGCCTCCCCGGGAGACAAAAACGGCGGTACTTCAGCCTCACGATTATCACCCGGTCTATTTGAGGGCCAGGGAGCGGAACCGGACTGACACCTATCACCGGGAGCAGACAACCCGTCGTATCGTCGCGGAAGGGACCTTTGCATCCTTCTGTAAGAGAACGATATCTGATCTGCGGCGCATAGGGACGGCAATGGCCACGCCTGCATTGCCCCAATCCCCGAGCAAATTCAGCACTGCCCGCCGTCTCCCACAAAGTAATCGTACTTACGGCCCGCCAGGTTCACCACCTCGGCCACGTCTTCCTCCAAAAGGTAGCCCTCGGCCACCAAGTCCATCGCGGCGCGGGTCACCTGCTCCAGGTAGTCCTCACGGCTGGCGTAGCGTTCCTCTATGGATGCTCGTGGGTCGCCGGCGGACTCGCGCTCGGCTTCGGTAGCGGGCAGAGGGAGGGTCCATCCGGCAAGGCCGCCGGTGATGCCGATAAAGAGGTTGGGGTTGCCGATGCTCTCGTCGCGCAGGTTCCAGCCGGTGTAGGTGGCCACCGGGACTGTCAGGTCCGGCAGGCGGATGCCGCCCCGCTCGTTGAAGGACTCGTCAAGGTCGGCCACTAGGGCCGGGAACTCCGCTCCCTCAGCGGCGGGCAACTCGGTGGTCCGCCCTAGGTGGGACTCCGGGCCGTAGTCCAGCCTTATCGCCCTGGTGGTCTGGGCCGGGACCCGCACGTTGGGGAGTTGGGCAAACCGTTCCAGCAGCGTATGGGACTCCACCGCCGTGCCGTCGTTCAGGCTGGGATGTCGGCTGGCGGGAGGCTCTTCGCCCGTCGTAACCCAGCGGTCCAGGTTGTCCAGCGCAGCCCGCAACAGGGGAGCGTAGTCCACGCTGTTTAAGGGAAGCTGTCCTCTGATCCCGTCACTCGCACGGAATTCCAACGGAGGAAAGTCACCGGAGCCGTGCTGGCAACCGGCGAAGTGGTAGCGGCGGACCGACGGCGACTCCGCAGCGTCGGTCAGGCTCTCCAGGTCGGTGTGGATCAGCGCGGCATCTCCACGCCAGTACTCGGCGGAGGTGTTGGTGAACATGATCTTGGGCACCTTGCCCCGCCGCTCCAGGACGTCGAGCAGGGAACCTTGGGCGCCGGTCACCGGGTCCGCCTGTGGAGTGTCGGTGAAGGGGAACATCTCCGGGATGATGTAGCAAACGTCCTTGGAGGGTTGCCCGAAGCGCAGGTTGAACTCGCCGCGCATCCCGCCCGCCACGTGAGGGATGATCCCGTCCAGGGCCGCCCGGTCCTCTTCGTCGTCGTTGATGCCCACGTGGATGTACTGGCGCAGGAAGCGTCCGCTCTGGGAACGGCCCATGGCGTAGGCGTAGTCGATAGCCCCAGCGCAGGGGTTCCCCCGTCTCCCATCAAATGGCGCCGGGGCGTATTTCAGGAAGGAGACCGCATCACGCATCGCGACGAACCCCAGTCCCACGATCCGGCTGCCGGTTGTGGTGTAGACCAACTGGTAAATCCTTCCTGGCTCGAAACCGGAGGGCATGTAGATGTGGCTGTGCTGCGGCTCCACGTCCTCATCCTCGACCCGGACGAAGGACCACTGGCTCCGGTCAACAGGTGTAGCGGGACTGTTGGGCAGGTCTCGCACCGTCAGGCTGGCCTCCGCCTCTTCGGGGTCGGCGGCAGGATTGGGCAGGTGCTGCCTGTCTGCCAGCAGGAACACCTGGGTGGGTTCGTTGCACTGGAACTGGCAGAGAATCTTGCCGGTCAGAGGCCCCTGGGGGCCGATGGCTTCCGGCCCATGAAGTCCGATGAGTCCGGGAGTGGGCGGCACGTCGGCCTGCCAGCCTCCCCAGACCACCGTGTAGCCCCGGCGCATCAGGTAGCCGTTGCCTGCCTCCAGGGGCGCGGTGGCGTCGGTAGCGATGGGGACGCTGTTCATGGTCAGGGCGGTCCTCCGACCCCGGTTCACCACGTCGAACAGGATGCGGCGGTTGCCCCGGTCGATGTTCACCGGCTGTATCATGGCTAAGTCTGCCGAAAACTCCACCCTGCCGACGGAATTGCGCGGCGCCAGGTCCAGGTCCGTAATCCCCTGATTCCGGGCGTGCGACGGGTCCACAGCGTAGTGGGCCGTGCCTTCCAGAAGCTCATACGCGCCCACGTCGCCGAAGCGCTCGCCGGACGCGAAACTGGTGCGGTTGGTGATTTCCAATTCTGTAATTGCCAAGACGCCTCCGTTGGCCAACGGCCGATAGCCAGTGGCCGATATTCAGTTCTAGGTTGCCAATTTCCGAAGGGATTTTAGCACCTGTGGGCCGTTGACCTGACCTCCGAAAACTGGTCCAGTGGTAATGCGAGTTTTGTGGGATACTCCAGCTTCATCCGGAATGACGCGGGACATCCGCTCAGGGAGGCGGCAATGGCACTGTCTCTGGTACGGGGAAAGTACGTCGTCTGCAAGGTTACCGGTCGCGATTCGGCAGAGGTGGTCGCCGATTGGGGCGGTGCTGCAGCGGGACGGGCAAATCGAAGCGGTAGGAGACTACCGGGAGCTCAACAGCCAGCATCCCGACGCAAACGTCATTGGTTCCGGCAACCACATTGTCATGCCCGGGCTGGTAAACGACCACTTCCACGTGGGCCTCACTCCCTTCCAGATGGGCGCGCCGGACCTGCCGCTGGAAATGTGGAGCCTGGCCCGCATCGGTACCCGGTTGATCGACCCCTACCTGGACCAGCTATACGGCGCGGTCCAGATGATCGAGACGGGGACCACCACGGTGCAGGCGATACACTCGACCGGGCGGGGGTACGGACCGGTGAGCCTGGAAGTCGCCGACAAGGTGGTAGGCGCCTATCAAGCCTCCGGAATGCGGGTCTCCTACGCCCCCTTGGTGGCGGACCAGAACTCGATAGTGGCCGGTTCCGGCGGCGGAGAGGCGGACTTTGCCGCCCAGATGCCCCCGGACCTAGCGGAACGATTCCGGTCCTTCATGGCCCCCGGTTACTGGCCCGTGGCCGAGGTGATGCCTGTCCTGGAAGAAATATGCCGGAAATACGGCAACAACCGGTACGAACGGGTACGGGTCACCTTGGCCCCCAGCAACGTCCACCGCTGCTCCGACGAGTTTCTCACCGCCACGAAGGAGCTGGCGGGACGCTACAGCACCGGCATCCACATCCACCTGCAGGAAACGGTTTACCAGAAGCTGTACGGCCACGCGGCCTACGGCAAGACCCCCCTGCAGCACCTCCACGACCTCGGCTTCCTGGGCCCGGAGGTGACCTGCGGCCACGGCGTCTGGGCCACTGAGGAAGACCTGAGGTTGATAGCCGCCACCGGCACCAACATCTGCCACAACGCCAGCTCCAACCTGCGTTTGCAGAGCGGAATAGCCCCTTTAGGCCGGATCCTGGCGGCGGGAATCAAGGTGGCCATCGGCAGCGACGAGGCCGGCCTGAACGACGACAAGGACCTGTTCCAGGAGATGCGGCTGGTGCTCAAGCTCCACCGGGTGCCGGGAATAGACCTGGAGCCTCCCACGTCCTGCCAGGTCCTGGAGATGGCGACAGTCAACGGGGCCTATGCCAGTTGGTTCGGAGACCGGATCGGCACCCTGGAGCCGGGGAAGCGGGCCGACATGCTACTGTTGGACCTGCGGAACATTGAAGAACCGTATCTGGATCCGCAGGTGCCGGTGGTGGACGTCCTGGTGCACCGTGGACGGGGCATTGACGTTGACACCGTGCTGGTGGACGGTGAAGTCGTACTCCGGGACGGACGCCTGACCAAGGTGGATAAGGAAGCCCTGTTCAAGGAAATCAAGGCCGCACTGGACCGGCCCCTGTCGGACCCGGAAGTGGAGTGGCGGGAGCTGGCACGGTTGGTGGAGCCATATCTGCGACGGTTCTACAGTGGCACGGTGCCGCAGGACGCCGCACCCTTCACGGTGTACAACTCCCGCTCCTGAGGCCAAACCCATGAGGGGGAAGCAGGGCGCACCTGCAGCACGGCCTATATGAACCGATGCTCGATCTGGCAGTGTTCACAAGCGAGATGGTCCTGACTTTCCAAGGGCCGCGCCTCCCTGAATCCATCCGGTCGCCGTACCATCTGTCGCCGTACCAAATGATGCCCATAGGTCCGGACGCATCAGCATCAACGGGGAATCATGGCCCTGCCCCTTGATTTTCAACACCCAGGATGGATACCTGCTGGGCGCAACAGCCCTCGACATTTTTGACCTGGTTGTCGATCCTGTGGGAGAGCAACTCACCCCCAGAGAATTCCGGACCCGCTCCCGGTAGCAACCGACATCCGGACCAACCCGCAACCGGATCCGCCCATCAGTAGTAGTGCAGTAGGCCCCTTCCGCAGCCATCGGCTAGAATGACCCCGCCAGCCATATATTCCCAAGATGGAGGGGCCGTGAGAATTGAGACCCTTGCCGTTCACAGCGGTCGAAGCGTCGATCCCGCCACCGGCGCAGTCACTCCCCCGATACACATGTCGACGACTTTCCAGCGCGAGTCCGACGGCACATATCCGCAGGGCTTCGTTTACGGGCGCTCAGGCAACCCCACCCGCACCCTCCTCGAGGAACGCTTAAGGGACCTGGAAGGAGGAGAGGTAGCCGCCGGATTTTCATCCGGCGCCGCGGCCCTAGCGGCCGTGTTCCAGTCCCTGGCAACCGGAGACCACGTAATCGCCCCGCAGGACATCTACCACGGCACGGCGCTCCTACTGCGGGAGCGGCTCGCAAGGTGGGGACTGCGCGCTTCCTTCGTAGACATGACGGACATCGATGCCGTCAGGGACGCAGTAACCCCGGCCACCAAGCTCTTCCTGGTGGAGACTCCGTCCAACCCCCTGCTTAAGATCACCGACATAGCCCAGGCGGCGCAACTGGCCCAGGATAAGGGAATTGTCTGTGTCTGCGACAACACCTGGGCCACCCCGGTCCTGCAGCGTTGCCTGGCACTTGGGGCGGACATGGTGGTCTACTCGACAACCAAGTACCTGGGAGGCCACGGCGACGTGACCGGGGGAGTAGTGGTCAGCGCCACCGACAGCCCCATGTTCCAAGAGATCCGGGCCATACAAAAGGACGCAGGCGCCGTTCCGTCGCCCTTTGACTGCTGGCTGATACTCAGGGGAATCCGGACGCTGCCCTACCGTATGCGGGCCCACTCGGAAAACGCCGCCAGGGTGGCATCATTTCTTGATGATCACCCGGAGGTACTTGGGGTGTTCTACCCGGGGCTTCCAAGTCATAGCGGACACGAAATCGCCAGCAGGCAGATGACCATGTTCGGCGGGATGCTGTCCTTCCGGGTCCGCGGCGGCAGGGAGGCAGCGTTCAGGGTTGCGGCCCGCACGTCTCTGTTCACTCGAGCCACGAGCCTGGGCAGCTACGAAAGCCTTATCGAGCACCGGGCCTCCATCGAGGGGCCTGCCAGTGCCACCCCTGAGGACCTGCTACGAGTGTCGGTGGGCCTGGAAAATGCCGATGACCTTATTGCGGACCTTGACCGGGCCTTGCGAGAGTGATGACCAAAGAACCGCCGGACAGCAGGCCGCTGCCAAGGGCACACCAAAGATGGGCGGCTATTGCAGCTCTGGTGATCATCACTGCGCTCATCATCCCGGCAGCCTGCGGGGGAGAGCAACTCAGCACACCGGCGAACCCACCGCTTGCACCAGGACCGACGGCAACGGCTGCGCAGTCCCCAATGGTCGAGCCAACGTGGACGCCATCACCCACTGCCGAACCAACAGCGACGCCAGCCAAGCCGCCAGCAACAAAGGAGCCTGAACCCACGAATCCCCCAACCCGGAACTCAGGGGTGCCCCAGGGACAAACAATCTTCCTGGCCAACTGTGCCGTATGCCACGGAACAGGCGGAGAGGGACAACCAGACTGGCATGTGAAGAAACCGGACGGGATTCTGCCCGCTCCGCCACTAAACGGGGACGGACACACCTGGCACCACGGGGACGGGACTCTCTACACCTACGTGAGCAAGGGAGGAAAGGCCTACGAGTTCCCCGACATCCCATCCTTCAAGAGCGGGATGCCAGGCTTCGGAGAGGTCTTATCTCACGAGGAGATAGTCGCGGTCATCGAGTACCTGAAGAGTCTCTGGGGCGACAAGGTGGCCCAAGGGCCGGGGCTGATGAAAAGGGAGTCCCAGGCCCTAGCCAGCGAGAATGACCCGTTTCCGCCAGCGCCGCGGTAGGGCAGGCCCAATGGGGTAGGCGGGTCTGACCCGCAAAACTAGCGTAAAGTATGTTACTAAACCAAAGCCAAGGTGGGATGTGCATTTACAATACATCGGTGATTGGGCTGGGATTCTCGCAGAAAGCCTTCGGCCTTTGATTGCAGGACGGTGCGGCAGCGGCCCTTGACCTCGTCTTTCCGGATGGACAGCCCGCAGAGGAAATTCCCGACCCTCTCCTTTACCAGGGCCTTGGTTCCCAAGCACAGGTTTCCGGTGGCTTCCTCTCTTGCCCAGCCCCAGATGGCCTCATCGGCGTTGAAGTCCGGGCTGTAGCCCGGCAGGTTCATCAGCCGCAGCCCCAAGCCCGGCGTCCGCAGATACTCACGGCTTCGCCGCGGTGCGCCGGCGCGTTGTCCCAAATCACGTTGAGCGGCCCGGAGTGCCTCTGCCGCAACCGCTCCAGGAAGGCAGCCGAGGTTCCGGAGTTGCTATTCCCCTCCAGGTCCATCCACTCCACCTCACCGGTCTCCAGGCACACTGCCGAGTAGTAGCTGGCCTTTTCGCCATAGCTCGGGCTGGTCGAGTCCACCAAGGCCGGCTCTCCCTTTAGCACCCATTTGCCTCTCAATTCGGCATCGGCCCGGAAATGGGCCTCGTCGGCGAAGAATATCTTCGCTCCCGTACGCCACGCCTCGTCCGACAGGGTGGCGTACTCCGCCACGAAGGCCTCCCGCTTCTGCTCATCTGCCGACCAGAAGGACAAACCCCAAGCGGTGCAGATAGTTCAGGCAAGTGCTGCGGCTCAGGCCAATGCCGAAACGCTTCGAGACAAACTGCCGCAACTTTCCAGTTCCAGTTGGCCATTTCTATGCCCGACATCCGGCAACTCCTGCACTGCCCCCGTCAATTCGCCTGTTGCGTCTCGCCAAGTGCGGGGGGGAACCCCCGGTCTGCTCGAGGCTGCAGGCCCTCCCTCGCCGAAGCGGCGGCCCATCTGCCGATGTGTGACATCCCGGCCCAGTGCCTGGGCGGTGCCCGAGGCGGTCAGGCCCCGGCACAGGAGCCACAGTGCGTGCCACCGTTCTCTCTCCCGGGGTGTCGGCGCTAGGTACATCCTGCTGCGCACACTCGCCAAGTCCAACTGCCACCCCTCCAAGTCCGGCCTTATCCCCCTCATACCCATCACCATCCCCACTCAATCTGCTCCCAGTCCTGACGCCCTCCCTGATTCTAGCCGACGCAAATGCGGGTTTCACCTTGGCTTTGGTTTACAAGGCCAAGTGTCCGGAATCCTATTCAACCCGGCAGTAATTGCTAGGGGCTCTGGTTACCTATCGCCTCTACGTATATAGTGACTGGCTACAGGTCATAAACAGACGGTTCTTTTTGACGCCGCCGAAGCACAGGTTTGAGCAGGGTTCCAGTCCGCATGCCATCCGCAAATCCGGGAGACATATCCGGCGAAAACCTGGCCGCCACGCAGCTTTCGACCATCCACTACCTCAAAGGCTCGGATGTGCCCCGGTCCATCGGGGTCGTGGGACCTGCCGGTGTCGGAAATGTACAGCCGCGACTCGTCCGGGGAAAAGCACAGCCCGTTGGGTTTGACCAGATCGTCGGCTACCACCGTAGCTACGCCGGTTACGGTATCCAGCCGGTAGACCCGCGTGGGAAGTTCGGCCTCGGCTCGCTCTCCCTCGTACAACACCAAAATTCCATAGCCAGGGTCAGTAAACCAAACGGCTCCGTCGGAATGAACAACCAGGTCGTTTGGGGCGTTTAGGGGTTTCCCGTCAAAGCGGTCCAGTAATACGGTGAGACTCCCGTCGTGTTCGGTGTGGGTAATCCGGCGTGTTAGATGCTCGCAAGTAATCAGACGCCCCTGCCGGTCTCGGGTGTTGCCGTTGCTGTAGTTGGCGGGCAGACGAAACAACGTGACCTTGTCGGTTACCTCGCAGTATCGCAGCATCCGGTTGTTGGGTATATCGCTGAAAATCAGGGACCTCAAGTCGCCAAACCATACCGGGCCTTCGCCCCAACGCGCACCGGTATACAGTCGCTCTACGGCGGCATTCCCGATTCGGTATGCGCGGAAGCGTGGGTCCAGGACCTCCACGGCCGGGTCCGCTATTCCCTCATCCCAGCGTCGGCTCAGTTCAGGAGTCCATTGTGAATTACCCGCCATTGCTCACTTCCTCATTTCATAGCCTTGGACCTGATGGAACAACCAAGTCCTATACTTCCTTCCTCTATACCAGATCGAAGTATAGTGTCTAACAGCTTCCGTTATTGCAAGTGCGGTAGCAGTTCCTCGGAAATAAGCTGCAGATACTCCAACTTGGCTGGGAATCCCTTGGGCAGATTCAAGCTGGCCAGCCCGATGTAGTCTAAGCCTTCCTCTTCTTTGCAACGGTTGATGATTTCGGCGCAGTCCTGCGGGCTGCCGGCTACCGCCCAATCGGGCAACTCCCGCTGCCCTCCAAGTCCGAAATCCACCGTGGTGTTTTCCTGCATGTTGAAAGAGCTGTACATACCGGCTTTCTTTGCCGCCATTTCCCTGGCCTCGGTGATGGCCGTTTCACGGTCCTTCGCTATGGCGATGGAGCGGTGAACGCCGATTCGCCCTGTGGGGTCCCTGCCCAGCTCTTCGAGGGCTTCCTTGTACTGACGGGTCAGCACGCTGATGTCCCTCCATCCCGGCTGCGGCCCGAGGATAACCCGGTCGGCGAGGGCCGCTGCACGGCGCACCGCGCCTCGGCTCTGCGCCGCAATCCAGATTGGAGGATGCGGCTCCTGTAAGGGGGTCAGGGCCAGCTTGGCGTCATGTACTTGCCAGTGCTTCCCATCGTAGTTGACCTCCTCCCCGCTCCACAGAAGCTTCATCAGCTCAATGGACTCTTCGAAGCGGCTCACCCGGTCTCTCCGGTTGGTTCCAAATGCAGAAAGCTCCGCTACCCGGTAACCCAACCCCACTCCGAGAATGAACCGTCCGTTGCTGATGTGGTCCAGCGTTACCGTCTGCTCGGCGATGTCCACCGGGTTGTGGTAGGGAAGCAATAGAACGCCGGTCAGAAGCTTCAAGCCCTCGGCATCGGGAGCCAATCGGGCCAACGTTTGCATCGGCTGCATCCAGACGGTGGGATGGGATATGTAGTGCTGGGGCATGTAAATGACCGAAAACCCCAGCGATTTGGCGCGACGGCATACCTCGGCGGCTTCTTCCACCTGCTGGTACATGGGCCGGTCGGAGTCTTCCATGTAATCGCGTATATAAAGTCCTACTTCCATGGGTCTCCACTCAATTTCTTGATAGTATCCTGCGTCGAATGCCTACCCAAAGGCGGCCAGGTTTGGCCCACGGTGCTGGACTAACGACGGCGCGCCGTGGACGAAGGAACGAGGGCGCTGAAAGCCTCCTTCGCCTAGGTGGGGAAGACTCGAACTCTCACGCTTTTCAGCACATAAGAGTGCGGAAATTGTCGAGTGTCGAATGCAAGACACCCCGGTTCTCTGAGCCGGGGTGTCAATTCTGCGGGTGGACCTGTCAACGATCCCTCCGTTGCTTAGATAAGGACGGGGACGGGATCGCCTGTGAAGCTCTCCCTAGCCCACGATCTGTCAGCGCCCACTCGCCACCCAGAAGTCGTCAGCCTTCTTGTCAAACTTTCCGTTTCCCGCTAGGTCGTCGAGCCACACCCAGGACTTGTTCAACCACCGCCACCGGAAGTTCCGGATAAAGAAACGCGGTATGGCATATACCCTGCGGGGCGGCTTGGTCCAAGCGCACCTGCGGACGCACGTGCTACAGGTGGTCCCGACACGATTCTGGAAGGTCATGCACTTCTTTGCATCTACCTTCCACGAAAGTACTCCCGTTGAATTGCTCTCGTCCAAGGGCTCGAAACTTCGGTTGCCAGTTGTGATAGCTTTCGTGCCGCACTTCGGAACACATTTCAGACATGCGTTGCAGAACTCGGTAATGCCGGAGTCCACGGCGCCAGCGGCCTCCAGCGGAAGGTCGGTGAATATCTTGGAAATACGGCAGCGCGCCCCCACCTTGGGGTTGATTAAAAGGCCATGTCTCCCTAGCTGGCCGAGGCCCGCATCGACAGCTAGGGGGATGCTCAAGGCTGTGTCATTGGCCGCGGGAATGGCGTTGTACCCCAGCCCTCGTATAAACTCAGCCAGCATCCACAGGGTCGGTGCCATTCTGGCATATGCCAGTGTGCTGAGTCCTTCAGTAAGAAGGGACGGTGCATGCTCCGTGCCGTCCATGTCCTTACCCCACTCGTGGAGCAACACCACCACGTATTTCATCTCCTTTGGGATGACCCGAGTCCCATCTTCAAGGCAAATGGGCTGGTCGTACTGTTCGTAACCGGGATCATCGGAGAACTTGATGGGGTAGTCCTTCTTAGTCTCCTGATCGAAGTAATGGGAATACACCCAGCGACGGTCCAGCTCAGCAAAGCCAACCTGGTCCGCTCCCAGCACTTGGGCAGCCTTGCGCACAATCTGCGAGGCCTCGTTAGGGGAAGTTTCCGGGCGACCCGTTGGCGCGGGCTCCACTTTGGTCTGCCATGCGGTAGCTCTCGTATCCGCCTGATTCTTTGAGAAGTCCATAAGAGTTAGCAGGGAATCCGCTGCGGAGTCCAGGCCCCACGCGGTGGCCTCGAAACCGGCGCGTCCCTTTTCTGTAAGCTGTCGCTGCTTGTCCTTTAGTTTGGCTCGTTCAGCCTTGAACTGGGCATCCCAAACCATCTGCGAGCCCATATGGTCTCTTTGATTGAACCGAACGTACGAATCTTGCACTTGGTACATTTCGGCGGCCGTGACGCGGCCGTTTGTATTTGAATCCTTTTGCGACTGGGATTTGGCGCGCCGCCGCAGCTCAAGTTTCATGTCACGGTACCTCCTACCGGTAACGGTTTGTCACAAGTTGGGGTCGGATCCGCTTTTTGTAAGCAATCCAGCGACCAATAATTCACTCCCCAAAGTCTCCGAAGATGATTTCGTATCTCCAAGGAAAGTTGGTGGGCCTAAGCAGCCCGTATTGAGACCTTTTCGCTGGTAGGCGTCAATATAAGGAGTCGGTAGGACGACTCCGCAAACTCGTCTCACGAGCCTCGGGTCTGTCAGTATAAGAGGTTCGCCCAGCCGACTGCTGTGGGTGCCGACGCTGTCAACTAGTAAACCCAGGGGCCAGCCAAGTACACATTATCGTGGTTAACACTCCGTCAAGGCAAGACCAACCGCCAGGGCAGGACAATCGCATCTTGGATCGATAGACCCCTCCGCCCCTGTTCGCCCTCGCATATTGAGCACCAGGCACGCAGGGCAGTAGAAGACCCCCCACACTGACACCACGTCCTTCCCAGCCCGGAATACACCTCCCTACCATAATAAACGTCGGCCCCGCTCGTCCTGAGCCGCGTCGAAGGGTCGTCCTGAGCGCCTCCCCGATCATCCTGAGCCGCGTCGAAGGCCTGTCCTGAGCCGCGTCGAAGGGATTGGTAGGGGGAGCAGGACACCCAAGTCCTCCCCCCGCTCATCCTGAGCCCCGTCGAAGGGTCATCCTGAGCCGCGTCGAAGGGGCAAAATGACCGGAAATGAGAGGAAATGAGAGGGAAACCGAAAAAATCCCGCGCCACCCCCCAATAAACGCCCAATAAACGCCAGGAGGTAACCCTTACCAATGAACGACCTGAGACGCCGCGTCAATGCCCTCCGCCGCAAATTGGCCATCCCTCTCGCCACCCTCCGGCTACGCCGGTTGGCCCAGGAATTTTGTCTCCAATCGACCGTGGCCCAGGCCGACCGCCAGCCCCTGCCCGGGTCCCATCCCTTCATCAGACGGGTGGTCGACGCCGGGTTCCGCCTTCCCACCTTCATGGCCGTGCACCAATATCTGGATAGGTGCCGCACCCAAGACACCATCCCCGGCAGCGGCCAACTCCTCCGCTCCCTTATCCCCTGGGCCCCGGCCTCCGTCCCCTTCTATGACACCCCAGGGCAATAGCACCTCAATTGGAATAAAGGTAAACGTCTCAATGCCGGCTGGCGCCAGGACTACCGCCTCACAGTTCTGCTCGGTTAAGATGCGATTGCCCTGGCGATTGCGGCGGGTAAGGCTGAGATTTACGGGTAGAGTCTGGATTGGGGAAACGGCGTCTTTTGGTAGAATAGGATACGGATGTGAACTTTGAGGCGAAGGGATGCGTTACGGACGGTGTTGTCATGCTGATAGAACGATTGCGTGTACAAGGGCTGCTGTCATTCGGGCCGGACGGTATTGATCTGCCTCTGGAACCGTTGAACCTGCTCATCGGGCCGAATGGCTCCGGCAAGTCGAATCTGCAGCAAGTGCTTGGGCTGCTGCGAACTGCCGCCGGAGGCGACAAGGCGCTGTTCGACCGCAGGAATTGGGAAAAATTGCTGTGGCATGGCCCACCGCACATGAGCGACGAAGCTCCGGCTAAAGCCATGGTGGTTGCCGACGTGAAACCGCCGGGAATGGAACGGCAATGGGAGTATCATCTGGAACTCTTCCCCTCTACCGGAGGTCATGTAAAAGAATATATACCGATGGCAGGCACAAGTGAGCTAGCCATCCTGCACCGTCACTATAGCGATATCCGCCTGTACAACAATTGGGCATTCGGGTCGCTGGCATCTATACGCGACGGGCAAGGACCTCCGGTAAGGTCGTCTTGGCCGAGTGATACGGAAAACTCGGGCTCAATACCCCCCGAGGGGCAGGACCACAGCGTAAGATACAAGCGTGACCTTTACGATCCGATTGCCTCTTGGCCCTATGAAAATGATAAGTGGCTTACGGAAAACGCTGGAAACCTGCCCAGCGTAATTTCGCGGTTTTCGTCCAATAGGCGGGCTACTCTGGGGAAGTACCTGAACAGACTCTACGATGGAATTGTAGAAATCACCACGCCGTTTATTGACGGCAAGGTGTCCACTGTGATTGAGGAAAACGGAGGCCGGCAAATTCCGGCGGAGCGGCTTTCCGACGGTACGCTGCGCTACCTGAGCTTGCTAACGGTGCTGCTTGACCCCGACCCACCGCCCTTGATTGGCATTGAAGAGCCGGAGTTGGGCCTGCATCCTGACATTGTGTTTGAACTAGCGAACCTGCTGGTTGAGGCGTCGGAGCGCACCCAACTGGTGGTGACCACGCATTCTCACACGCTGGTCGACGCGCTGACCGACCACCCGACCAGCGTGGTGGCCTGCGACAAGCACGAAGGACAAACCTGGTTCAAGCGGGCTGACCCAGAGGCTCTGGAGTCGTGGCTGGATGAGCACAGCTTAGGCCGGGTGTGGAGCATGGGGGGAATTGGGGGAAATCGGTGGTAAGGGTCAGAATTTTCATTGAGGGCGGTGGTGGCGGCGATAAGGATGACAGCCTCTTTCGCACCGAGTGGAGTAGATTTTTCGCATCGGCGGGGCTCTCCGGACGCCTACCAAAGGTAGTGCGGTGTGGAGATAGAGCGAGAGCTTTTCGGCGCTTCTCAGACACGGTCAGAAAGGCGGGAGGCGACGAGATTAATGTTCTGCTGGTAGACAGCGAGGGGCCGGTCAAGGAGGACCAATCCACGTGGGAGTATCTGCGAGATAACGACGGATGGCGTCAGCCGGATGGAGCCGACGATAACATTGCTTATCTGATGGTGCAGGCCATGGAGGCGTGGCTGGTGGCGGACCGGGACGCGCTGCGCGGATATTTTGGCCAAGGGTTCAATAAGAACCGTTTGACGGGACAAAGCGACCCGGAACAAATTCCCCCAAATAGGCTGGAGTCGTCGTTGGAGGACGCCAGCGCGGGACTGCTGGCCGTCCATGCTGGAAACCCGCAGTGGCCAGTTGAATGTTCCCACGGTGGGGACCTCTCTTTGCGCTCGATACATCTGATTTTAACCGATGGCTCACCCCTCTGACAGGGTTTCGGCCTGCGTCTTGGGCTGTCCACTTTTTCTCAACTGCCATGATTTCCCCGTTAGCCTTGCGCCTCTGGTTCGGCTAGCTCACCGCACCCAGGGTAGGTGAATATCACTGAAGTCAAGGTAATCAACCATATGGGCTACGAAGTTATGTAAGGTGTTCCGGGTGGCTTAGGGCGCGCCGCCCGCCGGGCCCCTCTTCAAGGCCTGCTGGCAGCAATCAGCGGCGGCTGGCGCGTACTCGCACCTCCACGTCAAGCCGAGCGTCTCCACCCCCTACGAAGACGCCCCGGACCGGGGCCACGTCCTGATAATCGCGGCCAACTCCCACTCGAACGTGCCGCTCGTCAGCCAAGCAACGATTGGTGGGATCGAAGCCAACCCAGCCCAGGCCGGGCAGGAGGCATTCCACCCAGGCATGGCTGGCCGTTTGGGACGCCTCATCGCCTTCGGGACCGTCCACGTACAAGTAGCCCGAGACATAGCGGGCCGGGATGTGCCAGGACCGGGCGATGGCGATCATCACGTGGGCGTAGTCCTGGCAGACTCCCTGCCTTGATTCCAGGATGTGCTCCACGGGAGAAATCACCGAGGTGCTGCCCGGGACGTACTGGAAGCTGTGGTAGAGGGTGTCGGAAAGCCTTAACAGCGACTCCAACGGACTGCCGTGGGCCTGGATGGCCATCTCGTCTACGAAAGCGGTGAGGGCGGGGGAAGGTCGAGCCAAAGCGCTGGGGTGAGTGAAGTCCCAATGACTGAATGATTCCTTCCATGAACTAATCTCCCCCCAACCACCCCTATCCGGGGAATCCGGCAGCGGGTCAGGCCGCACCCGTTCCACGGTGGAGCGGGCAGTGATCTCCAGCGCTTCGTGCTGCCTATGGATGTTTAGCACATGTTTGGTGTTGCCAAAGGAGTCCGTCTCGTTGTTCAGCGGCGCTGGGGGGCTGGTCACCACATCGAACCGCAGAAGCCGTTGCTGAGCGTCGTCGCGTGGCTTCAGACAGAGGGAGAGGACACAGCGCCGTGCCGGTGATGAGTACAGGTAACGGGAGACATGCTCAATCTCGTAGAGGGCCGGGTTGCCCATAAGGCTAACGAGCCGGGACATCTTCCACCGGATAATCAAAGTAGGCAGCGGTTACGAGATAGTGTAGCTCCCGGCAGTACTCCCTCACCTGCCGCAACAATTCATGGCGGTCTTCCCGGTCCGGCCAATCGTAGTGGATCAGCGCCGCCATCCGGCCCGCCAGTCTCGTGACGCCGCCGCTGGCCTTAGCGTCCGGGCCGGGACCGATGGACTCCAGTCCCGACGCTGTTCTGTCCAGCGACCTGCACAGCGAGTCTGGTAGCAGGGGGTCCGTGGTCAGCAGATTCAACACTTGGCTTGGCTGCACTTCTATGCTGTAGCTACGGTTATAGGCCTCAAAAGCATGGTAAATACGCAACAGGCTGGTCCAGTCCGCATCGGAGTACTCTTCCGTCTGCGAGTCCGCTGCCAGTTGCGCCAAGAACAGCGACGTGGACATTTGGGCCCGCTCAATGAAGCGGCCAAGCTGCATGAAACGCCAGCCTTCATCCCGGTACATGGTGGCGGCGGCCACGCCGGAAAACGTGTTCATTTCCGCCGCCGTTTCCGCGTAGAAACCCTCCGGAGAGGTCAACCAGATGTCTTGTATGCCTAGTTTTTGAATCCGCAGGTAGGCCAGGTTCAGGCTGGTCCATAGTTCGCTGCTGATGCAATGACGTATCTGCCGGGCGTTCTCCCGACCCATGGCTAAACAACTCCACACCGAATCGGGGTTGGAACGCTCAAAGGTCAGATCATCGGCCAAGGTGTAGGAATCGGCCAGGGTAAACTCATCGCTGTTCAATATCTCCAGGCTGCCCCCGGGAGGCTCGCGGTTCAAGCTGTCGTAGATGCGGGTCCAGCCAAAATGAATCTCCCGTACGGGACGGTCGACCAGGGCTTCGGTCTGCAATCGCAACAAACGGCACAGGAACTCCGCCCGTTCCAAGTAGCGGCCCATCCAATAAAGCCCTTGCGCGCTGCGAGAAAGCATCCAGTTCAGTCCCCCAGCACCCAGAGATCCTTGCCGCCCCCACCCTGGCTGGAGTTCACCACCAGGCTTCCACGTCTTAAAGCCACGCGACAGAACGCCCCGGGGACAATGCGGGTGTTACGTCCGCGAAGTATGAAGGGCCGCAAGTCGACGTGCCTCGGCTCAAAGTTGCCCTCAATAAGGCAGGGCGCTCGGGAAAGCGCCAGCACCGGTTGCGAGATGAAGTCCGCCGGGTTGGAGCGTAGCTGTACGGCGTACTCTTCCCGCTCTTCCGGCGTGGCGTGAGGGCCAATCAGCATCCCGTATCCCCCGGACCCGCCCACTCGCTTCACCACCAAGTCCTTCAGGTTGTCCAGGGTGTATTCCAAATCTTTGGGCCGACGGCAAAGGTAGGTCTCCACGTTGGCCAGGATCGCGTCCTCCCCCAGGTAGTAGCGGATCATGTCCGGTACGTAAGCGTACACGCTCTTGTCATCCGCAACTCCGGTGCCCGGCGCGTTTACCAGGGCCACGTTCCCCAACTTGTAGGCGTGCAGGAGGCCCGGCACCCCCAGGAGGGAGTCGGGACGGAAAACCAAGGGGTCGAGGAAGTCATCGTCTACACGACGGTAGACCACGTCCACCCGCCGCAACCCCGTGGTGGTCCGCATGTAGACAAAACCATCGTTCACCAGCAGGTCCCGGCCCTCCACCAGTTCCGCTCCTATCTCGCGGGCTAGAAACATGTGCTCATAGAAGGCGGAGTTGTAAACCCCTGGCGTCAGCAGCGCAATGCATGGCTCAGACCGTCCACTGGGCGCAAGTTCTAGGAGCGTCGTCAGCAACATGCTGCCGTAGTGCTCCACTTCTCGTACCCGGGAGCTTCTATACAGCCGTCTTAAGCTGGCCTTAACCGCCTTCCGGTTCGCGATCATGTAGGAGACGCCGGAAGGGACCCGCAAGTTGTCTTCAAGCACCAGAAAGCCATCATTGGTTCGTGCCAGGTCCGTGCCACAAATAGCGACCCATGTGCCGTGGGGTGGGGAAAAACCTCGCATCTCTATACGGTATTGGGGACATTCGCGTACCACGTCCACCGGGATCACTCCGTCGCCAATAATACGGGCCTCACTGTAAACGTCTTCCAAGAAGAGGTTCAGCGCTTTGACCCGCTGGGTCAGACCGGCCTCCAAGTACCGCCACTCGGCCCCCGAAAGCACCCGAGGCAGGCAGTCCACGGGTATTATCCGTTCCTCGCCTTCCTCGTCTCCGTAAACCGTAAAGGATATACCCTCATTGGAAAAGGACCGGGTTACGCGTTCCTGAATGCTGCCCAGTTCCTCGGCAGAAAGCTGGCTCAGGGTTTCGTGAAGGCGACGGCTATGGTCTCTGGGCGAGCCATCCGGCTGGAACATCTCGTCGTACACGGACGGTTCGAGTTTGTAGTTGTCGAAGTTCACGGCAGCAACGATACCATATGAAAGCTCAAGCTAACGACGCACTGGGCCGACGTTAAAACCTTCTCCCATCCCCCAAGTGCAACCCTATGAAGATACACTTTTCTCCTTACGCCTCCACCGCTGCCAGATCCTCCTCAGTCGCAGAGGGCGGCGCCAAGGGCAACTCGACGGTCATTTGGGTGAAATGGCCCGGTTCCGACTCGACGCGAATGGTGCCGCCGTGTTTTCGCACAATGTCGTTGGACATGGCAAGGCCCAAGCCCGTACCCTCGTTGGTGGGTTTGGTGGTGAAGAACGGGTTGAAGATTTTTTCTATGACGTCCGGGGGAATCCCGCTGCCGTTGTCTCTGATACCGATTTCCACATGGTCCTCTTCCCGCTGAGTAGTCAGCCACAGCGTTGGCATATAGGGGTCGCCACCGTTTTCTGCGGCCACCCGCCGTCTCTCGTCAGTCGCGTAGCAGGCGTTGCTCACCATATTCAGAAAGACTCGGCCCAACTCCTGGGGAATCACTTCCAGTTCGCCCATCTCCGGGTCAAAGTCCTGCCTCAGGTCCAGTTGGAAATTCGGGTCAGTGGCCCGGACGCTGTGGTAGGCCAAGCGCGCGTGCTCATCAAGCAAGTTGTTAATGTTCGTAGACTGCAACTCCCCGGCATCTCTACCCATGAGAAGCATATCGTGAACGATTCGGTTGGCGCGTTCCCCGTGGGACCGGATGCGTTCCAGATTGCCTGACAGGTCTGAGAAGATGTCTTCAATCAGACCTCGCTGCTCATCGGTTAGCTCCCCGTCCCCCTCATTTAAGACATCTTTCAGTTCCGTAATGAGGTCCTCGGAAACCTCGGAGAAGTTGTTCACGAAGTTCAACGGGTTCCGTATCTCGTGGGCCACGCGCTCGCCGGCGCCTATCGCAGCCTCCAAGGCCGTTTGGAATTCTCGAGCGTTGGTGCCGTCAACGCGTCCATCCGTCTTTGCGATTAAGGTGTCCCCTTGCCGTTCTGTCTCAACCGCCATCGCGCATCTCTCCTAAACCTCGCAACTGTGGTGTCATTATACGTTAACCCATGTTCCCCTTCATGTCATCCTCACCTTCGGTAACTGTTCAGAGTTCACGAGAAATTCCCGACAGCACAGCCGCCGTCATACTCGCGAAAGCGGGTATCTAGGGGTATGGTGGGGCACTCCTCACTAAGTCTGAACAGTTACCACCTTCGCTGTGGATGGCCGGGTCGAGCCCTGCCAATACATCGTCCTCGGCAACCCTCTAACCGGCTGGCATCCCCCAATGCCCTTCCCTGTGAAGCTATCCGAAGAGGTAACAATTGAAGTATCATGTCCGTCAGCAGCGGATTGTCAAGCGTAACTGTTCAGAGTGGGTGAACTCACGGACACGGAACCGGTCATCCTGAGCGCAGCGGAGTCGAAGGATCGATTCCCGTCACGTCTGACCACTTATTGTCAAGTGAGGGTGGCACGAGGGGTGAGAACACTGGGATTGACGACGGTTGGCGGTATCCGAGGAGCCGCGGACTCGCCTCGAACCCTGGCTGCAAGCCTTCCTCAATTGTCCGGTCTCCACAGGGGTAATATCGCGGGGGTGTAGCTCAGCGGTACAGCACCTGCTTTGCACGCAGGGGGCCAGGGGTTCGATTCCCCTCACCTCCACCATGACGTACCGAATTCATAACACCCCCGTTTAGGGCGATCTCCGCAGCGTCCGCTCCTCCGATGGGACTGTCATCCGGCGTGGGTATCGAGTAGACGATGGCGGCCCTGCCGGGCTTGACCACGATCTCCTTGACGAAGGACCCGACGAAAGCCTTGGTCTCGGTCAACTCGCTGGTCTTGAGAAACTCGCTCATCTCGGCGGCGAAGGTGGCGATGGTGTCGGCGCTGTCCAGGAACTGGCGCCGGTCCGACAAAAGCGCCCGCGCCACCTCGGCGGCGATCTCCAGCTTCTCCTTGCGCTCCCGGTGCTCCCTGATGCGCTCCGAGGCGTCGGCCATCTCGATGTCGGTGGTCTCGATCACCTGCCAGATGCGGCCCAGCCGCTTCTTCACGTCCTCAAGCTCCTCATCGATGGTATCCAGCCGGTCCCGCTGCTCCCGGGCCACTCCGTCCATCTCCTCGTCCAGCAGTTTCACCAGGTCGCGGATGTTGGACTCGGTGAGGACGTTCTCCCTGATCTCGTTGACGATGAGCTTCTCGAAGCTTTTGGCGTTGAGCCTGGGGGTCTCGCAGGTGCCTTTGCCCCGCTTCAAAAGGGAGTGGCAGATGTAGTAGGTGTACCGGCCGCTCTTGGCCTCGGCGGCGGTCATGGCCTTGCCGCAGGTCTCGCACTTGACCAGGCCGCTGAGCAGGTAGGGGCTTGGCCTAAGAACAGACAGGCCGCTGTTCCAGTTCTTGGGCAGCCGGCTCTCGATATATTCGTATCTGTGTGTCGCCTACATCCAAATTATCTCCGCGGGAGGAGTTGGTCATATCCCGGGCCTCTCTGCCGGTCGGCTAGGACGACGCTGCCCCGCATACGGTGTTCAGTATCAGCCACGTCACCTTGTACGGGTCGCAATTGGCGTTGGGCCGCCTGTCCTCAACATACCCTTTGCCATCCCGATGGACCTGCCAGGGGATTCGAACGGACGCTCCCCTGTCCGACACTCCATACCTGAATTCCCGGTAGGAGCAGGTCTCGTGGAGACCGGTCAAGCGTTCTTCGATTCTATGGCCATAGTTGGCAATGTGCTCCTCGTGGTTGGCTCCGAGGGCCTCAGCGGCGGCTACGCAAGGCTCGTAGCTCTCGCGCATCTGCATGGTCGAGAAGTTACAGTGGGCGCCCGCGCCGTTCCAGTCACCCTGAACTGGTTTGGGGTCGAGTGTTGCGCTGACGCCTCTGCCGTCCTCCCCAATATGGATATCCTCTCCAATGCGGTACAGGAGCCACCGGGCGATCCATAGCTGGTCGGCTACTTCAGGAGCGCCCACCGGGCCAATCTGGAACTCCCACTGGGCCGGCATTACTTCCCCGTTGATGCCGGCAATCATCAGCCCTGCCCGGAGACAGGCGTCCAAGTGGGCTTCTACCACGGGCCGGCCAAAGACCTCGTCCGATCCCACTCCGCAGTAGTACCCGCCCTGCGGCGCAGGGAAGCCGTTGGAAGGCCATCCCAAAGGCTTGGTCCCGTCGAAGAAAGTGTATTCCTGCTCGATACCGAACCAAGTGTCGAAATGGGCGTATTTTTCCGCCGCGGCTGCACACGCCGCCCTGGTGTTGGAGGGGTGAGGCGTCATGTCAGGCAGCAAAACCTCACACATCACCAGTCTATTGTCACCTCCGCGAATCGGGTCCGCGCAGGTGTAAACCGGTCTCAATACACAGTCTGAATCAGTCCCGACGGCCTGGTTCGTACTTGAGCCGTCGAAACCCCATATCGGAGGCTCCTGCCCATTGGGGATTACACTGCCCTTAGACCGGAGCTTGGACACTGGCTCCGTCCCGTCAATCCAAATGTATTCAGCCTTGTAAAAATCCATTGTATCTCCTTTCAGCTACCCAACTTCGTGAATTCAGTATGGGCCTGATGCTCTGGTTCGCGCCTATGAAGAAAATATAGACTCACAGGCGCGGTCACTGCAACTTTATGCCTCCATCTAAATGGAATGGAATTGAAACAAGGACCTTGTCAGAGCCGACCAGGAAGCTGTCTTAGAGGGTGTCTAATAAGTTGGAGCCCGGGCCAAACGGCGCAACATGAGTCCGGTCATGGCGGTGTAGACCCAAGCCTCCGTAGTTTCCGGCAAACCCTCATAATCCTTGCTCAAACGCCGTTGCAAGTTCAGCCAGCCGAAGGTGCGTTCCACCACCCAGCGCCGGGGCAGTACCTGGAAAGTACGTAGCTGCCGGGGCCGGCGCACCAGTTCTAGACTCCAGCCACCCACTTCCTTGGCCCACTGCACCAGCTTACCGCCGTAGGCCCCATCGGCCCAAATTACCTTTAACCAGGGATATTGCCCCAGCATACGCTCCAACACCAGCTTGGCGCCGTCCCGATCCTGTATGTTGGCCGGATGCACCGCCACTGCCAGCAACAGTCCCAAGGTATCGACCACTATGTGGCGCTTGCGCCCCTTCACCTTCTTGCCTGCGTCGAAACCCCTTGGCCTCCCTTTTCGGCAGTCTTTACCGATTGGCTGTCGATGATCGCTGCGCTGGGGCTGGCCCGGCGGCCCTCGGACTGACGGGTCAGGGACCGCAAGGTCTCATGGGCTCTCTGCCAGGTTCCATCCCGGCGCCAAGTGCGGAAGTAATGGAAGGCAGTACGCCAGGGTGGCAGGTCATGAGGCAGCATCCGCCACGGGCATCCGGTGCGCAGCACATAGCGGATGGCGTTCACCACCTCCCGGCGCGGGTACTTGACGGGACGGCCGCCGGGTTTGGGCGGAGGCAGCAACAGTTCCAACAGTTGCCACTCCCGGTCGTTCAGGTCGGTGGGGTAAGTTGATCGGTTCATACCACCAGACTAAGCCATCCCGCCCCTTCCTCGCCTTCGTGCCACTATGCAAGTTTTTACCTTTTTAGACACCTTCTTAGTATTACAACGACGGTTCAAGGAGGGATGTCCGGGGATGTACGAAGGGCGGCTCGGCGCTTGGCATGGGAGCGTCTGGCCCGTTCGTTGCACTCTTGCGTCTCCTCCAGCCACCGCAGCAACTCAGTTGGCCCGAACCGTTCCCGGGGCAGCATTTCCCGCACCACCTGGTAGACTTGGGGCCGGGTGACCCGGGGCATCTTTTCCCCCCCAATCCTGCTGCAGACTCAGGAGAAATGCTCCAGCCAGCAGGCATAGGACCACGTGGTGGTGCCAGCCCGGCCAAGTCCGGGTCTCGTACTCGTCCAATCCCACGTCGCTCTTCTCCGTCTCGAACTCCGTTTCAATGCGCCACCTGGAACCGCCCACGTAGGCCAGAGTCTCCAGGGGAGTGTCCTCGGGAGCGTTGGACAGATAGTAGCGGGGCTCGCTGCCGTCCAGGTTCCGGCGGTAGATGGCCCAGTGGATTTCGCCGGGCTTCCGCTTGCTGGTTGGCCGCACCCTTTGGGCGCTGAACTGGTAGCTGCGGGGACCCTGGCTTCCCTCTGCCACCGTTATCTCCCGCCAGGCATCCCCCGGCAATTCATCGCTGCGCTGCTCCATGGTCCGGCGCTGACCGTCTCGCAACTTGGGTTTGCGGGGACGCCCGAATCCCTGATACTCCGCACTGGTCCAAGCCGGCTCCAGCGGCCACACCGTGGTGCCGCCGGGGACGTCCAGCACGTAGCGCATCCCCAGCGCCGCCAACCCGTCCCGGAAGGATGGCGACATTCCGAAGGCGTCGTCCCCAGCAACCCACTGGGCCCTGAGGTGGCCGCGCTCCAAGGTCCGCTCCAGCATCTCCAAGGCCAACCCGGTCTTCGACCGGTAGCTCCGTCTCTCCTCCGGCACCCCTGCCGCAGCGCACCGGCCTTTGTCCGAGGTCCAGCTCTCCGGCAGATACAGCCGTTTGTCCACCAAGGCCCGCCCCAGCGGGCTGACGTAAGCCAGGAACATCCCGGCCTGGCAGTTGGCCACCTTGCCCAATCTCCCGCAGTACTGCCGGGCCACTCCCGCCGACTTCCTGCCCTGCTTGGGGAAGTCGCTGCCGTCCAGCACCCACACCGCCTCCGGGTGTCCCAACCTGGGCGATAAGTACTCCTGCAACCGGCCAATCACCGCGTCATCATCCCAAGGCGATTCTCAGCCACCGCCGACAGGCCGCACCGTTCCCGAAGGAATCTGGCCAGCGTGTCGTTGATGATGCTTTCGTGGCTGCGGTCTTTGCGATTGGGGGTTGTCATACCAAAAGTGAATCACCTCCGCTAATCTATGACGCCCTAGGGTCTTCGTTCTCCATTGCTGCCTTTGCTCATTCGTTTTGCTCAACAGCTGATCGCTTCGTCTGCGTACCCAGAGAACCGATACCGTCCGTCCCCTGACTAGTGGCACTCCGGGACGGATGGCTTCAATTTCCTACGCTGTGGGCTGTGGCTGGTAGCGTTCGACCCGTATCAGGTCTTCGCCCTTGCGCGCTTGCGCTAGGTCGTAGGAAGTCTGCCGACGCAGCCAGAAATCCGCGCTGGACCATCCGGCCTTCTCTAGGCGGATGGCCATGTCGGGCGAGATCGCCGCGTGACCGTTCAATACCCGCGAAAGGGTATGACGGGCTACTCCCAGAACCTCCGCCGCCTCGGTAACGCTTAGGCCGAGAGGGTCCAAGCAGTTCTCCCTGACGCTGCGACCTGGATGGGGCGGATTCTTCATAGGCATGGTTTCTCTCCTCATTAGTGGTAATCGACGAGATCAACGTCGTACACATCGCCGGCTTCAAATCTAAAAGTGATCCGCCAGTTGCCAGTAATCGAAATGCTCCACAATCCTCTTCGGTCCCCTCTGAGTGGATGCAGTCTGTATCCTGGCAGATCGAGATCGCTCGGCTTGCCGGCGGAATCCAGGTCCGCCAGGGCGAGAGTGATTCGGTCCAATTGGTCGGCGGCTATCTTGCTGGGGTCGTCTCGCTCATAGAGCCGCCTCAACCCTCGATGGCGAAACGAACGGATCATGAACTGATTATACTGTGTGCCGGTACAGCTATCAATGAATTTGCTAATCTGCCCCACACTGATACAGACACATGGCGGTTGCCCACCGGGGCGCTCAATGGTTATGCTCGAAACATGGCCCTCTCCGAGCGACAGATTTTCCACTCCCTCAGCCGGATGCCGTTCGTCGATTCGGCGGAGCTGGCCCTCATTCTTGGTGAGCCGCACTCCACGGTCCACAGAACCCTGGTCGGCCTGCTGGTCGAGGGCGTAGCGAGGCGCGTGAGCCACGGCACCGACCACTTGCCATCGAGCCAGAGATACTACCTAACGACGCAAGGAATCCGCGAGGCCACTGAGGTACTCGGCTTCGACACACCCTCGGACTTCGTGCGGGCCTACCCCATGTCCAGGGAGTGGCTGACGCTGCTCATCCGCAGGATGGACGCGGTGGCCAGCATCTATCGACTCGCCGCGTCACTGTCTCCCGGCATCGACGGGCTCCGGTCTCGCGTTGAGTTCCACCGCAGGGGCCGCTTCGACGCCACCACTACGCTCCACGACGGCCGCAGCTTCGGCGTGGTCCGCCAGGGCCTCGCCCTGCGGCGCCGGTCTCTCTACGACCGGCTGAGGGCCATCGCGCAGTACGGCCACGGGCGGCGTCCAGGCACCGTCCTGATCCTTGTGCCCAGCGCATGGGAGCTGCGGCGGACGGCGAGGTTCTGCATCAACAACGATCTCCGTGACTGCTACGTTGCCGTGGAGTCCAGGGACGCGCTGGAAATACGAGACCTTCGCCTCTGGTGCGAACCCACGGGGCTGTTCGGACTCACGTACTACACTCTAGAGACCGTGATCGCTCACGGCAAGCGCAGCGGAGGGCCTCGCACCCAGTCACCGGAGCGCAAGCGGGCGTCGCTGCAGCATAAGAAAAGTGGTTCTCAAACATGGGCAGAGAGCCGCCGGATTGTCGGACCGGGAGGACCGGAAGGTCATGGCCGACTACGAGGAGCAGAGCAGCTTCCGGTCAGGGGAGCCGTGGCTGATTGTGGAGACCGACGGCAGCATGGTGCGCACCGGGGAGTTGGAACGGGACCCGGCGGGGGGAGTGAGTCCTGGGAGTGGACGACCCAAGCGGATCAGGAGGACCCAGTGGCGGGAAGTGCGGTTGAGCCTATCGTAGGCGCCTGGGGGAAGAGAGCGGAGATATGCCGCAGCAATTGGTCCTCCTCAGAGAGCGGGGGAGCAGATGTTTGCCCTGGCCCTAAGGAACGGGTATGGGGACAACACCCGGGTGCATGGCGTGGGAGACGGGGCGCCTTGGATAGCCCAGCAGATGGCGGCGGTCTTCCCCAGGCATGGAACACCTGCACGATGGGGCATCCGTCCTGGCGCCAGGTGACGCCGAATGGGCGAAGGCTTGGGTAAGCGACCAGGCCAGCCGCATAGACCGGGGCTACATAGCCGGGGTGGTGGCCGAATGCCGTAGTCGCGGAGGTGAAAGGACAGATCATCCCTTGAACCGGTTGGCCGGTTACCTGGAGAAGCGGCAGGGGCAGATGGATTATGCCGGGGCGCAGCGGGAAGGTCTGCCTTTGGGAAGCGACGCGGTGGAAAGTGGGCATCGTCACGTGATACAAGGCCGGATGAAGTTCCCCGGAGCGTGGTGGAAGGACGAGACGGTGAATCCCATGGTGGCCCTGAGAACCTTGCGGGACAACGGCAGATGGGAGGCTTTTTGGCGTTGATCTCAACCGGTTTCAGTCACACTCCTGGATAGGTAACTGTTCAGTCTTGGTGATAGGAACGCCCCCCACCCCTGTGGATGCCCGCATGCGCAGGCATGACGGTGGGATGTGTCTGTGGTCATCTTGCGAACCCTGAACACTTATCAGATGCTTGCTAAACAATCGTCCTTAATACCCATCAAACAGCCCACCGCCCGGACGAGAATAACATCGACCGTCTTGTAGGCGAAAGCTATCGTTTCCTGATGCCATCGGTGGGCCGGTCGCTCTCGGTATCGGAGCGCGGTCGGCCCCAGTTGGGCAGGGGATTAGAGATTGGGGCTTGGACAATAGCACAATTGCCTTCCGAGCATCGCATCCGGCCTTATACCCCGAGTCCCCGAACCGGAATCCCTACGCGGCCTCAAACAGAATATCTTGAGCGCCCTCCCACAGCACCAGACCACCGAGGGCGGCCAAATTCTCGCGTCCGTCCACAATGGTCAGAAAGTGGTTGCCTGCAAGAGGCCCCATTCTGCTCGCGAACGAAGTCGCACCGTACGCGATGAGTATCTCGGACTCGCTGATGCCTCCCGGATACCAGAGGATGTCGCCGCGCGACGGGTAACAAGTGTGGTTTTCGAATTCGCTCAGGTGTCTGGCATCGCCCAGGGGAATCCAGGCCGCCTCGCCACTCCATCGCGCCTGCATTATCTTGTTGCGAAACGGGAGCAACTTCCGAAACGCTTCGCATGTTTTGGGAGCTTGGTCCTCCAGCAATTGCGCCGTGAACGCGTATGGCCCCGCTTTCATTCTTACCGTGTCTGACGCGGGTTTCTTCACTTCTTATCCCCTGTTATGGACTTCCCTTGTACAAAATCGGAGAGGCAAGAGTGTGGAACGATTCTTTGTTTGAACCCGTCTCCGCAAACATTTTCACCGGCAGATTCGTCTTCTAGTTCATGGAGGTCTTTGGTAGTTAAGTGTGCAGTGCTCTTGGCATAAATCGACACCCGTGGGTCTTCCTTGGTCAGTGACGTTTGCGAACTAACATGCTAGCACAGGCCGCCACCTGGCAATACTGCCATATATGACCCGTAAGTGTTCAAATTTCGTGAGATAGCCACAGCCACATTCCCCCGTCATGCCCGCGCAGGAGGGCGTCCACAGGAGGTGGGAGGCGTTCCTCCCACCAAGACTGAACAGTTACCTGGACAGGCGCAAGCTTTTTGTTCTCTCTGTCGCCTCTGTCAAGGGCAGCGACATCGTGTACCAATATGGCGAAGGTAAATCTTTTAGAACAGTGTGGGGGGCAGGATGAAGAATGCCGAAGAGCATGATCTGGAGACAGCGGCCCTGAGGGACCGTCTGTCCCGGCTGAGCGAGGCGAGCCTGCGCATCGACGAGAGCCTCGAGTTCGAGACGGTGTTGCAGGGCGTCCTGGACTCCGCCCGGTCCCTGACCAGTCCCGCTACGGCGTGATAACGCTCATGGACCAGTCGGGGCGGGTCGAGGACTTTCTGTACTCCGGTCTGACTCCCGAGCAGACCGCGCAGTTCGCTGAGCTGCCGTCGGGCATGGAGTTCTTCAAGTACCTCAGCGGGATTGAGGAGCCGCTGTGGCTGCGGGACTTCCACAGCCACATCCGCTCCCTGGGCCTTCCGGAGTTTCAACCGCCGATGGCGGTGAGCACGCCGCTTCCCTTTCTTGCCGCGCCCATCCGACACCTGGGGGAGAGCGTCGGGGCCTTCTACGTCGGCGAGAAGGAGGCGGAGTTCACCCCCGAAGACGAGGAGACCCTGGTGATGTTCGCCTCCCAAGCGGCGCTGGTCATCGCCAACGCCCGCAGGCACCGGGACGAGCAGCGGGCCAGGGCCCCGACATGGAGACCTTGGTGAACACGACTCCCGTGGGCGTCCTGGTCTTCAACGCGAAGACGGGCGGCGTGACGTCGGTCAACCGGGAGGCCAGGAGGATCGTCAGCGGCCTGCACATGCCTGATGGCTCTGCGGAGGAGCTCCTTGACATGCTGACCTTCCGGCGGGCCGACGGGCGGGAGATCTCCCTGGAAGAGTTCCCCCTGGCCCAGGCCTTGAGCACGGGCGAGACGGTGCGCGCCGAGGAGATCGTCATCGAGGTCCCCGGCGGCGGGAGCGTCACCACCCTGGTCAACGCCACGCCCATCCGCTCGGAGGAGGGCGAGGTCGTTTCAGTGGTCGTCACCCTACAGGACATGACGCCGCTGGAGGAGATGGAGCGGCTGCGGGCCGAGTTCCTGGGCATGGTGAGCCACGAGCTGAGGACGCCGCTGACATCCATCAAGGGCTCCGCCGCCACGCTGACGGAGGCGGCGTCCGACCTGGACCCCGCCGAGATGCTCCAGTTCTTCCGCATCATCGGCGAGCAGGTCGACTACATGCGCGACCTGATCGGCGACCTGGTCGACGTGGGGCGCATCGAGACGGGCGAGCTGTCGGTGGCCCCCGCGCCTTCGGATGTGGCGACCCTGGTGGACGAGGCCAGGAGCAGGTTCCAGAGCGGAGGGGGCAGGCACACCATCCGCATCGACCTGCCGCCGGACCTGCCCCGGGTGATGGCGGACCCCCGGCGCATCGTGCAGGTGCTGGGCAACCTGCTCTCCAACGCCGCCAGGCACTCCCCTGAGGAGTCCCCCATCCGGGTGAGCGCCGTGCGGGAGGGCTACCACGTGGCCGTCTCCGTCACGGACGAGGGCAGAGGGATAGCCGCCGAGCGGCTGCCGCACCTGTTCCGGAAGTTCGCCCGGCTGGAGGGCGAGGACCGGGGACGGGACATCGCGGGGTCGGGCCTGGGCCTCGCCATCTGCAAGGGGATAGTGGAGGCCCACGGGGGCCGGATATGGGCCGAGAGCGACGGGCCGGGCCTTGGGGCGCGGTTCACCTTCACGATTCCGGTGGCTCAGGACGCCGGTATCGGGGCCGCCAATCTCCCGGTGCGCTCCCGGCGGGCGGAGAAGGAGCGGACGCGCATTCTCATGGTGGACGACGACCCGCAGACGCTGAGGTACGTCCGGGACGCGCTCGCCAGGGCGGGCTACGCGCCGATTGTGACCGGCGACCCGCAGGAGGCGGCGAGCCTCGTGGAAGCGAACGACCCCCACCTGGTGCTGCTGGACCTGATGCTGCCTGGGACCGACGGAATCGAGCTGATGGGGGACATCCTCGATATGGCCGATGTGCCGGTCATATTCCTGTCGGCCTACGGCCAAGAGGAGATCATTGCCAGGGCCTTCGAGAATGGAGCCGACGACTACGTGGTCAAGCCCTTCTCACCGACTGAGCTTGTGGCGAGGATCAAGGCGGCTCTGCGCAAGCGGGAAGCGCCCGAATGGGCCGAGCCGTCGAAACCCTACGTGTTTGGAGACCTGACCATCGACTACGCCGAGCGTCGCGTGACGCTGGCCGGGCGTCCCGTGCAGCTGACCGCCATCGAGTACGGGCTGCTCTTCGAGCTATCGGCCAACGCCGGTCGCGTGATGACCTACGACCGGCTGCTGCAACGGGTCTGGGGCCTGCGTAGCTCCGGCGACTCTCGGCGGGTGCGCACCGCCGCCAAACAGCTCCGCCGCAAGCTGGGCGACGACGCCAACAACCCCACCTACATCCTCAACGAGCCGAGGGTGGGCTACCGCATGGCGGAGGGGGAGGGGGAGACGCCGGGGCGGGAGGAGACTGAAGGGCTGTGAGCCGCCGCTATGTTGTACCTTAATATGGAGCAGGACGCGGTGACGCACCCCCACCTCGCCGTGGTCACCCGCGCGTTCGGCTACACCGGCAGGAAAGTAGCCCGCCGTCTCCTGGGAGAGGGTATCGTCATAAGGACCCTGACCCGAAACCCTGGCCGGAAGTACCCCTTCGGCGGGCGGCTCCTCTGGACTTCTCAGACCCGGACGGGCTGCGCCGGTCTATGGAAGGGGCCAATGTCCTCTACAACACCTACTGAATACGGTTCGGGCGCAGGCGTACCATCTTCGAGCAGTCGGTGGAGAACTCAAGGGTGCGGTTCGAGGCCGCAGCTGGGGCAGGCGTTGAAGGGATCGTCCACTTCCCCGTGGCAAACGCCTCGTCAGAGTACCGGCTGCCCTACTTCCGGGGGAAGGGGCAGACGGAAGAGTTGCTGGTTGACAGTGACCTATACTACGCCATCATCCGGCCCACCCTGGTCTACGGCGATGGGGACCTGTTGCTGAACAACATGGCTTGGGCGCTCCGTCGGTTTCCGTTCTTTCCCATATTTGGGAGCGGGAATTACCAAGTGTAGCCGGCCTACGCCGAGGATTTGGCGGGCTAGGCGGTAGGGTCTGGCAGTGAAAAGGGGAACTCCACTGCCGATGCCGCCGGGCCGGAGACATGCTCCTTCGAGGAATTGGTCCGGCTGTTGGCCACGACGGTGGGCACTCGCGGCCGACTGGTGCATACGCCACCGTCTCGGGCTTCGCCCTGACTCGGCTGGTCGGCTTGGTGCTGATCGACGTCGTGCTCACCCATGACGAGGTTGACGGGCTGATGCCAGGGCTGCTGACCTCCGGCTCCGCGCCGACGGGTACGACTAGGCTGGGGGAGTGGCTGGAAGAGAGCAGGGAGGCGTTGGACGCAGTTATGTGTGGGAACTGCGGCGAAATTGTCGGTAGGGTACGAGGCCTGCTCGGAAGATCAGGGCCAAGCTTTTTGTTAGGCAGCGCATCGGGAGAGGAGCAAACGGCGGCAAAAACAGACGCGAAACTGGTGCTGTAGTATAATACAGCACGTTACCAAGCCATGTAGGGATTGAGCCATGAGCATGCCTGAAGAATTGACCGTACCGCAAGCGGCAACCCTCCTCAAAGTAAGTGAGGAAACGGTTCGTAGAAACATCAGGTCAAGGCGCCTTAAAGCCTTGCGCAGAGGCACACAGTGGTTCATTCCGCAGGATGTCTTTGTCATGTTCGCTAATAGCTACGATCCCAAGACCGGCAAGATCCGGCGAAAACTATAGGCACTTGGGGAAACTTTGGCTAGCAAATCCACCAATGCAGTCCCTTCCAAACCGGCTCCTCGCAGCCTGCCTGACCTACGGGCCAGGTTGACCGTAAAGCAATCTCGTCCGAGTGCCCATCCTTCAGATGCCCAACCTCTAAAGAGTGGGCCGATCCCTTCGTTTCTGGAGACGAGATTTCCTGCGTTGACAGTGTCACAGGTGGTGGCTGCGGACAGTAGAAGTAAGGACCCTTCGTATGCTGCGCATCGATGGTGGGCCCGGCGTCCACAGTCGTTGATGCGCTCCATTCTGCTTGCGGCAGTCATGGACGAAAAGGCAACCGATCGCAAGTTCTGGGACCACTACGGGAGTGAGTCACTACTGCTCGAAGGTCTCCAAGTGCACGATCCTTTCATGGGAGCAGGTACAACGCTAATCGAGGCCTCAAGGCTGGGGGCAGCCGTTAGTGGTACGGATATTGACCCAACGGCCGAGATGATCGTTTCGCACAACCTCGAACCAGCCCCAGAAGCTGAAGTCAAGGACGCCGGTGACGCGTTGATGGCTTACTTGCGGCACCATCTCTCAGTTCTCTATCCAACTGATGACGGTGAGCCTCTACACTCATTTTGGCTCGCGAAAGTGGCCTGCCCTCACTGCCACGCTGTCGGTCCGCTCTACCGATCACTCGTACTGGCCCGAGATTGTGGTAAAGACGGTGCCGTACTTCGTGACGAGGGAGTCGTAGTATTTGATCCGGACACCTTTGAATTGCACTATCTTAATTCGCCAACTCGGAAGCGGTTCAAAGGCGCGCAGAAGAGATGGCCCGTCGACCACGCAACCTTTGATGCCCACAAGTACCGTTGCCCGAGCTGCGGCGAGCGGTCGTCCCATCGCGAACTCCAGACCGGGTCGGCTCCGCGTCAGCTGATCGCCGTGGAACGAACCCCGATGGGGGGACGGCGCAAGCTCGTCGCACCGGGAAGCCAAGACCACGATGCGCTCGAGATGGCTGATGAGCTTCTGAAGCATCCACCAGTACCTCTTCTGTTACCTGATGTCGAATTCGATCCAACGCGAAATGACCCCCGTCCAAGGAGTTTCGGCATCACCGAAGTACGAGACCTATTCACCCCTCGGCAACTTCTGGTCCTAGGTGCAGCGCACGCATGGATTGGGTCCCAGGACATCTCGAGTTCGGCGGAGCGGGCAATTCGCCTTGCTTTGTCGAACTCGATAGTCACCAATAATCGCCTGTGCTCATATGCGACTGACTATGGTCGACTCTCGCCACTGTTTAGTATCCGCGGGTACTCAATTCCTGCCTTGCAGGTTGAGTTAAATCCGCTTCACTCCAGCGGCGGCAGGGGCACTATTCAACAGTGCCTCAACCGTGTTATGCGATCGACGGCCACGACTTCCCGGAGGTCGACGTGGATAGTAGATGAGGGCTCGACTGAAAGCAGAGTATTCGAACTACCAAGGAGATCGCCGCAAGTCGATGTCCACTGCTCTTCGGCGGCGGATTCCCAAATCCAACACTCCATAGATCTGCTCGTATTCGATCCACCCTATTACGACTACATCATTTACGACGAATTGGCGGAGCCGTTTCGAGCCTGGAATCCGTCCCTTAAGGTAACCGGAGAAACGCTCCAGTCGGCATCACTTAGTGAGCCGGGAGACTTTGGGGCGAGTTTGGCTGATTGTCTTCGTCCCGCACTTGCGGTCCGAAACGGTCGATACCCGATTGCGTTCACATACCACTCGTCTAAACCGGCTGCGTGGGAGGAGATCGGCTTCGCACTAGACGAACTTGCGCTTCGTATCACGGCAATGTGGCCCGTACGGAGCGACGGACACATGGGGCCTCACAGTCGTCCGGGCAACTGTGAATGGGACGTAGTGGTTGTTTGTCGGCCCAACGAGGAAACTCAGCCTTCTTCCATACCAGGGGCTGACGAATTCTGGAATCCACACTGTGGAGACCTCACCGTTGGGGACTCCGATCTCACGAGCTTCGACTTAGCGTACAAAGTTGCCTCGCAACGATTCGGCAAGCCGATGGTTAACCACTCAAGATTGCGACAGCTAGGAGGAACCAATGGATGTGTCGACCCGCGAGAGACTGATTTCCACAGCGCCTGCCACGGGACCTGATGCCAGGCTGTGGGTCTTAGGGGAATGGAAGAATATTCCAGTCCTCCGTGTACCAGTATCAGCTCTGATACTCAACATCGATAACCGTAGATTTACTGCCGAGCGCCAACTGTTCGAGCAACAATTGGGCCATAGTTTTGACCCCGAGAACAGAGAAGAAGACGAGCTAAGCGTTGAAGCAATCCTGCTCGACCGGGATTTGGTACTGGACGGCGACCGCGTGGTGGGCAAACCCAATAAGGACTATCTGGCACTTCGCCAAGACTGGCAGAGACGCAAGCAGGAAACGCCCTTTTGGATTCTCAGCGACGGCGCCGTCCGTAACGGCAATCGGCGTTTAGCGATGCTACGCCGTCTTCAGCGGGAAGAGGGAGCAGAAGGGTATGAGCATGTAGAGGCAGTTGTGCTCGACAATCTCGGCATTAATGAACTTGCGATCTTTGAGATGGAACAACGCGAGCAACTCACCGAGGACTACAAAGTACGCTACACGGACATAAACCTGCTCTTGGCAATCAGGGCCGCTGCAGAGGATAAGGAAATCGATTGGTATGACGATTCGAGCATCCTGAAGGTCGCAGGCGAGCTCCAGCACGTGATGCGCAACAATCCGGGATACGCAATCGTTCAACTCTACGCAATCAAATACATGGACGCCTATCTAGATGATCTAGGTGAAACGGGTCGCTACGACAAGCTCATTGGAACTATCGAGCGCTTTCGAGAGGTGGGCAAGACTATGCGCACAGTGGAGAACAACGACCCTGATCGGGCAACAGCCATGCTCGATGTGTTGTTCGCTGCGGTCAGCGCTGGATTGAAATATCAGGAGGTACGGCAGATTCGGCGGCTGTTTAATGATGACCGGGATGAGTTCGATAAGGTCGTCGAGAGCATCCGCAATACCGAGGAGCAATGGGAACAGCCCGCGGGGGAGGAAGCCCTTAGTGAACCGGAAGCGGTCAACGAGGAAGCTGATGACCCAGATTCGACCGAGGAACTACCTGAGCCTCCCGGTCCCGTGGTTACCAACTATCCTAAGCATGAGATCAAGGGCATTTTTGACGATGCCATCGACCGACACGAGTCAGGGCAGATTGAGGATGTCTTAAAAATAGTGAAAGAAATCAATAACCGGCTCGATGCCCTCATAAATGCCAAAGGAGACCGCCTTGGTCCTGCACTCGCCATAGACGAGACGGCAGTTCTCCACGAAGCAGTTAACACCATGTCTTTCTGGTTCGAGAAGCACCAAGCGACACTCAAATGACGAATCGAAGGGTTCACCTTGAAGTAGATGACAACGAGGTAGTGGTAACGGGGACTACCGAACTACATTCGCGCCATGGCCGTAGGTTCTTTCATACCGTACTTGGAGGCAGACGCCTTGATGATGGCTGGCGCGTACCTCGTCGTGGGGCAAGAATGCAGGACCTAGTTGTCCGCATTAACAGTTTTCTCGAGGTTGAAGGATTCGATATCTCACGCGGGGAGCTTGCAGCCAGAGGAGTGGAGCTAGCTCTTGAGCGACGCCGCAGTTTGGAGCGTGCGGGCACAGAGGCAAAATTATGGAGAGACGGACATTCGACTATCGACAACGAGCGGATCGCGGTACAACTTGAAAGTCTTGGATGGAGGGATGAACGTCGACTCCATTCCCATCAACTCCGGAATGTCTGCCATGCGCTTGCGGCAGTCAATCAGGCGAATTTCTCAGTGCCAGGAGCTGGGAAGACAGTTACAGCTCTCGCAGCAGGACTACTGCATTTCAACGCTGAGACCATTGATGCGCTAATTGTGGTAGGCCCACTCGCCTGCTTCGAGCCGTGGGAATCGGAGACCGTAGCTGCAGTAGGTACATTGATTCGTCCTATACGAGTTAGAGGGTCTGCCGCCATTCGACGGAAAACTTATGCGGATGTCGCCCGAGGGGATTTGCTGCTATTGAGCTACGCCATGGCCGCGTCGGATCGCCCGGCACTCATCGCGATGTGTGAGCAACTCAATGTGATGCTGGTCGTGGACGAGTCGCATCGCGTCAAAAGGTTTAGTGGCGGAGTATGGGCACCCGCGCTAACCGGAATTGCCGAACTCGCGCGCGTTAGGATGATCCTTAGTGGAACTCCAATGCCCAACAGCCCCAGAGATCTCTATAGCCAAATCAATATCCTGTGGCCTGGCGGTCTACTAACGGGTAGTCGGAGCGAGTTTGCTAGTCGTGTCGGCCGGAATCTAAATTTCGTTCGCTCATCGATTGGGCCTTTCACAACACGAACAGCCAAGACTGAATTGGGTCTTCCACCCTACCGTATCGAGCGGCACAGCGTACCTATGAAGGGCACACAGTCCGACATCTACCGGCTGATCAGAAATCGGCTACGGGACCAATTGAGCGACGCCGGCACCTGGGAGGACAAAATTGAGTCCCTCCGGCGCGCACGCCCGATCCGTCTGCTTCAAGCTGCAACGAATCCAGATCTTCTGAACCATCCAGATGATGCCTATCGCGTGCCCCGCGTTCCACATACAAGTCCTACTTTGATGGAGCGGCTCACGCGTTTCGCTACGACCGACCGGCCCTCCAAATCGGAAGCAGCGCTCCAAATCGTCAGCGGCCTCACAATGGAAGGCAAGAAGGTTGTCTGTTGGAGCAATTTCATTCGCAATCTGGATAACTTCAATGAACTCTTGCGGCGCGAACTGGGGATCCCAGTGTTCCAGGTAGACGGCCGGGTCCCGGCGTCAGATGACCCGTTGCAGGATCGGCGAGACGGCGAAGTCCCTGAAGACGATACCCGTGAGCGAAGGATCGAGCAGTTCCTCTCAGTAGATGGTCCGGCGGCTCTGGTGACTAACCCAGCGACAAGTTCGGAATCGATCTCCTTGCATCGTGCCTGCCATAATGCCGTATACCTCGATCGGACCTACGACGCCGCCTTGTTTTTCCAATCAATAGATAGGATCCATCGTTTGGGACTTCCAGAGGATGCGGAAGTGACGATCCACATCCTTCAAGCCACACTAGACGACGAAGAAACAGTCGACCATCTCGTCGATATTTCGCTGCTAAGCAAGCAAGAGGCCATGGAGGAATTGCTGGGTGGAGCTGAAATTCACCCGCTGCACCAAGACTCTTCCGATCCTGAAGGCAGCCCAGCCGATCTTGAGCAGCTAATCCGATATCTCATTGGCGAAGAGGTTGGCGGCGAAAAGTGAATGTCTCATCCAACTGGTTCACTGCCTCCAGAGTCCGGCGGCTTCAGCGGCTAGTTCACCTTATGCCCTCAAGGCCTCCTGGAATTAGCGCCAACCTGTTGATCAGGACGCTTAGACCTCATATCGATAGTCCACCGGAAGAGATCCCACAGCTGGTTCATGTGCTAGCCCATCTCGGCCTTTTACACGTCGATTCTGATCGATACTACCTCTCAAGGAATGGCAGGCGCGCCGTCACGTTATCTGGTGCCCGAGCTCGCATAGAACTTGGTGAGCTCCTCATTCAGTCGGGCCTCATGCACGATCAGGTAAGGCAAATGGTTGAAGCATCAATCATTGACGATGACGGTATGGCTTCTTCTAGGATAGGACGTTTGCGACATTCAGCCCCTCAACTCCTGGGGCTCTTGCGGGCTTGGCCGGATATCGTCGGGCCATCATTCGTGAGGATTCCGTCCGACCTGTTTGCCCTAATCGATACGCCTTGGAGCCTCGTTCCGTCCACCAGCCGGAGGGAAGACCATAGGCAAGCGGTAGGGGACAGAGCGGAAGCGTACAGCTTCTATTTACTTCGACTTGAGTCAAGGCACCCTAACTCCGTCGTATGGGTTTCACGAGATGACCAAGGACTTGGCTACGACATTGAGGACAATTCCACTGGCCAGGTTCACCGCGTAGAAGTAAAGGGAAGCCAGGCTAAGGATGTTCGATTCTTGCTGTCTGCACATGAGCACGACGTTGCGCACTTTGACCCTAACAGCTATGAGGTGCATTTCTGGGGAGAAATCAATCTCAACCGCAGGCCGAATTTTGAGTTCAGCATGTTGAGGAAAAGAGGATTTCCATTGAGGTTTGAAAATCTAGCTGCTTACTTGGCCGACGACAGGCTGAATGCATCGCCCACTACTTATCTGGTTACGCGTGGGGCAGGAGAGTCCGAAGATTCGTAACTTGCATTGCTGCAACTTACGCGGGGAACATCTAAACGCTTCATGGAAGTAAGTGACTACAACTCACCAGAGCGCGATCAACGTCTGCATATGTTGATCAGCAAGGGGACAGAACTAGCGGGCGGCGTAGCCGGTCCAGCCGCTGGAACGGTGATTGGAACTTTCCTTCCGGGGCCAGTGGGTGCGGTAGTCGGAGGAGCCGTTGGCGCGGCTGCGACCATGGCCGTTAAGTCGATAGGCCACGACCTGTCCACACGCCTGCTATCTCCGAGGGAACAGGTAAGGGTTGGAGGCGTATTCACCCTGGCTGCATCAGAGATCGTCGAACGCTGCCGGAACGGTGAAAGCGTTCGGGAAGATGGGTTCTTCGACGCTGGAGTAGATGGAAGGTCAGACGCCGAAGAGGTATGGGAAGGCGCGTTACTGAAAAGCCAGAGAGAGCCGGAAGAGAAGAAACTGCCCTACATGGCTCATTTGCTGGCCAATTTGGCTTTCAATACGGAGATCAGCGCCGCCATGGCACATCAAATGACAAAGGCTGCCGAGTCCTTGACCTTTAGGCAACTCTGCATACTGCAACTGTCCGCCACTAAGGAAAGGTTTAACCTACGTCAGGAAAGTTATCGGGGGCAAGAGGGGTTCTCCAAAGACCTGTACCAACTCATTTACGAATATTACGACCTCGACAACAGGGGCCTGATCAACTTCGGAGACACCTTGGCGGCAACTCTAGTGGACGTCAATCCGGGTGCCGCCATGCCACAAGCACTGGGTGTAGACATTTATCGCCAGATGCGCCTTTACTTGATACCAGATAGTGATGTTGCTCCCATAGCGGCCCACCTTCACTAACGACGCAAGCGGAACCATGAGCTCCTGAGGTGGGCCCGGAATTTCGGACAGGTAGGTAAGTTAGAGTCCCTGCGGGAGTTGACCAATAGCCAATGCCACCATACGCTGTGAGTATTACGAATGCTTGGATACCAAATAGCGAGAAGACCCTAATTTGCTCCCAAGCGAATTAGTTAGCCAAAGCCGCAAGCAATGGGAACGGCGGGTGGTCGCCAACTCGTCAACGCCTTCTTGGTTTGACAGGACCATCTCGGACCTTAATGTTGCTGAATAAACCGTCGAGGAGGAACGAATGGATGTTCAGGGCCGATTCGACCAAGAGATGATAAGAATTTACCAGGAGGCCGCCAAGTTCGGTCACCGTCCGACTCGGTTTCTTGAGATGGTGAATACGTCTGGAGGTGTGGCTACAGCCCAGCAGTTGCTGAGAAAGGGGCCATCAGACGGTTTCACCCGGCTTTGGGAAGAAGCGCGTCTGGATCTCTCAGTGGAAGCGATAGTCCTCCAAGAGCGATGGGCGCCACTATTTACAGCAGCGGAGCTTGAGACGGCCCGCGCACGACTTGAAGAGGCGGGCTATCAGGGCCAACCCGTTGTACCGCCTCAGACCGTTGAAGGAGTGGAAGACAACCAAGAACTCTCCTGGGGAGACTACCCAATAGATTCTCTTCTGATCCGGAACGACCAATGTCAGGTGCAGGATGCTGTGCGCCGGATTAACAGAGACCAGTTTGTCATGGATCCGGACTTCCAAAGAGATTTCATCTGGGATGAGGGCAAACAGAGCAAACTCGTTGAATCAGTGATGATGAGAATCCCATTACCGGTCTTTTACTTGGCGGAAGATTACGAAGGGCGCAAAATTGTTGTCGATGGGCTACAACGTCTGTCTACGTTTCAGCGCTTCCTGAGTGGGGAGTTAAGGTTGCGGCTTCCTGACAGGCCTGAATTGGACGGGAAACGGTTCCATGAACTAGAGGACAGACTACAGATACGGTTCGAAGACTTCAACCTTACGCTCTACGTGATTGATGCTCGGGCGCCTGAACGGGCCCGTATGGACATCTTCGAACGGGTAAATAGCGGAATGCCTCTCACCCGGCAGCAAATGCGGAATTGCCTACACATGGGCGATGCGACTCGGTTCCTGAGGGCCGAGTCGAAAAAAGACCTGTTCATCGAGGCTACTGGAGGGAGCCTGAGTACTAGGACAATGAGGGATCGGGAGTTCATTAACCGGTTTTGCGCCTTCCAAATTCTCGACTTAGAACAGTACAGAGAAATGGACCAGTTCCTAGCGGATTGCCTCACAAAGATGAACAAGGATCCTCAACTGCTCCCGTCCTTGTCTGAGCAACTAGAGGCGGCCCTGACAAACAACATCAATCTTTTCGGAAGGCATGCCTTCCGAAAGCACGAAGTTGGGCAACATGCCCGTAGCGTCATTAACGCTTCGCTGTGGGATGTCCTGTCCACAGGGCTATCACGATACCAACCGTCTAGGGTCAAGGAGAAAAAGGAGGCAGTCAAAAAGGGGTTTTATCGGTTACTCGATGACCAAGATTTTTGGGATTCGATAACCTACGGCACCAACGGTGTGAGGCAAGTCCGAAGCCGCTTCGCAATGGCTAACGGTATGCTGGCGGAGATACTTGATGCTAAGTAACGTAGAACTCCATTCCTTCAAGTGTTTCGAGCAACTGAGTCTTCCTATTGCTCCCTTGACGCTACTTACTGGCTTCAACGCCTCAGGTAAATCATCGGTTCTACAAGCACTGGCGTTGCTACACCAGACAATGAGTGAGCACGAGTGGTCCACCAGGCTGATGCTTAATGGCTCCTCTGTCCGACTGGGTACCGTTGGAGAAGTGAGTGGCCGACGGGGTTATAAGATTGTCATAGAAACTGAAAATCACAGGTTAGATTGGGAGTTTACAGGCGAGCGAAGCGAAATGTCATTGGCGGTTCAACAGGTCGGGATTGACGACAATTCTTGGAATTTTCCTGAGGAGCTACGATACCTGCTGCCAATCGAACATCTAGGTCGCTCCAAGGTCTCAGGTCGGAACGAAAACACTACGACCCTCGAATCGCTAACTAACTCCCTAAGGAGACTTACATACATTACGGCGGACCGAAATCCACCAAAGGAGCTGCACCCACTGGAGGACCAGCACCAATTCAGAACCGTCGGATCTCGAGGAGAGAATACCGTAAGTCTTCTCTACCGGGGGAGAGACAGCAGCGTTCTGGAGAGGCTGGTCTTGCCTGATTTTCGGCCTTTACGATTTCAACAAGTGGAAGGGCAAATGCGGGAGTTGTTCCCCGGGTTTGAGATGGATCTGCAGCCAGCGACAAGGCGTCCAAACGCCGTCTATTTGGGTATGCGTACATCAAATGCTGGGGATTTCCATAGTCCAGTCCATACAGGTTTCGGTTTGACCCAAGTCCTACCGATTGTTGTGGCTGCTCTTTCGGCAGACGAGGGGGACATACTCCTTGTGGAGAACCCAGAGGTACACCTTCACCCTGCGGGACAAGCTCTAATGGGGCGATTCCTGGCCAAGGTCGCCTTGGCAGGCGTGCAGGTTATAGTGGAAACACATAGTGACCATATCCTCAACGGTGTCCGTGTCGCGGTTGCTTCCGAAAAATTACTAGGTGCTGATGATGTGGCGATCCATTTCTTTGGGGCTGCAGGAGCGGAGGTTACCGAAATCACTCTCAATGGCAGTGGGGGTCTATCAGTCTGGCCCTCAGGTTTCTTCGACCAAGCTGTAGAGGACTTAGCTAGGTTATCGCGGGTCCGTCACCATGCCTGAAGGACGATTCGTTGTCGACGAGGGGGCTCTTTCATTAGACAATGTTGCTGAGACCAATCGCGTAGAAAGCCTGACGGCTGTAATCGACCAGTTAGATGCTCTTCGGGTTTCTGAGGAGAGCATCCAAATCATCGAGGATTGGGGAGCGGTGGAGTGCCTTGTTGGGAATGACTTCGCGGAGACAATGGTCAATTGCCAAGTCCTCGACCATGAACAGTCAATGCGGCTACTTTTCCTACTAGACCGATGCGTGACCTTGAGCCGACCTGTTGATTCCGAGGTGACTGTAGACAGCATTCATCGTGTGGGAGAAGGAATAGCGTGGGCTCGCGATCAGGCGATTCTGCGGAACCGGACTGCGGTAGTCACGACGCCACATCGCTTCACGGCCGGCGTCCACAGCGTCTGCAAACCGTCTCAACCTCCGGCGGAAGATGTCTACTTCGCTGTGTCAACTGGGGACCATCCCGGATTCTTTCGTCTTCTATATGAGTGGGAGGATGTCTCAGAATCGGAGTTTTTTGAACGGGCAAAACTTGCGTTTCCTCGATTAGTATTTGCTGCGGATATCAGCTTTGGCAAATTCCAAGGTGCCTATCGCACCTTGCGATCTAAGGTAATCGACCATCTTGGACGAATTAACGATGGTTTCCCAGAGCTTTACGCTGCACAAAGAGGTATGCCTAACGAAATATCGAGCCGCTTAGGGATAGAGGTTAGTATTGAAGGCAACACTCGAAATAGTGAAAGTTTAATGCGCCTACGCGATGTGGAATTCCGTGGACAGATGTATCGCTGTGAGTGGCATTCTAAAATTGAGCCCCACAGGAACCGTATACATTTTTGCGTAATTGATGGTGTAGCTGGAACGGAAATCTTGATCGGCATCTTTCATCAACACTTGCGAACCTGAACCAGATTTGGGAAGGGTCACGGGGAGCGCGCCTTTGTATAGCGGGGGTGCCGCCTTAGTCCACTAAGCGAGTCTCCTCATATTTGGACCTCCCACCGAAAGGTTCGCAATTCGGTACGCTCAGGCCCACCTAACTGGATAAAATCAAGAACTTTCACCATGACCTTCGCTTTGGTGGTGTAGACCTGCATCTATCTCACTTCGCCCGGAGGTGAGGCCAGCCAGCGGGCAGCCACTGTGGCAAAAGACGAAATGGTCAAGTCCCTGCCGTAACGGCAGGGACCTTTCCTTTCCGTACTCCAGCCGCTCCGGTCATCACCCCTCCCCCTCTGGCGTCTCCCCCTTGGGCATGCGGTACCCCACCCTCGGCTCGGTGAAGATGTAGGTGGGGTTGTCCGCGTGATCGCCCAGCTTGCGGCGGAGCTTGCTTACGATGGTACGCATGGGCCGCACGTCGCCGCTGCTCTTCTCGCCCCAGACCCGTTCCAGCAGATGCTCGTAGGTCAACAGCCGCCCGGCGTTGGCCGATAGCTCGGCGAGCAGCCGGTACTCCATCGCTATTAGCGGGAGCGGACAACCGCCAAGGGTCACCCGGCGTTCGGCATAGTCGATGGTCAGGTCTCCCAGCACGTAGGGGTCTGACGGCTCGGACGCCGCCCGCTTGCGCAGGGCCGCCCTGATCCGTGCCGCCAGCTCCGTAGGCGAGAAGGGCTTGACGACGTAATCGACGGCCCCCATGTCAAAGGCCCTGGCGATGAGCTCGTCCCGGCCGTAGGCCGACAGGAAGATGACCGGCACGTCGCCCGCCCCCAGGATGTCCTTCATCAGCTCGATGCCGTCGGTCCCCGGCAGCATGAGGTCGAGCAGGACCAGATCGGGCTTCTCCTCCCCCACGAGTCGGAGCGCCTCCTCCGGGTCCCCGGTCACAACCGGTGTGTAGCCCGACTTCAAGAGGGCGTCGCGGACGTACCGGAGCGCCTGGGGGTCGTCGTCCACCGCCAGGACGCGCACCCGCTCCCCCGCTTCCGCCACCGCTCGCCGGGCGGCGGGAGTGGAAAGAGGCGGGAGGCCGACGGCCGTGCCGCTCCCGGTCTCCTCGACCGTCGGTATCGTGAAGGTGAACCGCGCTCCCATGCCCGGCCCCTCGCTCTCGGCCCATATCCGGCCCCCGTGGGCCTCCACGATCCCCTTGCAGATGGCGAGGCCCAGGCCCGACCCGGCGACGCCGCTCCCCAGGTCGTCGCCATCGGTCCGGGTGAACTTCCTGAACAGGTACGGCAGTCGCTCGGAGGGTATGCCCCTCCCCTCGTCGGCGACCGAGACCGCAACGTGAAAGTCCTCCCGCACTACGGTCACCGTGATGACGGACGACTCCGAGGAGTGTTTGGCCGCGTTGGACAGCAGGTTGCCGACGACCTGGACGATGCGCCGCCTGTCGGCAATCACCAGGGGCAGGTCGGGCGGAATGTCGATGGCGAGGTTGTTCCTGCCCCCCGCGCTGGTGAAGGTGCTCCTTGCCCGGTCCACCAGCACCGCGACCTCCGCAGGCTCGGGAGTGACCGGCAGCGTGCCCGTCTCGATGCGCGCCACGTCCAGCAGGTCGGCAACCAGGTCGTGCATGTGGTCGGCCTGCTCGTCGATGATCCGGAAGAACTGGCGGACCACGGCCGGGTCCAGGTCGGCGGACGACCCCAGCACGGTGGCGGCGGAACCCTTGATGGAGGTCAGGGGCGCCCGCAGCTCGTGGCTCACCATGCCCAGGAACTCGGCCCGCAGCCGGTCCAGCTCCTCCAGCGCAGTCATGTCCTGGAGGGTGACGACCACCGACTCGACCGGTCCCTCCTCCGAGCGGATAGGGGTGGCGTTGAGCAGCACGCTGACGCTCCGGCCGTCGGGGACGCTGATGACGATCTCCTCGGCCCGCACCGTCTCGCCCGTGCTGAGCGCCTCCGCCAGGGGGAACTCCCGCAGCGAGATTCCTCGCCCGTCAGCGCGCCGGAAGGTCAGCACGTCGAGGAGCTGCTCCGCTGTCTGGCCGGGGTCTGTGAGGCCGTCGACCAGCCTTCTCCCCTCCCGGTTGAGGGACACCGGGACGCCGGTCCCGGCGTTGAACACCACGACGCCCACCGGCGAGGTGTCGACCAGCGTCTCAAGGTAGGCCCTGGCCCGCTGCTCCTCCCGGTGCCGCCGCGCATTGGCGATGGCCATTGCCGCATGGGACGCGAACATCGCCAGCGTCTCCTCGTCATCCTGGGTGAACTCCCCGCCGCCCTCCTTGTCCGATAGATAGAGGTTGCCGGCGCGTGCGCCCCGGAGACGGATGGGCGCGCCCAGGAAGCTGCCCACCGGCCCCAGGGGCGGGCCGATCTCGGGCAGGCCCAACGCCGTTGTATGGGCGGAAAAGTCGGCGAGCCGCAGCGGTTCGGGCAGGCCGCTCAGGTAGGCGAAGAACTCCGGTCCCCCCGGCAGGTTGACGAATCGCTGGTGGTCTTCGTCCGTCAGGCCGGAGGTGATGAAGTCCTGGAGCTGTCCTGCGTCGTCGAGGATGGTGATGCCGCCCATCCTTGCGCCGGTCAGGGAGCGCGCCCCGTCCAGGACCCCTTGCAACACGGCATCGAGGTCGAGGTCTTCGGTGATGTGCAGGCTGGCCTCGCTCAGCCTGGAGAGCCGCTCCCTGAGCGCCGCTATCTCCCGCATCGGGTCGCCCGGTCGATTCAACTTGTCGCCTCCGATTGGGCTGCGGAAGGCCGCTGCTCCCGCCCTCGCTGAGCGGCGGGATTCGGGCCAACCGGGGCAATTATGCCATTCTCCTCGAAAGGTTACAAGAAGTCATAGAAAAACAGCCAAAAAGTCACGGCTATATTACACACGGATTGTATAATTGGAGTAGCACTTGCCCATTGACGGGAGATATTCACTTGGCGTTCGACAGGCCGATACCTGCAACAGAGATAGCGGGCACATCGGCGGCGGAAGCCGCCGCGACGATTGCGTCTGACCACTACGACAAAGCGCTGGTGGGTACGGACCTCAAGTACCTGCTCGGAACGGATATGTTTGAGGCCACAGCCGAGGGCAACTGGCTGACCACGGAGTCCGTACGCGTCTGGGTGGTCGGCTACGACGGGATGGTGTTCGGCTCCGGCTGGCACCACGACGAGTCGGGAGGCTGAGCGGACGAATCAGGACTATCGGGATGAAGAGACAAATCCGAGGACGCTTGGCTGGAAGCAAGGCGAGAGGGCGCCGAGCGCCGCGTCAGCACACCATTGGATAGGCAACTTCACCGATGCGGAGCGTTGATCCATGAAGGGCCAGCTTGGGAAAGTGACCACCCGTTTTGGCCGGGGGCTTGCCGTGTTCATAGTGGTCCTCCTGCTTGCTGCCGCGTCGATCATGCATCTGGCACAGGCGCAATCCGCCCCATCAATCTCGATTGAGCTGTCGAGCCACTTCGTGCCGATGGACACGCCAATCACCGGTACGGTAACCCTTTACAATCTGGCCCCCGACAGCTACTCATCCGTCATATTCCGCGCCGATATCACGCCGTACAACAAAGGAGAGCGCAGATGCAACGGCGACGACACCGGCAGGGATATCGAAATCGCCGTTGATGAGAGCAGTGAAACGTTCACGGCGGACATCTACGACGCCTGCCCAACCGAGTACCACTCCTATGGCACGTATACGCTGGACCTGAGCATTTCCAGGGTGGATGCAACGGCGCCCGGCGGCAAGGTCGAACTGGCGACGGCGCGGACGCAGTTCGGGATGTCCAGATATCTGACCATCGGCGAGCCGACGGCGACGCCTCCCGATCCCGACGCGGTCGCGTGGATGGACCCGGACCCCAGGACACAGAACATGCGGGTTAATGCCGAGTGGCAGGAATTTCGCTTCCGCAGCGACGTCACGCGATATCTCAATGACCACATGGGCGTCGTCATGAATGGTGGAATCCCAGGGCAATTCGCTAGCCTACCGGGCTCCGATGACCCTCCATCAGTATCCGTTGAACAAGCCTGCCGTGATTGGGACTTGTATCAGTGGCGCCGCGCCATCCACCAAAGTCTGTGGGTGGGCGCGTGTAAGTCTGGAGAAGCGGTCATCCTCCTGATGCACGAGACCGACGCGGGTCCGCCCCTGTACGAGTACCGGTTCGATACGGTTTCAGACGGCTCCCCTGCTGCTACACCCACACCAACCGCCACGATTACCCCGACTCCGGCGCCAACGGTCATGCCCACGCCAAGACCGAACAGCCCGGCCACGGGCCTGCCGACCATCAGCGGGACGTCCCAGGTGGGGGAGACGCTGACGGCGGACATCTCCGGCATCGGCGACGACGACGGGCTGGACAACGCCACCTTCTCCTACCAGTGGATTGCCGGAACCACCGACATCTCCGGGGCAACGGGGTCCAGCTACGCGCCGTTAGTGGCCGACCTGGACAAGACCATCAAGGTCCGGGTCAGCTTCGACGACGACCGGAACTTCCTGGAGACGTTGACCAGCGAGGCCACCGCTACCGTAGTCACGCCGCTGACGGCCGAGTTCCAGGACGCGCCGGACAAACACTTGGGAACGGGCGTTTTCACCTTCGTCATCGCCTTCAGCGAGCCCATCTCCATCGGCTACGTCACATTGCGGGACGACTCCCTGGACGTGACCAACGGCTCGGCTACCAAGGCCAAGCGGGAGAATGGTCAGAGCGACCTGTGGGAGATAACGGTCGAGCCGGACTCAGACGCCGACGTGACCGTCGTCCTGCCTATCACCGAGGACTGCGGATCTGATGGGGCCGTTTGCACCAGGGACGGCACGAAACTCTCCAACCGGTCTGAGCTGACCGTTCCGGGTCCGGCTGCTGCCAACTCTCCGGCTACGGGGGCGCCCATCATCAGCGGAACGGCGCAGGTGGGCGAGACGCTGACTGTGGACACGTCGGGCATTGACGACGCCGACGGCATCGGCAACGCCACCTTCTCCTACCAGTGGATTGCCGGAACCACCGACATCTCCGGGGCAACGGGGTCCAGCTACGCGCCGTTAGTGGCCGACCTGGGCAAGACTATCAAGGTCCGGGTCAGCTTCGACGACGACCAAAACAACTTCGAATCCCTGACCAGCGCGGCGACGGCAGCGGTTGCGGCGAAGCCCAACAGTCCCGCCACCGGAGCACCCACCATCAGCGGAATGGCCCGAGTGGGCGAGACGCTCACCGTGGACACCTCCGGGATTGACGACGCCGACGGGATGAGCGGGGCGGTGTTCAGCTACCAGTGGCTCGCCAACGAAGTGCACATCGACGCGGACATCGCGGGCGCAACGGACCCCACCTACACCCTGGTGGCCGACGACGTGGGCAAGGCCATTAGGGTGCGGGTGTCCTTCGACGACGACCGGAACTTCCTGGAGACGTTGACCAGCGAGGCCACCGCTACCGTAGTCACGCCGCTGACGGCCGAGTTCCGGGACGCGCCGGACAAACACTTGGGAACGGGCGTTTTCACCTTCAAAATCGCCTTCAGCGAGCCCATCTCCATCAGCTACAAGACCCTGCGGGACGACTCCCTGGAAGTGACCAACGGCTCGGCTACCAAGGCCAAGCGGGTGGATGGTCAGAGCGACCTGTGGGAGATAACGGTCGAGCCGGACTCAGACGTCGCCGTGACCGTCGTCCTGCCCATCACCGAGGACTGCGAATCTGATGGGGCCGTTTGCACCAGGGACGGCACTAAACTCTCCAACCGGTCTGAGCTGACCGTTCCGGGTCCGGCTGCTGCCAACTCTCCCGCCACGGGAGCGCCCATCATCAGCGGAACGGCCCAGGTGGGCGAGACGCTGACTGTGGACACGTCTGGCATTGACGACGCCGACGGAATGAGCGGTGCGGTGTTCAGCTACCAGTGGCTCGCAGACGGCGTAGATATCGCAGGCGCAACAAGCGACACCTACACCCTGGTCGAAGCCGACGTTGGCAAGGCCGTCAAGGTGCGGGTGATCTTCAACGACGACGACAATAACGAGGAGACGCTGACCAGCCCAGCGACGGCGGCGGTTGCAGCCGAAACAGCGGCGCCTGATGCTCCGCGGAGCCTGAACGTCTCCCCGGACGACACCGGCACGCTGGACGTGTCCTGGGAAGCCCCAGCCAGCGACGGCGGCTCGGCCATCACCGGCTACAAGGTGCAGTGGAAGTCAGGCTCCGAGGACTACGACGGAAGCGCCGGTTCAACCCGGCAGGCGGAGATCACCGACCCGGCAAGCCGGACCCACACCATCACCGGACTGACCGACGGCGTGGAGTACACGGTCAGGGTCATCGCCGTCAACGATGTCGGCGACGGGCCGCCGTCGGACGAGGCGACGGCAACGCCCAGGGAGACCACCCCGCCGGAGCTTGCTACGGCAACGGTAGACGGGACGACGCTGACCTTGGCATACGATGAGGACCTGGACGGGAACTCAGAACCTTCGCCGGACGCCTTCTCGGTAACCGTCGGCGGCACGGGCCGGGCGGTTGACGGCGTGTCGGTGTCGGGCAGTTCGGTGATACTGACTCTGGGGTCGGCAGTGGCGTCCGGGGCGACGGTGACGGTGAGCTATACCGCGCCGACGGATGCCGCCGCTCCCCGAATCCAGGACGAGGCGGGCAACGCTGCGGCATCCTTCAGCGACCAGGACGTGGAGAACAACACTCCCCCGCCGGCCAACACTCCGGCCACGGGTGCGCCGACCATCAGCGGGACGGCCGAGGTGGGGAAGACGCTGACGGCATCCACCTCGGACATTGACGACGCCGACGGGCTGGATAACGTAGGTTACAGCTACCAGTGGCTGGCGAACGGCGCGGACATCGCGGGCGCAACGGACCCCACCTACACCCTGGTAGATGACGATGCTGGCCTGACCATCCAGGTGAAAGTGTCGTTCAGAGACGACAAGAACAACCCGGAGACGCTGACCAGCGCGGCGACGACGGCTGTGTTGGCAAACGTCCCGGATGCACCGGAGCATCTGAATGTCTCCCTCCATGACACAGGAGCGCTGGACGTGTCCTGGGAAGCCCCCGCCACCGACGGCGGCTCGGCCATCACCGGCTACAAGGTGCAGTGGAAGAGGGTCGGCGACAGTTGGGACACACCGGCGGACGTTTTCGAAGAAACGGCCACCGGAACGACCCACACCATCACCGGACTGACCGACGGCGTGGAGTACGCGGTCAGGGTCATCGCCGTCAACGACGCGGGCGACGGGCCGCCGTCGGACGAGGCAACGGGAACGCCCAGGGAGACCACCCCGCCGGAGCTGTCGACTGCAACGGTGGATGGCGCAATCCTGACCCTGACATGCGATGAGGACCTGGACGAGAACTCAGAACCTTCGCCGGACGCCTTCTCGGTAACCGCCGGCGGCACGGGCCGGGCGGTTGACGGGGTGTCGGTGTCCGGCAGTTCGGTGACCCTGACCCTGGCCTCGGCGGTTACGCCGGAGGACACGGTGACGGTGAGCTACACCGTGCCGACGGATGCCGCCGCTCCCCGAATCCAGGACGACGCGGGCAATCCTGCCGCGTCCTTCAGCGACCAGGACGTGGAGAACAACACTCCCCCGCCGGCCAACACTCCGGCCACGGGTGCGCCGACCATCACCGGGACCGCCCATGTGGGAGAGACGCTCACGGTTGACACCACGGCCATCAGTGACGACGACGGGCTGGACAGCGTAGGTTACAGCTACCAGTGGCTGGCGGACGACGTGGACATCACCGGCGCAACCAGTCCCAGCTACGCACTGGTGGACGCCGACGAGGGCGAGACTATCAGGGTGAGAGTGTCCTTCACCGACAACGCCAATAACGAAGAGACGCTGGTCAGCGGGGAGACGCTGGTTGTGCTTCCCTCTGACTTACTGTGGTCGGCGGTGCTGACGGCGGACGAAGTCGCGCCATATGGTGGCATCGGTTATTCCGGCGATTTCGACGGGTCCCTTACCTCTGCCAGTTTCTCCGTGGGGAGCGTCGATTACGACATTGTTCAAATTTACATCAACACAATCAACACAGGCTATCTGGTATTTGGCCTCAGCGTACTTCCTGTCGGTTCAACATTGGACGATGGCTTAGCGCTCACCACTGGGACAGCCCGGTTCGTCGTCGCCGACGCGCTTGTCTACCCGAACGGCGTATTCTTAACCTACGGGTGGGAAAAGGGAGGCCTGAATTGGTCTGTTGGCGACAGGGTCGCCATCGGGTTGGTGCGCGTCAACTATCCGGCCACCGGCCTACCCACCATCGGCGGCACTGTCCAGGTGGGAGAGACGCTCACCGCCTCCACGACGGGCATTGACGACGCCGACGGACTGGACGACGTCACGTTCACCTACCAGTGGCTTGCCGACGGCACGGAGATCTCGGGCGCAACGGACCCCACCTACACGCTGGTGGACGACGACGTGGGCAAGACCATCAAGGTACGGGTAACGTTCACCGACGACGGGGGCAACCCGGAGACGCTGACCAGCGCGGCTACGGCGGCGGTGGAGCCGAGGCCCAACTCTCCCGCCACGGGAGCGCCCACCATCAGCGGGACGGCCCGGGTGGGCGAGACCCTGACGGCGGGAACCTCGGCCATCGCCGACGCCGACGGGATGAGCGGCGCGGTCTTCATCTACCATTGGCTCGCCAACGGCGCAGATATCGCAGGCGCAACAAACAACACCTACACCTTGGTAGACACCGACGTTGGCAAGACAATCAAGGTACGGGTGATCTTCACCGACAATGCCGATAACGAGGAGACGCTGACCAGCGCGGCTACGGCGGCGGTGGAGCCGAGGCCCAACTCTCCCGCCACGGGAGCGCCGACCATCAGCGGGACGGTCCGGGTGGGCGAGACCCTGACGGCGGAAACCTCGGCCATCGCCGACGCCGACGGGATGAGCGGCGCGGTGTTCAGCTACCAGTGGCTCGCCAACGGCGCAGATGTCGCAGGCGCAACCAGCGACACCTACACCCCGGTTGCCGACGACGTTGGCAAGGCCATCAAGGTGAAGGTGTCGTTCAGAGACGACAAGAACCACCAGGAATCCCTGACCAGTGCTGCGACGGCGGCGGTGACGGCGGCGGATGACTCCTCCATCTGGTCGGCGACGCTGACCGTGGGCAGTTCCGGCAGTTTCCACGGCTACTGGAAGGACTTCATGGGATCACTCGCGCCCGATGGGTTCAACATCGACGGCAGCGACTACACCGTCACGTCATTGAGCAGATATGGCGACCTGATGTTCGCCTTCGTGCTGGACCAGGCCCTGCCGGGCGACTTCACGTTGCAGGTGGGCGACACCACCTTCAGGTCGGAGGAGGCCGACGTCACCACATCTTCCTCCTCCTACAGCTACCAGTGGCAGAACAAGATACCGGACCTGGCGGATGGGGACATTGTGGAGGTCAGCCTGACGGCGTCTGACTGATGCGCCGCTGGACTGGCGGCGGCGCAATCACGGTTCACATTAGATGAAGCGATTGCGGCCTCAAGACTCCGGGCAGCATAAAAAGCCCGCATACACAGGAATCCCAAGGAAGGCCGTTGCCGCGTTTGCGACGGCCCTTCCCGCTACCCAGTCGGTGGCCCTGAGTCTCGCCCTGCGGTTGTGACGAAACCGGCGGGGAAGGAGCCACGCGATAATGAAGCGCAAGCGTCCCGCCCGCCCCAGGGTGAAGCTCAACCGGGACGCGGTGTGGGCGTTGCTGGACCAGCTGGGCATCTCCCAGAACGAACTGGCCCGCCGGTGCGGGCTTTCGCCGGGCTACATGTCCCTGCTGATGGCCGGCAAGCGCAGTCCCTCGCCGCCCACCCGGCGGCGGTTGATGCAAGTCCTGGGAGTGAGCGATTTCGACGACCTGTTCACCTGGGAAACTGGCGAAGATCAGGATTGACGCACCCGCACCCGCATAGGCGGAGAGGGCCGGAACCGCAAAAAAGCCCCATACATGGACCGGCAGGGCAGCCATCGCATTCAAGCGATGGCTGCCCCTGTGTCTTTGCGGTCCAACGTCCCGCGCCCACCAACTTCCTCTCACGGTCCTGCTCGGCAGCAAGCGTCCACTGAAAGAGGGACAGGGTTGGGGGCTTGGGTTTCCCGTATCCGGTAGAGGGAAGGGCGGTTGGCCTTGCGTCCGTGGCCGCTGTCCCCCCTGGCCGCGCTCAGACCCCGGTCCGGTCCTCGCCGGGACCGGCGCCGTCCGGCTCCGGCTTCGTCAGCATCACGGAGTAGCCCCGCTCGTCCACCAGGTGGGTCACCGACACCTGGCCCCGGCTGTCGTACCCGGCGCGGTAGGCGTACTCCACCTCGGCGCCCCAGGGCACCCGGCCGCCGATGCGCACGGTGCCGCCGCCGGGCTTATTGCCACCAGCCCCAGGCCCACCGGCGCCGCGCACCACCACGCCGTTGCGTTTGCCCTTCTTCCAGGCCATCACCTTGACCTCGGCGGGGACCACCAACTCCGCCGCCGAGGGCCGGAACAACACCCCGTGCAGCTTCGCCAGGACCTCGCCCGACGGGTTTCTCTGGCCGTTCATGATTTGAGAGAGATGACCGGAGCTGATGCCGGCCAGCCGGGCCGTCTCGTTCTGGCTCAGCTCGTGAGCATCCATCCGGTCCCAGAGGGCTCGCGGATCGACGGTGGGAGGCTGGGCGGGTTCGATCCTGGCCGGGCCGTCCAGGGCCTCTTCCACCCGCGCCTGGACCGCCGGGCTCATGCTCCTTTCACCCCGGGACACCTGGGTCATGTAGCCGCGAGACAGCCCCACGTGTTCCGCCAGACCCTTCAGGCTAAAGCCTCGCTCTCGCGCCCGTTCCCGGATGTAGCTGCTCTGCCCCCTCCCTTTCACCACTCCGTCCGGGCGGTTGGCGCACTCGGCGGGGGCGATCTCCACCGGACCGCCCAGGACCGCTTCGACCCGCGTCTGGACCGCCGGGCTCATGTTCTTCCGGCCCCGCGCCACTTCCGACATGTAGCCGACGGACACCCCCACCCGCTGGGCCAGGTCCTTCTGGCTCATGCCCAGCTCGCGGGCGCGCTCCCGGATGCAGGTGCTCTCACCCTGGATCAGGCCGCCCTGCCGGTAGACGACGCCCTGGCCGGGGACCTCGCCCAGCACCGCCATGGCCCTCTCCCGCAGCAGGGGAGTCCAGGGCCGGCGCCCGCTGGCCACCGAGGACAGGTAGCCGTAGTTCACGCCCATCTTCACCGCCAGCTCCTTCAGGTTGAAGCCGTGCCGCCGTGCCGCCGCCCGAAGCTCGCTCTCTGGCTTGCCCTTGCGCTGTCCCTGTTCCGCCGCCCCGGCCTGTATCTCCGGGGCCTGTGCGGTGTTGGCCTGGTCCTGGTCGCCGAACCGGGTGGCAGTGCTGGTGATGGTCTCCGCCAGGTGGATGTTGGTAGTCGCCTTCATGTCGCTTCCTCCAAAACGCAGAAAGCGGGGCCGGCCCCAAAGGGACCGACCCCGCTCGTCTGTAAGCAATCGATTTTCAGATGTCAGTGGCGGCTCACGCGGCCGCCCTGGTTTCCGCCGCGCCGCCCAGGGGGCGACGGGCCTAAAGGTCCTGCCGGTTATTCAGTTGTTCCGACCTCCTGTAGTCGATGGGAATTCCGGGTTCATCATCGTGGTGGATTACCCCGTTGTGGTTATGGGTTGGCCGTTGGTTGGCGCCCCTACAACTCCTGGCGGCAGTGGCCCGGCGATGAGCAGAACCGCCGCCAGGGCGACAGGCAAGCGCTTGTGTCCGCCGATGAATCCGCCGACCGCCAACGTCTGAGTGGGTTGAACCGTTCCGTTTTGGCCATTCGCACCTCCCCGGTCTTGTTGATGACGTTGAGGGAAAGGTTTCCGCCCGGCGCCGGACACACCCCGCCCACGGTGAGAGGCACGACGGAGAACGCAGAAACGCAGGGAGGGGGTTGGAGCAAGACGCAGTTCGCCCAGGGTGTTAATCAACGGGAAGGCGAACCCTGGAGGCTGCGACGAGGGGAGAGTTGAAGGAAACCGCAGTCAGGAATGCCGCTTTGCCCCCGGCGCAGGCCGCACCACGCCCTGGGTCTGACACCAGAGCGTAGAACGCCGGTTTGGGGGTTGGAGCAAGGCGCAGTTCGCCAGGGTGTCATTCCTGGGAAAGCTGCTACGAAGGGGGATAAGAGAGGGGAACGGAGAAGAACGCAGCCCGGCCTGTGGCTATGCCGTCAGACGCCGCACCAATGGAAACTGCGTTGCAACGATAAGCGTCCGGTCACTTGCCACTGTAAGACCGGAGCGTGCTGAACATGCGGTGCCGCTGCCTTTGTTGTTAAGCAGCCACGCCGGACTCGTGTTGAAGCGGCCGGTGCGTTATCCACGCTCCAACCGCATTGTGGGGATGAGGAAGCGGGTCTGCCGCTCCGCCGGTTACGCCAAAGGGGTAAGGGATGCCGGAGAAACCGTGCTGGGTCTAGCTGACACCTCCTGTCAGTGAGACTTCCGTGAGTTCAGGGTCTGCCATGGAATGGGAGACTAGGACGCCGCTGTTAATCCGGTTGCCACCTCCCTGCAAACTTGAATGGGCCTCGGGATTGGAGTGCCACCGTAGAATGGGATTCCGGGACGCCGTTGTTGTCCGGTCGCCACCTCCTTGATGTTCAGTCCGTGGGTCAGGGGTTCCGCCGTTGGGTTGGTGTTCCGCCGTGGGTTGGTGTTCCGCCGTGGGTTGGTGTTCCGCCGTGGGTTGGTGTTCCGCCGTTGGGTTGGTGTTCCGCCGTGGGTTGGTGTTCCGCCGTTGGGTTGGTGTTCCGGATGAAGCGCACCGTGCACTTCGCTGAGTTGGGTTTACCAGCTTCGGGAGAGACGTTCAATCACGCCGGCCCCTCAGCAATTCCCTCGTTGGCGACCGTTCGAGGAGCTAGGCTCTACTCTAGGCGGCCAGTCCAACATGGGCGGACGTTCGGAGAGCTATGCTCGATCCTATGCGTCCGGTCCCGGGTCCAGGGAGGGACCCTCCAGGTTTCTAGGGCGGGAAACGCTGGAAAAAGCCTGACAACGCCAATTAGTATCCGGCCTTGGCGACGCCGTCATCAAGGGTATTTCGGCGGAATCGGGCAACGCCAGCCGGACTTCGAGTTAGAAATCCGGCTCACCTACGAGCCTAGTTACCTGATGCCCTGGCCGCCCGTGTATGAAACAGGCGGGCGGGCCCAACGGATTATGCAAGAGCAACAGGTTCCCAAGGAGGACCTGCATTTTTTCAGCATGGACCCCGACATAAACCAGTGTTGTCTGGGATTGCAGAATACCGATGACTGGAAGGGGATACTGCCGTTCTTGGACGAGATCGTAATCCCTTTTTTCTACCGGCTGAGCTACGCGTCAAAGTTTGGCGCTGACAGAGCCGAATCGGATTTATGGAGTACATACAGCCATATTGGCGGATTTGACGCGGCAGCCCAACAGTACATTTCTGAGCTGAAGCAAATCAAGAAGTTTAAACACGGCAACAACAAGCCCTGCCCTTGCGGCAGCGGCAAGAAGTATCGCGTCTGCCACAAAGCGGAGTGTGATGCGCTCTGATCCCCCACGAACCGGCCACTGAGAAACTGCATCACAACTCGAGCCGCCGTCGGCGCTGCTACCGGAGAAGCACGCAGTCCAACTAGACCGGTCCACTGTTCCGGAAGTTCAATGGCTCAGGTGATGGCGGCAGGGGAGAAGGTTGCGGGCGCATCGGACTGGGGCTGGCCATCTGCAAGGGGATAGTGGAGGCCCACAGGGCCGCATCCGAGCTGAGAGCGACGGGCATGGCTTGGGCAGCCGGTTCACCTTCACCCTGCCGGCGGTGGACGAGCCGGCGAGGCGGCCCCGGCGGAGGCAGCGCAGGGAACCGGAACCGGTGCGCATCCTGTGCGTGGACGACGACCCCCAGACGCTGCGCTACGTGCGGGACGCCCTGACCCGGGTGGGCTACACGCCCGTAGTCACCGGAGACCCGGAGGAGGTCCCCCGGCTCATGGCGGAGGAGCTGCCCCGCCTGGCGCTGCTGGACCTAGTGCTGCCGGACGCCGACGGCATCGAGCTGATGGGGCAGGTCCGGGAGATAGCCGACGTGCCGGTGATCTTCCTGTCGGTCTACGGCCAGGACGAGGTGATCGCCCGGGCCTTCGACGAGGGGACGGCCGATTACGTGGTCAAGCCCTTCTCGCCGATGGAACTGGCGGAGCCCGCCCGGCCCTAAGTGCGGGGAGAGTTGAGCGTGGACTACGCCCCGCGCCGGGTGACGCTGGACGGGAACACGGTGGCCCTCACCGCCACCGAGTACCGGATGCTGGTGGAGCTCTCGGCCAACGCCGGATTTCCTTGACCCACCAGCACCTGCTGCAACGGGTCTGGGGGCCGGACAAGGGAAAGGACTCCGGGCCGGTGCGGAACATCGTCAGGAGGCTGCGGCGCAAGCTGGACGACGACCCGGACGATCCCACCTACATCTTCGCCTTGCCCACCGTTGGCTACCGCATGGCGGAGGCCGAGGGAACAGGGGAGGCGACGGAGCAGTGACCGCGTCTGTATCACGCCCTGCGGCCGGAACATGGTGGTTTCCGCAAGTCGGTACGGACGGTATGGTATCCAGGGCAAGCTGGGCTTCCGCTCCAAGCCGGAGATGGTGGTCTGGACGGTGCGTAATGGCCTACTGGATGATTAAACCGAAGCTAAGGTGAAACCTGGATGGGTGTTGGTTAGAATTGGAGGCAATGTCCACAGTTGCTGGGAAGTCCGAGGGGATTGCTGTTGGGTATGCAGGAGATAGGAGACAGCAGGCGCTGCTGGGGCGGTAGCGCATGAATGAGGCTGGGGTATGACAGCGGCGGTACAGGGCGGCGACGCCCCGGGAACGGGCGAGGAAGGTTTTCTACCAAGCTGACCAACCTCCGGGAAGAAGTCGAGCGGCACCGCCGCACCGTGCTGCAAACCAGAGTGGGCGAATCAATCGACAGCGGCCAAGCCGACCTTGTCCGCCCTGCAAGTGTAGGTTCTATATTGGATTCGGTCAGTGGTTGTATGGCGCGGGTATTTCCCGGCCAAATCGATGCGGTCGTCTGCCTATATCCGATCCGACCCAAGGAGCGACATTGCCCAATCCAGGATCTCGCCGATCTCGTGATTGTTCGTAAAATTATGGATACTAATCAGCAACGCCAACGAAGACCGGCGTCAACCTCTATTTGGTACGTCCTCGCGACAGTTGCGGGCGAACCGACCAGTGTTCAGGACGTTTCACAAGTTTCCGCATTAAATCGATACTACTGGAACGGCCTGATGGCGGACAGGGTGGCGGTTTATGGCGGTTCCTACGAATTGACAATGGGACACGAAATCGAGTTCCCCAAACTTAACTCAGATGATCATCAAAAGATCCGACAAGCCCTGGATAGCCGCGGTTTCTCGGGACATCCGATCCCGCACCGTAATAGCAGTATCGACTTCGCAGATGTAGAGTTTCCCGCAATGACGTCGTTCATGGGTTTTGTGATTGGAGGAGAAACGCGATTTGACCGGGCTAAATTTCCAGATGCCATAGCTTTCTTCAATGAGGTTATATTCGCTGGCAACATCAGCTTCGACGCCGCTGAATTCTATGGTGATTTCGTGGCGATGAAATCAGAATTCCCGGGTTCCATCAGCTTTAGGGGAGCGACTTTTTCCCGAACTACCACTTTTTCCGGCTGCAAATTCATGACGAATGTGCGGTTCGAAAACGCCCAATTTATCGGTGACGCATATTTTAACAGCTGCACCTTTCGTCACGGGGCACGGTTCGGAGATGCTGCGTTTGAGCAAGGAGCTGACTTCGGTTCTACAGAGTTTCAAGGTGCGACTCATTTTCTCCGAACCAAGTTCAAGACCCTTATACCCGGTTTCTTCGAGGCAACTCTGCACGAATATACCGAGTGGCACGGTTCCGAATGGCCCCAGGTGCCTATTAACCCCGATGACGCCAGAGACCAGGTACAGCGATATCAAAGACTTACCCGGCTGATGAACGGACACGAGAAATCCAACGACCAGCACTTTTTCTTCAGAAAAGAACTGCGTGCTCAAAGGCGGGCCGACAGATGGTCCATCGCGGGCGCAATGAACTCGTTCTATGGGTTAGTGTGCGAATATGGCTACGGTTTGTCTCGTATTGCAACGATCTGGCTGGTGCATATCATGCTCGCCGCGGTGGCGCTCTGGGGAATTAGGGTATTAGACGCTTCCGAGCACATGTTTCCGTGGCGAGAGGCGTACTCGTCGATCGGGGATTTTCCCGACGCGCTGGCAATTAGTTTTGCCAATGCGCATGCCCTTCTGAATTTGAGCGGGAGGTTTCTTAAGGATACCGAAAAGGGTTGGGAGGGCGTGGCGCTATTCAATGTAATAGGGATCACCCAAACTGTCCTCGGCGTGATTATCCTTTTCTTCCTCATACTGACGATACGAAACAGGTTCCGTATGCGCTGATGGCGGGCCCGCGCATACTTCGTCGTGTGCGATACATGGCGGTCGAGTGCCCACACTGCCCTGCGGCCGATTACGTTACTGCCAACGGTTGGTGAACGCTGAACCATCGCCACACATGGAGGAGACGGCACGATGCCAAGCGTAGAAGTCTATAGCCCTGAGTGCATTCGCGAATTGCGAGACAAGGTGCGCAGACAGGCTGAACGCACACGGGTGGAGTTGAACAAACTCAACACCGGCGGCATGGAATCCCTTTTTGCCATCAAGTTTGGCAATATCGGCTTCCAGCCGGTTCAGGAAGGTTGCTTGGACTTTATCGAGCAGCTGAATCAGACCTTCACCGTGATGGTTTCGCTGGCGGCGGCGGAACATTTATTGGAATGGTTCCCCCATTGTGGCGGATTGCGGTTGAACCTGGGAACGGCCAACGGCAGGGACATCGAAGGTATCCGTCCGGATGTGGTGGAGGCCGAGGTGTTCGCGGCCAAGCACCCCAGAAGGAACAGTAAGCTTAAAAAGGACATTGACAGGTTGAGGGGCTCAAATGCCGTCCATCAGTACGTGTTCTTTTTCTGTCCCTCACACCAAGCTGGCCAATGGTACGAGTTGGAGCAACAATTTCCGGATAGCAAGGCCGAGATTTGGGCGCTGGGGCAAAGCGAGGTCATGTGAAACAATGAGGCTAGAAAATACGCCAGATTCCACCCGGGGAAGTTCGCAGGATGGCCGTGGCCGGCACCTCGCCCGTTGGTATGATCAGACCCCGGTCGTCTGAAAAGAGGCCTCGTATTTCCTGTTCGATGGTATCGCCCGGTTGGCGGACCGCCCGCTTCAAGGAGCGGATGGTGATGCATTGAGCTAAATCAAGTCCAAGGTGAAACCCGCATAGGGTTGGGCAGTATAGTGGCTTTTGGGATAGCCGGAGAAGACCAGAAGATCGGGGTGGGGGGTTGCAGTTGGGCACGACGGAGACGGGAGCGCTACTGGAACGGTGGCGGAAGAATAGGGCTGAAGTGCGTCGGCACATATATCGAGAGCCAACGCCCCGATATAGAGAACGGTTGCACGCGGTGTGGTTGCTGGCGCTGGGTTGGACGGCAGCGGCGGTGAACAAAGTGTTGGAACGGGATGCCCATACTATCGGCCAATGGGTCAGGGAATTGGCGGAGGGCGGACCCAAGGCACTGGTTGTTGAACAGAGTGGTGGCCCCTTCCCCCGCTGGATGGGGAGCAACTGGCGGAGTTGAAGGGGGATGCAAGAATTATCGCGGTGCAAGAGACCTTGGTAGACTTCCTTCCCACGCCTGTCCAGCCGTAGGAAGGAAGTCAAACGCCGTTGCCGGATCGTGCTGCAAGTACCAAGGGCACAACCGGAAAGCAACTCTCCAGCCCCCAACCCCCGCCCTGCAAATGTAGATGTAACCTTGGCTTCAGTTTAGGGGCGCGACTGCATATCCTGTGCGTCCAGACAGGGGCGCCGGGCCGGTGGCAAAATGATATATGGGCCGCGTCGGAAGCTGGAGGGCGAAGCTGACAACTCCACTCACTCCTTGAGCCGGCGGTCAAATCCCTTGTTGACGGGTCAAGACGGCATGGGGCGGCATTTATGCCTTGCACAGGGCCCTTTTCATTCAATCGCAGTAATTGAGATATTGGCGATGCTGGTTTCAATGAGAACCGTGGCTGCCAGGAGGTGTGTACCGTGAAATACGAAAGAGAGTATGGGGACTTGTTGAGACACTCGCATCTCCTGCGAGCGTCAATGAACCTCGCTCATGACCGGCATCAGCAATTGCAACGAACGCTGGCTGTTCTCGGCTTCTCCGAAATGCCGACCGACCCCGAGAACATTGCGCGCGTTCAAGTGGAGGCGGCGAATGAGATCGGAGGCATCAAGACGCGGATGCTCCTCGACGCTACCGCCGAGGTCGAGAAATATCATTTCGGTCCACCAAAAATGGTCGACCATTTTTGACTTGCGACCTAATTGGGCAATCACAGCACCCAAGTACAAGCCCTACCGTTCACCTGTCCCGACTTTTTCGGGTTCCCCTTTAGCGATAGACAGTACCTACGTCAGACTTCTGCCGTTCATCGTCCACCAACGTGCCGTTCCCACCAGGTTGGTTGAATCTGCATCCTATCCCTGAGGCCGCCGCATGGAGTTCATCTCGGACGGTAGTCCCTTGTTAGACCCTCCTAGCCCCTCTCGCGTCCTGGACAATTGCCAACATATACGTTGGCAACGTATATGTTGGCATGATAGACTGTAGCCAACAGGCTGGAAAGCGCTGGAGCTGGAATTGAGATGACAGTACTACGGATGAGCAGCAACTGGGTCGATGGAGATCGGTTCTTTGACCGCGAGTCAGAGTTGCGGCTGCTGCGGGAGCGTGTGGAAAACGGTGTGCATACGCTGCTGACCGCACAGCGCCGGATGGGTAAGACGAGCCTGGTGCGAGAGCTGCTACGTCAATTGGGCACGGAGGGTGAGTTCGCCACAGTATTTGTGGACTTTGAAGGGGCTATGGACGCTGCGGACGCCGTCGCAGAAATGGCCACGCAGGCCCGTCCGCTCCAGAGTGTCCGCCAACGGATTACGTCGTGGTTGAGCCATAGTGTTCGCGATGTCCGCGGAAATGTCGAAGAACTCGGCGTCTCAGAAATTCGTGTGAGGCTGCGAGCGGGATTGGATGCCGGCAACTGGCAACGGATCGGTGACCAGGTATTTGAGGCCCTGGCGTCCAGCGATCGGCCGGTGGTGCTGGCTATCGACGAATTGCCCATATTGGTCAACCGCCTCCTGAAGGGACACGAGTACCGCGTCAGCCCTGAGCGTCTGGCGGTAACGGACGGATTTATGGGGTGGTTGAGGAAGTGCTGCCAGACCTACCAGGGCAGGGTCTGCTTGATCATTTCGGGCAGCGTCGGGCTGGAACCAGTGCTCAGTCAAGCCAGACTCAGTGCCCATGCGAATGTCTATACGCCCCTTGAACTGAGTCCGTGGTCCCACGATGTTGGCGTGGATTGCTTGGCGGCGTTGGCTCGAGGACACGGGATAAGCCTTCCAGAGCAGATACGGCAGGAAATGTGCAGCCGGTTACGCTGCTGCGTGCCGCATCATGTGCAGCTGTTTTTCTACCTCCTCTATGAGCACCTCATCAGAGACCAGCGGAACGAGGCCACGTTAGACGACGTGGAACTCGTGTACCGACGGGACCTTCTCAGCGTGAGGGGCCAGGCCAGCCTGGTCCACTACGAGGAGCGGCTGCGCATGGTGCTCGGAGACGAAGGGTATACCGAGGCCTTAAGCCTTCTGTCCGAGGCCGTGGTGAACGGTGGGCTGCTGACCCACCGGGTGGTCGAACTCTATCGTGGCGAGGCGGTCGAGATGGGTGAAGAGGACAGTGTGGCTACCGTGTTGTACGTCCTGCAGCACGACGGGTATCTCGAAGAGAGCGAAGACGGATACGCGTTCGTGTCCGGTCTGCTTGAGGACTGGTGGCGGGCAAGGCATGGCCAGAGTTTCACTTCAATAACTCAACGGTAGGCCAGAGTGGGGGGCTCGCCATGGTCGTCGGCATAAGGAAATACAATCCCGGGTTTCTCAGCGACGAGGAGATCGTAGCGTCGTTTTGCGTTAGAAAAGCGGAGTTAGAGTCGCTCTTGGAATCCCTGAATTCCAGTGACGGCGACTCCAATGTGCACTCCTTAGTAATCGGCCCCCGGGGCAGTGGAAAGACCCACCTCTTGTTGCGATTGGCCGCAGAGATACGTCGCAACGTCTCCCTGTCGATGTTCTACCCGATTGTATTCGCCGAGGAAAGCTACGAGGTCGCGACGGTAGGGGAGTTCTGGCTTGAGTGCCTGGATCATCTAGCTGAGCAAGCTCCCGAGTCTGAGCGCGACAATCTACGGCTATCTTACAACGACCTGCGGTCTACCGGAGACGACCGCGGCCTAGCAGATCGTTGCTTGGGTACCATTCTGGACTTCGCAGATCGCCATGAGAAGCGACTGGTATTGCTCGTAGAGAATCTGAACATGCTATTTGCTGACATGGACGATCCTGATGCAGGATGGCGGTTGCGCCACACTCTGCAGACCGAACCTCGGGTCGTCCTTGTAGGCAGCGCCACGAGCCGGTTCGACGAGATTGACCACCCCGACCATGCGCTGTACGACCTTTTTCGGGTGAGTACGCTGCGTCCTCTTGATACACAAGAATGTGCGGCCTTGTGGAAAACTGTGACCGAACAACTCGCCCCGGCCTTGGCAGTCAGACCCTTGGAGATCCTAACTGGTGGCAATCCTAGGTTGCTCACCATCATCGCCTTATTCGGGGCCGGCCGCTCATTCCGAGAGCTGATGGACAATCTTCTGGACCTTGTTGACGATCACACTGAGTACTTCAAGAGTCACCTGGAATCGTTGCCAGCGCTGGAACGCCGGGTCTATCTCTCCTTGGCCAGATTGTGGAAACCCGCGACAGCCAGGGAAGTGGCCGATCAATCTCGTTTAGATATCAACAGGTGTAGTGCCCTCTTGGCGCGCCTGGTGGAACGTGGTGCCGTGGTCGTGGTCGGCGGGACCCCTCGTCGCAAGCAGTACTACCTGACGGAACGCCTCTACAACATCTACTACCTGTTACGCAGGGACAGCGGGTCGAGTCAGGCTGTTGAGGCACTCATAGACTTCATGGTCTGCCTCTATTCCCCAGCTGAGTTGTGGGACATTGTCACAGACATCTACCGTGAATCCCTCCTTGAATCCACTGACGTTCAAGAACCGGTGGCCCAGGTGTTGATCAAGAAAGCCCAACTGTTGGCTGACCTCGGTCATGACAAAGAGGCCATCGCGATTTTTGAACAGGTGGCGGATAGGCTGCGGATGTCCCCAGACACAGCTGGTCAGCACCAGGCGGCCGTGGCTCTGCTGAATAAGGTGCTCCGGTTGAACCTGGCGGGGCGGTATCGTGATGGCATCAGCGCGTGCGACCAGATGCTTGCCACGTTCGGCACGAGCAGGGACCCTTCAGTGGCCGTCATGCTTGGAACGGCGTTGGACAGCAAAGGCAGGGCGTGGGCTCAGCTCGGAGATGCACGTGAAGCTGTTTACTCGTATGACCAGGCTTTGGACTGCTTTGCCACCGTTGATTCGACGGAACTCAGCGAACTCGTGGCTGACATCATGCATCGTAAGGGGTTGGCTCTGATGCAGAGCCAAAACCCAGGCGAAGCGGCGGTCGCCTTTGACGCGGTCGTGGCAAGATACACGACGACCAACGCGAAGAGCGTGGTTGAGAAGGTGACAAACGCCCTGTTATCCAAGGCGGCTGCCCTCCTCGTCCAAGGCCAAAACCTCCCTGAAGGTGACTTCACTCTGTTGCTTGGCTCTTTGGCCAAAGAGGGAAGACTCCGCCCGGGTTTCATCCAGGCTCTGACGCAGTTGGCCGCGGTATTCGGTGTGTCACGCGCTCTGGAACTGATTAAGGACTCGCCGGCGGCAGACCTGCTCCTTCCCCTCGTCACTGCTCTGCAACAGGAACTTGGTCAGGAGACGCACGTCGCCAAGGAAGTGCACGAGGTGGCGAGCGACGTTCGGCGAGACTTTGCTGGGATCAGCTTCGACATATTGTTGCGGGAGGCTACCGGTGGTACAGGATCGATGTCCGGGCAACCGGAGAACGAAGTGGAACTCAATCAGATTCGTCTGGATCGATTGGGAACTGCCGTCGCCGCGGTGAACAACTCCCTCAGGGACCACCTCACCGGATACCAGAGAATGGAACGGCAGGGTTCCTATGCCTTGGGTACTCTCATCCGGCCGGTGGACACAGGCCATGAGTATGATGCCGATATCCAGATTGTCATGAGTCCGAACCCTGACTGGGAACCCAGAGACTACCTACTCGAGGTCCACCGTACGCTGGCCGCCCATGAGTCCTACGCCGACAAACTCCGGCTGAAGACCAGGTGCGTAACGGTTGACTATGCTGGCGACTTTCACCTCGACGTGGTACCGGTGGTGACCGTTGACGGCAAGCACTACATCTGTAACCGTCTCGACAACACATTCGAGGCAACGGACGGCAACGGGTACCGTGACTGGTTCAACGAGAGGGACCGCATCACAGGTGGCAACCTGAAGCGAGTGGTGAGGTTGCTCAAATATCTGAGAGATCACAAGAACAGCTTCGCCACCAAGTCAATTCTGTTGACGACGCTTGCTGGCAACGCGGTCATGTCGTCCGACGAGGGAACACCGTCGGTGAGCACGGTGGCCGACACCCTGGTGACCGTTCTATCCAGGATGAACGATTTCTTGCAGAGCCACCCCGATATGCCGGACATCATGAATCCGGTGCTGGCGGCAGAGAGCTTCACCCGGCATTGGGATCAACGAGGGTACGCGGATTTCAGGAACCGGATTCAATTGTATGCACAGACGGCGCAGCAGGCAAAAGCCGAGCCGTCGGCCGAGAAGGCCATCAGACTCTGGCAGGAACTGTTTGGGGGCAGCGACAACCAGACCACGCCGACAGGGGAATAGAGTGTTGAATATCGGAGTAGAGTAGCCATGGCGAGAACGTATCGACCCGTAGCGGACCGGCAAGCATCTCTGGAACCTGTGCCTCCTGAAGCGAACTTTACGCTTACAGGGGTTCGGATGATGTACGAAGGTGCGGGCGGGAAGGAGTTTCACTGCACAATCAGGGGGCATTGTCGAACACAGATCTTCGAGTTTCCTGGGATTGATTTCCATCCAGACGGTGCCGAGCCGCACCACACAATTTATTCGTCTTCCACCGTTCAGGCCAGCGTCGCTTCAAGTCTGGTGGACTACTTCGAGAAGTCGTCTTTCAGTAGGCATTACTCCATCAGTCCCAGCTTGCGACACAACGTCAACGAAACAAGTGAGAAGATCAAGTCGCAGCAGAGGGGTCGAGTGCCCGTGTTTCTCATAATCGAAGAATCGAATCAGTTGGCACCAGTAGAGATGGACAGGGGTGAATGCTGCATCTGGGATGAGGTGGCTGTTCGGGATGGCAAGAAAGAGCCCGCACTGGTCGGGGGTCGAGAGGGCGAGAAGTTCATAACCGCTTGGCATACCACTGACGGGGCGTGGCCAGTTCTGCCGAACAATCAACAGTTGGTCAATATGATACTGGCTGGCGTCCGTGTCGGTCAGAAGACGGCAGATCCGATACGCAAGCACTTGGACCAGACTTGTCTGGTGACAGACGACGGCAGGTTCGCGGTGATCCAGCGAATGACGATGTCGGCGAGAGGGAGCACATCAACTCCGATGGATTCCACAGCCTACCGGAGTAGGGTGGCCAAGATAGGAAGGGGTATTGCTACCATGGAACAGGTCATCGCCGCTCCTCACTTGGCGCTCCTAGTCAATTCAATGTACAGAGATGACTACCAGGACGATGCCTACCAGCGCCTCCATTACTTGCAGCTGTGGCAATCGCTGTCAGAGACGGGACGGAAGTACTTGGGATACCAGGGGAATGTCAGGGAGGACAAAATAGTTGTAGCAGGTAACAAGACCTTAGAAGAGCTAAGAGATTATAGGGATGACATAGCTCATTGGTGGACGGACACTATTGATGAAAACTACTTGATGGATCTTCAGCGCACCATAAACGAACTGATGCACCGCGAGTATTTCTGATTGAACGACCAGCGGCCGAAGCAAGAGAGGCCGAAAACCCCGCATGGACAGTGTAGTCCAAGTATGTGCTGACTCCAGGTCCAACGCCCAAGCTGCCGTGGAGTCGTCACGCGGTAACGGATTTGGGTGAGACTGCCAGGGTTAGGCACATCTCAAAGATGGTTCTGCCTATCGTCGAGTTTGGTCGGGATTGCCGGTGAGCGCACGCAGTGACCTCCAGTTGGCTGCGGAGTAGCTGTTGACCCTCAACTCAACATTCGTGTATCCTCCGTAAGAGGTGAAGGTATGGAGTTCCCAGAGCATCTACGATCATTGCGGAAGGCAGCTAAGCTGAGCCAGCGGGAACTAGCGGAGCGGATCGGTGTCGATTTCACGTATCTCAGCAAGATCGAGAATGGGCGTGTCGAACCTCCGAGCGAGACCGTACTCAAGAATATCTCGAAGGAGTTAGCCGGGGCGTTGGGCGCAGATGAGACCGAGCTCGCCGATGAACTCATAACCCTGGCCGGGAAGATTCCATCGGATCTCGCCGAGACGTTGGCCCGAAATCCACAGGCTGTTCAGTTCCTGCGGTCCATCGGGGATGATGTTCGGTCGCCTGCTGAGTGGCAGAGACTCATTCGTGGCCGGTCGCAAGAGCAGGAATGACCACGAAGTTCCTATCTGATTCTCAGCTTGAGGGCATAGCGGCTCGTCTGCTCAGCAGGTACGATTCCCTGCATGGGGCCGTCTTCACTCCTCCGGTGCCGGTGGAGCGCATTCTGGAAGACGTCCTGGACCTACGCATTCTGTGGGACGACATATCAGAGCCTCCGTCTCAGTCCATCCTCGCCGCCCTTGATCCTGGTTCGAAGACCGTCGTCTTCAACGAATCCAGGCGCACCCTCATAACGGACACACCGGGCCTCTACTACACCGTCCTGGCTCATGAAGCGGGACATTGGGAGGTCCATGTCGACCATGGGCACTTGGCCCAGCAACCTCTGCCCAACCTTGGACGGGACTTCAGTTGCCTCTATCGGAGTTCCGGGCCGGGTCAGGACCTTCGGGAAGTCCAGGCCCACCGGTTCATGGGGTTCCTCCTGATGCCGTCAGCCCTACTGAGGGAAGCAATCGAAGGTGTTGACCTGCTCAGTTGGCCGACACTCTACAGGTTGCGGGACAGGTTCCAGGTGACCATATCGGCCCTGAAGGTCAGGCTGGAGAGACTGGGACTCTTGTATGTGACAGAGAACGGAGACTTGTATCCGTCTCGCCAGGAGTATGAAGGGCAGATGCGTCTAGGAGGCTAAGGTTGTTACGCGAACTTGTAGTTGAGTTGAAAGCCAACGCACATGGGCGTGTCGAACTCCAATAGGTGGATACACGGATGCAAGACGTCATGACTCAAGATAGCGCTTTCAACATCCTCGCCCTGGATGGAGGAGGCACGAGGGGAATCTACTCTGCCCAACTCCTCGCTTCCATCGAACGGGACACCGGCGCGCAGGTAAGGGAGCACTTCGATCTGATAGCTGGCACGAGCACAGGCTCGATCATCGCGGGTGCCGCTGCTGCGGGGATTCCTATGTCCAGCGTGGTCAATCTCTTCGAGAAGGAGTCTCCTCGTATCTTCAAGAGGAGACGGTTGGGTTCGTTCCATATTCGAAGCAAATACCCGAGGCGGTCCTTGGAGGAAGTGGTCCGAAGCTACGTCTCAGACCTGACCCTCGGGGAGGTCGCTACGCCTCTGATGATTACGAGCTCCGACATATCCGCCGGCGGTGTCCATGTCTTCAAGTCTCGATACCTGAAGGACCTCGGACAACCCTACGTCAGAGACGCAGATGTCGCCTTATCCGATGCCATACTGGCGTCGTGCGCCGCTCCAACCTACTTCGACCCGGTGCCGGTCGGTGACTTCCGTCTGGCAGACGGCGGCCTGTGGGCCAACAATCCGTCGATCATAGCGTTGACGGAGGCCGTCGCCAAGTTCGGGCGGTCGGTTGAACAGCTGCGCATCCTGTCAATCGGCACCGGCCACTCCGTCAATGTCTATGCCGACAACAGACTATGGGGCCTCTTCACCGGCTGGGGGCGCGAGAAGTTGGTCTCGTATGTCCTCAGGCTTCAATCCGACGCTTCCGCGAACATGGCCAAGCTGTTGCTGACCGACCGATACCTGCGGATGGACCCCGAGATCGAGGCCTGGGGTCTGGATGACATCGAGCACCTGACCAATCTCAAGGCTCTGGCCACCAGGGACTTTGCCCTCCGCAGCGACGAGATTGCGCAGCACCTGAGGGGATTAGAGTGACGACACGCCGGCAAGCCCAACGATTCTGTGATGGGCCCGGCCCGGCGCTGACTACGAAATAGTACAACTGAAGGGGCTGAACATGACCAAGAACAACCAGGACTTTAAGGACTTTCTCAGAGATGAGGTCAACCTCAACCAGAGCCGCCTCGACGTGCTGCATGACAGAGTCCGAGCTGTAAACAGCTATCTCAAGGACAACCTGACCGGCTACCAGAAGGTGGAGCGGCAAGGTTCATTCGCTCTCGGCACCCTCATCAAGCCGGTGGACGATGACGACGAATACGACGCCGACATCCAGATCGTGATGAACCCCAACCCCAAATGGGAGCCCAAAGACTACGTCAATGAGATTCGCAGGACGTTGCAGTCGAACAAGAACTACGCCGACAAGCTCAGGCTAAAAACTCGTTGCGTGACCGTCGACTATGCCGGAGATTTCCACCTCGACGTGGTCCCGCGCGTGACTAAAGACGCCAAGCACCATGTCTGCAATCGCATTGACAACACGCTGGAAGAGACTGACGGGACGGGCTACCGGGACTGGTTCAACGAGCAGAACCGGATAACGGGCGGCAACCTGAAAAGGGTCGTCAGGCTGCTGAAGTACCTGAGGGACCACAAGAACAACTACAGGGCCAAGTCGATCCTGTTGACCACCCTGGCTGGCAACACCATTAGACCATCGGATGAGGGGACAGAGGCGGTCGGCACGGTCTCCGACACACTGGTGACGGTGCTGACGCGGATGGACGTCTACCTGCAACAACACCCCAGCATGCCGGAGATCAAGAATCCCGTGCTGCCGACGGAGAACTTCAACCGCCACTGGGATCAGAAGAGGTACGCCAATTTCAGGAACAGGGTCAACTCCCATGCGCGAACGGCCAGGAAGGCACTGGAGGAGTCTTCAAGCGAAGAAGCCATCAAGTCGTGGCAAGATCTGTTCGGTGAAGACTTCGGCAAAGGCTCAAAAGGCGGCGGTGGGGGCGAAAAGCAATCATCCGGGCAGTCTAGCGGCAAGGTGGCCGGCCATGTGGCCCCTGCCGGTGCCATACCGGTAGTCCGGCGTCCGCAAGAGGCCCGCAGGATGGGATAGTCGTGGTCGCGGATGATCACTTCCATCCAGAATCACTCGCTGAGTTCACCGCTGCGCTGACCTCCGCCGGTTTCCGATTGGTAGATGACTCCAACCATCCGATATGGAGGGGGGTCATTCACCCGGCATTCGGGTCCCTAACCGATGCGGAGACAATGGATATCGTCATCGCGCCGGGTTGGCCTTTCCAGCCCCCGGCGGTCTTCGTACAGGGCCTAAACACCAACCATTCAACCCTCGATGGCCTCGTGTGTATGTGGCAGGACGGCGATTTCAGCCACGACTGGACTACCGTCGAAGGTCTGTTTTCGAGAATCGAAGAATGGTGCGAGAAGGCGAAGCACGGGTGGGAGGACGATCACCTTGAACAAGACGCCTTTCTGAATTTTCGGAACAAGTATGGGCTCGTGGCAACATTCGACCTGGCAGCCATAGGAGTAAGCGATGGCAGTTGGGGCGAGTTCAATGGCGTGGTCAATCGGGACCCTCCAAGGGTGGATATTGGACAGAGACATAGGCAGTCGCTGACTCAGTTACGTGGTATGTGGTTCCACGTGGGGCCGCTGACCGCACCACCGCCCCGGGAACTTGGCGAAGTCTCGCTCAAATTACCCAGGCCTCAGCTCAGAGGACTGAAGAGGGCACTGGACGAAAGGCGAAGGCCCGAAGCTCTCGTTCCCAGCGGCGGAGTTGACCTGATCCTCTTCTGTTGGGAACGGCACGGTCGAACAGACCTGTTGGTGATGGCGTGCAAAGGAACGGGAGAACAAGTGGAGGCAATCGCGATGCGACCAGGACCAAATGATGACCACAGCCTGATTCTGCGGGCGGGGCCTGACGCATCGGTCCTACACACCCGAAGGGCTGTAATGTTCGGAGCAGGAGCTTTGGGTGGGCACACGGCGACCCTGCTCGCCGAAAGCGGAGTGAGGTTCCTGGACATCGTCGACCCCGATGTCTTGTTACCTGGCAACGTAGTGAGACACGTGGCCGGCCACGACCAAGTGGGGGCATCCAAAGTGGAGGCGGTCAGTGCCGTGGTCAAGGGCCATGCGCCCTGGACCGAGGTCAACGGAATCCAAGAATCCACTCGCACGCCTGTCCAATTGCGGGAGCGTATAGGAGACGCTGACATCGTCATAGACACGACTGGCAGTGAGGCTCTGACTCTATCGTTAGCTATGGTCACAAGGGACATGGAGAAACCACTTGTCTCAGGGGCATTGTATCGCGGTGGCTCCATCGGCCGGGTGCAGCGGCAGGCATTGCCTAGCGATACGCCGATTAACCAGCGTGGGAACCTGACGCACTATCCTGCTATTCCCCCTGGGGACGATAGCGAGGAACTAGCAGCCCCCCAACTGGGATGCTCGGCGCCAGTCAACAACGCACCACCCACCGCAGTCGCAGCATGCGCTTCCCTAATCGCTCAAGCCGCAATAGACATCCTGACTGAACGGTTTGATCTTGCGGACGAGGTGCTTGACGTCTACCGGGTTATTCCAGATCCTCCTTTTGATCACGTAGGCAGGATTGACCAAGAGCATAACCAGCGGGTCTGACGGCGAGCGTGGTAGACCTACCGCATAGAGACGCGGATCGTCCGGGGAACCACTGCAAGCGAACTTCACCCGCCTTCCAGCTTATACACGGGGGAGCCAAATGAATCCATCATCGCCGGGAGCGAACGGAGCATCCGACAACCAATCGGCATTCGAATTGGACGACGGCACCGGCCTGCGCGTGGTTCGCGCCACCTTCGCAGGTGAGAGAAAGTTCAGCTGGGATTTATTCGAAGGTTATGACAGCTTGCGGGTCCTAACATACTCTGCAAGTACGAACGCCATCGTCAGGATGTTGGACAACTATTCATTCGAGACCTTCGAGTGTGTGTTTGGATACGAAGGCACGCTGCGGGAGATTAGAAGCATCCTTGCATTTCAGAAGATAGTGGTCGGGGACACCCGGGCTGCCATCATGGGACTGAAGGACGAACGGCACATCCGCATTCTCGAAAGGGTTCATGCCGGCCAGGCCCGCTTCAGAGTCCTGAGAAAGTCAATTGCCCACGCAAAGCTTTACCTTCTGTCGGGGAGGGACGGACGTAGACGTGTAGTCATCGGCTCCGCCAATCTGTCCGAACAAGCCTTTTCGGGGAACCAGCCCGAAACCCTAGTCGTCTTTGAAAACGACGAGGCAGCATGGAACCACTACAACCGGATGTTCGATGAAATCAGGGACTCTGCTTCGGACGAAGTACCGCTGCCGGAAGAGCGCATAACCAATGCAGAGATAGAGGTTTCCGCTACCCCCATCATGTCGGAAGGGGGCACGCTCGTCATAGAAGCACCTACAACCTCAGAATCACAAATGTCGTCTCCGGTGCAGATTGAGCGTATCGAGAAGGTCGCAGCCGTGTTGGGGCCGCGCCTATCTGGTGCCCTACCGGCCGTTCGCAACGGTAGACAGACGATTACTCCGGAGATCAAGCGGGAGATAAGCCGGATACGCTTGGTCAAGTCCGTTGAGGAGGCGGACAGTCGCTACCTTTCCATCGACAGGGTAAATCACACTGCTTTGCTGTCCGGCGAGCCTTTCTCACTGGAGTGGGATGGCTCCCTCGTCAAGCGCGACACCGAGCTCCTGTTGGACTACTTTAGGAACTACGAAGGTGCATTCGAGGGGAACGTTACGAGACTCCAGCGTGACTACTTCACGTTGATGTCCTGGCTCTACTTTTCACCTTTTTTGTGCGACCTTCGCTCCCTTGCCCTGCTGCAGGACAGCGACGTCATTCGTTATCCCTCATTCGCCATCGTGTTTGGCAAGTCCAACTGTGGCAAGACCAGCCTGGTAGATACTCTGATGACCTCCATGTTTGGTTTTGCCCATACGCTGGACAAGAGGAGCTTCACCACGGCCCAGCTGCGTGGATTGCAGCACGGTTACAAGCGCTTCCCCGTCGTGTTCGATGATATCGGGCGAACCGCGTTCAATCGGCACGGCCGGGACATGATCAAGGACGAGTTGCAGCCAGCCGTCTCCGAGTACCCCGGGTTCATTCTGTCCATGAATGCGGAGCCTCAGTCCTTTCCCGACGAGATAGTTAAGCGGAGCATGATGGTATATACGACCACTGCCTTGCCCGCCCACGCTGAAGAGTTACGCCAACGTCTACAGGGCCGTGTACAAGAGATACGACGCAGCCTGACGGGCCACTTGTATCGGCGGTACTTGGTCGAAGTTATGAGCCGGATCGACGAAGAACGCCTCCCCGACGACTGGCTAGCCCTTTCATCAGAAGTCCTGACCGACATTCTGACGGAGGATACTGTCGGCGCTCCACCTATCTGGTGCCAGAGGGTAACCTGGGTCGGCTACGCGGAGAAGCGATATGATCGAGTCAAGGCCCGGCTCTTGGGTGTTCTCAGGGAATCAGCCTACGCCAAAACCGAAGGTGAGGCCTCCAGCGGCTGGACCGTTGACGGCAACAAAATTATCGTCTGGGAGCCGCGGGATGCTTTTGGGAGGCGTGGCTTCGACTGGGAGGATGTCCCATCCACTCTCATCGATGAAGATGCGAGTAGCGGCAACAGAACAGTGTTGAACCGCAACAGTCTGGAGGACTTCCTTGGAAGGCGCTTGGGACCTACCCGCACCTGGTGGAGATTCTGGGTCTAGAGTGGCCGAGGAACAGCAGTGGCACCCCCGAAGGCACTTGCGGTTCTCCTCCCCGGCGCATCACAATGGTGTGGATTCACAGGCTGCCATTCCGCCTCTCGAACCTGGAGCCGTCTAGCGTCCAAATCGGACTCTATCGTTTGAAATGGACCTACAGAGCGCCGAGCCACAGTTCAAAGACGGTTCTGTCTATCGTCAAAATAGGCCCACCAAGCCAGACTCCTTATATTTGGACCTCCCACCGAAAAGTTCGCAATTGAGCCTGTCTCAGAAGTCTGTGAGAAGGCTTGAGTGTAAGCTGTGGTGCAACACCGGTACAGGAGCGAATCGGATGCCGCTTCGAGATATGGACCGAGAGCAGATGTGGTTGTTGCCGCCGTCCCTAGACGAGTTGTTGCCTCAGGATCATCCAGCGAGGTTTGTGGCGGAGATCGTAGACGCCTTGAACAAGGAGGACTGGTCAGAGCTTGGGGTGGACATAGAAGGTGACTCGATGGGAGCGCCAGCGTACCATCCCCGTGCATTATTGAGCGTATGGCTATACGGGTTCATGACGGGAGTGCGCTCGTGCCGGAAGCTGGAAGTGGCCTGCCGGGACCAGATACCGTACCTGTGGCTGACCGGGTGGCAGCACCCCGACCACAATACCCTGTGGCGGTTCTACAAAGGGCATCGGCGGTCCATGAGGAAGCTATTCGAGCGAACGGTAAGCACGGCGGTAGCGATGGAGCTAGTGGATTTGGCGGTCCAGGCGGTGGATGGGACGAAGGTATCCTCCAGCGCCTCGGTAAACAGAAGCTACGATGCTGCGGGACTGAGGGGGCTGCTGGAGCGTCTGGAGGGGGTGATAGCCGACCTTGAGGCTCAGAACGAGGCGGGAGAAGACGCTGCCGTTACCCGCCTGCCTGAGGAATTGGCCGACAAGAAGGTACTGAGAGAGCAGGTAAGGCTGGCGATGGCCGACCTCGCCAGTCAGAAACGTCATAGTCGCATCAACCTGACCGATCCAGAGGCCCGGGTGATGAAGGGTAGGCATGGTGGAATCGTGGCTGGATACAATGCCCAGGCGATGGTCTCGGCTACGAAGACGGAAGAGGGTACATCCGGCATGTTGGTCACCGCAGTGGATGTGGTAGATGAAGTCAATGACAACGCCCTGTTGACGCCGATGATGGAGCAGTCGGAGGAGACGACGGGGACGAAGTCGCAGATGACATTGGCCGACGCCGGATACTTCGCCGCCAGCCACCTAGCGGAGTGCGACCGTCGTGGTCAGCAGGTGGTGGTCTCTGAGGCACGCCAACGGTTCCTCAAAGACCCATATCACAAGGACAGATTCACCTATGACGAGCACAGTGACAGCTTCAGGTGTCCCCAGGGGCAAACGCTCGCGTTCGTCCGCATACAACATGTGAACGGAGTCCCTTTGCGACTGTACCGGGCTGCAGGTGCTATCTGTCAGGTATGCCCAGCCCTCAGAGCCTGTACCAAAGCCAAGGAGATCGGGCGAAGCCTCGCCATAGGGCCGCACGATGAAGTGCTACGTCGCCATCGCGCCTGGATGTCCACCGCGGCTGCCAAAGAAGCTCAGAGGTTGAGAAAGCAGCTGGTCGAGCCAGTCTTCGGAATCATCAAGGAGCAACAGGGTGCACGGAGATTCCTGTTGCGGGGCCTCTCCAACGTGACTGCCGAGTGGACCCTCTTAGTAACCGCCTTCAACTTGCGCACACTTTGGAGGGTGTGGAGTTCCTCCGTCCATCTTCAGCCCTCCACCTGACGGTCCCTAACCTCGTCCCGTAAAACGTTTCATTAACTGAAGCTAATTATCTCTTCACCCCTCTTGTTTGGTCTGACCCGAGAATCTGATCAGACTGACAACAATGGCCTTCTGAGACAGGCTCAATTCGGTACGTGTAGGCCCACCATGACGTACCGAATTCATAACTCGCCCGTTTAGGGCGATCTCCACGGCGTCCGCACCCCCTGCCGGAGAGTCATCCGGCGTGGGTATCGAGTAGACGATAGCGGCTCTGCCGGGCTTGACCACGATCTCCTTGACGAAGGACCTAACGAAAGCCTTGGTCTCGGTCAGTTCGCTGGTCTTGAGGAAATCGCTCATCTCGGCGGCGAAGGCGGCGATGGTGTCGGCGCTGTCCAGGAACTGACGCCGGTCCGACAGAAGCGCCCGCGCCTCCTCGGCGGCGATTTCCAGCTTCTCCTTGCGCTCCCGGTGCTCCCTGATGCGCTCCGAGGCGTCGGCCATCTCGATGTCGGTGGTCTCGATGACCTGCCAGATGCGTCCCAGCCGCTTCTTCACGTCCTCAAGCTCCTCCTCGATGGTCTCCAGCCGGTCCCGCTGTTCGCGGGCCACCCCGTCCATCTCCTCGTCCAGCAGCTTCACCAGGTCGCGGATGTTGGACTCGGTGAGCACGTTCTCCCTGATCTCGCTGACGATGAGCTTTTCGAAGCTCTTGGCGTTGAGCCTGGGGGTCTCGCAGGTTCCCTTGCCCCGCTTGAGCAGGGAGTGGCAGATGTAGTAGGTGTACTTGCCGCTCTTGGCCTCGGCGGCGGTCATGGCCTTGCCGCAGGTCTCGCACTTGACCAGGCCGCTGAGCAGGTAGGGGCTGGAAGCCCGGCGGGGGTTCATCTTCTTGGGGGCGCGGGACGCCAGCAACTTCCTGGCCTTCTGGAAATCCCGCTTGGATACAATGGCGGGATGCGCGTCCTCGACGCGCACCGGCGGCGCGCCGTCCCTGGCCTTGGCTCCCCAGACCAGGGTGCCGGTGTAGGCTTCGTGGTCCAGCATGGTGTGAATGGTGGTCTTGAGCCACTTCTTGCCGTTGGTGGTGGGGATGCCCTCGGCGTTGAGGGTCTTGGTCACGTCGAGGATGCTCCTACCCTGGAGCACCATGTCGAAGACGCGCCGGACCACGGCGTCGGCGGGCGGGTTGAGCTCCAGCTTGGGGCGCTTCTTGATTCCGTCCTGGACATAGACCCGCTTGTAGCCGTAGGGGGCGTAGGTGGTCATCCAGAAGCCGCGAGTGGCGGCCTCCCGCATCCCCCGGAGAACCTCTTGCGCAAGATTCTCGCTATAGAACTCGTCCACGCTCTCGATGATGGCCTCAAGGAGCTTGCCGGTGGGGGTGTCGTCGGCCTGCTCGGTGATGGAGACGACGCGGACGCCCCTGCGCCTCAGCATGGACTTGAAGGCCACGGCGTGCTCGCGCTTCCTGGTGAATCTGGAGAATTTCCAGACCAGGATTTCCTTGAAAGGGGCCTCGGGCTTGCTGGCCTCGTCCAGCATCCGGCTGAACTGGGGCCGGTCGGCGATGCGGCCGCTCTCGGCCTCGTCCACGTACTCGCGGGCTACCAGGTAGCCGTTCCGCTGGGCGTAGTCGCGCAATGCCCGGAGCTGGGCGGCCACGGACAGGTCCACGTCCTGGCGCTCGCTGGAGACCCGGGCGTAGAGGGCCGCCGGTATCAGGTCGTGTAGTTCAGTCATTGGATTCGCCTCCTTCGTCCTCTGGCTTCGTGGCTTGGCGGGAGCGCAGCCGTTCCAATTGCTCCTGGCGGCGCAGCTCCCTTTCTTCCATGTACAGGCGGAGGGCCTCCCGCACCAGCTCGCTCATGTCGCGGCCCTCCTCTTCCTTGACCCGCTGCACCTGCTCGAACATCTCCGGGGGCAGGGAGAAGGTGATGGTCCTGGAAATGCGGCGTGGTGGCATGGTCTCTCTTTTTGCCGGTTGATGTAATGGGGTGTCTTACTATCTATCATCGGACAAACGGTCCGGCCCGTCAAGGAGAGGTTGGCGCCCGCCCCCGGCGGGCGCTGGATTCACTGCCCGGCCACGGGGCTGCCCCATGCTGCGGGGCCAGCGCCTGGCGATGTTCCCAGGGCAGGGCGGCCACGATCACCTTGGCGAGGCGTCCCTTCCAGAAGACGGGCTTTGCGACCACGGCAATGCCGTCCCCCTCGGCGTACTCCGTCCTGCCGCTGCGGGCCGCCCGCTCCGCCAGGGAACCGGAGGACAGGGGTTTTCCGGACCGGGGACTGCCGTTCCGCCAGCCGGTCAGCAGGCGGGAGCGCAGGGGCGGGAAGCCGGCGGTGCGCCTCACCACCGTGGCCCGCAGGTCTCCCAGCTTCGTCGGGCGTTCCCAGGTTGCGGGGTCGCCGTCATCTTCCCGCTCATACAGGACCACCGCCAGGGGTTGAGCGCACAACACCTCGCCCAGGCGCAGCGCCGCTGCCGAGTAGGAACAGCGGAACACCCTGTGCAGCTCCACCACGTCCAGCCCACTGGCCCGGGCGTAGGCGGCGAAGGTCTCCGGGGGCATCAGCGCCGCCGCCGCGAACCGGTCCGCCTCGGAGCACACTTTCCGCTCCGGCGCCTCATTGTGGCAGCGGTCCCATAGAGTCTCGTACACGATCTCGTAGCCCTCGTGGAGCAACGTGTACTCACTGGACCCCTCCCACTGGCCCTCCTGGTAGCGGATCGCATAGCTCCCGTCGGGCAGGGTGTAGTGAACGCCCCGCAACGTCCCCGGCAGCTTGGCCGGGGAAACCTTCCCGATTCCGGTCCGCTCGAACAGCTCGGCCAGCCGGTTCAGGCCGCGCCAGACCGGCAGTTGGAAATAGGCCGAGAAGTCCGCCGCAAACTCTTCCGGTTCCAGCCTTTCCATAGGGTGGTCGTCGGCCATGAGTCCGTCGCAGAATTCCTCCAGGGTTGTCGTCATCATTATTCCAAGAGCCGCTTGCCGGTGAATTGCTCGTACATCTGGACGATGAACCGCTTGGCCTCCAGGGACAGGGGGCCGGAGGGCCGGGTGCCCACCCGGAACTTGGGGTCGGCCAGCACGTACTGGTAGGCCCGCTCCACCTCCTCCGGCTCGTCGTCCCTGGCCTGAATCCCCTCCGGCTCGTCCAGGAACCCGGCCCGCCCAAGCAGGTCCTGCACCTCCACGTCGTACAGCGCGGCCAGGCGTTTCAATACGCTGGGGCCGGGCCTGCGGTCTCCCCGCTCGATCTGGGAAAGGTAGGAGTTGGAGATGCCGGTGCGCCGGCCCACCTCCCTGAGACCAATATCTCCCCTGAGTCTCCTTAGCAACGGCCCGATCTCCTCCTGTTCGTTGTGCTGCTCCATCACGTCACCCCTCGTACCAATGCGGCAACCACTTGCTGCTGCCGCATTCCTGCCTGATTCCTGTCGAATTATTGTTTCAGTTTTGCAAACACTTGTCAATCAAGGGGTGTTATCAGGCTTCAAATACGTTGTCTCACCGGGTGCGTAGTTGTTACACTCTACTGTAATAGAACGTCCGTCCTACCCGCGCATTATACCCCCGGGCGCGGCGTTTAGCCACCGGCGGACGACGCCGGATTCCAGGAGAGCCGAAGGCTTTGAGCAATAAACGAAGACTCACCAGGACCCAGGAGCGCCGCCGCATCGAGGGCCTGCGTACCCTGGCCCGCATCATCGCCCGCCACTACCTGGCCCACCCGGAGCTGTACCCCAGCCCCGGGTCGGACGGGCCGGCTCCCGGCGTCAACGGCCAGGTCCACGGTGACGGGACGGCCGCCGGCAGGGACGGTGATCATGGCCCGTAAGCGCGACACCGAGAAGGTGATGCTCAGGCCGGAGGCGGCCAAGGGCCGGCTCCGGCAGCTCAACATGTCCCGGAACGAGCTGGCCCAGCGGTGCGGGCTCACCGCCGGCTACATATCCCAGCTGTTCAACGGGGAGCGCAGCCCGTCGCCCTCAACCCGGCGCAGCATCCAGGATACCCTGGGCGTTGACGACTTCGACGCCCTTTTCGTCGTGGTGAAAGTGGATGAGTAGGAAGCGCCGGTCCCAGAGATTTCCCTTTGTCCCCGGGGTGGCCCTGCTGCCCGAGGACTTCGGTGCGCGCCTGGCCCGGCTGAAGGAGGCTTTGGGTCTCACCTGGGAGGGGTTCGCCAGCATGATCGGCGTGGACTACCGGCAGATGCTGCGCTGGCGCAAAAAGGGGGCCGAGCCGGCGGGCGGGGCCATGCTGTCCCTGGCGGCGCTGGCCGAACAGGTGCCTGGCGGAATGGATATTCTCATGGGCCGGGACCTAGCGGTGACCGCCGGGGGGAGGGAGTAGGGCCGTGGGACGCCAGCGGTGGGTCTACCGGCTGGAACCGCCCCGGTTCCCGGAGGAGTTCCCCCAGCGGTTGGAACGGTTCAAGGAAGCCGCCGGGTTTTCCTGGCGGGGCTTGGCCCGGGAACTCTGCATCGACATCCGCCTAATCAAGCGTTGGCGGAACGGCGCCAGGCCCGATTCGGCCAACCTGATCGCCCTGTTCGGCCTGGCCGCCCGCATGGGCCTGCTGCACCTGCTGCTGCCCGAGGCGGGGGAGCCGGGCAGAATGGAGGAGGCCGCCGTGGGACTGGGCTGAGGGAGGACCAACAACCGTGAGCGCAGGGGGCCGGTGTGAGAGGTTCCCACAAGACAGCGAAAGGCCGGACGGGATGAACCGTCCGGCCTTTGACTTTCTTGGCCCTCCCGCCCGTCATCCTCCTAACCTGCCGGACCGGATTCTCCCGTCGGCGAACCCCTCCGATTCGCTGCGGTATCCAGTGGGGTGGCCGCAATCGGGGCAGAAACGGGCGTTGACCGGGATGGCGGCGCGACAGGCGCCGCAGGCGGTCCGGCCCGGGTGCAGCACGGCGGCGCAATCCGGGACGGCGCAATAAATCAGCTCGACAGGGTTGGGGCGGTGGCAATCTGGACAGTTGATGGTCCGGTCCTCGCCGGAATCACAATTCTTCATGGCGTCCTCCTCTTTTCTGCTGGCGGCGTTGCCGGGAAGGGACAGGACGGTTCCCACCTGCCCGGCGCCTGCCACGCCGCGCCCAGCGGGCCGGACCGCTCCAGGGCGTTCCGGTGGGACACCCACAGGGGCACCTTCACCCCGGCCCGCCTCATCTCGTCGCCCGCCACCCGCAGGAAGTGGCCGGCGGCCAGGTCGTCGTCGAAGACCACCAGCACCAGGGGAACGACGCCGTGGTCGTCCAGGGGCCTGCGGGCGGCGTAGTAGCGCAGGTAGGGCGCGATGCGGGCCGCCATCGTAACCGGCCGCACCGCCCGCCGCTCCCATTCCAGGAAGAAGGGTTGTTCCTTGCCGTCCCGCTTCAGGACTCCGAAGGCGTCGGGCCGTACCGAGTGCAGCCGGTCGTCGTGGCGGAAGAAGCGGGACGCCCGCCGGGGCGGATCCAACTGGACCACCTCCCATCCTTGATTACGCGACTGGTTTGCCAGCACGGCCAGGAACCAGTGAACGGCCTGGGTGTGCTCCAGATTGCGCAGCAACTGGCGGCTGCGGGAGCCGTGGACGTTGCGCCAGGTCAACGGGACTTCCGGCTTGACCGGCGCGGCGCTCCTGCGCTGTCGGGCCAGCCCCACGGCGGTCCGGTCCCGGCGGGCCAGCACCGCCAACCCCCGGTCGGAAAGGGCCAGGCAGCGGCGTCCCTCGGCGTCGACAGCCATCACCAACTCCAGCTCCCTGAGCCGTTCCAATACCTGGTAGAGCCTGGTGCGCCCCACTCCCAGCAACTGGCCCAGGTGAGCCGGTTGCAGCCAGGGCCAGTCGGACAGCAGGTCCAGGGCGCGCTTCTCGCCGGGCTTCAGCAGAACGGGCAGCAGGCAGGTGGGAACATCGTTGGCGGCAGAGTCCAGGCCCAGGTCTGCGGGAAGGGAGTCGCGGCGGGGCGGCGTCTGGGCGGGCAGTTCCCCACCGGGACGCACGTAGTCCAGGACTTCCCGCAGGCTCAGCGGCACGGGGCCGGAGGGCGTGCGCCAGACCTGGGAACCGGCATCGCCGCGGGCCGCATCCCCTTCGCGCGCCAGGAAGCCCAGCAGGGGCAGGGAGTCCAGGGCCCGGCTCGCCTGGCGCAGCCGCACGTCGTCGGGGGTCAGCAGCAGCACGGCGCCGGGCCGCGCCTCCTCGGACAGCCGCCACAGCCGCTTGGCGAAGGTGGCCCGGTCGGCGGTGTTGCCCTGGCGCACCACGGCCAGGCACCGTCCGCCGGGCAGGAAGATTCCCGCGTCCGCCGGTCCGGACCGGTACCACCGGAACCGGATGGGGTGGGCGGTGTTGGAGAGAGCGGCGGCAACGCGGTAGATGCCGCCCACTGCGTCCAGGCGTTCCAGCAGGACCCGCCGCCAGCGGGCGGAGACGGGCCGGGTGTCAAGCAGTTGGTCGACGGTGACGCCCTCGCCGGCGGCCAGCCGGCGCAGGCCCTCGGCGGTGAGATAGTAGCGGGCGGTGGGGGTTAGGAGTTCCGAAGCATGGGGGATGGCGTCAACCATCCCCCGTTGCTGCAACCGGTCCACCCCGGCGTAGACCGCGCCCCGGGAACGCCCCGTTAGTGCGGCCAGTTCCAGGCGGTCCAGGAAGGGCATCTCCGCCAGATGGCGAAGAATATCGGTGTCGCAACCGGTGCGCGTCATTTCTATCCCTCCCCGTCATCGTCGTTCATTTCCGCCAGCAGCCGGCGGTACTCGCTGACCTCGTCCTGCTCCCGGTCACCGGCGTCGTCGCCGTCGGGTGGTGGCGCGGCCCCGTTTTGCCCTGGCTGCTGCGGGCCGCCGCCCTGCTGCCGCTCCGCCAGCAGCCGGCGGTATTCGCCGACCTGGCGGCGGCCCTCGGCGTCCCCGGCGTCGTTGGGCCGCAGGTAGGCCGAGGCGCCGGCGCGGATGCGGGCGGCCACGGCCTCGTCGCCCGGCTCCGGCTTCAGCACCATCATGGAGAATGCGGGCATCCGCTCGGTGCCCACGGTGGCCCGCACGTAGCAGTGATGGACGTCCAGGGACACGATGTCGTCCTCGCTCACCCGGTCCTTGCCCAGCTCCCAGACCAGTTGCCTCGCGTCGCTGCCCGCCACCTGGAAGACGGCCAGGCAGCCCACGTTGGCCAGGATGGTGTCCCGCATGGTGCGGGAGAGGTCTTCCAGCTTGGCCAGGCTCTGGGTCGCCAGGATGAAGGACGCGCCGTACTTGCCCAGCTCACTGAGCATGGACTCGTAATCGACGCCGGGCATGGACTGCATCTCGTCCACGACGACCAGCGCTCCCCGCCGTTGTGGCAGGGGCAGGCTCTCCTGCTCCCGGATCACCGAGTCCACCAGGTTCAGCAGGGACGCCCCCACCAGGGCGGAAACGTCCCGGCCCACGCTGCCCTGGGCGGTGGAGACGAAGAGGATGCCGCCCTCCAGGATGGTCTGGCGGATGTCGATGGTGGAGCGGGACTGGCCCAGGATGGAACGGGCCTTCTTGGAGGAGGCGTAGTAGGCCAGGCGGGTCTGCACCGGGGCGATGGCCTCGCCCCGCCGCTCCCGGTTCCAGCCCAGGAAGTCCCTGGCCCAGAACCGCAGCAGGTGGGGGTCGTTCACCTTCTCCAGGACTTCCTTTCGGAATTTGGCATCTGCGATCAGGCTCAGCCCGTCCAGGATGGTGTACTGCTTCTCTGCCTCCACCTGCTCGTTGGCCTCGTGCAGGCTCTTGACGGTGTGCTCCAGGATGGACTGCATCCGGGGACCCCACTGCTCCCACAGGCCGTGCATCACCCGCACCACCGAGTCGGCGGTGCGGTCGCGGTCGGCGAAGATGCGGGTGTCCAGCAGGTTGATGCCAGGGGCGCCCCACGCCTCAGCCAGGTCGATGAGCCGCACCTTGTCCGCCAGGGATTCGGGGACCTGCTCCAGCAGGCCCGCCACCAGGTCGGCGTGGGGGTCGACGACCACGATGGCGTCGGTGTCCCGGCCCGCCGCCTTCTCCCTGAGCTTGTGGGTGACGATGTGGTGCATCAGGGTGGACTTGCCCATGCGGGTGCGGGCCACGTAGAGGTGGTGGCGGCGCAGCAGGTCCTCGGGAAAACGAATCTCCCTGGAACTGCCCGCCGTGGTGCGGCCCACCGGCGCGCCGCCCTTCACCCCCCGGGCCGAGGGCAAAAGCGCCCTGGAGCCGGAGCGTTCCACCAGGGGCGTCTCGTCCCCCTCGCCGGGCGGGTGCCACAGGGCGGCGACCTCCCGGACGCCCAGGACGCTGCGCTTGCCGAACAGCCCCGCACCGGCGGGGTGGAGGTTCATCAGGGGGACCAGGGGACTGACCTTGCTCACCTTGAACCTGGCCCCGGCGGGGTGGTCGTAGTGGCGGTAGGCGGCGGCCACCGGCTCCAGGATTTCCTTCGCCCGCTGCTCCCCGGCGCTGTCGGGCAGCACGGCGACGACCTCCAGCTCGGCGTCGAAGGCGATGCGGGCCACCTTCTCCTTGATCAGGAGGGGGTCGTAGACCCGGTTGCGGGCCTGCTTCCAGCGCCACCAGCCCCAGCCCGCCACGGTCAGGCCGAGGGCGGAACCGGCGGCCAGCAGGGCAGTTTTCAGAATCTCACCGTCCTGCACCCACAGGTAGCCCCGCAGCGCGATGAGCGCCCCCACGCCCAGGACGGCCATGGTGACCCCGTCCAGCTGGAGGGGCTTGGTCTGGTAGGTGTAGGAAGGGTCGGGCCGCTGCTGGCCTGGATTCTTGAAAGTTTTCTGCTGGTGGGCCTGGGACCAGTCGGGACCCAAAGAGCGCAGCAGCAGCCGGGCCAGGACCCGCTCGCCGGGGCGCAGGGCGGACAGGGAGCCGATGACGGCCAGCAGGGGGTCGGAGCCGGGGTCCAGCAGGTCGTCGTCGCGGAAGGTGCGCAGCGGCAGGTACTCCGGGCCGCCGGAGCGCAGGGTCAGGCCCCAGGCCTGCTCCCCGGCGTGGACGAAGACGGGGTCCTCGTCCGCTGGCACCTGCCGGATGCGGGCCTGGGGGTAGTGGGCGGAGAGCTGGCTCCGCACCACCTGACCGTCCTGGCAGCGGGCCAGCAGGGTCACGCCGTCGGCGTCCCCGGCCAGCTCCAGGGAGAAGGGTTCGGGGACGGCGATGGACTGGAGCAGATTCTCCACACCCAAAAGGGTCCGCTCGCCGGTGCGGGGCGGCGTCACCGCCAGCAGCACCGGGGGACGCCTGTTGCGGCCGTCGCCGAAGAGCAGTTTCTTGACGTTGGTATTCATATCGGTTGCCTCCCTTTATTGGATTTGGTGTTCCGGTTGACCCAGGGGCTCGCCGCTTCGCCGGCGGCCCGGAGGCTGTTAATGCCTGGGGCCGGGCCGCCACTCGATTACCTCGGTCTCTTCCGGCGTGGCCTCGATGCGGACGGGGAAGCGGTTGCCCGTTGCCAGCAGCAGCCCGTCTCCCCTGGGACAGGACAGCAGCCAGCGTTGCAGCTCCACCGGCAGGTCGAAGGCTTCGCCCACGGTGCTGATGGCGGCGGCGTCCTGCTGCAACAGCAGCTTGAAGGCGGCGTTCTGCAAGAGCGCCCTCCCGGAGTGGCCGGTGATGGCGCGGGAGGAGTCCTCGGAGAGCAGGTCCTGCACGTCCTGGGTGATGAACTGCAATCCCAGCCGGTGCTTGCGGGCGCGCTTGGCCATGCTGACCATGAAGGCCGCGCCCTCCGGGTGCTGCATGATCGACCACACCTCGTCCACCACCAGCAGCCGAGGCCGGGGGTCCTGGGCGGCGGCGGCCCACACCGTCTCGGTGCAGACCATCGCGGCGGCGGGGCGAAGCTCCGGCTCCAAAAGGTGCAGGTCGAAGACGGTGACCAGGGCCTCGTGGGTCAGCAGGTCGTCGCCCTCGTCGGAGAGGAGATGCCGCAGGCTGCCGGTGGCGAAGGGCCGCAGCAGGTGGGCGATGTCGCCGTCTCCTTCGTTTTGGAGGAACTGGTAGAAATCCCTGAAGCCGGTGCGTTCCCTGGCCTCGGCGTAGTAGCCCGCCAGGGCGTGGTCCAGGGACGACCGGCGTTCGGCGCTGAGCCGCTCCCCCACCATCACCTCGATCAGGCGGCGCAGGCTGCCGATGCGCTGCAACAGTTCCTCGCTGTCGCCCCGGTCGATGACGAAAGGGTTCATGCCCTGGCCCGCAATTCCAGGCGACAGCACCCGCCCGCCGGCGGCGCGGGCCATGTCGGCGTACTCGCCCTCGGGGTCGATGACGTAGGCCCGCACGCCCCGGCAGATTCCCCGCAGCAATCCCAGCTTGGTGGCAAAGGACTTGCCCGAACCGGAGCGGGCCAGGACGGCGGTGTTGGCGTTCAGGTGGGTGCCGTCAAAGGGGTCGTAGACGATGGGGGCGCAGGCCCGCAGGTCGATGCCGTAGAGGGTGCCGCTGCGGGTGTCCAGGTCCGGCGGCGAGAAGGGGAACAGGCGGGCAAGACTGGAGGTGTCCAGCGTCCGCCAAACCGCCACGGCGTTCAGGCCCAGGGGCAGAGTGGACAGGAGGCCCTCCCTCTGGCGGAAGGCCAGGGGGTCCAGCTTGCCCAGGGTGGCGGCGAAGTGGGCCCGGGCTTTTTGCGTCAACTCCTTCAACGTCTCGGCGTTGTCAGCGTGCAGCGTCACCGACAGGGAGGCGTGGAAGAGCCGCTCCCGGCCCCGCTGCACCTCGTCCCGGAGCCGGGAAACGTCCTCCAGGGCGATCTCCGCCTCGGGGGACAGGCTGCGTCCCCGGTTGAGGGACATGGACTGGGCCGACTCGAACCTGACCTTCTGCCACTCCAGGGTGCGGGCCGCCTGCTCCGACGGAATGGCCCCCAGGTGGACCGACAGGTCCATCGGCGCTCCGGCGGCCATCAGGCCCTGGAGGAAGCCGGGAGCCAGGCTGCGGGGCCACTTGCCCAGGTGCAGGGAGCGGACCAGGTGTCCGCCCACGCGGATGTCCCGGCGGTTGACCTCGACTGAAAGTTCTTCCTCCTCGTCGCGCTCGCTGGGCGAGCCGCCCAGGGCCGAGGCCAGCAACAGCAGCTTCAGCGGTTGGCCCTTCAGGGGGAACACGCCCAGCCCGGCGCGGGACAGCAGGCCCCGCAACTCGTCGGAGCGGGCGTGTTCGCACACGGCGTAGAAGCGCCGGTCCAGGATGCCCTCGCGGTTCTCCAACGCGGTCAGCAGCCGTCCCAGGCTTTCGGCGGCGTCGCGGGTCTGCTGGGGCAGGTCCTCGGGCTGGGCCGCTTCCAAGCTGGTTCGTAGTTGTTGCAACACCGGCGGGTGCTGGCGCACCAGCAGCTGCACCGGGAAGTCCAGGGCATTCAGGGAACCGGCGAAGGCCCCCAGCTTGGGTTCGTCCAGCTCCAGCCCCATCACCTCCAGCACCGCCAGCTTCACCCCGTCCAGCCGCACCGGGCCGTCCTCCTCCAGGTGGGACAGCATGAAGAACATCGGCAAGGGGGGCGGCGGCTTGGGTTCCGCCGCCTCGCCGGTTTCGATCTGGTCGTTGTTGATGTCACCGGAGCCGGCGGATTTTTCCGTCCTGCCGCGCCCGGCGAGTTTCCTGATGTTGGGTAGTGTCGGTTTCATTTCTTTCAACTCCTCTGGTCGGTTACAGGCTGGGGATGACGCCGGCGGTGATGGCGGCGGCGATGCCCTTGGCCAGCAGCACCACCACCAGGCCGACGACGGCCATGAACACAGCGTTCCTGGCCTTGCCCCGGCCCGGTCCCTGGCCCTCTGCTCCCTCGGCCATCAGCACGAACCCCGCCCAGACGATGGCGAAGAAGCAGAGGCCCGCCCCGGCGTAGGCCATGCCGGTCAGCACCGCGTCGAAGGCCCGGACCATCTCCGCATTGGCGTCCTCCGGCGCGGCGGCGATGGACGCCAGGGCCGCGCCGGTGGCCGGCAGGAGGCCGGCTAGTCGCCGCGCCATAGCCAGCTCCACCAGTTGGAACCGCCAGCCGGGGTCTGCTCCGCCCGGGGCGGCGGGGGCTTGGGCGGGGGCACGGGCAGGGCCCGGTAGGGATCGTCGGCCCCCACGCCCAGGGCCTGGGCCAGGGGGACCGCTTCCGGCCTGGTGCGGGTCACGGGAGCGCGCTGGGTCTCGACGGCCCGCGCGTGCTCCGGGTGGTGGACGTAGACCCGCACCGTCCTGGTCGTCGAGCTCTCGCCGCAGCGGCAGGTCACCCGGCGGGTGTACACGTCGGTACGGGCCGGGTGGTGGGTGGTCCGCAACATGGGCGGCAGCGGCACGTTCAGCGTCGCCGTAAGGTCCGCCGTGATTTGCAGGCTGTGAACCGCCTTCTCGTTGGCGACGGGCAGCCGGAAGCGGGTCTCGCCGTTGGGCGTGAATGATGCCGCTGCCCGGCGCGTTCCGGCGGCGACCTCGACCGTTCCGGTGATGCGCGTTACCGACGCGTCCAGCAGGGCGGGGACGTTCCGGCTGAAGTGGCCGCCGTAGACCGGAAGGTCTATTTCCTGGCGGGTCTCCGTGATGCACTCCGAGGCGATGACGCCGGTGATTTGCCCCGGCGTCCACTCCAGGGAGGTCAGTTCCAGGTTGCACAGCTCTCCGTCGGCTGTGGGCAGGGGGTAGGGGATCTGGTGGCTCTTCAGGGACACCGCTCCCGAGCGGCCCAATGCGTCCGTCCAGGAGAGGGTGAAGGAGGGAGACGGGCCGTTCAGCGTCAGGTTGTAGCTCCTGGCCTCGCCGGACCGGAGGCTGGTGTTGGCTCCCATCTTCAGGGTCCGGCCCTCCCGGCCGCCGTAGACCCTGACCCGAAGCTCCAGGTCGTGGGCCGCCCGCAGGGTAACGGCGGCGGTGTCGCCGGAGACGGCCAGGCGTTCCACGTAGATGCGGCGTCCCGGCACCGGGTCCGGCGGCACGAAGTAGATCTCGTCCAGCCGCCAGCCCGGGTCCTCGTCGTCGGGGTCGTCGGCCAGGGCCGTGGCCGGAATGACGGCCACGGCGACCGCCAGCGCTGCGGCCACGGCCAGGAGCTTGTACCAGGGCCTGCCCCGCGCTTGATGCGGGGGCTTCTTTTCCCTGGCCTCGTTGACGGCGGGCCGGTTGGCCCTGGCTCCCTGGCTGCCCCCGGGTCTCCGCTTGCCGAACCAGCTGTGGGGCCGGAAGGGAGCGCGCCCCTTCTTGCGGGCAGCGTTCACCGCCTTACCCAGGCCGGAGGCGGCTTTTTTCGCCAGCAGCCGCAGCGGATCGGGCTTGGCCTCCGGCGCGGCGGGCGGTTCGCTCAGCGCCAGCTGGGCCGGGGACCCGGCGTAGCGCCCGGCCCCCAGGTTGAACTTCAGCAGGTCGGCGGCCACCAGGGGCAGCCCCCGGCCTCCCACTTTGCCGACAATCATGGCGATGCCCACGATGCCGATCAGCACGCCAACCGCCAGCCGCACCTCCATAGGGCCGAAGGGGAGGTAGTGGTAGGCGCCGTAGGCCAGGGCGCACACCGCCACCACCGCCACGATCTGGGGGAAGGTGAACCACAGCAGCACCTTGTCCTCAGCCTGCACGTGGGTCGGAACTTCATGCTCTCTCATCCCATCCCTCCTAACCGCCGTCGCTGGTGGTATCGCCGCCGGTGGGGTCGGGCACGGTGGGGTCCACCGGGTTGCCGACCACGGCGTTCATCACCAGCTCCACCACGCCGTAGGCCACCAGGGCCAGCACAATTCCGGCCAGGGCGGTCATCATGGCCGCCTTGCCTCGCTCCATCTGGTTGGGGGCGCCGGAGGCGGTGAGGTACATGTAGGCGCCGTGTAGGGTAGGCCGCCGGCGAGTTACCCCGCATTGGCGGAGCACTTTTCCGTCGGCCCCCCTCCGAACCGGACGTGCGGCTTTCACCGCATCCGGCTCTCCAGTGGTTTATGTCTGCGATTGCGGATTGCCTCGCCCGTGGTGGATGTTCATGTGACACGTCCGGCAGACCACGAGGGTCTTGCGTTGCCGCGCCGCCATAAGTTGTACCCACTGGGGCTTTTCCCGTTGGCCTTTCACGTTCAGGTCGCGCAGGGCGCGGATGTGGTGGACTTCTACGTCCACCGTTGAGCCGCACATCTCGCATTCGTCCGCCAGGAGCCGTTTGATAAGCTCGGTGCGGTCAGTCCTGTACCGTTGAGGCTGTTGGTCTACGAGGACAGCCTGCCGTTGCCGTTTCAGGGGTATGCCACCGAAGTACGCCACTAGAGGGCGTTTGCCGTTGTCCCGCTGCTTTACAACCTTGAGGCAGACACGCGGCCCGTGCTCGGTTTCAACGATGCCCTTGTAGAGACGGCGCATCTTCCGTGCGGTGGACTTGTGCTTTGCCGCCAGGCTTCTTGCCAGCGACATCTCCATGACCGTTCGCAGTCGCCCGAAATGAGAGACGTTGGAGGCCAAGAGGTAGTACTGGACGACGCCCCGGAACTCCGCTTGATACCGGCTGACGATGGTGTAATCATCATCGGCCAGCAGTTCGTTGCGGTGCGCCGGTTTGCCGTTGCGCATGTAGGCTCGGCAATGTTGGTCGATGACTTCGGCGGGAACCCGCAACCCGATTCGACCATTGACCTTGCGTTGACCACGGTGGTCGTGCTGATCATTGGCCTGCTGGTTCACAAGTTCGTAGCCGAGAAACCGCGCCGCCTGGCTGGTGGCGTGGGTTATCAGGGTCTTTTCCTGGGATAGCTCCAGCTTGAGCGAGTCGCGCAGGAACGTCTCCAGGGACTCTTTCACCTGTTGGGCTTCGGCTCTTGGCCCGATAAAGCCCAGCACGAAGTCGTCCGCGTAGCGCACGTATCGAAGCCGCCGGTAGTCTGGGTCGTGGGGGTCGCCCGACGGCAGTTGTTGCATCTGCTTCCGCAGTTCCACCGCCAAGCTGTGGTGCCCCACGTTCCGGTGATAGACCATACGGCTCCTCAAGCGTATGTACTCGCGGTTGTCTCTCCGGTCTGTGCCTCGGGTGTTTGCTGGTATCAGCACGTTCTCGACGTACTTGTCCAACCGGTCTAGGTAGATGTTGGAGAGGATGGGGCTGACCACACCCCCTTGCGGCGTACCGCTCAGGGTGCGGCCGTATTTCCAATCCTCCACGTAGCCCGCTTTCAGTAGGTACTTGAGCAGGCGCAGGAATCGGTTGTCGTGGAGCTTCTCGCCGAGCACTGACAGCAAGACCTCGTGGTCGATGTTGTCGAAGCACCCTTTGATGTCGCCCTCGACGAACCATCGGACACCGGTCCAGTGGTCAACCACGTTGCTCAAGGCAGTATGGCAACCCCGTCCGGGCCGGAAGCCGTGGGAGCGGTCGGAAAACTGCGGCTCGTAGTAGGCTTCCAGAATCATCCGGATGACCTCTTGCAGCAGCTTGTCCGTCCACGTTGGTATGCCCAGAGGACGGGTTCCCCCCTTTGGCTTGGGAAGGTTGACCCGTCGCACCGGCGTCCATCGGAACCTTTCGTAACGCAGTGCGTCAATCAGGTCGTCGATTTTCGCCAGGGACATTCCATCCACGGTGTCTGCGGTGGTTCCCCTGGTCATCGCCCCCTGGTTTGAGTAGAGACGACCGTAGGCCCGCAGGTACAGGTTCCGGTTGTAAAGCAGCCGATAGATGTTCTCCAGCGGCAATCCTCGTTCTCCGCGTTCACGTAAGACGTTCAGTACAGTTTCGGCCTCTTGCATTGTGCAAACCTCCCTGTCGTATTCCGTCAGAACCACCTGTCCTCCTTCGCCATGTGCCGGGCTTTCCCCGGCTCGGACTACTACGAGGACTCCGTTGCCATAGGGGTCGCCCCCCGTAGGCAATCCCGCGTTCCGTTGACATAGGACGTGATAGCGCGACTTAGGTGCCCCGTTCGTTCCCTTGAATGACCGCATCGGTCATCGTTCACCCATCGGAGGTGCACTGGTCTCACCTACGGGCCAGTGCAATGGGTGGCGCCGGGTTGCAGGCGTTCTACCGGCGGGTGGCTACCAACACCAACTGGGAACTGGGGTTCAGGCAATCCAGCTTTCACCGTATCGCGCGGGCCTTGCGGAACCGGCCTTGTAACGCCTTCAGACCGTAGCCGCTTTGCCGACATGCTATTTTCCCCCTTCGGCTTTCGCCTCAAGGTGGGTCGGTTGGCCCAGGAACTCCCTCCGAGTTCCTCCCGATTGAGCCGGGTAACCTATGCCACGTGACGCGGCGCACAGATGAAGTAGCCCACGCCGACGACGCCCACCAACCCCAGCAGGATGCCCACCAGGTTCGATATGGTCTGTGTCAGGTCGTCCATGGAGTCTTTCTCCTTGAAATTGATTTGGTTGGTTGTCCGTTTGCCGGTTTGTCCCCATTCGTTACTGGCACATCGCTCCACCTCCTGGGCGGTTCCGGCGCGGAACGAGTCCGCGCCGGTGGTTGTCGTGGTTCCTGCCGTCGCTACGGCCCCTGGCTCCGGGGCGTGGCGTTGTTCGCCGCCGAGCCGGCCGCGTTGGCGGCGGTACTGGCGGCGGTGTTGGTTGCCGCGGCGGCGGCGGTCGCGGCCGCCATTCCCGCCGGGCCACCGGCGGCCCCGCCCGCGATCAGCCCGATGGAACGGGCGGAGCGCATCATGGAACCGGGCAGCGACATCCCGAAGTAGAGGGTGTGCAGCCAGGCGTCGAAGGTGCCGTGATGCCCCAGCATCGAGGGGACACGGCCCGCCAGGTACATGAAGGCGATGGCCATCAGCAGCTTCCACACCAGGTCCTCCGACGGCTCGAACTCGGCGATGGACGCGAACTCGCCCAGGAAGGCGAAGGCCAGGGCCACGGCGATGAGTTGGATTGCCTGCTGGAACACCGCCGTCATGAACAGCCGCAGCCAGTGCTTCCCCCAGCCCGCCGTGTGGGGCAGAATCCACAGCCCCAGGGCGATGGGGGCCAGGGTGAGCAGGATGTCGATCAGGGCCAGGCGCAGGATCATCTGCACCAGCAGGTAGAGGACGAAGAATCCGAATACCAGGTAGAGCAGGGCGATGAACACCGCCAACCCCGTGTTGGCGGTCTCCACCGCCGCCAGCAGCGCGAACAACGGCGCGCGCAGCAGGTCGCCGGGGGTGACGTCCAGGGAAACGGCGATGAAGCCGGAGACGGCGTCGGCCACGTCGATGACCAGGGCGCACCACCACAGCGACGACGCGGCGGCGGTGAGGCCCAGGACCAGCCGGGGCACCATCTCCCGCCAGCCCGACTGGTGGTGGCCCAGGTGCTCCTGGACGATGAAGCTCAGCCCCATCCAGCCCAGGATCACCGCCAATGCGCCCGACGTGATGGCCCAGACCACCATCCAGGCGTCGCGGACGAAGGGATGCAGGTAGGTCAACTCGGGAGGGGTTCCGGTGAGGATGTCGCCCATACCGCTACCCCTCACACTCTGGAACTTCGGTCTGGGCGATCTTTTCCACCACGCCGCACAGAGTTCCGTGGACTCCTTGGATCACCCACTTGGCGGCGGCCCGGGCCCAGCGGTCCGGGTCCAATGCGCCCAGCACCCGGTCCCACAGCCCCCTGGGCTGGTGGACGGGAATCAGGGCGTGGAAGACGTGGTGGTCGCCGCCGCCAATTCGCGGGACGGCCAGCACCAGCAGGAAGGGCTGTTCGGGGTGAAGTTCGGGCTGCTCGTCCAGGGCCGGGTACTCGAAGGTGTACTCCCAGCCCTCGGCGAGCTGCTTCCCGCCGCCCTGGACCCGGTAGGTGTTGGTGATCCAGTCGCCGGTGTCCGGGTGGCGGATGGCGTAGTAGAGGACGTCGGTCTGGCGGCTGAACACGGGGCGGGCCACGAAATCGCCCTCCTTCTTCCGCTCCACCAGCTGCCGGTCGCGGTTCACCAGGGTGACGTCGTCGCTGTCGGGTGGCGGGGACTGGGCCAGGGCCAGCCCAGAAGCAGGGATGGCAACGAGGGCCGTAAGGAGCAAAGCCACCGCCAGGAGAATCAGGCGGCGGGCTTTGCCGGACCTTGAAATGAATCGCCGGAACATGGTTGCCTCCTATCCGTCGGTCTGAGACCGGATGTTCGATAACCAAGTCTGGCGACGGTGCGGCCCGGACGTAATGCCTCGAAAGGGGGGGTGTGCGCACCCCCCCTTTCGAGGCATGGAATTTCGCCGGTCCGGCGTGGTGTTATGGACGTGTACAGGAATCGGGACTCCGGCTGCATTGGTGGACGGGAGGGGATTCGTAGCTGAAATGGGGGGTGCAGCCCCATTTCAGCGGCAGGTGTGCAAACACTTGGAGTCCAGGGCCGGTTCCGGTCGTGGGGTGCATCGGCCCCGTTTGAGGGGTGCAGTTTGCAGTCCGGGGAAATCAGGACGGGGGTGCAAGGCCCCTATTGGAAAGGTGCACTTTGCACCGGGAGGGATGAGCATGAGTCAGGACGAGAGCAGGACGGCGGGCAGCCCCGGCAGCGGTCCCGGCGATGCGGGCGATGACGCTGGCGTTGGCGGGGGTCGCGCTCCGGACCATCCGGTTGGCGATGGGGACGGCGTTGGCGGGGGTGAGACTCCGAACCATCCGGTTGGTGACGGGAACGGCGCTGGCAGCGACGGGAACCAGGCCCACGGCGCGGCAGTGGACATCAGCGTTGGTCCCGGCGACGCCTTCGACGAAGCGGCGGCCCAGGTCATCGAAGACGTGTACGAGCTGCGGCTCACCGCGTTGTTCCGCCAACTGGTGCGGACCCGGGGGCACAAGGGCGCGGCCCGGGTGCTGGGCCTGGACCCACGGACGGTGGCCGCCAGCGTGCAGCAGGGGATGTCGCGGCGGGTGCGGGACGCGGTGGAGAGGATGCTGGTGGAAAGGGACGGCGGCGCCAGGGACGAACTGGAGGAAGCGGTGGAGGGGCTGGCGGGGCAGGTCGGGGGGCTGACGACCCAGGTGGCCGGGCTGGAGGGTGAGCTGCGGGAGGGCATGCAGGCCCTTGGGGAGACCCACGCCCATGGGATGCGGCGGCTGGAGCAGCGGCTGGTTCAGGGGGAGAGCAGGAGCGGCGGCGGAACCGGGTTGCCGCGTCCGGCGCCGGTGGCGGGAGCTGCGACCCGCAGGCGTTACCCTGAACTGGTTACCAGTGATCCCTCCGACGACGACGAGGAGATCTTCGGCGACGCCTGGCTGTTGGTGCAGGAGTGGCGGGAGCTGTGGGACGGCCACCCGGCCCGGGGCAAGGGCTTGGCGTGGGTGTCAACCCGCCAGCGGATTTTGGAGGTAGAGGTGGCCCTGCTGGAGGAGCACGGCCTGACCCTGCCGCCGGAGACGGAGCCTCTGCGGGGCCTGGACCGGGGAGCGCAGTTGAACTGGCGTCTGAAGGCGCTGCATGATTTCGGGAAACGGCAGGCCAGGCTGGCGTTGCTTGCGAAGGTGGCGGGGGCGCTGAGTCCGGGGCGGTGGCTGAGGGTGGTTTGGGACCGGCTGCGGTTGGCCCGGTTGCGTCAGCGGCGGTAGCCCGCCGGCGGCGTCTCCGGGCGGTTCCGGCGGGTTCCCGATTCCAGCGGGTTTCCTGCCGGTTTCCTGCGGGGCGTTTGCAATCAATGTGGGCGGGTCGTCGCCGAAACCCTTGCCAGGGGTCTCCCGGGGGCCGGATACTGACTTCGTTGTCTGGCTTTTCCAGTGTTTCCACTGCCTAGAAACCTGGGGGCGTGATCCCTGCTCGCCCGGGCCTGCTCCGTGAGGATCGAGGCTTCTCTCCCCGGAGCGCCCACGAGGGAATTGCTGACAGGCAGAGTGAATTATCCTTCGCCTGCAGCCGGTAGTCCTTACCACAGAAGTGCACGGTGCGCTTCCCACGGTGTCCCAACTCAAGGCGGAACCCCGACCCCACGGACTGATGCACGGAGGTGGCAACCGGAACAAACGGCATCGCGGATTCCCTTTCCACGGCAGGTAGCAGACTCACGGAAGTCCCACTGACAGGAGGTATCAGCTAGAAAAAGGACGGTTTCTCCGGTATCCCTTACCCCTTCGGCGTACCCTGCGGAGCGGCTGGACCTGCTTCGCACTCTCTACACTCTGCGGTTGGAGCAGGCGACAAGCTTCGGCCGCTTCAACATGGCTGCGGCGTAGCTACAGAACAAGGGTAGCAGCACCGCAGATTCAACACGCTCCGGTCGGTGGCCTCATAGCCGCTGGCTGGGCGTTCCACGTTCAAGCGCAGTTTCCACTGACGGGACTGCGTTCCTCTTCGTTTTCCCCTCAACGTAGCCCTCCAGGATTCGCCTTACGGCGGTATACCACCCTGGCCGAGTTGCGTCCTGCTCCAACCCCCAAACCGGCGTTCTCCGTTGCGATGTCCGACCCAGGGCGGAGTGCGTCCGGCGCCGGGCATTAAACCCGGTTCCCAACATCGTTCACAAAACTAAGGAGGTGCGTATGCGCATCACCGAACGGTTCACCCAGATCAAGGCCGTCGCGGTGGCGGTCGGTGGCTTCATCAGGCGGCACAAGCGGGCGTCGATTGCGGTGGCCGTGGCCATGCTCATCGCCGGGCCGCTACTCACCGGGACCGGCGGCGAGACGTTTTTCCTCAACCTGGTGGGCTTGGGCATCGTCGCCCTGGTGGTGCGGCGGATCGTGCGGGCCAACGAAAGGCGGCAGGCGGCGCGGGCGCGGCAGGCCAATTGCCGGTGCCGGTGTCATAGGCAGCAACAAACTCAGCAGCATGGAGGCAGGCCATGACCACGATTACCCTGGACTCCCCATCTACTACCGGACGGTTGGAGGAACTGGTGGACCGGCTCCTGGCGACCCTGCTCTCTCCCGATTCAGAGCAACTGGACCCGGCGCCCAACCTTGTCACTGCGGTCCACGATGCGCGGCGGTTGCGGCAGTCCGGCGACCTGGACGGGTCTCTGGCGGTGTTCGCTGACGTAGACACGGCCAACGCCACTGACGGCCAACTCCGGTGGCTCTACGCCGAGTGGCTGGACATCGCCCGGCGCCGGTTCGCCGGTGACAAAGCGGTGCTCTACAGCCCCGGCACCGGCAGGGCGGTGGCGCTGGTTCCGGCGGGCGACGGCGCCACCCTGGCGGTCGCGGCGGTCCTGGGGATGCGCTGGCCGGTGGGCAAGCCGGTATCCCGGCGCAGCCTGCGGGGCCTCAAGCCGCTGACGAAAGGGGGCGCGTCATGGTAATAGCTCACGCCACGGTGGACATCGCGGAATTCAAGGCGCGCCACCCCCTGGGCGACGCGGTGGAGGCCGCCGGTATCGCTCTGCGGGGCAAGGGGCGGGTCAGGCAGGGCGTCTGCCCCTTTCATAAGGAGGCTGAGGGCAGTTTCACGGTGTACGCCGACACCGAGAAGTTCTACTGCTTCGGCTGCGGCGCCGGCGGGGACGTGCTGGACTTCGTGCAAAGGACGGAGGGCCTGACCCTGCCCGAGGCGATACGTCGGCTGGACGACGGGACGGTGGCGGTCACGGCCGCTGCGGTTGGTCCGGCGGCAGTTCGTCAATCCGCTGTCCCGGCGATTCCTCCCCGCGATCCGGCGCTGCTGACGGCGGCGGTGCGGTTCTACACCGGACAAATGCGGCGCAGTCCGAAGGCCAGGGCGTACCTGGCGACACGGGGAATCGGCGCCGGAGCGGCCATGGAACTGGGCTTGGGCTACGCGCCGGGTCGCGGGCTGAGGGCGTACCTGGAATCCGCGGGCTTCGGCGTCCATAGGCTCAGGGACAGCGGGCTGTTCCTTGAGCATGGCGCGGAGCGGTTCGCCGGAATGATTACCGTACCGGACATCGCCACGGGGCGGGTGCGGTGGCTCACCGGGCGGGCGGTTGACGCCGGCGCCAAGCCCCGTTTCCAGGCGGTGCCCGGCCCCAAGCCGGTGCTGGGGTTGGCCCGTATCGGCCCGGCGCCACCCTTCGCAATCCTGACTGAGGGGGTCTTCGACTACCTGACGCTGGCGGCCTGGGGCTACCCTGCCTGCGCCGCCCAGGGCACCCAGGGGATGGACAAGGTGGCGGCGGCGCTCAGGGGCTGCCCCCGGGTCTTCCTGGCCTTCGACAACGACGGCGCCGGTGTGGCTGCCGCCGAGGGTCTCTGGGGACTGCTGGGCCGCCGCGCCGCCGTGGTCAACCTGCCCCAGGACATCGCCGACGTGGGCGAACTGACGACACTGCCCCACGGTCAACTCATCTTCCGCCGACTGCTGGCAAGGGCGGCGCACAACGCCCGCTAGTCCACTCCCTCTCCCCCACCCTTTCCTCTACCGGCCCGCCTTCCCCGGCGGGCCTGCGCTTTTTCACCCACTTCCCAACTGATCCCCTTGGGCTACCCCTGCCCATCTCCTGCCGGGGCCTCCCGCCCCGCCCACGGCTTTCTGTGTTGGAAGCCGCACGAACCTCCATCACCCACGTAATCACAACTTCAAGGAGATACGTCATGTCCAACGAGAACGGCAACCACCGCAACGGCGCGAACAACAACGGGCACCAGCGCAACGGCCAGGTCAACGGCAGCGCGAACGGCCACCAGAACGGCAACACCAACCACCACGTCCCCGCCAACGGCGTGTCCAAGAACGGCAACGGCCACCACCCCGCCGACACCATCCCCGGCCACGACCTCCTCTGGGACAGCCTCCCCGCCAGCGTCACCGACAAGCTGGCCCAGCCCCTGGACGCCAGCCTGGTCTCCCAGCGCAAGGGCCGGGGCAACCGCTCCTTCAGCTACGTTGAGGGCCGCACCGTCATCGACCAGGCCAACCGCATCTTCGGATTCGGCGGCTGGGGCCATGAGTTGGTTGGCGACGTGACGCTCAGGGACTTGGACCAGGTGAACACGCAGACCGGCGAGGTCAAGCGCATCCGGGCCTACTCCGCCACGGTGAAGGTCACTGTCCCCGGCGCCCCTGCTCGCACCGACGTGGGCTTCCAGCCGGTCTCCGACGAGACCGCCGAGGGGCATGAGACGGCGTTCAAGGGCGCGGTCACGGACGCTCTCAAGCGGGCGCTCAGGACCTTCGGCGCCCAGTTCGGCAACGCGCTCTACGGCGACGTGGCGGGCCAGCCTGGCGGCGGCGCAGGAGACACGCTGGCCCCCGCCCTGCGCAAGACGTTGCTGGACCTGGGGGTCAGCCAGGGCTTCGACGAAGAGCGGGTCAGGCAGGCGGTGCGGGGGCAGACGGGCAAAGACCTGGACGACCTGCCCGCCTCGGAACTGACGCCCCTGGTGGAGCGGGCCGCCCGCAAGGTGCAGCAGCGGCAGGACGCCGAGGCCGGTCATGGCGGGGGCGCCGAGGAGTAGGACGCCCGACCCACCGGCAACTAACCAGGCAACGGGGCCGTCTCCACAGCGGGGCGGTCCCGCTTCTCATCTACCGGAATCACCCCCATAGCACGGAGGAAACGACATGACCGGAACCAGAATGCACACCCCCTGGGGCTACCCCCAGGACATCGAGGAACTGGCCGAAGGGGTCTGGCGGGTCTCCACCGCCGGACACGGCGGCCTGAAGCTCAGCCGGGAGCGGTGGGAGGAACTCCCCGACCTGGTCAGGGACTCCTTCCTCACGCCGACCTACGCCGAAGAGGACTGCGAGGAACCCATCGCCAGGACCCTGCTGGGAATCGGCGACGAAAGGGATAGGGAGTTCGCCCTGAAGGTGGCGGGCTATTTCGACCGCTACGCCCCGGCGCTGCCCTACCTGCGGGACCAGAGGGGACAGCCATGACTGCCACCAGGAGCAGGCCGCGCAGCCTGCCCAGCACAACGACCAAGTTGGCAACGGAACTGGGCAACCTCTACGTAACCGTCTGCCTGGACGAGGACGGGCAGCCCTTCGAGGTCTTCGGCTCCCTGGGCAAGGCCGGCAGCCTCCAGCACGGGGTCACCGAGCTGGCCTGCCGGCTGGTCTCCCTGCACCTGCGGCGGGGAACGCCAGTGGACGAAATCGTGGGCCAGTGCCAGGGCATCAGCGAAATGCAGCCGTGGCCCAACGTGATGGAGGACGGCAGCACGGTGTACGTGCGCGGCCTCGGCGACGGCATCGCCCTCATCCTGCGGGGCCACCTGGCGGCCCAAGCTGAAGTGGAAGTGGAAGCGGAAGAACTCAGGCTGGCCGCCGACTGAAAGAACTGCACTGACCGGACCTGCCAAGGCACACGGGGCCGTCTCCCTTGCGGAGACGGCCCCGCTCTCGTTTACCCAACACAGACATGACGGAGGAAGGACAACCATGACGACGACCATTGACAGCAAGACGGACGTCTACTCGCGGCCCAACGCCCGCTTCGACGACGACGGGACCCTGGAGATCCGGGCCTCGGCGGTGGGCAACTGCCGCCGCGCCCTCTGGTACGAGGCCAACGAGTACCCGGTCACCAACGCGCGCACCGAGGAGTCCCTGACGGTTCTGGAGGCGGGCAACGCCCTGGAGCCGGTGGTGCTCCGGGCCATGCGGCGGGCCGGTTGGGACATCACCCCTACCGACCGGGACAACCCTGAAATGATGTCCCTGTGCCTCGGCCCCGCCCTGGTGGTCACGGGCCACGTGGACGCCACCGGCGTCGTCCCCATCTTCGGCGATGAACCCAGCGTCATCGAGATTAAGACCCGGGGGCCGGAAGCCTACAAGCGGTGGTGGAAGTTGGGGGCGGAGCGCAGCCACCCGGAGTCGGTGGCCCAGGCCGCCTTCTACTCCTACGGGACCTTCGGGGAGGCGCGGGACGTGGTGATCGCCACGATGGACACCGGTTCCAGGCAGTGGGACTTCGAGGTGATTCCGGCGGAGCGGGTCGCCACCGCCTTCCACCGGGCCTGCGAGCGGCTGGGGACCATCGGCGCCCACCACCTGCTGCACGGGCGGGACTCTCAGGCCCTGCCGGAGCGGGACTTCACCGCCGACGACTGGCAGTGCAAACGCTGCCCCTTCCTGAACACCTGCCTGCCGGGATCGGCGGCGGTTGAGGAGCCGGAGGACGAACCTGCCGAGAACGCCGAGCCGGTGAACGACGAAGAGGCGCAGGCGGCGCTCCGGGAGTACGAGAACGCCCAGGAGATGCTGAAGGCCATCGAAGAGGACAAGCAGTGGGCCTTGGGGTTGCTGCGGACCTGGCTCACGCAGCGGGGCAAGGACAAGGCCCGGTTGGAGGGCAGGGAGAAGGCCCGCACCGTGGGGATGGTCAAGTCCACCAGGTACAACGTCGATCACAAGAAGCTGAACGCCCTGTTGGACCCGGAGACCAGGGCCACCATCGTCACCGAGAACGTCTCCGAGTACCTGCGGGTCAGCTAGGGCACCCCTGACGTTCTCCTGCGGAGCGCGGCACGGGGCCGCTTCTCTCTACCGGAAACGGCCCCGCAACGGCAACCCACAATCACAAAGTATCGGAGGAACGATCATGGCGAAGAGCATCAACAAGGTGGAACTGCTGGGCCGCGTGGGCACGGACCCTGAAATGAAGTACACGGCGTCGGGCATCGCCGTCACCCAGCTGCGCCTGGCCACCGACCGGGTGCGCAAGGGCGGCGAATCGGAGACCGACTGGCACCAGATCGTGGTGTGGGACAAGCTCGCCGAAGCCTGCGCCAACTACGTGGAGAAGGGCCAGCGGCTCTACGTCGCGGGCCGCTTGGCGCAGAACTCCTGGACCGGCGACGACGGGCAGCGGCGCTACCGCACCGAGATCCACGCCCAGGAGGTGGTGTTCCTGGACTCCGCCCGCAACGGCGGCGGCGGCAACCACACCGGCAACGGCTCTGCCAATGGGGTCAACTCCGGCGCCAACCACCAAGCCAACGCCGGAAACGCCAACGGATTCAACGCTGGCGGTGGTTACCAGCCCGGCGACGAGGACTCTCCCTTCTAACTGGACATACGAACACCGGCGCCTTCCCCAAGGCGCAACCACGGGGCCGTTCCCTCACAGCAGAGGCGGCCCCGCTCCCGTTTCCAGACTAATCGCAAAGGAGTGAACCATGCCCAGGAAGAAGCAAGCCAAGCAAGAGGAAATGCTCCTGTCCATCCCTGAACCCGCCGCTCCCGCCACGCCGGAGGGCCACGCCGTGCTGGAGGCCCTGCGCTCCAACCTGGCCCTGCTGGGGGAACTGGCGGCCCGCTACGAGGTGGCCTTCCAGCCGGAACGCCCCGCCGAGATGCCGCAGATCAATTGCCCGCAGGACGTTCACAACCTGCTGGGGCCGGAGATGTCCGCCCTGGCCCAGGAGCAGCTGCGGGTGCTGCTGCTCAACACCCGCAACCAGGTGCGGGGGCAGCGGGTGATCTACATGGGCAACGTCAACTCGTCAGTGATTCGCCCGGCCGAGGTGCTGCGCGCCGCGGTCATCGAGTCCGTCCCCAGCATCATCATTTCCCACAACCATCCGAGCGGCGACCCGACGCCCAGCCCCGAGGACGTGTCCATCACCCGCGAGCTGGTCCAGGCGGGCAAGCTCCTCGGCATCGACCTGCTGGACCACGTGGTCATCGGCGGCGACCGCTGGGTCAGCCTCAAGGAACGGAAGCTGATGGACGACTAGCCCCAGACCCACCGAGATCGGCGGCGGTGCGACGGTCCTCACGCGGGGGGTTCCCTTCCCTGCGCCCTTCCCGAATCCACACCTACAGGAGGCAACCCATGATTCCCACAGAACCCGTCCTCAACGGCGAGGACCTCTACACCATCTCGGCCGGAGGCTACTCGGCCACCGCCGACGCCTTCGCCCGCGACCCGGACACCGGCGGCCTCTGGTTCCTGTCCATGGTGGGGCCGCAGACCGCGCTCAAGGCCATCTGGGCCTCCCTGCTCAAGCAGCCCCCCGACACCGCCCACCTGATCAAGGGCGTCGAGGGGATGGCCCTCAGCGGCGGTTACCAGCAGTGCCAGGTCCCCCATCACACGGTCGGCACCTGGACCACCCGCATCGCCCGGCTGCCCGTAAGCCGGGGCTGGCACGCGCTGGTCTACACCCGCCTGGCCGAGTTCAGCTTCGAGCGGGACGACTTCCTGCTGCTGGCCCAGGACCAGGCCGACGCGCCGGGGCTGCACCACCGCTTCCTGGACCGGCGCAGCCCCCTGCCCCTGCACCGCTCCTGGCGGGATTGGCTCTGGCGGCGGGGTTTGGACATCGGGGAGACCGTCCCCCTGGAGTCCGCCGGCCTGCTGGCCTACACCTGCAACCCCAGGGGCGAGGAACTGAAGGCCGACCTGTCGGCGGCGGTGGCTGCGGGGACCCTGACTCTGGACCCTGAAGACACCAACAAGGAGGAAGACAACGATGGATAGGACTCTGAACCCGGAGAAGCGGGGCAACAAGCGCCGCCGCGCCCGCAACTGGAAGGCCTGGCAGCTCTTCTCCCCGGACGGCACCAAGTGCCGCTTCTGCGAGCACGACCACACGACGCACCTGACCTCATCCGCTCAGCCCCATTTCTACCGGCCCGCTGCCGAGGCGGACTGGCGGAACCCCAACGAGAAGCTCTACCGCCACGAACTGGAGGACGGCACCGAGGTGCTGGTCAAGCGCATCACCGTCGCCAGCCGGGCCGAGCTGCTCACCGCATTCTGCACGGCCTGCGCTAACGACAAGCAGACCGGCCAGGTCCTCTGCTTCCAGCGGACGCTGGCCAAGGGCGAGGTGGTGGGACTGACGAACCTGAATGGAAACCACAACGACGGGAGGTAGCACGATGGCCGACAAGCAGACCCTGTACTTCCCCTGCCCCAGCTGCGGGGCGAGGTTCGCCCAGGTGGAAGAGACCGACGAGGACATCCACGCCGGGGAGACCTACACCTGCAACGAGTGCGGCGCGGCGGTGGTCTTCGTGGCCCTGAGCATGGAGATGCTGGCTGCCCCTGCCAGCATCCGGTGGAACTGCCACTTCTGCAAGCCCGGCCCCTGCCGGTTGGCTCCGTCCAGCAGCGGGGCCGATGACTCACCCGACGCCGATACCAATCAGAAAGGAGGACTGACATGAGACTGGCTGCACAGGCAAAAGGCGGGTTTTACCCGACGCCGCCCCGGGTCGTTGACCTGGTTGCCCAGCTGCTCTACGGAGCCCGTGGCCGCGCCCGGAGCGCAGACACCCTGCGCATCCTGGACCCCTGCTGCGGGGCCGGGGATGCCCTGGCCCAGTTCGCCGATCTGCTGCGCGACCGCAGCACCGTCCCCGTGGAGGCCTGCGGGGTGGAGCTGCATGGGGACCGGGCGGAGCAGGCCGCCCACGTCCTGGACCACTCCCTGTCCTGCGACCTCTTCGCCACCTCGATAGCCAACAACGCCTTCGGCGTGCTGCTCTTGAACCCTCCCTACGATTGGGACAAAGAGGACAAGCGGGTGGAACACGCCTTCCTCACGCATTGCACCCGCTACCTGACCGACGGCGGCCTGCTGCTGTTCATCGTACCCAAGCAGCGGCTCGCCGTCTCCGCCCGCTACCTCTCCTCTCACTACCGGGACATCCGGTGTTGGACGTTCCCGAATCCCGAGCGGGAGGTCTTCGACCAGGTGGTCCTGGTGGGGCGGCGCAAGGGCGAACCCAGCCCCGACCCCTACGCCGAGGAGCAGGTGCGGGAATGGTCCTTCGGGGAGCCGGAGGAGTTCCCGCCCCGGCCCTACCCGGTCTACGACCCGCCGGTGGTCACCGCCGGCGACATCCTCTTCGCCACCCGCACCGTGGACCCGCTGGCGGCGGTGGCCGAGGCCAGGAAGACCGGGCTGTGGGCCAGCCAGGAGGTCAGGGACTCCCTCTGGCCCGCCCAGGACCAGCGCACCCGCCCCCTGATGCCGCTCCGCCGGGGCCACATGGCCATGCTGGTGGCGGCGGGCTTTCTCGACAACCTGGTGCTGGAGGCCGACGGGCAGCGCATCCTGGTCAAGGGCCGGACGACAAAGGAACTGGTCCTCGCCGAGGAGACGGAGAACACCGAGGTCTACCGCGAGCGGCTCCGGACCACCGTGGTGGCCCTGGACCTGGACGACGGTGAGATCACCGATATAGCCGCCTAACCCAGATACAACAACTACATTGACGGCCCCCAAACGGGTCGCACACGAAGGCCCCGCCGGTGAGTGAGACCGGCGGGGCCTCGCTTTTTCTCCCTACACCCCACGCAACTTTCCCAACCAGGAGAACACCTATGAACCTATCAGGATTCATCGACACCTTCAAGGAGGCCATCGCCAGGCGGGTGGTGGCGTCCTACCCGCCGCTCTACCGGCCTTCGGAGAACGGCCTCAAGCTGCCCCGGCTGCTGCGGACCCCGATGGGCGGCCAGGAGGACGCCATCAAGGGCACGGCCCTGTCGCTGCAAGCCCACCGGGGCACCACGGTGGTGGGCGAGATGGGCACCGGCAAGACGTTCATCGGCGCCGCCGCCGCCCACGCCGCCGGGTTCCAGCGGGTACTGATCCTCTGTCCGCCCCATTTGACCCGAAAATGGAAGCGGGAGGTGGAGGACACGGTGCCTGGCGCCCGGGCTGCCATCGTCGCCTCCATCACCGACCTGGAGCGGCTGCGGCTGTCAGTGGGCCCCGCTCCCCTCTTCGCCATCATGTCCCGGGAACGCGCCAAGCTGTCCTACCGCTGGTCCCCCGCCGTCATCCAGCGCTGGGCCGCCGCCGGGGGCCGGCTGGTGCGGGACGAGCAGACCGGGGAACCCTTCCAGGTGCCCTGTTGCCCCCGCTGCTACGCCCAGGTGGTGGACAAGGACGGCGTTCCCCTGACCAACGAGGAGTTGTCCCGCAAGCGTCGCAACTGCGACCTGTGCAGGTCCACCCTCTGGCAGGCCGACGGCTCCGGTCCCCGGCGTTATCCCCTGGCCGACTACGTGAAGCACCGGATGAAGGGCTTCTTCGACCTGCTGATTGGCGACGAGGTCCATGAGTACAAGGGCCGTGGTTCGGCCCAGGGCATCGCCGCCGGGGTCCTGGCCGACGCCTGCGGCAAGTCCCTCACCCTTACCGGAACGCTGACTGGCGGCTACTCAAGCACTCTGTTCCACCTGCTCTACCGCTTCTCGCCGGACATCCGGGCCGAGTTCGGGCGCTCCGAAGAGGGCCGCTGGATACAGCGCTACGGCTTCCTGGAGCAGACGGTGCGCCACGCCGACGACGGCGACTCCTTCGAGGACGGGCGCAACAGCCGCCGCAAGGGATACCGCAAGACGGTGCGGGAGAGGCCCGGCCTGGCTCCCTCTGCCCTGTTCCACCTGATCGGCAACAGCGTGTTCCTGCGCCTCTCCGACGTGGCCTCGGGGCTGCCGTCCTACGAGGAGCAGGTGCTGCTGTCGGGGATGGACCGGGAGGCCGACTTTACCGGCTTCTCCCAGCGCAAGGCCTACGACCTGGTGTTCGACACCCTGCGGCAGGCGCTGGCCGAAGCGTTGGCCAAGGGTTCCAAGCGGCTGCTGGCCACCTACCTGCAAACCCTGCTGGCCTACCCCGACGGCTGCACCCGGGGGGAGACGGTCTTCGATCCCCAGACCGGCAACGTCCTGGTGCAGATGCCGCCCCTGTCCGAGGACAAGCTGTACCCCAAGGAACAGGCCTTGGTTGACCTGGTGGCGGCGGAGCGGCTGGCGGGCCGGAAGGTGCTGGTCTACGCCACCCACACCGGGACACGGGACATCACCGAGCGGATGGACCAGTTCCTGACCCGGCACGGGTTCAGGGTGGCGGTGCTCAAGGCCGACTCGGTGGCCCCGGACCGCCGGGAAAGCTGGGTGGAGGAACGGGTGAAGCAGGGGGTGGACGTGGTCATCTGCCACCCCCGCCTGGTGCAGACCGGGCTGGACCTCATCGACTTCCCAACCCTGGTCTGGTTCGAGACCGATTACAGCGTGTACACCATGCGCCAGGCGTCGCGTCGCTCCTGGCGCATCGGGCAGAAGCGCCCGGTGAAGGTGGTGTTCATGGCCTACCGGAACACCCTCCAGGCCGACGCCCTGAAGCTGGTGGCCAAGAAGCTGCAAAGCTCCCTGGCGGTGGAGGGGGAGTTGCCCGAGGACGGTCTGGCCGCCTTCGGGGACGACGGCGACGACCTGATGCTGGCCCTGGCCCGGCAGATCGTCAGTGGCGAGAAAACCGACGCTGACGGCGAGCCGGTGGAGGCGGTATTCGCCCAGGCGCGGGACGCAGAGGCCAGCGCCGAGGAGTTCCTGGTGGATGACGGCTGGAAGGCAATCGCAGTCGAGCCGGAGGCCGTCGAGGTCAACGGTAACGGAGTCAACAGCCTGCCCCGTACTGGATACGGGGGCGACGGCCACCATGCCAACGGCGACGGGTTCGACATCATCGGGCCGACGGTCGAGCTGGAGGTGGGCAACAACGCGCCCGCCAACGGGAACGGGAATAGCGATGGTCACGCCGCCGTCCCGGCCAACGGCAACGGCCACCACGAGGAACCCGCCGAGGGGCAGCAGTCCCTGTTCTCCTGGGCCGAGTTCCTGGCCGAGGAGCCGGGGAAGCCGAAGGGCCGCCGCCGCAAGCCCCAGCCCGCCGCCGCGTCCCTGTTCGAGTGGGCGCTGGAAAAGGAGCAGGAGAAAGAGCCGGTCGGCGCGGAACGCTAGACCGCAGCAGCGCGGGGAGGCCGCCGTAAACGGAACGGCGGCCTCCCTGCACATGCCAACGCAAGCGAAACGACAACCATCACAAAGGAGATCAGTCATGGCAAGAGTGTTCGTGTACGACGACCGAGAGTTTCCCGACCCGGACCCGGAGATGACCGTTGAGCAGGTGAAGGCGACGTTAGCCGACTTCTACGGCGAAATCGCCAACGCCTCGGTCAAGGAGACCACCCGGGGCGAGGACACCATCTTCGAGTTCCAGCGGCGGGTGGGCACCAAGGGCGCCTTCACCCATACCTGCAACTAGGGAGGTAACCAAATGGACAACCGGACCCTGGCCGGTCTGCTGGCGGCAACCCCGCCGGCGGACCTGAAAATCACCGAGCTTGCGGCGGAGCTAACCCTACCCGACGGCAGCCTAAACCTGGACGCGGCGGCGGCCCGGCAGCCGGAGGTGGAGCTGGCCTGCGCCCAGGCCCAGGACTACGCCGCCGCCACCAAGCGGCTGCTGGAGGCATTGCGGTGGCAACTGCGGCCCCGCCGGTACTGAGCAACCTGGCCGAAACGCTCCTGCGGCGTCCGCCGTCGCTGCAGGAGCTGATCGTCCGGCTGGGCTACGCCGAGGACTACGCCTGGTTCGCCGAACTGGCGCGCCGCCTCTTTCCCGACGAGGCGGAAACGATGCTGGCAGTCCCGGACGTGGGCGAGCGGCTGAAACGCTTCGCCCGGCTCTTCCAGGAACGCCACTTCCCCCTCTACGCCCCCTACCTGGAGTTCTTCGTGGACGAAGGCGAGGACCCGCCCTTCACCTGGCTGCGGCGGGGCATCCCCTTCCAGCTGGTGGGCTTCGGCTACGACGGCCTCCACGAGATGTGGGACGGCTACCGGGAGGGCCTGTCGGCCCTGGCTCTGCTGGCCGAACCCCCCGACTCCTGCTACGACGAATCTGGCGGGCTGCGCACGGCCTGGTTGGAGTCCGCCGCCCAACACATCCCACAGGAAACCCTGCTCCGCATTCCTGCGGGCGGGATACCCCTGGACGTTCTCAACGAAGCGGTGCAGGAAACCGACTACCAGGGGGCGGCCCAGTCCGCCGCCTGGGTGCGGGCCGAGACGGGCAACTTCTTTCTCGACCATTGTTATGACGATGGCGACTACGACGGCTTCTCCGACCCCTGGGAGGAGGAAATCATCCAGGAGGGAACGGAGGAGTGGCGCAGGGCCGACCAGTTCATGGACTTAGTGTTGAAGCTGGCCGACTGGCTGGAGGGGGACCTGCCGGGACGCTTCGCCGAGATGCTGGACTTCATCCTGCCCCGGATACCCGCACCAACGACAGAACAGGAGGAAAACGATGACGACCAATGACACTCACCGGACCGAGTGGTCCCTGCCGGTCCGGGACGATCTGCCCCGTGACACCCTCCAGGCGCAACTGGAGGTGTACGGCGAGACCGTCCTGCTGCGGGGCTTCGAGAGCGACCGGACCTGGGTCAGGACCGTCTCGGCAGACGAGATCGCCAACGTGTTCATCCGGCACCTGGGCTTCTCCTCGGGCCTGCTGCCCGAAAACGCCCTCTGGTGGAACCAGGGGGAGACGGGACAGGTGGTGGCCCTGTGGCGGCCGCCCCAGGTATGGCCGGTGGCCCTGCAACGGGAGGCGTTCCAGCCTCCCGCCCGGCTCCGGTTGCCCATGCCGGGGCTGGTCTTCGTCTGCTCGCCGGGCCGGGCGCCCTGGATTTATGCCGCCCCGGAACGGCCCAGCGGCCCCGAGCAGCAGCTCTACCGGGCCCCGGCCTTCAACGTCTTTAGGGACGGGCGGGTCTGCCCGGGCAGCCACCGCTTCCCCGAGGAGGTGGGCCGGATACCAGAATCCTTCTTCCAGTCCTTCTTCTCCCTTACCGGAGACAGCCAGGGCCGGTCGAAGCAGCACCCCGACAACCTGCAAGCGTTATGGGAGGAGATAGATGGAAAGGCTGAGTACCCGGTTGAGGACCTGGTTCCCCAATGCCCCGTGGCCCACGCCATGGCGGTCTCCGAGGGAAGACGGGGCTACTGACCCTGGCGCGGGCATGACGCCGGTGGGCTACCTGGTGAACCATCCCGCCGGTCTGGCGGGTTCTCAGGGAATTGGCTTCGACTATGTTGTCGGATCGGGCGGCCTCTACGTCCAGTCCGAAAGCGCCCACCTGACGGCGCGAATACTGGTGGCTCCCGCCGACGTGCGGGGGCTGGCGCCCGTATCCGAGAAGCTGGCGCTGGCCCACGGCCCCATCCCGGCAGGGCTGTTCGAGGCGGGACTGCGCTGGTTCCTGGAAACGCCGGACACCGAGCGGTTCTTCGCCGTGGGTTGGGACGGCGATGCCTACCGGCTGGTGATGCCCCCGCAGGCGGGGACCGGTTTGTCCCTCTCCTACCAGCCGACCGCCGGAGCGGTGGCCGAATTCCACTCCCACGGCAGCCACCGCGCCTTCTTCTCGGCCACCGACGATGGCGACGAGCAGGGCTTCCGAATCTACGGCGTCGCGGGACGCCTCCATGACCCCTTGCCGGAATTTACCCTGCGAGTGGGCATCTACGGCCACTTCGCCCCCCTGGAATGGGCGCAGGTCTTCGACGGCCCGCGCCCGACGGGACTGCGGCTGGCGGGCGAAGGGAGCGAACCAACATCAAGCTACCTAAATATCAGGAGGTAAATCCACCATGCCCTACTACCTGGACAACCAGTTCCTGCTGGACAATCCCTGGATCACCGTGGTTGGCTGCGGCGGCACCGGCGGCTTCGTCGCCGAGGGTCTCTGCCGCCTTTTCCAGGGCCGCGACGCCACCATCGTCCTGGTAGACCACGACCGGGTGGAACCCCACAACCTGCTCCGCCAGAATTTCTATCCCGGCGACGTGGGCGAGTTCAAGAGCAAGGCCCTGGCCGACCGGCTGGCGAAAGCCTACAACCGGCCCGTGGGCTACTCGGTCTATCCCTTCCGGGAGGAGGCCCGTCCCCAGGGCAGCCGCTACCCCGGCCTCTCCTCCCACGACGGCCTGGTCATCGGCTGCGCCGACAACGCCGCCGCACGAAGGGCCATGGCCGAATGCCTGCCGGGGGACCCCTGCCGCTGGCTCATCGACGCTGGCAACGACACCAACTGGGGCCAGGTGCTGATTGGCAATGTCGCCGAGCCGATGGTCCTGGAGGAACCGCCCTTTACCGGCGACACCTGCCACCTGGCCCCGGCGCCTACCCTGCAACGCCCCGACCTGCTGACCGCCGTTTCCTCCAGGCCGCCCGACGTGGACTGCGCGGCGGCCCTGGACCTGATTGACCAGGACCCGACCATCAACCAGATGATGGCGTCCCTGGTCCTACAGGTGGTCCGCCGCATGGTGGCGGGCACCTGCCCCTTCCTCGCCCTCTACCTGGACATGGACCTGGGGACCGTCGCCCCCAGCTACGTCACCCCGGAGGCGGTGGCGCGGCTGGTGGGGCGGGACGACGCCGGGTGAACGGCGCAAACCAAAACACGCAGACAACAACAAGGAGATGAGCAACCATGACTGAGGCAAAGGAAACCGCCACCACGACGATGTGGCAGGACAATCACAGCGGGAAACGGGGACACCAGCTGATGACCCAGAAGCTGGCCGACGCCATCCCTGACCTCGGAGCCAACGCCAACGTCGCCGACTGCGACAACGTGCTGGCCCCAGCCAAGCTTTTCAGCCCGTACACGAATTGGACGTGGTACATCACCGAGTTGGACCCGGAAACCGGGCAGTGCTTCGGCCTGGTGGAGGGGTTTGAGCGTGAGTTGGGCTACTTTGACCTGTCGGAGTTGGCCGAAACCACCGTCTTCGGTGGCGTTCCCGCCGTGGAGCGCGACCTCTATTGGAAACCCAAGACTCTGGGCGAGATCAAAAACGGGTCCCATAAGGACTCGCCGCCCAACCAGGAAACGAATATAGGAGAAACCATGACTGACGAAAGCGGCACGGAAATCCACTCCTCGGACGTGGTGAACGCCGAGGAGTTCCTCTTCGGCCATGCGACGGATGATACCCCTGCCGATGTTGGCGGAGAGCTTCCCGCCGGAGACGCGGCAGACGATGCGCCCGTCGACGTCGACGAAGAGCCGGATGCCGACGGTGAGACCGCTGAGGAACCGGACGTTGCCGACGGCGGCGGAGTGCAGCCCGCTCAGGGCGAAACGGAACCCACCGAGGAGCTGAAGGTCGTCGTGTCCATCAGGGGAGACCGGGCCACCATCGGAGTGCAACAGCCCTCGGCGGACCCGCACATCGAGTCCTTCGACGACCTGGACCTGGCTGGGCTGGCCCAGGAGGTCCCGGCGGTGATCGAAAGAGCGAAAGCCCGGTGGGAGGACGAACCCAGGTACCCGGCCCACGAAAGACCCGCTCCCCCGGCCCGGCGCCGGACCCGGCGCGAGCAGGGGGCGGCGCCGGCTGAAGCCGCCGAGGGAGAAACGGAGGAGCAGCAGCCCGAGACGCTGCGGCTGTTCTGAGGACCGGACATTGGAACGCAATGTTCGGTTTGGATTGACTTGGCAGGTGGCCGTACGCACTGGCGTCGGTCACCCGCCTTACGGGGCGGCCGCCTGTGTCGGCGTTTTTTGTATTCGTGGGGGTAATGGCAACCGCGACGAACCCGCCGAAGGGCAGCAGTCCCTGTTCTCCTGGGCCTATTCCGAGGAGGAGGAACCGGTGCAGCCCCGGGGCCGGGAGGGTAAGCCCAAGCCGTTCTCCCTTTCCCTTTTCGAGTGGGCCCTGGGCAACGAGAAGGAGAAGGAACTGGTGGGCAAGGGACATCAGGTAGCTACACAGAACAGGAGACCATCGCTATATCAACGATGGTCTCCTCGGGTTGCCCATATATGAAGTTTTTTTTGCGTTTCCAGGCAAGGGTAATAGCCTGCCCATGTGCTCGACCGTTACTCGTCCTCCTCCACAATAACGAACAGGGTGTCGAAGTCGTCAACGCCCAGCACCTCCATCAACCGCCGCCGCAGCCGGGGCGACGGACTGCGTTCCCCCCGCATCAGCTGGGACATGTAACCCCGGGAAACCCCGCAGCGGCGCGCCAGCTCGTTCTGAGAGATGTTGAGTTGGTCCAGCAGTTCCCATACCACCTCCTGACGGAGCATCACCCTGACTGAGCGGCGCCTGGGTCTCATCCCGCCTGCTCCCTCCCAACCGGTTCCGCCACTTCCTCGACCCGTTTCCCTTCGCCTTCGCCAGCCTCTGTCGAAGAGGCCGCCTAGTTTGGGGCGGCCTCCGCATCTTTTCCTTGCCCGGGTGCCCTATGTGGGTGTTTTGCTGGCTCCTGGGGACCTCCTTTCCGCCGTGGGGCCTCGCCGCCTGGCCCGGAGACGGTCAACTCGTTCTTGTATTACAGCTTCCTGCCATCTCCGGTGCAGATGGCCCCCTCAGCGGCGCAGTGCTCGATACCGGCTACGGCGCCGCCGGAGTATCGATGTGGAACCAGCGGGAACGCTCGCTCGTCCCATGCTCGTTGATGGCCTTGATCCGGTAGGTGTAGCGGGTCTCCGGCGCCACGCTGTCGTCGGTGTAGGTGGTGGCGGCACTGCCCGTGTTCGCCACCAGCTCATCGAACTGGCCCTCCGGGTCGACCCCGGGAAGGCGCCGCAGGATCACATAGCCGGTGATGCTGTCGTCGTCAGGGTCATCCCAGGTGAGGACGACCTGGCTGTTGGACGCCGTGGCTTCCAGGCCCGTGGGCTTGTCGGGGACGGGCGGCGCCGGGGTGTCGATGTGGACCCAGCGGGAACGCTCGCTGGTCCCGTGCTCGTTGATGGCCTTGATGCGGTAGGTGTAGGTGGTGCTGGCCGCCACCGTGGTGTCGGTGTAGGTGGTGGCGGCGCTGCCCGTGTCCGCCACCAATACACTGAAGTCGCCCCCTTGATCGTTGACGCGGACGCGCCGCAGGATCACGTAGCCGGTGATGCTGTCGTCCTCGGGGTCGTTCCAGGTGAGGGTCACCGAGTCGTGGGTTGACGTGGCTTCGAGGCCCCTGGGCTTGTCGGGCGGCTCCGAGGGTTCCGCAGCCGCCACAGCGTCCGTGGCCTCGCTGGTCAGCGTCTCCTCGTTGCCCGCGTCATCGGTGAAGCTCACCTGCACCTTGATGGCCTTGCCCTCCTCGGTGTCGGCAAGGGTGTAGGTCAAGCTGCTAGCACCCCCGATTTCGGAGTCGTCGGCCAGCCACTGGTACTCGTACCGGACGCTGCCAAGCCCGTCGGCGTCGGCGATGCCCGACGTGTTCGCGGTCAGCGTCTCGCCCACCTGGGCGGTCCCGGTGATGGTGGGCGCTCCGGTGGCATGGCTGTTGGGCGTGGGCGCTGCCGCCACCGCGTCGGTTGCCGCGCTGGTCAGCGTCTCCTCGTTGCCCAAGTCGTCCGTGAAGGTGACCTCCACCTTGATGGCCTTGCCCTCGTCGGTTTCGGCCAGGGTGTAGGTCAAGCTGGTGGCACCCGCGATTTCGGCGTCGTCGGCCAGCCACTGATACTCGTACCGGACGTTGCTAAGCCCGTCCGCGTCGGCGACCTCAGATGTGTTCGCCGTCAGCGTCTCCCCCACTTGGGCGGTGCCGCTGATGGTGGGCGCGCCGGTGGCCGGGCTGTTGGGCGTGGGCGCCGCCGCCACCGCAGCCGTGGCCGCGCTGCTCAGTGTCTCCTCGTTGCCCGCGTCGTCGGTGAAACTGACTTCTACCTTGATAGCCTTGCCCTCGTCGGCGGCTGACAGGGCGTAGGTCAAGCTGGTAGCGCCGGCTATTTCGGCGTCGTCGGCAAGCCACTGGTACTCGTACTGGACGTTGCCAAGCCCGTCGGCGTCGGCGATCCCAGACGTGTTCGCCGTCAGCGTCTCCCCCACTTGGGCCGTGCCGCTGACTGTGGGCGCGCCCGTTGCCGGACTGTTGTCAGATGTGTCCACGTCTTCGGAGCAGGGTTCGATCTCGTCGCCCTCCGCCACCTCGGGTACGGGCACATCCTCCCAGTCAGACGCCTTGGTCCCGTACAACTCCTCGATCTGCGACCACTCCGATTCTCCCGCACAGCTCATCGCTCGAACCCTCAGCCACGAGAGTCCATGCAGGTTGCTCACCACCGCGCTGGAACCATGGAACGCGACGTCCACTCCCCCGGCGGGCAGGTCCAGCCACTCCCCGCTTTTGACGTGGTAGTACTGGACCACATACCAGCCGGCGTCCTCTATGTCCTCCCAGTCCAGCTGCACCATGCCGTGATGCAGGGTCTTCGTGTTCGACAGCACCGGCGTGCCCAATATCACGGGGCAGGGTTCGATCTCGTCGCCCTCCGCCACCTCGGGTACGGGCACATCCTCCCAGTCAGACGCCTTGGTCCCGTACAACTCCTCGATCTGCGACCACTCCGATTCTCCCGCACAGCTCATCGCTCGAACCCTCAGCCACGAGAGTCCATGCAGGTTGCTCACCACCGCGCTGGAACCATGGAACGCGATGTCCACTCCGGCAGCGGGCAGGTCCAGCCACTCCCCGCTTTTGACGTGGTAGTACTGGACCACATACCAGCCGGCGTCCTCTATGTCCTCCCAGTCCAGCTGCACCATGCCGTGATGCAGGGTCTCCGTGTCCGACAGCACCGGCGTGCCCAGGTCCACGGCGGACCCGGACGTGGGAGTGGCGCTCACCTCCTCGGAGGCCGGTCCGTATGGTCCGTAGCTGTTGCCGTTGCCGTTCTCGGCCTTTACCCGGAAGACGTACTTGACTCCGTTGGCCAGGTCGGTCTTCGTATAGGTTGTCTTTCCCGATGGGCCCCAATGCCCCTTCTTGTAGTCCTTGCCGTCTATCCTCCACTCGATGCGGTATCTCGTCGTGGGCGGGTTGCCGTTGTCGTCGGGCGGGTCCCAGGACAGGGTGACCTCCTTGTTTCCAGCGGTGGCGGTGAGGTTGCGGGGCGCTCCCGGCAGGCCGTCGCCCCACACCGGCTCCGGCCCGGCTCTCACCCAGTCCGATCCTTCGCCCGGGCCGGACTCGTTGCGGGAGCTTACCCGGTACTCGTACTCCACGCCCTTTTCCGCGCTCTTATCGGTATAGCCGGTATCGGCGCTGCCGGTGTCCTCCACCAGGGTGTGGTTGTCCCTGGGGCTCCCAATGGAACGCTGGGGATCGCTGCTGTCCCCCTCGGCGCGGCGTCGGTCGATGCGGTAGCCGGTGACTGTCGCGCCTGGCGGCGCGTCCCAGGTCAACTCGACCGCGCCGCTCTTCTGCGGGACCGCACGCACGTTGTCCGGCGGCGGCGGGAGCGCCGCTAACACCGCGTCGGTCGGTTCGCTGGTCAGTGCCTCTTCGTTGCCTGCGTCGTCGGTGAACGAGACCCGTACCTTGATGGCCTTGTCCTCGTCGGCGGTTACGAGGGTGTAAGTGGCGTTGGTAGCCCCCTGAATCTCCGCGTCTCTGCTCCCAAGCCACTGGTAGCTGAACGTCGCGCCGGTCAGTCCGTCAGCGTCGGCGATACCGGAGGTGTCCGCAGTCAGCGTCTCCCCCACCTGGGCAGTGCCGGTGATGGTGGGCACGCCCGTCGCCGGGCTGCTGGGACGTGCTGCCACCGCGTCTGTGGGCGCGCTTTCCAACATATGCATGTGGCCCGCATCATCCGTGTAGGCCGCTTGCACCCATATTCTGCGCCCCTCGTCGCTGTCTGCCAGTGTGTATTCGTCGTCGGTCCAGGGGGTGTTCACCCACTGGTAAGTGAAGGTCGCGTTGGTCATGCCGTTTGGGTCGCTGATGCCGGAAACATCTACTCTCAGGGTCTGCCCGACCTCCGGTGTGCCCAGGATGACTGGCTTTCCTGTCGGCATGAAGTTGCGCAGCCTCACCACCCTGGTCGCAAGGCTGGTTAGCGTTTCCTCGTTGCCCCTGTCGTCGGTGAAAGACACCCGCACCTTCAGGGTCTTGCCCAGATCGGTGTCTGCCGCCGTGTAGCTGGAACTGGTCGCGCCAGTTATATCGGCGTCGTCGGCAAGCCACTGGTAGCTAAAGGTCGATTCGTCCCAACCGTCGCGGTCTTTGATGCTGGAAACAAATGCATTCATGGTGCACCCGACGCATGGCGAGGCAATGTAGAGATGGAAACCCGGCCATCCTGGGTCTCTACCCGGCGGTGCTATAACCGGCAGTCCGATGGCCGGTCTGTTGGGGCGAGGTAAGGAAACCTCCCCCTCGGCGCGGGTGATCGTAAGCGCATAACTTTTGCCGAGAGAGCAGACGGCGGTCGGATACACATGGACCCATACGTAACTCCTGTCGTCATACAGGTCCACCTGCAAGCCGGGCGTGTCAGGGTCGGCGTCGGTCATTTCGATCAGCGGGCCATAGTAATCGCCAAAGCCCCGGGAACAGTCTTCGCTAAGTCCCGAGGGGCGGGGGCCTAGGCCCCAGGCGTCGACTATCAGACCTATAACAGGGCTGTCCGCTCCTTCGAAGAATTTGACGAAGTTGCCTTCCTTGGGGGTTGCGGTGATGGTTATCCGGGTCTCGGCGTTGGCGACGTCCGGGACGGTGTAGCGGCTGGTGCCCCCTTGGAAGGTGGGGGTCATAGTGCCGTGGCTGACGCTCAGCGCACTCAGCGGAGGCTCTGAAGAGTAGGTGCCCGGCTTGGGTCGGGTATATTCCCCTGGAATGACTACTCTGGAGACCAATCGGCCCGATCCGTCGGTGCCGCAGTAGAGTTCCACGTCGAACCCCCGGAAACCGCCTTGGACTCCTGTGAGTCCTGCCGTTATCTGAGCGCCGTCGGAGGCAGCCGAGCCCAGGTGGAGTTGGGACCCTTCAGTTTCGTCGCCCGTTAGGGTTGATGGTTTGATGTTCAGGTAGGCGTTGTAGTCGACGGAGCAAACGGCGGCGTCGCTCCAGGTGATGGCGAAGTTGGTAACGATGTTGATGGGGTCCGAATAATCCTCTGTCACTTCGACGGTTATGTAGCTTGGCGCCCCTGAGTCGACCGCCCCAGCCACGGCAGTGGTGGCCACGCTGGTCAGCATCTCCTGGTTGTCGGCGTCGTCGGTGAAGGATATCCGCACCTTGATGGCCTTGCCCTCGTCGGCGGCTACCAGGGTGTAGGTGGAGCTCGTCGCTCCCCCGATTTCCGTGTCCCTGCTCGAAAGCCACTGGTAACTGAACGTCGCTCCGGTCAGTCCGTCAGCGTCGGCGATACCCGAAGTTTCCACCGTCAGCGTCTCTCCGACTTGGGCAGTGCCACCGATGGTGGGAGCGCCGGTGGCCGGGCTATTGGGGCGGGGCGCCACCGCGCCGGTTGCCGCGCTAGTCAGCGTCTCAGCGTTGCCTTCGTCATCGGTGAATGACACCCGGACCTTGATGGTCTTGCTCGCGTCGCCGGGAACGAGGATATAGGCGGCGTCCGTAGCGCCCTGTATTTCCGTGTCTCTGCTGGACAGCCACTGGTAGCTGAACGTCGCGCCGCTCAGTCCGTCGGCGTCCGCAATCCCGGAGGTGTCCACGGTGAGCGTCTCACCCACCTGCGCTGCGCCGCCGATGGTGGGCGCGCCCGTGGCCGGAGTGTTCGCGGCGCGGGTGACCGTGAGCTTGTAGACATGACCGCTTTCGCAGTTCGGCCATACACGGATCTTAAAGACGTTCTCACCCTCATCCAGTTCCATCTGGAAACCGGGCGTGTTGGCATCCGCGTCGGTCAGGGGGTAGAGCGGGTTGCCTGTGTCATCTTGGTAACTCACACTGGTCTGCTGGCCCCCGTGGGAGCAGGAGGAGATATAAAAATAGAGGCTGCCCGGTATGAATGCGACGGTGTAGTAGTCGGCCTTCGTGGTGGTGGTTAGAGTGATCCGTCCGTCGGCGTTGGCCACGTCCGGGACGGTGTAATTCAGGGTTTGGCTGTGAAAGGCAGGGGTGAGCGTGCCGGAGCTCACGGTTAGTACAGTCAGTCCCGGCTCCGTCGAATAGGTGCCCGGCTTGGGCAGGTAGGCTCTTGATATCGGTACGGTGTCAAAGCTGCGGCTGTACTCCGGAATCATGAGGCTATCTACCAACCGGCCCGAACCAATCGTTCCACAGTACAGCTTCGCATCGAAGCCAATAGATTCGGCGCCGACGTTTGTGAGTGAAGCAGCTATCTGCTCGCCTTCCGAGGCTGCGGAGCCCAGATGAATTGGGTCTCCCACAACGCCATCAAGATAGGCGTTGTAGCTGGCAGAGCAGTCCTCAGCGTCGTTCCAGGTGATGGTGAAGGTGGTAACAACGTTGTCGGGGTCTGAGTCGTCCTCTGTCACCACGACGGTAAGGTAGCTCAGCTCACTCGGCTCATCCTCGGAGTCGGCCTGAGCGGGGGCCGCCACCGCAGCTGTTGGCGCGCTGGTCAGCATCTCCTGGTTGTCGGCGTCGTCGGTGAAGGATACCCGTACCTTGATGGTTTGGCCCTCGTCTGCGGAAACCAGGGTGTACTTGGAAGTTGTCTGCCCGGCTATGTTAGTGTCGGTGCTTCCGTCGCTCCGAATCCACTGGTAGCTGAAAGACACATTGGTCAAGCCGTCGGCGTCGGAAATGCCGGAGGTGTCCGCCGTCAGCGTCTCTCCCACCTGCGCAGTCCCGCTGATCGTGGGCGCGCCGGTGGCAGGGCTGTTGGGAGTCGGCGCTGCCGCCACCGCAGCGGTGGCGGCGCTTGTCAGCGTCTCATTATTGCCCGCGTCGTCGGTGAAGGTCACCCGTACCTTGACGACCTGGCTGGCGTCGGAGGCTTGGAGCGTGTACGTGGAACTGGTCGCCCCTCCGATTTCGGTGTCCCGGCTGGACAGCCACTGGTAGCTGAATGTGGCGTTGGTCAGGCCGTCCGCGTCCGCGATTCCAGACGTGTCTGCCGTCAGCGTCTCTCCCACCTGCACGGTACCGCTGATGGCAGGCCTGCCCGTGGCCGGGGAGTTCTCCTGCTCCTGTTGGACGGTCGGTCCTGCTCCCTTGACGATCACCTCGTAGGTGAAGCTGTTGACGCCAAGATCGTGGTCAGCCGAAACGAAAATGCTATTGTAACCTTCGGCAAGGTCGACCTGATGGCCATCCGTGTTATCATCCGCGTCTTCAGAGGGGTCCCAAGATATGGTGTAACCGCTCCGCGCCGTGGCATTCAGGGTTATCTGGCTACTGCTGTAAGGCACGTCCAGAACTGAGTACAGGAACCCATAGTTGCTGAAGGCGGGTCCCAATGTTCCAGGACTGACTGTCAGACTCGTCAGCGCAGGCTGGGAGGAATATGTGCCCGGCACCGGCCGTTCCACCGAGTTTTCCGTGGCCCAAGGGAGAGGAACTTCCCCAACCGGTCTTCCTATGTCGCCGCAATAAACTCGAAGGTTACGCTGACCACTCAAGGGGAAGTTGTCCTTGGAAACGGTCAACTGCGTGTTGGTATTAGCCGTTTCACCAAGCTTAGAGAACCTTGTCCATCCATCGCTTTGCAACCTGGTCAAGTAAACTTCGTACTTCCGGCTGCCCACGCATTCCTTGGTGTCGTGCCATGACACGGTGTAGGTTGAGCCTGCTGTCCCGGAGTCCGCTATTGCGACCGTTATGTAACTGACTGGATCAGGAGTGCTAGGGGTATCATCGTGCTCTTGGATTGTAACGGTGCGGGACGTGATGCCCTGATCCATGGTCCGAATTCTTCCCCTTGAATAGGAGTCCCACTCCACCGAAATGTCGAATGTTTCGTCAGCTTCCGCCCTCTCATCATCTACTATGAGTATAGGAACGCTGAATTGGTACTGGTAATGGGTGATAACTCCATCGGATTCCACTGGTTGCATGGCTTGTTGGTTTACGGGAAAGGAGGCAGATTTGACGTCATCGCCGCCACCATACGAGTGGCTGCCGGTGACCCTATGGCCCGCCGGAAAGTTCCTATAGTTCGAGCCAAATGGTATGTGCAAATCCGCTTGCTGAGCACTGCCCAGTTCGGCACTGAAATCCAGGTTCCCGACATAGCCGTGTGGCTGTTTGGGGCCGTCAGTGGTTACTGTTACTGAAGCGGTGACTACGTCGCCTTCCTGGGGCTGGCTGGTGTCCACCGTGAAAGCTGCTGTGACTGCTGGGACGTCATTGTCCTTCACCGTTGAGGAAGCTGAGCCTGACGGAGAACTAAGCTCGTATCCGGTCCCGTCCACCACGGCCATTGTAACGGTGGAATGTTCTTCCCAGTCCTGGTCGGCAACAGTTGGCACTTCCACCCTGGCCGAAGCACTTCCCGCCGGGAACACAACGTCGGAACTTCCCTCCGAGGCTTGAGGCACCATGTCGCCGCCGGTTTCCGACACATTTACCGGGACCGTCAGGCTCTGGGAGGTATCGCCAGTCCGAGCAAGGATGAAGGGCATTGTATAGCCTTCTTTGGCATCGCCCAGGCCGTACACGCTGACTGTGGGCGTTGGTGTTCCTGAGGGACTGCCCGCCCGGGTAACTATCACATCATAGGTCCCGGAAGTGACGGCATCGTCATGGAAGGGGGCCATCAATATGACGGAGACCAAATTGGCTCCGTGCTGGAGGGCCACCTGATGCCCGGCCACGTTGGGTTGGCTATCCGGGGGCAAAACCTTGGATGCAAATCTGGATTTTTCCGTGGTGGATTGGGTTACCGTTACATGGGTTACTTCGCTTCCCACGCTGCCCGAGTAAGAAGTAAGATCCGGGTCAAACTCTCCGATTGCCACGCTGGCGCCGTTCTGGTCGGTTAGACTTAGCGATTCCAGGTTTGGCTTGCTGATGTCATTGTCCGAAACACGGGTACTGGCAAAACGTCCAGAAGCGTAATTAAATGATGGAACCCGGTAACCGGTTCCTTCTATCAGGGTGACACCCAGGTGATACCCACCGGTATAGAGTGAATCGTCGGTCGTCTCGCGATTCACAATTACCGAGGCGCTACCGGCCTGAAATTCGACCTCAACGCGGTCCAGGATAGTAACATGGTCTATGTGTGGGGCCACGCGGATGCGGTTGGTTTTATCTACACTCCAGACATCCACCGGTACTGTTAACGCTGCGGAAACATCGCCTGACCGAGTGAGTAGGAAGGGCAAAGTAGAACCCTCCCGAGCCGTTATTAAACTGTTGCTGCGGATGTAGTTTTCCTCACCTTCCGGCGCGCTGCCCGCGCGGTTGATTTCAATGGTATAGACCCGCAATGGCTCGTCCACCCAAACCCAAGATGAATAGACGCCTATCACGATGAGGTTTCGTCCGTGATTGAGCGTAACATTGCGGCCTTCGACTTCCCACAGATTATCGTCCGGTCCGTAATCGCCAGGCGTTAGGTTCACATAAACGCCGGAACTTGATGCAGGTCTGGCCGTAACGGTGACGCGTTCAACGGTGCTGGCGACGTTCGCAGAGTAAGTCAGCACCGCCGGATCAAAGGTTCCCAAATCAATAGTGGTCCCCATTGGGTCGGTCACGTCCAGTGAGGCCAGATCCAGAGTCGATCCTGTTTCAGCTTGAAGGACCGTAGGCCAGGCTATGCCGGATATGACGGCTAGGGAAAATAGGAAGAGGACGAGCCAAAATTGGACTGTTCTTTTACCCGGCACTGTCCGAAGAATGTTCGCGAATTCGTTCATCTTGCCCTTTTCCTTCAACACGGCGCCCGCCAGGGCCAGCGCGGCGATGGCGGAGAACAGGACAGGGCATCGTCGTCTATCGGTGCGAATCATCATGGCTCCTCCTTGTGCGGGGGTATGGGACGCAGCCCGTCCGGTCCACAGGCGTCAGCCGATAGCGGCGCAGAGGGCGCGGTGCATGTTTGAAGGCCGCGGGGAGCGCCCTTCGAGGACTCTAAAGGCTTCGGGGACGCGCTCGGAGCGAGCGGCGATGGAGAGCGTTCGTGCCTGCCGGGACGAGCCCGATGTGGCAAGGGAGATATCTGAAATGAGAGGATCGGGGGGAGGCGTCTGTGTTAGGCCGCGATGGAAGGCGGCCTCGAACCCGGTCGTCACGGCGACGCTGGCGGTCGGTACGGCCAGTTTCTCCACTCCGTCTATCGGCCTATCGAGCGCCAAATAAATATCTCCCGAAAAATGGGCAGCCATGTGCCGCATTTTACCAAAACGCCTGTGAGGTATCTGTGAGAGTAAAGACTTTTCGCGCCGAATCTGTTGTGAGTTTTTCCTCGACCAGCTACAATTAGGGCGGACCGGGCGGTTCGTGTCCCGAATCCCGCATCCGGTGCGGCGCGGCGGCGACGGGTGGCTCATGGCCGTCGTCAGCCCGGTTCGAGGAGGGAAATGGAACAGGCAGACGATCAGGCGCGGGAGATTGCTGAGCTGCGGGACCGGCTGTCCCGCCTCAGCCAGGCCAGTCTGCGCATCAACGAGAGCCTCGACTTCGACACGGTGCTCCAGGGGGTGCTGGACAGCGCCTGCTCCCTGACCGGGGCGCGCTACGGCGTCATCACCCTGCTGGATGAGTCGGGGCAGGTACAGGACTTTGTAACCTCCGGGCTGACTGCGCAAGAGCACCGGCGGTTCACGGACCTGCCCGAAGGGATGATGTTCTTCCAGTACCTCAGCAACATCCAGGAGCCGCTGCGTCTGCGGGACTTCCACAGCCACATCCGCTCCCTGGGCCTTCCGGAGTTTCAACCGCCGATGACGGTGAGCACGCCGCTTCCCTTTCTTGCCGCGCCCATCCGACACCTGGGGGAGAGCGTCGGGGCCTTCTACGTCGGCGAGAAGGATGTGGAGTTCACCCCCGAAGACGAGGAGACCCTGGTCATGTTCGCCTCCCAAGCGGCGCTGGTCATCGCCAACGCCCGCAGGCACCGTGACGAGCAGCGGGCCAGGGCCGACATGGAGACCCTGGTGAACACTACTCCCGTGGGCGTCCTGGTGTTCGACGCGAAGACGGGCGGCGTGACGTCGGTCAACCGGGAGGCCAGGAGGATCGTCAGCGGCCTGCACATGCCTGACGGCTCTGCGGAGGAGCTCCTCAACATGCTGACCTTCCGGCGTGCCGACGGGCGGGAGATCTCCCTGGAAGAGTTTCCCCTGGCCCAGGCGCTGAGCACGGGCGAGACGGTGCGGGCCGAGGAGATCGTCATCGAGGTCCCCGGCGGGCAGAGCGTGACCACCCTGGTCAACGCCACGCCCATCCGCTCGGAGGAGGGCGAGGTCGTTTCAGTGGTCGTCACCCTACAGGACATCACGCCGCTGGAGGAGATGGAGCGGCTGCGGGCCGAGTTCCTGGGCATGGTGAGCCACGAGCTGAGGACGCCGCTGACCTCCATCAAGGGCTCAGCCGCCACGCTGACGGAGGCGGCGTCCGACCTGGACCCCGCCGAGATGCTCCAGTTCTTCCGCATCATCGGCGAGCAGGCCGACCACATGCGCGACCTGATCGGCGACCTGCTCGACGTGGCGCGCATCGAGACGGGCGAGCTGTCGGTGGCCCCCGCGCCTGCGGAGGCGGCGACCCTGGTGGACGAGGCGAGGAGCAGGTTCCAGGGCGGAGGGGGCAGGAACAACCTCCGCATCGACCTCTCGCCGGATCTGCCCCTGGTCATGGCGGACGGGCGGCGGATCATCCAGGTGCTGAGCAACCTACTCTCCAACGCGGCCCGGCACTCGAACGAGCTGTCCGCCATCGGGGTGTCCGCCGTGCGGGAGGGCTACCACGTGGCTGTCTCCGTCACGGACGAGGGCCGGGGGATAGCCGCCGAGCGGCTGCCGCACCTGTTTCGGAAGTTCTCCCGCATCGACGGCGAGGACCGGGGACGGGACATCGCGGGGTCGGGCCTGGGCCTCGCCATCTGCAAGGGGATAGTGGAGGCCCACGGGGGCCGCATCTGGGCCGAGAGCGACGGGCCGGGCCTGGGGGCGCGGTTCACCTTCACTATTCCAGTGGCCCAGGACGCCGGGATCGGGGCCGCCAATCTCCCGGTGCGCTCCAGCCGGTCGGAGAGGGAGCGGGAGCGCATTCTCGCGGTGGACGACGACCCGCAGACCCTCAGGCACGTCCGGGACGCGCTCACGAAGGCGGGCTACGCCCCGGTTGTGACCGGAGACCCGGAGGAGGCGCTCAGCCTGGTGGAGGCGAACGACCCCCACCTGGTGCTGCTGGACCTGATGCTGCCGGGAACCGACGGCATCGAGCTGATGCGGGGCATCCTCGACATGGCGGACGTTCCGGTCATCTTCCTGTCAGCCTACGGCCAGGAAGAGATCATCGCCAGGGCCTTCGAGAATGGGGCCGACGACTACGTGGTCAAGCCCTTTTCGCCGATGGAGCTTGTGGCGAGGATCAAGGCGGCCCTGCGCAAGCGGGAAGCGCCCGAATGGGCCGAGCCGTCGGAACCCTTCGTCCTGGGAGACCTGACCATCGACTACGCCGAGCGCCGCGTGACGCTGGCCGGGCGTCCCGTGCAGCTGACCGCCATCGAGTACGGGCTGCTCTTCGAGCTTTCGGCCAACGCCGGTCGCGTGTTGACCTACGACCGGCTGCTGCGACGGGTCTGGGGCCTGCGGAGGTCGGGCGACTCGCGGCGGGTGCGCACCGCCGCGAAGCAGCTCCGCCGCAAGCTGGGCGACAACGCCAACAACCCCACCTACATCCTCAACGAGCCGAGGGTGGGCTACCGCATGGCGGAGGGGGAGGGGGAGACGCCGGGGCGGGAGGAGACTGAAGGGCTGTGAGCCGCCGCTATGTTGTACCTTGATATGGAGCCGGACGCGGTGACGCACCCCCACCTCGCCGTAGTTACCGGCGCCTTCGGCTTCACCGGCAGGTACGTGGCCCGACGACTGTTGGAAATGTGCGTCAGCGTGAGGACGCTCACCAATCATCCGGGCCGGTCAGACCCCTTCGACGGGCTGGTGCGGGCGTCTCCTCTGGACTTCCCAGACCCGGACGGGCTGCGCCGGTCTATGGAAGGGGCCAATGTCCTCTACAACACCTACTGGATCCGGTTCGGGCGCGGGCGGACCACCTTCGACCAGGCGGTGGAAAATTCCAGGATTCTCTACGAAGCCGCTGCCCTGGCAGGCGTCGGGAGGATAGTGCATTTCTCCGTGGCCAACGCCTCACAGGATTCCGGATTGCCCTACTTTCGTGGGCAGGGGCAGGTGGAGGAGATTCTGAGGGATACCGGGATACCCCACGCCATCATCCGGCCAACCCTGGTGTTCGGCGAGGGCGACCCGCTGCTCAACAACATGGCCTGGGCGCTGCGGTGCTTCCCGGTCTTCCCCGTATTCGGGCGCGGCGACTACCGGGTTCAGCCCATCTATGCCGAGGACCTGGCTGCCCAGGCGGTGGATGTCGGTTCTGGCCGTGACAGTTTCGTTGCCAACGCCGCCGGGCCGGAGACGTTCCCCTTTGAGGAGTTGCTGCGGCTGCTGGCCTCGGCAGTGGGCGCTCGCGTCCGGCTGGTGCACACGCCCCCGCCGCTGGGGTTCGCCCTGACCCGGCGGGTCGGCCTGCTGCTGCGGGACGTGGTGCTCACCCGAGACGAGGTTGACGGCCTGATGGCCGGGCTGCTTACTTCCGACAGCCCGCCGACGGGTACCGCGAAGGTGGACGAATGGCTCGCAGGGATAGCGGACGGTCTTGGGAGACGGTGCGTGTGCGAGCTGAGGCGCAATCACCGGGATTAACAATGGCCCTGACCTCAACCCCGTAGCAAGCATTTTAGGAATAGCGGGAAAGAGGTGGCTTGTCATTCATGACCCTCAGAGTTAAAATCGCGACAGTGGGAATTTCGGGAATTACCGGCTTTGCCGGTAATGGAGGCCGTTGAGATGAAAGCCCATTTCGACCCTAGTAAACGGCGTCGAGAATTGTTGGATATCTTATTGACGCCGGATGGCAAGCCCCGGGAAGGGTTGGAGACAGAGAAATCACTCAGCTCCTCCGATGTAGCTGCGTTATTCGAAATGACAGAGCGGTCGATAAGAAAACGCGCGGCAAACGGTCAGTTACCTCATATTCGTACATTGGGAGGTGGCCGACTTTTGTATCCAGCCAAAGAGATAGCGGTACTCTATTCGCGCCTCGCTTTAAATTCCGACCAATAAAGTCCGTTTCGACGCGACGTTGCAACGAACAAAGGGGAGCGCCCAGTGTGAAACGACCAGAGGGGATGCCAATATATTTGGACTACCATGCTACTACTCCAGTTGATCCGCGAGTGGCCGCAGTCGTTATGGAGGCCATGACGACTTCATTTGGAAACGCGAACAGCGTGGAGCACCTTTTTGGGGAGATGGCGGCGGACCTGGTTGAGGAGGCCAAAGTAGCAGTAGCAGACTTAGTGGGTGGCGACGTGGAGGGCGTGTATTTCACTTCTGGTGCCACCGAAAGCATTAACCTAGCTATTAGGCATTCTTTGAGCACGTGCCAACGAAAACCTATGCGCGTAGTAATATCCTCCGTCGAGCACCATGCGGTATTGGATGCCACGGCATTCTACGAGCAGCATGAGGACGTTTTTATCGAAAGGATTCCAGTTGACCGCCGCGCTCGACTAGATATGACAGCCTTGAACGCGGCGTGCCAGGATGGTGTTGATTTGGTTTGCGTCATGGCTGCGAACAACGAGGTGGGCACAATATACCCTATCAGAGACATCGTTCAAACAGCTCGCGACGCTGGAGCGCGAAGCCTCATAGACGCGACACAGGCCGTGGGGCGGATACCTATAAATGCTTACGAGTGGGGGATTACCTACCTCACAGTAAGCGGTCATAAAATCTACGGCCCAAAGGGAATAGGCGCTCTGGTAGTTCCCCCTCAGCTCGATATCAGTCCCTTGGGTGCCACAAGCTTCGGAATGGGGGTCGGCACACCCAATGTCCCCGGCATTGTCGGACTCGGGAAGGCTTGCCAATTGCGCCACCTTGAAATGGATGTCGATGAGCCTCGTATGGCCTCTCAGAGAGACCGGCTGGAAGAGATTCTTGTTACCAACATCAACGGTCTAGCGGTCAACGGCGACTCTGAACACCGCCTCAGCAATAATCTACATGTATCTGTTCCCGGAGTTCCCAGCGGCGCGGTTATCTCTAGGCTGTGGCGTTACGTATCTCTGTCTTCTGGAGCGGCTTGTTCATCAGGTACTCAAGATCCATCTCATGTGCTCCAAGCGATGGGCCTCCCTGAGGGGTTAATAGAAGGTGCTCTTCGTATAGGAATCGGTAAGTTTACTTCTGACGAAGAAATAGAGAGGGCAGGCAGATACATTGTCGACGCGGTAACGTCCGCTCGAAGTACATTAGAGGGATAGTATGGCTGGGGCTATCTGCGATATCTGGACTGGGTGTGGCGCACTCTACATCAATAAGCAGACAAGAGTAGAAGGAGGGCGATCGTGAGATTCTCGGGGCACGAGACTTTCGCCTGCAGATTTGCATGGCTGCCAAAGGCCTTCCGCGCCACTTCGGAAAATCCCACCGTATTTGGTGACGAGGAACGAGCCATGGTCATCCTTGGGGTCGGCAAGAACATGGTTAGATCCATTCGGTTTTGGGGCGAAGTCATGGGAGTCATTGCCCCCTGGCCGGACAAGACTTTAAAGCCCACTTCCTTTGGGGAAGCCGTATTCGGTGGCGCGGGCTTCGACCCTTACCTTGAAGATATCAGAACACTTTGGCTGCTCCATTGGAATGTTGCCAGTAGAGTCGATGATCCTTTATTTGCTTGGCAATTCTTGTTCAACAATTGGCCATATCCCGAACTCATCCGTAACGAAGCACTTACCGCTCTAATGAGAGAATCGAGGCGCTTGAATGGGCGCCATTCTGAGGTGACCCTAAGGCAGCACCTGGATGTCTTTATACAGACATACGTTTCCCGTCGGGCATTATCCGGCCCTTTGGAAGAATCCTTAGATTGCCCGTTTGTAGAGCTGGATTTGATTCAGGCAGTTGGTATGCGCCGTGTCGATGGGTCTGGCAGACAGGAACCGGTCTACTCTTTCAGAAGAGAGGCTAAGCCCGAAATCACTACCGGACTGTTCGAATACTGCCTTTTTGATTACTGGCGAAGACACCATCCAAATGAAGATACGCTTACTTACCAAGACGTAGCTATTGCTCCGAGCAGCATCGGCCAAGTTTTTAAGCTTCCGGAAGACGATATTCGTAGTCGTTTGGATGTTTATTCGGCACCGGAATCGGCACGACCGTTTGCCTACCGTCCATCCGCTGTTCAAGGGATCATAACTTGCAACGATGTTGAGCATCGAAACTTCCTATCTGCGGTATATGCGAAGGAGGATTTCGTTGATTAACTCTCATCTGTCTGGCTCCGCTTCCCTTGGAGCAGATCGCCTTGCGAACAAACATGGGGACGCCGAAGTTCGTGTCGTCAAGGACCTCTTCAGAGTTCCTAAGCGTTATCTACGTTCGGTTCATCTGGAGCATGATTTCTGTGATCCTACAACTCTGAAAAACTACGTCAATACACCATCCATAGCCGCGTTATTTTGGCGGCTTCTTAATTCCGTGGAACCCGGTTCAACAAGCAGAGCTTGGCGAATTACTGGCGACTTTGGCACAGGAAAGTCATCGTTCGCACTCGTTTTCGCCCATCTACTCAAAGAACCAATGAAACCTGATCTTGCTCAGATTCGACTGGCCGTAGAGCAATTTGGAGAACTCGGGGCACTAACCAAAACTCGGATGATTCCACTTCTCGTCACTGGAGATCGGGAACCGCTGGTGCCTGCTGTGGCGAGAGGGATTAGCCGTGTTTTAGAGCAGTTCAAGAACGTTGTAGGGAGCGATGATAGCCTACATCACCTGGAGGTGCAATCGGAAAGAGTCGCTAGTTCCGGCAATCTCTCCGAATTACCGCTGCTCTTAAGAGGTTTAAGGCAATATGGTGCGAGCAAGGGATTTACGGGTGTTCTTCTGGTGCTGGATGAATTAGGGAAGTTTCTCGAGTACGCCGCCTTCCATCCGGAACAAGAAGATGTGTACGTTCTTCAGGTTCTTGCTGAAGAAGCAGCTCGTAGTGGCGATCGTCCGTTTGTCGTCTTGGCCCTTCTCCACCAAAATATCTCTGCATACGCGCAAGGGCTTCCTTCTATTTCGCGACTGGAGTGGGCCAAAGTAGCCGGCAGGTTTGATGAGATTACGTTAGATCAACCGTTGGCACATGTAGTTGCCCTCGTGTCTGGTGCGCTGAATATCGATGAGGGATTGATTCCAGACAGCTTAGCGGACACGATTCATCTCGTCCGAGCAGCAATACTTGAGACGGGTTGGTATGGAGCATCTCCTAATTATCTCTCCCCTTTGGAGATGTACCCCTTGCACCCCACGGTGCTCCCAGTGTTGGTGCGGTTTTTCGCTAGATTTGGACAACACGAACGATCGTTGTTCAGTTTTCTGCTTTCGTCGGAACCGTTTGGGCTACAAGCATTTTCTGAACGCCCTGCTGATGCCAACGGTTGGTACCGTCTACCAGATTTCTACGACTATGTCCGTAACACATTTGGAGACCGCCTGGCGGGAGGTAGCTATAGCAGCGATTGGTTGCGTATCGTCGGAACGCTGGATCGCCTCGAACACCAGGACGACGTGGTTCTCGATGAATTAAGAGTCTTGAAGGTTGTTGCGCTGCTCAATCTTCTAGATGCTGAGTACCTGCTGCCAACCCGGTCTGTGCTGGAAGCAGCTTTAGCTGACGGAGACCCAAAGGGCTTAGTTTCCGAAACTTTGGCCTCTTTGAAACATCGAGGTTTTCTATTCGACCGAGGCGTGGCCGGAGGTTATTGCTTGTGGCCCAGCACCAGTGTTGATATAGGCACTGCGTTTGAGGCTGCCAAACGCCGCCTTGTTCCAATAGACGGAGTATCGGCACTGGTTACCCCTTATCTGGAAAGGACTTCGATAGTAGCCCGTCGGCACTATATTGAGACAGGCACACTCAGACACTTTGAGGTTCGCTACGTCTACTCGAGGACGCTGTTCGAGGAGACTGTCCCAGCTGCCGAATCAGACGGCTTAGTATTAGTCCTTTTGTGCGATTCATTAGAGGAACGGCACCAACTGACGGAAAGAATCTTGTCCAGCAAGGTAGCCCTCCGCCCTGACTTAATCATTGTTGTTCCTCCAGCTCTTCATGGCATCACCGGAGAGGTGGTAGATGCATTGGGATGGCAATGGGTAGTTGACAATACCCCAGAATTATCCCAAGACTCATACGCTACTGCCGAGGTAGCCCGCCAACTCTCTTATTCTCGTCGGTTACTCATCAAGAGGCTGAATTCTTTCTGCGGTTTCGGAAATGAAATTGCTGACCACAGTGGAGCGGAATGGTGGCACCAAGGTCGACGTATTGCGATCCCAGAAAAGGGCGGCATATCCACGGTTGTGTCGAACATCTGTGATCCCTTGTACTGTGAAGCGCCCCTAGTACACAACGAATTACTCAATCGTCGAGCATTGAGTAGCGCTGCGGCATCAGCACGGTTGCGTCTCATAGAGCGGATGCTATTGGCGGCTAAAGAACCTTTCCTGGGAATCGACCATGGGAAGGCACCCCCTGAGAAATCTATGTACCTATCGGTATTGAGGGAGGGCAAAGTCCACCGGGAAGAGAAGGAGCAGCTCGTACTCGCAGAACCACAAGAGAACTCAGACCCTTTACGCCTTAGGCCGGCATTGGAGCGTATCCTGGCCTTAGTCGAGGATGCAGAAGGTCGAAGGGTCTCGGTAAAAGAAATTCTTGATGACCTGAAAGGGCGGCCCTATGGAGTTCGTGCGGGTCTGGCACCTGTTCTATTGGCCATTGAAATTATAGCCCACGCTCATGAGATCGCAGTTTACGAAAATGGAACATTCCAGGACAGGATCGATTCTCACTGCTTTATGCGTCTCATTAAGGAACCATCTGTCTTTGAGTTACAGCTATGTAGGGTCCAAGGTATCCGCTCCGAAGTATTTTCACTCTTGGCACAGTCCTTTGCGGATAAGCACCGGAGCGGTAAAGATTACGAATTGTTGGACGTAGTTCGACCACTGACCATTTTTGCAGCGCAACTACCTGAATATACGCAAAAGCACCCACATTTGGAGGAGCCGGCGAAAAGGGTACGTGATGCCCTTTTCTCTGCTCGAGAGCCAGCCCCTTTGATTTTCGAAACTCTACCGGTCGCGTGCGGACTAGAGCCGTTTGCCTATGAAGGGTCATCTGAGCACACAATGGGGCGACAATTCGTGGCCACGTTAGAGTATTCTTTGCGTACCTTGGGCTCCACCTACCCGGGTTTGCTAGAGCGAATTCGGAAACATGTTTTCTCGGGCCTAGGCACAGAAGTGACTGACTTCAGCCGCGGTGAAGTTGCAAAGAGGGCACAACGAATTGTCCTCTTCGCTGGTGAACCCCGATTCGAATCCTTTGCACGATGCCTGGCGGACAGCGCGTTGACAGAGGACGCCTGGGCGGAAAGGGTTGGTAGCTTTGTGGTCTCCAAGCCGCCTTCTAGGTGGACATATGCTGAAGAAAATAGGGCAATGGCCGAGATCGATATCCTGACGGCAACTTTTCGCAGGGTGGAGGCAATCATTTTTGAAGAAATTGCCGAGGAGGCTGATACAACTGCGGTTCGACTGGCTTTGACAAATAAAGACGGCTCGGAAGCTGCAAAAGTCGTGCGGTACCGTGCGAACGACGAATCGGCGGTTCGAGACTTGGAATTGGAAATTGAAAAGGCTCTAGGACATACGAGCGAGTTGGGGCTGGCCGCTATTTCCCGGGTATTGTGGAATCGATTACAGGGTGAGTCTCCGGAAGGGAACGTGATTTCACCCTAATAAGGTCAGAGAATGGTGGTCTTCGTAGAGGACGACTCATGAGTTTCCGAGTGGCTGCAAGAACGTTAATTCATCTTGGCGCCGAGCTAATAAGCTCCGATGCCGTAGCTCTGTTTGAACTCGTGAAGAATGGCTTCGACGCGGGGTCGAGTCATGTCACCATTAATGTAGTCGTTCGCATTCCCCATCAAAAAGCCAGGCAATTGCTGGAACGCCTAGAATCGGCCCTAGGAAGCCATAAGGATCTGTCGAATCAACCTCCGAGTATTGAAGAGCTGCGGACTGAAATACTCAAGGCGATAGACCGCGTCGCTCCTGGGTCCAACTCCTTTGCTCGCCTAGTGGAGCAGGCAACTGGGACTCAAGAAATTTACGAGGCTTTGCTAGAGTGCAATTACTTGGTCGTCGGTGACACTGGCGAAGGTATGTCTTTGGATACACTAGAGGATGCATTCCTAACTATAGGCACGCGTTCCAGACTAGAGACCAAGGCTCGGCGGGTCTCCGATGGTAGCTCACGTCCAGTTCTCGGCGAAAAAGGTGTAGGTCGATTATCTTCGATGAGGCTGGGGACCCAGCTCCATGTTGAATCCTCAACTGTAGGCGAGACTTCCTGGAACGTGCTCGATATCGACTGGTCAATTTTTTCGCACAATTCGGATGCCCTCTTAGATGATTTTCACATCGAGGCCCACCGTGGCCACTCAAAAGAAGACCCAAATTCATCGGGTACTAGGTTAGTAATAAGTGGTTTGACTTCACCATGGACGAATCTTAAGTTGAAGGAACTTGTCGACCAACAGTTCACCAAATTCACAGACCCTTTTACGGATAGGAGCATTTTCCCTATTCAGTTAGTCTTTAACGGCGAGCCAGTGCCAATTCCTCGCTTCAATAGAATACTCCTCGACAACGCACATGCTACGGTGAAGGCCACTTTTGGACATCAAAATCAAGACCGTATTAGACTTTCCGGCCAGTTGGAATACAAAAGTCGCCAAAGGGTCTTTGCATTAGACGGAGCTCATCTGACCTCTATATCGGAAAGCACTATGAATGTCCTGGAATCCCTTGGACCATTCCAGTTGGAAATTTATTGGTATAACAGGCGAATTTTGAGTGCTTTGGAGGGAATCGGGGACCGTAGTACCGTACTCCAGGTAGTTAGAGATTGGGGGGGCGGAGTCATGGTTTTTCGTGATGGATTCCGCGTGCTTCCCTATGGTGGGTTGGATGAAGACTGGCTTGACCTGGATAGAAGAGCTCTCTCATCAGGCGGGTACAAGATAAACAGGCTCCAAATCATTGGCCGGCTATTGATATCTAACGTAACAAACCCTGCGCTAACTGACCAAACCAATAGGGAGGGCTTAAGGGATTGCGATGAAAAGCGGGCACTGATCAATCTGCTAAAGCACGTAATTCAAGACGAACTAAGGCCCTTCTTAAACGAAATTGACAAGGAGGACAAGACCAAGGCTCGAGAGCCTCTGTCTCTCGACGAATTAGGTCAGCGCGTTCAGGATGAGGAACGCCAGATTCGGATTAACGTCAGACAGCTAGTGCAGAGAGTGCCGGAGCTCAAACGGGAGCAATCCCTTTTAACCCAGGTCAATGAGGCAGTCAATCGATTAACAAACTTGATGTCAGAAGTGCAGGAAATTGCCGATTCTTACGAATCTGGACGAGGGCAATTGCTAAACTTAGCAGGTATAGGCTTGAGTGTGGAAGTCCTGGCTCACGAACTAAATAGGGCAACCGAGCATGTCCTGCGGACGTTAGCTGGCGCGTCAAACGGCAAGACTAGTAGCCCAATCCAGCCGACTCTGAACATGTTGGAAGCTCAATTAAAGACCCTCCAAAGAAGGCTGCGGGTGCTTGACCCCATAAGCACCTCAGGTCGCCAGCGCCGGGAACGCTTTGACGTGGTTAGCCTGGTTCAGGATACGATTGAAGATCATCGCGACCGGTTTGCCAGGGAAAGTATAACTTGCGATTTGCAGATAAGGCCAGATGGAAGTAGAGGATACCTTCGGATTAGGGCTGTAAAGGGAATGATAATCCAAGTACTTGGAAATCTACTAGACAATTCCATTTACTGGCTACGGCAGCAAAAGATGCTGGAGCCAAACCAAAATTCTAGGATCACTATCGCGGTTGACACCCAAGCACAGCAACTACTCGTCACTGATAATGGTCCGGGAGTTGCGACAGACTCGAGGGAGCGGGTTTTCGAAGCGTTCTATACGACAAAGCCTCCAAGGCAGGGCAAAGGTCTAGGTCTCTTCATTGGACGAGAAATTGCAAGATATCATGGTGCAGACCTATACATTGCCGAGCCCACGAACCAGGAAGACCAAGTTTGTCACACCTTCGTACTGACCTTGGGAGAAATGAAGCCATGACCAACCATTCGTCTGAGGCGGAACAAGGGGCACTGCACACGGCGATTGAACTGTCCCAAATCGCTCATGTTGCGATTGTAGATGATGTGTTCGATGAGGCCGAGCACATGCAGTTATCGCCAGCAGACAGGTTGGAACTTTGGGGGCAGATCGAATTTAAAAAGGGCGTGCGAGACGAGATTACGGAAGTAGGCTTGGTTTTGCATCAGGCGGACGACCTGACCGATGAGTGCGTCAATGGTCTCCTTGAGGATATCTCCCAATTCCCGTTGTTCTATGGTGTCTGGCAACGAACTTTGGTCGGGCAACGCCATATCTCTGGTCTCGATCAAGTGAGGATTCTCACTAACTATTTACGTCAATCTTTTGATCTTCACGTCCAGACCTTCGCATCCGATGCTGAACCGTGGGACATCGTCGCTCACGAACCACATTTGGTTTTTTTGGATTGGCAATTAGGATTCGGGTCACACGACGACGCAGTGGAGGCGGCGGCAAAGAAAGCGCAGGGCATTCTTAATCAGTATCCTGAGGGCGGCAAGCCTAAGCCGCTAATCGTATTGTTTTCGTCGATCGATGGCATGGAGGCTTCTGCAGACGACTTTTGTCGCAAGTCCGGAATCCTTCGTGGGATGTTTTATGCTGTGCGGAAAAACGTCTTAACTGATTCGTTCAACTTGCAGATGTACATGAACCTGTTCGACATTTCTTTAACTCCGGGGCGTCGGGTACAAAAGTTCATTGATGGCCTACAAAGCAGATTCAACGATGCGGGAAGCCGGTTCCTCGAAGGGATCAGAGACCTTACATTAAACGACTACGCCTACATTCAGAATTTGAGCTTGCAAAAAGAAGGCCAGCCACTTGGTGATTATCTATTTTCACTATTTAGTTCTTATCTAGCACAGCTAGTGTTTTCGGAAGCTTTGGAAGATGTACGCGGTGAACTTGATACGATGACTTTCAAGGAGGCTCTACCAAGTTTAGATCCTCCGACAGAAAGGCTAACGGAAGTCTACCATGCGTCAATTTTCGACACTAACGTGGGTCCGGTTCATGTTCTCGATTTGACAACCAATAAGCAACAGCCAGTGTTGGCAATGGGAGACGTGCTAGGGCGTCAAGTGTCCGAGAATAGTGACCCACACGAAGAGGAACAACCTGGGACTGGACAAGAGCTAACCAAAGCCACCAGGAGCACCGATTTATTCTTGGTTATTACACCGCAATGTGATTTAGAAATCAGACCAGCAAAGGGGAAGGAAGCTCAGATGGAACCCAAGACTGGGTCCATCCTGCTCCTCCCAGGTTATTTGTTCCCACTTGATGAAAAGATCCCCGATCGATTTAAGGCGCATACAGAACTATACAAGCGAGGTGAAAAGGTCTATCAAATCGGTTGGGACGTCAAGGACGCCCGGGCAATTCCCCACGGAGATTTTACCAAGTGGGCTAGTAGTAAAAAGCTGGAGCGCGAAGCTCGCCTCAGACAAACATTTGCCCTAGATATTCAACGGTCTTTCGCAGCGGATCTATCTAGGATTGGAACGCCGGTCATGCCTCCCATCTATCAACCAATCTCTGTAGGCTTGTTGCGTCCAAACTCCTCGAAGACAAAGTACGAAGCCATAGGCGATTCTAAAGAGGAGAATGCTTCTTTCCTAGTGCGTTCAAGAGACGGGCAGCAATGCGTTTTCACCCTACCGTTGATCACACGGCTGAGACAATTGCTCAAGGAACAAAACATTTCCGTAGCAGATTCGGAATGGGAGCGACTCGGCAAACCCTTCAAGCTACCCACGGCAGCGAAACCAATAAACTTCGGCGATGGCCGATTCAAGATCCTGCTCGGAGTCGAAGCAGAGGAAGATTGTGCTAGCTCGGTCGCTCTCGCTGTCAGTCTGCATGTTCACGATTCTACAACAATTTAGGAGTTGGGCCATGGAGCAATCAGTTCGGCATATTCTAAGCTTGTCGGGAGGCAAGGACAGTGCGGCCTTGGCTATCTACATGCGGGACCGAGTGCCGGAGATGGAGTACGTCTTCCATGACACGGACAAAGAACTGCCGGAAACTTTGGACTACCTGGCAAGACTTGAGGCCACTCTGGGTAAACCGATCATAAAGAGCTCCACTGTTGACAACTTTGACCACTGGCTGACTGTCTATGGTGGGATGCTCCCATCGAATCACAGGCGGTGGTGCACCAAAATGCTCAAGCTCAAACCTTTTGAAGCCTACGTAGGGAACGACCCGGTGATCAACTACGTCGCGTTGCGGGGTGATGAGAACAGGACCGGGTACATAAGCGCAAAACCGAACGTGAAGACGGTTTATCCGTTTCAAGAAGATGGAATCACGTTGCCTGACGTCATCCGTATACTGGAGGAATCGGGACTGGGGCTACCATCATATATGTCATGGGGTCGCACTCGCTCTGGGTGCTTCTTTTGTTTCTATCAACAGAAGATCGAGTGGGTAAGACTCAAAGAGGTCCATCCCGATTTGTACGAAGAAGCCAAGAGATATGAAGAGCAGAGTGTCCTACATGGAGAGGAATTTTTCTGGAATCACCGAGAATCTCTTGCGGAGTTGGAGCGTCCCGAGAGGATGGCACAAATAATAGCAAATTGGGAAAATGCGAAGGAACGAAAGCGCGCCCACCGAAAAAACCTGCCTCTAGTGGAAACTCTGGGTGGCTTGAACCTAGACGTGGAATCCGAAGACCGCAGTGGATGCCTTATCTGTTCCATATAGAACTTCCCTGTGTAGTAAGCGGGAACGTAGCCAGCCGTGTCTGATCCTTTCCGAAATTTGCCTGCGCCACTTCGCCCCTATCAATGGGAAGGGGTGAGCTTTCTCTTGGAACGGACGTCCGCACTCTTGGCCGATGAAATGGGCCTAGGCAAGACAGTGCAAGCTGCTGTGGCTCTGTCCGAGCGGGTAAGGACGGGGAATATTAACCGCGCTTTGGTAATCGTTCCTGCAACTTTGCGTCTGAACTGGGCACGCGAGCTTGAGACCTGGGCCCCAAATTTGAGTGTGGGGGTTGTGCAAGGCAGTGCCAGGGATCGAAATGCTTACTACCAGTTGCCATTTAACGTGTTGCTCGCTTCCTATGAGCAAGTCCGGGCCGATTACTTGCAAGGGCTAACCGACCCTCACTATGACGTTGTGCTGTTGGATGAGGCACAAAGGATTAAGAACCCAAATTCCGAGACCGCGCTAGCGTGTCGTCTCCTGCGCTGTGACGCCGCATGGGCGTTGACTGGTACGCCGATCGAAAATCAAGTGGGAGACCTTGTGGCGCTCTTTAGGTTCCTGTCCCCTGACCTTCTTACCATCGCTATGAGCCGGTTAGAAATGCAGAGCCGAATACAGCCCTATTTCCTTCGACGACGAAAGGTCGAGGTTCTGCCTCAGCTACCGCCGATCCAGATTCAGGATGTCCCCCTTGAATTGGAGGGCGGGCAGAAACAAGCATATGAGCAGATTTGGGCCAGCAGGTCTAGTCTCAACGCTTTTCGAGGAGATAGTCAATTCGCCTCGTCTATGCTGGCTCTCATCACTAGGCTAAAGCAGGCTTGTAACTTTGACCCCGTAACTGGACAATCCTCCAAACTAGCTGCTCTCAACTTGATAGTCCAGGGCCTGCAATCTAAAGATGACAAGCTGCTTGTTTTCTCCCAATATGTCGAAGCACTGAAGTGGATAGAGGTTGCGATCGCTGACGACATTAGTGTTGATATGCTTCATGGGGAGTTAAGCGACAGGGCCAGGGACAGAGCGGTTCAGCAGTTCAACGACTCACCCGGTCCCAGGGTCTTGCTTGCTTCTATTAGAGCCGGAGGGGTTGGCCTTAATTTAGGTACCGCCAGCCACGTCGTTTTGTTTGACCGTTGGTGGAATCCAGCCGTCGAAGAGCAAGCCATCCATCGAGCCCATCGGTTTGGCCGCGACCGAATCCTCTTCGTTTACCGATTCTTGGTGGTCGACTCAATTGAGGAACGGATAGCCACTGTCCTTGGGGAGAAGAGGGAAACATTCGAACGATACATAGAAACTGCTGAAAGCGCGGTGATGCCCTCCTTCTCGGCGTCAGACTTGGAAGCGGTTCTGGATATTGGGAGCGCCGACATCGGCGCAAAAAGATAACGGTTCGACTAGGCCAGTCTGGAGGTATCGTAATGGCGAAAGTGAAGGAGTTCTTGTCTATCCCGTTGGACGGTCTTGAGATTGGGCAGGGTCAAGCACGGACCCGTGATGTATCGGTGGGGATCGCCGAGCTAGCCGACAGTATAAAGAGGGTGGGGTTGCTTGAGCCTATCGTTGTTTGTGAAGGCTCAATATCTGGCAAGTTTCAAATTTTGACTGGTCAAAGGCGTTTTTTGGCCCACAAGGAACTAGGGCTGGATACTATATGGGCCGCTGTTCTCGACGAACGGGTCGATGAGACCCTGGCAAAGGTGATTTCGGTTACAGAGAACTTAGTGAGACGAGACCTGAACCGACGTGACCTAATAGACAGTTGTACATACTTGTACAGGAAATACGGGAACGCTAGGGCAGTAGCGGACGAAACCGGGCTGCCTTATAACGACGTTCGAAAGTACGTCAAGTACGACCGACTTCGCCCCGAGCTACGTGAACTGTATGACGAAGGAGGTGTCGACCTGTCCATAGTTCTCCGGGCCCAAGATGCTGCGGAGGTCATGGGTGGGGACGTGGCTGTCGCCGCAGTTGCTCTCGTAGAAGAGATGAAACCCTTGACTCATGCTCAGCAGAAGAAGCTGGCCGACGGTCTCAAAGATTCCCCTGGTAAAGCCCTAGATGAAGTAATCGAGGAGGCGAAATCCGGCGCAAGAATCACTCAAATTACCGTCACGATGGGCATCGAACTCCATCGCCGACTTCAAACTTTTGCTCAAGACGAGCAGACTTCCCAAGACGATGCGGCGGTTGCGCTCATCGAGGAAGGACTCGAACGAAAGGGGTACCGGGAGTAGCAGATGGTCCAGGATCTCTCTCCTGAGTTGAAACGCGATCTAATACTGTCCTTGGGTACGCACCAGGCTAACAGGAGATTGTCGCCCGTTGAGGTTGCGGGAATCATCGACACCGCATACCGAAGCGGAGCGACGTTTTCGGAGATAGCCAAGTTGGTGGACTTTAGCAGCACTAGCACTCTCAGAGAAATCCATCGCCTCTTGGCTTTGGCGCCAACTATCCAGCACCTTGTAGGTTGGGGAAAACCAAATGCGTCTACCTTGCCCATGAAATCAGCTGCCCAGGTCGCTCGATTGACAGCACCGAATGACCAAATGGCCTGTGCAAAGGCCATCCTGTCCCACAAATTCACATCAGAGGAAACCCGTCAATTGGTGGAAACCAGGATACACTCCCAAGGGTCCATCGACGACTGTATAGATACTATTCTCCGCCTTCGCCCTACGGTTGAGCGCCGTTACCTATTTCTGGGGGCGGTCTCTTCAGACAAAGTGTGCCAGCAACTTGAGGACTTGACCCAGATGGAGCGCGACGGCATCTTCCATGACGCATTATCTGAACGTTTAGGTTCGCTTCTGTCCTGGTCTGGCAAACTTGGCGTGTCCAGGTTTTCGCTCTGCGGCGACTCAAGCTTAGCTCAAACCATAGAGACGATGGAAGGGGGATTCGAGCAAGAAATCACATCGTGCCTCAGGGAATTTATGGAGCGGCGCTGATGGAAGTCCCCGTTCGAGTATCACCTAATGGCGGCATCGTTCTTGGCGAAAACGTGGTTTGCGACGGCTTTGTCTCCGACGTTCCAATCCGAGTCCAAACGCATATCCATTCGGACCATATGGGTGGATTTGAATCCAGCAAAGGGTACCAGTCGATTGTCACTAGTAAGCCCACACGGGAATTGCTGCTCGTCGAGTTGAACGCAGAGCTTGCGTATAGGTCGAACTTTATCTCGGTTTCAATGGGAGAATCCTATGAAGTTGGCGGGGACCAAATCGATTTGGTCCCTAGCGGCCACATGCTGGGGGCAGTGCAAGTGGGCATGACCTTAGCTAACGGTGTAAGGGTCGCATACTCGGGAGATTTCAACTGGCCACTGGACGACGTGGTCAAGACTGACGTTTTGGTCGTCGACAGCACCTATGGAAGCCCAGACCGCATTAGGAGATATACACAATCAGACGTCGACGGCCGGCTGATTGAACTTGTGATCAAACAGTTGGGACAGGGGCCAGTCCACATCAAAGCCCACAGGGGGACTTTGGAACGGGCCCTTGTCTTATTGGACGAAGCTACTAATGTGCCCTTCTTGGCTACTCAGAAACTGTGCCGGGAAATCGACGTGTACAGAATGTTTGGATATCAGATTCGTCCTATACTGGATGTTTCTTCTGAGGAAGCCAAACAATCCCTTGCCGATGGACAGTACATGCGACTTTATGGACTTGGAGAAGGGGACCTCTTTGGATTAGAGGACGGAACTGCGATAAGTCTCAGTGCTTATATGTCGAGTCTTGAGGATCCTGTGCTGCAGTTCTCCCTTAGGTCATTCCGGGTGGCGATGACTTGCCACGCAGATTTTGAAGGTACTCTCCGATATATTGAGGCGTCAGGCGCAAAGCAAGTAATTGCTGACAACTTCCGGGGAGGTCACGCCGTCGAACTAGCCAATGCCGTCAGGAACGAACTCAGAATTGATGCAATGCCTTCACGCATAGTTCCCAGCGGATATTGGGGTAAGTGATTTTAACGGCCTGATCAAAATCTGATCCCAAAGGTTCAAAACTGGCCGGGATGATCGGACCGATTTTGAATAGGGACGGCCTGTTGCCGCCACCCGTAATGGAAAAGGAAATCGGCAGGGATACTCGGCGCCAATCTGGGTTTTGGTGGAAACGAAAGCCGTGAACTAAAGGGGTTGGCTTGCGAAACCCATCGTGGTCCCGAGACGAGTTGATTGTCGCATTACAATTCTACCTAGCTCATGCCCCTTCTATTCCTGGAAAAGGCTCGCACGAAATCTTGGAACTGAGCCAATTCCTCTATCGCTTGCGGGTGAAGTTGGGAGGGACTGTCCCCGAAAAGTTCCGGAACGAGAACGGTGTTCACATGACACTAATGACTTTTCGCAGGTATGACCCAGCATACAAAGGGAAGGGTCTCCAAAATGGTAACAAGGATTTAGGCGTAGTCTGGAATCGGTTTGCCTCTGATCGTGATGGACTCCAAAGAGTTTCTGACGCCATCCGAGACATAGTCATATCGGATGTAGCACTTCCGTCGGTGGAGGTAATTTCTGAAGACAACGAAGAGGGCGAAGAGGGGAAAGTGCTAACTAGGCTCCATAGGTACCGGGAGCGGAATACGTCAATTGTCAGGCTAAAGAAGAAGCAGACCATTAAGGAGCACAAGTCTTTGACTTGCGAAGTATGCCAGTTTGATTTTGCAGAGGTCTACGGGGAAAGAGGGCACGGGTTCATCGAGTGTCACCACACCAAGCCATTATCGGAGTTATCTCTACAAGGTGAAACGACAAAGCTGTCAGACCTGTCCTTGGTGTGTTCAAATTGTCATCGAATGATCCATAAAAACAGGCCTTGGCTGTCAGTTGCCCACGTCCAAGTGCTGGTGCAGAAACGACATCGGATTTCTAATGTTGTCATTTTTTAGGGTCATTTCGCCAAGGGTAATCACGGACATTAGTCCATGCTGAAAGTGACTGAGTTGGACTTGTATCAATGGGCGGTTGCCGGGTCAACCACCTCCGCTTCCCCCAGCTGTTTCCGATGCGGGGACACCATTTGCCGGTAGCTCGTTCCTTCGTTGACGATCTGGTAGTTGGAGTTGGCCCGCCAACCGAACTATGAGTAGCCGCTCCAACAACGAACCCAGGGAAAGCGGATATTTTTTAGATAAGGACCTCGAAAGGATTGGAGCCTCACAGGCTCAACATCAACTCAAACAGGGTACTGTCTACCGTCAAGTCCGGCCTACCAAGCCAGACTCCCTATATTTGTACCTCCCACAGAAAAGTTCGCAATTCGGTACGTGTAGGCCCACCGTGGTGGACTCGAACCACTAGAGGTTCATATCCTCTACTTACTTTCAGGCCTTTCGAACCGACGTCTGAAGCAGGGCCACCGCCCATGTATGAATGCGTCAGCAGTTGTGCCGGTGCTGATGGCGATTTAGGCGATTTATAGGTCCCGGCCATGGCTCTCTGCCTGTCCTTGCTGCGCCGTTTGGACTCCTGGTGTTTGTCCGCACAGGACTGGCAGCGCGTCCTGCCGGGGATGGCAGGGCTCGGGCAGCTTTTGCAGAGGCCTATCTCCTTGTCTTTCTGTCTCTGTACTTGAGCGCGGCGGCGCTCGTACTCCTTGCGTTTCTCTGTCTGCTTTCTTCGCCGGTCGTACTTGAGCCGTTTTCCCCTCTTGGCTTCGACCTCAGCCTGGCTTGGTTTGGGGCGAGTTACCGATTTTCCAACTCTTGATGTAGCCCGTTGGGGAGACTTGCTGGTGTTGTTCCGTGGCGGCTTGTGAGATGGCTTCTGCTTAGCCTTGCTGGAGCGGTTGCTTGCGTTGTCTGGCTTGGGAAGGTCGAAAGTGTATCCGAAGGTATGACCTATCGCCCGCGTGCGCGGGGGGAACGTGATCGAGCAGGCCAACACCGGACAGTACCTCGGTCTATCCCCGCAGGCCCGGGAAGAATCACGGGCCGGAGGTCGGCCCGGAGCCCCTACCAGTCCCGGCCTGTCTCGTAAATTTCGGATAGGAGCTTTCTCCAGGCAGGGTACTCTCTCCGTTCATCCATCTCGTCGGAGACTGCGATGTGTCCCGGTAGGGGGTAGTTGATGGGTTTTGGTAAATCTGATAGGAACCATCTTACGAGGAGGGCGTCTTCGCTAAATCCTCCTAGTTTTTCTCGTTCTCTCACGTCTTCGAATACGCTGTCCGGTATGACGTACTCCGGGGCTTCCCACTGGGTTACCTTGGGGACGGCGCTATAGATGCCCGGTTGGAGCACCTCCGACTCGTAGACCTGCAGTACCACGGGGCCGATGAGCCTGTGCTGCATGTAGTCGCTGGGGTGCCAGTAGTTGGGAGTACGCTCCTTATGTAATTCCCAGTGTGTTCTTGCCTTGAAGCCGTAAATGATGGTTATCTCTTCAAATTCTTCCGGGAACCGGACCATCAGCCGGCTGGGGTCTTCGAAGGAGGTCCACCGGTTCTGGAAGGAGATCACGAAGGACACTCCGAACGTCGTGGAGGGTACACGCCCACGCGAGAGCCGGCTCCGGAGGTGCTTTGCGTCTTTTTTGAGTTGGTCTCTCCGGTCCGGGTCCGGATTGGTTATCGACTCGTATGAGAAGTCCTCTGCGCTCAGTGTCAGGGGCAGTCTTACTGTGTTGTAGGAGGTAACCCTGATGATGGGCAGCTGGGGGTGGAGAATCTCCCAGTGGCTGATCGGCGCCACGTGGTCTTCGTCTCTATTTCTGAACCAATCACGATTGTCTTCTCCAGCCGCGTATGCGGGTGTTCGGAGGAATTCCTCCAGCTTCCATTCTCTTATTTGTTCTTCGCCCCACAGGGTGGGCATGGGCTGGGCTGCGGGGTATTTCGCCTCCTCCATCGCCTCCGTGACGGCTTGGGCCAGGACCCCCCTGGTCGCATCGCTTCTGGGGACATTGCGAATAATGTGGTTTGCTGTCCGGCATCCAGGCAAATCAACGTGGATTGACCATGACACTGGGGATGTGTGGGTCGCCGACCGAACGGTGTAAGTTCCTCGAGTCAGACCTTTCTTCACGCGAAGCAGTTAATCCGGGAAACCCTAGCAACCTGGACCTTGGAATCACTGGGCATGTAGACCGGTGGCCCCTCAGACCAAGTCTGTTTGTAGGGGTGGAAGCCAAGGTGGATGAAACGTTTGGGAGTACAGTGAGGAGCAGGTACTCGTCGGCCATGAAGACACGGGAGGCCGGGAAGAATACCAACGCGCCGGAGAGGGTGAAGGGCCTGTTGTTGAAGTATTATTCGGTCAAGGGTTCGCCGGACTCTTCCCGGTTCGCAGATATTCGCTATCAACTGTTGACGGGAACTGCCGGCACGGTTGCCGCTCCTGGCAAGGTCTCCGTGTTTTATATCCTGGTTTTCAGAACTTCAATGTACGATGAACGAAAAGGCTAGGCGACCCAACAGGACTATGAAAGGTTCATAGAAGCCACCCGCAGTAAATCGCTGATGCGAGACGGCGAGAATTTCCGGGCCGACGAACTCGAGCTCAACGGGAAAAGGTTAGCCTGCGTCTATGATTACGTGGACCTCTGATGTTACCCTCTCCCGTCCAGCCATGCGTCCCGGTGTTCTTCACCGAAGGAATCACATACCGCTTATCCGCCTCCCGTCGTGAAACTCCAACTTGGACTCAGGATTTGTAGACCGTCATCGAAAGTAGTACAGATAGTGGGGGAGCATAGGCCAATTAAGATGAGATGGGTTAGATCCCTGGATTAGGTAGACTACTCAGAGATAAGCCATAGCAGGGGAGTGGTATGCTCAAGACTACCATTTTTATAACCAACACATCCGTCCAAGACTCTAACCAACGAGTCAAACTATCCGTCAGTTACTGAGGCTAAGAAAACGACGTGGCCCTGTCCCATATCCCGGCTCGTGTATCAAAATCAAGCCGTCCTCGGCCTCGGGGATTTCAAAGCAGACGTTGCCTTCTACCCGACCTCCAGCAAAGACCTCGTGCCCTTCCCCGAATTCACCTCCAAGTGGTTCTGGGATAACTCCACAGCTGATGCTATAGACCAGCCCGCCATAGACCACGCGGTTGTCGCCAATTAGGCTGAAGTCCCACGCTGCTACATTGACGGAACCGGATGCGTCTGCTGGATAACCAACCTCTAGGCGAATCATGTAGAAGCGCATCCCCTCTTCTGGGGAATCGTTGAAGCTGTTCTCCTCAGCCACCTGCCTTCGTGCGTCCGGTATTATGCCTAATACGCGTATCTCGGTACCGTCTGAGCCTATCAGAACCTCACCTGCTGGCAAGGGGTCGTCTAAGGTGAACCCTGGTGGTAGCACCGGTACGGGCACGTTACCCAAGGAGAAGATTGCCTGTCCCAGCCGAAAGATATCGCCAGAGAAATGCCAAGTTAGATCGGTCGCGCTCGTGGGCAGTTGGTATCCCACCTCCCCTCGTAGACTGCCACCCGGAGTGATTTCACCGTCTAGTGACGAACTTCCGCTAGAGGCAATCGCGGAGATGTCGACGTCATACGACCGTCCTTCGGCATCGCGCATCTCCATTTGGAGTAATGTACTGACCACTTCAGGTTGATCGCCTTCGTTCCTAAACGTGACATCCACATAGATGAAATAGGCTCCTTTCTCGGGTGCCCAGAAGTTATCTCCGAGAGAAGCTCGAACGCCGTTCACGGTTATGTGAAGGTCGCCAAGACGCACGGTATCGCCGACATTGAAGGTCTGGAGTTGAGGCGTGGCAGTGGGATCTGCTTCTACTGGGGGAGTGATTGTGGCTGTAGAGTCTTGAGCAGGCGTGGATTCAGGTGTCGATACCTGTGGAGTAGCAGTAGATTCAGGGGGCACTGGTGGAACTGGCGTGGCTGTAGAGTCTTGAGCAGGCGTGGATTCAGGTGTCGGTACCTGTGGAGTAGCAGCAGATTCAGGGGGCACTGGTGGAACTGGCGTGGTTGTCGGAGTTTGGGATGGCGGCGAGGGAGGAATATTGGTTGGGGCCGCCGTAGCTACCAATTCAGGCTCTTCAGGAGCGCAGCCCATCACAATGAGCAAGGTTAGGAGGATTGCTATGAGTATGGTGTAGGTGCTTCTGAATATTCTCACGCGGAATTGATCTTTCTCATCAGCATTATCCTGGGTCAGAACTTTGGATGGTCAAGCCATCCATTCAGGCATTCAGTGCCAGCCCACACTATACGGCCAACCTGAACGTCAGTGTGAAGGTTCTTGATTTTGTCAAGTCTGGTGGGCCGAAGTAACTGTTCAGACTGGATCAGACCCGCGCTGGCCAATGTAGCTGAGCAGTTGCCCAACAACTTCAATCAACTCTTCACGGGAGCACTTGGCAGACGTCGATGGCTGAGTTAACCAAGGTGGTGAAGAACGGCAAGCCACGCGGCGAGCAACGCTACCTCTGCTGCAGTTGTGGGCACTGGAACTGAAGCCACCCATGCATTGTAGCACGGCGCTCCGGGAATCCCGCTTATCCCAGGTGTGAGTCGATTGCAAAAGTCCTGACGCCTAAGACGACCCTACGACTACCGCCACATTCACGACGATAATCAGAATTGCCGATTCCGTTTACCTATAGGGATTGCCGCGAGGACTTCAGCATCAAGGCCGGGACCATCATGGAAGGTTCTAACGCGTCCCTGGGGAATCTGGGCATTATAGGGGTTTTGGTGGAGGCTTTGTGCTTTAAGGGCTGTCAAGCAGGGTGGGGGTCAGCGCTACGGTTGGGCCCTGGCCGGGTGCCTGCGGACCGCCGGTCACCTGTGCCGGGCCTGGCCGCCGGCCGGGGGCGGTTCCTACCAGTCGGGTCTTATGCCGCCGGTAGCCTCGGCAAAACGGTCTTTCTCTTCCTCCGTGTGTTGTTTGCGTATTATCTGGTGTCCCGGAAGGGGGGAGTTGATGAACTGCCATGAGCCCGGTTGGAGCCATCTGAAGATGTCGTACCTTGTCCACACTTTTTCCCCATTCCGTGTTCTTTCCTTCAGAGCTTCGAATAAGCTGTCCGGTAGGATGAACTCCGGGGCCTCCCAGTGGGTCACCTTGGGGACGGCGCTGTAGATGCCCGGCTGGAGCACCTCCGACTCGTAGACCTGTAGGACTATGGGGCCGATCAGCCTGTGCTGCATGTAGTCGCTGGGGTGCCAGTAGTTGGGAGAATGTTCCTTGTCGATTTCTCTCTGCCGCTCTGTGGTGGTATGGGAAATGTTGTGCATTAAAAGTTGGAAGTCGTCTTGGAACCGGTTCATCAGCCGGTTGGGTTCTTCGAAGGATGTCCACCTGTTCTGGAAGGAGACCACGAAGGACACTGCGAACGTCGTGGGCACCATGTCTCCCATCCGGCTCCTGAGGTTCCCCACGTCCTTTTCGACTTGGGGTTCTCGGAAGTTTTGCCAGTTCGGGTCCAGATCGGTTAAAGACTTGTAGGAGAAGTCCTCGGAGCTCACGGTCAGGGGCAGCATCACCGTGTTGTAGGAGGTGACCCTGATGATGGGCAGCTGGGGGTGGAGGAACTCCCAGTGAGTGACCGGCGCCACGTGGTCGTAGCGTCTATCTTCAAACCATCTATCGCTGATATCCTCTCCAGCCGCGTATGCGGGTCCTCGGAGAAAGCCTTCCAGCTTCTGCTCTCTTATCCGGTTTCTGCTCCATAGGGTGGGCATTTGCCGGGCTGCGGGGTACTTCGCCTCTTCCATTGCTTCGGTCATGGCTTGGGCCAGGACTTCCCTGGTCGAGTCGTTTCCGAAATGGACGTGTTCGAAGGGGTGTGTACTCGGTTCGAACCAGGGGTTGTAGATGAACCGGGTTATCCCCTCTGCTGCCCCTGTCGGGAAAATGTACGGTTTGGGGTTATCGAACCTGAAGGCTATGTCCTCGATTTGGCCAGGCGGTTTCTCTTCGTGGGCGGTGTGCTGGAGTCTTGGGAAGATGTGAAGGTATGGATGGTCCCTGACATTCTCGTAGAAGAACCATTGGGGGAAGGGGTGATCGTCGTGGATTAAATCTTGTTTCAATTCCTTGATCGTTTCGATGGGTGCGAGTTCACCTTTTTCGTGGATGATGGGGAGGGGAACCGGTTGGGTGGGGTCCAGGGCGAACTGGTCCAGGTCCGCGTGGGGGTAGATGTCCTGCAGGAGGACCGTGTCGTTGAGCTGGGGGTTCTGCGGGACCAGGTCCTTGATCGAGATATCCTCGTCCTGGGTCGGACTTTCCTGGGTGGCGGCCGGGGATCCGGGGCTGCTTGAAACGGTGGTGGCTGCCGGGGTTACCGGGGCGGCGGTTGCCGGGCTGGAGGGTTGGGTCGGTTCAGGGGTGGGAGTTGCCCCCAGCCCCTGTAGCCGTTGGGGACGGGTCGGGACTGGGATCCGGGTATTTACGGGTTGGGGAGGAGGGGTTGCGGCCGGGGTCCCGGAGCCGCTGGGAGCGGCTGTGGCGCTGGGGCTGGGGGCTGTGGACCCGGGTTGTTCCGGGGGGGCTTGGCCGCCGCAGGCGGCGGTGAGGGTGAGAACCATGGTCATGATGGTCAGGAAAATGAGCTTTTTCATGGACGTGTTCCTCTCTATTCAGGAAGTCGGCCGTGAGGCCGTCGGGCCCGGGTGAATTGACCGGACGGAGGGCTCACGAGGGGCTGGTCTCTGGGCCGAAGGGAGAGACCAGCCCCCGGGGCGTTGCACTAAAATTCAGGCTTGGTGCAAAAAGCGCAGGCTGATGCAAAAGGGAGTTTAACTGGTCGGTCGATTCTGGCATTTCTCCACCTTGGTCAGCGGCAAACTGCAAGCACCAGCTCTGCCCCTTTACTTGGAAAGCTCCCGCAACGTATTAGCAGCCGTGCTCCGATCGCTCATTGTCGTCGAGGTCGGGATTGGGGAAGGTGGCTTCAACCATCACACCCCCTTGGAATCGCGGCCCTTGGACAGTCTCCAGGAAACCGCCACCTGGGTCATGGATGATTGCCCTATTGGTCCGCTCGTAGACGGATGCTCCAGGATCCGGGGTCGGAATAGGCGTGTAGGTAGGCAGCAGGGTAGCCGTGGGCCTCGGGGTGGCTTCCGGCCTTGGAGTTGCTGTTGGCCTAGGGCTAAATGTGGGCCTCGATGTAGATGCCGGCTTTGGAGTCTCAGTGGGCGTCGGCGTGGGCGGTGGGGTTGCCGAGGGAGAGGGTAACGGGATAGGACTCGGCATGGCTGTCGGCGGCGCGGTCGCAGTAGGCGTGGGGGTTGGGAGTGGCGTGTCTGCCGGGAGTTCTGCCATGGCAGCCTGAACGCTCGCTTCGACTGTGGCTGCGATGTCAGTGGGCGGCGTGGCAGTGTCGGAGGGAGTTAGTGGTCGTGGGCTAGTCGTGCATCCGGTTCCGATGATCCCGATAAGAACTAAGTACGCTGGTAAATGCCGCATTTGGTAGCCCCCTTGCGGTCGGGATGCGGGCAGTTACTGAAGCTACCAGTCTCCCGGCGCGTTGCGGCAAGGGGGCACGGCAAAGGCCGCGCATCACCTAACAATGCGCCAGGACCAACCCAAAGGAACTGTGGAGAAACGGGTAGCTTCAGCGGAGGGGATTGTACCATACGAGACGGCGGGGCTTCGCTTGGTGCCGGGCTAAGGAACCTCTGAACTATTGAGAGCAATGAATATTTTTGACTTGTGCGGGCTTATGGGGGGACTTACGGCCCGCTGATTTTTCTTCGTTGGGGGTCTCTTTGGCCTTTCCAGCATCGGATTTCCGGTGGTGAGGATCCATGGGGCGCACTGCCCCCTGAGTCAGTCGGCCAGAAGGGCTTGGGCGCGTCTCAGGTCGGACAGCCCCAGCAGCAGCACCAACCGGTTCGTGTTCTTGGCCAGGCCCCGGTAGTGTACCTTGGCATAGCCGAATAGCCGCTTCACGTATCGACGCCTTGACTTTCTCCCCCAGCGGCCCAGCTTCCCACCGCCCTTGACATGCGGACCAATGAGCCGAGCAGTGGCAGTTCTTCTTGGTCGCAATAATGCTGTTGGGGCACTTCCTGCGGGAGACGCTGGGGCGGGTGCGCTATGCCGGAGCCAAGGGACAATTCACGGTGCGGGCCGACAGCGGCTTCTACACCCATGCCATCGTCGCCGTCTGCCGCAGGATGGAGGTGCGCTTCTCCATCACCGTCCGCCAGCACGCCAGCTTGCGCAATCTTATCGAGGCGATACCCGAGGGGGACTGGACGACCATCCCCTACTGGATGGACGGCGCCGCCGACGTGGCCGAGACCAGCTACAGAGCCTGTCTCAAAAGTCAGTGGAAAACCGCAGTGTAGACTATGGGCAACGCTGACCGAGGTGCTGAGGAGATGCCGCTTCGAGAAATGGACCGAGATCGGATGTGGCTGTTGCCGCCGTCTTTGGACGAACTGTTGCCGTTGGACCACCCAGCGCGATTTGTCGCCGAGTTCGTTGACACCTTGGACCGGGAGGGTTGGGCCGAGCTTGGCGTGGAAATAGAAGGGGACCCTCTGGGAGCTCCGGCCTATCACCCTCGCGCGCTACTTTGCGTGTGGCTATACGGGTTCATGACTGGGTTGCGCTCGTGCCGGAAGCTGGAGGCAGCGTGCCGGGATCAGATACCGTATCTATGGTTGACTGGCTGGCAGCATCCCGACCACAATACCCTATGGCGGTTCTACAAGGCTCACCGGCAGGCTATGAGGGAGTTGTTCAAGCGCACCGTACGCACGGCCGTGGCGATGGAGTTGGTTGACCTGGCGGGTGCAGGCGGTGGACGGGTCGAAAGTGGCAGCCAACGCCACGAGAGACAGAACCTACGACGCCGAAAGGGGAGGCCGCTTGCTGAACCGGCTGGAGAAGGCGATAGCCGACCTTGAGGCTCAGAACGAAGCTGGAGAGGATACCCCCGCCGTCCATCTGCCGGAAGAGTTGGCCGACAAAAGAGCCTTGAGAGAACAGGTGAGGCAGGCGATGGACGACCTGGCCAGCCAGGGAAGTCTCAAGCACATCAACCTGACTGACCAAGATGCCCGGTTGATGAAGACTCGGCAGGGCATTGTGCCCAGCTACAACGGTCAGGCAATGGTCTCACCGGTCACGGCGGAGGGGGACATGAATGGGATGTTGATTACTGCGGTCGGCCTGGTAGATGAACCGGACGATCACACATCCTTTACCCCGATGCTGGAGCAGGCCGAGGAGACTACGGGGTCCAAAGCGCCGATGACTTTGGCTGACGCCGGATATTACTCGGGGACCAACTTGGAGGATTGCGTTGGCAGGGGCCAGGCGGTGGCCATGCCGGAGTCATCACGGCGACAGTCTCGAGATCATCCGTACCACAAGGACCGGTTCGCCTACGATGAGAGCAACGACAGTTTCGTGTGTCCCCAGGGAAAGGTGCTCCCCTTCGAGCGTATCCACATACCCCCCAACGGAGTCCATTACCGGTTTTACCGGGCACCCGGTGCCGTCTGCCGAGCGTGCCCTGCCTTTGGGGTGTGCACGAAAAGCAAGGATGGCCGCAACGTAACCGTTGGACCGAACGACGCGGCACTACGGCGTCACCGCACTTGGATGGCCACCTCGGCGGCCACAGAGGTTTACAAACTGAGGAAGCAGGTGGTCGAGCCGGTGTTCGGGATTATCAAGGAGCAACAAGGCGGCCGCAGGTTCCTCTTACGCGGTCTGACCAACGTAGCGGCTGAGTGGACCGTATTGGCCGCAGCGTTCAACCTGAGAACCCTTTGGCGAGTGTGGCGCTCCCGCATATTGGACCAGGTATTTGGACAGTCGCAGTGTCCCTCCCCGTGGCCCCCGGAACCTCACCGCGCTTGGTGAATCGTGTCGATGACACGTGCTCATCCGCGCTGTTCTACCTATCCTCTATCTCTGGCTGGTCATGGGAAGGTTAATGTATGGCTATCGACCTCTCAAGCCTTCCAATTCCTCATTACTCCTGATTTATTGAGACAGGCTCTACACCCCCTTCCGGACCGAGCCCGACGCCGCACTGGTGCGGCTCGTCGTCCGGAGGGCTTCACCCTCCCCAGGCCCCCAACTGGCCCTCCTGGTCAACTACAGCTATCACGGCTTCATCACCGACCGGGACGGGGATACCCTGGAGCTGGAGGCCGACCATCGACGCCACGCCGAGATCGAGAATGCCATCCGGGACCTCAAGCACGGCGTCGGGCTCAACCATCTCCCCTCGGGCCGCTTCGCTGCCAACGCCGCCTGGCTGGCCGTCCAGGTGATGGCCCACGACCTGGCCCGCTGGACGGCGCGCATTTCGGTCCGACACGTTCAAGAGTCATGTCAACGAGCTTCTCTGCAAGCTGATCGCCTATAACCCGGTGGTTTCCGCGAGGGAGATGAGGATGCGAGGGATTATGCCGGACTTCCCGTCTGGGGTTCCGATACTCGAGGATGCGGTCCGGGAGTTCGTCGAATCTCCTGTTCTCCAGGTGGCATAACCTGGCGGGGTTCCCGGTATTTTTCACGAAGAATTTGTTTTTATTGTTCAAAATTCGATTTTTCGTGCAAAGCCCTCTCGCCCAAAAGATTAACCAAGATCAGGCCGGCTGATTTAGAGGCCTCTTTGCCCCGGGTTTGCTCTTTCCCTAATTTGTAAAACGGGTGTCGCCTCGAATGCTATACGCTCTTTGTCATGGGCGTTCTGCGTTCTGGAAAATTGAGAGTCCTGGTTGTCACGTGTGTCGTCCTTTTCCTCCTTCTGGGGGTAGGGCATGCTTCGTCGGGGCCTGTTCTTGCCCAGGAGGATGGGCCGAACCAGCCCTTCATGTGCTGGGTGAGCGGTCCTCTGACCGGGGACGATGGGTCATTGGAGAGCTGGACGGCAGATAAGGACCGGGAGTTCGTCGTAGACCTGGTTGGGGACGTGGAGAACCGGCTTCCCGGGCAGGGCGCGTTTGAGCCCCGTGACCTGATAGAGGAATGGAGGGGCGATCCTCCGCTCGCCGGGGATCTTCCACCCCACCTGATTCCCTTTCAGACCTTCCGGGAGGCTGTCGACTATACCTTTGCCACCACTCCAAGGAACCTTGATGCGATTCCCTATGGGATTAAGGATGGACTGGTCAAGGACCTGCGGCTGGAACGGTTGAGGGATGTCTTGGGAGGGACCGTCATCACTGATGCCGATTGGAAGCTGGAGAGGGCGTTGCCTTGGCTGACGTCTGATCAGTACTTCAAGCGCCGGCAGGTGGCGACCCCGTCGGAGGAGAGGATCAGGGTCTACCGGGCCCAGTGGTTGGACCGGGAGAATCCGGGGGGAGGACTGGCGACCGACATTTCCTCAATGATGAGGGATATGGGGGCGCAGGACGCGGACCTGGCGGCGGGGACGACCAGTCAGCCCGGGGGCGGTAGCCACCTCCACGTGGGGCAGCACGAGGTGCCCGCCATGGAGCTCCGGACCACCGTTGACCAGAACTGCAACGGCCCGACGTGCAGTGCGCTTCTCAATCTGACAAGCACCACGGTCACCGTTACAGCCAGCTCCTCCGTCCAGGAGTACAACAGCGGGATGTACTCCGCCAACACGTTGGGCATCGGGGAGCGGCAGGGGATGGTGGTGGATGATAAAGGAATACCTGAGTCCCGCCCCGTCGACGTGGATCTGGGAGGTGTGAGCCAGAGCGGTCTGCCGGACCGGTCGGGTACGTCGGGCGCGTACGCGCAGCGGTCTCAGGGGGATGGGGGCAGTGACCAGTTCAGCGTGACCCTGAAGCTGGACCCGTTCTACCGGGAGGACTTCCGGTGGGACGGCGGAGAGTTGGGACAGGACCTGATCATGCGCCGGTTCGGCTCTCCCTATTTCCGGACGGTCTACAAGGGGTATGGGGAGAACCGTCTCCGGTTCTCGGGGTACAACGAGTTGGGGTTCGGTTCGCCTGTTGGATGGATACGTCCGGCTAATCACACCGGGTACAGGCAGCCGTCTCTGAGCCGGGCGTTTAATGTTGAGAACCCGCCTCTGTCGCCGGCTGGCGTTTTCCATATCAGGTGGCCGGTGGACCTTCAGGATTTGAACTGGTACCTGTACCAGCTGCCCGGGGAGTACCAGAGGGGGGACATGCACTGGATGCTCTGGCTGGACGGGGATGCGGTGCGGAAGCTGGTGAACGGCGGTTACGGGCAGAGTGCGACTCCTCTCGTGGACCCTCCGGCCCCAGCCCCTCCGGCCCCAGTCCCGGTATGCGAGCTGAAGGGGCAGGTTGTGTTAGCTAAGAATATCAACTGCGAGGTGGACGGGGCGGACAACCTGGATGCTCTGAGAAAGGGAGAGGTGGATGGGGTCTATTTCCCCTTCGACACTGACGACGGGTCGGAGGGGCTGAACGCGGACATGCTCGTCCTTCAGGGGGTGGAGAGGCCCATGGAGGATGAGGGGCGGGACGTCCGGTCCCTTTCCTTCTTCCAGTTCGATGTGAAGGAGCAGGAGCCGATGGGCCGGGCAACCGATTCGGGGGGGCAAGCGGAGGCCCGGTACGGGATCCCGACTGATCCTGGTTCCCGGAAGGACTACCTCGACGGCTGGCCCCGGGGGGCCATTGACCCCAACCGGTCCTACCTGATGGTCGTCACCTACTACGAATCGTACCGCCACTATTATGATCTCGAATCGCGGGTCACCTTTGAGAATTACTTGGACGGATCGAGGATAAGGCTGCCGAAGCGGTACATCCGGCGGGTGGTCTGCCGGCTCATGGTGTCTCCCTCCGGGTTCACCCCGGCCGGGGAGGAGGGTGGAGGTGGCATTGGCTGGCTCAACTCGATGAAGGAGAAGGTTTTTCAGGCGGTGGGGAAGGGATTGGAGGTGCTTTCAGGGTGGCTGAGCAGCGTCTTGCGGGCGGTTATCAGCTTTCCCGGGTGGGGGGTGAAGCAGGGAGGCGCCCTGGCGTGCGGGGGGCTGTCGAAGGTGGACGAGCTGACCGCGAGGGCGGCGGGAGCCGACGCGGGCACCCGGGTGAGCGAGAGCGGGGACGTCCTGGTGGTGAACGCTGCGGTGTCGAGCCGGAAGGAGGGGTTCGATGACTGCGAGAGGGTGTCGGCGCCGGTGGTGCCGACCTGTGAGACGAGCACGGACGTGATATTCCAGGGGAGGTGCGTGCAGCTGCCGAGAGTCGATCTGAGGGTCAGGGATGCGGAGTTCATCGATCTGGACTCAGACCAAGATTACACCCATTGGTTTCCGGCTTGGTCGAGGCCGCCGGCGGGGTCGGTGGGGCCTTCGGCGCTTCTGAAGAGGAGTGAGGGGAGGGTCTTCTATGAGTCCTTGGGGTTGCACCCGGCGGACCAGCCGTCGTCCCGGTACCCCTGGAACGTGGGTCTCACCCGGGTGGGCTTGTACTGGGACTTTCTGGGTGGGACCGGCTCCCCGGCGCTGGAGGAGCAGGTGAGGGGTTACGTGGCCTACGTCTGGCCGGACCCCAAGTCGACGAGGCTCCAGGAGGGGAGGGGGCTGAGGTTCGTGCTGCCATCCGTGGTCCAACAGAAAGTGGTTGGTTCGGGCAGTCCGCCCGACCCAACTCAGTATGTGTACTACGAGGTGGACGAGTTTTCGGTCGGGGGGTTGGACCGTCCCACTCCTGGGAGACTGAGGTGTTCGAACAGCCTGGTTTCTGTGACCGCCACGGCTCCGGGTTGTTATGAATTGAAAGCGGTCGGCTCCAAATACCTGAATGACCAGTACGAGGGGTTCGTCGGGACGATGCAGAACCTTCCCCTCGCTCCCGGGTTCAGCCACAGGTTTGCTGTGGCGGCCTACGTCGGAGAGCCCGGATACTCCACCTTCCGGGAGGGGCCCATGTCGGAGCCCCTCGTCATCAACGGGGACGAGGCTGCGTGCCTGACCGGGCTCCGGGGCCCCGTCCCGCCCCGGGTTGAGGATCTCTACGGGTGCGGGGGGGCCGGGTACGACACGGGGTACGTCGATGAGCCGTTCAGGGTGGGGCTTCTGGGACTCACGGGGACGAACCTCTGCTACGACATATTCTCCAGCACCCCGCCGGAGTTCACCTGGGACAACCCGATAGTCCGGCAGGTGTGGGCGCTGGCCTGGATCATTGCCGGGGGTATCTTCTTCTCCCTCCTGGTGTGGCAGGGGGTGAAGATGACCTACGACATCTGGATCGAGCCCCAGCCGGCGGTCGGGTTCAGGCAGCTGGTGCCCAGGTTCCTGCTGGCCATCGCGCTGGCCGCGGGGAGCCTGTACATTTCCCAGTTGGTCCTGATCCTGGCGTCGGACGTGACCTGCTTCGTGGCCCAGGTCACCGGGATGACGATGTGGGGGATGATCGGCTCCACCTTCGGCGCCCTGCTGGACGGTTTCCTGGCCTGGCATGGCGGGTTCCTGGAAGAGGTCGGGGGGATGCACCTGACGGAGCTTCTGAAGGGGGTGTTCTTCGCCCTGGCGCTCACCATAGTGCTGGCCATCTTCATGGTGGGGTTGCTGTTCCTGTTCATCAAGGTGGCTCTGGCGATGCTCATGCGGATCGCGCTACTGGCGGTGCTCATTGCTGTGTCCCCACTGGCCTTCGCGTTCTTCGCTTCGGATGCCACCTCGCACTGGACTAAGAAGTGGGTATCGATGTTCCTGGGATCGACGTTCCAGCAGGTGTTCGTCCTGGTGGTGGTCTACATCGGGGGTCACCTGGCGGGGCACTACATGTCGGTGGGGCAGGATACGGGGATGGGGGAGATGGTCATCGGGCTGCTCCTGGCGTTTCTGACCCTGGCGCTGGCGGACAAGGTGCCGTCGATAGTCAACCCGCAGGGGCAGGGATTGTTCCAGTCGTTCTCCCAGCTGGGTCAGCTGGCGATGGCCGGGACTTTCATGGCCGCCTCGGTCGGCATCGGGGCTGTTGCCGCTCCAATCGGTCAGGCCTTCCCGATGGCCGGGCAGGGCCTTCGCTCCGTGGCGGGAGGGGTGAGGGGACTGGGCGGCTCCGGAGGGGGTGAGGGTGGTGGTGGCGGCGGCGACTCCGGGGGTTCGGGAGTTGATATGGGGCTTGGAGGTCCCGGCGGAGGAGGTCCCGGCGGAGGCCCCGGCAGAGGTCTTGGTGGAGGTGGTTCCCAGGCGGTTTCCAGCCTCAGAGGGTCCTCCTTCGGCGGGCCGGGTTCCGGTCCTTCTGGCGGTGCCGCTGTTCTTGGTGGAGGCGCTTCCCCTGGCGGAGGCGCTTCCCCTGGTGGTGGCGCTGCTGCTGGTGGTGCCGGTGGAGGCGCTGCCGCTGGTGGAGGTGGTGGAGGCGCTGCCGCCGCTGGCGGTGCTACTGCCGGCGGCGCGGCTGCCGCCGCGGGGGCGGGGGCCGGGGCCCTGGGACAGGCCGGCCGTGCGGCGATGTGGCTCCCGAGGCAGATGCTCAGCGGGGCCAGGTCCGGGTACCGGACCGGGGCTCGGACCAACGTCCGGATGGCGGACATGATGAGCGGGAATTTCCTGTACAAGGCCAGCTCCCGGGGAGACGATGCGGCGATGGAGCTGGAGCGGCAGGGGCACGATACCAGGGAGTCCTATGACAGGATGGCCCAGGTCATGAAGAGATTGAACCAGAACCTGGGAGAGGGTGGCCCCGGGTAGCGGCACGCAGGTCCGGATGCGGGCCTCAGGAGGAGGTTGAACGTGGCGATTGGCTCCTATGATTCCCCGACCTTTTTGGGGCAGAAGGATAAGTACATGCTGGGGCTCTCCCTGCCCCAGCTGATGGGCGCGGTGGGAGTTGGCTTCTGCTGGTTCCTGGTGACTCTTCTCTTTCCCTACTCCACTCCGGTCCGGATGGCGATGATGGCCCCGCTCACGGGAGTCACTCTGGCCCTGCTGTTCGTCCGGATCGTCGGGCTGACGATTCCGGTGTTCCTCATCCTGTCTTTCCTCCGGCTGTTCAGCAAGCCGAGCTACGAGGAGACCAGCGAGTTTCTTCTGGACGGACGCCCCGAGTGGCTGGAAGCGGAGCGGCTGAAGATGGAGAAAGGGTCTCGGAAGCGGAGCAGGCGCCAGCGTGAGCCGGCGCCGGAGTTGGGTCTTGGCGCAAAGCAGGCGGAGCTCCGGGCTGAGGTGGACAAGCAGGTGACGGCGGGCGCGGTGGCGGCGGAGCAGTGGGTCCGGGACGGGGTCCGGGTCCTGATGAAGGGGCGGTGATTTCGGGTGAGGGCTTTTGTGTTGCTGTTTCTGGTTCTGGCGGGGGCGCTGACTGCTCTGTGGCCCTCGGTGGCCTGGGCGCAGGGTAGCCTGCCGGATGAGGAGGTCTGCCGGGACGACCCGGCGATCGATACGGACGGGCCGTACAGCGAGCACTGCATCTGCGCGAAGGTCCGGAAGTTTCACCTGTATCCCAGGGAGTTCGAGCCGCCCACGGTTCCTCCGGGGACCCCCGTTCCGGTGGACTCGGATGGAGACGGGGTGTTTCTTTCTTTTGATGAGGATACAGGTTTATGGGGGGGAGACCCGGACGATTTGGCGCTGTTCGTTTCGGACAAGTACGGGCAGGAGTGCAGCCTGTCGTACGTCCGGGAGAACCTCCGGCGGACCTGGTATTTCCTGGTGGCGGTGGGGGCGGGATTTGCCGCCGTCAGCTTGAGCTGGGCAGGGGTGGTCTACATGCAGGAGTCGTCGTCCGGGGGGGACCTGTCCCGGGCCCGGGGGATGCTGGTGAGGGTGATGATCGGGGTGGTGATCCTGGCGTGCGCGCTGATAGCGTGGGAGGGGCTGAGCGGGTTTGTGGTGGATTACACGGAGAACTGGACGCTGGACCGGGACGTGTTCTACCGGTCATACGACTAGGGCGCGGCGGTCTTGGTCTAACTGTTCAGGCCTCGTGAAATGATACGGGGACCAGATCTGGCGGACGTCACTTGTTGTCGGTAGCAGGGGGCAAACCTTTGGCGTTGTCCCATCGGGACTGGACGCCCCTAGAGGCTGCACCACCGGACAAAGGTCTATCCCCGCGTGTGCGGGGGAACCGTACCCGGATTATCCGGCGTCCGTTAGTGGCTCCAGGATGCGGAGCAGGTCGGCCATATCTTCCAGGTCTTTCTCGATTTGGGCGGCGTCCAGGTCCTCTAGCACGTCATAGAAGTTGACATGCAAAATCTCGGCCCGCCCCTGTAGCAAGCGCAGTCGGTCATTGCCGGTGGACTGGCGCACCCGGCTAATCGCCCGGTGGAAGTGGTTATGCTGCTCATACGGCCATCCCTGGGCCGCCGCCGTCGCCTTGACCACGTGCGCCGCCGCGCCCCAACCCTTCTCCGCCGCCTGGTGCAGGTCTCCCTCGGCTAGGTGCGCCCGGCCCTTCGCCAGGAAGTCCTAGGCTAGGTCGCGGTGGGCTGTGATCTCGTCCCTCATGCCGTGTCCCCCTCGGTCATCGGTTAGCAATTGTCGATTTGCCCTAGGAAAAGTTTGGTGCGGGGCTCTCGGGGGTTGGTGAAGAAGTCCTCAGACGTTCCGACCTCCACGATCTCGCCCTCGTCCATGAAGATCACGCGGTCAGCCACGTTCCTTGCAAAACCCATCTCATGAGTGACGCAGATCATCGTCATGCCGCTGGCGGCTAACTCCCCCATCACCCTTAGGACTTCGTTGATCATCTCTGGATCGAGGGCAGAGGTCGGCTCGTCGAACATCATCACCTTTGGGTTCATGGCAAGAGCACGGGCTATGGCAACTCGCTGCTGTTGACCGCCCGATAGCTGCCCAGGGTACTTATCCGCTTGTTCGGGTATACCCACGCGGTGCAGCAACCGGAGGGCGAGCTCATCCGCTTCCTTCTGTGGCAGGTGGCGGACCTTCTGGGGCGCCAGCGTTATATTGCGCATTACGGTGAGATGGGGAAAGAGGTTGAACTGCTGAAAGACCATCCCCGTCTCCGCTCTTATCTTGGTTAGGGTGCGGGCGTCGTCCGTCAACTCGACGCCGTCGACGATAACTCGGCCGGAATCGTGCTGCTCGAGCTGGTTTATGGTCCTGAGCAAGGTCGATTTACCCGAGCCGGAGGGGCCGATGATGACCACGACTTCGCCCTCTGTCACCGAGACGTCGACTCGGTTCAGCGCCGTGAAATCGCCGAACCGCTTGACGACTTTTTCGAGGCGGACTATCTCTTTCCTGTTCTGCTCTGCCATGTGCCGGTCTCCTCTGCAGCTCGGTCTATCCCCGCGCCTGCCTGCCATATGGTGGCTGTCTGGATATCGGTCTACCTTACCGGAAACGATGTCTACTCGCACCGGTTCCGTTCGGAGTTGGGGTGCAAACGGCTAAATGACAAGTCAGCGCGGGACTGCCTGGACTGCCTCACCACGGATGGAATCGGGAGCCCATAACATGAACGCAGCAAGGACAGCGCCGCCTACCACCAGACTCGCTCCCAACCACACGGACCGTTTCCTGAATCTCATCAGCAACCCTGCAATCACCAACGTCGCTGCGACAGCAATCCAGACGATAGTTTCCATAGCTGCTCCTCGTACCCCCGTATTCAGCACAAGCTACGGACTGGCTTGCGGCGGCGTCACCTGCTCCATCAGGTCGTCGTTCCATTCTCCCTCGGCTACCAGTACCGCCTTGGCGTCGAACAGGAACGCCTCGATCAGGTTGTGGGACAGGTAGACATACGTTCCGGGCTGCCGGATGGTATGGATTGAGGCCGCCGCCGATCCCGCCGCTATCTCCCACGATTCCAGGTCCACTAGGGGCGGGTTGTTGAGTCCGCCCCGCTCCCAAACATAGTCGCCGTGGCCGCCGATCAGGTGGGGATAGGATGGCCGGTTGGCTTGGGCGTGGACTATCAGGACATTCTCCCCGACGTTGGCCGTAAGCTGGCCGTCGCCTTGGAGAGTGCCGGTCGCGCCGTTGAAAACGATATGGGTCGGGACCAAGCCCTTCATCACCGCTGCGTCGTCACCCAGGGACACCGCCGGCGAGTCGTAACGCTTGAAAACGCCGTCTTCATCTTGGGGGACGTAGTAGTCCTGCTCCCCGATATAGTAAGCCCGGTCATATTCCAGGGGGTTGCCCGCCGGGTCTCTGAGGCCGTCCTTGGGCAATACCATGATGGCGCCGTTCATACCGTGGACGACGTGCCACGGAACCATCGCCCCGCCGGGGGCGCAGTGATAGACGAACACTCCGGCCTTGACTGCCCTGAACCGGAGCACGACTTCCTGACCGGGCGACACGAGGGTCAACCCGCCTCCGCCGAGGGCGCCGGCCGCTGCGTGAAAATCGACGTTGTGCGGGAGTTGGTTGCTTGAGGGATTGATGAGGGTCAGTTCCACGTAGTCGCCTTCATGCACCACGATGATCGGACCGGGCACCGAGCCGTTGAAGGTGAAGGCCCACACAAAGACGCCGGGAGCGATCTCGAGCTCCTTTTCCTCGATGACCATTCTCACCTGCACGACTCTCGGGCCCACGTCTATGGTCTGCTGGTGCTGGGGCAGGGCGGGAGGGGCCACCAACTCTTGCGTAACCCACTCCAGGCTGGCAAGGTCTTCCGGTTCCCAGGGAACCGGCTCGCTCCAGTACGCTGATACCACCACCTCTTGCGGCACTGGAGTTGGCGCTAGGATTATGGCTCGCGGGAACGTGGGCGATGGCGTGGGCAGCGGTGCCGCCTGACCGTTGCAGGCGACGGAAGCTCCCACAAGCAGGCTGAATAGAGCCACCATCAAAAACGTAAATCGCATCTGCCGACCTCACCTGCCTAGTTCTTCATTTGTTGTCGGGATGGCTTTCCACCATGCGTTTCGCAAGCACGAGCCTCAAGGCTCAGGTACTCACGGTCTATCCCCGCGTGTGCCGGGGTGCGGCGGTCTTGGTCCAGGCGGTGGGGATGGACTGTAATAAATGCCAAAAACCCCGGCGCCTGCCAGCGCCGAGGTCGCATAGTAAACAACGATAGTGACCTGTGTCAAATGGCCCTGGGCGGGAGACCGGCGGGGCTTTTTCTTTGGGAATTACACGGAATTTTAGTCGAACTCCCCGATTCCGCTAAAGGCCCTCAGGCCGAGGTCGTCAGTGCCGGTCATGCTGTTTCGTTGGTTGATCCTCCTTCTCAGTTTTTTTCGTCGAGTGAGGATGGTTGTGGAAAGATTCTAGCCAGTCGTCAGAACTGCCTATGTGGCCTCTCTGTGTTGTCATTGGAGCCTCTTGGGGAGAGTGGCTTGTGTGAGAAGGGCAACCGCTCTGGCTGCTTGGTCCAGGCCGGACTGCCATCCGGATAGTACGGCTGCCAAAAGATGCCTGGTTTGCTCCTCATGCCCGGATTCCACCGGACCTGGTTGTGTTGCGGTTTGAGTCGGCGGGCCACCGTATCGAAATGGAGTATGTTCGTTTGTAGGTCCCAGAGGGGCATCTAAACAGCGGTGCGGGTCTGTTCCGGTACTCTTGCTGCGGCGGCTCTTCCCCGAAAGTTTTTGCCTTTTGTCCTGCCTCCATCTTATCAGCGTAGCGGTGCGGGCCGCTGTTTTTGGAAAAACGGCGGCCCACCTCCCTTGCCTATCCTGAGATTGCCGGACCGGACAATCTCAGGACGGGGGTGAAATGATGTCAGGTGTGTTGGGCGTCGTCATTTTCCTCGGCGTCGGCGCTCTGGGGGTCTACGTCATGTACCGGCTGGTGAGCGTTGCCATGGCCGCGGGCCTGGCCGTGCTCCTTATCGTCGGGATCATCGCCTTCTTCTCCGTCGACCTGGGCGGCCTGTCGGGGAAGCTTCCTCCGGTGGTCCAGGACTGGATTTCCCTGGCCAGGGGTATCTTCTAGCGGGAGGACAAGCGGTATGGGACTCTTCGGGGGTGGCCGGAGCGGGGTTCAGGGTTCCAGAGGACGGAATATGCCCTCTCTGGGGTTTCTGTCCCAGATACGCCGGGTTGATGGGGAGGTGGTGGAGGACTACTCGGGGAACCGGTACGGGGTCTGGCGTGTGGCGGGGTGTGATCCCAGCAATATGCAGATATTGAACGGCTGGCTGTTGATGCTCAACAGCATCGAGTATCCCATTCAGATCCTCATCCGGCAGCACTCGCCCGACCTGTCTGACGTCCGTCAGCAGTTCCTTGATTCCAGGCCGGACTCGATGCGGGAGGGGCGGATCAACGATGTGGGGAATTCAATGCTCGATTTCCTCCAGTCGATGGAGGAGACCGGCAGGGTGGTCAACCGCCGGTGGTTCGTGATCGCCCAGGAGAGCCGGGTCATGGAGTTTTCTTCCCTCCTGGCCCAGGCTGGGTTCGAAGCCGGCAGGCTGGACCATGAGGAGCTGTCCCTTCTGGTGCAGGCCTGTGTCAGCGGGATGGGATACGGTCATACCCAGGACTTCTACCAGGCCAAGGAGGAGTCTCGGGATATTGAGCTCAACCACCGGTACATGGCGGTGTACGGGGTCCACAAGTGGCCGCGGCGGGTTTCGACGTTCTTCTTGGAGCAGCTTCTCCGGACCGGGGAGGAGATGGACCTCTCCGTGTGGATATGGCCGGTGAGTCAGCGGGAGTCCCATACCCGGCTGATCATGCAGCGCTCCCGGTTCGAGGGGGCCCGGCTCACTGCGGAGCAGAAGGGAAAGCTGGTGCCGGCGGAGGTGGAGCTGGCCATTGGGGACGTCGTCCGGATCTCGGACGAGGTGGAGCGTGGGGTGAGCCGGCTCTTCCGGCGGACTCTCACCATTGCCGTCTACGGGCGGAACCGGGAGCAGCTCAAGGAGATCGAGGAGAAGGTGTCCAGCCATTTCCGGTCTCACCTGGCCGGGGTGAGGTTGGAGAAGCTCAGGCAGGGGAAGGGATACGCGGCGATGATGCCGGCGGTCCGCCGGGGGCTGGAGGAGATGGACCTCACCGACAGCGGGACGATGCTCCGGATGTTTCCCTTTGGGCCTCAGGACCTTGACCGGCGGGAGGGCACCCTCCTGGGGGTCGACCTCCGGAGCCGGACTCCGGTGATCTACGATCCCTTCAATCCCGACGCCATGAACGGACACATGGTGGTCATGGCCCGGTCGGGGGCGGGCAAGTCCTTCTTCACCAAGCTCCGGGTGCTGCGGGAGGCGCTCAGGGGCATCCCCGTCTACCTGATCGACCCGGAGGGAGAGTACGGGGTCATCACCCGGGCCCTGGGGGGCGATGTGTTCGTGCCGGGGTCGAAGGGGTACGGGTTGAATCCCTTTGTGGTCGGCTACACCGAGGAGGACGACCTGACGAAGCGGGTGTCGAGCCTCTGCAGCCTGGTGGGGGTGATGCTGGAGGGGGAGCTGAACCAGGACCTGAAGGCGGTCATCGACCGGTGCCTGACGGGGTACTACGCCAAGGAGCTTCGGGAGTCCGACGGCAGAAGGCTTCTGGGACAGGGTGGGATGGAGTCCTTCTACCAGTATCTGATCTCGGACGAGGCTGAGGAAGCGAAGGGGAAGGAGTTGGCCCACCTGCTGTCTCCCTTTGCGACCGGTTCGGCCCGGTTTCTCATGCGGGGGGATACCCGGGACCTTCTGAGCGATGAGAAGCCGGTCACGTCCTTCAATCTGAAGAACCTGTCGGGGGCGCTCAAGCCCATCGCAACGTCCGTCTGCTCCGAGGTGGTGTGGGGCCTGGCGGTGACGGCGCCGCGTCCCCGGCTCCTGGTGGTTGATGAGTGCTGGACGGTGCTGGCGACCCCCTCGGGAGCGGAGGCGCTGATCACCATAGTGAAACGAGCCCGGAAGTACCAGTTGGGGCTCATGACGATCACCCAGGACGTGCAGGACTTTCTCGCGGAGCAGTCCGGGGCCGGGGCTATCGCCGGTCATGCTGGGCGGTCGCTGCTGCAGAACAGCGCGATGAAGCTGGCTTTCAGCCAGGACCCGGCGGCCCTGGGGCAGGTGGTTGAAGCGCTGGGGCTCAACGAAGACGTGGGCCAGTTCCTGGCCGGGGCGCTCCGGGGGCAGGGAGTCCTGGTGGGAGAGTCGGGGAACTTCTTCCCCATTGAGATCGTTTCGACCCAGCTCGAGCGGGACCTGGTGACCGACGATAGCTGGCGTCAGGACGGGGAGTCGATGCCGAGCCCCGAGTTTGACGAGGAAGCCCGGGAGCGGGAGCTGGCCGAGATGTTGCAGCACCGGCTGCAGCGGGAGCGGGAGAGTGATGCCGTCAAGGTGGGTTAGTCTCCTGGCGTTGTTATGCCTGGCGTTCCTGGTTGGATGCGGCGGCGTACAGGAGGAAGAGAAGGGGCCCAGGCGGGTGGTGTTGCCGTGGCCGACCCCGGTCTCGCCGGTCCCGCCCGGGTTCGGGCGTTACGTCGGTGCGGAGGACCGGTTGGTCTTTCCCACGGCGACTCCCGTTCCCACTTCTACGCCCAGGCCGGTGAGGGAGAAGGCGGACATAGTGAAGCTGTTGCAGGAAGCGGCCGGGACCCCGGAGCCGTCTCCGGTTGCCGGGCCGGTCTCAGGTCCGGCTCCGGACTACGGGGACGTTCCGGACGGAGAGCTCTCCTGCCTGGGTCACTACAGGCGGATGCTGGTCGATTACAACGGGAGGGCCCCGTTCGGGGCCGACGTTGCGGTCCGGTTGTCGGGGGAGTTCGAGGAGGCCCGGCCCGACTGTGCGGTGGAGGGCTGGCTCCCGGAGTTCGGCTTGGAACGGACCTGTACGTCCACGTGGATTGGCGGGATCTTTCTCAGCCGCTCCTTTCTCCGTCCCGAGGGGAACATGAACGTGCCGACGACCCGGGGGACGGGGCGTGACGGGGAGGGGAATATTTTCCTTCATTTCCGGAGGTTGCCTCTCCGTGGTGAGCCCGGTTGCTGGTATTACTCGGCGTCCCGGGAAGTGTGGGCGTGGAGCGTGCCCGGGGTTGGGGAGGGGATCGATTGGCCGGTGTTTCCGGTCTGTGACGCCCGGCTCCGGAGTGTGTTGCTGGAGTCCCGGGGGGCGGGGTTCGGGCCCGTCGACGTGGCCCGGGGCATTGACCGGGTGGGGCTGGAGCTTCCCAGGGAATGTCCATCTGCTCGTTGGAGTCCCTATCCCAGGATGGAGGCGCATGATGCCTGTAGTGTCGCGGTGGAAACGGGCCGGTGGCGGAACGCGATGGTGGTGAACTGGCATCCGGACCATCCGGCTTCGGGGGGCGCGGTCTGCTGGGTGATGATTGACGGCGAGTGGAGCGAGTCGTACCCGGTGGAGGAGGGAGGGTGATGCGTGGGCTTTGGCTTAACCTCCTGGTGGTTGCGGCGCTCCTCGTCCTGGGTTGCGGGCCGGAGCCTGGGCCGGTGAGTAGAACCGGGCCGGTGGCGACGATGCCACCGGAGACGGTGGTCTGGTCCTACACGCCGGCTCCGACGTCTACTGCCTGGCCGACGTTCACCCCCGTTCCGACCCCGATTCCGACGGCGGTCCCTCCTCCCAGCCCTACGTCCGGCCCGACTCCCACACCCTGGCCGACCCAGGAGGCGGTGGCCACGCCGGAGCCCGGGGTTACGGCCCTGCCGGTCCTGGTGCTGACTCCGGCGCCGGAACGGGCGCCGACGCCTGCGCCGACTCCCTATGGGAAGCTGCCCGGGGCGCCCGTCTTCTTTGAGGCGCAGACTTTCTTTCCTCTGCAGAAGCCGGAGCTTCCGGAGCGTCTTCGGATGGGGGACACCGGCAACTGGCCGATTCCGGAGGAGGTGGTGAGCCAGACCACCCGGTTCGTGGTCTGGGCGGTGTCCTTCGACGTGTCCCAGGTGGGGGATGATTTCTTCATGGAGGGCTACGTCCGGTGGCACCAGGTCACCCCCACGTTGGAGCCGTTGCTCATGCGGGAGACGCCGGTGCGGCTGTCGAAGGAAATGCCCTTCTTCTACACCGGGCTGGGCCGGACGACCCCGGGGTTCTGGAACCCCGGGGTGTACAGGCTGGAGCTCCTAGACATGGAGTACAACTCTCTGGTGGGCTGGACGTTCGAGGTCAGGTGATGATTGCAAGGTTGGCGTTGTGGACGCTTTTGGGGGTGCTGCTGGTTTTTGCATCCGGGGACGGCCGCGTCCTGGCGGACCCGGACGATTGTCCGGAGTTGGTGACCGATTATTCCCTGGAGTGCCCTGCTTGGAGCACCAAGTGCGGCGCGGGGTGCTTCTACCCGGTCTGTCTGGACTGTACGGACGCGAGTTACGTCCATCAGCAGACCTGCTGCAATGCGGAGGGGGTGTGTTGGGACTGCAGCTACACTCACTACTACGAGATCTCTCCCTGCATTCTCTGGGAGAACCACCTGTACGGTGATGCGGACGATTCCGGGTTCGACAGCTTCAACTCTCCGAACATCGACGGGGGGATTCCGACGACGATTCCCGGTCCCACCGACTGTACGGACGATAACGGGGTGGTGCATCCGATGGATGTGCTGGCCGCCGGTGTTCCCTTCGATCCGGTGGGTAACCCGGCGCATCACCGTGGGGGGCAGACGTCCATGGATACGGTCGAAATCGGGGACCTGCCGGGGCTGGTCGTCATTGCGGGGGGAGTTGGAGCGCCCGTCCTGGACGGGGTGGACCTCTTGGGCGGGCTGGTGGTGAGGTTGCCGGTCAGCGGGGACCTGGGCGCTGGCCTCCAGTACCGGTACTGGCCCTACAGCGGGTTCGTGCCCATTGAGATCAGGGTCCCGTACCGGGCGCTCTCAGGTGACGTGACTGTTCGGGACCCGGGGCTGTACTCGTTCCAGGTGCGGTCGATCAACGCCGACGGGGAGCCTTCCCCGGGGTCCAACGTGGTCCACCAGGTCGTGGACGGGGCGGGAATGCTCGCTTTCGATCCCACGGTGGTGGTGCGGGGGTTGGTGCCGGGGTTGACTCCGAGCCCGCCGTCGGTGACTCCTCTGCCCACCCTGGAGTCCGGGGTCAGGCCTGTGACTCCGGTGATCTTAAGTGTGGTCCCCGACCCGGATGTTGATGGGAGGGTGGAGGTGACGGTCCAGGCCGGGTACGTGGACGACCTGGAGTACCGGTGGTGGCATCACAGCGGATTCGGCCCCCGGGTGGGGAGCTACGAGTGGGTCCATGTCCATCCTGTGGCCGGAAAGTTCTCGATTGACGGGTTGCCGGTTCAGTTGGATCCGAGCCTGCCGCCGGGGGCTTGGAGCGGTGGTGAGCTGTCGTTTTTGTTCGATTTTCAGCTCCGGTCGATAACGTTGGACGGGGTGTCGAGCGAGCTGTCGGACGTCGTGGTCCAGACGTTGTGGGTGTTAGTGCCCTAATCCGGTTTGAGGTAGGCGCTTGGCCCCGGTGCGGGTTTGGGGTTTTTACTCCTGTCCGGGAGAGGGCTCATTCTTCTAAAAGAATTTCAGAGCCTCCGCGCCGGATCGGGCCGGTGCTGCATTTCTGGTACGTGGTGAACGGATTCTTTTCCTCCCGGTGTTTTGAGCGCCGATCTTCCCGGGTGATGGAAAGATAGAAGACCAAGCTGAATGCTCGGCCTTCCTTGTTATGAAGGTCTATCGGACCTGGGTTGGGTGGTGGCGGAGGATCCTGGCCTCCGGACTCCAGATATCTGCTTTCTCGGTTAAAGGCGCAGGAGGTTTGCTGGTATCAGCCGTCCTGCCAGGGGGTCGACGGCCAGGGCAGCCTGCTCCAGCGATACCACGCCCAGCAGGCTGGGCTCGCCCGCTTCGGCGAATATCACCGGGGTGTGGAATTCCAGTCCCTCCAGCCTTATGGTGGTCTCGCCGACGTCGACGGGGAGGATTCTCCCGTCGGCCGTCTCGGAGGGGAGCGACCTTTCGACCGGCACGCCAAGTCTCCGCAACAGCTCCCTGGGTACCGCGGTGTAGGTTGACCCGGTGTCGACCACGACCTCCACTACCTCAAACTGCCGTCCCTGTGGGTCTCCGACTCCGATGGTCACCTTTACCGTTCCCACTGTGCCTTTCTCCTGAGTTTGCGTTTTTACATCTGTGCCAGGTTCACTGTCAGGTTGTATGCAACCAGCCGTCTCCGGTTCTGAAGCTCTGCGGTTTCGCGCTCTGGTTATCCTTGTCGGTTGTGTCCTGGCCCCCGGTGCTGCGGGAGGCTATCTCCAGCACGAAGTCGGGCGGCTTGCCCTGCTCCGAGATGACGTAGCCGTTGCTGGCTCGGTAGGCCTCCAGGTCGACGCCGAAGGCGATGAAAAGGTCCGGAAAGTGCAGTCCGGTCATGTCCTGGGTTGGGACCGGGCTGATGTGATGCTCGCCGGCGACGAGGGTGGTTTCGGGGTTCCCGAAGTGTTGGATGAGGTGGTGGACGCTTCCTGGGGCGTTCAGATGGTTGAAGGCGGTCATGTCCTCGGGCTCGCGCTGCGGCGGATCCGGCATTGGCGGGAATGTCCGCGCAGCTGTTGGCTTTGTGGTCATTTCGGACCTCAATCTGGTGGTTGTTAGAGTGCGGTCTGCTGGTTTCTAGGACTTTACAGCGCAGGCGGGCCGGCGTAAACCCTGGACTCCTGTGGATCTGGCATGGCGTTCTTCCCGCATCCGTGCGTCTGCTTGTGTCATGGTCCCTGTCGGTTGCGGCGTGGTCGGACTCCCTGCTTCCAGCCTTCTTCCGGGGCCTGGTCCGGGCGGCTTCGGCGGCCGGGGTAGCCATCTGGTCCAATTGGGCGGCGTCTCCGACGCCAGTCTCTGGATGGGTGCGGCTAGGCAGTTTCTCAACGAATGCTCTGTTTACTCTGATATTGTAGCGGCGATGAGTATACTCTAGCGCTGGGGCATAGGGCTGTTGGAACAGGGGGTATTGTCGTGTCTGACTACTTGGTCATCCTTGCGATGCTTGTGTTGCTCACGGTTCTGGTGAGCTATGTGGCATTTCTGGGGCGATTGGCCGGTAATCCTGTCGTCCTACTGCTACCGATAGCGACAGTGGCTATTGTCTTGTTCACATTGTTCGCTGATGCACAAGATCCTGACCTGTTTCCATGGGGACTTGCAATGGTTGGCTTGGTCTTTTTGATGGCGGTCGCCTTCATCATCTCGTTGCTGTTGCCTTTTCGGCAAGCTCGGCCAGACGGCAAGGACGGTAATTCTGAAGAGCCGCCAAACGAAGAGGTCGAGGTGTCGGGCAAAGGGATAATTCCACCGGCGTCTCTCTGATAGGATGGCTGATCGCCATAGGCTTGTTGTGGGTTTCACTATGGGGCGTGAATGAAAGGGGCTGGTGGCCTATTCCGCCAGCACTTCTTGAACTCCTTGATTTGGCGTGGAAAGCAATTCTCGGTGCGTGGCTGACTACAGTTATCCCAAGCCGTCGCCTTGGAGGTTCTCAAGGTCGGGACTCCTAATGGGGCTTCTTCGGTCTTGGCTGGTGGTTCCACAAGGGAGAGTTCCTTCATCTGTCGTTCTGAGGGCGATGCTGGGATGTGATCAATCGGTGCCTGTCCTTAACTCACCGGTTTGGTTGTCGCGGGAGGCTGCTGACCGTGGGAAAATGAAAATCGCGGCGTTTCGCAAGCGCCGCGATTATTTCAAGGGTGCCCTCGGCGGGGCGTATATGGTGCAGCAAACAGCACCACTTTAAGCCCTGGCAGTTGGACTTGTCCACTCTCTCCGAGCACGCTCGGAGAGAGTTTTATATAGTGCCTCTAATTACGGCGGGGTTGAGATGAGTGCGGCATGGAGTCTCTTCTATTAACTCAGCAGACCGGACCTTTTCAACTCGTCGTGAACTTTGGCGATACACGATTCACCTAGTTTGGGTTTGAGTGATTTGACCCTAGCAAGGATTCCTTCTGCCGGTATATCGGGTTGAAGTTTATCGACGAAGTGTATTGTCGCTGCCAGTTCCAACCTGGGTGTTGACCAGCTTCCAAAGGTTTCTATTCCGCGATCAATCAATTCCCTATAAGGATGGAGCAATTCAATCCATTCTTCTTCAGGGTCATCGATTGATGTGATGTGAACTCCGTGACCCTGGGAGTCTGGTTGGATATCAACATAACCGGTGAAGTTTAACCGGGATAGATGCGTCTCCAAGGTTTCGGCGTATGGCCCGTAATGGTGCATCCTAAAGCGGTATTTTGTTGGAATGCCCAATGCTTCTTGCAGGAAATACGCGAGCTTTTGGAGGCGGATCTTGCCTGTATCCTTCAACTGGGAAGTTACGTCGTGAAGAATCGCTAGTTGGAGTTCTTCGTTGCTCATTTTAGTGCCTCTCACTTGGTTGAGTCCCTTGGCCGCCTTCCGGCGCCTCCCGTTCGTCCGAGAGCTCGAGCCTTCTGGACATCATCCTGACCGTCCGGTCCCGGCCTTTGGAGACTGTCCCCGGGGGCAATATCCCCTGGGCCTGAAGGAGGGTCAGGGCATCGGCGCACCTCTGGTAGATTTCTACCTCTTCCGGGTTGCAGATTGCCTGCTGGTGTAGCGGGGGCGCGGTGGGGCCCATCCGGAACCGGGCCCCTGGGTCCTGTCCCTCAGGGACGGGAAGGGTCCACTCGTTTCCGTCCAGGTTGAATTCTCCCTGGGGGTTGTTTCTCCTCTCCCGTTCCCTCCGGTTCCTGGGAGTGAGGTACAGACTGCTGTAATGCCGGCGGCAGAGCCGGCGGGCCTTGTTGACCAGTGGGCAGCCGGGAACTATGCAGATTGCATGCTCTTCGCAGTAGAGCTTCCCCCGGTACCGGAGGGACTCTCCGCACTCGGGGATGGTGCATCGCCCCCGGTCCTTCGCCCTTCGCATCCGGCTGTAGTGGAGGCTGCACAGGTCCTTGGCCCTGGACGGTCTTCCGCACTCCCGGCAGGGTCCCATCCTGGGCCTGAGGGTACGTTCCCGGTCGTGGGGTCCGTGCGCTCCGGGCGGCCTGGGCCGGTGCCGCCTTCCGCAGCGGCCGCATGGTCTGGCTTTCAGGACGCCGTGGGGCCTGGCCTCCAGGCCTGGGAACTCAATGGTTTGCTGGTTCATGGGGGTATTCTCCCCTGTCCTGGCTACCGGGGCTTCCGGCGGGAGGCGCAAGTCCCCGGCATGTTGTTTTCTCTTCGTGTTGAGTCGGAGGGGGTGTTCGTTCCGGGGAGTTCTGTGGAGGGAGATTATCTCCTGGCGGGTTTGGCTGCGTCGATGGCGTTTTCCAGCTCCATTGAGACCATCTTGAAGACGCTGGACGGTCCGTTGCGGGGTATGATTCGCCGGTATTCCCCGGGCAGCCTGAACTCCTCGTGGGCCCACATGTCGAGCTGGTCCATGAGCCCTATGGCCTGCTTCTGGGTGAGCTTCAGAGTGAGGTTACCTCCCTGCCGTTGCCGTTTGCTCTTGGCCAGGAGCTGTTCTATTCCGGGCTCGGCCTCCGGGTTGATGAACGGCCGGGGGTGATCGAATGCGGTGGACTGGATGGGTATGCCCATCTGCTGGCATTCCCGGATCCAACGGGTCGCTGGCTGCCATATCTCTGGGTCTAGAGTCGTGGTGATAGGCATGTTTTTCTCGCTCCGAAAGAGGCACTGAATGTGAAAGGCCTGGGTAAAATCCCGGTTCCTCTCTCCGGTGGGCGCGTCGGGTGTTTCAGCGGGCGGGGTTCCTGAGGATCCCGGAGATGATGTGGAGACCTTCGGGGACTCCTCCGTCCGGTTCCAGGACTGTCCACTCGCCCACATCGTGGGTATCCGCCAGGCCGGCGTCCCTGCGAAGGATGCGGTACCGGAGCCCGTCGGTGAGGACCCCCAGGGTCTCGGGGCCGCTGGAGGGGTGGTCCCTCAGGTGGCGGAGCAGCTGCTCGTGGGGGGTTGGGTGCTCTCTCTCGACGTGGTCGAAGTCCTTGTGAAGCCTCTCGGTCTTGACGATGAGGTGGCAGAAGCCGCTGTCACATTGGCTGGTGGGTCTCTCCCAGAGGATGATGTCGGGGCGGCAGTGGTTGCCGGTGAAGTCCCGGCGCTGGTTGGCCGGGGGGTATCCTAGGTGTTCCAGGAGAGGGTCGATCAGGAGGTTCCGGGTGTCGCTCGCGGTGGGTTGCTCCTTCCGGCTGGTGAGCTCGGTGAGTCCTTCCTGGAGTTTCTCTGAAATGGTTTCCTGTGTGGGGATCATGGCTATGGTTCCTTCCGGTTTTCGGCGGCTCCGGCCAGTTCGGGGATGGCGGTGTTGTGGTGAGTCTCAGTCATGGTGACTCTGGTCCAATGCCGCCTTGACCAGCGCCGCCGCCAGGTGGACCGGGACGGCGTTCCCGATCTGCTTGGTGACCTCGGAGACGTTGCCGACGAACTCGTACTGGCTTTCGTCATCGTCGAAGCCCATGGCTCGGGCAAGCTCCGGGTTCTGTAACATGCGGAACCTTATGTCCAACAAGAACGGGTCGCCGTTCACAAACACGAGCCGCCGCAGATCGACGCCGGCTTCCAGCATCTGCTGCCAGACCAAATTCTCGAGGACCGGGGAGACGAGCGAACCCGCGCCCCGGCTCGTGACGGTGGGGATTGGTTCTTCTACCGAGTGGACCCGAGGCTCCTGGCCTTCTCGCTCTCCGAAGTTGGGGACGATGTAGGGCTTGGTGGTTGGCATGGCCAGGGTAATGTCGTTTTTCGTTGCCAGGGTTGGTATTGGTTGTCCGGTCGGTCGTGCGTGGATGCCGTTGGCCTGCGTATGGCCGGTCTGGACCAGGATTGGCTGGGCCAGCCCAAGGCCGGGACTTGTTGTAATCGGCCCAAGCGGTTCATCGACGGAGTAGACGCGCCGTTCGTTTCCTTTGTCTCCCTGCTTGCCGTTGCCGTGGTTCACTTCGATCACCGTTGGCTTGACCAGTCCGGTTCCACGCCTGGTTGTTAGTGTTGGCAGCGGCTCCTCCACCGAGTGGGTCCGGCTGTCCTCGACACCTTCTACCTTCTGGCCGTGGTTGACCTCTACCAGTGACGGATTCACCAGGCCGTGCCGGTCCTTGGTGGTGACGGTCAGCAGGGGTTCATCGACATTGGCTGCGTTGCTGCGCCCGTTATACTGGACTAGGACCGGGTTAACCAGGCCATGCTTGATCCGCTGTGTAATGGTGGTCAGGGGCTTGTTCACATCCTGGTTCCGGATGTCGCCGTAGAATTCAATCAGGGTCGGCTGCGTCAGGGCGTGCTTGTTCTCCTTGGTAATGGTTGATAGCGGAGACTCGACGTCCCGCCCCGTGCTCTGACCGTAATAGTGAATGACCAGGGGGGCGTACAAGGGAGATCGCACCGTCCCCGGTCACTGTAGGCGCGGGGTCTCCGGTTGACCTCGGAGCGCCGCCGCTCTGCTGTCCGAGAATAAACGGCTCGGCGTCCGGTTGGACAAGATAGCCGGGTCCGCGGGTGGTGACGGTGGGGACCGGCTCATCCGTCGGGCGCGGCGCAGTTCCCCGGTGGTGTGCGAGAACGAACGGCTCAAGACCGGGTTTCAGCAGGAAGCTGCCGCCGCCCGGCGCCGTCGTAGCCGTGGGGATGGGTTCCTCCAGACTCTTGGGGACATTATGGTTCCGGTTGGCGCCGACAAACGGCTCCGCGGCCGCTTCCACCAGGTAACCCGCGCCTCTTGTCGTAGCGGTCGGCATTGGTTCCTCAACTGGGTGGACGCGGTCAGACCCGTTCTCACCGTGGCGGTTCACTATGAATGCTTCCGCATTGTCTGAGTGCCTGTTGCTTGAGGGTTTATTGAGAGTGGGCAGGTCCAGCAACCGGATATAGAGGGGCGCCAACGGCCCGCCAAACCGTTCTAATCCGCGGGCGATACGCTGGCGGGTCTTTTCGCTCAGCGGCTTCTTCCGGTACTTGGGATCGTCCAGCAAAGAGCGGCCGGGGTTTGACCAGTCGATGATCTCCCTGGCTCCCCGCCACGGCTGTCGCCCCGGGAACATCCCGGTATCACCCTTGATGTGCGATGGCTCAGGCCACCTGACCGGGTTCCCGTCCTTTCTGGCCAGGAGAAAGAACCGTATCCGGGTGGTCGCGTCGCCGTAGTCGGCGGCGTTGAGCATGCGCCATTGAGCTTCGTAGCCCAGCGCGTTGAAGGTCATAAACCACGCCTGGAAGTGTTCTCCCCGGTGTGCCTTGTCCGGCTTTCCGTCGAGGCCGAGAGGCCCCCAATCCACGAACTCCGGGACATTCTCGATCAGGACGCACCGCACGTCCAACTTGGTCAGCCAGTTGTGGACGGCCCAGGGATTCATTCTGCCCTGGTCGTGGATGGGTTTCTCGCCTCTTGCCCTGGAATGGTACTTGCACTCCGGGGACGCCATCAAAATGTCAAGGTAGCCACCCTCGACGACCTCCTCCGGGTCCACGATGCTGACGTCTTCGACCAGGTGGCGGGCGGTGGGGTGATTTGCCTGGTGCGTGGCTATGGCCGTGTTCCAGTGGTTGATGGCCACCAGGTCCATCTCCCCGCCCAACTCGGCTATGGCGTTCTTGGCTCCGGTTGATGACCCGCCCGCTCCGCAGAACAGGTCGGCGACCAGGTAGGTGTTGTTTGTCACTGGTAACTCCATGTGGGTGGTTGATTATTTCTGGGAGCAACTAGGTCACGGATGGGTCTCGTCTCCTCCGGGGTTGACCTTCACGGTCCTGTTCCTTACCCCTCGTCCTCGGGAGTCTCGGGGTCCAGGTATCCGTTCTGTTGGAGGATTCCGTGGACAAGCAGGCTGGCGTGGCAGACTCCGGCGATGATGGCGCCGGCGTGGGATATGGGTATCCCGGCGAGGGAGTGGTCGTCGCTGGAGATCACCGGCTTGGCGAACAGGATGAGGACCAGGGGCAGGGCGGCGGCTGTTGCGTTCAGCATGAGCGGGTACCTGCCCTGGGCCGTCTTGATGAAGGCTATGATTGCGACGAGTATGACGACCGGGGGTATGAACAGAAGGGCGATGGTCCCCGGAAGGGAGACCCGGATCATGGAGCCCCGCTCTGGGTTGGTGAACCCGTAGGCGAGGAGCTCGGCGGCGCTCATGGAGGAGTTTTCCCCGTCCAGCCAGACCCAGGGGAGGAGCATTGCCAGCAGGGCGATGAGGGCGACTGCGGATCTGGCCTGGGTGGTCCTGGAGATCTCGGTGTCGAGTTTGAGTTTGTGCCTGAGCTTGTTCATGACGTGGGCCTGTTGCTGGGAGTCTCTATTTCAATGCCGGTAGAGCGGGACCTGGCTCCGGTTGTTGGGGGCGTCGGGCGGCTTCCCGCCCGCTTCCCCCCGGGGTTTCTACCTGCATTGAGTCTTCCACAGCCTCCTTAGGCGCCGTTTGTGTTGCCGTTTGTGTTCTTGGGAGTATCCGCTTGGCCTGGCATCGTCCGTTAGTCGATGACTACGCCGAAGGTGACCTGGATGCGGTCCGATTCCTGCCGGAACCTCTCCAGCTCCTGGTGAAGGAGGGTGATGGCCGGTGGGATGGTCTGGAAGTCCTCGTAGAGGGCTGCGAAGTGGGCGGATAGGCTCTGCTTGGTGATGATGATGTTCATGTCGTGGAGCTCTATCATGATGAGCTGGGCCTGTCCCAGGGTCTTGAACGCTTGGTCCCGCCAGTTCAGGTAGACTTCCTGCTCCTTGGCGTCGATGAGCCGGGCCCGTTCCCGGTCTTCCCGGTTGGCTATCTGGTTGGTCAGTTTCTGCTGGACCTGGAAGTAATCGGCGGCCATGGCGTCGGCTTGGTCTATCCGGTAGGCGAACCGCTTGTACTCGTCGGCGGCTCTGTGGTACCGGGGGGCCCAGGCCCGCTTCAGGGCCTCGACGGCCTGGATGTACTCGGTGGGGGAGGGCTCGAGCTCCTGCTGGAGCCGGTTGAGGTACTCGATGGCGTCCCGGACGACGTGCTCGCTGGGGTGCTCGTAGGCGGCGTACTTGTCGGGGGTTGGAGAGGGGCTGATTCCGCCCGGTCCGGTGGTTGCTCCATCGTTTGGAGTCTGCTGGGCGGAGCCGGTGGGAGCCGTTTCCCCGCTGGCCGGGAGGGCAAAGGGCGCGGCCTGCCTGACCGGGGCCGGGGGGATTATGTCGGTGAATGAGTCGTTCAGGCTCTCGGCCTTGTTGTTGGTGCGGCCGGTGGCCTCGACCAGTTGGGTGGCCTCGTTGGGGCCTCCGCTGAAGACGTTGGTCATGAGGGGCCAGGCAATGGCCAGTACCGCGGCTGCGGCTCCAGCGATGAGGGCGTATTTGAGCATGGGTCTTACCTCGTTTCCTGCCGTTGGATTCTGTTTGTGGTTCTCCACTCCCGGTTTTCGTATCTTTCGTCGAGGCCACGGGGGCGGGGCGTTTCTACAGACCGCCCCCGGGGCCGGGGTTTGGGAAGAGATCTTCCGGGAGCCGTTTCCCCGCTGGGTGTGCTGGGTCCGGCTCATAGGAGCCGGGGGTTGACCCGGCTTTGGAATCTCTTCTGAGCGATCGCGTCGGACGCCTCTCCCGCGGTGAGCTTTTCCGCCACTCCGGGCATTCCCGGGTAAAGGCTCAGCCAGGCCCTTTTCTGGGCGTCTGAGGGCTCTCTCAGCCGCCACTCAGCGTTTCGTTCCATCAGGGGAGCGTGCTCGCCGATGGCCATCCGGACCAACCTTGCTGCGTCCTGGGCGGAGGTGGCCGTGGTCTGGTTCCGGTGCACGGGGGCGGGTCCTTTGTTATGCAGGCTCACTTTGGATACCCGCCAGTCTCCGTTCCGGGCGGGTTCCACGGTCACGTAGCCGGCCGGACTGTCCCGCCCGCTCCAGAGGGCGAGAGCGAGGAGCGGGCGGCCCGGGAATGGGCTGAACCACGGGTACCGTGTCCTGGTCGTGTCCATTGGGGAGAGCTGGTTGGGGAATTCCGTAGCCAGTTCCATGAGCTCGTCTCGGGAGAGCCCGGGGGCCCTCTTTCTCTTTGCCCGGTTTCTGGATTCCTTGAGGCCGTCAAGCCGCCAGTAGTGGATTATGTCGTCCATGTCGGGGCGGCCGGTGTAGTCCAGGACCAGGCAGTCCCGTTTGTCCGGGTGCTTCCGGAGTCCTCGGCCGATCATCTGGATGATGGTGTTCTCGGAGTCGGTGTGCCGGCCTATGATGACGCAGTCGATGCGGGGGAGGTCGGTCCCCTCGGTGAGGGTCGCGTAGTTGACCAGCACTGCGGCGCCCGGGGCGTTGGAGAATAGCGCAAGGGCAGTCTGTCTCTGAGAGGTGGACAGGTCTTCCGCGACGGCCGAGGCGGTGATTCCCTGGGCTTGGAGCGCGCGGGTGGTCCTGTGAACGATTTCCAGGGGTGTGTACTGGTGGGTCGATGAGACATAGAGGACGATTCTTGAACGGCCTTGGGCCAGGGCGTAGCGCACGGCCTGGGAGTAGATGTGCTCCAGGTTTTTGGCCTGGTTGACCGGTTGGATCTGGCCGTCCTGGTCGTGGACGACGGGTGACTCGATCAGGGCGGGGCAGAGGACCTCTCTCTGGATGAGATCGTGAGGGGTGACGGGGCGGATGACCTTGGCGAAAGGTTCGGGGCACAGGGGTTCCCGGTCCTGCCGGAAGGGGGTGGCGCTGAATCCCAGGAGATACCGGGGATTGATCTCTCGTATGAGGTCCAGCCAGGTGGGGGCGACGCTGTGGTGGGCTTCGTCGACGATGAGGAGGGGGATGCCGCGTATGCCGGGGGGGAGCTCGAGGCCGGCTACCGTGTTCTGGGCGAGGACGAGGGTTGGGGCATCCCATTCCCGGCGGCCCTGCCAGACGACCCCCGGTTGTTGTCCGCTCTGGCGGGCTATCTTGTCGACGGACTGGAGCACTAGCTCCTGCCGGTGGACCAGGAGGGCGCTCCGGTTCCGCATACGGAGGGCGCGGGCCATGATCTCAGCGATGATGACCGTCTTGCCGGACCCGGTGGGAGCGGTGGTGAGGAGGGAGCGGACAGTCCGGAGTGATTCCTGGATCTCCCGGAGTATGTCGGCCTGGAAGTCCCAGAGTTCGAGGGGTTGCTCCGGCGCCGCCGGGGGCTTACCCGGCCAAGCTGTCACAGGCGCGTGCCAGCAGGAGGAGTATTGTGGCGGCGGCGGCGAGGAGCGCCAGGGTCAGCTCCAGCCTGAGAGTGTGTCTCTTGCGCCGGTTCTGCCGGGACCGGTAGTCCCAGGGCGGCTCGGGGTTTCTCCGTTTCCAGAGTCCCTGCTTGGCTTCCTGTGCCAGGTGTTCCGCGGCCCGGTACCGGGCTTGCTCCCCGCCTGAGAGCATGTAGCAATGGGCGTGACCCCCCCTGACCATCTCGTAGTTGTAGGCGTCCTCTGAACTCCTGGCCCTGGGATATATGATGCCCACGGTCCTGCCGTACTGGTCGGTGTCGACCCGGGCGAGCCAGATGTCCTTTCGCCTGCCGATCATGCGTTGGAGGTACCTGGTGGACTCTCTTCCTCCCCGTTGGGAGGTCTCCGGCGCGTCGATTCCCCACAGCCGGATGCGTTCCTTCGGGTAGCTGTGCCATATGGTGCCCCTCTGCTGGACTTCGACGGTGTCCCCGTCGATGACCCGGAGGATCCTGACCTCCGTGGGCCGTTCTTGTTGCCGGCCCTGCGGGGAGTGGCCGGTCACTCCTCTTCTCCGGTTTCTTCCGTCGAGAGTACGGAGTAGCTCCACAGCTGTTGCTCCCCGCTGCTGATGTCCTCCATGAGGGGGGAGCGGGCAGAGATACGGAACTCCGGCCGGTTCTCCTCGCTGTAAAGGTGTTCCAGGTACAACCATTGGATTTGGTCCAAGTGGCTGAAAATCCCCGGAGGGGCCTCTATGGTGGCGCCCTCCGCCCTGATCCTGATCTCCTTAAGCCGGGGATTGCTTTGGAAGAGTCCGGGCGGGAGTTGGTAGACGTTGTCCTGGCTGCGGCCGTGGATCTCGAGCCGCTCCAGGTTGGGGAGCCGGGTGAGGTGGTGGGTCCGAAGCGCTGGCATCCACCGGTGGGTTGAGACTGACAGGCTCTCCAGGTTGGGCATGGGATCGAGGGGCGGGACGGAGAATTCCCGTCCCTGCTCGTGGGTGATTCTCCGGGCGGTGATGGCGAGGTCTCTGAGTTGGGGCATCCCCTGGAACGCTCCCGGTTCGATGGTCCCGTGGGGGTGGAGACTGAGGGTGAGGCTTTCGAGCCTGTCCAGGCCTTCTAGGGAGCCGGCCCGTATTTTGAAGTCCTCCCGGGCTTCGAGATTGAGGCTCTTGACGTTGACGAGCCCGGCGAAGTCTCCCAGGTGGAGTCCTCTGCCCACGTCTATGTTGCTGTTTCCGAGCCTGGAAATTCCATGGAGCTCGTCCCTTTCGACGAGCTGGCAGGTGGAGACTCCCAGGGTGTCGAGGATGGCATTTTGGACCTGGGGGGTTCGTCCGCAGATCCCGATCCCGGCGGAGGTGGATTCCGGTGGGGTGGAGGCTTCCGGCTGGTTCATTGGCGTTGTTGGCTCGGGAGTTGAGGTTGCCGGGGTTTGAACCGGGCTGGTGGGTTCCGGCGCTTGAGTGGGGGTGGGGGGCGGCGGCAACGCCGCCGCTTGGGTCCGGTCTAGGTTCCGCTCCAGATTCCGGGCCAGGAGGTTGACCCTCTCGGATAGGACGCGTATTTCCGCGCCGGCGTGCCTGCCCCGGGCGTCGAGGTAGCTGGCCGCTGAGAATACGGCGGCTATGGCTATGAGGCTTATTGCGACGGCGGCGGCGGCGGTGAACGGGAGGATGGACCTGCCTCTGGATTGTTCTTCCTGTTCCGGGCTCTCCTTGCGGGGCTGGAAACGGGTCCTGGGGCCGGTCGTCCTCGACCCCGCCTTGGGCGGGTCCTGTGAGGGATTCCATGCCTGTGTTTCGTCAAGGCCTCCGTCGGTTGGGCCTGTCCTGGGGGACGGGGCCGTTCCGGACTCGTCCAACTCGTCCTCCGGAGGGTTTTCCATGATGGGGTTCAGCGGTTCTCCTGCTTCGGGTTGGCTTCCGGGGATGGCCGCCCGGCGGGCCCGGCTGTGGTCATTCGGTGCCGGGGAGCAGCAGGGTGTAGCCCAGCGGGGCTTGCTCGTCGTCGAGTATCTTCTCCAGAAGGGGTGATTCGGGGGATAGCCAGAGTCTCAGGTCGCCCTTCGCCTCGAAGGAGTGCCCCATGTTCAGGTGGTTCAGCTCCTCGAGGTGGAGGAAGGCGCCGGTGGATGCGCGGATGGATGATTTGTATCCTCCCACCTGCATGTCGACGTTCACCAGCCTGGTGTTGTGGAGGAATACGTCCTCCGGGAGCCGCCAGGTCCGGTCGTCCCTTTCGTGGGGAATTTCTCCCTCGATGTAGACCGTTTCGAGGTTGGGCAGGTGGTCGAATTGGCCTTCCCGGAGGTCCGGGATCTGGTTGTGGGTGTAGATGTAGAAGCTCTTGAGCTCTGGTGTCCCCCTGAGGATGGGAAGGTGAAAGCTGTCTTCGGGGTGGGTTTCGGAGTCGTTGATGCCGATGGTCATGCTCTCCAGGTTTCGGAGGCCCAGGAAGGCGTCTTCCTCGATGATGCCCTGCGCGTCCGAGGTTATGGCCAGGGTCCTGAGTGTGGGGAGTTCCCGGAACTCTCCGGGTGAAATCCTGAACTCTCGGGTCCCGATCAGGTGGAGGGTCGTGAGGCTGGTGAGCCCGGCGAAATCGTCCGGGCACAGCCTGGGGCCTATGGTGACGGTGAGTTCGGTTATGTTCTCAAGCTCAACGTCGGTCACGGATTGACAGTGCCGTTTCCCCAGCTCTTCCAGGATGGCGAGCTGGACCTCCTCGTCCCGGCCGCACAGGTCGGGCGGCGCTATCGGGGTGGGCTCCAGCCGGGCCGCCGCTTGGACGGCTTCCGTTGCGGTTGCGGCGATCTCGTCTGTCCTGGCTTCCAGGGTTGCGAGCCTCTCCAGCAGGTCTTCCATCTCCTGGGTTGGCGGCTCTTCGGCCGGGGGGACCTCCTCGGCGGGTTCTTTGTCCTCCGGCTCCGGGGTGGGGGTGGGCGTTGGAGGCGGATCTTCGAAGGTCATGAGGGCCGGCGTTGGAGGTTGTGGGGGAAGCTCTTCTCCGCCGCCCATGCACCCGGCTGCGAGGAGGGACGACGCCAAGAGGAGGGCTGCCAGGCTTAGGATTTTGCTTGTTGTTCGGGTCATTCGTTCCCTCCGGTGTGAGACGGTTCTGTCTTGGGTTCTCCGGTGCGTCTAGGAGACCGTGATACGGTCGATCTCTCCCACAGCCTCGAGGAACCTGGTGGGGATGTGGTCGATTCCGCTATGGTCCCCCGTGGTGGCGCAGAAATAGAGCAGGTTGAGCGCCCGGGTGGCGGCGACGTAGAAGATGCGCTGTTCTTCCTGGAGGTTGCTGAGCATGTGGGGGCCCTGCTTGAGGTTTCCGGGCATCTCGTGGTCGTTGGCGTCCATGACCCAGACGATCTGCCACTGAAGTCCCTTCGCCGAGTGGACGGTGCTGAGGGTTATTCCCTTGTTGTGAGCGAAGGGGTCGTCGTTGTTGAGTCCCCGGTGGTCCGGGTAGGGCGCGGTGGACAGGAGCTCGAGGAACCTGGAGAGGTGGGCCCGGGGCATTTCGCCTTCGAGGCGGGGGGTGTTCTCAGCGAAAGCGAGGATCCGGGTCAGGTGCTTGTCCGTTGGCGGCACTCCCCTCCTGCCCCGGGCTTCGTGGATTAGCATGTTGGCCCTGCGGCATAGGTTGTAGATGGTCGTATCCGGGTCGGCGAGCATGTTGTCCAGGTCCCGCCAGGCGTTGATGATGTAGACCAGGTTCTGTGTGGTCGTTGGGGCGCACTTGGTGCTCTGGAGGTATTCCTCCGCGGCCCTGACCAGTCCGGTCCGTTTTTGCTGGGAGATCTTGATTATCTCCCGGGTGATCAGGGGGTTGAGCCTGCGGCGGCTCTTGCGGTCCTCGATGGACGCCGCACTGGAGAAGGCGTTGCTGTCCAGTGGGTTGAGTATGGATGTCATGAGGTTGGTGATGCAGCGAGTGTCTCCCTGCTCCTGGTCCCGTGTGTCGCCGAGGACGGTGTAGTGGATGCCCAGGTCGGTGGCGGCGGTCACCAGCCGGTCGCCGGTGGTGCGCTTGCGGTAGATGAACGCCATTTCCTCCCAGGGGACGCCGGTCTCGTTGAGCTCCCTGGCCATCCCCATGGCGTGGCGGTCCATGGTCCTGCTGTCGGTGGCGAACTGGAGGAGCTTGGGCCTCTCGCCGTGGGGCCGGATGCCCTCCTGGTAGGCGTTGTGGAGCCCGGTCATGGTGTGGTGATTTGTGATGGTGGTCGCCATTTCGGACAGGGCGCTGGTGCTGCGGTGGTTGATCCGGAGGATGTGGGTGCTGTTGTCGCGGTGGTTCATCCGGAACTGGGTGAGGAGCTTGATGTCGGCGCCCCGCCAGGTGTAGATGCTCTGGTTTGGGTCGGTGGCGATGGCTATGGACTTGGTGGGTCCGGTGACCATCTCGATGAGGTGGTACTGGCACGGGGTGATGTCCTGGAACTCGTCGACTAGGAGGTGCCTGGAGCGGTTTTGGCTCCAGTTTTCCTTCAGCTCCCTGTCCCGTTCCATTGCCCGGATGGCCATGGGGATGAGGTCGTTCAGGTCCAGGATGTTTTGCCGGCGCTTCTCTGCGTTGTAGCGGTCGATGAGCCGGTGCCAGGAGCTGTGCTGGGCGGGGAGTTCCTGCTCCGGGAACCGGGCTTGGTTGAGGCCGTGCCAGTGGAGCAGCTCTCTGTAGTCGTCCGGGTTGACTCTGAGGTCCTCGGGTTCCTCCTGGTTGAGGGTTTCTACGGTTTCCATCGTTTGTTCGTGGTCCCAGATGGTGTAGTGAGGCGAGATGTCGAGGGCGGCGGCTCCGGCCTGCCGGAGGAAGAAGCTGGCGTACTGGTGAACGGTGCCGATGAACAGGCTCTGGATTCCCATGAGGTGGTCCAGCTGACGGCGTACGTCGTGGGCGCCGTTGCTGTTGAAGGTGAGGTAGGTGATGGTCTCGGTGGGGACTCCCTGCTCGACCATTGCTATGATTCGGGCGATCAGGCTGTGGGTCTTCCCGGTCCCGGGTCCTCCGATGGTGAGGACGGGACCCTCCTGGGCGTAGGCGCTGCTCTGCTGGAACAGGTCCAGGGGTGGATTGGTGATTGTGGTCATGGCGTTCTCCTTTCTTGGGCTGGCCGGTGGAGCTGTTCCGGCGTCAGGCGGTCCTGGTTTTCTGCTTGGGGGCGACGCAATTCTTTCTGGAGCAGAGGATGCAGGTGTAGACGGTGTTGCCCTGCCGGTCGACACCGTCCCGGGCCATGTTGTGGAAGGGGCCTCCGCAGTTCCAGCACGGGGCGTAGCGTTCGATGTACTGCCACTCCTCGTCTTCCTCCGGCTGCAGCGGGTTGTCCTTGCCGCACAGGCGGCAGGTGAGGACGGTGTTTCCCCAGGCGTCCTGCCCGTTGTGGTACAGGTGGGTCCAAGGGGCTCCGCATTTCCGGCATTCCTGGCCGGTCTTGATGAATTCGAGCCCGGTGTCCGGCGGCAGCTTGGGTTGTTTGGGTTCCCGCTGGACGGGTTGGGCTCCGTTTTTGTCCTGGGAGGTCCGGCTGTGGACGGTGAGGTCTATATCTTTCTCCGCGCCGTCGAGCTTCTCGATGATCTCCCAGGGACAGTGCTTGGGGAGGAAATTGGAGTTCTGGGTTGCCAGTTCAATCAGGGACCGGTAGGACATGCGGAGGTGTTGGGCGATCTTGTTGTCCTTGAATTTCCCTTCCTGGCTGCTCTTCAGCTCTTCTATGCGTTTTTTGAGCCGTGTCATTCCCTCGGGGTAGGTCTCGTGTTCCGGGTAGATGCAGACCCGGCTGTGGACCTTGTACAGGATCTGGCAGAGGGCCAGGAGCCTCCGGGGGTTCTGCTTCATCCTGAGGTGCCAGGAGTCCCGGGCCCAGTATTCGGGCGACCAGCGCTTGCGGGACTGGGTGGGCAGTCCCATCTCCTTTGCGGCGTCTTTGAAGTAGAACGGGGGAAGTTGCTTCTGGATGATCAGGAGCTGGACTTTTTCCAGGATGAGCTTGGGTATGAAGAGTCTCTGCGACCAGCTGCTGTCCTCCAGCATCTGGATGAGGAAGGCCTTGATGGTGTCCTGCTGGCGCTGTTTCTGCCGGGTTTCTGGGAGCGTCCGTTTCAGGATCTTCTCGGCCTGGTCGGCCGTGAAGAGTCCCAGTTGGACGGTCGTAAGTCCCTGGGCCCCCGGTATTTCCTGGACGGGGTCTGGCATGCTGTTCCGCTGTCGGGTCATGTCGGTATTCTCCGGGTTGGCATGACTGGAGCCTCTGCGGGGAGCCGTTAATTTTGGGCGTGCGTCTATTTTGGGAGTGGTCTTGGGGGACTGCTTGGATGTTAATCCAGAGTTCGGGATGAATGTCAAGCGATTTGTGTCAAACGGATTTTCGGAGGGTTCTGGAGGCGTTGCCGGCCTGGGGCCGGGCCGGTTGGATAAGGGTGTTCTGAGTTGGTCCGGCCCGGTGGGGCCTGGGGGTTTGCTCTCCGGTCCTGAAAACTGGGACTTGGAAACTGGGACTTGGAAGTCACGTTTCCACAGGGCGGCGCGGGGTGGGGTGGTTTTGCTGGCCTCCGGCGCTCCTGTGCTCTCGCTTTGGGCTTGTTCCTTTCGGTTCGCCGCCCTTTATGTATAGAGTGAAAATAGTGATTTCAAAAAGGTCAAAAGGTGCCGGTGACATTTAAGAAGTGAATAGGATGAATAGGATGTGAATAGTATCAACTATTCACAAAATGGAGTGTTTTTCAGATACGAAATCCAGTATCAATAAAGCCCTGAATAGCTGAATAGCCAGTTTGAAAAATTTGTCGAAAAAGAATTCGTGATTTTCGTCCATATACAGAGAAGCCGTTTTTCCGGCGTTTCGTAGCTGGGGGCTGGGTTGACTGAGTTGGTTGAAGTGCTGAAAACACCGCCTGAGTGACACAAAAACGTGTACTTGGACCCTGAAAACATCGCCTGAGTCAACGCTTGAGTGCCTCAAACGCGTACTTGGACCCTGAAAACACCGCCTGAGTCAACGCTTGAGTGCCTCAAACGTGTACTTGGACCCCGAAAACACCGCCTGAGTGGTTGAATACCCTGGTCAGCGTTGACTCAGGCGGTGATCCAGGCAGTGGTTCGGGCTGGGGACCGTTTGGCCGGTTCCTGCTAGAGAGGGAGGTCGTCTTCTGCCGGGTTCTCTCCGTAGTCGTCGTCGCCGGCGGCCATACCGTGGGGGGCGTCCTGGTTCTGTTGCGGGGCGCCGGTTGGGGGGAAGTGGCGGAAGTCCCGGACGTTGACGTCGTGGCTGTAGCCGGGGGAGCTGTCTCTGCGGTCGTACTCCCGGAACGAGTACCTGCCGGAGACATAGACCAGGTTGCCCCGGACGCATCGCGTGGCGGCGTTTTCCGCCTGGCCGCGCCAGAGGGTGGCGTTGATGAAGATCGTCTCCTGATTCTGTTCCTCTCCCCGGTAGGTGTTGACCGCGATTCTCATGGTGAGGTAGGGCGTCCCGTTGTTTGCGGTGTACCGGAGTTCCGGGTCCTGGGTGAGCCTCCCGAAGAATGCCATGTGGGGTCCGTTCATGTTGGGTCTCCTTTAGGGGGAATTCATCCCGCGGCGCGGGTGTTCCATTGCGTTATAGCGCACCGGCGCAACGGCGCGTTTGAGCATAAACGCAAAGGCGTGGAAGCGATTGGGCGTAAATACGCGTTTGGGCATAAACGCAAAGGCGTGGGAGCGATTCGGCGCTTGTGCGCTTGCGCGCCCGTGTGCTACTGTTTGCGTTGGACCCGGTTGGGGGAGTTCCGAGGCGTGTTTCACGTGAGGTTGGGCAAGGATGCTTGCTATTGCGCTCTGCTCGATGAAGGGTGGGACCGGCAAGACGACGCTGGCTTACAACCTGGCGGAGCGGGCCTGTGCTCGTGGCTATCAGGCCGCCCTCCTGGACTACGACCCGCAGGAGGGTTCCATCGGGTTGGCCGATCTTCGAGGTGCGCCGGGCCGGCCTGTGCTTTCAAGCCGGGTCGGGGTCCCCGGGGCGGAGTACCTGGCGGGGTTGCGGGAGACGGGGACGTACGACGTTCTTGTTTGCGACCTGCCCGGCTCGGACAGCATGGCGCTGGGTCGGCTGCTGATGGAGATGGACCTGGTGCTGTCCCCGGTGGGAGCCGGGCCGTCTGATCTCATGACGGCGGGCAACTTCGCCTGGCTGGTGAGGGGGATGTCGCTGCCGGTGGTGTTCGTTCCGAACAATGTCCCGCAGGGGCGTGTCCGGCGGGAGGACATGCTGGCCGAGCTGGAGGGGTTCCAGCTCGAGGTCTGCCCGGTGACGGTGCAGAGGCGGGTTGCCCACTTGGACGCTCTGCGGGCCGGGTTGGGGGTCTGTGAGGCCTTTCCCCGGTCCACGGCGGCCCGAGAGGTGGATGCCCTGTGGGCCTGGGTCTGCGGGCGGTTGGGAATAGGTCCTTGTCCCGAATCCGATTAGGTTCCGGAGTATTGTGATGGTGAGTTCCAACCGGCGTCCCCTGAGGTCCAGGGAGGAGCGGGCGATGGATGGGCAGCGGGGTGTCGATTCTTCTGAGGCCGGGGACCCCGGCGTTTCGGACGGGGAGGAGGTGGACGATGTGGAGGAGCTGCGCGGGCGGGCGCGGAGCCTGGGGTTCGTCGTTGCCCGGGAGGCCCGCCCCAGGGCGGGGAGGCCTCTGGTCGACCGGCAGGGAAAGGTCCGGGTGACGACCAAGGTCTCCCTGGAGGTCCGGGAGGCGATGCAGAGGGTTTGCTGGGACCTGGAGATGACCGTCTCGGAGATCATGGAGCAGGGAGTTCTGATGTTTCTGGAGAGCCGGGGGCTTCGTGTCGGGACGGGGTTTGTTCAGCCCCGGCCTGAGTCCCGGCCTCGAGAGCCGGGGAGCTAGTCTCCGGGGGGTTGCTCGCTGGCTGCGGGTTGTCGCGGGGGCCGGTTGTTCCTTCGGCGGACTCGGCCGGATTGCTTTCTCCGGTGTTTTCTTCCTCGTTTGCAGGTTGGGCGCCGGGAGTGGTGAGTGGTTCCGGAAGAGGGTCCGGGTTGGTGAACTCCTCCAGGTTTCTGGTCCTGGGGTCCAGTTGCTCCATGAGTCTTGCTCTCGTCCGGGGTTGAATCGCCGGTTGCCTGAGGACGTGTGCCAGTGTACGGCCCATCTCTTCCCGGTAGACCATGTCGTGTATTGCCAGGACCGGGTGTGTGACTCCCCGGTTTCGGAGCGCCCCGGCCATCATCTCGCACTGCCTTGACGTGTCCTGTTCCGGCCGGCGGCGCTGGGCGATGAGCACCACGGGGAAGTTGCTGGCTACCAGGGCGATGTACAGCCGGACGTCGTCGGTGATGACGGGGGACGGGGTCTGGCGGTTGATGCAGTATATGTTCAGGAGGACGGGCCGGCCGCCTGGGATACCGTGGGTGTGGGGTCTCCGGTTCCTCCATGCGTAGCTGTTCGGGGGAGCCTCCGGCAGGGTTGACGTCATCCATAGGGTGCTGCCGGTGAAGTCCCGGTCGGCCAGTGCGATGTTTCCGGTGAATGTCTCGATCCCCGTCTCCGGGCGGAAGAGGGGTGAGTCCTCCATCTCCTCCGGGGTGACTCCGTGGTCCAGGAGGTATTGGCGGAGGCCGGTGCCGGGACAGTAACCGATGCCGGCCTTGACGGCGTCGTCCGGATCGATCCCGAGCTGAGCTATGAACTGGAGGGCGGCGTGGCTTGTGTAGAGCTGCTGCCCGTAGTACCGGGCGGCCCGGGTGAGGATTGCGGTGTTCTGGGGGGAGTTGGCGCTGCGTTTCTGTTGGTGGAAGAAGTCCTTGGGGTAGGGGGGCCGGGTGCGGTCCAGCGTTCCGCCTTGGGCTATGAGGTGGTGCGCGTCGGTTGCGGAGACTCCCCAGACTCTTGCGGTAAACGCTATGGGGTTGCCGTGGGCGTTGCAGACCTGGCATGAGAAGCGGGTGGTGCGGGTGTTTATCTGCAGGGTGTTGGCGTCGTTGAGGCTGTCGGCTTGGTGAAAGGGGCAGAGTCCTCTGAGGACGGCGGGGTTGGAGGGGGTGGGACGGAGCTGGCAGCCCAGCTGCTTGGCCAGCTGGAGCATTGCCGGGAAGTGTTCGGAGGCCACGGGGCGCTGGGGCCGGGTTGGGGTCCGTTGTCTCGCAGTGGCCATGGGATGTTCCTCCTCTGCGGGCGAAAAGTGAAAAACGGGTGACGGCCTTGGTCCTGTAGGATGATTCTATTAGCAGGTACGGGTTTCCTGTTTTGTTTTTTTGGAAGGCGCAATGAGTGATGTGAAATTGCCCAAGTCCCTGAGGACCAGGCAGAAAATGTCAATTTTCAGGATTGTGGCTCCCCAGGACGGGGGTTGGTCGCTGACCCCCATGGAGAATCTGCTTCGGGGTCTTCGCAACGGGCACGACGTGATTTCCCTGGAGATCTTCGGCATGTCCGGGGTGGTCGGGTACGTTGTCCGGGCCTACAACGGGGACGGGATGGGAGGAGTGCTCCACTCCTACTTTCCGCAGGCCCAGGTGGAGCGGAGGAGCGACAGGGTTGAGGGGGAGCTGGACAATAGCGATTGGCTCCACCTGGACGCTGAGGACCTGGCCATGGTGCAGCCTCTGTCCCTGACGCGGGAGAGCTACCTGCCGCTCCGGATCTTCGACGACCGGATCATCGAGCAGTCCCAGAGGGACCCCTTGGCCGGAGTCATCGGGCAGCTGGCCAGCAGCACCCGTTCCGGGGGGGAGTTGGCGGGGGACCGGTTGGGGGTGAGGTTGATTCTCCGTCCTGCGGAGGAGAGCTGGAACTCTCTCTGGCAGGACCGGATGCAGCGGCGGCGGGACGGGGAGGACAAGAACAGCCGTCCCGGGGGCGGAGGGGCGGCGTCCCAGCAGGTGAATGCCCCGGGGATGGGGGCTATGGCCGCTTGGGGAGGCATCGGCGCTCTGGCGCTGGGCAACTGGTGGCTGTGGGACCAGGGGAACACCATGGGCATGTTGCTGTTCGACTTGGCGGCGGCGGTGGCCGCCATTGGGGGAGGTTCGCTCTGGCGGAAGTATGGGAACAACAAACGGCGGCCATATCTGGACGAGGAGTTGGTTGAAGCGAAATTGAAGGCGCTGGCCTTCTGGACGGAGGTGCAGATCGTTCGGGTGTGCCGGTTCGGGGAGGAGGATGCGGCCCTGGCGAGCATGGAGGGCCTCTTGGACTGTCTTCGGGCCTTCGATGACCCGGCGGGTAATTCCTGGCGGGAGGGCAAGGTCCATTACTACCTGGGCTCGGACGTCGAGCAGAGCAACCATGAGGGTCATGGGAAGCACCCGTTCCTGGGGGGCTCGGGGGTGATGGGCTGGGTGGAGCCGCAGCGGGCGCGGCGGACTGCTCTGTCCGCTCGGGAGGTGGCCTCCCTGTGGCATCCGCCCCTGGGGGTCGACGAGATGGCTTCGATGGAGCGCACGGCGGCGGGGATCCTGACGCCGTATCTGGTGGACCTGAGCGTGGAGGCGGAGGATGCGGGCCCGTTGGTTGGAGTGGCCGGGCTGGAGAATCAGAATATCCGGTTGCCGGAGTCCTCTCTTCGGAAACACACCATCGTTCTGGGCCGGTCCGGGGTGGGGAAGAGCACGATGATCAAGCATGTGCTGGCCCACAAGCTGGAGAGGAAGGCGCAGGGGAAGGATGACGGGGCGATTGTGGTCATCGACCCTCACGCGGACCTGGTGAGGGACACTCTCAAGTTGGTGCCCACGTCGATTGCGGACAAGGTGCGGCTGTTGGACTTCGGCCGGGCGGACCGGGTTCCGGGGATCAACTTGGTCGACCCGCACCTGTTTCCGGACCGGGACCGGTGCGTGGACACGATAATCGGGACGGTGAAGCATCTCTGGGAGCACTGGGGGGGCCGTCTGGAGGACCTGCTGAAGCGGTCTCTCTCGATCGTCTACGAGTTCAACGCCCACCCCGCGACTTCCCGGGGTGAGATGCTGACCATCCTGGACATCCTGGCTCTTCTGGATGAGGGGAAGACGGTGGGCACGGGCCGGGGCGCCCGGACGGTGGCCAGCGATTTCCAGCGCTACGTGCTGTCTCGGGTCACGGACTTCAGGCTCAAGGAGTGGTTCAACGCCTATCTGAACTGGCCTGCGGACACGAGGTCGGAGGCCGTGGGGCCGGTCCACAGCCGGATCGGTGCCTACGCGGCGGATGCGAGGGCTTCCGTCATCATGGGGCAGAGGGAGTCGACGATCATGCTCTCCGACGTTCTGACGGAGGGGCTGGTGCTCCTGGTGTCCACGGCCCAGGGGAGCATCGGAGCGGCCCCGGCGGCCCTCATGGGCGGGACGATGGTGAGTCTTGTCGAGTCGGCCCTCCGGGACCAGGAGCGGTTGCCTCCATCCGAACGGGTGAGGTGTCTTCTGGTGTGCGACGAGTTCCAGACGGTGACGGGCGCCAACTGGGAGGGGTTGCTTGCAGAGAGCAGGAAGTACGGCTGTTCCCTGATGCTGGCGACCCAGTCCATGGCCCGTTTGGACACCCCTGACCGGAGGTTGAAGGCCGGCGTGCTGGGCAACGTTGGTTGCATCGTGGGGTACCAGATGTCCGCTGAGGACGCCCGGATAATCTCGGCCGAGATGGACGCGGAGCGGGTCCAGGAGCGGTTTCTGGTGAACCTGCATCCGCGGCACTGCTACGTCCGGATCAACACGGACACGAAGTGTTACCCGGCCTTTTCAATGAGGACCCTGCCCCCGGTGGACGAGTACAAGGGGACCGAGGAGGCCGAGGCCGCGGTGCTGGCGGCGTCCGTGGCCTACACGATAGATACGGCGCAGGCCCGGGCTCGGATGAACGAGGAGTTGCGGCAGCGTTCGGACATGTTCAAGACGGGCGGAGGTGGCGCCGAGGCAGGTGAGGCCGAGGCGGTTGCGGCCGGAGGTGAGGCCGAGGCGGTTGCGGCCGAGGGTGGAGGTGAGGACCATTTCAGCTCCATTATGAGCTCGGTGAATGCCGCGAAGGACGCCAGGGTGGAGGAGGGGGAGTTGAAGGGGCTCCGGCAGGCCGACGTTGAGGGCAGCCGGTTCTCGTCGGTAGTGCTGGCTGACATTTCCAAGTCGGTGAACACCGACCCCGGGCTCCGGGGAGCAGTGGATAGCAGGATCGGCAGTCATATCAGCCGGGAGCGCAAGAAGGTCCGGCTCGAGGAGGAGGCGGCGATACGGGAGGAGGTTCGGACGTTGGCGGAGGCTGATTTCCAGGAACGGGAGAAGAAGCTGAGAGAGGAGGCCTATGCCGAGGCTCGGAAGGAGCTGGGGGTGGCCCAGTCCGGTGAGCCGGGGTCTCCCCGGGACCCGGACGCCCTGCAGCGGGTGGACTCCTGATGGTCGGGGTATCCGACCGGACGGGGCAGGTTTCCCCGGGCTCCTTGGACTTGACCCAGGGGCTGGTGCGGGTGATGGACGTGCTGGTGGACATGCCCCTTGCCTCCGTGCCTGATTTGGCCGGGGTGAGGGGGATGTCTCAGTCCAGCGTTACCCGGAAGCTGTGGGAGCTTCAGGAGATGGGCTTGGCCGACTCCGAGATCCTGGGCTGGAGCCGGAAGCGGCTGCGCCGCTGGTGGCTCACACCCGGGGGTGTGGGGCTGATGGGGGCCCCGATGGGCAGCTGGCACGACGAGTGGGGACGGTGCCGTCTCTTGGAGCGGCTTCCGTCGGTCGAGTGGTTCTACCGGGTCGCCGGTTTCCTGAGGGAGCTGGGCCCGTTCGAGGCCTTCCAGTGGTTGGACAACGTGAGTTTCGACGCTGCCGCCCGGTATGAGTGGGGGTGGGTGATGTTCTTCTGGAGCGGGCTCTGGCAGACGGAGACGGGCATCATGCGGCGCCTTGAGGAGGTATCCCGGGACCTGAGGGAACTTTCGGTGCACCGGGAGTCGCCTAGGGTGGCGCTTTACTGCTTCGTCGTATCCGACGAGTGGCAGAGAGAGCTTGTCTACCGTGCGATGGCAAAGTTCCGGTTGGAGGAGGCCCTGTCGGTCTGGTGCGTGTCCGACGGGCTGAGGTCGGGTTTCCGGTTGGGGATCGACCCGGTGAGGTCCAGCTGGGGCTGGGTCGAGCAGCCGGCCTGGCCCAGAGGGTTGGGGGGCTGGTCCTGGGACCAGCGGATAGGGAGGTCCTTCTGCGGGGTGGACGGGGCGATGGTGATCGGACGAGTGCTGGGCACGGTGGCGGAGTGGCCGGGGATGAGGCGGATGATGGGGCAGCTGGCCCTGGGGCATGGGACCGGGGGGCGCAGGGCGCTGGAGGCCTGCAAGTGGCTGGCGGAGCACGGGCTGGTCGAGCGCAGCCAGGATGGGGGCTCGTACCGGTACACGCTGTCTCCCCGGGGGGTGGACCTTGTTGCCCGGAGGGATCGGGTGAACTATGGGCAGTCGGAGGCCCGGAGCAAGGTTGCCTCCTGGCAGGAGAGGCCCAGGCTCCAGCCCCATGAGGATGGTCTCATGGAGCTGATGGGGCAGTTCATGGCGGCGAAGTTGCCGGTTGCGGCGGGCTGGCGGTCGTGGGAGCACCTGGGCAGCGGGGGCGGTATCTCACCGGACGGGCTGGTCTATGTCGGCAACAGCCCCTACGGGCCGGGCTGGCACTATGTGGAGTATGAGAGGACGGCGAGGGGAGAACGGCGGGCGATGATGAAGTTGCGCGGGTACATGTCGGGGGCCCGGCAGGACCGTTGGCCTCTTCTCATGGCGGTCTGGGACGTCCGGGCTGAGGGGGTGTTCCAAGAGCTGGGGCGGACGGTGAACCTTCCCATGCTGACCACGACCATGGGCCGGTTGAGGGAGTGCCCGGTGGTTGGCCCGGCCGGCTGCTGGTCGATGTACGGTCAGCCGGTCCCGTTGGGGTAGGGCAGCTTGGACCGTCGGCGGTTGAGTGCGGTGCCGGGGCGGTTGGAGTGGGTGGACTTTCTTCGGGCTTTTTCTTGTCGCTCAGCTATGCTGTTTCGTCTGCTTTGGCCTAGGCGTGGGTCTCTCTTGTCCGGGGGTTTGGACGTAGGTGAGTTCAGTCCGTTCCGGAGAAAGGGGTGAATTCGGTGTTCAGGGCTTTCTCCGGAGGGAGAGCGTGACAATGGCCAGGGTATTGTAAATGAGCACTACCGCCGTTGTCATGCTGGAAATCCTGAGGCCGTCGCAAGCCTCCTCTAGGTACTCTGCTTTTCAGACCATTATTGCGCCGACAAAGGCGAACACGAGCGGTATCGTGCTGATTCCGGCGAGGAAGATTGCGAGGCCTTTTCCTGAATTCGTTCCGGCCGGGGGCGGTTTGGGAAGGGTCGGAAGCAGGGGCTGGGTGGATATCTGGCAGTGGGACTGGGCGGTGGCAGCGGTGGCAGCTGGTGGCCCCCCGGACATTTCGGCGTTGCAGGACGGGCAGGTGTGGATCATTGCGAGGCGTCCTCCAACGAGTTGAGGTTGACAGGATTACCGGGTTGTCGTTTCTTTCCTATGCCGGGCAACCGGCGGATGTTTAGGCCGTTGTCTAGCCAGCGCCGGCGAGTCGACCTAGCCACTCGGTCTGGAAATCCTCTTGATCCGCTGTTGCCTTGACTCGGACGACTGTTCCGTCGGTCTTGATCTCTTTGAGATCTGCACCTCTACCCAGAAAGGCCTCAAGTCCGTCTTCCACGTCGAATTCCGCATCTTCCGCCCGGTTGTCCGTACGGAACAGAAAACGATAGGTAATGTCTACCAGAAAGTCTTCGTCTCCCGTGCTGCCCGAGACGGAGTAGGCTTCGCAACTGCGGAGTTCTGCTGAGAATAGGTGAGTGCAGTCTTCCCCCGCCAATACATACCACCCGGAGGCCGCCTCGTAGGCTTGTTTCAACCGGTTGTCCTCAGCCTGAGCCAGCGAGTCGGCATTTCCCTCCCTTACCTTCAGGATGTCTTTGACGAGGTCAGTTGCGCCGTTGATCATGTAGCCTTCACTTTCCAGGAGAACGATCGCCGCGGTATCCAACTCCCACAATTCTTCTCCCTGATATGAAGTGCTTTCCCAGCCGCTTTCCTCTTCTGACAGCCATTCTCTGGTGGCGGCGAAGTCCAGTTGTCCGCTCGCAATTCGCACTGTGTCTTGTCCGGAGCCTGCTCGGACTAGCACATCGATGTCGTCTATCGTCAAAGCGTCGCCGGCGGAGTAGTCTTTCCAGACCCTGTCGAAGTCCTTTTCAAATGATCTGGGCGCTGATCCGCCCAGGATTTCACTCACGGCAAAAAACTCCACCCGGCTGACGTTGTCTCGGAGAAGGTCCAACGGACCGATGGTGCTGGAGGAGGACGTTTCACTTCCTCCGCCGCAAGCCGTTGTCAAGAGTGCCGTCGTCAAAACTAACAAGAAAAGGTTCACGGCTTTTTTGCGCATTTCAACCTCCCGGAAAATCTTGGAATCTCGCCAACGACTTTCGTGATGCTTACGGGCCGTCCCGAGACATCTTGGTTGGGCGAGGTTGAGGGAAGAGTTCGGAGGGGTGGAGGCTGGGAGGAGGAGTGAGCGTCGCGCTATAGGGAGGTGTATCTAGTATAAAGGTGCGGGATCCGGGGGGGTTCTCAGTCCGTTCGGGCGTTTCAGGCACTGGCACTTTGATGTTTACCCGTATCTATCGTGGTTTACGCTGGGACAGAATAATTTCTGGCTCATGGTTTGTCAAGGTCGCGGATTTGCGTGGTCCGCGACGTGAGTCTACTGCTTCCGGTGGTCCCAGGGACTGGTTCCTCCGCTGGCGCTCTTCTGCCAGACTCCGGCCCGGCTGTGCCGGGCGGTGTTCTCTGCTTCCCCAAGGCAGGCGTTGCCGGCGGACTCGTAGCGGTCCACGTGGTAGGCGAGTCCGAAGGCCACCAGTTGGACGTTTACGGCCCAGTCCTCCGGGCCGGCTGCGGGCTCCATAACGGCGATCAGCCGTCCGTACTGGTCCATGCTGACCGGGTGGAGGGTTAGGGCCGAGTTCTCGGGAGCCAGGTGGGCGAGATGTTGGCGTGCCTCTTCTCCCATGGGCTGGTCGCTCTCCGGGGCGTCGATGCCCCAGAGCCTGACCCTGAAGGTCTGTCCTTCCACCCTGGCCTCCAGGGTGTCGCCGTCGATGACGCGGGTGACGGCCGCGGTGAAGGGCTGGTGTTCCTGGGGGTGGAGGTTGGCGGCGGTGCAGCTTTCCTGACGGCTGGGGCGGGTGTGCGGACGCAGTCCGCCGCCGGAGGGGGCCGGGTCTACGGCCTGGCCGTCTTGCTGAGCGCTGGCGAAGGGTGCGGCGATGGGCCGGTCCGGTTCTTGGGGTATGAGGTTGATGAGCTCCCTTAGGCCTGCGAACAGGAGGAGGGATAGGATGAAGGCTCCTATGAGGATTCTCATGGCTGCTCCCTGTGGCTAGGTTGGGCGTTTCAGACTAGCTTTCAAGAGACATACTGCTCGATCGTCAACTCAATACGTCAACGAGCCCAAGTCAAATGCTCCGGGCTCCGCTGATCTACTGCCTGGATCTGGCGAGCAGACGCCCATGAACCGGCTGCTTCTACGAACGTGTGGTTTCGGAGATGCTTGTCTGAAGGGGTAGTCGTGGACATCGGGATAGCTATAGCGGTGGATAGTCCACGGTTCAATTCCGTGTTGCTAATTATCAGAGCGGGCGGCTAGGTGAGGGCCCGGGCGATGAATATGTAGAGTACGTTGAGGGTGACTGCGATGACGGCCATCTTGCCGAAGGGCTTGGCCCAGAACCTGGCCGGTAGGTTCTGCCGGTTGCGGGGCTTCGGGCCCCGGGTCTCGATTGCCTCTGGGGCTGGTTGATGGCTGTCCTGCCTGAGCTGGGGTTCCGGGAGTGGGCTGTGCCTTGAGAGTGGTTCCCGGTCTGAGCGCCGGTCTGAGTACCTGATCCTGACGTACCTGGACCCGTCGGGTCCTCTTACCGTCCGCATGTCGTGGATGTCGACGTTCTCAAGGACGGGCTTGTCTTCTTTCTCGGAGTTCATTTTCGTTCTTTTCCTGCGCCCGAGGCGCCGCCCTCTGGGGGCGTTTATAAAAAGTAACGGCCCTGAGCATCTAGCTCAGGGCCGTTATATCCCGTTCGGGAGGTCCATGCTGTCTCCGGAGCTATCCGGGGATGGCCGGGACGTCCGTCTGCAGGATCAGCAGGTTTGGAATCTGTTCCCAGTTTTCCTTGGGTCCGATCTTGGGCGTGTAGCCCAGCACCGTCAGCTCGCATCCTATGAAGAGGGCTGCCTCTCTTTCCATGGTGGTGAGGAGTTTGCCCTGGGGGGTTACGAGCCTCCAGCGTTCCTTGGGACCCACCATCTCTGCCTTTTCTATCCGGCATTTCTGTCCGGGTTCGAGGTTGGCCTCTGTGGTGGTCCGGAGCGCTGCTGTGGGGGCGGTGGCGCCGCCCGAGTGGTATGCCACGTGCTCCTCCGTCGGGAGGGCGTTGAGGCAGTGTGTCGAGATAGGCTGGATCCCGCTTTTGAACCGTTTGGCACTGCTGAGAGCGAGCTGGACCCAGAGGGCGATGAACTCGCCCTGGGCGTATCCCTTCACGTTGTGGAGGGCGTTGAGGTAGGCGAGGCTGATGGCCTCGGCCTCCGTCCTCTTGGCTTGGACGATGAGTTGAGCGGTCCTGGCTTCCCTCTCGCTCTGGGTCATCTCCTCGTCCTTCCTGATCCGGTAGCGCTCGGTGGCGCATTTGGACCAAGCGGCGCTGCGCTGGCTGAAAGCCTGTACGACGATGGCCTCCAGCTCGGGGTCGAAGGTGCGGGTGAGCCATTCCGGGGGGCCGTTGGCCGAGAGCTTCCTCATTCGGAGGCGCTCGGTGAGAAGGCCTATGGCCTTCTTCATGCCGGCCCGGTTGACGTCGTGATGACGCTGGCACTTCAGCTTGACTTCGAGCTCCTCGTTCGAGCCGGTCCGGCTCCGGTGAATCCTTCCGATCCTCTTTTCGATCCGCTCGAATACGCAGGGGTCCATGGCCACCCCTCTGTACACCGCTTCCAGCAGGGAGTCCTCCAGGGGTTGTATGACCGGTGTGGGGTCTGCGGATGCGTTGAGTGAGGGGTCGATGATGCTCTCCGAGAGGCAGAACTTGAACAGGTCGGGGTCGTAGAGCCCGGCGTAGTCCAGGTTCGCGGACAGGTTGGTTACCTGTCCGATGACGGCCCGGTACTTGGTGAGTTCCAGCATGGAGGACAGAGCGTTCTCCTTGCTGGTGGTCCAGGTGGGCGGCCGCTCGAAGGGCCGTGCTTCCAGTTTGTACGGGAAGATGGGTTGTCCCTTCTGCAGGGTATAGAGCCCGGGCCACCTGTGGCCTCCTGCCTTCCGGTAGAAGTGGTAGCCCAGTCGTTGGAGTTTTCTGGCGTCTGCCCGTTTGACCTTGAGGCAAACTCCTCCGTCGATGCTGAGGGGCAGGCGGAGGACGAGGGCCAGGCACTGACCCTGTTCGCCGGTCATGAAGATGAGCGTGAGCTTGTCGTCACAGTCGACGGTGTCCAGGGCGTCCCTGTGCTTGAACAGGTCGCTCCGGCTGAGGGTTACGCCGGTGAGCTGGTCCGGTTGTTCCCGGCGCCAGACGAGTCCGACGTATCCGGGGCCGGGTGAAGGGGTTTGGGCGTAGTCCGGGTGCATGAGCCAGACGGCTTCGCCGGAGGCCATGATGCCCGGCATGGGAGCGGAGCGTTTTGCCCGGGACTCCCAGTGCTTCGCGGTCCCGCCTGCTATCCGGTCCATAACCTGGGGGGAGGCGAAGGGACTGTTCCCCGAGGCCAGGTAGGCCGTGAGGGTCTTGTCCTCCGCGCCCCTGCGGGAGATGGCGGTATCCAGGTGGGGGCGTTTGGAGCTGGTCCATCCCGGGGCAGTTTCTTCGCTTAAGAGCTCGGTCTGGTCCTCCTCGAGGGCCTTCTGCCAGGTCTCCTGGTCGGCCTTGTTGGCCAGGATATTGGCCTGGGTGGCCAGCTCTGCCGGGTCGATGAACCGGGAGACGACCTCTCCCAGGATGAGGGGTTCGACGTAGACCTGCCTGGAGTTTGGCTTGTGTCGGATCGGGGTCACCTTGCCCTTGGTGGACCGGGTGCTGACCAGGTCGTGGTTGATGGACTCCTCGTCGATGACGAAGTCGGTATCCGCTGGGCCGGGGAACAGGTGGTCTTCGACTATGGAGAACATGCCCTTCCCGGCGTAGTCGGCGGCCAGGAAGCTGGTCTGGACGGCGATGATGTCGTCAGTCCAGTTGGCTCCGCTGGCTTCGACCAGTTCCTTGGCGGCGGACCTGCGGTAGGAACCGCTGCCGTCGCCGGTGGTCCCGGTGTCCTGCGCGTGGGCCCGGTGCACGATCTCTCCGGGGAGCTTGAGCTCCGGGAAGAGGGACGGTTCCGGGACGAACCATGCGCCTTCGGCCTGGGTCCCGACCCTGAGCCGCTTCATGATCTTCCCCGGTTTCGAGCTCGGGTTGAAGACGAGCCCGGAGGAGGACTCCTGCGGCAGGGAGGTGATGTCTTCGGGCAGGTACTGTCCCTCGGTCCGCATTGCTGCGAACAGGCTGAGGTTCTTGGTTGCGGTCCAGTTGTAGGCCCGCAGTCCCAGGACGTCCAGAAAATCTTGGACCTGCTTGATGAAGACCTGTTCCATCCGGTGCTGCTGCTCTTTATCCGGGGATTCCGGGGGGCGGCAGCTGATGATGCAGGCGCGTTCCCAGCCCCTGTAGGCGGCTTCTTCGTAGAAGTTCGACCTGGCCTGGTTCGGGAATTCGCCTCCCAGGGTGATCACCTGGTCCGGAGTGTAGAAGGCCGAGATGATGCCCTTGAGCATGTAGTCCCGGACCTTCAGGTTGCGGACCCGCTCGTAGATGGGGTCCGCTGAGTGGTGCATGGCGACGTGCCTGGTTATGTGCTCGTCGCAGTAGCCCAGTGGTCCGCAGATGGGACAGTCGTAGTGAGAAACGACGGTGTTGGACTTCCGGCAGTTACGGCATGAGTCCGTGCCAAGGGATTTCTCTTCGTCGTGCCTCGTGATGATGTCCTGGATCAGGTTGTCCAGGAACCGGTCGCTTTGGCTGCTGATTTGCGGAGTCATAGTGTGCTCCTTCTAGCAGTATGGGCGTTGGCCGGCGCGGTCTGGGACCGGCCGGTTGGGGTGACGGTGCTTGGGGCTATTCAGTTTTTAAGGTGCGCTGGGAAAAGTTAGAACGTCGTCCCGGTTTTACCCGGAGACGACGTTCAGAAAGGGCTGTGGATGATAGTGCCTGCTGCCACCATCCGGTTGAGAGGGCCTAGCCTATCAGGGCTTCAGCCATCTCGTCGTTGGTTTCCTCCTCGGGCATCGTTTCCTCATCGGACTCGACATCGGAGGGGAGGAACCCGTTCCAGCTCAGGTCGAGCATGCCGCGGCCTTCCATGATGCAGTAGTACGCCGGGAGGTAGACTGCCCTCTCGTAAGTGCCGTTCTCATGGAGGTGGGTTACGGGAATGGCGGTCAGTGCGAAGATGGCCTTCGATTTCTCGAAGAGGTCGTTATCCACGCAGTCCCGGTGGTACTCCAGGTTCCGGGTGGCCATGGCCAGGAATCTCTCCCTTGGCATAGGAGGCCTGTCACGCCTGGCTTGGTTCTGGTGAGGGGTGACGAGCACCTTGGACCATTCTGAGGTACTTGGGCGACCGTTGATACCAATGGCTCCAGTGCCGACACCGAGTGCGAACACGTTGCCTTTTTCGGACACCGAGCTCATACCCTTCAGCTCCACGGTGACGACGGCGGCCCTTCCAGTGGGGGTGCCGACGACGTATTTGGAGCCGATTATCTCTTCCAGCGCGTCCTTGTCGTCGCCGTAGGCAAGAGTGAACGTCGAGCGGGCGGCGGAGACGATTTGCTGGGCGGGAGTCTGGTTGCGGTTGTTGAACCGCCGGTTGCTATTTTGCGCTACCACTTTCTCTACCTCTAAAAATTAAGATGTTCGTCGGGATGCCTCTTCATTCCTCGTGTCGCTGCAGGCGTTTGCGGCTTGGGGGAACTGGAGGACATCGTATGACACTTGAATTATGTTGGGGCGGAGCGGACCTTGCAAACGGTTTTTACATTCTTCACCTGCGAAAATCCCTGAATAGCGGGGTGGCCAGATACGGAGGATGTCCCGGTAACTGGTACGAATTGGGGGCTGGAACGGCCCTGGTAAGAGGGTTTGGGGAGACCGGCCGGGGCGCAGCGGAGCCGGTCTCCCTGGTTTGAGAGGATATGCAGCCCGGGGTGGAAACCGGGCGGACTTGTTTCTGTCACCCGGTGGAAGGTGGACGGAGCCGGGTAACGAACCTAGACTGAGCCTGTTCTGCGGAGTGGTCGGGGAAGTCGTTCCGTTAGCCGGGATGGACGCCGGACATAGCCGCAGGTTCGCCTTTCAAGAAGATCGTGAACGAAGAGGGCGGTGACTTCCAGCTGTGGGGGATTGACCCGGTGGCGGGGATGGTTTAGTATCAATTTTGGAGGGCTGTGACCACAGGCCTCTGAAAAGTAAGATGTCCCCTCGTTGGCCTTCGGGCCGGCGGGGGGTTTTTTTGTTTCCGGGGTATCAGGCGGGGCGCATGAGGAAGGTGATGCCCTGCGCCAGCCGGTTCATCCGCTCGTAGTCTTCCCGGGTATCCAGGACTCCCTGGGAGTCCCGGGTGGTTTCCAGGGTCCGGTCGAAGTCTTGGGCCAGGTCCCTGGCGGCGGCGTGATAGGTGGAGTTCATCTCGCCCTTTTGCCAGTCGATCCGATCGAGGGCGGTGTGGACCTGGTCGATGTAGGTCTGGGCCTGGTGGATGAGGGCAGGGTTGGCGTTGTGGGAGCCTTCGCTGGTGAGGTCGTTCCGGGTGAAGCTCTCCGGGGGCTGGGGTTGGTCGTAGCTCTCTTTATGAACGAACCCGGCCCCGTGGTGGATCTCCTGGGCCAGTTCGGCTCCGTGGGACTCGGCCCGTTTGGCGACGCGTTGGAATATGTCCTCTTGGTCGTCCGCCAGGGCGCCGTTTAGCCCGTCCCTGTAGATGCCGGAGATGGCGGAGGTGGCTTCCCTGGCTCCTTCCAGCCGAGGGCCTCCGGCGGCGTCTTGGCGGAACGCCGCGGTGAAGGCGTCGTTCATGTTTTGGCTGATGAGGTTGTTGACGGCTATGTCCTGGAGGGCCTCGTCGGGCTGGTTCCTGATGGTCCTGAACTCCACCTGGGCGGGGTCTACCCGTTCTCCCTGGCTGTAGGCGCTTGCGTCTTCGATTTGCTTGTTGAGCATGCCGGCGTAGGTCGTGTCCGGCTGGCTGACGTAGAGGGTGCTGGCGAACATTTCCCGGTGACGTTCCAGCCCCTGGGTGGAGACCGGCCAGCTGCTCTGTCCCTGGGCTTCCATGGCCTCCACGCGGTCGGCCATGGGACCGTAGATGGCTGAGGAAAGGTCCGTGGCTCCCTGGAGCCGGTCTTGGCCGTTCGGGCTGTGGCTCATGTTGAAGGCCTCAACGTGGGCGGCCAGGACGGCTTCTCGCTTTTCCGGAGGGTACTGGGTGAGGTCGTGCCTGTGGGTATAGGCGTCGGCGGCGTCCGGGTCGATCTCCTTGAGCCAACTGGTGAACCTCCGGTCGCCGGAATGGTCGTTTCCGTCTCTCTGGTCGCTTCCGGGGAAGTCACTCCGGTGGGCGACGGCGGCGGTTTCCATCCGGAAATCTTCGGCGTGGACCAGGTAGTCCCTTTCCTGGGCGTGGTATCCGGCTTCGGTCCGATCGCTCATTGGTGCTTTCCTCCTAGGGTCTCGTATGAGGTGAGGTTTTCCTGGTTACTTCAGGGCGGCGGTGGGGTGGGGGCGTCGTCTAGCTTGCGGCGGTTTCTACGAGGTCTCGCTTGGGTTGGAGGAGGTAGTCCACGGCGCGCGCCCGGACGTGCAGCAACTCGTGGGCTTGCTCGCTATCCTGCTCGTGTCTCCACCATTCCATGTACTGGCCGGAGTCTTGGATGACCTGCCTGATGGCTTCCTGGTGGAACGGGTCGATGCCCTCGTCGAGTTCTCTGAGGGCGCGGTCCACGGACCGGAAGTAGAGTTGGGCTTCAAACGGGATGCTGAACTCGTTCCGGAGTTCCGGGGGTTGGTGTTCGTCGGCGGTGACAAACCCGGTGTTCTCCCGGAGGGCGTGGGCGAATGAGTGAGAGTTGAAGCTGTCGTCGACGAGGTTGAACCGGTCCTCGTCGCCGGTGCGGACGGCCTCGGTGAGGGCATGGGTGTAGGTGTTCCGGAGGGCGGTTGTAGCGTGGATGGCGCCGCTGAGGTGCTTGGTGTCGGCGTCCTCGGGCAGGTCCTTCTGCATGTCGCCGATGGCCTCTTGGGCGGTGTACCAGTTGGCTTCCACGTGGTCTTCCATGACCGCTCTCAGGCTTGTGGGAAGGTCCCGGAGGTCGGAAGCGTCCTGGAAGGAGAGGTGGCGCATCTCGTCGCCCCAGAGCTTGCCCTGCATGTATGCCCGGGCCTCCCGGTCGACCTCGGAAAGGATGCCGGCCTTCTCATACTGCTTGGTCTCGTTGCTGGCGAGAGCGTGGGCGAACTGTTCCTGGTACTCGTCCAGCCGCTCATGGGACGGGGTGAAGTTGGTGTACTCTTCCAGGTCTCTTGACCGGAGTTGGTCTCCGGTGAGGGGTTCGAGGTACCGGGCCCCGGCGTGGAGGTCCTGGAAGTGTTCGCGGGCTGATTCCTGGGCTGCTTCCAGCCGTTCCTGGTCGTCGGCGAAGTCCTGTTTATCGAACCGGGTCACGTGCTCGGTGGGGTTGAAGTTCCTGGCTTGGTCCAATTCCCGGAAGTCGATGGGGGCTTCGGACTGGTCTTGGGCAGCGATTTTGAGGCTCACCAGGTTGGCGTCGGTTGCGGCCTGTTCGGCGGTATGGTCCTCGAATTTCTCCTTGAGGCTCCGCTTGATGCGCTCCCACGTTGTCTCTTCCTGGGTCCCGGGTTGCTCCTCTTGTTGCTTGAGCCATTCCTGGGCGGCTGCGTCCTGGATGGGGCCGGGCTTGGTGTACTCGACGGCCTCGTTGATGATTTCGAGGAGCCTGGCGTAGCCGTCGTGGTCTCCGGGCTTGGTGGCGTAGAGGGTGGAGGCGAAGTCCTTCTCGGACTCCTCCAGTTTCTCCCGGGAGATGATGGAGGCCATGCCGCCGGAGCGGTCGATGATCCGCTGGGCGGCCTCCATGTCGTCGACCTTCAGGTAGATCTCGTGGATATGCTTGTTGTCGAGGCCGTCTTCGGAGGCATTGTACCGGACCTGCTTGACGCCCTCGGCTTCCAGGGCCTTCAGGGCGCCCGGACTGAAGTTGGGGTTGCCCTGGAGTTCCTGGATGTCGATTTCCCGGTAGAAGGGCTTGAAGACGGTGGCGGCGGTTTCCTGGGCGGCCTCGTGGCGTTCCTTGTCGCTGGTGAACTCCAGGCTGTTGAACCCCTCCGCGACGGAGTTGACGATGTTCTTCCGGTCGCCGGTGTCGTAGTCGGCCAGGTTGTGGTTGTACTTGAGGGCGGCCCTGGCCTGGCCGTCCAGCTGTTCCATGAGGTTCTCCTGGATTTCGTTCCGGGACCAGTCCTCCCGCTGGTTGGCGCCGGGGTAGTTGGTGGCCTGCTTCCCGGCCGCCTGCTCGTCGGGGTGCTCGTCCTCGTGGTGGGTCTGCTCGGTGGAGTACTCGAGGGTGCCTGTCTTTCTTGCCATCTTGACGCTCCCGGGATTGGGTTGGGATCTCTCCAACGTCAAGTGTCCCACTTTGGGGGCGGAGTGTTGGGGGAGATTGTCATTTCCTGCGGTTGAAATTCCCCAAATCCGGGGTTCCCAGATATGGAAGGTGTCCCTGTGATTGGTACGAATTGGAGTTGACAGGACGCGCTTGGCAGGAGGTGGGGTGGAGTAGGGCAATGGTCCCGGGCGAAAAGGGGCTTTCCTGGGGCGCTGGCCCGACGATGACGGGCTATGCACATTGTGACCGGTGCAAGGCTGTAACGATAAGGTCAGGGTAGGCCCGGGCTTAGTAGTTCGTTACGAGCAACTCTTGGAGCAGACCGAGATTCCCTCCGCCGATGTGTTGGCGCCAGGTAAGCGAGTGTAGGTTGAGTCCTTGGTAGAGGTCACGGGTGACCGGTAGGTTGTTGATGCTGAGCGCCCATGGCCCCTGTCTCTTGGCCAAGTAGTCCCGCAGGGCGATGTGGTCGAACTCCCTGTGATTCGCATACAGTGTGCGACTTATCTTCGGGTAAGGCGGGTCCAGGTAGGCGAACATCTCCGGGCGATCATCCAAGGCGTCCCGCAGTGTAACGATAAGTGCCACAAAGGATAAGCATCTCTAGGGAGTCCACTGAGCTGGAAAGGGGCGTTTATGGGTCGGCCTCGCGTTGGGGGAGTTGCTGTTGCTGGGTCGGGCTGGGCCCTCCAGGGCGGGTTTTGGAGCCGGGTTTCCGGCCCCTTGGGGCTGGCCCGGAGGACCTTGGCGGAGCGGCTTCGGCGGGACCGGTCGGAGCCGGGGTTTCCGGCCTGGGGGGGTACATGGTACACGAAATTGAAGCTAAAGGTGTCCCTGTAATCGTGCGGGGGGGGTCCAGCTACGAAAAGCAGGGTTGATCGTATCTGAGGGTGTCCCTGTAATCTCCAGGCGAACATCCGTTCCCGGCTTCGGTCAATTTTGAAGCTAGGGTTGTATCTGAGGGTGTCCCTGTAATCGTGCATTTCGGGGTAGCGGGGGGTGCAGGGGGGGTCCTTGTTATAGGAAATAGGCTCAAAACAGCTTCAAAGGTGTCCCTGTAATCGTGCAGGGGTCCGGAGCCCGGATGAGGGTGATTTGAGGGCTTGTTGGGCCGTTTTCCACGCCCTGAAAACAGCGGATTTGGAGGACTAACCGGGGCCTCTTCCGGGCCTCGCTGGACCGGTCTCTGGCGGCCGTTGGCCGGAGGGCTTTGTGCGGGGTATTCGGGTGTGATGGAACTGGGCTTGGGACCAGGGTCATCAACTCCCCTGGTCCCGTCGTGGGGGTCTGGTGGGGGATCAGGCAGGCGTCTGAGAGACGTCCGGTGCGGGGTTGGGCTCCTTGAGGCGGAGGCACCGTCCGCAGGTGACGGGCTGGTCACCGTGGGCGATCAGGGTATAGCCCCTGGCGCGGCAGGCGGGGACCGGCATCCCCTCGGGGCGGCCCCTCAACGGCCGGCCGGCGGGTATCGCCTATTGGTGATTGGGACGGGGCATACGCTATTGCTCCATTCGGTGAGATTTCGGGCAAACTGGCCCCGGGACAGCGTTGCAGAACCCCCAGGGCGGGCACGAGGCGGCTGAGAGAGCCGTTTTCCAATGTCCGGCCATCTGCCTGAGGCGGACGGGGGTTGGGACGGGCTTCTCGTGGATTACAGGGCCCCTGGCGGCGTTTATGGGGTTGGCGGGGGCCGGGATAGGATTTGAGCCCCCGTTCGGGGAGCCACCGGGCCCTTGCTTTCCGGTTTTTCCGGGTCTTTGGGGCTGGGTTCTTGCTGGGACCGGCTGGTCCGGGTCCGTTCTTTTTACGCCGGGGGCGATTGGCAGGCGGGATAATGTTGGAGAACCCCCAGGGCTTTCACGAGGCGGTCGGAGCGGCGTTTGTCAAGGTCCGGCCATCGGCGGTGCGGTGGACATAGCCACCTGTCATCGTAGTTTCTCGCGCAGTTTGCGGTTTTCCCACAACCGCTTTGTTTCCTCTTGGCAGGGAGCGCAGACGGAGTTGGCGGGTTGGGTGGGGCGCTGGCAGAAGTGGATGACGCAGGTGGGGCTGACGACTCCTGCGGCAAATGCTCTGTACTGGTCGCGGCCGATCGTTCCGGCGCGGAGCCATTGTCCGAAGATTTGGAGGGGCATACGGACGTCGTCCGCGGGGGACGGGCTTTCTCCGCACCGGTCGCAGAGGTCCCAGGCGGACCCGCCGACGGCCACATCAGTTCCATCACAGTCAAGCATGGACAGCCGGACGGTCGTGACGTGGCCGTGTCTGCACCGCCAGTAAACCGCGTCGGGGGTTAATTCTCCAATCGGCATCGGGTATCTCCGGCTGGGAGTTGTTGAATGTGGGCTCTTCCCGACAATGCATTCGGGATAGGGGCGTGTTCGCGGGGAGCCGGGCATGCTTCGGAGCTCTTGAGGTCTAGGGCGGTGCTCAAGCGCGGTTCTCAAGCGCGGTTCTCAAGCGCGGTTCTCAAGCGCTCACTGCTCTGGCAGGGAGACGGGCGGTTTCCTTCGTGTCTTGTTGCGGGGCGGCCATGCCGCGAAGGCGGTGGGGGGATTGTGTGGGACGTTCCTGGCTTCCCGGTTGGGGGAGATGATACCGGGAGTTACTCCTGGGGGAGGGTTTCTGTGCCGGGGCTTGAGGGATTGAAGCGTTGGCCCGGGTCGTATTGGACGAATATGACTTCTCCGTGGGATGCCGCGTTTCTCGCGTCCTCGGTGATGCGGACTCCGATGACGGCCGGGACGGTCCGGGTACCGGTGATTTTCCGGAGGACTTCGGCCCTTCTTACGGCGGTCTCCACGTCTGCTGTTAGAACGGTGATCGATGCCTCGGCTAGGATGAACCTCTTCCCGCCGTCCGGGGTCCTGCCGTTGAGTATGGCGTCGGCCATTTCCAGGTCGAGGGATTCGGTGAGGCTGATGGTTCCGGAGGCGACCGAGTCTCTGTTCTGTTGCCTCATGTGCTGGAATTGCCACCCGTTTCTTGCGGAGCCCACCACGCTCAGGCTCTCGATGCCGGTTTCCCGTTCGAGCAGCCGGTCGATGGACCGGAGTATGGTGCCTTCGTAGTCGTAGCCGGCGATTCGACCGACGTGGCCGCTGAGGGTGGCGACATGGCCGCTGAGGTTGCTGACGGTGGACTCGACCCCCTCCAGGCGGCGGTCGAGTCCGGCTACGGCGGTCTCAACCCTTTCCAGGCGGCGGTCGAGTCCGGCAACGTTGGTTTCGACTCTTTCCAGGCGGCGGTCGATCACCTCCAGGCGGCGGTCGACCAGCTCGTTGTGTTCCCGGGTCACCTGGACGAACTCGGCGAACTGGGCCGGGAGCTGCATAAGGGCCTCGGAGAGGATGTGGCTGCGGAGGGCGTCCCGGAGGGCGGGGTCCCGCTCCATCGCGTCGAGGATGTCCTGGAAGTTGTGGATGGGGGTGGTCATGGCTGTTCTTATCCTCTCGTGCCGTGGGTTATTTTACCACCTGGGGGGCTGTCCGGCGTTATTCCTGTCCGAAGTGGATCTCATGGGCCCTGACGTTGGCGCGCCGGGCGGCGGTTCCGAGGGCGTCGAGGCTGACGGCGGCCTGGAGGTAGTCCGGGGGGTTGTCCGGCCAGGGCGTTCTGGGCGTCTTTCAGGGCCTGTACGGCGTCTTCCAGGTGGTGGCGGAGTCGTTGTTGGTGTTCGGTTGCCGTGGCCATGGCTTTCTCCTCTTGTCCCGTCATGCGTGGAGCGGCCCGTTGCTGCCTGCGGAGCGGCTGCCCTTAGGCCAGGGCCAGCGCCAGCGCCGGCCTGGGGTCCGGGGAATGTTCATCCCCGCCGTTCCGGCTGTGGTTGGGGACCCAGTGACAGCTTGCGGCGCCGTGCCAAAGGGAGACGGTCTTCAGCAGCTCGGGCTCCCCTTCGGGGAAGCGCGCTTCCCCGGGGTGCGGGTCGATGCAATCGACCGGCGTGGCTAGGAAGAGCCGAGGCCTGTTTTTCAGTGAGGCGGACTCGAAGACGGTCATTTGCTTGTCCTTCAGGGACGGCAGGTACGCGGAAGCGCCCATCCACTCGGGGTGTCTCAGTAGGACGAAGATATGCCTGGCCTCGAGGAACTCCGGGTTTTCGGCGTCCGTGTCGAGGATGAGTCCTCCGAAGGCGTGCTCCGTCTCGACTTCCCTGGCCAGTTCGATGAGTGCTCTCAGCCCTTCGATCGGGTCGACGGGAACGGTCTCCGGGCCGGTGTTGATGGTGATGGGGTAGAGTCCGACGGCGATTGCCAGGTAGAGCATCTCGGCGTCCTGGGCCACTTGGGGGTCGTCCTGGAGTGCGGCGGGGTTGTCGATGTGCTGTCTGGCCCGGGCCAGCCGGCGAGCTCCTGGAAGCTGGGGCCTCTTTCCTGTGGGTCGGGTGGCTGGTCTTGGTGCATCATGTTTTGCTCCTTGGGGATGGGATGGCTGCCGTGCTTCTGCCGTGGCTTAGTCTGAGTCGCACCAAAGGTTGAGCTGGTTGGAGACCCTGCGGCCTTCCCGGTTTTCGTTCGTTCCTTGTCCTCTTCGGTCTGGATCCCGTGACGTTGGGGAGGTCCTTTCAGAGACTCTCCGGCGGGGCTACGGAGTCGAACTCGACTTCGGACTGCACGGCGGCTTCGAGGGCTTTCCGGGCGTAGCCTGTGGCCAGCTGGAGGTCGGGGTCCTGTCCCATGTTGCCGACCTGGCACGTGGCCTTCAGGTTGGTTTCCTTGAGCAGTGAGACTGCGGTGTCGTGGTCTTCGGTGCGGACGATTATCCGCACGTCCTCGTCGAGGGCGGTTGCGGGCCTGATGACCTCATCCAGGATAAGCCTGGTCATCCTCTTCAGCAGGGCGTTCCGGCTGGTGCCCTCGGCGAGGGCGTAGGCCGGGGGCGCTAGGCCAGGCGGTTACGACGGTGACTTGGGGTTTCATCCGGAATCATCCTTGTCCAATTGCTCTCTGCTGTCAGGGTGCTGCCGGGGCGGAGGCGGGAGGACCTGTCTTTCTGAACACCATCATGGTGTGGCGGCCCTCCCCGGCGGCAGTGTGGGTCAGCTCGTAGCCCATGCTGTGGAGGGTGTTGATCTTCTCGGCGTTGGTGTCGCTGTGGATGAGCGTCGTGACGACCACGTATTCCTGGTCTTGGCGGACGGCGTCCATCGTCTTGTTGGAGAGGACCTCGTTGAGCCGGGGTTCCTGGCAGGCCATGACGAGCACGGCGGTCACGGCGACCGCCAGGAGCAGCAGTTTCGTCCGGGCCGGGGTTAGCCCGTATTTCATGGTTTTTCTTCTCCCTGCTGGTCTCTCTTGTATTGGAGCCTTACGGCGCACATCTTGCAGGAGGGTTTTCCTTCGCTCTCATCCAGGCCGTACTGGTTGGCGCTGGACTTGCAGCCGGGGCACATGCCGTCGATTGCCGGGGTGACTCTCACGCCGTTGAGGTCCGAGATTCTCCGGTGCCCGGCGCAGGCGCAGGTCCAGCCCTGGCCCTCGGTCACGGCGATTCCCAGCTCGGTGAGGGCGAACCCGTTGGAGGCCCGGCTGTCGTCGGAGTACATCCAGGTGGGGTCGGACTCCATGACAAGTCCCGCCCTGATGGCTTCTTGGGCTCCCTCGGGCATTTGGTGACGGAACCCGCGCTTTGAGACGGCCTGCTGGAGTATGTCCTTGTGGGCTTCGAAGAGACCCTGCAGGTCGGCGGCGTCCCTGTCCTCCGGGTGAAGCCCGTCCCGGGCTGAGGTCTGTGAGGTGGTCATTTCCGTACCTCCGGTGCTGAGTTTTCCTAGGACCTCCGGGGCGCCGCCGGGCTGATTTCCGGCGGATGGTCCGGGTTCTTCCGTCTGGGGGGAGCGGTGGACTTCGGCGCGGGCCGGGTTGTCCGGGGGATGGCTGACTGGCGCGCCGTTGACGATCAGGGGCCGGAGGTCCAGTCCGTGGAGGAAGGCGTCGGCGGCCGCTGCGGGGTCGGCGCAGTGCTCCCGGTACAGGGTCCTGAGCCCGGTGAGGAGCTTTCCCAGGACGTTGGCGCCGGTGAGGTAGTCCCCGTGGGGCCTGGCTCCCCAGAAGGTGTCCCGGTAGGACATCTCGACTATGGGTGAGTGGCCGGTCCGGGCAAGGGCTTGGCCGAAGGTCTCCGGGTGTTGCCGAAGCTTTGTGGCGATGGTCCAGGCCATGGCGGTGATCCTGACTTCGTCCCAGTCGGGCCGGAAGGCTGTGTCGGCGCCGTAGGCGGTCTTCTTGGCCTCCATCCCGGACCGCTGGCTGGCAATGGCCTTCTGGGTGTTCGGGCTTCCGGGATACTTGAGGGCCTGGTAGAGGCCCTCGGGCCCCTGGAAGTTGATGCCGTTGATACTGAGGGGATACCCGAAGGTCATGTTGGAGAGCTGCCCGTGCTTTTCCCTGGACCGCATGAAGGGAGCGCACTGGTTCCTGGGGTAGGTGGCGGTTTGGGTGCTGACTTTCATGAGTTCTCCTTCTGGAGGTTGTCCAGGAGTTCGAAGTAGGTCTTTGAAGAGGGGTCATCGATGAGGAGGGCTGCCCAGGTGCGCATGTCCGAGTGGTCGTACGAGGCGGGGTCCCTCTCGCCGGTGGCGACTGAGGTGAAGTCCTCGAGCCAGGACACCAGGACGGTTGCGGAGGTGCCGTCCTGGAAGGTGATGACGGAGTCCGCGTGGAAGCTGTCTGGGGAAACGGGAAGGTTCCGGACTTGGGTCATGTTTTCCCGGACCCAGGCAAAGAGGCCGTGGGTCTGGGGCTCTGCCGGGTATGGGGGGCCGCATCTGGCGCCGGCGCACTCGACGGATTCCTGGATGAAGTACTCGTTCATCGTGGGCATAACGGGGCCCTCCTTCCTCGGTGCTGAGCGCCCGGCGGCGGGGCGAGGGGCCGGGCGCTCAAGCGGGTTCCGGGGGACTCTCTTTCTCCAGGTATCCCTCCTGCTCCAGGAGGTCCCGGCCCCGTTCCGGGTCTCCGGGGCAATCGGTGTCGAAGATGACGGCCCAGTCGGGGTCCATGTGCCTGGGGTAGTAGTGTTCGAGGTTGGAGGAGCCGAGGTGGCCGACGACCCGTTCGTTCCCGTGGGCCAGGTCGTCGATGGTGGCGTCCCGGTGGACCTCGGCGGAGGTGAAGGGGCCGTACTTCAGGGAATGGGCCAGGGCGTCCATGACGTCCGGGCTGAGGAGCTCGGTCCGGAGGCTGCTGGCGTTGGGGTCGGGGGCGATCCAGGCGTGGACCATGGTTGTTTCCCTCCGGGGGTGCGGTCTTGGGTGACGGAAAGGAGCCGGGGGTTTACCAGCGGATGAAGAGGCGTTCCGGGAACTCGGCTCCCGGGTTGTCGACGATTTGAGCGGCGATGAAGGGGTCCTTGGCGATGTCGGAGTGGTACTGGGCGTGGATCTGGGTGCCGTGATTGTTCTTCCCGGTGAGGGGGATTTCGGCGTTCGGCCGGGGCCTGGCCCTGATGAGGACCTCGGCGGCGAAGGTGTTCTCGCTGATGAGGCCGTGCTTGAAGGACCTTCCCAGCCGTTTGATCTCGTCGGTGAGTTCTTGGTCGGTCATGGCGTCGTCTCCTATGGGATATTTTCTCGGCGGGCTGTTTCGGCCTCTGCGCCGCATTTGGCGCACAGGGCGTCCTGGGTCTTCTAGGCCGGTTTCATGAGTAGGGCGAGCCGGACGTCTTCGATCCGCTCCCGGAACCAGTACAGGGGCCGTCCGGGGGTCTCGCTGTCCGCCCAGTCGGAGAAGAGGTGGTGGACCTCTCTCTCGGAGAGCTCCTTCGGGACCCGGCCCAGGAGGAGCACGATGTTATCCGAGTTCCACCGGTGCCGTACGGCGTAGAAGTCCCCGGTTTCCTCGACGTGGGAGACCCGCCAGGTGTCGCCCGGCACCCGGGTTTTGTCCAGGTAATTTTGGGCGCCGTAGTCGGACTCTGGTGAATGCCGGCCGCCCCTTCGTTTGTAGAAGTCGGCCAGGCTCTGGTACACGCTCATGGGGTTTTCTCCTTGCAGGGAATCGGCGGCTTTGAGGATGGCCGCCTTCCGGGTTTCAACCCAAGCAATCTCCCGTGGGGACATCCTAGACCGCCGTTTTGGGGCTGGCGCGGTTCCGGTGTCGGGGGGTTGGGCTACCGGGGCTTCCGAAAGGGCCCCGGGTTGCTGCGGGTTTTGAGTTCACTGGGTTTCCATCGCCTGTGCGCCCCAGACGGCCGCGCAGACGGCCTTGACCACACTCAAGTCAAACCAGCCCCTGGGTCTCAGTTTTCCTTCCATGTCGAACCATAGCGGGAGGTTGGGTCCCGTCAGTACACGGAGTCCGAGTTGACGTAGAGGATGGCGTCCAGCACCTGGGCCTGGGTGACTTCCTCCGGGGGTTCGGCCTGGAACCCTTCGAGGGTGGAGACCAGGGTTTCCCGGTTGAGGAGGGGATGTTCGGGGTCGGCGAGGTCGGACTCGGCGATACCGGGTGCGAAGCTGGCGGTCTGGACCTGGATCCTGGGGATGCGGCGGTTCATGAGGGAGGTCTGCGCCCGGAGCTTCCGGTCGACGGCGGTGAAGGCCTGGTCCTGCCAGTTCCGGTAGTCGCCGGGATGGGCGGTCTCCACCAAGTCGATGACGGTGACCTGTCCCTGGGGGGATACGAGGACGGCGTCGACGGCGAAGATCCCCCCTCCCGGGGCGCCGTTGAGGGGAAACCCGTATATGACCTCCCCGGCGACGGCCGGGGCCTGGAGGACCAGATCCTCGAAGGCCCGGGCGGCCTGGGGCTTGCGGACGGCGCTTCTGAGGAACCTGATTGTTTCGCTCATGGGGTGTCCTCCTGGGAAAGACTTCTTGTCCCTGGGGCGGTGGAGCGATGGGAATGGAGCCGCTTCCTGGGACTTTCCGTAGAATCCGGAGTTTGTCTTAGTGCCTGGGTTTACTGTTCGACCCAGCAGTACACCCTGCCCCGGCCGTTGGGGAGGTACCGGAGTTCCGGCATCTCCCGGATGGTGGCGGTGGAGGTTGAGCCGTCCTTACGGTGGACGGTGACCCGGTCTCCGGGGTCGGGGAGGGGTTCCCGGTCGGGCCAGCAGGCAGTGATGCCCCACTCCCGGCCGAAGCGGGTCCAGGTCCAGTACTTGTCCTGCTCCTCGGGATGGGCTGCTCGGAACTCGCACTGGGGGCAGATCTCCTCGTCTTCGGTTCCCCGGAAGGTCTCCCCGCACCGGGAGCATTCCTTCCGGGTACGGGAGTTCAGCTCGCTGAAGACGGCGGAGAAGTCGAAGTCTCGGGTGTTCTCTTGAGTCTCGCTCATGGGATCTCCTCCTTCCGGGTGGCTGCTTGGGTTAGACCTTGGTGAGGACGGCGTGGGTCCTGGGTGTTCCTGTTGGAGGACCGGCACTCCGGTCCGGAGGTCGCCCCTGGTGATTTCGAAGCCGCTGCTCCAGGGCGGACGGCGAACGGCTTCCAGGGTGTTGAGCGCCGAGCTATTGCTGCTGCTGGTTTCAATTGGTCTGGGCCTAGATCGCCCAGGCTTGGAGGAAGCTGACGGCCATGTGGATGAGCTTATACCGGCAGCCCCAGCAGGTGATTTCGTCCATGACGGGGGTGGTGAGGTCATCGTCTTCCTGGGGCCGGCTGGCGCAGGCGACGTAGTCGGGCCCGGCCAGGTTGAGCATGCCGTAGTGGACGTCGTTCTTCCTGGATGCCATTTTCTCATCTCCCTAGGCGTCTGCGATTATGCGGCTATTGGTTTTACGGGCCGAGTTGCTGCGCCGTTGAGTAGCCGGGTTCCGGGAATTCTTCGGTCTTTTTGGGGCGGGCCGCCCCGGAGGGGTTTTTTGCTGGTCCGGGGGCCCTGGAAAGCAGGAGAAGGGCCCCCGGCGGCTGGATTCCCGGTGTTGGGATAGTAGACTGGGAGAGGGCGCTTGCGCTCCGGTGATTCTGCGGCGTTGCGGTTCTGCGTCCGGGTGATTCTGCGGTTTTGCGGCTTGGCGCTCGGGCGGTCCTGCGAGCGTGCGGCTCTACGCCTGGGTATTTCTGTGTCCCTGCGGCTTTGCGGTTTAGCGTCTTGGCGTTCTTACGCTCTACGCCTTTACGTCCCTGCGCCTTTGCGCTCTGCGTCCCGGCGGTCCTGCGCCTTTGCGGTTTGGCGATCTGGCGTCTTGGCGTTGTTGCGCTACGCGTTTCTGCGTCCATACGGGTTTGCGTTGTCACGCCTTTGCGGTCCTGCGGCTTTGTGCTTCCACGCCTCGGTGTCTCAACGCCTTTGCGTTCTGCGTCTTGGTGCCTCTGCGCGTTTGCGGCTTTGCGTATCAACGCTTAGGAGATGATTGCTGCGGGTCGGGTTGCGTTGCTCAGAACGGGGATATCGCCGGGCTCTCCGGCCCGCAAAGGATCTTCCTCTGGGCTTCAATATGCCGGAGCGCCTTTTCCATGGCGTCCCTGGCCTGGGCCAGGTCCCCTTGGTCCTGGGAGGCGATGGCAAACCGGAGGGCTGCGGCGGCGATTTCGTTCCGTTCGAGGGCGAGCTCACAGGTGTCTCCTTGAGCTGGGGCGGGTCTGGGGGGCCTGTCCGGTCCGGGGACGGTGGACCTGGGGTTTCCGGCGGAGGCCCAGTATGTCGGCTCGGTCCGGGCCAACCCAGCCTGCTCGTTGGCCAGCCGGTCGCAGAGCTCGTTCATGGGGTCCCCGGCGTGGCCCTTGATCCAGAAGTATTCCATGGCATGGTTCCTGACCTCCTGGAGGAGGTTCTCCCAGAGCTCCCGGTTGGGGACGGGCTGTTTCTTGGAGTTGCGCCAGCCGTTCCTCTGCCAGTTGGAGATCCAGCCCTGGTTGAAGGCGTCGGCGACGTACCTCGAGTCGGACCGGAACAGTAGGGAGTCGTTCCTGAGCTCTGGCACGGAGTTGACGGCCCTGAGGGGCTCGATGACAGCGGAGAGTTCCATTCGAAGATCAAAATAGACAGATTCCGCCATAACCCCGACAATGGGCAATAAGTTCTAAACAGGAGACTGGGGAATGACATCGCAGAACCGATTCGACGTATCCGAGCAAGGACTTAGAGACCTCAATGCAGGAAGAGAACCTTGGGATCTCATTAAGGAATTCATCCAGAATATTTGGGACGAAGCACCGTTTGCCTCGGAATGCCAAGTCGAAATACATCCGTCGGCAGACCAGGAAGAAACGGTAGTAACTGTCGAGGACAACGGACCAGGGTTCGCTAACATAGAAGACGCCTATACCATGATGGGCAACACTCAGAAGCGGAGCGAACCGACGAAGCGAGGCAGGTTCAACCGCGGAGAGAAAGACGCCATCAGCGTGTCACAGGAAGCGATCGTTGAGACTGTCGGACATACGGTCACATTTCCACGAGAAGGAGGCCGTAGGGAAGAAGCAAACGACAGGGGGAGAGGAACCCTGATAACGGCGAAGATGCCTTGGGGCGAGGTTGAGAGAATCCGAACTGTTGCCAAGCTCAGAACCCTGAGACCACCAGCAAGCTGCCACACCACGGTAAATGGAAGGCCGGTAACAGCCAAACCGGCAGAAGCGGTACGACAGGCCCAGCTGGAAACAGTGATACAGGAAAACGGCAACGGGCCGATGAAGAAAACGAGACGCAACGCCCGCATCGAGATCACAGAGCAACATGACTCCGAGGGAAAAAACCGAATATACGAAATGGGGATCCCGGTAGAGGAAATCCTCTGTCCATGGGACGTGGACGTAATGCAGAAGATTCCGCTCGACGAGAAGCGGGACAACGTAGGCAAAACGTACATGAACCGCATATACGCCGAGGTTCTGAACGCAGTCCATTACATGACCGAAGCCCGAGAATTCGGAAGTGAGTGGGTAAAACGGGCCATTGAACATAAGGAAATCAGCCGGGAGGCTGTAAGGGCAACACTGAAAGGCAGGTACGAAGCGGAGAGAGCAGTCTTCTCTACAATGGACTACGACGCTAACCAGAGGGCCCAGAGGGCCGGGTACGCTGTAATAGATCGGGGTGGCCTCTCAGGCCCTGAAGTCAAAGCCTTCGGAAATCACGCGGGAGTAGTAGACTCTGACATAGCATTTCCAAGCCCAAAGCCCCCGAGTAAAGATTACGAAGCAGAACTCGGGACGCCACAACACGAATTTGCACAATGGGCAACGGAAATCTCCCAGCAGTGCGGAGTGAACGCTGAAGTACGGTTCTTCAAAGAGCCGGAGAGCGAAAGGCTAGCAGACTGCCAAGCATCGACCAGAAACCCAACGATGAGGTTCAACGAGGGGAAGCTCTGTCCGAAGTTCTTCGAGGAACCTTACGGGAGAAGAGAACAGTACAATCTCCTGATCCACGAGCTAGGGCATGCCCTTACCGACGGGACGTCACTAGGGCACGACGAGAAGTGGGGAGAGGGAGTTGCGCAAGTAGGCGCGATTATCGCAGTCGTAAGGGGAGAGCGAAGTTGAGAGGAAGGCGGAAAGGGGGATGCTTTCGACGGCCGTGCAGGTGCTCCAGTCGATCATTCGTCCATCTCCTCTTCGCTGGTAGTTGTCGAGTTGACTAGAACGTCTCAGGGTTCGGTGGTCATCGGAAGGAACTCTGATATTGTTACTATTTCGCTTCGTTTGCTTTCCTTGACTCTCTGAGGATATCAGGTGGACCTACCAGGGGCACTACAGGTCCAATTATCGGGTACCTGATGGGTGCTTCACCTTCGGGCTGAAATTCACGGAGCGGGTCAGGAAGTGGTCTATCAGAGGATCCAGTTTCCTCCCTCGGGAGAGTCTGGCTATTTAGTTTCTGAACTCGAACTTTTCCAGTACGTCCTGCACGTTGGGTGAGAATTCGTCTCGGAGGAAGGGAAGCGTGGGAGCGTACCGCTCGAAGTTCTCCGCGATTTTCCAAGCTATCCTCCTGTCCCTGTCGTTGCCGATGCCCAGGAGAGTCCGGATGATGGACTCCTCGCAGTCCTCTTCGGCGAAGTGGGGGTCGAGCATCGTGTCCCGGACGGGGGCGGGCAGCTCGTTCCACCGCTTCTCGCTGAGCTTCAGCCCGCCGTGGCCGGGAGTTGAGACTCGCCATACGCCCTCGTCCACCTTCTCGATGTCCCGGGTCCAACCCCAGGGTGTGTAAACCAAGGTCTCCGTCGTCATGTCGTTTTCTCCTTTCTTTCTGTCCTGTAGATGAGGGAGCGGGGGACGCTCCCTCAGAGACGGCCCCCGCTCGATTCCTTATCCTGATTGACCGGCTGGCCAGGCGTCCTGGTGGATCTGCCGGAGCTTGGCCACGGCGGCCGGTCAGGTCGTTGATGCTCTTGCCTGTCCGGTCGGCCACGGCAGTGCGAACTCTGTCGCCACCGAAGCCCTGCTCGGCAGCGATCTCGGCCTGGGACTCCCCTGCGTTTTGCTGTGGCTGGGTTGGTACGCGCTACGGCAAGCACGTCGGAAGCGCTTGCCGCCAGGAGAGGCGGTGCGAAGCGGGTTTGCGTTGGGGTACGGTTGGGTCATCTCTGACCTGGCGCTGCGCATGGACGCACCTGCGCGGTTGCGTCAGGACGCTTTCGCGTGAGGACGCCGGAGTGCGGCTGCGTGAGGACGCTTTCGCGTGAGGACGCCGGAGTGCGGCTGCGTGAGGACGCTTTCGCGTGAGAACGCCAGCGCGCGGTAACTGGGTTCACCGGGAGTCTGTCGTTGAAGCCGGGCTATTGATTTCCACGCCGAAGGCCCTCACGACCTCTTTAGCCATTCTGCCGAGGGGCTCCACCTGCTCAAGTGGGGCATCGATTGGTCCCGTGGAGCAGCCAATCCCGAACTGCTTAATGCTGGGAGACGTTCGTCCGCCTAAACCTTTTTCTTGCTCCTGTTACGTTGACCCGGAAACGGACCATCTGCTCGGTCACGCCGTAATGTTCTGCCGCTTCAGCTAGGGATCAGCCGCGCCTCACGACCATCAGCGCTCCCTCTTCCGGCACCAATAGAGCGCCGCTCAGCCAGTTGGCTTCGTCCTCAACGTCGCGGTCCCAATATCGACAACCCCGTTCATCCATGGCTGCCCCTGGAGGATGAAGGAGCAATCCATGGGAAAGTTCGTGACCGATGTCGCTGACCTGACGGCCAGGAACGTGGGCATCATTGAAAACTATCGTCCGTTCATTTTCCCGAAACACGGTGACTCCTGAAAAGATTCCCCGTCCTTCGTTCAGAAAGAGGGCCGCGGCCAAGGGAGCAGCTTCGCTCAGACTCGACAGGGGGATCACTGGGATATCCAGATGCTCGGCCAACTACCAAAGGTCAAAGGGCGAGGCAGTAGGCAGGCCCAACTCATTCCTCACCTCGCGAGCGATGGCATTCGCCTCTGTTTTGAACCCCCTCCTCACAGAGCCTAGCCCGGGTTCCTCATCCGTTCGTAGGCCGCCTTCACCATCTGGTCTAGCGCCTCTGCCGCCTCGGCAGACAACTGAGGATCGCCCTTGAGGTAGGTGGAGATCATCGTCAGAGCTCCCGGAGTCGCCCTGACTTCGCCGCTGTCAACAAAAGTGTCCGCACTCAGGCCTGCCCATGCCACCAGCGCCGCCAGGCTGTCCACGTCTGGACGCCGGCCCTGAGCCATTCGAGTCAGAGTCGAAGCGCTCACCCGGGCCTCTTCAGCGACTTGCTTCCACGTGTACCGCCGCGAGCGGCGCTCAGCATCCAGCGCCGCGTAGAACGCATCCGCATCAAAGCGTCCCTTCCTAGGTCTGCCGGAGTCGCCCTCAGGCTCGTTTTCATTAAATTGCCCTCTTGCAATCATACGCCACCTGTGAAATACTTGCCAATGTCGAATCTACCATCGATTTGACAACCAATTTAACGCCTCGGGTGGCAAATTTCAAGAGCCAACCGGATAACTAGAGGCGAAGGAGATAACACCATGGTAGAAGCACAGTTCATAGAGGCACCCCGGCGTTCCATCCCGTTCACTATCGACGGTCAGCCCTTCACGACCGACGATGTCAGCCAGACCGCTGCGGACCTCCTCAAGCTGGACAGGCTGGACCCCGCCAATTACGACCTCGGGGAACTGCGGGGGAAAGAACACGTCCACACGAGGCGCTTCGCTGACGACGAACTGGTGGAGATCGAAAAGGACGTCCGGTTCGTGTCGATCCGCCAGTCGGGAGATGTCGCCTGATGAACACCGGTGTCCAGAAGTTCGTAGACGATATGACCAAAGCCGGCTTTGCCCCAATGGTCGAAGACGAAGTCGTCACCTTCCAGATAGTCCCCGTGGACGGAGCTCGCGCCGGATGTTCAGTCGACACCGGCGTGAGTACCGGCGAACTGGATCCGTGGCCCCAAGTGCCTCCTCACTGGATTCATTTTCCGGCTGAGGTCACATTATCCACAACAAACAGCCAAGCGTCGCCAAAACCGGGATGGCTCATGCACAGCCGCAACCTGTCAGGCTGGGGGGACGCTTCACCTGCAGTAAGCTGGGCCAGCCACGTTCGGGCGGTTCTCAGCGATGCAACATCATGATTGCTAACTCTACCTCAGTCGCCATGACGGCGGCAGCAGAGAAAGCCCTTCTGTCCCTCCTGGTGCGGGAGGATGGCCAGGAGGACCTGTGCTTGGCCACCTACCAGCCATCCACAGGCGCAACCCGGACCACAGTTCTGATCAGGGAAGTGATCCCCCCGGAAGAGGGAGACCGGTTCGTACACGGCAACGCAACGGTTACCGGCGACTATATATTGAGAGCGGCGGATATCGCCCAGAAGGACGAATGCGGCTTGGTGGTGCTGCACAGCCACCCTGGTGCAATCACTTGGCAGTTCATGAGCAGACCCGACCATGACACGGAATCCAACTATGCCTACCTCGTCCGGGAGATCACGGGGCAACCCCTGGTCGGGATGACGCTCGCCACAGGAAACAACACCTGGTCGGCCCGCCATTGGCACGTTGGCACGGGGAACCGGATCAATCGTCACCACTGCACCAACGTCCGCGTGATCGGGGAAAGACTGGGTGTCTCCTGGAACCACGAACTGCGGCCTCCCCCGAAGTCGAACGAGAGGCAGGTCAGGTCGGTAAGCGCCTGGGGCGAAAACTGCCAGGCTGACCTCGCACGGCGCAGGGTCCTGGTGGTGGGCGCCGGGAGCGTGGGACTGGACGTGATACTGCGCCTCGCCGCATCAGGGATTTGCCGGTTTACGGTTATGGATTTTGACCTCGTTCAGATGTACAACCTAGACCGTCTCATCGGTGCGACGCGCCGAGACGCCCTACTGAAGCGGTCGAAAACCCACGTTGCCCACCGCGAGGCAGTAAGGGCGACCACTGCTAACAATTTCCAGGTAGATATCTCACATCATTCCATCTGCGAGCCAGAAGGGATGAAACTGGCTCTCGACCACGACATTGTCTTCTGCTGTGTCGACAAGCCGTGGCCCCGGGCCGTGCTGAACGCCATGGCTTACACGGACCTTATCCCGGTCATCGACGGCGGCATACGGATAGACACTCTGCCGGACGGGAGGATGCGCAACGCCATCTGGCGGTCCCACGTCATCAGGCCGAACCGGCCCTGCATGAGCTGCAGCCGCCAACTCGATCTCGGCGAAGTGCAGCTCGACAAGCAGGGCCTCTTAGACAGCCCGGACTACATCTCAAGGAATGGTGGCGCGACGAGGCCCAGCAACCAGAACGTGGCTCCATTGTCGGTCAACGTAGCAGGCAGCTTGCTGTCTCAGTACGTCAGTTTCAGCGTGGCACCCGCCGGTCTGGGGGACCCAGGGCCACTGCGAGACTCGCTGAGTTCCCACTTCCTCGAACACCTGGAGGACTGCACCAGGGTCCATTGCCCGGCGGAGCAGGAGGAAGGCGCAGGCGACCAGCGGACCGACATGACCGGCCGGCACGAAGAGGCGGAAAGAATGAGGCAAACGGTGCTCTCACCGGGGGCGAGAATCCGTTTACTACGTTGGGCCGACGACGGCGTACAGGCAGCGGCGAGGCAGCTGGACCGGCTGATCGGGTAGTCATCCCTGGGTGTACCCTAGCCAGATGGGGCCGCCGGCCCCAATGCCTGCCACCACTGCGGGCACTGTGGAACCTGCGCCGAGGGGGCCGCGGGACTGTGACTTACTGGCGCAAGCTCACCGCGCATGGCCTATGGATAACGTAGTTTTGCGGCCGATAATACAGTGCCTTTCACGTTCACAATTATTGAGCGTCTCCCCGATCCGCAGTCTTGACCATCCGCAATCGCTCGTCTATGATGCAGAGACTTCTATTTCCAGCGGCCCTGCGATGGGATGAGTGCTTTCCGTCCAGATTTTAAAGTGTCCGCAATGTTTTGGCCGCCAGGTAAACTGTGCCGGCAGGATGGCGCCAGATAACCTTGAAAACTACACATGGGACAGACGATCCCATGGGGAGCACCATCGTTGTGGGCTTTCAAAAAGGTTGTTCCGTTTACATCACCCTGCGTGAACACGGAGATAACCTTACGTCTTCACTCCCGCAAGCCTGACCGTCAGACCTGCAGTCCGTGATGGCTTCCACCAGAGAAGATCGTCCGAAGGAGGAGAGAAACCATGTCTAATGAAAAGCCGAGCCGTCCTGATCTTGCGCAGATGGACGAAGAGGTCGAGCGAATGATACGACAAACACCGCCGGAAGTGATTCAGAAGATGGACCAGCGCCTGCAGGAGTTGCGCAGGACTCCGCCAAGCGGGACATCGCGTGAATTGCTGCGCAAGCGCGCCGGCTGATTGTCAACCAGCCAGACGGAGGCCTCACTGGAGCTAGGGTCGCACCCTAGCTCTTTATTTCGACTAACCGAGGTCAACGATCATCGTGTTCAAACACTTTCAGGTATTACCCATCGGTGATGCTTTCGCAGACCCCATCTCTAGGCCGTTTCCCCCGAATGTAGCTAACAGTCTGTTTCAGCTACTGGACTCCCTGGAAACGCCTGCCAGAACCGCTGTTGTTGAGGGGTATTATATTGATGTGGACTATTCCGCATCCTACTACGACCAGCGCGGACGCTCGTTCACTCCAGACAAGCGGGGCACCACTCGGGTCCACTTCTTCTCACAGGACCTGCCCAGCGACGCGCTGAGCACCGCCGACACGGAAGTGATCAAGACCATGCAGGACTCTTACCTCGGCTTCACTGTGCTCAGACCAGAGACGCCGGTCACGCTCGGAAGGACCTTTGTTGCTTGTCCCAGTACCATTTCCGGGATGCCGGTTAGATTCCCAACCAGAGGCACCACCAAGGTGGATCTGGCCGGAATTCCGCTCGAGGTAGAGTCCTGCCCCTTTATGTCGCAGGATGCGAAAATCATGGCTTGCGCAACCGCGTCCCTCTGGATGTCAACTTCCAACCTTGTAGACAAGGTCACCAGTGTCGCATCTCACTCGACCGCCCAAATCACTTCCCTGGCGATGTCAGTTGAACGGCCCTTCGGGCCAGCCGTAGGGCTACGGGGGCTGTCATTGGAAGAGATGGAGCGAGCGCTCTTCCGAATGGGATACCATCCTCGATGTCATGAGTTTCCCAATGCAGACCGCGTGATTGAAATCTGCCATCTGTTTTCGGACAGCGGCATCCCTCCCGTACTGGGTATCGATATTATCGGCGGCCTAGGCCATGCAGTAACCGTTGTCGGCTACACGCTGTGCACCCCATCCAGCCCGGAGCCTACCGCCCTGGACATGTTCTCAGCGCACCAGTTTGTGCCGTACTTGGTGATTCATGACGATCAACGGGGTATGTATCTCCTCGCCGAGGTCGATGAGGTGCAAATAGACCGCGACCCGCGTTCAGCCCTTTTGACGATTCACGCACCCAACGGATCCCAAAAGGCGCTCTGTACAGGCATTCTTGTTCCCTTTCCAAGGCGGGTCATGTTGGACGCTTTGGAGGTACTGACGCAGGCTGAAATATGGATTCCATTTGGAAAGGACTTCGGCGTTATAGAGGACCGTGAGGTCGTCTACCGAAAACTGCTGGTACGTTCAAATGCATACAAGCAGACACTGCTGAAATATCGCCGGTCCTCAACCATCCTCCACGGTTATCCAGATGAACTCGTCGACTTTGCCAGAGCGTTGCCCATGCCAAGATACATCTGGCTCATTGAAGTCTCTTACATGGATGAATGGGACCCTGCAGACCCCGTGTCTCCCCCGGTCGTGGCAGAGTTCGTACTAGACAGTACCTTGACCGAATCCAGACGTCCCGATTTCCTGCTAGGACATTATCCCGGCAGATTGTATGGAAACATGGTCACGGAGAATGGAGTCGAGTTCATGAGAAAACACGTGTCCAATGATCACACCCACATGCCATTCCCGGACATACCGCGACCCTGACAACAAGAAGGACCCCATTTGCATCTAGACCACGGGCGAAAGTCGGTCGTCGCAGAAGTTTTCTAGTCGCCTGCTCTGGCATGCTGTTCGCGGTCAGGCAAGGACAGACAGGCGTGCCACGTCGTTGCAGACGGGATCCATCTCATCCCCAAAAGTCACGCGAACCCCGCACCCGGAGACTTTTGCATAACCGCCAAGCATGGTGGGAAAATCAGGTGGAAAAAGTCAGTGACGTGGAGTGGAGGATCTATGCACCAGGAAATGGGCCGTCCGTCTTTTGCCGAGGCTTTTCTGCCGGAGAATCTGGGTCAAAACCAACGCTCGCAGCGGATCAGTGAGGTGGTGGACTGGGGCCGGTTGGTGGAGGGGCTACTCCTCCCCTGAGGGCCGGCCCAGCTATCCTCCCTTGGTGATGGTCAAGGTTCTGCTGCTGGAGCAGTGGTACAACCTCTCCGATCCCCAGATGGAGGAAGCGTTGGGGGACCGTATATCCTTCCGGCGGTTCGTGGGACTGGGACTCCAGGATAAGACCCCGGACCACTCGACCATCAGCCGTTTCCGCACTGCGCTGGGGGAACGAGGGCTGAGCGAGCAACTATTCCAGGAACTGGAGAGGCAATTGACGGAGCAGAAACTGGTCTTGAAACAGAAGACCCTGATGGACGCGACCCTGGTGGAGGCCCAGGTGCGCCGCCCGCCGACATCGGCGGGACGCGGCGCCAAAAGCACCACCGACCCCGAGGCAGACTGGACCTACACCCACCGGGGACACTGGTCACACTTTGGCTATAAGGTGCATCTTGGTGTGGACCAGGGCTCGGGTCTGGTGCGCAGGGCGGTCCTTCAGCTGAAGGACCCCGGCCAAGGTGTATGAAAGCGAGGTGGCCGACGGGCTGGTGAGCGGAGATGAGGGGGCGGTGTACGGAGACCGGGTCTACGAGTCCAAGATGAGACGCCGGTGGCTGAAGTCCCAGGGGATCAAAGACCGTATCCTGCACCGCTCCCACAGGCATCAACGGGGGTTGCCCCCACTGGCAGAAGCGGCGCAACGAGCTGATAGCTCCAGTGCGGGACCGGGTGGAGAAGGTGTTCGGAACCCTAAAGCGAGTCTACCACTACCACCGGGTGTGTTACCGCGGACTAAGGCGTAACGCCACGGAGATGTGGTTCAAGTTGATGGCATACAACCTGAGGAGGGCAGACCGGATCGGCCTCTACTCCGCCTGAACACCGGTAGCGGAGCCAGATAAAGGGACCTGACGGTCCCAAGGACCGGGAATCGCGGAGGCGGAGACGCCATCGACGCTGGTTCCCCACTCGTTTCCCTCTGCTGGACCAGCCCATCCGGTTGCTCAAAGGTCTCCCCGGCGGCTGGCCCTTAGGCTGGCTTAAGAAGACCTCTGAGGTCCTCGAAACTCGGCTGAAGTACTGAGGCACCGGCGACTATTCCCCTTACTCGCTCAACGACATACTTCGTGTGATCGCTGGAACGTACGACTTGGTACTCCTCAGCCGGCAAATTCTGGACGATTGTTGGCAAGACCGCATTAAGAACTTTGATCCAGGCCGCAATTGATTCCGTGCCATCGGCCGTGATGGCTTTATCCTTCAGTGCAAATTCTTGAGAGTGGGGTATGTTCCTTCCGGAGATTTCCTCTCTGAGGTCGCCCATCACTCGTATCAGAAATTGCTTCGAAGCAGGATAGTCCAACAACCTAAGCTGCCTTTGTTCCAATTCGGTCATGGACCCGGAGGCTGCTTTTGATTTCAGCTCTTGCTTAGTTGTGTCATAGGCCCAACCTAATGTCTGAATGCCAAAGACATGCCCGATTCCGAGCGTGCCAGGAAAGACGTCGTTGTAGGTTGTATCTACTTCGAATATGTCTGCTTTGGCCCGTATGGCTGTCTGGAGATTGCCACCGAATGCACAGAGCATTTGCCCAACCTGGTCGGCAAAGATCGACTTTGCAGACATCCTTGCATTATCCCTTCGGTGGACGTATTCGATTCCCTTGGTGCCGAATTCCTGGCCTAGTCTTATCTGCACGGCGTCATTGCTGCTCCTATCCCATGCAACAATCGCATTTTGCGTGTTGTTCGCGGCAACGATCCTTGGAATCATGGAGTGGTCATCAACCACGATTACCCTCGCAACAACTGACAAGTTGTCGGCGTGCTCCCGTCCAGCAGCGTGGATAGCACCGGTTGTCTGGGCACCGTTGACAACTGAAATGCCGTGGATGTTGAGAGTTTTGTTTTCGTAATATGCCTTATTGGAGACTATGGTTATACCATTATTGAAGATGTAAAAGACGCCGGATTCCGACTCGGCCGTCGTCTTTATAGTGTTGTTGACGTTCCTGGTCGCTCTTCGTGTGCCAAGAAAGTCACGCAGATTCGCACTAAACAAGGCATTCTTATGTTCCTCGTAGAGGTCAAAAAGTGTAGCGCCGTTGATGGGAATGACGAATGCCTCCCATCCGTAACCTGTCTCTCTAATATATTGGGTAGCAGGTAATTTGATTTCGTCCGTGACTTGTATGGAACCAAGCGACGTAAGATGCAGCGCCTCTATAACTCTTAGGCCAAGCTCGATAACTTCGACGTCGCACTGCTGGCATGCCTCAAGGCCGCGGACCAATTCTCGAGTTGCTTGTAACTCACGCTCAACGTTCGCTGATTCGAAGGCATTATGGGCGTATGCAAAAATGAGCTTTGTTATCGTTCCTTGGGAGAGACCGTCTCTCAACAGCTTGGCCTGCCCACGAATCTTCTCAGGTATCTCGTCTATCGGTTGTCGCAAGAGCCAAGCAGCTGCGGTATTCAGGTCACTGGCCTTACTCGCGGGAGCTTCAGCTTTGCCCCAATCGGCTGCAGTAGTCCCCTGGGCGATGCAGGCGATTCCTTCTGCTTCATTGATGTAGATTATGTCTGCCTTCTTATCATTGGGACTGTCTGTTAAGCAGTCCGTAGCGAAGCTTGCCAGATCTTCGACTCCCAAGTAGAGTCCTACAGCAAACAGTGGAAGTGCGTTGTTGTCGTATGGTTTAAGAACTGCTTCGGACTCAAAAGCACCAATAAAGGAAAAGGTCGGCTTAAAGTCTTCAGGCGTGCTCATCGGTCCAATCCCTCCGCTTCCGATACTTCATATTGTGTAGATGTAGTCTTCACGACCGAGGCAATTCTAGACCTACAGATATGCCAACGTAAACCACAGTAGAATATCCGAAACAACAGCCACATAGAATGGCTGCTTAACTGCCAGCCGACCAGGATCACAACAACCTACGAGAGCGAAATTCATCATGGAACTCGAAGTGCTGGCTTTCGGCTTGGCTGCATCCGTCGAGCCTACGTGCGCATAGAATGGAGTCTGGCCAGTGTTGCGGCAGATGTGGCACACTTACGCTGACGCCACGGACGGGTCCATCGCCAGCCTAATCTCGACGGGAGGAGGGTGGGCTACAGTGTATGGAGACAGACAACCAGGGGCTTGCCAGCACCCTGGGGCGTCCTAGTTCTTACTCTCTGCCGGGGGGCGCCCTCTCCCCGCTTCGCTGGGCGCCCCCCGGCATGGGTTACGGCGGATGGAGTCCCCGCTGCCTCCTTTGGCGGCGGGAAGCGGGTTGTCCTAAGGCAACGATCGGGTCGTCCCGGACTTGGCTTGGCGCATGGACGTACTTTGCGCAGTTGCGTGTGAACGCCGGGGTGCAGTTGCGTCAGGACGCTCTCGCGTATGGACGCCGGCCCGCGGTTACGCTGTTGTGCCGGTGCGCCTATCCATGCTTATTTCGGGTCTCTGGCGGCAAGTCTGTGGAGCCACGCCTCTCCGAACCGGGCACCACCTGCTTCCTGCGATCCTAGTCTGGCTCCAAATTGACGGCCAGCTCTACGGCGGATACCATTTCTAACAGCAATGGTTTTGAGCCCCAGCGCCTATTGTTGTCAGTTTTACACGCAGCCCGACCATAACCGGGCGTCAACGCGACGAACCGCCAAGCGGACGGCGGGAGTCCGTTCTGAATCAGCTCCACCAAGACGGCCTGCCCAGAAGACCCCAACACCGAAGGATTGCAATGCGATACACCCCGACACAAGCGGCTGGTCACCTCAAGGAATCCATCGCCAGCTACCTGGAGTCCCAGTATCGTATCTCGCACCCGCTCGTCTTCAACGAACGGGCAGAACTCCTGCGCCAAACCGGCGTCATCGCCCAAGAACCATTCATCGAAGCCACCCCGGCCTTCGCAACCGGCGACCACATCTCGACCCTGGAGACCACCAGACCGGACGCGGTAGCTCCTGGACTATCCCAAATCGTCGAGTACGGTCTGCCAGTAGGCAGGTTTCCTCTGTACACCCACCAGCAAGAGGCACTGCTGGCCAGCGCCGGCCCGGCACCCAACCTGCTGGTAGCGTCAGGCACAGGCTCCGGCAAAACCGAAGCATTCGTGCTGCCCATCCTATCCCGCATACTCCGAGAAGCTGAAGGATGGGAGCGACCTGACGGGCAGACTCCCGTCGAAGGCTCCCTCGCCGAACGAAAGTGGCTTCATTCCCGCCGCCAAGAACGACGACCGTCGGCTTTGCGCGCTGTAATACTCTATCCAATGAACGCTTTGGTCAACGATCAGATGTCACGCCTACGCCGCATCCTGGCCCTCAACGGTTCTCCACAATGGCAACACCGCAACCTCAACGGAAACCTCATCCACTTCGGCATGTACACCAGTCTCACAGAAACCACCGGTCGGCCCGACGGGCGCGGCAAAGTGAATCGCTGGCGAGAACATTTGCGACAAGTTCAGCAGGAATGGGACCAACTGTCGCCAGATCTCAAAAACGCTGGCAACTGGCCCTACGCCAACGGGCCCGAGATGCTGTGCCGGTGGGACATCCAAGCAGCTCCGCCCGACATTCTGGTAACCAACTACTCCATGCTGGAGTATATGCTGATCCGGCCAATCGAAGCCGGCATCTTCGACGCCACCAGAGAGTGGTTAGCCAGCTCGCCCAATAACAAATTCACTCTGGTTCTCGACGAGGCCCACACCTACACCGGCGCTAAGGGCACCGAGGTCGCCCACCTGATCCGACGGCTCAAGGAGAGGCTAGGCATCGCCTCCGGCGACGACAAACTCAGAGCCATCGCCACCAGCGCTTCCATAAAGCCTGCCGCTGCCGGTGACCCGCAGAACCTGACCAAGTTCACCGCCGAACTATTCGGAGAGCCCCAACGGACCTTCACCTTCATCCAAGCCGCCGTAGCGGAACAAGAAGCACGGCCCAGAACGCCCGATCCACACGCGATGGAAGCATTCGCCGCTTTCCACGAGCGTTTCGACATCGATGACCCCACACCCGCAATTGACCAACTCGCCGATGCACTTGGCCTGACCTTCCACTACGCCGACCTGGACCCCACCGTGGCCCTTCACCAAATGCTGGAGGACAACGAACCCTTGCGCTGGGCAAGAGCGCGAACGGCGCGCAACGCCACCCCTATCAGTGAACTCTCACAGGAAATCTGGCCGGGCGACTACCCGGATGAGCTCAAAGACCAAGCCACCGCCGGCCTGCTGGCGGCCGGCAGCTTCTCCAGGCCAGAACCCCAACCGGACACCCAGCCCCTGCTGTCCATGCGGGTCCACACCTTCTTCCGCGGTTTGGCCGGTCTCTGGGCTTGCATTGATCCCAACTGCTCGCAAATGCCTGCAGAACTCCTGGGAGAACCCCCGGTCGGAAAGCTGGACACCGACCCAAGAGCGTGGTGCATTTGCGGCGCGAGAGTCCTGGAAGTGTTCACCTGCCGCAAGTGCGGGCTGATTTTCCTGGGCGGCATCCCCGACAGCGGGCCGGGAGCCCTCTGGCCGTGGAGCGACCAGTTCGACACTACGGACCAGCCCAAGGAAAACGACTACGTTATTTTCTGTGCCGAAAGCCCCCACCCCAACTACCCGTCAGGACAACGCTCCATCGCCACCACCTTACCGTCCCGGCCTGACGACAAGGCGTCCAGGCAGGCCTACGAAATCACCCCCTCCCACGACACGACCACAGGCAACCCGCTCAGCCCGTTCCCCCGACAGTGTCCACGTTGCCAGAACCACCGCTTCCAGGACGGAGACAGTGTCAGAGAAGTGATTGAAAGCCTCCGTACCCGCGGCCCCAGATCCATATCCGTAGTCATGGAAGACTCGTTGCGAATACAGAACCCCAGCGCCAGCGGCTCGGAGTATCAGGCGAAAGCGCTCGTCTTTACCGATTCCCGCCAGGACGCTGCGCTGCTGGCTGCCGACATCAGGCGAGACCACCGAGACGACTCCTTCCGTCAACTCCTGTACCACGCTCTGCACGCTTGCCGTACCTGCCACGGAGCCGGAACGGTTACAGACCTTGGCTACCGCATCGGAGCTCCCGTCGGCCATGCCGAACCATGCCAAACTTGCCACGGCTCCGGACAGGACCCGGCGCCTCAGCCCATGACTTACGATGACTTGCGACGAGCGGTAATTGACCTACAGTTGCAACGAGGATTTAACCCCACAGGAGACCACCTGCCCGACGCTCATGCCAGAATCAAGCGCGACGACGACGTCGTTTACCGAGAATCTCAGACGTCCTTCGACGTAATGTGCAATCGTGAGTTGAACCAGCAAGACTTCGGCCTTGAACCGCTGGGGCTGGGCGTCTGGAACATCGTCGTACCCGAAACAACCGGTGCCTTTCCCGGCATGAGCGAAGCCGAATCGCAACTGTTCATCCGCACCGTAGCCCGCATTCTCGCCACCGACCACATCCTGCTGCCGCCGGAACCGGCCAAACCATGGGAATGGCCCAGAGACGACCGTATGCAAAACTGGGAACGCCGACGTCTGGTTAAGGGATCCGGAAAAGCGCCAGCGAACTGCGTGCGCTACTTGATCACCGGAAGAAACAAGCTTGCGCGCTACGCCCGGGCCGTTGCCAATGCTCTGCAAGCCAGGAAAAGCATCAGAAGCTCCGACCAATGGCTAGGCCAAACCCATAACCAATTATGGGAAGCGTTGACCCGATTCCGGATCCTCACCCCGGCCGGGCAGGCAAGCGGAAACATGCAGCCTTACGGCATACGCATCGACCAATTCACTCTGCATCCCATGGGCGACACCGTCCACCGCTGCTTCGCCTGCCGCTACATCCTGGGCGAGGCTCTCCTGAACATCTGCTACCGATGCGGCCAGAAAACCACCCCGGAGAGCGCCAACGACATCGCCAACTTCTACCGACGGATGACCCGATTTGCCCAACCGGCATCGAACTACCCCGATCCCTACCCGGTCCGCGCAATCGAGCACACCGCAGCCGTTGGCCGAAAGGAAGCACGCAACATCGAGCGCTGGTTCCAGAACCTGTTCCTCGACACCGAGGAATCCAGCGACCACCGCATCGACATCCTGTCTGTAACCACCACCATGGAGATGGGCATCGACATCGGCAGCCTGCTGGCGGTGGGACTCCGCAATGTGGCACCCACCGTGGCGAATTACCAGCAGCGCGCTGGCCGGGCGGGACGACGAGGCAGCGCCGTCGCATCCGTGGTCACCTACGCGCTGGACCGCAACCACGACCAGTACTACTTCCACCGTCCCAAGGAAATAGTGAGTGAACCGCCCAGAATTCCGACACTGTACATGGACAACGCGGTAATCGCGCGACGACACTTCCGCTCCCTCATTCTGGCCGGCTTCTTCACCACCCGGGTGTCCAGAAGCGGAGCAGGTTCCCTGTTTCATACTTGGGGCAACGTCGCGGACTTCGTGAACAGCAATGGCCGGCGACAATTGTATGACTACATCAAGGAGAACCGACAGGAGCTCAGAAAGTCGGCCGAAGCTATCACCTCACCTACACTTCATAGCCAATTGCAGGAGTGGGCCAAGGAACTGCCTAGTGAAGTCCACGGCGTCGCGGAACAGGGAGTCAACCATGCACAGGAACTGCTTGACGCCCTGACCGTTAGGGGACTGGTGCCCTAATACGCATTTCCCGTAGACGTGGTGTCCTTGCCAATACCTACAGAAGGGTACGAAGAGGACGCCCCTTACGAATCCCAGGACTACTACTCCGGGAGCAACAGGGACCTCAGGATCGCCATCAGTGAGTACGCCCCTGGCGCAGAGGTAATCCTCGGCAAGTTCCCCGACACCTTCGTTTACACCAGCGCCGCGGTCTATGACCCGAACGCCACCCAGCCGGACTACTCCCCAACTCACATGGTGTGCGAGTGCCTGGAATGTCACGCCGTCACTACCTACCCAAACCAACAACGCTACCCAAAAACATGCCAGGTATGTGGAGCCCCATTGGGCGACCCGCAACCGGCGATCCGACCCAGGGGATTCACCGTCGATCAAGCCAAACCTAACAACGGCAGGGTTAGGTACAACCGCCAAAGCGGGCGGCAACGTGCCGGCTACTCATCCTATGCACAACTGATGGTGGGTGCCAGTGCCTTAGCCCAGGGACAGCCCCAACGTGCTTTCGCTCCCCGGCTGTACGCCCACGTCCAGGCCCAGGGGCAACTGCTCATGCGCAACAGCGGACCTCGACAAGCCGACGGTAGACACAGGTTCAACATTTGCGCCAAATGCGGACGCCAGTTGGCTCCGGACGAAACGAACCACCGATACCCAGCGCCAGTTCCACCACACCGCGGCGACGGAAGAGGCCCCCGAGCCGGATACTACTGCTCCAACAGGAAGGGTGAGCACAGTGAGGTATCGCTCATTCACGAATTCAGCTCGGAAGTCATCACCCTGTCCGTAGACCTGCCCGACCACCTCGACGCCCCAATCCGGGAACCGTCCGGCAGAGCAATATGGCACTCCTTCGGAACTCTCGTCAAGGAGGCCGCCGCCCGGCGGCTCCAAATCGTCCCGGACGAAATAAAGGCCGGAGTCAGACCGGTAGCAGACCACCACGGACGCATCCAGGGAGAGACCTACATATACGACGACGTGCCCGGCGGAGCCGGCTACGCCCGGTCAATCCACGAAAACCTCCATGAAGTGGTTCAAACTGCCCTGGAAGCCGGACGCGCCTGCGAAAACCCAGCCTGCGATGGTGCCTGCTACCACTGCCTGCTCAGCTATTCCAACCAGCGCATCCACCACCTGCTGGACCGACAGTTGGGAACCGCGATGCTGGAGTTCATCCTGAACCAGGCAGAGCCGCCAACCCCTCAGGTCGATGACCCCGTACTGGCTGAAAGAATCATCGACTACCTGCCGCGGGAGTGGAAAGCGTTGGACCACCCGACCCCGCACCCGCGCATCTCGCTCCTCTTCGAAACGAGAGCGGGCAATCGGATCGGCATCATGCCAATTCACCCAATGGAAGCGCGACCCAACTCGCAGCAGTTGGAAACCGTGTACCGGGACACCGGCATCAGGGTAGCTGCCTACACCGCCTTCGACATTGAACGAAGGCCGTTCTGGGTAGCTGATCACTTCATGTCAACCATGAAGGGAATATGACCACGGCAACTAAGACCAGGGAAATTGTAGCCCAACATGCAGACCGGGAACCGGCGCCTAACGAGACCACCAGCGCGGCTGCTGTCCTTCACTCACCGTCGCTAACCGAGGCCATCAGGTCCGCCCTACTGGACATGCCCCTGTGCCAACCGGGCGACTCAAAGGACCAAATCAGGTCAATGCACGAGGCCGCCAGGCAACGCCACCTTGCGGACCACGAGAAGTGGACCAGAAACGCCTGGCGCTTGCGTCACCACTTATTCGCCGACGGCGCCGACCTGAACCCCGAGGCTATATCGCCACGGCTGCTGAGGGTGGTCAACACCGAGCAGCGGGACCTGTTTCGCCTGGCGCGCTACACCTGGTCCCTGCCCTACTCCCGTGGCTACGGACGCCGCCTTCGCTTTCTCATCGTGGATGCCGGCCACGACAACGCCGTCATGGCAATCCTGGGATTGCAGTCTCCGCCCATCGACTTTCCCCTGCGGGACCAGAAGGTCGACTATCTCCCTGGGCAAAAGGTGGAAATGGTCAATCAAACCATGGACATCTACACGCTGGGAGCAGTGCCCCCGTACAACCACCTCCTGTCCGGCAAGCTGGCGGTCTACGCCGCCGCCAGCTTGGAAACGCGGGAAGCCTATCAGGACAGATACAGCGGAGCGGTAACCCAAATCGAGGGCCGGGTACTGCCTGCGCACCTGGTCATGCTGACCACCACCAGCGCCTTCGGCCGCAGCAGCCTGTACAACCGAATCCGGTACCAAGACCGAGAAGTCGCCCAGCGACTGGGCGAAACCACCGGTTACGGTAACGTGCGACTCAACGCCGTGAGAGATATCTACCCCCAAATCAAGAATTTCCTCATCCGGGAAGGTTACCAAGAACGGATGGGGTTTGGTAAAGGCGGTCCCAAAGAAGCCTGGCGCAACATCACTCAGGTGATGCAAATGTTGGGGATCAAAGGGGACGACGCTCTCCACCACGGGATCAGGCGCGAGGCATGGGGCATCCCGCTGGCCGAAAACGTCTGGAGGTATCTCAGTGGCCAGAGCCAACAGCCAGCCTACTACGAGGACTCGTTCGTCGAACTCGCCCAGCACTGGCGAGAACGCTGGATGCTGCCCCGCAGCGAACGCGACAGCCGCTGGTGTAACTGGCGGCGGGAACAAATCCTCGCCATGATCACCCCGGAGACTGACCGTTGGATCCACGGATAGGATAACCGCTAAGGCGGAACCTATAAGTAGCGGCTAACCGGTTCGCGCCTTACCATGATCGTCGCCACTCGCCGACGACCCAAGCACACGCCTACCGATGTAAACGGCGGCGCTAAAGTGTTCCACGCGGGCGACTAATCGTTGACTGCGATTATATTGAGGTGGCTCATCTTCATGCGGCCGAAGGGGATCCTGAGGTGGTCGACGTAGAGCATGGGCTGTTGTATTCGCTCCCGGGCAGCGCTGTTCCGGTCGTTCGACGTTTGTTCTACTTCCGTCCGGGGTTGGTACCGGCGGTCCTGCCCGCGAATTCCTGGAAGTGGAGGGCGTTTCCGGCGGTTGGTCCGCGAGTGGCTCCGGGTGTCCAGCGCCGGTTTTTCCAGTGTCTTCGTGCTTCCGGCTTACCTTGCTTTGATGCTGGTGAGGTCATCGACCGCTGCCTGTAGGGTCAGCGTCATCTTAGTCTCTCTTGGGCGATCTGGCAGTATGTTGGTTCTACCTCGATCCCTATACTGTTTCTCCCCCACTTCTTAGCTGCCACTTGGGTCGTTCCAGTACCGGTAAACTGGTCCAATACGGTGTCTCCAGCGAAGCTGAACATCCGGACCAGCCGCTCCGCTAGTTCCAGAGGGTACGGTGCGGGATGGCCTTTTGTGGAAGCTCCTCTAATATCGTCCCATATCTGCCGGAACCAAATATCGTGGTCTTTGGCCGAAATGAGGCTTAGGATCCGCTCTGCTGGAGCAGGACTCCGGTAGCCTCCTGGCTTTCGCAGCATCAGAATGAACTCGACGTCGTTCTTCAGCACTCCGGTGGGCTCGAAGGGCTTTCCCAGATAGTGTCCGTTGCTGCCTGCGGCTTCGGTCTGAAGATTCGTTATCTTATACCAGATTATCGAGGCCAGATTATCGAACCCGATTGCCCTGCATTGTTCCTGAATGGCGGCGTGAAGAGGTACTACGGTATGCCGGCCGCCGTTGCGCAGCCTGGAAAGGCACACGTCTCCGACCACACATACTAGGCGCCCCCCCGGGAACCAAGGCCTTGTAGCAGCTTTTCCAGACTGACTTGAGATTTCTCAGGAACGCAGCATAATCTTGGGTTCTGCCCAGTTGCCCTTCTGTGTCAGGGTACTCTTTTAGGGTCCAGTAAGGGGGAGAGATCACTACCAGATGGATTGAGGGCTCGCTTGGTCTCCATTTTCGGGCATCTCTGCGTATAACTTTGTGTGTGCTGGGAACCTCTGCCAAGAGACCCTGGATTTCCGATGTTGCTTCCTCATCCTTTGCCAGCCGTGGGAGTTCCTTCTGCAGATCAAGGTGGGAGATTTCGATCAGGTTGGGACTCAGAATTTCGTCTAAACGTGAGGACTTTCTCGTCGGAGCCGTCGCTTTCGGCTTAGCTCCACCAGAGGATTCGGATGTGTCCAGACCAGTTTCCTCTGGGCCAGTCAAAGTCATTGGCATATTCTTGTCTATCAACCTCGAACCTTCGGGCCATCATCGCTTGTTGTGGGTTAAGCCAGGTCTTGGGGAGTGAGCCGGGGTATGGAGGCGATGTCCTGCGGAGCGAACGGTGCGGCCCTTTCCTCAAGGCCGGTGGCCTCGTGGTAGGGCTCTATCCGGAGCGACAGGCAGGCCAGGGCCTTGAGGGTATCTCCCGCGGCGGCTATGGCCTCGACCGTTGGCAGGTTGTGGTCCATGCCGTCTATCGCACCCTCGACGCAGACGTGGAGGGCGAAGCAGAGTCCTCCGAACTTCTCGAGCCATTGGGCGATACCGAGTCCGTCGTGCTCCGCAGAGTAGGGGGATCTGAGGTCGACGTGGGAGTTCCCGGCGTATTCGTGGATCTTTTCGAATATCAGCCCGGCGAGTTCGATAGCCTCTCCTGCGGCTGCCATGGGCGGGTTTCCGTCGGGGAGCATGAGGCTTGCCAGGTTCTCTGTGGAGGGCTTGGCCTCGTTGGCGAATAGCTCCCGGAGCTCGGCGAACCGGCGGGGCTCTATGTCGGCCTGGATGGAGGCGGCGGCGCCGGTCTTCTTGGGCTTTGCCTTCTTTTGCATGGGGGGTGACCTCCGTTGGAGATTGAGGGTGGCGGGTTACGGGGTGTGCTGTTGGAGCGCTTCTATGAAGGGCCGGATGTTTCCTGCGAGGGTACCGTCGGCGTCGGGGCTCCGGAGCCCGGTACGGTGGTCGGTGACGGCTTGGTGGGGGTGGAGGACGTAGCTCCGGACTCGCCTGGGGCTCGTGGCCGGGCCGTCGCCTCTGATCCGTGCCAGGTTGTCGGCCCGGGTCTGTTCTCCCAGGAGTTGGAGCCGGGCTTGGAGGAGTCGCATTGCGTACCGGCGGTTCTGGTGCTGGGAGCGCTCGGTCTGGCAGGAGACGGTCAGCCCGGTGGGGAGGTGGGTGAGCCGGACGGCGGAGGCAACCTTTTGGACGTTCTGTCCTCCTGGGCCGCTGGCGTGGAAGGTCTGGAGCCGTAGGTCTTGGGGACGGATGGTGAGGGTCTCCTCCTCCGGGACGCTGGGCATGACGTCCACGCTGGCCAGGGAGGTATGCCGGAGATGGTTGGGGCTGAAGGGAGATATTCTGACCAGCCGGTGGGTTCCCTGCTCGCGGCGTAGGTTCCCGTAGCCGTATTCTCCATCGATCTGGACTGTTGCGGACCGGACGCCGCTTCCCGGGGCGTACGCGACGTCCAGGACTTCAGCTGGCCGGCCTTCGCTGTGGGCCCAGCCGGAATACATTCCCAGGAGGGTCTGGGCCCAGTCCTGGGAGTCGGTCCCTCCCCCTCTGGCCCGGACGGTCAGGATGGCGGGACGGCGGTCGTGGGGTCCGGACACGGCGAGCATGAGGAGAAGGGCGTCGAGATCCTGCCGGAGCTCGGCGGATTCGAGGTCCAGCCGGGCGTCGAGGTCGTCATCGCATTCGAGCTCGGCAAGGGCCGTGAGCTCCTGGAGGTCCCGGCAACGGGAGCGGAGCGCATCCCAGGGATTGATCTCGTTCCTGAGCCGGCTGGCGTCATGGAGTGTCTGCCGGGCTTCCTGGGGGTTGTTCCAGAACCCGGGGTTTTGCGACCGGGCTTCCAGTTCCAGGGCCAGGATCTCCCTGCCCTGGAGGTCAAAGGCGCTCCGTCGCGTCATTGATGGCCCTGGCGATGCGGGGGAGGCTGTGCCTGGTGTCTTTCATGGCTGGCTCTCCAATGGGGGGGGGGGTTCTGAGTTGGGTCCTTTCCTCATTTTGCCCGGGGGTCCGGGTTGCCGGTTTTTTTAGGACGCTGGCTCCGGAGGGGGAAGGATGCCTCTCTTCCTGGCTTCTTCCAGGCACTGGAGGCAGCTGACCCGTTCGATGTCCTCCGTGGTCTCCAGGTAGGTGACCTTCTCCTTGTAGAGTAGAGAATTGCGAAACTTGGGTGTAGCAACACTGGTCCACGTTCAGCGTCGACCGGATTACTGATTCCGTTGTTGCGATGTGACGGCTACTTGCGTTTGGGTTAGTGCGACTTACGCCGGGGAAGCCGTGGATTAGGGCACTCTCAAGCCTCCAGCTAGCCCTGTCGTTGTCGAGGGCGGGAAGCCCACCCTCGGGAAGTTTCCTCTCCACCGATAGGGAACCCCAATAGGTCTATGTGCTCCACTGTTAGCTAGCCCAGTGTTCCGCAAATCTTATGTGAGATTTCGTATAATTGTTGGAGGCCATCATGCCTGTCGGTGCCAGAGGGAGACGTGAAAGAGGACCAGTACCGCGATTTGTTTGAGACTATGGGGATAGAGGACAGGGGGCTCCGCCATGTACTGCGCTATGGGGGCCTGCCTACGCGAGTGTACTTCAATCGCAATAAGGATGTCGGCATTTACTTCTCAGCCCATGGGGATGATGAGGCGTGGTATCCGAGCTGCCTGTGGGAGGAGATAGACCCCTATCGAGTTCAAAAAACGGATCTCAGGCGGCTGAATGTTGTTCCGAGGCTTGGAATGGCAACCGCGGCGTTCCGGAACCTCGTTTTGAATTGGCAAAAGCGCCAAGGAAAATAAACCCCTATCTACCACTCATAACTTCGGTAAAGGGAACATCTCCGAAATTCAATGCCGGAACTAATACCATGCAGAGTGTGTAAGCGGGAAATGGCGTCGTCCGCCAAACAGTGCCCTCATTGTGGAGACCCTAATCCTGATCACCAAGAGCCGCCTAACCATTGGGGTTGTTTAGGAGCCGGCGTAATAGTCGTGGTGTCTATCCTCATTCTATTATTCTTAGGGAATCCCTTTGGATAGAAATTTCGATAATTCTCTTTGCTAAACCGCGACATCAGCCGCCTGCTTTGCGAATATCCCGACCGATTTTCGGCTTTCAGAGTTTCGCAATTTTCTCTGTAGAGGGGTTGGACGATTATCCGGTGGTCCACGGGTTGGGTCCTGAGGTGTTCGAGGAGGCTTCCGGTGTAGGCGGCCAGGTTCATCTTTCCCTTCTTCCTTGGGACGCGGTTGCGTCCTTGCGCCTTTGCGGTTTTGCGCAAATGTGTTCCTGCGTATTCATGCCGAGGCGCTGAAGCGCTCACGCGCCCTGGCACTTTCTCAAGCGGCCTTCTCGGCCTTGGAGGCCCGGCAACCTGTCCGAATGGGACCGGTCTAGCCGTTCCGTGGGTTGGGAATCACCTTCTCGGCGAACCCGGCGGCGTGGGGGTGGCCGCCTCCGCCCAGCTTCCCGGCAAGGGTGGAGACGTCGAATCCCTCCGGGGTGGGCTGGCTTCTGAGGCTCCACCTTCGCTGGACCGTGTCCCCGGTTCCGGGCTCCTCTCGCCAGGCGGCGGCGAAGGAGGCGCCGGGGTGACGGGCCAGGAGCTCCTCGCAGACCTCGGACTGTAGGACGGGAGCGTTGGCCGTGGGGACCTGGTATCCGCCGACGGTGGTCCACGTGGCCATATCGGCGATCCTGTGGGTGAGGATGTCCTGGTACCGGAGGACGGTGTGTCCCTGGTTGACCAGGTCGGATATTGAGAGGCTGTCCCAGACGTCGAAGGAGTAATCCTCCAGGTCGAGCCCTGCGGAGATCTCCCGGGAGTGTTGTAGTTCCCATCGCCACAGGTCTCGGTCCTGGACGTACTGCAGGAGCCTGGGGACGGGGGCAGGGTCGAACCAGAATTGCCAGGCGAGGACGGCCCCGGAGTGCTCCGTGTCGAACCGGCAGTTGGGGACCGTGCCCTCGAGGGCTTCTCGGGCGGACTCGTGGTGGTCTACGAGGAAGACCTGGCCCGGGCAGGTCTGGTTCAGTTTGAGAATGGTCTCCAGGGGAAAGGAGAAGTCGAAGATATGGACGGTGTCTCCCGGTTCGACGTCAGGCGGGTCCTGGCCGTACGACCTGGGGTGGTATTGGACGCAGCGGTTCTGGTGTTCGTCCCCGATGGCGCTGTGGGTGGCCCAGGCGGCTCCGAACCCATCGGCGCACCTGCCGTGGTAGACGACGTGGATGGTGGTCTGGAGGTCCTCCATGTGGTCGTGGCAGGCGAGTTGGCCGCATCCGTGGCAGGAGTACTCGGCCGTCCGGTCGCAGTCCGGGGAGTGGCAGGGCTCCTCCTCTTCGTTTGCGGTGCAGGCGATCTGGTACGGGCATGGGCTGTCCGCCAGGCTTTTCATGTCGCGCTCCTGTTTCTTGATTTCCAGGCTGTTCCAGGTCATTCGGTCATCCAGTTTTCGGAACTATCGGCGGTCAGCTCCGCTGCCTCTTCCTCTGACACCTTCCTGATTTCAATGAGTCCTGCATGTGTTGGAACCAGGATTAGTTCCATATCCCCGTACTCTTCCTCCATTTCCAACGTCTCTTCCGGCGTGGCCTTGATCCAAGGCATCTTGGTATTTGCGATTCTTGATATATAGGGCATCTCCGCTCCTTCTGAGTGTGTTGCGGCGCCGACGGCTGGGATTTGCTCTCCCGGACAGGCCCCGGACAGGCCCCGGACGGGCCTGTCCTGACACGTCCGGGGCCTCGTTTCTGTCCGTGGTCCCAAGTGGTCATCCTACGTGTTCCCGGGGGTTGAGGACGTTGCGGAGGTGTCAGGCTGGTCCTGTTAGGACTGGGTGCGATGGGCGGTCAACGGCCGGCTCCAGCCGTCTTGACCGGCCCTCTGTTCTACCGGGAGATCTGCTCCGGGTGGATCTCGGGTTCTATGAGCCCGGTGGGGGTGACCTGGCATATCCTCCAGCCGGCCATCTTGAAGCAGTAACCCGGGTTGGGGGACCGGACCTCCTCCGGGTCGACGTAGGTGTAGAGCCGCGGTCCGGGCCACTGGGCCCAGGCGATCTCGTCGGCCTCGGTTGTCTCCGCTACTTTGCAAGGTACTTGCTTCTGGCATTAGACTTCTACAACCGTACTGGAACGCTGTGGTTATCAGGAGAATAAGTCATGCAGCAGGTGCGACTGTGGGAGATCGCCTCGGACCGGAAGCTTGCCGAGATTCTAGCAAGGCACTCCGGCCTGGAACAGTGGCTCGAGGACTGGCTGGTGAGTGACATATCAGTCGTGGATCCCGACCTGATGGTGATTGGAAAGCAGGTGGTGACCGAGTACCACGGGAGAATCGATCTTCTGTGTATCGAAAGGAACGGCGACCTGGTGGTCGTCGAGCTCAAGAGTGGTCGGACCCCCAGGGAGGTCACCGCCCAGGCCCTGGATTACGCGTCCTGGGTCAGGGACCTGACCTTCGACGAGGTTGTGAACATAGCCGACAGGTACCTGGGCGGTTCCGGTGCCTTTGAGGCGGCATTCAGGGAGAGGTTTGAAACGGACCTGCCTGAGCAACTGAACCAGGGACATCGCGCTCTGGTCGTTGCCGACTCCATGGACGCCAGTACAGTCCGTATTGTCAGGTACCTGGCCGGGTTGGGTGTCCCCATCAACGTGGCTACAGTGCAGCACTTCCAGGACGAGGGTGGCAGGGAACTCTTGGCCCAGGTCTATCTGATCGAACCTGAGGAGGCTCGCCCACGGGTCCGCGGTTCGTCGGCCAGGTCGGCACACCGGACGGTGAACGAGCTCCAGGCCCTTGCTGACGAAAAAGGGATTGGTGAGGTGTACCGTCGGCTGAGGGACGGGGTTCGGGGCATATTCACCGCCAGCGGCTACTCCCAGACCGTTGGGTATGTCCGGCGGTTGGAGAGCGGCAGGGTGAGGACCCTGATGCTGGTCAGGGCGATTCCAGGTGATGATAAAGGCGGGGTTGGGTTCACCATTCATGCCACCCGTTTCGAGAGATACTTGGGGGTGAGCATTGACGAGTTGCGGGCCTCGTTGCCGGAAAACACTGTAGACACGGATGTGAGGGGGTGGAGTGGTAGCTCCCCGGAGGAGAAGTTATCGTCCCAGGGCTTGCAGGGGCTATTCCACAGCGGTGATGAAACGAAGAAGTTCTTAGATGGTCTGCGGGCTTGGGCAGAGTGAACGGCTTCCGCTTTTTGACAGATGGGCTGTTTCCTGACGCCTGCCTCGACGGATTGTTTCCAGGATAATCCGTGTTTGCTCTCGACTCGGTTCCAAGTCAAGTTGGTCGACCATACCCCTCGGGTCTCCCATCGGGCAACATGGCTGCGGATCCCTCGCTAAGTTCGAGCGGGATTGGCCGTTCCTGAAGAGCGATGATGCGCTATCGTTGGACGAAACGGATTTTCCTGTCCGGGCTGGGGCTTTTCTGCCTGTGGTTCGCCTTCGCCTTGGTGACCCGGGTCCTGGGCCTCGTGATAGCCGGGGTGGAGCCGGAGGCGTGGGTGCTGACGGCGATGATGACGGCCACCTTGGCCATTGGCGGGGTGGCGCTTCTGTCTGGGGGTACCGCGGCGCTGGAGAGGCTGTTCCAGAGGCAGGCGGGTTCCTGAGGCAGCTTCCGCAGACTACCGGCGTTGCTGCCAGCGCAGTGGCGCCTGTGGCTAGCAAGGCTAAACCGAAGCGAAGGTGACATGTACATTCCCAAAGCAGTGTTCTCGGACGTAGCAGGACCGTCCGTCAATAAAGTGGGTGCTCCTTCCGTATACTGAAGCCTATTCCGAGTGCTCCACAAAAGCAGATTCCACCTTGGCTCCAGTTGGGATGCTGGTGTCCACCGTTGGAGTTGAGAAGGAAAGCCGTGATGGAACGCCTTCGCGGAGCCAGCACCTACAATCAACAAGGCTGCTTGACGCCAGTCGATCTGGACTTTCCAGGAGGCCAGTCGGACAATACTCGGGCTCAATCTTGGAATCATGCTATGATCCGGTGGCCCCAACCAACTGAGAGGGAGTGCTCACAACCACCGGGGAGACCCATTGAAATATCAGCCTGACGACGCCTCCTCCCACGAGTACGAAGTGAAGAGAGTCCACATGGAAGACGCGGCCTTTTACGCCGTCGTTTTTTACCTTCGCGTTGGTGAGCCGGTCAATATCAACGTGGAAGAAGTTCTAAGGAAAACCAACCTCTGGAGCGAACCCACCGAGTTGGAACCAAAGAAGCAACACCACCTGATTTTTGAGGTGCAGCCCGAAGATGGCAAAGGAGTAGTAGACCTTTACATCAGTCGCTTTGATGTGGAACTGGGGGAATCCAAGCCATGACCACCATGACTATCACAATGGACTACGCCACTGACCTTGACGAGCAGAGTTGGTTGGTGCCCATTCCCCAGCGCCCGATTCCGCTGGTGGTGCGAGAGATAAATCTGGGTGACGCACGGGATGTTGGCGGGTTGTTCGGCCAAACTGAGGGTCCGATACTGGGGTTCTACGGCTTCAATCCCATCGCAGCGGGAGGCACAGCGGTCACCAACGAGTTGGTTTATGAGATGCGTGAAGAGTTGGGAATTTGATGGATGAGCACGTTGCTCGATGTCAATGTCCTGATAGCTTTACTTGATGAGAATCACATCAACCATCTGTTGGTATCCGAATGGTTGACCCGGCACATCGAACAGGGATGGGCGTCTTGTCCCCTGACACAGAACGGTTGTGTACGCATCCTTTCCGGGGCCAAATATCCGAACCGGTTGCCTATAGCAGATGCTATTGAACGACTGCGCACCGCTGTTTCCACCATCTATCATCAATTCATTGCTGACGACATCAGCCTGCTCGACCACTCTGTGGTGAACGGAGGCATTTTGGCAGGTCCCAGTCAAATCACGGACGTTTACCTACTGGCGCTTGCCGTCTCACACGGCGGTCGATTCGTGACTCTCGACAGGCATGTACCTTTGAGTTCTGTGAGAGGAGCCTGTGAAGAGTCTTTGGTCGTGATTCAAAGGGTTGTGGATGCAGAAGTCTAGGAGCAGGATAGGAGAAACGAATGGATAGCTCGGCTTGGGCCGTTCAAGTGGGCCAAAGCCGTTGTAGTCCGGACTGTAGCCAGGTGGGTTCACCAGCCTAAACCCGAATCCACTGAAGGAGTGGGGACTAAAGGTGTGTTGAAAGCGTGAAAGGGTGCTCCTCTTAACCTGGGATAATGGTTTTGTGTCAAAAAACCGACCCCCAGAGAAGGAGCACCTTTTAGATGCTACCACGTAGCCAGCCCAACCTCATCCAAGTCGCTTTCGACGATCACCGCCTGGTGGCCAATGCCGGGCTGATGCTTCCCGCCACCCTGGCCCGGCGTCTGGGTCTGTCCCGGTTGGTTGACCGGCATTTGGACTTGGGCGACACTCCCGGGCGGGCCAATACCGGCGACAAGCTGATGACCCTGGTGGCTTCCGCCCCCCGCTTTCGCGGGGGCAGGCTCTGGCCGGCGGCGACTGCATCGACGACGCCGGTGCGTTGCGTGCTGGCGGGACGGCCAGCGTCATCGGCGGCAAGGTGAAGGCGCCCTCCACCCTGGGCGCCTTCCTGCGCAGCTTCCGGTGGAGCCATGTCCGCCAGCTGGACCGGGTCAGCCGGGAACTGTTGGCCCGGGCCTGGGCCGCTGGGGCCGGACCCGGCGACGCGCCATTTACCATCGACCTCGATTCCACCATCTGCGAGACCTACGGGTTGGAAAAGGAGGGGGCGCGACACCATGGCTACACTGGCAAGCGAGGCTATCACCCGCTGCTGGCCGTCGCCGCCGGCACCGGGGACGTGCTGATGGCCCGGCCCAGGGAGGGCCGCGCCAACACCGCGCGGGGCGCGGGGCGCGGGGCACTTCTGACGTGAGGGGCGTAGTCAGGGCCAGACCATCTTGCTATTCTTGGGGCAAATGATAGCGTGCCTAAGCACGGATCGGCTGGCATGTGGAGAATGAGGGGATGTCGGCCTTGGGGGTATGCATGCTGAGACAGAACCCACCCAAGGTTCACATTCACGGCCAGTCGCCCAACGTACCGCCGAGTCCCGCGGCACGGTCATAGAGGCGCTGTGCGAGCGCTACAAGCTGCAGCCCGTAGTGGTACCGCCCCGGGTTGTACAGGGCTTGGTCCGAGGCTGGCTACACCTCTGAGATTTCCTGCGAGGACTGCCTCAGAGAGTTGGGGGAGTCACCTGGGGTCTAGCCGGAATCGTTACCGTGATCGGCACCCCTTCTTGGTCGATGTCAGTTGGTGGTTCACAGCCCGCATGTAGGGAGGCTCCATAAGATGCCATTCGAAGTATTCAGTCCGTTGATGAGATGCGCGGACATTCATGATGCGCACGTCAGCTTAAGTGACGCGGCTTCGTGCTACAACCAGATAGACACGGTAAGAGGCGGGAAAATACCCACATGGATCTCCTCTGGGAAATACATCCACATGGTAGCGAAACTAGACCGGAATGGTGACTTCCTTGATTTCACTCGCCGAGACGAAAGCCAAGCAAAGTCATTAGGTTTACCTCCAGAAGCTCTTTTGACTCGAAGACCTGGTATTGCGACTTTCTACGAATATGCGAATATGTACTTTGAGGCCTCTAGGATAATCCCTATGTCCTCATTCAACCTTCAAGGCATGTTCGACTATGAGGCCAGAGGTAAACATTACTGGACCACAGAAGCAGGCATTGGGCAGGCTTTGGCTTGCGCTCAGCAGGTCGCCTTTACCCTGGAGCTCTCGTTGAAGGCCCTCCTGGAACAAACCGGCAAATTGGTCACGGTTGATAAGGAAGATTGGCAAACCCATGATTTAGTTACCCTTCATGGTCTGCTAGACCAGTCGGAGCGACAGCTTTTGCAACAGCGATGGCAGGCCATGCCATTGGCCGAGTGCTCTCACTACACCACATTATTGGATTTCCTTAAAGCAACTAAAAATCTCTACATGGACTTGCGATACATACCCACTCTGAAATCCGCTAACCTGTCCATGGATACACAGGCCATGCTGAACGCCTCACGTATGGTCTTGACGCTGTCAGAAGAGTTGGCAAGGCAACATTCTCCTATCAAGCCCAAAGTGAGCGTCACGACCAGTTGGCTATCGACAGGTGACGGTGTAGGCGGGGCCGTCGAGCGGGATAATGTAATGGTTAAGGGTGTAGTAATGTCGGTGAAGATACCAGACGACTTCGACCCTAATGGATCGGTAGAAGTTGTCTTACATCCAACACACTATTTCAACGGCTTGGAAAAGATTCCCTTTGACGATGACGTGACGGCAACTTTTAGAAAGTGCGACGTAGAAAGCTACTTCGGCTTAGAAGGAGAGGAGGTTGAGCTGGGTGGATGGGTTACGACTGCTGAACCGTCGGTCTTGAAACGCGCCCAACATGTTAACCGAGTTAATCGAGAGGCGTCTTACAGAGGCGAAAACCGAACTCTGAAGGGGCAAGCTTACAACTTGGTTGTGCGCGAAACCAGTCACAAAGACTCTACCAGAGTAACTTTGGTTCTTCGTGACATGACGTTCTTGAGTGACGTCGAATGTCTCTTCGTAACAGAAGAAGAGAAGACCGCAGTTGGAGGTGTGCAGCTTGGTGCTGAAGTCATGATACGTGGGCATGTTATGTTGCTGAACGGTAGACCAGTGTCGTTGGTCGGTCCGTCTCTGATGAGCTGAGCCAAAGCCAAAATGAAACACGCAGAAGCATAAGGGAGTTCTGCATGTCGTCCCTTGGGGGGAAGTCGGGGAACTTTTCCAGTTTCCCGGCGTCAGTCGTCTGCCGGGTCAGCTTGCTGGTCATGGCGGTTGTCGTGTGCTGACTGGAACGGATGGGCGCCGCTGCCATTATAAGGCATCGCCGTACCTGGATGAGCGTTGTGGCACAGCACGGTTCGGTGGCTGGGCTACTCGGCTGTCCCCCTTCGCTTGGCGTCGCTGCGCCTGCGGGACTGCCGGTGGTGCTCAGCGCACGTGGGGCAACGCGTTTGGCTGAGGATCGCGGGTTCGCTGCAGTTCCGGCATTGGCCGAGTTCCTTGGCCTTCTGCCGCTGTTCCGGGGCAAGGTGCCGGTTGTACTCCCTTCGCTCCGGGCTCTTGCTCCTGGCCCGTTCGTACTCCCGGCGTCGCATTAGCTTGGCTTCTTGTGCTGCTGGGCCGCTGCTGTCGGTTTCCCGCCTACTCTTATCGGGCTGGGGCGAGTGGTGCGGTTTCTCCTTCTTGAGAGAGGGACTTGCGGAGGGGCTGGGAGACCCTTTCCCATTCAGTACTGGCCGCTTGACCATCTCAGGGCTTGACCGGGTCTTGGCCTTCTTTCCCCTGCGTTTGGGTTCAGGCAACAGGATGGTCTGCGAAAAGGTATGTGTTTCTAAAGGGTCTATCCCCACATGCGTGGGGACAGCGGGGGCGGCGGTAAGTACGGGGTCTCTCGACGGGTTCACCCCCATGCTTCGTTCAAAAGGGCATTTTCGCTCCCAAAAGGGTCTGGGATCGGGCTAAGGGTATTCTCCGATCCTAAAGGCTTCTGGGGGGGCGGTAGGGCCCTTCGCCCAGCGAGGACACCTTGAAGTGGATTGTGCCTATTTGGTATTTGATGACCTGTTTCTCGACAAACAGCTTGATGAATTGGTTGGCGATCTGCGGCTCTGCGGTTTCTATGATTGTTCTCATGTCCAGGGCGTTCTTTATGATGCGTTCGCGGTCATTCGGAAAGGCTATCAGGCCCTCTGATTCGGTTGCCAGGTTTCTCTTGTCCTCTTCCAGATGCTTCAGTTCTGCCCTGCGTTCGTCAAGGCGGTCCAATAATTCGTCCACGTTTCGGTCTTTGTGTTTGGGAGTCTCGGTTATGTCCGTCAGAGCCTTTATTTTCTTTTTGACATCCTTGATCTTCCGGTCAATGACGGACTCCCGTTTCTCGTGTTCCTTCAGTAGCAGCTTGTTGAGTTCGACCGCATGGTCGAAGTGTTCGTTCAGGAATTCTTCGTCTGTCAGTATCTTTATGGTCGGGACTTGGATGGCGTCAAGTTTTTCCCGGTAGCTGTTGAGGCAGTATGCTACCCTGATCTTCTTCTGTGAGCATACGAGCAATCCTTGGGCGGCTAGGACCATTGAGCTTTTGCAGTCGCCGCACACGGTCAGTCCGTTCAACCTGCTGGGGCTGGAGTTGCTCTTGGGAGAGCGGTGGTTGTTCTCGGCGGAGTTGGATTCGCTCTTGGGTGAGCTACTGTTAAGCCTCCTGCTTTGGAGCATTTCTTGGGCCTTATTCCAAACCCCAGGGGAGACGATGGCCTCGTGGGCCTGTTCCTTGGCGCGGCATCTGGCCCAGCTCTGCTGCGCCAGTCTAGGCTGCAAACCCCTACCCTCTGCGGCTTGGACACTAAAAGGAGGGGGATCTTAAACCGTTGCGGGGAGTGATTGCGGGCGGTGGGCGCAGACGCCGGAAGGCGGAGAAGAGGAGAAAATTCATTATGTCCGACCAAAACGCAGGCCATGACGCTGTCCTCCCTTCCCAGGATATAGAGAACCCTCGGTCAAGCAACGAAAACCGGGGAATCGTCTACATTCTGTCCAACGATGCCATGGAAGGCTATATCAAAGTCGGGCGGACATCGGGCAACACTTCCGAAGAAGTTTTGACCCGTATGAGGGACCTCGCCAGGCCCACCGGAGTTCCGCGCCCGTTCAACTGCGAGTATGCCGCAGTGGTTGATAATTACGTCGAGGTTGAGCAAACCATATTCAAGGCGTTCTCCCACAACCGGGTTGAAAATCGGGAGTTCTTGGAAGGGGTGCCCCCTGTTCAGGTTCAGGTTCTATTGCAGTTGCAATCGCTGAACCCGGTGGATGTAACCCCTCGTGAATCCAGTGACGATCCCGACGGCCCGGTTATGGGAAGGCGACCAGCATTCAAGTTCCCTACTGCGCAGGTTCCAGTCGGCGCAACTATCCAGTGGGTAACCGACCCGGCTAAAGTCGCGGTCGTCGAGGGCCTCTCCTCAGTGGAATACGAAGGTGAGCCCGTCGCCATATCTCGGATCACTGCGGAGTTGCTTGGACTGAGACAGAGGTACGTCGGATATGCGGCTCGATACTGGCTTTACGAGGGGGAGACCTTGGAGGCTCGCGTCAATCGATTCGCAGGCCAACCTCCATCCTGACCTTTCGCCGTTCTTGCGAACCGAGCGACCATTAAACGCAACCGCCGACTTCACAATCATAGTCGGCGGTTTCCCTAATGCGCCTGGGGTTGGCTGGCTCGCGTTGCTGGCTTCGGGGGTCAACTGCTGTGGGTGAGCCCGTTCGCGCCGCATAGCGTCAAAACGGAGATGGCACGTTTTGGGGTATGAATGTATGCACGAGACCATTTTCGGGTTCCGGAGGGGAACGATGGCTGCTGAGGATGCTATGGCTGCCGAGGACGCGTACGCGGACCTGGGGGAGCAGGTGACCGCCGCGGTGGAGATGTACGGAAGCCGGGCGGTGTGCGGCGCAATGGGGGTGACCGACGACGGGCTGGCGGCGCTCATGTCCGGCGGCGTGGAGATGAGCCGGGTAGCGTTGGACGGGCTCACGAGGCTGGTCAGGGTGGCTGGGGTCACGCAGATGGAGGAGGAGGCTCCGCCTCCGAGGTGGCAGCCCGCGGGGCCTCTTCCCGACGTGACTACGTCGGGACTGGATGTGGACGTGAAGGCGGAGATGGAGACGGGGCTCATGCGGGCGGCGGACAGTCCGGTGAGCCCCAGGTGGTCCGAGCAGGTGGAGCAGCGGCGTCTTTCTCTCCGGGGGGCCCGGGCCCTGGCGGTCATGACCCAGTTCCGGATCGGGATAACGCACCAGGACCGGGTGGCGGCCCTGGGGCTGGTGACCCAGATCGAGCTGGCGCTGATCGCCTACTACCGGGAGTCGGTGCCGGACCCCGGGGTGGAGTGGGACAACGAACGGAGGTCCCGGGAGATCGAGAGGCGGTTGGGCCGGCTCCGGTGGGTGGAGCGGGAGCGGGCGAAGGAGTACGGGGGAATGCGGGGGTTTGTGAACCGTCTTCAGGGGCATTCCCCGGTGAGCGGGAAGGAGCTGTACCAGAAGATGGTCGAGGAGGCGGACAGGCTGATGGAGGTGGTGGACCTGGGTCCGTCGGACCCGGAGGTGGTCCGGGAGCTCATGCGGTACAGCGGGGTGGACAGCTTGGACGCTGTCCGGTGACCCCGGAGCAACGGCAATGGCGCAGCGGTCTCCCTGGCGGGATCTGTCCGGCGAATGCTCCGTAGGGTCTCCCGGGGGGGCCAGGCTGACAGGGGTATGTAAAGGCCGAAATTAGGTACAAAACCTCGGAATTCACAAGAGTCGAGCACAGACCCCTCCAAGCCTTGAGAGGGAGTGAAAACCAAGTTTTCAGGTTTGCAAACTATATTCTGAGTCATCAAGCTAAATGAAGGTAATCAACGTGGCGCGAAAATACATACCCCTATCAGGGGGGGCCAGGTGAGCTTCTGTGGGAGTCCTCCGGCCCTTCGGCTGGCGGCGGGACCTGGAAGCTTGGTTCCCGGTTTGGCTAGCAGCTCCGGCCGGTCCGGCACATCTTCCCGTCTTTGAGGATGAACCTCTGGTCTCTCTCGTGCTCGGGAGCGTCCCTTTGCCTTAAGGAGGCGGTCAGGGTGTTCCCTTGGGTGTCCAGGGTGCGAGCCAGGAAGGCGTTGCAGTCGGTGCAACTTTCTTGGGAGTACATGTTGCCGGACTGGCTGGGGCTGGGTGGGACTTTGACGGTCCAGACGTGCTGGGCGACGGTTTCCTCGAACGGGGTGGTCCAGAGCTTGATCATGTCGAGCTCTTCCTGGTTGGGTTCCATCCAGCGGCGTGCCCGGGCGGTCCTTTCGTCCTCTTCCTGCTGGTACCGGGCCATGAGCTCGTCCCACGCCGGGGAGCCGCGCCGGACGATGTTATCTTCGCCGAAGAAGGTCTCGGGACTGACCGGGGTGATGAATCCGTACTGGAACATGTACATGAAGTCTGTGTCCTTGTAGAACGAGGCCCGGACGCCGTGTTCCTCGACGAAGACGTCCATATCGCACTTGGAGCAGCGCCAGTGGCTTGATTCCTTCCATCGTCCTGGCGTTATCCGGGGTGTGCCAGGAGTGGTTGGCGAGGAACTCCTCGTAGGGAGGGACCTGGTCCAGGGGGATGCCCTTGATTCCGTATGCTCTCAGGTCCGGGGCCCGGTCGGGGTCCTGTTCGGTGAAGGAATACTGAGGGAGTTGCGGTAATGGTTGTCCGGCTTCACTCAGGGCCTGGTGGCGGTCGTTCCGGTCTGCCCAGAATTCCTCCCTGGTCACCTGGGTCATGGTCCCGTCCCTGAGGATGAACGAGACCTCGTCCTGCTCGTCCGCGGGGTCGGGCTGGAAGGTGGCGTTGATGGGTTTTCCGTCGGGGTAGGCGGTTCTTTGCAAGGAGGCCGGGCAGTCCCGGCAGTATTGCCAGGAGATCCGTTCCTCCCCCGCTCCGTGGGCGGGGACGTGGGTGATCCAGTGATGGTCTTCCAGGACCTGGCTGTAGGAAATTTGGGGTCTTGCGGTTGTCACGGTCATGGTTGTTTCTCCTTTTATTATTCTGAGGGCGGCGCCAAGGGGCGCGGGACGGCGCCGCCCTCACTCCGTGCTCTTTGAGAAACGGCCTCAACCCGGACCGTGGTACGTTTATGACTGTATCGTCCGGCCTGGGGCCGGTCCGTATTATCCATGACGAGGGACGTGATGTTTACCGCAATGCGCCGGACCCTCCGGCCTGGGTTGCTGCAGGTTTTCCTCAAGGGAGGCAGGTGATGGGTAACGACCGGGTTGACGCTGTCACTGGGGCGTTTGGTTTCACCGGCCGGTATGTTGCCCATGAGCTTCTGGGCAGGGGCCGGCAGGTGAGAGCGCTGGTCCGGGACCCGGGGGAGGAGAGCCCTCTTGCCGGGCCGGTGGAGCCCTGTCCTCTGGACTTCGGCGACCCCGGAGGGCTCGTGGAGTCCCTGCAGGGGGTGGACACTCTGTACAACACCTACTGGGTCCGGTTCGACCGGGGAGGGGCGAGCCACGTGGGGGCGGTGGTCGATACCGAGGTCCTTCTGGGTGCGGCGAAGCGGGCCGGAGTCCGGCGGGTGGTCCATGTGAGCATTTCGGGAGCGGACCGGCACTCTCCTCTCTCCTACTACCGGGGGAAGGGCTGGGCGGAGGAGGCGGTGCGGGACTCGGGGCTCTCCCACGCGATTGTCCGGCCGACGCTGTTGTTCGGGGGAGGGGACGTGCTGGTGAACAACATTGCGTGGTTCCTCCGCCGGCTCCCGGTGTTCCTCGTTCCCGGGGATGGGCTGTACCGGGTGAGGCCGGTGTATGTTGGCGACCTGGCGAAGCTGATGGTGGACCTAGGGATCGTGGATGGGAACCTGGAGGTGAGGGTGGTGGGGCCGGAGACGTTCACCTTCTCCGGGCTGGTGGAGAAGGTGGGTGAGTCGGTGGGGAGCCGGGCCCGGGTATTTTCCTGTCCTCCGTTCCTGGCGCTGGGGGCGGCCTGGCTAATGGGGAAGGCGCTGCGGGACGTGGTGCTGACCCGGGAGGAGGCGTTGGGGCTCATGGATGGGCTGCTCTGGACGGATGGGGCCCCGGCGGGGAGGACGCGTTTCTCAGAGTGGTTGGAGCGTAAGGGGAGGGGGTTGGGTTTGGAGTACGTCAACGAGCTCCGGCGTCACTACTGGGGTGGGCTGGGTGGCTGACGTTGACGCAAGATCCAACTGCGTCAACGCGATACTATAGGATCGACCAACGAGGCAGCGGAGACGCCACCAGACGCGGAGCAAGTGATCCGCAGTCTCTTAGGTCAATCCTGGTCCTGTGAGGGACAGCGGCCATCCGGCAAAATGGACCATAGGCGCTCCCGGAGTTTGTTTCTTCTGGAGCAGAAAAGGGTAGCGGGGTCGCAGGGGTTCAACCAGGCCAAACGTCCATGAGAGTGCTCCTTTAATAATTCCCCAACCAGAAGTGTCTCCGGGATCTGCGCCCAACAGGGGCCGGATCGAGCAGCCCGTCCATCTCATTCTCTCGCCGCTCGGCGGACGGAGACTGAATTCCTACCGGTAGGTCCACGTATTCAAGGTCAAATCCAATCTGTCTCCTCTAGCGTCCGTCATCATTGAGCCCGATGCCGGGAAGATGAATCCGTCGATCTGACTCTTGCCCGGGACGAGGGGCGGTCTGTCCTCCGCGTCCGCGTCGAAGGTGAGGATGGCTGTCCCGCTCCCGCCGAGGAGCGGAAGTCCCCAGCCCCCGGTCGTAGGGTCGAGCACGTACAGCTCAACCTGTCCCTGGACGTGGATCGGCTTGTTGAACGTCACCTCGACGTCTCCATCTTCGTTCTTGGCAAGTCTTACAACGGTAGTCGGTCCCACAGCTTCTGGCTCCCTCGAGTCGTCCGGGAGGGTTACGTACTGCGCAGGCGGCTCTATCTCGGTGGGCTCGTTGTAACCGTGGTATTTGATGGTCAATAGGTAGGAGGAGGCTTCGTCGTTCGCGTTCTCCAAGGTGACTCTGACCTCCTTGGTGAGGAAGTCGTCGACTCCCACGGTTATTACGAGGTTGCCGCCCGGAACCCCGAAGCCCTCCATGCCACCTTGCTGACCGGTTTGATCGTAGGAAAGCACGTAGCCTCTGGTCCCGTCGTCGAGGTCCACGGGCTCCTTCAGAGTTGCGCCCGATTCCCTCGGCAACTGGAGCATGCCAACCATCTGCACGGCCGACAGGAAGTCCGATTCGGGAGGGGTTTCCTTGAACCACATCTCAGATTCAGGGTCTTGCATGTAGATATCCGTTCCGATGACGACTGCGGTTATCTGTATCATTTCGCCTTCGGGGGCGTAGGATATCTCGAATCTGAGCCTGTCCGGCCGGACGATAGCGCCGCTCAGCCGCATGAGGCCTTCGGGCTCGGCCCCCGGGCCTCCGGGCTTGGGCCCGGCTCCGGGGCCCATTCCGGGGCCCATTCCGGAGAAGAGGTTCAGCAGATTGAACTCCCCCTCGAATGAGAAGCTCTTCACCTGTTGCATGGCCTGCTCGGCGCAGGAGGAGATCGTCTCGACGTCGTCGAGTACGCCTCCTGGCGGACAGTTGGAGGGGCTATGGGTGGCCGGAATTGGCGTGGGAATCGCGGTGGCTGTTGGCCGGGGAGCCGCCGTTGGCGTTGGAATCGCGGTGGCGATCGGCGTAGAAACCTGAATTGGAATAGGAGTCGCGGTGGCCATCAGTGTGGGAGCCGCTGCCGGTATGGAAGTCGGACGGGCCGTTGCGGCGGGCTCCGTGATTCTGTTGGGTTGCTGCGTCGTGTTGGAGTCGCCTCCACAGGCAACGAGTGCTGCGCATGCCAGGGCTGTGCATGCCAGGGCTGCCACGACCACCAGAGAGAATTTCTTCTTCATTTCGGCTCCTTGCGTATTGGTGTAACCGTCTCTTCAATGCTATCCCGTCATATCCATGTGTGGGGAGTTGCCTTGCTCCATACGCCTGACTGCGTCCACTGGGGACAGCTGGTCGTCCTCGACGCTCTGCTGGGTTATCTTCGTGTCGATGGTGCTTGGGTCGAGATGGGTGTCCGTTCAGGAGGGCCCAAGCGTCCGCCTTTTACTCGGATTTCCTAGTGATTCATTGTATCTCTTGTTCAGGGCATAGTTCTTTGTTCTTAGCAGGTGGTTCATGCGGGTTCTCTTTCTATTTCCTCCGTCCATGGCCCTTAATAGACTGTTGCCTAGGCCTCCGTTACGGGCCCACTTGAGTCGGCGTCCAATGCTGGCGGAATATTCCAGAATGGCGCAGATGCTCCCAATATGATCATCAACCCCATGATGCCTGCGGCGATGGGAGTGAGTACCGAGTCCCAGGACCTGTCGCTGGCTACGAGGAACAGTAAAGCGGAACCGCCGGTGAGAAACAGGCTGCACCACGCCAGGCCAAGGATTTTGTAATCCCGGCTCTGTCTCCGGTACTTGGCGAGTTTCCTGGCGGTGAACCTTGCTATGAACGGTCTCATTCGGATCACTTCCTAGCGGTCAAGTTGTGTCATGAGTTCTCTCAGCGTCCCGGTGTTGGCTGCGAGTATAGCGAGTGGGTTTGAACAGTTGCTATTTCTGAGTGTCAGGGGTTTCGTCCCCGCGCCTGGGCGTGGGGCTTGGATATGTGCTGTGTTAATCGGGGCGTGTGGACGCTCGAGTTGTGGGTGCCGGGCTGGCTATCTTTGGGAGGGGCATCTGGATCTGTGTCCCCAGCGACGGGTTCTTCTAGAGGTCATTCTGGGAGTCTAGGCAGTAGCTAATGGCGCCGATCAACACTGGGATGACCAGGCATGAGCCTCCTATGGAGGACATGAGGAAGATGCCGGTTTGGCCCGTGCCGAACGCAATGCCGACCATTGTGCAGGTGATCCCGCCCAGTAGGGCGCTGATTGCTAGGGGGAACTCAGTCTGCTCTGGTCTCTCATTTCAATGCCTCTTGCGAATGAGGGTCTATGGCTGCGCGGCTTTCGTGGAGAGAAAATTTCAGACGGATTTTCACTCAGGGTCTGTGGTCTCGTGTTTGGGTCTGGTCCTGTTTCCCAGGCCTAGTGCCTTGATGGAGGCCCCGCATATGGCCATCAGGGTTCCTATTATCAGAAACACTATTCCCGCCCACGAGACCGGTGCTCCTCGAGGTTCTCCATATGGGTAGAATGGTGCGGTGATTGTGGCCATGCAGCCGCCTCCGAACAGGAGTATCCCGGCGAGAACGGTGGCTAGGCCTCCCCAGAGACATATTTTGGTCACTTTGGCTGGGTTCATCATCTCTCTTCCTGAGTATGGGTGGAGTTGGGACCTTAGTGATGTTGCGTATGTTCGGACTGCTGGATAGTGTTTCGCTCTTTGTCCGGATCATTTTCTCTGGCGATCTTTGATATGCAGGGCAGCTGGATAGGCTTTCTGGCTCATCGCAATTCGCAAGCGTCAGGTTAGATCTTCCCATAAAACTCGCCTTTCGGCTGGTCCAGTTTTCTTGGGGCAGGACCCTCGCTTGCTGTACCCAGAGCAAATGCTTGCAAGGCGACCAGGAGGAAGACTATGGACACGAGGAAACGTTTAAGGTTGACTCTTGTACCGTTCTCCGTACGGACGAAAAATATCGCCACTCCCGCTCGGACGATCAGAAAATGAGGGCTAGGGCGACCCGCCGATGGACGGAGCAACGTGGGATGGTTGAGCAGTCAGCGACAAGCATCGGGTTGATTACAACTGGCACGATCTTGGCCGTTGGTGTCTTGACTGCCTATATTATCGTAGCCGTTGGACTACCTCGAAAAAGGGAATACCCGGGAGGCTATGGGTCTTCTCTTGGGGTCCTTCCGGAGGCTCCGAGTATTGCTGGGATCTCGTCCCACTGCCCCCGTTCCGCCATTTGGAACAGGTCTTTGAGCTGCTCGGGCTCCGGCTGTGGAGAACGTTGGAGGATGTAGTCGACGGCCCGGGCGTTCAGCTCCGTCCGTATGTTGTCGGTTCTTTCCATGAGCAGGTCGTCCCGGAGGATGAAGTCCCTTCTCAGGTCCGTTTCCTCCAGGATTTCCCGTTGGATGTCTTGGGAGTAGGTTCCCAGGGCTCGCTTGTCCGCTTCCATCCCGTCTTGGATGGCGTTCCAGGTGGTCTCGGGCTCATGAACGTTGTCCCTGCGGTGCTGGTGCAGGAGGTAGTCCAGGGACTCTATGCTGGGGGTGCCGGAGGCGAGGTCGTGCTGGGCTTCCATGTACCGGTCCTGCTTGAGGTGTTCTTCCTCGTAGTCGTATCTGGCTGAGTAGGACTCGGGGTCTCTTGGCATGATGTTCACCTCGTCGCCTTGTGTTTCTTCCTTCATCCTACGGGCTGGCGACGGGGGTTCGTTTTCCCGGTCGAGGGTGTCCAGGACCGGGTCCCGTGAGGACTGCCCGCAGGTGCGGGCCGCAGGGGAAGGAGCAGGGGAAGGAGCAGGGGAGAAGCTGCTGTGGGCTGGCTTGGGCCAGGTCCTGAGCTTGGGTGTTGAGGACGGAGATAAGTAAATTAGTCTTTGACGGTACGCTCTCGGGCCAGCTTGAGCAGGTGGTCCTTTCTCATTCGATTGTTCTCCGGCTGATTCTCCCGGTTCCGGGGTTATCCGAACAGGTTGGGGTATTCCCGGGTGATTTCCTGCCAGCTGTGGCCGAGCTCGTGCCATTCGGCGGTCTTCACTCTGTAGTCTTCCCGCCAGCAGAACCGGTTGATAGCGAGGTGGATGAGTTCTGCACTCTGCGGGTATGACCAGTCCTGGTGGTTTGGGGGGACGGTCGGCGTGAGTCCCTGTTCTTCGAGGTACTCGTTCACCCCTGCAACGAGGTATGGAATCTCCCATCCCTGGCCCACCTGAGGCCCTATGATGCTTGGGTCGAAGGACTGGTTTATTGCTATCAGTCCGTTCCTGCCTCTGAACTCGATTCCAGCCTGTTTCAAGGCTTCGGCCAGGTCCTGGACTTGGGTATTGGGGACGGAGATGAGGAAGGTGGCTTGGGTGTTTTCCTGAGTGAAAGTGTCCACGTGCTGTTTGCCTCCGATTGGATGGTATCTGTTGCTCAAGCGGGTGAGGTTGCCCTTGGGATGGTGGGAAAATCAGTCTTTGACGGTGTGCTCTCGGGCCAGCTTGACCAGGTCGGTGAACGGGCTGGGTTGATGCGTGTCTTCCAGGAGTTTGTTGAGCAGCACCCATTGAGCGGCGTGATAGCCTCCCATGATGAACTTGTACCGGCTGAAGGCGTCCCAGGCCTTGCGCTCTGCTTCGTCCATTGCGTTCCTGACCATTAACCGGTGACGGAGATGTTCGGCGATACGCGCCGCGTTGGTGGCCCTGATGAGGTCGTCCTGGCTGAACTCGGCATGGGGGTCGCCGTTCTGGTGGCGGTCGCACCGCGTTGCGCCGTCCGGGTCCAGTGCGCATCCGCAGTCCAAGTCTATCCGGTCCATTGCTCCGTCTCCCGTTGGTTACTAAGATGAGAAGGGTGGTGCGGGGTCGTCATCCGTCCGGCTGGGGCTCCTGGATGCGGTGGCTGAGGGCCTGGGTCCACTCTCTGCCTTCGTCCTGCCACCAGGCGGTGTCCACGTTGAAGGCGTTCCGCCGGAATTGGTCGACGGCCAGGTTGAGAAGCTCGGCGGTTTCCCGGAGACTTTCGAGCGCTTCGGGGATGGTGGAGGTGATGTTCTCTCTGGTGAGGAATTCGTTGATGCCGCGGATGAAGTCGGGGGGTCTCGTTGAGGGTCGAGGCTGAACCCTGCGTTTCTGAGGGTTTCGGTCAGCCTGGGGACCTGTCTGTCCGAGACCCGGAGCAGGTACTTGAGTTGGATCTCGGGCCCAGGTACTTGAGTTGGATCTCGGGCCGGGGTGGGTTGTTCATGTGAAGGCGCTCCTCCGGAAGGTGTCGGGCTGTTCCTGCCTTTCCAGCGCTCGGATGGCCCGGTTGAGAGCTTCGCCTTCGAGTTCTCCCGCCTCTTCCCAGGGCGGCGCCTCCGGCGCCAGGTATCCCACGGAGCCGTCCGTGAACCGGAAGACGGTGGTGCTGAAGCTTCCTGCTTGGGCCAGGATTCCGGTGGTGTTCTTGACAACCAGTCTGGCTTCCCGGTAGAGGATCATGGCCGCTGCCCTTGCTTCGTTCCATGCCATGCAGTTGCGGTCTTCGGGGTTCTCCCGGCAGTGGGGACAGTTCCGGATGTCGTCGAAGCGGTTCTGGACCTGGAGGGTGTACAGGTAGGCAACGGTTTGGACCCCGCGGACCTGGCGTGCCGGCCGGAGGCGAAACGGCGGGTGGCCGGAGTTCAACTGGCAGGTGGGACAGAGAATGGCTGCGGCTCTGGCCTGCTGCAGGGCTCTCATGTCGTTGTTCAGGATGTCGTCAGGACCCGGGGGTTGGCCGTCGCAGAGCCTGGCCGGCTCGTGGCGTCGGGTGATGTGGTGGGCGATCGGTAGGAATTCCACGGTGGGTGTCTCCTGCTTCTGCTGTGCTTCCGGCCACGTTATCGAGGCGTTCCGGGGTTGGGCAAGGACCTGGTGTCAGTCCCTCGCCGGTTGGTCCGCCGGCCTGGAGTTCGCTTCCGGTCTGCGGGGGACACGGGATGGGGACACTGTTAGATAGAAGCTATTCTTGTGAATTCGGTTTGGGGTTGGCGAGTTTGCTCGCCGGGCAGGGTGCACATGGCTGGAAGTGGACTCTGCTTCCACAGAGGCCGCATACGCTTCCGGCGCTGCCCTTGACGGACCACCATTTGAGGATGGGCGTGTTGCAGTGGCGGCAGACTAGGTGGTCTTCCGGCCGGGTGCGCGGGCTTGAAGGCCTGGCGCCTCCGGTCACTTCCGGTTTCCTGTGGGCCCGTGGAGGGTCACTGGGGCCGTTCCTCTGGTGGCGTCTGGCCACGTAAGAGATTGACCAGCCGGTCTTGACTCGCGCGTGAGTGACCAATAGAATGACTCGTTGAGCCTCTATTTATGACTCTGAAAGGGGGCAGCACGACATGAACCAACTTACGGTCAGGGGATTCGACGACGAACTCAGCGCCATTATGCACCGTCTCGCAAAGCAGGAGGGAATCTCGCTGAACCAGGCTGCGTTGAGGCTGCTCAGGAAGGGCGCCGGGATAACGGACAGCAAGGGGAATCCGAATGCGATAGGGCCTTCGTTAGACGACCTGTTCGGCGTATGGAGCCGAGATGAGGCAGAGAGTTTCGATGCTGCCCTTGAGGTCTTCGAGACTGTGGACGAGTCTGCGTGGACATGAGGATTCTACTGGACTCCAACGCCTACTCCGCGTTCATGCGGGGCGACCATGAGGTGAGAGACCTGATACAGGCTGCTGAGGAGGTGCTGTTCTCGGCTGTTGTGGTGGGTGAGCAGCTATTCGGCTTCCGGCAGGGAGCGCACTTCGAGCAGAACCTTGCAGAACTTCGATCCTTTCTCGAACGTCCCTACGTGTCCTTCGTTCCTGTGGGCCGGGTGACTGCGGACCGCTACTCACGGGTAATGACAGCGTTGAAGGCCAAGGGGCGGCCAATTCCGACAAACGATGTCTGGATTGCGGCTCACGCGATGGAAACGGGTGCCGATCTCGTTTCAGCCGATGGGCACTTCGAACACGTTGACGGGATTGTTTGGGTCCGGGTGACGGGGGGTTGAAATCGAAAACAGCGACCACATGCCAGATTAGGAGGAAAGCGAGGAGATCAAGGGGTACGTGGCCGACTTCCGGGAGTTCCTCCAGGAAGGCACCTTCCCGGAGCGGAAGGCCCTCATCCGCAACTTCGTGCAGGGCATTGAAATCGTGGGTTACTACACGCAGTCCTTCGCGTTGACGAGAGCAATGTTTGAGGATTGGCTAGCGGCATACGACTGCAAGGAACACCTAGAGACAGCGGACGCGTTGCTGGACTCCAATAAAGCCATGCCGCGTTTCTCTACCATGTACAATAGGCTACCATGTGGGTTGAAGCGTCTTTGGGGCGAGCAAGGGCCTTATGAGGGCACCTATGGGTTCTTGAGTACCTTTGCGCATCCTCGCCCCAGGGCGATAGAGGACACTTTGAATCGAGAAGGGACGGTCAGAATCGTTCCTGAGTACAACGAGACCAGGTTCGCTCTCGCAGCGAGGTTCTTTATCGAGGCGAATTTGCTGATGTTGGAGTTCGTGGAAAGGCTGGCTGATTACTTAGATTCTGCTGAATCCCAAGAGTGGAAGAGCTTACAATTGGAAACAGTAAAGCCGAAGGGCTTCGGCCTCTTAGAGTCGCTGAATAAGCGCTTGCTCTCCTACTTGAAGCAACCTGAGAGCTAACGCACCTTGCTTCGCTAATGGGAATCGGCCACTGCAAAAGGTGGGGCTAAAGCCACCGTCTTGTGAGTCGAGGCGTAGCCGTTCGAGGATCCCAATGCCGACCTGACTTCATCATGCTGTTGAGTACGATTGGCAGATTGCGCATACAGGTGCCAAGTGCAACTTGATTCAGGTAGAGCCTTATCCATCGTCTTCTAGCATCGACTGAATACGCGGGTGAAGTCCGCTCACCAGGCGATTCAGGTGGTGTCGCATCCATGATACAGATTCTGCATAGTTATCACGGGACTCGCTACCAGCGAGGAAAGACAAGCTCCCTTGCCTCCGAAATCCCAACCGGGGACGGCCCTGAGCATTATTCCAGAACTCCAATTCCTCGCCCAACTCCGTTTTCAATTCGTCCAGCGATGACAGGAGTTCATCGAAAATCCGGACGGCCCGTGGCTGGTCCCTCCGAGCCATCAGAAAACAGCCTATGTAAGAAGCGTTTCGTTGCATGTACCCGTCGAAACACAGGCCCCAGTCCCCGTACCCTGAACCCCGCACCTGCACATACAACGTGGATTCCTTGCTGGGAGAAGGTACGGCTACAGTCGGGTCCGCGAACGAGTAATCCTGGACCACAGCCCTCCAGAAACGCAGGTTTTCCTCCTCCTGGTCCGAAAGGGCATCCTCCTGGATTTCGACATCCTCGGGCGTGATTTCTCTGACAAAGTCGCCGTCGACGACGAAACGTTGCACGACCTCGGTTCGGGCCAGGACGCGGGGCTGGACGATGAGGTGATTGGGAGCATCCCGATAAAGGGCGGCTTCCACCAGCGCCAGGTTAAAGTGCAGGCCGCTGTGGCGCTGTACGAAGTCGACTATGTTCGCCACACCTTCCTGAATTCCGTCGCCTACTATGAGCAGCAGGAATTCACCACGTCTCAGGTGTCGCGTGACATTGTCAACGAACTCCGCCTCGTCGATTCCCGGGGAGTGGGCGTCAACCAGGCTGTAGAGGATATTGCCGCTCTCATTGAGCGAAATTGACACTTGGCGCTGCAGGTCCTCGTAGCTCCAGGATGCGAGCCCCTTCGCGTAATCCAGTATTTGACCGATCACCTCACGACGCGATTGCGGATTCCGCCAAAGTTTGAACTCCGTCAGGGTAATCTGACCCAGCGGGTTGACGTACAATGCATCAACGAAGCCTGCAGGCGTACGCAACTCTTGGCAAATCGGGACCACACCGGCGTAGGTCGCGTCGATAGCGGCGATTGGAAGGGTTTCTGGGAAACGAAACAACAGATTTTGGAGAGCATCCTCGCTGACGCTCCCCTGTGAAACTCCCGCACCCAACGGCACTCGTTTCAGCACCTCCATGACTTCGCCGCCGTCGGGTCCCAGCCTTATCAAGTCGCCGTATCTAGGAGTTGCCATCTCTCACTTCCTGACCGCAAATAGCGTCGAGCGAGTCCGGAATGGAGGACAAACTGCAGTTCCCGACCCTACAGACAAATGACGCGGAAATTGTTGCACGCGGGCTCCATCAGGATCGTCTCCAACAAACAGGACACTCAAATGAATTACCCGTAGGCTCTGCCCGGCCAGAAGGAGTCTGACATATGAGCGTGGGGCAAGACCAACCTCTCACTGGCTTCCTTTTCGAAGCTCCCGAAGATCTGTTGACCCAGGCATCGGTTGTGTTCCAATCGCAAGTCCTCGGAAAGGGTGATGTGGAGCATTGCAGCCTGCACAACAGCCCATTCGTTCGGGGAGGGATTGGCCAGATCCCGCACGACGTTGTTGTAGTCGCAGAGATAAACAGCGCGTTCTTCTTCGATACCAACCCGTGTCAGCAAACTCGAAACGTGCTCTTGATGATATTTTAGGACTCGCTTGTTAATATCTTGCTCGCCCACGTCTTGTCCTGCTCGCGAATGATTTCGGGCACCAGCTGGATCCCTCTGGCCGCAACAGCCGACGTTAAGATTTGGTCCGCTGGCACAACCATGATCCATTCAAAGACAGCACCAATTGGACGGGAGCGACGCGGTTCGGAGACCGCGTTGGCATCGAGGAGGAACGCTGGCCTACCTGTCCACCAAGGGTGGTCGGCGGCGATGCCATACGGGTGGTCTCGGCCCGAGCCTCAGGGGTCAGGATCAACTCCTTGAGGCCCGCCCTGGCCACCCGTTACAGTTTCCGCCACTGCTCAATGAGAACTAGCACCGCGGCTTACACTCCGCGATTGGACACAATCTGCGGTCCTTCGTCGAAAGCGGTATCGAGCAACTCGTTGCACCTTGATTTCGCGTCTTGAGCGGGCCATTTCCTACCCAATTTTCACCCCTACCAATTGGTAACTGACTAGCTGCAGGCTATGATATATCGGCAACGGTGTAAAGGCCGATAGCCGCATATCCTGCGTATTGGCCTCAGCGGGCTCACCGGTTCCCCCTAAACGTTGCCTCCACCTGATAAGGCTCGAACCGGCCATCAGGGTTAGGTAACAAACTTATTTGTCGCTCCCTTGCCCTACCCGGTTGTATCCTAATCAACGGCCCGCGAGTACGGCAGTTTCAGGTGTTCATTGGATAAGCGGTAAGGTGGCCTTGTTGCGGGCAAGCTGGAAGATGAAAGGTCCATCCACTGTCATGCTACATTCGCTGCAGAAGGTGAGGGTCACGGACTTTGAGAGGGAGTCGAGTCTGACTTTGTACCTGGCGGGGTGGTCTGTCTGGTAGTCGCAGTCGTCGCATCTCATGAGGTTAATCCCCGGGTCATTGGGGTGACCTTGGTCCAGTGCAGGTCTGCGTTTGCCTTGCGTATTTGCGTTAGGACGTTGGCGCGTTGTTGCGTTCGAGCGCACCTGCGTACGGGCGTCCTTACGTGTCAGCGCTTGGGCGTCTCTGTGCCCGTGCGTTCTGATATTGTTCTTCGTCTGCGTCGGCTGCCGGATATGGTTGACCGGAAACAGGGTGTTCATGCACTGGTTCTCGTCCCGGATTCTGGTTGCCACGCAGGGCGCGCCGAGGGATTCGTCCATCAGGATGCTCCCGTCGAAGAAGTATTGGACGGTGAAGGTCTCGTTCCGCGCCGACCCGTTCCTGTTTTTCATGAGGTGGTTCATACTTTCCCGGTAGCGCTGCCTGGTTCCCGGGGTCAGGTGTGGGTCGTTGGCCTTCCGGTGGGCTCCGGCTTTCTTGCTGTGTGTCCTGTCGGGGGGCTGTGTGTAGGATGGGAGAGGACATGGTCCCTCTCTTGCTCTGAAATTCTGCCTGTGAGAGGGGTTCAGCCGTTTTATCATCCGCCGCCGTAGGGGTTCCCCGGGGGCGGGCTGGTCCCCAGAAAGATGGCTTGGACGGATAGGGGGACCGGGTCGGTCAGGTGGAGCGGCCGGCCCCAGATGACGACGGTGTAGACGCCGGGCCCGTTCTCCCGTATCACCTGGCTTAGGTCTGCCTCCACTGCCAGCTGGCCGGGGGACCTGCTGAGGTGAGGGGTGGTCACCCGTCTCGTCCTGGTTGTGACGGAGGTCCCGTTGGTGATTCCCCGGTCCTTGGCGGTCTTCCACGCCTGTATTGCTTCGTCGACGGTCCGGGGCGGCGGGACGTCGCGGCTGACTTCCAGGGGTTCGGTACACTCGCTGTGCTGCGTCCAGGTCTTCAGCTCCGGGCCGGTGTATGCCCGTCCGGGGGGCGGTGCCGGGGCGAGATAGGCGACCTGCCTGGGCGGGCATACACCGTAGGTGTGGGCCAGCTGGCCCCGGGTCAGGGGTTTCGGAGGCGGGTCGAACCACACCTGGAGGTTGGTGGTCCTTCCAATCTCCATGGTGGCGCCGGTGACGTGCGCGCGGACCCGGAGGATGCCTCTTTCGTCTATTGCGGGGCGAGTCTGGTAGGTGACGTAGTCGGAGCTGAACTGTTGGATTAGGACCTTGTTGAACCGGCTGTGGGCGACGCCGGCGTTCATGACGGTGTGGGCCGGGTGGAGGAGGGCTGCCCGGTGTCCCGGGCTCTTCATCCAGCTTTCGACGGTGTCCCGGATCTCTTTTTCCATGTCGTGCATGGAGTCGTAGCGGTCCTCGGCCCGGATGCAGTAGTCCAGCCCGGCGATGTTTTCGGCGTCGGAGCCGGTTCCGTCGGCAAGAGTGTAGCGGTGGTTCGGCTTGAGGCCCCACCGGTCCCAGTGGGCGCTGTAGCATCCGGCGAGGGACGCCTCGGCGTGGAGCTGGGCTGCGGGGTTGTGGGCGAGCCTCAGCGGGGGGACCCCGGCTTGAGCGCGGCGCTCGTTGGTGAGCCGGAGCATGAGCTGCTTGAGCTCCATGTGCCGCCCAGCGGGGTTCGAGTGGAGCCTGCGTTCGTCCTCCGTGTCGTGGACGGCGGCTTGGCTGAGCTCCGGGAGTGACAGGTTTCGGGCTCCGTGGAAGAGGGCGGTGACCAGGAGGAAGATGAGGACGGCGCCGGCGGCGTAGGTGAGGGGCCGGGTGGGACTCCGGCTGCGTGAGGTCACTGTATTTTTCTCCTTGTGGTCCCGGCTGGCGGGGTTCTCAGGGTGTCGGGCGGTCTAGGGACCGGAGCAGTTCCCCGTGTGGTCAAAAGAGCCCCCAGCGTCTGCCGGGGGCTCTTTTGGGTGCGGGCTCACTATGATTTCCCTGGAGCCGTCGTCGCTCAGTGGCTTGTGGGGAAGTCCCTCTGGCTGGTCCACAGGCCCATCGTCACTCCCGTTGCGAGCATCAGGAATGCCAACCCTAGCCACATGGCCGTCTCCCGTCCCGCACCTCGTCCGATCGCTGGGAAGCTCGCGATGACGAACGGGATTGCAGCGGTGCCTCCTATGAGCAGCCCGAGCTTGGTCATTCCCTGGCGTTTGACGACGTATCCCAAAGCCCTTTTTCGCCACCCGTCCCGGTTTACCTGTTGTGCACCGGTTTTCGATGTCATCTCCATTACCGCCCTTGGAAGTCTCGGTTGCTCCGATCTTATCACCGCCCTTCTCGTCAATGCTGGCGTGGGTCCGGGTGAAGGACGGAACTCGGGACTGCTCAAGGGCACCTACCGTCAGGTCAGCGTGAAGCATCTGTACCGGTACTTGGCAGAGCTGATGTGGCGGTCCGGCGTAGCCGCAGTTGGGGCAGATTCTTCGTGTGATCAATCGAGCCCCCGGCGGGGACCAGGGGCTCGATTGGGGGCTGGCCACGGCTTCGGTGGCGCCTGGCTACTCACACCGGTTCCAGCCGCAGGACGCGCACATCAGGCACCCCTCCTGTGAGTAGACCGGGGAGTTGCAGTCGGGGCACCTCCTGGCGGGGTGCGTCACGTTCCCGTCCCCGCCGGGTGCGGCGCGGCTGAGGAGGTCCGTCTGGACCCCGCTGCTGGCGTCGCTGGGCATCTGGGCACGGGCGGCAGCCTGCCCGGGCTGCTGGCGCAGGCTGCGCTGCAGGGCCAGTGCCACCGCGTCGGGGCTGGAGCCCACCAGGGTTCCCTCATCCCAGGCGGGACAGCAGGTGATGCCCCGGAGCTGCTCGATCACGATCTGGGGGTCTATCCCCGAACGCATGGCCAGGGAGGCCAGCCGGGAGATGGCTTCCAGCTGGGCCGAGTCGCAGCCGCCGGCTTTGCCCAGGTTGCCGAAGACCTCAAAGGGCTCCTCGTCTTCGTCGAAATTGATGGTGACGTACATGTTGCCGTGCCCGGTGCGGACCCGCTCGGTGACGCCGCTGATCCTCCTGGGCCGGGCCCTGGGGGCGGCATAGGCCGGCATGACCTCTGCGGGCGCCGGGCCAGCGGTCTCTTTCTCAGCCTCCCCGGTGCTCAGCACCTGTCCGGCTTTGCTGCCGTCCCGGTAGGCGGTGATTCCCTTACAACCCAGCTCATAGGCCAGCATGTAGGCCTCCGCCACATCGCCGACGGTGGCGTGGTGAGGAAAGTTGATGGTCTTGGAGACCGAGTTGTCGGTGTGCCGCTGCACAACTCCCTGCATCCGCACGTGCCAATCGGGGCTGATGTCGTGGGAAGTCCGGAAAACGTCCTTGACCCACTGGGGCACGTTCATCTCCGGGTCCAGTTGGTCCAGGCTGCCGGACTCGGCCAGCCGCTCCATCAGCTCCGGAGAGTAGAACCCCTCGTGTTTGGCGACCGCTTCGAAGTGGGGGTTCCCCTCCACCAACCGGGTGTTGTCCATGACGTTTAGAACGTAGCTTAGGGCAAACAACGGCTCGATGCCGCTGGACGCGGCGGCGATGATGCTGATGGTGCCGGTGGGAGCGATGGTGGTGGGAGCCGAGTTGCGCATGGGCCTGACGTTGCCCGGAACGTTATAGATGCTGCCCTCCCAGGCGGGAAAGCTGCCTCGCGTACCGGCCAGTTCTGCCGAGGCCCGGTGGGTCTGGTCTTGGACCCTTTCCATGACCTCATCGGCCACCTTTAGGGCTTCTTCAGAATCATAGCGGATGCCCAGCTGGACCAGCAGGTCGGAGAAGCCCATGACTCCCAGCCCGATCCGCCGGGTCTTTCTGCTCATTTCGTCGATTTCAGGTATGGGGTAATCGTTCATGTCGATGACGTTGTCCAGCAGGTGAACGGCTGTCCCCACCACCTGCCCCAAGCGCTCCCAGTCCATCGACACGTCGCCGTCGGCGTACTTGACCATGCGGGCCAGGTTTATGGAGGCCAGGTTGCATGACTCATAGGGCAGCAGCGGCTGCTCGCCGCATGGGTTGGTGCTCTCGATTTCACCCAGCTGGGGATTGGGGTTGCCCCTGTTGATGGTATCCAGGAAGATGAGGCCCGGATCGCCGGTGAGCCAGGCCATGTTTGCGATCCTCTCGAAGACTTCCCTGGCGTTGAGCTGTCCGGTGATCTGGCCGGTGCGTGGGCTCACCAGGTCGTAGTCCTGTCCGGCCTTGACCCGCTCCATGAAGTCCGTGTCCACGGCCACCGAGATATTGAAGTTGTCCATGTGCTGGCCGTTCTCCTTGGAGCCGATGAACTTCATGACGTCCGGGTGATTCACATTCAAGATGCCCATGTTGGCGCCCCGGCGGGTACCGCCCTGCTTCACCACGTCGGTGGCGGTGTCGAAAGCCCGGATGAAGCTGACCGGCCCGCTGGCGACGCCGCCGGTGGACCCCACGACGTCCCCCTCCGGCCGGAGCCGGCTGAAGGAGAAACCGGTCCCGCCCCCGCTCTTGTGGATCAATGCTGTCTGCCTGACCTTGTCGAAAATCGAGTCCAGGGTATCGTCCACCGGTAGGACGAAGCAGGCCGAAAGCTGCTGAAGCTCCCGCCCCGCGTTCATCAGGGTCGGCGAGTTGGGCAGCAGCTCCAGCCCCCGCATGACGCTGTAGAACTCGTCCTCGGTGTCCTGCCGCTGCGCTTCGGTCGCGTCGTAGTTCAGGTCCGCCTGGGACAGGTTCTGGGCCACCCGGCGGAACATGTCGTCCGGCCCTTCGAGAACGTTGCCCTCTTGGTCCTTGTACAGGTACCGGCGCTCCAGAACGGCCCGGGCGTTTGAGGAGATCTGGGGCGAGTCCTCGCTGAGTCGTTGGGGGATGCCGTCCGCGGCTAACGCCGCAGTGATACGGCGGCGGCGCTCGTCAGCTGAAAGATATGTGTTCTCAGAGCCTTCATGGTCATTGTTCATTTCGGTCCTCCTGGATAGTTTTGCGGTTGGATTACCAGCAGAGTCTCTGTCTTACCTGCTGCATCAGTCGACGGACCGGTCTACAGCTCGATTTTACGGGCGGGGGATCGGACCGCGTTTTCCTGCTGCTCTTGGAATGCGTGAGGTGTTTGGATCGGATGTCTGCTGTGTGTCAGGGTTTCCGGAAGGCGTCGGCGTTCCGTTGCAGAAGCCTTGTGATGAACCGGTCCACGGTCTCGTTCATGTCGAGCCCCATGGCTTGGCTGTAGACCAGTCCGGCAGTGGCGGCGTCCCCGGCTCCGATGAAATCGGCCCCTTGGGGGACGGGTACGGTGGGGGCATCCCATCTCTCTCCGTTGGCCTGGTAGACGGTCCGGCCCCGGGCTCCCCGGGTGACCATGAGGGTGGCGGCGCCCAGCTTGCTGGGTAGGTCGGAGGGTTCCCTCACGCTCATGAGGTTCATGAGCTTTCCTGACTCCTGCTGGTTCATGGTGGTGACTGCTTGTTCCTGGATATGGGGGATGAGGGCGACGTGTTTCTTGGATGTGGCGTTGACGGCCAGTTTCCGGGCGCTCTTGGCGACGGTTTCGAGGTCGTTCCCCCGTAGGGTGAGGCTCACCAGGGTCCAGTCGAACTGCGGGGTCAGGATGGCGATGTGCTTTCCCAGTCCTCCCATGATGCTCCAGGAGCCCTGGGCCCTTATGGGGCCGCCGAGGCGGGTGGTAATTGTAGCGTGGCTGTTGTTTTTCTGGGCCGGAGCTCCGGGTATGACTGCGACCTTCAGGTCCATGAGTTTGAGCGCCTGCAGCAGGGCTTCGGCGGGCGCTCCGGAGGGTGCGGTGGTGAGAAAGGCGGTGTCTGCCCCCTCGCTGGCAAGCTCTCTTGCCATGATGGCTCCGACTCCTCCGATGTGTCGGCGTTGGTATCCGTCCTCGGATCTGACGATGGTCTCGGGCAGGGCGTTGCCGATGACGAGGAATCTCATCTGTGGGGCCTCCTGTGTGTGTGCTGTCTACTACGCTGAGCGGCGGCGCCCGGCGGAGCGGGCAACGGGCGCCGCCCTATTGTTCGTGTCTCTCAGTTCCGTCTACCTTGTTTTTCCTCCGGCCGGTCCGGGAGGAGCTGGCACTCGCTCACCCGGTAGGCTGCTCCGGTGAACTGGCCTCCCTCTGCGTAGCTGTGCGCCTGTTCGATGGTCTCTCCGTCGACGAGCCATAGGGTGCTCCACTCTATGCAGCTCTCATCCCCGCAGTCGAGTTCGCACGGTATGTTTCCCTCTTGGCCGTCGTCAACGATCATGGCGTACGATCCGGGAGCGTCTGATTCGGCCCCGGCGACCTTCCAGACCACGTCGTTCTCCCTGTACTTCATTGGTATCTCTCCCGGTACGATCATCAGCTGCCGGGGTCCGTCTTCCTCCGTCCCGTCCCGGGTCTGTCTCTTGGAGGCGATCTCCCTGCTGAACATGGACGGCTCCGTCCGGTTGCGCCCGCTCTCGTTGGCGCTGGGCCGGAATCTCCGGGATTCGATGCTCCTCGACAGGTAGAGGCGCTTCATTGCCCGGGTGATTCCCACGTAGCAGAGGCGTCTTTCCTCCTCGATCTGGGCGTCGTCTTCCATGGAGCGCACGTGGGGGAGGAGCCCCTGCTCCATCCCGATGATGAAGACCACGGGGAACTCCAGCCCCTTGGCTTGGTGGAGGGTGATGAGGGTGAGAGCGTCGTCCGCCTCGTTGTACTGGTCGGTATCCGTGATGAGGGAGACGTGTTCCAGGAGGGTCTCCAGTCCCTCTCCGGCGTTCCCGGGAGCAAGGCTGTCCGCGGTGGCCTGAAACGCGGTGAGGTTGTCCAGCCTTTCCTGGTCTTTTTCGTCTTTTCCGAGCTGGTAGGACGGTCCCAGGCCGGTGGTCTTTATGACCTGTCCGACGAGGTCCTTCATGGTTGAGGTCGTGCTGGCTTCCTTCAGGGTTTCGACCGTCTGGGCGAAGCTTCTTATTGAGTTGAGGGCCTTCCTGGATATTCCCGGTGGGGGCGTTTCTCCCTGGGTCAGCCGGGTGACGGCGGTGTAGATCGGGACTTCCTGGAGGGCGGCCCATCCGGCGAGCTGCTCGATGGACTTGGGTCCCAGTCCCCTGGAGGGGGTGTTGATAACCCGGAGCAGGTTGACGTTGTCGTTCTCGTTGTAGATGAGCTTGAGGTAGGCGGTGAGGCTTTTGATCTCCTTCCGGCGGTAGAACTGGATGCCGCCCACTATCCGGTATCTCATGCCCTGGTCGAGGCAGGCTTCCTCAATGAGCTGGGAGCAGGCGTTGGTCCGGTAGAGGACGGCGCATTCCCGGAGCTTGTATCCCTCCTGGCTGGTGAGGCGGCTGACCTCTTCGATGATGGCCCGGGCCTCCTGTCTCTCGTCGTCGTAGTTGACGGCGGCGACGGGGTCTCCGGAGGGATTTTCGGTGAACAGCTCGTTCTGGACGGGCCGGTGGTTCCACTCAATGAGCCGCTTGGAGACCTCGACGATGTTGGAGGTGGAGCGATAGTTCTGGCCCAGGGTGATGGTCCTGACCTCGGGGTGGTCTGCCTGAAACGACCGGATGTTCCTCACGTCGGCGTTTCGCCATGAGTAGATGGCCTGGTCCGGGTCCCCGACGGCGCAGAAGTTGCGGCCTGCCGTTGTGAGGAGCTTGGCCATCTCGTACTGTGCGGGGTTGGTGTCCTGGAACTCGTCCACCATGAGGTACCGGTAGGTCTCCTGGTATTGGCGGAGGACCGGAGGGGACTCTCTGAACAGCCTGACGGTGAGGAGGATGAGGTCGTCGAAGTCGACGGCGTTGTTCCTGCGGAGCATCCTCTCGTAGGTCCGGTACACGGTGAGGAGGAGCTCGCTTTCCCATTGCCTGACGGCCGGCTGGATGTCGCCGGGGCCCATGAGGTTGCTCTTGGCGTGGGAGATCTGGGTCTGGAGGTCCCTGGGGTTGTACTTGGTCCAACCGTGCTGCTCGATGCATTCCCTGATGGCCGCTATCTGGTCGTCCTCGTCGTAGATCAGGTAGTTCCGCTTGAGGCCGACGGACTCCCCGTGGTTTCTGAGGGTCCTGGCGCAGAAGGAGTGGAAGGTGCTGACTCTGGCGTTCCGTTCGTGCTCTCCGGCCAGCTTGGCGGCCCGCTGGGCCATCTCGTTGGCGGCCTTGTTGGTGAAGGTCATTGCGAGTATGGACCTGGGGTCTACCCCCAGGTTGCGGGCCAGGTGGGCTATCCGGTGGGTGATGACCCGGGTCTTGCCGCTGCCCGGGCCGGCAATGATGAGGGTGGGGCCCTCGGTGGTGAGGACGGCCTCCCGCTGTGCGGGGTTGAGGTTTTCGAGAAGGTCTTCCGGCTGGGTCATCTGGGGGTGTCCTGCCTTTTATGCGATTTTGGGGAGGTGTGTTGAGGGGGATGTCTCTGGAATTCTTACACCCTGGGCCGTCCGTGTTCCTAGGCTTGGGTGTCGGGATTGCGGCGGGCGGTTTGGGATGCAGGGGGTTGCCGGTTGTGTCCGGGGAGAGGTGACGGGGATCTTGTGGAGGATGGAGCCTGGTCGTGGGTTCGAGGGTTTCGGCTATTTCTTTCCGTGGGCGCTGGGGCTGTGCATTTCCTTCATGGTGGCTTGGATCAGCCCTTCGAACTGCCCCTGGGGGAGGTCTTTGATGACCTGTTCTGCGGTTCTTGCGACCTCGTCGTCCAGGAGGGACTGGAGCTTGTTGGGAATCGTATAGTTTTTCACTGCCTTGGTGAGAGTGTCGTTGAGCTCGGGAGTGGCGAGGAACGATTCCTGGAGGGAGAGGTCGGGATCGTTCGCCTGGCTCCGGTTGGTGGTGCCCAGCCGGTCGGCGGCTTCTTCGGCTTTCCACCCAGCGTAGTTGTCGAACTGCGCCAAGAACCGCGGCGTTGAAGTGGGGGTTATAGCTGGGCGGTTTGACACTCGCGACGCGTCAGCGGGGCGTTCGCTCTGCGTTCAGCACATGGGGTTGGCCGTTTCGTCCGCGCTCTGCGTCTGTTGCCGGAGCATGGGCGGCAACAGGACCTTGACGTCCATCTCGTCGGCCTGCCGCTGCTGTTGCTGCTGGATCGCCTCGCCGACCACGGCCGCGATGGCGGCCTCACCGGTGGCGGCCGCCACCGTGGCGGCCCTGTCGTGGGCTCTTTGGATGTCGTCCAGCCTGATGGTGCGCGAGACTTCAAACACGGCGTGGATGTACCGTTTGTCGTCGGCGCGGCGGGCTCGGATGATGATGTCCGCGACCAAGACATGGTCCGCCTGCTGCTCGGTGATGAGGCTGGCTTCCTCGGCCGCATTGATGGTGGCCAAGAACCCTGGTTCGGTGTCCCGGCCGGCGGAGAGCAGGATGCGCCCCCTCGTGAGGGCGAGTTCATTCATGGCGATGTTCAGGATGTTCAGCCGGGCGCGGTTTTCGAGGTCGCTGCCGTTCAGGGACGCGACGTTCGTCTGGAGGGACGCCACGTTGGTGTCTAGGGACGTGAGGCGGCGGTTTGTCTCCGCGGCATGGTCTTCCAATGCATCTATGCGGCGGTCGGTGGCTTCGGCAAAAGCCTGGAAGCTGGCGCTGAGTTCCGTCACGAGGCCCACCAGTTGGGCGAATTGCTCCGGCAGGGAGATGAGGTCGGGCAGCAGCAGCCGGGTTCGCATGTCTTGTAGGTACTCGGGGTTGCTGTCCAGGAAGTCCAGCAGGTGCTGATATTCGGGCGGGTACATGGCGTGTTGTCCTCTCAACGTTACGTTGTGATTATAGAGCATCGACTGTTGAGTGCGAGGGCTGGAAGGCTCACTCGGTGTTCCGTGTCCGCGCTTGCGGACCATGGTGTGGCATTAGTTCATCACGTTGTCTTGGTCTTTCTCTTTGGATGTACGAGGTTTCCATGACTTGCGGTGCTTATCAGCGCAGGATCAGCAACGGACCTGCCCGGGTGCGGCGGGTTTCTGACAATCTTTGCAGATGCTCAATTCTTTGAGCTTGCGGCGATTTTCAACGGCGGGGACCTGCGTGCCCTCTTCCTCCTGCCAGTCGATGGTGATGGGGATCTTGTGGAGGATGGAGCTTTGGTTGTGGGGTTGTTCTATTTCGGGTCGTCCTGTTTGGACAGGGCTTGTTTGGACAGGGCTTCCATGGTGGCCTGTACCATCTGCTCAAACTGGTCCGGGGGAAGGAGTTCGACGGCCTTGTCGGCGCAGAGGTCCTGCTCGCCGTCCAGCCGGTCCAGGAGTCTTCCGGGCATGTTGTAGTCGCCGATAGCCTGGAGGACTGCGTCCTGGAGTCCGGGGGCGCTGAGGTCCTGCTGGCTGCTGTCCAGGATGGGTTCGTACCGAGCCTCTCCGCCCAGCCTGGACTGGGCTTCTTCTTCAGCTCGGTCCATGAGAGTGTTTCTGATACTGAGGCAGTTGGGCCAGGGGAACATGGGGGTGGGCTTTTCGGTTTGCTCGTCCAGGTGAGAATGGTGGTTGGTCATTGCTTTCTCCGGTTGTGGTAGGTTGAGTCCGGTTGAGGTTTCTTTGGAGAGGTCTCTGGAAAGGAGTAGCCGGAGTGAGGTGTCTACGAACTTGAGCCGGGTCCGTCCTGTATTTTTCGGGACGGACCCGGCGTCTTTCCCAGATCTGGCATTCTGTTCAGGGATTGGCCGTCACGTCCTTGCCGGGTGTAGGGGGTGGCTTGAATATGCTGGGTTTTCTCCCTTCGGCGCTTGGACGAAAATGGTTATATGCGAAGCGAGCCGTTGGGGTTGGTCCGAGAGGGTTGTATCTGGAAGCTGCGGGCTCTGGCCGGGGCTGTGGGGGTCCGGGCGGTGTCGGAGGCCTTGGGGATAGACCGTTATGTCCTCGCCGGGTGCATGGATGGCTGGGTGGACCTGGATCTGGGACAGGAGTTCCTGGTGGAGCGAATGTACTCGGTGCTCAGCGGGGAGTTTCTCAGGCAGAAATGAATAGGCTCAAAGCAAACAGCTCTGATGCGGATAAATCTAGCAAGTTAGGTGTTCGTCCTGCGGTTGCAATCTGGCTGGTATCTTTTCACCAGGGCCTGCTCGATTGCACGGCGAGATGCTTCGCCTTTCTGGTTGACGTAGAAGTGAATGTGGGTCGCGCCGTTTTGAATTGCACAGGGATAGCTCTCGTGTTGGAACGAATGAGACAGCCCCCGCTTCAAGCTGGCGGTTTGCCCAATATAGAGCGGAATCCAGCCTGACGGCACTTCTTTGGCTAGAATGTAGTTACCCGGATGGTCAGGGAGGTCGCCGGTGAACGGAACAATAGTGTGGGGGTAATTGGCACTACGGGCGGTCCGCCAGGTGCAGGTTCTCGTTGTCGTCATTGAGCCTCCGGTGAGCGAGAGCATCCGTAGGGTGTCCTGCTGGCCGTCCCGTTTCGCATAGCGGCTCGCACCGTTCCGCCGTTCGGTGGTACTCGGCCGCTTGGGCGGCTTGTGATTTGGTCCTTTCCACTCCGGTGTTCTCCCGCTGTAGCTGTAGAGTTGTTCCGGTGAGGTTAGCTCGTGTTACTGCTGTCGGGTGAGATGCTTGAACAGGTCGGGGTGGACCTGGGTGACGAGGTCCAGGGCCTGGCGCATGGGCGCCCGGATCGACTCGTGGGCCCTCTCCGACGTCCGGAGCCTGAACAGGTGGTAGCACTCCCGGAGGTTCATCTTAGAGAGGACGGACTGTTTGTGGGCGTGGGTCACGATGTACTGGGCGACCGATGGGTTGCATTCCGCGAGCCTGTCGAAGGTTCTCTCGGCGGAGCCGGTGGCTTCCAGGAACGGTTCTTCCAGTCCTGCCAAGGTGATCAGCTCCGGGGTCCGGACCCCGTGCCTGACGGTGAGGGTCTGGAATATGCAGGTCTGCATCCGGTGCCTGCGGAACTCCCGGAGGGCGCCGTAGTCCATGAGGAGCTCGAAGGTGTAGCTGATGGTCTCAAACTCCCGGGGCGGGCTGTCGTGCGGACCCATGCTGGCCAGGGCGTCCTCTATGATGCGCCGGTGTTCCTTCGGTCCGGCCTGGGAGGCGCGGCGTCTTGCTGTTCCGTAGTCCATGCCCATGCTCCGGTACAGGAGGGCGGCGGCCAGTTTTTCCTCGGCTGCCATCTCCCATTCGACCAGGGTGACGTCCATGCTGGGCTGGAATTCGTCCTCGTCCATGGGAGGGCCTGGCGGCTCCGGGTGTGAGTTCTCCAGGTGCTTGCTGGCTTCGGCGTACTTGATGAGGGTGGGAGTGGTGGTCCGGCCCTGCTCCCGGATCTCCAGCCCCAGGTCCCTCTCCTCCTGCAGGTTGGCCGATAGGAGTTTTGATATGGCGTGCTCCAGGGTGCGGGCGTTGGCGGTCATGCCGACGTTGGTCAGGGTTGAGGCGGGGAGCACGTTCCGGCAGGCGTCGGTCGCTTGGCGGCGGAGACGGAGGTTGTAGGCGGACGTTCTCTCCTCCCCTCGCTGGGCCTGGACTGTCCGGAGGTATTGGGTGGACCGGTCGATGAGTTCCTGGTAGACGGTGAACAGGCGCCGGCAGGTGTCTTGGTAATCGGCCCTGAGGCCGGGGTGGGCGTCGAGTTCGGCGGGGACGTGGAATGAGTCCTGGCCGATGACCTGGTAGCGGCTGGACTTCTCGGTGTAGGAGGCGAGCCGGTTGTTCTCCAGGGTGTCGCAGGTGAGCCTGGAGATGTTCTCGACGGCGAGGTGAAGGACGGCGTGTTCGGCGACTGAGGCGTGGCCGTAGTCGAGGACCCATTTTTCGTGAAAGTCGGCGGCGCTCTCTTCGGTGACCCGCTGGGCGATTTCGTCGAAGGGCTCGGGGCTCCGGGAGGTCATGGCGAAGACGACGGCTATCTGCTCCTCCGTGAGATGTTGGTTGTCGAGGGAGTAGACTCTGCGGGTCTTGGCATGCTGGTGGGTTTCGGTCATTGCTACCTCTGTTTCTCGGTTTCCGGCGGTTTTTCCTCTCGTTGCGTTGGACCGGGCGTTCCTCCCGTTTCTTCAGGATACGGCGTTCTCATTCCTGAGGTTTCCGGCTTCTGGGTAGTCTCAGCTTTCGGTGGAGCCCGTGTATGTGGGCGGCTCCTATGCTCGGGGTGAGGGGACATAGGACTGCCATGGCCATGAACAGGTACCCTACTGTGTCCTCTTTGTTATTGAAGGCCGGCTTTGCCATCAGAGCGAACACCAGCGCTCCCAGGAACAGCCCTCTTGCTATCACTATGGCCTCGATGCTCCAGAGTGCGGGGATCCAGCCTGTCCAGGTTGGGGATCCCGTATTCCCTTGGTGTTCATTTCTCCTGCCCTGTTTTCCACAACGACGCCTCCGCGGGATGGTTTCAGTCTTGCGTAGGGATGGATGGGAGGGGAATCTGTCCCTTCATTGATGAGCAAGCCGGTACATCCTGCGGTCCACTCGGTGTCATGCTGTTCTGACCGGAGGCCGAAACACCATGGATCGGCGGCCGTGAGGTGACGCATGGTTGTGTCCTCTTCGGGTCCGGCGCGTTCTCCATGTGGGGCACGGACTTCGTGCTCATCTTCGGAGTACGCTACTGTTTGTCCGCCAAGGTTTGAGCGTGTTTTTTCAAACGCAACCGCACCGTCTCGCGGGAGATGGACTCCACCAACCCCAGCTCCACCGCCTTACTCGCTAGGACGCGGAACGTCCAGTGGCTGTGGCCCTCGGGCGCCGGGCTGCAGGCCAGGGTGATGAGACGCGCCTCCGCCTGGTGGTCCAGCTTGCTGCGGTACTGGGTGCTCAGGTTGCGGTGCCTGAGGGTCTCATCCAAGCCGTCCTCAGCGTACCGGCGCTTGGTGCGAAACACGGTCGGCTCCGAGGTGTCTAGGGCGGCCGCCACCTGTGCTGCGGTCCAGCCCTCGTCTGCTTTCAGGAGAATACGGGCCCTTGTGATTGCTTGGACGGAACCCCTGCCGGCCCTGACCATCTGCTCGAGCTGGTCCCTTTCCTCAGTGGCCAACCGGACTGCGAATTTCTCCCGCGCCATGTGTTCCCTGCCTCTCACAATACTGATTCGCCGCCCAGAGGCAGCCTCGGTTCACAGTTCGTCCTGCCTCTTCCGGGGGGGATGGAACATTCCCTGGGGGCATCCTTTCTCGTGACTGCATTGGCAGCCAATGTCCGGCCTTGGTGTCTGGCTGGGCCAGTAGCTGAGGGCTCCGTAGAGGAGGGTTCCTCCGATGGCGAGGGTGACGGCTGTGGCCATTAGAAGTGTGGTATTCAGGGCTCCGAGGATCAGGAGGAGGAGTCCGGTTATGGTGAAGAATTGGAGAGTGGTCATGGGATGGTCACGGCGGTTATAGGGCGTATTCGACCGGGAGCCAGGCCCATTGGGCTGCGCCGTGCCACTGGAGGAGCTCTCTGATGATGGCGGGCTCCCCGTCGGGGAAGATGGGCATGTCGGTCAGGGCCTCGTTCCTGTTCATGCCGTTGTTGCGGGCGATGATTATCCCGGCTTCACCGGGTCTCCAGTGGGACTCGGCCGTGATGACGTAGAGTCCCTTCATCTCTCTCCAGAGCGGGGAGAATCCGGTCCAATCCGGGTGCCGGGGCACCTGCCCGAAGTTGTAGCTCATGTCCGGGGAGCTCGGCTTGAGTGGTCCGGGTTGGGTGGTGACTCCGATGCTCATCTCCGAGTCTCCTCTCCAGGAGATCTCCGCCACGAGGGCTATGGTCCTGTCGGGGTCTGCGCCTATCTGGTGGATCCGGTTCCTGAAGTCCTCCAGGGCTTTTCTTCTGAACTCGGGGAAGCTGCGGCACGAGGATAGGATCAGGGCGTCCCGTACCCTTCTGGCCTGGGTTGGCTCATTGCTGTCGGGGAAGGGCCGTTCTGACTCGATTTGCCGGAGGGTCTCTTCGGCTTCTTCCAGCTGTTGCTGGGACGGAGTCCTGGGCCAGGTGAGTATCTCGTCGACTATATTCTGCATTTTCTTCTTTTTGTCTTGTGGGAAGGATTGCCCGGAAGGGCAGGCGCGTCCTAGGCAATCCTCTCGGGTCACCTCCGGCGCGCTGGGTTACTCGGCGGGGTTTTCTTCTCCGGGGCTCTCTTCTCCGGAGCTCTCTCCGGCGTTTCCGTTATCTCCGCCGTTGCCGTCGCCGTTGGACTGGGGTTCCTTTTCACCTTCGGTTGGGTCTGGGGTGACGTCGTTTTCGCTCATTCGGTTTCTCTCTCCTTTTTTCAGTTATGGGCGGGGCGCTTCGGGGCCTGTCCTTACTGGTGACGCTTGGGTTGCCGCCTGCCTTCTTGCTGCTTCACGTGATTGGACGTGGGTCCGGGGGCCGGGCCTCCGTATTTATCCGCCTAGGGACCACGCTATCATGGCGCCCCGGTTTTTCGTTTCCCCTGTTGTCAGGAATTTCCGCGGGTCCGGAGATTGCTCTTTTGGGGAGGCTCACGTGTCCGGTCAGCCCGTTTGCTTGAACCCCGGGCAGTTTGGGCGTCCTTTTTCCTCTCGGGCCTTCGTGTTGTGGGCTTGGTGCTGGTGGAATCCGCGGATGGTGGTGAACTTCTTTTTGCATCCGGCGCAGGTGTATCTCACTTTGGGCTCTCGCTTGTTTTGGGTGGGCTGGCCAGGGGTGAATGTGGGGATAATGATAATGATGGCTGAGCTGACGTAGCTCGGCGCTGTATAGATTCCTGTTGTTGGGGTTCACGCGTCCGGGCGTTTGGTGGTTTATCTTAGAACATGCTGGTCTGGGTGGACTCGGGCTCCTTTTTCTCCGGTTTCACGGGAGGGCTGGGAGCGTCCGGCTCCTCCTCTGGGGGGTCTTCTTCTATCTGTTTGAGGATGGCGGGGATCTTCTGGAAGTCGGCCTTGACCCGCTCTTTGAACTCGCTCCGGCGCAGTCCCGCGGCGGGGTGCATCACGGGGTAAATGAAGAGCCCGTTCTTTTGTCTGAGCCTGCCTCGTGCCTTACCGATCGTCTCCCCTGGAAAGAACCAGCCCAGGCTGAACTTGCCTAGGGCGATGATGAGCCGGGGGTTGATGATCTTGATCTGCCGGTAGAGGTGCCGGCTGCAGGCTTTGACCTCCTCCGGCTGGGGGTCCCGGTTATCCGGGGCCCGGCACTTGATGACGTTGGTTATGAAGACTTGGTCCCGGCTGAGCCCGGCCATGGGGAGGAGCTCGTCCAGGAACTTGCCTGCTGCGCCCACGAAGGGGAGGCCCTGCTGGTCCTCGTTCTTTCCCGGACCCTCCGCGACGATCATGACCTCCGCGTCCATGGGCCCGTCTCCGGGCACCGCGTTGGTGCGGGTCCAGCCCAGGGAGCAGTTCCGGCAGTGCCGGACCAGGTATCCTGCCATCTCCAGCTCGTTGGTCGGGACCGGTCCGTCCGGTTCGGCGCCGGTGGGACTATTTTCCGGCGAGTCTCCGTCTCCGGGCTCTTCCGGCTGTTCTTCCGGCTGTTCTTCCGGGAGAGCCCCCGGGGGCTCCGGCTTGGAGTTGATTACCTCGAATTCCTCGGACCCGCCGGTCTGCTCCGTTGTTTCATCAATGTTGAATTGGCCAGTGATGTTCAGGTCATTGGTCATGGCGGTTTCCTTGCGGGCGGTCTTTTCCTTTGTCGGGGAGATGGGCAGTTGCGGTCACCTGTGGAGCAGGGCAGGTGAGGTCGCCCAACTCCCAGAAGTTTGACGGCCATCCCCGAGCTGGAACAGGCTCAGCCAACGGCTTGATGTCTTCCAGGAACCATAGCCACCGGCCAGGCGCGAAGTTGCCGTATGGGTCTGTGGGAATTTCCAGGGTGTTGGAAGAGTCAGGCAGACCCTTTGAGCAGATGACGTATTCGCCGTCTGTCTCGTGGTCCAGAACAACCATGGCCAGAGATAGCCGCGCTGTTGCAAGTACCGCCCCGTAGGGGAAGCGGAAGCCGTCGAACCGCATCCGGGTAACCGTTTCGGTGAAAGCCGGGTTGCCGCAGTTGTTAACTAGTTCCCAGTCAATGGGGCGCTTGGCGGCGTGGATGGCAATTGTCTGCCCTACGACGGCCTGGGGCGGACGTCGGTCCCTGGTTTCGATGGTCTTGAAGCCGTAGGCTACAAGGCTGGCCCACGGCTGATGCAGGCTGGTCGCTTTCATGTGGCTATCCTGAATGCGGGTTTGTCTCCTCCGTGAGGGCCGTTGCCGTGCAGGGTGCCCGGTCCGGGGTTTGAGTGTTTCTGGACGGCCAGGCGCTCGATATGAGGATTTGGTCCGCTCTGGGCGGTGTCTGTTGCTACGCTACCGGTGTTCTGGCTTCCTGACCCGGCCTGGGTGTCAGGAATTTTTGTCTTCCCCTGCGCTGGCCAGGCTCTAGGCATCCAGGAGCTGGAAGAACTCGTCCTCGGGCATGATGGGGACGCCCAGTTTCTGTGCCTTGGCCAGCTTGGAGCCGGGTTTTTCTCCCACGACCAGGTGGTCGGTCTTTCCTGTCACGGAGGACCCGGCGTTGCCGCCCCGGGCCTGGATGGCTGTCTCCGCTTCTTCCCGGGTCATGCCGGTCAGCTTTCCGGTTACGACGAAGGTCTTGTTTGTGAAGTCCTCGTTCATTTTCGAACTCTCCTGGGTGTTGGTTTGTTTCTCTTGGATCGGTTTCTGTTGCTGCATTCTCACGCTGGCCGCTTCCATCTTGGTCATGGTTTCCATGACCCGGTCGCTCTGGAATCCCTCAACTACGCTCTGTGCGATCTTCGGGCCTATCCCGTCGATTTGGGCCAGTTCACTGGCGCTGAGCAGCGCCACTCGGTCCACGCTGGGGTAGCGGCTGGCCAGCAGCCCGGAGACTTCCCTTCCCAGCCGGAAGATGCCCAGGCTGTAGAGGACCCGGTCCAGGGGTTGTTCCTTGCTCTTCTCGACGTTCCGGAGCACCCTGTCGGCGAGTTTCTCTCCCATCCGGTCCAGTTGAAGCAGTTGCTTCCGGGTGAGTTGGTAGACGTCGGCGGGGTTCTGGACTATTCCTGCTTCGATCAGGGCGTCGCACCAGTGGTCTCCCAGTCCCTCGATGTCCATTGCTCTCTTTGAGACGAAGTGCCTCAGCTGCTCGGGCAGCCTGCTGGCGCACGAGTCGTTGAGGCACCAGTGGCCGGCTTCGTCCTCCGGGCTGCTGACGGTAGTCCGGCAGGTCGGGCATTGGTCCGGCATCTTGAACACGGGTGTCTCCCGGTCCGGGTCGGGGTTCGTTGGACCGGTGACCTGGGGAATGACGTCTCCGGCCCTCTGGATGATTACCTCGTCTCCGGCGCGGATGTCCTTCCGGTGGACGTCCTCCTCGTTGTGGAGGCTGGCGCTCTGGACGGTGACTCCGCCCACCTGTACCGGTTCCAGCACGGCTACGGGGGTGAGCCTGCCGAACCGGCCGTGGCTGATCCGGATGTCGAGGAGTCGGGTGGTTGCCTGTTCGGCCTCGAACTTCCAGGCGATGGCCCACCGGGGGTCGTGCCCGGTGTGGCCCAGGAGCTGCTGGGCTTCCATCCGGTCGATCTTGGCGACCATCCCGTCTATCCCGTAGTCGAGGGAGTCCCGGAGGCTGGACAGCTCGTGGTGATAGGCGTGGGCCTCGTCGGTTCCGGCGCACAGCCGGATGAGGGGGTTTACGGGGAGTCCCAGGTTGTGGAGCCAGTGAAGGGTCTCGAAGTGGGACGGGTGGGGGCTGTTCTGGCAGGAGTACACCCAGGCCAGGAGGCCTCGCTCGTGGGCCAGTTGGGGGTCGAGTTGCCGCATGCCTACGGCGGCGGCGTTCCTGGGGTTGGCGTACTGGTACTCGCCCCTCTCCTCCCGTTCCTGGTTCACCCTTTCGAAGGTGCTCTTGGGCATATAGATTTCTCCCCGGAGCTCGAGGACGTCTGGTATGGGGATATTGCCGTCGGGACGGAGGACCAGTGGGATGTTCCGGACGGTGCGGACGTTGTGGGTTACGTCCTCTCCGGTACTGCCGTCTCCTCTGGTGGCGCCCATGACGAGCCTGCCCTGCTCGTACCGGAGGCGTACCGCCAGCCCGTCGATCTTTGGCTCGGCGCAGACGAGGGGGTTGGGGTCTCCGGCCTGCTTGGTCCGCTCCAGCCAGGCCTCGAATTCCTGCTTGGTGAAGGCGTTGCTCAGGCTGAGCATGGGCTCGGGGTGTTCGACTCGGTCGAATCCGGCGGCTACCGGGGCCCCGACCCGCTGGGTGGGGGACTCCGGGACGGCCAGTCCCGGATGGGTTTTCTCCAGTTCCTTCAGCTTCCGGAAGGCCTGGTCGTATTCTTCGTCGGTGATTTGGGGGACGTCCAGAGTGTGGTAGAGCTTGGCGTGGTGGTTGAGGAAGTCCCTGAGTTCCTGGGCGAGTTCGTCCGGGGTTAACAGCTGTTGGGTCATGGGTTTCTCCGTTGGGGTGGGGTTCGTACTTTCTGTTTGCGCGCTAGGCGGCGGCCCGCTGCGGTTGCTCGGATAGGGCGGCGGTGTGGACGTAGACGTTCAGGCCTTCCTGCAGCGAGTGGGGGATCCAGAGGGTCTTCCAGGATTTGTTTTCATCGAGGTATTGGACCGCGGCTTTCCGGTCATTGCCGGGTAGCTGTCTGTCCTCGTTGCCTATGCGGACTCCTCCGGGCATGAGGACCATGGTCCCGGCCCCGTGGGGGCTGGCTTGGATCCGCAGGCTGTGCTCCTGGATGTGGTGGGGCATGTCGTCCGGGTCGATTTCGGCGATCTCTTCGACCCAGTTCCAGGCCTGTTCCAGGGGGCTGTGGTTTCCGGTCGGCGTGAGGATGCTGGGAGTTTTGGACAGCATTGCGGTGGACTCTCCTTTTGGAGATGGGGGTTGGAACCGTGGGGGGTCCTGGCTTGCTATGCCGCTGGCGCCGTGCGGCTGGTGACGGTGATTCTCCCGTCGTGGCTGGTCGCGGTGAGCTCTTGGTCCGGGGTGGGTATCTCGGTGGAGAAGCTGTCGGCCAGCTTCTTCATTTGGTCGAGGTATGGCTTGACCGGGTCTTCCAAGGCGGCCGTGGCCATTCCCAGGTATTCCTCTTGGAGTTCGGTCATCGCGTCCTTCAGGTCGTCCCAGGATGAGTGGCGTTCCGCGTCCCAGTAGGCGCGGAACATGTAATGTGCGAGGGATTCGGGGGTGATCCGGCCGGGTACGAACCGGACGAGCTTGTCGCTGTATTCGTCTCCGGTGAGATGGAAGTCGGCTTCGACCTGGTGGGTCCGGCTTTCTCCGGCGCTATCCTCCAGGGTGAACTTCATGATGATCTCTTGGACTGGCTCCATGCACCAACCGGTCGGGTCTGGCTTTTCCGGCTTGAAGTGGAAGCTGAAGCTGGTCATTGTCTGGTGAGGGGGCGGGCTTTTCATCTGTTCCTGGGTGAGGCTTACCGGTACGAACGGGCTGTCTGCTCGGTAGAGGGTTTCTGCGATCGCCACAACCTCGGGTCCACAGTCGAGCTCCTCCGGGAGGTCGACCGGGGTCCCGTTTACGATGATGGGTGCGCCGGTCTCGAACGGGTAGCCGGACCTTCCTGGGTCCATCAGGGAATACCGGAATACCGGGCCCTCGTGGGGCCGGGGCGTGTCCGGGTGGTCCAGGGTCCTCTGGACCTGTTCCTTCGCTCTCTGCCGGATACTGGTCTCCAGGGGGGTGCTGCCGTTCCCGTCCAGGTTGTCGAACTGTTCCGGGGTCAGCCCGGCGATCTCTTCCGGCGTGATGACCGTGATGGGGCTGATGTCCACTTTTCGGGCTGGCTGCCGGTTGTGGTGTGGTCCGGGCAGGGCCGAGTAATACGTCTTTTTCACGGGGTGGAGTGTTCTCAAGTAGCACAGGACTCCCCCGGCCAGGGTGTTGTATTGGGTGGTCAGGCCCAGCTCGATGTACTCCACCCGGTAGTCTCTGTCGCTTTCTCCCTCCTCGTAGGTGGTGGTTGTGACCAGCGCCAGGTTGGGGAAGTCCCTGCGGCTGACCTCTTCGGAGTTGACCCAGGCCTCGTCCGGGTAGAACGTGAGCTGGGTCTTCAGCCGTTGGATGAACTCCCTCATGGGGTTCTGGGAGACTATCGTGAAGCTATCCCGTCCGGGGCTGTTGACCTGGTAGGTCCTTTCCTCGAATTTCAGTCCGTACTGGGGGCCGTTCTCCAGGGTGACGGGGAGGTCCAGGGGTTGTCCGTCGGCCCGGAGGGCCTTCAGTGCTTTCAGGCTGAACATCATCTTTCTTTTCCTTTTCGGTGTGATTTGGTTTCTCCGGTTATTCCGGTGAGGTGGGGGCGCCCTGTTCGGCGTACTGGTCCAGCTTTTCTTTGATCCACCGGAGGCTGTCGGGCCCTCCGCAGATCTCCGGCCATCCGTCTAGGACCCGGTCCAGGGTCCGGTGGTAGATGTCGCGCCATGTTTCCTGGGGGTCTGGGGGGACGTGGCTTAGGAGCAATACTGGGCCGTCCGTCTGGAGATGGCGGACGGCATAGACCTCGCCGGTGTCCTGGACGTAGGAGACCCGCCAGCGGCCGGCCCAGTTGGCCAGCCGCCAGCGGACTCCGTAGCCGGCCTCGCCGCTGGCGCGTCTGGTTGGATTGTCCCGGTAGAAATCCTCCAGGGTTGGGAACGCGGGTGTCGTGTCGCTGAGTTGCTCTTTCATTCTGTCCCGCCCTGCTTTCGTTCAGCCTCTCTGTCTGTACCGGGCTGTCAGGTATTCCTGGGCTGCGGCTATGGCTTTGCTCTTGCTGTTCCCTGTGTATATGGTCCCGTCCTCCGGGGTGGAGGCGTACCAGGTGGGGTGCCTGGCGCCGTCGGTCCAGATCCTGGCGGCCGGGTTGCCGTTCATGAGCAGCTCCCAGGCCGCGCCTCTTCTGGTGTAGACGCCGTCCTCCGGCGTTCTTGGGGTGCGGAGTCTGAATTCCGGTCCGGTGGGGACGGCTCGGGGTTGAGTCATGGGGCTATTCCGTTCGCTCTGGGGAGTTGGACTGGGGGTGGATGCTGGCCGCTGCCGGGTTCTATCTTCCGGTCCGGGCTTTCCATTCCTTTAGGGTGTCCGGGCTCGCTTGGAGCCGTGCGGTGTCTGTGGGCAGGCTTTCCGTCCTCCAGGACGTCACAGAAAGACGCCCCGGCCTGATGCCCGGGGCGTTGTTGTGGCACCACTTACACCGCCCGTCGGTGGTTGTCTTCTCTGACGCGCGTTTGGGGGGTGGCCAGCGGCTTGGATAGGTGTTTGACCGGCGCGTGGCAATGGGTTCCGTCCAGACCTCGACGGTAGCCGGGCTTCTACTTGTGCGCTGCGAGGTAGTGGGCGTTGATCCTCTCGAGGGAGAGCATTGACAGGAAGGATATCTGGGTTGAGATGTCCATCATCTCCTTCACCGTCCCTCCGGCGTTTCTGATGTCGACCAGTTTGTCCAGCTGTTCTAGGGCCGGGGACGCCCACAGCTCTTCCTCTTCCGGCTTCGTCCAGTTCAGGTCGGGGTTTTCCTGTTGGAAGTGGTACAGCTGGGTCTTGGTCTGGACTCCGTTCCGGTCCGCTATGGGTTGGAGCGCACTGGTGGCGTTGGGCGGCTCTGTTGCGGGTGTGGGCATTTCAGATGCCTCCTCACGGGAGAAGATGGGCGAGTTGCATCGCCTGGTGCCGGTCCTTGACCGACCGGCGTCTTTTCTTGGAAATCCTCATCTTGGGAGTCCTCTTTTTCAGTTCTAACCGGGTGTGGGGACGGCGGGACTCCTGGGAGGCTTTCCAGCCGTTTGCGGGACTCATCTTCTGGCTTCCTTGGGTTTGGGGCAGGAGTCCGGAGATACCGGGCGCCCGGTGGATTGGGACTGGCTGGCTGTGTCCACGGATCGTGTCCGGGTCGGGGCTAGATCCATACCAGTTCTTCTTCCTCTATGCAGTGGGGGCACCAGAAATCGAGGTGGAGCCCCTGCAGTACGGGTTCCCTCTTCTGTTCCGGGGTTACCGCTTTCGCTTCTTCCACTCCTATCCCGCACTTGGTCTTCACCCAGGCTGGGGACTCTCGGAGCTTCCCGTCCGCTAGATGGATCAACTGGCTGAGCCGCCGGTTGGCCTGAAGACGTGCGAGTCTTCGCTCTTCTTCCGGGGGAGCGGGTTGCCGGGAGACCCGCTGGGGCTCTTCCGTGCGCCGGGGGGCGGTCCGGGCTATCTCTATTTCCCCTCCGGTTGCCCTGGGCTTGGGGCCGGGTATGAGTATCTCTGTCCGATTGTACTCCGTTTCTTGGTTTGGTTCATTCTGCCTGCTTGCGACGGCCTGTCTGAGCTGTGCTATGTCATCCTTCCGGGAGGCGGCGTGGGCCCGTTTTCCCTGTACGCTGGGTTCCAGGCACCACCGTTCCGTCAGTTCCCGTGCTTTCTCCATCGCCCTGTCGTCGAGTCCCAGGACGTCCTGCAGGACCCGGCGGTCCAGGTCCATCCTGGCGGGGTCCTGCCACGCGTCGCTGGCGGCAAGGAAGGGGGTCTGGGCGTAGTCGTCGAAGACTTGGGCCATGCCCATGAGCTGGGTGTCGTCCAGCTTCCTGAGGTCGAGGACGGGCATGGAGTCTATCTGCTGCTTGTTGGCCAGGCCCAGCCCGTTCTGGGTATGGTTGGTGACGATCCAGTGGAACATGAGCCCGGGGGTGGTGTTCATCCACGCGGCCATGGCCTTTTCGGCTCCCCGTGGATTGGTCATCCTGATGCCGCCCCAGCCCCGCCGGCCAGCGCAGAGCTCGGTCGTGACGACGGCCGTTGTCCTCTGGGAGTTGTACCTGAGGTTGACGTTCATCTGGAGCCTGCTGGCTGCCTTGTTCCACCTTTTCAGGAAGGTCTTCTTCATCCCGTGCTGGGGCTGGAGGGACATGGTCTGCTGGGTTTCCGAGTCGTGCCTGGCCAGGACGGGGAGAGTGGCCTGCCCTGGAGTGTTGTCGTCCAGGTGGAATATCTGCTCCTGGTCCCACCCGTCGGATTTCGACTGGGCCACCGTTTCCAGCTGGGTTGTGGGTATCAGTATCCCGGGCTCCCTTCCGCTGCTCATGTTCAGCACCGTCTGGACCAGTTGAGGGTCCAGGACTCGTGCCAGGGGCCATGTTTCCTTAGGGGAGAGCTCCGTCCTGGTCACCGTTCCCAGGTCCTCGTCTTTCGACACGATGGACTGTATGTCTTCCGCTCCGGAGGGTGTCATTCCCTGGATTGCTTCCTTGACGCGGCGGGAGATTTCGACCGCGTCTTCCGGGCTCCGGGGTCCCCGGCTGAGGTTCACGAAGTGTCCCGTTCCCGGGGGGTGTTCTTCCTTTTGGAGTCTCCGGGCGACGACCATCACTTCAGCTATCGTGGTGTCTTCGGAGAAGGTCGCGTCCGTGTCCCGGTACTGGGCGATGCTCAGCACGGTCACGTCCGCGTACTCTTCGGCCAGGATCCGGCGGAACTCCTGCCAGCCGTTGGCCTTGCCTCCGAGGTTCCTGCTCCCGGTGAGGATGGTGAGGGGGAGGAGCAGGGCGATGGTCCCGCCGGGCTTGACCATCCGGTGTGCGAGGTGGGCGAAGTAGTAGGCCATTCCGCCTCCGTTGGAGGCTTCGATCTTCTGGCCCAGGTCTCTGGCCCGCTGGGTTATGTGTTGGGCTTCCTCCTCGCTGGTCGCGGGTATGTCTCCCGCCGGGTCCGGGAAGTTCTGGTCGCACTCGACGGAGGGTACCGGCTTGGTGAAGGGCGGGTTCATCAGGACCAGGTCCTGGGTTCCCGGCCTCAGGTCCACCGGCATCTCCCCGCCGGGGATGAGCGCTGCCGGCTTCTGTTGCCTGGTGGTGTCGGGGTCCAGCAGGTCCATGGACCCGAGCATCGGGTTTCTTGTTCCTGAACCGTTGTCCCTGATCCCGTAGTGCAGCTTGACCATCCTGGTCCTGCGGACCTGGACGCCTGGTTCCATGAACGCCAGGTTGGCGGCGCAGACTGCGATGTTGGCGGGCAGGGTATCCACCCCGGTGAGGGAGTTTTTCATCATGCCCGCGTGGAGTTTCTCCGGTTTTCCTCCTCCCTCTCTGTGGAGCTCTCTCACTCTGTGATATGCAGCCATGAGGAGGGTCCCGGAGCCGCAGGCGTAGTCCGCGATCCGGTAGTTCTTGGCGAACTGGGGTTTGCTCCAGTCGAGGTCTTCGGGGATGGCGAGGTGGGCCATGAGGATTGCCGAGCTGGGCTTGGTGAAGAAGGTGGCGTTCTCCTTCCTGTCCCGGCTGAACTTCTGGAGGATTTGCCCGGTGAGGTCTCTTCCTGGCAACAGGTGTCTTATGGGGTCCGCGGCCTGGAGGGCCAGATCCATTATCTGCTTGTTCTTGTGCGGGCTCAGGATTTCCAGGAGCCTGAGGGCGAGGGGCAGGATTGGGAGGTATCTGGTGGGCACCGGGGCTGTTGCCTGCCGTCGCCACCGGCCGGCGACCGCCCGGTAGCTGTTGTTTCCCTTGAGCATGGTCTGGGCCAAGGCGTGGATTATCAGGAGGGCGGCGGTTCGGGCCGTGTTGGGGGAGAAGGGCTGCTTCAGCGCGTCTTCCATTTTCCATGCCCGGTTGGGGTCCTCTACCAGCTGGGCGTGGATGAGGTCGCCTGCGGCCCTTGCCCCCTCTTCCAACGCGGTGCAGACGGGCCTGGGGGGGTTCATTCTGGACGTCATGATTGATCCTGTAGCCTCTGGTGGACTTGGTCGAGGGCTTTGTTCATCCTCTCGCGGGCCTCTCGCCTTTCTTGCGCCAGGCATTCGAATGCGGCGTCGTCGGCGGTCCGGCTGTGGCTGTAGAGGAAGTTGCCGCTCTGGATGTTGGCGACTGCCGTGTTGAGCTTGGCGGCCATTCTCTGTCCTCTCCTGATTCCGTCGAGCGGCTTCTTCATCGTCTTTCCTTTTCCGTGTCCTTCTTGTTTCCGTGCTCTTCTTGGGGTTGGTTTGAGGGTGCAGGGAAGATGATGAGCCCCGGCAGGTGGGATGGCGCCTGCCGGGGCTCGCGGCGGGAGTGCCGGTTGTGAAGTCGGCTTGGTGCGGCCTACTGCTCTTCCTCGTTTGTGGAAGGGTCCTCCGGGGTGTCCTTCTGCGGCGCTTGCTCACCCAGGATGTAGTCGGCGGCCCTCTGGGCCTTGCCGGCGGCCTGGAGGACGATGGACTTGTCGGCGGCGATTGCGTCCCGCCAGTGCCTGATGTAGGCGGCGTCCTGTTGGATCGTCTCCCGTTCCATGTTGGCCTGGCCGGAGAGTATGGCTGCTCCCATTCCGGCCACCAGCTCTTCGACTCCGTACCGGTGCAGGCTGTCCTGCTCGGCTTGGGCCTCGAACCGGGCGAGCCTTGTGGGATGCCCGGTGGCGTGGGTGAGCTCGTGGAAGACGCTGTTGTACCACTGTTCGGGGACCTGGTACCGGTCCCGGCTTGGGACCCGGACCTGGTCGGCGCCGGGTATGTAGTGGGGGGGCTGGTTGATGTGCTCGAAGGTGTCGAACTCGGGCCTGTTGGGCATGTTCTGGATGATGGCTTCCGCCTGCTCGATGGCGTCGGGCATTTCACCCGGCTCGGGGAGGGGTTTCAGGCGGCATCCGTGGGTCTGTTCGACGTTGAAGACGTTGTAGAACCGGGCTACGAGGTAGGTCTCCTGCTTCAGGTTGAGTTCTTGGACTTCGTTCATGTCCTGTTCGTCTGCCTGTCTGCGGTTCACTTTCTTCCAGAACACTATCCGGGTGGACTCCTCTCCCTTTCTGACGTTCCCGTCCAGTGTCTGGGCCTGCCGGTAGGTGAGCCACCTGGGGTCCTTGTAGTTCTGGACGGTGTGGGTGATCAGGGTGAGCCAGTGGTTGATGCCCCGGTATGGCTTCATTGAGATGGCGTTTCGGGGTTCCCCGACGTCGCTGGTCCTCCAGGGGCGTTCCCATGGGGGCAGGCCTCCTTGGTCCAAGAGTTCCAGGATCCGGTCTGCGATTGCTTCTCTGGTCTTCTGGTTGTTCATTGGCGGGGAGATGCTCCATCTGGTTGAGTTGTCTGCGGGCTTTTTGCGGAAACAAGTAAAGGCCCCGGCGTCCGGGTTTCTCCGGGCCGGGGCCTTGTTGTGACTGCGCTCCTCTTTCGGGGGGAGCGCTGGTTTCAGTGTTGCCGGGCTGAGGTTCGGAGGCTCTGCAGGGCCAGGTAGTGGGTTGCGGCTCCCTGGTAGAGGGCCGATTGCGCTTGGGCGAGGGCCAGGCTGGACGTTGGTTCGCGTCCCAGGTCCATTTGCTTGGCCGCAAATTCCACGGTCTCTTCGGCCGCTTCCCTCAGGAGGTCGAGGTAATCGGGCCATCCCTGGGGCTGTGGACCTGTTTCCGCCGGTCCGGTGGTTGGCTCTTCCGCCGGTTCTTCCGCCGGTTCGGGCGCTTCGCCGGGCTCGCTGGGCTGGGAATCTTCCTGTTGTGCCGCGAGTTTCGCTTGGCCGTTGGCAAGCTGGCTGCAGAGAGTGCTCATCGGGCCCTCGCTTTGGCCCCTGACCCATTGGAACTCGACCTGCCGTGTTGCGGCCGTCTCCAGGATTTCGAGCCAGAGGTCCTGGTTTAGGACGGAACGCCCCTTGGCGGTGCGCCATCCGTTGCTGCGCCAGTTGGGCAGCCAGCCGTGGTTGAAGGCGTTGATCAGGTACTCGGAGTCGGAGTATATCTTGACCGGGACATCGGCCTCTATTCCCATCGAGTCCAGGAGCTTGAGTCCTTCGATTGCCGCGGTGATTTCCATCCGGTTGCTGGTGGTGCTGTGGTTTCCTCCCACGGCCTGGTGGCGCTCTTGGCCGATGACGATGACGGCGGCGTAACCGCCGGGGCCCGGGTTGTCCAGGCAGGCTCCGTTGGTGTGGATCTCGATCAGGTCGGTCATATCAGGTCTCTCCTGTTCCGTCTTGCTTCCGGGCGGGCCGGGTCGGACGACCTACCCCGGCCCGCCCCCGGCTTGGCATGTGGATTGGCCTGTCTCGTCCGGTCCGCTTCTGCGCTGGAGTAGCTCAGGGTCCTGTCCTCTGCGCCGGTCCGGAGATGGTGTGGAGTACGACCAGGCTGTCCAGGACTCTCTTCCACCTAAGGGGCGTGTCGCTCAGGGCGCTTTCGTCCTGGGCTGCCAGGTCTTCGTAGAGGTCCTTCAGCCGGTCGTGGGCGTCTGCGATGGCCTCCGGTTCGGTGCTGGCTTGGACGATGATCTCGAATTCGGGCACGGCTATGGTTGTCTGGCTTCCCTCCTGGTTGATCAGGAAGGTGATGGGACTTCGGAGTAGAAGCTCCCCGGCCCTGCCCATCGAGTGCATGGCTACGGAGGAACTCATTGTGCGGCTCCTCTTTCTCTCCCGGCGGTCCAACGGGCCACGTCGATCTCTTCGCTCATCACCGGTCTCAGCCGGTTGGGGCGGTATTTGGCTACGACCGCGTTGACGAATTCCTGCTCCGCCTGTTTCATCTCCGGGGTTGGCTCGGTCTTCGCGCAGCCGGTGGGGTCTCCGTATTCCTCGTCGAGGGTTTCGAGCAGGCGCTCGAGCGGGTTGAGCTGCTCCGTTTCAACCCTCCGGGGGGCGTAGGTGATCACCTCGACCGTCGGTGGCGGTCCGTTATGGGCCGGGGCGTTCAGCGCCTGTAGGACCGCCTCGTCCCGGGTGGGGCAGGTCGTCCTGGGGCTGGCGCCGGGGTGGGCGGGTCCGTACCGGTATTCGATTCTCATGTGTCTGCTCGGTCTTCCTTGAAGGATGTGGGCGGGGCGGGTCCTCTATCTGGTTGTCCCGGCGGGTTCCGGCTGCTGTTTCTTCCCGCTGGTTTTGGGCTCCCGGGTTATCCAGGAGCAGTTTTCGGCGCCGTGCCATCTCAGGACCTGCCGGAGGATCCTGGCCTCGCCGGCGGGGAATGTCCTGGCTCCCACCGGCCTGGGGACGTTCTCCGGCGGGAGGGCCAGCACCATGCCGGGAGTTTTGCTTCTTTCGAGGGACTCTGTAACGAGGACGGTGAGTCCCTGGACCCTTGGCAGGGCGAGGCAGAACCCCATCCAGTCGGGGCTGCGGTGCAGCTTGGCGAAACCGTAGGCCACGGTCCGGGACGAGGGGGCGTGGCGCCGGCTGGCGAGGGCCAGGCCCATCGTGGCCTCCGTGTCTCCCCTATGGGCTATTGCCGCCATTGTCTCCAGCACCGCGGCGTCGTCCGGGCGGCGGTCGCACTCTTCCCGGTCGCACTCTTTCCGGTCGCACTCTTCAATGAAGGTCCTGGTGGCCCACTCCTGGTATTCCTGGGCGTCGTAGTACTCGGCGAGGGCGGCAATGTCGGCGGCGAGCCGGATGTCTGCTCTTTCCGAGGGGTTTTGAGGCCTCTTCCGTTTGTTCTGGTTCAGGACCCGGGCCGCCCTGGCCAATCTGCCCTGGCTGGGGGTGGCGGGCCATTCCAGCATGTCCAGGATCTCCTGTTCCATCATTCTTGCCCGCCGGTCCGGCGTCCGAGCTCGCCGAGCTCCTCCTGGATGAGCCGGACGATGAGGCTGTCCAGCCGGTTTATGGTGAAGTCGCCGACGTCGTGGGGCGTTTCCAACTCTCCCTGCGGGCCGGTTTCGTACAGGATGAAGATGAAGCGTCCCATTGTCTGCTGGGCTATCTGCCGCATGACGTATTCCCCCTGGGCGTCCAGCCCGCTGGAGGCGACGGGGAAGACCTTGATGCCCCTGCGGCGTGCTTGGACCATTTCCTTTGCGTAGTCATGGTCCTGGTCGTAGTCCAGGTGGGGCGGGGCGTCGGCCAGGAGGAAGATGAGCCGGACTCCGCGGTCCGGCCGCCAGTCGGGCTGGTTGACCGCGACGTGCAGGGCTTCGTTCAGGGACTCGGGATAGTCTCCTCCGCCGTCGGCTGTGACTCTCCGGATGGTGTGGGAGAACCGGCGGACGTTGGAGTCAAAGTCATAGAGCCGGGTGACGTACAGGTCCTCCCGGTCCCGGTAGCTGACCAGGCCGAACCGGAGCTCGGGGCGGGCCGGGAGGTCTGAGACCTGCCGGGCGATGGAGAGAAGTGTTTCCTTGATCTTATCGATCTCGTCCGACATGCTTCCGGTGGAATCGAGGAGGAAGAGCACGTCCAGTGGGACCCGCTGCTCTCGCAGCGGTCCGGTGTGAAGGGTGAGTTCCCAATTTGAGTCTTCGTTCCGGGTGAACTCCCGGGTGCGCCGGTAGCTCTGGGCTTTGGCGGAGACGATGTAGGTGTTGACGTTCCGGTCCTGTTCCCAGTCCTCTTCTTGGCCCCGGGGGAAGAATAACGTTCTCCCGTCGGCGTAGGTCCGGGCCTGGAAGACTTCTCGCCCGTTGGCTGAGATTGTGACCAGGGCGTTGGGTACCGGCCTTCCCCGTTGGTCCCGGACGGTGACGGTGTATCGTTCGGAGACGTTGGTCCGGTGGACCCCGGGGCCCTGGTACCGGTCCAGGAAGTCCAGGTACTCGCGCCACGTCCTGTTGTCGTCTATCTCCCCGGCCTTGAGGGCGGGGGGTTCTGGGAGGGGGTGTCTCCTGCTGGAGCCTGGTTTCCCCTTGCTTCTTCCTCCGGAGACGTCCGCTTCTCCCGCCGTATGCCGGTCCGGGGCAGCGTCTGCCGCCGACGTACCCAGGCTGCTGGGTTTCCTGTCTATTCTGGGGTCCTCGAGGCGGGCTTCTCCCGGCGGTCCCTTGATTTCTGAGAGCGCCGTCGGGGTTGGCTCGGTGTCCGGCGGCGGCCCAACTGCCGCTGCCCTGGTTGCCGGCGTTGCAGCGGTGGGCTTTGCTGCAGGTGTCTCGGATGCGGGTTTGGTTGCCGGTGTCTCCGTTTCCGGCGTGGTGGCCGGGTATTCGGTCTGGGCCGGTGGTGGAGCGGTCTGGGTTGGGAGTGAGGTTGCGCCGGGGATGGTCGGCGCAACCTCCTGGATGGCGCCGTTGCCGCAGGCTGGTTGGAGGAGGATGGCGAGGGCGATCAGGAGGGGCAGGAGGACGAGCGTGGTCTTCCGGGCTCTGCTATTCATGGTTACCGCCGTTTGTAGCCGGATTTGCCTGCGCTACGATTGTTTCACAGGTTCCGGGTCCTTTGTTTTGTCAATTTTCAATTCCAGCCGTGGGGCAGGATGTGTTTCTGGGGCCCTTGGCTGGGAGTTTGGGTCATTGTTGCGGTCCCTCTTGGTCCAGGCATTGCTCGCTGATTCCTCTTATGAACCAGGCGAGGTAATCTCCCCAGCTCCCGTCGCCCAGAAGCCGGTAGTAGGCTTGGCGGTGGTTTAGGATGTGAACGCTCAGGGGTAGGGGAGAGTCGAGTATCCGGTTGATGATGGCCCTTCCGGTGCGGCCGTTTCCGTCGGCGAAGGGATGGATGGTCTCGAACTGGATGTGGGACCACGCTGCCTTGACGATGGGCCTGTCCTGGCTGTTCTGGATGTAGTGGTAGAGCTCGTCCATGAGGCCTGGGATGTAGGGGTGTCTGGGGGGTTGGTACTGTCCGATCAGGATTCCGATGCTCCGGTACCGTCCGGGCTGGGCGTGGAGCTGGCCGGCCATCATCGTGCGGTGCATTTGGAGAAGGGTCTGTGCTCCCAGGGGTTTCTGGAGGTAGGCGGTCAGTGCCTGGTGGTGCCTGGTGATCTGGCCTTGGCCGTATTCTTCCTCGATGTGGGAGGAGGCCTGGGCCTCGGTCCAGATGAGTTGGTTGCGCCGGTGGGAGTCCGTCTGGGAGGGGAGGAACTGCTGGAGCCGGTCTTCGGCTTGCTCCAGCAACCGGAGGGTTTCCGGGTCCTCGAGGGGTGCCCGGAGGTCCGGGGGCGGGTGTAGGAACCGGCTTCGGTCCGGCGGTGTTCTGGGCTGGTTTCTGCTCATGTTTGGTTTTTCCTTTCCTGTCCGCCCGGGGGCGGAGTTCATGCGGGTCATGCTCCTGCTTTCAGGAGGAGGGCCGCCGTTACCACTCCGATGAGGGCGGCGGCCACCCCCCAGTTGAATCTTGAGAGGAGCTGGAAATGTTTCTCTTCCTCATCTTCCAGACTCCTGTTTTGGATCCAAATTGCGATGGCTATCATGAGGATCCCCAGCGCTGTCGCGGTGCATAGGAACGCCATTTTCAGTCCTTGTTCCATTTTGGTTCACTCAATTTTCCCCTGGCTTCTCTGGGGTGGCGTTGTTTTTCTGGACTCCGGATCAACCTCTTCGTCCGGTGGGCTGAGCGGGTTACCGCCCGGCGCCGCGGCGAATCCTCTCTGTCACGGCTGTCCAGACCTGCTGGGCTATCTGTTCTCGGGGCAGGGCGGCGTCGAGGATCAGCCACCGTCCGGGGTGCTCTTGGGCCAGCTTCAGGTACCCCTCCCGGACTCTCCGGTGAAATCCCTGGGGCTGGTCTTCGAATCTTCTCTGTCCTTCCTCTTCCTGCCGGCCTTGGGGCTCTTCCTGTCCGCCGGTTGGCAGTGACATCTGGGGGGTGGCTCTACGGAGCCCGGTTCCGGGCTCGATGTCCAGGAGGATGTTCAGGTCGGGCTCGAGCCCGCCGGTGGCGAACTCGTTGAGCGCCCCGACTTGCTGGAGGGGTATTCCCCGGCCGTGTCCCTGGTAGGCGGTGGAAGACGCGGAGAACCGGTCGGATATGACGGTGTAGCCGGCGCCTAGGGCCGGTCTTATCTCCTGGGTCACCAGCTGGGCCCGGGACGATTCGAAGAGGAGGAGTTCGGCTTCCTTGGTTATGGGCTGCTTGCTTTTCAGGTAGCTCCTGAGGTGCTGTCCCAGGCTGGTGGTCCCTGGCTCGTGCACCAGGACGGCGGGGATGTTCTCTTCCAGGAGACGGTCTCGGAGCATCTCGGCCTGGGTGCTCTTCCCCGATCCCTCCCCGCCTTCGAGGGCGATCAGGAGTCCTGTCCTGGAGCTACTCATCGAACATGCTCATGGTTCTGGGTTGTGGTGGAGCCTCCGGCTCAGGTGCAGGTGCAGCCTCCGGCGCAGGTGCAGGTGCAGGCGCAGGCGTGGCTGGAGGCTGGGTCCGGGCCGGGGTCCGGCGGGTCTGCCGGGGCTGGGCCCTGGGTTTCACGTGTTTGGGGTACTGGGGGCTCTCTTCCCACTGGCTTATGGCTCTTTCCATGAAGGCTGGGACCTCCTGGGCGAGGAGGGTGATCTCCGGGACCTGGAAGCTCTCGATGATGGGGTCGGTGCCCGGTCTCTGGGCTGCTATCATGGCCTGCCCGTTCTTGATGGAGAGAACGATCTTGATGTCGGAATCGCTTGACTCTGGCGCAGCGTTTTGTTGGTCGCTGGGGTCCTGCTCGGCGGTCTCGCCGGGCTCCTCGTTGTCCTGACTGGCGCCGTCGGGGTTCTGCTCGGCGGTTTCGTCCGGGCTGTCGTCGGGGCTGTCGTCGGGGCTGTCGTCCGGGTAGTCGCCTGGGTAGTCATCCGGTCTATTTTCCATGGTCTCGTCCGGGTTATCTTCCGGGTTATCTTCCGGGTTATCTTCCGGGTTATCTTCCGGGTTATCTTCCGGGTTATCTTCCGGGCTCCGGTTTTGTTCGTCCGTCATCTCTTCTGTCCTCCGCGCTGGGGGTCTCGGTTCTTTGTGTTATATACGGTGTCGAGGTTGCTTTACACGGTTTGGGTGACGCCGCATGCCGGCTATTCCTCGTCGTCGTCGTCGTCCTCGTCCCATTGGCCGTCGTCCATTTCCTGTGGCCTGGCGTCGGCGCTTACGAGGGTTTCCACCGGGACTCCGGTGATTTTTGAGACTGTCTCCGGGTTCGCGTAGCTGGGGGTGAGGATGCCCAGGTCCATGTCCACCCGGAGCGCCATCCAGGGGCAGGTCCCGGCCGCCATTCTGCGTACTACGGCGGTGACCAGGGATGCCATGATCTGGTTGATGACCGGGTCCTGATCGGTTAAGTCCAAGGCTGCGGCGCAGTCTATGTCCGGCTTTGTCTTTGGGGCGGTGGTGAGAAGGGCGGGGCTCTGGACTGTCGGGATCGGCAGCTGGACGCATTGACCGTCCTGGAAGCTCCCGCCGAGGTCCCCGGTGAAGGTGGTGTTGCCCACCAGTATTTGTCCCCAGTTGTCCCCGTTCCCGCGTCTATCAGCCAGGTGTTGGTGTATCTTCTGATGCTCTGGGCCATTTCCTTCCTGGCCCGGGCGTTGTCGACGCAGCCTATGATCATGGACTGGCCGTGGCCTTTGATGCCTGGGTAGGTGTCCTGCCAGGAACCGGCGGAGATGTTCTCGAAGGGCCGGGTTGAGTACCCGACGGTCCTGCGGTAGGTCCGGGTCAGCCTCTCGGCCAGCGCTTGGCTTTTGTATTCGCCCAGGTTTTCCTCCGTGAAGTTCTGCCTGAGCAGGTTGTGTGGTTCGACCCTGTCGTGGTCCACCAGCACGATGTCCGCCTCCCGGCCGGTGAAGAGCCTGCACAGGGACTCGGCGACGAACCCGCCGGTCCCGCCGCAGCCGACGATTGTGATGCTGGGGTTTGGATTAAGTGGTCGCAGGTGATAGTCCATTCCGGTTGTCTCCGCGTTTGGTGGTTTCTCCTGTGGCTGGTGGGCGATGCCCACTGTTCTCCGGGCTCCTATCCTTGGGATTGGGTCCACCTTCCGTCCTCCGTCTCTACGAGGACTCCCGGGGTGGGCCCTTCGAACACGTCCTGCCAGTCGGCGTGGGCGAAGTGTCCGTAGACTCCTGTCCTGAGCTTCAGTTCGGGCCAGGGAGTGTCCAGCTTGCCCACGACGCCGTAGATCCGAAGTCCCTGCTCGTCCAGGTCGTCGGTGTGGGAGAAGAAGGCCCGCATGTTGCAGTGGGAGTGGAACTCGGCCACCATTCCCGGCTTTGGCTGGTACCGGACGCCGGTCCGGGTCCCCGTCTGGTTGGGGGCGTCCAGCCGGTAGAATTCACCGTCCCAGCGGACGGCGAAGAAGCGCTCCGTGAGGGGGTCGTCTTGGAACCATCTGAGCCCGGTTGCGAATAGGGCCTTGGGTATCCTGCCTTGGGGCAGTTCCAGCTGGGGCTGGCGGGTTCCAGTCCTCTGACGTGCGCCGGGGCGACCAGCACCCTGGCCGTCAGGCAGGCAGTTCTGTCCTGGATGTAGACTCCGTTCCGGGCCAGCAGGTAGTCGAATCCGGGCCCGGGCTCTCCGGTCGGGCCTCCCGGGCGGTTGATGAGGTATCCGGCGGGCCCGTGTCCGTTAGGGATGGCGGCGGTGCGTGAGTCTTCTGGGGAGGTCGATTGCGTCTTCGACCTGGAATTGGGGGATAAGGTCTTCCAGAGGGTATTGAGTTTCACCGTTCAGCTCCTGCCAGAGGGCTCTGAGGTCCAGGGGATGCTTGACGGACCGGTTTTGGGTCTGGCCCGTCTGTGAGAAGAAGGATTGGAAGAAGGATTCCGGGACGGAGCCGGGTTCCTGGGGGAATCTGTGGGTCCCCGGGCAGACTCGCCCGTCGTCGAACACGTTGAAGGCGGGCATCCGGTACAGGGTCTCCTGGGCGGTGGAGGGTCTCTGCTTGGCGGCGAAGGCCCAGGGCGGGGCTCCGGGAACGCAGACGAAGACCAGGCCCGGCATGGGGAGGTTGAGCCGCTCTGGAGGCTTGAACGCCTCCGTCTGGAGGGCGACCGGCCACACTCCGGGCTCCCGCCAGAGGGCGACGGTCCTGGTCGTCTCGGTCTGCTTCCACCAGAGAGTGTCCTTGGGCAGAAGCCCGGAGGAATAGTCGATCTCGCCGGCGAACGCGCCGGCGATGTCGTCGGCCGAGACCATCCGGACCCACTGGGTGTGTCCTGCCTCGTTGAACCGGGTGAGGATGATGCTGTCCTCGTAGACATCCATCCGGAGTTCCAGCTGGTCCTTGGGGACCCGGGTGAGGTCGGGAAGCATCCATTCCGTTCCGGCCATTTCCGGCTTGGTTGTTGCTGCTGTGTCAGTCATCTGTTTCCTCGTTGGGTTCCGTGTCCTTCGGCGGGGGGAGCTGTTCCAGCCGGTCGATGATGAAGGTGAGCATCTTCTCGAACTCTTTGGGGAGGTCTTTCTCCAGCCGGGTTGCCAGTTCCATTGCGGAGTCCATCAATGCCTGGCCTTCCTTCCAGCTTTTGGCGAGGTCTTGCAGGACTTCCTTATCGTCCCATTCAATGAGCGTGGCGCTTGGGTCGAAGTCATCGTCCGAGGAGTCGATGAACGGGTTCCCGCTGGAGGCGCCGACCCACTGGATGGTTTGCTTGACCCCGGCGTACGGGGTTTCTTGGACCGCGAGTTCGAGTCTTTCCTGTGGGATGCCTCCGCTGGGGATCTTTTCCAACACCTCTTGGGGAATGTGTCTTAGGGCTTCCTCCAGCCATGACACCCGAGCTTCGTTCATGTCGCTGTAGAACGTCAGGTCGTTTTCCGGGTACCGGGCGAGAAGGGCTGTGGCGGCGACGCCTGGGCGTGCGAACTCCCAGAGGTTGTGAAAGTCCTCCAGGCCTACTCCCAGGAGGTGGACGGAGGCTCCTCCCCGGAGTATCTCGTAGACCGACCAGTTGTCTTGTCCGTCTGAGCAGTCCCATGCGAGTTCCATGTCGTCCATGCCGCCGCGGAAGGGAAAGAACTCCTTCTCGAAGAGGGTTTCGAACCGTTTGATCCGGTCGGTGTTGGAGGGGAGGGCCAGGAGGCTGCCGGCCTCCTTGGGGAGGAGGTTGCGGACGGTTTCCTGGAACCATATGTACGCTTGGGCGTTTCCCAGGGTGCTGGTGAGCTCTTGCAGGGACGGGGGCGGCAGGCGGAGGGCTTGGGACAGCTGGGTCAGGCTGGGTGGCGGTTGAGCAGCCATTGCATTCTTCTCGACAGTTGGCGGGTGGCGGCGGAGTAGCCCTGGGCCTCCGCCGCCGCTTCTTCTGCTTCCTCGATCCGCTTGGATGCGGCTTCGATATCCAGCTCGCCGTTGGGAAGGGTCAGCTGTCCGGCGAGTGTCAGGAGTTTGAGGTGGACCGGAGGGATGCCTTCCAGGAGCTCCGTGAGCTTTTTGTTGTCCATTTGGGGTCTATCCCTTGGTCCCGACCCGGCGCTGGAACTCGTGGATGGTGTCGTCGCCCCGCTTGGTCTCGGTGACGGAGGCGTTGGCCACCTCTCCATAGAACTCGGATAGGTTTGCCTTGACCTGTTCCACGGTCCACTCCGGGTTGGGGTCCGGGAACTCTCTTCCCTCGTACACAAAAATTCGAGTCATTTCCTTTCCTCTCGGCCGGTTGAGTTGTGACTGGCCTGGCTTAGGTCTGCGCGGTTTGTCCTATCAGCATGGGCATGATGACGTGGACGTAGTCCCGCTCCCCGGTGAGCTGCTGGTCTTGGGTTTCCTCCGTGGTCTCCGTGGCTGCTTCATTCTCTCCGGCTTCTCCGTCCGGGATCTCGGCCGTTCGGCCGGACATGGGCCGGAAGGCCCCGGGGGAGTTGTTGGTGTTTGTTTCCATCACTGCCTTGCCGCTGCCCAACGCGCCGATGGCGCTCTGGAGGTACTCCCCGTTGAAGGAGATGGAGAGGGGTTCTCCCTGGAGGGACTCGGGGATGACTTCGTTGCAGGTACTCCCGGTCTCATCCGATTTGGATGAGATGAGCACCCTGCCCTTGCCTTCCGGCTTGATGTCCATGTGGATCATGTTGTTGCTGTTCTTGGCGAATATGGCGGTGGTCCTCACGGCCTGCTGCAGGGTGTTTGTGTCGAAGACGGTCCGGGTCTGGTGCTGCTTGGGGATGATTTGCTCGTAGGACGGGTAGTCGCCTTGGAGCAGGACCGAGGTGGTTTTCACCGGGTTGGGGTCTCCGGTGCGGAACAGGACGTGCCTGGTCTCTCCTGCGATGGTGATTTCCACCGGGTCTTCGGTGTCGGCGACTCCCCGGGCGAGGTCGCTCAGGGTCTTGGCCGGTACGACCAGGACGATCTTCTTTTCGACGGGGCCGGTGAGCTTTCCGTCGGAGACAGCCAGCCGGAAGCCGTCGCAGCCGGTCATTCTGAACCGGTCTTCTTCCAGGGTGACCTGGACTCCGCCCATGATGGGGCGGCTTTCGTCGGTTGCGACCGCGAACGCGGTCCTCCCGATTGCTTTCTTGAGCTCTCCCGAATCGATGGTGGCGGCTGTTTCTTCTCCGAAGTCCGGGATGGGCGGGAAGTCGGCGGGTTCCGCTCCGTTGATGTTGGCCCGGCTGTGTCCGCACTCGATCCGCATGACCAGGGTGTCCAGGGGAACCTCCATGGTGACCCGGTCGCTCTGGAGGGAGCTGACCAGCTCGGTGACGATGTTGGCGGGGACGGTTACCTCCCCCTCTTCTTCGACGCTCGCCGGTATCCAGGTGGTTATGCTGACTGCCAGGTTGGTTGCAGTCAGCTTGAGGCGGGACTTTTCGGTCGAGAAGAGGATGTTCTTGGCGCTGGGGAGGGTCGTCCGGCCGGGGACTGCCCGGCCCACGGTTGTGAGTCCTCTCTTGAGCTCCTCCTGGAGGCATGAGAGTTTCATCTTCCTGCTCCTTTTCGTTCTTCTGGGGGATATTCCGGGGGATATTCCGGGGGATATCAAGAGGGCACGGGATTTTTCCTCGTGCTCTGCCGGTTTCCGGCCCCCGGGGGTTGGGTGATGGTGATGAGACTTGCTGCTGCGGCTGCGGCTGCTTCTCTCATCCTAGGGGATCGCCGCATTTTGTTCATGCGCCCGTTGTCGGGAATCCTCATTCTGGTTTCAGGGGCAACTGGACCGGGGCGCCGTGGATGAACATGTCCAGCTGGCCCATGGCGAGGAGCCTCTTTCTTTCCAACATTGCTTCCTCGGCTGGGGTCGGGGAAGGGACGGCGAACCCGGTGGTTTTCATGTATTCCCGGACTGCCCCCTGGGGGTCTTCCTCGTGGGTTTCGAGCATAAGGCAGGCCCGGTCCAGTTCCGGGGCCGGGTAGAGCCGGCAGGCCAGTCTCTGGACGACCATGTTGTCCCGGTCCCGGTAGATGAGCTCCTGCTGGAGGATGGTGTCCCACATCTCCTGGGCGTCGTCCCGGGTCATGGTCGACTGGAACTCTCTCACGTTAGGGATTGGGCTCCAGGATCCTCCGCAGGCCGTGGGTGATCTGGGCTTCCTCCATTGAGATGACGTTGACCGGGATGCCCAGGGCCCGGGCGGTGGCCGTCTCGATGATGACTCCGTGGCTCCTGTCCCAGCCGGGGAGGGCCAGGACCAGTACCTCGTGACATCCCTTCATGATGGCGATGTCGAAGTCGTACCAGCCCTGGGGCGGGAAAACGCCCCGGGCCTGCATGCTCTGGGTGTACTCCAGGGGTGAGAAGACCACGGAGCCCTGTCTCACCATCCGGTCTGAGAGTGCCATGGTCGCTTGTTTCCTGGCCCGTTGGACCTCGGGATTGTCCGAGGTGAACGGCGCGGCCAGGTAGACCACGTGGGGGGTTTCCTTGTCCGGCTCCCTGGGCTGGACGTAGGCTTCGAGGCTGGGGTTTGGCTTCATTCGTTGCTCCTGTTTGTCTGGGTTTCTATGAGAAGAAACCGCGGGATTCTATCCGGTCGATCCACTCTTGGACGTAGCCTGCTACCCGTTCCCTGGCCTCCGGCATGTCGGCCATCTCGCGGTGGAGCGCTCCGGGTTTCAGGTTGGCCATGGTGTCGTGGAGGGAGTTCAGGACCTGGGATTTTGCTTCTTCCCTCAGGTTGAGCTCGGTGAGTTGGAACTCGGGCGTCCGGTCTGCGGTTGTGGGACCAGCCTGTGGGCTGTCTGTGTGCTGCGGGCTTTGGGAGATGTTCTCCAGGGAGACGGCCGGCTCCGGCCCGGTCCCATTGGGTTCCGCCAGTTTCTCCGGCTGGAACTTCTCGTAGACGATTTCGCCGGGTGCGGTCTGCACCTTCCCGCTCAGGTAGTACTCCTTCAGGAAGTCTCGGGAGTCCTCTCCGTTGAGGTTCAGGGTGAAGACGACGCCGGGCCAGATGCGGGATACGCGGGCCATGTCCTCCTGGTGTTCGTACCAGGTCGTCTCGTCGCTCCCTTCGAGTATTATCCTCCACGTCCGGGCGTGCTCCTGAAAGGAGCCTGGGTTTTGGGAGGCGTCGTTGTTGGTTGCGTTCGAGGTGAAGACCAGGACCGTGACGATGTCCTCCATTGTCGGCCGGTCTCCGGGCCACTCGAGGCTGTATACCGTGTTGTAGCTCAATTTTCCTGCTCCCCTGGCCGGTTTGAGGTCTCTGTCAATGGACTGCGCTGCGGGCTGTGCTGACTGTGGTTCTCACTTCTGTCCGGTTGGGCTGAAGCGTGAGGGGGGCCGCTCCGGCGCTTTCCGGAGAGCGGCCCCCGTCCCGTCCTTACGGTGTGGTGTGCTTCCCTTTGGCCTCACAGCCTTTCATGCTTCCTCTTCTCTCTGCTTCTTCATTGCCTGCTCCAGCTCGAGTGCCCATTCGAACAGGCTCTGATACGCTGGGGAGGGCTTGGGCTTCCCTCTGCGCTTGGGGGGCGCCGTCTCCTGGCTCAGGAAGTCGGCCAGGCTCAGCTGGGTGGTCTTCCGGCTTTCCTCCGGGCCCGGGACGCCGGGCTCCGGCTCGTCTGCGTGGTGTCCGTTCGTGGGCGCCTGGGGGGCCGTCCGGTCCAGCAGCCAGCTGTCGTCGACCAGGAGGTCCTCTCCTTCGTCCTGGACCCGGCGGTACGTCCGGAAGGCTTCCTCGACGGGGTCGTTGTCCTCGGATTCGAGCCCTTCGACGATCTGGTGTGCGAGGGTGAGTATGAAGTCCTGCCCGTCGTCCCCGTAGGCGGCGAGCCCGTCCTCTGTGAGCTCTCCCTCGACCGCGAGGGAGCTGGTGAGCTTCTTGGCCACGAGCTGGAGGGCCTGTGTCTGCATGGTGTTGCGGTAGGCGAGAAAGGAGACCTTCACCGGCCGGTCCTGCCCGATGCGCCAGGAGCGCCGAGAGGCCTGTCGCATCGTGTATACGCTGTAATCGGCTCCGGTCCTGCAATCGATAGAAAATCCTCAGTCGGGATTGCCAGAGTCAGGTTGACCCGGTTGTTCTTGTCGATGGTCGCCCCGTCCAGAAGGAGCCGCAGCACCTCCCGCCGCTCCTCCTGGGGCAGGTCGTCCAGCCCGTCGCCGATCCACTCGGCCCATTCCAATACCCGCTCGGCCAGTTCCCGCCGCTCTGACTGTGCGGACTCCCTGGCCCGGTACTCGTTGAGTTTCTCCAGCAGCGTCTCCAGCCGCTCGGTGATGAACTTACGTTGGTGGTCTAACTGTGACTCAGTTATCTTCCCCGACACGTACAGCCGGATGGCCCGGTCCTCCTCCACCTGGACCTTTTGCAGGTCCCGCTCCGCCCTGGCGATCTCCTCCGCCAGCCCTGCGACTTCCGCCTGGGAGTTCAGGGATTCGATGCCGGCCACGATCAGGCCCGGGTTCTCCAGCATCTTCTTGACCTGGCCCCAGACCAGTTCTTCCAGCCGTTCCGCCCGGATATAGCCGTGCTCCCGGCACTTCACGCCGATGTTGAGTTTTCCGTAGCAACGGTAGTAGCGGTGGGGAGGGTCCAGCTCGTACTTGTAGGACTTGCCGTCCCGCTTGACGGTCTGGCGTCTATTCGCCTGGCAGCCCATGATGTAGCCGCACTCGGCGCACCGGATCAGGTGCTGCAGGAGGTAGAAAATCTTGGTGTTTCGGCCCGACCGGGTAAGCCGTTGCTTCTTGGCCTCCTGTGCTTGTTGCCAGGTCTCCTCGTCGATCACGGGTGGGAACGGAACCCCGACCCACTCGTCCTCGGGCCGGTCGTATCTCCTCATCCCTTGCTCGGTGGCGACGTGGCGGACCTTGCCGAACCACCAGGTGCCCCTGTAAGCCTCGGTCCCCAGGATGCGAGTGACCGTTCGGTCGTACCACCTCCCGACGTTGTGAGGCGTGGGCACGCCCTCGGCGGTGAGCTGCCTGGCGATGGCGGGAGCGCCCATTCCCTCGCGGACGTACATGTGGAAGACGCGGCGGATTATCTCGACCTCGGCCTCCTCCACCAACGGCCTGCGGCCCTCTCCGAGGCGGTAGCCGAAGGGGACGTTGTTGACCGGGATGCGGCCCTGCTTGGCCGAGCCGCGCTTTCCCATGGAGGCCCGCTCCCGGAAGTTGTCCAGCTCGATCTTGCCGATGGCGGCCATGAGGCCGAAGGTCTTCATGTCGATGGCGTCCATGACGGCTTCCAGGTCAATCTGGTATGCCTCGATTACCTCCATGAGAACGGCGGCGGGGTACATGCCCCGGCTGAGCCGGTCGGACTTCCAGCAGACGATGGTGTCGAAGCGCCCCTGCTTGGCGTCGGCCAGCATCCGCTGGAATTCGGGGCGATTCTTGGACCAGCCCCGGCCCACCTCCTGGTAGCGGGCGGTGATGGTTAGCCCCCGGCGCTGGCAATGGGCCTCCATGTCGGAAATCTGCTCGGAGATGGAGGTCTTGTCCTCCCCGTCCTGGCTCTTGTCCGAGACGCGGGCGTAGATGGCCGCTCTCTGGCCCGTTGCCTGCTGTTGGCGGTTCGGTGTGTTTTTCGCCATGTTTTCCTCCCTCTTCGCTTGTACCGTTCATATCGTTGAAACAAAAAAAGACCCGCCCCCTGCCGGGAACGGGTCTGCTAGTAGTACAATACCACCGCATCACCTGTAGCCGCAGGTGGCGCCATGGCCCGGGGTGTTGATAGCACCGCCGGGCCAACTTGTCTCTTGGATGATACCCGACGGGCTGATGGGCGTCAAAGGGCTGACGGTCAGCCGTTCGCCGCTGTATCCCTCCCGCGTGGCCATAGGCAAACCGCCTCACTCTACTTCGGCGCTGCCGTCCTCCAAAAATGATTGCTGCTCGGGCTGCTTCGAGCCTTCCCTTGAGGTGTGCTTGGCCAGGAGGGTGAAGAGGCGGCGCAGGCGGTCCTCGGCGTCGGGAGCCGGATTGAATTCAATCCTGCCGATGCGCGGTTCCGGCCCGGCGTACCCGGGATTTTTCGGTTTGCCCTGGTTCCTGGTTCCTGCCAAGTCGTCGCCCCCTGGGGTCCTGGCGGGAGTTCTCTGTTATAGAACGCCCGTTTCAAACCAGTGTGGATGGCGGGAACGCAGGTTGGAACCGCTTATAGGGTGGTTCACCCATGATTCATTCGGATGGAGAAAAGAGGTGAATCCGCCGGAGGGGGAGGGCAAGCGGTTCGGGTGGCGGTGTTGTGAGGCGTGGTGAGACTATGAGCAGAGAGAGGCAAGGGAAGCAGGCCAGGGCTTACCCCCTTGGCCTACTCGCGGTGCAGCGCCCTGGCCCTGGGGAGCAGGTGGGCCAAGCCCAGCTCGTCGGCCAGGTCCTGGAGGGCCAGCAGGTAGTGGGAGGTGGGTTGGACGCCGTGGAGCCAGCGCCGGATGGTCAGTGGGCTGGTCCCAAGGCGGCGGGCCAGCTCGCTCCAGGACAGCCCGCTGGCCTCCTTGAATCGTCTCAGGCACTCGGGGAAGTCGTCGGGGAACTCGTAGAATCCGCGTCTGTGCTGCATCTTCTGGCGAGGCATTGACTATGGCCTCCACAGGGACGCCAGGAACCCGTTGCCCATGATGATGTCCAGGCCACAGGGCACGACACCGGCCAGCCGCACGATGGAGAGCATGGCCCCGCCGCAGGGTTCGGTGCCGTCCTCCTTCCAGCGGAGCACCTGCTTGCGGTCCGCGCCGATGGCATCGGCGAAACCGTTCCAGGTGAGGTCGGTGGCGTGCTTGAGGCGTTCCAACCGCTCAACAAAGTTCTCGGGCAACACGCCGGAGCCGTAGAGAAAGGGGCGCCCGGCGATGACCAGTTGCGGCCCGCCCCGGTAGAGGACAGGCGACGGGCTACTCCCCGTCGCCGGGGTACTCGAAGTAGAACAACTCATTGAAATCCTCCACGCCCAGGAACCGCTGCATTCGGATGCGCAACCTGCCCGATGGGGCGCGGCCGTGGTTGACCAGCATGGACAGGTGACTGCGGCTGATGCCCAACTGGTCGGCCAGCCAGTTCTGGGTTCGCTTCATCCGGGCCAGGCAGTCCCAGAGCACCTGGGACCTGAGCCGTATCACGGGGTGCTTCCGGCGTGCCATTGCTTCACTAGCGGTCCTGGTATAGTCTAAACACACTTAGAGTGTGTTTAGGGTGATTGTAGGAAGCTACCAGAGAGAGGTCAAGACAAAAGCGAACTTATGTACTATATTGTTCACAAAATTAGCATCTGTGCACACCGGGAGGGACGGCCCTCATGCCTGAAGCCAAGGAGTACCAGTGGAAGAACATCGGGGACCGCATCCGGGAGGCCCGCACCAAGCTGGGGCTGACTCAGAAGGAACTGGCCGGGCAGGTGGGGGTTACTTCTCAGACCGTCTGGTCCTGGGAGGCGGGCCGGGTCAAGCCGAAGCATGAACACCTGGAGGAACTGGCCTACCGCTGCGGGGTCAGCACCGCCTGGATATTAGGACGGGACGTCCTGGAAGCCGAGCTGCTCAAGGAGGCCAGCGTGTCCTTCTACGATGCGGTCGAGGGCTTGCCGTTGGAGGACATCGAGACCATCCAGAACTTCGTCAACTTCGTCCGCCAGGAGCGGCGGAGGAGGACGGAGGCTGGAGGATGACCCGGGCCGAGAAAAGGGGCGCGGCCCTGCGGCGTAAGCTGGGGCTGACGGGCCGCGTGGACGCGGAGGCCGTGGCCGACATCATGGGGTATCCGGTGAAGCGGCTGCCGCTGGTGAAGTAGAGGGAGATCGAGGTGGACGGGTACATCTGCATCGCCGACCGCCTAGGGCCGGAGGAGAGCCGCTGGTACATCGCCCACGCCCTGGGACACAAGATGATGCACGAGGGCAACCAGTTGTGGGTCTACAAGAACACCCTGCTGGGCGGCAAGTACGAGCGGGAGGCCCAGGACTTCGCCCACGCCCTGCTCACCGACGACCGGGAGGCAATAGGGGAGGGTTTCACCTGCTCTTTGGAGGTGGCGGACTACTTCGGGGTTCCGGAGGAGTTTGTTCGGCTCCAGGCGCCGATGGTGTTGGACTGAAGGCCGGTCAGAGGCACCAGTGTTCAGCGTCAACTACTCTTGCCGGTTGCGTCGATTATTCTTGCCGGTTCGCCTCCTGTTCCTGACCCCGTCGTTGGGCCACTCCCGTGCGGTAGCTGGGGACGTCGAATTCCAGGATGACCGAGTGGTGAACCACCCGGTCGATGGCGGCTGCGGTGGCCATGGGGTTGGCGAAGATGTGCTCCCACTGGGAGAAGACCAGGTTGGACGTGATGCCCAAGGACCGGCGTTCGTAGCGCTCGGGGATGAGGGTGAAGAGCACCTTGGACTCCTCGGCACCCTGGGGGAGGTAGCCCAGGTCGTCCAGCAGGAGGAAGTCGTAGTTGTCGAGCCGGCGTAGTTGACGCGGCAGCGCCAGATCCCGCTTGGCCGCCAAGAGGTCCTGTACCAGCCGGTAGGCCGGGGCGAAGAGGACCGACCTGCCCGACTCCACCAGCCGGTGGCCCACGGCGCACAGTGCGTGTGTCTTGCCGGTGCCCGGCAGTCCGAAGGCCAGGACGTTGACGCCGCGACCTATGAAGTTACCGTCGGCCAGTTCGCCCAATTGCTGTCTCAAGCGCAGGGGCACCCGGTCATGCTCGAAGGTCTCCCAAGTCTTGCCAGCGGGCAGCCTGGACTCCTTGCGGAGTCTGTTGACCCGCCGCTGCCTTCTATCCTCGGCCTCCTGCTCCAGCACCTCCAGGAGGGTGGGCAGGGCGTCGCCGTGGCCAGCGGCGGTGAAGCGGTTCACCGACTCCGCCCCCATGGTGGGCAGCTGGAATTGATGGCACAGCTCCCCGATCCGGTCGTTTATCGCCACGGTGTCGATCATCAGGCCACCCCCGCCAGCAGGGAGTCGTAGACCCTCAGGTCCGGCATTCCGGGCAGGCTCAGCACCGGCGCCCGAGGCGGCGTTGGGTTGGCCAGTTCCCTGACGGAGGCGTAGTCAAAGGGCTCACCGGCCTCCGGCAGCAGGGCCAGCGCGCTGTCCACCGTGGACTCCATGGTGGTCGCCGCCAGGTGCAGGATGCGCACGTACTCCACGTCGGCCCGCTCGCCTCGCCACCTCTTGAGGGCGTCGTAGGAAAGCCGGAAGGTCATGGTGGGAAACATCTGCTCCCGGAACCGGTAGCGGGCGAAAGCCCCGGGCTTGCGCACCAGGGAGCCGATGATGTGGCGGTAGTCGACCCGGGCCTCCCGCTCGCCCTTTACCCGCTCCATCCGTTCCACCAGGTGATCCTTGTAGTACACTTCCAGGTGCCCGGCGTACAGCCGGACCTGTACCTCCTTCCCGATGAGGCGGGAGGGCACGGTGTAGGTGCGGCCAGCTGCCTGGATGGTGCTCCACTTGCGCACCCGGGCCCGGTAGTTGACGTATTCCGGCACCGGAGCTGGCGGCAGGAGCTGTAGATGAATTCGTTCCTGCTCCAGCTTTTCCTTTACCAGCCGGTTGCGACGGTCAACCACTCTCCTGACGAAGCCGGCGTATTCTCCGGCGGTGTCGAAGTTCCGGCTGCCCCGCAGCATGAGGGCCTGGTCCAAGGCGTCCTTCAGCCGGTAGTGGGCCTGCTCGGCGACGCCGTTTTCGTGGGATTCCCCGGCATTGATCAGGGTGGAGCGCAGGCCGTAGTGGTCCAGTAGTTCCGCGTAGGCGTCGTTCAGGGCCCGGCCGCGGCTGCGCTTCATCTCGTGGGTCAGGGCCGAGGTGTTGTCGGAACGGACCACCTGCGGCGCGCCGCCCAGTTCCCAGAGAGCGTTCTGCAGTCCCTGCTTCAGGGCCAGGAAGGTCTCCCCGGCAACCACCTCGGCGTAGCGCCACCCCGAGTGGCTCAGCACGAGCTGGAACAGCAGGTGCCGGTAGGTCCGGCCGCCGATGGTTACTCCCAGGGAGTTGCAGTAGGTGAAGTCGATCTGGGCTTCTCGGCCCGGCGGATGCTCCTGGGGGAAGTAGCCCTCCTGCTCCGGCCCGTGAATGGCCCGCCAGTCCTGTAATCGCCGTTGCAGGGTGCGCAGCTGCGAGGCGCTGAAGCGGCCGGGGTGCCGCTCCTCCAGCGCATTGCCTCACCCAAATCATTACTCTACGAGAGTGGTTGCCTCAACTAAAATGTTACCGAAAACTCGGGAGGCGGCCACATGGGGGGAGGCGTCAGCAAGATGGCGAAGCAGGAACTTGTGGCAACGATCCGGGACCGATACCGGCAATCTTCGAAGAAGGACAAAGGGAGGAATTGTCAAGGGCGGCGGGATGTTGGGCCATCAGGGCGGAGCAAAAGTGTGCCATCCAGGTTGTTGACGTTCAGCGAAAACGTCCTCGCCAACTGGCTAGCATAAATGTCCGTGACGGCTGTTGAGGAGGAACGTGACACAGACAGGTGCGTAGTACACAGGGCAGGGGGAGGACGGTTTCTGGTGCGACCTACCCGTCGTCCGTGTCCTCTGGGGCTTGGCAGGCGGTGGTTTCCCGGCTGCGCCGGAGGCGGTAGCTCTCGCCGTTCATTTCCAGGATGTGGACGTGGTGGGTGAGGCGGTCCAGCAGGGCCCCGGTGAGCCTCTCCGACCCGAAGACCTCGGTCCATTCGTCGAAGGGGAGATTGGTGGTGACCATGATCGAGCCCCGCTCGTAGCGCTGGCTGAAGACCTCGAAGAGCAGTTCCGCGCCGGTTCTGGACAGGGGCACGAAGCCCAACTCGTCGATGATCAGCAGGTTGAGCCGGGAAAGTTGTCTCTGTAGATTCAGCAGACGCCTCTCGTCCCTGGCCTCCATCATCTCGTGCACCAGGGCTGCGGCGGTGGTGAAACCCACCGACATGCCCCTCTGGCAGGAGGCCAGTCCCAGCCCCAGGGCCACGTGGGTTTTGCCGGTGCCGCTGTTGCCGACGGCGATGACGTTCTCCCGGCGCTGGATGTATTCACACCGGGCCAGTTCCATCACCAGTGCCTTGTTCAGAGATGGGATAGCTGGAAAGTCGAGGGTGTCCAGGCTTTTGACGGCAGGGAATCGGGCCGCCCGTATCCGCCGCTGCACCATGCGCTGGTGGCGGTCGATGAGTTCCAGCTCGGCCAGACGGAGCAGGTATTGGGGATGGTCCACATTCTCGGCGGCGCACTGCGCGGCCATCTTCCCGTATTCCCGGAGGAAGCTGGGCAGCTTCAGCTCCTTCAGATGATGCTCCAATAGCAGAGTTGACCGGTCGTTCATGCCTCCCTCCCTGTGAGGAGAGTCATATAGTCCCCTGCAGACGTGGTGCTCACCCGGACCCGGGGCAGGTAGGGATAGAGCTCCAGATCCAGCCGGGGCGGCCGTCCCTCTAGCCGGCACAGCACCAGGTGCTTCACCGCGTCGAAGCTGATGGCTCCCAGCCGGAGGGCGTCCTTTACCGCTGCCTGCACTTCCTGCTGGGAGAAGGTCTCCAGCAGCCTGAGCACCTGCACGAACTCCCGCTTACCCCGCCTTCGCATCCGAGACTCCAGCAACCTGCGCAAGGTGCCAAACTCCTCGGGCAGGTCCCATCCCTGCAATGGTGCGGCCTGGTCCAGGGCTCCCGGTTTCCGCTCCAATAGCGGCAGGTAGTGGATGGGGTCGAACACGAAGTCGTCCCGCTGGTAGGAGCGTGGGTGCCGGGCGACGACCTCCGAGCCGCAGCTGATCACCACCTGGTCCACGTATCCCCTTACCAGCACGGCCCGGTATCCATAGGCCACCGGCACCGAGTAGTCGTTGGTCCGGTACCGGACCAACGACAAAGAGTTCACCCGGCCTGCCTGTTTCTCGCAGGCGTCATAGGGTACCTCCGGCAGAGGCAACAGGGCCTCCAGGTCCCGCTCCATACGCTGGCCGATGGTCTCCGTATGTCCCCTGAGCTGGGCGTCCATTCTTTCCAGGCAACGCCTCTCCAGGTAGGCATTGAGCGCATCGAAGCTCTCGAAGGACGGGACCGGCACCAGAAAGTTGCGGCGCACGTAGCCCACCAAGCCCTCGACCTTGCCTTTGTCATTGCTCTTGCCGAGACGGCCGAACCGGTCCTCGGACAGGTAGTGGGACTGGAGCTCGGTGAAGGCCCGGCTGCGTTGACGCCGGCCGTCTCCCAGGATCTTCGCCACGGCCAGCTTGGTATTGTCGTAGAGAATGCTCTGGGGCACCCCGCCCAGGAATGCGAGCGCCGAGACGTGGCCGTCGAGAAAGGCCTCGGTGGTCTCCACCGGGTAGGCCTTGACGAAGCAGCCGTCGCTGTAGGGCAGGTCGATGACGAAGCAGTGGGCTTTCTGTTCCACCCCGCCGATGATCACCAGGGACTCGCCGAAGTCGCACTGGGCGTGGCCCAGCTGATGGGACAGAGGGACGAACATCTCCTGCGACCGGCGGCGATGCTCCCTTACGTAGTCCTTGACCATGGTGTACTGGCCGGCGAACCCATGCTCGTCCTTGAGCCGTTGGAAGATCCGCTGGGCTGTGTGGCGCTGCTTCCTGGGACGCCTGAGGTCGTCTACCAGGATTTGGTCGATGACGCCGGTGAAGGGCTCCAGCTTGGGACGCCGGGGCGGAGTCTGTCGCCGGTAGCCCGGCGGCGCTGAGTAGGCCAGCATCTTGCGCACCGTGTCCCGGTGCAGGCCGAACACCCGGGAGACCTCCCGGATGCTCATCCCATCCACCATCGCCGCCCGTCGGACCCGCAGATACACGTCCACCTGGTACATCCATCCCACCACCCATAAGCACGACTTCAAACCTATGGATGGCGGCGGACGGTCCATTTTTCAACCGCCACAAGTCAGGCAGTCAATCCGTCCAGGTGGTCCACTTTAGCTCCGCCTTTTACACTCCGTCCAGGTACGGACAGCCTGCGATCTCCCGGCCCACCGGGCCTCCGAAATGAGCGTATCAGCTTTGCGAAAAATTACACAGCAAACATTGGCTGGTAATTGGTAGGAAATCGGGGTGCTAAGTGGCAGGCATTCGACTGACTTTACACAGCATTCTATGTCACACTGTCTCGAAACTTACCCAACCTCCGGTGGGGAGGTAGTTAGGAAACCTCTGAATAAGCTGTTGGATTGCCCCAGGCCACGCCTTAGTCAAGCACGATCCCAGCAGAGGATCGCCGTCGTTCCCTGCTTGTTCAGAGGATTCTTAGCTGCACCGCCGGTAAAAGTGGAGGCGCTAAATGGTCAGGTTCATCAAGGCAATACCCCTGCTTCTGGTCATCATCCTGCTGGCGGGCATCGCGTCCGTCGCATCGGCCCAGTCGCAGGAATGCGAAGCCGGGAGCGCGGTGACCGATGCGGCCGACAACCGGGGGCTGCTGGCCGACTGCGATGCGCTGCTGGCGGCGCGGGACACGCTGCAGGGAGACGCAACGCTGAACTGGTCGGCGGACCTGGCGATTGACCGCTGGGATGGGGTTGGATTGAGTGGCTCACCACAGCGCGTTACTTCTCTGGAATTCTATGGCCAGCGGTTGACCGGGACGATACCGGCGGAGCTGGGCGGCCTGACCAACCTGCAATCGCTGGACCTCGCTGACAACTACCTGAGGGGGCCGATACCGGCGGAGCTGGGCAGCCTGGCCAACCTGCAATCACTGGACCTCTCTGACAACTACCTGACCGGGCCGATACCGGCGGAACTGGGCGGCCTGGCCAACCTGCAATGGCGGCTGGACCTCTCTGACAACTACCTGAGGGGGCCGATACCGGCGGAGCTGGGCAGCCTGGCCAACCTGGACCTCTCTGACAACTACCTGAGGGGGCCGATACCGGCGGAGCTGGGCAGCCTGGCCACCTGCAATCACTGGACCTCTCTGCCAACTACCTGACCGGGCCGATACCGGCGGAACTGGGCAGCCTCACCGACCTGCATTCGCTTTGGCTCTCCGGGAACCAGCTCAGCGGGCCGATACCGGCGGAACTGGGCAGCCTGACCAACCTCTCCTCGCTGGAGCTCTCCGGGAACCAGCTCAGCGGGCCGATACCGGCGGAACTGGGCAGCCTGGCCGAACTGGAATGGCTGTTCCTCTCCGACAACCAGCTCAGCGGGACGATACCGTCTTGGCTGGGCAGCCTGACCAACCTCTCCTCGCTGGAGCTCTCCGGGAACCAGCTCAGCGGACCGATACCGGCGGAACTGGGCAGCCTGGCCGAACTGGAATGGCTGTTCCTCTCCGACAACCAGCTCAGCGGGCCGATACCGGCGGAACTGGGCAGCCTGGCCGAACTGGAATGGCTGTTCCTCTCCGACAACCAGCTCAGCGGGCCGATACCGTCTTGGCTGGGCAGCCTGACCAATCTGCGAGGGCTAGGCCTCTCCGGGAACCAGCTCAGCGAGCCGATACCGGCGGAACTGGGCAGCCTGGCCGAACTGGAATGGCTGTTCCTCTCCGACAACCAGCTCAGCGGGACGATACCGTCTTGGCTGGGCAGCCTGACCAATCTGCGAGGACTAGGCCTCTCCGGGAACCAGCTCAGCGAGCCGATACCGGCGGAACTGGGCAGCCTGACCAACCTGGAAGGACTGGACCTAGCTGACAACCGGTTGAGCGGGACGATACCGGCGGAACTGGGCAGCCTGGCCGAACTGGAATGGCTGTTCCTCTCCGACAACCAGCTCAGCGGGACGATACCGGCGGAACTGGGCAGCCTGGCCAATCTGAGGTGGTTGGAACTCTCCGGGAACCAGTTGACCGGATGCATACCGCATGGGTTGCGAATCGTAAAAGGCCTGGACGGCCTCTCTCTGGAGTTCTGCCCAGATCCCGGAACGCCAACGACAACCCCGCCGCCGCTGGGCGATTGCGCCACCGGTGGAGCGGTAACCGATGCCGCCGCCAACCCGGGGCTGGTGGCGGACTGCACCGCGCTGCTGGCGGCGCGGGATACGCTGGCGGGGACCGCAGCGCTGAACTGGTCGGCAGATTTGGCGATTGACCTCTGGGAGGGCGTTAGGACGACCGGCACACCGCCGCGCGTTACTTCTCTGAATTTCTATGACCAGGACCAGCGGTTGACCGGGAAGATACCGGAGCAACTGGGCAGCCTGACCTACCTGAAGAACTTGCGCTTCTTAAGCTTCAACCTATTGAGCGGGCCGATCCCCGCAGCACTGGGCAGCCTGATCTACCTGAAATCGCTGGACCTCGGTGACAACCGGTTGAGCGGGACAATACCGGCGGAAATGGCCAGGCTGACCTACCTGAAATCGCTGACCCTCTATGACAACTACCTGAGCGGGCCGATACCGGCGGAACTGGGCAGCCTGGTCAATCTGAAAAGCCTGGTCCTCTTTGGGAACCGGCTGACCGGGTGCATACCTGCCGAATTGGAAGACGTGGCAGTCACCGACGGCCCACTGCCCTTCTGCACATCCGGGTCTGGGGACCCGCTCCCCGACTCTCCCACCGGCCTTACAACCGTTGTGTCCGACACCGCACCCAGGGTTGAACTGTCCTGGACCGCTCCCAATTTCACCGGTGGTGCTCCCATCACGGGTTACCTGGTGCAGTCCTCCACGGACGGAAACGAACCCTGGATGGAGGTCATCACCACGACTGGGAATGCCACGTCCTACACCGATGACGGCACCGATGCCAACGGTCCCAAGTTCGCCTATGGCGAGTGGCCCCACTACCGGGTGGCCGCGGTCAACCGGGCTGGCACTGGGCCTTTCTCGGACTCCGTGCCAGCCGGAGGGGACCCCCTGATTGCCCAGCCCGAGCCGACCGACCGGGCCGCACTGGTGGCGCTCTACAACGCCACCGACGGCGCGAATTGGACGAATGGGACAAACTGGCTGAGCGACCGGCCCCTGGGCGAGTGGAACGGCGTGACCACCGACGTCAACGGGCGGGTGACAGAGCTGCACCTGACAAGCAACCAGTTAAGCGGCTCGACTCCCTCTCAGCTGGGCAACCTCTCCAACCTGCAAGGGCTGTACCTTAGCAGCAACCAGCTGACGGGTGTGCTCCCTTCGGGCTTCACACAACTGACTTCGCTTGAGCGGTTCGCCTTCGGCGACAACGCCGGGCTGTGCGCTCCGACGGACGCGGCCTTCCAGAACTGGCTGACGGCCATCCCAAACGAATACCTGCCCGCAGGGGTCACACCCCTCGGCCCGAACTGCGCTTCCACATCCACATCCGAGGCTCCGACCATAAGCGCGCTCACATCCGGAGCGGACTTCCTCACCGTGACCTGGGCCGCGCCTTCCGGTACCGGCGGGACGGTCATCACCTCCTACGACCTGCGTTACATTGAAAGCTCCGCCGTCGACAAGGCCGACGCCAACTGGACCGTGGTGGAAGACGCCTGGACCACCGGCTCTCTGATCTACACCATCGAGGGCCTCACCGGAGGCGCCCAGTACGATGTGCAAATACGGGCGGTCACCAGCGTCGGCGCCGGCCCCTGGTCCGCAACTTCCAGCGGGGCGACGCAGGCGACGCCCGGCGCTCCGGCCATCGGGCTGCTAACTCCCGGCGACAGCGCGCTCACCGTTGAATGGTCCGCTCCCGCGACAGACGGTGGATCAGACGTCACCGGATACGACCTGCGCTACATCCGCAGCGCAGCGCCGGACAGGGCCGACGCCAATTGGACCGTTCGCAGCGGTATCTGGAATTCCGGCGGCCTGCGGTATGACCTTGAGGGACTGACCAACGGCGTGGCCTACGAAGTACAGGTGCGGGCGGTCAATGTCTCAGGGACAGGCCCCTGGTCCGAGACGCTCACCGGAACACCTGCGACCTGGTGGGCCATCCGGTCCCTCTCCCCGGAGAGTGTGGAAGCGGGAGGTGAGGTGGAGGTAATGATCACCGCTGCCGGTTACGGCGCGTTGGGCGGTCAGGTAGTGGAAACACTGCCCGACGGGTTCAGCTATGCAGGATCTGACCTGAATGAAGAAGCGGTCGCGGCCGCAGACCAGAAAGTTACGTTCACCCTCTTTGGGACGGGACCTACCGCATTCACGTACACCGTTACCGCATCCAGTGAGGAGGGTACGTACTCTTTCTCCGGTGTTTTGAGGAACGAGGACTCAGAGGAACAACCGATTGGCGGCGCTTCCACCATAGTGGTGACCACGGACACCGCCCCCGAGTTCCCGGCCGCTGAGACCGGGGAAAGGAGCGTGTTGGAGAGCGCGCCCGAGAGCGCAATTGTCGGCGACCCGGTTGCGGCCACGGACGCCGGCTCCGAACCGCTGACTTACATGCTGGGGGGGGAGGACGCGGCCTTATTCGCCATCGACGCCAGCACGGGACAGATCAGGGTGGGGGCGGGTACGACGCTGGACCCGGACATCAGGGACACCTACACGGTCGTGGTCACGGCCACCGACGCTTCCGGCGTCAGCGCCGACATCACCGTGAGCATCATGGTGGTCGGCTTGCTCACGCAATATGACTCCGACGAAGACGGGGCGATCGGCAAGCATGAGGCTATCGCTGCGGTCCGCGATTACTTCGGCGGCAATCTCACCAAGGAACAGACCATAGCAGTGATCAGGCTCTACTTCGCCTCCGGCAGCTAGCGGACCCGCTGGGAGCGAATAAGACCGGGCCGCCAGGGTGCCAACGGCGGGTATTCGCAAACGTTTAGCCCGGACCCGATAGCGGGTTCGTGGCGCGGGAAGCGACCTCGCCCGCGATTTGCACTGCGCCGAACTTGTACCGGGAAGCCCAACCTCGGCCTCCTGCAAATTCAACGCTACGTTGGTCAGGCGCGGAACACGACGGCGCTATAGTCGTTAACGTCGAGTCATAAGGTATTTCATCCCATCGATGTGCGACTGTAGCACTAAGGCAGAGGATCTCCAGATAGGAAGCGGCCACAAACGGCGCCTCTATCCCATACCTCCTTCGTTTACGCAGTCTAGAAAATTTCATTCCAGCCCCCCGTATTTGTGGGTCTGTTCACGATATAACTTCCCGACGCGAATCCCACCATCGGGAATATCGGACGATTGTTCGCCTGCATGTGCTTGAAACCCAGAATAGAACCTACACCAATGGAACCGTTCACATCCGTCGAATCAGTCATGATTCAGAACCTGAGCCCTTCAGAGGCCAGCGTCGACTATTCTGGAGCTTATATCTCCCCTTCTCCTTATTCGTTACAAATCGGCGAATAAGTGGAGGAGACTTGTGGTAACTGAAACGCGCGGAAAGAGGAATAAGAAATGGAATACTTGGAAACGGTCATCGCTGTCCCACGCAATTCGTTCTCCATCAGCCTCCTGGCTACGATAGCGCCTCTGGTTGTTGTAATCGTGCACTAATGGCATTCGCCTAACCCCTCATCTCGCGTCCGGAAACGGATAGTTACTGCACCGGAAAGCGTAGGTAAACTCCCATTCGCCGGTGGTCTGCCAGGCCCGGCCCAACGGCCCCAGCCGCTTCAGGACGGCCTTGTGGGACGCCCACAGGGGAACCTCGACCCCGGCGCGCTCCATCTCACTCAGCGCCACCCGCAGGAAGTGAGTGGCCGCCAACTCGTCGTCGAAGACCACCAGGACGACGGGCGCCTGGCCATGGTCGTCCAGGGGATGGCGGGAAGAGTAGTAGCGCAGGTAGGGAGCCAGCCGCGCCGCCATCGTGGCGGGGCGAACCGCCCGGCGCTCCCACTCTAGGAAGAAGGGACCAGTCTTACCGTCCCGACGAAGGACGCCGGAGGCGTCGGGCCTTACCGAGTGCAGCCGCCCGTCGTGGCGGAAGTAGCGGGAAGCCCGCCGGGGCGGGTCTAGTTGCACCACCTCCCAGCCTGCGGCGCTGGCCTGCGCCGCCAGGGCGACGAGGAACCAGTGGACGGCGCCGGTGTGCTCCACGTTGCGGAGCAACTGGCGGCTGCGGGAGCCGGAGACGTTGCGCCAGGTCAGCGGCTCCTCCGGGTCCAATGGGGTGACGCTCCACCGGCGCCTGGCCGTGCCAACGGATGTACGGTCCCGGCGCGCCAGGGTCGCCAGCCCCCGGTCCGAGAGAGCCAGCCTCCGCGTTCCTTGGGCGTAGGCATGACTCAGAAGCCCGAACCATTCAAGACGGGCCACCAGCTGCGACACCCGCCGGGTGGACACTCCCATCAACCCCGCCAGGTCCCGCCTCGACGCCCAGGGCCAGTCGGAAAGGAGTTCCAGGGCGCGCTTTTCGGCGGGGCTGAGCAAGGCGGGCAGCAGCCAGTCGGGGGCCTTTTCCGCCAGTACCTCCAAGTCAATGCCATCGGGCAAGGCCACCCGTGCGGGCTGATTCTCTACAGGCAGCCACCCGTCCAGGTCCAGGTGGGACAGCACATAGCGCAGGTCCAAGCCGGCGGCGATTGAGGGGGGATGCCATACCGGGGAGTCCGGCCCCGCCAGGGCGGCGTCCTTCTCAAGGGCCAGGTACACGGGAAATCTGGCGCCGGCCAGCATCCGGCGGGCCTGGCGCAGCCGCACCTCGTCGGGGGCCAGCACCAGCACGCCGCCGGGGAGCGGCCCCTCCCTGAGACGCCAGAGCCGCTTGGAAGAGCCGGTGCGGTCGGCGGTGAGGCCTTGCCGCACCACGGCCACAGTGCGCCCGTCGGGCAGGGCGATTCCTGCGTCCAGCGGGGCAGCCCGGAACAACCGGATGCTGATGGGGAAGGCCACGCTGGACACGGCGGCGGCCAGGCGGTAGATGACGGCCTGGGCGTCCAGCCGTTCCAGCAGAACACGCTGCCATTGGGCCGACACCGGGCGGGTGCGGAGCAAATCTTCCAGGGCAACTCCTTCCACCCCGGCCAGGACATGCAGGCCGTGAGCGGTGAGGTAGTACCTCTTGGTGGATGGCAGCAGGGGCGTAGCGTGGGGGATGGCGTCAACCATCCCCCTTTCTTGCAACCTATCCATACCGGCGTAGACTGCGCCCCTAGACCAGCCGGACAGGGCCGCCAGGTCCAGCCGGTCGGCGAAGGGCGTCTCCACCAACCGGCGCAGCAGACCGGTCTCGCAATCGGTCGGCGTCATTCCTCCGACTCCCCTTCACCGGCAGGCTCCCCGTCCGCCGCATTGCGCCTGCTGCGCTGCCTGTTGCGCCCCTGGGCCGGGTTCGACTGCTCCGGCTGTTGGGGCTGGTGCGGCGCGGGGTTGCTGCCGTTCTGCCTTTCGAGAAGCAGCTTGCGGTACTCGCTGATCTTCTGCTCCCCCTCGGCGTTGCCGGCGGCGATCTCCCCGGCCCTGGTGGTGTAGTCCCTGGCCTCTTCCCGGATGAGGGCAGCTATTTCGGCGTCGCCCGGCTCCGGCTTCTTGACCATCATGGAGTAGGCGGGCATCCGGTCGGCGCCCACGGTGGCCCGCACGTAGCAGTGGTGCACCGGCAGGGAGGTGATGTCGTCCTCGGATACCCGGTCCTTGCCCAGCTCCCACACCAACCGGCGGGCGTCGCTGCCCGCCACCTGGAAGACGGCCAGGCATCCCACGTTGGCCAGGATGGTGTCCTGCATGGTGCGGGAGAGGTCGTCCAGCTTCGCCAGGCTCTGGGTCGCCAGGATGAAGCTGGCCCCATACTTGCCCAGCTCCGAGAGCATGGACTCGTAGTCCACGCCGGGCATGGACTGCATCTCGTCAACCACCACCAGAGCCCCGCGGCGCCGGTGCAGGGGCAGGCTCTCCTGCTCCCGGATCACCGAGTCCACCAGGTTGAGCAACGACGCTCCCACCAGGGCGGACACGTCCCGGCCCGCCGTCCCCTGGGCGGTGGAGACGAAGAGGACCCCGCCGTCCAGGATCGTCTCCCGCAGGTCGATGGTGGAGCGGGACTGGCCCAGGATGGCGCGGGCCTTCTTGGACGATGCGTAGTAGGCCAGGCGGGTCTGCACCGGCGCGATGGCCTCGGAGCGGTACTGCCGGTGCCAGTTGTCGAAGTCCCTGACCCACCAGTCCAGCAGGTAGGTGTCGTTGACCTGGCCCAGCACCTCGGCTCGGAACTTGCCGTCGGACAGCAGCTTCAGCCCGTCCAGGATGGTGTACTGCTCGCCGTCGTCGCGCTGCTCGTTGGCCTCGTGCAGGGTCTTGACCGTGTGCTCCAGGATGGACTGCATCCTGGGACCCCACTGCTCCCACAGGCCCTTTGCCACCCGCACCACCGAGTCGGCGGTGCGGTCCCGGTCGGCGAAGATGCGGGTGTCCAGCAGGTTTACGCCGGGCGCCCCCTGGTCGTCGGCCAGGTCTATCAACCTCACCCGGTCGATAATCGACTCGGGGACCTGCTCCAGCAGGCCCGCCACCAGGTCGGCGTGGGGGTCCACCACGATGATGGCGTCGTTGTCCCTTCCGGCGGCCTTCTCCCGGAGCTTGTGGGCGACCACGTGGTGCATCAGGGTGGACTTGCCCATGCGGGTGCGGGCCACGTAGAGGTGGTGGCGCTTGAGCAGGTCGTCGGTGAAGTTGACCTCCCGGGGCGCGCCCCCGGTGGCGTCGCCCACCGGCGCGCCGGTCCTGACGCCCCTTGCCTGGGGCGCCAGCGCCCTGGACCCGGAACGCTCCACCAGGGGAGTCTCGTCCCCCTCGCCGGGAGGGTGCCACAGGGCGGCCACCTCCCGCACTCCCAGGACGCTGCGCCCGCCGAAGAGCCCCGGCCCGGCGGGGTGGACGCTGGCCGGGTGCGGGCCGCCGCTGACAAACCGGGGCCTGGCCTCGCTCACCTTGAACCGGGCCCCGGCGGGATGGTTGTAGTGGCGGTAGGCGGCGGCAACGCTCTCCAGCAGGTCCAGGGCGCGCTCGTTTCCGGTGTCGTAGGGCAGGAAGGCGGCGACCTGGAGCTCGGCGTCGAAGGCGATGCGGGAGACCTTCTCCCGTATCAGCAGGGGGTCGTAGACCCGGTTGCGGGCCTTCTTCCAGCGCCACCAGCCCCAGCCCGCGACGATGAGGCCGGAGACGCTGCCCAGGCCCAGCAGGGACGCCTTGAGTATCTCGCCGTCCTGCACCCACAGGTAGCCCTTGACCGCGGCCAGCGCCCCGACGCCCAGCACGGCCATGGTCACCCCGTCCAGCTGCAACGGCTTGGTCTGGTAGGTGTAGGAAGGTTCGCGGTTCTCCGTCACGGCCTGCTTGTGGGCCCGGGCCTGGTGGGCCTGGGCCCACTCGGGACCCAGGGAGCGCAGCAGCAGGCGGGCCACGACGCGCTCGCCGGGACGCAGGGCGGACAGGGAGCCGATGACCGCCAGCAGGGGATCGGAGCCGGGGTCCAGCAGGTCGTCGTCCCGGAAGGTGCGCAGGGGCACGTACTCCGGGCCGTCAACCCGCAGGGTCAGGCCCCACACCAGCTCACCCTGCCTCCGGTGCATGGGGTCGTCCTCGGGGGCCACGTCGCGGATTCTGGCCTGGGGGTAGTGGGCGGCCAGCTGCTGCTTGACCACCCGGTCGTCCTGGCAGCGGGCCAGCAGGGAGACGCCGTCCATGTCCCCGGCCAGCTCCAGGGAGAAGGGTTCGGGGACGGCGATGGACTGGAGCAGGTTCTCCACGCCCAGCAGGGTGCGCTCGCCGGTGCGGTGGGGCGTCACCGCCACCAGGGCCGGGGGCTTCTTGGCCTGCCTCTCGCCGAGGAGGATGTTTCTCAGGTTGGTATTCATACTCGTTGCCTCGCTTTATTGGATTTGATTGAAAGTTCAGTGCCTGGGTCCGGGCCGCCACTCGATGACTTCGGTCTCCTCGGGGGTGGCCTCGATGCGCACGGGAAAGCGGTTGCCCCTAGCGAGCAGCAGCCCGTCGCCCCGGGGACAGGACAGCAGCCAGCGTTGCAGGTCCACCGGCAAGTCGAAGGCTTCCCCCACCGTGCTTATCGCCGCCGCGTCCTGCTGGAGCAGCAGCTTGAAGGCGGCGTTCTGGAGCAATGCCCTGCCCGAATGGCCGGTGATGGCGCGGGAAGAGTCCTCGGAGAGCAGGTCCTGCACGTCCTGGGTGATGAACTGCAACCCCAGCCGGTGCTTGCGGGCGCGCTTGGCCATCGAGACCATGAAGGCCGCGCCCTCGGGGTGTTGCATGATGCTCCACACCTCGTCCACCACCAGCAGCCTTGGGCGGGGGTCCTGGGCTGCCGCCGCCCATACCGTCTCGGTACAGACCATCGCGGCGGCGGGCCTGAGCTCCGGCTCCAGCAGGTGCAGGTCGAAGACGGTGACCAGGGCCTCGTGGGTCAGCAGGTCGTCGCCCTCGTCGGAGAGGAGGTGGCGCAGGCTGCCGGTGGCGAAGGGCCGCAGCAGGTGGGCGATGTCGCCGCCGCCTTCGGCTTCCAGGTAGGCGTAGAAATCGCGGAAGCCGGTGCGCTCCCGGCGCTCGGCGTAGTAGCCGGCCAGGGCGTGGTCCAAAGACGACCGCCGCTCGGCGCTGAGCCGCTCCCCCACCATCACCTCGATGAGCCTTCTGAGGCTGCCGATGCGCTGCAACAGTTCTTCCGAGTCGCCCCGGTCGATGACGAAGGGGTTCAGGCCCTGGCCGGAGACGCCGGGGGTCAGCACCCGCCCGCCGGCGGCGCGGGCCATGTCGGCGTACTCGCCCTCGGGGTCGATGACGTAGGCCCGCACGCCACGGCAGACTCCGCGCAACACGCCCAGCTTGGTGGCGAAGGACTTGCCGCTGCCGGACCTAGCCAGGACGGCGGTGTTGGCGTTCAGGTGGGTCCCGTCGAAGGGGTCGTAGACGATGGGAGCGCAGGCCCGCAGGTCGATGCCGTAGAGGGTGCCGCTCCTGGTGTCCAGGTCCGGCGGCGAGAAGGGGAACAGCCTCGCCAGGCTGGAGGTGTCCAGGGTCCGCCACACCGCCACGGCGTTCAAGGCCAGGGGCAGGGTGGACAGCAGGCCCTCCCTTTGCCGGAAGGCCAGAGGGTCCAGCTTGCCCAGGGTAGCGGCGAAGTGGGCGCGGGCCTTCTGGGTCAGGTCTTTCAGCCCGTCCTGGTCGGCGGCGTGGAGCGTCACCGACAGGGAGGCGTGGAACAGCCTTTCCCGTCCCCGCTGAACCTCATCGCGCAAACGGCTCACGTCCTCCAGGGCGATCTCCGCCTCGGGGGAGAGGCTGCGGCCCCGGTTCAGGGACAGGCTTTGGGCCGACTCGAAGCGGACCTTCTGCCACTCCAGGGTGCGGGCGGCCTGCTCCGACGGAATGGCTCCTAGGTGGACCGACAGGTCCATTGGCGCTCCGGCGGCCATCAGTCCTTGCAGGAAGCCTGGGGCCAGGGAGCGGGGCCACTTGCCCAGGTGCAGAGATCGGGTCAGGTGGTTGCCGACCCGGATGTCTCGGCGGTTGACCTCGACCTCCCAATCCTCGCCCTCGTCGCGCTCGTTAGGGGAGCCGCCTAGGGCCGAGGCCAGCAGCAACAGCCGCAGTGCTTGGCCCGACAGGGGGAATACGCCCAATCCGGCCCTTGCCAGCAGGCCGCGCAGTTCGTCCATCCGGGCGTGCTCGCAGACGGCGTAGAAGCGCCGGTCGAGGATGCCCTCGCGGGATTCCAGACCGTTCAACAGCTGTCCCAGGGAGTCGGCGGCCTCCTTCGTTTGTTGGGGAAGGTCGCTGGGCTGGGTCTCGGCCAAGTTGCTCCGCAGGGTTGCCAGCACCGGCGGGTGCTGGCGCACCAAGAGTTGCACCGGGAAGTCCAGGGCGTTGAGGGAACCGGCGAAGGCGCCCAGCTTGGGCTCGTCCAGCTCCAGCCCCATCACCTCCATCACCGCCAGCTTCACCCCGTCCAGCCGCACCGGCCCGTCCTCTTCCAGGTGGGACAGCATGAAGAACAGGGACAACGGGGGCGGCGGCTTGGGTTCCGCCGCCTCGGTTTGCTCCATGTCGTTGTGTTGGTTGCTTTCGGAGTCGGTAGAGTTTTCACACCTGCCGCGTCCGGTCAGTTTCTTGATGTTGGGTAGTGTCGCTTTCATCGTTCATCTCCTTTCCGGTTCTATGGGATGGGCAGGATCGGGTCGAGCCTGCTGTTCAATGCGAGGGCGATGGCCTTGGCCAGCAGCAGCACCACCAGGCCGACGACGGCCATGATCACCGCGTTTCTGGCTTTTCCCCGCCCGGATCCTTCTCCCTCCGCTCCCTCGGCCATCAGGACGAACCCCGCCCAGACGATAGCGAAGAAACAGAGGCCCACCCCGGCGTAGGCCATGCCCGTCAGCACGGCGTCGAAAGCGGCCAGCATCCGTGCCTTTTCTTCCGGCGCGGCGGCGATGGACGCCAGGGCCGCGCCGGAAAGGAGCAGGATGTTGGTGATGCGCCCTACCACGGCCAGCTCCACCAACTGGAGTCGCCCACCGGAGTCTGCTCCGCCCTTGGCGGCGGGGGTGTGGGCGGGGGAACGTGCAGTGGCTGGTAGGGGTCGTCGGCGCCCACGCCCAGAGCCTGCCCCGTACTCGATACGGGGGCCTGGGCCAGGGGCGCCGTCTCCGGCCGGGTACGGGTGACCGGGGCGCGCTGGGTCTCAACGGCTCGCACGTGCTCCCGGTGGTGGACGTAGACCCGCACCGTCCTGGTGGTCGAGCTCTCACCGCAACGGCAGGTCACCCGCCGGGTGTACACGTCGGTCCGGGCCGGGTGGTGGGTGGCCTGTAACATGGGCGGCAGTGGGACGTTCAAGGTCGCCGTCAGGTCCGCCGTGATTTCCAGCTTGTGGGTCGCCTTGCGGTTGGCGACGGGAAGGGTGAAGCGGGTCTGACCGCCGGCAACGAAGGGGGCGCTGGTCCGGTGGCTTCCGGCGGCGATGTTGACCGTTCCCGCGATGCGGGTTACAGATGCGTCCAGCAGGGCGGGCACCGTCCGGCTGAAGTGGCCGCCGTAGACCGGCAGGGCCACCTCCTGGCGGGTCTCTGTGATGCACTCCGAGGCGATGACACCGGAGATCTGTCCCGGCGTCCATTCCAGGAAGGTCAGCTCCAGGTCGCACAGCTCGCCGTCTGCTGACGGCAGGGGGTAGGGGATCTGACCGCTCTTCAGGATCACCGCTCCCGACCTCCCTAGGGCGTCCACCCAGGAGAAGGTGAAGGAGGGCGAGGGGCCGTTCAGGGTCAGGTTGTAGCTCCTGCCCTGGCCCGCCGTGAGGCTGGCGTTGGCCCCCATCTTCAGGGTCCTGCCCTGCCTGCCGCCGAAGACCCGCACCTTCAGGTCCAGGTCGTGGGCGGCCCGCAGGGTAACGGCGGCGGTGTCGCCGGTGACGGCCAGCCGCTCCACGTAGATGCGCCGTCCCGGCACCGGGTCAGGCGGCACGAAGTAAATCTCGTCCAGCCGCCAGTCCGGGTCCTCGTCGTCGGGGTCATCGGCCAGGACGGCGCTGGGCAGCAGGACCACCGCCAGCAGCCCCAGGGCCGCCACCGCCAGGAAGCGGCCCCACAGCCTGCCCCGCACTTGATGCGGGGGCTTTTTGTGTTTGGCCTCCTCCGGCTTGAGCTGCTGGTTGCCTCCATCCTTCGGACGGCGGCGCTTGCCGAACCAGCTGTGAGGACGGAAGGGAGGACGCCCTTTCTTGCGGGCAGCGTTCACCGCCCGTCCTACGCCACCGGCCGCTTTCTTGGCCAAGAGCCGCAGCGGATCGGGCTTGGCCTCCGCCGGCGCGGGCGGTTCGCTCAGCACCAGTTGGGCGGGGGACCCGGCGTAGCGCCTGGCCCCCAGGTTGAACTTCAGCAGGTCGGCGGCCACCAGGGGCAGCCCCCGGCCTCCCACCTTCCCCACGGTCAGGGCGATGCCCACGATGCCCAGCAGGATGGCCAGCCCCAGCCGGAACTCGGCGGGGCCGACGGGAAAGTAGCGGTAGGCGCCGTAGGACACGGCGCACACCGCCACCACCGCCACGATCTGGGGAAAAGTGAACCACAGAAGCACCTTGTCCTCGGCCTGCACGTGGGTGGGGACTTCATGCTCTCTCATTCCATCCCTCCTAACCGCCGCCGCCGTCGCCAACGGAAGGGGCGCCGGAGTTGGTGGGGTCGGGCACGGTGGGGTCCACGGGGTTGCCGACGACGGCGTTCATCACCAGCTCAACGACGCCATAAGCGACGAGGGCCAGCACGATGCCGGCCAGGGCGGTCATCATGGCCGCCTTGCCGCGCTCCATCTGGTTGGGGGCGCCGCTGGCGGTGAGGTACATGTAGGCGCCGTGTAGGGTAGGCCGCCGGCGAGTTACCCCGCATTGGCGGAGCACTTTTCCGTCGGCCCCCCTCCGAACCGGACGTGCGGCTTTCACCGCATCCGGCTCTCCAGTGGTTTATGTCTGCGATTGCGGATTGCCTCGCCCGTGGTGGATGTTCATGTGACACGTCCGGCAGACCACGAGGGTCTTGCGTTGCCGCGCCGCCATAAGTTGTACCCACTGGGGCTTTTCCCGTTGGCCTTTCACGTTCAGGTCGCGCAGGGCGCGGATGTGGTGGACTTCTACGTCCACCGTTGAGCCGCACATCTCGCATTCGTCCGCCAGGAGCCGTTTGATAAGCTCGGTGCGGTCAGTCCTGTACCGTTGAGGCTGTTGGTCTACGAGGACAGCCTGCCGTTGCCGTTTCAGGGGTATGCCACCGAAGTACGCCACTAGAGGGCGTTTGCCGTTGTCCCGCTGCTTTACAACCTTGAGGCAGACACGCGGCCCGTGCTCGGTTTCAACGATGCCCTTGTAGAGACGGCGCATCTTCCGTGCGGTGGACTTGTGCTTTGCCGCCAGGCTTCTTGCCAGCGACATCTCCATGACCGTTCGCAGTCGCCCGAAATGAGAGACGTTGGAGGCCAAGAGGTAGTACTGGACGACGCCCCGGAACTCCGCTTGATACCGGCTGACGATGGTGTAATCATCATCGGCCAGCAGTTCGTTGCGGTGCGCCGGTTTGCCGTTGCGCATGTAGGCTCGGCAATGTTGGTCGATGACTTCGGCGGGAACCCGCAACCCGATTCGACCATTGACCTTGCGTTGACCACGGTGGTCGTGCTGATCATTGGCCTGCTGGTTCACAAGTTCGTAGCCGAGAAACCGCGCCGCCTGGCTGGTGGCGTGGGTTATCAGGGTCTTTTCCTGGGATAGCTCCAGCTTGAGCGAGTCGCGCAGGAACGTCTCCAGGGACTCTTTCACCTGTTGGGCTTCGGCTCTTGGCCCGATAAAGCCCAGCACGAAGTCGTCCGCGTAGCGCACGTATCGAAGCCGCCGGTAGTCTGGGTCGTGGGGGTCGCCCGACGGCAGTTGTTGCATCTGCTTCCGCAGTTCCACCGCCAAGCTGTGGTGCCCCACGTTCCGGTGATAGACCATACGGCTCCTCAAGCGTATGTACTCGCGGTTGTCTCTCCGGTCTGTGCCTCGGGTGTTTGCTGGTATCAGCACGTTCTCGACGTACTTGTCCAACCGGTCTAGGTAGATGTTGGAGAGGATGGGGCTGACCACACCCCCTTGCGGCGTACCGCTCAGGGTGCGGCCGTATTTCCAATCCTCCACGTAGCCCGCTTTCAGTAGGTACTTGAGCAGGCGCAGGAATCGGTTGTCGTGGAGCTTCTCGCCGAGCACTGACAGCAAGACCTCGTGGTCGATGTTGTCGAAGCACCCTTTGATGTCGCCCTCGACGAACCATCGGACACCGGTCCAGTGGTCAACCACGTTGCTCAAGGCAGTATGGCAACCCCGTCCGGGCCGGAAGCCGTGGGAGCGGTCGGAAAACTGCGGCTCGTAGTAGGCTTCCAGAATCATCCGGATGACCTCTTGCAGCAGCTTGTCCGTCCACGTTGGTATGCCCAGAGGACGGGTTCCCCCCTTTGGCTTGGGAAGGTTGACCCGTCGCACCGGCGTCCATCGGAACCTTTCGTAACGCAGTGCGTCAATCAGGTCGTCGATTTTCGCCAGGGACATTCCATCCACGGTGTCTGCGGTGGTTCCCCTGGTCATCGCCCCCTGGTTTGAGTAGAGACGACCGTAGGCCCGCAGGTACAGGTTCCGGTTGTAAAGCAGCCGATAGATGTTCTCCAGCGGCAATCCTCGTTCTCCGCGTTCACGTAAGACGTTCAGTACAGTTTCGGCCTCTTGCATTGTGCAAACCTCCCTGTCGTATTCCGTCAGAACCACCTGTCCTCCTTCGCCATGTGCCGGGCTTTCCCCGGCTCGGACTACTACGAGGACTCCGTTGCCATAGGGGTCGCCCCCCGTAGGCAATCCCGCGTTCCGTTGACATAGGACGTGATAGCGCGACTTAGGTGCCCCGTTCGTTCCCTTGAATGACCGCATCGGTCATCGTTCACCCATCGGAGGTGCACTGGTCTCACCTACGGGCCAGTGCAATGGGTGGCGCCGGGTTGCAGGCGTTCTACCGGCGGGTGGCTACCAACACCAACTGGGAACTGGGGTTCAGGCAATCCAGCTTTCACCGTATCGCGCGGGCCTTGCGGAACCGGCCTTGTAACGCCTTCAGACCGTAGCCGCTTTGCCGACATGCTATTTTCCCCCTTCGGCTTTCGCCTCAAGGTGGGTCGGTTGGCCCAGGAACTCCCTCCGAGTTCCTCCCGATTGAGCCGGGTAACCTATGCCACGTGACGCGGCGCACAGATGAAGTAGCCCACTCCCACGACGCCCACCAGCCCCAGCAGGATGCCCACCAGGTTCGATATGGTCTGTGTCAGGTCTGACATTTCTCTGTCTCCTTGAGATTGGGTTGGTTGGCTGTATTTCTTTGCCCGGTCCGGGTCTGCATCTACTGGCACATGGCTCCACCTCCTGGGCGGTTCCGGCGCGAAACCTGTCCGCGCGCCGGTGGTTGTCGTCGTTCCGGTTGCCGCTACGGCCCCTGGCTCCGGGGCGTCGGGCCGCTCTGGCCCGGAGATGTGGAGTTCTGGGCCGCCGAGTTCACTGCTCCGGCGGCCGTGGTGGCGGCGGCGCTGGCCGCGCCGGTCGCCGCTGACGCGGCGGCAACTCCCGCCGGTCCTCCGGCGGCTCCACCAGCCAACATCCCCAGGGCGCGGCCCGAACGCACCATCGAGCCGGGCAGGGACATCCCGAAGTAGAGGGTGTGCAGCCAGGCGTCGAAGGTGCCGTGGTGACCCAGCATCGAGGGGACCCGTCCCGCCAGGTACATGAAGGCGATGGCCATCAGCAGCTTCCACACCAGGTCCTCCGAGGGCTCGAAGGCGGCGATGGCGGCGAAGTCCTCCAGGAAGGCGAAGGCCAGGGCCACCGCGATGAGCTGCACCGCCTGCTGGAACACCGTGGTCATGAACAGCCGCAGCCAGTGTTTTCCCCAACCGGCGGTGTGGGGCAGGATCCAAAGACCCAACGCGATGGGGGCCAGGCAGAGCAGGATGTCGATGAGGGCCAGGCGCAGGATCATCTGCACCAGCAGGTAGAGGACGAAGAAGCCGAAGACCAGGTAGAGCAGGGCGATGAACACCGCCAGGCCGGTGTTGGCGGTCTCGACGGCGGTCAGCAGCGGCTCCAGGGGAGCCCGCAGCAGGGCGCCGGGGGTGACGTCCAGGGACGCGGCGATGAACTGGGACACGGCGTGGGCCACGTCGATGACCAGGGCGCACCACCAGAGGGACGATGCGGCGGCGGTCAGGCCCAGGACGAGCCGGGGCACCATCTCCCGCCAGCCCGACTGGTGATGGCCCAGGTGCTCCTGGACGATGAAGCTCAGCCCCATCCAGCCCAGGATCACCGCCAATGCGCCGGAGGTGACGGCCCAGACCACCATCCAGGCCTGCTGGATGAAGGGATGCAGGTAGGTGAGTTCAGGAGGTGTTCCGGTGAGGATGTCCGTCATACGTACCTACCCTCCCCGGCACTCGTCGAGGTCGCTGGCCGACACCTTCTGCACCACCCCGCACAGGGTCCCGTGGACTCCCTGGATCACCCACTTGGCGCCGGCCCTGGCCCAGCGGTCGGGGTCCAGGGCCCCCAGCACCTTGTCCCACAACCCGTTGGGCTGGTGGACGGGAATCAGGGCGTGGAAGACGTGGTGGTCGCCCCCGCCGGTGCGCGGGACGGCCAGCACCAGCAGGTAGGCCTGTTCCGGGTGGAGCCCGGGCTGCTCGTCCAGGGCGGGGTACTCAAAGGTGTACTCCCAGCCCTCGGAGAGGTGCTTCTCGCCCCCTTTGATCCGGTAGGTGCTGGTGAGCCAGTCGCCGGTGTCGGGGTGGCGGATGGCGTAGAAGAGGACGTCGGTCTGGCGGCTGAAGATGGGGCGGGCCACGAAGTCGCCGTCCTTCTTGCGCTCCACCATCTGCCGGTCCCGGTTGACCAGGGTGACGTTGTCGGTGGCGGGGGGCGGGGACTGGGCCAGGGCAACGCCGCTGGCGGGTATGGCAACCAGGCCCGTGAGCAGCAAGGCCCCCGCCAGGAGAATCAGGCGGCGGGCCTTGCCGGACCTGGGGATGAATCTGCGGAACATTGCGGCCTCCTCTGGTTTGGTTTGCGAACCGATGTTCGCCACGCCAGTGTGGAGACCGCCTGCCCCGACTCCAACCCCTTATAGGGTGGTTCATCCATGAACCCCTGGTTCAAGCATGAACCACCCTATAAGACCTGACGCCGGACGCCCCCGTCGTGGTGTCATAGACGTGTACAGGGATTGGGACTTTGGGCCGGATGGGGCATGAAGGTGGTTGCGTAGCTGAAATCGGGGAATTTCGGGGGTCTTGGGGCGGAAGTTGTGAACACTTGTCAGGAAGGGCCGGTTCCAGGGCCATGGGGCAGGGCCAGCTAGGGAGTGGGGCATTCTGGAACATGGGGATTCAGGGGGTCGTGGGGCACGCCCCTACAGGACTTGGGGCATTTTGGAACACGAGCGAGGAGGTGGCACGGATGATGCGACCGGGATGGCCGAGGGATGGCACTCCCAGCCTGGAGAGCCTGCGGGAACTGCGGCTGCGGGCGTTGCTGAACGACCTGGTCAAGGACCTGGGGCTTGGCAAGGCGGCGGAGCAGTTCGGCGTGGACCGCAAGACCCTGTGGCGATGGCAGCGGGCCGCTGAGCTGCCGCCGCGCCTGGCCGAGACGCTGGAGCGGATGCTGTTGCAGCGGGCGGTTGCGGCGATGGAGGAGGACCGGGAGGCGGTCCGGGCGCTGGCGGAGCGGGTGGCGGCGCTGGAGGGGCAGTTGTCGGCGGTGCTGGCGGCAGATGGTGGTGGCAGTGGCAACGGCAGTGGAGGGGACAGCGACGTGGACGGCGCGGCGATAGACGCCCTGCGGCGGGAGTTCGCCCAGGAACTCCAGCGTTTGGAGCGGCGGCTGGAAGGACGGGGGGCTGTTGCGCCGGATGCGGGGTTAGGCGGCGCCGGAACGGTCCGTGCCGGGGCCGGGTCCCCCAGGCGCTACCCCGACCTGGTGACGCGGGAGCCCGCCGATGACGACAAGGAAGTCTACGGCGAGGCGTGGGAGTTGATCGACGAATGGCGCACGCTGTGGGTGGGACACTCGCCCCGGGGTAAGGGGTTGGCCTGGGCCTTAAAGCGGCAGCGGATTCTGGAACAGGAGGTGGCGATGCTGGAGGAACACGGGCTCACCCTGCCCCCGGAGACGGCGCCGCTGCGGGGCCTGGACCGCAACGACCAGTTGAACTGGCGGGTGCGGGAGCTGGCGAAGGTCCGGCGCCAGCGGGCCGGACTGGTGCGGCTGCGCTGGGTGCGGCGGATGCTGACCCTGGGGCTGTGGCGGAGGTAGGCGGGGGGCGTGTCAGCGTGGATGCCGGCGCTGGGGTGGCTTACTGACCCCTCTGTCTACGGAACCACTCGCTGAGTTCCGCCCACTCCTGTTGTCGTTGCTCGTGTTCCTGCCGGTTCTTTTGCTCCTGTTGCTCCCGAAGCCCCTGCTGCTCTCGCTCCCACTCCTGCTGGGCTTGGAGCCGCTGCTGTTCCCGGTTGACGAGGTAGCACCCGTCCTGCTGGCACCGGTCTGGGTAGAAACACTCCCGGTCCGGGTTGTTGGGACACATGACCCTCTCCGCCTCCTTCAGGCAGGCGGGGCACTGATTGGTTGCGCGGTAGTCGAGATACTCACCGTGGGTCAGGCAGTTGCGGGTAGCGCACTTGTCGCAGGGGCCGTACTCCTGCCTCTCGGTTACGTACAGATTGAACCTGTCGTGGAAGGGGTCGTCGTACAGAAACCAGTTCCCTTGCATCCGGTCGCAGCCGGTGCAGATGTTCGCCAGGTACTTCTCCCCGGCGGTGGCGCTGAATCTTCTCTCCAGCGTCACGCCGTTCTCCCGAGCGAACTCCATCTCCTCGGTGGTGAAGTGGTCCTGCCCCAGGCTTTCCCCGTCCTGGTGTCCCATGGCCACGTTCACGTTCTGCCCGCAATGCCAGCAGTCGGTGGTTCTGATTGTTACCGTCCGCAGCGGCAAGGGCGCTCCGCACTCCTGGCAGGGCGGCTTCCGGCACAGCAGGTTGTGGGCGTCGATCTGAATCCGTCCCTCGGCCAGTTCCCGCAGTCTCGCCTTGACCGTCAGGGAGGCGTCCAGGGCCTTGTTCCTTCTCCTGCCGGTGAATTCCCGTTCCGCCCGGAGATGTATCTCAAATATCTCGATGCCGTGGGCCAGGGCGTACTCGTGGACGTTGCTCTCCGGCGCGTGGCTGTCCACGACCTCGATGAATCTCAGGGCTTCTCCCTTCCCGTCAAGCAGGCTGAGGTCGGGCCACACGGACCCGACACGCTGTTCCCGGTGGATGCCGGCAACGCCCTCCACCAGGTTGATGGTCAGCTCCTCGGAGCACTGGTTGCAGTGCGCCGCTGCTGTGAGGGGCCCGCCCAAGTTGTCAGCGGCCAGTCTCTCGATGATGGCAATCGCCTGTTCATGCGTTGTCGGCCTCGGCATTCATCGTCCCCTGGTTCCCGGTTTTGTCTGCTGCTCTATGCCTGGTGCAGTCCAGTCATTCTAGCACCGGGCGATGTCCAAGCGGCTGAAACCACGGCGGGCACTTAGATTTTAGTGAACAATTCCGTCGCCGGGACAGCGAAACCCTTGCGTAGCCTCAGCCGGGGCCGGATACTAGATTGCGTTGTCAGGCTTTTTCCAGCGTTTCCCGCCCTAGAAACCTGGAGGGTTCCGTCCCTGGATCCGGGACTGGCCGCATAGGATCGAGCCCCGCTCTCCGAACGGCCCGCCCCAGCCGGACCAACTCAGAAGGATCGAGCCTTGCTCTCCCGATGGGCGTCCGCGAGGGACATAGCTGAGGCACTGGAGTGTTCAGCTCCTTCGCTCCAGCCGGTTACTCTTAACCACTGAGGCGCATGGTGGCGCTTCACCCGGTATCCCAACTCACGGCACGGCATCCCACCCACGGAGCGCACGGTGCGCTTCACCAGGAACCCATCGCACGGCGCGGCATCCCTACCACAAGGACCAGAATCGCGGAGGTGGCAACCGGACCCAGGACGGCAACCCAGGAATCCCTTTTGACGGCAGACCCTGAACTCACGGCAGTCCCACTGACAGGAGGTGACCCCAGACTCTGACTGGCGACCCAGGACCCTCGACCCTTACTCTTCGGTAACACGGGCGGAGCGGCTGAACCTGCTTCGCACTCTTGCACTCTGCGGTTGGAGCGGACGACAAGCTCCGGCTGCTTCCCCATGACTGCGGCGTAGCTGCTGGATACAGGCAGCGGCACCGCAGTTTCCTCTTGCTCCGGTCATACTGCGACAGCAGACCGGACGCTTATCGTTGCAGCGCAGTTCCCGTTGCCCGGTAGCTGACGACATAGCCACTGGCCGGGCTGCGTTCCTTCTCGCTCCCCTCTCCTATTCCCCCACGTAGCAGTTCCCCAGGAATGACACCCTGGCCGAACTGCGTCTTGCTCCAACCCCCCCCCCCCCAACTCGGCGTTCCTTGCCCAGTGCCCGACCCAGGGCGTAGTGCGTCCGGCGCCGGGGGGGAAGCCACATCTCCAGCTTCGTCCCTCTCCAACTCTCCCTCATTGCAGCCTCCAGGGTTCGCGTTTCCGCTGAATAACACCCTGGGCGAGCTGCGCCTAGCTCCAACCCTCACCCTGCGTTCCTGCGTTCTCCGTTGCGCGTCTCACCGTGGGCGGAGTGCGTCCGCCGCCGGGCAGCAACCTGTTCCCCAACGTCATCAGCAAGACCGGAGACCTGCGTAGGCGCATCACGGTACGGCTCAACCCACTCAAGACTACAGCGGTCGCGGTCTGCGGTTTCATCGGCGGCCACAGGCGCCCATCTCTCGGGTCCTGCTCTTCCCCGGGCCGCTGCCGCTAGCAACGGGAGAGGCACCAACCAACAGCCAATCCAAAACCGAAAGGAGGTAATCCACCAACACGATGAACCCGGAATTCCCATCCACTTACAGGAGGTTGGAACAACAACTGAATAAGTAGCAGGAACCATAGGCCCGTCGCCCCCTGGGGTGGCGGGGCGGAAACCAGGGCGGCCGCGTGATCCGCCACCGGCAACTGAAAATCGAGTGCTTACAGACGAGCGGGGTCGGTCCATTTGGGCCGGCCCCGCTTTCTGCGTTTTGGAGGAAGCGACATGAAGGCGACTACCAACATCCACAAGGCGAAGACCATCAACAGCACTGCCACCCGGTTCGACCACAAGGACCAGGCCAACACTGTGAAGGCCACGGGAACACAGGCCGTGGCGGCGGAACAAGGGCAGACCAGGGGCAAACCCGAGAGCGAGCTCCGGGCTGCCGCACGGCGCCACGGCCTCAACCTGAAGGAACTGGCGGACCGGATGGGCGTGAACTACGGCTACCTGTCCTCGGTTGCCAGCGGGCGCCGGCCCTGGACTCCCATGCTGCGGGAGAGGGCTATGGCAGTGCTGGGCGGGGTGCCGGGGCAGGGCGTCGTTTACCGCCAGGGCGGCCTCGTGCAGGGGGAGAGCACCTGCATCCGGGAGCGCGCCCGGGAGTTGGGCCTCACCCAGAAGGAACTGGCCCACCGGGTCGGGGTGTCGGTCGGCTACATGTCGGAGGTGGCAAGGGGCCGGAAGAACATGAGCCCCACGCTCCAGGCGCAGGTCGAGAGGGCGCTGGGCGGTCCGGTGGAGATCGCGCCCGCCAGTTGCGCCAACCGGCACGATGGCCCAATCCAGGGGGAGAGCAGCTACATCCGGGAGCGGGCTAGGGAGCTGGGCTTTAGCCTGAGGGGCCTGGCGGAACACGTGGGGGTGAGTTACGGGTACATGGTCCAGGTGTCGCGGGGCCAGCGAAACATGAGCCCGGCGGTACAGGCGCAGGTGGAAGAGGCGCTGGACGGTCCGGCCAGGATCGAGCCAGCCCAGCCCCGCAGCGTGGACCCGCGAGCACTTTGGGAGCGCATGGATGCCCACGACCTGACCCAGAACGAGGTCGCCAGGCGGGCAGGCATCAGCTCCGGTCATTTGTCCCAGATCATGAACGGCCAGCGAAACCCGTCGGGAGAGGTGCTGGCGAAGCTGCACAGGGTCCTGTTCCGGCCCTCGGCGGCGGAGCTGGTGGTGCCCGCCGAGGTCAAGGTGATGGCCTGGAAGAAGGGTTCCCGCAACGGCGTGGTGGTGCGCGGCGCCGGTGGGCCTGGGGCCGGTGGCAACCACCCTGGCGGCGGCACCGTGCGCATCGGCGGCCGGGTGCCCTGGGGGGCCGAGGTGGAATACGCCTACCGCGCCGGATACGACAGCCGGGGGCAGGTGTCGGTGACCCACCTAGTGGACGAGCGGGGCTATGGCCGGATGTTGACCCAGCCGGAGCCGTCCGGCTCCGGTCCCGGCGAGGACCGGACCGGGGCCTGAGCGCGACCAGAGAACAGGCGGCCACGGGCGCGACGCCAACCGCCTGTCCCCCTACCGGACACGAGATTTGGCGCCAGCGGTCTCGGCGGTCCTGGCCGGGGACCCGGGCGGCCCCACATGTGTCAATAGCAACTTGGAATGGACCCGGTTGTAGCAAACTTGAGTTGACCCACCCGTCTGGTTCCTCGGGGTCGCCGGTTCAGGGCTGAGCTACCTCCACACTCGTGCCGCTTTTTGTAGCAACTTAAGATTGCCCCACCTGGTTTTGGTCTGCGACTTTGTCAGTCCGCGTAGTTGTCGCCGGCCTCCTCCGGCGAAGCGGCGAGATGCTGTTGCGAAGGGAAGAGCCCCGCTTGGCGTTTCTCCCTGAGCCTGAAGCTCTCCCCGCGGATGTTGAGCACGTGGCTGTGGTGCAGCAGCCGGTCCAGCACCGCCGAGGCGATGACCGTGTCGCCGAGCAGTTCCCCCCACTCGCCGAAACCCTTGTTCGATGTCAGGATGATGCTGCCCCGCTCGTACCGGGCCGACACCAGCGTGAAGAAGGCGGTGGCCGCCTCCCGGTCGTAGGGCCAGATGCCGAACTCGTCCACCACCAGCACTTTTGGCGACAGGTAAATTCGCATCCTCCGGTCCAGGTTGTGCTCGATCCGCGCCTTTCTCAGGTCCTCCATCAGGTCGTAGGCGCGGACGAAGTAGGCTCCCTGGCCGTTCTCGATGGCCCTGAGGGCCAGAGCCACGGCCAGATGGGTCTTGCCCACGCCGGGCGGACCCAGCAGCAGGATGTTGCTGGCCTCGGCGACGAAGGCCAGACCGGCCAGTTCCCTGACGTGGCGCTCGTCGATGGAGGGCTGGAAGGCGAAGTCGAATTGCTCCAAGGTGCGCTGGAAGGGCAGATGGGCCATTTTCGTCTTGGTAGCCAGATAGCGCTCCTTGCGGGCGGACACCTCCACTCCCAGGAGGTCGGCCAGCATCTCAGGGTAGGTCAGCTCTCTGCTGGCGGCGGCGTCCAGGGAGTTGTCCAGGGCCTCGACGGCCTGTTTCAATCCCAGGGTATCCAGGTGCTTTCGCGCCTGTTCCAGCGCGATCACCTTGCACCTCCCAGGGCAGCCAGCTCGTACACGTCCAGAGAGCGGCGTTCCACCTCACCGGCGGGTATCTGCACAGCCACCGCCTCGCGGAGGGGCCGGCCATTTCCCTTGGGCAGTCCCTGCCACTGGCCGGGGAGAATGAAGCGCTGCCCCGCCTGCTGAGCCCGGGGATGCACCGCGATGCGCTCACTGCCGGACCAGATCTCCACTGTGCCCAGCCGCTGTCCCACCTGCACCGTCCTTCCCACCCATTTCCAATGGACGCCGTAGCGGGAGCCTTCCCAGCTGATGAAGCAGTCCCGGGCCACCTTCCGGTCCTCCCTGAGGTGCGGAGCCAGGGTGGCGCGGTCCGGCAGTTTCCCCAGATGGGCCCGCTCCTCGTCCAGCATCTCCCCAGGGACCCGGTGGGTCGTCCCGTGGATCCGGCGGTTGGCCACCACGTCGCACCACTCCAATCCCTGCCGGTTCAGGTCGGCGTCGTCGGTGAAACGCATGCTGGGCCACATGTTGCGCCGGACGTACTTCACTCCGCTCTCGACCTTGCCCTTGGTCTGGGCCCGGTAGGGCTGGCACAGCCTGGCCTCAAAGCCCACCCGCAGGGCGAAGTCCAGCATCCGCCGGTTCCACACCGGCCGTTTCTCCTCGTCCCGTCCCAAGGTGATCACCTTGGCATTGTCGTACAGGCAGCGCCGCGGCACGCCGCCCAGGTACTCGAAAGCGTTGACGTGGCACTGGATGAAGGCGGCGGTGTCCGCCGTGCGAACCAACTCCAGGTAGCAGGCCCGAGACCAGCCCAGCGTCATCACGAACACCCAGACGCGGCGTCGCTTCCCGTCCTCGCCGATGTACGGCAAGCTGCCCCAGTCGACCTGGGCCTGCTCACCGGGCGCCGTCTCAAACCGCATCGTGGCTTCGGGCTGTTTGTGCTGCCGCCGCGGGCGCACATACTGCACCACCGTCGAGTAGCTGCCCTGGTACCCCAGGGCCCGAACCTCCCGATCCAGCACCCGGCAATTCTCCAACCCCTCTCCCATACGCCGGTCGATATGCTCGGCGTATGGGTCCAGCCGCGACCCCCGCGGCGGCCGGGGCCTGGGCCGCATGGCCTCAGGCGACTTCAGGTACCGGCGCACCGTGTTGCGGGACACGTCCAACTCCTGGGCAATCCCCCGGATCGAACGGCCCGCCCCTTTCATCTCGTAGATCTCTTTCACTTCTTCCACCTTCAGCAATGTGTTTGACGCACCTCCGCAGAGTCCCTGCGGATGATGCCACCATTACCGGGTGGGTCAGTTCCATCTTGCTACTTCCGCCCATTTTTAACTTGCTACTAACACATGGAACGCCAAGCCCGATTCCCCGCCCCTTTACATCGTCGAGGGAGCGCCAAACTCGGAACAGGAACGGGGGCGGGGCCGGTGAGACCGGGGCGCTGGACCGGTGCGAAAAACCGGGGGAGGACGCCGCGTCGCGGTGTACTCCCCGCCGGTCTATATGCGGCCCGTTTTGCGTTTCGGTGCGGCGGTGTCCCGGTGGACCGGCCGTTACTCACCGGCGGGTTCAATGGGTTCAATGAAGAACAGCCGGTCCCAGTCGGTCACGCCCAGAGCCTGCTGCAAGCGTCCCTGGGTACGCACTGAGGGACTGCGCTCCCCGCGAATCAGTTGTGAGAGGTATCCGGCGGAAATCCCGCTGCGGCGGGCCAACTCCTTCTGGGTTATGCCCAGTTGGTCCAGCAGTTCCCACACGGCGACGGGGTTGAGCTTCACCCTGGACCGCGAGGGACGCTTCCGCCTCATTTCGCCTGCTTCCTCTCCTGTCAGGTTCCGCTCTTTCTGCCGCCGGAAGCACGGGTGATTCGGCATCGGCGCGGGTCCCTCGACCGCTACAACGCCGGACCTTCATAGTGGGAATTGGACGGCGGCCCTGCCAGTCTGAGTATGCGGACCCCTTTTTCGTTTCAGCCGCGCCCCTCTGCCATGCGTGCAAGCTCTTCCTTTGCCCTGAGAGGTGAGCTGTGGGCGATGGCAGGTCTACTGCCGCGGCCCATAGACGGTCAGCACCAACTCGTTGGACAGAATCCTGCCGTCTCCGGTGCAGATGGCTCCCTCGGCAGCGCAGTCCTTGATACCCGCTACGGGGCCGCCGGGGTGTCGATATGGGACCAGCGGGACCGCTCGCTGGTCCCATGCTCGTTGATGGCCTTGATGCGATAGGTGTAGGTGGTGCTGGCCGCCACCGTGTTGTCGGCGTAGGTGGTGGCGGCGCTCTCCGTGTTCGCGACCAATACACTGAAGTCGCCCCCGGTGTCGTTGACGCGGACGCGCCGCAGGATCACGTAGCCGGTGATGGAGTCGTCGCCATGGTCGTCCCAGGTGAGGACTACCTGGTCGTGGGTCGCCGTGGCTTCGAGGCCCGTGGGCTGGGCGGGTGCCTCGCCCTGCTGGGCGTAGGCCGGATGGACGTAGAGGGAGAACAGCGCTGCTGCCACGAACAGGGTCGCCAGGGCGGCGGCCCACAGGGGAAGCGGTGTGGGTTGCCCCGTGCCCATCATGCCACTCCCACGTCTGCGGAAGGACGAAAGTCGGGGGGGGGGGGGCTGGATAGGCAGGCGGCCAGGGCGCCCATTATGGCGGCGCTCCGGGCAGACAGGGTGGCAAGGGGTTGACGGTGGTTCATGATGCTGGTTCTCCGATTGTGTTATTCATTGCCATCTACCCGGCGGCCCCAATCGAAAAGCCGCCAACCGATGGCCGGGAGTGGCCCGGGTCGCGTAGGAACCGGCCGTCAGCCACTGCTATATCCACTCCTACTATTGGCATTCGGAAGGTCAAGTGAATCCTCCCCACCGGAGGTTGGGGTAAGTTGCCGGATAGTGTGACATAGAACGTTGTGTAAAGTCAGTGGAATTCCTGCCACTCAGCACCCCAATGTCCCACCAATTTTTGCTGTGTACATTTTGGCAAAGCTGATACACTCATTTCGGAGGCCCGGTGGGCCGGGAGATCGCGGGCCGTCCGTACCTGGACAGAGGTTGAGAGGATGGAAAACGCCGGTGAGCTGGCCCGGGAAAACGAGGCCCTGCGGGAGCGGCTGTCCCGCCTCAGCGAGGCCAGCCTGCGCATCAACGAGAGCCTGGACTTCGGGACGGTGTTGCAGGGGGTCCTGGACAGCGCCCGGTCGCTGACCGGCGCCCGCTACGGGGTCATCACCCTCCTGGACGATGCGGGGCGGATACAGGACTTCCTCTACTCCGGGCTGACTCCCGAGGAGAGCCGGCAGTTCGCCGAATTTCCCAACGGTATGCTCTTCTTCGAGCGGCTCAGCGGCATCGGTGAACCGCTGCGGCTGCGGGACTTCCACGGCTACGCCAGGGAGTTGGGCCTGCCAGAGTTCCGCCCGCCGATGGCGGTGAGCTCGCCCCTGCCCTTCCTGGCCGCGCCGCTCCGTCACCGGGGGGAGGGTGTCGGGGGCATCTATGTGGGCGAGAAGGAGATCGAGTTCACCGCCGAGGACGAGGAGACCCTGGTGATGTTCGCCTCCCAGGCGGCGCTGGTCATCGCCAACGCCCGCCGCCACCGCGACGAGCAGCGGGCCCGGGCCGACCTGGAGACCCTGGTGAACACCACGCCGGTGGGCGTGCTGGTCCTCGACGCCAGTACGGGGAACCCGGTGTCGATCAACCGGGAGGCGAGGCGGATCGTCAGCGGCCTGTGCGAGCCGGGCGGGACGGCGGAGCAGTTGCTGGAGGTGCTGACCTACTGGCGGGCCGATGGGCGGGAGGTCTCCCTGCGGGAGTTGCCCCTGGCCCAGACCCTGGTCACCGGGGAGACGGTGCGGGCCGAGGAGATCGTCCTCCAGGCCCCCGACGGGCGCAGCGTCACCACCCTGGTCAACGCCACTCCCATCCTGTCGAAGGAGGGGGAGGTGGAGTCGGTGGTCATTACCATACAGGACCTGACGCCGCTGGAGGACCTGGAGCGGCTGCGGTCCGAGTTCCTGGGGATGGTGAGCCACGAGCTCAGGACCCCGCTGGCGGCCATCAAGGGATCGACGGACACCCTGCTGGAGAATGCCTCCGAGCTGGACCCGGCGGAGATGACCCAGTTCTTCCGGATCATCCGGGACCAGTCGGAGAGCATGCGCCACCTGATCGGCGACCTGCTGGACGTGGCGCGGATCGAGACCGGGACGCTGCCGGTATCCCCGGAACCGGTGGAGGTCACCGTCCTGGTGGACGAGGCCAGGAGCCGGTTCCAGGGCGGGGGAGGCCGGGCCAACCTGGTCATCGACCTGCCGGCGCGTCTGCCCCGGGTGACGGCGGACCGGCGGCGGGTGGTCCAGGTGCTGACCAACCTGCTCTCCAACGCGGCCCGCCACTCCCACGACCTGTCCCCCATCCGGGTCTCCGCCGCGCGGGAGGGGGTCCACGTGGCCCTCTCGGTTTCCGACGACGGGGTGGGGGTGCCCGCCGAGCATCTGCCCCATCTGTTCCGCAAGTTCTCGCAGCTGGACGGGGAGGAGCGGGTACGGGAGCTGGGCGGGTACGGGCTGGGGCTGGCAATCTGCAAGGGGATCGTGGAGGCCCACGGGGGGCGCATCCGGGCCGAGAGCGACGGGCCGGGCCTGGGCAGCCGGTTCACCTTCACCCTTCCGGCGGTGGACGAGCCCGCGAGGCGCGCCGCCAGGCGGCCCCGGCGAAGGCAGCGCAGGGAGCCGGAGCCGGTGCGCATCCTGTGCGTGGACGACGACCCGCAGACGCTGCGCTACGTGCGGGACGCCCTGACCCGGGCGGGCTACGCCCCCGTCGTCACCGGAGACCCGGAGGATGTGCCCCGGCTCATGGCGGAGGAGCCGCCCCGCCTGGCGCTGCTGGACCTGGTGCTGCCGGGCTCCGACGGCATCGAGCTGATGGGGCAGATCCGGGAGATAGCCGACGTGCCGGTCATCTTCCTGTCGGTCTACGGCCAGGACGAGGTGATCGCCCGGGCCTTCGACGAGGGAGCGGCCGACTACGTGGTCAAGCCCTTCTCTCCCACGGAGCTGGCGGCCCGGATCCGGGCGGCCCTGCGCAAGCGGGCGGCGCCGGAGCTGACGGAGCCCGCCCGGCCCTACGTGCGGGGAGATTTGACCGTGGACTACGCCCTGCGCCGGGTGACGCTGGCCGAAGACCCGGTGGCGCTCACCGCCACCGAGTACCGGATGCTGGTGGAGCTCTCGGCCAACGCCGGGCTTCCCCTGACCCACCAGCACCTGCTGGAACGGGTCTGGGGGCCGGACAAGGGCGGGGACTCGGGGCCGGTGCGGAACATCGTCCGGAGACTGCGGCGCAAGTTGGGCGACGACCCGGACGACCCCACCTACATCTTCGCCTTGCCCACCGTGGGTTACCGCATGGCGGAGGCCGAGACGCTGGAGCCGTGACCGTTCTTGCCGTTGCAGGGGCGCAGCAACGCAAATGGGGGCTGATCTGCCCACTCACCCGCTGACAGGGTGCGGCGTGCCGCTGCCGGAAGGGGATGGCAAAGTCTCCGACCATGGCAGGCCGGAGGCTTGATGGGCCAGAGCCGGGATCGAGCGTCTCCCGCCCTCTCGTGTCAGATAAGAACAAAACTGGGACAGACCCAATTAAAGTCTGCCACCCGTTCAACCCAGTTTTGCAGGTACTATGGCCTTTCAGTTCCCTAATCGTTCAATTCGACCGCCCAGGAGTACCGGAGTTTTTGGTGTTGATTGGATAACTGATAAGCTCTCTCGCGGGTTGCTTCTTCGCTGTCTCGTACGGGAATACATGCAGCCTTCGACAAGATAATCGGCTTGGCGATTGCGCTGGAGATGATGTACCAGCTTGACGCCTCCCGTGGGAAGGGTGGTCAGCTTTCTCGCCGAGCCCGTGACCTGATTAGAAAAGACCGCGAAGACAAGAATTGGATCAAGAGAAAACCGCCGAGTCCATTTACAGGACATGCAATGATATTGCCCACGGGAAACTACCAGCAGACACCGCGCAAGCGCACCTAGATGGCTTGGGATTGGCCCGTCGAACGCTGGCCAAACTGGTTCAGTCGGGTCGACCTTCTGACTGGAGTTAGCCAATCAAACGGCCATTAGCAGTTGGCTGGACAGGAGCCGATGAAGCCCCGCTGTGGAGAACGAGTTTTTGGAAGACCGTGGAATGAGTTAGAAAAGTAGTGATGATCGAGCCCTTGACTTGATTATAGATGGAAGTGACATTTCCCAGTACGTTGGGCCTTGGGCTACATGTAGTGAGACTCGAGTGGAATGGACTGTTCATACCGAACTAATTTGCAACGACGTCACATCCGATATATTGCAGCCACTCAAGGACAGAAATGTCCGGATAGAGTACCGGTTGAGAACCGAAACTGTTGCCGGACCTTGGCGTTCGGGACTTGGTGTGGTCACTTGGCGCCGTGCAGAGATGGGCAACGAAGAACTGATACTCCATGGCATGGGACGATTGGACAAGGTCAAGTCTACAACCAAACCCACAGGTGCACCTGTGACCGCCAGAGTAGCAATCACCACATCGATCGGAGGGAAGGTAATCCAGCGAGAAGAAGAAACAGGAACCATTACATTCCTCGAAGAAGACCCCCAACAGAAGGTTTTTAGAGAAGCACAACTTCGCCTTGCTGCGGAAACTGAGATCCGGGCTTTTACGAGTCCAGAGTTTGTGCTGTTCCTAGCCAACAGCGCCCTGTCCTCATACCGTTTGCTGCACGGAGTAGGAGTGTCCGAGGAAAGCAGTGAGTTCCTCTATTCCTCCTTGATTTTCCTTCCATTGGCCACTGAATACTTCTTAAAGTATTTGCTGTTCAAAAATACTGGAACGTTCAGAAAGGAGTATGAGAATCATAAGTTGTTAGCCTTATTCGATTTCCTTCCTTCCGATCTACAAAAGTCTGTCGATGAGGAATTCAAGGATGAATTAGAGAACATAGGTAGGGAGCGGACATTTCAAGACCTTCGCGTATTCCTTAGAAAATCGCAAAATGCCTTCACTGCTATCCGATATTTGTATGCCCCCCGAAACGCCAAGACATCTAGGCACCTGCTACAGCCGGAAAACATCGCGGTATTAGAGTGTGTATCGAATGCCCTCGAGCGAGTGAGCAAACGAATTTGAGCCGCGATCGCTTGCTGTTGTTGTGCTCAACCTCCCGTCGTCCCCCATTCTCCAGACACGCGAGTTTGATGCCGTAGGATGACGAGTCCTCCGAAAGTACGGTAGCGCCCCACTCGAATGGTATCGTCCGACTCCGTGCTGATTTTAGCTTACCAGCCACGAGTACCTCGGTTTTTGGTGTCTACTGGGATTGCGAATGTTGTATATGTGACGCGTGGGTGACCCGTTGCAGTAGAACTCGAAATACGGGGGTGGGCCTGCACTACCGGACCGAAATCGAGGTCTCAGAGGGTTATGACCCTAACCTGGGAGGCTGAAAAAGGTGAACCCATTCCCCTCCCTGTCTGCTAGATCCGCGAGAGCTGTCCAACCATTGGCGCGGTGGATCCCAACTGAGGATGCACCCCCGCCCTTCTGCACGTGGAGACACGCTTCTTGGATGGCCTCCACCTCGAAATGGAGTCCAGGTCAGGTCGTCGGTGCCACCTCCGCGGAGGACGATGATTTCGTCACGTAAGGCCAGTCTCGACCATTCAGGAGTCTGATCCTCCACATCCAGCCCCAGCACGTCCCCGTAGAAGCGCACGGCTCGCTCCATGTCCTGGATCATGAACATATGGAAAATGTCCTGGATTTTCACTGTCCTCCTTGTTGGGCCGAATGTCCTCTATCTTCTACCCGCCAGCCAGCAGCCGCCCCACGGCGGTTTCCACGGCTTTGCCTTCCGGCGAAGTGCGCAGCCACGTTCGCAGTTCGCGCCGGGCGACGGTCACGGTCAGCTTGTCATCCTGCCTCTCCCGCAACCTCCGCAGTTCCTCCAGCCTATTTCCCGCAGCGGCCTGTGCCGTTGCCCCGGCAGCGGCGATGACGAAATGCAGTTCCTGCGCCGGGTCGAACTCCGGGATGGGCAGCTTCCAAAGATGCTTGTGTAGGTCGCGCGCTCCGAACTGGCCTTTGGACATCAAAGGCGTGACAGCCTCTTGTAGCACGTCGCTGTTGATGATAGCCAGCAGGTAGTTGGCTTCTTGTATGGTCCTGCACGGAATCCAGTAGAGAAGGTGGTCAACCAGCGCGCCGCAATCCTGAAGCAAAGCAGCCGTCGGCTCACCCGATTTGGTGTAAACCACACGCAGTGCTCTTTCGTCCGAGTTATGCTGCCACTCCAGTTGCGACGACAGCTTGTGCAGGTAATTTATCTGTCCTAGCAGATTCAGGTGGTTGGCAGGAGCCTTGTTGGTTTCCCACATCGCGCTTATGGTCTGCCAACGTTCCCGCATCCTACGCTCTAACCCGCCCAGACGAATGCCGCCCGGGCCGCCCACCTCTATTGGTAACGCTGTATCGTCCCGCTTCAGCGGCAACAGGGCCTTCAGAGGTTCCAACGCAACGTATGGGGCGATAGTCTCGCCGAGATGTACGCTGAATAGATGCGAGTCTTCGACGGTCTGGCCGGTGATGGCGGTCAGGTTCAGATCCTTCCAGGGTGCTTTGTCCAGGTTGCCCCGGCGGGGGTTGACGGTGACGGTCGGCGCCGCCTGAACGATAGCGCTGTTCTCCGTTTCATTGACGAAGAACAGGCACCGGGGAACGATAACCGCACCTTGACGGGAGTAACCGCCGTAGGGGGAGTTTCCCGTGGCGCCAGTGTCGGTGATGCCGGCGGGCTCCCGGCGAACATCGTCGCTCCCGGTCTCGCCCCGCCACCGCTCAACCTGTCCAGCCAGCGGCGCCGATATTCCGCTTTGCCCTGTGCTGCGAGCAAACACCACACATGAGACTATCGGGAAGAAGGTATTGGGATCCAACTGTTCCAAATCCCAAGCTATCTTGTGGTCGAACAATACGGACAGAGTGTAGGCGGACGCCCGGTTCCTGCCCCGGCCCAACGGAGGTGATTGCCATTTGCCGGTGCGCCACTTGGAGTATTGCCCGGCCTGCAACGCGCTGTGGGGCAGCACGAAGCCGATGACGCCGCCGTCCTTGAGGTAGAGGTCAACGCTACGGGCGAAGAAAAGACCGGCCACGTCCTGGTGGGTAGCGTAACGTCCTCCGGCCCAGATGCCGAAGCGGTTCCGGCTCAGATTCTGTAACTCGTCGCGCAGGATGTCGGCGGTCTGGTTGTAGTTGATCCAAGGCGGATTGCCGATCACCACATCCACCTTTGCCCGCGACAACGCCACTGGCCGCACCATGTTGCGGGTGTAGTAGGCCCAGATGTGGTCGCGCCCCTGGTCGTGAAGGCGCTGCATGATCCTGATGGTCTCCCCTATGGTCTGCCGCTCAGCGGGGTCGTTGACGTGGTTGTCGTCCAGGGCCAGGAAGGGATCATCGCCCTGCTCGATGTAGGCGGAAATGTCCCCCATCAGGGCGTCGAAGTCCTCGGCCCGCTCCACCAGGCTGACGGGAAAGACCAGCTCGGTGTTCTCCTCGTCGTTGGTCTGGATGGAAATCTCGTTCTCGGCGAACATATCCCCGGTGCGGAAGCGCAGTTGCAGGGCGTCACCAAGGTAGACCGGTATGGACAGCGATGCGTCGTACCCGGCGGCGCCGGCGGCGTTGATGGCCGGGCGGGCGGCCAGCGTCCAGGCGGCCCGTGCCAGGTGCACCGCAACCGGGTGAACGTCAATGCCGGTCACCGCCTCCCGCAGGCGGTTCAGCACTTCTTTGGGTTCCCAGTTGGTCGCACTGGCGGCGCCGATGAAATGGGCCACCGCCTCGGTCACGAAGGTGCCGGAGCCGCAGGCCGGGTCCAGCACGCGCTGGTTCAGCGGTTCGTCTACCAGCTCGCGGACCATGACGCGGGCCAGCCAGGCGGGAGTATAGTATTCACCCAACTGCCGCCGCTCTTCCGGCGGTATGACCGTCTCGTATAGGATGGCGGCGATGTCCGGCGGCGCTTCGGCCCAGTTGAACCGGGCCACCCGGCGGGCCAGCGTTTGGAGTAGCGGGTTGCCGCCGACCTCGATGGGCCAGGCGAAGAAGTCCGATTCCAGCACTCCCTGCAACCCGGTGGCCCGGTACAACTCCCGGCCTTGGAGCAGGTCGGCGGGGTCGGTCTCGGCCAGCCGCCGAATGTCGATGCCGAAGGAAGCCTGCACCACCATCCCGATGACGGCGCCCAGGTAGGTGTGGCGGACGAACAGGTCGTCCATCTCCTCCGTGTCGTCGGTGAACCCGCTGATGATGCCGCGCACCGAGTCATCTATCCCCTCCGTGCTGTAGGCGATTTCGCCCAAGGCGGTACGCAACAGGTCATACCACAAGCTCCGCTTGACCCGGATGGTCTCCAGTTCCGCGTGCTCTTGGTAGTGGGCTTTCAGGGCGGCGATGTCGCGCTGGTAGGAGGGACTGCCGGGGCCGAAGTACTCGGCGATTCCTTCTCTATCGGGACTGATGTCCTCAAGAGATACCAGCGCAGAGTCCCTGAGCCACTCGTACAAGGGGAACCAGCCGTCAGGCCCTTCCAGGGTGAAGGCATATGGGCGAGTCAGTTGGACCTGTCCGGCACCGGGCCAACGCAACAACCACCGCCTGCCGTCGGTGAGAACGCCCATACGGACCCGGCCCTGCCCCGCAGATTGAGCCAGGTAGTCGTCCAACTGCCGGACGTTCTCCGGGTCGGGTTCGCCGCCCGGAGCGGTGCCGATGCGCCGCTTGAACTCGATGAAGGTGTCCAGGGCGGTCAGGTCAACGGCTCGGCGGGAGGCGTCTGATGGTGGATTTTCCTCGACGATCTCTTCGCTGCGGGCCAGGCCGGTGTGGATGAGAAAGTCCCGGACCGCGCTGGTGATGTTGGCCTCGGGTTGAAAGTTGTCATGGCGCGACAGAATCTTCGCCGCTGCATCACGATACTTGGGGTTATCTATGTCGACGTGTAGCGCCATGTTCTCGCACAGGCCCTTTGTGGCTTCCGATGCTTAACAAGCTGCCTTAAGCTTCAGGGACAGTCAGAACGGAACTGCCCCATTCTTCAATGCGGGCAGGGTCCAGCCTATGTATGCCTTCCAAGCGGTCGAAATCTGTGTCAGCCGAGATTACGCAGTCAGCTCCCAGCCGCTGCATCACCGCTGCGTGGACCAGGTCCCGGGCGCTGACCACCGGAGGGCGGTCAGCCAACTCCACCGCCAGGGTAACATCTTCCGCGTGGACGGGTTCGATTCGCCCGCGCATGGCCTCGGCGAAAGCCCGCACCACCTCCCGGCCCAGGGCCCATCGCCCCGAGGCCAGGTAGCGGTGCAACAGCTCTTGGAGCACCTCGGCATCGGTGACGAACAATTGCGGATTATCTGCCACCATTCGGAGAATCCGAGCGCACGGTTGCTTATAGGGATGTTCCCGGCCTGCGGCGTAGATGGGAACGTTGGCGTCAATGAAGACCGCCGGCTTCATGGGCGGCCTCCAACTCGCGGGAGAGGGTATCTGGGTCAGGCGGGTCTTCCACGTTCAACCCTATTAACCGTTCAATCGCTTGCTTCCGGCGCGCCCGCACAATGTCATCATAGGCGCCGTCGATGAGGCGTCGCACTACTTCGGAGATGGGCACTCCATTCTCCTGGGCTAATGCCTCTAACCGCCGCCGGTGTTCGGAGTCTAACCGTACATCTAATCTGTTAGTCATTGCACGTCACCTGTACGGAACATCTAGTGTGGCGCCTATTATCTTCAAACCCATTAGTCCGGTCAACCTGAGGTGGAACCCGTTATTTGGACAGAACCAGGGGCGAGTTAAGTGAGAATCCCGGCTCTCCTGCCAGTGATTCGGTCCCCTGTTCCGGTGAACACCTCCTTCCGTTAGACTCCCCATCTACGGCATCCTGCTCCCCATGGAACATCTCGTCCGGGGTCCGGTAGCCCAGGGCCTGATGGGGCCTGAGCCCGTTGTAGAACCGGAAGTAGTCTTCCAGTCCCCGCTGGGCCTCCAGGACGCTGGCGTAGGCTTTCAGGTACACCTCCTCATACTTCACCGTCCGCCACAGCCGCTCCACGAAGATGTTGTCTTGGTAGCGCCCCTTCCATCACCTACCGTCCATGGTCATATGTCATGTACTTGGCGTGGCCATGCCCAAAGGGTCCGTAAGTTCACCTACCTGCTCGTTCTTCTTCTTGTCGAGCATATTCCACACCCCGGTCTATCTCTGCCACATACTCATCTATCCACATCAGGACCTTCTTATCCGTCTCTTGACTACGCAAGTTCAGCAGCCAGGACCGTTTTTCCAACAGGTGCTGACTCATAGGGCCGGTCCATCCTTCAGTGGAGAAGTTGGCTCGGAGAGCGCCTCGCACACTTGGTTCGTGGCCATACCGCACCAACAATTCCCGGGCTAGACTAGGGTCGTCAAGGGGGCCACCTATCAGTTTAGGAACGAATTCGGCCAATCTGATGGCTCTGGAGTCAGGGGATTCCTCGACCCACATCCATATCAAGTCCTGCGGAACTTCTTGGAGAATGTGCGAGCCTCCAGCGCCGAACATGTCGCTACCCTTTAGCCAAAGGCCGACAACAAAAGCCCTTTCGTCCATTGGGGGGTCAAGCAGAGAAGATGCAATTTGCCATACTTCCCACGGCTTCTGCCGTAGGGCCGTGTCTAGCACTCGGCCTGGCTCATCATCGAGCCACTCAACGATTGTTCCCGGTTCACCGGCGTGTTCTAGCATCAAGTTAGCGATTTCTAATGCCACCTCAGGATGGTTTTTACACAGAGCTTCAGCCACGTCCGCCCACCAAAATGCATCGTGTGAGGGGCGATGCCGTCCTACCGTCGGCCTGAACCAAGAGGGATGGCAGACAATCCTACGTGCAGGCTCCTCAGAAACACTATAGCCACCGTACATTACCAAGAGGTCTAGGGCGGCGGACACCGCGCCTAGATTATCCACCTCCAGCAGCACATCCACCCAAGTAGAGAAATCTTCGGGAGTAAGTGACCTTACCGCTGCACCATACCTGAACATTCGCAATGCTGAGGGATCGGTGACGCCCGCCTGCGTCAATTGGAGAACCCGCCGAGAAGCTCGTTGACTCACGATTCCCGAACGCCAGGTCAACTCGACCACCCACCCGGCTCGGCTAGGACACTGAGCAAGAGTGTCAAGCAGGGATTCCCATTTGTTTGGTTCACGCTCGGACAAGGCTCTGAAGTAGCTGCCGATGAATGAAAGGTCCGCATCGTCTCCCGCTCCTGTCTGGGCATCCAAAATGGGCTTCAGGAACACCTTGTCCAGATCGCGTTTTCCCAACTCATACCCGAACCTATGGCCAGAGCTTGCTCGCTTGGTTACGAGCCAATTCAGTTCGGCGGAGAGCAACAGGGGCGTTTCCACGGCTAGGGATGCCAATTCCATGATGTGGGGCTGGGCCTGGTTCACCTGCTGCCCTTCTTCGTCGAATTCGTCCTCAAGGAGTTCCATTGCAACGTACCGTTCCATTCGGGAACTGAAGTCGTCCCCGGACAGTTCCTCGGCCAACCGCTCCCACTTGCCTTTTGTTTCAGTCTCCATTCTCCTGCCTTCATAGCGTAGGATTTCCACCGTTCGACCGATCAAATCTCTCCGGTCCACATCTGTATCGTTAGCCAGATCGCGGATGGTCTCAATTACCATGTCCGCCAAAGGCTCCAGGCGAGTCAGGCCGCGAGCGCTGGACAATAGCACGTTGACCACGTGTGTTCTCTCCTCGTCATTCAAATGGCTCAGCGACTCCCTCATCAACCCCCACGTAGACCGGTAAGCGTCGAACATTTCGCCGTACGTCACAGGTCGCCACAGATCGGGTTCTCGCCGAACTCCTTGGTACTCGGCACCGATGACCCTGCGGAAGGACCCCGTGCTCAGAGCGCGCTCACAAGCTTGAACACCTAGCTTTATTCGTTCTGGTGAATCGCTCAACAGTGATCCTTGGAGGACTGGGAACCTGTCGGCGGGAGACGCTTCGGTGGGCGCCAGTGGTCCAGGTCCAACGCTGAATAAGTTTACGAACTCTCCGCTGGCGTTGTTAGCCCACGACTCAGTTTCGGATTCAGCCAGTGCGAGAAGGAGCAGGGCAGCTTCTTGGAACAACTCTTTCCATACGGCCATACGCTTCAGTGCCTCAACCATAGCCCGTCTGCCCTCGCGGAACTCGAGGAGCTCCTCACGACTCTTACTGCCAACAGCACGCTGCGCAGCACGTAGAGCCGCAACCGGATCGGCCTCTGTCAGGGCTAGAAAAAACCTGCCGCCAAGTTCACTGTTAAGAAGTTCGAAGTTGGAAAGGCTCCCATCCTCTGCCAGCATCTTTCGGACAAACTCGGCTCCTCGGGATGCCGAAGCTACATAGGGGAAGTGCTCAAAAAACCTGCGAAGAAGATTCGCCCGCTCAGCGTCCGGCATACCGGACACGAACTCGCTGAGGCCGGTCTCGTCTTTGAAGCCGTAAACATGCCACCACTCTTCCAGAAGGTGAATCCTCAGCATGAAGGGCGTCACAAAAACGTAGTGGTCTCCCTGGACCGTGCCGCGGCCTCTTTCCTTGGACACGACCTCCTGAAACTCCTGCCAAGACACTCCCACTTGTTGGGCGAGCCATTGACCTTCGCTTTCTCCTATCCCCGCCACACCAATGCGTTGGAACAGCGAGAGACCCATAAGGACTGCTCTTGTGATTCGGAATTGATACGAATCAGGGGATGTGGAGCCCCCAATCAGCCTATGCATTAGCCGGTCATCAGAAACTGAGAAATAAGCTCCAGTGTTCCCTTCCTCCACGTACTGGTCGGCTAACAGCACAGCGATATGAGGATACCCGTCGGCGAATTCGGACAGGCGGCGGGTCACTTCGGAGGGGATGCCCGGATACTCTTGCCGAAGAATCTCCTCAATGGTCTCTCTTTCCAAAGGTTCAGCATTGAGTTCGATGGTCGGGATCGGCAGCCGTCCAACTTCGTAAGACATTGTGATTAGAGCGAGACGCGAACCTTGCTCAGCCAAGGCGTTGGCGAGCGCTCTGTGTTGTTCAAGGCCGCACTCATCCACCACAAGAATCGCAGAGGTCTTGGGGTCGTTAACCAATGTATGCAAGAGTTGCGAACCGATGAGGTCTGCAGCTTGCGGTACAAAAAGCACTTGGCTCCTGAGGTCGTCAGGCCTGAGCCCTTCGTAGGAGCTTCTTGTCTTCCCAACTCCCGGCAGTCCTGTCAGCCGCAGCACAGGACACCTTGACCTTTCCCGCAACGTCAGGGCTATCTGGTCCAATAGGTCTTGGCGATGATAGTCTGCAACAAAGACGGCGGGGTGTCTAACATCCCGCCAGCTACCCCATCTTTCGTAGGGGTGACAAGTTGAGAACTCCGGCCGAAGCGACGCTACTAGCGACGGATAACGGTTCGTAAACCCTGCAAGCTGGTTGGCGGTGTAAATCCTGACAGGGGTCCCTTCGTAACCGAATTTGGCCAACTCTTCCTGAATGGCATCCGAGCGAGCCCTTATCATCTGGTCCGTGATATCTGCCATAAGCACCAGGACGTATGCTGCTCCCTGCTGTAGCCGAAAGTCCAATTCTTCCTTTAGCGGCGCGTTCAGGTTGCTGGCAACGTGAAGCTCTCGTTTGCAGGCTGTAGGTGCAAGGTCAGACGATTTGATTTGGAAGACTGATGACCCATCAGGGATGACGTCATCGTCCGAAGGGTTGGCGTCGTCGATGTAAGCGTCGACTCCGCCATCGCCAACGTTGATGCAGTCCGGCACATTTACGAGATGGCGGCCAATTTCTACGCGGCCCGCCTCCGCCCAGAGTAACTGGCGAAATAGCGAGACTGCTCTGTCGGGTCCCAGGTTGACGAATACGTTAGGCTCGACTGTGAACCCGGGGCTCGGCATTTCTTCCCTCCCTTCTCCTGCCGGACGCAGGTTAAGGTACCCATCAACTAGCGGGGCTATAAGACGACTCTCAGGTTAGCGTTCGGGGTGTCGCATATCAACAACGCTGCGTGGGTTGCTTAGTGGTTGTCCATTGTAGAAGATACCAGGGGGTGTTGGATAATTGAAACAAGAGTTTTCCGGGATGCATGGGAGAGTGATGTGGAAGGGGAGTCTGGAGAGACTAATGGAAGGAGGTGTTCACCGGGACAGGTGACCGAATCACTCGCAGAAGCGCCGGGATTCTCACTTAACTCGGCCTTGATCCTGTCCAGATAACGGGGTCCATGTCAGTGTGCAACTGTTCAGACTTGATGTGTCCTTCCTACTCCAAGCTCGTCATTCTGAGGTGGACCCGGAATCCAGAAGCCTTTGCAACCAGTAACAGTCCCTATCATTGGCATTTCTGGATTCCCGCCTGCGGAGACCTTTGCGTTACCTTCCGCGACTCCCGCGAAAGCGAGAATCCAGAGGGTGCCCAGATACGGAGGACGCCCTCACCCCCGGATCAAGTCCGGGGCAGGCTCTAACCCTCTCCCAGAGGGAGAGGGGATTATTCAAATGTCTCCCTGCGCGGGAATGACTGGTTGCGGCTGAGGGACATTGTTTGAGAATCATCGTGAAGATGCCCGATTTGGGATTAAGCCAATCCGCGTCCTCGAGTCTGAACAGTTACGTCAGTGTTGACAAGTAGACAACTCCCCTGCTACGGTCAAGAGTGAAGCGATCCCCGTTCGCGGAGTGCCAAATGTCCTCCCGGGCGGGCGTTTTTCCCTACAGCCAAAACAACAAGGAGGGGGTTACCATGGCCAAGTCTGAGAAGGCCCCCCGAAAACCATTCCTTCTGAGCGTAGTGCCGGCCGTCAAGCAGTCGCAAGCCAGACCGTTCGGTGGCGAACCGCCGGAAGAAACGGAAGATGCTGACGCTGGCTCAGACAGCAAGCAGTCAGTTACTGACTTGCACATTGAACCGTTTCAGCTAGTGCCTCACCGCAGAGGGGTGTTTGAGTTCCCCAGAATATCAATACGACGAGAGAAATAACGGCCAGCATTTCCACCGCTAAGAACACTATTGTCCAGAACTGCTCGCGTCTTCTGTGGGACAGTTTCAATTCGTTGTTGAATGAAGCGCTTTGGAAATGGTTCCCTGCAATGCTTTGTAAGGCCTCCAGTTGCCCCGACGACGAGCCCGCCGGATAGTTTTCTTCTAGGTAAGCTATCCGATGGGCCATGTCGTCAAGTATCGGAAAGCCATACCAGTCTGCCCCGCGCATGCCCCTGAGCGAAAGCACTGCAACCACGACAAACGCAAAAAGGGACAGTGCCCCCAGCGACATCAGCAAGGGTCCCCACTCAAGGTCTTTTGACTGGAGATTAACGATCACCCCAGCTGCAGCAATCGTTGCGACGCCCAGATTTAGCAGGTTAAATGCCCTGTCGGATAACTCCCGATGCAACGTGTTCTGGTAAAGAACTGTTTCCTTTCCTATCTGATAGTAAAGTTCTCTCGGAGTCATCAACACCTCTCGGAAGAGCCGACGTTCGTCGATTGCACGTGTAAAACTGTCACGCCGCGATCCCCATCTCCGCCAGTCTGGCCATCAGGTATTCCTGCGACCGGTTGCCCTTGACTCGGTTGCGGTGAGCGCAGAGGAGTTACAAGTTCTCAATATGGTTTTGGCCAACTCAAGAGGATCGAACTCTCGGCTAGGGTCGTGGTTCCAAGGATCACAGAGCTCCTAACCACATCTTAAAGACGGTTTCACCTACCATTTACTCAAGCCCCTGCTTTGCAGTCTATTGCACCTATTTAACCACAGTCGCATCCAAATCGACTGCCCATGAGAACCGTACTGGTTTCTGTTGATTGGAAGACAGAGAACTCGGTCTCCGCCCAGCAGATGGCCGGGAAGTCTATGAGGTCGAGGCCTGTCTGCACCAGCCGGGGGGTGGCACATGAGGACGTCTATGCCTTCCTTGACCCGTTCGGCGACCCATGCCTCCCGTTTTTCGGGGGATACGGTGTCCGCCTTCAGGACGGCGACTCGGAACCCCTGCTTGGTCAGCATCTGGCTCCATCTGCCGGTGATGTCACGGGTGCCGGTGTGAGTGACGTAGACCAGCACCCGGCGCCCTTTCATCCGTTCGGCTGCGACCAGGTCTATGAGGGCCTGTTCCTTGGGGTAGGTCCGGTCTTCCGGGAGAGGGGGCACTGCGACGATGGTGTCTCCGGTGTCGGGGTCGACGACGGTTTCGCCCCGGGTGCAGCCGTCGGGGTAGGCCAGCAGGGTCTGGAGATAGGTGGCCAGGAGGCGCTTTGAGCCGGTTCTGACCGATTGGGCGATCTCCTCCCTCAGCTTGTTGAGTATCAGGTTGTACGCCCTCGCTTGGGACAGGTCTTCCCTGTCGCACATGGTCCCGGTGGGCCGGGTGTCCAGCCCGGTGAGTATGACCTCCTCCTCGTAGGAGGGCAGCTCGGAGGCGATGTCGGAGAGCCGGAGGAAAACGGAGTTTCCTATGAGGTGGAAGAGGGCTGCCGGGGCCAGCCCCGGCTTTTCCCTGGTCTGCTTCCGGTAATGCCTTCTGCGGCTGTACCGGCCCTCCTCGTCCCATTCGTCCTGTTCCTTCTTGACCCTGACTTCCTCGAACCCGTATCTCTTGATCCAACGGCCCTCGTCGTCCTGCTCGAACTCGTTGCGTATCTCGGGAGAGAACCGGTAGAGGAGGTGGAACAGGGTGGAGGCATACCCTCCCATCAAAGTGCCGGTGAGGGTGAGGGACTTGTCGCAGACTTCGGCGAGGGTGCCGGCTGCAATGCCCTGCGCTGAGCCTCTGGCTTTGTACTCGTGGACCTCGTCCGCAATGAGGAGTTGCCAGAAGTTCCTCATGTGGTTCTTTATGTACTCGGCCAGGGCGTACCGCTTGGGGCCGGTCCGGTCCGCGGTCCAGAGGGACTCCCGGCACCCTTCGCACTTGAGCCGTTTCCGGGACAGGTCGTGTTGAGTGAGGGGGATTCCGTCGCTGTCCTGGAGCCAGGCGTAGCATGATGGGCATGCGGGCGAGAGGAATTTCCCCAGTGTTGTTGGTTCGTAGATAAGCCCCTTGCTGTTCCGGGCCCATCGCCAGACCGCTGCCGGCTTCCAGTGGAAGGACAGCTTGGCTCTCTCCCTGGACATGATTCCGAACAGGATGCCCTCGTTGGGCTGGGTCCGGAGCCTCTCGAGGTCGGTGATGGAGTTGATGATGGAGGCCTGGGCCCCGGGTATTGTCTGCCTCACCTCTCTCTGCCACTTCCGGGTGAGGTGGGGCGGGGCCAGCACCAGGACGCGCTGGAATCCGGCCAGGGAGGCGGCCGTGATGCCTATGTAGGTCTTGCCGCAGCCCATCTCGCCGACTATCACTGATCCCTTCTGTGATTTCAGGGACAGGGCGGTGCTGCGGATGGCGTTTTCCTGTCCGGGCAGGGGAGGCCGGACCAGCCTGGGGAGAGATTCCTCGTCCGGAGAGGGCCGGTAGAGGGGCGGGTAGGTGTCTATCACCTGCCGGGTGATGGCGTCCCGGTATGTGTCGATGAACTCGCTGAGGTTCATTTTCGTTCCTTGGGCCGGTGGGGCTGAGGTTGTTCTAGGTCCGGGCTCTCATTCCGGCTCCGGCGAGGTCCGGGCTTGGTTGCTCGTCCTGTTCCTCGTCCGGTTCCTCCGGTTCTCCTTCCGGGGTCTTGTCCGACGGTTGGGACTGGATGTGGGATATCTCTCCGGTCTGGAGGTTGAGGGCCATGACGGTTGTTTTCAGCCGGTCCCTGAAGATTTCCTCCTCTTCCGTTTCCTCGGCGAGGATCCTCTCCTTGGTGGTCTGTCCCTTGACGAGGATGCGCTCGCCGCCGGGGCCTTCCAGGCAGGCGTTGTTCAGGAACCCGGCTGCGATGAGCATGGCCAGGTGGCCTCGTCTGAGGGGCATGAGCGGCCTGGTATTGACGTTCTGGTGAGGCCAGATCTGGTCGGTGACCTTGGGGTTGTTCAACAGTCCTTTGACCCTGGCCTCTTGGATCGCGGCCTCCGGGTCCACGCTCCGAGTGGCGAAGAGTATGTCGCCTCCGGGCAGGGCCGGTGTCTGGTAGGCGGTGTACATGGGCCAGTCTTTCTGCCCGAAGGTCCTTTCGTTTCCTCTGGACCAGCTGCGGATCTCTTTCTCCATCCCCGGGTCGGGGACCGGGTCCTTCTTCCGGACGCCGGCGACGACCGCCTGTCCGAAGTCTTCCTGTTCGGGCGGGGGGAAGTCCCACATCCCGATGTTGGAGTACCAGTTGGACAGGAATCTTGCTGAGGTTGAGGCTCTCTCCCTGGGCACTATGAATGCCAGGACTCCGCCTGGGGCGAGGTACCGGGTGCATTGGGCCAGGAAGGACTGCTCGACTCTCTTCTTCTCCTCGTCGTGATCGTAGGGTGGGTTGAGGTACAGCATGCTGAAGGCCTCGTTGGCCATCGAGGTCTGGAAGAGGTCCGCCGATAGGGTATGGTCCAGCAGTTGGGCTGCGGCCTGGGCCCGTTCGTTGTGGAGTTCGACTCCGTAGGTGATCACCGGTATCTGGGCTTTTGTTCTGAGACTTCCGGTCAACTGCTCGAGCGCTTCTCCGGCTCCGCAGCAGGGATCGAGTATCCGGATGACGTCCTTGCCCTGGGACCTGTGGGGCATGCTCCGGCAGCTGATGATTCGTGCTATCAGGTTGATTACCTTGGGCGGGGTGGGGTAGAACCCGCCCTTGGCCTGTCCGGCTAGTCTCATTCTATCTATCCTTCTTTGATGGTCTCAGCCCGGCTATATTGCTGGCCAACAGGTCTGAGATTGACTGCTTGAGGCATTTGCACTGGCCGTTGAAGTTGAATGCGGCTACTGGAATCGCGCCTGCCGCCAGCAGGAGGGCGCTCGCCCGTCCTTCTTCTGTGACGCGTAGCAGAAGGAGCAGGATGGTGAGATAGGCGATGTCAATGGACTTTTCGATGGCGACGTAGAGCATCCGGTAGTCCCACATGAAGAGCCCCCCCTCCCGGGTGGTCCATCTTGAGGGCTGGGGCCTGATCCCGGGGTGGCGTTTGGACCGTCACCGTTCCGCTTGGGCGTGGAGAATGGGCTCGGCTTCGGGTTGTACACCGTTCTTGATCTGCCGTAGGTCGGTCCACAGGGTGAGGGGGATGCTGATGATGAGTCCTGTGATGAGGCAGATGATGAATGTGTGGGCTAGGTGCATTGCTTGGCCCGTTCCCTGTCTTGATTGGTTTGTTCCTGTCGACAGGATGGGAGCCGGGGCATGAGACTGGGTCCGGGAGGCCGGGGAGTGTGGGGTCTGAGGGCCGGTTGCGCCCTGGTTTCGGAGTTCTCGTCAAGAGTCATCTTGATCTCCGGTCTTTTTCAGTGCTTTGCTTGGCAGCCGCGGTGTACTCGCTGTCCACACTGGCCGCACCTGGTGACGTGGTCCCAGAAGTGGGCTCTCTCCCGGGGCAGGTCCTCCCCGCAGTGGGAGCAGGTCCTCGAGGGATGGAGCTTGAGTCCGGGTTCGGGTCGGTTTAGGAGTGTGTTCATTTCTCTTCCTCGATTTTGAGTCTCCCGTCGGCGACCGCTCGGGAGAGGTCTTTCTGGAGTTTCTCCGCATTGGGCTGGCACCTGTACGCCCTGATGCCGCTGCATTCCAGGGGCAGGATCTCCTGGGCGGCGAGTCCCCGGTCCCAGAGCCATTCTTTCCAGGTGGGATGGATCGGGATGGGTATCCGGCGGTCCAGGAAGGTGTAGTGGAGGCTGGCTGGGTTGTCTTCCTCCCTTGAGAGGAGCAGAAAGTCCTCCCTGGGATGGGCGTACTCCGCGAGCCGGGTGTACATGATGGCGTGGTATCCTCCGCAGACGGGCAGCTTGACCATCTTTGTGGTCCAGGTGCCTATGGATTCAGGCGGGATCATGCACCGCTCGAATCTTCCGGTGAGGGCCGTTCCTTCCAGGCCCTCGATGATATAGGCCGGGTCCGGGGGTTGCTTGACCATGGCCGCGGCAATTGCCCTGAGGGAGGTCTGGGGTCCCGTCATTGACAGGAACCAGAGGCCCTCCCGGCCGGGGTCTCGGGCGTAGGACTCGACTCCGGCGGAGAATCCGCCGGCGCTTATGGTGTGGTAAATCCCGCCCATCTGGTTCTTCCTGCCGGTCAGGCGGTGATCAGTTCCCATTCCTTGGGGGGTAGGGTGATGATCTCGCCTCCGAGTTGCTCGAGGTAGGTGGCTCTTTCGTAGCTCTCGGCCTCCTGGCTGAATGCGGTGACGGCGTTGGAGAGGCCGAACTTGGTCAGGTCTCCTCCTTCGATGAGGAGTGCCAGTATCCCTCCCTGCTCCTTCTCCTGGAGTCCTCTGGTTTCCGCCAGCTTCTCCACGGCCGGTACGACGGAGTCTCCGATGGGCTGGGAGCGGGCCTTCCGGAGGTCCTCGACGATGTTGTCGAAAATGGCGCCCTCGAGGGCGCCTGTGGTCATGTCTTGGACCTGGGACCAGAGGGCGGCGTCGGAGAGGTCCTTGGTCCGGTCGGATAGGAACTGCCAGGTGGAGTCCTCTTCGGTCTCGTTGTGGACCCTGCCCACGTGGTGCTTGCGCAGCGCGTGCTGGGCCCAGACGGCGAGGTTGGTGCACCTCAGGAAGTGGACCGCCGGCTGGACGCTGAGGGCTCCCTCCCCGGTCTCGGAGTTGGAGACGACTATGCCGGGGGAGACTGTCACGGGGGTCTGCTGTCCGCCGGGGGGCGGGGGGATGGTCCGGCGGACGTCTTCCATGACGCCCTTGATGTACAGACGGCCGGGGGTGATCTCGCAACTTTCGACCCGTGCGTCGGCGCGGGCCAGGACGGGCAGGACCGCTTCGGCCAGGTCGTGATGGTCCAGGGGCCGGTACCGGTCGCTGAGAAAAGCCCGGGCCTTCCCGTCCAGGGTGCGGACCATGCGCGGCTCCGGTTTTTGGTCGAACCAGTGGTTGATGTTCTCGGCCAGGAGGCCGGGGGCTTCCTGTTTCATTCGCTGGTAGTATTTCGCCGGGATGCCGATGCGCTCTCCGATCTGCCGGTGGGCGTGTTCGGTGATGTCGTAGTCTCCGTGTCCTGCCACCTCGAGCCGGAGCCGGTCGCCGTCGGCGTTGAGATGGAGCTTCCGGGTGTCGGCGACGTAGTCGGCCTTTGCCTCGCGCTGGCGTTGGATCTCCTGGGCAAGTTCGGGGAGGGTCCTTCCATGTTTCATGTCTGCTCCTTCCGGTCCTGTCGTTTCGTTTCTGCCCCCGAGGACGGGCCGGTATGGGTCATGTCCTATGGGCTGGCTCCGGGGGCGCCGCGCGATACGAAGCGCCCCCGGAGCGTTCTATTCCAAGCTATTGGCCCGGCGCCGGCATTTCCTGCCAGCGCCTGCCGTCCAGGACCGCCTTGGGACCGCCTCTCTTGTCCCTTCTGCCGCCCAGCTGTTTCAGGAAGAACGGGACTCCGTTCCTCAGGGCCTGGTCTCGGAGAGACCGGGCCCAGTCGGTCGCCATTGGCCGGGCCTCCGGGCCGCTTTCCCCTCCGCAGATGATCCAGTGGAACTCCTGGTCTTGGAGCCAGGGCTCCATGTCCACCGGGCCTAGGAGGGGCTCCGCGGATACGAACCGGACTTTCGCGGGCGCCCGGGCCAGCACGGTCAGCCGGGGCGCGTATTTTTGGCTCTCGACCGACGCGCCCAGCCAGATGTTGGGGTGCCACTCGCCCAGCTCCTCTTGGTTTGCCTGCCAGAAGCCGGTGACCAGTCCGGGCCGCTTGGTCAGGAGCTGGTATATGTGCCCCTGGCTCTCGGCGGTCTCCGTCATGAGTTGGAAGACCTGCAGCCGGACGGCCGGCGGCACCGCGGGATGGAAGAAGTCGGACATGGAGCAGACGAAGACCATCCTGGGCTTGCGCCATGTCCTGGGCTTTTCGAGCTGGCCCAGGGCGACCCGGACCAGGTCCGGGGCGTTCTGATAGCCGGGGTTGCCCATTTCCCGGAGCCGGGGGTAGTCCCGGTACATGTAGCAGTGGTCGCAACCGGGGCTCACCTTGGTGCAGCCGGTCCAGGGGTTCCAGGTCTGGTCGGTCCACTCGATCTTTGACATTGGCGGCTCATCCTCATCTGGTTTATTGTCTCGATGGGTTCTGGGGGAAAGGGATCAAAGGCCGGTCACTGGTGTCTCAACTTTGAGACTGTTTCCGCTGCAATGATCCACCCGCCTATGAAGGTCAGCCCGAACGCAATCATCCACGCGGTTATGGCTGCGAGAATGTATCCCGACGAGGCCGTACTTGAGGGAACATCAATTGTGACCTGAGCGTTCACCACATTGAGGTCCGATGGGCCCCGGCTGTCTGCGGTTGGCTGAGCGTTGGCCAGGATCCAATCCACCGGGTCCCCGGTGATGCTCTGTAAGTCGTGGAGCTCGGCGGCAGGCAATACTACTTCAATGCTCCGGGACCGCAGGTTATGAGGAAACTAGCCCCGTTGCATGGCAACGTTCACGAAATGCCCTTGGAAGCGCTTCACGTCTGACCGGTCCAAGCGAATGTTGTAAACAATGGCCGCTCTCCCGGCCTGCTGAATCGCTGTCGCAGTGATCACGCTGAGCTCCTGTGGTGATGGGGACAGGCGTGGAGCTGGCACCGGCAGCGATGGCTCTCCGGCATATGTGTGGGTCCCCTGCTGGTATGACGTCCAGCCAGCCAATGTCATGACCAAGACGGCCGTTGTCCATGCCAACACAGCTAGTAGGGGTTTCATTATTTCTCGTTTCCTGTTTCCAAGTTGGACTCAGACAAAGCAGGTCCCGCCGTCGCAGGGCTGGTCAAACTCGAAACCCAGCTGCTCGATGCCGTAGTCCTCGGGAATCCTTATCCCCTCCTCAAGCGGCTCCCTGGACGGGTGGACATACAGGGTGTGGAGGTCCCTTCGCTCCCTTATCTCCTTATCAACGTCAAGTGCGTGTTGCCAGTCCATCCCGCTCCTGCGCTTCAGCTCCTTCCAGTGATTGAGGGAGTGATAGGGGCAGAACACGCAGGCTGACTTGGGGGGAATCTCCAACCCGTGGGCCCCGAGCCATGCGATGCAATCGCTCCGTGTCATTCGCCGTTCTACCAAGGGATACTTGTTGACGATGTACTTGACATCGGAACTTCTCATCCTGACCATTTCGTCCCAGGAGATGCCCATCCAGGCCTCGACGCTGTCGGGTCTGGGTCTCTTCGGGAGCAAACTTCGGACGTATTGGCGGATGGGGGTAATCTTCCAGTCCTCCGTGCATTGCCGCCTGATTTGTCCTGGCTTGCCGTTGGCTTTATCTTTTGTGAAGGCCGGGATCGTAACGGACACTTTGGTATATTCGCTTTCTCCCCTTTTCCCCCAACCCTCATGTATGATGTCCGTTCGTTTCCCTTGCACCGTGACAACGGTGATACCGTGCTCTCCCAGCCAGGGCGTCCATTTCTGGGCGAAGCGGTAAGTAAGCTCTGATTCGTGGGCAGTATCAGCGTGAATCACAATATCCACCCTGGTGAGAGCCTCCAGGGCCATCATTGCTGCTAACGTGAAGCTCTGGACTCCCCAGCCCAGGGACAGGTATCGTATTTGAGGACCGTCCATCTGCTCAGCCTCTACAGCCCGGGCCAGCTCCGGGTTTGGATTGGGCTCTGAAGCACTCGGCGCAATGGGCTGCGGGTTGGTTGCTCACCACCGGGCCTTGCCCGCAGCCCGCGCAGACTGAGTTGGGACACCCAACGCACCTGCACGGGGGGCAGGAACACCGGGTCTCCGCGTGGTCCCTGCAGTGCCAGCAGGAACAGGGTCGTTGGGGGGTGTCGGGCGTTCCCACCCGCCAGATTGGGTTCTCCGGCCAAACGCTGTGGCGGTGACTGGCCAACGTCGCAATCAGGGCGTCCACGACTTCAGGGTCTCGGAACTCCGCGACCAGCGGGATCGGGTGAATTCCGGCCGCTTCCATGGCCAACAGGATCTCTGTGGGAGGACCCTCGCCGTGGGACGGCGGGGGGTTCTGGAACACCCGGAGAGATTTCGGCTTGACCGGAACCGGGATGTCCGTTGGATTGGACTCATCGTCGGGAATAATTGTTAGCTCGACGCCTTCATGGGTTTCCTGAGCTTTCACTGTCAGTGCGCAGGAGGGGCACAGGCCGGAGAGGGCGACAAGCATCGCGTTCAGGTCGATGTGGACCGGTAGGGAGACGCTGGCTGTCCTCCTGATCTCATCATCCCCGATGGGGCCGTTGGACATGCCGATGTCCAGGAGCAGTGTCAGCCGGTTGGGCGCCGATTCCAGGTGGGCTCCCACAGTCAGGCGGCCCGGAGTCTCCGGGCCTTGCTGCATTGTCATTGTGTCTCCTTGTGCTATTGGCTTGGAGGATTCCTGTCGTCTTTGTGTGAGCCGTTTCAGTAGTCATCGTCGTCGTCATCCGGCTCATCGTTTTCGTCGCAGTCACAGCAGGCGCGAAGGGCATCCCAGTGTGAACAGTGCTTCTCGCTCTCTGTTCCAGTGCATACCGGTTCCCAGGGTTTTTGAAGAGCGCTCCGCTCCGGGTGGACCATCGGCGGGTACATCGGCGTTCTAGCGCTCCTCGTGCGGCCTTTCGTGCGCCGCAATATGCTTGAGCACCGCCAACGCGCCCTTCGCGTCGGTTGATGCCCGGTGCAACGGTCCCTCGACGGCCACCTTGCAACCGGTGATGGCGGCCGTTAGGGAATGCCAATCGTAGCTGTGGTGATAATGGTTCCAGCTCCCGTAGAACTCGGCGTACAGTTCCATGATGCAGGCTTCGAGAGTCCACTCTGTCCATGCTTCACGTAGGTGCTCCTCTTGCCCTCGCTGAGATGCGGATTGCTTCAGCAACCGCAGGTCAAAATCCAGGTTGTAGGCGGTGACCACCTTCCCGTGGAACAGGTCCGTTATGGTGGGCAGCAGTGCGTCGAACGTGGGTGCGTTTACGAGGGTGGCATCGGTGATGCCATGCACCGCTCTGGCGCCTGGCGGCACTGGGTTCACTGGCCTGACCAGCTCGTCCATGAGGATCTCGCCGTTGGAGTCAATGACCGCGATCTCTACGATCTCAGCGTCATCGCCCAGCCCGGTTGTTTCCGTGTCAAATACGACCAGGGGCTGGGACAGGTAATGCTTGGCCTTTGCAATTGCGTCCGCTCTAGAGTCCATGCAACGCCTCCTCGACGTGCTCCAGCGTCTGGGTATTCGCCAGATGGCAATGGCCGACTGCGATGGCTTCCACCACGGTCTGGTCCATGGTTCTCGATTGGGCTCCCAGCCCGTTTCCGTACAGGCGCAGCACCCCGATGGTGAGGCTTTCCTTCGAGCCCGGTTTCCACGTCATCCCCCGCTGTCTCACGGCTGCCGTGACGTTTCTGGGACTGTAGGTTTCCCAGGCGAAGTTATGGCCCCGGCGCCTCCCGAGTGTGGTGTTGCTCCTTGCCCAGCCGCGTAGCCGCCGTATGAACGCTTTGAGCTCGGGCGGTATCGTCCCGTCCTGTTCACACACCACTTGGCGCACCTCCGGGTTGGCTAGGACGATGGTCTCCATCTGAGATACCAATGCCCGGATGCGGTCCTCAGTCTCCATCTCTCGTGGGACTTCGCATATCCACCAGTTCTCCAGCCGGTGGCCTTTGAACAGCGCCACGCCGGTCCTGTGGGTGCCTGGGTGGACTGCGAGAAATGTAATCACCGGGGATCTCCTTTCCAGGGGTTTACTGGCGTCGTTGGCGTTGCAGGCCGGGTTTCTCTCCTTGGTCTGGCATCTCCTGTTGTTCTCCTTCTCTTCGTGTCCGGGGTTGGGTCTAGGCCACCCCGAGCTTGCGGCCGGCCTCCCGGATCCTTTCGAGGGCTTCCGCGGTCCCGCCCTGGTCCGGGTGGGCAGCTATGAGGTGTTGCCGGTAGGCCCGGGTGATCTCGCCCTGGCTGGACTCCGGTCCGACTCCCAGGATGTGCCGGGGGTCATTGGGGTCCGGGAGCGCGGCCAGCTGGGCGGCTTGGGCGAAGACGTCGAGGATCCCTCGCTGGTCCGCCAGCCGGGCTGATCTTATGGCCAGGGCGATGGCGGAGTAGTTTCGTTCGGGCCAATTGCCGGTTTGGAACCGGTTGCAGGTGATCGTCTTCTCTTCTTCCCGGACTCTGACCCGGAGGGTCACCGAGCTGAGCCGGACCGAGTCGCCCTTGAAGGGGAGCTGGTAGTCCGTGATCCCCCACCGGGCCAGCTCCTGCCTGACTTCTTTGGTTATCTGGTCCCAGGTTTTCGTGGTGTTGAGGTTCGCGTAGGCCATGCTGTCTCCGTGCTCTTCCGGCGATTGGATTCCCGCCCGTTCCGTTGGGCTCTCCTTGGGGGGGTTGCTAGACTCGTCCGGCGAATATCTCCTGGTCGTCGATGGGGTCGAACTTCTCCCGGTGATCTGCTTCTTGCCTTTTTCTCTTCGACAGCTCTTCGTCCTGCCGGGCTTTCTCGGCCTGTTCGGCCAGCTGGGCCAGGTACTTTGTCCACTCTCCGGGGTTGTACCGCTCCGGTATGCTGCGGTCGTTGCGGGGGGTGCTGAAGACGGGTATTTGTTCCCCGTCTCTGAAGATGCTTATATGCAGGTTCGGGTGGGAGGTGGCCGGGTCTATCAGGAGCACGTCGTCCTGGTAGAGGTTGGATCCCCTGGTCTTCAGGTACTTGGCTACCAGGATTGCCATCTGGGCTATGGTTCCCGGGTGGAACGGTTCGTTCTCCTGTGCTGTGTGGTCGTCCATCTTTCTCTTCTCTTTTTCCCTGCTGGGTTTGTGCTAACTAAGCCAGTGGCTGAGCTCGACCAGCGGTCCGGTGGCGTGGGGCTCCGGTTTCCGGCTCGTGGGCTTGTACTCGTCCCAGGTTACGATCTCGTCGTACCGGCGGACGGCCCATCTCTGGAACGCCTTGAGGGTCTTGTTCGAGTTGTCGTAGACCATCGGGTAGGGGAGGCAGCCGGCTTCTTTCAGCCGGTTGAACCGGTACAGGACCCTTTCCATCGTCTCCTTGGGGTCGTAGCCGACCAGCATGTAGACCATGATGTGCCTGGCCGGTATCCCGGCCTGCTGGAGCGTCTCCAGTCCCCGGAAGAAGACCTTCTCTTGTCCCAGGTTGTCCCAGGCGGTGTAGAGCCGGCGTTTCACGAACTTTGAGTCGTAGTAACGGAGCCCGGCCAGGGCCAGGGCCGCCTCCGGCGTGATGAGCCGGACGTTTATTCCCTGGCTGAAGTTGACCCTGAAGTTTCCTTCCCGGAGCTCTTGGACTCGAGCCTGCCACTCCTGGTTTGGCTGGCCGAAGAAGTCGTTGTCAAGGAGGACGACGCATCTGCTTGTTTCGGGCCGCCAGATGTCCTGTATGGTGTTGACCGGCTTGGGCCTGCCCTCTTTCCGGGGTACGACGCAGAACCCGCAGCTCAGCCTGCATCCCCTCTGGGTGAACCCGATGGAAAACGGGTAGTCCGGGTATATGGAGTAGTCGTAGTGTTCGTACTGAGTCAGCTTGAGCCTCTCCTCGACGGTCTGGTTGACCTGGGTTCCGGTCCCGCCCACGACGGTGCCGGGGTAGGCTCTGATGAGCTGCTGGACCTCGGGTTCCGACCAGTCGAAGATTGCCGACCCGTAGACCAGGTCGTATCCGGTCTCAAACAGGCTGGGCTGAGGGGTGCGGGCGAGGGTGACCTCGTCCCCCTCCGCCCTGTGCCAGTGGGCCAGCTTCATGAGGGCCAGGTTGGGCAGCTTGCCGTCCATGTGGGTGAGTCTTACCCTCTTCACACTAGGCTCCCAGCGCCCTTCGGAGCGGGGTATGAGTGGCCGCGATTATGCGGTAGATCATTCTCTCGTTCAGGCTGAATTCCAGCGCGGTCTGTCTGACCGTGAGTCCCTCCTGCTGGATCTTGGTGAGGATGACGGTGTCCTGGATGCCCCGCTTGTACCGCTTGTATTCGCCCGGAGAGTCGTACTTGCACATACTCAGTGGACAGGTGAGGCACCGGGCTGAGATGTCGCACCCCGTGTCCTCGTAGATGGAGTTTCTGATCCTGTCTTTCTGGGCTGTTTCGATGATTCTCGTCATCTCAGCTTTTCCTCTCCGGAGCGGCCTCCGTCCCTGCGGTGGTTTGGTCCCGTTCCTGCTCTTGGTTTTTCCTCACCTCCGGCCGGGCCTTTGTTTCACGGGGGCTTCCGCTTCTCCGGGCGTACCCGAAGGGGTCGTGGGGGATGTAGTTGAGGAACTCCTTCTCCTGGCCGCATTTCCGGCACGCGCCGGCGCTTTTCGGCCCGTTGGCGGGAGGTATCTCCCAATGGTGGATGCAGTCCTGTGCGTTCACCCGTGCGCTCACTGGCCCGTCTCCGTCCTGGTCCGGGAGTCGCCGTTCATGGTTGTCCGGTTGACGATGTGGCAGTGTCCGACGGCGATGGCGTCCAGGATGTTCTGGTCGGGTTTTTCCTCTCCAAGCTGGTGCCCGTAGAGCATTGTGACCCCGGTCTGGATTGTTTCCTTGCCTCTGGTCCTGAGGCCGCGGGGCCTCACGGTAGCCTGTACCGATGAGGGGTGGTGGGAGGTCCAGGTCCACCGGCGGGGCTTCGCTTTGGCCCAGCTGCGAATGCGCCGGACCAGGGTCTGAAGCTCCGGGGCGGGCCTCCGGGCCTCCATCCCGGTGGTTCCCTCGCAGGCCAGTTCGGTGACCTCGGGGTGGTCCGCGGCCATCTGTTCGAGCTGGGCGACGATCTGGCCGATCCTGACCTCCGGGGGCTGGTTCGGGTCCGGTTTCAGGAGCCGGCATTCGACCAGGTCCGTTCCCCGGAACAGGGCCGCGCCCGTCCTGTGGGTGCCGGGGTCTATGGCTATGAGGCTGATCGGGGTCACAGGTTCACCGTCATGTTGTTGTCGGCCGGGGTGCAGATGACCAGGGTCTCACGGGCCCGTGTCATGGCGACGTAGAAGAGCCGGTAGACTCCGGCCTGGTTTCCCGGGGGTCCGTTCCACTCCTGCATTCCCGAGTAGCTGAGGTCGGGGAACAGGTAGACGACGTCGGTCTCCGCCCCCTTGGTGGAGTGGATCGTGCCGGGGGTGAGGAGGGGAGGATTGGAGAGCCGTTCCACTCCTGGGGTCAGGTCGGGTGGCGCTCCGGGCCGTTCTATCCGGTTCTGACGGATGATGTTGAGGGGGAACTCGGCGCCGGCCTTCTTGTCGCCCATGAGCTTGCTCTCGTACCACTGGTAGTCGCCGGAGAGTCCCGCTTCCATGGCCTCGGGGGTGAGGATCTGGTGGAGGGTCTCCCAGGACATGTCCTCCTCGTCCCCGTCGCACTCGCCCTCGTCGTGCTCGAGCTCCTTGACCGCTCGCAGGCCTCCCTTGAGCATGACCCCGTCGACCCGGAGGGCGCCGGTCCAGCGCCGGACGTCGTGGGCCGACCACTGGCCCGTCTCGCTGAGCTTGAGGAAGGCCAGGATCCGGTTCGCCCCGCTTATCGTGTTCCTGCGCTTCTGGAGCGGGTTCCACGCTCCGTTCATCCGGCTGTGCGGGTTGTGGAAGGGGATTCCCTGCCTTCGGAGGACTTGGAGGAGAGGCGCCAGCATGTAGGAGCAGCTGGCGAGGAACATCACCTGCTTGCCTTGGGCGAGGTATCGCTCCGCATCTTCCAGGGCCGGTTCCGGGAAGGTGTAGGTCGCGGTGATGGTTCTGATCTCGCCCTCTGCGTCCCTGGGGTAGTATTCGACCGGCTCCCGGTCTCTGACCTGGCTGATCCAGCCCACGGCCTTGGCGTGGACCTCGTTGGGGACCCGGTAGCTCTGGGCCAGGACCCGCTTGTTCTCCGCGGGTATTTGGGGCGTGCTGAAGGCGGAGGGGTCGGAGCCCCGCCACCGGTAGATGCACTGGTCCGGGTCTCCGACCACGACCAGGCTGGAGGCGGCCGCGCCCCACTTCCGGATGAGGGCCATCTGGAGGTAGTCCAGGTCCTGGGCCTCGTCGATGACGATGATGTTGGGGTTGTCGGGGGCCGTTGGCACGTCCCGGAGGCAGACCTCGATGAGGTCGGTGAAGTCCATGAGCCCCAGTTCCAGCTTCCACTGGGTCCATGCGGCGGCGAAGGCGGCAACGTCGTCCGGCATCCGGTGGGTCTCCATCCGGGCCCGGTGTATCTGGTACCGGCTCATGAGGATGTCCCCGGGCAGGCCTCTGGGGAGATCCTGGAAGTTCTCCTCGTCGAGGGACCTGTGTTCCTGGCCCAGGGAGAACTCGGGGTACCTCTCGTTCCAGTCGCCGATGTTGTCCTTGCCGAGGGCGATCTGGGGAGCCCCCAGGCTGTGGAAGCAGTGGGAGTGGAGGGTCCCCACGTGTTGGGGCGGGATGACCAGGTCCCTGCTGACCATCTCCGCGGCGGCGGCCCGGGTGAGGGAGGACACGAGGACGGTGTCGCCTCTGGCGTGGGCGTTGTCGATCTGCCGGGTGAGGTAGGTCGTCTTTCCACACCCGGGCGGCCCGAGCACACGGTACTCGGTTGCCGCTTGTTCCTGGTTGTCCGCTCTCTGTTCCATCGTCTTCGCCGCCTCGTGTATATGGGAGAAAATCGTTGAAAATTTTTTGCCCTTCCTGCGCGGGGGCATTTTAGGGTGAATAGCTGTGAATAGCTGTGAATAGCTGTGAATAGCTGGAATTGGGTAGAAGCTATTCACCAAAACGGGGCTATTTCAGATACAAAAACACGGCTCGACAGACCTCCTGAATAGCTGAATAGCTGAAATTCAACATCGGAAGAAATTTTCTTCTGTTTTTTTCACCTATTACACGAGGGGGCGGTTCTGGCTGCGGGCCCCTCGTTTGCGGGTGTGGGGGGTCCGGGCCTTGGCCGCAGCTCTCCCGGCAACCCCGTTTTCTCTTTTCTCGAGGCTGTTTCAGCTTTGGGCTTGCTGGATGCCGGGCTGGGCCCGGCGTCGTTCAATCGTCCACGGGAGGCCTCCATTTGGGTGGGAGAAGCCAGCAGCTTCGTGTGGTCCGCTTGTCGTTTAGGGTCATATTCACCCCCTCGGGGTGTGCTCCGAGCAGCCTCAGGCGCCTGCCCAGGGTGTGGGTGTCCAGTTTTTGGCCGGTATTTATCTCGATCCAGCGCCTGAGGGTGTCGGGGAACAGGTGGACGACGCCGTCTTTGATGAACGGTCCCCTGACGACGGCGGCCCGGTGGAGCTCGCTCTCGATGGCCGAGGAGCTCAGGTATTCCTCGACCCAGGCCCGGATTTCTTCCTCGGGGCTTGAGGCCTGGCCGACGGACTCCTCCTCGCAGCAGTTGAGCAGGGCCTGGAGACGCTTGTCCCACGCGGGGTCCTTGGCCATCCTGATGAGGGTGCCCGTGGTCGTTGCGATCGCGTCCCGGAAGGTCCTCTGCTTGGTGAGCCGTTCGATTTTGCCGATGGTGATGTTTCCCTGGGGGGTCTCCATCCAGTAGATCGGGGGGTCGCCCAGGTACTTGACCATCCGGTCGATCCTGACTCCCAGGAGCTTGCTGAGGTTCTCCAGGAGGGTCTTCTGCCTCCATTCGGAGTTTTCCTGTTCCAGCGCCTCTTCCAGGTTTTCCTGCGCCTGGGCCTGCGCCTGCGGCTCTCTGGCCTTGGCGATGGTGTTGGCGTAGTAGGTCTCCCGGAGCTTCAGGTCGTAGCCGTGCTTGCGCCGCTTGGCGATGATGAGGTCTGCTATCTCCTGGTCGGTCCAGTCTGCGGAAGCGGCGATGGTGGCGAGGCTCATGTCGTAGCCGGAGGGGGAGTCGTCGGTGAGGTCCTTCCGGGAGCCCTCCCAGGACCGGCGGAATTTCACGTCGTTGGTCAGGAGGACAGCGAAGTGCTCGGACGGGGGCTCGGCGTCGGGTCTCAGGGCGAGCCTTCCTGAGGTGAGCCCTCCTGAGGCGCCTGAGTCGACTTTTCCTGAGTCGAGTCCTCCTGAGTCGAGTCCTCCTGAGGCGCCTGAGTCGACTCTTCCTGAGTCGAGTCTTCCTGAGGCGGGTTCTCCTGAGGCGCCTGAGGCGCCTGAGGCGAGTTTTTCTGAGGCGGGTTCTCCTCCTGAGGCGGGTTGGGTCTGGTTCCCCGGTTCCTGGGGCCTGGCGCCGTTCCGTCCTCTGCGGTTGCGTTCCCGGGCTTCGCGGCTGCGTTCCTGGGCGTCATGGCCCTGCTGGAGGTATGTTTCCGGCATCCGGTCCAGGAACGCCTCCCGCTGGTGCCGGGGGCCGTCTCCGGTGATAGCGGTTGCCTGGACGGGGTTGGCCGGGTCCTTGTGGTTGGTGGTGCCTGGGAGTCTCATCACCCGGGCGAGGTCGTGGGTGGCGTCTATCTTCCAGCCGTGCTTCCCGAGGATGGCGGTGAGCTGGTCGTGCCACCAGATGGTGAGGGCGTTGGCCCTGTCGCGTTCCCGGTCTTCGGGCAGGATCCAGGGCTCGGTGAAGAGCCACCAGGCCTGGAGGCCGTGCCCGGAGTCAATGAGAATGGTGGGGGCGTATCCGGTCTCTTCGAGGGCGGACCGCGCGGCCTCCCTGGTGGGGGGCAGCGCGGTCTTCTTGTGGACCTCGTGGGCAATGTCCGCGTCGGCCCAGAGGCCGGCTATGGCGTACGCCTCGTGGGCTTTGGCCCGGTTGTCCCTGCGGACCCGCGCCTCGGGCGCGGCGAGGGCCGCGCCCGTGTAGATGTTCCGGTCCGGGTATGCGGCCATGTCCTCGGTGACCCGCTCGAGGGAGCGGTAGAGGACGAGCCGCTTTTTCGGCGACATCCAGACTTGGGCCTGTCCCGGCGGGGGGTCTCCCCACAGGGCTGTCAGGAACTCCCTGGGGTTCATGGCCTCGCTCCCTACTCGTCCTGCTCGACGGTTACGGCCGAGATCGTGTTGACCACCGCGTCGCGGTAGCCCTCCAGCTGGTTCCGCATATCCGGCGGCACTTCGCCGGCGGTGCGGAAGGTGACCCGGGCGTAGTCGAACGGGTCGCCGGTCACCCTCTCCAGTCCCATCTCCGTGATGGTGTAGTAGTACCGGAGAGGAGGGCGCTGGGAGGCCAGCCGCATCATGTGCTTCTTGACCTGGGCGAGGGAGGTGCTGGGCACCTGCACGACCACGGGGAGAATGTCCCCTTCCCTTAGGAGGAAGAGCATCTTCTTCTCCTTGCAGGCCTTGCCGTTCCCTCTATCGGCCGACCCCCACTCGTTGAAGGGGCAGGTGTTGCAGGCCCTGGTGTGGCCGTCGTCGATTCCGATGTCCCCGGACCCCATGATCCCGTCGGGGCTGGAGCAGTCGGGCGGGGTCTTCTGCCCGCTCTCGTCCAGGCTCTGCTTCCAGTAGGCCCTGGGGTTGGTCTGGTGGATGATGATCCCCTCGAGGAACTCCTGGTACTCACTGCCCTCGGCCGTGGGCACCTCCCACTGGCGGGCTCCGCCGGCGGGGAGGGTGATCCGGTCGAGGTCCCGGTCGGTCATGGACTCGCCGCCCAGGTTCTCCCGTATCGCGGTGATGAACTCGTGGCTCTCCTCCTCAGTGAGGCTCAGCGCCTGGAAGTTGAAGCTCTCCTTGGTGGCGATGCTTTGAGCTGGTTGCTGGTCCTGGCCAGCTTGGTCCTGGCCAGCTTGGTCCTGGCCAGCTTGGTCCTGGCCAGCTTGGTCCTGGCCAGCTTGGTCCTGGCCAGCTTGGTCCTGGCCAGCTTGGTCCTGGCCAGCTTGGTCCTGGGTAGCTTGGTCCTGGGTAGCTTGGTCCTTGGCTTTTGGCATGGGCTTTGCTCCTTGTTTTTGTTTCTTGCGCCTTGCGCTTTTTGTTCCGTTCCGATCAGCTGCTCCGTACCCGGATTCGGAACACCTCGGCGATGTTGAAGTGTTTCAGGAGAGTCTTCGGCAGGGGCTGCTCCAGCTCCTCCTGTTCCCTCACGTAGGAGGTGAGCGACTGGGGATAGACGTGTCCCTTGACCAGGTGCTTCAGCCCGTTCCTTCTCAGGGCGGCGTGGGCCTTGGTGTAGGTCCCGTCGTCTCCCTTGATCAGGCTGGCGAATATCTCCCGGCTGAGGTAGGCTTGGCCGCTGGCGGTCTTGATGTTCTGCAGGGACTCGCTGGCGAAGTAGTCGCAGAGTTCCCTTTCGTCCCTGGCGATCTCCTCTTTCAGGGCGTTCAGCTGGGTTTCTATCTCTCGCTTCCTGAGGGTCTTCTGGATGTATTCCTCGACTTGCTTGACGCTCATGGCTTCCTGTTTCCTTTTTTGGGTTAGTCTGTGACTTCGGTGAGTGACCGGTTGGTGAGGACCCGGTCGATCAGGTCCTCCTTGCGGTCGAGGGCTCTGACGACCAGCTCGTCGACGGTGCCGGCGGCGATGAGGTGGATGTACTGGACCGGCCTGGTCTGCCCGGGCCGGTGGAGCCTGGCCATGCTCTGGAGGTACTCGCCCAGCCCGAATCCGGGGCTGTAGTAAACGCAGTAGCGTGCCTTCGTCAGGTCCAGCCCCAGGCCTCCGGCCTGTATCTGGACGGCGAGCACTCCGCCGTGTTCCAGCCAATCGTCCAGCTGTTTGGCTTCTCCTGAGATCTGGTAGGCTGGCCGGTCCTGCTTTTGGGCGGTTTCAAGGACCGCGTCGAGATCGGGCCGGAACCGGGCGAATACGACCAGGGGCTCGCCGGGTCCCAGGTCCTGGATGATGTCCTCCAGCGCCCGGGTCTTGGCGTCGTCGATCCGTACCACGGCCCCGTTCTGGTCGGGCGCGTAGCCCGAGGTCAGCTGTTGGAGCCGGAGCAGCCTGGCCAGGGCGTTGGCGGCGGTGACCACCCTGCCCTCTTCCAGGTCGGCTTTCAGGCTCTGTTCCATCTGGAGGTAGGACTGCTGGGCCCTGGGGCCCAGGGCCACTGGGTAGTAGGACTTCCGGGCTTCCGGCAGGTCCAGGACGTCGGCGGCGGCGACCCGGTAGGCGATGGAGTAGAACTTCTGATGGAGCTCCTGGAGGTTCTGGTATCCGGTGATTCTCTTCACCGGCTCCCTCTTGCCGTCCGGGGTCTCGCGGAAGAAGCCGGTATCCTCAATGACGGCGTACCGGTCCCGGAAGGATTGGTTGGAGGTGCCGTAGACGCGCTTGTTCAGCGCCCGGAACTGGGCGTAGATGTCCAGCGGGGTGTTGGGCATGGGGGTGCCGGTATTGCCCAGCCGGCGTGGTGTACGGTCAGCCAGCTTGGACGCCCATCTGGAGGCCTTGCCTGCGGCGCTCTTGAGCCGGTGTATCTCGTCCCATACCACGGGTCCCAGGACTGGGACAGGAGCCAGCTGCCCAGTGGTTCCCGCCAGGCGGAGTCGTAGTTGATGATGACGACCACCGGGGTGGGCCTCCTGCTGGCGAGGGCTTCCTGGGCCTTCTTGAGCTTGGCCTTGACTCCGGGAACCCGGTCTCCCAGGGTGACGATCCGGTATTCCCGGGCGCTGTGGGTGAGGATCTGGGCTGGCCACACGTGGTCGACGATGGACAGGGGACATACGATGAGGGTGCGTTGGCACTCGAGCTCGTTCATGAGGGCGATGTTGCAGAGGGACTTTCCGGCGCCCATTTCGATGGCCAGCATTGCGCCCGGCTTGTCTCGGACGAAGTCGATGGCCTCCTGCTGGTGGGGCCAGGGCTCTGTTTTCAGGTTGGCGGCGGCGGTGTACATTTGTCTGTGGTTCCTGTCCAAGTTTCTGTTGGAGGTCTGCTCTTCCATGGATCGTGCAGAGTTGGAGTACCGGGAGTTGGAGTACCGGGAGTGGGTCGGCCGTTGGATCGACCAATTCATGTTTCTATTCCACGAGCAGCCGGACCTCGTCCTGGCCGAGAATGCCAGGGCTCTGGAACTCGGGTCCGCTGGAGACCTCCCTGAAGAGGTCCTGGAGCTGTTCCGGATTGACGTTGAGAACGTCCGGGAGAACCCGGAGGAGTTCGTCCGGTTGGCCCAGTGCTCCTACGCGGCTGCTTTTCGGACTATCGGAGACCTCCTGAGAGGGCGAACTCCGTGAACCGCCGGAGCTTCCGGACGCTTTCCTCGATCGTCGGGGTCGGGCGGGAGCCGACGGGCTTGGCCAGGTTGGCCCTGGCTTGGGCCGCGAGTTCGTGGTATTCCTCCAGGGTCATGGGCTCGTCGTGATGCTGCGGCATTTTGTTCGCTCCGGTCTCTTGGGGCTGGGCGTGGGGAGTAACCGGCCTGGCGTACGTGGTTGGTTGGCTGGAGCGCAGGCGGGTCTGTTGGAGGGTGGCCGGGCCGGTTTCCGGGGAAACGGTGGGTTTCCCCATTGGCAATTGCTGGGGAAGGCGCTAAGATATTCATGAGGTGGCTGTCTACCCTCCTCGCCTTGTTCGCCCGGGCCCTTCCTGGCCCGGGCGGTTTTGTGTCGGTCAGCCCGGCGGCGGACGTTCTCGAACCACCGCCGCCGGGGTCTTGTTGGTGGTCAGGCTGTGCCTGTCACCTCTCCATCTGGGCTGGCGGACTGGCCGGAACGGCGTCGGGGGTTCTCATGGCCGGTGGCCGTTTCGGGCCCGAGCGTCCGGGCAGGACGTTTCCCGGCGGGCTTCGTCCCTTATCCAGCAGACAAGCTCGGAGTGGGGGATCAGGATGCGGCGGCCGTCCCTGATGTGAGGGAGGGGGTTGGTCTTCCTCTCGATCCAGCTTCTGATGGCCTGCCTGCCGACTCCGGCGATCCTGGCGGCCTCCTCCAGGTTGTGACAGATGCGTTTGGGCGGCGGAGTGCCGTTCGGGTTCCGTTCGGCGGCAAGCCAGTTGGAAAGGGACCGGGAGTCCTCGAGGGTCCAGTGCCTCCAGCCGAAGCTGCTGTCGGGGTCCCTGACCATGACGGAAGCGGTGTCCCCGTACCGGCTGGCTATATAGTCTTCCAGCGCCTTGGGGGTGGTCATCGCATCTGCGCCGTGGGGACGGGCATGTCTAGGGCTTCCAGGGGCTCGCGGAGTTTGGACTTTGTCATCCGGCAGGTCTCCTGTCCCCGGGCGAGTCCCTCTTCCCACACCTCCTGGGCCTTCTGCCTGGCTTGGAGCACGGCGTCTATGGCCGCGTTGACCTTTTCCTCGAAGTCGGGCGGCCTTGCGATTCTTCCCTTCAATGTATGGCTGAGGCCCGTGTGGTTTATGTCCAGGACGAGGGCGACCTGCCTCTGGGTGACTCCAGTCTCGAGCAGCCGGGTCTTGATTCTAATATATATGCTGTCCATGCCGCGGATAATACAGATGTTCTATACCTTTGTCAAGAACCGTGTTGATGTAATATAGATGGCATACTTGTGAAAGAGGTTTATAGCGGTGCGGCTGCGGTGGGAATATGGATAACGTGTTTGGGAAGAGGTTGGCGGCGGCGCGGCGCCGGCGGGGGTTGAAGCAGGTCGAGCTTGCCGCGGTGATGGGGGAGAAGTACGACCAGTCTACGATTTCGGCCGTTGAGCGTGGCAGGTCCGGGTTGAGGGCTGATGGGCTGGTGAGTGCGGTCAGGGAGCTGAGGATCTCGACTGACTATCTTTACGGGCTTGCCGACGATTCCAGGGAGGTGTCCGAGCTTCTCGGGGAGCTCGGGAAGCAGGTCGCCGGGGGTCCGTCCGGTGACTCCGGCACTTCGGAGGCGGTCGGCGTTGTTGAGCTGGCGGCTATGACGGGAGTTGGAGCGAGGGACTTTGATGAGGTCCCGCTGGGCCGGGCCTGGATGTCCCGGGCCTGGTTCGTCCGGAACGGCGTTGATCCGGACAGTTGTTTCCTGGTGTCCGTTTCCGGGCGCTCGATGGAGCCGGCGTTGGCCGGCGGGAGCAGCATCCTGGTCGACTGCTCCGATGTGGAGCTTTCTTCAGACAATATCTATGTCTTCATGACGTCTGAGGGGCTGGTGGTCCGGCGGGCGCTCTGGAACCGGGAGGGTTGGTGGCTGGTGGCGGACGGCGTGGCTGCTCCGATGTTGTTGTCTGAGGATGACGACGTCATTGGCCGGGTTCGTAGGGTGATGCAGGACCTTTGAGAACGGGCCTTGGATCTAGGTTTTTTCGGTAGGAGGTGTGATGGGTGTTGAAATCGGGCGTTCTTGCTTGGGCTTGGCCTTCCCGGCGCCGGTCTCTCTTAGGTTGGCCGGGGTCGAGTAGACGATGCCCCGGGGGTACATCAGGCAGCGGTCGAAGACCAGGAAGGACTCCTGGAGCATCCAGGTCTTCCTGGGGGTCGATCCGGAGACAAAGAAGAGGAGATACCATAACGAGTCGGTCCGGGGGTCCCGGTCGGATGCTGAGCGGAGGCTTACCGAGCTCCTGGGCGAGATGGATGGGGGGTCCTTGGTACGGACTCCGGACCTGACGTTCGGCGCGTTTCTGGAGGAGTGGTACCAGGACTATGTTTCCACCAGTGTGAGGACCCGGACGGCTCAGGGGTACCGGGAGAATATGGACCGGTACGTCATTCCCAGCTTGGGAGGGGTCCCCTTGGACCGTCTGGCTCCCCGTCACATTCAGGCAATGGAGTCGTCCCTGCTCCGGGGGGATGGGGCTGGGCGGCGGGGGTTATCGGCCGCCACCGTGATGCAGGCCCACCGGGTCGTGTCCGGCGCGTTGGGGCATGCGGTGAGGATGGGAATCCTGTCCAGGAACCCGGTCCTGTCGGTCAAGCCGCCGCGGGTTCCCAGGTACGAGGCCCGGTCGCTGACCTGGGAGGAGGTGGGGACTCTCATGGAGCATATTGAGGACCCTGGGCGCCGGATGCTGGTGCTGCTGGCCCTTCAGACCGGGCTCCGTCGGTCCGAGCTCCTGGGGCTTCAGTGGCGGGACCTTGACTTGGCATTGTCCACTCTTGCCGTTCAGCGGGCGCTCATTCAGATGAGGACGGGGAGGACGGAGCTTACGGTCCCGAAGTCGGGCCGGTCTAGGGTTGTGGCCCTCTACTCGGGGACGGTAGAGGAGCTCCGGGGGTACCGGGCCGGTTTGCTCCCTGCTCCGGGAGCTGAGGACCATGTCTTCCTCCGTCCCGACGGGAGTCCGCTAGACCCGGCGCTTGTGACCCAGTGGTTCAAGCGGACGGCGGTGCGGGCGGGGTTTACTGACCTGCGGTTTCATGATCTCCGTCATACCCACGCTTCCCTGATGCTCCGGGAGGGGGTGAACCTGAAGATCATGACGGAGCGGCTGGGGCACAGCGGGGTTGCGATAACGGGGGACCTGTACTCCCACGTCCAGCCCACGGTGCAGCATCAGGCCGTGGAGGTCTTTGGAAGTGCCTGGAGGTCTCTGGTAGGGCCGTGAACGTCAAGTGAACGTCAGGTTTGCAGACAACGGCATTGCAAACCTCTTAATTCGCATCTGGGGAGTGGATGGGGCCCGGTGGCCCTTGCGGACTTCAAATCCGTTATGCCTCGTGACGAGCGGGGTAGGTGGGTTCGACTCCCTCGCACTCCCGCCACCATATGAGTAGCTAAAACCGACAGAGCTGAGTCCTCGGGTTAGTCAGTTGATATCCCGAGGGCTCTTTCTTATCCCCGCTAGCGGTCACGAATTTGCCTACACCGACAAAAGGCCCCGCCTGCTTCGTGGCGGAGCCTTTGTATCTTTACCAGACTTTGGCTCTGGGTCTCGGGTTAGTTGAACCACAGAGTCTAGAGTGCGTCGGGCCACCCTGAACGTTTGCGTTGGATCCGAGATACTAATTCCATGCTGTGGAATATATTGACCGCCAAATCGGTGAGCTTGGAGGTTCGCGGTTTGGCGTGAATGTCATCTGCGGCGGAGACGGAGCTACGTTCTAAGTAAATGGGTTCACGAGAGGTACTGGAGCCGGCATTTCAAAAGAGCTGGATTGAGTATATCAGGGGCGCTTCTTGGTCATTCCCCAGAGATCAGCCACTTGGAACACCCATAGGCTGACGGCACCGGCCGATAAGATCAACGCGGCAATTACTTCCATTATTTTCCTTAGCGCTTGATTTATGAGGAAGTCATCAGCGACTCCAGCATTAGCATAATTCGTTGATACTGAAGTGCTGGCGATATTTGAATACATGATAATCCCCTTATTTCATCATGTAAAGAGATAATATACGATATGTATTATTGATAAATGTGATTCACTTCAAGAAGAGAGACGTGGCTTTGCTCAAAAAAGGATGGATTAGCCCGCACCTACACAGCATCAAGCGCCTGGGTGAAGTGAAGCTGGACCCCGGCGGGTGTGGCTAAGGGTGAAGACGCAGTATTTCCGCCATCACTGGCAGCGTAAAGCTAGGCTTCCGAATCGTTGTCTATTTTACGCATGGTGGATAACTGAGAAGAATGGACCGGTGTCATGAAAAGGTTGTCACTGACCCGTGGTGGTGGAGCGCCTAGAGCAAGAGATGAATCCCTAACGGACCTAGGCGCGGTCTTGCTTGACAATGTTTCGCTTGATCAAACTCCCCGAATGTCCTCGTAGAAACTGGGAGCGAGGGGGATTGCATCGTCGAAATTATAGTCAAGTGGTATGTTTGACCATCCGTCCTTGTCAGGGCGGTCCGGCGATGCGGCAAACTCAGGCGGTCTTGAGGAAACGCTTATCGTCGGCATGGCCGATGCTTCAGCCAGGTCCGGTCTGTGGGTCATCTCATTGGTTGAATCGGCGGTGAAGCCTACGCAACGATTCTTGATGTCCCACAAGACCCCGTTCTCGTACCATCCCGCATGACCGCCGGTAGGAGTAAAGGTGTTGGTTCCATTGATCCAGGCTATGGTGTTGACGCCGCTCCTATCCAAGAAACGGTCGCCATCGACAATAATTTGGGGACGCCCGCGGCGGTCATAAATCCAATCAGCCATAATTCGACCTCAATCCTGAGCCTACTTAACTAATCGTAATACATTGAAAATGATGATTCAATCATCGCAATCGCGATTAAGCCCCCAGGACTGAGACCATTACGTGAGCTGGGGACTATTGGTTTATAATGCCAAGCTGGCCGCCGTTCCCATTCTACCCAGCCCATGAAACAGGAGAAAACATGTACGTCATCATTGCCCCTATCCAGATCAAAGAAGGATTCAAGGACCAGTTCATCAAGGAGCTTATCGAAGATGCGCGGGGTTCGGTGAACGACGAGCCCGGCTGTCTAAGATTCGATGTGACTCAGGATGCTGATGAACCCAATAGGATCTGGCTCTATGAGGTGTACAGAGACGAAGCCGCGTTCCAAGCCCACACTCAAGCACCCCACTTTATAAAGTTTCGAGACGCCTCGGCCGAGTGGCGGGAGGAAGGTGGGCTGCAGGGAGCAGGCAGAGGAGCTACGAATATTTGGCCGCCGGATGATCAGTGGCAATAGTCCTCGTGCGGGGGCAACCAAGTATCCTTTTCGCATAATGCTCCTGCCTGTAGACCCCCCGCGTACTTGGTTTGGTCGGCACCCCAATCCCTCTGTATAATTTCCTGGCGATTCATCCACTCGAAAAGGAGGCGTCACGTATGCCTGATTTAAAGATGGAACAGGTACAAGCAGCTATGAAAGCAATGATGGACAAAGCGATGGAAGCGCCCGGCGAGCCGGTAGCAATGGCCATCGTCGACGCTGCCGGCAATCTTGAAGCCTATGCAAAGATGGACAACCTGCGAATTTTTAGCCGGAGGCACGCCATCCGCAAAGCCTACACCTCCGCAGTCTTGGGCCTCGATTCTGGTGCGAATGCCCAAAGAATACACAGTCAGGGGCGGAGCATCAGTGAGATGGGCGACCCCAACCTCACCAACGGCCAGGGAGGGCTAGTTATCATGAAGGACGGTGTGATTCTGGGAGGGATAGGGGTAGGCGGATACCCGAGCGGTCAAGCAGACGAAGACCTTTCCCGAGTAGGTCTTGAGGCGATGAACCTGTAGAGAGACCCACGCCACCAGGTTAGTAGACCCGCAGCATTTAATCACTGACCCCGGTGGCCAGCGGCCGTGACGAGGAGGATATCTATGATTTCAGGGGTTGTATTTCCACAGACTGAGATTGGGCCCGATCCGGCGGCGATTAGAGATTACGTCCAGGCAGCCGAAGACCTGGGTTACTCCCACCTCATTGTTTACGACCACGTCTTGGGCGCCGATGCCCAGGCTCACCCAGACTGGCAGGGAGGCTATACCTCCAAGGACATGTTCCACGAGCCCTTTGTGCTCTTTGGCTATTTGGCGGCTATTACCACCAACCTGGAGTTGGTGACGGCTGTGCTGATTCTGGGGCAGCGGCAAACGGCTCTGGTGGCCAAGCAAGCGGCCGAAGTTGACATTCTGACTGGCGGCCGGCTCCGGTTGGGAATAGGGGTAGGCTGGAATGCAGTGGAATACGAGGCATTGGACCAGAACTTTCACGACCGGGGAAGGCGGAGTGAGGAGCAAATTGGGCTGCTACGGTCTCTCTGGACCGAAGAGGTAGTAAATTTCCATGGACGTTGGCACCATGTCACCCATGCCGGCATCAACCCGCTCCCGGTGCAACGCCCCATCCCTATATGGATCGGCGCGGGCGGGCGAAATAACCCGGTCCCAACCGATAGAGTACTGCGCCGAGTAGCCCGCGTGTCCGATGGTTGGTTTCCTCAATTCGCCCCGGATAGCACAGGGCAAGCCGCGGTGGCTAAAGTGCAAGAATTGGCCAAAGCGGCTGGACGTGAACCATCGGAAATCGGCATGGAGGCTCGGATTAATGTCTCCGACGGCGACCCGGAGTATTGGCAAGAACGTGCAGCCGCTTGGCAGACCTTGGGAGCCAGCCACCTGTCGGTTAACACCATGCGTGCCGGGCTAAAAACGACTCAGGACCACATCAACACCATACAACAATTTAAGGAAGCCACCTCCAGCTCCTAGACCTAAACAGTTGGAGTCGGGCATCTGTCCTGCTGTGTTGTAGTAATATAACCGGGTCATTTCCTTATCTCATAACCTACATCTCATAACCTACATCTCATAACCTGCGCAGGGGGAAACATGGTTACTACCGCCGCTAATCTCCAATCGGGCATGATGCAATATCCTAGCCAGGATGGCACCCAAATAGACGCCTACATGAGCCAACCGGCAACCCCGGGCCGCTACCCCGGCGTCATCGTCACCATGGAAGGGATGGGCCTGGAAGACCACATGAAAGACCTATGCCGCCGCTTTGCGGAGGAAGGTTACATTGCCATCTCTCCGGACCTTTACACGCGAGAGGGTAGGCCTGCGCCGGATAAGATCATGGGTACCCTGATGTCTGTCCCCGACTCCCAGACCATGGCCGACCTGGAAGGTGCCGCCTTGCATCTCAAGAGCCACGCCAACGCCAACGGCAAAGTCGGCGTCATCGGCTTCTGCTCCGGAGGCAGGTACACCCTGATGTTTGCTTGCACCAGCAACAACATAGACGCCGCCGTAGATTCCGCCGGAGGTAACATCATTCCTGACGAGGCAACCCCTTCCAGGCCGAAGGCAGTGATAGACATGATCGAAGGTCTATCTTGCCCCCTGTTGGCGCTATTCGGTGAGGAAGACGACAATCCCTCACCGGCCCACGCAGCGCGCCTGAAAGAGGAACTGGACAAGCACAACAAGACTTATCAGTTCAAGACATACGCCGACGCCGGACACGCTTTCTTTGCTGACTACCGGCCCAGTTACCGCGCCGCGCCAGCCCAGGATATGTGGCACAGGGTGCTGCTATTCTATGGGCAGCACCTCAAAGGTTAGTTGGGCCGAGGTTCGGCCACCACCAATTCACCAGACCGGAGTGACAGCGCCCTCAATCCATGTACAGTTGGATTGAGGGCGCCGTTTGCGTCTAGAGGCCGGCCTAGGAAGCTCAGTAGTAAACCGCGCTGCCTGTGCCGCCGCCGGCCGCGATCACCTCTCCGGTGATCGCCCAGGCTTTGTCGGAGGCCAGAAACGACGTCAGATATCCAATTTCCGAAGCATCGACCATGCGGCAAATAGCGTTACCCCGAGGCGAGTCTGGCGCGAAGTCCTGCTCCTCCAGTTGCTCAGGGGTTATGTTTAGCTCAGCAGCCCGGGGGGCCAACAGACTCGGCGTGCGCTCGGTGCGGGTGGTCCCGGGATGGATGCAGTTGACGGTGATCCCATAGCGCCCAACCTGAATCGAAAGAGTCTTGGTCAGGTGCACCAGGGACACGTTACGGGCGCCTCCGCTTAGGTTTCCGGCGTTACGGGCGTTGCCCCCACTGATATTGATGATGCGGCCCCAACCCTGCTCCTTCATAATGGGTATAGCAGACCGTGCGCATCGTAAAGCCCCAACGTACTTCACATCGAAGTCGTGGAGCAGATCGTCTTCGTTGACAGTATCTATGGGACCAATGGCGGTGGCCGAGCCACCGGGCAGCGCAGCGCTGTTCACCAGAATGTTCAGCCCGCCCAGTTGGTTAGCAGCTTCGGTCGTCACCCTTTCGACTTGGTCGTTGTCTGTCACGTCCAAGGCCATGGGAATAACGCGACGGCCTGTCTCGTCCTCAATCTCCCGCGCGGTCTTCTCCAGCTCATCCAGTGTGCGAGATGCGATCACAAGGTCGGCCCCCTCCCGTGCCAACTCCCGGGCTATCGCTTTGCCAATGCCCCGCCCCCCTCCTGCCACCAGCGCATGCTTTCCTTGCAGTCCGAAATCCACTTTGCCTGCCTCCTCTGTTTAAACTCGGTATACCAGAACCCTGGAATTTGCGCGCATTCTACACAACTCTCCCACAGGCAGCAATTCAATAGGACCGCCGACGAACCGGCAGGGCGTAATTTTGTTGTCCTATGAACGTACGCAATCATGGTGAACTAGTCGAACCATCAACAAGCGAACCCGTTGGTGGTGAGCCCCTCGGCATGCTCGGGACAGGCTTGTCGAACCAGGAACGGCGGCCCTTCGACACGCTCAGGGCGAACGGAGCGGGCGTTGGACAGTAAGCGAACCCCGTTGGTGGTGAGCCCCTCGGCATGCTCAGGACAGGCTTGTCGAACCAGGAACGGCGGCCCTTCGACACGCTCAGGGCGAACGGAGCGGGCGTTGGACAGTAAGCGAACCCGTTGGTGGTGAGCTCCTTTCGGCACGCTCGGGACAGGCCTGTCGAACCAGGAACGGCGGCCCTTCGACACGCTCAGGGCGAGCGAGGGAGTGGGCGTCAAGGCGAAAATTAATAGGTCCCGCTACCAGCGGAGCGGACGGCCATGGATGGGCCACCCACTGGTGTTATACTTCTCCGGGTGCACTCGGATCCAAGGCTGTGCATCTATCCTATCGAACTCACCCCGGACCAGACCTTAAGGATGAATGTTCAACGCAGGTTCTTGATAGTCGGTCGGCAACAAGAGTCCGTGGACTATGTCGTTAGAGTCCTAGAAAGAAGCGGTTGCATAGTCACTACGACTCTCAGCGATGGAGTAGCCATCGATTTGGCGGGCACTTCTGACTACGACGCATTGCTTATTGAAGCCGATGTCCCTCAATCCGATAGTCGGTTCGTTGCGACTGAGGCCAGAAGCAAAAAGCCGTGGATGCCGGTAATTACGGTGCACGGCCCCGAGTTCGTCGTAAGCCAACTTCGGCAGGCGGGCATCAGCTTGTAATCCCACCCCGTGGCGACCCCCGAGGACCCCCAGATCCTGGCCCCTTGTTCCTCTAGTCTGCCCCCGGGTTTATCCAACAGGTCCTACAGATACAGCAACGGAGGAACCGGTTGATTTGGGCGATAATCCCTTAGAATGCTGGCCGCTGTAGCACCGCGGGGTCTATTTTCCTGGGAATCAGTTGCCCCACTTGAGGCCCTCCCACCAGTCTGCGGTCATCGATCATCACGTTGCCCCGCAAGATCACGGTGGTCGGCCACCCGTCCACCTGCCAGCCCTCCCAAGGGCAATAGTCTCTTACGTGCAGGTCATCAATCGTCAATGTTTTCCTGATAGACGGGTCAATTATAGTTATGTCCGCATCGCTGCCCACCGCGATGGCGCCTTTCCTGGGGTAGAGTCCCAGCAGCTTCGCTTGGTTGGTCGAAGTCACGTCTACGAACCGCTCTAGTGACATGCCCCGCTGGGTCACGGCGTCGGTGTAATTGACACCCATACGAATCTCGATCCCGACGTTTCCACCCCGCACATCAAGCACGTTATGCCCAGCGATTTTGTCCAGATACGTGGTGAAGCTGCTGTCCGTGGCAGTGAAAGAAAGATCCTGCCGCATCAGTCCCTTCCACAGCTCCTGGCGGTCCTGCTCGTACTTCAATGACGGATAGGTATGATACTTCATACCGTCCTCTTCCTTGTAACGGTCGCAGTTAAAGGAAAGAGCCAGGGTAAGCACCTCACCGTAGACCGGCATGCCACGGCTACGGGCCTCGGCTATCGAATCCACTCCCTCTTTGGCGGTCACGTGAACAAAGTAGGTACCGGCGCCGGTGCGCTCCGCCAGCCGCACTACACTGCGGAACGCCAGGTCCTCCACCGTCTTGGAGTGGATCAAGTGCACGTTATACCAGTCCCAATGACCTCGTTGCTGGGCGAGGAGGTAGTTGTACATGACCAGTTCGTCATCCTCGCCATGGACCGCCAGCACACCGTCGTGTCTCTGGATTTGGCCCATCAAGTCTTCCAACCTGCCAGAGTCGATCTTGCCTACCGGGGTGAGGGTCAACTGCCTGCCCTCCGGTGGGCGAATATCGGTGGTGAAAATCTTGACGCTGGGAAATCCTGCGGAGACTAATTCCCCGAAACGGGCGATGGCATCCGGGGTATTGGAGTTGTTGTATATGCAGTGAGTCGAATAATCGGTATAGGCGTTCCCCACCCACGGGGTTAGATAGTCGTGGACTCCTTGGACTAGATCGCCCTCGTTGGGAACCGGCGCGAAGTCAATGACGGTGGTGGTACCGCCCCAGATGGCCCCCAAGGAGTGGTCGATCGGCCCTGCGTTGGGTGTATCACCGACCGACTGGGCAGCACCCGGCTGGACGTTGGCGGCGGCGTGGGCGTGGGCCTCTATGCCGCCCGGAACAACAATCTTGCCTGAAGCATCGATTACCCTGGCGCCCTCCGTCGACAGCACCCCCGGTAGCGTTACTGCCTCGATCTTCTCCCCAGAGATCCCAATGTCGCGGTCCCCCGCTCCTGAAGGAGTAACGACTCGACCCCCCTTGATAATCATGTCTACCATGTCTGCCCTCCGACTTCGTAGGATTAAAAATAGTTTCAGGTTGAGAAGCGAGCGGTCTTCTTAACGTTAGTCTGCGATTAGGGAAATCCGTTCCAAATCCATGTTATAAAGCCGCGCCACGTTGCCACCAACGATTTTGGCCTTCTCGTCCCGGGCCACCCCTTCCAGGATTCTGTCCAGGATCTGCCGAGATTGAGGAAAAGTGGACTCGGAGTGCGGGTAGTCGGAGCCCCACATCAGACTGTGGACCCCGATAACATCCCTAAGGCGTATGCCAAGGTCGTCTTCTTGAAAGCTCAGATAAACATTGTTATGGAAGAAATCGCTGGGTTGGATGTTGCCTTTGAAACGGTAGGTCGCTTCCTCATGGCGCTCGGTATAGGTGTAGTCCATGGTGCCCAACAGGTGAGCGGCCCAGGCCAGTTCGAACTCCACCACCGCTACTTTGACGCCTGGGTACCGTTCAAAGACGCCGGAGAAAATCATGTCGCACATGGAAGTGGAGGGCCAGAAAACCTTGTTGGCTCTCTCGCTGGCGTCCCTGACAGTAGTGCCGCCTGAGCCTCGGGTTCTGCCTTCCCGGCGGGTGGCTGTGTGCAAGCTCAAAGGCATATTCAAGTCCTGGGCCGCAGCCCAGAAAGGCTCATATTCCGGACTATCGTAACGCCGGTCCGCCGCAGGATACTCAGCAATCATCGCCCCGACCAGGCCCATTCTTGCGGCGCGTCCTAACTCGGATATTCCGTCCTGGATCTCATCCAAATTGACCATGGCTATGCCCTTGAGGCGTTGGGGGTCTACGCTACAAAACTCGGCCAACCAGTCGTTATAGGCGCGGAAGATGGCGGAGAGCAACTCCGAATCTTCTACTTTAAAGTAGAATAGGCCCTGGGAGGGATACAAGACTTCTCCAGCAACGCCGTCGATGTTCATGTCTTTGATGTGCTGATCAGGGTCGTAACCGCCGACGTGGACGTCTTCAAATTTGCCGTGGGCCGAGATGGTCTCCGGCGCTTCAAACCTGGCTCCCGCGTTGGAGATGAGACCGATGCCGGCGATCATCTGATCATTCTCCACCACCAAGTGGTCCACGTCTCCTACCCGCTCCATTCGGGGGGCCCGGTCCTTGAACCTGCGGTCTATCCTTTCAGTCCAGAGGTCCGGTGGTTCAAAGACGTGTGAGTCGGAAGATATGACTACCTCCTGGAGCATTGTCGTCTCCTTCTGGCCCCGCATAACGTTCAATTAGATAGCCATTGTACCTCAAGGGAGCCTAGGGCCAGTAGTCTGATTGAGGCTGACAGGGCCCTGTTGTCCTCGAATGTCGTGGGAAGTCCCTAGGGGTTGAGCCCTTCGGCCGGCGCCCTTCGACACGCTCAGGACAGGCTTGTTGAACCGTGAACCCCGGTCCTTCGACATGCTCACGTCCTCTTCTAAGATACAAGGATGACCGAGGAGGTTCGCGCTAGGTGGAGAATGAAAGACCTGAAGAGGCTGTCGCGGCGGGCCGCCGTCTAAGATTGCGATTAATTGAGACCCCAATCCGGTGAGTGGTACCATGTGCTGCAAGAGTTGAATTGACTCTCTGTAAACAATATTCCAGCCGACAATAGAGAATGTGATGACTGACCCCACCCCGCCCGACCAAGCGCCCCAACCAGAGAATTGGCCTGGAATTACAGCCCAACCCCGAAGCTTCTTCAAGGCGCCCCTTTGCACTGACTTGGACCTGTTGGATGCGGACGTCGCTTTCATCGGCATGCCCTTCGACCAAGGAACAATTGGGCGCCCGGGAGCCCGCTTCGGGCCCGACGCCATCAGGGACGCACCACGAGCCTATGCTTACGTGGACCCATACGGCCAGCGGAAGGAGGCCGAAGGCTTCTATGACATCGACGGTGGCGACGAGCTACTGCGGGGCGTCACCATGGCCGACTGCGGCAACGTGACGGTGGCGCCATCCGACGTGTTAATGAATTTCGACAGATTGACCGCCGCAGTTGAGAAAGTAGTGGGGCGCGGGGCATTCCCGGTGGTGGTTGGCGGCGACCACGCGATAACATTCCCTGCAGTCCGGGGGCTGAGCAGCTATTCGCCACTGAATATCGTCCACTTCGACGCTCACATGGACTACGCCCACGATTATCAGGGTGTCCTGTACACCCACGGCAGCCCGATACGCCGGTGCCGGGAGCTGCCATTCGTTGGGCATATTTCTTCCTTGGGCATACGCACAGCGCGGCGCAAGCCCTACGAGGAGTCCCAACGGGACGGAAGCCTGGTGGTGACCACCAGGCGCTTTCGGGACCTGGGGCCCCAAGGGGTGGCGGACCTGATTCCCCAGGGAGAGAACCTGTACATCACTTTTGACATAGACGTCATGGACCCGGGCTCAGCGCCGGGTACCGGCACACCAGAAATCGGCGGCCTCTTCTACCAGGAGGTGCGGGACTGCCTTACTGAGGTGGTTAGCCGCAGCAATTTGGTGGGTTTCGACATGGTGGAGGTTGCCCCACCCTACGATTCCTCGGAAATCACCATCCAGCTTGCCGCCCGGCTAATAGCGGACATTCTGGCTGCCCGGTTCCCTTCCAAGTGACGTTTCCCCAACGCTCCGTCTAAAACGGATTAGACCAATTCCGTTGACTGCTTTTGAAGGTTTTACCCCCAACGACTCCGTTGGTGGCTAGTTTGCCGACCCCTTTACGATGCCCTTCGACAAGCTCAGGGCGAACGGTTGGTGTAGCAGGTTAAGGGGAATCAAAAACCCCGGTCTTGGCCGCGGTGACGCGTGGTATCCCACTCACGGACCTTGCAGATATGATCCCGAGCCCAGCGTGGTGAGCTTCCAACCCAGAGTCACGCCCTTCTTAAGCCCCAGGACAGGCTCAGGGCGACCGGGCAGTGTATTGATTTTCACCGTGGGGTCAACCCTTGGTATCTAACCCTCTACTGGGCGGTGGTGCCACCGTCGATCACCAGCTCAGACCCGGTGACGTAGGAAGACTCATCGGACGCCAAGTACAAGATTCCGTAGGCAATGTCATAAGCGTTGCCGTAGCGACCCATCGGTATGCGGTCCAGGGTCCACTGTCTCCGGTCGGTGTCGGACTCAAAGCCGTCCCTGGTCAAAGGCGTCAACGCGTAGCCGGGGTGCACCGAGTTCACTCTAATATTGTCCTTGGCGTATTGCATGGCAGCCGATTTCGTGAACAACCGGCTGGCCCCTTTGGCAGCATGATACGCCGTTGAAGTGGGGCTGCCGATGATGCCGTAGATGGACGAAATATTGATGATTGACCCGCCACCCACGTTCCGCATCTGAGGAATCGCATGCTTGGTGCCGAGGAATACGCCCTTGGCGTGCACCTCCATCTGAGCATCCCAGACTTCCTCGGTGGTGTCCTCCACTCTTGACCTGGCGCCGGTACCAGCGTTGTTGACCAAAACGTCGAGTCTTCCATAGTTGGATACAGTTGCTCCGATGACATCAATCCATTGTTGTTCGTTGGTCACATCATGATAGAGGAATAGGACCTCTCCTCCATTCTCCCGAATCTGGGCTGCTGTACGCTGGCCCATCTCCTCTTTTATGTCCGTGAGAACAACTTTGGCCCCTTCTTGGGCAAAGAGCCTGGCCGCCGCGCCGCCGAATCCCATCAGCTCCCCTTCCACACCGGAAGCTGCACCTGTAATCAACGCAACTTTGCCTTCGAGTCGCATCACGTTTCTCCCATGCTCATATCGAGCCTATGCCGGAGTCTTTAGAGACCCAGGCTTTCAACCAGCCTGTGGAATTCGCGCTTAGTGTCTTCACCAATACCGGACCCGGGATGCCTCACCTTGGGGCTACTTATCAACTCTCGCCGGTTCAAGGCGTATTTACGTATGCCCAGACCGATCCCCTCTTGAAACTCAAACAGGATCAACGGAAGGTGGCGGTAAAACACTTCCCCAGCTCTATCCCGGTCACCTTCGGCCATGTGGCGGCAGACTTCCACCAAGACCTCTGGATAAGCAAAACCGGTCATCGCCCCAGCCGAGCCGCTGGCCAGTTCATCCAGGAGGAACACTCCCCCCAGGCCACCGAAAATGGCCATTTTATCTCCGGCCAGGGCGCGAATGGCGTTTATCTTGGGGGGAGTAGGAGGGTCTTCCAGCTTTAAATAATGAGCGCTGGGGAGCTCATCAGCAAGTCTGGCAATGAAAGCCGGAGGCATGTTCACACCCGATGTCTGGGGGTAGTCTTGCACCACGATGGGCAGGTCTACTGCGTCGGATATTCGCTGGTAATGAGAGAAGAGGCCATCCAGGTTGGGCTTAGCCATAGGAGGAGCGGAAACCATCACTGCCGCCGCCCCTAATCCTGCGGCCTCGAGGCTTCGGTCAATGGCGGCTTTGGTGCTGTCGGCGGTGGTACCAACGGTGACGGCCAACCCATCGGCGGCTTCCAATACGGTAGCGGCAACTAGCCTCCGCTCCTCATCGGTTAGACGCGCTGCCTCCCCGGTTACCCCCAGGCAAACAACTCCCTGACAGCCTGTCTGCCGGGCTTTGTCCACTAAGCGCGAGATCGACGCAACGTCAACCGACTCGTCCTCCTCGAAGGGAGTAGCCAACATCCAATGCATTCCCGAGAATCTATCCGCCATCTGGAGCCTCCAAAAGCCAACCTAATTAAGCCTCGAATACGGTCTTGCCCCCAACTATGGTCCGTTCCACCGATATGTCCTTGATCCCCATAGGGTCGACCTGGGTGGGATCTTCACCCAATACCACCAGGTCCGCCAGCTTACCCACCTGGATTGAGCCCTTAATATTTTCTTCAAATGATGCGTGAGCGCCGTGCATTGTGTAAATTCGCAGCGCCTCCTCCACCGATATCCTCTGATTGGCTCCCCAGACCTTGCCGTTGCTGTCGGTGCGGGTTACGCAGCTCTGGATACCCAGCAAGGGCTCGAAGGGGCCAGGCGGGTAGTCGGTGGACCCAGTAGCCGTTATCCCGTAATCCAGGAAAGACCGCTGGGCAAACATCCACTCTAACCGGTCCTCACCGTAAAAGGGCATCTTCTCCCCGTGGTGGTAAATGTAGGTGCAGAAGGGCGTTGCCACGCATCCCAAGGCCTTCATGCGCCGCAACAGGTCCGGATTCACCAGGGTGCAGTGCTCAATGCGGTGCCTCGCGTCTTCCCTGGGGAACAGAGCCTGGGCCTTTTCGTAGGCAGTAAGCACCATGTCGATAGTCAAGTCTCCGTTAGCGTGGATGCACACCTGGAACCCCGCCCGGTGCATGTCCAACACCTGGCTTTCGACCTCCCCAGGCTCCATGGCCAGGATGCCGTAGTCGTCCCGGCTGCCCTCATAGGGCTGGGAAAGGTAGGCGGTACGGGCGGCAATGGCACCGTCGGCAACCATTTTCAGACCGCCGAGCCTCAAATGTTCGTCGCCGAAGCCTGTCTTGAGGCCGGCCTCCCTCAGTGCAGGGAAGTGGGGGTAGTGCATCAGCGCGTAAACCCTTAGGGTCAACTCGCCGCTGTTCTTGCCTTCCTGGTAGGTGTTCAATTCCTCACTGGTCACCCTGGCGTCATGCACACTGGTCAGACCCACTCGGGTCAGCATGTCGCAGATGCGGTTAAGCCCTTGGCGGCGGACCTCCGAAGTCTCAGTGGGAATCAGTCCGAAACGCACCGGTTCGATGGCCCGCTCGTACACTGCGCCGTTGAGCTCACCGGTCACCGGGTCCCGGCCCAACCGTCCACCGGGAGGATCGGGAGTCTCGTGATTGAATCCGGCCGCTTCCAAAGCCCTGGTATTCATGTAAAAGATATGGCCGGCCCGGTGGGCTACTAGAATGGGGTGTTGGGTGCTGACGGCGTCTAGGTCCTGCTGGGTAAGGAAACGCCGTTGATCGGTCTTGGTGTCATCGAACTTGAAGCCCTGCACCCACTCGCCGACGGGAGTTTGCGCGGCCCGCTCCCGGAGCGCTTCCTGGATGGCGGCGATGGTAGGTAGGTCACAGTCGGCAGCCATTACGTGGCGTACTCCGCTGTTTAGCACGTGAATATGGGCGTCGATGAAACCGGGAAGGACCGTCTTCCCTCGCCCGTCCAGCACCCTGGTGCCGGGCCCGATTAGACCGGTCACGTCGGAGTTGCTTCCCACGGCACTAAACCGGCCATGGCGGACCGCCAGCGCCTGGGCCCTGGGCCGGGCCGGATCGATAGTAATGATGTTGGCGTTCTGGACCACCAACTCGGCTTGTACGTCGGTCGCCATAAGCATTCCTCAGGTAGACTTGGACCTTGAATTAGAGCTTTCCGCTGAGCGCCGAGAGACCGCGGGGGTCCGGCTTGTTCAAGAATCTGTGTTAGGGCAGGCAGATCACGTCCAAATAGAATTATTGACGGCCCGTGCGCGCCCGTATATTATCCTGGCCTGTCCGACTTGGCAAAATCTCGGAGGGCTGAGAATGAAATACGACAAGATCGTGATTGGCGCGGGATCAGCGGGCTCAATCGTTGCCACCAGGCTAACCGAAGATCCTACCTGTTCGGTGCTGTTGCTAGAAGCCGGGCCCGACTACCCCGACTTCGAACGCCTGCCCGACGAGGTCAAGTTTGGCTACGCCACCGCCACGGACGTCATGACCAGCGACCACAACTGGCAATTCATGGGAATAGCAACAGACACCGCGCCGCCGATGATGGTGCCCAGGGGAAAAGTGACCGGAGGGTCCAGCGCTATAAATGGCCAGGTATTCCTCCGAGGGGTTCCCGAGGACTACGACTCCTGGGCGGCCATGGGCAATGACCAGTGGGGTTTTCAAAACCTGCTTCAGTATCTCCGTCGAGTCGAGTCCGACACCGAGTTCGGTGGGGATGATTTCCACAACTCCGACGGCAACATCATCGTACGGCGGTTCCCGCGGGAGGAGTGGAGGTCCGACCAGCAGGCCTTCTATGACGCTTGCCGGGCGGTGGGGTTCCCCGACAGCCCGGACCATAACCACCCTGATGCCACCGGCGTCGGGCCGGTGCCGGTGAACAATCCCAACGGCATCCGTTGGAGCACCGCCCTAGGCTATCTGGACACTTGTCGGCACCGTCTAAACCTTACAATTCGGCCCAACTGTACGGTGCACCGCTTGATCTTCGATGGTAACCGCGTCACTGGGGTGGAAGTCGAAAGCGGCGGTGAGAAGTTCGTCGTAGAGGGAGAGGAGATCATGCTGAGCGCCGGGGCCATAGGCTCTCCTCATATCTTAATGCTGTCTGGCGTCGGTCCGGCCGACCAACTAAGGGACCTGGGCATCCCGGTAGTGCACGAAGCTCCCGGAGTTGGGCAGAACCTTAGAGACCATCCAATAATCTACGTCACCTGGCGAACGAAGGAGCATCACCCTCTGGACGGTTTTGCTCCCAGGATGCAAATGGCGCTGCGCTGGACTGCTGATGACTCCGACCTGCGCAACGACCTGATGATCTTCATGCAGTCCTTCGCCACGGAACGAGTGGACCGTGGGGGAGAGCGAATGGAACCGCTGGGAATCCGGATGGTTGGCGTGCTGGACCTGGAAGTCGGTTCGGGGGAGCTGAGGTTGGTTTCGACCGACCCCAATGTCCAGCCCTTCCTGGACTATCAGTACCTCAAAGACCCGTTTGACCGGCGCCGGATGAGGGACTTGGTGCGCACATGCGTCAGGTTAGGCGACCACCCGAGCTTCAACGACATCATTGCGGAACGCACCGAGCCCACCGACGCTGAGCTGGAGTCCGATGACGCTCTGGACGAATTCTTATTGCGAGACGTCACTACTGGGCAGCATATCTCTTGCACCTGCAAGATGGGCCCCGCCTCGGACCCCATGGCCGTGGTGGACCAGTACGGCCATGTCCACGGCCTCCAGGGCCTGCGTGTAGTAGATGCGTCCATTATGCCCAACTGTATCCGCGCCAACACCAACGTCACTACCATGATGATCGGGGAGCGGGTCTCGGACTTTATCCTAGAGGGGAAGTAGCGGTTAGGAATTCCGTCGTTCCGGATTCTGACATGGGGTAGCTTCCCTGTGTGGTTGACCTAATTCCGGCTTTCGCCGGAGCCTGGAGCGGCTGCTCTGTGTTTATGCCCTCGCCTAAAGCTTAACTATCCAACCCTGGACATGTCCTTCCCCCAACTCCAGGAGTCCCAGGGAAGGTACGGTGTTGAAACGGCGCTTCCCTGCCGCGCCCGGGTTGAAGAAGCGAATCCCAGCGATGTCCGCCTGGTAGGCGAAGTGGCTGTGGCCGTAAACTACCAGGTCCGCCCCGGCATCGTGGTATAGCCGCAATTTGGCATCATTCGGCCCCTTGGGCACTTTCACTTGATGGGTTAGGTATATTCTCAGCCCGTCAAGCTCTACTATGCTTTCCTCAGGGTAAAGGGACGTGGGCCCTTCCCGGTCGTTGTTGCCCCGCACCGCGGTCACTGGCGCGATCCGACCCATCTCTTGAACGATGACGTCGTCTCCGATATCGCCGGCATGTAGGATGTGCTCTACGCCGTCAAGGAGCTCAAGTACCCGGGGATTCAGGTAACCGTGGGTGTCGGAGACTACTCCAACTCGCACGCGGGTCCTCCATGAAGCCAATACGATGAAACCAACACGATTTACGGGCAGCCCGGCCTGCCTCCATTATAACCCTTAGCCACCAAACGACGGCGCTGTTACAATTGGGCAACCAATCACCAGTCCACAGGGTACAAAAGTGGAGGCCGATCATGAAAGCCATCGTTGGCGCTACGTTGATAGACGGTACCGGAGGACCACCAGTCGCTGATTCGGCGGTCCTGGTCAACGACTCGGGCCACATTGAGGCCGTCGGTCCCAGAGAGGCCGTCTCACTACCACCTGAGACAGAAGTGCTTCACGCTGAAGGAATGTCCCTGCTGCCCGGTCTCATTGATTGCCACGACCATCTGGCATCATTTACCTATAACCTGATGAGCCGATGGGGCTTAGCCGAGCCCCAGAGCTTGCGCCACTTAAGGATCGCCAAGGTATTGGAAGATACACTGCTCACTGGATACACCACTGTGCGGGATTGTGGCTGGATGGCCGCTGGCTACAAGAACGCGGTGGAAGAGGGCCTGATACCCGGTCCCCGGTTGATGGTGGCCACCACTCCCATCTCCCCTATCTACGGCATAGCCGACCAACACAGCCCTTCCTTTCACCATCAACCCCCGAACCCAGACCCCACGCTGCCCAGCGGGATCGCTGACGGGGTAGACCAGGTCCGGGCCAAGGTCCGGGAGATCGTGAGGGTCGGAGCCGACCTGATCAAGGTCTTCCAGACCGGTTGGGGCCGACGCTACCACGGCTCCAGGGACGTGGCCTACGGTATGGATGAGCTTCAGGCGTTGGTCGGTGAGTCTCACGTTATGGGGAAAAAGATCGCCTCCCACGCCGTTGGCGGCGACGGCTTGAGAATGTCCGTCGAAGCGGGAGTGGACACCATCGAGCACGGCTCTTACTTGGCCGAAGACCCGGAGTTGCTACGGATGATGGCAGACAAGGGCATATTCTTCGTCCCAACATTCACTGTGTTCAGATTCCACGGAGAGGTGGGCACGCCCCAGGCCCAAATGGAGGTCAGGGGCTTCCGACAGCGGCATGTGGAGAGCGTAGAGAAAGCCCTGGAGGCCGGTGTGAAAGTCGTGGCCGGCACCGACGCCGGAGGCTGGGAGCACGGAAACAACGCCAAAGAGTTGGAGTGCCTGGTTGACGCCGGAATGACGCCGATGCAATCGCTACAGGCTGGTACCGGTTGGGCCGCTGAATGCTTGGGCTTGGAGAAAGAGGTTGGTACTGTGGAAAGGGGTAAGATGGCGGACCTGTTGGCCGTTGAAGGTGACCCGCTACGCGACATTACCCTGTTGCAAGACAAGAGCCGCATCAAGCTCGTGATGAAAGAAGGAGAGGTATACGCAAATCACCTGCCGATCAACGGATCAAGACCATCTTAGGGGTTTACTCGTGACTCGCTCAGCTAGCCTAGAATCCACATCTACACAATGGAGAGCATGCCATGCCCAATAATAAGCGCGCCACAACCAGGCTGAAGGAGCTGTTCGAGCGCCCGGAGATATTTGTTCTTGCGGGGGGCATGAACCCTATGGGAGCCAAGATGGCCGAGGTCCTCGGCTTCGAGGCGTTCTATATGTCCGGCGGCAACACCTCCGCCCACGTCTACGGCTGGGCCGACTCGGGCACCAGCATGCGGGACATGCTGGACAACGCTCGGCGCATTACGGCCACGGTGGACATTCCGGTATTCGCAGACATGGATACCGGCTACGGCGACGCAGTGTCCGTCTATCGCACGGTCAAGGAGTACATCAAAGCCGGAGTAGCTGGGACTCATTTGGAAGACCAAGTGTTCCCTCCCAAATCAGGTCCTCGCCGCCGTTGGGTGACGGTGGAAGAGATGGTCGGGAAGCTTCGGGCTGCTATGGATGCCAAAATGGAGCTGGACCCCGACTTCGTCATCGTGGCCCGCTGCGACTACGGCGGAGTGCCAGGTGCAACTTTCGAGGGGGTCATGGAACGCTGCCTAGCTTACAAACGGGAAACCGACGTTGACGTCGTCTGCCCTGCTGTTCAGTCGTGGGAGGAGAACAAGGAGGCGATCCGCCGCATTCCCGGACCGGTGCTACCGCTGTTTACCCATGGCACTGAGACTCACCCCACTTTGGAGGAGCTACAAGAGGCTGGTGCTGCCGCTGCCTGGTACCCGGCCTTGACCAGCATGGCCGGCCTCCAAGCGTCTTGGGACCTCCTAAACGAGTTCAAGGAGCGGGGCACTCAGGCCATCGACGAGTTTCTGGAAAGCGCCAGCCGGAGCAGGTGGGGCATGGCCAGCAATGGCGCCATACTGGGCGCCCAGCAGATGCAAGAGCTGGAGGACAAGTATTTGCCCTAACCGTAGTATTCATCCCTAGCGGTACATCGGGCATTGCTGACAGTGCCTCCGACTCTCCCCCGTCCCCTACAGTCCATACAGCCGGGCGCAGTTGTCCCACAGGATCTTTTTCTGAGATGCCCGGCTGATTCCGGGAATCGACAGCAGCTCATTGACGGCGTGAGGGAAAGCGGAGTCGGGGTGGGGATAGTCGGTGGAGAAGACCACGTTGTTGTCTCCCAGCCGGTCCAGGGTGTCGGCAGCCAGGTGCTCGTCGGCATCGATGGAAATGAAGCACTGGCGCAGGAAATAGGTGGACGGCTTCTCCTTGAGCTGGACTTTCTCCCCCGCCCCGAACTTGTCCCACTGGTCGTCCAAGCGGTAGAGCCACCAGGGCAGCCAGCTACAGTTGCCTTCAAGAAACGCCACCTTCAAATCGGGGAACCGGTCCAGCGCACCCCCCAGAATCATACTTCCCATGGCCATCATCAGCTCCAAGGGAAACACCGAGGCGTGGGAAAGGGTCCGGTACCCTGGATGGTCCACCAGCCGGACACCGAGGTAATCCTTGGAGGCGGCTCCGGAGGTCCCGTGGAAGCAGACAGGCACCCCTAGGCGTTGGGCCTCCGCCCACAGCACATCGAACTCCTCATCGTGTACGTGGTTACCCGCCACCGGCATGGGCAGCAGCACGATTCCCACGGCGCCACAGTCTTCCACTGCCCGACGGGCCTCTTGGGCTGCGAGGTTACCGCTATGCTGGGGGACTATCGCCGTGGGCTTAAGGCGCTCCGGGTCTTCTTGGCAATAGTCCCTTACCCAGTCGTTAAACCCCCGGCATAGACCCAAAGAGTAATCGGGCTCCAAAGAGTCGACGGATATTAACATGCTGGCGGCGGTCCGGAAGAGGACTGCCACATCGACGCCCTCAGCGTCCATGGCGCGCAAGGAAGATACCGGGTCAAATTGGCGGTCCCAACCGTCCCGCATTACCTTCCGCGACCGTTGGTCCATCTCTGCGTTGGCTTGGAGCACTTGGGCGTCGTTGATCCACGGTGGCACCGGCTGGCCGTCCAGCAGCCAGCCAGCGTAGTGACCCGGCTGATTTCGGGAGGGAAGGGGCGCTCGGGCCTGATGGGCAGGTTGCAGGTACCGCTCGAACAGATCGGGCGGTTCCATCAGGTGCAGATCGCTGTCCATGACGCGGAGCCCATTCTTAACCATAGTGCCTTATCCCGAAAACCCGCAGAGACCACTTGGAACGTTGAGCCAACTCTGCAATTTCCCTGCCAGGCAGCAAGCCCTGTGTTCTTGCGATGATCAAATACGCTATCAGCGAGGAAAAGCCTCTCGCACTCCGGCGTCCACGGGTAGCATCGCCCCGGTGGTCTTGGCGGAGCGGGCTGAGGCCAGGAAAAGCACCGCCTCGGCGACGTCCTCGGGCAGTACCTGCGCGTTGAGCAAGCTGCGCCGTTGGTAGAAGGACGGCAACTCCTCCACAGAAACTCCATGAGCAGCGGCCCGGTCCTCTCGCACCTCGTCGGACCATAGGCGGGAGCCCTCGAATACAGCGTCGGGGTTGACCACGTTGCAGCGGATGCCAAACTGGCCGTTTTCCAAGGCCAGCACCCGTGCCAACTGAACCTCCGCTGCTTTGGCTACCGAGTAAGCGCCGAACTGGGCGCCCGGCGCGGTCACGTTCTTGGTGCCGATGAACACAAGGCTGCCGCCGGTGCCTTGCTCCTTCATCAGCTTTACTGCCGCCGCGGCGACCAAAAAGTGCCCCGTGGTGTTGATGTCCAGGGATAGCTGCCAGTCCGACAGTGGTATGGCGTCAACCAACCCCACCGGAGCTATTCCGGCGTTGGAGACCAGGATGTCCAGGCCACCGTAGGCCAACCGAAGCTTCCGAAACGCTTCTGCAACTTGTGATTCGTTGGCTACGTCCATCGGGAACGCCACCGCGCGCTCCTGGCCGACGCTCCGATTGATCTCAGCGGCCACCGCCTGTGCGCCCTCGCTATCGATGTCAGTGACGGCCACGTGGGCGCCTTCGACAGCCAACCGGTGGGCAATGGCTTTGCCAATGCCGTTGGCTCCGCCAGTTATCAGCGCCACCTGCCGCGCCAGCTCCTTTTCCGGTGGGGCCAATGTCAGCTTGTACAGCTCCAGGGGCCAGTACTCGGCGTCATAAGCATCTTTGGCGGTCAAAGAATGGTATTGGCTGACCGACTGGGCGGCCCGGATCACACCGATGGTGTGGTGATAAATATCGGCGGTAATAAGCGTCGCCCGGGAATCTCGCCCCGTAGTCCACATCCCCACACCGGGTAACAGGGCCACTCTAGGGTAGGGATCCAGCATGGAGTCCTGTCCCGTGGTGGAATCCTGGTACCACTGGGCGTAGTCCTCTGCGTACTCGCCCACCGAGCGGCGCATGGCCTCGATGACGCCGGAGGCGTCCGAAGGGTCCGGCACATCCAGCCATAGTGGCCTGCGTTTGGAGTGGATCAAGTGGTCGGGAGTGGCCGGCCCGATGGCGGAAAGCTGGCGGCCCTGCTCTGAGCCAATAAACTCCAACACGTCAGGGGAGTCGTCGAACCTCAACACCATCCCCTGCCGCTGGCTGACCAAGCCCCTCAGGGTTGGCGCCACCGTTGCAGCCACCCGGTGCCGCTGCTCAGGGTCCAGCGGGCGGGCAGTCGACGGTCCAAAATAGGTAGTAGAACCGGATTTGGCGGACTCTTCGGCTCTGGTCACGAGGTCGATGTGCTGGTCATAGGCCGCCTTAGGGCTGTCGCCCCAGGTGAATAAGCCGTGGTTCACCAGCACAACACCTTTGACCTCGGGCTTCTCCTTGACAGCCAGCCCCACCAGCCGGGACAACTGGAATCCCGGCCGGATGTACTCCACCACCGCGAGCTCGTCACCATAGACCTTTTGAAGAACATCCCGGGCGTTTCGGTTGTTGGTCAGCGCGACCACCGCGTCGGCGTGGGAGTGGGCCACGCTCATGAACGGGAGGAACGCGTGAAGTAGAGTTTCAATGGAGGGCCGAGGAGACGCCGGGTCCACAACACAGCGGTCCAGGTAGGCCACCATGTCCTCGTCGGACATCTCATTTCGCTCAAACAAAGGCAAAACGTCGTCGAGCCGCAGGCCGGGGAATTGGCGCCGCTCCATGGACTTCATATCCGATCCGGAGCCTTTGATCCGCATCACGCTGACATCCCGCCCCACCAGGTCCTTCTCGGTAACCTTGATCGACGTGTTGCCACCGCCCCAGACCACCAACTCCGAGTCGGCGCCGATCAGCCTGCTCATATAGACCAGCTTGTCTAGCTCGTCCATCCCTCGGGCTTCGTCTTCCGACCAAAGGTTACGCATGGCACAGTTTCCTCAGTTAAATCAGAATGTGATGCCCGGGAGACCATTCTCCCGCCAGCCGAAACAATGGGTATTATCTCCTTTGGAAACCAGCGAAACAAGCGACGGCTCAGTGGTCTGCTCCGTTCGGCCTGAGCGCGTCGAAGGCCCGCCGCGCTTGGTTCAACAAGTATGTCCTGAGCTAGCCGCAGGGCTACTGTAAACGGTGACTATGGAAAAGCCTTGATGGTCACCGCGGAACGAGTCTTACTTAACCTTGACTCTCCGCGCGTTCCACAGGCATACCGCTTTCGGCCCATTCGGCGAAGGAGCCATCATACAGCCGCACGTCATAGCCCATCTGTTTTAACGCCAAGTAGGCCACAGAAGCGCGGAGACCGGTGCGGCAGTAGGCCACGACCTGGTCTCCCTTCCGGACGTTGGCCATACCCAGCGTCCGGAGCGCCCAGGCTACCGTGGAGAGGAACCTTCCGTCCTGCCCCAGCAAATCCTCCCACACGACGTTGACCGCTCCCGGTATGTGACCCGGCCGATCATCTGATTCCGTCTCCCCGTTATATTCGGCCCGGCTCCGGTTATCCATCAGCTTCAACGCGGAGCTGGAGGCGATTTCTTCCTTCGTCGCCCGTACCTTCGGATTCGTCAGGGCAGTAAACCGGTATGGGGTAGGTAGTACCGGGCGATAGAAAATCTGCCCGCCATGATCGGTCCACTGTCCAAAAAATACGTCCATGATGTGGACATCGTCGCGGCCCAGGTACTCCAGGACCCAACTGAGCATGGCTGCGTTACGCCCGTCGTGACTGTCGTAGAGGACGGGCGTCCTCAGATCATTCAGACCGACCGATCCCATAACCTCTGCTAGCTGGTCAACCGGAAGCAGGCGTCCTTGACCATCGAGAAGCTTCCGCAGCGGCAGATTGACCGCACCCTGGAGGTGGCCTTGGAGGTAACGCATGGCGGACCTGGGATCGATTACCAGGTAACCTTCCTGGCCCAACCTCTTCTGTACCCAGTCCGGAGTAACGAAGACGGCCATTCCTACCTCTGAAGCAGTCCTGTGTAATAGTCCGGTGAAACAGTCCAGCCTAAACGCAAACTCTCCCCCAGATAGGGGGAGAGCCAGAGAGGGGCCGTGGCCCTTCGCCGGTAGCTGGGATCTAGGCCGACAACCCTTTATCTAATGAGCTCAAACTCAGGGGTGACCTTCGTTTGGTGGGTGACCGACTGGGTAACCGGCGAACCCTCCACAGCCAATCGCCAGATATCTCGGAGGACTTCCTCGTCAGCATCGGCCTTGACGAAGGCCTTGGCGGTGATACTGCCGTAACCCGGGTTGCCTTCGTCTTCCACTCCGGCCCACCTCCGTATGTTGTCGAAGTAGCCTTCCACGGCTATCTCGAGGTTGTCGATCTTGATTCCCCTCTTGGTGGCGTTGACGATGAAGCCGACGGTCATACAGGAACCGACCGCCGACAAAAGCTGTTCGTGGGCGCTGGCGGCCAAGTCGGTGGCGGTCAGGTCACCAGGTTCGTCCATATCGACCGTGTGGTTCCTCATGTAGGCCCTTGCTCGCATACCATCTTGCCAGACCACCCGGGACTTCCAAGGTCCCGTCACCGCTGAAAACACATCTGGGTCTCTGAACGATTCGAGCACCTCTTCGAGTTTTTGGCGGGGTAGCCCGTTCAAGTTATCCTCTTGGGTCATTAACTCTCCTTTCTGATTCATGCCTGTCGGATTGCTCTACCCGCGGTCAATGGGGCCCTTGGTCAGCCGTATTCGGCCCTCAATTGCTGAGCAGCTTCGGAGATGGCTCTCAGCTTCCTCGCGGCAGTGTCGGGTGTGTTTACGTTCCGCTCGGCGAAGGTGCCAAAGCCGCAATCCGGGTTCAGGTATACCTTGTCCGGGTCGAAATACTCCAGGATTTCCTTGGTCCTTCGCACGATTTCATCGGGGCTCTCGATCTCGTCGGTGCGGGGGTTGACCACCCCAAGCCCAATCTCCTTCTCGTTGCGGTACTCCTTGAAAACCTCCATCTCGCCCGCCCTGGGTGTAGCGCACTCCAGAACCAGTTGGTCTACGTCCATCTGGACCAGGTAGGGCAACATGGGGCCGTAGTTCCCGGACAACAACACGTCCTCGCGCCGGCTCCAGTTGCCACGGCACACATGGACTCCAAGTTTGATACCGGAGATACCTTCCACTGTTTCGTTCATCAGCCGCACCGCGAATTCAAGCTCCTCGGTGGGGTCCCTTCTTTCGGGGAGGGCCGCGCACATGAAGGTTTCTGTGCTCTCCTCGCCAAAGACCACCTGGCTTAAGATGGGCTCGTCGTACTGGACAAACTCCACCCCTTGCTCTTTGAGGGCCAGGGTTTCCTCTCGCAGGATTTTAACAACGTCTTTGGCTAGCGACTCTGGAGAATCGTAGACTTTGTCTGAGATCCCTTCAAACCAGCTCGACCGGGTCAGCATATAGGGCCCTGGAAGGGGCACTTTGACAGGGCGGTCGGTATGTTGCTTCACGAAAGCCAGCTCGTCCAGCGCTAAACCGCTGCGGTTCTCGAGTCTGTCCACCACAATGGGGCTCTTGATAGCGAAGGCCGGTACGTCCAGTGCCCGCAACACCTCTTCAAGGCGCGCCCGATCCTTGGCGTAGTCCAAAAGGTCGGACACGGTCATCAACTGCATCCCCGACAGTTTGTCCACAGCGAAAGAGTAGAAGTTGTCCCGCCTCTGCTCCCCATCGCTGAGAATATCAACTCCGGCTTCCTCCTGGGCTTTCAAGGCTGTAAGCACCTCTTGGTCCGCCAGGGAGCTGAATTCGGCTGCGGAGATCTCACCACCTTGCCTCTTGCGCAGAGCCTGCACCAACTCGGATGACCTGGGCCAACTGCCCACCACTGTCACCGGAAACAATGGGATTCGGGCCATTACCTAACTCTCCTCCAACCCAAGCGCGACCATGAATATGTTATCCGGAATCTGGTGTGGACGTCGTCCCCCAGTGTCTCGTTACCTGGCGCAGTACACCAGCGAATAGCGAGATGGCTCAGGGAACTCCCATCTCCTGACCCCCCTCCCATAAATGGAAAGACATCAGGAACCTAGGCAGCTAATTGACTACTGGGTTAATTGGCCAGCCACAGTACCGATGAGATTTCGCTGAACTCCCTCCACAGCTTGGTCCAGGAATCTCCCCCATCATCGCTGCGGTACAGATAGCCGTAGCGACTACCGGCGAACACTACCTGGGGGTCTGCTGGCTGGGAGTTGACCACCCACATGGCGGTGTTGGGGTCCACCGGCAGGGCCAGCTTCTCCCAGGTCTTACCAGTGTCCTTGGAGCGCATCACTGTCCCGATGCGGCCAGGAGTGGTGTCACCGATGGTCAGGAAGAGGACATTACTGTTACCCGGCTGCACCGCGATGCCCCTGGGGTAGCTCCAAGGGAAGACCTCCCGGATTCCCAGGCGGTCCCAGTTTGCCCCGTCGTCGGTGCTGGTATAAACATCGTTGTTGACCACGACCACCACGGTCTTTGGCGGCCCACCGGCCACCGCAACGTTGTGCACATCCAGGTTGGGGATAGCTCCATTGATGGTCTGCCAGGAATCTCCGCCATCGGTGCTATGCCGGACTCCGTCTACTTCGAGACCGACCCAAACGCTATTAGTGTCAGCGGGATCAATCGCGATCCCAGTAACACGGGGGACGCCGACATTGGGGCATTCTTCCGCCGCCTGCATGGAGGTCCGCTCCCAACTATTGCCGCCGTCGTTGGAGCGGAACAGGGCAGCGGGAGTTGGAGTACCGGTGCCGGCGTACATGGTGTCGGGATGGGCTGGGTCCGTAGCTAAAGCCCAGACGCTAAAGTTGTTTAACGGCGTGTCGACGCTTTGCCACTGGTGCCCGCCATCCTCACTCCGGTATAGACCCTTGTCAGTGCCGGCTAGCACCACGCCGGGACGATTTGAACTGCTGGACAAGCAGCGCACCAGAGCGTCGGAGTGGAGGCCTTGGTCGATACCAATCCGCCGCCAATTCTCCCCGTTATCACCGCTCAGCATGATCCCCTGGCCGACTGTGCCCACGAGAATCGTCATATCCTTTGCCATGGTCCGCCCTCCCAGTCAGGCTCATTTTTCAAGTGTGCTCATCACCAGTGTATCCTGCTTTGGTTCCCCCATCAAGAGGATTGTGATCGATGAGAGTGAGGCGGCACGGCTCTGTATAGGCCGCTTTACCATGTATACTACTGGTGCCGCCGGAGCTAGCCGCCTTTCCCAGTAGCCGACGCAGCAGGCCCCAGTGGGTATCGGTATCGAACGTGGAGGAAGAGCATCATGGTGAGCGTTAACCAGCTAGGGTATCTGGGTCTGAGCGTTAGCGACATTGACGCTTGGGAAACATTCGCAACTGAAGTCCTAGGGCTCCAAGTGTCCGGTAAGGGTTCCGATGGCACTCTCTATCTGCGGATGGACGAATACCGTCATCGGTTCTTGGTACATCCTACGGGCAAGGATGACTTGGACTACGTTGGCTGGCAAGTCACGAACGAGCAGGAATTGGTGGAGATGGCCGACCGTCTCAAAAAGGCTGGTATCAGCGTTGCCGAGGGAGATCGTGAAGAAGCCAAGTCCCGGAAGGTCGAAGGCTTGATCAAGTTCCAGGACCCTAACGGCGTTGCCAGTGAGGTATTTTTCGGGCCGCCCATCAGTTTCGACAACCCCTTTAACTCCCCGCGTCCCATCTCTCGTTTTGTAACCGGTGATCTGGGACTCGGCCATATAGTGCTATTTGTGGACGATCTCAACGAGAGCGTAAATTTCTATCGCGACATTCTGGGTATGAGGATCAGCGACTATATCAGGCAATTGGCGTTTTTCCACTGCAACCCCCGCCACCACACTTTAGCGCTGGCGGCGGCTCAGGCTCCCAAGCGGCTCAACCACTTCATGCTTCAACTCGACTCGATAAATGACGTCGGTGCCACTTACGATCTATGTCAGGACCAGGGGATCGGGATCGTCAGGGGGCTGGGGCGCCATACCAATGACCACATGGTCTCCTTTTACCTGCGCACACCCTCGGGGTTCGACGTCGAGTGGGGGTGGGGTGCTCGAGAGGTGGACGACGCCACCTGGCAAGTGGCCCGCCACGAGACGGGGAGTATCTGGGGACACCGGCCACCCGCCGCTGAGCCGGTGCGAGAGACCGTCGCAGCCGACGACTAGCTTAACCAACATCCGGCGCGGCGCTCACGGGGTTAGACAGGGCATGGTGGCTGGAAGCGCATCATGAGCGGGACGGGATCTCACGATCAACTGATTTTTGCACCAACCTGGCGCCGTGGAGGCCGTCTAGGTTCGATGCTCGTGATCATGGTCGTGGTCGGTGGCAGGAAGGCGTCCCGAAGCAAAAAGCCACATGCGCGCTATCTCCGGTCCTATGAATTTGAAGGTGGAGCGCAGCGCTTTCTGTAGCGTGGGGAGGTCGTCACCCTCCAATCGGTTGTAGAACCAGTTACAGAAGGAGCCATGCTCTTCCTGTATACCCTGGATGGTTCGTGCGTTGTCGATGCAGGCCTCGATCTTCTTTCTGTTCCGTACAATCGCTGCGTCCTGCAGCATCTGGTCCACGCGGTCGGGGGTGAACCCAGCCACGCTGTCGATCTTCCAACCGTCGAACGCGTTTCGAAATGCATCCCGCTTTAGCAATATCATGCGCCAGTTCAACCCAGCTTGGAATATTTGAAGACTCATTACTTCGAACAGTAGATCATCGTCTTCTACCTGCTTGCCCCAGATCTCCTTGGCGTACCACTCCATCAATGGATCTCCCCGGGCCCACCAGGGCGTATCCTGCTCGGTCTCGGTATCGGAGCTCATATTCCATACCTCCGAAGTCTCATCTCTAATCTCCGCTTAGACTCGTTACGGTAGTTTACAACGATTGGCTCCGGCTCGACCCGTCTTGCAGCGAAGAGGGTCGATCTCAAGCCGGGCCATGGGTTGTATGAGACCCCACTGTCGGCCCCTTCGCCAGGACCAAGCAACAGTTGGCTGGATTCACCCGCAGGACCGGGGAGTAGAATCCAGCCAACTGCGGTAGACTAACCAATCATGAGTCAATTATACTATCAATAGATGACAAAGCGGCTCCAAGTCCTCCTGGATGAGGAGGAATACCTAGAGATTCAAAGCGTCGCCCGCAGGCAGCGGATGACCGTTGCCGAATGGGTCCGTCAGGCACTACGTAAGGCGAGAGGCGACCACCCTGGTACTGTCGAAGCCAAACTACGTGCCATCGCCGATGCTTCTCGGCATGAATTCCCAACAGCGGATATAGAGATTATGCTCGGGGAGATTGAAGCGGGGCAACGTCTCACGTGATCTTCATCGACTCCAACGTCCCCATGTACTTGGTGGGGGCTCCGCATCCAAACAAGGACCGCGCCCTGGCGGTGTTGACGCAGTTGGTGCGAGACGGAGAACGATTCGTCACCGATGTTGAGGTCTACCAGGAAATACTCCATCGCTACACGGCGATCAAGCGGCACGACGCCATCGACGCTGCGTTCGAGAGCCTTGACGCCATTACCGACGACGTTCTGACCTTTGGTATGTCCGAAGTCCGCGCCGCCAGAGCTCTCATCAACTCCGTGGACGGCCTCTCCGCCCGGGACGCTCTGCATGTGGCTGTGATGCGCAGGGCCGGGGCAGACCGCATCTTGAGCTTCGATCGTGGTTTCGATATCTGCCCCGGAGTCGATCGCTTGGATTGACTCGCGCTCCTCGGTCCAGCCTACGACTCTCCGAGGATGAGTTCAGGACACTTGAGTATTGCCCCTGTCGGACTGACCGGCAAGGAAGCTGTTGAGCACCATGCCTCACAGACCGAGCCTAACGCCAACGACGCCATGGGCGGCATGATAATCCCTGAAACTTCGTTCACTTCTTATGTGTCGCGGCGAAGTCCAAGGTTATGTTGTTTGCCGACAGTGACGTTAGATAGGAAGACCGAGATATCAGAGGAGAAATCGCTCCGGTGCGCGGTGCTAAGGAAGTCAACCGAAGCTGGGGGCGTAGAGCAGAAAAGAATCTACGCTCGAAACCTGGCTAGGCTAAAGGGTTCCAGGGAAGCGGCGTCGCCGGTGCTTACATAGTCGGCCATGAGCTCGCCGCTGGCCGGGCTTAGCATGATCCCGACTTGGTCGTGGCCTGAGGCCACGCTGAAGCTCTCCCATCCCGGCACGGGCCCCAGGATGGGAACCCCGTCGGGGGAACCGGGCCTTACCCCGGCCCGGGCCTCGACAAACGTTGCATCCTTCAGGTCCGGGAAAATAGCGGCGGCGGCAGCCAGCATCTCCGCGACACCGTCGGCAGTGATCTCCTGATCGAACCGGCCTTCCTCTCTGGTTGCACCGATCAAAATGTTGCCATCCACCTGGGGCACAATGTAAGCGTTGAAATCCCGGACTGCCGACTTAGGCAAGAAACCAGTCTTTCGCAGCAGGATGCGTTGGCCCTTGACCGGTCGCACCGGAATCGGCGCCGAAAGCCAACGGTTGGTCAGTCCGGTCCAGGGCCCCGCAGCCAGCACAGTGTGATTAGCGTAGTAGGTGTCCGTATTGGTTTGCACACCGACCACTTTCTGCCCTTCAGTCATTAGGCCGATCACTTCGGCGTTGCCCACGAAGCTGGCGCCCCGTTGGCTTGCCGCTTGAACCAGGGATTCGACGTATCGCTGGCCCCTGATGTAGCCTTCCTGGGGCGAGTAGACGCCACCCAGCACACTTCCAGCGACCGCAGGTTCCCGGTCAATGACCTCGGCCCGGTCCAGCCACCTCACACCGTAGCCTAACTCCCCTTGCCAAGCGAGCCCATCTTTCAAGACCTCACTTTGCTCATGGGTGAATGCCAGCTTAAGAATCCCCGACTGCCGAAATTCCGGGTCTATACCGGCGTCAAGTAGCTCCCTGGCTAGGTGCGGAAACATCTCCAGGCTGCGGATGCCGAGGTTGAAGGAAGCTTCGGCCGAAGGCTCCACGTGCCATAACGGCGCGATGACCCCCAGGGTAGCCCCGGATGCGCCTGCTGCGAAATGGCTCCGCTCCAGCACAGTGCTCCTCACGCCCCGCTTGGCCAGTTGGTAGGCAATGGAGCAACCGATGGCTCCCCCACCTATTATGGCCACGTCAATAGTGTTTGGCATGGGTCTCCGCCTTTGGGATCAACCATTTGGGTCCATGTCGGGCCAAGCCGAGTGTAAGTACCCGCGCCAGGGCTGTCAACGCAGTATGAGCGTCCATATCGGTTTAGACTCAACGCTTCGTTCGTCGCTGTGTTGTCATTCCGGCCCCGTATCAAGTACGGGGCAAGCTTTGAGCCGAAATCCAAAGGTGTTTCCCAACCGCGGCCTTGCTTATCCTCGGTGTTTCTGGGTTCCCGCTTTCCCGAGAATGACGGGTTGGGGAACGGCATGATCCTGGACTCGGAACAGTTACTGAGCGCGAAGCTCTTGCCGTCAACCTTGGTTGCGGGGGCTTAATGGGTCTGCTAACCTAACTTCAACGTAGCTCACGAACGCGACCCATGGATGAAGTGAACTAATTGCCGCCCAGTGCTCCCAAAGCATCCTTGTATGCAACCTGTATTGTGGATCAGCTCTATCCAGAGGTGGGTGTCAGCGTAGTGAAGGTGCTGCGAAGCGCGGGGGTGGAGGTGGATTTCCCGAAGAACCAGACCTGCTGTGGACAGCCGGTGTACAACTCCGGGTTCACCAGGGAGGGGCGCTCCCTGGCCACCAGGGTGCTTCAGCAATTCAAAGAAAGCGAAGTCGTAGTCGTCCCATCCGCCTCCTGCGCCGCGATGATGCGGGTATTCTATCTGGACCTATTCCGCGACGATCCAACCCTTTTGGATGAGGCCAGGGCATTGTCGAGCAAAGTCTACGAGTTCTCCGAGTATTTGGTCGACGTTCTGGGTGTGGATAATCTTGGCTGTAGCTACTCCCGCACCGCTACCTTCCATTCAAGTTGCCACCAGCTGAGGGAATTGCAAGTGCAGGACCAGCCAAGAAAACTCCTTGGAAACGTGGAGGGCCTTGAGCTCCGCGACCTGCCACAAGCCGACACCTGTTGCGGCTTCGGCGGCACCTTCTCTGTGAAATTTCCCCACATTTCCGAGGGCATGCTCCAAGACAAGGTTGACGCGGTTAGGTCCACCGGAGCCGACACGTTGGTATCGTGTGACATGAGCTGTTTGATGCAAATAGGAGGCGCCTTGAGCCGTCAGAAAACGGGCATCTCGGTCCGGCACCTAGCCCAGGTGCTGGCGGGGGGGCAGGACAGTGCCTGAGGTCAAGACCCGGGACTTTGCTGCCGCGTCGATGGTTTCTATTCTTGACCCTCAACTCCGGCGAGCGCTCCAGAAAGTGGGCACCGGTTTCGACGGCGGTCGGCGCAGCCAGATTGAACAGGTCACCCCGGAAGTCTGGGAGGGTTGGCGGGAACAGGCCCGGCAGATCAAAATCCATACCCTGGAGCACCTGGACTACTACCTGGAGATGCTGCACGACAGCGTAGTGAGGGCGGGTGGCCAGGTCCACTTCGCCAAGGATGCGGACCAAGCCAACGCCATTGTCGCCAGCCTGGCCCAAGCCCGGGGCGTACGCGTGGCCACCAAGAGCAAATCCATGGTCTCTGAAGAACTGGAGCTGAACCCAGTCCTAGAGTCCGTGGGCGTTGATGTCTACGAGACCGACCTGGGGGAATACATCCTCCAACTGGCGAAGGAAGCGCCCTTCCACTTGGTCGCGCCCGCACTCCACAAGACCAAGGAAGACGTTGCCAAACTGTTCACCGAAAAGTTGGGACTCCCCTTGATGGAAGACATCGACGCTTTGGCCCGGGCTGCTAGAGAAGTGCTGCGGGACAAGTTCATCCAGGCGGACCTGGGCATCAGCGGCGCCAATTTTTGTGTCGCCGAGACAGGTACGGTGCTGATAGTAACCAACGAAGGGAATGGCCGCTTGTGCACTTCGGCTCCAAGAATGCACATTGCTCTGACCGGGATGGAGAAAGTAATTCCTTGTTTGCAAGACTTAGCGGTTTTTCTCCGACTTCTGCCCAGATCAGCCACCGGTCAAAGGATCTCCAGCTACGTGAGTATGATCACCGGTCCAAGAAGAGACGCTGACGAAGACGGGCCGGAGGAGTTCCACCTGATATTGGTCGACAACGGCCGGTCCAATCTGCTTTCCGATCCAGAGCTCCGGGAGGCCCTTTACTGCATCCGCTGCGGCGCGTGCCTCAACGTCTGCCCGGTTTATCAGAAGGTGGGGGGCCACGCCTACGGCTGGGTTTACCCGGGACCCATAGGGGCCATTGTGTCCCCGATGCTGACCGGCCTGAAGGAAGCAAAAGACCTTCCCTACGCGTCGTCATTGTGCGGTGCCTGCCGGGAGGCCTGCCCGGTCAAGATCAACATTCCTCGCATGTTGCTGCACCTGCGCCACCGGCTGGCCGAAAGCCCGGATGCAGCGGAAAAAGCATCGTCGAAGTCCGAAGGCCTCCTCGCCCGCCTTTACTCCAAAGTGATGAGCCGACCCGGGCTGCTCTTATTGGCCCATAAGGTGGGGCGGAACCTACAAAAACCGTTCCTATCACTGCCTCTGTCCCGAGGCGGAAAGATGATCTCCAAGGCACCCGTCCCATTGCTTTCCAAGTGGACCAAAGCCAGGGATCTGCCAGCTTTGCCGAAACGCACCTTTCGGGAAATCTGGGACCAAGACCTTTCGCGCGAGCCGGAGAAATATGACTAGCGCGCCGGGGCTGCCGTCCACTCCAAAAGAGGAGTTTCTGGCGTCCGTGCGGGAAGCTTTGGGCCGAGCCGACATCGCTCAACGCATCCCGGTACCGTCCTACCCGCCACTGGAAAAGGACCAGGCCGACCTAACCGCCGCCGGCGCTGAGGTCCTCGAACGATTGAACGAAAACCGGAGTGCGCGACTGGACCAACTGGCCGAGAGCGCGGCGCAAGGAGGGTGGAACGTCCACCGGGTAGGTGACGCCGAAGACGCCGTTGGCTGTATGGATTCCTTGCTCGGGTCTCTAAATGTCGCTAACGTGGTCCGCTCAAGCCAGGCTGTATTTGATCGTGTACCATTGGATTCTTCTATCGAAAACAACGGCCGTTCCCTAACAGTTGTCTCCCAAGGGCCCAGTAACTCCCGGGAATCGTTACGCCAGAAGATAGTGGAGGCGGATATCGGGATTACAGGCGTCGATTACGCCATAGCCGAGACTGGCTCGGTCATTCTGGTGCCTCGGAAAGGACTGTCCCGCTTGGTGTCCCTAGTCCCGCCGGTCCACGTCGCCCTCGTCCAGCCGGAAGAGGTGATAGACACCCTGGACGACCTGTTTTTGCTACGTCGATTGAACTTCTTAGAGAACAGCGGGGACATGGGTAGCTATTTGAACTTTATAACCGGACCCAGCCGCACCGCCGATATTGAGCAAACGCTGGTGGTGGGCGTTCATGGGCCGAAGGAAGTACACCTGATCCTGCTGGGCCAGTAGCAAAACAGGATAAGGATGACAGATGCCAGTAAGGGTGGGCTTTTCCAGGTACCGCAAAGAAATCCTGGAGAGGGAATTGGACACCATAAAGGAGTTGCTTCCTACTCTGGGGGTGGAAAAGGTTATCTTGGTGGGAGACATGGCCACTGGCGACTACGCTCCAGACAGCGCGATCCAGCTGGTGGTCGTTCACAAAACAGACCTAGTCTTCGGTAGGCGCGCCGATTTCTTCTCCTACCACCTCAATACATCCGTAGCCATCGACACCGTTGTTTATACTCCGGAAGAGTTTGAGGAGGTCCAAGACAAACGACCGTCGATTCACCAGGCTTGTAAAGAAGGCCAGGTGATTTTCGATGCCTGATTACATCGCCGAGAGCAACCGTTGGCTAAGACAGGCCCAACAGGATTTGGACGATGCTCACTTCTCCCGAGAAGGCGGCCGTTTCAACCTGGCCTGCTTTCTGGGCCAGCAGGCCGCAGAAAAAGCGATGAAGGCCTACCTATTTCACCGTCGCGTCGAGGACATTTGGGGACATTCACTGGTGGATTTGTGCGAAGATGCCAAACTATTCGACATGATGTTTGACACCATCAAAAGCGAGGCCCGGCAGCTAGATAAGTACTACGAGATCACCCGCTACCCTGGCTTTCTACCCAGCGGAATCCCATCCGAAGCCTTCGACGGTGTCGACGCCGACCGGTCCATTCACCTCTCCCAGATGGTCATGAACTTTGTTCAAGAGCGTGTCGGCTGAACACTGGCGCGCCAGCTTCGCTTCACGGAGAGCTACTCTTGCGGTCTCCCAGTGGCCATAAGGCGCATCGCTCTTTCGGCGGCCCCTTCTAACAACTCTTCTGTCCGGTTTAGGCTCTGGTTGAAGCTCATCGGCCCGTCCGCGATGCACACCATCGCGGATATGCCGTGTTGATAAAGCTCTTGGTGTCCCGGACCCAAACTGCCAGCCAGCAGGATGGTAGGGATCCCTTTCGCCGCAGCCCGCCGGGCGACTCCCACGGGGGCTTTATCGAACACGGTGGACCGGTCAGCTCGGCCTTCCCCGGTGATCACCAGGGCCGCTCCTTCCAAGTGCCCGTCAAACCCCAAAACCTCGCAAACCATATCTATCCCAGATTGTAGCTCTCCATCGGCAAAGGCCATTAGCCCGGCGCCGAGGCCGCCAGCCGCTCCCGCCCCCGGTCGATCCAGGACATCCTTGCCCAGATCATCTTTCACCACCCTGGCGAAGTGCTGCAGTGCACCGTCCAGTTCGGCTACAACCTCTGGGGTTGCACCCTTCTGAGGACCGTACACTGCCGAAGCGCCAGCGGGACCGCACAGAGGATTGGTCACATCAGTAGCCCCTACTATGTTGGCACTCGCCAATCGCGGGTCCAGGCTGGATACATCAATTACCGAGAGCCTTGCCAACGCTGCTCCACCTGTAGGCAACGAGCGTCCCTCTTCATCCAGGAATCGAACGCCCAGCGCGCTGGCCATACCCGTCCCTGCATCGTTTGTTGCGCTACCGCCCAGGCCCACAATGATGCGGCTGAACCCTTGGTCCAACGCCTCTTTGATTATCTCTCCCGTACCTTGGGTGGTGGTTATACGGGGGTTACGTCGCCGGGCAGGCACCAACGCTAGGCCGGAAGCCCGGGCCATCTCCACAACCGCTGTCCTTCCGTCGCCCATGACACCCCACAAGGCTTCCACGGGTTGGCCGAGGGGGCCGGTTACCACGCTGCGGAATATTTCCCCTCCCGTGGTGTCAACCAGCGCATTTAACGTGCCATCACCACCGTCGGCCACCGGCACCAACACGGTTTCCGCCTCAGGTATTGCGGCCTTGACTCCCCGTTCAATCGCTCTTGCGGCGTCGAGCGCGGAGGAACTGCCCTTGTAACCCTGGGGAGCCACTATCACTTTCACAAACGACATTATACAACGCCCCTATACCCAGGGTGCTTGCCCTCTGCTAAAATCCTGGCAAGCCGCATCCCAAGCCGCATCCAAGGAGGATTTCATGTCGTCTAACTCCATGGTTTCCAAGGAAGAGTTGAAGCAGCGGGCCTTTCGAGAAATCGACGGCAGGGCCGATGAAATAATCAGCGTAGCAAAGGCCATACTCAACGATCCCGAGCCTGGCTTCCGCGAAACCAAGACCTCTCGGCTGGTAGCCAGCAAGTTTGCTGACATGGGTGTTCCTTTCAAAGCCGGCCTGGCAATGACCGGGGTGCGGTCGGAGCTAGTCGGAGGCAGCGCCGGGCCCACCCTGGCGATCTTGGGAGAGTTGGACTCTCTGATAGTAAACGAGCATCCATACGCAAACCAGGAAACGGGAGCAGCCCACGCCTGCGGCCACCATTGCCAGATTGGAATGATGTTCGGCGCAGCATTTGCCCTGATGCAGCAGGATGTTTTATCCCACCTGAGCGGCCGCCTGATATTTATGGCTGTTCCAGCAGAAGAATACATAGAAATCGAATACCGGGACGGCCTCAGGCGGGAGGGCAAGATAGAGTTCCTTGGAGGTAAGCCTGAGCTGATTAGGCTGGGCGAGTTTGACGACGTGGACCTGGCGATGATGGTCCACACCACCAGCAACCAGGAAGAGAAGCGGTTGTGCATCAGCAACACCAATAATGGGACCATTGCCAAGAAAATCCAGTTTATCGGACGTGGGTCCCACGCGGGTGGAGCGCCCCACCTGGGCATCAATGCTTTGAATGCCGCCACATTGGCTCTAAGTGCTATTCACTTCAACCGGGAGACCTTCAAAGACGATGACACGGTCCGGGTGCACCCCATTATTACTAAAGGGGGTGAGGCGGTCAGCGCTGTGCCAGCCGACGTGCGCATGGAGACTTTCGTAAGAGGCCGCTCAGTTGACGCTATCATGGACGCGAACCGAAAAGTAGACCGAGCGTTAAAGGCTGGGGCCTTGGCAGTGGGCGCCAACGTGAATATACAAACAATCCCCGGCTACTTGCCCCTGAACCAAGACAAGAATCTGGGCAAAGTGTTTGAGTCAAACGCCGTGGATTTGGTGGGTGAAGAAAACGTCGGCTACGTCGGACACCGGACCGGCTCAACCGACATGGGAGACGTGAGTAATCTGATGCCGACGATTCACCCTTACGTGGGAGGCGCCACGGGCCTGGGGCACGGGGCCAACTACGTGGTGGAGGACTACGGTCTGGCGGTGATCACAGCCGCCAAAGCCCTCGCTGGTACGGCCGTCGACCTCTTGGCGGACGGGGCCACCAACGCCGGTGACATCGTCGCTAGGCATCGTCCGGAGATGACCAGCGATGAGTACCTGAAGTTCATGCGGAATCTAGCATCGGAGGAGCTTTTTGAAAGCGAATAACTCCGCGCTCAGTATCCAGGAGCTCAAGCAGCGGGCCTGCGCTACTATTGATCGCCATAAACAGGAGATCATTGGCGTCTCGCAACAGGTGCTCTCCAACCCCGAACCTGGCTTTAACGAAACCAGAACCGCCGAGCTCGTATCCCAGAAGCTGGGAGAACTAGGCGTGCAACACGATAAAGGGCTCGCTATTACCGGCGTCAAGGGTCATATCCAGGGAGGTGCCGGAGCCGGGCCTAGAGTCGCTATCATCGGAGAGCTGGACTCTCTCATAGTCAACGACCATCCCATCGCCGACGCCGAAACCGGGGCGGCCCACGCCTGCGGTCACCACTGCCAGATCGGGATGATGTTGGGTGCCACCAGAGGCCTCATGACATCCGAGGTGTTGGCCCAACTGACCGGTGAAATCATACCCTTTGCGGTCCCGGCCGAAGAGTTCATACAAGTGGAACAACGGCTGCAAATGCGAGAGGAAGGGAAATTGGAGTTCCTGGGTGGCAAGCAGGAGCTGATTCGCCGTGGCGAGTTCGATGGCATCGATATGGCTATGATGTGCCACACCGCCAGCGACATGGGCGATCGGAAATTTGCTGTCGGTGGTACCAGCAATGGACATATGGTCAAATACGTGCGGTTTACGGGACTCGGAGCCCACGCTGGCGGAGCCCCACACTTGGGGATCAACGCTCTGAACGCAGCGTCCTTTGCCCTCCAGGCGATCCACGCCACCAGAGAGACGCACCGGGCCGAGGACACTGTCAGGGTCCACGGGATCATGACCAAAGGAGGGGAAGCGGTCAACGCGGTGCCGGCTGACGTCCGGCTGGAGTGGAGGGTCCGCTCTTCCACCCCCGAAGCGGTCGCCAAGAATGGCGCGGTGGTGGACCGCTGCTTCAAAGCCGGTGCGCTGGCGGTTGGAGCTTCCGTCAGCATAACCAATATTCCCGGCTACCTGCCCATGCGCCACAACAACAAACTACAGGAGCTGTTCAGGCGAAACGCCAAGGACCTCCTCGGAGAGAACTCAGTGTTGGTGATGCCAGCCCGGCGGAACCGCGGTGGGTCGACCGACATGGGGGACTTGAGCCACATCATCCCCTCCTGCCATCCCTATACCGGGGGAGCGGTCGGACCCGGGCACAGTAAAGAGTATTTGATTAAAGATTATGAGGTAGCGGTGGTGAACCCGGCCAAAGTCATGGCGATGGTCGTCATCGATTTACTGGCGGAGGGCGGGGCCCAAGCTAAAGATGTCAAGAGCAGCCACAGGCCTGCCATGAGTAAAGGGGCCTATCTAAAACTGCAGCGGGGACTGGCTGAAGTCATCGAATACGATGGGGGACGTTAAAGCCAAGGCCTTACTGTCGATGGGGTCCCAACGCAACTAGTTGAGTCCTGACAATAGCTCTAATCTTCGGCCCGCTAGACCCCCAGCAAATGCAGGGATGTCCCTGTCAGCAGCGGAATGGTGAAGTTGTCGTCGGGAGGAATTGGGGCAAGCTCAACGATGCCAGCAACCGCTGCTCCGACTAGCAGGCCCCAATGGTATTCCATAACCCCGGCACCGGAAAATACCCCCACCGTGGCCAGACTCATTCCCACGAAGCCGAGTGTGCCAAAGGGAGACTTGCCATACACTCGAGGCCCAGGCATACGTCGGCCCAGCAGCGCGGCTACGGGGTCGCCCAAGGCCAAGAACAACATCGCCGGCACCGCAACATCGGTGCCGAAAAAGAAGAAAGTGAATAGACCAGCGACCGTCATGTAGGTCGCGCCCGTGAGACGATGCCCCTCGTCGTGCTTCAGCAGGGGGGCGAGCCACCGAAGAAACTCCCGGTTCAACCGCGCCACACGAAAGCGCGCCAAGTCCAGGGCGAGACCGCCCGCCGAGACAACCGCCAAGCCGGGGACCATTGCTTCTGCTGGAGCGAAGATACCAGCCAACGGGATTGATGAGCCTGCGACTACATGGAACAGCCTTCTCCATATGGGAACTAGTGGCGCATCGCCGGCTCGGTGGAACCGGCGACCAAAGACCGCTCTCGCCGTCTTGGTCCAGGAAGAAAGAATATCCCTACTCTGGTAGGCGAATGCGGTGGAGTTCGTTGATGCGATTGCACCTATCGACAAGAGTTGGCGGGGACTATTGACAGCGACGTCAGAACGGGATTGTCACTGAGTCCCCGGCCCGCCACCTGAGGTCGCGAAACTCGGTCCCCTCGGGAGCCTCAAACACCATCCAGCCTACTATGCCCTCGCCTTTTAACAGCTCAAACGGTCCATGAATGAATTCAATCGACCGCTCACGAGCAAGGGGGCTGTCCGCCGTCATTTCCACACGCAGTTGAGCCGGATAGTCAGGGAGATCCTCAGCACTACAAATATAGTCCCAAACGCCCGGTTCATCAAAGGTCAGGGGATAGCTCCCACCAGGGCCTAGAGGTGGGGATGTGGCAGGGGTTGAGCCGCCGCCGTTGTCCGCGTTTATGGTCACAAAGTGCGCCACATCACCGACGTTCACCCAATTAACGGTGGTACCGGGGGAGATGACCGCCAGCCTTGGGTCAAAACATTGACCCTTGTCCATCCTTATGGTGACGTCCGAGCTATCTCTCAAATCTCGGTACTGACGGTTGGGCAAGTCCACGGGGAAGTAGGAACCCCGCAAAAAGTCTCTGAGCTCTGCGGCCTGTTGGTCAACATTGATAACCGCGCTGACAGCGGTATGGTTCTCCACCTTGAGTTGCACCAGCACCAACTCTAGTTCCGCCTCAGACGGTGCGATACGCCAGGTCCTAATAAACTTTTCGGGGTCTATAGTGCGATAGCGCAACTCGTTCACGCGCTCGATGGACGCCACACTCACGTGCAATGACTGACCCTGGTAATACCTGCCGATGTTGGAAGAGGTGGTCGAGCAAGCCACCGGAATCAATGCGGCCATGATCGCGCCCGCCCATAAAATGGGCCGCCAGATCCTTAGCGTCGCTGTTAGCAAGTTGAACACTTGGGATAACCAGATTCCAGCGGCGCTCAGGAGCCTGTCGCCGTAAGGCTGGGAAGCTGGCGCAACTGGGCCACAAGATCAACCAACACTCCCAGCAAGTAATCGACTTCGGCTGGCGTATTCTCTTTGCCCAGGGTAATCCTTAGGCTCCCGCGAGCCAGCTCAGCCGATTGGCCCAGAGCCAACAAGACATGGGATGGTTCCAGGGACCCGGAGCTGCAGGCGCTGCCGCTGGATGCTGCAATTCCCGCCATGTCAAGTCCCAATAAGATTGGCTCGCCCTCGATGCCTTCAAAGGAGAGGTTGACATTGTTGGGTAGCCGGTGAGAGGGAGGGCCATTCAGGTGGCTCGCCGGAATTCGAGCGGTCACGAATTCGATGACTTTGTCCCGTAGTGCGGCGCAGTGGGCGCTAACGGCTTCTCGCTCAGAGTCAGCAATTTCCAAGGCAACGGACAAGCCAACGATGCCTGGAATATTTTCTGTCCCCGATCGCCGTTCCCGTTCCTGCCCACCCCCGAGAATGAGTGGGAGAAACGGTGTCCCTCTCTTGACATAGAGCACGCCGGTGCCCTTTGGGCCGTAGAATTTGTGGCCCGAGAGGCTCAGCATGTCCACACTCAATCGCCTTACGTTCAGGTCCAGAAAGCCGGCGGCTTGCACTGCGTCGGTGTGAACAACGATGGTGCGCTCCAATTCCTCGGCCCTCCGATGCACCGCTTCAGCGATCTCCGGGATGGGGTTGATGGTTCCGATCTCGTTATTGCCGTACATTATGGAAACCAGCGTCGTGCGGTCATTGACAGCATTGTAAGCGGATTCGGGCGACACCATGCCATACTGGTCTACGGGGAGGTAAGTAACTTCGAACCCCATGCCCTCTAGGTGTTGACAGGTGTGCAGCACAGCATGGTGCTCCACCCCCGAGGTAATTATGTGATTCCCGGTCTCCCGTAATGCGGTAGCTGGTCCGTATATCGCTGAGTTATCTGACTCGGTCCCCCCGGCCGTGAACACCACCTCTCTGGCCCGACAGTGGAGCACTCCCGCTACCCGCTCCCGAGCTTCGTCCAGCGCGTACCTCGCCTCCTGCCCCACCGTATGGATGCTGGACGGATTCCCGTACAACTCGGAAAAATAGGGTAGCATGGCCTCCAACACCCTGGGGTCCATAGGCGTCGTGCCCGCATGGTCCAGGTACACAGTTCCTTGCTCCGGCATAAAAAACCTCAATCTGAGCTTAGAGCTATTCTAGCATAGGCTCACGCCTGTAGCTGGCGGTGGCCACAGAGAACAAGAACGCACCGACAATGCCTATCCAGATACCGTCGATGGGATTTACAAGGAGGGCTAGAAACACTCCACCTACCACCGTCAAGGCCCCAACTCCCTGACCAGCCCGGGCAGCGATCCTGGTGGCGCGCTGGAGGTTTCCGGTGGCGGCCCAGACCGCAGCCCGCAGCCCGCAGCACTCGTCCTCCATCCAGCGGGTACCCCGGAAGGATGTTGAATCCCGCCAAGGCTAGATTGGTCCAAGCCAGCAAGAAAAGGCTGACTTGCAAGGTCGATGATCCATCACCGAGGGCATACCAGATCCCCCCGAAAATCGCTGCAAGAATGACGCTGGTCAGAGGGCCGACCACCGCTATAGAGGACTCGGTTAGCGGGCCCTCCGGCTCCCGGCCCAGGCGGGATACACCTCCGAATATGAACAGCGTAATACCTTGGACCGGAATTCCTCTACGCATAGCAACCAAGCTATGACTCAATTCGTGCACCAGCACCGAAAGGAAGAACAAGACCACAATCACCATTGCGACGCTCCACCTGTGCGCCGCAGTCCATCCAAGGCGAGACTCTTCAAACTGCTGGGCCAGCAAGAAAGTCAAAAGCAAATAGACCAATACCCAGCTATAATTCAATTCGATGGGGATTCCGAAGATCCTCCCCAATCGAAAGGAAGTTCCGATGAAAATTCTCAAGATATTATGGCCTTCGATTCCGGCGGAGGGTTAACATTGCTAGCAGTTGCTTTGCCCAGCCTTTAAAGGGAATCGTCGGAGGTCTCGCACATGGAAGCGTAGACGATTAGCTTATATACCAGTTTCGCTGCTGTGTAGGAGCAGGCGGGCGGGCCGTCCCTGGGAGAGAGCTCGCAAACGTCGAAACCTACGATGCGGCGGGCCTCGCCTACTGCCCGCAGTAAGGAGGTAATCTCGTGCCATCCCATGCCGCCGGGCTCGGGAGTACCCACGGCGGCCATGAGCGCAGGATCGAGCACATCCAAGTCTATGCTAATGTAAACATTCGGCCCCAAGTGGTCGATCACCTCGCCATGCAACGCGCGTTCCTCCAGGGAAGGTGGCCAAGAGTAGGTTGGCACGGCTTTGGACCTTATGTAATCCCGCTCCTCAGAGCATAAACTGCGGAGGCCTACCAGAACAACCGGGCAAATTTCCCGGAGCCGACGTGCAGCGGACGCGTGCCCCCATGGAGTGCCCATGTAATTGTCTCTTAGGTCCGCATGGGCGTCCAGATACAACACTGACAGGTCCCTGTATACCCCAAGGTGGGCTTGTACCGAGGCAGCCGAGACGGAGTGCTCGCCACCTAGCACACCTACCAGCTTGTCCGGCTGCACTCGCTCTTGTTGCGTTGGCCCTGGCTCAAGGTAGCTGGTTACAACCTGCCGCACCCGCTCGATCATGCAAGCGGGCCCACCCATGTGGGGCTCGACCGCGGACGCCGTATGAACACCCAGTACCGCCACATCCAGCCCCGACTCGATGTCGTAGTCCTCTAAGCCGTAGGAGGCATCAATTAGCGCGCTGGGGCCTTCCCTGGCGCCGCCCCGGAACGATGTGGTGCTATCGTAGGGGACAGGTATAAGGATAGCCCGCGCCTTTTCCAAGCAACTCTGCTCATCAGAAAGGGCTAGAAAATTGCGGGGCACCCTGTGGAGACCGGTGCCGTCAACCACGACGGAGGCCCGGCTGGTCAGTCTCTAATGGCATTTCCTGGTCCGGAGACGAGGCCATGCGGCCATTCTCATCAAGCCACTCTAGACCCCGGTCTAATAGCCAAGTCTTCACTTCCCGGAAACGGAATAACTCCTTGGCTTTATCCAGGGCCAGGTCTTGATCGAAGGGCCGACAGGAAAAGATATCCATATTCACGTAAAGACGGTTAGGGAAAGTGTGAATACTGATATGGCTTTCGGCGATAATTACAAACCCCGAGACACCGGAATCTTCCGTCTTTGGGGCTTCATATCTCAAAACTTTGGGCTCCGTAATGGCCGTCATCCCGAGGGTGGCAGGGCACATGTTGAGGAAGTCTCTAATGAGGTGTTCATCCCACATTCTGGCAGCGTCGCCGCCGAACCCGTCGATCACCAGATGCATTCCGCCTCCCTGGGCCAGTATGAACGATCACTACCGTGTTTCCTGGGCATACAAGGTTTCATAGGCAAACGAGCCTTGGCAAAACTAGTGCATTAGAATATCATCACTGGTATCCTTGCGCAATTGTCCCATCGGCTAACCTCGCAGACCCACGTCTTGGTGAGTTAATTTTGAACGAAACTATGATCCAGGCCCAAGACCTGACCCACTACTACGGTCCCTTTGCTGCCATCCAAGATGTCAACTTCGGAGTGAAGAAAGGCGAGATCCTTGGTTTTCTGGGTCCCAACGGCGCCGGTAAGACCACCACGATGCGGATTCTCACCGGCTTCATGCCTCCTACCCGAGGGAAAGTAACGATAGACGGGTACGACGTGGTGGAGCAGTCTTTGCAAGTTCGGCGTCGCATCGGCTACCTACCGGAAACGGTCCCGCTCTACACCGACATGACAGTATCCGGTTACTTGAAATTCATGGGCAGCCTTCGAGGTATGGGGTCCAAAGCAATCTCCTCACGCATGGACGACGTTATAGATGTTTGCCGCCTAGGTGATTACCGGAAGTCCCTCATTGGCAAGCTGTCCAAGGGTTTCAGGCAGCGGGTCGGTATTGCCCAGTCAATCATGCACGAGCCGGAACTTTTGGTGCTTGACGAGCCGACCATCGGCATCGACCCCATCCAGGTAGTGGAGACTCGACGCTTGATCCAGGAGCTTGGCCGGTCTCAGACCGTAGTGTTGAGCAGCCACATCCTGCCAGAGGTAAGTATGATCTGCGAACGGGTGCTGATCATACATGAGGGGAAAATAGTCGCTGAGGACACCCCCAGCAACCTTGCTGAAGGCCTTCAAGGTGTGAGCCGATTGGAGGTTGAAGTTGGTGGGCCCTCAGCCCAGGTGTTGGACACCCTGCGGAAGGTTAAAGGCGTTACCGAAGTAACCCATGGAGCAAACAACAAATACGTGGTTCATGTGGGACACAGGCAGGATCTGCGGGATTCTATCTCCCGGGCCGTTATCAGCAACGGTTGGAGCCTCCTCAGCATGCAAACGGTGGACATGAGCCTGGAGGAAATCTTCTTAAGGCTGACTACTCATGAGGAGCTCTAGGTATGCGGATTGCCCGGACGGTGGCCTGGAAAGAGATCCAGGTCTACTTTAGTAGTCCAACGGCTTATATCGTCGGTTTAATTTTCCTTGCTCTAACAGGTTTCTTCTTTACCAGGGACTTGGGCAATCCTTTTCCTGAAGCTACGCTTAGCCCCTTCTTTCAGGGGTCCACCATTATCCTAATCCTGATGGCCCCCACCCTAACCATGCGGCTGTTCTCGGAGGAGCAGAAGCTGGGGACCATCGAGCTACTGTTGACCTCGCCGGTCAGGGACTGGGAGGTTGTTCTAGGAAAATACCTGGCCAGCCTGACTTTCTTGCTGGCCATGGTGGCGTTGACCCTTTTCTACACTCTTCTTTTATTTGTTTTCGCCAGTCCGGACCCGGGGCCGATTTACGCTGGATACTTGGGGCTCCTCCTCTACGGGGCCGGTGCTCTGGCCATCGGGTTGCTGACCTCCAGCCTCACCAGCAATCAGATTGTGGCGGCGGTGGTGGCTACCGGGATTTTGCTAATTCTGTACTTCGCGGACTTCGCCGCCGGGGCGGTGAGCGGGCCCGCATCGACAATCATCAGAGAGTTTGGAATGAAGAGCCATTTCGACGATTTCGAGCGTGGTGTCATCGACACGAAGCACATCATCTATTTTGTCAGCCTCACCGCCTTTTTCTTGTTCTTGACCTCTCGGGCACTGGAGACCAGACGGTGGCGTTAAGACCGGAAGGGGCCGGCGGCGGTCGTCGGCGAGGCGGCTCATCTCCCAACCAGCAGCCCGCCCAGGGAGACGCTACACCTCCCGAGGGGCAGGGCCCTGAACCAGGCCAGGACCCGGAGAACGCGGTCCTATCTCGCACTATCTTCAGCTTCCTAGACCCGTCGCTGGATTTTATTGCTTCTTTTGGGGCGCCTTTTGTCATAGCTGGCATAGTGGGTTTGGTCTCCGGCGTAGTGGTTGTCGCCTTCGTAGGATCAATGGCAACCTATGGCTGGATAAACATTGGCATCGGTGGCGGCTTAATACTCCTGGTGGCGTTGATCTCCCTGAGCACGGTCGTCGCCGCCTTCGTCAGTAGAACGGGCCGTTACGGAGTAAATACCATCATAATGGTAGCTGCCTTCACAGGTCTTATTGTGGTGGTCAACGTCCTATCTTTTGAAAATAAGAGCCGGTTGGACGTCACGGCCACCAACCAGTTCAGCTTGGCCGATAGATCGAAGCAGATTCTGGAAGACCTGGACCAGTCGGTCCGGGCTACCGCTTTCTACATAACCGATTTCCGGCAAGACCAGGACCTGATCTCCCGGCACGCTAAGGTAGAAGACACGCTGCAAGCATTCGCCTCCAGGAACAGTAAATTTTCGTATCGCTTCGTCGATCCTGATTTAAAGCCCGACATCGCCAACAAATACTTTGGGTCGACGCCAAGTGTCTTTGTTGGGGAGTCGATAGTCATCGAAAGTCAGGACTCAGGTAGCACCGATGTGGTTGAGCGCACCGACGCGACGTACCAGCAACTGGAGCAAGACTTGGTGACCAGTATTCTGGTGGTAACCGGCCGTGAGCAAAAGACAATCTACTTTTTGGCCGACCATGGGGAGCGGAGTATCTCCAGCCAGGCCCCAGACGGATACCGATCCATTGCAAGCGGTCTTGAGAGCGACAATTACCGGTTGCAGCTTTTGGTCTGGGATAATTTGACTGAAGACGTCTTTATCCCCGACGACGCTGCACTGTTAATCATTGCCCGTCCCACTACTGAACTGCCCGACTCCCACGCTCAGGCGCTGCACCTGTTTCTCCAGGGTAAGAACCCGGACGGTAGCAACCGAAGGGAGAGTGGGCGCCTGGTGTTCCTGGGGGAGCCGGATACCCCCGCATCGTTCAAGGATTTTATGCTGACCTGGGGAGTGATTTTAGATAGCCGGTACATTCGGGACGTGGACCGCTCCGTGCCCGGAGTGCCATATACTCTGCTGCTAGGAGCCTACCATCGGGAGGCGCCCCTTGAAATTATTATTCCCCGTGGCGAACCGCTACAGGCGGTCTTCATGCCAGGTGCCACGGCCCTGCATTTACCAAACGACGACCTGCGAGCATCTATACCGCTAGCCGGCACTTCGCCCAATAGCTTCCTCATTTCGGACGTGGAACGGACCGAGCCAATCACGGACGGCGCGGATGCGGACCCCAGAGGTCCCTTCTCACCCGCTGTGATAGTGCGGGCCATTGGGCCAGTAGGCGGCACCGCTCCTACCTCCCAAGTGGATGAGTCGGCGATATCCTCACTGATGGTATTTGGAGACTCGGACTTTATTTCCAACGCCAACGTAAGCCGCGGCAGCGGCGCAGATCTGTTCCTAAATTCAGTCAACTACCTGTTGGGGGACTATTCCCTGGTTTCCATCCGCCCCAAGGCATTCCCTTTCCGAGAGTTCAACCTGGACCGCAACGAGCACAATTTCGTCCGCTTTTCTTCCTGGCTATTCCTGCCTGGATTGTTGGGGCTAATGGCAGCTTTTGTGTGGTGGGTCCGGCGATAGGTCGCCAGTGGTTCCTCTTGAGTATAAGAATCTGGTCCGGTTTGTGACATGAATCTTCGCCTCACCATCCTGTTGGTAGTGGTATTAATTATCGCGGGCGGCGCGTTTTTGGTGGTTCGTCTTACAAGTTCACCGCCACCAAGTCCCAAGGAGCCCTGGCTTTACCGCATCGACGAAGCGACTCTTGTCAGCATCGAGGTGAAACACCAGGGACAAACGGTCTCCTTCAATAGATATCCGGGTAGCGCCCAATGGCTCATCCAGGAAGACCCGGAAGTCCCTGTTTTCATGGAGAGATGGAGCGGGGTCCCACTCTTGCTTAGCGGTCCTCGGGTCAACAGAGTGCTCTTAGAGACCATTGACAATCCGGAAGCCTACGGACTGGAGCCTCCCGCTGCCACTGTTACGGTCTGGAACCGGGTGGGTAACTCCTACGAGTTCCATTTGGGGAACCCCACACCCAACGAGGAAAACCAATACGTCCGTCTCGTGGGGAGCTCTGCATTGTACACGGTGCCGCTGCCTTGGGGCCAGGTGATCACTCGGCTGGCTACGGAGCCACCCTACCTCCGGCTATATCAGCTTGAGCATGATGACATCGTGTTTTTCCAGGTCACCTCAGAAGACCAGACTGCCAGCTATGGGAAGTTGGAGGACGATGGAGAATGGTACATAGTGGACGAAGGAGAGGTGCCAGTCTCCCAGGAGAATTGGGAAGAGGTACCCCTGATCATGGCCGGTCCCAGGGCCAATGAGGTGATTTCCGAAATCCTGGAGAATCCAGAGAACTACGGATTGGAGCCTCCATTGACCACGGTCTTGGTCGGCCTGAGTGGAGGTGAAGTGTCGGAATTTCACCTGGGAGGCACCACTCCCGACGGAAAGCACCGTTACGCCCGTGTGGAAGGGGAACCCAAATTATACGCCATGCTCGAGGCCCAAGCGCAACGTATTATCGACCTAGCCATAGAGCCACCCTACCCACCCGATCTACAAGAAGGGACACCCGGGCCAGGTTAATGGGGCAGGATTGCTCAAGCCCATTTGTGTCGGTTTCTAAACGAAGGGGGACCCATTTGAAAGCAGAGATCTTCTCCATCGGCACCGAACTCTTGATGGGCGAGCTAACGGATACCAACGCTTCTTGGATTGCCGCCAGGTTGCCGGCCTTGGGTATTCAGCTCCAGTGGGTATCCATTATCGGCGACGACCGAGAGCATCTTTCGGAAGCATTCCGGAGGGGGCTGCAACGCTCGGACCTCGTATTCACTACGGGAGGCCTGGGACCAACCCAGGACGACCTAACCAGGGAAGCAATTGCCGACGCGCTGGGACAAACACCGGTGGTCCAGGAAGAGGTGGTACAGCGGCTACGCGAGTACTTTCAGGCCCGCGGGACGGAGATGCCTTCCCACAACATCAAGCAGGCGCTGCTGATACCGTCCGCCAGCTTTGTGCCCAATCGTAACGGTACAGCCCCAGGCTGGTGGGCCGAGCGTGACGGGAAGATAATCGCTTGTATGCCCGGCCCTCCCGCTGAAATGCAGGCTATCTGGTTGGAGGAATTGGAACCCCGGTTGCGTCAAATGATCGACGACGAGGTCACCATCACTCGAAACATCAAGACCCTGGGGCTCTCGGAAGGCGCCGTGGACGAAGTCATATCCGAGTTTTTCGGCAACCACAATCCTTACTTGGGGATCTACTCCAAGCCAGACGGCATCCACCTACGTATCATTGCCCGGGCTCGGGAAGAAGCGGCGGCCCGAAAATTGGTTGAGCCGGTTGAGCGTGCCATCGTCTCCCGCTTGGCGCCCTATATTTGGGGATACGACGACGAAACCCCGGAACAGGCGGTCGCCAGCATCTTCAATGAAAGGAACCTGACTCTAGCGACCATGGAGTCCTGCACCGGCGGCTACCTAGCTAACAGCATCACCGAGTCGCCCAACAGCGGCGCATTCTTCAAGGGCGGAGTAGTGGTATCCAGTCCCAACGCCCTGGCCACCCACGGGGTGGCCGAGAGTATTACCCGTGAGCATGGAGCGGTCAGCCAGAAAACGGCCAACGCCATGGCCCAGGCCATAAAGCATAAGTTGGGCGCAGACTTCGGAATCGGGGTAACAGGTGTCCCGGGCCCAGAGGAGTTGGAGGACAAACCCTTGGGGTTGGCCTACATTGCAATCGTAGGAGGAGGCGACACTAGGGAGCTTGAGCTACGGCTTCCGCCCCGGCGGCTGGTGATTAAGCGGCGGGTGTCCAACACTGCGCTCATCGAGCTGCGCAGGCTGGTTACCCCCACCGCAGCGGTTGTCGGCTGAGCTCAAGCAACGTCACCAGAACGGCGAGAGCATCGGCAGCCTGGCCCGCAACTTCGGCGTCGGCCGGGCCACGGTCAGGGATGCGCTGGCCAGGGTAGGGGATTATATGTGGTGGGGGCGGCCACCCCGTGGAAGATGGAGAATCTGATTTAGCCAGTCCGGATCTTGGCGTACCCGAGCATGTCCACGTTGTCACCTATGCTCGGCACACGGCGGTCATCGCTGAACCCCCAAACGGTAACTACGTAGTCCGACGGATCGCCGCTCAATCCCAAGGGCCAAGGGAACTGGACGGCGAACTCCCTTGTGTTTGGATACAGCGCATAAGAGGAGGCGACAGTATCTCCGGGATCTTCCAGTGTCCACTGCCGCCCGTCGCTAAGCCCTGGCAGGATGGACCCAACATAGTCTCGTTTGTCAGCCAGAACTAGCGTGAAGTTTGAGTATCCGCCGGCCCCTGCTTTACCGGGCTGCGACAGGACCGCATCACCCAGCAACGCACCTTCGAAACGGACTATGCGCCCACTATAAGTTGGTAAGTGGTTCCATTGGATGAGGCGATGATTCTCGCGGTCGAGGCCCTCATCAAACGGCCTATTTCCCGGCGCGTTTAATGCGCCGGACCAGTGCTTGGCAATGATAGCTGATTGACCATCGAACACCTGCCGGACGGCAGCGATGCCGGGGGTTCGGCGCGCCTCCTGTTCCCTGAAAGACAGCAGGTAAAGGTCACGGAGTTTGGCACCAAACTCCGTGAGGTCCATGCTTTCAAGGAGCTCTTGAAATAGCATCTGGCCCAAGTAGTAGTTGCATTGAAACTGCGGGCTGCTTCTGGACGCATCCCACACCGACAGCATGTCCAAGTCGTGGGCTTCGCAGTCCTTGCGGAGGGGTTGCAACTGCCCCTGGCTCAATCCGCTTTCAACGCCGTGCATATACTTGACCGTTTCGGCCAAGCCTTCGTCAATCCAATCCAGATTACCCCTCCAGTAGTAGTGGGCGATCTCGTGGACGAGGCCCGCTTGAAGCCTCCGCCATTCGTAGGTACCCTGCCGCTGCTCGTACTCGGGCAGATAGGCCACAGCAAAGCCGTAATTGGTGCCGGCGTAGCTGCTGATGACAGCTTTGTCGTTCAGTAGGACTATCACATGGTCGGTGGGCAGGGGCAGTTGCATTGTCTGCTCGACGAACTCCACCCCGTCCCTGACGGCGTCCGCAGTCCAAGGCTGGGACTGGCTTCCGGTGCGGACGATGCTGATTTTCAGGTTGGGCGTCCGCTCCGTTGCGCTGGACATGGTTTCGATGGAGGCGTAGCCAGGGTCCAGCATACGGCTGATTTCTCCGGGGTCCCGGTGGAGAGTCCCCACTGCGGCGACCATGGTGGTCTCGGCGTCGGTGATTCCGTCCTGAAAGGCGGCGTGACCCACCACCGAGGACAGGACGCCTTCCCTCGCCAAGCGGTGCATCCCCCGTATCGCCAGCGCGTCGGTGGCGTCCGGGGATTTCAGGAAGGGCATGCCGACAACCTTAGCGACCACCGCCGGGTTTTCGTAGCCCAGTGCCCTGAGCCAGTACAGGATGTCGTATTCCGTTTCAGAGATAGAGTCCTTCACTCAAGGTAAGCTCAAGACTGCTTTCAGGTTGGCTAAGTCGCCAACGCCGATGTAAAGCAGCTGGTCTACGGCGTCGGCATCGCCCACGGTGAGGCCATCCTGGACCCAGGGGAATTCTTGGATTTGATGGTACAGGACGGGATGATTCCTCGCTAGCCACCTAGTGTTCTGCGTGTTGTGGAGCGGGAGCAGAGTCGGCGTGGGCGTTGGCGTCGGGGTTGGGGGGAGCGTGGGAGGGGGACGCGGTGTCGGTGTCGGAACCGGTGTGGGGGCCGGAGTGGGTGTCGGGGAAGGTGTGGGGGCCGGAGTGGGTGTCGGGGAAGGTGTGGGGGCCGGAGTGGGTGTCGGGGAAGGTGTGGGGGCCGGAGTGGGTGTCGGGGAAGGTGTGGAAGTGGGGATGCGCGTTGAAGTCGGAGTCAGGTCGACCGTAGGCGTCTCACATCGCTTAACGGCGATAAGCCGGATAATATCCTGACCCTGATTAGGAAGGTATCCCGATATGCCTAGAGCGGTTTTCCCCGGCGCTGGCAACCATTCCGGCCACCTTGCTGTCAACGTAAAACTGTCTAAGCCTGTTCGCAAAGTGGATGCAATAATGTCCGTCTTCGCCATGCCTATGTACTTATAGCCCTGGCGGATGGGTTCAAGAAACTCAGCAATCGTGTTAACACGTTCCAGGGAATATCCATAGTGCGAAGGCAGGTCGGTTTGTCTATATAGAACGAATGGCAGGCCACGGCGACTACCTTCTCTGTAGGAAATGATGGCACCATTTCGGGGCTGCCCCTCGACTCTCAGCTTGCCGTTACATACGGCAGGTTCCTTGGAAAAGCTGACCCAATGGTCGGTCCAAATCTGACTGGCCTCAGTGGCTGTCGGGGTTCGCACGGGTGTAGCCGTGGGCGGCGTCGTTGGTGTTGGGGCGGCGGTCGGCATCGGCTCGGGTGTGGGAGTCACCACAATCGTTTCTGTCCGGCAGCCGGTCACAACCACCGCAGCGGCCAGCAACAGGAAGACGCACAACCTCGACAGCATACGAATCGACCCCCCCGTAAGTAAAGGCGCCCCTCTCCAAATTGAATCGACCCTGGAAAGGGAATGGGCCTGCCCCGGGGGCAGGCCCATTCCCATTGACACGTCCTATAAAGAGTGCCTCTACAGAGTGAGCTTGCGGTACAACATGGGCAACCGCTCCGGCAACGCCCATATATCCCCCAATACCTCGTAACCCATGTCCCCGCACATGCTCTTGAGATAGTCGTGGCCTGCTTTGTCCACGGTCAAGCAGAAGGGAACAATCTGCTTGCGGCGGGCTTCCACCAGCGCCATGTGAGTATCGTGGACCGCATATTCCTTTTCCACGCCCTCACGGCTGTAGCCCCGGTCTTGGGGGCGCCCGTCACTGATCAAGAACAGTATCTTGGTAGCCGCGTCCTGGTTCTCCAGCTTGGTGATCGCGTGGCGAATGGCGGCTCCCATGCGGGTGGCGTGCAAAGGGGTAACCTTGTCGATGCGCCGTTTGATCCGGTCCCCAAAGCTCTCGGCAATGTCTTTGATCACGTAGAATTCAACGTTCTCCCTGCCATAGCCCGAGAATCCGTAGATGCCATAGGTGTCCCCAATGGATTCAAGGGCATGAATCAGCAGGGCTGTGCTTTCCTTTTCCAGGTCGATTATTCTTTTGTAATTTCGCCTTACTAGGCCTTCCCGCCGACGGCGTAGCCATACCATGTACTCTACCGGGTCGTCAGGGGCATCCCGGTCGTCCATTACCTGGCGCCCCTCGTCAATGGCCTCGGCGGTAGAGGCGCTCATGTCCAACAAGAACACCACCGCCACGTCCCGGCGTGCCCTGTTGCGTTGCCAGTAGATCTTTTCGTCCGGGGGGACCTTCATCCGAAGGTCTGCGGCGGCTTCCAAAGCCGCATTAAGGTCCACGTCCTCGCCATCCGTCAGCCGATAGATCTTTCTGAAGCTCTCAGGCATGATCAGCTCGAACTGGCGCCTGATGTGGTTTAGAAGGGACATGTAGTTTTTTAGCGAGTCGTTGTAGAAGCCGGAGTCCCCTTCGTCCACCGTCTTTTCTTTTACGATGCACCATCGGGGTTTGTAGTCGGCAGCCCGAAAGTCCCACTCGTCGTAGGCGTAGGTCTGGGGTTCCTTGGCTTCCAACTCGCCGCCCTGTTCCTGGTCGTGCAGCAGCGGCCCATAGCCCTGTCCAGGCTGGGAGTTGGGAGGCGGGGCACCAGCCTCCTTCATGATGTTCTGAGCGAACATGGTCATACTGGAGTTGATGTCTCCCTGCTCTGCGTCCAGTTCCAGCTCAGCGCTTTCCTGCAGCAGTTGCTCCAGCATCTCCTGGGAAATCGGTTGGCCTTCTCCTTCCGCTGCGTCCATCTGGAGCCTGGACAAAAGCTGCACCATCTCCGGTTTGAAGTCGCCGCGGTAGTCCACCGGTTCTGGAGACTCGTAGTCTTGGTCCTCGCCTTGCTCCCCAGGCGCACCTTCACCGGCGCCCGTTTGCAACTGGTTCAGCAGGTCCTGGTAGTCCTCTTCAGAGAAATCGCCAGGCTCCTCCAGGTCTTGTTCCTCCCATTCGTCCTCGGGTTGAGTCTCGTTCTGTAGCCGGGAGATAATTTCGTAGGCCCGTAGCGTGGCCTCCGCCGCGTCCTCCACGGAAACCTGCGGTGTCCTCAGTTGGTGAAGAATTCGGGCCAACATGACGGCTACGTCTTTGTATTCCTTGGGCACCGGAAGCTCGGAAAACTGCTCCAAGCTCATGTGGACCAGAAGCTCCACCAGTGCTTCCTGCAGAGCCAAGTCCTGAATCCTGGGGCGGGAAGCCAGGGACTCGCTTTCCACGCGGTTGGCGGCAACCCGGATACCTGGGTATTCGACCTTGATGCGGAAGTCCAAGCGGCAGTCTTCCAAGACAGTAAAGAGATCGAATGCAAGACGTCGATTTTCGAACAGATGTAAAAACCGGCCAATGTCGGTCAGAGGACGATCGGCGTCCGTCCCTTCTTCCTCCAACTCCGCCGCAGGTTGTGGTACGGCCTCACGTTCCAAGTCAAATCGACGGTCCGTGAACTGGACCGCTGGTTTTTCAAATGCCAATTCGAAGCTGCCGAACTCCAAATGGGCTACTTGGTGAGTGGAAACCACTTTGAACCAAGCAAAATTATCTTGCTTGGTGGAATACTGGTCCACCACCGGCGGTAGGAACACTTTAGTCCCATCCGTAGACGCCGAGTCCTCGTCCACCCACCCGATGTTCTTCCTTACCAACTCCTGGGTGGTGAGCACTTCCACCGGCGACCCGGACAAAGCCCGGCAATACAACCGGATTATGCCCTTGACCCGATCCAATTCCATGCTGGAAGAGAGGGTCTCCAGCATGGTTTCCGAAGTATTGGACTCTATCTTAAAGAAAGCAATGCCACTTTCCGGGTTCTCCTTGAGGAGCTCCATGCCGTGCTGGAACCATCCATCCAGTTGGCTGACCGTGATACGGTTGAGCACGTCGCCCAGGTTCCTCAGGAAAGGCGGGACGGCTTCAGGGGCCACAGCCAAAAGCTTCTCTGACAGATCAAGAATATAGCCCTGGGACGCCTGAGGGATTTGTCCCAGTGTCTGAGTGCCGTCTGCCAGGAAGCGGGACGTATCGCGAATTCCTACCTTGGCCAGGCGCTCCCCCAATTTGAGGAACCGGCCGGTCTGGCTCTCATCAACTTGCTGAAGGGCTCTGGGCACCAGCTCCAGACAGGACTTCACCTCCCGCCAGCTTGTGTCGATCAAAGCGCGGGACATGGAAAGGAAGGGCTCTCTTTCCCGGCCCATGCCGGGCAGTACGTCCCGGCCCAATACCAGGCACTCCACCGCCACGTCGTAGGACTTGTAAGACAGCGCTTCGATAAGAGACGCAAAGACTTCCACATCCCAGAATGGCAAGCTCCTAACCAGGTCGGGGCTGACTTCAAAGAACTTGGCCGCCAGGGTGCTAGACTTCCAAGTCCCTTTATACAGGCTGCGGCCCAGACCGGCCCATCTGGGAATGTATTGAGGCCGCAAATTGGGCACTATTGAAGAGCTGGACCGGAAAAAAGCCACTGCTAAGGTGGGTGAGTCCTGGGCCAAATAGGTGCCACAGCGAGCCCACTGCATGAACGATGGGAAAGACAGGAAGCGCGCGACTTGCGGGCCTACTCGATAGTACTCAACCGCAGACTCCCAGGAGCGGACGGTTTGCGTCGCGATGGCCAGGCCTTCCTTAGCCCACAACGTCAACTCTTCGTCTCCGAAGGCTGCCTGCACCGACCCGGTCGCTTCCCTATAGGCCTCAATAACGGCTGGTGGGAGCTTGCTTAGTTCTTGCTCTATATCGGTCAGAGGAGCCGAACTCAAATCAGTTGACCTCCTTACCCTGGCTGTCCTTCACCAGGTCCAGGAACTGGTGAAGAATTCTTGCCGTGGCACCGAATATTAGGTGCTCGTTGTGAGCGTAAGAGAAGCTAGTCTCGCCCACCCCATCCTGCCAGCGTGTCTCCACTCGCAGGTTGGCTGGATCGAGAAGCGCCGGTACAGGTACCTCAAGCACTTCAGCTATTTCGATGTCGCTGGGACAAAACTGATACTGTGAGCCGATGGTCCCGACAAAGGGCTGTACTTGGTAACTACTTCTAGTTTCTACCTGGTCCAATTCTCCCAGGATAGTAACGTCGGACCGTTGTATCCCCATCTCTTCCTCGGCCTCTCGGAGCGCCGTATCCAACAGGTCCGCATCTCCTGGGTCCTGGACGCCTCCGGGGAACGAGATCTCTCCCTTGTGATTTTCAACAAGGTCCGAACGCTTGTTGAGAAGTACGCAGAACTCGCCATCCTTAGGGTAGAGCAGCAGCAGAATGGCGGCGGGTGTCAGCCTGGAATGGTTCACCGTGGACTTAACGTGGTAGCGGAGCGCATTCCTAGCGATGTCTATAGGGGATAAGCCCATTTAGACTCCTATTCGAAGATGGAGGAAACCACTTCTTCCAGGCTCCGCTGGAGTTCGGGTTCGTCGGTCAACGTCCAGACTATCGCGACCTGGCAGGCCCGACGAGCCGAAATACCCTCGTTCATAAGCCGTGCAGCATAGATTAACAGCCTTGTGCTGGCTCCTTCCTGCAATCCATGCTCTTCCAGGTTTCGAATCTTCTCACCCAGCTTGGCCAACGCTTCAGCTTGTTCCTTGGCGCAACCGCTCTCCTGGTGTATGATTTCGGCCTCAATTTCTTTAGGAGGGTAGTTGAACTCGATAGAAATGAACCGCTGCCTCGTACTGTGTTTCAGGTCTTTCAGTGCGCTCTGGTAGCCGGGGTTGTAGGAGATGCACAAAAGGAAGCGGTCGTCCGCTTCTATGATAGACCCTGTCTTCTCCACAGGGAGGATTCGCCGGTGGTCGGTTAGAGGATGGATTAAGACCGTAGTGTCCTTCCTGGCTTCCACAACCTCGTCCAGGTAGAGAATGGCCCCCGCCTTGACTGCCCTGGTCATGGGACCGTCGATCCAACGGGTACCCTCGGCGTCCAGCAAATATCTGCCCACCAGGTCGCTTGCGGTCAAGTCTTCATGGCAGGCGATGGTAACCAGAGGCACCCGGACCTCACCTTCCCTGACCTCTTGCCGCTCCCGGCCTTTGACGACTGTCAACGGTCGGCCCAGCTTCCATGCCATATACTCCACGAAGCGGGTCTTGCCGCAACCCGTAGGCCCTTTCAGCAACACCGGAAGGTGTTGCTGGTAAGCTGCTGAAAACAAATCCAACTCATCCGCCACCGAGCGATAGTAGGGCTCGCTCCGTACCAGGAATTCCTCAATTGGATATTCTTTGTGTTGCGGCTCCGCGGCTTCTACCATTACTTTTGCTCAATCCTCCCTTGGACTCGGGCCTGCCAAAGTTGTTGTACGGTTTCGTTTAGTGACGAAATATCTCCAGAGTTTTCGACTACCACATGAGATCGAGCTAGACACTCTTGGCGGTCCATCTGGGAGGCGATGCGCTTCCGAACGTCGCCTTCGCTCATGCCGCTGCGAGTTCCTACCCGTTTTAAAACCGTTTCGACCGGGGCATCGGTAGTCCAAACCTCGTCGACCAGAGAGTCCCAGCCAGCCTCGAATAGGAGTGCCGCCTCTACCACCACAACCTCCGCGTCCTCGTCCCTGAACCTGGCAATCTGATCCGCTACCATTTGCGCCATACGGGGGTGCATAATTTGATTGAGCTTGGCCAAGCGAGACGGGTCCGAGAAAACAATGGAACCCAGCTTGCCTCGATCAATCTCCCCATTTAACTGGACGATTTCATCACCGAAGGTGCTGACCACTTCTTGCCAGCTGTCGGTGCCCGGCGCATAAGCCTGGTGGCCAATCTGATCGGCATCGATGACGACAGCACCCAGTCCCTCTAGTAGCTTGGAAACCTCGCTCTTCCCGGTGCCGATTCCACCGGTCAAACCGATCACCAACATCGCTTTCCGATCAAGTGACTGTGTAACTTGTGTTTTCGGTCTTCCGGCTTAGGACTGAGCCATTCTATCAATGGGAATCCTGACGGTCAACAGCGACTGAGTTGGCATTGGGAACCACAGGGCCCCTATTGAAGCCGAATAAACCGCGGAGCCATCAGGCCTCGATACAGATTTCACCCCATCGGGACCGGTACACTTCTTGGAGGCCCTCAATCATGTCCTGGTATTCCTCCGTGTGGATGGGGTCCGTTGTCATGATGACGGCGTCTTCCCGGTTGTCTGAGTAGTAGCCCTTACGGATTCCCACCGACTTGAACCCGTATTTTTCGTAGAGGTTCTGGGCGATGAAGTTTGACACCCGGGCCTCTAGGGTCATGACCCTAGAACCATATCCCACGGCCGCCCCAAGGGAGCCGATTAATAATAGCTCACCAATGCCCCTGCCCCTCAGCTTCTCCCGCACCGCGATTTCGGTGATATGGGCCTCCTCACCCTGGTACCAGACGCTGACATAGCCGACGATGTCTGACCGGCCCGCTTCCTCGGTGGGCTCTTTAACTTGCGGACGGGTTAGATGCCCTACGAACCGTTTCCACCAGCCTGATTGTGCGGGTGCTGAGGGCTCCTCATGCCCGACACCGCTGTCGATGTCCGGAGAAACACACGCAATAAGGTAGCTGGCGAAGCGGTTGTTCAGCTCCCGTTTAAAAGGGGTGCTAATCCAAAGAGGAGAGAAAGCCTCTTTCTCAATTTCGACAACCTGTGCAATGTCGTCGGCCCGGAGCCGCCGGAGGAATATGCTCATGCGTTGGTGAAAACAGCTCCTGTCTTGGGGCCTCATTCTACCATAGGGTACTCAGCTTTAACATAATTCGCATTCGAACCACCTATTAAGCCTGGAGTACTATTTCTTATACTAGAAATACGCGTACTAGAAGTACGCGGCTTGAATTGGGCCGACAATACCAGGGCTCGGCCCAGCATAGACGGTCTACTAATGGGGAGAGGGATGGGTAGAGGATTTCAGGGTTTAAGATGGGGCGGCGGTCTTACCCTTACCGTTATTCTTCTGATGTGGTTGCTGGGGGCTTGCGGCGGAGATATACCGATCGCAACACAATCTCCGATTCCATCGTCTGGCGCCCCACCGACATTATCAGCACCCCCACCAACAGAGCAACCCGTATCCATTCCAACGCTCATTGCTAAACCTACCCCAACGTCTGCGGCGAGCCCTCATACTAAACTCAAGGTTGAACCCACGCCGGCACCTACGCCGTTGGCCGGGCCAGCACGCCTCAAGCTTCAGGTCTCTTCACCCGCAGGAGACCTGCTAATTCATTCAGACCGGCTGACCGTCGTGGGGACCGCTTCACCCGACGCCACGGTTAGTGTAAATGGCATTCTGGCGCTTCCGGATACTGATGGCCGCTTTTCCGTTGAGTTGACCTTAGGACCAGGATTGAATCCATTGCCCATAGAGGTGATCGCTACCTCAATAGCGGGCGAGAGGAGGGAGTTAGTCCGACATGTAATTAGCGACGCCAATCTGAATACTCGGGGCATCTTTGGCACCATCACCGCCATCTCGGGAGACAATCCCGGGGCCGATGCTGGCGAAGCGGCCATTACCATTAAAGCCGAAGGTGGTCCGGTGAAACTCACCACCACCCCAGTGACTGAGTTCCAAGTCCCGTTCGGGGGTAGCACCGCCATCGAGTCCCTATCGCCTGGGGATTCGGTAGCGGTCCTGACATCCAACGACGTAGTAGCAAGAATCCTGGTCCGCACCGGCCTTCCGGCCCGGACCCATCACATCTCAGGTCTAATCACTGAGGTGAACGATAACGGGACAATCAGTATCCGGGGTCCGGACGGTGCTCAGATATCTGCATTTGCAACGTTAAACATACAAGAGCTTGAGCAGGGTTCCCACTTAGTGGCGGTCTTGGAACAAGACCAGCGGAGCGGAGCGCTCCTGATCACAGGTTTAGACCCAGTAGACAATAGTCTTGCGCGCTTGCAGGCGGCCTTGGACCAATCCCTAAAGTCCAAGTCCCTGAACGATGAGCATTACTTAAGCCAAAGGTTAACGGAGAATCTCTCTTATCACCTCACCGTTATCCGTGACTCGCGAGGGGCGTTGGCTTCCGAGCTTGAGGAGCGGGCCGCCGGTCTCGCCCGAGCCCATGGCGTGACACCCAGATTGGAGATTTCCGGAATTATCACCTCTATCGATTCCCAAAGAGGAGTGATTCGCATCACTCGGCCAGGCGGCGAGGTCCTGGATGTAAGCGTGGGCGCCGACACCGCTTTCTGGCAGGCACCGGCCGGAGTATCTTCTGGAGTCCAAAGCTATTGGCTGAGCGGACACGCTTCCCCTAGGGCTTTCGTACGTCCATATGGCGGCAAGCTGACAAGCCCGGAGCAACTCGATCTGGCAAGCAGGGTCCGGGTTAGGTATGACCTGGAATCCAACACCGCCGACCAAGTCCTTGTCCTGCCGAGCGAGACAATTAACGACGCTTTGGCCGACGTGCTACTGAGCTTTGCTGCTCCGAACACAGTTACTGGAACTATCGTCCAGGTAGATGGGCAGGCCGGTGGACAAACGATTACCATACAGGAAATGGAGACCCAGAAGACCGTGGATCTAGACGCACTGGCAGATAGCCGAATACTGGAAGATGGCGCACCGGTAACACTGAATGGGCATTTTCGGGACTCGCCAGTGACTGCCAGCTACGATAGGCTATCCCTGGGGATTATTGAGTTGGACTCCATTCCGGGTGGGCCGGGACAAACCACAGTATCCGGTGTTGTACACAGCCTGGTGCCCAAAATCGTCCCAAACAACATGTCCATATTGACGCCCGGTGGGGACATTCGGACCTTCAGCCACACCGATTCAACCATATTCCGCCGTAACGGGGTGACAGTGCCCATCAATGAAGTGCGGCTCGGAGACTTGGTCTTAGGCACTAGCCGGTACCTCACGGGAGGAAACGGTACCTTAACCACACAGGGAGAAAAACTGCTGGTAGTGAGCCTGGACTCCCCCGGGCCTGTTCCAATTCAAGGTACTATCCGAGGCATCGCCAGGTTACCCGGTGGCGAAATCGTCGTCACTCTGTCCACACCATCCTTGATGTGGGTCAATCTATTGGTGACATCCGACACTCAACTAGTCAACCAGGGATCCGTCGCCGGTCCGGATGGGCTGGCCATCGGACAGAGGGTCCATAGCGGCAGCTATCACCCTTTAACAAGTTGGGCGGAGCAGTTGACTCTCAACTCTCCTTGGTACGCAATCACCAAGGGCAAGATCTCCGAACTGGACCCACAAGCTTCCACCATCACGATCACATCCACCGATGGGCCAGCCGTCCGCTTGCTTTTGCCAGCGGAGGAGACCACACGGGTCACCAGCAGAAGCAGCTCAAGCATTAACCCATTCGATCTTGGACCAAACACCCAGGTCCTTGCCGCAGTGTACGATCCGGTATCGACACAACTATTGTGGTTGGTGGTGCCTTGATCTACTCATCGGGCCAGATACGCACTGTGCCGAAGACGCCATCGTAGCCTGGATCAACCTGGACCTCCCCTACCCTGGCTCTCAAGATTGCCTCGGCCATCCGTTCACCGGCCAAGTCGTAAAGATCCTGTTGGCTGGACTCCAACAGCACCTTCAATTCCCCGCCCAATTCCTCCACAATCCGATGGTATTCCCGCAACACCCGTCGGGTGGTGGGTCCCTGCCCCAGAGTTTCGGCAATGATTTCCTGGAGGGGTACCAGCCGAATAAATGGCGGCCGGTCCTCCCAGCTTTTAACGAACCCCCCGGGCCCGGCCGTAGAAACCTCTCGTCCTCCAGCTATCGCGTGAACCCGGTGTAACACCCCCAAAGTCAGGGGTCGCCCACACTCGGGGCAGCGGCCACCTAGTTGGTCGGTGTCCTCTGGAGAATGCCGGACCCCGCACTTGCGATGGCCACTGAAATGGTACTTCCCCTCCTCGGGGTAGAACTCCACTGTGTAAGCGACTTTCTGCTCAGACAAAGCTTCGGCCAGGCCATCGAAGCTGGGCTCCCCACAAAGTACAGTCAACTCCCGACCTAGCTTCTGAGGAGAATGTGCATCGGAAAATGACACAATGGTCTTGGAAGCCAATTCGGCAATGGGCCACATCATGGCAGGATCGCTGGACAGCCCAGTTTCCAGGGCATTGATGTGGCCCGTCATGTCTAGAAAGCACTCGTCCAAGCTGTCGAAACCCGACTTGGAACCAAGCATTCCAAACCAAGGAGTCCACACGTGAGCGGGTATGACTATACATTTTGGGTTGGTGTCCAGAGCCATGGCAGTGAAATCTCTGGCGGACATTCGCAAAGTGGGCCGTCCATCTGACCCCAGTTTATGCTTGCCGAGGGACAACCTCTCGATCAGCAGGTCCACTGTCTCAAAGTCGGGAGCATACACCAGTAGGTGCACTCTGCGGGATCGGCCGCCTTGTTGATACACGCAGCTGACTTCCGTGCCCAAGATGAAGTGGACGTCATTGAACCGGAAAAGCCCATAGTCGACGGGAACCAGCTTCTCTCCCAACTCCTGGCGCCAAGCCGGGTGGGTGAAATCGGCCGAAACCAGCAAGCCTATGCCTTTCAGCTTTGCCCAAGTGGTAGTGGTCTCCAACGTAAGGTTCTTGCTACATGCATAGGCATAAGGGGAATGGAGGTGTAGGTCGGCGGCATAGCTCATGCCGGCAGTCTAGCATAGGCTCCCAGCCGATTGCCTTGGGAAACCCTCTTGACCGTCGCAAGGCTCCCATTTATCCTTGAATCCAAGCGGTGACAGGCCGACTGGACCCTGTATGCCCGATTGCCCTTGCATTCGTTTCAGACTCGCTGGGGTTTCAACGAGTCTAAATCCAGGACACGAGACCATCGACAACGCAAAGCTGAGGAGGAATTTCTAAGATGCCTGCTAAAGAAATCGTTCGCGAAGAAGAAGCGCGGAGTTCTCTGATGCGCGGGGTGGACACAGTAGCCGAGGCGGTCAGGCTGACTCTGGGACCGAAGGGCCAGAACGTGGTGCTTGAGAAAAAATGGGGGGCGCCCACCGTTACCAACGACGGAGTGAACATCGCGAAAGAGATCGACTTGCCAAACCCCTTCGAGAACATGGGAGCACAGCTAATAAAGCAAGCAGCCAGTAAAACCAATGACGTTGCAGGCGATGGCACCACCACTTCGACAATCATTGCCCAAATCCTGGTGCGGGAGGGGATGAAGAATGTTGCTGCTGGTGCCGACCCCATGGCCATCAAGCGCGGAATTGATAAGGGAGTAAGCGCCATCGTAGCGGAGCTATCAAACATCTCAACCCCCGTGGAAGGCAAAGACCGGATGGCCCAAGTGGCTGCTATTTCCGCCAATGACGCAGAGATCGGCGACATCATTGGTAACACCATGGACCAAGTGGGCCAGGATGGGGTAATCACAGTGGAAGAGGGGAAAGGGATTCTCTCGGAGACTGAGTTTGTAGAAGGAATGAACTTTGACCGGGGTTACATCAGCCCCTACTTCGTTACCAATCCGGAACGGATGGAAACGGTGGTGGAGAATCCCCTGATTCTGGTCACGGACAAAAAGATCTCCGCGGTCACCGAGTTGGTACCATTGCTGGAGAGGGTATTGCAAGTTTCCAGGGGCCTGGTGATAGTAGCCGAGGACGTGGACAGCGAAGCCCTAGCGGTCCTTGTTGTTAACAAGATGAGGGGGGCGTTCAACTGCCTGGCAGTCAAAGCACCCGGATTCGGTGATCGGCGCAAGGCAATGTTGGAAGACATCGCTATCGTCACCGGCGGGCAGGTCATTTCCGAGGAGCAGGGCCGAAGACTTGACCAAACGACAATCGAGGACTTGGGACAGGCCCGGAGAGTAGAGTCCAACAAAGACAAGACTACGATAGTTGAGGGCAGGGGTTCCGAAGACCTAATCAAGGCCCGAGAGGAACAAATCAGGGTACTCATCGATGAGACAACATCCGAATACGACAAGGAAAAGCTACAGGAACGTCTCGCCAAACTGTCGGGCGGCGTGGCTGTAATCAAAGTGGGGGCAGCCACGGAACCCGAGCTGAAGGAGCGCAAGCAACGGGTGGAAGACGGTCTGTCAGCCACTCGCGCTGCAGTGGAAGAGGGGGTCGTCCCAGGGGGTGGGGTCGCCTACATTAGAAGTCTGTCGGTCCTGGAAAACCTGGACCTGACCAGAGAGGAAGCCGTCGCCAAATCCATGCTCAAGGAAGCGCTCGAAGAGCCGCTTCGGATCATTGCTACCAACGCAGGAGAAGAGGGAGCGATAATAGTTGACACCGTGCGGAGCAACGCTTCCCAGACCTACGGCTTCGACGCCCGGAGCAATCAATACTGCGACATGGTGACCCAAGGCATTATTGACCCGACCAAAGTAGCGCGCACTGCTCTGGAAAACGCGGCCAGTGTAGCTGCCATGATTCTAACCACCGAGTCCCTCATTACCGAGCAGAAACAGAAGGCGGCCGACGGGCACGGGCATGGGCACGCCCACCCACCTGGGTTCTAGCCGGGTTCTTAACGAGGAAGAGAGAAGTCCGGGGATCGACAAAGAAGGAGAGGTTGACCTTGAGTGCCGGTTGGAAGTGCGGTCATAATAACGGTCCGCTTCGAGACGTTTGCGGCAATTGCGGCGAGCCCCGACCTGGCTATTAGAACCCCATTAAATCGAGGAGGTAGCACCCTGTTCCGGCCTCACCCTGCTTAAAGAACAGGGACTGGCCCTTCTCCGATTGAGAAGAATGGTTAGCGTGAAGGTCGAGCCGTACCGCCGAACTCAGCAGAAATATCACTAGGACGCTCAGAACCGTTAACAAGGCTTAGTCCAACGCCCAGCATAACTGGGCCTGCCAATGGGACCAGACAGCTAGCGGTCACGTTATTCCCGGCGATCAGGCGTAGGCTAGCAAGACGTCGGCCAATTCCTTGGGTTTATCCAGCATTACCTGGTGGCATGAGTCAATGAATACCAGCTCTGCCCCAGGTACTCGTACTGCCATGCGCTCCTGCAGTTCCACTGGCAACACCTTGTCCTGAGTCAGGACCACATAGGTCAAAGGACAAGTCAAGGTGACATCGTCCAAGTCAACCTTGGTGGTTAGTACCCGGGTGGCGACGGCGCCGAAAAACCCCAGAAACCGTACGACCTCCATGGGGTCCATACCGTTGCACAAATGGCCGCGAATTACAGACTGAGGGAATTTCAAATCCCGGCCGAAAAGCCTACTCATTGTACTCAGTATCCAGAACGCGGTGCGCGCTCTTTGCGGCAGAGCACTGATAATGGACCGCTGCGCCGCAGGTAGAATGCCAGCCACCAAGACCACTCGCTTCGAAGGCTGGGGCAACTCGGACGCCGCCTGGAGGAGAAGGCTCCCAAAAGACCCGTGCCCGACCAATACCAAGTCCTTCAGGCCCTCCCGTTCCACTGTCCGTTTTATCGAGTGAACGCACTCCTCCAACCCGACATCGCCGGTATCTCCGTCGGCATCGGCCCCATGGCCCGGTAGGTCCAAAGTGTAAACCCGGTTGGCGCGGCGGCGCGCGTACAACCGGGGAGGATGCTCCTGAGGTACAGTCATGTGACCCCACACCCGGCCCCAACTCCAAGCGCCTTGGCCTGCTCCATGAACTAACAGATAATCAGTCAACTTCATCCAACCAAGCTTGGTGGCTGGAACCAGCTATTGCCCGGACGGTAGCGGAAGCCGCTTGGGGTCTTGGGTCGAGGCTCAAGGGAGCACCGCTAACTTTACGGCTGAGATCAACGAAGCCTCCTCTTCCGGCAGAACGGTCCTGGGATCAAGCAGCACCCGGTTACCTTCAATGCGGGCCACCACTGGAGGATCGGCGCTGCGCAGCTTTCGCATCACCTCCTCCGCGCCACCCAAGACGCCCTCGCAACTTAGAGACACCACCCAGGTAGATAGGGTCTCGCCGGGAAGACTTCCGCCTCCCACTGCGGACAAGCTGGGCTCTACGCTACAGCCGGAACCTCCGGAGTGCCCGGAGCTACCGGAGTTCCCGGAGCTAATGGAAGAACACCATTCGCTGGCTCGGCCCTTTATGGATTCCTCGCTCTTTGAGATCATGCGCCAGATGGGGATTTCTTCCTCCTGTTCCTGACGCAAATAATGCAGCAGCGTAGCAGTCAATCCTGCGAGGCTCACTTTATCGATCCGTACCGCCCTAGCTAGTGGATGGCGCTCCAGCCGTCCGATCAGCTCTTTGCTGCCTGCCACGATCCCCGCCTGGGGCCCTCCTAGGAGCTTATCACCCGAGAAGAACACCAAGCCCACCCCTGCGGCAATGCTCTCCTGGGGTGTTGGCTCGTGGGCTAGGCCGTAATTCTGAGTATCCAACAAGCAACCGCTCCCCACATCGTGTAACACGGGGATGCTTTGCCTCTGTCCGAGTGCAACCAGCTCTTGGGCCTCGACTTCTGCGGTGAAGCCCTCCACTCTAAAATTACTGGCATGCACTTTCAACAAGGCTCCTGCGTTTTCTGTGATAGCGTTTTCGTAGTCTCGCAGGTAAGTCCTGTTGGTCGTTCCCACATCCACTAGATTGGCGCCACTCTGAAGAAGAACGTCAGGAATTCGGAAGCCACCTCCGATCTCCACCGCCTCCCCCCGGGAAACGATCACGTCCTTGCCCACCGCCAAGGCGGACAGCCCGAGTAGCACCGCCGAGGCATTATTGTTGACCGCCAGAGCGGCCTCAGCCCCGGTTAACTGCCGGACCAGAGATTGCAGGTGCGCTTGGCGCGACCCACGGCGCCCGGTGTTTAGGTCCAGTTCCAGGTTGGAATAGCCCTGGGCGGCGGCCAACATCGCTAGGGTGGCGGAATGGCTCAGCGGAGCGCGGCCCAAGTTGGTGTGTATGATAACCCCGGTGGCATTAATGACCGGCCGGGGGTCCACTTGGGAAGCATATCTGACCTGCTCGCAGACCGCTGCCGCCAAGTGCTCCGCGTCAGGAGCGCTGCTTCCTTGCCTTATCTTGCCCCTGGCCTGCTCCAACTGGTGGCGCACCAAGTCAACTAGCCATTCCCGCTGGTAATTAGCCGCCAGCGTCACTATGGAGTCGACGGCCATGACTTTGTCCACGCTGGGCAAGTTACGAAATTGCATTTCGGCCACGTGCGCAGTCCGGTAATTAGAGCAAGATGTATTTTAGCACGCGCCTTGACCTATAGCGCTAAGCTCGCAACAGGCTCCATTACCGATAGTGGCGATTCAACTCCGAAGCGTACCTGGTGCCGATGGATTCGGCGTGCTGACTCAGCCATTCGCTGAATTTAGTCTGGCAAGTGGCGGGCCCATGAGACACTAGCAGGTTGGACATCAGTCCCTTCAACTCATCCTTCGTCAACATTACGTCTCGAACCAAGAACCCGACGGCCTGTGCGGCGGCCAGCGCCAGCGACGGGGGCGTTCTTACGATTCTCGCTGCGCTGCCCGTTGCATCGGCCAAATAGCCCACCAATTCCCGAAACGTATAAATCTCTGGGCCCACTGCATCGGTGGTGATGTTGTCTTGGCGCATGCCCGTCTGTACGGCCAGATCAGCCAGGTCTTCAACGAAGACCGGCTGGAGGAGGTAGTCACCCGACCCTGGAATGAAAAAAGCCGGTAACCGCCGGAGCGCCCAGGCGATGTTGTTAATAAGAATGTCCTGGGGACCAAAGACCACGGTTGGCCGAAGAATGGAGTAGGGTATACCCGAATCGATCACGGCCCGCTCCACCTGAGCCTTTCCGCTGTAGTAGGGAAGTGGTGATGTCTCGTCCGGATTGGCGATGCTCAGGTGGACAATGCGCCGCACACCGGCATCCCTTGCCGCTCGTATCAGGGTCAGGGAATGTTCCACAGCCCGTTGGAAGGTAAGCGCTCCCCGCGCAACACGGATCCAGTAGGTGTTGTACAGAGTCCCTGTGCCCCCCAGCTCCCTGGTGAGTTGTGCAGGATTGTCGAAATTGAAAGGAGCTGTTTTGATTCGGCGTCGGTTTGGGCTGGGCCGGTTAGGGTGGCTAGTGAGTGTCTTGACCTCAAAGCCAGCATCGAGGAGCCGGTCGGCTATGTAGCTCCCGGTGTAGCCAAAGGCGCCGGTGACGACGGCCGTCTCAGGATTATCCATAGCGATTGGATTTCATGATGCGCGACGCTGAATATGGAGCGCGGTCAGAGCCGGTATGTCAGGACACTTATGGCCAAGACCGGCACAGCCAGGCTCAAAAGCGCCAACGCCCGCTCCGGTGCCGCCAACAGTGCTGGCCCGTCGAGGACAACTCGCTTGCCATTCCTCAGTTCCATAGCCCCTTCGACCCCGACTGCCTGTCTTCTGATGGTGCGTACCTGGGTGCTGAGAGTGCGTTGGGCTAGACTGAGAATCAAGCAACCAGCGGCCAGAAGTACCACAGATGGATGGAAAGCCGGAGAGTTGATCCAATAGGACGCGAGGACCGGGAACGCCCCCCAGGCGAAGGCAAACCAGAAGTCGGAGTGGAACCGCTCCTTCCACAAACCCAGGGTGTACGCTACCACGATAAACCCACCGAATACTACAAAGGGGAGGATCGACATCGCACCCATCAAGCTGGCCCCTATACCCAATGACACAGCTATTAAGAGGGGAATCAACCCAAGAGCTAGGAGTACCGGCTTGGGTATCCTTGTCCCCAGAGGTCTCCCATTCAATTCATCCAGGGCGTGGGAGCTGATACCCACCGCTAGGAAGAAGGCCGCAAGAGTAATCAGCAGACGGTCCAAGTGGATAGTTGGGGCGATGGCGGCGCCAAGGACCACGTAGCTCAAGTGCCAAACCGTATACGGAAGGTGGAGCAGGTTGACGTATTCCCTCCAACCCCCGGCGCCTCCCAGAGCGTAAAAAGCAGGGGTCGTCTCTGTCTTCACAGCACTCCTTGCAGGGCGTGGCCTGGAATTGCTCGAGACCCTCAGGGGACCTTCATGGCGTTGCCCTTCGCACCCCACATGACAATACCCGCACCAAAGGACATGGACTTAATCTGAACGCTGGGAATCCCGGCTTCATTCCACATCCGACTGAGCTGCTCCAGGGAGTTGTCGCGGTAAAACCCAGATATGCTGCCGCCTAGGAACACCCCTACGTTCCGCCATGCCTGGGACACCCACCGCGTCGCCAAGGGCAAAGCTAACCTCGTGTAAACCAGCCAGAGGCCACGGCACACAAAGTTGGTAGGCACCCCGAAATCCAGCGACGCAAGAATCCCTCCCGGCTTCAGAACCCTAGCGACCTCCTTGACAGTGGCAGAGGGGTCTTCAACATACCGAAGGAGATAAGCAAAACACACTGCGTCGAAACAGGAGTCGGGGAACGGAAGGCTTTCGCCCCTTCCCGCCACCAGATCTATCTGGACATCTAGACCTGTGGCAGCCAGGTCGCGGCCAGCCTGCTCTAACATGTGAGCGCTGAGGTCAACACCAACCACCCTGGCATCGAGGCCCCGCGCCATCTGGATGGCGATTCCTCCGGTGCCGGTGCATAAATCGAGCACCCGGTGCCCAGGTGACAATTCGAGCCGGGATATCAGGGCCCGCCTCCACCGTTGGGTCTGATAAAACGACAGCAGTCGGGACAGAAACTCATAACCTGGGGCGACCCCTCGGAACAGCCTCATTGCCCGTTGGTTATGTTGGAAAGCCGTAGCTGGCGTACTCAAGGCTATTGGAATTCCACACTACAAGATTATGATTCTGGTCCCGCAGCACTCAGCAGCGGCACTTTATTGTTTGTAAGGCTACTGCATCCTTCAGCGTTTTCGAGTGCAGTATAGCAAGGGTCGCCTTGCAACCGCATTGCAGAAGCGATGTCCCTATGACGAGCTTCTGACAAATAGCTTTTCATAGAGCAAGAGTATAGAATTTGAAGCCTGGGTCACGCATATACTGGTTCAAAGCAGGGAGAGTATTGCCCTTGAGACCCAAGCTGGTCGCTATCCTGGTTGTAGGTATTCTGACCTTGTCAATGGTGGTCACCGCCGTCGGGGCTATCGGCCAAGCTGTGGCCGGGGACGCCGCTACTTCCCGTGTGGAACAGGCCGCCTCCGCACCCATACTGGGCGGTGACACAAACACCGCCACGACAGACCGCCGTTCCGGTGATGGCGCGGCGCTCCGTGCGTTCAAATTCGTCTGTCCATTCCACTAGTTCCTCCCTAGCTCACTCAGCTTGTTGTGAGCAACGGCGGCCGGACTCGATTTTAGAGACTCGACTTGAGTATAGAAGGCAGCAAAGCGCTGCCCGTCGAACCCCGGACTTGGGCTGTCCAAGACTTAACAATGAGAGCAACCCTTAGGCACTACCAATCGGGCAGGCGCTTAGGTTTGCCCGATTGTGTTCTCTCAGGCTAGCCCGCTTGCAGCAACGCGTTAGGCTTGCTAGAATTTCCATTAACCCATCGGCTATGCCGATAATGCAAGCAACTTAACATGGCTCCGGTTGATAGACCGCTATCGTAGGAAGCAGCGAGCCAGGAAATAGCATGTCGTCCCCTGAGCTGGCAGGGCTTGTTGAACAACCAAAGATGGACCACATGAGACAAGCGGTGGACTTGGCCTGGCAGGTCGTCGGTACCACCAGTCCGAATCCGGCGGTGGGCGCCATCGTGGTCAAAGATGGGGCCATCGTTGGCAGAGGAGCCACCCGACCCCCCGGGCAGAACCACGCTGAGATTGTTGCCATGCAGCAGGCCGGGGAGGCCTGCCAAGGAGCCACTCTCTATACAACGCTGGAGCCATGCTGTTTCCACGGCCGAACCCCACCCTGCACCGACGCCATCATAGCCGCAAAGATTGAGAGAGTAGACGTAGCTATCCTGGACCCCAACCCCAGGGTTGCAGGGAGTGGGTGCGACCAATTGAGGGCTGCCGGGATTAAGGTTACAGTCCGTCAAGAGGAGGAGTCCGCCAGAGGACTCTATGAAGCCTTCGCCAAACACATAACCACCGGCTTGCCCTTTGTCAGCGCCAAGTTCGCCATGAGCCTGGATGGAAAGATTGCGACCCACACCGGGGATTCAAAGTGGATCACCAGTCCCCATGCCAGAGGCTTCGTTCAAGAGCTGAGGAGGGGTTGCGATGCGGTGATGGTGGGGATAAACACCATTCTGGCAGACGACCCTCAGCTAACAGTCCGTGACGAGACTGGATCGCCCTTAGACCAGCAACCGATCCGGGTGATACTAGACAGCCAATGCCGTACCCCGCCAAACTCCCTGACCCTCCAGCAGCCGGGAAGAGTAATCGTCTTCACTGTGGACACTGTCGCTCGACAAGACGTGGAGCGGCTCGAAAACGCCGGAGCGGAAGTGTTGCAGACTTCTGCGCCGTCTGACGGCAAAGTGGACCTTGATGCCGTGGTTGCCAAGCTAGGTGAGATGAACGCAGTGAGCTTGCTGGTGGAAGGAGGGGGCAGGGTGCTCGGGTCGCTATTCGACCTGGGATTGGTAGATAAAGTATACGGCTTCATTGCGCCGATAATCATTGGTGGTGGTCAAGCTGAATCTCCGGTCCAAGGTCGGGGAGCCGCTGCTCTCTCGGGGTGCTGGCGGCTGGAAAGAACAACTATGAAGCCCCTAGGTCCGGACTGGCTCGTGGTGGGGTACCCGGTCAAGCGAGGCTAGATTGTTCACTGGTATTGTCGAAGAAGTTGGCGAGGTAAGCCGGTTCAACGGGACATGCTTGAGTATCAAGGCCACCCTGGTGGTGGATTGGTTGAAGCCGGGGGACAGCATGTCGGTCAACGGAGCCTGCCTGACTGTTGTGGAGCACACGGACCGGGAGTTCAGCGTGGAGCTGGTGCCGGAGACGCTGCGCAGGACGTCTCTGGGAGCCCTTGGGCAAGGTGACGTGGTCAATCTAGAGAGGCCTCTATCGGTGAGCGACCGTTTGGGGGGCCACATCGTTCAGGGTCACGTAGATGCTCGCGGGCGGCTGGCATCGACCAGGCCCGAAGGCGACGCAGTAATCATCCGGTTCGGTTGCCCCAAGCGGCTAATGCCCTACATCGTAGAAAAAGGATTCATCGCGGTTGACGGCATCAGTCTGACCGTGGTAAAAAAAAGTGCTTCATCCTTCACCGCATCGGTGATACCGTACACCTTGGCCAATACCAATCTCCGTGAAAGATCCATCGGTGACCATGTTAATTTGGAAATCGACATCGTCGCCAAATACGTTGAGAGCCTTTTAACGAAAGAGCCGTTATAGTGCCTGCCCGGCTGGTGGGAAGGAAGGTTTAGCAATGTCTCTGTGTAGTCTCGAAGAGGCTCTGGACGAACTGACGGCGGGTAGGTTCCTCATCATCGTCGACGATGAGCAGAGGGAAAACGAAGGCGACTTGGTGATGCCCGCCGAGTATGTGACCCCCGATGCTGTGAACTTCATGGTGACCAATGCCCGAGGCATGGTCTGCATGCCGGTCGTTGGGGAGCGCTTGGACCAACTCGACATGCCGATGATGGTTGGCCAACACTCCACTACCAGACATCAGACCGCCTTCACTGTGTCGGTGGACTACAAGGTCGGCACCACCACCGGAATATCAGCCCAAGACCGGGCAGCCACCGTCAAAGCAATGATCAACCCTGAGTCCAAGCCGGACGACTTCTCGCGTCCCGGGCATATGTTTCCGCTGCGTTACCAGCCCGGTGGAGTCCTGGCCCGCGCTGGCCACACAGAAGCGATCGTAGACCTCTGCAACATGATGGGGGCATTCCCCGCCGGCGTGGTCTGCGAAATCATGAATGAAAACGGGACCATGGCCCGGCTGCCTGACCTGGAATCCTTCGCAGCCAACCATGATTTGAAAATCCTTAGCATAGCCCAAATCATAGCCCACCGGCGGCGCCACGAAAGGCTTATCGAGAAAGTGGCCGAAGCCCGCCTGCCTACCAAGCACGGCCAATTCACCGCCATCGCCTACAAAAGTAAAATTGACACGGGGGAGCACATAGCCCTTACCATCGGTGAGTGGGACCCCGACCAGCCTGTCCTAGCCCGCATCCACAGCGAATGTTTGACCGGCGATGTTTTCGGGAGCCTGCGGTGCGACTGCGGTGAGCAGATTGACATGGTCCTGGAGATTCTTGGCCAGCATGGGGCCGGAATATTCCTTTACATGCGACAGGAAGGGCGGGGAATCGGCCTACACAATAAAATCAAGGCCTATTCTCTGCAAGACAACGGCTTCGACACCGTCGATGCCAATAAAGAGCTGGGGTTCGAGCCCGATCTTCGCCATTACGGCATAGGAGCCCAGATACTCAAGGACCTGGGTGTAAACAAAGTCAGACTGCTAACCAATAACCCAAGAAAAGTGATGGGACTCACTGGATTTGACCTGGAGATTGTGGAGCGTGTACCAGTAGAGGCGGCGGTCACGGACGAAAACCGGGAATACCTTAGAACAAAGCGGTCCCGGATGGGTCACATTCTCGGCAACTGTTAGCAGCCCGGTTACACAAGACATGAGCTAAGGGCGTCCCAATCGATTGGGACGCCCTTAGCTATTTGCCGATTTTGGACAACAGGTATGCCTCGATGAACTCATCCAACTCACCGTCCAACACTGCGTCCGGGTTGGTGCTCTGATAGCTGGTGCGGTGGTCTTTCACCGACCGGTAGGGGTGCAGCACGTAGCTACGAATCTGGTTACCCCATTCGGGAGCGATCCTTTCCCCTCTTACTTTTGCCAGCTCGTGGGCCCGCTCTTCTTCCTGGCGGGCCAGCAGCCTGGCCCGGAGGATTCGCATGGCGAACTCCCGGTTCTGATGTTGAGACCGCTCGTTCTGGCAATTCACAATGATTCCAGTGGGAATATGAGTCAAGCGGACCGCCGACGCGACTTTTTGCACGTTCTGGCCACCCGGCCCGCTGGCCCGGAAAAAGTCCATCTTAACGTCTTCGAGCCTGACGTCGACCTCGGCTTCCCCCTCCGCTGCTGGCATTACCTCCACCACCGCGAACGACGTGTGCCGCAGGTGGTTGGGATCAAATGGTGAGAGACGCACCAACCGGTGGACTCCCCTCTCGGCGCTCAGGTAGCCAAAGGCATGGAGGCCACCAATCTCCATGGTGCCACTCCGAAGCCCGGCTTCATCGCCATAAGACAGGTCCATCACCTGGGACGGGCGCCTACGCGTCTCCGACCAACGGACATACATACGCAGCAGCATCTCCGCCCAGTCTTGAGAATCGGTCCCGCCGGCTCCTGGATGAATAGTAACAATCGCGGACCGCTCGTCGTACGGTCCGGAGAGAGTTAGATGTATCTCTTCCTTGGCTAGGCTTGCAGCAATCTCGGCGGTTTCGGCTTCCAATTGGTCCTGCAAGGAGAAGTCCTGGGCCTCCAGCGCCAGATCGGTCAGTTCCAAAGCAGCCCTGATGCGAGCATCCAAATCTGTCCACAGGTCTACATTGACTCTGAGGCGGTCTAGCTGCTGCATCTTCCGCTGGGCTGTTCTCGGGTCGTCCCAGAAACCGGGATCGGCAGCCTCCACCTCCAAGTGACTTATGGTCTTCTCTTGGCCTGCGACGTCAAAGACGCTCCACTAATGATTCGATTTTCTCGAACAAGGCAATTAGTGTTTGCTTTACGTGTTCCATTCTATACTCGGTCCTTCAATGGCATTTGGAGAAAATATCTTTTTAAAGCTGGCCCGCATACTAGCGATTCGCTAACCAATTGCTGGCTAGCAAAAAACAACCACCATCATCATGAATTTTAGACATGCTCTTTACTGATTATAACAGGCGGAATTTGGTTGCTGGGAAGGCAGAATTACATCGATTCGTCAAACCAACTTCAGTTCTTGGCCAACGAGCCGGGACCCAAATAAACAGGAGGGCTACACCCAGATTCATGATGCTGGGTTATGTCAGCCCAAGCTGCTGCTTGAGCCAAGCCGTCCGCACCTGATCGTGCTCGTATCCGCCCCCTTCCCCGCCACCTTCGTAGACTCTTAAATCGCAGTCAGCCAGTTGCGCCGCCAACTCCTCCCCCACCGCTAGAGGACAATAGCCACGGTCCCTGCGTCCCAAGCTGAGTAGAACAGGGCATGAAACCTTTTGTGCGAATTTCACCGGGTCCAAAGGAGCGGCGCTCTCGGCCACTTGGCTTCGGTGTTCGGGGTTGGCTCGGAGATAGTCCGTTAATTCCTCCAATGGATAGGCCGCGGATTGGCTCAAGGCCACGGAGTTACCTAACGCCAGTGGTGTGTCGGCTGCCACTGCTTTAACCCTTGATCGCCTGGCCGCAGCGGCCAAGGCGAGGCTCGCACCAAGGCCCGCGCCGGTCAGTGCCACATCAGTTATCTGGGCCTCGGTTTGGTGAAGCACAGCGTCCATCGCCCGGATTCCATCGGCGAAGGCCCTACGCATTATGTAATCCTGGGGATGGCCGATTCCCTCGGTCAACAGGCCAGGGTAATGAGCCTGGAAGGACAGGTCGCTATTCCGTTGCCCCCGGTGAGTGGGGTTCATGACCACGGCCCCACTTCGTATTGTCGTATAGATCAGATCGTGAACGCTGCCGTAGTCAGGCATGCGGACCAAGGCCGGGAACGGTCCTGTACCCACCGGGACCGATAGCCAGGCAAACAGGCGGTACCGATCTAACCCCGAGTACCTCATCTGAAACACATGCCAATCGGGCTGAGAGTAAAAGCTATCCCGTTGGATAGACAAGTCCATGGGCGCTTGGCTTAACAGCCGGTCCACATCGTCCCAGAAGTCGTTGGCGTTACCTTCAGAGGCAGTCATCCAGCCACTTTCTCCGTCTTGGAGAGCTCAATTTGATTCTCCAGCCAGGCCAATTCCTTAGCGGGATAGTCGTGAGCATTGCCATGGCCGGAGTTGGGAAACAGCCACAGCTCCTTGGCGCCTCCCAGCGCTCTATAGGCAGCGTAGCTCGTCTCCGGGGCGCAGACCTCGTCCTCCATGGCGATGCCAACGGCCATCGGACATTTTATCCACCCAGCAAAATTCACTGCGTCATAATAGCGTAGAGTCTCCAACATCTGTGACACTCTATCCGGATGCGCACGGGCGTAGCAGCTCAACTCGTCATAGGGATAGGACCTGAGCATTTCCATTGACTCTGGGAAACAACATAGAAACGGGTAACCCGATACGCCGCCTTTAATCTCTGAGCGAAGCGCCGTGGCGATGAGGGTCAGGCCGCCCCCCTGGCTGCTGCCGCAGGCGAAGATGCGGTCGGCATCCACCTCTGGTCGGGAGAGAAGGAAATCCACGCCCCTCACGCAATCGGAAATGACCCCTTTGTAGCCATAGGTCTCCCGGCTCTCAATGCCATGAGTCAACAATCCCGGGTAACCCGGATTGAAGTGAGAATTGCTGCGTAGCTTCCCTCGTACCGCCACCATCAGAGTGACGAAGCCGCGTTCCGCCCGGTCCCGTTGCAACGTGGGCTCACCTTTGTATCCAGGGTATTGAATGATGGTTGGGAAAGGCCCCTCCCCGTCCCGGGGTACGCAGTACCAGGTAGCAACCTCCAGTCCATCCAGGCTCTTGTACGTTGCCTGGTAGACCTGCACTTTGTCGGTGTTACGCAGGGGGTCCGGCGTGAGCTTGGGTTCCAATGGTATCTCTGCCAACCCCTCCAAGACGCCGTGCCAGAAATCGCCGAAGTCGTCGGGACGCGTTACCTGGGTTACGAAGCTCTCTAGGTCTTGCTCAGTGGCCATGTGTCCGTCTCCTGGTGGCATCGGTTAGCGAAAATTATTGCTCACGGCTCAGCCATTATATGTATCCCCAAACGGCGCGGCAATGGTGTCTGGTAGGCATCCTTCGCGGCAGCGAACGACCGCCTAACAACATCTTGGCCCATAGAAATTGGCAGGGAGAAGCCCAAGCTGACCAGATATAATCCAACGTGGTACCGCTTATCTTAGCGCTGCCGGCCGTCCTTGGTGCCCTTAAGTATTCTGGCCCATTAACACATATTCTGGCCCATTAACACATAGGAGACAAGACGCTTGGAGTTGATAATCCCGGCCTCTCTGGCTGTGGGGGCCTACCTCCTTGGCTCCATCCCCACAGCCTACATTCTTGTGTATCTGGCAAAGAGGGTGGATATCCGAGAGACGGGCACCGGGAACGTGGGAGCGCTGAACGCTTATCACCAGTTGGGTGCCTGGGGTGGTTTGCTGGTGCTAATGATAGACGCTGGCAAGGGAGCCCTGGCGTTGGTGGTACCCCCTTTGTTGGGAGCGCCCGGTTGGACGGTCTTCCTGACAACACCTCTGGTGGTTGCAGGCCATAATTGGCCGCTATTCCTAAGGTTCAAAGGCGGCAAGGGAGCGGCCGCGATTTTCGGAATTTCTGCAGCATTGGTCCCAATTGTCACCGCAGTTGCCCTCGGGCCAGCTATAGTAGTTGCAATATTGGCCCGGAACGTCGTTATTGGCGCAGCCTCGGGGTTCGTCCTAGTCAACGCCTTACTGGTGTTGACAGATTTGAGCTCGCAACAGGTCGCTCTGTGCATCTTCCTGACCTTGATGGTCACCATGACCTATCTGGTTAGCGTTCGGAGTCACATAGTCGCATCGATCAAGGCCCGCCAATGGCGGCAGTTGTTCACCGGACTGGCCTAAAATTGCCGGGAAGCCCGTTGGCGCCCCGTTCGTCTACATCCCCTGTGGAGGAAGGCAGTAAGCCGCGACGTATGGGTTATAATGTTGCAAGAGAGACGAGGCCGCTAGGGCCCGGGCCGCGGCTTTCCATCGGGAGATTGTGCCTCACCCCGGTTTTTGATCCCAAAGTCCACGTGAAGGTTCAGTAATGCTCGACCACGGCACTCTTGAGACCAGTAGCGCTAGTCCCGGAGAAGCATTAAGGCATCGTTTGCGGCACTCGGCCTCGCACCTGATGGCGGATGCGGTGCTACAGCTTTTTCCCGAAGCCAAAATGGCAATAGGCCCCCCAACTCACGAAGGGTTCTATTACGATTTCGACGTATCCAGGCCCTTTACACCAGAGGACTTGGAGCACATTGAATCGCTGATGAAGCGAGCGATCAATGCTGCGCTATCCTTTCAGAGGGAAGAGATAAGTCCGGAAGAAGCAAGGACGTTGTTCGCGGACCAGCCGTTTAAACTTGAAATCATCGACGGCCTGGTTGACGCCGACTCCATCTCCACCTACCGGCATGGCGATTTCGTGGACCTGTGTCAGGGTCCCCACGTAGCGAATACCGCCGAAATCACCGCGGTCAAGCTGTTGAGCGTCGCCGGGGCTTACTGGCGGGGCGACGAGCACCGGCCGATGCTTCAGCGAATTTACGGCACTGCTTTTGAAGACGACCAAGAGCTGGCCGATTACTTGGCCCGCCTGGAAGAAGCCGAGCGGCGGGACCACCGGACCCTGGGCCGCCAGCTAGAGCTGTTTACAGTCCATGAAGAGATTGGCCCCGGCCTGATAGTGTGGCATCCCAAGGGCGGGCAAGTACGCACCCTGGTCGAAGACTACTGGCGGGCCATTCACTACCGGCGGGGGTACGACATCGTCTATTCTCCCCACATCGGGCGAGCTCAACTGTGGCAGACCAGCGGCCACCTGGACTTCTACCGGGAGAGCATGTACGCCCCTGTAGAAGTCGATGAACAAGAATACTTTCTCAAACCTATGAACTGTCCCTTCCACATCATGGTGTACCGTTCGTCACTACGTAGCTACCGGGACTTGCCTCTAAGGTTCGCGGAGCTCGGCACAGTGTACCGCTACGAGCGGAGTGGTGTGCTACACGGGTTGATGCGAGTAAGGGGTTTTACCCAGGACGACGCCCACATCTTCTGTCGGCCCGAACAAATAGAGGTGGAGGTCGGTGGGGTCTTGGACCTTACATTCGAGCTCTTGGATGCTTTCGGGTTCACCGAGTTCGACATTTTGCTATCGACTCGCCCGGACAAGTTCGTGGGCGACCCTGACACATGGGAGCACGCCACCCAATCTCTCCGGCAGGCTCTGGAAAGTCGCAATTTAGCGTTTGACGTGGACGAGGGAGGCGGCGCGTTCTACGGCCCGAAGATCGACATCAAGATTACTGACGCCCTGGGGCGGGCCTGGCAGTGTACAACGGTTCAGTTCGATTTCAACCTCCCGGAAAGGTTCGATCTGTCGTTCCAGGACGCCGAAGGTGGCAGAACCCGCCCCTACATGGTCCACCGGGCTATTCTGGGGTCCATGGAACGATTTCTTGGGGTATTGATCGAGCACTACGCCGGAGCGTTTCCTCTCTGGCTGGCCCCGGTGCAAGCGACGGTGATACCCATCGCCGATCGGCACGTGGATTACGCCGAGACAGTCAAGGAACGGCTATCCTCCCAGGGTATCCGGGTTGAGGTCAACGCCCGCAGTGAGCGCATGAACCTGAAGATCCGCAACGCTCAGCTTCAGAAAGTGCCTTACATGCTGGTCGTCGGAGACGCGGAAGCAGGGGAGAACGCTGTCGCCGTCAGGCTCAGGGACGGCACTGACCTGGGCCTCACGCCGGTCCCGGCTTTGTTGGAGCGCATGACCGAAGAGTTGAAGGCCAAGGCCTAGGCTCGCCATCCAACCCCTTTTCACGCCGGCAACACTCCTGGAGGCATTATGCCCAACCGTCTGATCAACGAGACCAGCCCATACCTGTTGCAACACGCCAATAACCCGGTGGACTGGTATACGTGGGGCGAAGAGGCCCTGGAACGAGCCAAGGATGAAGACAAACCCATTTTGTTGAGCATCGGGTACTCCGCTTGTCACTGGTGTCACGTGATGGAACGGGAGTCCTTCGAGAATGAAAGCATCGCCGCCTTGATGAATGAGTCCTTCGTCAACATCAAGGTAGACCGGGAAGAACGGCCTGACCTGGATGCAGTGTACATGGAAGCCGTGCAGATGCTCACCGGCAGCGGCGGTTGGCCCATGACAGTGTTCCTGACTCCGGACGGCACCCCCTTTTACGGCGGCACTTATTTTCCGCCCGCTGACCGGGGGCAGATGCCCGGGTTCCCTAGAGTCATCAGGGCCATGTCCGATGCTTACCACAACCAGCGCGGGCAGATAGCCAACACAACCCAGCAACTGGTAGAGCAAATGGGCCGCTCCGGTCAACTGGCCCGAGGGACTTCTCCGCTGACGGTAGACGTCATCCACCAAGCCTATTCCGGCCTGGCCACCAACTTTGACTACCAAAACGGTGGCATTGGGGCTGCGCCCAAGTTTCCCCAGCCAATGACCCTGGAGTTTCTCCTTCGCTATTATCACCATGGTTATAATGACCGGGCCCTGGAGATGGTGAACCTCACGCTGGAGAATATGGCCTTCGGCGGTATCTACGACCAGATCGGCGGTGGATTCCACAGGTACTCTACCGACGCATTCTGGCTGGTGCCCCACTTCGAAAAGATGCTCTACGACAACGCACTCCTTGCCAGGCTGTACCTCCACGCCTACTTGATTACCCAACGGCCTCTTTACAAACGCGTTACTCAAGAGACCCTGGACTATGTGTTGCGGGAGATGACAGACCCCCAAGGCGGGTTCTATTCCGCTCAAGATGCCGACAGCGAAGGCGAAGAGGGTAAGTTCTTCGTTTGGGAGCCCGGCGATATCCGGGCCGCCCTGGGCACCGAAGAAGGCAATCTATTTGGCGGCTTCTACGGTGTGACCGACGCAGGGAACTTCGAGGGGAAGACCATATTTAACATCCCCCAAGAGCCGGAGCTTTTTGCTGAGGCGCACGACATATCGTTGGACCGGTTCTCAGACTTAATCGAACGTGGAAAGCTGGCGCTACGAGAGATAAGAGACCGCCGGGTGCATCCTCTGCTGGATGACAAGGTCCTATCATCGTGGAACGGCTTGATGCTCCGTAGTTTCGCCGAGGCAGCCGCTTCTCTTGGCCGTACAGACTACCTGAAAGCAGCTATCAAGAACGCTGAGTTTATCCTCTCATCGATGCGTAACGGCGGTCGTTTGCTTCGCACTTACCGCAACGGACAAGCCAGGCTATTGGGCTATCTGGAGGACTACGCCTTCGTCGCCGATGGCCTGCTGGCCCTTTATGAGGCTACGTTTGAGCGGCGATGGCTGGATGAAGCCATCGGCCTGGTCGACGGTATGGTCGAACTCTTTTGGGACGAGACTGTCCAAGGCTTCTACGACACGGGTTCCGACCACGAGTCCCTGGTAGTTAGGCCCCGGGATGTGTTTGACAACGCCCAGCCCTGCGGTGGCTCCGTGGCAACCGACGTGCTACTCCGGCTGGCCATCATCACCGGCAACACAGAATACACGGCCAAAGCCGCGGCCCCCCTCAGAGCTCTCAGGGATCTGATGGGACGAGCGCCGGCTGGCACCGGCCATTGGCTCGGCGCGCTGGACTTTTATGTCTCAATACCCAAAGAGATCGCTGTCATAGGACCCCGGAAAGACACCTCAACCCAGGCCCTGCTGGACACGGTATTCGGTAGGTACTTGGTCAATAAGGTAGTGGTAGGTGCAGACTCCACTCCTGATGCCGTAGACTTGGGCGCGGGCGCCCTAAGCGCCGTCCTACCGTTGTTAGAAGGCCGGGGTTTGATCGATGGCAAGCCGACAGCCTACGTGTGCCAGAACTATGCTTGTCAGCTGCCCGTCACGGACCCGGAGGCGCTGGCAGCACAGCTTGAAGCCTGACGGCCCAAGCCTCCCGACAAAGCCGTCTTCGACGGTAACTTGAGCGGCTAGGGAGTACAGCCGCTCGGCGGTTAGGAGGTGGCCGCACTCAGCTACCGGGGCTACCGCCTTCTGAACTCCGGCTGTATAATGATACGGCCCCATCCGGCCGGACGGCCAATTCTCTTTAGGAACTCTGCCCACGAGGTGCTGAAATTGCCGAACGCAGCTTGGAATGAACAAATCGCAGCCGCAAAAGAACACTTTGGCGAGGTTTTGGAACAGCAGTTGGAGCGGGTGGAACGCTTGAAGGCCCAGCCCGATTGGCTGGACTTTAGCAACGTCAGCCCCATCAAGATAGGTATGCTCGGAGGAGATGGAATCGGCCCAACTATCGCGGCAGAATCCCAAAATGTGCTGGAGCACTTGCTACGGGACGAGGTCGCCAGCGGCAAAGTCGAATTCCGGGTTATCGATGGCCTTACTATCGAAAACCGGGCCGCTCACCTTCAGTCCATACCTGACGACGTACTCGCAGCAATCAAGGATTGCCACGTCACTCTTAAGGGGCCAACGCACACGCCGGAACGTGGCGATGGATGGCCCAACCTGGAGAGCGCCAACGTGGGCATGCGCAAAGAGTTGGACTTGTTCGCCAACGTCAGGCCGGTGCGTATTCCCGCTCAAGGAATAGATTGGACCTTCTTCCGTGAAAACACAGAAGATATGTACGCCGTCGGCAGCCAGGGTGTGAATGTCACCGACGACTTGGGGATCGACTTCCGCGTGATTACCAGCCAGGGCTCGGAGCGGATTATAGATGCTGCTTTCGCCCATGCCCAGCGGACCGGAAAGGACTCCGTCACCATCGTGACCAAGGCCAACATCGTCAAAACAACCGACGGAAAGTTCCTGGACATAGCCAGAGAGGTCTCCGAGCGCTATCCGGGCATAAGTTGGGAGGGGTGGTACATAGACATTATGACGGCGGCCTTGATCAATCCCGCCCGCCAGAAGCAGTTCCAGGTGTTGGCCTTGCCCAACCTCTACGGCGACATACTGACCGACGAAGCAGCTCAGATTCAAGGTGGAGTGGGCACCGCCGGCAGTGCCAATGTGGGAAAGGTTTACTCCATGTTCGAAGCGATTCATGGAAGCGCGCCGCGTATGGTCAGGGAGGGCCGGGCCCAGTTCGCCGACCCAAGCTCCATGATACGTGCGGGAGCCATGCTTCTGGAGCACATTGGTTTCACGGATATTGGCTCCCGTCTGCACAAAGCTTTGGACGTCTGCGGCCAGTACGAGCGCAACGTGGTGATGACCGGCCGGGACACAGGAGCAACCAGCAGTGAATTCGGCCAATACCTTATGGATACGGTGGCGGATTCCGCCGTTGAGTCCAGGTGGGAGGCCTACGTACAGGCCAGCTAGGCACAACCATCAGCTATCGGTTATCAGATTCGGCCCCATCCATTTGAGGATCGGCGATACTTCTGCGAGCTACGGTCCATAGATTTTGTTCACCCACCTCAAAGCATGCCGATAGCTAGAACACAGGAGAATGGCAACACATGCGCAGAAAAGTAACGGTAGTCGGTGCGGGAAATGTCGGCGCCACTACCGCCCTCAGAATAAGCCAATTGGGTTACACCGATGTTGTATTGGTCGATGTCATTGAGGATCTGCCGCAGGGTAAAGGGTTGGATATGCTGGAAGCCGGCCCGGTGGTCGGAACGGACGCCAGCGTCATTGGCAGCAACTCCTATGAAGAGTCGGCTAACTCAGACCTGGTAGTGATTACCGCGGGCATCGCGCGACGACCGGGAATGAGCCGAGACGACCTGCTGCTGACCAACATGAAGATCACGTCGTCGGTTACTGAGCAAGCAGTCAAATACTCTCCGAACTGCATCATCATCGCTGTGACCAATCCGTTGGACGCCATGGTCCAGAATGTGTACGAAACCAGCGGATTCCCTCGCAACCGGGTGTTCGGCATGGCCGGGATATTGGACACAGCCAGGTTCAGGACCTTCATCGCCCAGGAATTGGACGTCTCCGTGGAGGACGTGCAAGCCTTGGTGTTGGGCGGTCACGGGGACGACATGGTGCCCTTGGTCCGCTACACCAGCGTCGGCGGCATCCCCATCACCGAGCTCATGGCTGAAGAGAAAGTAGACCAATTGGTCCACCGGACCCGCCAGGGTGGAGGAGAAATCGTGGCCCTGCTGAAGGAAGGCAGTGCCTATTACGCCCCGTCAGCGGCTATCACCCAGATGGTGGAAGCCGTCCTGTTGGACAAGAAACGCGTCCTTCCATGCTGCGTCTACCTGGAAGGGGAGTTTGGCATCAACGGCCTCTGCGTGGGCGTACCGGCCAAGCTGGGCGCCGACGGCATGGAGCAGGTGATGGAGATCCGGCTCACCTCGGAGGAAAAAACCGCTCTGCACAGCTCAGCGGCCAGCGTGCAAGAGTTGGTGGATGTCATGCAGAAAGCCAAGGCTGAAGCTGCGTGACGGGATCGAACGAGTACCTGTGACTATAGTTCTACATGGAGGCGGGGATGCCTGAACGAACACCCCTGGAACGCCGCTTGCTGGAAAAGGCGGACCAGTATCTACCAGGTGGCAACACTGGTAACCTCACCGTTAGGGATGACCTCAGCTTTTTGGTCCGGGAGGGGCGTGGGTCCCGCATCTGGGACGTGAGCGGCAACGAGTATGTAGATTGGCTAATGGGATCTGGGCCGATGGTACTAGGCCATGCCCATCCTGCTGTGGTCGAGGCGGCGGTCAAAGCCGTCGAGCAAGGAAGCACCTTCTTCACTACCAATGAGAAAGCCGTCCTCTTAGCCGAGGAACTGGTTCAGGCAATGCCATGCGCCGAGAAGGTCCGGTTTACCACCAGCGGCACCGATGCCTGCTTCCAGGCCATGCGGGCCGCGAGGGCTTATCGCAAACGAGAGAAGGTGCTGAAGTTTGAGGGGGGCTTCCACGGGACCAGCGATTACGCCCAGATGAGCGTAACCCCGTCAGCGGGTGAGGAGTTTCCGCAAGCAGTCCCAAGCAGTGCGGGCATTCCCCGGGCGATTCAAGATTTGATGCTGATAGCGCCCTTCAACGACATCGACACCGCCTCCACCATTATCGAGGCCCACCAAGAAGAGCTTGCGGCCGTAATTGTTGAGCCACTGCAGCGGGTGCTGGCGCCCAAGCCAGGATTCCTCCAGGGTTTGCGTCAGATTACCTCACGCTACGACATTCCTTTGATCTTCGATGAGGTTGTGACCGGGTTCCGCTTGGCCTACGGTGGCGCCCAAGAGTTCTATGGAGTGATCCCGGACCTTTGCTCCGTGGGGAAGATCATGGGCGGTGGCTACCCCTTGGCGGCGGTTTTAGGCCGGAACGATATTCTTTCTGTCTACGATCAAGAAGTGGCGGACTCGGATACTTTCGTCAGCCAGATAGGCACCCTTAACGGTAACCCAGTGGCCTGCGCCGCCGGTCTGGCGACTCTCTCCGAATTGCGCAAAGAGGGCTCCTACGACCAAATCAGAGACACCGGGGGCCGGGTCCGCCGGGCTCTGGTGGATACCTGCGCCCAACACGGAGTGGCGGTTCAGATGTGCGGCGAAGACGCCATATTCGATGTTTATTTCACCGACCAGCCGGTAAAGACATACAGAGACACACTGTCGGCTGACGGTCAAATGATGGCACGTTTCAACGCCGGTCTATTGGAGCGAGGAATCCTGAAAGGTGGCCAGAAGTTCTATCCTTCCCTGGCGCACTCCGACGAAGACGTGGAGCAGACCATTGCAGCCTTCAAAGAGGTAATACCTCAACTGAAGGATTAGGCCCCAGATAACCGTATGCGCACGCGAAAGAGCATCCTTACCGCCGCGGAGCTTGCTAAATTGCCGACCGCTGGTCGTCGGCTTGAGTTGGTGAGAGGGGAACTGTACGAAATGCCGCCAGCGGGAGGAGCACATGGAAGTGTTGCTATGCGGCTCGGCATCCTGCTTGGCAGATATGTCCTAGACAATCACTTGGGTGAAGTTTTCGCGGCTGAAACCGGTTTCATCTTGAGCCGCCGTCCTGACACAGTGCGGGCTCCCGATGTGTCTTTCGTGGCACGTGACCGACTCCCCGAGGGCGAACTGCCGGCGGACTACATGGAGGTTGTCCCCGATCTGGCTGTGGAAGTAGTCTCCCCCAATGATAGGGCTAGGGAAGTACGCGAGAAAACAGAGGACTGGCTGGGAGCCGGGGTCCCCCTGGTGTGGGTCATAAATCCAGCCACCCGTTCTGTGACAGTCCATGAGACCCTGGAGGACTTTGAGGAGCTTTCCGAAACAGGCATCCTGGATGGCGGTCAAGTGCTTCCGGGATTTATTTGTGAAATCAATAAGCTATTTTCCTGAGTAACTCAGACCATCAATGCATCGCGCCAAGACCATGAATCAAGAGGGGCCGATGATAGATCATCGGCCCCTCTTCTTTCGCAAAATATGGAGGACTACCGGTTTCAGGCAGCCGCCCCGATCTTGGTCAGCAGCGGCTTGGTGCTTATGATGTGCCGCTGAAGCCCCAGGTCTCTGGGGCTAAGCCCCATGGCCAAGCCGATGGCCTGGGGTAAGTGAAGGATTGGCAAATCGATGCGGCGATGCACTTGGGCCGCGGCCTTGGGCTGGAAGCCGTCCAGGTTCAAGTGACACAGCGGGCACGGCGTCAGCATAGCGTCGGCGCCTAGGTCCTTGACCTCCGAGGTGTGCTGCGCCACCATCGCCATCGAATTTTTCTCGTTGATAGTCAAGATGGGAAAGCCACAGCATCGGGTCTTTCCGCTAAAGTCCACCAGCGTGGCCCCCAGGGTCTCTATCAGGGTTTCAAGGGACGTCTGCCGCTCCGGGTGCTGGTCGATGTCCAGAGCATCCGTTGGACGGACTATGTAACAGCCGTAGAAGGGTGCGATGCGGACACCGTGCAGCGGCCTAGTTACCAACTCAACCAATTTTTCCAGCCCGTAGTCTTCAATGAGAATCCAGAGTAGATGTTTGGGCTCAGCCGTCCCCTTGTATTCCAGACCCTCCTCTGCCAGGTAAGAATTGATCCTGGCCAGATATTCGGAGTTGGCTTGCATGCGATGGTTAGCCTGACCCATCACGCCCTGGCAAGTGCTGCAAATCGTCATGATTGGCAGGCCCAGGTTTTCGGCCATGGCGAACGTCCGGGCGTTCAATGTGTCACCCAAGACCTCGTTCTTTTCCTGCAAGACGCCAGCCCCGGTGCACGAAGCGCCTGGCATCTCCTGTAAATCAATGCCCAAGCGTTGGCAAATGAGCTTGGCCGCTGGGTATAGCTCAGGGCATCCCCCTCGGGATACGCAGCCAGGAAAGAATGCGTATTTCAACGTTGGCCTCCGGGTGTCAACTTTACTGGTGAATTAAACAGGGCCAAAATTATTCGGGTCCCGGTTCCTCGAAATGTCTGAATATACGCCGTACATTTCCGGCGTGTTCGATTGGTTTGTGGATGATCGGGGGCAATTTATGGTGAGTTAACGCTCTCCAACCTACGGGCAGCATAGCCATCAACGCGGGGATGTTGGTCATGCCAATGGTCTTGGGGACAAGTTTTAGTTCATCCAACCTGCCGCTGTGCTCCACTGACTCACTAAAGGCCTCGGCATGGCGCGAACCGTTGGTGTCCTTGACTCCGGCGGACATCGCCTGGTCTCTAAGCGCCATGATCCGGTCCATAGGAGCGACCCCCTTGGGGCACGCCTGTACGCATTCGAAGCACCGGGTGCAGTCCCAAATCCCCGTAGGTTCGTTGAGCATCTTCAGGCGGTCGGTTGACACCCCATCGGCATCGCCATCCCTGGGATCCGCGGTGAAGCGATAGGCTTTGGCCAGGGCCGCCGGTCCCAAGAAGGTAGGGTCCACTTCCAATACAGTGCAATCGGATACGCAGGCTCCGCACATGATGCAGGCGGTCACCCCGGAAAGGTGCAGCATCGACTCGTTGGAAACAACGTACTCGGTTTCCGGTTCGGGACCTGTGGGTTGCAGGTAGGGCTCGACCGCCATGATCTTGTCCCAGAAAAGCTGGAAGTCTACGACAAGATCTTTGATGACCGGCATGACTCCGGCGGGCTCTACGACGATGGTGCCATCCTCGCTCATGGCTGCCTTGGCCTGGGTCTTGCAGGCCAAGCCTGCGTGGCCGTTAATCCGCATGGCGCATGAGCCGCAGATGGCGCTTCTGCAAGAGCAACGCAGTCCCAGACTGCCGTCAACATCATCTCGGACCTTGATCAATGCGTCGAGCACAGTGGCGTTGTCTTCGACTGAAACTGAGAAGTCCTGCCAGTAAGGTTCTGGCCGATCCGCCGCAGGGTCGAACCGGCGTACTCTAATGTTCAGGTCCATGGACTAGTATTTCCTTTCTTCGGGTTCCCAATGGGTTATGGTAACCGGAAGGTAGGACACTTCCGGCCCTATCTTTCCTTTGGTCGCTACCACGTGCTTCATCCAGCTCTCATCGTCCCGCTCGGGGTAATCGGTCCTGGACTGGGCACCGCGGCTGTCCTTTCGGTCCAGCGCGCTGACCGCGATAGTCTCGGCGCAGTCGAGCATGAATCCCAGCTCCAACGCGAATACCAAATCGGTGTTGAAGACACGCCCCTTGTCGTCCACCGGCACTTTGTCGTAGCGCTCGCTGAGATTCTTGAGGTCTTGTACCGTCTCTTCCATTCCGGCCTGACTTCGGAACACCGCAATATTGTTATTCATGGACTGCCCCATGGCCAACCGAATCGTGGCAACCCGGTCGCCATTTTTGGGCCGGTCCAAGATTTCCTGTATCCGACGCTCTTCTTGATTGACCACATCATCAACGTTGAACTCGACGTAATCCATACCACGAGACTCCAGGGCAGCATGATTGCCCGCCCGCTCCCCGAACACAACGGTGTCCAATAGCGAATTTGCTCCCAGGCGGTTGCCTCCGTGGACGCTGACACAGGCACATTCACCGGCAGCATAAACGCCAGGCACATTGGTCAAACCGTCAACATCGGTCTTGATGCCGCCCATAACGTAGTGCATTCCAGGCTGGATGGGGATAGGCTCCCGGACCATATCCACACCGGCCAGGTCGATGCCGATCTCGCGTATCTGGCTCAGCTTTTCGTTTATCAGGGTCTCTCCCAGGTGTCGGCAGTCCAGATAGACACAACCATTGACCCCATTGCCAGCATTGATCTCGGTTTGCTCCGCTCTAGACACCACGTCCCGGGAGGCCAATTCCATCATATTGGGGGCGTACTTCTCCATGAAGCGGTCGCCGTTCTTGTCCAGCAAGTAAGCACCCTCGCCTCTGGCGGCCTCAGAAATCAGGACGCCACTGCCCGACAGGGTTGTTGGATGGTATTGGACCATTTCCATATCCATCAAGCGGGCGCCGGCATTGTAGGCCAATGCCATGCCATCGCCGGTGACGATTAAAGCATTGGTGCTGGGCTCGAACACTCGGCCCAGGCCACCGGTGCAGAAGATGATGGTCTTGGCACGGATGGCGAATACCTGCCCGGTGCGGATTTCTAAAGCAGTGACCCCGCAGACCTGTCCATCCTCATGGATCAAGCCGGTGACGAACCACTCTTCGTAGCGCTGCACTCCCGATTTGACCAGTTGCTCGAACATGACGTGGAGCATAGCCTGACCGGTGAAATCCCCTACAAAGAAGGTCCGAGCGCGGCGTTGTCCGCCGAAGGCGCGGGTCCCCAACATGCCGGCATCGTCCCGGTTGAAGGTGACGCCCATGTGCTCCATATCGATCAGCGCCCGGCCTGCCGACCTGCACATTAGCTCAATAGCGTCTTGATCGCCCAGAAAGTCGCTCCCCTTAACGGTATCGTAGGCATGGTCTTCCCAGTCATCGCCGCGGTCGGTGAGGGCCGCGTTAATCCCGCCCTGGGCTGCATTGGAATGGCTACGGACAGGGTGCACCTTGCTGATTATCGCGGTATTGGCGCCATTGGCCCGAGCCGCGATGGCCGCACGCATACCAGCCAATCCGGCTCCGACCACCAGGACATCATGCTCTAGCATGGCCGCCTATACCCTCCCATATGCAATCAAGGGTTCCTTTCCAACCACTTAGGTCTAACACTTAGGCACGGTTAATTGAATTGGTAGGCCACTAAGGGTGAATAATATAGCAGAACCATTAACTACCATCCAGCAAGGCGCCCAGCTCAGAGGGCCATTGCCCCAGCGCCCATTCCCTCGTTTACCCTGAGCCTGTCGAAGGGTCGCCCGCTCATGGATTACCGGGCCTGTCCTGAGCTTACCGAAGGGCACACCACGAACCGACTCTCGCGCTATATTCAAGAATCAAAAGGACCCTATCCAGCTAAGCAGTGTTCTTCAATTCTTGCGAAGCGTTCTCAATGCCAGGGTCAAAGAAGCAATGCTCTTGCCGTCCTGGATCTCGCCCGATTCGATCAGCCCCATGATTTCCCCGAGGGGGACACGGACCACGGCTATGTTTTCGTCGTAGTCGGGGTCCAGGCTGCCCGGCTGGAGGTCGGTGGCCAGATAGGCATGCATTCGCTCGGTTGCCCAGCCCGGCGCTACCCAAAAGCTGGTAAGATGCTGCAACGTTCCGGCGGTGTAGCCAATCTCCTCCTGTAGCTCCCGCTGTACCGCTTCTTCCGAGACCTCTCCCGGCTCCACACCCCCGGCAGGCACCTCCAGCAGATCAGCTTCTATGGGCTTCCGGTATTGCCGCACCATTACAACGTTTTCCTGGTCGTCCACCGGGACAATACAAACAGCGGCCGAATGTTCCACTATTTCCCGGGTTGCCAGACGGTCATTTGCTACCCGCACCGTATCAACCCTCAGGTTTACGACGCGCCCCTCGTACACTAGCGTACTTTCAACTGTTGGCTCGGGCTGGATCATTGCCATGACTGTCCTGTGACCTATTGGCCGCGCCGCTCGAACCCCAACCGGCGAGTCAGCGTAGCGTAGAACTGGCTGGGAGGATTGGCCCTCAAGAACTTCGCTTTCATCTGGCTTTGCTCAACTTCAACCCGGTCCCCAGGCGCCAGAGGATAGTCCACGTACCCGTCTATGCTCAATACTGCTTCCTGATATCCCTCGAGCGAGAGCACGATCTTGGTGGCGGCGTCCAAGACCAGCCCGGCAGAAAGGCCCACGTGAGCGGCAACCGGCTTCAACACCAGGGACCGGGAAGTTGGTGCCAGAATAGGTCCGCCAACCGCCAGGTTGTACCCCGTACTGCCCGTGGCGGTGGAAAGGATCACTGCATCGGCGCGGAAGGTGGTCAGGTCCGCCCCATCGATGGTAGCCCTCACCGTGATCACTCGTGAGACGGCCCCTCGGGCCACCACAGCGTCGTTGAGAGCGTGGAAAGGCCCTTCAATCTGTGGCCCACTCCCGGTTTGGTTCTTGACAGTGCGCGCCTGCAACATGTTGCGTTCTTCGACCCAGCAATCCCCCTCAAAGTAGAGAGGCAGCTTGTCCAACGCCTCGTGGACCTGAAGCTCGGTCATAAAACCCAGCCGGCCCATGTTGATGCCGAGCATAGGAATCCCCATTGGGGCGGCTACCCGAGCAGCGCGGAGGATGGTGCCGTCACCCCCCACCGTGACGATTAACTCGGTGTCGGCCGACCGTTGCCGTAATGCCTCTAGGTCTTCGGCGGGGGAGACCCAGCTATCTTTGGGCAAAGACCCCTGGTTAAAAATTGCTGTTCCCAGGTCAAGAGCTTCCGGAATGCGAGCGTTATATATGATGCCGACGGCGTTCATGTTGGCAGCTTTCAGCTATCAGTCTGCAAGGGTCAGTATCGAATCTTGGATTCACAGGACGCGAAGCAGGCGAAGTCTAGCACTGGCCTTAAATTAGTGTCAACGCCACTCGTATCGTGTACGGAAACCGCAGAGTCACGGAGCCAAGGGATACTGATCATTAAATCCTTTGGGCCTTGGTGGCTACCCACTGGCCAGGGCTGCCACCGCTATCTCTGCCGCCCTCAAAATGAACCCGGGAGCAACTCCCATCCAGATCATAGCGGCACCGGACAAGGTCAGGGCGGCCCAAGAAGCAGGCGCTAGCCGTATAGGCTCCTCGGAAGGCGGCGACTGTAAGAACATCACCCTGATGATACGAACATAATAATAGGCAGAGACCACGCTATTAACTACCCCTAATACCGCCAGCCACGTCAGGCCGGCCTTGATTGCAGCACTGAAGATGTAAAGCTTGGCAATGAAAATACTGGTGGGCGGTACACCGATTAGAGCAATCAAAGCCAGGCCTAGAGTGGCAGCCAGGAAGGGGGCCCTCTGGCCTATTCCGGCATAGTCGTCAATCCGGTCCGACCCTACCCGGTTACTGATTGCGATGATGGCGAAGAAGGCCGTTAGGTTGGCGGCGGCATAAGCGCCAAGGTAAAACAACACGCTGTTGGGCCCGTTGGAAACAAACTCGGGAACATCTAATCCCGACCCCGACGCTTTCACCCCCGCCGCAACGCCGATCAAGATATATCCGGCGTGGGCGATGGTGCTGTAGCCGAACAGCCGCCTGATGTTCCTCTGGCTGATAGCGACCAAATTACCTATTACCATCGACACGGCCGCTAGGGCCGCCATCAAAGCCGCCCAATCCAGCCCAACATCGAAGAACCCAGTATAAAAGACCCTTAGGACAACGGCGAAGGCAGCGGCCTTGCTGGCCACCGACAGAAAGGCTACCACCGGGGTCGGCGCACCCTCATAGACGTCCGGGACCCACATTTGAAATGGGGCGGAAGACAACTTGAATCCGAATCCCGCCACCATAAGGACCACGCCCACCAGCAGAGCATAATTCCCAAAGGGAAGATCACCGGATGCAGCGGCAACACCAGCAGCAATGGCCGATAGTTGGGTGCTGCCGGTAAATCCGAACACCAATGCCATTCCATAGAGCATGATAGCGGAGCTAATAGCACCGACGATCAGGAATTTCATCCCGGCTTCGCTGGACCTGGAAGTCAGTAGGAACGCGGCTAGGGCTGCCAGGGGCAGCGTGGTCAGCTCCAGGGAAATGTATATGGTGATCAACTCCGTAGCTGCAGCCAGCAGCATCATCCCAGTGGCCGAAAAGAGGATCAGCCCGTAATACTCTCCCTGGTGCCTTTCCATCTGGTGAACGTAGTCGGTGGACGAGAGAATCACCAAGCCCACAGCAGCCAATACCAGAAAGTTGAAGAACAAGGCGAACCGGTCTATAGCAATGCTGCCCAATAACACGCTGGCCTGCCCAGCAGCCATGGGATCTGACCCTCTCACCAGGTTGGCGGAGCTTTCCAGATCAAATAGCTGGACTAAGCACAGCGCCAGGGGAGCGCCAAGCCCGAGGAACCCGAAGACCGGAAGAAGAGCCTTGCGCCCCAGCGCCAAGTCTAACAATATGATCAGGACGCCAACCCCGGCCATAGCCAGATAGGGCGAGATGACGTAAACGTCGTGGCCAGACATGACCTGCTAGCCACCACCGTTGAGGATAGCCACCATTGGCTCGAGACCCGAGCGAAAGACCTCAGTCAGTAAAGATGGGTACACGCCAATACCGACGATACTGATCACCAGAAGAACCAGGGGCACGGCCTCAATCAAGGACGCGTCGGTGAGGTGAGCAAAGCGCTCCCTACGGATGCCGAAGAATGAGCGTTCCATCATCCATAAAATGTAGCCGGCAGCCAACACGATTCCCAGGACGGCCAGCACTGTGGGCCAGGCATACGCTTGGAACGCGCCAAAAAATACCAGCACTTCGGATACGAACCCGCTCAGCCCCGGTAGGCCCAAAGAAGCTAGGCCGGCTATCAAAAACGCCGTGGCGATCACCGGCATGCGGTGAGCCAGACCGCCCAAGTCGGGGATATGGCGAGTGTGGGTTTTATCGTAGACCAAGCCCACGGCCAAGAATAGCAGACCTGTGATGGTCCCATGGGTGAACAACTGCATTGCCGCCCCGTTCAGCCCCGTGGATGTGACTTCTCCGGCGACCACTCCTACCGACCCTATCCCCAGCATAACCAGTCCCATGTGGCTGACGCTGGAGTAAGCAATGAGACGCTTGAGATCGGTCTGACGGATGGTGACCACCGCTCCGTAGAGCACGCTCACCACACCCAACGCTATTAGAGCCCAGGCGTATTGCCCGGTCTGTTCCGGGAATATCCCAACATTGATGCGCAGCATTCCGTAACCACCCATCTTCAGAAGCACTCCAGCCAGCATAACGCTGGCGGCAGTGGGGGCATCTGTATGCGCATCGGGCAGCCAGGTATGTACAGGCCAAGAGGGCAACTTTATGGCGAAGGCCACGAGGAACAACCAGAACAAGCCCGCCATGGGTATCAGCACCGAGGCCGAACTGAGCATCGAGCCTTTTGTAGCCAGCTCCACCATGTCAAACGTGCCCACATCCGGGGTGAGAAAAACAGCGACGATTCCCACCAGCATGAATGCGCTGCCCAAGATGGTAAATATGAGGAATTTCATCGCCGAGTATTCTTTACGCCCGGTGCCCCATGTGGAAATGAGCATGTACATTGGCACCAGTTCCAACTCCCAGAACATGAAAAACAGCAGCAGGTCCAGAGAAGCAAACACCCCCATGACCGCCGTCTGGAGCACCAGGAGCCAGACAAAGTATTCCCTGACCCGCAGCTCGATGTGCCAGGAGGACAACACTGCACAAAAGCCGAGAAGCCCGGTGAGAGCAACCATCGGGGCGTTCAGCCCGTCAACCCCCAGGAAATAGCTGGCCCTGAAGGTTTCCACCCCAAACCAGGTGATCCGATCCACGAACTGATGGGTTGCCGCTCCGTCTCCCCGCTCGAAAAGGCCAAAGACCACCATGGACAGGACCAGATCGGCCAGGGACACCAGCACAGCAAACCGGCGGATGTTCCGGTCACCCCGCAACAACAACAGAATGACCAACGCTCCCACGGCGGGAACAAACACGGCCGCTGTTAACAGGCCGGAAAAGCCGGTTACCACTGCTCTAATTCCCCCGCTGCGGACCGCGCCATCACGATAGCAAGAACCCCATCAGGATCAGTAGACTGCCCAAGGCAATCGCCATTCCGTAGGCTTGGACATGTCCGCTCTGCAGCCGCCCGATCAACGAGCCTATGTTCCGGAAGATCCAGCCCACCGTGTCCACTAGGCCGTCCACCAGGTTTCGATCCAGCCAATCGACAGTCCCAGCAAATCGTCTGTAGAACCAGCGGCGAACCACGGCGTCTTCGTATAGGGCGTCCACGTAATATTTCTCAGACAGCAGAGTGTGGACCGGCCCAAGAGAATTCAGCGGTTCGGCACTCCTTGCTTGGCTCCGCCGGGCGTACAAATAAGCGGCGATAGCTATGCCGACAACGGCCGCGGCGGTGGAGACCGCTGCCATCCAGCGGCTGAAGTCGTGGACCTTTACAACTTCCAACAACGCGGGAATAGCACTTTCAAATCCTGACACAAAGAAATGGGTGATCCAGTGTTTGGGGATGACCCCCACGTCTCCCTGGGGGTTAATAAAATAGCCTGAGCCGATGGCTGCCACAGCCAGCAACAGCATCGGGATCACCATCACCAGGGGAGATTCGCCGAGGTGACCACCATTGTGTTGAGCAGCTCCCGCCGGAACCTGGAGGTCCTGCATCTCGGCCTCTACTCCCCCCCGATATTCGCTGTGGAAAGTCATATGCAACATTCTGAAAGTGTAGAACGCAGTGAGCACGACAGCCGCCAGCAGCATGGCGAAGGCTAACCTGCTGACCCAACCGTCGACCAGCTCGCTACCCAACCAAGCGCCAAACAGGATTTCATCCTTGCTCCAAAACCCCGCCAAGGGAAAGATCCCCATCAGGCTGAGACCCCCAACGACGGTAGCAATATAGGTCAAGGGCATCCGGCGCCAGAGGCCACCCATGTAACGCATGTCAAAGGTCCCGGTGGAATGGTTCACACTACCCGCTCCCAGGAACAGGAGCGCCTTGAAGGAGGCGTGGGTCACCAAGTGGAAAATAGCGGCGCCGTAAGCTCCCACCCCTAAGGCGGCCATCATGTACCCCAGTTGGCTGATGGTCGAGTAAGCCATTACCCGTTTGATATCGTTCATGACGAGGCCTATGGTGGCGGCCATCAGCGCGGTAAAGGCACCAATCAGGGCCACCACTGCCATGGCGTCGCTGGACTGCTGGAACACCGGATAAAACCGGGCCACCAGGAACACCCCCGCTGCGACCATGGTAGCGGCATGGATCAACGCGCTCACCGGTGTGGGGCCTTCCATGGCGTCGGGCAACCAGACGTGGAGAGGAAACTGGCCGGACTTGCCCGCCGCGCCAGCAAAGATGCCCAGAGTCAGCCAAGTCAGGGCCGCTCCACCCAAGATGGCAGCCCCACCCGCCACTGGTTGCGCCGCCTGCCAGATATCGGGGATGTGAAACGCGTTCATACCGGCAGCAGCGAACTCGTGCGCTTGCAAGAAGAGATAGAGGATCGCGATTAGGAAGCCGACGTCGCCGATACGGGTGATGATGAAGGCCTTCTTGGCCGCAGCGGCCGCGGAAGGTCTCTCATGCCAGAACCCTATCAATAGATATGAAGCGATGCCGACCAATTCCCAGAACACGTAAAGCTGGATGATGTTGCTGGAAAGCACCAAGCCCAACATGGACGCGGTGAAGAGGGACATGTAAGCGAAATACCTGCAAAAACCCGGGTCGCGGTGCATGTAGCCCAGGGAATAAACCTGTATCACCAGGCTGATGGCCGATACCACGACAAGCATGACGGCGGTTAACGGGTCGATGAGAAGCCCGAGGTCGATCGAAGCGTTTCCAGCAGCAAGCCAGGGGTGGGGATCAAACTCCAGCGAATACCCTAGAATTACTGAGCGCAGGGTCATGATGGACAGACCTAGCGCAGCACCCAGGGCCGCAATCAGGACCAAGCCGCTTAGGAAAGAGAACCGGTTGAGGAAAGGGCGGATGACCAACGCAATGAGGGCGAATGAGCCCAAAGGAAGAAGGAATATCGCCCAGACTGCGGCTTCGCTGACCAACTAAAGCTTCCTTATGATCTCGTCGGCCACGTGTTCCCGACCTTTCGGAACCAATATTCGAAACGGGACCCGTTCACCCCAGTCCAGTATGTCGTCTAAAGGTAAGATGCGGGTCGGTAGGCCCTCTCCTTCCAGGACCTCTTTCCACATCTCCGCCATCATCAAATTTGGCGCTTGCTTATACTCTACCCACATGCTAGCTACCAGCTAAATCCCCTATTCCTCTTTGAAAGGGGGCATCGGCTCCATTAATTACGAAGCTCCGTGGCATCGGTCAAGTCTACCGACTCGCTGCTGCGGTACATGGCGAAGACAATTCCCAAGCCCAAGGCTATTTCCGCGGCGGCTACTGTGATAATGAAAACTGCAAAGACCTGGCCGGTGAGTATCCCCCCAAGGTTCTCCACCAAGTTCTCTTTTAACCCTGCCGGAGCCACATATCGGGCCAGCGCGACGAAGGTCAGGTTGACAGCGTTGAACATCAACTCGATGGACATCAGGACCGCCAGAACGTTACGGCGAGCCAGGGAGCCATAGAGGCCGATGGAGAACAAGATAGCCGATACGATGAGCATGGACTCCAGCGACATCGTTGCCTACCTCGGCCTCACCAGCGCCAACGCTCCAATGACAGCAGCAAGAAGGAGCACCGAAACTGCTTCGAATGGCAAGACGAAATCACCGATCAACAAGTCCGCCAACGTGGCCTCTTGCGCTAATTTCTGCTCACCAACGGTGAGAAAACCGGAGGCCTCCATGTCCCCGGGGCTGACGCTGGCCACAGCGCTGGTCTGCACGAACTCCACTTGGGACCGGGTTCCCTCGGGGAACAGGCTCCAATTTGTGTCAACCGCCACCACCACCAATGCTGCCAGCAATAACACCGCGAGTAACACCGACGGGATTTGAAACCTGTTGGGCAGGTTGCCTCGCCGCACGTCCCGCGTGAGCATAACGGCAAATATGATGAGTATTGATATGGCTCCGGCGTATATGAGCACCTGCACAACGGCCAAGAACTCCGCGCTCATCATTACAAAAAAGCCCGCCACGGAAATGAAGACCAAAACCAGCAGCAAGGCGGCCCGAAAGAGGTCTCTTACTAGGACGACGCCAAGGGCAGCCCCAATGGACACCACCGCCAGCACCCAGAAGATTATGTCCTGGAACAGCATCTATTCGGCTTCCTCGGTGGAAGCAGTGTCCCCATCATCAGAGCGTCCGGCGGCGCCGAAGGCGTCCACCGTTGGTGTACCTGCTCCGGCGGCTGTCTCAGCTCCAAGGTTTGGCCGGGACAACCGCATTCCGGCTTTCTCCCTCTGGTGCCAAGGCCAAGACTCTCTCCCTACTTCTTTCCAGTCCAAAGGCGTACCACCCCTGGGGTCGTAGCCTGCGTGCTCGAGTTGGGGCCTGAAGAAAGTGCTCGGGTGTTTCTCAGACTGACGCAGGTCATCGATGTCTAAGACCATCTCCTTCCGAGAGTAACGCCCCTGCTCGAACCCGCTTCCCATGAACAGCGCGTCATAGGGACAGGCCTCCACACACAGGCCGCAGAACATGCAACGGGCGATCTCTATGTCGAACACCTTCAGCCGGTATTTATCACCTTGCATGGGAGCAGTGTCGCTGGGTTCAGTGACGATCTTTATAATCCCAAGAGGGCAGTACTTGGCGCATGACGCGCAACCGGTACATCTTTCTTCATACCAAGCAAACTCCTCTCCCCGGAACCTGGGGTGCTGCTGCAGCCGCTCTTCCGGGTACTGCACCGTGAAGGGCTTCTTAGTAAGGTTCTTTAGGGTAACTAGCAGGCCCTTGACCATGGCGAGGCCATACATTCTAACCCACCTCACTGGTGATTATTGGCTCCATCGAAGCCAACGACGGATGCCGCCGGACCGGTTTGACCTTTTCCCGAATCAGGTTGCCGAATAAACCGATGCAGACTACGGCCACAGCCAGATTGATCCCGGTCATAATCCATAGATCGGACTGGCTGAGATGGCCCGCATCATTCCTGAGGAAGAAGACCTCAAGAGCGGTTACAAATAGATTGATCATGCTCAAAGGTAGCAAGAACTTCCATGCCAGGGCCATAAGCTGGTCAGTCCTCAGACGGGGAAAGGTGGCGCGGACCCACACGAATATGAATGCCACAGCGCCCACCTTCAGCAAGAACCAAAGCCAGCCCAGGTAGTCGGACAGAGGCCCGGACCATCCGCTCAGGAACAAGGTGACAATGACCGCCGCAGCCGTCAGCACTCCGCCGAATTCGGCCGCTTGAATCAACGCAAACTTTACGCCGCTGTACTCGGTGTGATACCCGGCTACCAACTCTGATTCCGCCTCCGCGACATCGAAGGGAGTACGGTTCAGCTCGGCGGAGGTCCCGGCAAGGAAAACAAATAAGGCCAAGGGCTGCACCAGCAGGAACGGTACCGCCTGGGCGGCCACAATGTCAGCCAGAGACATGGAGCCCGCTATTAGGACGACACCCAGCAGGCACAACACCACTGGCACCTCGTAGCTTATCAGGACCGCAACACCCCTAGCCGCGCCAAACAGAGCGTAGCGGTTGTTGGACGACCAGCCAGCCATGAAGATTGCTACAGTGGTCAAGGACGTGACGGCCAGCACATAGAGCACGCCTACGTTCAGGTTGGCCAGCGCAGTGTTCTTAGCGAAGGGCACCACCGCAAGCATCAAGAGGACCGGCATCATCATCAGAATCGGCACCAGGAAGAAAGCAATCCGGTCCGCGGACCTGGGGGTCAAGTCCTCTTTGGTAAGTAGCTTTACCAGGTCGGCCAGAGGTTGCAGCAGCCCGAAGGGCCCCCACCGGTTGGGTCCGACCCGGTTCTGAAACCGTCCGATCAGTCTGCGTTCCGTCCAGGTAAACAGCCCCGCGCCCATGAGCACCGCGTTGACCAGGATAAACATGATCAGGAGTCCCGCTACGAAGTAAGCGAACCAGCAGGGCAGGACGGAGCCCACCCACTCGTAGACCACCCGGAACATGAGTGTGTCATGGAGGATATTGTCCGGACCCATGACGCAGTTCACCGGTCTACCTCCCCCATATTGATGTCGACGCTGCCAAGGGTCACTATCATGTCGGCCAGCTTCCAGCCCACCAGCAGGTGCTCAGTAACGGTCAGGTTGATCAAAGATGGCGACCTGATCTTACAGCGGTAGGGACTGACTCCGCCGTCGCTGACCAAGTAGAAAGCCAGCTCTCCCTTGGACGCCTCCACCCGGCCATAAGCCTCGGTGCCAGGCTCCGGCCGGAACACCAGAGGGAGCTCGGCCCGGAACGGACCGGGCTCAACCTGCGCCACGCACTGGTTTATAATCCGAGCGCTTTGATATATCTCCTGCATGCGTACCCAGAAACGGTCGTAGTTGTCCCCGTTTTGGGCCACGGGGACATCGAACTCCACGTTGGCATAGGCATCATAGGGCTGCATCTTGCGCCAGTCCCAAGCCAAGCCGCTGGCTCTCAGCATAGGCCCGCTGACTGAGCTGGCAATGGCTACGTCCAAGGGCAGTGGGCTGACCCCCCGCGTGCGCACCATGACGATTTCGTTTTCCAGGATCAGTTGCTCGATCTCCAAGAACTCAGATCGAAAATCTTTCATGAACCGGTCCAACGCCGGCCAGAAGTCCTCCGGGGCATCAAAAAAGACGCCCCCGGGGCGCATGTAGCTTACGGTGACCCGCGCGCCGCACAGCATCTCGAAGAGGTCCAGGATTCGCTCCCTGGTGCGAAAACAATACATCAATGGGGTTCCCAGTGTGCCCAGGTCTTGAAGGAAAAAACCGATACCCATCAAGTGGCTGGCAATTCGTTGTAGCTCGGCCGCCAGGGTACGCAGGTATTTCCCCCGGGGAGGCACCTCAACCCCCAAAAGGCCCTCCACCGCCAAGCAATAGGCTTGATTGTTAATCATCGACGAGACGTAGTCCAAGCGGTCGGTCAAGGTCACAACTTGAACGTAGGTCCGCTCCTCGGCCAGCTTCTCGCTCCCCCTATGGAGGTAACCGAACACTGGCTCCACCTCCAGGATCTCCTCACCGTCGAAGGTAACCCGTAGCCGAAATACCCCGTGGGTACTCGGGTGCTGGGGCCCAATGTTCACCGTCATTGGTTCGGTACGGATGGTCATAATACCCAGCCACTGATAGCTATAAGAAATCTCTTCGCAATGGGTGACCCTGGAAACCTTCCCAGAGCATGATGCGTTTCATATTGGGATGGCCCTCGAAAAAGACCCCCATCAGGTCCCAGATTTCCCTTTCCTGGAAGTCGGCTCCCCGCCAAACCTCATAGACTGACGGCAGAGCTACCGACTCCCGGCCATGCACGCGGGTCTTGATCACAGCCGTCTGTTCATGTCTTAGGGAGGTCAGATGGTAAACCACCTCAAAGTGGTCAACGAAATCGACGGCGCTGATGGAGTTAAGATATTGAAAGTCCAGAGCGGGATCATCGCGTAAGAAGTGAGCGACATCAGCGATCATAGCAGGTTCAACCCAGACCGAGTCGCCCCTCCAATCCACCACCGACCCAGGCCATTGGCTATCAATACGGTCCGCCAGCTCTTTCCCGGCCAACGCCTGGATTGGCATGGAGTCCTTGCTACTCCTCTTTTGCAAAGAGTGACATTGGCGACTTCCGCAGGTGGCGGTACTTCTTAATCTTCTCGTGTAACTCCATGACGCCGTAAAGAAGAGCGTCGGGTCTGGGTGGACAACCTGGGACATACACGTCCACCGGTATGACGTGGTCCACCCCAGGCACCACGCTGTAGGAGCCATAGTAGGGTCCACCGCTGGTGGCGCATACTCCCATGGATATGACCCACTTGGGGTCGCCCATCTGATCGTATATTCGCTGGATTGCTGGGGCCATCTTCCAGGTGACAGTCCCGGCCACGATCATCAGGTCTGCTTGCCGGGGAGATGCGCGAAAAGCCTCCATGCCGAATCGGGCAATGTCAAACCTTCCCATGGCGGTGGCGATCATTTCAAAGGCGCAGCAAGCCAGCCCAAAGCTTACCGGCCACAAAGCTGACTTGCGTCCCCAGTTGACCAGTGCATCCACGGAAGAGACCACCAGGTTGCCCTTGAGGTCGTCCGGTACCTCAATCATAGGTTCGGCCAGTGGCTCAACTGAGGAGTCTTTTAATCGCTGCACCGTCCGGCCTTCACCCTGGTCGATGTCCCAGGTCCGGTTGTGTAGAGGGCCTCCCTCTCTGGAGATTTCCAAAGTCATAGTCTGCTACCCCCACTCCAGGTCCCGCTTGCGCCAAGCGTAGGCCCAAGCCACCAAAAGAATCGCCACGAAAGCAGCCACCTCAATGAGAGCGAACAGCTCTAATTGGAGGAATCTACTGGCCCAGGGATACAAAAATATTACCTCGACATCGAAGATTACGAAGAGGATCGCGTACATGTAGTAGCGGAAATGGAACTGGTTCCATCTTCCTCCAATGGTCTCCATCCCACATTCATAGGTATCCAGCTTGACCGGAGTGGGGTTGTTGGGACGAATCCCGACACGGGAACTGGCCCAGGAGAACAACAACATGCTGGCGGGAACAATGAAGGAGATGGCCACGAAAATCGCGATCAGGCCATACTGACGATAATAGTCCTCGAGCATAACCCTCTGACCGCGACGGCTGGAGATTCGGCCCAATTATAGCAGAGGGGGTTCTTGCTGGATAGGCAAACAAGGTACAAACACCCCCTCTTACCACACCACCAGAGGCCTGCTACCATAGACGCCGACCGCTGGACTTGCCTAGGTCAACGTAAGGACCTGCTGATCGGGGTGGGCCCCGTTTCAGGCCCAAGGGACCTGGGCTAATATCGCGATGGGGTGGAAGCATGCCGAGTTCTAGCGGCCCGCTCAAGGGCCTGAAAATTCTGGACTTATCCGTTATTGTTGCCGGGGGCACCGCTAGTAGCCTGATGGCCGACTTCGGGGCGGAGGTGGTCAAGGTCGAGCGGCCAGGCTCCGGCGACCCGTTACGTAATTGGGGACCCTTCGCCAACGGTGTGTCCCTGTGGTGGAAGGTCCACTCTCGCAACAAGAAGTCCATAACCCTGGACCTGGCCAAACCCGAAGGTCAAAAGCTGTTGACTAGCCTGGCCGAACGGACCGACCTGCTCATCGAGGGTTTTAGGCCAGGGGTGATGGAAAGGTGGGGGATCGGTCCCACCGAGTTACAACAGCACAACCCCGGGCTGATTATGGTCAGGTTCTCGGGTTTCGGGCAGACCGGCCCTTACAAGGAGAGGCCAGGCTTCGGCACCATCGCCGAATGTATGAGCGGCTACGTAGGGATGACGGGGTTCCAAGACTCACCGCCCGTCCTGCCGCCTGTCCCATTGGCCGATGAAGTCGCGGGGCTGTTCGGCGCCATGGCAGGGATGATGGCACTTTACCACCGGGACGCCAATAAGGAGACCAGCGGACAAGAAGTCCGGAAGGGACAGGTGATCGACGTTAGCTTATTCGAGCCTCTGTTTCGCTTATGCATACCCCATGTGACGATGTACGACCTCCTGGGCATCAATCGCGAGAGGGTGGGTAACGATTTTCCGGATGCGGCGCCGCGAAGCTTGTACCGGAGCAGTGACGACCAGTGGCTCGGCCTTTCCGCCACATCTCAAGGGACCTTCGAGAGCCTGGCCCGCGCAATGGGTCTACCAGGCTTGATCGAAGACCCTCGATTCAAGGACAACGCCGCCAGGTTGGAGCACCGGGATGCCCTGAACCAGGAGTTGCAAGGCTGGCTGGGGGAACGGCCCTTGGATCAGGTCATGGAGGAGTTGGTCCCCTCCGGTGGTGTTGTGGGTCCTGTCTATGACGCGGCCCAAATTGCCGACGATCCCCACTACCGGGAACGGGAGGACATTCTCAACATTGACGACCCGGTCCTGGGTCCCACCCGCATGTTGGGTGTGGTACCCAAATTCAGCGATACCCCCGGCGCCGTGGAGTTCGCCGGACCTGCCTTGGGAGAGCACAATCAAGAAGTCTACGGCTCCTGGCTGGGCTACGGCGACCAACGGTTGCTGGAGTTGAGAGAGCTGGGAGTCATTTAGTCCAAGATTGGTGATTCTTGGGTAAGTATTTAGACCTGAGCAAACGCGATGTGGGGATTTTTCCCGATGGGCAGTTCCCGGTAATGAGCAACGATTATTTCAGGCTAATAATTGGGCAAGAAATGCCATGAACGTTGGCTTCATCGGACTGGGTAATATCGGCATGCCCATGGCCAGATGCCTACTAAACGCCGGGTTCAACCTCAAAGTCCACAACCGAAGCCGAGGGAAGGTGCATGACATGGTTTCGCTGGGCGCCAGCCCAGCGTCATCTCCGGGGCAACTCACTCGCGAATCGGACATAGTGCTCACCTGCCTTCCGGATGTGCCCGCCGTGGAGCAGGTGTACCTGGGAGAGGACGGAGTCGTACCCAGCGCTCGATGCGGGCAAGTCCTGATAGACCACAGCACCGTGGGACCTTCCACCTCTCGAACCATAGCGGAGGCGGCTGGGATAAGGGGAGCAAGATTCTTGGACGCACCGGTCAGCGGCGGACCGGAATCGGCGGCAGCCGGCCGTCTCACCATCATGGTGGGCGGAGACCGTGAGGCCTACGAAGAAGCCCTACCGGTGTTGAACGCCATGGGCCACAATATCCTCCATATGGGGCCGTCCGGGGCTGGCAGCACTGTGAAGCTCGCCAACAACTTGCTGTTGGCCATCAATCTCGCGGGCGCAGCCGAGGCCTTCCACCTAGGCGTTACAATGGGAGGCGATCCCAAGTCGCTGCTGGAAACCTTCGGCAAGAGCAGCGGACAGAGCTGGGCCCTGGACTACATCGGGCCATCGATGCAGCGCCGGGAATTCCTGGGCAGCGGCTCGCAGGTCCGAATTCTCTTGAAGGACTTGGCGCTGATCCAACAAACAGCAGGGGAAATGAGCGTTCCGTTACCGTTGGGAAACGCGGCCCTAGGAGTGCACCAAGCGTCTTACGTCGACTGGCCGGAAAATACTAGTTGGTCTTCCTTACTTTTGGTGCTGGAGCGTCTGAGCGAGGAAATAAGAAGGGAATAAGCGCTCGTTAAATGCCCAAGCTACTAATAGCCACTCGCAACCCAGGCAAGCTAAGGGAGTACCGCCAACTCCTTGGTGATATTCCTTTCGAGTTGGTGTCCCTGGACGACCTGGGCATCCCCGACGAGGTTGAAGAGACCGGCGAGACCTTTGAGGAAAATGCTCGCTTGAAAGCGGCCACCTATGGCGCCCTCTCAGGGGTCCTCACCCTGGCCGATGATTCGGGCCTGGCAGTGGACGCATTGGGAGGGGAACCGGGTGTCCGTTCTGCCCGCTATGGGGAGCAATCCCCGCAACTCCTCTTTATTGGAAAAAGCCAAGAGGAGGACTCTGAAGTTGGTCTGGAAGTTAATATGTCCGACCAGGACCGAGTCCGGTTATTGTTACGCAACTTGGAGGGAGTTCCCTGGCCACGGCGGACAGCCAGGTTTCGCTGCGTCATTGCAATATCGACGCCGCCATCCCTACCGGACCGAGGTGAGGAGCTGGAAAACCCGCACCTGGTGGTTGGAGCCGTGGCTGGAATGATAGAATATGAACCCAGAGGCGATGAAGGCTTCGGCTACGATCCGGTATTTTACCTGCCGTCCTATGAGCGTACCATGGCCGAACTGCCCCTGGAAGAAAAGAACCGTATCAGCCATCGGGCCGATGCATCCCGGAAAGCGGTGGCCCATCTGAAGCGGTTAGTGGAGAGCTGACAGTTTCAATTAAAACAAGGCAACCAACGATCTTAGACAAATTGGGCAGGTCGATGCGAGACCTGCGCATTTCCGTGACTGACCGGTGCAACTTCCGGTGTCCTTACTGCATGCCCGCCGAGATTTTCGGCGAGAGCTATCAGTTTCTGCCCAAAGGGGAGATTCTGAGCTTCGAAGAGGTCGCCCGGCTGACCCGTATTTTCGTCGAGCTCGGGGTCAATAAGGTGAGGATCACCGGCGGCGAACCCCTGCTGCGCACCGACCTCCCCAAGTTGGTGGAGATGTTGTCCGACATTCAGGAGTTGGACGACCTCACATTGACCACCAACGGATTCCTGCTGGCCCAGATGGCCCAGCCTTTGAAAGACGCAGGGCTCAACCGGGTGACAGTAAGCCTTGACAGCTTGGACGACGAAGTGTTCAAGCACATGAACGGGCGGGGATTCGGCACCACCCGGGTGCTTCACGGGATCCGGCGTGCCGCCGAAGTTGGCCTGGCCCCCATCAAGATCAATGCTGTGGTACAGCGGGGTATCAACGACCATACCCTTGTGGACTTAGCCCGCCGCTTCAAAGGCACCGGACACATCGTCCGGTTCATCGAGTACATGGACGTGGGCAACCGCAATGGATGGAAATGGGACGAGGTGGTATCCGCCGAAGAGATTATCAGCCGTATCAACGCAGAGTTGCCCCTGGAACCACTGGAAAGCAATTACTCCGGAGAAGTGGCGTCACGGTACCGCTACGTCGATGGAGAAGGTGAGATCGGAGTCATCGCCTCAGTGAGCCAGCCCTTCTGCGGCGATTGCACTCGCGCCCGGCTTTCCACCGACGGCAAGATATTCACTTGCTTGTTCGCCCACAACGGCCTGAGCTTGCGGGACCCATTGCGGGCTGGCTCCAGCGACAGCGAGCTCCGGGACTTGATTGCCCGCGTGTGGGGCCGACGAGTTGACCGCTATTCCGAGGAGCGGACCCAACTAGCCCCCCTGCAGAACCAAGCGCGGAAGATAGAGATGTACCAGATCGGGGGGTAAACGCGGTCGGGCATCAACTTACGCGAATTCTCCAAGCTCGTTCGGGATTTGGGTTACAACACTAAGTTCCAGGAAGAGGTTGTTCCCAAGTTCTATTGCAGACCCAGAGGACAAATAGGCGATAAGGTCGACAAGTAAATTTGCAAAATGCCGCTGAAATCACCATCTACACCGATGGCTCCTGCCTGACCAACCCCGGACCCGGCGGCTGGGGTGCGGTTGTGCTGCGGGCGCAGGCTGAACCGCTTCGGCTGTCCGGACACGATCCTGGCACCACCAACAACCGCATGGAGCTCACCGCAGCCATCAAGGGGTTGGAGGCCGTGCCGGCCGGCACCCCGGTGGCTCTTTACAGCGACAGCGAGTACTTGGTCAATACCATGACCCGCAACTGGAAACGGCGGGTCAACCAGGACCTGTGGGAGCAGTTGGACTCCCTTGTTTCCCAACGCAATGTCACATGGCAGTGGGTGAGAGGTCACGATGGCAACCAATGGAATGAAGAAGCAGACCGGCTGGCTTTCTCGGCTATGAGAGATCCAGTAAAGTCCAGCGAGAAGCCGGCCCAAACCTCTCTGACCCACTTGGACGAGCAAGGCCGGGCCAAAATGGTGGACGTTGGTTGGAAGCCGACCACCGAACGGGAAGCTGCGGCCGGAGGCTATTTGTCGGTCCAACCGGAGACCTTGCAGTTGATCAAAGAGGGCCTCATGAAAAAGGGCGATGTTCTGACCATCGCTCAATTGGCGGGAATTATGGGGGCCAAGCGAACCGCCGAGCTGATCCCTTTGTGCCATCCGCTGCCGCTGAACCGGGTCGACGTCGAGCTGGAGCTGGACGACGTCGATAATAGAATCAACGTTAGGGCCACCGCCAGTACCTCGGCCAAAACAGGCGTAGAGATGGAAGCATTGACGGCGGTGTCGGTGGCAGCCCTTACGGTATACGACATGTGCAAGTCTGTGGACCGCGGCATCCGCATCGAAGGCATACGACTGCTCCGCAAGAGTGGTGGGCAGAGCGGGGACATCAGCCTCGAGGAGTGATCTCCGGTGGAGATACACCCCGGCATCCACCAGGTACCCGGGCTGCGTTGGAGCAACGCTTATTTACTGGTGGACAAAGACCGGTTGACGCTGATCGACGCTGGCGTTCCCGGTGACGCCAATAAGCTCCTCCGCTACATCCAGGAAATTGGCATAAGTCCACACCGGCTCGAGCAAGTCGTCCTGACCCACAGCCACCCCGACCATACCGGTCCCATCGAAAGGCTGCGCCGGGACACCGGCGCGGTGATAACAGCCCACCCCAATGACACTCTCAGTTCCCGGCGCCACGCCTCCCCAGTGCTACACTATCCGGGCCAGCCACTATCCTTGGGCTGGAATGTGCCCTTCCTCCACAGTATCCCGGTCCAAAGGCTGGTCGAAGATGGGGAAACGATCCCAGTCCTGGGCGGGCTGCAAGTGATCCACACCCCGGGGCACACCCCCGGCAGCATCTGCCTCTATGCCGCCCAGCACGGGGTGTTGTTTACAGGTGATACCCTATTGTCCGACGGGCGCTGCTTCCGGCGCCCGGTCCCATTCCCAGGAACCAATTTTCGAGACTACAGGGCATCCGTAGAGCGGCTCAGCAGTTTGCAGTTCGAAGTTGCTTGCGTAGGCCATGGCCAACCTCTGCGCCAAGGCGGCACGCTCCGGCTACAGGACATGTTGGATAACTATGCTTGGATGGCCCCTCGATGGGGGTGGGCGGTACGACAGACCCGCACGTGGTTGCATCGATAGCAGGCGGAGAAAAGCCAGAGCTACTGACCCCGTCTGCGCAACTCTTGGTGTAGGGCACGAATGGCGTTGGCCGCGTACTGGATATACTCGGTGGCGGACAGTTCGAGCTCTCGGAACTCTTCTACCTGCTCCACTTCGTCAATTTCTTCGAAGCTCGGCATCACCCTCAGGTCCAGCTCGCATATCTCCCCGTCGGGCAGCACCACCACGCATCCCCGGTCCTCGCCGTGGCCCGCCACGGGGTCCAGCTCTATCGCCTGAACGGATATCATGTTCAGGAAGGGCGGGAATGGCCGCAGCCGCGACGCCAGTTGCCGCACACCCTCGGCCATTCGGGAAGCAACACCCTCCACCACAACGTCGGACGAACCATCGGTAGGGTCCGGCCCAGTCGGCTCCTCGTTCATAGCCGCTTCATGATATTACCTGGGCTAAGCGCGGGGCAATGTTGGGGAAGCGCCAACAGGAAAAGGAGTTTTGTACAGCCCGCCAGGCCCGATCCGAGCTAATTGACACTGGCTCAAAGCGAATAATACCATTGGACAGTGAAGGGGCGACGCCAGGCGGCTGGCCGGCGTGTCCCTTGGGTGGCAACGTAGCTCAGCGGCAGAGCGGGCGCTTCATAAGCGCTAGGTCACTGGTTCGAATCCAGTCGTTGCCACCACGTATCTAGGTCAGGCGTCTCGGCTGGCAAAAAAGGGATGCGTGAACTAGCGCCTATATTCGGGGCCAAAGCTAGCTCAGCTTTGGCAGTGAACCAGAGCCTATATAAATTACTCACCGCCCACCTGCAATATCACAGCATCGAAGGCTCCACTGAATCGACTCTGAAGCACAAACGCAAGGAGATCGGGCTCTTCTTGCGTTACTTGGAAGCCAACGACCACTCCATGTTGCCCGAAGACGTTACGCTCTTCGACATCATGGGGCACCTGGAGGACATGAAGCTCCGGGGCTTGGCCGTCGCCAGCATCCACACCCGTTGGCGTGCTCTACATGCATGGTTTGCTTGGATGGTCGACTGGGAGCTCACCTCGGTCAACCCAGTCTCCAAAGTAACGCAGCCGAAAGAGAGGTGTTGTCGAGGAAGAGGAGATGGGGCGAGAGAGCATCAAAAACGCCGCGAGGGCGCTAGGAGTTAGTGATAGCGATGGCGACTAACGGTGAATTTGCGACCTCAGAACCCTCTCTTGGAATATACCTGCGACAATTGGCCGAGTCTAAGTCCTGGAGGGCTGGAATGCTGTTGGAAACAGATGTCAGCAAGTGGGCTGTCGTGGTCTTGGGTGCAATCAGCATCACCACAGGCCTGGTATCACAAACGTTCAAGTTGAGTTGCCGCGAGAGGGCCTTCTACGCAGTCCTGGCCTTTACCAGCGCAGGAACGGCGCTGATCGTCAGCCAGTTCTAGGCTCTCCGGCCCGACGGAAAATGATTGCCGCGGTATTCATTCGTCGGCCCTCCTAGCGTGCGCAATAAATGCAGAAGTCGCCGGTTATATGCTCGTTAATAGGTGGTAGCCTTCCGCCTTCAGCGGTTTCATGCCTCGGAAAAAAGCTGAGTTGTCCCGGACAGTAGAAGGTTTCTGATTGGAAGTCTCGGGCATCCATAGAGTGTCGGCAGCTTATTAGGGGCCTTCCGCGAAGTTATTCAGAAGGCGGTTGAAGCACAGCGCTGCTGTAGTTGCGGATCCCATCGGCAATTGGCCCCAACCTTGATGGGCCAGAATACCACCCATCATCCAGTATTTGTTGAATCTCACCGGGCTCCAACTCTGCGAGGAACTTGAAGATCCTGGGGATCGCGCTTGCACGGCTATTGGATGCGGGTACTTGAATTTCGTATTCTTCGCAGAAACTGGAAATGTCGCGGAAAGTTGGTAAGAACAACTTTTGTTGATATCTCCTTGCAAGCTCAGACACCGCAGCGACCTTCTCCACCGGAAGATTCATCTTATCGACATACTCTGGCGCCGAGCTTGTTGGCCTCTTTTGCTTGGGACCATTGGCAATTTCGCCGCCTGATGTCGTGAACTGTTCAACTCTGCCAGACTGTGCCTCTGCAATCTGTCCCAAAGAGCTGAGAACCGGTCCCAAGCCATACTCCTGGACTATCGGCTGAAGAATCCTTTTGAGCTTCGAGTCAGTCATAACGACAGCCTCTCAAAAAGCTCGTCAGCAAAACGAGAGAATATGCTGGGAGCATTCCCCGGCCAGTTAGGGTTGGCACTTCGCATGGCCTTAGGAAAACCTCGGGAGTAGATAAGCCAATTTTCGAACACATACCACCTGTTGTTCGCCGCCTCCTCGAGTATCTCCCCGAACGCCTCGTCTTTTTCAGGTGTTGAGTATGCCTGATAGTCAGAAGTGTCGTTGACCACAACTCCAACAACACTAATGTCATGCCCCGGATTGGCGTTTCTGAAGTCTGCAAGTGAGCGACTCAGCAATGGGAATCCGATTGTTGCCAAAAACTCCGGCTTGACGGGTACGAGAACGTAGCGCGAGGCGTGATAAGCAGTCTGAGTGAATATGGATTCGGTGGGTGAGCAATCGATGATTACAAGGTCCTTATCCTGAAAATTGTCGGCAATTAGCCTGGCTAGGACTCGCGGGTTAGCTCCAATCGAATTAACCAAGTAGTTCGAAAAGTCGAACCTCGAAGGAATGAGGTCCAAGTTAATGCTAATCCTCTGGACCACGTCATTCACATTTAGCGGACTCGGCGATGGATTGCTGCTAGATGGTGGAGCATAACCACTGAATACCTCAACGACAGATGGCGCCCGATTGTCTAGGAACTGTCTATAGCGATGCGATCCTAATAGCGCCTGTGATAGGTTGGCCTGAGGGTCAAGGTCAACCACGAGCGTCTCAAGAGACCGTCTCGAAGCTGCATGACGACCTAAACTAAAGCCAAGGTGAAATGCGCAGATGGTGAGGGTCAGACGACGGAGCCGGGTCATTCTCCAAGTACGGATGAGAGGGATTCACCGGCGCAACCTAGTAGACCAACAGCGTAGAAATGATGGGAAGTTCTTGCACGCAGGTTACGCTTTCAAATCGTGGTCGGGTAATCTCGTCAACCCAATTGCCCATCATTACAAAGATTTCGCTCTACTAAACCAAAGCCAAGGTGAAACCCGCATTTGCGTCGGCTAGAATCAGGGAGGCATAGCGTCAGGACTGGGAGCAGATTGAGTGGGGATGGTGATGGGTATGAGGGGGATAAGGCCGGACTTGGAGGGGTGGCAGTTGGACTTGGCGAGTGTGCGCAGCAGGATGTACCTAGCGCCGACACCCCGGGAGAGAGAACGGTGGCACGCACTGTGGCTCCTGTGCCGGGGCCTGACCGCCTCGGGCACCGCCCAGGCACTGGGCCGGGATGCTCACACCATCGGCAGATGGGCCGCCGCCTTCGGCGAGGGAGGGCCTGCAGCCTTGATATTCGAGCAGACCGGGGGTTCCCCCCCGCACTTGGCGAGACGCAACAGGCGAAGTTGACGGGGGCAGTGCAGGAGTTGCCCGAGATGTCGGGCATAGAAATGGCCAACTGGAACTGGAAAGTGGTGCGGCAGTTTGTCTCGAAGCGTTTCGGCATTGGCCTGAGCCGCAGCACTTGCCTGAACTATCTGCACCGCTTGGGGTTTGTCCTGAAGCGCCCCAAGAAGCGTCTGGTCAAGGCAGATGAGCAGAAGCGGGAGGCCTTCGTGGCGGAGTACGCCACCCTGTCGGACGAGGCGTGGCGTACGGGAGCGAAGATATTCTTCGCCGACGAGGCCCATTTCCGGGCCGATGCCGAATTGAGAGGCAAATGGGTGCTAAAGGGAGAGCCGGCCTTGGTGGACTCGACCAGCCCGAGCTATGGCGAAAAGGCCAGCTACTACTCGGCAGTGTGCCTGGAGACCGGTGAGGTGGAGTGGATGGACCTGGAGGGGAATAGCAACTCCGGAACCTCGGCTGCCTTCCTGGAGCGGTTGCGGCAGAGGCACTCCGGGCCGCTCAACGTGATTTGGGACAACGCGCCGGCGCACCGCGGCGAAGCGGTGCGTGAGTATCTGCGGACGCCGGGCTTGGGGCTGCGGCTGATGAACCTGCCGGGCTACAGCCCGGACTTCAACGCCGATGAGGCCATCTGGGGCTGGGCAAGAGAGGAAGCCACCGGAAACCTGTGCTTGGGAACCAAGGCCCTGGTAAAGGAGAGGGTCGGGAATTTCCTCTGCGGGCTGTCCATCCGGAAAGACGAGGTCAAGGGCCGCTGCCGCACCGTCCTGCAATCAAAGGCCGAAGGCTTTCTGCGAGAATCCCAGCCCAATCACCGATGTATTGTAAATGCACATCCCACCTTGGCTTTGGTTTAGTTGATCATCATCGCCACTTAAATGCACATCCCACCTTGGCTTTAGTTTAGTAACGTAGCGATCGTTGTCTTCCCGACTCCGCCCTTCATGTTTATTACCGAAATGCATGTGGGGCCGTTCTCACTCACATCACACCTGCTTACATTGCCGAGTGTCAATAGCAACTTGGAATTGCCCAGTTTGTAGCAAGTTGGAGTTGACCCACCCGTCTGGTTCCTCGGGGTCGCCGGTTCAGGGCTGAGCTACCTCCACACTCGTGCCGCTTTTTGTAGCAACTTAAGATTGCCCCACCTGGTTTTGGTCTGCGACTTTGTCAGTCCGCGTAGTTGTCGCCGGCCTCCTCCGGCGAAGCGGCGAGATGCTGTTGCGAAGGGAAGAGCCCCGCTTGGCGTTTCTCCCTGAGCCTGAAGCTCTCCCCGCGGATGTTGAGCACGTGGCTGTGGTGCAGCAGCCGGTCCAGCACCGCCGAGGCGATGACCGTGTCGCCGAGCAGTTCCCCCCACTCGCCGAAACCCTTGTTCGATGTCAGGATGATGCTGCCCCGCTCGTACCGGGCCGACACCAGCGTGAAGAAGGCGGTGGCCGCCTCCCGGTCGTAGGGCCAGATGCCGAACTCGTCCACCACCAGCACTTTTGGCGACAGGTAAATTCGCATCCTCCGGTCCAGGTTGTGCTCGATCCGCGCCTTTCTCAGGTCCTCCATCAGGTCGTAGGCGCGGACGAAGTAGGCTCCCTGGCCGTTCTCGATGGCCCTGAGGGCCAGAGCCACGGCCAGATGGGTCTTGCCCACGCCGGGCGGACCCAGCAGCAGGATGTTGCTGGCCTCGGCGACGAAGGCCAGACCGGCCAGTTCCCTGACGTGGCGCTCGTCGATGGAGGGCTGGAAGGCGAAGTCGAATTGCTCCAAGGTGCGCTGGAAGGGCAGATGGGCCATTTTCGTCTTGGTAGCCAGATAGCGCTCCTTGCGGGCGGACACCTCCACTCCCAGGAGGTCGGCCAGCATCTCAGGGTAGGTCAGCTCTCTGCTGGCGGCGGCGTCCAGGGAGTTGTCCAGGGCCTCGACGGCCTGTTTCAATCCCAGGGTATCCAGGTGCTTTCGCGCCTGTTCCAGCGCGATCACCTTGCACCTCCCAGGGCAGCCAGCTCGTACACGTCCAGAGAGCGGCGTTCCACCTCACCGGCGGGTATCTGCACAGCCACCGCCTCGCGGAGGGGCCGGCCATTTCCCTTGGGCAGTCCCTGCCACTGGCCGGGGAGAATGAAGCGCTGCCCCGCCTGCTGAGCCCGGGGATGCACCGCGATGCGCTCACTGCCGGACCAGATCTCCACTGTGCCCAGCCGCTGTCCCACCTGCACCGTCCTTCCCACCCATTTCCAATGGACGCCGTAGCGGGAGCCTTCCCAGCTGATGAAGCAGTCCCGGGCCACCTTCCGGTCCTCCCTGAGGTGCGGAGCCAGGGTGGCGCGGTCCGGCAGTTTCCCCAGATGGGCCCGCTCCTCGTCCAGCATCTCCCCAGGGACCCGGTGGGTCGTCCCGTGGATCCGGCGGTTGGCCACCACGTCGCACCACTCCAATCCCTGCCGGTTCAGGTCGGCGTCGTCGGTGAAACGCATGCTGGGCCACATGTTGCGCCGGACGTACTTCACTCCGCTCTCGACCTTGCCCTTGGTCTGGGCCCGGTAGGGCTGGCACAGCCTGGCCTCAAAGCCCACCCGCAGGGCGAAGTCCAGCATCCGCCGGTTCCACACCGGCCGTTTCTCCTCGTCCCGTCCCAAGGTGATCACCTTGGCATTGTCGTACAGGCAGCGCCGCGGCACGCCGCCCAGGTACTCGAAAGCGTTGACGTGGCACTGGATGAAGGCGGCGGTGTCCGCCGTGCGAACCAACTCCAGGTAGCAGGCCCGAGACCAGCCCAGCGTCATCACGAACACCCAGACGCGGCGTCGCTTCCCGTCCTCGCCGATGTACGGCAAGCTGCCCCAGTCGACCTGGGCCTGCTCACCGGGCGCCGTCTCAAACCGCATCGTGGCTTCGGGCTGTTTGTGCTGCCGCCGCGGGCGCACATACTGCACCACCGTCGAGTAGCTGCCCTGGTACCCCAGGGCCCGAACCTCCCGATCCAGCACCCGGCAATTCTCCAACCCCTCTCCCATACGCCGGTCGATATGCTCGGCGTATGGGTCCAGCCGCGACCCCCGCGGCGGCCGGGGCCTGGGCCGCATGGCCTCAGGCGACTTCAGGTACCGGCGCACCGTGTTGCGGGACACGTCCAACTCCTGGGCAATCCCCCGGATCGAACGGCCCGCCCCTTTCATCTCGTAGATCTCTTTCACTTCTTCCACCTTCAGCAATGTGTTTGACGCACCTCCGCAGAGTCCCTGCGGATGATGCCACCATTACCGGGTGGGTCAGTTCCATCTTGCTACTTCCGCCCATTTTTAACTTGCTACTAACACTGGTCAAGGGCCGGACGACAAAGGAACTGGTCCTCGCCGAGGAGACGGAGAACACCGAGGTCTACCGCGAGCGGCTCCGGACCACCGTGGTGGCCCTGGACCTGGACGACGGTGAGATCACCGATATCGCCGCCTAACCCAGATACAACAACTACATTGACGGCCCCCAAACGGGTCGCACACGAAGGCCCCGCCGGTGAGTGAGACCGGCGGGGCCTCGCTTTTTCTCCCTACACCCCACGCAACTTTCCCAACCAGGAGAACACCTATGAACCTATCAGGATTCATCGACACCTTCAAGGAGGCCATCGCCAGGCGGGTGGTGGAGTCCTACCCGCCGCTCTACCGGCCTTCGGAGAACGGCCTCAAGCTGCCCCGGCTGCTGCGGACCCCGATGGGCGGCCAGGAGGACGCCATCAAGGGCACGGCCCTGTCGCTGCAAGCCCACCGGGGCACCACGGTGGTGGGCGAGATGGGCACCGGCAAGACGTTCAGTGCGCCGCGTAACGCGGCATAGGATACCTAGCTCAGCTAGGAAGAACTCGGAGAAAGTTCTTGGGCCAACCGACCCACCTCAAAGCGAAAGCCTAGGGGGAAAACAGCATGTCGGTAAAGCGGCTACAGTCCCAAAGCGTTGTAGGACTGGTTCCGCAAGGCCCGCACGATACGGTGAAAGCTGAATTGCCTGAACCCCAGTTCCCAGATGGTGTTCTTGCCACCCGCCGGTAGAACGCTTGTAACCCGGCGCCGCTCATTGCACTGGTCTGATGAATGGAACAATGCAACTCCGATGAGTGGACGATGACCGATGCGGTCTATTCAAGGGAACGAACGGGGCACCTACAGTCGTACTAGAACGTCCTATGTCAACGGAACGCGGGATGGCCTACGGGGGGAGACCCCTATGGTCACGGAGTCCTCGTAGTAGTCCGAGCCGGGGAAAGCCCGGCACATGGCGAAGGAGGACAGGTGTCAACGACGCACAAACACAGAGAGGTATGCAGAATGCAAAATGCCGAAACTGTACTAAACGTCATACGCGAACGCGGAGAACGAGGATTGCCGCTGGAGAACATCTATCGGCTACTGTACAACCGGAACCTTTACCTGCGGGCCTACGGGCGTATCGCTTCCAACCAGGGGGCTACGACCAAAGGCGTCACCGCAGAGACCATGGATGGTATGTCACTGGCGAAGATCGACCGCATCATCGAAGCCTTGCGCTACGAGCGGTTCCGATGGACGCCGGTGCGACGGGTCAACATTCCCAAGCCTAACGGCAAGACCCGCGCCCTGGGCATACCGACGGGGCCGGACAAGCTGCTGCAAGAGGTCATCCGGATGATTCTGGAAGCCTACTACGAGCCGCAGTTTTCCGACCGCTCCCACGGCTTTCGGCCCGACCGGGGGTGCCACACCGCCTTGAGCAACGTGACCACCCACTGGACCGGTGTCCGCTGGTTCGTCGAGGGCGACATCAAAGGGTGCTTCGACAACATCGACCACGAGGTAATGTTGTCGGTGCTCGGCGAGAAACTCCACGACAACCGATTCCTACGCCTGCTCAAGTACCTACTGAAGGCGGGCTACGTCGAGGATTGGAAATACGGTCGCACGCTGAGCGGGACACCGCAAGGCGGCATCGTCAGCCCTCTCCTCGCCAACATCTACCTAGACCGGTTGGACAAGTTTGTCGAGAACGTGCTGATACCAGCCCACACCCGAGGCACAGAGCGGAGAGACAACCGCGAGTACACACGGTTGCTGAACTAAGCGGCCCGCCAGAGGAAACGAGGGAACCACGCCAAGGCACTGCAACTGCGCAAGCAAATGCAACAACTGCCGTCACGTGACCCCTACGACCCCGGCTACCGCCGGTTACGGTACGTGCGCTACGCGGACGACTTCGTGCTGGGTTTCATCGGGCCAAAGGTCGAAGCCCAACAGGTGAAAGAGTCCTTGGAGACGCTCCTGCGCGACACACTCAAGCTAGAGCTATCCAGGGAGAAAACTCTCATAACCCACGCCACCAGCCAGGCGGCGCGGTTCCTCGGCTACGAACTCGTGAACCAACAGGCCAACGACCAGCTTGACCGCAACGGTCGGCGCAGGGTCAACGGCCAAATCGGATTGCGGGTTCCCGCCAACGTCATCGAACAACACTGCCAAGCCTACATGCGCAAAGGCAAACCGGCACACCGCAGTTACCTACTCCACGATGAAGATTTCTCCATCGTGGCACAGTACCAGTCGGAGTTCCGGGGCGTCGTCAACTACTACCTTCTGGCCTCCAACGTCTCCCATTTCGGGCGACTGCAATCGGTCATGGAGATGTCGCTGGCACGGACCCTTGCGGCAAAGCACAAGTCCACCGCACGGAAGATGCGACGCCAGTACAAGAGCGTCGTGGAAACCGAGCACGGGCCGCGCGTCTGTCTCAAGGTCGTCAAGCACAGGGACAACGGCAAGCCACCACGCGTGGCATATTTCGGTGGCATCCCCCTGAAACGGCAACGGCAGGCAGTTCTCGTAGACCAACAGCCTCAGCGGTACAGGGCTGGCCGCAACGAGCTTGTAAAACGGCTCCTAGCGGACAAATGCGAGATGTGCGACTCAACGGTGAAGGTAGAAATTCATCACATCCGCGCACTTCGCGACCTGAACGTGAAAGGCCAACGGGAAAAGCCCAAGTGGGTACAAATCATGGCGGCGCGAAAACGCAAGACCCTCGCGGTCTGCCGGACGTGTCACATGGACATCCACCACGGGCGCAAGTAATCCGCAATCGCAGCGGTAGTTAGTGTCCTCGGCTTAGGCAAAAACCAAAGTCGGGCCAGAGCCTTTACTCCAACAATGTATTTGGCTACGGTATCCGGCAGAGGTGATAAAGCATGAGCAAAGATATGCAGACCCGTATAGGCATAGGAATCGCGCTCGGAACCGGGGTAGGCGCGGCCATAGGCGTAGCCATCGGCGTGTCACTCGGCGATATCTTCCTGGCGATCGGCGTGGCAATCGGTGGGGGGACCGGCGCGGTGATAGGAATTGCCGTGGCGGTGGCGCTTGGGCGCAGAAATGGTGACACTTCCTAGACACTACCGCTTTGTAAAGACACTGGAGAGCCGGATGCGGTGAAAGCCGCACGTCCGGTTCGGAGGGGGGCCGACGGAAAAGTGCCCTGAGCAATCAGGGTAACTCGCCGGCGGCCTACCCTACTCGGCGCCGCCGCCGCCCACGCCGCCGGGTTCCAGCGGGTACTGATCCTCTGTCCGCCCCATTTGACCCGAAAATGGAAGCGGGAGGTGGAGGACACGGTGCCTGGCGCCCGGGCTGCCATCGTCGCCTCCATCACCGACCTGGAGCGGCTGCGGCTGTCAGTGGGCCCCGCTCCCCTCTTCGCCATCATGTCCCGGGAACGCGCCAAGCTGTCCTACCGCTGGTCCCCCGCCGTCATCCAGCGCTGGGCCGCCGCCGGGGGCCGGCTGGTGCGGGACGAGCAGACCGGGGAACCCTTCCAGGTGCCCTGTTGCCCCCGCTGCTACGCCCAGGTGGTGGACAAGGACGGCGTTCCCCTGACCAACGAGGAGTTGTCCCGCAAGCGTCGCAACTGCGACCTGTGCAGGTCCACCCTCTGGCAGGCCGACGGCTCCGGTCCCCGGCGTTATCCCCTGGCCGACTACGTGAAGCACCGGATGAAGGGCTTCTTCGACCTGCTGATTGGCGACGAAGTTCACGAATACAAAGGCAGGGGTTCCGCCCAGGGCATCGCCGCCGGGGTGCTGGCCGACGCCTGCGGCAAGTCCCTCACCCTTACCGGAACGCTGACTGGCGGCTACTCAAGCACTCTGTTCCACCTGCTCTACCGCTTCTCGCCGGACATCCGGGCCGAGTTCGGGCGCTCCGAAGAGGGCCGCTGGATACAGCGCTACGGCTTCCTGGAGCAGACGGTGCGCCACACCGACGACGGCGACTCCTTCGAGGACGGGCGCAACAGCCGCCGCAAGGGATACCGCAAGACGGTGCGGGAGAGGCCCGGCCTGGCTCCCTCTGCCCTGTTCCACCTGATCGGCAACAGCGTGTTCCTGCGCCTCTCCGACGTGGCCTCGGGGCTGCCGTCCTACGAGGAGCAGGTGCTGCTGTCGGGGATGGACCGGGAGGCCGACTTTACCGGCTTCTCCCAGCGCAAGGCCTACGACCTGGTGTTCGACACCCTGCGGCAGGCGCTGGCCGAAGCGTTGGCCAAGGGTTCCAAGCGGCTGCTGGCCACCTACCTGCAAACCCTGCTGGCCTACCCCGACGGCTGCACCCGGGGGGAGACGGTCTTCGACCCCCAGACCGGCAACGTGCTTATCCAGATGCCGCCCCTGTCCGAGGACAAGCTGTACCCCAAGGAACAGGCCTTGGTTGACCTGGTGGCGGCGGAGCGGCTGGCGGGCCGGAAGGTGCTGGTCTACGCCACCCACACCGGGACACGGGACATCACCGAGCGGATGGACCAGTTCCTGACCCGGCACGGGTTCAGGGTGGCGGTGCTCAAGGCCGACTCGGTGGCCCCGGACCGCCGGGAAAGCTGGGTGGAGGAACGGGTGAAGCAGGGGGTGGACGTGGTCATCTGCCACCCCCGCCTGGTGCAGACCGGGCTGGACCTCATCGACTTCCCAACCCTGGTCTGGTTCGAGACCGAGTTCTCTGTCTTCCAATCAACACAAAAAGGTACGGTTCTCATGGGCAGTCGATTTGGATGCAACTGAGGTTGAATAGGTACGGCTCACATCGCTACTCCGCACCCTCGGCGGCCTCTGGAAGCATCACTTCCATGCCGCCGGGGACGGAGAAGGCCAGCCGCATGATGTGCCAGACCTCCCCGCCAGTCGGGATCGTACCGTTGCGCCATGCCGTCACGCGTTCGTTCTCGACGCCGAGGCGCTCAGCAAACTCCTCCCATGTCAGCCTTATGAGCTCTACGAGCCTCTCCAGCCGCTCCGGATAGTCCTTCGGGAAGAGCTCCGGGTAAGAGTCCTCCGACCGTCTACGTGAGTCCATCGTCCTACTTCCTCCTTCCCTAGACCACTATGAGGCCCTGATTCAGAAGCTTGCCAAGACCCGATACTCATGGGCGGTCGATTCGGATACAACAGCGAAAGGTCGGGCGGGTCGATAAGTGGTTTCGCCGCGGCAGCCCTGGTACCGATTCCAACCTTCCCAGGTGGGCCGACATGGATGGTAGGCGGAAGGGTCTCAGCGATGTGGCTGGGCAGCCCGTGAAACTACCGAGTCGCTCGGCTTCCAATGGGCGTTAGTCAGGCTCTGCCCGTTCCCGACCTTCGTATCATTCCACCTTTTCCCGCTCTCGGGGTTCGATGTCAGCACGGATTCCCTCACTGATGCGGTCTGTCTCAGCCTGGAGGTCCTCAATACGCAGGAGCGCGTCCGCCTTCGGCAACTCCAGCACCCCCTCCAGCCCCTCGCAGAGCGTGTCGAACCGCTGCCACTCCGCCGCCTCGAAGCCTTCCAGAGCAAGCTCTCCGCGCGACATGACCCACGAGCACATGACGAAGACGCCTCTTTCCGTATCAAGCGCCTCTTCGCAGTTGTCCTCCTCGACGCACTCTTTCAGGTCGCCCAGCCGCGCGTCGAAGCGCCGTGCGAGCGTCTCCGAGTCGGCAATCCAGTCCTCGACGTCGGGAAACAGACGCTCGCACCCGGTCAGGACCAGTGCGGCGAGAGCCACGACCGCAATGAGCAGGACGGTCCGAATCAACGCAGCACCCGCTGGATCGTCGCGCCGGTCTCGCCCATCATCACGATTGCGTTCGTGTCGTCGTCTTCGTTCACCATGTGGGTCCCCCTATCCGCGACGACGGACAACGCAGATGAACGCTGCTACATTTTGCCGCCGGTCGGAAGGCAAGGTGGTAAGCCTCAATCTATAGGAGGAGTGACCTTTCCCCTTGAAACTGTACCAGTAGGAATGAGAGTTCTCCGGTCACATGAAGAGGAAGGAGGACTGGAAATGAAGGGGAAGAGATTCACCGAGGAACAGATCATCCGGGTACTCAAGGAAGCCGAGAGCGGGCTGCAGGTCACCGACCTCTGCCGCCGGCAGGGAATCTCCGAGGCTACCTACTACCGGTGGAAGTCCAAGTACGGCGGCATGGAGGTCTCAGAGGCCAAGCGGCTAAGAGCCTCTCAATTTTCGAAGGGCACCCCAAGAGTCAGACTAATATTGCGAAACACTCTGAGGGATAAACAAGAGCCACCAGAATACGCCGCAGTTTCCGCTTGGAAACTACGCCTCTAATGAGTCCAATAATTCCCTCCGCGACTAGCCTAGAGTATCCATCTCCTATCCTACAACCTCCTCCTGCTCCATCCGGTATCCCACCCGCTCCTCAGAAAAGATGGGCCTGTCATGCAGGACTTCCCCCGCTGGCATCCAATACCCCACCCGGGGCTCGGTGAAGACGTAGGTGGGATGGTCGGCGTCGTCGCCCAGCCTGCGGCGCAGCCTAGCCACCACGGGGCGCATTGGCGGCAGGCCGCCGCCGCCCCTCTTGCCCCAGACCCGCTCCAGCAGACGCTCGTAGGTCAGCACCCACCCGGCATTGGCCGCCAGCTCGGCCAGCAGCCGGTACTCCAGGAACACCGGGGCCACTCGTTGTCCCCCTAGAGTTGCCCGTCGCTGGGCGAAGTCCACGGCCAGGTCGCCGTGCAAGTAGGGTTCCAACGGCGTGGACACCTCTCTCCGGCGCAAGGCCGCCCGGATCCGGGCCGCCAGCTCCGTGGGCGAGAAGGGCTTCACCACGTAGTCCACCGCTCCATGGTCGAAGGCCCGGGCGATGAGCTCCTCCCGCCCGTGGACTGAGATAAAGATGACCGGCACGTCCTCTATCTACAGGATGGCCTGCATCAGCTCCACGCCGTCGGCGTCGGGCAGCATCAGGTTCAGCAGGGCCAACTGGGGCCGCTCCTCCTCCATGAGCTGCAGTGCCTCCTGCGGGTCCCCGGTCACCACCGGCTGGTAGCCCGCCGCGACCAAGGCGTCGCGGAAATAGCGCAGCGCCTGGGGCTCGTCGTCCACCGCCAGGATCCGCACCCGTCCACCGGCCTAACGCTGCGAACCGGAGGAGGGAGGCAGCCGATGCGACAGTCTCGGTCCCTGCCGTCGGTAACGTGAAGGGGAACCGCACCCCCCAGGCCCGCGCCGTCGCTCTCCGCCCGGATGCGTCTCCCGGGGGCCTCAACGATTCTTTGCAGATGGACAGCTCTCGCCAACGCTTAGCCAACGCCAACGCCTTAAGGCAGTATAATACGAACTAATGTGCCCTGACAGGATTTCCAACTGCCCGTTGACTCCGGCGCCATCCGGCCCCCAGGCGATCATAATGATGCGGATACGGTCCCAGGAGAAAAGCCATGAACGGAGAACGTCACGAGAGCGGTGAACGGGACTGGAGCGACGACCCCGGCAATGGGTCCAGGGCGCTGGACGCCCTGAGCCGCGAGGAGATTCTGCGGGCTCTGGCGGGCCTGGACGAACGGCTCAAGGCCGACGCGGACGACACCTACTCCCTCTTGGCCAGGGGAATGCTTCACAGCAAGCTGGGAGACGACCGCCGGGCGGCGGAGGACTTCACCAGGGTCATCGAGCTGCAGCCGGACAACGCCGAGGCTCTTGAGAACCGGGCAGCGGCCCGCAGCGACCTGGGCGAGCACCGCCGGGCCAGGAAGGACTACGACGCCCTCATCCGACTGGAACCGGGCAACGCCGTCGCCTGCTACAGCCGGGGCGCGTGCCTCGCCAGACTGGGCGACCTGGCCGGGGCCGTGGCGGACTTCGACCGGGCCATCGCGCTGGAGCAGGGCGACGCGATTCCCTACTACAACCGGGGATGCACCTACGCCGAGATGGGCGACCCGCGCCGGGCGCTGGAGGACTTGGACCGGGCCATCGCCCTCGACCCTGGAAACCACACCTTCTTTCACTACCGGGGCATGGCCCACCGGGAACTGGGCGAGTTCGACCAGGCCATCAGCGACTTTGATACGGCGCTACGGCTGGAACCGCTGAGCAACCCCTCCCGGCAGGCCAGGGGAGTCGCCAGGATGATGCAGGGGGAATACGAGGGGGCGCTGCCGGACTTCGATGCCGTCCTGGACCTGGACCCGGACAACGCCGACGCTCTCAGCGGCCGGGGAGTCGCCAGGAGCGCCCTGGGGGAGTACGAGGAGGGTATCAGCGACCTGGACCGGTGCCTGGCCCTCCAGCCCGACAATCCGGTTGCCCTCAGCTCCAGGGGGCTGGCCCACGTCGCCCTGGGGGTCTACGACAAGGCCGTCGACGACTTCGGCGCCGTACTGGAAATGGAACCGGACCACGCCGGCGCCCTTACCGCCAAGGCCTTTGCGCGCATCGAGTGCGAGCAGTTCGAAGAGGCCGTCCAGGACTTCGACCGGCTGATCGGGCTGTTCCCGGAGGACACCCACTTCTACTACGGCAGGGGCTGCGCCTACGCCAGTCTGGGCCAATCCCGCCTGGCGATTGAGGACTTCAGCAGGTCCATTGAACTGGACCCGGCCAACGCCGACTCCCTGCTCAACCGGGGAGTGACCCATCTGAACGAACAGGAGACCGAAGCGGCCATTCGGGACTTCGGCCAGGTCATCGACCTCCGGCCCGACGATGCCGTGGCCCACCTGAACCGTGGAATGGCCCTGACCCTCCAGGAAGAATACGAAGAAGCGGTTGGGGATTTCGACCGGGCCATTGCCCTTGACCCAGGGGACGCCGAGTCCTACTACGAGCGAGGCATGGCCCGCATTGAGCTGGGCCAGTACCCCAAGGCGGTGGAGGACTTCAATCAGGCCGTCAGGCTGGACCCCCAGCATCCTTTCGCTGAAGCCGACCGGAAAGTCGCCGCCGAACTGGCCGGGGGCAACGGCACCGTGTAATGTCGGCGTCGGACCACTCCGCTACTCCGTGCCCTCCTTGGCCTCCGGCACGATGATCTCCAGGCCGCCGGGGATCGACCACGCCAGCCGAGCGACGTGCCACACCTCCCCGCCGGTGAGTTCCGCACCTTCGAACCACTCGGCCACGCGGTCATAATCAATGCCAAGACGCTGGGCGAACTCCTCCCGCGACAGACCGGCAAGCTCGATCAGGCGCTCCAGCCGCTCGCCGAAGTCCTCCGGGAAGGAGGGCTCCGGGTAAGAGCCCTCCTCCTGTTCTTTTCCGTCCATAGCCCTACCTCCCTCTACCCTTGTTGCTGGACACGCCCCTACCTGCGGGGCCGTCGCCCAGCTTATTCTACCGTCGGTAGTTGCGCCGCAGTTCCGACGCGTACCGCTGCCCAAGGACACCCCCGTTGTCGACAAGACAACCGCCCAGCCCGGTCGTGACGGTCGGCACCGCAGGGGATGTAAGCAGCCAGGCCATTATATGCCCCGTTAAGCCTCCACTTTCTCGCCGCCATCTTCGGTATGACCGCCCCGCCGTTCCTACACCATCGCCAGGGCCTGCAATACCAACGTCCGGCTGCTGACAACCGTTTCCGACCATTGTTCTACGATATAAGCAATCTGCTATCTCGGTACCGACGTATATCAAGTATCAATAATACGAATAACTTCCTTTCCAACGCCGCTGGCGATGACGGCTGAACCCGCCGGAGTACTCAGCAGCGGCGCAAGGGGAGGGGTCCAGGTAGAGGAGGGATGGCAATGGCGCCCCGGCAACAACCACTGAACGACGAGCAGCGACGCCTGCTGAAGATCACCGCCAGGATGCCCCTGGCCAGCGTGAGCAACCTGGCGTCCGTCATGGAAACCACCGATGACCAGGTTCGGGGAATGCTGGGCCGCCTGCGCAGCGGCGGCTGGGTGGCCTCGGTGATGCGGGGCATGACCGAACGCCGCCAGCACCGCTTCTTCCTCACCAGCAAGGCGGTGGACGCGCTCTACGTCACCGGCCACCAACACCCCAGCCCCAGGGAGGAGGCCCGCGCCGCCGGACTGTCGGCCTTCCACCCGTTGGGCGAACTGCCTCAGGAATTCCAGGAGCGTTTCGCCCTGGGTCACGACCACCCGGTACATCAGGAGAACCAGGAAAGCTCCCCTTTTGTCGCCGGTGAACAAGCCGAGCAGACTGGCGGCGGCGCCGACCACGAGCACCCGCCCTGGACCGCCACGTCACGGGGCATCGAGGCCTCCCTGCGCCGCCTGGCCATGCTGGAGCCGGTCTACCGCCTGGCCCCCGACCTGCTGCGCAGCGGAAGGGTCGTCAGACCCACCGACCACACGGCGGCGTCAAGGGAGGTCAGGATGACCGACTTCCGGCTGCTCCGCCACGGCGGCTTCTACCACGCGGTGGCCCGCTACGGACCGGAGGTCTGGACCCCCTTCACCTACGCCGGCCTACACGCCACCGAGCGGGTGCCGCGGCGCAAGGAGCAGCACCGCTTCTGGGGCGTGGACTGCTACTCCCACGAAGAGGACCGCTACTTGCGCATCGGCAACCGCACCTTCTACGAGGACCCGGACCAGGAGGTGGAGCCCTCGGCCCAGGTGGTGGTGGCAGTGGACGCCTCGGCCCAGAAACTGGCCCAGAGCACCGTCACCAGCACGAAGCCCACCCTATTCTGCACCCCCGACGGGCGGTGCACGCCGGCAGTGGAACTGCGTCCCTCCCGGGACCTGGTGTCCGACCCGACGGGGCATCCCACCGTGGGCCGGCACACCGCCACGCCGTCTTCCCGCAACCCACAGGTGTGCCTATGCCCGCTGCTGATGGACGCGGAGATCTCGGTCGGCTGCCCGCCGCCGCCAGTGGCTGGGGACTGCTCCGTCGGCTCGCTGTTGCCGTCGATGGCCGGGGACTGCTCCGTCATCTGCCCGTTGCCGCCGGTGGCCGCGTAGGTCTCGGTCGGCTGCCCGCCGATGCCGGTCGCCGGGGACTGCTCGGTAGGCTCTCCGCCGCTGCACCCCATCACGAACGCTGGCAACCAATGAGAAGCCCGGCTGAGGCCAGATAGCAGACCGTGAAGCCGCAGAGCTTCCGGGTCAGAGACCGACAGTTCACGTACAACCGGCTGATGGTCCGGTTCCCAGAAGAATTCAGGGATATGGCCCATATGAGCGCCACCACACGCCAGCAGATAGAATTCCAGCGGGAGCATTCTCCCAACTACTGGCACCCCAACGACTACATGCAGCACAAGCTCATCGGCCCCGTGGTCCTGCAGGTCTACGAGTCGGAGGTGCTCCAACCGGGCATCTACAGCACCGTCCCCAAGGTGACCCACTGGGAAGCCCCGGAGTTCATCCTACCGGACAGCTTATTCGAAGCTCTGAAGGAAAGAACACGGAATGGGGGAAAAGTGTGGACAAGGTACTCCATCTTCAGATGGCTCCAACCAAGTTTACCAAAGTTCATCAACCACCCCCTGCCGGGACACCAGAGAATGCGCAAACACACGGAGGAAGAGAAAGACCGTTTTGCCGAGGCTTACGGCGGCATAAGGCCCGACTGGTAGGAACCGCCCCCGGCCGGCCGCCGGCTCGGGGGAAGGACCCCCGTGGTTCCTTACTGGTGCGGATGGATGTCAGGGTTCTCCCGGAGGCGCGGGTAGAAGGACGCACCATTGAGTTCTCCTTCCCCCTTCCACCAACCAGGCAGCCCCGGAAAACGCGACCCACCGCGATCAGCGAGAAACACCCGCAGAAGAAACCAGCAGGATGGCCACGAAAGACCCAGACACGTGGTAAGTCCAGCAGGGTGGCTTCTACTGAAGCCGCAAAGCCCAAGCCAAACAACCCATCAGAATCAAAAGCTCCAGTCACACAGAAGGCCAGACACCAGAACCACCAAGAGTACGAATGGACAAGAAACAACCAGCGGGAGCGCATAGAGTACCACCGGCTCTAACGGAAGGAGAGACACCAGCGAGCCAAAGCGCTCGGCCTATTTAGACGCTGCAGCAACCCGGCCATCGCGGGCCAGACCCGCTGCGAGGCATGTGCCGAGAAGTACCGGGTCTCACGCAGACAATACGAGGCCAAGCGGAGAGCCGTAGCTAAACAAGCGTGAATTCCGGTCGCCACCGCCCTGTGTACGGGTAGCATCATCCCGACACCAGGCTCACGAGGCGCGAACCCGCACCTGAACACCACTTCCGGCCTTCACCCAAGGAGAGATACCATCGCCTGCGAGAACAACACCAAGGGAAGTCACCAGCACGAGGTCTCAGATAAGCGAGTGAACCCCAGCCAATGCCATTTACTCAATCGACACAAAAACTGCGGTACTCTTGGGTGATAGAATTGCTTCAGCCGTAGGCTCAGAGCATCCGAGCTGACGGAAAGGGGCAGGGTCTTTAGCGGTTCGAGTCCACCACGGTGGTCTTGCCCTGCCCGGAGATGACGCGGGTGGGAACTGTGGGGTTGAACTCACCGCTCAGGTTGGCATAGGCCGTCATTATGTCTGCCCTGAGATTAGATTCAGTCACCGGCCCCGGCACCGCCCCGTCGCCGCCGGGCGCGGAACTTCAACCCGCCTATCATAGCCAGCGGAGCCGCCAATAGGAACATACTGCTAGCCGCCGCGCCCGTCGGCGCATCCCCGTCCGGGTAACTGCAAGCGCCGCCGGAATCCGAGGCAGGGGTGGGTTCCTGCGCCGCAATTGCGGTTGCCGTTGGCGCAGGGGTGTTGGTGGGTTCCACCGGGGCAGGCGTTGACGTCGGCACGCGGGTAGGCGTTGGTGTTGGCAACGGTGTTGCCGTTGGCGCGGGGGTGTTGGTGGGTTCCACCGGGGCAGGCGTTGACGTCGGCACGCGGGTAGGTGTTGGTGTTGGCAACGGTGTTGCTGTTGGGATAGGCGCAGGCGTGTGCAATGGCGGCGGCGGGGGAGTCGCCAGTCCGTTGACGGTCAGCGTGAAGGTGCCGGCCTGCGTGCTACCGTAGTTGGTGACCTCGACGGTGTAGGTTCCGGCGCCCAACATATCCTCTATCCTGGAGCTTCGGCTGCTGGAGCCTTGGCCTCCAAGGACCTCTCCTGTCCTTCCAGCGCCTTGCAGCAAGTAGAGGTAGGTGTCGGTGTCGCCGGATTCCAGGTCGATTATCACCTCCGACGGTTCGGTCAGGGTGAAGGTGTAGAAACGAGCGTGGCTACCGGGCCGGCTGCCGGACGCGCAGTTGCCGCTCCAAGCGGCGCTGACAACGGCGGTGGTCATAGTTTTCACGCAGTTGTCCACCACCGGCGCAGGCGCCGGACCGGGCGCTTCTCTAGGCTGGTCGCCGAACTCCTGCCAGGTCGCCGTCCCGTCGCCGTCGAAGTCAACCTTCAGAGCCGGATACTGACCGGATGTGCCGAAGTCCCAAAAGTCGCTGAGAGTGTGATCGGGGGTGTTCTCCGCGCCCTCGATAAACAAGGAAACGTCCCAGCCCTGGTATGGGCCGGTGTATCCTATAGGCGATTGAAGCTCGGCAGTAGTCTTGCCAAATATGTCTAAAGACCGTCCGTCTCCGATTTCGATTCCGATTCCAACCTGCTGGCCGGAGGTTTCTGTATCCCACAAGCCGGAGTCAATTATGCCGGGGTTGTACCCGACCAGCCCCCCGATATACCTCAGCGGCGCATCAATGCTACCGTCGCTGGACAGTTTGCCAACGGCGTAGCCGTGGCCAACCATGCCTTCATTACCCCCAGCCAGCCCGCCGATATAATGGCCTGCGGTCACTTCGCTGGCAGAGTAGCTGGCGCTAATTTGGCCATCATCATCATTGTTCCCAACCAGGCCGCCCACGTACTTTTGTCCCCTGACAGTGCCGGTGGCATAGCTGGCGGTTACCGAGCCGCTGTTATCCCCGACCAATCCCCCAACCAATATATCGCCGGACACGCTGCCGGTGGCATAGCTGGCGATGATCGTACCGCCGTTATTGCACCCCGCCAGCCCGCCGAGGTATTTGTAGCCTCCGAGGACGCTGACGGCGGCATAGCTGGAACTGATAACGCCATAGTCGTTGCTTCCCACCAGTCCACCGACACATCCGTAGCCGGAGACGCTGCCGGTGGCGTAGCTGTGGCTGACCGTGCCCCGATTGGCTCCGGCCAGCGGGCCAACGAAGTCTCCGCCGCCCACATTGGCGTTTAGCAGTCCGGTTTCGCGGATAACACCGGATTCGCCGACACTTCCGAAAAGGCCGAATCCATCAACCGAGGAACTGTCGGCTTGGGTTGTGGGGGTGATATACAGGTTGCTGACAGCGTGTCCGTTGCCGTTGAATGTAGCGGCAAAAGGGTGCCAACTATCGCCGATGGGCCGCCACCCCGCGCCGGTCGTCCACGCCCCGTTGACCGCGCCGGAGGCGTAGCTGTCGGCGGCGGCGAAGTCCAGCGGGCGGGCCAGTTCGTAGCCGCTGCAGTTGTTGCAGACCATCTCCCCACCGGACACGGGATAGGCAGCGGCGTATTCGGCTTTGGCCGCGTCCTCGGGTATGCCGTCGCCGTCCAGGTCGTAGCGTATGGCGTCCAACTGCTCCAGATTTGAGACTTCAATCAGCCCGTCGCCGTCGCTGTCATACGCAACGAGGGCCGGAGAGACGGCCCCGACCGGCGCGGGCGTCGGGGCTGGCGGCCGCGCAGCTCTGGGCTGGGCGCCGGACTCCCACCAGTCCGTAACGCCGCCGACACCCAGATACGCTTGCAGCGCCGGGTACTGGCCGGATGTGCCGAAGTCCCAAAAATCGTAAGGCCCCGGGGCCTCCACCGGGTCGCGGTATAGCCCCTCCTCAACGTAAATTTCCCAATCGCGATATACCCCGGAGTAGCCCGCAGCCGCCTGCAACTCGACGGTGGTCTGGCCCGTGACGCCCTCGGAGTCCCCCCTACCGACCCCGTTGCCAATGCCGGATGTTTCAGTGTCCCAGACAGCGCCCGTTACGTTGGCGGCATCGAGTCCAATCAGCCCGCCCGCGTTATCGCCGGCGGAAACCCGCCCGGTGGCATAGCTGGCGGTGATTCCGGCTTCATCCATATTCCGCCCGGCCAAGCCGCCGACGTTCTCATTGCCCGATACTTCGCCGGTGGCGTAGCTGGCGGTGATGTCGCCCATATTCTCCCCGGCCAGCCCGCCGGCGCCTTCATCGCCGGTGACGGCGCCGGCGGCGTAACTCGCGATAATCCCCCCTACTGCTCCGTTATATCCGGCCAGTCCGCCGACGGCGCTGCCGCCGGTAACGCTGCCGGTAGCGTAGCTGCCGCTGATCAGGCCGCGATTGACTCCGGCCAGTCCCCCGACGCCTCCATTGCCGGTTACCTCTGCTGAAGAGTAGCTGGCAACGATGTAGCCCCTATTCTCCCCGGCCAGCCCACCGACGTACTCATCGCCCAACACGCTGCCGGTGGCGTAGCTGTCGCTGATTACGCCATCCTGATACCCGACCAGTCCGCCGACGGCCGCCCCATCAGTTTCCCCGGCGGTCACGGTGCCGGAGAAGTGGCTGCCGCTGATGTCTGAGGAGAAGTCGGTCCACCCGGCCAGTCCGCCGACAATGGCGAGTCCTGATACATCGGCATCAACCAAACCCACGTTGCGGATGATGGAATCCGAAGCAGAACCGAAAAGGCCGGCCGGGGCAGAGTCTTCGGGGTTGTCGGGGCGGCGGTTGACGTATAGGTTGCTGATGGTGTGTCCGTTGCCGTCGAAGGTTGCGGCAAACGGATTTTCCGCAACAAGAATCCAAATTTCCCCGGATTGAATGGGCTGCCACCCCTCGCCCGTCGTCCACTCCTCGCTGACCGCGCCGGAGGCGTAGCTGTCGGCGGCAGCGAAGTCCAGCGGGCGGGCCAGTTCATAGCCGTTGCAGTTGTTGTTGCAGACCGTTCCCGGAAAGGCGGCGGCGTAGGCGTCAATGCTCGAATCGTCGTCTGCCTCGCCGTCGCCGTCCAGATCGTAGCGTATGGCGTCCAACTGCTCCAGGTACTCGACTTCAATCAGCCCGTCGCCGTCAGCGTCATACTCCCCGTTGGCCGACGCTTGGGAATTGGCGGAGCCGTAGGTTGCCGCAACCGCAATTAGCAGGGCCAGGGTCAGAAGCAGGGGTATGGATAGCAGCAAGGTTCTCGGCATTCCGTAGGCTCATCTCTTCCGGCCTTGAGCCGGAATCAGGAAGGGTTGAGAGCAGGCCAAGTTTCTACTGAGCGAGGATTGCTGGATTCCGGCTTTCGCCGGCAGGACGGTGAAGACCCCGACAACGCCCGTCAACAGTGAACAGTCACGGCCCTGTATTGTCAACCGTCTGACCGCCGGTTGGGGGCGCTTCGGCACCGGCGACGCCGTGATGCCGGGGCAGGGCCGCGCCGTGGAGCGCGACTATACCGCCGCCGAGCGGGAGGCGCTGGGTGACGCCGTTGCCGTTCTGGGAGATACTGCCTTCGACGTTTTCCTGAACAACAACGCCTGGTGGAGCAACGTTCCTGCCGCGGTGTGGAACTACAAGCTCGGTGGCTACCAGGTGCTTAAGAAGTGGCTGTCCTACCGGGAAAGCAAGGTGCTGGGCCGAAGCCTGCTTCCGGAGGAGGTCCAACACTTCAACGATACGGCGCGGCGGATAGCGGCAATTCTGAAAGTGGTCAACGGGGCAATGTCGCTACCGATAGTAGGATAATCCGGTCGTCTCTGACCCTGGTTGTGGAGTACCCGACAATGATCAATCTTAATAACTTGATTGGATGGTGATTTGCTGTACGAAGTATACAGCCCCTTCATGTTCGGGGGATCGGTTTTTGAGTTCTTACGGTAGCAGCCGCCTCCAGAGTAGGTTACGGCTGGATTTCATTCCAAGAAACCGCTGCATTGATAGTGCCGCCTACGATGTTTTTGGCTTGGGTTGTTGGCTGGTTTGCGACAGCAACCACCCGTGTACACAACACTGACGTACGGGAGTGGGCACTTATGAGAAGGTTAATCGATCTAAGACGCCAGACGAAGTTGCTGATCGGTGCCATTGTTATCGCCGTCATTGGAAATGCCATTTGGCAGATACTGATCTGGCCCCACTCTTCAGGTTAAACCAACTCAAAACGTCTGCTTGGGCGGGTTGAAGAACCTTTTGGCTTGTTTTCCGGCTACTACTTCTAACCAGAGTCATATTGGGGCTAAGGGTCGATTCGAGGTTCTGCTAAATGAACGGAGCCAGAAACAGGGATTACTGGCCTAAAGAATGGCCTGATTGGCCGAAAGACCCCAAGGCGCGTGTTGACGTTCTACGATTCGGTCACCTGCTAACTGTTCAGCGAAAATGTCATCCCTATGAGGGATGTGACGTTGAATCAACAAGAACAGGCAAGGATTCAGGTGCTCAACAGCGTGCTGGAACACCAGCTACCCATCGCCCAGGCGGCGGAGATCATGGGAATAGGTGAACGGCAAACCAAGCGCCTTCTGGCGGCCTACCGCAGGGACGGTCCCGCGGCGCTGGCCCACGGCAACCGGGGACGGAGGCCCCACAACGCCGTGCCCGAGACCGTAGCGGCCGCCGTGGTGAAGCTGGCCAGCAACGGCTACGCTGGCGCCAACCACAGCCACTTCACCGAGTTGTTGCAGGAACGGGAGGGGATAGAGCTGAGCCGGCCCACGGTGCGCCGCATATTGGTGAAGGCCGGCATGGGCAGCCCCCGTAGTCGCCGGTCTCAGCAGCACCGGTTCCGCCGGAAGCGCATGCCCCAGGAGGGGATGCTTATTCAGGTGGACGGCAGCCCCCACTCCTGGCTGGAGGAGCGAGGTCCCAAGTTCGTCCTGCTGCTGGCGGTGGACGACGCCACCGGTGTGGTTGCCCAGGCCATCTTCCACCCCAGCGAGGACACCCGGGGCTACCTTGTTCTCCTGGAGGGGCTGGTGCGGCAGTGGGGAATCCCCCTTGCCCTTTACAGCGACCGCCACGCCGCCTTCAAGTACAACGCCCGCCAGGGACCGGTGCTCTACGAGTCCACCCAGTTCGCCCGGGTAATGCGGGAGTTGGGCATCCAGCAGATCTTCGCCCTGTCCCCGCAGGCCAAGGGCCGGGTAGAACGGATGGCATCCACCTTCCAGGACCGGCTGGTCACCGAGTTGCGCCTGACCGGAGCCAGCACTATCGATGGGGCCAACGCCGTCATGCAGGACTTCCTGCCCCGCTTCAACCACCGGTTCGCCGTCACGGCGGAGCAGCCGGAGACGGCCTACCGGCCGGTGCCGGAGGACTTGTCCCTCACCGAGACGGTCAGCATCAGGCACACCCGAAAGGTGGCTCGGGACAACACGGTGAAGTACCAGTGGCGGGTCCTGCAACTGCTGCCCAGTAAGGAACGGCCCTCCTACTCCGGTCTCCGAGTGGACCTCCTGGAACGGTCCGACGGGGAGCTGATGATCAGATACCAGGGGGAGAGTGTTGATTTTCAGGAGGCGACGCTGCGGTCCCCGGCACTGTGGGGAGAAGGCAGTGGCAGCTTCCCAAGTCCGGAAGAATCTGAGGTACCCGATGGCGCGGCCAACGGCCACCTGGATGAGGGCCAGCGGAAGCTTCTGGCGGGTCTGGAGTCCTCGGTCCAGCGGAAGGCCAAGGCCAGGAAGGCAACCGGCCAGGGTCGGGGAACCCAGGGGATTCCCCTTCGTCACCAGCTCAACCGCACACCTACTCCCACCCAGCAAGCCCGTTGGGAAGCGGTGCAACAGGCCAGACAGAAGGGCCTGTCCTTGCGGGATATCGCCAGGGAACTGGGCATGGGACGCGACACCGTCGGAAAGTACGCCAAAGCGAAGAACCCGCCCACCAAACTACTCAGCGCCAAGGAACGGGCCAAGGCCGAAGCCCTGGCCGAATCACAGATCGCCGCCGTTTAACCATGGTGACATATTCGCTTTGCAAGAGAAGGGACGGAATCGCTGGACAACCACAGCGCGGAAGGCGGTAGCTGGTCTGTATGACCTTGGTTTGACCATCCTGAATGCCCCGGCTTCCCTTCGGAAGTTGCGCCTGGAGCAAACAGATGAGAAGGCCCAGTATTTCTTGTCTAGTCTGGCAGAGGATGAACAAGCACGTGCTAGTACTACAGTTGCAGAACAATAATGGGTAGAATTGAGGCATTCCAGCGGTGGTGAGGTGAGGCGGTGGTTGCGGGTGAGGATGAAGTGGCGGAAGTGGGTCGGTGGGCTGAGGGTATCGACCGGGTACACGAGTGCATTGCGGGAAGGTTCCGGCGTCCCGAACCACGTCGACGATCGCTGGACTATCTGAAAGGGCTGCTCAGTCCGGTGGAGCGCAAGAACGGCTGGCAACTGGCGGAGCAGGCCGGGGACGCCACACCCTATGGGGTGCAGCATCTGCTGTCAAGTTACATCTGGGACGCGGACCTGGTTCGCGATGATCTCAGGGACTACGTGGTGGAGCACTTGGGCGACGCCAACGGGGTGTTGGTGGTGGATGAAACCGGGTTTCTCAAGAAGGGGAACAAGTCCGCAGGGGTGCAGCGTCAGTACAGCGGCACGGCGGGACGGATCGAGAACTGCCAGATTGGGGTATTCTTGACCTACGCTACTGCCAAGGGGAGGACCCTGCTGGACCGGGAGCTTTACCTGCCCCAGGTGTGGGTCGATGACCAGGAACGTAGGGAGGAGGCTGGTGTGCCAGAGAAAGTGGCGTTCCGTACCAAGCCGCAACTGGCCCGGCGGATGCTGGAACGGGCGGTGGAGTCGGGAGTCCCCTTCGGCTGGGCCACTGGGGACGAGGTCTACGGCAATGACCGCAACTTGCGGCTGTGGCTGGAGCGGCGAGACATTCCCCACGTGCTGGCCATCAAGAGCAATGAGAAGTTGTGGGCTTGGACGGACAAGGGTCCGCGCCAGGTGCGGGCGGACCGGCTGGCGCCTGGGGTGGAGGAACCCGGCTGGGTGCGGCGCAGCGCGGGCGACGGCGCCAAGGGACCCCGGGTATACGATTGGGCGCGGGTGGAGATCCGGCCCCTGAAGGAGCCGGGCAAGGGGTACTGGCTGCTGGTCCGGCGCAGCGTGGCCAAGCCCGAGGAACTGGCCTACTACGTGTGCTACGGCCCGGCGGGAACAACCCTGAAGGAACTGGTGCGGGTGGCCGGAACCCGGTGGGCCATTGAGGAATGCTTTGAGGAGGCCAAGGGACAGGTGGGACTGGACCAATACGAGGTGCGCCGGTGGGACGGCTGGTACCGGCACATCACCCTGGCGATGCTGGCCCACGCCTACCTGGCGGTGGTACGGCACCAGGCATCGTCGCAGGGCCGTTTGGGAGAAAAGGGGGCTGCCCCAGTTTGGACGAAAGGCTGATACCGCTGACGGTGCCCGAGGTTCGGCGGTTACTCTACCGGCTGATATGGAGACACCACCCTACGGACGAATCAGTGCTGCGGTGGTCCCGGTGGAGACGGCGGCACCAGGCAACGGCCCGGCGCTGCCATTACCGACGCCGCCTGAAACTCCTCACCACATTTCTGCAACTGTAGTACTAGGGCCTGTTTACATTCAACCCTGACAGTATGGGATGGGAATTATATCTTTATGTACACTCCGTTTGTTCAAATTTTCCGGTGGTCATGTTCAGGCAATTGTTTTAATGTATGGATGTGAACAATAATATGGTCGGTTTCGTGAGAACCGTCTAATGCCTTTCCGTGCATCACTAGAGCACCGTGTTGGTATGCTAGATTACTGATGTCGTACAGCAAGTCTTCGATTTCCGTTGGTTCATACCTATCCCAACCCTTTTTACGGGAGTTATACGAAATTACCCATCCGCGATAAAACGATACCAAAGGAGGCATGATGGGGGCTAATAATTGTCAAGATTGCTACGAAACACATGGGCACTTGTGGGATAGGTTCACGGTATCTAAGAGTGAAGCCGAAATATCCGCGTGTCCCAAATGCGGCTCCCGGCATGTGGAAGTAACGGTCTTCGAGCCTGGTAGCTGGAAAATGCGTACCAAGTCAGTGGCTGAAGGTCCACCCATGGAAGAAGGCGTAGTACCGGTAGTAACAGTCACATTCGAGCGCGAGGAACTATACGTGCTTCCTGAGATAGCATTCCGCTATTACGAGGCACCAGCAATAGAAGCCATTTCTGATGACATCCCCCCGGACTTGGCGAAGGATTGGATTGAAGGCCAATTAATTTTGCGCTCCAGCCCTCGGTCGGCGGCATTGCTGGCTAGGCGGATTCTACAACAGGTCTTGAATGACCGTGGGTACGGCGGCAGGAAGCTATATCAACAAATCGATAGTTTCTTGCAGAGCGGGGAGTTATCCAGTGTTGATGTTGAAAGTCTTCGCGCCGTCTGTAAATTGGGGAACATATCAGCCCACGCCACGTATAAGGAAGATACTCTACTCGAAGTGGAACGCGACGAGGCGAAATTGTGCTTGCAGGTAGTGGCCGAACTGTTGGACCACTGTTATGTGAAACCTGCTGACTTGGCCCGCATAAACCAGAAGGGCTAGGGGGCACTCTGATTCAGGGGTTTGGGTAATTTCGTATATAACTCCCCTTTTTACCCATTATGGGAGTGTGCTTGCCTAAGTCGATGATTTCCAAATTACCATCCTCCTGTCTAGCGCAATGTACACAAAGATATAATGCCCTATAGGATAGCATGGTCAATCAGCCATCGTTACAGAGAATCGATTGGGTTCGGAACCCGCAGGGACGCTGGTATCGGCCTGCCTACACGGACCCGTAACTCGCCCCGCAGCAGGGATTGTACGTGATCTGGCCCGACAGCGGCACCACCACGATCGAGGTTGAGGAAGGTGATGTACGCGCCCGGCTCCTAGAGCTGAGCGGCCGGTGCTCGGAATCTTGGCTGATGAGCTGGGTGCCGATGGGCGCCGGCACCAGGAGATCCGGCATGGCCCGGTACCTGATTGAGGTGCTGAAACCCCGGGTCTCACGTCTCCTCCGGGAGGCAAGACCAATACGGTGCAACACTCCGCACGGGTGAGTAAAACCTAGCCCCACTCAGCGAGACACCCCGGCAGCCGCCGGGGTGTTCTGCTTTCAGGAGGTACATTGAAGAACGAAGACTTCTCGTTACATATACCGGAAAGTTACGAAGGAGTCACTATTCCACACGACTACATCTGGGACCCGGGCATCGCCCGGGTCGTTCGGTTTTTCAGGGAGAACGGCGTCGAAACCTATGAGTCCTGCGAGGGTGGCGAGGGGCATTCCTTCTCGGAACCGACTGTGAGGTTCCATGGACTCCGTTATGAGGGGCTGCGCGTAGTGGCTCTTGCCCAGTCAAGAGGGTTACCCGTGTACGACCTTTGGCGTCTTTGGTCTGTTATTGACGGGGAACTGACCGGTCCCGACTGGGCGATTTCCTTCGGCACGTCAGTCAGAGAGATGGAACTTTAACAGGTGCCGTCGCGCTGTCTATCCCGGCACTGGTCGCAGAGCCGCAAGTTTCCTGTTCCTGGTCTCAGATTTTCGGATTCTATGTTGTTTCCCAGGGTGCAGTTTGTGCAGACGTGGTGTACATCTCCTATTGCTGAGTGCCACGGTGCCCTCTGAGCCATCTGGCTTACCTCCAGGTTCTCGTATTGCTAGACGATAACCTTATACAGGCGCCTCCCGATTATTGTCAACTGTGCCATAAGCCCTCTGGGGGCTCATCTGCCGTATGTCCTGCGGTGGAGGGCTCGCCCAATTAAGGATTTTACATGCTTAGTGTGACGTGATGAGGCCGCCGGTAGACGCCAGCGGACTGGCTGTGCGACTATAGCGAAGCCACACCACCCATTGGTTCGAGGGTACTCCCTGTCGAGTCTTTCGAGTCGGAAGGGCACTCTGTGCTCCTTGCTTGCTCGTTGAACCGTGGTGGTGTGGCAACTGCCTCATTCTGACTCAGCAAGGGGCGCCAATGCGCATCGTTACTCTGATGTTCATTGCCATAGTGATGCTTGGCTGCTTGAATCCAAGCGTACCGGCTGCTGATCCTGTATCCGCACCAGCGCCAATGGCGATACCCCACGATTATTCCACTCATCCACACCCGCATCCGGCGGACAAGTACACTCCAGATGGCTTCGTATCACGTAGTAAGTACGGCACGCATAGCCACCCGACTCCCACGCCAGCACTGGCGGTCCCCTTGCCCACACCCACGGTTCGGCCTCCCCTGGTTCTGCCGGCAACGGTAAAGGAGCTGGTGATTTGGGCAGAGGACAGCATCGTCGAGGTGAAGGCTGGAAGATCTGGCGGCTCAGGGTTCATCTTCGACACCGAGGGCGATACGGCCTTCATCGTCACGAACCATCACGTCATTGAGGACGCCGACACCTATGAGGTGACCGTTCACAATAGCGACAGGTACAAGGCCATCCTGTTGGGCTACAGCAGTGACAAGGACATAGCGGTCCTGTCGATCTGCTGCTCCTCAGAGTTCTTTGCGATCCTCTGGGATTCCGGCGCCGAGGCCACGCTGCACGACGATGTTGTGGCAATCGGATTTCCCAGGGGTTCACAGGGCAGGGTGATCGCCACCACGGGAGTTATGCGAGACAACTGGCTAGGTAACGCCTTGTCGCTGGCCTCTCATGATGCGCCGTTAAATCCTGGGAACAGCGGTCCGCCGCTGTTGTCGATGAACGGTGAGGTCCTGGGGGTGAATGTTGCCTCGTCGACCCTGGAAGAAGGTATCTTCTACGCAGTCCCGTATTCTGAGATCAGCAAGGAAGTATCCGCCTGGAAATCCCGGTTGGTTATGCTGCCTACGTCCACACCGGTTATATTGGATCATGCAGATATGTGGGTAAAGCTGGAAACGGAGGAATCCGGATCCCTGAACGTGGATGTGGACGTTTCTTTTGATGTCCAGAACCGCAGGGAACTTACCGTGTTCGTAGACTCACAAGAGTGCTTCAATCTTGACCGAATGTATGGAGACGAGGGGGACTATTACCTTTACTGCTGGGGACACGACGCCAAACACTCGGATGTCAGGCAGGTCTCCGCGCAGAGCATCAGGGGAGACCTGCGTTGCACCCTCAGTCCCAGTTCCAATGCTGAACGGACTCTGTTCGCCTGTACTTGGAGGTAGTCCAGTTGGGACACTACTCCGCCCCAGCCTGGGGAGCTTAGTGTATAATAGAAGCCCTACCCTAAGTGGAACTGCATCTGCAGTTGGCCCTCCTTTAGATTCTCTTGTCGACGCGTTTTCCTTTTTGGATGTGAAGATTGATAGCTAATATCCTTGGTTTCGAGATGCAGGGCCGCGAGGTTCACCATGCCTGCGAAACAGGCAGCGGTCTTCTCATATCGGGTCGCTATGCGCCTGAATTGCTTGATCTTGGCGAAGTAATTCTCCACGAGATGGCGTTCGGCGTATCGGTCGACGTTGTACCACAGCGGGATTTTGCGGATCGATCGCGGTGGTATGACTGGTTCAATTCCGGCGGATGCGAGCTGGACACGGATTTCGTTGCTGTCGTAAGCCTTGTCCGCGATCAGCTCCTCTGCCGGGATTCCTTCTATAAGGGGTGGAAGCTCCTTGACCTCGGCAACGTTACCAGGTCGAACCGTAAATCTGACCAATCGGCCCGTACGGTCCACCAACGCCATCAACTTTGTGGTCAGCCCGCCTCGGCTTCTACCGATGGCTTCTCCACCGGGCGGGCGCTTTCTTTTAGGGAGCCGGTCCCATGCTGATGGACCTTGACGAAAGTACCGTCAATCATGACCGTTCTGAGGTTCAGGTTCTTGTTCAGCGTGTGGAAGATACGTTCGAGCACACCTCTTTTTACCCAGCGATTGAACCGCTGATAGACCGTATGCCAGCGCCCGAACACCGAGGGGAGATCCCGCCAGGGCGCGCCCGTGCGGGCGATCCAGAGGATACCCTCGAGGGTCAGGCGGTTGTTCTGGGCTGTACGGCCTGGATCGCCGCGTTTCCCCGGCAGAAACGGCTCGATGCGTCTCCACTGGCGATTGGACAGGATCGTCCTGGTCGCCATAATTATGCCTCCGGCCCTGTCTTGATCTGTAGCACCGTAAGGAGCCAGGTCAGTTGACAGGTATGGAGTTGCGGCCCGGTGAGCTCGTTCGTGTGTTGGAGCCGGCCGAGCTCACCGGCCAATACCGACATGAGGCGCTCTGAAGGTGGTTTGTCGCCTGGTTCGGGTTGGAAGTATTGGTCCAGGGACGCGATGGCCTTGCCAAGAGCCTGGACGAAGGCGGTGATACCGTGAGGATCGAAGTGGGATTCGGCCATACCGGGTCACTCCTTTTGCGGGCAAAAGAATACCCGCTGAACTCAGCGGGTAAATTTCTTGACTCCGGGTGACCGGATGGCCTATACTATGTGTTGTTGAGCATCATAGTATAGGTTTTGGACCCGGAGCCCAGTCCGCTGGGCTCTTTTCTATTTTAGGATAATTCTACTACGGGGAGCCTCGGCTCGGAATACTTTGGAGTCAATTTAGTGGCTGTATTTAGTTGATTTTCCGACGATTTGAGCCGACCCCATACTACATCTTGTATGGGGTCGAGCTGTTTTGACACCCCGGCAGCCCTGATGTTGAATGTAACAGACCCTAGTATGGAGGGAGTATCAGCGACATAAGCGTAATTGTAGGGGTTATCTCACTGGTAGCCAGCCTGTTCTCCATTGCCTTGGCCGGGGTTGCCATTTGGTTCACTTATCACACATCCTACAGCACCAGGAACTTATTGGCCGACATTGATAAAAGGGCCACAGTAGTCGAAGAGGTGGCGAAAACTAGCCAAGAAAAACTGTTGGACACCGTGACCAGTATCGCAGCCCCTAAAGAACCTAGTCGGGAAGAACAACTCATGAACCATTTCTTCAGTAATCCCCAAGCCTTTGTTAGCTTCTTGCAAGCCGCCCGCGAGCTTGGAACAATTTCACCGGATGAACCGCAAACTTAAACAGACAGCGACGCTGAGAGGGACGGCGTAGCCTCACAATACCCTCGAACCATCCACCGCATTCCTCAGCCCGCCCGCACGGTCCACGGCGCCCGCTGAATGTAAACAGACCCTAGAGACTTGGTCGCTATTTGGCAACAGAACGCGTTGATATAGCAGGGCATACGTTGGGAAGAGGAGAAAAAGGGTCTGGATGCAGTCCAGCACTTGTGGACCAAGTGGCATTCTGCGGAAAGGCAAATGCAAGAGGCGGAAGAAGAGGCGTTGCAACTAGGCTTTGCAGGCCACGAGTACTTTAGAATTCGTACAGAACACTTCAATATTGTGCAAGAGGAAAAAGCCGAAGCTGGGCGATACCACGGCTTCCCGGACTATAGTGAATTACGAGACCAATGGTATTCACGAAAGCAGATCACGGCTCCGTTACCTTGGCCTTGGGATAAGATGCTTTTGCTTTGCAAGCAATTTGAGGTTAAGGACAACGAAGCCAAAAAGCGGCCCATAGGCCGTAAACTCACTATCGTCGGGATCGCCCTAACTATTGTGCTGGGGGCGACTGGGATTGTCGTAACTGTACTGGTCGACAAACTCTAGCCATTTAGACGAACTGGGTGGTTCCGTTCGGTTAAAGGGTAAGGAGTGAAGCGCAATGAGTGATGCGTGTGGTGAAGCGGCGGCTGTTGTACTTCTGCTCATCGGATTTGGCGCGGTTGGAGGTGGGTTATCCACATCCACGCGAAGAAGGACTCCCATTTATGCCATTCTTGGAACAATTGTCGGCGTCGTTTTCATTGTATGGAGCATCTATGCTTACTTGTGCTCCCCGTGATGGGCACCAAAATTGTCTCCTTTTGTGCAGGCCGTCCGGCTAGCGGAATAGGCTCGTGGCACCGTCTAAATACCATACCCTACAACCGAACGGAACCTTTGCTTGTCGTATAGGGAAATTGGGATGAGGAACAAACGGAACCGGCAATAAAGTTGCCAAGGAGGGAAATGACAACTAACGCCTCGGGCAAGCTAAATGTAGGCGGAGTGGCATCCATTAAAGACATTACCAGCATCTCCCCCGCCCAAAGAACACCCCGGCAGTCTGCTTACCTAGCCGCCTGCCTGACGGCACTTGCTCATCAGCCTAATCGTTGGTGCTCGTATCAAGATTGGGGTCCGGGCGGCCCCGTCAAGTTCTTGGCAGAGAGGGGGATAGAGTTCACCCCCGTTCCTGACCCCCGTCCTATGGCCCAGTCTTGGTATGACGGATGCGAGTGCAACGAAACACACTGGCGGGAGACAAAACCTTTACCGCACTAACCGCGTTGCTGCTTGAGTAGGCGCTGACCCTAGACCAAACGCTGAAGAACGAGATAGTCGACGGGGAATGCCAAAGCCTCCAATACGTTGGGAGAAAGCTGAGACGCTCGATGGCGGCGGTGGGAGGGCCCTGCAACACGTGCTTTTCTTTGTCGGATGAACCCGTCGGATGAACCCGTCGGATGATAGAATGCCAAGAGTAGAAGACCGCCTTGTACAGGAGCGCGAATGACCCACGCAGAGACGCCTGCTCCCCAGCGCAGACCCCGCAAGGAGGCGGTTCGCCTGGGCAAGGAGATATACCAGTGGGACATCCTGCCCCAGGTCGAAGCCCACCACTTCGGAGAGTACGTCGCCATCGACGTTGAGACCGGGGACTGGGCCGTCGCGGACACCACCCGCGCTGCGGTGGAGCGTCTGCGGGCGCAGCGGCCCGACGCTGTCGATGTCTTGTGCGAGCGGGTGGGCTACCGGGCGCTCCGCAGCTTCGGGGCCGGGTCTCTGCGGAGGACCGGTTGATCCAAGGGGTGGTGAACTCCGCCTACGAAGCAATCGTGACTCTCCCCTTGCAGGACCCGGAGGGACGGACGCGGGACATCGAGGCCGTGGTGGACACAGGCTACAGCGGTTTCCTGACCTTGCCGCCCGGGTTGGTTGCTGAGCTGGGGTTTCCTTTCGCTTACATGGGCCAGGCCGTTCTCGCCAACGACGCTGAGGTGGATTTCGACGTTCACTACGTTACCGTGCTCTGGGACGGCCGACCGAGAGACATCGAGGCCGACGCGACGGGCAGTACCCCGCTCCTAGGTATGCTGTTGCTCGATGGGCACAGCCTGAACATCGAAGTCGAGAACGGAGGCGGCGTCGTCATACAGGCCAGAGGGTAGCAGGGGAGGGCATAGGCCCGTAGGGAGTGTAACGGGAGTGGCCGAGCGGTTCCCTGAAGCCTGACCTTCCACCAAGTATCTCGCAGTTCTGTGCGCTCCGCACCACCTCCGGATACCCGCCGCCGCGACCAGAGACAAGGCTCCTGGCCACAACTCGAAGATGGTTCCACCTGCCGTGCACTCAGGCCCCTGCTTCCGTCATCTCAGCCTCCGCAGAAGTGCTGGCCCTCACTTACAAGATACGGGCTTGTTAGCCCTGGCAACCGGTCGGGCTCTCTTCAGGCATTAGTGCGGCGACTCTTGCTAGGTTTCGGTCTACCATGACCAAGTTGACGCGGGGCACCCCGGTCTTGAGGGCGATCACTTCGGCTACAGCGGCCGTGCGAGAATGGCAGTGAGCATCGCCATCCACAGTGACCTTTCCCCCCAAAACTGTACCATTAGTAATTAGAGTTCTCCGTTAGAATGAAGAGGAAGGAGGACTGGAAATGAAGGGGAAGAGATTCACCGAGGAACAGATCATCCGGGTACTCAAGGAAGCCGAGGGGGGAGCAAGGGTCACCGGCCTGTGGCGCCAGCAGGGCATCTCCGAGGCCACCTACTACCGGTGGAAGTCCAAGTACGGCGGGTTGGAGGTCTCCGAGGCCAAGCGGCTAAGAGCCCTGGAAGAAGAGAACCGGCGTCTGAAGCAATTGGTTGCCGACAAAGAGCTGGACATCCTGGGTCTACGGGCGGCCCTATCAAAAAAGTACTGACGCGTCCCCATCGGAAGGAAGCTGTGGACGCGATGAGAAGAGCGGGAGTAAGCGAGCGGAGAGCATGTGCCCAGGTGGCCATAGGCCGAGGGACGTACCGGTACCAGGGTAAGAGCGCTGCTGACGAACTGGTGGTGCGGGGTCTGATCCGAGAGTTGGCCCGTTTCCGGCCCCGGTTCGGGAGTCCCCGGCTAACCGCGCTGGTACGGCGGAAGTTGGGAGCGGTCAATCACAAGCGAGTGGAACGCATCTACGCTCAGGAGGGACTGCAGTTGCCGCGGCGGCGCCAGGGAAGACGCCGGGGCGCCGGCCGGGTGGTCCCCTTGGGGGAGTTGACCGGACCCAATCAGCGTTGGTCGATGGACTTTGTCCAGGACAGCGCGGTGGGTGGAAGAAGAATCAGGGCCTTGGCTATCGTGGACGAGTTCACCCGGGAGTGTCCGGCGATTGAAGTGGACACATCAATTAACGGCCAGCGGGTGGTCCGGGTGCTGGACCGGCTTAGCGAGACCCACGGACTACCCCAGGCGCTGGTGATGGACAACGGACCCGAGTTCACCAGCAAAGCCCTGGCGGCTTGGGCCAAGCGCAGCGGGATAACGCTGCACTTTATTACACCGGGCAAACCGGCGGAGAACGGGTACATCGAGAGTTTCAATGGCAAGTTCCGAGATGAGTGCCTGAACCTGCATTGGCTCCTGGATCTGGCTGATGCCCGGGCGATGATTGAGGAATGGCGCGCCGACTACAACCGAGACCGACCCCACAGTTCATTGGGATACCTGACTCCGTTGGAGTTCAAGCAGAACATGGACCGGAACCTCTCTTTGTTGGTGGTATAACTTTTGGGGGAAGGTCAACAGCGCTCCCACCGCCGACGTCATGAGCCAGGGCCGGTGGGGTTCACCCCCCAAGTTGGCCCGCCACACCAAGGCAGTTGAGGCTGGTGCTGGGGGATGTGGCTGTAAGGCAAGCGGCATTGCGTGTGCTCAGCATTCCAATTCTAGGGACAGTACCGAGGGTCATCAGCCCGAGGCTTCGACACGCACGCGGCCGGACCCGCCATGCACCCGCTCCAAGTCTCCCCAGGTCAACGCCGCCGCCTCGTACACCCGCAGCCGGGCGTCCCGCATCAGGCCGATCATCGCCACGTCCAGCTTCCCCCGCCGGCGGGCGTTGAGCACCCTTTCCTCGTACCCGCCCCTGCCGCTGCGCTGCTCTTTGGCAACCTTCCTGATGGCCAGGTAGCAGTCCAGGTCCAGGGGCAGCGCCCGGGTGGCGCCGGGAGAGTCGTCCTGCGTCAGTTCGTCCAGGACGGTCCTGGCGACGCCCTGCTGCGCAGCTACGTCGAAACCCGCTTCCCTGTGGCTGCGCGCGATGGCGGCCGCCGCCACCTTCAGGGTCGAGGGCTTCGCTCCTGAGTCCCGCCGGTCTTTCAGGTAGGCCGCCACGTCTTCGGGAGCCGCGGGAAGCGCACTGCTACCCGACTCCGCGCACCAGGCGACAAAACGGTTCCACTGGCTGGCGTAGCTGGCCCCGGTCCGCTTCCTGTCAAGTCCTGATGTTGCCGGACGTTCTTCAGCCATCGGCAAACGTCCCTCCGACCACCGCAAATGCACCAGCCGCCGCCCGGTTTCATAGTAGCACTCAGACCAATGCCTGGGTGAAGGCGTCAGGGTTGAAGAACCGTAGAAACGTAACAACCGGTGTTATCCTGAAATTACGGTGGTTGGTTGCACGCCGATTCTTGGAGGAGTCATTAACCCTGTACCACGCCGACACGGGAGTTGTACCGGCGCCCTCGGCTTCGCCGGCAGTTACGTCGCCCGCCGTCTGACCACGGTGGGATACAGTATGGCGAGACTGGTGGGGTTGGCGTAGTGGGACCTTGTATTCACCTGGGATGAGGTCAGATCCCACCGAGCGGAGGAATCGAAGGTAACGGAAGTTTCACCGGAACGTGTGCTGGTATCATTGGCAGGAGCAGCGGGACGCTCGATTAATTCCACCTCGGTCCTGTCCAACTGACCGAGTCCACCTAAAATTGCTTGACTTTGGCAATAAAAGTGTCCGACATAACTCGGCGCTCGTCCATTAGTTTTCTCGGTCTCCCATTTCATCATTAGGATTGTGTCGGTTCCGCTGCCAAATCTCCCGCAATCTCCTCCAACTGCTCCAGCGCCGCCCGCAGGTCTTCCAGAATTTCCTCGGCGATGACGTCGGGTAGTGGAAGGTTGGCTGAGTCCTCCATGCTTTCATCTCTCAGCCAGAAGATGTCCAGGTTGGCCTTGTCCCGCTTGACCAACTCCTCGTAGTCGAAGCTTCTGAACCTTTCCGACTCCGCGCGCTGAAGCCGGTTTTCCGTGTTGTAGCAGGCCACGAAATCGTCCAGGTCGGCCCGAGTCAAGGGGCTGGTCTTCAGGGTGAAGTGGTGGTTGGTACGCAGGTCATAAATCCAAAGGTCTTTGGTCCAGGGAGTCTCGCTGGCGGGCTTGCGGTCGAAGAACAGGACGTTAGCCTTAACGCCCTGTGCATAAAAAATGCCTGTGGGCAGTCGCACCAGGGTGTGGACGTCACACTCCATCAGCAGCTTGCGGCGGACCGTTTCTCCGGCGCCGCCTTCAAACAGCACGTTATCCGGCACCACGATGGCCGCCCTGCCATTGTTCTTCAACAGGGTACGAACGTGCTGCAGGAAGTTCAGCTGCTTGTTGCTGGTGGTGGCCCAGAAATCGTTGCGCTCGACAGTCAGGTCGCTCTTTTCCGTGCCGCCGTCGCCGTTGCCAATTGTCAGGCTGGATTTGCGGCCGAAGGGAGGATTGGTCAGCACCAGATCGTAATAGGCGCCGGGGTGAGAGCGCAGGCTGTCGTCCACCCTGATCCTGGTCTCGTTGCCGCCGATGCCGTGGAGGTAAAGGTTCATCACCCCCATGCGGGCGGCGCCGTCCACGATTTCCCAGCCGTCAAGGCCCTGTTCCTTCAGGTGTTTCTTTTGACCCTCGTCCATGTTGGGGTAACTGGTTATGACGTAATCGTGGGCGCCCAGCAGGAATCCGCCGGTGCCACAGGCAGGGTCGCAGATGGTGTCCCCTGGATTTGGCCTCATAACCTCCACAATGGCCTGTATCAGGGGCCGGGGCGTGAAATACTGGCCCGCGCCGGTTTTCACGTCCTGGGCGTTGCGCTCCAGCAGGGACTCGTAGGCATCACCCTTGACGTCGGCACTGAGCCCCATCCAGTTCTCGCCGTTAATCAGGTCCCGCACCAGGCGCGTGAGCATGGCCGGTTCCTGGATACGGTTCTGGGCCTTGCGAAAGATGACGCCCATGGTTCCCGGCTGGCGGCCCAACTGCTCCAGGGTTGCCCGATAGTGCCGCTCCAGTGCGTCGCCGTCCCGGGCCAGCAGGCTGGGCCAGTCGTATCCCTCGGGCAGGTCCGGCGGGCGGTAGCTCTCAGACTTGCTCAGTTCGTACAGGGACTTCAGTTCGTCCATCATTTTCAGGAAGATAAGGTATGTGAGCTGCTCCAGGTAGTCGCCGTAGGAGAGACCGGCGTCCCGCAGGACGTTGCAGTAGTTCCAAAGCTTCTGGCTGACGCTGGCGGCGGATGTGGTCAAGAGGGGAACCTCCGGAAGAGTTTGCTACCGTTCCTTGGCAGCCTTGCTCCGTTTGGATGACGCGACTCGGGGACGACGGGCCCGGGGCTTGGCAGCTTCGGCTTCTTTAGCCGCCTCCCGTTCTGCCTTAATGCGTTCCAGCAGGACCGATGCCGGCTCGTCGTTGGGGTCCTGGGGCACTAGTTTGCCGAAAAAGGCCTGCTTGAGGATGCTCTGGCGCATCCGCTCGACCCGGGCCAGGCTGGCCTCCACCGCGGCCTCCGATTGCTGGATGACCGAGAGGCGGCGTTCCACTTCGGCTACTATGCGATGCTGTTCTGATAGAGGTGGGAGGGGGAATCTGTACTCTCTGAGATCTGACAAAGATATCCTCTGATGCCCTGCTGTCGATTTTGCTTTGCTTTCCAAAGGTTGTCTCAAAGTCTTTTCGGCAAAACAGAACTGGACAAAGTGCGGAGATATGATTCTCGCACATCGCCCACGGAAAATTCTGTCGGGAAACTCGATTCTTTCTCCAAAAAGCTCTCCTACTACTGCACAATTGCCAACGTAATCCAATGTCCCACTCAACCTCGTAAAGAGCAGGTCACCTGCAGTTAAGTAGGGATCTGGTCCTTGTGGGGCTTCGGAAGAGAGGTACCTGTAATCCTCCATGTCGATGCTGCCATGCCTGACTGCGCTGGACCTAAGTACCCTTCTGCTGGAGGAATCATTGGTAGCAGTTGCAGCATTCCCGCCTTCCAAAGAAGTAACCGCTTGGTCTAGACTGGCCCACACCCACCCCTCTGGCAACTCCGGCAGTTCCGACGTATCCGGCGACACGGGTTCCTTGTACTTGCCCCTTTTCTTTTCCTGCGACTCCCAGCGGGCGCGGCGTTCGGCCAGGATGCGCTCCAGCAGGATGCTGGCCGGTTCGTAGTCCCGCCCCTCGGCCCGAGCCAACTCCGCCTCGGTGGGCGCCAGCGTACCCTCGCAGGCCGCCTTCAGCACCGAGGCCCGGTAGCGTCTCAGGTTGGCCTTGGCCCGCTTCAGCGCCGCCACCGAGACGTCCAGGCGGGTGAGCTGCTTCTCAATTTCGGCAACAATGCGGTGCTGTTCGGGGAGGGGGGGTAGGGGGACCACCACCTCACTATAATCATCGCGATTGAGCCCCGGAATGGCGGTTGACTTATCCAAGGAGGCTAAATCCGTAGTTCTAAGCAAGTAACCGAAAAAAGGCAAATGGCAGCTAGGAGTTGCTTTGATGAAATAGGTGGTATCTATGGGCCAACAGGGGCCAGGACTATAGTGTGTCGCACCCACGGTGCCTTTCCTGCCCACTATAAGGGCAGGCCCGGGTATAAGAGCTTGAGTGTGAGAACCTACTATTCCAGCAGAACCAAATACTGGAAAAGGTCCGATTTCTACTCTGTCTTTCTTTACTAGGCCCTTCCCATATGCCAAGGGCAAAATGTCACCTAGCTTGGCTTCGGACCAAGAAGGAGGGAGGCCTCCATATCCTAACATGGAAACTAGCTACCCTCATTTGTTTTCTTAACCATATCGCTGTTCAATGATGCTTCGTAAAGAACCTCCAGCACAGTCTTGCAGCGATCTTGGTACTCTGACAGAATCCGATCGGACATCTCAATAGGCCACGCATTCAACAGGTTCAGTGTAGTTGCAGCTAGATTTTGAGCCGTTTCCCACGCTACCAGAGGTATAGAAACTCCATCAGTTTGACCATAAAGGGTTGAAGGATTCACGTCACTGACAGCTATATCTATGGGTAAGCGCACCTTTTCGTCAACATCCCCAAAAAATCCCGAAGCGTCTGGATGTGAGAATTTACTTTCTGATTTGTAGATGCCAGTGTATGAGTTCTCTAATTCCACCGCCTCTGACATAGCCCTTGTAGTCCAGCGGGTCTTGCCATCTATTCCGGAAGCCCAACCATGTTTCTCGGAATCCGGAAAGTAAGAAAGGTACTCTTCGTAAATTCTTGCAATTTCAGTTGAATGGTTTTTATCATCAAGAGAAAGCGCAATGCTGCCTATGTATCTTTCCCCTGCGTCTTCATCGTTATATTTCACGAGGAACCGGCTTACGATCAGTGACTCAAGCATAGTTCTGCAATGTATATAGGCTGCATTGGGATAACCTGAACGCAAGGTAGCCACCACAGCTCCTGCTATAGAGCAGCTCTTCATATGCAAGTCAATTAAAGCAGTCAAAAGGTTCCTTGCCCGTTCTTGGGGATCAGGTACTCTCTCTTGTGGCGCCCCTCCCATGGAGTCTAACGAATGCCTCAGATAAACACGCCCAATTGAAGAGCTAAAGTGTGTAAAGCCCTCCAAGTGCTCCAACTCATTACCCCAGCGGCTTAAAACTTTTACGTGAAAGTCTTTCCATTGGTTGAAAGGAGTTGGCTGACGGTCGTTGTTAATGGCTTTGGCAATCCCAATTGACTGTTGCTTAGTTTGCATATTAGATGGGCTATCTTGACTCTCACCATACATCTGCACAAGCCAGAGTATTAGTTCATTGATATCGGCTCTGGACAAATGCAGAATGGCCTTTTTTGCTACATAAAGGGATGTCATGGCTTCCAGCTCTCAGTAAATAGGTTCGCTGTACCGTTGGTGAAATACTCTACCCCACCAACGCCACATTCAACTCCTCCAGCAATGGCTGCAGTTCTCCTCCGAACAGGTCCACCGCCCGGGCCAGGCCACCCTGCTGGTTGAAGGGGGCGTACTGGAAGGCCTCAAAGTCGATGCTTACACTGCCGGCGATGTGGTCCTTGATGGCTCCCAGCCACTGCCGCTGTTCCTCGGTGAAATCGCGGCCCGCCGTCTCCTGCATTGCCAGCCAGCCCCTGAAACACTCTTCAACTCCCTCTGAGAAAGGTGCCAGCTCTTCATCCTGCCCCAGAGCATAGCGGACCAGGGACACGATGTCTGCGAGGACCCGCTGGCCGGACCCGCGCACCCGATCCTTTTCGAGCCTCCGGTAGGCCTCCCATAGCCCATCCGGTGTCCAGGAACGGGGTGGCAGTTGCAGGGCCTCCGCCAGGGCCTTTATGTCGGCATAAGTCAACCGCTGCCGGTAGGGCTGCTGGTACAGCACCTGAAGCGCCGTAATCTCGTCCCGATGTTCCTCAATGTAATCCTGGAAGGACTGCACCGTTTCGGTGGCTCGCTCCTCGGTGAATCCCGCCTCAATAACGTGGTCAATGGTCACCCGGTCAATGGTCTGCATGTAGTTTTTGTGCAGGTCCAACAGCAGGTTCCGAAGTTCCGGGTTGGCGGCAAAGGGCTTGGCAGCCTCTTCCAATAGCTGCTTCTCGACTTTGTCAACCTCTTCATCCGGCGGGTCTTCCAGCCCCGTGGCCTCCTGGGCAGCCGCAAGAACGGCGTCCGGGTCGGTGGCGTGGAGCAGTCCATCAATCAGACTGGGGAGCGACATGCCACCGGCCGTGGTTTCTATGACCTGACGATCCTGGGATGACAGATGGCGGTCCAGTCGGGCCAGCCGACTGGCCAGGGATGACAGGGTTTCCGACTCCCGGTTCCCCATGGCCACCAGGTCCAGAAGCTTGTCAAAGGAAACCGTAGGCTGACGCTCCAAGGAGTACGAGTCGGACAATTCGGTCTCGGTGACGCCCACGGCATCCACGATAACGAAGCGGTCCTTGTTGTCGGCATCGGGGGTCACGGATTTGAAATCGGTAGGCGATATCACGCGGACCCCGCGGCCTTTCATCTGTTCGAAGAAGGTGCGACTGCGCACGTTGCGCATGAAGAACACGATCTCCACCGGTTTGATATCGGTGCCCGTGGCGATCATGTCCACCGTGACGGCGATGCGAGGATTATAGCTGTTGCGGAAACTCTGCAGGAGAGTTTCCGGGCTGACGCCGGTGGTCTTGTAAGTGATTTTCTGACAGAAGTCGTTTCCCTTGCCGAACTCTGTGCGTAGTATGTCGACAATGTCCTCGGCGTGGCTGTCGTCCTTGGCAAAGACAATGGTCTTGGGCACCTCGGTGCGGCCAGGGAAAATCTCGGTGAAGAGCTTGTCACGGAAAGTGCGGACTACGGTGCGGATCTGGTCCACCGCCACCACGTCCCGGTCCAGCTGGTTGGGAGCGTAGGTCAGTTCGTCTTCCAGTTCCTCCACTTCTGCTTTGCGGGACCGACGGTCCCGCTTGTCCACGTAGAAACCGGGAGGAATGGTGGCGCCTTGTTCGGTAACTTCGGTACGGATACGGTATGTATCGAAGTCCACGTTGACACCGTCGGCCACGGCCTGGGCGTGGTTGTATTCCATGACCAGGTTCTTATCGAAGAAACCGATAGTCTGCAATGTCGGTGTCGCAGTCAGGCCGATAAGAAATGAATCGAAATAATCCAGCACCTGCCGCCACAGATTGTATATGGAACGGTGGCACTCGTCGGTGATAATGAAGTCGAACTCCTCTATCGGAATGCCAGGGTTGTATTCCACCGGGGCTGGTGGTTGCCGAATTCCGGGGGAGTCGAAGTTCGATACCTCTTCCAAGTCCGGATCCAGCTCCTCGCCCTTGAGCATGGAATAAACCCTCTGAACGGTGGCGATGCACACCTTGCTAACCGGATCGATGTATCCCGATTGCAGTAGTTGGACGTTGTAAAGCTCGGTGAATTTGCGTCGTTCGTCGGATGTAGTGAAGCCCTGGAACTCGCGCAGGGTCTGGCGGCCCAGGTTGCTGCGGTCAACCAGGAACAGCACACGGCGGGCACCGGCATACTTGATGAGCCGGTATACCAAGTTGCAGGCCATGAAGGTCTTGCCGCTACCAGTGGCCATCTGCACCAGGGCCCTGGGATTGGAGAAGGCAAGAGATTCTTCCAGATTCCGAATTGCCCGTTCTTGCACCGGCCAAAGGCCAGAAGCGTCAAGGGGCGGCATGTCAGTGAGATTCCGGCGTAGGTTGTATGTCGTCGTGTAGCCGGCTTGGGTACCCGCTGCCTGCCCCAGCCCTATATTCCACGAACGGGTGGAAGTATTGAGCCACTCCGCCAAGGTGCCTGGTCTGTGGAAGGAAAAGACCGTGCGGTTGCGAGATTCAGGGTCCAGGCGGTTGGCAAACTGCGTTTCCGCCCCAGTGCTTTCGTACAGAAACGGAAGGGGACTGTTAACCGCCGGCAAATCGTCGGGTAAACCTGTGCTGTACTTTTCCGACTGGAGTTCAACTCCGCTTAACGTGTGGCCTTCCGGCTTGGCCTCGACCACGCCCACCGCTTTCTGGTTCACGTAAAGCAGGTAGTCGGCTGTGCCGTGGCCGGGCTTCAGGACAAACTCGCGCACCGCCACACCAGTAGCGGCGTACAGGTTCATGGCGTTCTTGTTTTGGACCACCCAACCGGACTGCTCAAGCATTCGGTCAATATTAATTCTGGCTTTAGCCTCGGGAGTCGTCACAATGTTTTTCCCCGATTTTCCATATCTTGGAATATCTTCTCCTAGCCAAGGGCAAGTTTAGGTAACGGCAATTTGGTTCACTGAGCTGCCCCCGATGGCTGTACTGCTCTCTATGTTGCTCCTATAGACGTTGGTCTGGCCCTATTTTCTGTACCAATCTCATTGCGGGTCAATCCATTTCCGGCGCACTTGCGGCAAATTCCCTGGGGACAATTTGCCAAAGCACTATGGAGCCTTTCCCCATTATAGTGTCTGGGCCGGGATTCCACCTTGTCCTCGGCGTCCTCCAGGGACGGGAACAGGTGTGGTTCAGGCACTCTTGCCGGAAACGTCCGTTGAACGCCTCGATGAAAGCGTTGACAGTGGGCTTGCCAGGCTGGTTGAAACCCAACTCCACTCCGCCCTTGATAGGTGAGAGCACTGAGTTGGGTCAACTAGCCCGTCTTTGGGCATTTTGAACAGGCGATAAGAACTGTACACTGCGAAGCTGCCAGCGCTAGCAGCTTCTCAAAAATCCACAGGGCCCCGACCCTCCAAAAAGCAAAAGCCCCTGCAGTGCTTTCAGGGGCTTGGCAACTTCTTCCATCGGGTGTAGTCGGGAAGACGGGCTATTACACCGCCACCGCGAATCTGATGCGGAAAGTTCTTGATTTTATCCAGTTTGGTGGGCCTGACTTGATGGTAGGCAGTACCATCTTTGAGCTTTCTTTGGGATTGTGAGAGCTTCGGCTGGACACCCTCTGTTCGTTTCCCACTGCGAGAAGGCGGGCAGCAAAGCAGATTCGGGAAACAGGCCATGGCCTTCGGACGAACTTGCAGGATTCCGTCTTGTTGGTCTGCTCCGGAACAGCGCACTCCCCAAAGGGCGAATCCTCTGGAGAGTGGGAAATATCTCATGAGGCTTTCTACCTAAACTGAAGCGTTTCGAAAAAATGGATCACAAGACTATGTTGCTCTGGAATCGGGCTAGCTGCAACTCCACGAAACTGGACAAAATCAAAATCCTTCACTCGACGGACACAATAGCAACGGAAAACTCAGGTACTCGTGGGCGGTCGGCTTGGGTCCATTCAAGCTAGGTCGGATTGCTAGACAATCGCGTACCCCACAGACCCTGCCGGAGGCGTGAGGCCGCTGGGACGCGCGCGGCGCGCGACCGAGGGCGCCGAAACCTAGATACGCCGTCCGGATCTGAGATGGCCTAGTCCGGACGGACAAGTGGGAGGCCACTGGGCACGTACCAGGTGGGACGGGACGACGGAGGTGATAGGGCCGGACCTGCGGGCGTCCGGTCGGGCGTAGCCATACCGCCGTCCCATGGCTGACAATTGACTTACGTCGCGGTAGCCAGGGAATCGGGGCGGGACGGCTGCGGACAACGCCTTCTTGCTGCGCCGGATTCTCACCGGTGAAAGGGGGGCGTACAGGGACGTTGTGCTTCTAAATAGCGCCGCAGTGCTGATGGTGGGCGGGTTGGTTGAGAGTCTGCAGGAAGGTATAGGGATGGCGTCCCAGCTCATTGACGATGGGCGCGCCCTGATGAAGCTGGAGGGCTTGGTCGAGATCAGCCAGGAGTTGGCTTTGGAAGTCGAGGGCCGGTAAGACAGAGGAGCGGCGGATTTGGCGACGATTCTTGGGATAATAGTTGCGGCGAAGAAGGGAGAGGTGGAGGCCATGGGCTTGCCTCTGAATCTCTCCGGCGCGCTGTTGGGAGACCGAGTGCACCTCATAGCGGAGGTTAAGAAAGCCTTGCCATCCCGAGGGCTGCTTGCCGCGAATTTCGACCCGCAGGCGCTGGCCCAAGCTTACGTCGAAAACGGGGCGGCGGCGGTTTCGGAGCTCACGGACCCTCGATTTCAGGGAACGCTGGATGACCTGGAGGCGGTGTCGCAAATGGCCGCGCCGAGACGGACGCCCGTGATTCGCAAGGACTTCATCTTCGATCCGTACCACGTGTACGAGGTGTACGAGGCGAGAAGCCGTGGGGCCGATGGGCTTCTGCTCATTGCGGCAATTCTCTCGCCGTCGCATCTCGCGGAGATGCTGGCGATATGCCAGGAGCTGTGGATTCAGGCGCTGGTGGAGGTGCACGATCAGGCGGAATTGGATGCGGCGGTGGATGCAGGGGCAGAGATAATCGGCATCAACAAAAGAGACCTGCACACTTTCGAGACGAGCCTTTCGGTGACAGAGAGATTGGCGGGCCGAGTGCCCCGCGGCAAGATTATCGTTATCGAAAGCGGGATCTTCACCACCGCTCACGTTTCGCATCTGCAGGGTTTGGTCGTCAACGCCGTGCTGGTGGGGGAGGCGCTGGTCACCGCCGCTGATACAGCGGCGAAGGTTCGGGAGTTGGCCATGGGTGAAGTCTGCTGAAACGAAGGACCTCGTATTTCACTATGGTGATAACGAATCAGAAGTTAGTCGGAAGTTACGAGACTACGGGAGGTAAAGGAGCGGCCAAATGCTGAAGGTGAAGATTGACGGCGTGCAGCGGGTGGAGGATGCTTTGACAGCTGACGAGGCCGGGGCGGACTCCATCGGGTTGGTGTTCGTGCCTAACCGCCGACGTCGAGTGTCGCTGGAGCAGGCCCGCCGGGTGGTGGATGCAGTCAAGACGACAAGTGACAACCCGCCAAAGCTGGTCGGACTTTTTGCCGACCAGCCTCTGGAAGAGGTGCGGGAGACTGTGCGCGACTCGGGCGTGGACATGGTCCAGCTCTGCGGAGCCGAGTCGATTGAGTTTTGCGACGGAGCGCCTGTACCCGTATTCAGGGCGATACACGTGCGGGGGGACATCTCGGCCCCAAGGAGTTGGAAGAATTGGGGCTGCGGATGAAGGTACTGAGGGAACGGGGGCATTCGGCGACGCTGGACCGGGAGGTCGCGGGTTTGCAGGGAGGCACGGGCCAGTCCTTCGATTGGAAAGTTGCGGCGAAACTTGCGGAGGCAGGGTTCGAGTTCATGCTGGCTGGCGGGCTAACGCCTGAGAACGTGAGTCAGGCAGTCCGTGAGGTCAACCCTTGGGGAGTAGACGTTTCCAGCGGCGTGGAATCGGGGGGTATCAAGGATGCGGAGAAGATACGGCGATTCGTTTCCGAGGCCAAGAGTGTCGGGGCATGAATCTTCGAATAAGGAGATAGCCATGAACGTGGAAATTCTTACTGGAGCTCCAGGCAAGCGGGGTCGATATGGCCGCTACGGCGGGAAGTTTGTGCCGGAGACACTGATGGTGGCCCTGGCGGCTTGGGGAACCTCGCCTGTCAAGGGCGGTGGGATGTTGGGCCATCAGGGCGGAGCAAAAGTGTACCATCAGGGTCGTTGACGTTCAGCGAAAACGTCCCCGCTAACTGGCCAGCGTAAATGTCCGTGACAGTTGTTGAGGGGGAACGTGACACAGACAGGTGCGTAGGACACAGGGCAGGAGGAGGTTTCTGGTGCGACCTACCCTTCGTCCGTGTCGTCCGGAGCTTGCGGGGCGGCGTTTTCCCTGCTGCGCTTGAGCCGGTAGCTCTCGCCGTTCATTTCCAGGATGTGGACGTGGTGGGTGAGACGGTCCAGCAGTGCGCCCCGGTCAGCCTCTCCGACCCGAACACCTCGGTCCACTCGTCGAAGGGCAGGTTGGTGGTCACCAGGATTGAGCCCCGCTCGTAGCGCTGGCTGAATACCTCGAAGAGCAGTTCCGCGCCGGTGCGGGACAATGGCACGAAGCCCAGTTCGTCAATGATCAGCAGGTTCAGCCGCGACAGTTGCCGCTGTAGATTCAGCAACCGCCTTTCGTCTCTGGCCTCCATCAGCTCGTGGACCAGGCCTGCGGCGTTGGTGAAGCCCACGGACATGCCCCGCTGGCAGGCGGCCAGACCCAGGGCCGCGTGGGTCTGGCCGGTGCCGTTGTTGCCGACGACGATGACGTTCTCACGGCGTTGGACGTATTCGCAGCGGGCCAACTCCATCACCAGCGCCTTGTTCACCGACGGGATGGCCGTAAAGTCGAAGGTGTCGAAGGTAACTGTTCAGAGTTGATGAGGTGAAATGGTCGAAAGCGGTTTGGGAAATGCGAGCGGCGTAGGTGGAAGTTATGTCATACAAGGAGTGTGGCTGGGAAACATGACCTAAAGGGGGCCAGCCGGGAAGAGTTGCTGGAGGTCATCGGCAGGCTGGAGGCTGTGATTGCCGGTCAACAGGCGGTCATTGATCAGTTGCAGCGGCGGATTACGGCGTTGGAAGGGGGCCTGAAAGGCAAGGGACGGCTGGGAATGCCGGGCAATAAACCGTGTGCAAGACCAGGGCCAACGGAGAGGAAGGGGTCAAGAAAGCCCCGTCCCCATCGGTTTGCCCGCCAGCGCATGGCGCCGGCCCACCGGGTGGAACATGTCCTGGAAACCTGTCCCGATTGTGGTACGGGCTTGGCTGGGGGATGGACCCAGCGGACCCGGGAAGTCATCGAGGTCCCGGTGGCTCCGGCGGAAGTCACGGAGCACGTCTTCGTGGCCCGTGTCTGCCCAGTATGTGAACGGCGGCGGACCCCCAAGGCGGACTTGGGAGGAGTGGTCAGGGGTCAACTTGGTCTCTTTGATCTTTGCCCTGCGGGAGGAAGGCCGGTTGCCCATACGGACCATCCAATGGTATCTGGAGACAGTCCACCAGTTGCGCCTTAGCGCCGGGGGGATCACCCAGGTCCTCCACGGCATGGCCCGGCGAGCGCAACAGGCGGTGGCCGAGGTGCTCGAGCTAGTCCGGACCAGCAAGGTAGTGCATGCTGACGAGACCGGCTGGCGTCAGGACGGGAAAAACGGCTATGTCTGGACCTTCAGCACCTCCACCGAGCGGTACTTCCTGCGCCGGGGCCGGGACAAGGGAGTGGTGGACGAGGCGCTGGGGGAGTCCTAGCGGGGTGTTGGTCAGCGATTTCTACGCTGCCTATAACCACTATCCTGGTCCGAAGCAGCGGTGTTGGGCCCATCTGCTCCGGGACATCCATGACCTGAAGGCGCTCTACCCCGAAGACGCCAGGCTGGCCAGATGGGCCGCGGCAGTGCACAATCTCTACACCCAAGCCAAGAGCTTCTCCCATCCCCAAGCAGGGAAACGCCGTCTGGCCCAACTGGAGTTGGAGCGGAAATTGCTGGCCCGGCGCCGCCCCTTCCTTGACGACCCCTTGGCGGTCCAGGGTAAGCTCTGCCGGCGCATCGAGCGCTTCATCAAGGAGTTGTTCGTCTTCGTGGCCGAACCCGATGTCACCTCGGAGAACAACGCTGCCGAGCGGAGCCTACGGCACCTGGTGACTAGCCGGAAGATCAGCGGCGGCACCCGCTCGGACCAGGGCACGGACACCAAGATGGCGCTCGCTTCCCTCGCCGGTACCTGGCGCGCCAGGGGCCTTAACCCCTTCACCGCATGCCGTCAGTTGCTCACTTCCCCCCAACTCTGAACAGTTACTTGTTGGCGCGTTGGACTGGCCCAATACGCAACAGGTCTTCAAGCTGGAGCGGAGCTTTGAATACGTCAAAGAGGGCAAGACAACCTCCGACGCCGTTTATAGTATAACCAGCCTGGGGTTCCCGCCGTCCTTTTCGGCGGTTAAAAGGAGCTCATTCGGGTTGTATACGATTTCGGGCGTTATGGGGACGAAGCCGCCCCCGCCGCCGAGGCGCGTCCCTCCTGACCGTGGCTGTGCGGCCCTCGCCCGGCAGGGACCACGGTCCCACCCCGTCCGCATTCATGGCCCGCACTCTCACCTGATAGTCTGTACCTGCCGAAAGGCCCCCGATGTCCGTCGTCGTGGACTTGCCGGATATGCTCCGCGTGACATAGCGGCCAGTGCTTCCTGACTGCCTGTGCCCGACATCGTATCCGCTGATGGCGGGGCCTGAGTTGCGCGGGGCTGGCAACTGTTCAGAACTGGCGGCCTACCTTACGAGCCACCATCCCGCGACAGTGCCAATGCCACCCTCTCATGCTTCAGCCAGCCAAGCTGACTAACTGGCGATATAGAGGGTGATGACCCCCAACAGCTCGTCCCTGGTAATCCGTTCGGCAAAGTAATCGATTATGGCCGTGATGGCCTCATCCCTGCCGATCATCTTGTCGTTGTCTGTGTCATATCGACTTCCCAACTCACCCAAATCCTCAGCGAACACCGCAATTGTCACGCCGATGGCGGCGCTGGAACCGGAAGGGTCAGCGGCCGTAACGCTGACAGTGTAGCTAGCCCTTACCTCGTAGTCCAGCGCCGTCTCGGTACCCACCTTGATCTGCCCCGTGCTTCTGCCGATGTCGAACCAATCCGCGTCCGCGCCGCCCAGCGTGTAGGTCAGGGTGTCGCCGGTGTCCGGGTCGGTGGCTGTTACCGGAGCGCCGATGTTCTCGCCCGCCTCCGTGTTTTCGGGGACCTCGCGGGTGGCTGTGGCCGAGTCGAACTCCGGCGGGCGGTTTGCTCCGGCCTGGACTGCCTGGGTTGATTCTGCCTGCGCGGTCTTGCCCGGCCCGTGCCCGTCGGTGTAGGATGCCGTGGCCCGCAGGTGATACCCCACGTCCCCGTCAACCGGAGTGTAGGAGGGGGAACTGGTCCCGATGCCGGCCCAATCGGTGTTCCCGTCACTGGACCTCTCCCACTGCCAGACGGCGCCGCTAACACCCTCGTCGGGGTCGGTCAGAGCGGCAGTGATTTCGGCGCGGGCCGGGGGCCGGTCCGTAGATAGAGTAACCGTCCCTGCTTCGTCAATGTTGGTGACCGTGACCGTCACGTCCACGGTGGCGGTGAGTGCGCCGTCGGAAGCCGTCACGGTCACTGTGTAGCTGGACTCGGTCTCGTGGTCCAGGGCGGCTTTGGTCCGCAACTGGCCGGTCGATGCGTCGATGTCGAAGAAGGCAGCATTCGTCCCGCCAAGTGTGTAGGCCGGGGTGTCGCCGGTGTCCGGGTCGGTGGCCGTTACCGGAACGCCGATGTTCCCGCCCGCCTCCGTGTTTTCGGGGACCTCGCGGGTGGCTGTGGCCGAGTCGAACTCCGGCGGTTCGTCAACGTCGGTGACGGTGATGGTCACGTCGATGGTGGCAGTGCCGCCGTTGTTGTCATCCGCCTTGACCGTTACAGAGTAGCTGGACTTGCTCTCATGGTCGTAGGCCACCCCAGGCTTTGTTTGTATCTGGCCGCTGGCGCTGTCAATGTCGAACGAATCCAAGTCCGCGCCCTCCAGAGTGTAGGCCGGGGTGTCGTTGTCGGGGTCGGTGGCTGTTACCGGGTCACCGATGGCCACACCCGTCGTAGTGTTCTCGGCGATGGTGCGGGAAGCAGTCTCCACGGAGAACTCCGGCGGTTCGTTCACGTCGGTGACGGTGATGGTCACGTCGATGGTGGCAGTGCCGCCGTTGTTGTCATCCGCATTCACCGTTACAGAGTAGCTGGACTTGCTCTCGTGGTCGTAGGTCACCCCAGGCTTTGTTTGTATCTGGCCGCTGGCGCTGTCAATGTCGAACGAATCCGCGTCCGCGCCCTCCAGAGTGTAGGCCGGGGTATTGCCGGTGTCCGGGTCGGTGGCCGTTACCGGAACGCCGATGTTCCCGCCCGCCTCCGTGTTTTCGGGGACCTCGCGGGTGGCTGTGGCCGAGTCGAACTCCGGCGGTTCGTTCACGTCGGTGACGGTGATGGTCACGTCGATGGTGGCAGTGCCGCCGTTGTTGTCATCCGCATTCACCGTTACAGAGTAGCTGGACTTGCTCTCGTGGTCGTAGGTCACCCCAGGCTTTGTTTGTATCTGGCTGCTGGCGCTGTCAATGTCGAACGAATCCAAGTCCGCGCCCTCCAGAGTGTAGGCCGGGGTGTCGCCGGTGTCCGGGTCGGTGGCTGTTACCGGAGCGCCGATGTTCCCGCCCGCCTCCGTGTTTTCGGGGACCTCGCGGGTGGCTGTGGCCGAGTCGAACTCCGGCGGGCGGTTTGCTCCGGCCTGGACTGCCTGGGTTGATTCTGCCTGCGCGGTCTTGCCCGGCCCGTGCCCGTCGGTGTAGGATGCCGTGGCCCGCAGGTGATACCCCACGTCCCCGTCAACCGGAGTGTAGGAGGAGGAACTGGTCCCGATGCCGGCCCAACCGGTGTTCCCGTCACTGGACCTCTCCCACTGCCAGACGGCGCCGCTAACACCCTCGTCGGGGTCGGTCAGAGCGGCAGTGATTTCGGCGCGGGCCGGGGGCTGGTCCGTAGATAGAGTAACCGTCCCTGCTTCGTCAATGTTGGTGACCGTGACCGTCACGTCCACGGTGGCGGTGAGTGCGCCGTCGGAAGCCGTCACGGTCACTGTGTAGCTAGACTCGGTCTCGTGGTCCAGGGCGGCTTTGGTCCGCAACTGGCCGGTCGATGCGTCGATGTCGAAGAAGGCAGCATCCGTCCCGCCAAGTGTGTAGGCCGGGGTGTCGCCGGTGTCGGGGTCGGTGGCCGTTACCGGAGCGCCGATGGCCACACCCGCCGTGGTGTTCTCGGCGATGGTGCGGGAAGCAGTCTCCACGGAGAACTCCGGCGGTTCGTTCACGTCAGTGACTCTGACGATAATTATGACGTCTTCACCCGCATTCTCGCCGTCGCTGACTGACACTTCCACCGTATATCCGATCGATGGGGCTGTTTCATAGTCCAGCGGGACTTTGGTCTTCAACTGCCCGGATGACTGGTCAACGCTGAAGGAATCGAAACCATCGCCTGTCAGCGAGTAGGTCGGTGCGTCGCCCTCGGGGTCCGTGGCCGTCACCGGCGCGCCGATGGGCTGACCGGGGCCGGTGTTTTCGGGCACGTTACGTCTGTCGAACGGTGAGGGGAACGCCGGCGGTTCGTTCACGTCGGTGACGGTGATGGTCACGTCGATGGTGGCAGTGCCGCCGTTGTTGTCATCCGCATTCACCGTTACAGAGTAGCTGGACTTGCTCTCGTGGTCGTAGGTCACCCCAGGCTTTGTTTGTATCTGGCTGCTGGCGCTGTCAATGTCGAACGAATCCAAGTCCGCGCCCTCCAGAGTGTAGGCCGGGGTGTCGCCGGTGTCCGGGTCGGTGGCTGTTACCGGAGCGCCGATGTTCTCGCCCGCCTCCGTGTTTTCGGGGACCTCGCGGGTGGCTGTGGCCGAGTCGAACTCCGGCGGGCGGTTTGCTCCGGCCTGGACTGCCTGGGTTGATTCTGCCTGCGCGGTCTTGCCCGGCCCGTGCCCGTCGGTGTAGGATGCCGTGGCCCGCAGGTGATACCCCACGTCCCCGTCAACCGGAGTGTAGGAGGAGGAACTGGTCCCGATGCCGGCCCAACCGGTGTTCCCGTCACTGGACCTCTCCCACTGCCAGACGGCGCCGCTAACACCCTCGTCGGGGTCGGTCAGAGCGGCAGTGATTTCGGCGCGGGCCGGGGGCCGGTCCGTAGATAGAGTAACCGTCCCTGCTTCGTCAATGTTGGTGACCGTGACCGTCACGTCCACGGTGGCGGTGAGTGCGCCGTCGGAAGCCGTCACGGTCACTGTGTAGCTGGACTCGGTCTCGTGGTCCAGGGCGGCTTTGGTCCGCAACTGGCCGGTCGATGCGTCGATGTCGAAGAAGGCAGCATCCGTCCCGCCAAGTGTGTAGGCCGGGGTGTCGCCGGTGTCGGGGTCGGTGGCCGTTACCGGAGCGCCGATGGCCACACCCGCCGTGGTGTTCTCGGCGATGGTGCGGGAAGCAGTCTCCACGGAGAACTCCGGCGGTTCCTCAACGTCGGCGACGGTGATGGTCACGTCGATGGTGGCAGTGCCGCCGTTGTTGTCATCCGCCTTGACCGTTACAGAGTAGCTGGACTTGCTCTCATGGTCGTAGGCCACCCCAGACTTTGTTTGTATCTGGCCGCTGGCGCTGTCAATGTCGAACGAATCCAAGTCCGCGCCCTCCAGAGTGTAGGCCGGGGTGTCGTTGTCGGGGTCGGTGGCTGTTACCGGGTCACCGATGGCCACACCCGTCGTAGTGTTCTCGGCGATGGTGCGGGAAGCAGTCTCCACGGAGAACTCCGGCGGTTCGTTCACGTCGGCGACGGTGACGCGCACACTAAAGAAAGTCCGGCCGGGTCTTTGCCCACTGGGAGGACTGGTGTCGTAGGCCGTGATGCTGAACGAGTACGTGTTGGCCCCGTTCTCGTCCGCCGGGTTCTCGTAGTCTGGGGGCTGCGTGAAAGTAAGCACACCGTCATCGTCGATGTCGAAGAAGTCACCGCCGCCGCCGCAGGGCTCAACGTTGATTATCCAGCCATGAATGTCGCGGTCCGGGTTGGAGGCAGTGGCGGAGTAGGTGGCCAACGGCCAGGTGCCGTTTTCGGGGTACCTAATTTCCTCGGGACCCCTCACAGTAGGCGATCCTGCCGAGCCGGAGGGCCTGAGAGCCACAACTATGCTGTCGGACTGGCCGGATGGGTCAGTGGCAATTATGGTTATCTCGAATTTGCCATCTGTCCCCGGGTTATCGTAGGCATGGGCGTCCGTAGTGTACAGGTCGCCGCTCAACGGACCAATGCGGAACTTCGCGGCATCCGCTCCATCTTTAGAGTAGCGGACCTGGTCGTTGTCGGCAATGTAGACATAGCTCGGGTAGTGGATTTCGGAGCCTGGCGGGGCGTGTCTCTTAATGTACAGGCAGACCTCTGCCGTCTCATCCTGGAGACAGTCGTAAGCGCCACCGGTATTCGCCCGGAAGTCCGGCGTTTGGTTGGGGGCCGGCACTGGCTTTACAGACGCGGCCGCCGACCATGCGGTCTTTCCGGCCCCCAGAGCGTCGGTGTAGGAGGCGACGGCCCGCAGGTATCTGTTCACGTCGCCTTCTACCGGGGTGTGGGCGGCTTGCGTCGCAGTGCTGATGGCGGTCCAGCTCGACTCATCCGAGGACTTCTCCCAGTGCCATGTCACGCCCGAAACGTTGCCGTCGGGGTCGGTCAGGCTGGCCTCAACCTCGGCGCCGACCTGGAGCCTGGTCCACGTCAGCGAGACCTTCCCCGGCTCATCCACGTTGTTGACGTTGATGGTCACCGTGATGGTGTCGGTGGCGCGGGATGGCTCATCTGGTTCGAGTCGGTCGGCTGCGATTACCTTAGCCGTGTAGGTGGCCTGGGTCTCGTAGTCCAGGGGAGCGCCGGTCTGCAACTGGCCCGTGAACCTGTCGATGGTGAAGGGGGATGTGCGGGCGTTTTCCAGGGAGTAGGTCAGCTTGTCGTCGTCGGAGTCGGTGGCCACCACCGGGTCGCCGATGTTCTGATACCACGGCGTGTTCTCGTCCACGGTGCGAGTGCCGGTCTCGCTGGACGGGAACTGCGGGGCGCTGTTCGTCTGGGCGTAGGCCGTGTTTCCCGGCAGAAGGGCGGATGGGAGAGCCGCTGAGAGGGCGGCAAGGACAATTACGGACAGAACGGCAGCCGCCGCAAAGAACATTCTACTATTCATGGGACATCACCTCGCTTCTTCCCGTCGCACAAGACCGAACGAATCAGTCAGCCCGTAAACGCCCCACCCTTTTCCCAAATGGAAGACTAAGCCCCCGCCCCCCTTTCGCAAAGGGAGGATGGAGGGTGATTTCCCAGCCGGGGCACTGCGGGACTCTCAGTAGTCGGCAACGCGGCACCGAATGGAGTATCCCTGTAACCGGAGCCGATCTGGTCCCAACGGCTCCTGCGCGCCGCCGAGGGTGGTGATAACGCCGGGGTCCAGCTTCCCGCCATACCGGGTCTCAGACCCGCCCCTGCACTCCGCCGCTGAGAATACGCATCACCACAGGCAGACCGTATCACATGCCGCTCCTTCATCTATACTTACTTCGGAACGGGCTTCGGGCTTTTCCCCACCTGATTGGCCTGCGCCCCTCCGCCTGTCCATGCTGTTTACACGCGGCCACATCTTTTTCAACCTTCGAGGGCAGCCGTCAGGACGATTGCAAATTCAGGGAGGGGAGTTTATAAAGACAGGGAAGTGAGAGATGGGAGTGTGAGGATATGGAAGCGGCGGAATCTCTTTTCCAGTGCTTGGAGCAGGTGGCGGACCCCAGGAGGGCCAGGGGAGTCCGGCATCCCTTTCAAGCCATCCCCCGTTTTCACGAGGGCAGGCTCTGCGGCTGACCCTGCTGGGCTTGGTCTGTGGTCAGACCACCATGGCCCACATCGCCCTCTTCGCCAGGATGCACTGGCCGATGCTGAAGGAGCCTCTGGGGTTTGTTCAGGACCATCCGCCCCACGCCACCACTATCTCCCGCACCCTGGCTGGGGTGCCCTATGAGCAGTTGCAGGGGGCCCTGACCGGCTGAGTGGCTCGTGTGGTGGCGGAGCAGGAGGTAAACGCCTCGGTAGACGGCAAGTGGGCCAAGCAGTCCGAGGACGCCAACGGCAATCCCCTGGTGATGGTGAACGTGCTGGCCCACGACCTGAAGTTGTGCCTGGCCCAGTGGCCGGCGTCGGAGAAACGGTACGAACCAGGGGTGTTGCGGGAACAACTGGGGCAACTGTTGGAGCGCTATCCCGGGCTGAGACTGCTGACCATGGACGCCTAGTATGCGGACCGGGACCTGTGCCAGGCCATAGTCAGCTACGGACGGGACTACCTGGTGCGAATCAAGGGGAACCAGCCCGAGGTGCCGGCGGCATTGGCGGACGGGTTTGCCGTGGAGGAACTGGGGGAGCCTGAGGCGGAGACCCTGGGAAAAAAGCGGGTGTGATCGAGAGACGGCGTGTCTGGACCGATGAGGCACTGGCCGACTATATCCGGGATGAGTTAGGCTTTCCCGGAGCGAGGCAGGGGGCGATGGTGGAGAAGGAGGCGGTGGACATAGCCACCGGGGAGGTGTGCCGGGAGCGCTGGTATCTGCTGACCAGCCTGAGTTCCCGGCAGTGCGGACCAAAGGAACTGCTGAGGTTATTCCGCAACCACTGGGGGGTTGAGAACAGCCTGCATCACGTGAAGGGCCGCAGCTGGGATGAGGACGTCCACACGCTGCGCCGTCCGGGACTGGGTGAGGTATACGCCACCCTGGTCAACACCGCGCTGAACGCCCTGCGCCTGGAAGGATGGTTTCCCCTCCGGATGTCCATGCCCCTGCGAGCCAAGACCTGCGCCTTCCGCCCAATGCAGACCATCGCCCGCCTCTGCGGTCAAGCCTCCTGACTTTGCAATCATCCTGTCCCTACCGGTGGGACGATTGCAAAGTCGCTCTAGGAACCTTCACGTTGGTATTCAAGAACCTGCCCTTAGCTTTGGCGAGTCTCATGCCAAGTGGCCTTTCAACTCTGCAATGCCGCCGTCTAAGGACTTTGCAATCGTCCAATCCCTACCGGCAGTGGAGCGCCGCCGGGACGCCGTCCCTGCTCCACACCGTAACCGCTCCGGTCACCGGACCGGCCAGCGCCCGCTCCAGGGTGGTGGTCAGCATCGGCAGCGCACCGGCGTCGGCCCCGCGCCGTCTCGCAGACCATCAGCAGGGGCAGGTCCCTGCCCGCTGCCGCCATCCGCCCGTAGGGACCCAGCTTGTGCTCCACGTCCTGGGGCGCCACCGCCGTCCGCTCGAACTCGATGCAGTGGACGCCCGCTCCCAGGGCGCCTTCGCTCACCTGCACCAGCAGGTCGGGCCTGACCTGGGTCAGGCCGGGCACGTTGATCTCGCCCCGCCAGCCGGCTACCGCCTCAACTCCCTCCCTGGCGAACCGCACCACCAGCCGGTTCACCCCGTCGTTGTGGCGCTCCTCGTGCTCCCGGTTCCAGCGGTCCAGGTAGGCCCCGTGGCGGCTGCGGATCACCGAGGGCAGCACCCGGCTCATATTGGCCGCTCGCCTCATGCCCAGTTCGGACAGGTAGTGCCTCCCGTCGAACACCGCCACCAGCCCGGTGTCCACGAACCGGCCCAGGTGGCGGTAGACCTCGCCGGAGGACCCGCCCACGACCTCCCTCAGCCAGGAGGCGCGCATGGCGGGGAACTGGCAGATGGCCAGGAACAGCCGGTGGGCCAGCCTGCCGTCGATGGCCGCCGCGTCCGAGTTCTGTTGTAACCAGATTTCCGCAGTTTCGGGCCTGCCTACTGAGGGATGGCCCGAGGGGTCGGACACCAGGTCCCTGGAGGGGCGCAGTTCCACCGCCGGGGTGTACCGCCCGTCCGGGGTGCAGAAGATGGTGGGTGCGGAATCGCTCAAAGTATTGCGGGCCAGTTCCCGGGCCCAGGCGTCGACGGCCACCACCACCTGGGCCGAGGGCGAGACCTGCTCGTCCGGGTCCTCGTAGAAGGTGCGGTTGCCGATTCTCAGGTAGCGGTCCTCCTCGCTGGAGTAGCAGTCAACGCCCCAGAAGCGGTGCTGCTCCTTGCGCCGGAGCACCCTTTCGGTGGCGTGGAGTCCGGCGTAGGTGAAGGGGGTCCAGACGTCCTGGCCGTAGCGGGCCACGGCGTGGTAGAAACCGCCATGGCGCAGCAGCCGGAAGTCGGTCATCCTGACTTCTCTTGAAGCCGCAGTATCGTCAAAGGGCCGGTTGACCCGCCCGCTGTGCAGCAGGTCGGGGGCCAGGCGGTAGACCGGCTCCAGCATGGACAACCGTCTTAGTACTACAGTTGCAGAAATGTGGTGAGGAGTTTCAGGCGGCGTCGGTAATGGCAGCGCCGGGCCGTTGCCTGGTGCCGCAGTCTCCACCGGGACCACCGCAGCACTGATTCGTCCGTAGGGTGGTGTCTCCATATCAGCCGGTAGAGTAACCGCCGAACCTCGGGCACCGTCAGCGGTATCAGCCTTTCGTCCAAACTGGGGCAGCCCCCTTTTCTCCCAAACGGCCCTGCGACGATGCCTGGTGCCGTACCACCGCCAGGTAGGCGTGGGCCAGCATCGCCAGGGTGATGTGCCGGTACCAGCCGTCCCACCGGCGCACCTCGTATTGGTCCAGTCCCACCTGTCCCTTGGCCTCCTCAAAGCATTCCTCAATGGCCCAACGAGTTCCGGCCACCCGCACCAGTTCCTTCAGGGTTGTTCCCGCCGGGCCGTAGCACACGTAGTAGGCCAGTTCCTCGGGCTTGGCCACGCTGCGCCGGACCAGCAGCCAGTACCCCTTGCCCGGCTCCTTCAGGGGCCGGATCTCCACCCGCGCCCAATCGTATACCCGGGGTCCCTTGGCGCCGTCGCCCGCGCTGCGCCGCACCCAGCCGGGTTCCTCCACCCCAGGCGCCAGCCGGTCCGCCCGCACCTGGCGCGGACCCTTGTCCGTCCAAGCCCACAACTTCTCATTGCTCTTGATGGCCAGCACGTGGGGAATGTCTCGCCGCTCCAGCCACAGCCGCAAGTTGCGGTCATTGCCGTAGACCTCGTCCCCAGTGGCCCAGCCGAAGGGGACTCCCGACTCCACCGCCCGTTCCAGCATCCGCCGGGCCAGTTGCGGCTTGGTACGGAACGCCACTTTCTCTGGCACACCAGCCTCCTCCCTACGTTCCTGGTCATCGACCCACACCTGGGGCAGGTAAAGCTCCCGGTCCAGCAGGGTCCTCCCCTTGGCAGTAGCGTAGGTCAACAATACCCCAATCTGGCAGTTCTCGATCCGTCCCGCCGTGCCGCTGTACTGACGCTGCACCCCTGCGGACTTGTTCCCCTTCTTGAGAAACCCGGTTTCATCCACCACCAACACCCCGTTGGCGTCGCCCAAGTGCTCCACCACGTAGTCCCTGAGATCATCGCGAACCAGGTCCGCGTCCCAGATGTAACTTGACAGCAGATGCTGCACCCCATAGGGTGTGGCGTCCCCGGCCTGCTCCGCCAGTTGCCAGCCGTTCTTGCGCTCCACCGGACTGAGCAGCCCTTTCAGATAGTCCAGCGATCGTCGACGTGGTTCGGGACGCCGGAACCTTCCCGCAATGCACTCGTGTACCCGGTCGATACCCTCAGCCCACCGACCCACTTCCGCCACTTCATCCTCACCCGCAACCACCGCCTCACCTCACCACCGCTGGAATGCCTCAATTCTACCCATTATTGTTCTGCAACTGCAGTATTAGGGACATCTCCACGCCCCGGGAGGTGGCGGTCCAGGGCGGGTGCTCGTGGCTCTCGCCGCCGTCCCCGGCATCCCCGCCTGCGGCGAAAGGGGAATCCTGCGGCGCTTCCAGGTGGGGCGGGTGGTCGTGGTCCAGGGCGAACCGCTCCCGGAAGTCCGCCGGAAGCTCTGCCTCTGGATGGATGGCAGCCAGGCCCGAGGCGCGGGCTTCTTCCCTGGGGCTGGGGTGCTGGTGGTCGGTGGCGTAGAGCAGGTCCACGGCCTTGCTGGTCAGGAAGAAGTGGTGCTGGCGACGCTCGGTCATGCCCCGCATTACTGATGACACCCAGCCGCCGCTGCGCAGTCGGCCCAGCATGGCCCGGACCCGGTCCTCGGTGGCTCCCAGGGTGGACGCCAGGTTGGCCACGCTGGCCAGGGGCATCCTGGCGGTAATTCTCAGCAGCCGTCGCTGCTCGTCGTTCAGTGGTTCCCGCCGCGCCATCTCCGCACCTCCGTTGTCCTGGGAGACGGTCCCATCTCCCACTTCCGTACCGACCGCACACTCATCCCGGACATTGCCGCCGCCGTTTCCTGAGTCTTTCCTTCCATACGTCTCTGCCTCAACAATGCGACTTGTCGGTCTGTGATCAATCCGGCACCTCCGTGCCGGATGATCTACTTCACCTCGACCGGCAAAAATAGTCGTCTTGACCGGCATATCTAATTGTCGTTAATCAGGTGGCCGGAAACGGTTTGTTCAGGCCCTGATAATGATGTGTTCAGGTCCATCGGTAAAGGGAATCAATTCCTTGCATGGGACTTGAGGCATCGGCGCTGGGAACGCCTTCTTGTCGAACCATCGGCGAAACCCGGCGAACTCCCCCGCCACGGGCTGAATCGCCCTGTTTCTGTAGCTGGCGCCGGCGCATCTGTAGCTCAGGACCCGTTCCACCCGATTGCACAGGTCCTTGCCCTTCCAGGAACGGTCCACGCGGCGGGTCCTCCGCCTCTTGCCCCGGTATTCCAGGTCTGCAAACGCCGGCTGCTCCATCTGCCCTTACTCCCTCAACAGGCTGCGGTCCAGCCAATTCAACAACGCCGGATTCGTCCGGGCAGCGGAGTGGGAGAAACCGGAAACCGGTTCCCTCCACGTGCCGTTTTACGGCCTGTACAATGGTGATGCTTTGGAGAAGCCAAGCACTGCCGGCAGGTCGGAGGGTGGTTGAATGAAGATGGGCTTTAAAGCCGGACTGATGGTAATCCTGGCAGTTCTTGGTCTGCTGACCGGCGGATGCCTCGGGGGTTCCCCCAGTCCCGACGCCACCCTCGAACTCCCGTCCGGCCGGAAACCCAACGCATCGGTTTCCGGTACCGTGACCTACCGGGAAGGGATCGCTCTCACTCCCGGAGCCAAGCTCGTTGTGGACCTGCGGGACGTGTCCCTCGCCGATGCCCCAGCCCCCCTGATCGCCCGTCAAACCATCCCCAACCCCGGCCAGGTCCCCATCAGGTTCAAGGTCGAATACAACCGGGACGACATCAGCCCGCGCAACACCTACTCGGTCCAGGCGGACATCGTGGAATCGGACGGGCGCCTGGCCTTCACCAACGATACGGCGCACGAGGTCGTCACCCGCGGCAACCCCCGCAGGGTCGATATGGTCCTCGCCCTGGTGCAGCCGCCCCCAGCAATGGCGGAAGAGGCTGGGCCGGACTGGCGCACCTGGGTCGAAGCCCCGGCCAGGACCGCCCGGGCCAACCTGATGCGCAACGAACCCGAATCCCTACTGAACGTCGGGTACTACCAGTCCACCACCGAGGGCTGGGCCCGCCCCGGCAACGAGGGACTGGAACTCGTCGGCAACGATATCGTCGCCCGGGTGACGCTGATGCAGCCGCCCTCCACTCCCTGGGCCATCCCCTGTGACGAAAACGTGGTGGAGTTGGACGCCGTCCTGCCCATCCGGGCCCTGCTGGGAGCCGGACAAACCTACCGGGTGCTGGTCAACGGCCTGGAGACGGCCACCTTCTCCGTCCCCAGGGAAGGGCTGGGGGACACCTTCATCGCCGAGTCTCCCATCGAGACCGTGGAGATTCTTTTCCCGACCGGTGATGACCCTCGACACAAGCTGCGGGTCTTGTCCGGCATGCCCAGGGGCAGTGGCTGCTCCCAATTCAACGGCTATGAGATTGGTCCGCGGCAGGATGGAACCATCCTCATGGCAATCACCCACCACGAAGCCGCGGACCCGTTCGTGGTCTGCACCGCCGACTACCCGGTGAAGGAGACCATTGTCCCCCTGGGTTCCGGCTTTGAGGCGGGGGCGGAATATTCCGTAACGGTGAACTCGGAGACAACCAGGACCTTCACGGCCCGGTAGTTGCGCCAGCGCCCCCACGTCCCGCACGCCAAGCGGACCCCCGAATCGGGCGACTTCGTAGCCTGAAGCATTCCCGGGGCCTGGAGGGACACTGTTTCAGGGTATGCGGAAGATTCTGCTGCTCAGCACCCTGTCGCTGCTCACCTACCTGGGAACGGTGGCCGCCCGGTTGCGGGCGGGCGACGAAGACCGGATGCGGCAGATGACCGTCAAGGTGGCGTGATCGGTGGGCCCCGGGTAGTTGCCGGAGGCAAACGGAACCAACGGAACCCTTTCCTACTGCCTGTTGGCGTTGAGATCGTTGACCAGTGAGGTGAGGGTTTCAATTTTGCCTTCGAGGGTTCCGATTCGTGAAAACAGTTTCGCTACGGCGGTTATGGTGGCTATTGCGATAGTCGTTATCACGACGACTGTACCCATTAGGATGGTGGTGTCGATTTGGATCGTCATTCTATTGGGAGCTTTTGGGGGTCAGGCACGAAAGAGCTTTTTGGAGGGCTTCTTCCCTGGTTGTACCCTTTTGGCTTGAAGTTGATGCGACGATGCTGACGAGTTGGTCGACGGGGTATCCGCTGCCGAGGGTGATCCAGCGTTGACCGTCGAGCATATTGAGCGTTGCGTGGCTTCCCATAAGGTCGAAGGTACAGTCGGTTGCTGGCGCATGGCCGGACCATCTTCGGGGGTTTCCGTCGTCCTCCCAATTGTTGGGTTTCCATTCAACTGCGCCGGCTTTGGTCTGGTCGATCAGGGCGTTTACTACGTCGTCTAGGGTTGTCATCGGCTCCTCCTGCTTGTATTTGGGTAATCAAGGGTTCCGTTTGTTTAGTCTAATACTACAGTTGCAGAACAATAATGGGTAGAATTGAGGCATTCCAGCGGTGGTGAGGTGAGGCGGTGGTTGCGGGTGAGGATGAAGTGGCGGAAGTGGGTCGGTGGGCTGAGGGTATCGACCGGGTACACGAGTGCATTGCGGGAAGGTTCCGGCGTCCCGAACCACGTCGACGATCGCTGGACTATCTGAAAGGGCTGCTCAGTCCGGTGGAGCGCAAGAACGGCTGGCAACTGGCGGAGCAGGCCGGGGACGCCACACCCTATGGGGTGCAGCATCTGCTGTCAAGTTACATCTGGGACGCGGACCTGGTTCGCGATGATCTCAGGGACTACGTGGTGGAGCACTTGGGCGACGCCAACGGGGTGTTGGTGGTGGATGAAACCGGGTTTCTCAAGAAGGGGAACAAGTCCGCAGGGGTGCAGCGTCAGTACAGCGGCACGGCGGGACGGATCGAGAACTGCCAGATTGGGGTATTCTTGACCTACGCTACTGCCAAGGGGAGGACCCTGCTGGACCGGGAGCTTTACCTGCCCCAGGTGTGGGTCGATGACCAGGAACGTAGGGAGGAGGCTGGTGTGCCAGAGAAAGTGGCGTTCCGTACCAAGCCGCAACTGGCCCGGCGGATGCTGGAACGGGCGGTGGAGTCGGGAGTCCCCTTCGGCTGGGCCACTGGGGACGAGGTCTACGGCAATGACCGCAACTTGCGGCTGTGGCTGGAGCGGCGAGACATTCCCCACGTGCTGGCCATCAAGAGCAATGAGAAGTTGTGGGCTTGGACGGACAAGGGTCCGCGCCAGGTGCGGGCGGACCGGCTGGCGCCTGGGGTGGAGGAACCCGGCTGGGTGCGGCGCAGCGCGGGCGACGGCGCCAAGGGACCCCGGGTATACGATTGGGCGCGGGTGGAGATCCGGCCCCTGAAGGAGCCGGGCAAGGGGTACTGGCTGCTGGTCCGGCGCAGCGTGGCCAAGCCCGAGGAACTGGCCTACTACGTGTGCTACGGCCCGGCGGGAACAACCCTGAAGGAACTGGTGCGGGTGGCCGGAACTCGTTGGGCCATTGAGGAATGCTTTGAGGAGGCCAAGGGACAGGTGGGACTGGACCAATACGAGGTGCGCCGGTGGGACGGCTGGTACCGGCACATCACCCTGGCGATGCTGGCCCACGCCTACCTGGCGGTGGTACGGCACCAGGCATCGTCGCAGGGCCGTTTGGGAGAAAAGGGGGCTGCCCCAGTTTGGACGAAAGGCTGATACCGCTGACGGTGCCCGAGGTTCGGCGGTTACTCTACCGGCTGATATGGAGACACCACCCTACGGACGAATCAGTGCTGCGGTGGTCCCGGTGGAGACTGCGGCACCAGGCAACGGCCCGGCGCTGCCATTACCGACGCCGCCTGAAACTCCTCACCACATTTCTGCAACTGTAGTATTAGGCACCCTTTTCTTGGAATTTTTCCAGACTGACAAGGATACTGGGAGTCAGAAGGGGATAGTTGCCCTGGATTTAGGAGGGCTCACGTGATCAAGAACGAGAGGCAATACAAAATTACCAAAGCGCAAGCTGCCCGTTTCGCCGAGACCTTACGCCAGTTCGAAGGAGAAACATCTGAGGTACGAGACGTGCATCCCTTGCTGCTCAAAGCTAAGCAAGATGCGCTTAGGAGTCAACTCGCAGACCTAGAAAACGACCTCAGGGAATATGAAGCACTTAAGGCGGGAACGTTTGAGTTCGGTCAACTCCTGAGCGTCACCGAGTTGCCAAAGTTGCTCATCAGAGCACGAATTGCAAGTGGCCTTAGCCAGCGAGACTTGGCAGACCGTCTGGGACTAAAGGAGCAGCAAATCCAGCGATATGAGGCATCGGACTATTCTTCCGCTAGTTTCGCCCGAATCAAGAAAGTAGTGACGGCGTTGGGCGTTGACGTGGACGATTCTATGCTCGTGGACGGGGGAGGCATCTCTGTCCAGGCACTCATCAGTAGAGTGGCAAAAACAGGACTATCAAAGGACTTCGTGCAAAAGAGGCTGGTTCCCCGTCAGATTTGGGAACTAACGACTGCGGTTGAAGGAGAATCTGGGGCGACTCTGGTCCACGAAACGGCTGAGAACATCGGAAAAATATTCCGGTGGACTCCAAAACAGTTATTTGGCGGTGAGGCGCTTGAACTGAGCTCTGCAATTAACGGAGTGAAGTTCAAAGTCGCCGCGAATGCTAACCCTGAACGTGTTACAGCTTACACCGTCTACGCCCATTATCTGTCTCTCTTGGTTGCGCAAGCTAGTCAGCATATTCCAGTTAAGGCTGTACCCACCGACCCATATGAGCTTCGAGAAGTAGTTGAGTCCAACTACGGGACCATCTCTTTAGGTTGCGTTGTCAACTACATTTGGGACTTAGGCATACCTGTGCTGCCTCTAGACGACTCCGGTGCGTTTCAAGGCGCGTGTTTCCGAGAAGATGGGCGAAACGTAATAGTATTGAAACAAAAGACTAAGTCAGAATCGAGGTGGGTGTTTGATGTCTTGCATGAGGTTTGGCACGCTGGGCAAGAACCTGAATTGCCTGAGCGGTCAGTTTTGGAGCTAGATGAAGATGAGGTGGGCGCAGGCCTCTGGGACGAGGAAATCACTGCGAGTAGATTTGCGGCCGCAGTCCTTCTCCGCGGAAGGGGACAAGAATTGGCAGAAAAATGCCTTACCCTAGCGGGAGGTGATTTGACACGTCTCAAGTCAACGGTTCAAAAGGTTGCTGCTGAGGAGGGTGTTCCTGTGGATTCGCTCGCAAATTACATTGCATCCCGCCTCTCTACGGGGCAGGGTCGAAACTGGTGGGCAGCGGCCAATAGCCTTCAGGTCGACGGGACTCCCTGGGATGTCGTGCGGAACATTTTCTTCGAGCGCGTGGATTTCACTAGACTCGCGGAACCCGAAAGGCAACTCCTCTCTCAAGCCCTTACGCCCTGGATGGAGGTTGCCTAATGCCCAATTGGGAAGATTGGCGGGAGGAACAACCGCTCCCGAAAGTCACATGCACCAGTTCCAAATGCGAGGAGGACTTGCACTCTTTCCTTCGCGTGAGACCGAGGAGCCAGTCATACCGCAATGGAGAATGCCGGGAGTGCGGAATTGACCTGATCGACTGGCACAGGTTAGATCGGCATGACTTAAATGACGTCGGACACACAGTGGCTTCCCTGGAGAGAGAATTGATCCGGCACGTTTATTGGCACAAATCGTTTGATCAACGGGCCCTTAACCATGCACAACGAAAGGGTGTTTCCGTGATGCGCGAGGCAGTCATAAAGCGATTACGGAATTCTGTTGGTCCTCCAAGGTCGAAATTGCCACGTGATGGGAACCAAACCCGCTTCTCAGGGAACACGATCTTCTATGCCCAGCATGCAACCGCTACTTGCTGCCGAAAGTGTGTAGAGGCTTGGCACGGCATAGGTAGGGAGAATGCTCTGACCGAGGAGCAGATTGGGTACATGACTGATCTAGTCATGCACTATATCGAAAAGCGTGTACCAAATATGGCACAACGTGGAGCCAAGGTTCCGAGAATATCTGCAAACCCTGACAAAGGATCTTAGGGCTACTTCATATGGTCAAAAGGATAAATACTGACCAGTGGTCCACCCACTGGAGACGCGCAGGGATAGACCTCAACACCAAACGAGTGTTGATCACGAATTTCCTAGACACCGAGCAGGAGGCTGACCTGAGTGAATCCCCAAACTGCAAAGGCTTTGGGCGAATTCGCCATTTCAGAAGAGAGACGGGTTCGGGATGGCCACCAAATCCTTTGCCTATTGACCCGGCCCTCAAATTCCTGGGCGATCCATCCGTGGACTTTCTTCGCGCTCAAGTGTTTCAAAACGCTGTCTGTAATTGGCGTTGCTGGTATTGTTTCGTTCCGTTTGATCTATTGTCAGCCAACCACAAACATTCTGCTTGGCTGTCAGCCCGGGAGTTGCTGGAGCTTCACCTTAGTCAACCGGAGCCTCCGCAGGTATTGGACTTGACCGGAGGCCAACCAGATCTGACTCCAGAGTGGGTGCCTTGGATGATCCGAGAGGTGAAATCGCGTGGAATGGAGAATGAAGTCTACCTTTGGTCTGACGACAATCTAAGCACTGATTACTTTTGGTCGTTCCTTTCGGCTTCGGAAATTGACATGGTTGCAGACGCCAAGAACTACGGGAGGGTCTGTTGCTTCAAGGGGTTTGACGAAACGTCATTCTCCTTTAACACCCTCGCCGAAGGGACTCTCTACCTACGCCAATTCGAACTGTTTCGCCAGTTCGTTGACCTCGGCATTGATGTCTACGCTTATGTAACTCTGACTTCTTCCACAGCGGACCGGCTTATCGACCGAATGAAAGCATTTGTTGACAAGCTCCAAGGTATCCATCAAAACCTTCCGCTAAGAACAGTCCCTCTGGAAATTCAGGTCTTTTCGCCCATGCACGCTCGGGTTTCCGATGAGCATCGGAAGGCTCTCCAAATTCAGCAGGAAGCTATATTGGCATGGAACAGAGAAATTGAGGACCGCTTTCCTCAAAATAAGCGAACCTTACCCATAACCGAAGTTTCATTGACCGACTAATCCCCTTTCGGGACCGAGCTATGAATCAATCCCTAAAATGCCAGTACGATACTGATCTTGATGACTGGATTGTTGCCGCCGTGCATTCAGGAGTCACGGACTTCTGGCAACTAGTCGTCATGCTGCCGGGGGTCTATCCGACTGTGGCTCGCGAAGCCTTGGAGCGCCTAGTGAAGGATTGGCGGGTTCCGGCAAGTATTCTAGTTGAAGCGCAAGGAACAAGCTCGATTAATGACCTTGAGCTAGAAGTACCAGGGCTTCCTCCACCTCATCCGCTATCCTCTAACTGGCGTTTCACCAGAAAAACGGCTGCTCGCCTACTGGAAAGGGTCAAGAGTTCGACTAAACCGACCAACAGAGTGGCTTTGGTCGGAGTGCCTTCCGTGTTTTTCCTAGCCGGCATAGAAAAAGTTCCTCTACATTTTGTCCTGCTGGATGATAATCCCTTGTTAGCCTCTAGGGTGCCCATTGATTCTGACGGAATGGAATTTCGCCATTGCGACGTCAAGAAAGACGAGGTTGACATCCCGCCAGCTCACATTGTGCTGGCTGACCCTCCTTGGTACGAGGGAGATGTGTTGGAGTTCTTGCGGACTTCGGCACGCGTTTGTACTGACGGAGGGACAGTGTTTCTTGGCTTCGGGGCTGATGGTACAAGACCCGGCATCTCTGAGGAGCGCCAGCGCATCATCGAAGAGGCACACAAGATTGGATTACGGTACAAGGGGACGGAGTCACTGTCTTTAGCCTATGCCACACCATTCTTCGAACATAATGCCTTACGAGCAGCCAATTTTAAGCACGTGCCTCCGTCATGGCGACGGGGTGATCTGCTTGAGTTCCACAGGGATAGGAGTGTGCCTCTAATGGAGGAGACCGGTACTGCAACCAAATGCTCGTGGACAGAAGCTTGCATCAGAGAAATCGGGTTAAGAGTTCGGACTGATTCGCAGCCACGATTTGCGGACCCTCGACTTATTCCGCTCGTTTCAGGAGACATCCTGCCGACGGTGAGTCGCAGGGACGAGCTAAGTAAAGCCGCCGATGTGTGGACGACAGGCAATCGGATATATCGTTGCGAGGGAAAGAATATCCTATCGACGCTCTTAAGAGCCTTGGCTGAGTGCAGGGATCCGGTTGACGGTGTTCAACTGGCGCTACAGCGCCAGTTGAATTGCCATGAGTCTGCCTTAGTGGCGGAGGCAATCCGGCAGGTCGATAACATTGTCCATACCGAGCGACAAGAAATTCGGAGGTTCTCCAATGGCCGTGTCTAAGGTTGCATTGACTGAGGACCTTGTCGCGAGCCTTAAAGAATCCACTTATGGTCATATCTTCTGGAGGCAACACCTTGAGGGCCTGTCTGCCTCGTTGCCCAGTCCTTTTTCAGTTCATTTGGCGGTCCTCTTGGAACCATATCTTGGATTCATACTAGAAGGGAGCAAGACAGTCGAGTCCAGGTTCTCAAAGAATCGTATCGCTCCATTTAGAATGGTAGAACGTGGTGATGTAGTCCTATTGAAGCGGTCTTCCGAAAAAGCAATATCGGGCGTGTGTCTTGTGAGCAACGTATGGTTCTATCAACTAGACGTTACTACTTGGAGCCAGATACGCGATGAATTCACAAGTGCGCTGCGTGCAGAAGACCCGTCGTTTTGGGAACAGCGTAAATCAGCTCACTTTGCAACTTTGATGAGAATCTCTCAGGTTCAGGAATTACCACCTATCGAAGTTCCAAAGCGTGACCGTCGTGGTTGGGTGGTTCTTCGCTCTCGCCAACCTACTACCCCTAACCTTTTGTGAGTCCGAATCGCATGCATTTCGCAGTAGTTATTTGCGGACCTATAGCGAGCGGAAAGTCAACAATCGTTGATTTTTGCAATTCGGAGCTGGGTCTCAGGGTAGTGTCGTTTGGATCATACGTGAGGTGTGTGGCAAAAGAGGTCGGCATTTCTGACACTCGAGAAACACTCCAAGAGTTGGGCGATCACTTGTTTCGTTCTAGAGGAGCCGCAGGCTTGCTACAAGGTGCCATGCAATACGCAGGAATCAAATGCACCGACTCAGTGGTCTTCGACGGAGTCCGGCACTCGGAAGTTTTATCCGAAATTAGGCGGAATTCCAAAGGGGCTATCGCAGTTTTCTTAGACGCTGACCTGGCTGAGAGATTCCAAAGGCACAATGCCCGGTCGTCTTACATAGTTTCATTGAAGGAGTTCATAGCGATAGACGAGCACCAAGTAGAGGCTGGCATCAGTGAACTGAAGCAACAATGTGAACTGGTGATAGATGCTACGCAGTCTCCATCTGAGATAAAGGAAGTGTTACGAAATAGGTTCACCCTGACCGCACGGTCTAGGACTGAAGCTTAGGAGGGAACGGTGAAACCTGACGGTATTTGGATTTCAGAGATTCTGGGGGCGTTGGCGGAACACCCAAAAGCTGTTCTGGGCCCTGATGACGTGCTTGACGTTCGAGATTTTGTTGACCCAAACTCGGAAAAGTACGACTATCATGTGTTGCTACTGGAAGAGAGGGAGTTTATCGAAGTTGGAGATTTGGGAAGCACCGACGGAAGACTGCGTTATCCCAAGAGGCTTACTTGGAAAGGTGCCAAGCCCTTGGACGCTAACCCACGTATGAGTCACATCAAAGTATTCGGGAGGAACCTCTTCTTTAGCCCGAGACGATGAGAAGTATCGAACTTTGCGTCGTTCCCTGGCAGTTTATTTAGCATCTTCGGGCTTAGAATGAGCCAACAAATCACCGGTGGGTTCCACACGCCTTTCAGAACTCCAAAGTAAGTTCAAATGTGGTACTGTCTACCGTCAAGTTAGGCGCACCAAAATGGGCTCCTCATATATGGACCTCCCAACGGAAAGTTCGCAATAGAGCCTGTCTCAGAAGGCCATTGTTGTCAGTCTGATCAGATTCTCGGGTCAGACCAAACAAGAGGGGTGAAGAGATAATTAGCTTCAGTTAATGAAACGTTTTACGGGACGAGGTTAGGGACCGTCAGGTGGAGGGCTGAAGATGGACGGAGGAACTCCACACCCTCCAAAGTGTGCGCAAGTTGAAGGCGGTTACTAAGAGGGTCCACTCGGCAGTCACGTTGGAGAGGCCCCGCAACAGGAATCTCCGTGCACCCTGTTGCTCCTTGATGATTCCGAAGACTGGCTCGACCAGCTGCTTTCTCAACCTCTGAGCTTCTTTGGCAGCCGCGGTGGACATCCAGGCGCGATGGCGACGTAGCACTTCATCGTGCGGCCCTATGGCGAGGCTTCGCCCGATCTCCTTGGCTTTGGTACAGGCTCTGAGGGCTGGGCATACCTGACAGATAGCACCTGCAGCCCGGTACAGTCGCAAAGGGACTCCGTTCACATGTTGTATGCGGACGAACGCGAGCGTTTGCCCCTGGGGACACCTGAAGCTGTCACTGTGCTCGTCATAGGTGAATCTGTCCTTGTGATATGGGTCTTTGAGGAACCGTTGGCGTGCCTCAGAGACCACCACCTGCTGACCACGACGGTCGCACTCCGCTAGGTGGCTGGCGGCGAAGTATCCGGCGTCGGCCAATGTCATCTGCGACTTCGTCCCCGTCGTCTCCTCCGACTGCTCCATCATCGGCGTCAACAGGGCGTTGTCATTGACTTCATCTACCACATCCACTGCGGTGACCAACATGCCGGATGTACCCTCTTCCGTCTTCGTAGCCGAGACCATCGCCTGGGCATTGTATCCAGCCACGATTCCACCATGCCTACCCTTCATCACCCGGGCCTCTGGATCGGTCAGGTTGATGCGACTATGACGTTTCTGACTGGCGAGGTCGGCCATCGCCAGCCTTACCTGCTCTCTCAGTACCTTCTTGTCGGCCAATTCCTCAGGCAGGCGGGTAACGGCAGCGTCTTCTCCCGCCTCGTTCTGAGCCTCAAGGTCGGCTATCACCCCCTCCAGACGCTCCAGCAGCCCCCTCAGTCCCGCAGCATCGTAGCTTCTGTTTACCGAGGCGCTGGAGGATACCTTCGTCCCATCCACCGCCTGGACCGCCAAATCCACTAGCTCCATCGCTACCGCCGTGCTTACCGTTCGCTCGAATAGCTTCCTCATGGACCGCCGATGCCCTTTGTAGAACCGCCACAGGGTATTGTGGTCGGGGTGCTGCCACCCGGTCAGCCACAGGTACGGTATCTGGTCCCGGCAGGCCACTTCCAGCTTCCGGCACGAGCGCACTCCCGTCATGAACCCGTATAGCCATACGCTCAATAATGCACGGGGATGGTACGCTGGCGCTCCCATCGAGTCACCTTCTATGTCCACCCCAAGCTCTGACCAGTCCTCCTTGTTCAAGGCGTCTACGATCTCCGCCACAAACCTCGCTGGATGATCCTGAGGCAACAACTCGTCTAGGGACGGCGGCAACAACCACATCTGCTCTCGGTCCATATCTCGAAGCGGCATCCGATTCGCTCCTGTACCGGTGTTGCACCACAGCTTACACTCAAGCCTTCTCACAGACTTCTGAGACAGGCTCAATACGGTACACTTAGGCCCACCATTCTTCACCGTAGCGAGAGCCGGGCCGCACAGAGCCATCTCCTCTGCGTCCAAGCCGGGTATCCGCCTGTCGTCGGGCATGGGGACTGTAGTGGCGCATCGGCCATACTCGGCCGGTAAAGGCCGTGTTCATGGCCTACCGGTGCTCTGGGGAAGCGTACCGCCGGGAACGAATCCACGTCGGTCAACGTATATATCTATTATGCAGCGGAACCATACGGAGGTAGAGCCAAGAATGAAGACAACAATTGCTATCATCACCATATTCGCAGTCGTTGCGCTGTTAGCGACGGCCTGCAGTGATCAGCCCACGCCGGTTGACGATTCGCAGCCAACACCGGTGCCAACCTCTACGCCGGTCCCTCCTACGCCCACTCAGATTCCGACGCCGACCGTTCACCGCGTTGAGTTTCGTCTTGGCGAATCCGTCGAACTGCCCGGCCAGGGTATTGGAATCTCCTTCGACCGGGTGTTGGAGGATTCCCGATGTCCGGCGAACGTCGTATGTGTATGGGCCGGGCAGGTGGTGATCGAACTGACGGTGACTGAGGCTGACACGAGCGCTGTCGTTCGTCCGTCCCTTGAGCCGGGCACCGGTATCGAAAGCCCGTGGGTCAGAGTAACCAGCTCCCAGCCCGGTTCGGAGGACATCTCAATCCGGCTGACAAGCCTGTGGGGGTATCCAGGTTCTGACGGCAACGAGGAAGGCGGGGGACCGACGGCGGTGCTGGAAGGCATGGTTCACAGAGGGTAGCGTCCGGCCAGGACAAAACACGCAGGCGGACTTCGGTGGAATGTCAAGGTTGTGGGATTCTAGCCAAGCCGTAGCATGGGGTGACGCGCTTGCAACTCGCCAAACCATCCCACAGGAACAAAACCCAAATATATGAGGCGGAGAATCCGCCGGTTCGCCTGCATCGTACCAAGCCCGGTGTCTGGGTGACTACCAGGCAAGGGACCCATTTCGTTTTAGAGCGTCTGCTCGAAGATCAGATTATCCAGCAGTCCGGGTTCGATGTGCCCATAAGTCTGAAGGTCCTCCGGTGTATCCAGGTCCAATCCGGTTCCCTGGCTATAACAAATGGCTACCGACACCCCGATTCTGGCCGCCCGGCTCACGTGCCTGGAGAAGCTGTTGGGGCCCAGTTCTGGCTGGAACGGGACTCCTCCGGGTACAACTATCGCATTGGTGCCGCCGTCCCTCCTTGCAGGTGCCAAGGTTATATTGTTTCGAGCGTGGGAGGACCGCACGATCGCATGCAAGTCCGCTGTTTTCAGGAATGGCAGGTCCGCGGGCAAGTACATCGCTGCCCCATATTCCTTGAACGCCATGTCGAAGGACTTGGACAAGGTGTCGTTCAAGTCCAGCCCGGGGTCATCTAGCCAACAACCTGCCATTGACTGGGTGAAACTCCGGACCCGGTCGTCACCTCCCACCACCCAGTATTGTTCCATTGAAGCCCCTTTGACCGCCGTGATTACCCGGCCCAGCATGCCCATCACCAAGTCCCTTCGCTGTGCCTCACTGATTGCTCCGGCCAAGCGTGTTTTGCTATCCGCTAGGGGCTTCATGGGAATAATAGGGATAACTTGCTGAGTGCCAGCCTCCGTCAAGTCAACTCTTCTCCAGCGCCAAGACAAGCCGGGCCAAGGCCACCTTGTCCTCATCCGTTTCCATCAACGTCGGCGCCACCACCGGTCCTATTCCCAACCCAGCAATTTCTTGACTCAACGCCGCGTCCCGAGTATCAATGAGCAAAGCATCACAAAGCCCTTGAAATTGCTGCGCGATCCCTACACTGGAAACCTGTTGGCCGAGTTCGGCCATGATCTTGGCCGCGGGGCCCCTTACGGCTTCCCCGCCAATGATAGGGCTGACCGCGATACGGCGGCCCGAAAACCCCTTCAAACCCTCGCGGGCTCCGTGAATCGCCAGGATGGGGCCCAAGCTCAAAAAGGGATTTGACGGACAATAGATCACTACGCCCGCCTCATCCAAGGCTGACTTGAAGCCTGCCGAGAGGCCCGCCGAGTCGGCCCCCTCGTATAAGATCTCTTTTACTCGCGGCTCAGCTCGGCGCTGCACGAAATATTGCTGCATCGAGAGTTGACCGGCGTCAGTAACCAACTTTGTTCGCACCGGATCGTCGCTCATCGGCAGCACCTGATGCTGTATCCCAATGCGTTGGCACAGCTCGGTGGTCACCATTGATAGGCTCAGGCCATCCCGCAGCAACTCGGTCCGCCGTATATGCGTAGCCAGGTCCCTGTCACCTAAGTTGAACCAGGTCTCCGCACCGTAGCCTCGAAGCATCTCTAGGGCGCCAAAGGAATCCCCAGCCAGGCCCCAACCTGTTTCCGGGTTGGCCAGACCTGCCAGGGTATACATCATGGTGTCCAGGTCAGGGGAAACATGTAGCCCGTGGAAGATTTCGTCGTCCCCGGTATTTACTACAATCACCAACCGGTCCGGGGATATAATCCGGGTCAAACCCAGCGCCAGCTTGGCGCCACCGACCCCTCCCGCTAGAGCCAGAACTTTCCTACTCAATGTCCGGTCGTGGTCCTATCGGTCCTTTGGCGAAGTCATGAATTCAACAACCATAGCAATGAAGCAACAAGAAGGGACTTCAAGTCCCGGTCTCATTGCGGTCAATACCTGGGGAGAAGCACCTGCGAGCACGGATATTCTGGCTAGCTGGATTCAGCGCCGTCTTCGCCGGGATTGGGACCAGCACTGGACCCGGCTGGGGCGAGGTCAGCGTCTCCAGTGTTGGTTTTCGAGCTCCTTGGGTGTTCGAATCGGTAAGAGTCGAGCTTAACTAACCTCTGGTAGGAGCCAAAAACCTCTTCCACATTGTCTCCCACCAAGTCCAAGGGCTCGGCTACCTCGTCATCTTCGTCGAAAATGCGACGTATTCCGTAGGTAGTGAACCTTTCGGCGGGAATCCGGCCGGCTTGGCGTATCATCTGGCGGAACTCGTTCGGACGCATTAGCTGGCCGTGCTGAGCGCCGGCAGCCGTGGAGATGCTTTCGTTTATCAGCGTTCCCCCCAGATCGTTGACACCCGCGGTCAACAGCAACTGGGAGACCCTTGACCCCTCTTTAACCCAGGAAGCCTGGACGTTGGGAATCCAATTGTTGAGCATTATCCGGGCAATAGCGTGCACTTTAATCACGTCCATACCCGTGGGGCCGGAGCGAACTCCGTCTACGAGGTTTCGAAGGAACATCGGCGCCTCGGTATGTACAAAGCTCAGCGGCACAAACTCTGTTATGCCACCTGTCCCTTTTTGGAGGTCCCTTAGAAGGGCGATGTGGTTGGCGATGTGCTCGTTGGTCTCCAAATGCCCGAACATGACAGTAGAGGTGGTTGGAATCCCCAGATCGTGGGCGTTGGTGATCACCTCAATCCATTGGTCGACCCTGATGCGCCCCGGAGATATGCGGTCTCTCAACGGCTGGTCGAGAATCTCGGCCGATGTGCCGGGCAGGCTGCCCACCCCAGCGGCTTTCAGCCCCTCCAAATATTCCCGGATGGTGCATCGCGACCGGACCGACCCATACAAGACCTCTTCCGGAGAGAAACCGTGGATATGGATATCGGGCAACTCTTCCTTGATCGCCTCGCACAGCTTGATGTAAAGGTCCCCTTCCATCTGCGGTGGTAGTCCCGCCTGGATGCACACCTCTGTGGCTCCGTAGTCCCAGGCTTCTTTGGCCCGGCGTACAATTTCTTGCACCGGCAGCAAGTAACCTTCCTCTTCCCGGTAATCCCGGCTGAAGGCGCAGAACCCGCACCGCTTGATACACACATTGGTAAAGTTGATGTTGCGGTTCACCACGTAGGTGACCATATCTCCGACGGTCCGTCGGCGTAGCTCATCCGCAACTACCCCCATAGCATGGTATTCCAGGCCATAGGTGTCGAAGAGAGCAACAGCCTCCTCTGCAGAGATATCGAACCCCTCTAACGCCCTGTTCAGAATTCGTGCCACGTCAGGCTTAAGTTGGCCCAACAAAGTTGCTATATCGTGGGCGTCCGCTCTATCCTCAGTAATTGGCGGCATAGCGCTGAATCCCCCCTGATACGTATCCATCGCGGTCCGCCGACGCCAAGACCCTTGCCTTGAGACCGGCTGGTAAGAAGCTATCGGTGTCCACAAAATATTCGGGGTACACCGGCAGTCTGGGCTTGAGCTCGAATCCAGACGACCGGCTGCGCTCCTGAAGCTCCGAGATAGCTGGCCACGGTGCTTCCGGATTCACATAGTCTATGGTTAACGGCGAGATCCCGCCCCAGTCGTTGATGCCTGCATCAAGATAAATCTGGTAATCTTGAGCGCTCAGGTTGGGTGGGACCTGTAGGTTTACTTGGGGTCCTAGGATCAACCTCGCAGTTGCCACGGACCAGAGTAGCTCGGTGGCGGATGCGTCCGGCGCTTGCCCCATGGGCGTATCCGCTTTTGACCTGAAGTTTTGGATAATAACCTCTTGCACTTGCCCGTAGGCTTGATGCAATGCCCTGATCTCCAGCAATGACTCTACCCGGTCCAGACGAGTATCCCCAATGCCGATGAGGATACCTGTAGTAAAGGGCACACGCAACTGGCCGGCGATCTCAATGGTGCGCAACCTGACCCTCGGCCTCTTGCTGGGTGCGAACTCGTGGGGGCCTCCCGGCCCGTATAGCCCAGCGCTGGTACTCTCCAGCATCAGACCCATTGACGGGTTGTAGGGTTGCAATGCCGCCATTTCGCGGCGGCTCATGGTGCCCGGGTTGGCGTGGGGCAGCAGCGTCGTTTCCTCCAAGACCAACTTGCACATGTTGGTCAAGTAATCCAGAGTGCTGGAATACCCTCGTCCCTTGAGCCATTCCTTTGCCTCCGGGTAACGCTGCTCCGGGCGCTCCCCTAAAGTAAAGAGGGCTTCGGTGCAACCCAGACGTTGCCCCTCCCGGGCAACTTCCAATACTTCCTCGGGCGTCATGTAAAGCCGGTTGCCGGCCTCAACGGGGGACTGGCGGAATGTGCAGTAGCCGCAGAAGTCCCGGCACAGACGCGTTAGAGGAATGAAGACTTTTGGTGAGAAAGTAACCGTCTTGCCCTTACCACGGTCCCTGACAGTTGCGGCGACGGAGCAGAGCTCGAGTAACCGGCCTGGCTCAGCCGAAGCCAAAGAAAAAGCCTCTTGTGCGGAAAGACTGCGGCCAGTCTCTGCCCCGGATAGCACTTCCGCTAAAGGAGGCAACCGGTCATCATGGAATGGTGCTGGGATGAATTCCTTGACCGTCATACTATCGTCACAAAAAGAAGGCCTCAATCAGCCTTCGCCGACCGCCTACGGGACGCTTGGATGTGTGGCCCCATACGAGCCTGAGGAGGAACAGAGCTATTGTAGTGTTTCACCTGGTAGCTAGCAACCGCCTCACTACCTGAGCCAAGGCCTTATAGCCCTCGAAAACGGCGGCCAGTCCTTAGCCGGTCGACTTGTCGCCAAACACGGGGAACCATCACCCCACTGTCCTCGGACATCACGACCCACTCGCCCCTAACTCTCCGCGCAAATACCCATCCCGTCATTCCGCGCCAACATCCACCCCGTCATTCCAGCGCCAACACCCACCCCGTCATTCCGCGCAAATACCCACCCCGCCATCCCGCGCCAACATCCACCCCGTCATTCCAGCGCCAACATCCACCCCGTCATTCCAGCGCCAACATCCACCCAGTCATTCCGCGCCAACATCCACCCCGTCATCCCGCGCCAACATCCACCCCGTCATTCCAGCGCCAACACCCACCCCGTCATTCCCGCGAAAGGAGACGCTTGCATAACCAGGTTTGCCCAGACATTTCCTCGTCATTCCCGCCAAACCCCGTCATTCCCGCGGAAGCGGGAATCCAAGAACCTTCCAAGTGCCTTAGGACATATTCAAGCATGACGCCGAGATACCCGTGGGGCGAAGGGCCTTACCAGCACAGTACCCAACCAGGGTCAATGGGCCGAGGCCCTTCAAAACCCACTGAGCCTGCTTTGGTCCGAGACCTCGGGCCGCACGTAGGACCGACCGAGGTATTCATGCCCCAAGCGGGTCGCTACTCTTCCCCGGGGTGTGCGCTCCAGGAAGCCTAACTGCATCAAGTAGGGTTCCAGCACATCCATGATGGTGTCGGCGTCCTCGTTGAGAGACGCTGCAAGGGTATCCAAGCCAACCGGGCCGCCGTCGAACTTGTCGATGATGCTGGTCATTAGACGGTGGTCTGACTGGTCGAGCCCCAGCCGGTCTACCTTTAGCTGGTCCAGAGCCGCGCCAGCGACAGGGCCGTCAACCCAGCCGTCGGCCTTCACTAGCGCATAGTCCCGGGTGCGCTTGAGCAACCGGTTCGCTATGCGCGGCGTGCCCCGGGATCGTGAGGCAATCTCTGCCACGCCCTCACTGTCTATCTCCGTGGTAAGGATCCGCGCCGACCGCTCCACGATGACCCTCATATCTTCAGGCTCGTAATAGTCCAGCCGGAATACCGAGCCAAACCGGTCTCGCAACGGAGGACTGATCATCGAGAAGCGGGTAGTGGCCCCAACGAGGGTAAACGGGTTGATACGGAGATTGATATTACGCGCCGCCAGTCCCTTACCAACCATCCAGGATAGAAAGAAGTCCTCCATCGCCGAGTACAGCACTTCTTCCACCACCCGGTGCAGACGGTGGATTTCGTCAATGAATAGAACGTCATTGGGCTGTAACCCGGTGAGTATTGCCGCCATGTCTCCGGCCCTCTCCACCGCCGGTCCGGAAGTAACGCGAATATCCACCCCCATTTCGTGGGCAATAATATGTCCCAGGGTAGTTTTACCCAGCCCAGGCGGACCATATAAAATTATATGGTCGAGGGGTTCACCCCTGATCTTGGCTGCCTGGATTGCAATGTTCAGGTTTTCCTTGATGCTGCTCTGCCCGACGAAATCGCCTACCCTTCTCGGCCGTAGCGATAGGTCCAAGTCATCGGGCTGTACCGCAGCGGAAATCAGACGTTCAGCCATGTTCAGCCTGGGATGGTTGCATACCGAGGGCTAAGGGATCTTTCAAGGAATCTTTCACTGAATGCACTACCACTCCTCCCTTCGATTCCTGGGAAACAGCCGCTGCTCTGCTTTGGAGCCAAGAGGCCGAACGCCTTCATTCTAGGCTTGGCCGTCATGGGGGTCAACGAACGGTGGTCACAAAATTCTTCCGATTGATGGCCTCCGACGCTTTCCTGGGAAGTGCCTTTCCTTAGACCTCGTCCTCTACCACGCCGTTATTTCCATGTTCCGGTGCCGATATGTTACCAATCAACGCCCACTCGCTCTGAGAAGCCTTCCCATTACCTCGCACCAGCGCCCGGAGACGGACCAATATCCTCCACCAGGCCTTTGGTTAGCCCAGTTTTCGTAACGCGTTCCAATGTGTGCCGTATCTTCTGGCGGCGTCGGGCAGGGTGATTAACCTCGGCGCCCATTCCATGTAGACTGTATTGGGATCTTAGGGAGGTGGGGGTGCTGAGAGGATTCAGATGTGGGTTGTTGGGCCCGATGGTAGCTCCGAGCTAGACGAGAGCGAATAAGAGCCCGCATGGTGCTGACGAGGATGGAATTGGTGGCGCCTTGTTTTGGGAACTTTGGAGGAGAGCCATGATACGGAAGCTACTGAGAGCGATCGTCGCTGCTGCTGCAATTGCAGTTGTTGCCGGGGTCGGTTGGCTGGCCTACGCTGAAACGGGAACATCGGAGGCGGCTCACTTCGAAGAAAGTATCAATATGGTTCACTATCAAACCGACCGTATGAGCGCGACGCTGGGTGATGCCGGTACCTTTGTCAGCACGACATTCCCCCACGGTGTAACGCCGGGCACTACCGACAAACAGGTTGCAGCAATCACCAACATATCGGAGCTAATCGGTGAGTGGGCCCAGTTACAGTCATGCGCAATCTGGGTATGTCAAGTTCCACTCCGCTATTATTGCGGCCGAACAACGGGCTGAAAATTATTTCGCATCACAGCGAGCATTGACGGAGAGATATAATGACCCGGAGAAGCGGGAACGGGCACAGGCTTACGACGAGGCGGATTACGCGCTTTACGAGGAATGGCGGGGCCAAGCCCGAGGCGCTCTGGACCACGCCCAAGAGATCATGGACCGGCTTAACGATATGGACATCGACTTGAGAAAACTAGAATTATCATCCGAGTTTTCGTTTAATGAAGGCGCTTTCAGGGAGGTGCCACGGGCTATTACATTACTGGACGAAGAACTTAAACAATTCCAGATCGCATCAGAAAATATTCGCGGGATAACTGCATCCCCCTTTGAGACTCAATGATGCAACGCACCGAGAAACCTCATCAAGACTGGAGAGAGATCGTCACAGTCGCGATGCGCTTGGTGGCCTTTGGGGTTACGTTGGCGGTTATCTGCGCGTTTTTCTTACCTTGGGTGAGGCTTGACGGCATGCGCGAAGTTTACAGCGGAGTGGCGTTGCCAGTGTTAGCTATCTCTCCCGTGGTCGAATACCTCTTCGCAGTTGCGCCGGTTCAAACAGGAGTACTCATAGGTTGTCCAGTGGTGATTATACTATTCGCCGTCATCGTCGCGGGCGCATATGCACAGCGGAGGACTGCTATTTGGGCAACGGTCATCGTCTTGGCATCGGCAAGTGCTATCATTTATGGCACGCAAGACCTTGTCGACAGTAGCGGACCGGGTAAACAGGTCGGACTTTCGACTGTCATCGTTTTGTCGGCGGTCTTGCTAGCACATCAATTGCTCATCAAGTTAAGAACGAAACTGCTGCAAGACGGCAGGTTACCTTCCATCTATCGGAGCCTCTCCATCATCACCGGTACTGGGTACTACCGGTGGAGGGAGACATGACCTCGTACTTAACACAGGTCATCATCTTCTTCTCATTGGCTCAGCCGCCACACCAACACCGATAAAAATCCCAACGACTACCCTGACTCCCACACCCACAACTACACCCATCCCAGGACCCTCCCCTGCTGATCTGGCCAGTCGGATTAAGCTCAGCCTAATCCGAGTCATATCCGCCGGTAAGTACACTCCGGCCTAGGATGACTATCCACGCAGGCCTGCCCGCCCTTGGGAATTCCATCAGCCCGAATAAAGCATTTAGCTATGGCTGGAACTTTCGGAACACCAAGCACGCGTTCTGCCCGCCGAAACCGAAGGCGTTGGACAGGACCACGTCCACATCCGACGTGCGGGCCTGATTAGGTACGTAGTCCAAGTCGCACGACGGGTCGGGAACCTGGTAGTTGATGGTGGGATGAATCTTGCCTTCGGTTATGGTTTTCACGCAGGCCGCCGCCTCCAGCGCCCCGGAGGCGCCCAGGGAGTGACCGACCATCGACTTGGTTGAGCTTATTGGAACCCGGTAGGCCCGGTCCCCGAACAGCCGCTTGATAGCCACAGTTTCCAGGGCGTCGTTAAGGGGGGTTGAGGTCCCGTGGGCATTGATGTAGCCGACCTCATCCAGCGACACTTCCGCGTCAACCAAAGCCAATCTCATCGCCTCCGCTGCGCTGGCGCCGCTTTCCTCAGGCTGTACCGGGTGGCCCGCGTCGGCAGTGCACCCGAAACCCGCAAGCTCAGCCAGCACTGTCGCATTGCGTTTGAGGGCGTGCTCCAAGCTTTCAAGGACCAAGATCACGGCCCCTTCAGCGGGCACAAACCCGTCTCGCTCGGCGTCGAAGGGACGGCTGGCTTTTTCCGGTGCATCGTTCCGGGTGCTCAGCGCGCGCATCACAGCGAAGCCCGCCAGGCCTAATTGGCTGATTCCAGCCTCGGCGCCCCCTGCGAGCACGACGTCGGCCATTCCCCGCCTGATCACACCGATCGCCTCCCCCATGGCCTGATTGGAAGCAGCACACGCTGTGGTGGCTGTTGAGTTGTAGCCTCGGGCTCCCACGTAGCGGCTTACCGCCGCAGCCGCCATATTGGGCAAAACCATTGGGAAGAAAAAGGGCGTCATTCGCATACCGCCCCGTTCGGCCAGTATCCGGCAGTTCTCTTCCAGGGTCGGGAATCCGCCATTGCCATTGCCAAGAATAACTCCAACCCGGTAGGAGTCTTCTTGGGCCATGTCCAGCCCGGCATCTTCAACCGCCGTCAGACCGGCAGCCACGGCTAGCTGGGAGAAACGGGCCATGCGCCGAGCCTCTCTGGCGCTCATGAATTGCTCGGGGTCGAAGTCTCTAACCTCTCCTGAGATCCGGCATGGATAATCGGTGGGATCGCACAAGGTCATCGGTCCAATCCCTGGCACGCCGGCCACCAGATTAGACCAATACTCGTCCACACTTTGCCCCAAGGGAGTCATTGCGCCTATCCCGGTCACGACCACTGTTTCTCGGCCTAGCGCCACATCCTGTCTCCTGGTTTATTGCCCTCTATCGAGAATGGTTACTTGAAAATAACTACGGCTGGCTGTGGTGGGCTGGTATCAGGTCGGGATAGACCTCGGGCTCGATGCCCAGCAGTGCCTCCCGCGCCTCTGCGGCAACGAACAACGAGCCTGTAACCAGCACCAGATCGTTCGGTCCAACCTGGTCCAACGCGATGGCCAATGCTTCCCGGGTGGTACTTGTTGCAACGGCCTCTACATTTCGGTTGCGGAAATGGCCCAAGATTTGCTCCGGTGACAGCGACCTAGGGTGCCTGGAGCCAGTGGCGATCACGGTCGCGTCTACCTTGGCGAGGATATCCACCATCTCCGCAACCTCCTTATCGCGAGAGAACCCCACTATCAACACCAGCCGCTGGTAGTCGAAGTACTTGGGCAGGGATTCCAGCAATACCCCTACCGAATAATCATTGTGGGCGCCGTCCGCCACCACCAACGGGTCGCGGGAAAGGACCTCCATCCGGCACGGCCAGCTTACTTTGGCAAAGCCCTCGGCGATGGCCTCCGCCGGCAAGTGGTGGCCCCTGGTCTGCAACGCCTCCAAAGCTGCCAACGCGGTCGCCGCGTTGGCCAACTGGTAAGCGCCCAAAAGAGGAGTGCGGAGCTGGTATTCCCCGAGCTTGCTGCGAACGGAGAATTCCTGACCCCAAGTATCCGCAGCTCCGGCAGTCCAAGTCACGTCCTCTCCTACAAAGACCGGCGGCGCGCTCTTTTCTCGACACACCTCAGCAATAGCCTCCCGCGCCTCTGGAGGTTGGGGGCTGATCACTACCGGCACACCCTCCTTGATGATGCCCGCTTTCTCCAGGGCAATTTCAGGGAGGGTGTCGCCCAATATCGCCATGTGGTCCCGGCTAATGGGCGTTATGACACAGACTTCAGGCTTCACCACGTTGGTCGCATCCAACCTCCCCCCCAAGCCCACTTCAATGACCTGAAAGTCGACGGCTTGGTCGGCGAAGAAGCAGAATCCCATGGCAGTCATGAACTCGAACAACGTGACCGCCCCTAGACCGGTTGATTCACTGACCCAGAGGTGGTGAGGCCATAATTTTTCGACCAAGGCGCTGAACTCGGGCTCCTCAATCGGGTCGCCGTTCAACCGCACCCGCTCTCGGAAGCTGTGGAGGTGGGGAGAGGAGTAGAAACCAGTGCGATAGCCCGCTGCGTGAAGAGCGGCATCGCAAAGGGCTGCGGTGCTGCCCTTTCCTTTAGTCCCAGCCACATGCACCGTGGGTGAATTGAGATGTGGATCACCCATCCTGTGTAGCAGCGCCTGGACCCGGCTGAGATCGTAGACCGCCTTTTGACGGGGTCCCAAAGTGATGGAACGCTCATGGTCGACTAAAGATAGAAGTTGGTCGACAGCTTGGTGATAGTCCAACAAGAGCTCCGGTGACCCACTACCTATGACCTGCGGGCACAGTGAATCTCATGGGTGCAATTGACCCCGTCCCAGTCCCGTGTCAAAGTCCTCCGTCCCATCCCAAAGATAGCGAGCTAATGGTCCCGAATACGGGACGGCATGGCGCCCAAGGCCATTCGAAGGCCATCCGTCCAGGAAATTGACTTCACAAAGTCTATGTTACCTTCGAGGGAGCGTGGGGTAAACCCAAAATTTTCCTCCACGGCCCTCCGTTCCGCAACGTTTCGCAGGCTCACCATTCGAAGTTGGTCCGTGGTCAACGGGGGCCGCGGCAACAGCTTTTGGGCCGCTGCCGCCATCGGCCACATCAGCCAAACCGGCACATGGGCCCTAACCCGCCTTTTCCCCAAGGTACGGGACACCGCTCCGACGATGTCGTTATAGCTGATTTGCTCGGGTCCTCCAATCTCGATGGTCTTGCCCTTCAAAGTCTCCCGGTCCACCGCCGCCCCAATGCACCGAGCAACATCTTCCACCGCCACCGGTTGGAACCGGTTCTTGCCCGGACCTATCACCGGCACCAGTGGGAACAACCTGACCAGACCGGCTAACACGCTTACGAATTCGTCACCTTGGCCGAACATGATCGACGGCCGAAAGATGGTGAACGGCAAGCCGCTCTTCATGACTTCTTGCTCGCCCAGCCATTTGCTGTAAAGGTATCGATAGACTTGATTCCTGGTCGCACCGATAGCACTGACCTGTATGAAGTGCTTGACGTTGCTACTTCTGGCAGCGGCCACAACGTTGGCCACGCCTTGTTGGTTGATGCTTTGGAATGTAGCGCCCTTGTGCTGGCGAATTATTGCTACCAGGTGGACCACGGCCTCCACGTCGTAAAAGGCCGCAGCCAAGGCAGCCGGGTCCAAGACACTGCCGTAGTGCGTATCCACCGAACGGGGCGGAAATATACGCTCCCGGCCTGGAGTGTGGACCAAACAACGTACCTCATGGTGACGTTCCTGTAACTCCTGGACTACTCGCCGGCCCAAGAAGCCCGTTGCGCCAGTGACCAAAACCAGCAATCAAATACTCCCAAAGCGTTTGTAACGACGGTCAGTCCTTCAGCAGCCTCCCAACGCCCCCGCTGCTATCCACCCGTCAATCCCCCACAGGCTGCAATCCAGAAAGCCACCCATCCCAAGGCCCCACCCCCCCTTCCGTCATTCCCGCGCAGGCGGGAATCCACAGAGCCACCTATCCCAAGAGAGGCATCCATCCCAAGGCCCCACCCCCCCATCCGTCATTCCCGCGCAGGCGGGAATCCACAGAGCCACAAACATTCCCCCGGGGCTAGCAGCCCCCGTCCGTCATTCCCGCGCAGGCGGGAATCCAGGGGGCCACCTGTCCGATGCCTCCACCAGCCCCGACCCGCCACTCCAGCGCCCCCTTCCGTCATTCCCGCGCAGGCAGGAACCTAGAAAGCCACCCATCCAAAGACTCCACCCCCCCATCCGTCATTCCCGCGCAGGCGGGAATCCACAGAGCCACCCATCCCAAGGCCTACGCCTAGACTCCCGCTTTCCCGGCAGTGACAGCGAACGCCTCCTTCCAGCTCTCGACTACCAGGGCGACTGCGTCCAATGGTTTATCTGAGGCCGAAGCATACCATAAAGAGATAACCCCCCTCGCATCCCCCAGGCCAATGCCAGGCTCAGAAACAAGATCCTATCGTGGCGTCGGCTCTTGGAACAATGTAAGGCTGAGCTTTGTCTTTAAGTCGGAATGCGCTTCCTGTAATATGAGCGGGAATAGGACGATGCCGTCGGTAAACGCAATTGACGGCGTATCTCAGGTAACAATGCCTAAGCTTGATTTGCATTTTGGCGCCAGCATGACGCTGGGTGCTGCCGAAGTTGTGCGAGAAGCCAGATTGATGGAACGTCTGGGCTTCGAATACTTTTCTGCGGGCGAGCACTTCATGCGGGGGGAGCCACCCGGAGCAACCAACGCGGCACTGCCCATATTGGGCGTAGCCGCCGGCGCCACCGACCACATCCGCCTCCTGTCCTCCATTTTACTCGTCCCCTTCTATCATCCATTGGTATTGGCCCGGATGACAGCCAGTCTGGACATAGCCTCCGGAGGACGCTTGACGCTGGGTGTCGGCGTTGGTGGGGAGTTCCCCGTAGAATTCCAAGCCGCTGGTCTTGATGTTAAGCAGCGGGGCCGCCGCACCAACGAATGCCTGGCAGTGGTGCGGCAGCTATGGAAGGGCGAGCAGGTTACTTACAGCGGAAGACATTTCCAGCTCAGCAATGTGATGATTAACCCCTTGCCAGCCCAGCAGCCTCACCCTCCGGTCTGGGTATCCGGACGGAGGGATGCGGCTATGGTGAGGGCTGCCAAATACGGCGAAGGATGGATGCCCTACTTTTACGACCCGGACCGCTATCGAAGCAGTATGGCCAAAATCAATCAGGTCGCAGAGGAGTCCGGCCGCGACTTGGATGACTTCGATTGGGCATTCTTCCCCTACATCACGATGTATCCTACCGTTGAAGAAGCCGCAGTAGTTGCCGCCGAAACCCTGGGTGGCCAATATCTCTACGGTGGCGAATTCCTAAGTATCGTAAAAAGATATTGCCTATTGGGCCCCGTTGACGCATGCATCGAACGACTACAGGAATATGTAGACGCTGGAGCCAGGCACATTATCTTCAGCATCTCTTGCTACCCGGAAGACCGGCAGCGTCACCTGGACACCATCGCCCAGGAAATCGTCCCCCATTTCCGGGAGCGGTACGGGTAAGGGGTCCCGGAGCCGGGTTAGGCACACCGTCATTCCCACCCCCTCCCGTCATTCCAGCGCAGAGCCTGCCCCCGGCTCGATCGGGGGCTGGAATCCAGAATGCCACCCATCCCAAGACCCCAACTCCCCCATCTGTCATTCCTGCTTTCGCGGGAATCCAGAAAGGCCCAATCATTGACCTACCCAAGAAGTGGTTTAGAATTAAAGAGCAACCCCCGGTCCCAGCAAAAGAATTCCCAGATGTTCATCTCCCCATTCCGAAAATGTGCATCTCCGGGACCAAGAAATGCTTAGTGTTACGTTAACTCATACGGTATAATGGTCAAAGAGGTAGCTACAGGGGCGCAAAACGAGACGTTGGGCGCTGAGGTCGTAACTGGGACCGGGACAATGAATAGGAGACGAGATGTCTAGAGTAAAGAGGGTGGTGCTGTTTCAGCCAGCCTCAGCCGGTGGGAATTTCGAATACGTTGCTATTCCCCGTCAAGGAATGTTATTTCTGTCCGGAGCTTTGGCCCAATGGAAGGGCCCCTTCCTTTACGACCGGGAGATATGGTTCGAGGACAGAAGCGGCCTCATTGACCCGGATAAGGACCTCGAGGGCGTCGACATATTTATGGTCACCGCCCTGATTAACGAGGCACCCAGGGCCTACCAGGTCGCCAGGTTGGCCAAACAGTTCCATCCCGAGATAATCACCATAGGTGGCGGCCCTCAGATGAGCCCGCTGCCCGAAGAGGCCTTCACCTATGGCAACTTCGACGTGATCGTACAACGGGAAGGGGAGGACATCATTGGCAGCCTTTGTGACGTCCTTCTCACCCACGGAGTCTCGCAGCGGGACCCTTATCTTGACCGGGTCCCTGGAATTAGCTACCAACGAGAAGGACACATAGTCCAGACCAAACGTGTTGGGCTGGTTGCTCCTGATTTTGTGGAGTTGCCCGACTTCAGGTCCATCAAAGACCTTACTCCTGCCAACCCGATGGTGGGCGGCGTAATGGAAACCATCCGCGGCTGCACCGAAAAATGCACCTACTGCCAGGTTATACAGCAGTTTTTGGGTTACCGGATGGTCTCCCGCGAGACTGAGATTAAGCGCTTGAACCAACTTAGGGAGTTGGCGGAAGACGGCCTGATCCATGTTTCTCGAAACGGCAGATTCCAAGTCTTCGTTTCCGATGACCTCCACCCGCCACCCCTCCGCGCGGTCAAGTACCGCGACGAACGGCTTTCCAGACTCAAAGAATGGTCTAACCACACCAAAGATATGTTCTTGATCTGCCAGGCTAGGGCTGAGGTGGGCCAGGACTTGGAGTTGGCCCAAGCCATGCAAGACGCCAACATCAAAATGATGTACGTCGGCGTGGAGTCGGACAACGCGGAAAACCTGAAACTGGTCCGGAAGCGTCAGGAACCCGGCCAAGTGCACACCGACATGGCTACCCTGAACGAAATGGGATTTTCGGTGGTGGCCATGACCATCATCGGTTTGCCCTATGATACCGAAGAAAGCATTATGGACTTGGCCGACTGGGTCACCCAGATCAGCAGGTACCAGACTGTGAATTTCCTCACCCCTCTCCCGGCCACCTCAAATTGGGACACACTGATACCTCTGGATGAAAACGGTGATGTACTGGAACCTGGCCGGATGCGGCCGTACCATCTCTATACGGGCCGCCAGCTCGTCCACCAAGACGAAAGATGGTCGATGCGGGAAAGCCAGGAAATTTTTGACCGCTATTCGGCAAGACTCACCCCGGTAGACGACCTGTATGGCCGTGTCTTCAGGATGCTTCGGACCTATCGATTGCGCCTGGCTACAACCTCTCGGGACCTCAGTGACTCCATTGCTGCTCGTATGACCGAAGCCACCGAAACCCTCAGGGCTTGGTCCGATCCATTGTCCTTGGCGGGCAGGGAGTTCGGTGACAATATCTCCCAGAGAGTAGGCGAGCTGGTCGAGACCCTCCGAGCCGTATCCCAACCCCTGGCTAATGCTCGAAGAGAGATGGCGGATAATATTGGGACTGGACTCAACGAGTTAACGGAGTCCCTGAAAGCCCTATCTGACCCCGTCAGCTCCGGCCGGACCGAGCTAGCCGCATCGATAACAGGACGCATCAACGAGCTCAATGATATGTTAAACCGAGTCGTTACAGAATCAACAAACCGCAACACCGCAAGAACTGAATCTGATTAAAGACCTGCTTATCTCCGGCTGACTGTAGGTGGCAGGCTCCTTAACTCGAAAGACCCTCACAAATGCTCCGTGAGGGTCTATTCTTAAGCAGGCACAATGAGTGGATTAAACCGAGTATTCGTCACCGGGATCGGTATAGTTAGCCCCTTGGGCCTGGATACCCAGTCAACCTGGCAGGGAATCGTCGAAGGCCGCTCTGGGGTCGACTTCATATCTGCCTTTGATACCGAGGGCTTCGATACCAGGTTCGCTGCCGAAGTCAAAGGGTTCGACCCGGAGAATTACTTGGATCGAAAGGCGGCGCGGCGCATGGACCGCTTTGCTCAGTTTGCCGCCGTCGCAGCCCAAGAGGCCAGTAGCCAAGCCCAGCTTAAACTGAACGGGCTGGACCCTTACAAAGTCGGAGTCATCATCGGCAGCGGCATCGGCGGCATCATAACCCTGTCGGAACAGTTCCAAGTCCTCACTGAAAGAGGGCCAAAGCGAGTCAGTCCCTTCTTGATTCCGATGATGCTGGGGGATATGGCCTCAGCCCAGGTATCCATGGTGACCGGCTCCATGGGACCCAATTTTTGCCTGGTATCGTCTTGTTCGAGTGGCGCCGATGCTCTGGGGATGGCATGGGAAATGGTGCGGCGAGGGCAAGAGGACGTGGTCTTGGCCGGGGGCAGTGAAGCTCCTATCTACCCCATCGCTGTAGCCGGATTCAATTCCTTACGAGCTCTCTCCAGGTTCAATGAGGACCCAAAGAAGGCCAGCCGCCCCTTCGATGCCCAACGGGACGGCTTCGTCATAGGTGAGGGGGCCGCCGTGCTCGCGTTGGAAAGCGAAGTTAGCGCCAACCGCAGGGGCGTACCTGCCCTCGCTGAGGTTCTTGGCTATGGCGCAACTTCCGACGCCCACCATTTGACCGAGCCGGCTCCGGCAGGACAGAGCGCTGCCACCGCGATCAAGATTGCTCTGGAATCCTCCGGTTTAGAACCCTCTAAGATCGACTACTTGAACGCTCACGGTACTTCCACTCCGCTCAATGACCGCCAGGAGACCAAGGCCATCAAACTGGCCATGGGGGAAGACGCCTACCATGTGGCCATAAGTTCCAGCAAGTCCATGACCGGTCACTTGTTGGGCTCCGGCGGCTCCTTGGAAGCAGCCATCTGCATTCTGTCAATGCAGAACGGAATCATACCCCCGACCATCAACCTGCAGGAGCCCGACTCCGACTGCGACTTGGACTACACACCCAACCAAGCTAGACATAGGCCGGTTGACTTCGCGATGAGCAATTCCTTTGGTTTCGGCGGCCACAACTCTGTGCTGGTATTTGCAAACCCAAACAGAGCCGGTTAACAGCTCCGGCAAGCCCCCTCATCCCGCTACGCCGCCTCCGGCCTGCCCCGTTAGTTGCGGAGTGATAAAGAGCACCTCACCCGCAAAGGACCGGCATTGTTACAATCCCCTACCACTCTTGGCGGATCCTAGGTTCGCCGGGAGGCCCGCCCCGCGGCTTGGCTAGGAGCCCCTTGCACCAGTTGGGCTTTGTACACCAGCAGAGGAACGGTTACTACGATCACAATCAAAGCGACTATCTGTGCCTCGTTTAAACCGCCGAAGTAGGTATTGAATTCAACCCGTAGGAAGCTGAGGAAGAACCGTCCCACCGAATAAGTCCCTAGGTACAGAGCAAAGAACATTCCATGGGGCCGAAGCCGGTTCCGCAGAGGCCACAATAGGCCCAAGAGCACCAAGTCAAATAGCAACTCGTAGGCCACCGCTGGATGAGAAGCCGGTCGCACCATACCGGGGCTCGCCGGATGGGAATAAATGACCCCCCAGGGTAGACCGGTTGCATGGGCGAAGTGCTCCCCATTTATTATGTCACCGATTCTGCCGATGGCCATTGCGACCAGCAGCGCCGGTGCGGTGATGTCCGCCAACCGGCCCATGGAGGGAAATTCAGCAGGGGTGGCAGGTCCAAGGAACGGCAAGTACCGGCCCCAGAGAGCCAGGAACCAATTGGAGTTCCTGATCATCATGAAGAGGGCGCCGCCAACGAATCCGCCCAGGATCGCACCGTATATCGCTATGCCACCCTCCCACAAACGGAAGATCCGCTCCCAGTCATGCTGATATATTTCGTTCCAGAAGTCGATTACGTGCAATGCCCGGGCACCAATGACTCCTCCAATGATCGCCCACACCGTTACGGAATAAATCGGGTCTTTGACAAACCCTTCCCGACTACCCCACCTGGCTACCAGATAGACCGCTACAACTACCGCCACAAACGTCATTAGCCCGTGCCACGAAAGGACCACCCTCCCGGTATCAATAATATTTGGGTTCATCCCTATTTCGATTGTGGCCAGTACGCCCATCGCCTACCCTACTCCGGCCCCCCCGGCATCAGCCGCGGGAGTCACTTGTGGTGCCTTTGTTACTGTATTCACAAGGTATACCTGCGCCCCTAGGGGCCGCAAGGCCGCAGCAACCCTTTCATATTCTGTTTTGTTGGTCGGGCCTGTTTTGTTGGTTGGGCCTGTTTTGTTGGTTGGGATTGAATATAATGCCGGTCCAGCCCCTGTCAAAATGAAGCCAGCGTCCGTACAGGCCGTCAGCGCCCGTTGATATACCTCCAGCTCCGGGAAGACCTTCGGCGCGACCTCCTGGAACACGTTAGAAACCAAACTCGAGTCAAAGTTCCCCTGCTCCAAGGCCTCTAACATCCGCGATGTAGATTCCCCAGTACCGTATTGATCGGCAGAGATATGCGAATACATGGCCGCTGTCTTGCGGTTAACGAAGACCGGTGGGCACACTAGAATCGCTTGCATCTGTGGCGTCGGTGCCAGAGGTGTAATCTCCTCACCCCTGCCTTCGGCCAAGCCGGTGCCGCCCCATAGGAAAAATGGTACGTCTGATCCCAAGGTTGCCCCAACCTTTGCCAGGTCAGATACAGCTAGACCAAGACGCCAGTACTGGTTCAGAGCCAACAGGGCCGACGCTGCGTCACTGCTCCCTCCACCAAGCCCCATCGCCACAGGAATCCGCTTGCGAATATTGATCGACACGGCTGGACAGATGCCGTAGGTCCGGGAGAGGCTCCTTGCGGCCTCCCAGACCAAGTTGGCCTCACCCTCCAAGGAGGGGTCGTCGCAGCTAACTTGCAAGCTGGCAGCGGGTAAGAGCTCCAAGTCGTCGCATAGGTCAATTGCCTGGAGAATCGTCCTAATCTCGTGGAACCCATCGTCGCGTCGGCCCAGGATTTCCAGAGTCAGGTTCAGCTTAGCGTAGGCCTGAACGCGCAATCTCTTCCTCTTCCCAGGCCTGGAACATACGAGCCCATTCATCCAGGGTCAGGGTCGCAGGCCTCCTGGACCCATCTATGGACACGCGGTCGCATAGTTGAGTGACCAACGGCGGTGGGGCCGTAAGCCCTTGGGCCAAAGAGTTACGAAGTTGCTTGCGTGGTGCGGAAAATCCGGCCCGCACCAATCGAAAGAAGCCCCCCTCGTCCCCCACATCTACCGCCGGCTTTTGCCGGATGTCCAAACGTACCACCGCGGAATTGACCTTGGGAGGCGGCCGAAATGCCCTTGCAGGTACTGTACACACCAATTTCGGCGCCGCGTAGTACTGGGTCGCCACCGATAGCAGACCCATACTTCCAGGGGCCGCCGCCATGTTCTTGGCTACCTCCTCCTGTACCATCACCACCATGAGCTGGGGTTTGAAAGAGGCCTCAAGAAAAATGCGGACTATCGGGTTGGCAGCATAATATGGCAGGTTGCCAACCACTTTGAAGGGCTCCCGGTCTTCTACCAATGACTCGGGTTCGACGAAACGAGCGTCGGCTTGTATTACAGTCAAATTCTCGGGGTCGCCCAACCTAGAGGGGAGCGAGGCCGCCAAAGTGGGGTCAAGCTCCACCGCGACCACTTTGGCCCCGCGTTTTATCATCAGGCCGGTTAGGCTCCCCCTACCCGGCCCAATCTCCACGACCCGGTCGCCATGGCCTATCTCGGCCGCAGCCACGATGCGGCTGAGCACCCGTTGATCCGATAGGAAATGCTGGCCCAGGGCCTTTCGAGATCGGGAATACGTCAATGAAGCAACCGGAGGTTAAAACACGTCGTCTTCCTAAAAAGGTCGCAACGAACAAAGCAACCGGTCTGGAGTAGACGATGGCCGCGTGTTCTCCCAGTGTGAGGCTAAGTCAGCCTGTGGAGGATTCGACTAAATAACTCCGAAAAGAGACCGCGCACCTCCCTTCGACCCAGACCATTGAGTGTGTTCCGGAGTATGACTCAGGTCAGGCACGCCCACGGCACCCGTAGAGTCCCATTAACCGTTGCTTCCTTCCGGACCTGGCGGGGTTCACAGGCCTACGCCGCGTGGGACCCAACCCTCTATGCCACCACTCCGAAATATTGACCCACTGGCCTCGCCTGGGGGAGGAATTCGACCCCGCTATAGCGGATTGCGGGTACAGGGCACCGCTAGCTCCCCGCCTAGCACGGCCTCATTACCATGGTAGGTGAGCGGCTGCTTCACTGTCAAACAATCCCGTTACGCTAGCAGCGCTCCGCCCCATCACTCCCGCGCCCCCACCCGTCATCCCCACGCCCCCACCCGTCATTCCCGCGCCCCCACCCGTCATTCCCGCGCCCCCACCCGTCATTCCCGCGCAAGCGGGAATCCACGCAGCCACCCAACCCAAACCCCACGCCCCCCTTCCGTCATTCCCCCGCAGGCCGCACCCACGAGAAGCCACCCATCCCAAACCCCCACGCCCCCCTTCCGTCATTCCCGCGCCCCCACCCGTCATTCCCGCGCAAGCGGGAATCCACGCAGCCACCCAACCCAAGGCCCCACGCCCCCCTTCCGTCACTCCCGCGCCCCCACCCGTCATTCCCGCGCCCCCACCCGTCATTCCCGCGCCCCCACCCAACCCAAGGCCCCACGCCCCCCTTCCGTCATTCCCGCGCCCCCACCCGTCATTCCCGCGCAAGCGGGAATCCACGCAGCCACCCAATCCCAAACCCCCACGCCCCCCTTCCGTCATTCCCACGCCCCCCATCCGTCATTCCCACGCAGAGCCTGCCCCCGGCTCGATCGGGGGCGGGAATCCACGCAGCCACCCAATCCCAAACCCCCACACCCCCACCCGTCATTCCCACGCCCCCCATCCGTCATTCCCCCGCAGAGCCTGCCCCCGGCTCGATCGAGGGCGGGAATCCACGCAGCCACCCAATCCCAAACCCCCACACCCCCACCCGTCATTCCCACGCCCCCCATCCGTCATTCCCGCGCCCCCACCCGTCATTCCCGCGCCCCCACCCGTCATTCCCGCGCAGAGCCTGCCCCCGGCTCGATCGGGGGCGGGAATCCACGCAGCCACCCATCCCAAGCCTCCACGCCGCTAGACTTCCCCGTTCCCGGCAGTGACAGCGAACGGTTCTTTCCGGCTAACATGCCATTGCCCTGGTCATGCTAAAATACTTCAGGCCCGAGGCCCTGAGATGCCTGAGGCCCTGAAATGAATGTCAAAAAAGCTGTAATACCGGCCGCTGGACTGGGCACCCGCTTCCTGCCGGTGACCAAGTCTGTGCCCAAGGAACTGCTGCCCATCCTAGAGAAGCCGATGCTCCAATATGTGGTGGAGGAGGCTTATGAGGCAGGAATCCAAGAGGTCATCCTAGTTACGGCGCCAGGAAAAGAGGCCATTACCAGCTATTTTCAGCCTCATCCGGCGCTGGAGCGCCACCTGGAAGCGTCTGGTGGCGCTGAGTTGCTGGACAAGGTGCGCCAAACTTCCGCCCTGGCCGAGGTGCGCCATGTCGTCCAGGAGGAACCCTTGGGCCTAGGGCACGCGGTCCTGACCGCCAAAGAAGCGGTGGGAAACGAGACCTTCCTGGTTATCTTGCCCGACGATATCATTGCCCACAGCCCTGGGGTTGTAGCCCAAATGCTGGGAGTGGCCCAGCAGGCGTCGAGCGCTATTATCGCTGTGGAGCCGATGCCCTGGGACACCATCGATAGGTATGGTGTCGTAGAAGCGACCAAAATAGCCGAAAAGGTGCACCGGGTGCACCGCCTGGTGGAAAAGCCGCTTAGACATGAGGCGCCGTCAAACCTGGCCATCGTCGGGCGTTACTTGCTCCCTCCCGTGGTTTTCGATTGCTTAGAGCGGACTCCCAAGGGCGCCAAAGGCGAAATCCAGCTCACCGACGGCCTATCGTTGCTCCTGGAAGAGCAAGAGATTTACGCCTACGAGTTTCAGGGCCGACGCTACGACGGAGGCACTCCCCTGGGGCTATTGCGCGCCTCCCTGGAGTTCGCCCTCGCCCGCGATGATACTCGTGATGCCGCCATGTCCATCCTGCGGGATTTGATAGCTGATGAGGAGGTCCTGTGACCAGCAGGAAACAAGCTCACCTAGACAACGTCAGGAGTATCCGTAATGAGCTGTTCCAGCTCTTGGATGGAATGGACTATTGCCTCGACTGGAAGTCTGAGCCAGACTCTTGGTCGGCTCGGCAGGTCATATACCACTTGGTTGACACCCCCGTCGGCGGGGTCCACTCCGTAATCGGCGCTACTCTTTCAGATTCCCTTCGAGAGTTCGACTTGTGGTCCGATCTGGACCATGTGACGCCGGAACGCCAGAGCCACGACGCAGAACGCGTGCGCCAAGATATCGGCCGGGTGCTGGAAGGCTTGGAAGAGTCGGTCAAAGCCGCTTTGGAAGAGGACTTTGAAGGGAAGTCGGTGCTGACTCACTTCAAGGCTCGAGACGTGGATGAGGAGCTTACTGCGCAGCGTCTTTTGGAAGGCATGTTCGCCAGCCACTGGCGTGAGCACCTGGACCAGATTCGAGACCTGCGGGAAACCCTGGGGGTCTAAACAATCAGACAGCGGCGCCGGATAGAGCCCTAAGCTCAGACCGCTCCATACCCCGGTGCCCGGATACAGCTCGCCCAATGCTTCGGCTCCACCTCCCTCAGCTCCGGCAGCACCTGAGCGCACTCCTCCGTAGCAACGGGACACCTGGGATGGAACACGCAACCGCTGGGCGGATTCAAGGGGCTGGGAACTTCCCCGGTCAATAGGACCCTCTCTCGCTGAGCGTCGATGATCGGGTCAGGGATCGGCACCGCCGACAGTAACGCCTTGGTGTATGGGTGAACAGGGTTTAGGTAGATCTCGTTACGCTCCGCGATCTCAACGATGTGCCCAAGGTACATTACCGCCACCCGGTCGCTGATATGCCGGACCACCGAAAGATCGTGGGCAATGAACAAGTAGGTCAGCGAAAACCGCTCCTGCAGGTCCTCCAACAGGTTGATGATCTGGGCTTGTATGGAGACGTCCAGCGCGGATACAGGCTCGTCGGCGACTATGAATCTCGGACCTACGGCCAAGGCCCGCGCTACCCCGATCCGTTGCCGTTGCCCACCGCTGAATTCGTGGGGAAACCGGTCTGCCATGTAAGGGTTCAGGCCGACATCCCGCAGCAGCTCTCCCACCCGCTCCCGGTATTCCGCTTTGTTCTTAACCAAGCCGTGAACGGCCAACGGCTCTCCGATGATGTTGCCCGCCGTCATGCGAGGGTTGAGGGAGCTGTAGGGGTCCTGGAAGATGACCTGCATGTCCCTTCGCATCGCCCGTGTCTGCCTGGATGATAAGGATAGTATATTCTGGCCGTCGAACTTGATTTCACCGGCCGTGGGTTTGTACAGCTTGAGTATGCAGCGGCCCGTGGTGGTCTTGCCGCAGCCGCTTTCCCCCACCAAGCCCAGCGTCTCTCCCCGCCGGACAGTAAAGCTCACGTCATCCACCGCTTTGATGTGGGCCACCGTACGCTGGAAGAGCAGTCCCGTGTTCACCGGGAAGTACATCTTCAGGTTGTTCACTTCCAACAGGACGTCACCGTTGGCCGTTGGGGCGCTACCGGTGGATTGAGTGTCGGGCATGGTAGTCATTATGAGCTGCTCTCCGTCGGCTGGGTCAGGGGTGGCGTGTCCGGAGACGATACCGGCTCCGTCAAGCCGGTGCTACCGGGAACCGTAGCCTGGTCTCCCGTAGCCTGGTTTCCAAGAAAGTCCAATGCGCTGGGCCCCAACTGGTCGGCCTGCCAGCAAGCCGACCAATGGCCCTCACTGGTCGGCAGCAATGGCGGAGTGTCCGTAGCGCACTTGTCTACGGCCCAACGGCATCGGGGCCGGAACGCACAACCTTGAGGAAGATTCACCAGATCAGGGGGTTGGCCTTCGATCGGGTCCAGCTTGGCGCGCCGCGGTTGGTCCAACCGGGGCACCGACCTGAGCAACCCCACGGTGTAGGGGTGCCTCGGGTTGGAGTATATCTCAATCGCCGTAGCCCGCTCGATGATCTTGCCCGCGTACATGATATTCACCCGGTCGGCATACCGGGCCACCACCCCCAAATTGTGAGTGATGACCATCAATGCTACGCCGAATTCGCTGGTCAACGATTTCATCAATTCCAGGATCTGGGCTTGGATGGTCACATCCAGCGCGGTGGTCGGTTCGTCAGCGATAATCAACCGCGGACTGCAACTGAGGGCCATGGCGATCATCACCCGTTGCCGCATACCCCCGCTGAACTGGTGGGGATACTGGTTGATCCGATGTTCCGGGTCGGGGATGCCGACGCGGGCCAGCAGGTTCACGCCCTCACGACGGGCCTGGTCCCTGGACATCCCTTTGTGGAGCTGCAAAGCCTCGGTAAGCTGCCGCTCGATGTTGAGCACCGGATTCAACGACGTCATCGGCTCCTGGAACACCATGGACATTTTCCCACCACGAATACGTCTCATGCCGTCCATGTGGATCTTCAGTATGTCTTCGCCTTCAAACAAGACCTGGCCGTCCACGATCTTGCCCGGTGGATCGGGGATCAAACGCAATAACGACAGGGCGCTGACGCTCTTGCCGCACCCGCTTTCCCCTACCAGGCCCAGCGTCTCCCCTTCCTCCAGCTCGTAGCTAATTCCGTCCACGGCCTTTACGACCCCTTCCGGCGTGTAGAAATAAGTCCTGAGGTCTTTAACTTCCAGCAGCGTCGCCATACAAGGTCCTGCCAGCCAACTTCACCATAGATATCTCAGGGGCAATGCTTGATAGGATAATGGTCGACCTCCGTGTACTGTACTACAAACTTTTCGGCTGGCAATACCGCTGTCAGTTCGCCAAACCAGAAAACGATGCAGCCCTACTGGAACTCGGCACACCGGACCACCCACTCATCTGACGAAGTGTACAAGCGAATAGATATTGGTCGGATTTTGCTGTCTGGGTACCTGCGGCACGGTGCGGGTCCGGACACCACAAAAAGGGGACGTCCCTATAGGCCTTTTGAACCGATCGGATCGATGCCTACCTACAACACACCGATAGGCCCTCCTCTCAATTTGCCGGGATCATAAACGCCGGACAATGCCGGCCAAACGTCATCCTTGAATCCCGTGATGATGGTGTCGAAGATGCGCCGGGGAGCTCCGCCATGCGCTCGGCCGCGTTACTGATGTCCTTTTCTTGGGATTCATCCCAGTGTTCGTCAACCGGATGGGAAGGTCCCATCGAACTTCCCATCCGCCGCAACCTAAGGCTAAGGCCAATTTGACTACCAGGACACGGACGATGGTGGGCTGGTACTCGCGGTTACCTGGACTTCAGATGATGCCGCACACATTCAAGAAACTGCTCTGCGTCAACCTTATAAAGTTTATCTATTTGATAGCTCTGGGTTCCGGACCCGGTAACGGTTAGTCCCGGCAACAAGCGTAGCCTACGTAATCCTGCTTCAAGGTATGTCACCGACTCGATGCTCCCGTATGGCATCTCTACTGAATCATCGTCAGAGGGAGTGTTAAACACCAAGATAACCCGGTGATCGGTCGCAGCGGCGATGCCCCGATATCGCTTCGCCTCTTTGATGTCAGTGATCTGAGAGGTATGCAACAAGGCCTCGATGTTCTCGTTTTCCTCCAGGACAGCGTAGAGCTTCTCGCCCTCCCGTGTGTCACCCAGCCACCCTCCCATATCGAACGCCCGCATTTGAGCGTCGAACTTCCTCACCTTCTCCAACTTGGGCGGGGATGCGGAAACCAGAATTGCAGCGCATCTTGACATTGATGGCTATTGAACCTAGTCTGGTAGCTAGTCAGGACAATAGTAACTGGGGTGAACCATGAGCAGGAAATGGCCGGTGCAGGACGCCAAGTCAAGGTTCAGCGAGCTCCTAGATACTGCCCTCGCCGAGGGGCCGCAGATAGTGACCAAGCGCGGGGTGGACACTGCCGTGCTCCTTCCCATTGAGCAGTGGCGGAGGCTGGAGAGGATGACCAGACCGGATCTGAAGGAGTTGCTCCTCGCCTCTGGAGCGCGGACCGAAGAGCTTACACCGCCTCGCCGACAGCATCGCCACCGCATACCCCTGGCTGTGGAGTAGGCCGATGTACCTCCTCGATACGAATGTGGTCTCGGAGCTGCGTCGTTCCCGTCCACACGGTGCTGTCCTGGACTGGATTGCAGACGTGCCGGCGGAGCAACTCTTAGTGTCCGCCGTTACGATCGGGGAGATACAGGCGGGGATCGAGATCACCCGCGAGCAGGATGAGGCCAAGGCGGAGGAGTTGGAGACCTGGCTGGACAAGGTCTTGGCATCCTACGGCGTGTTACCGATGGACGCGCCCGCCTTCCGGGAGTGGGCGAGGCTCATGCACAGGCAGTCTGACACGATAAGCGAAGACGCCATGATTGCGGCAACAGCTATCGTTCATAGGCTTACGGTGGTTACCCGGAACGTAAGCGACTTTCTCCAGCTCGGCGTTGAGTTGCAGAATCCCTTTGACTGAGAATAGTCCTCACGGCTGTCGAGCAATCCGCACGCGTCCATCTAAGGGGATTCATTTCTTAAGGGGATTCATTTCTGACATGACAAGTGGCACTGACAAGGACCGCAGCCACGAAAGCGTCATCAACGATACGCTCGCCCGATTCCTTCGGGAACGGTGCAGCCTGTCGGCGGCCCCGGTGACCGTGAGCAACGGCGGCGGTCCCCTCCTCCCGGTAAGCCGCCACGATGCACCTGATATGGCGTTTGCTGCCGCCCATCCATAGTAGCAGCCTAATCGAGCGTCATGTGCTCCGCCAGCAAGCTGTTCAAAACCTGAAGTCTGGTCTGTTCTTTGGGACTCAAAGTCACATTCTCCAATAAGGGGAATGTGTCATTTATGCTGCCCAGTTACCCCGGACCTTTTCGCTGGACATCAACACCGATTACAGCCACGGTTGGCTACCGAACAAGGGCAAGGTGGCGTGGCCTGGCCGTATTCGTTGGCGCCCCAACAGGCGACGGAGCCGTCGGTCTTCACGCCGCCACTACTGCGCTCCCCGGCGCTGAGGGAGACAAAATGGACCCTTGGTCGGGAGCTTGTATGTCTTTGGCAAGTGTGGTATGCGTCTATAGCGCATGTAACATACCACCAAACGAGGACAGAGATGAGAATTGGAGTTAACATCCCCAATCAGTTGTATAAGAGACTCGAACCGTTAAAGGCTACTGTCAATGTTTCCGAAATATGCCGAGAGGCAATCGAACTACATGTCAGGGCCTACGAGGACGGGTTGGCAAGAATCTCGGCTGGTGAGGTCCCAAAGGTGGTAGATGAACTCTGTGTCCAAGAACAAGAGCTGTTTGTGGACTGGCAAGAAGTTGGCCTAAGGGACGCCATCATCTGGGTCGAGCGCGCCAGACCACAGGACCTCCAATACCTTGCCCACCGGCAAGACATCATCAGAAAACAGGGAAGGCCGTATTGGGAGGTTCCGCCCCCTCACATTGCTGGGGTGGAAGATTTCCGCCACCACTATCACGACTATTCCGAACGCTTCATCCAATATCTCGAAGCGCACCCACACTACGACATTGAGAGCGATTCACCATTAGACGCCGAGAGAGAGTACATGATCGGTTGGCTAGGTTACTTGACGGCAGTCCAAGAAAAGGTGCGCCAGCGGAGAGAGGCCCTGCTTAACGATAGGCGGAGTATGCCAACCGTATTGCCGGAGGTCGAAGCCCCTGAACACCTTGTGTGAGCTTGGGGCCCGACTATAGCGCCCGCGACGAGAAGCGGGGAGGTCGGAGATGGCTGAAGTAAGGGCGTATGTGCTAGACATGGCCCACGCGGTGGAGGCGTACCGTAGCTACCAGTTCCCCGCCAGCCCGATCGAGAGGATGGCACCGTCTTTCGGGCAGAGCTTCGTGGCTCCAGGAACTTAGAAGTGAACTATCAACATCTCCCAACGGGCGTCACGAGGATCAAGTAGAATACGCAGCCCAGGAAGTGGACAGGCATGGTTCGGCGGGGATTCTGTGAAAGAGGTCGATTCATGTCAACCAGTGCGTTTCCGGACATGGCCAGATACTTCAAGAGTATCGTCGACGAACTGACTAGTGAGGCCAACCAAGCAGGGTTATTGAAGAACCCCACGGCGGTTGGAACCGGCAGAGAGGAAATCTACCGTCGGCTTCTTGAACGCCATCTTCCATCCACCTGCGAAGTATTTCGCGGCGGATATGTTTTCAATGTTAAGGGGGAAAGATCAAAGCAGATCGACCTGATCGCTACTGCTGGGCCTACTCCCAGATTCGAGATTCTTCCGAATCTTCAGGCTATAGCCCCGTGGGAGGGCACAATCTGTGTAGCCGAAGTGAAAACGAAGCTAGACAAGAAGGAGTTGCTGAAAGCTCTGGACAACTTCGCGTCGCTCCCCAAGGTAGATGACCCCGGCGGAGCGCTGGCCCCGTTCATCAAAGTGCCCCCCGACTTCTGGTGAGACTGGCCCTACAAGGTCATTTCGCTTATGACAGCATCGACAAGCGCCTGATTCAACAATACTTCTCGGATTTCTACCAAACGAATCCAGATGTCCCTCCAGAGTGCAGGCCAAGCTTGATCCATGTCCTGGACAAGCACATTTACGCACGAATCAAGTCAAACATGAAAGTCTATAACTCCGACGGCTCTGAATCTTTTTCTTCACCGCCACTTGGAACATACGACTGGTTCGAGACCGCAGCTGACCTCTCGGCAATGGCGTTTATGTTTATGGAGTTGCAACAGCGGTCCTTCATGGCGAACCACATGCTTTGGAAGTACGGTGAGTGGATCGACCCTCTAATAGACGAGATTAGGAACAACCCTTAATGTGGCGTATCGGCGCTGGGGCTGTCGACGCTGTGGGGTGTGCGGAGTGTGAGAGATGGCTGAAGTAAGGGCCTATGTGCTGGACGTAGCCCAGGCGGTGGAAGCGTACCGCAGCTACCAGTTCCCCGCCAGCCGGACCGAGAAGACCAGGTGGGACGGCACCGTCAACCCGCCGCTCGACCTTGACCGGCTGGCAGCGTTCTACAACGAGTCGACCGCATCGGAACGCCGTTCGGGTCAAGGCCCGCGACCAGGTGGGCCACGGTTGGACCCTGGAGCGGGAGTTCGAGGAGGGCACCGACCCGCCGGGCGCGGCACAGGAGAGGGAAGCCCTGGACGCCTTCTTCTGGAACGGGGCCATCGAGGGCTTCACCAACACCGAGGCCATCGACCCGCCGGTGCCGCTCTACCTATCGACGTCGGAAGTCATGGAGTGGGTGGTGATCGGCCAGGACACCATCGGCAACGGCTACCTGGCCGTGATCCGGGAAGACCGGGCCGTCGGCGTACCCCGCTGGTACGCCCTGGTGCAAGGATCCTTGGACGAAAGGGGAGATTTGGTGACTACTACTCTAATAACCCCATCGGCCTATCAGACCTAATTAAGAGTGCAATTCCGGCCTGTTGGAGTCAGTGTATCCGGGATCGGCCAATATAATCTTAAGGCGTACCGCCGATTGTTATCACCCGGCTGCCCGTGGGCTGGACAGGGCGATTGTTGGCCCCGCCACTCAATGCCAGCAGCTTGTTCACCTGTTCCAGCGAAATAGTCTTGAGCTCGCGCATCACAAGCCAGCCAACGGGCTCATGGCAGGGTGGAGTCGTCTTCGAGCCGTCGTACTGGTAATAGCCCAGTTCGCCCGTTACGTAACCGCCGATATTGTGCGTAATGGCGCCCCTGATAGTATCACCGGCAGTGGGGGCGGCATTGAGAATTGCTTGCACTAGCGGACTGGGCTCGCCAAGCCTTAACAACAACGCCACCACTACTAAGTGACCCTCGGCATGCTCATGGACCAGATGCAGTTCTGCCGCGAAACCCACCCCACCTATCCGGTGTTCCGAGGGTGAATGAAGGTGCGCCGACTTCAGTTCGAATATCCGCCGCCCGAAGCTCAACGTACTACCCGGCGCGTAGTCAATATGCACAAACTTGCCATCGTTGCGCACTGCTGTCGTGTCACTGCCGTATGAGAACAAAATAGGCCCACCGTCGCCCTTTTCGTATGTCGTAATATCGATCGGCGACTGCTGATCGCCGTCGGCGCAAGTTGCGTACTCTTCAGACAGCGAAGACCAACTCCCCGCGGCGCCCGCGCCGTCGTATCCCCACTCCACCGCTCCAGTAGCCATTGGCGCATGCTCGCCGCCGTCGCACGCCGCAACCGTGAACATCGTCGACAGTAGGCACACCAACGTCAGCCCCAAGAATTTCATCCCTAACCGATTCTTCGAATCCGGACTGGACTCCAATACTTCGCTTGTGCAGTAACACTTTCCAGTGACTTCATGGCATACGCCTCTAACCAATAATACTATCGGTGAAACTACACCCCTGAAGCGGCCAAAGAAGCTGAGGCATCCGTTTGGGGCTGGTAACGGCATAAGATCGCAGGCCTGCCGAGCAGGCTGCACAGGCCATATAACACGTTGAGGCTGGACACTTAAGAGGATTCAACTACCTCTAAAGCATCCCACAGCACGAGCTGGATATAATAGTAAAGGCTCTTGATCTTGTATAGCTTAGTGGGCCTAGCAAGACTCAAACCCCCGAACTTCTCAGCGCACTATCCTTCAACCGGCAGGCCTGCGTCTTCCATCGCACCGTTGGAACGTACACCTTGTCCATGACGGCGTCTTGGTCCCATTGTACCTTAGCTCTTCCTTCTCGCAGTCGAAGCTGTCCCATTCCCCCCTGACACAGCGCGGGCCGCTGCTTATGTAAATCCATCCCCAGGGCTACACCTCGACGCCGGCCTCCCGGCCGTCGCCATACCGGAAGCTCACTTCTGCCGAGTTGTTATTGGATCCCGAGCTTGCCCAAGCCTCAAGGGCTTTGCTGGTGGACCCTGGTCCGTAGTCAATCACCATTGCCTGGCGTAGTCCTTGGGTTTCGCTCCGCCGGTCCAGAACTCGGCCCACCAGAACAGCGACCGCTGAGTGCCCGAGCTTGGTTTGTAGTACAGTACACGTGGCCGGAAATGGTGAGCCTCACTTGACTGTAGGCAGCACTAATGTCAAGTCCACGGTTGAATTCCAGGGGACTGTCGGAAGGTGAACTCAATATGGCCGACGTTAAAAGCAACAAGAAGAGCAACCGCGTTGGCGGAGGAGACATTCGGCTCTACAGCCGGGTCGGCTCGCGGGAGCTTCTCCGGCGGATGTCAATAATTGGCGGTGGCGCGGTGGTGGGAGGAATGCTGTTGGGCAGTCTGGCCTGCGGGGCACAGATGGCCGCCCCCACGGTGGTCCCCACTTCGGGTCCCGGAGAAACAGTGTCTCCGGATGACCCTCGCATTGAGGCAGGTCCAGTGGAATTCGCCGCCGCCGCCGGGACCATGATGGGATATTTGGCTCGACCGAAAGAAGGCGGGCCCAACCCTGCTGTTTTGGTCATTCACGAAAACCGAGGGATGCAGCCCCATTTCCCCGACGTTACCCGCCGCTATGCTCTACAAGGTTATACGGCCTTGAGCGTCGATTTGCTTTCTCGTAAGGGCGGGACGGGGGCCTTCGCTGACAGCGACCAAGCCAGGGACGCACTGCGGGAGATCGCCAGGGGCGATTTTTTGATCGATTTGAACGCCAGCGTTGATTATCTCCAGACCCTTTCCCACGTTAGGCCGGACCGGATTGGAGTGACTGGGTTCTGTTTCGGAGGTGGCTTGACCTGGTTGATGTCGGTGCGGAACCAGGAGATTGCGGCGGCAGCGCCCTTTTATGGGTCGGCGCCGCCATTGGACGAGGTCCCCAACCTGAACGTGCCGGTTCTGGGCATTTACGGCGGCGATGACCAACGGATAAATTCCGGCGTCCCCGATTTAGAGGCGGCGTTACAGCAGCACGGGAAGGACTACCGGGTAATAACCTACCCCGGAGCGGGACACGCTTTTTTCAACGATACTGGACAACGCTACCACCAAGGGGCCGCCAACGCGGCTTGGCAAGAGGTCCTGGGGTGGTTCGCCAAGCATCTGAAGTCCTAGACATGACCGGGCCCTTCGAACCGCCTCAAGTTGGAAGAGGCAAAGATTTAAAGGCTGTGCGCCTGCACTCCGAGCTTTCCGTTAGATGCGAATCTATCCCCAACCCTACACCTTTACGCCAGCGCCCCTGCCGTCGCCACACAAGAAGCCTCCTACCGGCTCGTCGTTAAATCGGGAGGCCCCACGTTGTTGTCCCGCAGCCACCGATAGATCAATGCCCCCGCCGCCGCCCCTGACAGGGGTCCCGCCCAATAGACCCAATGGGCGCTCCAGTTCATCGCCACCAACGCCGGGCCCAGGGAGCGGGCTGGATTCATCGACGCGCCGGAGATCGGGCCAGCGAATATAGCTTCTAATGTAACGGTAGCCCCAATAGCCAGCGCCGCTATCTGCCCCACCGCTCGAACGTCGGTGGCTACCGCCATAATCACGAACATCAATAGAAAAGTCAGTAGAATCTCCAAACCTAAAGACTGGTAGGGGTCGCCAGCGGGGACCGTGGCTCCAATGTCGTCGACCAACCCAAAAAGGCCTCGCAGCACCAGGCTGCCCGCGATGGCTCCAGCCAGTTGCGCAGCCCAATACAGCGGCACGTCCCTCCACGGGAAATGCCGCGCCAAAGCAAACCCCAGGGTCACCGCCGGATTTATGTGCGCTCCCGATATGTGCCCGATCGCGGCGATCATCACCGCTACAATTAATCCCGTGGTGAGGCCGACACCCACGGGCGTCACTTGTCCCCCGGTCATCTCCTCCACCATGTTCGCCCCGGCGGCAGCGAACACCAAGCCGAATGTACCTAGCAACTCAGCAATGCAACGGGTTACCAACGTCAGCGTCCACCTCCGGCGATCTGGCCCCATCATACCTTCTACGCTGCCCTCAAGCATTATCCGGATCGTCTGCGCAGGGTCTTTTAATCGTAGACATCGGTTTCGGGAGTCCCTTCGTGGTGAGCCTGTCGAACCATGAGGGGACGGCCCTTCGACAAGCTCACCACGAACGGGACTCCCGGCAATTAAAAGACCCTGAATAGTCTGCGAGCATCACTTGAAATGCCTGCCATGAATAACCCCAAGTCCTAGCCTGGTATCCAGTTACAACACCCGCAGATAAACTATACTGAGGGCTCATAGTTAGCTCGAACCATCCCATGGAGTTAAGACTGTGGCAGCATCCCCGTTGGGACCCCACGTTGATTCATTGCGCGTAGCTATGGAACGCTTGGGCATTGCACGAGCCGACGAAGCCTGGCTCGCCAGAATCGCCAGCGAGTTGGAAGCTTTGGAGGATATGGTCCGCAAGCTCGACGACCTGGACGTTCGTACAGAGGAGCCGGCCAACGTGTTCATCAACCGGAGAGACCGATAACAAGGGAGTGATGACAATGGCAACGCAAGAGTTAACCAGGCTTTCCATTGCTCAACTAGCGGAGCTAATCAAGTCCTCCCAGTTATCGCCCACAGAGGTGATAGAGGCGAGCCTCGCCCGGATAGACGAGCTGGACGGCTCCATCAACTCTTACATCACGGTGATGGGAGACCAAGCCCGCCAGTCCGCAAGGGACGCCGAACGCCTTATCCGGGAAGGTCGGTACTTGGGGCCGTTACACGGTGTGCCCATCGGCCTCAAGGACATAATTTCCACCAAAGACGTTCTGACCACTTGCGGCTCCCAGGTCAATGCTGATTGGGTGCCGGACCACGACGCTACCGTCACCCAACGTCTGGCTGCGGCGGGAGCTGTGATCGTGGGCAAGCATAACTGCTACGAATTCGCCTGCGCTCCGCCTAACCCTCTCTACGGCGCGTCCCGCAACCCCTGGAATACCACCCGCGATACCGGCGGCTCCAGTTCCGGTACCGGCGCCGCCATCGCCGCCCACATGTGCTACGGCGGCATTGGCTCAGACACCGGAGGCTCCATCCGCATTCCGGCGGGGCTCTGTGGTGTGGTGGGCCTGAAACAGACCTATGGCCGGGCCAGCAGGAGGGGCGTCTTCCCTTTATGCTGGTCTCTGGACCACGCGGGCCCCATGGCCAGAACAGTAGAAGATACTGCCATTATTCTGCAAGCTATCGCGGGTTTCGATCCCCTTGACCCCACCACGTTGGACCTGCCTGTCCCTGACTACCGTCAGGCGCTAACTGGTGAACTCCGCGGCTTGCGGGCTGGCATTCCGGCTAACTACTTCTTCGACGGTGTCGCACCGGAGGTGGCAGACTCAGTAAAGCAGGCGGCAAAGGTGCTAGAAGGAGCGGGAATGCAGGTGGAAGAGGTAACGATTCCCCACGCTGACTACATCTTACCTGCCTGGTGGACCATATTCGCCACCGAGTCCGCAGCGGTCCATGACTCCCTGATCCAGACCAAAGGGGCTGATTACTCCGATCCGGTGTTGACCACGGTGATTCCCGGCGGGTTCCTTGGCGCCGGTGCTTTGCTAAAAGCCCAGCGTGCCCGAAATGCCATCACCAAGGGCATGAACGAGGTCTTGCAACAAGTCGACGTGCTGCTTACTCCGGTTGTTCCCATGGCGGCCTGGCCGTTGGGGGGTATGCACGGGCTGGGCAACACCATCATAGAAGCCCTCACCAAGCTGGTGTCAGCTACTGCCCCCTTCAACCTAACCGGCCACCCAGCGATTTCCGTCCCGTGTGGGCTGGACTCCGAAGGTCTGCCCATCGGCCTCCAAATCGCAGGAAGAGCCTTCGACGAAGAGACCGTGCTCAAAGTCGCCCACGCCTACCAGTCCCTGTCTCCACTACCCCTCCCATAAGCTACCGCGGCCAGGCTAGGACTAAGACCGCAGGCTCCCTGGAACTCGCTTCAAAACTTCACTGGGCCACAAGAGACAGAGGCGACCCGGAGTTCCTCCAGAGACAGCCGTCGCCCAGAAGATGGATGAACCGTGCATAGGAGGACGCCTCCATGGAAAGCCCGCGTAATCCAAATCACCCAGAGTCTTCTGATCGTCTGGCCCTAACTCGCCACCGGGTCGAATGGCACAACTTGGCACAAAATGGCCCCAAAGTAAAAACACCACATTTCCACCCGCCAACGATCGATTCATTCAACGCCCTCCACCGAATCACCACTGTTTCTAGCCGTATTCTTACTTCTTAGTTACAATACCCCCAGCACAATCAACTAGATCTCTGAAATATCCAAGTTTAGAGAGGCCCACATGAAATACGACGTCATCGTCGTCGGCGGTGGAGCGGCTGGATCGGTGTTGGCCAGCAGATTGGCCGAAGACCGGGATACTTCCGTTTTATTGCTGGAAGCCGGCAATGATTACCCTGACCCCGCCAACCTGCCCGACGAAATAAGGTTCGGCCACACCAGATTCGCCGAATCTCCCGACTCGGAACACAACTGGGCCCTCCGCGGGACCATCACCCAAGAGCAAGGCGAGATCCACGTCGCCCAGGGCAAAGTGATCGGGGGAGGCTCCTCCATCAACGGCCAAGCAATGCAAAGAGGATTTCCCGAGGATTTTGACTCGTGGTCTTCTCTGGGCAACGACGAATGGTCTTATAACAAGGTTCTGCCCTTCTTCAGGAAGATGGAACGAGACCTCGATATTCGGGATGACTTCCACGGAACGGAAGGGCCCATGCCGGTAAGGCGTCGGCAGTCAGGCCCTTGGCCCCCCATCCAACGGGCTTTCCATGACGCCTGCTTGCAGGCGGGATTCGGCGCCACCGAGGATACCAACGGCCCAAACCCCTCCGGCGTTGGTGTGTCTCCCACCAACAACTTGGACGGCGTGAGAATGAGCGCCGCCATTACTCATCTCAGTCCCATGCGCCACTGTCTCAACCTTACGGTCAGGGGAGGGGTTTACGTCCGGAAAATATTGTTTGAGGGCTCAAAGGCCGTCGGCCTGGAAGCCGAAAGCGGCGGCGAGGTCTTCACTCTCGAAGCAGACCGTGTTGTCCTGAGCGCCGGGGCTCTCCGGTCGCCCCAGCTCCTTATGCTATCGGGCATCGGCCCCCAGGACGAACTTGACCAATTTGGCATACCCCGGCTCCATGAGCTCCCCGGAGTGGGACAGAGTCTATGGAACCACCTCAGCGCCCATATCTCTTTCAAGATCAAAGACGGCATCACTCTCGCTGCTAATCTCGATGCCGCCCACTTCTGTTTGCACTACACCTCCCAAGGGTCAACGGAGATCAACGACATGGTGCTAAGGACCAACCCCGTCGTCGACGAGCGGGAGGAACGCGTCGCCGGTGTACGGACCGGCTACCTGACCAGTGACGTTCCACCTGAACGGGCGGCGCGCATTTCTTGTACTCTCGGCTTGCCCCAGGGATCAGGATACGTCAGGTTGGCGTCTGCCGACCCCGGCGCACAACCGTCCTTCAACTATCGTTATCTTCAGCATCCGGACGATATCCGACGAGTGAGGGAAGGCCTGCGATTCGGAAATAGGCTTCTCCAATCCGACGCCTATAAAGACGTGGCTGATCACCGGATCAGCCCAACGGATGACATTCTGGGCGACGACGCCGCTTTGGACCTCTGGATACGCCAGACCGTGGGCACCGCCAGGCACGTGTCCGGCACCTGCAAGATGGGGCCCGATTCAGACCCGATGGCAGTGGTCGACCAATACTGCCGGGTCAAAGGAGTCCAAGGGTTGTGGGTGGCTGACTCCTCAGTGGTGCCGCGGATTCCCAGGTCAGGCGGTCTCCATCCCACGGCTCTCATGATCGGGGAACGCGTCGTCGACTGGATCGCCGCGGGTTAAAAGTTTGAGTCGGCTACACCCAACCTGACTCCTCACTAGGAACTGTAACGAGGCGTTTACTTCGTGCCCTTCTTGACCCTCCCGGGAGTGGACCTGTGGTATGAGGACACCGGTGGCCCCGGTACCCCGGTGGTCTTCCTGCAAGCCGCTTCGGGCACCGCCGAAAGCTGGTTACATCAGCTACCCGCCTTCACCATCGCCGGATATCGTTGCATCACCTACGACCGGCGCACCTGGGGGAGGTCCCGGCCCACCGACTCCGACTGTCAGCCTGGCTTCTTGGGGGACGACCTCCATGGACTACTCGAAGGACTAGCCTTGGAGCGCGTCCATCTAGTGGCTACAGCGGCGGGCGGGATCGCCGGACTGGACTATACGCTGGACCATCCGGAGCGCGTCTGCAGCCTGGTGGCAGCCAACACCATTGGCGGCGTTCAGGACGCGGACTACTTGGAGGTCCAGATTAGGCTTCGGCCGCCGGAAATCCAACAACTACCGGTTGAACTGCGCGAGCTTGGCCCCTCGTACCGGGGTACCGAGCCCGACGGCGCCAGACACTGGTTGGAGATTGAGCTTGCCAGCCGACCGTACGGGAGCGTCGCTCCGCAGCCTCTACGCGACCCAATCACCTACGCCAGGCTGCAGACCATGGGTGTCCCGGTGCTGGTGCTATCGGGAGAAGCAGACCTTCTCTCGCCCCCGGCGCTGATGCGAATGCTGGCAGCCCATATCCCCACTTCCCGTTTCGTTTCGCTTCCCGACGCGGGGCACGCCGGCTTTTGGGAACGGCCCCAGGTATGGAACGGCCTAGTCCTAGAGTTCATCAGCAAATACTAGGCCGCGGGCCGGTCCGTGTTGGCTTCCAACGAGATTCTGAGGAGCCTTGCTGGGCCAAGCGGGACTGCGTTAGGAACTTGTCAACTGTTTTCAAGATGGGACCCGATTCAGACCCCATGGCAGTGGTCGATCAATACTGCCGGGTCAAAGGAGTCCAAGGGTTGTGGGTGGCTGATTCCTCGGTGGTGCCCCGCATCCCCCGCTCCGGCGGTCTCCATCCCACCGCCCTCATGATCGGGGAACGCGTCGTGGACTGGGTCGCGGCGGGTTAATCTTGCTGGAGACTCGCTCGGACTAAGTTTGTCGACATTTAGAGCGGTGGTTCGGTTATCAAACACCCAGGCTGCCGTCGGAGCCTGTGCGTACTTTGATTCGCACCGGGTCACTCTCACCAACGGCATTCTTGGATCGAACCTCCACCTCGTACTCGGTATCGGGCTCTAAATCAACGAAGCCACATCCGGTCAAGGGTGTCTCGAATGCAATACTCCAGACTCCGGTGTCGGCTGCCCTTATGCTAACCACATACGTTAAGGGTGGAGTCCATTCCGCCTCAACCCTGTCCTCCACCCATGCGCCCTTTAACCCACTCAACACAATTGAGAAGGTTCGTTTGTTCCCATCCCAAGATACCGGGGGCTTGTCCTGCCTGACCGTCGACCAGATTTCTTCCGTCATACTTTAACCTTCGTCACGGCCACAGAAGATGCTCGCCAGTGGGTCTTACGGACCGGATTCTTCTTTTGATTGCTCAGCATGCGTCAGGTCGTAAAGTAGCACACTCCGGCCTGCGCCCTTGGCTTCGAGCCATCGTTCAAATGAACGTCGGCTTTCCCCTGATGAACGGCGAAAGATCAGACCCTCTGCACTGAGATCCTCGTCAAGGTCGGGCCAATGGATGCCCTGTCCCTCACCGATCAGTTCCCAATTGTCCCTTTCGTCCTGAGTCGCGTGAACCAGCCTGGGATACCAGGCTAGGGGTAGAGAGATGGTGCTTCTATCGGAGAACTCGACCTTCAACGTGTTTTCTGCAACTGATACCCCTTCCACCTTCGGAGTTTGTGCTTCGATCATTGAAGTTCGGGCCGTGTTGCGCAGGCGGTATTCGTATGCTCCGGATGTCATTTGAGGTTCAAATATTGAAGTGGTCATTCCATTTCTCAAGAAACTGTATTTGGTGTTCCTCAATGATCCGTTGAATCGCATTCATCTCAGGCTGGCTAAAGCCGCCCCTCTGTATTCTTACTGGGTTTGGCCAGAATTTTGCTACTCGATTATCGCGCTCAACGTGTGCGTGCGGGGGTTCTCCACGATCGTTCGAATAAAAGAAAATACGATACGGTCCCTACGTTAATAGTCTTGGCACGGTGATTCTAAGACCCTGCGTCTCAGTTCCGCCATCTCCTGATTCGCTTCCCTAAACAACTCCAGACCCTGGCTACCCGCGGCATACCGTTACCGGTCATTGGCGCTGCTGGTGAACCCAGTGTCCGGGCACAGTCCGTTTAGGTGTCTACGGTACACGGTATACGTTGGTGGGCCTGGGGAGACTGTATTACAAACTTCTGAATGGTTGGTTGGGCTGTAATCCTGACAATAGGCAAGGAGCTAGCGAAACCCGTGCGGACTAGCGTTCACCGGACATAGACGGGCCCACTCTGGATGGTTGCGGTTCTGCGCTTCTATCTGTCGTCTCGAATAGTGGCCTCAGCTATCTACGATGGTTACTGAAAGACATGCTTCCCGGGCTATCGTTCAATTTTGGTTCACGTTGCCAAGTGTTCATGAAAGATGCCGATCAGGATTTTCGTCTCAGCTATACTATCAATTACACAGAAGTGAATACGATTCCTGTTAGGCTCAATTTTTGAATGCCACTCACAACGATAAACCTGTCCACCGAATTCGACATCGCGTAGGCGCATTAATCTCTCGCTACCGCGAGTGTTTTCTTCAATGCTGACTTCTATTCCTAGGCGGCTCGATATTTCATTTGGCATGCCGTTCTCAGCAGCGTAAACCTCCGGGAACATATCGTTAATCCGTCCGAGATGGTCGACCACCTTAGGTCGCAGCGTACGATAGGCACCTCGGAACTTGCGAAAGCTGATGTCCGCGGCAAATGCCAGTCGAGGAAATGCGAGTTTAGCCCATTCAAAGAATTGCGTTTCTGAGACGTCCTCCCACTCGTAGAGCTGCCGAAAGAAGCCAGGATGGTCTTCGGTCGACACGGCGAAGTAAACATCTGCTGGCCGAAATTGAGACGGTTTGTCGACGCTATGGACGCCGGCTGCGAAGCAGTGTGGCGCCGTTATGACCGCGATCCAGATCCGCAGAATCGCCTGGTCGTGAGCCCATGCTATCCCTTCCCCCTCACAATGACTGCTGTCGACATCGATCTCGAAATCGACGTCGACAGCAGCAGGTCGGTTACAGGCCACGCATCGATCGAGTAAGAAAAGTAGGCGCTGCGACTGGTCACGGTCGAGGACTTGACAATGGTTCATTGTGTCTGCAACGTCATTGCCCCCAAGGCACTCGACCGCTCCCCAATTCTCGATTGCTTGGATGCTCTCCCCCGAGACCCGAAGAGCATCTAACTGGTCGACAAGCGCCATCAGGCTATGTTCGCGCTCGGCCTCAGGAACTTCGTTTAACGAGAGAGCGCCCTCGTCGACAACGAATCGGCATTCAGGCACCATGACGGACCCGCGATACCGTAGCCAAGTCTTCCACGGCTTGATCGAAGAAGCCGGACGGCCAGACTGACAAACCTCCATTGCCATTGAGAGTGATTTCCGTAGGACCCGTTCCTGCGGCGTCAAAGAAGTGGATCACCACATCTTTAGCACTTAGCAGTTGTTCGGCAGCAACTGCGACGCGGACACCATTTAGGACATGGTCACTATGAGTCTCGACAATGGTCTGAACGCCCGATGCGGCCACGCGAGCCAAAAATTTTCCGATCTCCGATTGTGCCCTAGGATGGAGATGCGCCTCCGGGTTCTCAACGATGAATACGCCTCCGGGAGTGCTACCCAGTGCGGCGACAATAATCGGGAGGCAATGGGTTAGTCCGAAGCCAACATTTGCTGGGCGAACCCATTCGGCCGTTACATCGAGATCTCGGAACTGGAGTGCGGCGGCACTGGTCTGAGGTAACCAGGTTGATCGGATTCTGGTCGGATGCACGATAGACGAGAGCCAGGCCTCGGATTGCGATCCCAAGGTTGGCGTGAGTGGGATCTCGTCCGTGGAAGGATGAAGCAACGCGTCCGGCACTCGGCGGCGGTCAAATAGAGCGAGCATGTGGGCCGTAAACTCCCCCCGGACACCGACATCCACGCGAGTTCCACCACTGGGAGCGACTTCCAGAATATCGCGGGGTCCGACGCGCTCGGCGCCTAAGTAGGTATCGACCTGCCACCTCCGACTATCGTCCTGGATCGGGCCGGATGGCAGTACCTCTAGCGCGACCGAACGATCTTGATTGTCAGGGGCGATCAAATGGAGCCGATCAACCCCGCCTTCTGTGTGGACTGCCAACTCGATGCGCTGCACTAGCGCTTCCCGGTTGAGAACGTCCGTCGCCTCGCCAAGCTCAAGGCCCATCAAGTGGTTCAATTGAACGGTCGGACCATGAGTCATTGCAAGTTCAGCCAGCCTGAGCGCCTGAAGTATCGAACTCTTCCCGGAACTGTTAACTCCCGATAACATGACAAACTGGCCTAGCCGGAGAGTTAGGTCTTTAAACGCTTTGAAGTTGCGGACCTCGAACGAACGAATCATGACTCGCCCGCCAGTCGGATAAAACTTCGGGTCCTCTCAAATCTCACTTGCACTGAACGAACGTCGCCTGTGCCACTTGAGACCGATGCAATGTATTTCGAGTCTGATGCCATTCCGTGTCGCGCCAACTCCTGGATCTTCTCCGCATTCTCTCGCACAACGGCTTTATCGGCTCGCGCAAGTTCGACGGTCCAGGTTTCAAAGAGGGCCCGGTTAATCGGAGCAAGTTGATCGACGCCTTTCGGCCATTTACGAAAGGCGTGCCCGCCAAACACCTCGTGGGCGAGTGTGAGGCCACGTTCAAATGCGCTCCGGATTTCACCTAGGGCGAGATCGTCAGTTTCGTACTTGTTATCGAGCGACTGAGTGGCACTGAGCAAGAAAGACTCGAGACTATCGGTCCTCGAGTATCCTTCGGGGCCGCGGCACCAGAAGGCCACGAACCGCAGAGCGAGTTCGCGGTCAACCATCCTGCGGTGATTCTTTAGCTTTCCGGCCGTCGCAGTCTCAAAGGCGGCAGTCTCCGCCAACTCCTTGAGGAAAGCACGGCTTCGTTGCTTCGAGACGCAGTGTCTGATTTCTTGGGCTCTGAGCGGGGTCCCGCCCGTATTGATTCGCCGGAAGATGTCATACATGACAGCAGCCGGTGTCGACGGCTCGATTACGTGAGCGACGATCTGAGTATTGTGAATACGCCGTTTCCAAACTGCAGGTAAATCGTTAAACCGTTTCCCTTTCACATCGCTAAGATACTCAAGCCCAATTAGTGGAAAGCCGCCACCTCGTTTATGGTCACCGGTTACAAAATCATTGATCGTCGAGAGTCTCTGCACCCCATCAACGACCTGCATGACACCAGTAGCATCCTCCGCGAAATAGAAGGCGGGGAGGGGTATCTGGAGCAGCACCGACTCAATCAGTTGTACCTTCTGTACTGGTTTCCAAACGTGGAGTCGTTGGAAATCCGGCGCGAGGTCGAGGCCCCCCTCAGCGATCATGTCGATCATGTTGCGCAGAGAAAAATTCCGGGTACTCACCCGGATCTGCTCTGGATCCCAAGGGTGGTCAATATCGTGAAATACCTCGTCGTCCGGTTCGACTTCTGGATCGTTGTCGACGAGCGTCTCTGTTACCAATATGATCCCTCATTTCGTCCAGCGGAGACGACTTCTCCGCAGCACCCTACATGTACCCGCAATCATCAACCGACTATAAAGGAACACCCGCGAGAATGCGAATGCCTTATCGACGGAAACGTATGCTACAGTGGGGGAGTTCGAGTCCTCTCAGGTCTTAGGTATAAAGTGGTGGACGGTGCAGCACTCGAACCTGCGTCCTACCGCGTTTGAAGCAGCCACCCCAACCACCTAATCCTCAACAGGCCACCCCGAACTATCCAGCTAAACTCCCCCCAACACCCCTGACACCCCGCCCTTGCTTCCTCCGATGACCCCTCCCTACGCTGTTGATGGGAGACTATTAAACCTGCCCCCAAATCCAAGCCCCCCCAAGGGACCCGTGGCCCACTATGGCCCAAAATGGCCCTAAAAATAAAAACCCGGATATCTCCCGCTGCCCGGACGCCGCCGCCTACCGCGGGCGCCTACCGGAGCCGGTTAACCCGCCTAGTGGGGGTGTCCGCAATGTAGCCGGAGAGGTTGAGGGCGGTGTGAATTAGGCCGGTGTGGGAATACGCTTGGGGGAAGTTGCCCAGTTGCCGGTTGCCGTCCTTGTCAATCATTTCAGCGAAGAGGCCCAGGTGGTTGGCGTGTCGTGTAGTCATTTCGTGGAAGTAGTCGAAGCCCCGGTCGGTCTGCCCAGTGTAGATCAGGTTTCCAATCAGCCAGAAGCTGAGCAGGGTGAAAGCGCCTTCCGGCTGGCCTTCTAGCCCGTCGTCCGTCTCTTCCGGGAGGTAGCGCCAGACCAGCGGACCGTCGGTCAGCTCCCGTTCGATGGCGTCCACGTTCTGACGGACTCGGGGGTCGTCGCGCGGCACCAGACCCGTAAAAGGTATTGCCAGGTTGGAAGCGTCCAGGGCATCGCTACCGTACCGCTGCCGGAACGCCTGCTTGGCGGAGCTCCATCCGGAATCCAAAATTTCTGACTTGATACTGTCGGCGGCCAAAGACCAGCGGCGGTACAGTTGCCGGTGCCCCATGGCAGCAGCGATGTATGCCCCGTAGTCCAGGGCGGCCCAGCACATCACCTTAGAATAAACGAAGTGTTGCTGTTCGCCGCGCACCTCCCAGACGCCCCGGTCCTTTCGCCACCAATTGGCCATAACGGTCTCAGCCAGGGAATGGACCAACTCCCAGGCTTCCTGCGGTATCGTTCCGTGAAGAATGAGCAACGAATGGATGGAGAGAATGACTTCTCCGAACACGTCCATCTGAATATGCTTCGCCGCCTCGTTGCCGATGCGGACCGGACGGGAATTCTCAAACCCCTTCAGATGGTCCAGGGTATACTCCCGGAGCGATGAATCGGGGCTGATGCCATAAACGATGCGGGTCCTGCGACGGTGCAACTGGCACTGTTCCAACAGCCAATGGATGTAGCGGTCCGCCCCGTATGTGTCTCCAAGGCGATAGAGGACATCCACAGTGAAGCTGGTGTCCCGCAGCCAGGAGAAGCGGTAGTCCCAGTTGCGCGAACCGCCGATAGTCTCCGGCAGGCTGGTCGTCGGCGCGGCGACGATAGCCCCCGTGCGCCGGTAGATCATGAGGTGAAGCACCAGGAAAGAGCGGACAACGGCGTCGCGCCAAAGCCCTTCGTAAGCCATCCCGCCCACTAACTCCTGCCAGTAGCGCCGGGTCAGGTCTAGTTTCTCCATAGTGCGGAGCCGGTCGAGGCTGGCACGGCGGCCGTAGGCTAGGACGAAGGTCGCGGTCTGTCCTTCGGTGAGACTGAAATCGCAAGTGACTCCCTGATCGTCAAAGGGCAGATGGATGCTGGCTAAGAGGGACAGGGTCTGGCCGCCGCCCCGGGCTTCGACTGCGCCTCCTGCGGAATGGCCCCGCAGCGGCCGAAAGCTGGGAATATTGCGGGCGTAGTCGTGGCGGGGCTGGAACTCGCAGCGCAGTGCGACCTCCCCGGTGTGGCAGGTAACGATTCGGTGGATCTCGGGTGGCTGGTGCGGCTGGGTATTCGGTCCGCCATCGCCCTCATCGTCGGAAATAGGCATGAAGTCAGTGATGGATACGATGCCGGAGCCGGTCCTGAACGTGGTTTCAAGAATGTTGGTGTCGGCAAGGTATTCTTGCCGTGTCTCAAGACTGGGGCTGACAGGACCAATCCGGAACCGGCCCCCAACTTCAGGGTCGAGGATGGCGCCGAAGACGCTGGGAGAGTCGAAGCGCGGGAAGCAACACCAGTCGACGGAGCCGTCGGTCCCGACCAGCGCCGCCGAGGACATGTCACCGATCAGTCCGTACTGGTACAACTCTTAAATGAATCCAGAGCGATTCGGGGGCAGGGGCTACTGTATCACCGGGGTGAAAAGCCGCGCAACGAACCCCAATACCGCTTTCTACCAGTCCGCTTGTAAACACCCCAGGCCGACAGAAGCTTGTCCCTATGCGATTCAATCCCGCGACGAGCTCGAGGACGCCACCCGCTTTGGGAAACCTCTACTACTCGTTGGGAGGAATGACGCGATAACTCAGGTTGACCTCTTCATTATAGATATAGACGTTCCCGGGGTCGGCGTTACGAAACACCAGGCTATATGTCCCTGGCGTGTTCGCTGTCGCGGTCCCACCTCGGAGGCTTGCTTGGTGAGTCTCGGATAAACGGTTGCCCTGCGGGTCTTCCAGCCGGGGTGAGAGTTCCACGCTGGACACGAAGGCGTACTCTAGCGTGGCTCCCTCCGGCATATGGAATTCAACACGGTGCGACTCCCCGTGGGCCACCAAGAACCACACTCTTTCATAAGGGTCGGCAGTGACCGGCGCCGTAGTCTTTTCAGCATCACAACTCCTCCCGATCCCACTACCGTTCCAGTCTAAAGTAAGGACAGTGAAGGTACCATCGCCCCGGAGAAGCTACCGCATTCCGTATCAGGTGGTTTGGCGTTCAGTTCGTGACGGCTGGTCGCGGGCCACAGCGGGCGACAATGGCAGCATTTCTGGGAGCCCGCCGAGGGTGGTCCGGTTCCTGCCGCTGCGAGACCGCCCTCGGCCAGGCAAAATCCTAATGGGAGCGTAACCGCCGCAACGCTCCTCCACCTTGGCCGCTATCTAGTAGCAGGGGTGGCGAAGTTCTCGACCATTTCGTCAGTAACCAGCTTAGGCATGCCGTCCCGTCTCCCAGCGCCGGCAAGGCCGTTTAGCTCCAAGTAAGGGCTCCTCCAACCGTGGTTTTGTAGGCAAGAGTCGCGCCGTTCCGCACTTGGCCTGGGTTTCTCGCAGCAAGCTATCGCTATCAGCCTAACGACGGCGATCATGGTGATGTGATAAGCGTTTGACTACACGTAACTCCCCGCCATGAGGCATGGCCCCGCCTGACAGTGCCTCAGAAGACGTCCCTCACTCCAGCCGTCTTATTCCAGGCAGTCCGATCGCCGTGCCGACGCTCACAACCGTTAGGATAGCGCCGTTGATTAGCAGCGCCCCTGGAGCTCCCAGCACGCCCGCCAACGCCCCCACCCCAAGGTGGCCTACCGGCGCAACCCCGATGCTCAGTACCCAGGAACCCATGGCCTTTCCGCGTTCTTCCTCGGCGACGTTGTCTTGCATCAGGGTCTTATAGATCGTATCCACGGCCATGGCGCAGGCGTTGACGAATAGTAGCACCGCCAAGAATGAATAGATATTGCTGGATAGGGAGAATGCCATCTGGCCGCAACCGAAGCCGATTGCGATTACGAACATCATGAGACCCTTCTTTCGAACGATGCCCAGTCCGGCCAAGAGCCAGAGCCCCAACAACCCCCCTGCCTGGCGCGCCGCCGTCATAACCCCTAGCCCCGTCGCCCCCACGTGCAGGACTTCCTTAGCGAAGACGGGCAGTAGGGTAATGTGCGTAAACCCGAACACTTCCGTAGCCGCAGTCAAAAACATCAGGACCAGCAGAATGCGGTTCTCACGTACCAGCCTGACGTAGCCCATCAGGTTCTTTAGCACGGATTCGACGGCCGGTGTCGCCGACCGCCCCGGGTCGCCGATCGCCAGGATCACCAGAGCGGAGCTCAGATAGCAGACAGCCACTGCAATAAACTGCCAGCCCGGCCCCAGGAACTCGATCAGCGCCCCGGAAGCAAGAGACCCCGCGATGCCGCCCGCCTGCATGGCCATTGCGCCGAGGGCCAGCCCGTTCAGGGCGTATCGAGGCCCCGCGATGTCGTAGGTAAAGGCCTGCCGGACCGTGATTGTAAAGGCCATCAGGCCGCCTAACACGGCCACCAAGCCTATGAGGAACCAAACGTTGGCGAGCCCTCCGAGCAAGAGGAGGGCCGTTACCAACGCTGCGCCGGCGGCTGCCAGGGTTCCAACCCGGAGCAGCATCCGTCGCTCCCATCGGTCAGCGGCCACACCGGATAACACGCCCAAGAGGAAGAAAGGCAACATCCGGGCCGCCGCTCCCACCCCCACCATTAACGCCGAGTCCGTCAGCTCGAAGATGAGCCACCCTACGGACACCTGCTCCATTCCGGTGCCCAGGGCGTAGAACGCCGTCGAGGCCCAGAGTAGCCGGAAGTCCCTGACGTGGAGGGAGGCGGCCCAGTTTCTAATTCCGTACACTCAGACCAAATCATACACCCCGTCATCCCCACGTAGCCCTAATGTCTCAAACCCCCTGTCATTCCAGCGCAGAGCCTGCCCCCGGCTCGATCGGGGGCGGGAATCCAGAAAGCCACGCATCCCAGGGCCCCACGCCCCCCACCCATATCCCCGCACCCCCATCCGTCACTCCGACGAAGAGCCTGCCCCCGGCTCGATCGGTGGCTGGAATCCAGAGACACACCCATCCCAAGCCTCCACGCCCCCCTTCCGTCATTCCAGCGCAGAGCCTGCCCCCGGCTCGATCGGTGGCTGGAATCCAGAAAGCCACCCATCCCAAGGCCCCACGCCCCCCACCCCATCATCCCCGCCCAGGCCAGAACCCATAGAGCCACCCATCCCAAACCTCCACGCCCCATCCGTCATTCCCGCGCAGGCGGGAATCCAGGCAGCCACCCATCCGAAACTAGCCGGCAGCCCCGACCCTTCATCCCTGCGAAGAGCCTGCCCCCGGCTCGATCGGGGGCCGGAATCCAGAAAGCCACCCATCCCAAGGCCCCACGCCCCCCACCCATATCCCCGCACCCCCATCCGTCACTCCGACGAAGAGCCTGCCCCTGTCATTCCTGCGAAAGCAGGAATCCAGAAGGCCCGAGAATCCCCGCCCTTTCCCATCCACCACTCCCCCGCCATCCCCACGCAGCCCTAATGTCTCAAACCCCCCGTCACCCCTCCGAAAGCATCCCCTCATTCCTGCGACAGCACCCCCCGTCATTCCGGCGAAGAGCCTGCCCCCGGCTCGATCGGGGGCCAGAACCCAGAAGGGCCGAGAATCCCCACCCTTTCCCCTCCACCACTCCCCCGCTATCCCCACGCAGCCCTCATGCCTCAAATCCCCCGTCACCCCTCCGAAAGCATCCCCCCGTCATTCCCACGTAAGTGGGAATCCATGCGTCGCCACACTCCCGGATTTCACCTCGGACATTTTCCTGACCCTCGGTCATTGTTTAAGAAAAGGATGGAAATATACACTGATAACCGCGCTGCCCCCTGGACGCCGCGGCAGACACTAATCAGAATCAACAGGAGCGAACACAGATATGCCGGAAGTCACCTCACACGCGCCTGGCGCACCCTCTTGGGCCGAGCTTGACACCAACGACGAGTCCGGGGCCCTTTCCTTTTACTCCGCTCTGTTCGGCTGGCAGGACGACCCGCAGGACATCACCCCCGGCTGGTACTACCACATGCAGAAGCTCAACGGTCTGGAGGCCGCCTCCATCTACCGGCAGAGCGACGAGGAGCGGGAGCAGCATATCCCGCCCCACTGGAACATCTACTTCACTGTGGAGAACGTGGACGCCACCTCCGAAGCCGTCGCGCAGAGCGGCGGCTCGGTGGTTTTCGGCCCCATGGACGTCTTCGACGCCGGGCGCATGGCGATGTGTCAGGACCCGCAGGGGGCGTATTTCGCCCTCTGGCAGGCCAACAAGCATATCGGCTGCCGTATCAAGGGCGAGGCCGGCGCCATGTCCTGGAACGAACTGCTGACCACTGATCGCGACGCCGGCATAGAATTATACATCAAGGTTCTAGGGCTGGAGCACGGCCTCCTCGTGCCGGCGACGGAGTACGCCATGCTCCGGGCTGGCGGGACCGAAGTCTGCGGCGTGATGCAGATTACTCCGGAAATGGGGGAGTTCCCGCCCTTCTGGACGGTATACTTCGGGGTCGGCGACGTGAACGCCACATTAGAGCGCGCCCAATCACTGGGCGCGTCAGTCTACGTCCCGCCCACCGACATCATCCCGGTCCAGGGCCAGCCGCCCACCGGCCGCTTCGCCTCCCTGGCCGACCCGCAGGGCGCGGCCTTCAGCATCGTCCAGGACCTCCCGCAGGCGTAGGCGCGTCCGCCTCTCACTCCGCCTCCCATGGGAAGAAAGGTGCTCCCGGCCGTTCCCTCTCCCTCTGGGAAGGGGGTCAGAGCCTACCTCTGCGAAAGCAGAGGGTGAGAGCCTAATCCCGCCGATTGGGACTCCCCAGCATTTTCACCAAAGTGTGCCCCTTCGCCAGCGGGCATCCCGGGTTTGAATACGGAGCCCTCCGTGGACTCCGGCTCGAATCCGGCTTCGCTATCCAGGGTGGGCACTCCCCCGGCACGGGTCGCCTGACCGGTCGTGTCCTTCCAAGCCTTCTCTGATCTCATCGGGGCTGCACTAGCTTATGGCGAGCCCTCCTGGCGGTTGCTAATTGCGCTATGCTAGAGGGCGACACGCGCGGGCCGTCCTTAACCGTGACTCGAAAGGTAATCGCATGAAGTATGACACTATCATCGTCGGCGCCGGCTCCGCTGGCTGCGTTTTGGCCAACCGCCTGTCGGAAGACCGCAGCCGGTCCGTGCTGTTGCTGGAAGCCGGCCCGGACTACCCGGACCCGGAACGGCTGCCTACCGAATTGAAATACGACATGAACCAGGCTGCGTCCGAAGAGGGCGCGGCGTACAATTGGTCCTTCGTCGGCCAGTCCACCCCCCAACAGCCGGGACCCCTCCACGTCGCCCGGGGCAGAGTGACCGGCGGCAGCAGCGCCATCAATCATCAGATTATGTTACGCGGCCTTCCCCAGGACTTCGACGGCTGGGCCGCCGAGGGCAACGATGAGTGGAGCTACTTGAAGACGCTTCCCTACTTCCGTCGGCTCGAAAACGACGCCGATATCAAGGACGACTTCCACGGCTCCGACGGCCCCATCCCGGTGTGGCGGCACTCCCGGGAGACCTGGTTGCCTCTGCAAGAGGCTTTCTACCGGGCCTGCCTCGACGCGGGCTTTCCCGACGACCCGGACATGAACCACCCCGAAGCCACCGGGGTCGGCGCCTTTCCCCTGAACAACCCGGGTGGCGTGCGAATGAGCACCGCCCTCACCTATCTGAACGACTGCCGCCACCGCCTGAACCTGACCATCCGGGCCAACGTCCTGGCCCGCCGCATCCGCTTTGGTCCTTCGATAGGCTCCGGCCAAGCCCCGCGGGCCACCGGAGTGGAGGTTGAGAGTGATGGACAAGTATTTGTGGTCGAAGGTGACGAAATTGTCCTCAGCGCCGGTGCCATAGCTTCCCCGCAATTGCTGATGCTGTCCGGCGTTGGCCCCACAGAGTCCCTGCGCCAACTGGGCATCACGCCTGTTCACAACCTGCCTGGTGTCGGTCAGAATATGAAGAACCACCCCTCGGTTAATCTGGTGTTCCGCTCACAGCCGGGCCATCACCTCCCGCCGGACGCGCCAAGAAACCAGGTGGGCCTCCGTTTCACCGCCAACGGCTCGACTGCCCGCAACGACATCCAGGTCCAGCCGACAACATCCTATCCGGAGAGCCGGGAAGCGCCCGACATCCGCATCGGCTGCCGGTTGGAATTTCCTTATAGCCAGGGGGAGCTGACGCTGACCTCTTCCGACGTTTCAGTGCAGCCGCACTTGAATTTTCGTTTCCTGACCGACCCCAGGGACGGCGCGCGCTTCCGCGACGCTGTAGGCCGCTGCGTAGAACTCTTCCGGCATCCGGCCTTTGCCGATTTCCTGGGGGAACGGCTGGCCCCCACCGATGCAGACCTGGCCGATGACGACACCTTGGACGCTTGGCTCCAGCAAAACGCGGGTATCGCCGGCCACACTTCGGTCACTTGCAAAATGGGGCCCCAGTCCGACCCAATGGCGGTGGTCGATCAGTACTGCAAAGTACACAAGCTGGAGGGCCTTCGGGTCATCGACGCCTCGGTAATGCCGGATGTAACCCGGGCCAACACCAACGCCACTGTCATCATGATCGCCGAGCGGGCCGCCGACTTCATTCGGGAAGGCCGGTAGCGGCCCGAGCCCACGGTGATCGCTGCCCGCTCAGGGGGATCCACGCGCCAGCGCTCGCTACATTCGCCTCGATAGGGTCTGGGCACTACGTCGCCACCCGCTGCAGCCCAACGGTCTTGTCCCCCACCCCGCGGTCGGTGTCGTGGGGCACGCTGTTCATCATCTCGGCCTAGAAATCTGCGATCAGCAGGGCGGTTGCTTTGGCGTCAAGAGTAAGACTGCCCATAAGGAGCTAACCCCTGCAACGACTATGTGACGATGGGCGGCTATACTGGACGAGAGGGGCTGGCTGGTGAATGACACAGTAATACAGACCGACGGACTGACTAAGCGCTACGGCCGCATTCTGGCCGTGGATAGCCTGTCCATGAACGTACCCAGAGGCCACATATTCGGTCTCTTGGGTCCCAACGGTTCGGGCAAGACCACAGTAATGAGTCTGCTGCTGGGGCTGGTGCGACCCACTGCTGGCAGCTTCCGGCTGTTCGGCTCCGAGACCGGCCATACCGAGGCGTTGCACCGCGTCGGCGCGATTATCGAAAGCCCTTCCTTCTACCCTTACCTGTCGGGCCAGCAAAACCTGGCCTACTTCCAGGGGATATCGGCACGGGAGGACCGCCGGGAGTTGGGCGAGTTGCTGGACCAAGTCGGGCTGCTCTCCCGGGCTGACGACAAATACCGTACCTATTCCTTGGGCATGAAGCAGCGCCTGGGCATCGCCTACGCCCTGCTTGGCGACCCGGAGTTGATGTTCTTGGACGAGCCCACAAACGGTATGGACCCGGCCGGTATGGCCGATATCCGTGAGCTAATCCTCAGCCTGGGCACTGCCGAGCGCACGGTCCTCCTCTCAAGCCACCTGTTGCACGAGGTCGAGCAGGTGTGCGACAGCGTCGCTATCCTTTCCAGAGGCAAGCTTATCGCCCAAGGAAACGTGACAGAGCTTTTGTATCCGCGGGAACAGGTGCGAATGCGCACCACCAGTAACGACCAAGCCCGCGGCATACTTATTGGCTTGGAGTGGGTGGAGAACGTGTCCGCGGCCGACGGCTCCCTCGTGGTCACTGCTCCCACCGACCGCTCGTGGGAGCTAACCGCCGCGTTGAGCAAGGCCCAAGTCTACGTCACCGAGATGTGGCCCTTGCAGATCTCCCTGGAGCAGTACTTCCTGGAAGTTACCTCCGGTGAATAGCTCCTTCCTGCTGCTGGTCAAGGCCGAATCGCATAAACTCCGCCGCCGCTGGATGTTCTGGATTTTGCTGGGACTAGCGATAGGTATTACGCAGATTCCCTATTGGGCGGCTTACGCGGCGGGCGATCCGGACCTCCGACTCCGCCTTCCCGAAAGCGTATCCTCCGGGTTGGCTTTCGGACACGGACTGACCGTTATCCTAATCATCATCTGGACCGCCTCCGCCTTGGGCTCCGAATATGGATGGGGCACGTTCCGCACGGTGCTCGTGCGGGGGACCGGACGCTGGCAGTTCCTCGCCGCCCAGTTTTCGTTGATGTCGGCGACGGTCCTTGTGTGGCTGGTGGCCATTGCGGTGGGAGTCGCCATCAGCAGCGTGGTGGGCGCGCTGCTCTCCGCCGAAGGGTTTGGCATCGCAGGCTCATTCCCGGATGTAGGGGAGGTGCTGGGCCGGTCGCTCTACGCCGTGCTGCCCTACATCGCCCTGACCATGTTCTTCGTGGTCTTGACTTCTTCCGCAGGCGTCGCCACAGCAATCACTCTTGGCTACATGTTCATAGTGGAGGGGGTGATCGTCCCTGTTCTAGCGGAGTTCGTCAAAGGGTTCGACGTGGTCGCCGACTTTATTCTGGGAACGGCGGTTAGAGCCTGGATGGCGAGCGGCGGCACCGAAGGCGGCGGGTTCTTCGGCAGAGGCCCCGACGACCTGGTAGGCCCGGTACAAGCCTTCTTGGTAATCCTGGTCTACATCGCGGCCCTGTCCGCCGCCACCGTCTACCTCTTCAACCGCAAAGACATCGGCGGCCCCAGGGGGCCTTAAGGTCAGGGGTTAGACGGACTCTTCCCGTATCCGTTCCGAAGTCAGCGCCCGGGCACCCAAGCCAGCATGGGTGGGCCTACGACCTCCCGGCAGCAACCGAGGTCCTTCGCTGCGCTCAGACGTCACTGCCCTAGCCCGTACCCTAGCTTCCTTGACAGCCGGCTCCCAGTGCTGTCAGATACAATCATACGTCCCGGCGGAAGACTGGACGCCCCAAAGCGGGCCGACGGAGGTTATTACCATGGCTGAAGACACGCTGCACTATCGTTACAACCCCTTGCATCAGGACATCATCTGCTCCGAGACCGCGTCCTACTTCAACGGTAAGAAGCTCAAGCCCAATTGAGGAGACTGGCATGACAGTTGGCGATCCCAGTCCCGGATACGGAGAAACCCTAGGGTTCGACATTGACGACCGAACCGGGCTTCGTGTCGTCCGCGCCCGCTTCCAGTCCGAGTCCAGGTTCTTCTGGTCGCTGTTCGACGGCTACGACCGCATCCACATCCTCACCTACTCGGCGGGGGTGAGTGCCATAGTCCGGCTCCTCGACAGCCACGGATTCAGCGACTTCGAGTGCGTCTTCGGCTGCGAGAACACCCTGCGCACCCTGTGGGACATCATGGCCTTCCAGCAGGTCGCCATTGGCGACACCCGGGCCGCCATCAAGAACCTGCCCGGCGAGCGGCACGCCTTCATCCTTAGTCGAGTCAGGCAAGGACAGGCCCGTTTCTGGGTGCTACGCAAGCAGATAGCCCACGCCAAGCTGTATCTCTTAGAGAACACGGAGTCCGGCAGGACACGCGTCCTCATCGGTTCAGCCAACCTGTCGGAGACCGCCTTCGGCGGACGCCAGTCCGAGACACTGGTCTGTTTCGACGATGACGAGGCCGCCTGGGATCACTACCTGGGCATGTACCAGTCCATCAGAGACCAGGCATCAGACGAGATACCGCTGCCCTCCGAGCGGGTCGAGCAGGCGGAGATAAGCCTCGTGGACGTGCCTGTCCTAACCCCCGATGACCACTCGACCCTGGTGATCGACTCAATGGAGGAGGATCAACAACAGGGCAATGTCGTCCACGTAAACGTCCCCCACCAGATTGACAGGATAGAAAGGATGAAGGCGGCGATACCCCCGGTGGTGGCCAACCTGATCCCGCCGCCCCGCAACGGAAAGCAACAGATATCCCGCGAGCTCAGACGCCGGATTGTCAAGGAGTTCAGCCGCATCCGGGTGGTGCAGTCCGAGGAAGCGGCCGACCACCGAGAGCTGTCCATCGACCGGGACGCCAGGATGGTCTCCCTCCTCGGCCGACCCTTTCCCCTGGAAGCAGACCTGGCCGCCGCCCGCAGCGACGCTAGGCTGCTGGTCCAATTCTTCGGAAATTACGAGGGAACCTTCGAGGGCGGAATTGGGGTGGAGAGGCTACAGCGGGACTACTTTATTCTCTGGTCGTGGCTCTACTTCTCGCCCTTCATGTGCGACATGCGGACGCTGGCCGGCCACGAGGGAGACATCTTCAGGTTCCCGTCCTTCGCCATCGTCTACGGCAAGCCTTCCTGCGGCAAGTCCAGCTTGATAGACACACTGATGACCTCCATGTTCGGCAGAGCCTACAACGTCGATAAGCGGGAGTTCACCAAGGGCAGACTCCGGGACATCCAGTACGCCTACAAGCGGTTCCCCGCCGTGTTCGACGACATCGGTAGGCCCGCCATACGCAACACGGCGAGGACGTGATCAAGGACGAAGTGCCCCCGCTGGTCGCCGAGTACCCCTGCTTCGTGCTGTCTATGAACCAGGAGCTCAAGGCCTTCACCGACCAGATCGTCAAGCGCAGCCTGATGATCTACACCACCACGGCCCTCCCCTCTTACAAGGAGAGCCTGCGGCACGAGTTGCACGTGAAGGTACAGGAGGTCCGCGGGGGCCTGTCCACCAACCTTTACCGGGAATACCTGAAGAGGATACTGGCCCAACTCGACGACACGCCCCTACCCGACGACTGGTTGGAGTTCTCCTCCACCATCCTCTCAGGGCTTATTGCCGACCTGCTGGAGGAAAGCCCTCCTAAGTGGTGCGCCTCCATCAGATGGAACGACTACGCGGAAAAGCGCCACGGAAGGGTCAAGGCCCAGGTGGACCACCTGCTGAGGCCGGCCACGAGGATGAAGGGGGAGGGCCACAAGCCCACCGGCTGGATGCTTGAGGGCGACAATGTTATCGTGATCGAGCAGACCGATACATTTGGGCGGCGCGAATTCCAATGGGAGAACGTTCCCTCCACCCTGATAGACGATAACGCCAGTGTCGGGGGCCGGACCGTTCTGAACCGCCCCCAATTGGAGGAGTTCCTGGGCAAGAACCTCAGCCGGGGCCGAAACGGTCTGCTGGACAAGGTGTTGGGTCGGGGATGACCCAATGATACGCTGAAGCCACCATGGGGCACGTACGATACCCTCGGCCTTCCCAAACGATTTAAGTTGGTTGGCCGGTGGTGTAGAGCAATGAGAGGCAAAAAAAGAGACTATGTCCACAACGCCCAGAAAGTCCAGGACCATCACCTTGTCCCTGCCCTCGGAGATGGATCAGAAGAGCAGACATGTGATGGCCGACGGAGGTTAGTACCATGGCTGAAGACACGCTGCACTATCGTTACAACGCCTTGCATCAGGATATCATCTGCTCCGAGACCGCCATTGATGAGCTAGCAGCGACGGTGGACGGCTTAAGCGCCGCCAGGGCGATGATTACCTGCGGGCCCACTATTCTGCAGGCCTGTAACGTGGTGCCGCGGGTGCAGCAAGCATTGGGGGCCCGCTACGTAGGCACCTATTCCGGGGTGGCCCCCCACTCGCCGGTGGAGGCGGTGGAGGCGGGAGTGGAGTTGGCCAAGGAGTTGCAGCCGGACATCTTCATCAGCGTCGGCGGCGGCAGCACCCACGATACCACCAAGGCCATGGCCACCCTTTTGGCCGAGGGCGGCGACATTCACGACTACGAAATAATTTTCGAACCCCCCGACAGGGTCACTATACCGCCCACTCCATGGCCCAAGCTGCCCATCATCAGCGTGCCGACCACCATGGGCTGCGCCGAGTTCAGCCGAGGCGGAGGCGGGATAACCGACCATCACCTGGGGCGGAAGTTGATACTGGCCGGCGAGGGGGTAACCCATCGCACTGTGGTCTTGGACGGTCAAGCTCTAGCTACCACCCCGCTGCGGATCCTGGTCTCCACGGCCATCGGCCAACTACGCATCGCCATCGAGACAGTCTACTCCACCGGACACAATCCCATCGGCGATGGGATGGCTCTTCATGCGATTCGTTTGTTGTTCGACAACCTGCCTCGCTGCAAAGACGGAGATATAGACACCCTGCTAAGTACCAAGACCGCCTGCGCCATGGCGTCTTTGGCGTCCTTCGGGGGGCTGGGATTGAATACAGCGACCTGCCACCATGTGGGCGGGATCTACGGGGTTCCCCACGGCGAGGCCAACGCCATCCTGCTGCCCCACACCATGCGATACAACCTGGACGCTTCAGCCAACCGACAGCGCCTGATCGCCGAGGCCATCGGCGTTGCCAGCAGCGGCATAACCGATGAGGAAGCCGGCCTAGCCGCCGCTGACGCGGTGGATGGTCTTTGCCGCGAGCTGGAGCTGCCTCGCACGCTGCGAGAAGTCGACGTTCCCGAGGATGGCCTGGAATACATCGCCGCCGCCACCCTCCACGACCGCAGCCTCAGCACCAACCCCAAGCCAGTCACCGACGCCGGGCCAATAATGGCAGTACTCCGGGCAGCCTATTGATCCCCGCCGGCTCGTTCGAACGCGGAGGCCAGTTTCGGACTGCCGCCCACTATCCCCATGGCATAAACAGAAGACACCGGCCCGGACGGGGTTCCGGCCGCCGCCTGCATCGGGAATATCCCACCACTTGTTTTTAAGGCCGAGCCACGGCAACCCCAGGAGTGAGGGGTGTGATCGAAGGTTAGGGACTGCCCGCGGACCTGCCCCCGTCGGCCATGTAGACCCCCCCGGTGCAGAAACTGCTCTCGTCGCTGGCAAGAAACAGCATCAACTGCGCCACTTCCTCGGGGTTGCCATATCGCTGCAGCGGGATCCGAGCCGCGAATGCCTGTTTTGCTTGCTCGACGGTTACTGCTGGATCGTCCAACCCGGCGACACGCATTTCCTCGATGGATCGCATCATTCGCGTCTCGATTGGCGCGGGATTGACGCTGTTTACTCGGATCCCCAGCGGCGCACACTCCAACGCTGCGGTGCGCATCAGGCCGATGACCGCGTGCTTGCTGGTGACGTAGGCCGACATGTCGGCAGACCCGCCGATACCTGCCGTAGAGGACGTTATTACAATGCTGCCCTTTCCCCGTGCCTGCATCACCGGGGCTACATACTTAATCCCTAACCAGACCCCCCGCACGTTGACCGCCATGACCCGGTCGAATACCTCAATCGGATAGTCCGGTATCGGGGAGACGGACCCTTCGATTCCAGCGTTGGCCAAATAAACATCAATGCCGCCCCAACGTTCTACGGCTGCTCTCACGTAGCTTTGAACTTGCTCAGGTTGGGTTACATCTGCAACAGCGTAACTAGCCCTATCCTCGCCGATGGACCGTACTATGTCTTGCAGCGCCGCCTCGTCGAGGTCAATCAACACGACCCGCGAGCCCTCGCGGGCGAATAGTCTTGCCGCCGCCTGACCGATCCCACCGGCCGCGCCAGTAATTATGGCCGTTTTGTCTTCAAGACGGGGCATCTCGCACCTCCTTCTACATCAGATTCGTGCCCTCGTTGTAGAGCAACGTTTTCCTTGCTCCCTCCAGTGAGTAAGTGAGTACCGATCCTCGCCCCCTCCCTCACCGGCCCTTGCCGTCTTTGCGGCGCAGAGCCTGCCCCCGGCTCGATCGGGGGCCGGAATCCAGAAACCCACGGCGAGCCTACCCCTCGTTGCTCAGCAACGTCTCCTTGCCGCCTCCTTCCCCGTGGACTAACGCTTCTCTCATACTGATCCGGCCATCCCCAAAATTCCTTCGCCATTTCGATGGCCCCCAAGGGAATGCGGGCATCTCCTGGTATGTTTTCGCCCTGGTGTGTGGATAACGTCACATAAAACGCTGCGGCAAACAATGAATCAATTACTTGGCCATCTATTCGGAAGGGTGTCTGCTCCTTCCGTGCCGACGATTCCTTGCGTTGGTAGTCGTCCCAGTATCCCCATGCAATCCCCCTGTGCCGCTTCGCCCCGGCAGTTCCTACGACCACCGGCCTCAACCCCCCCATCCCCTCATAGAGGATTTCGCCACCTGACCCCGGGAAAGCGGCTAAAGTCCGTATCGTTGGAGTGGACCTCCGCCTGATACTCCATCGCCACCGCGGCTACATGGGCATCGGTTACCAGATTCGCGGCAACACCGGCAGCGACTAGATTCCTACGGAAATGCATCAAATGTTCGGCCCCAGGGTTAATGGGTATAACCTGTGGAAACCGGAACCAAGTGAGAACGAAGTCGACCGCCTCCGCTGGCGTGGCCGGATGCGCCAGCACACTGGGGTGAGTCATCAGCCGTACAAACCCGGCCGACACTATCCACGGCACTCCGACCCGTTCCGTCCCATTGACCAAGCCCTCCCACCAGCGCCTGGCCGCGTCGTGGTACGGCGCTCCATCGTTGTGAGCGTATACTAGCAGATTGATATCCGGGATGATCAACTTTCGCCAGGCTCGCCGAAAGCCTGGGCCTCAAGCTGGTCATTAACCTGATTAAGCCTCAATGGATCGATTCCGGGCGCCAGTCCGCTGCGGTTGGGTACCACCCGGTACTCCGCGGATCGAGCTTCATGTACCCCGGGCGACAACCCACGCCTAAGGGCGTCATTCACCACCTGCTTGAAAGACAGGTTCAGCAGCCGCGCCCGCTCCACCAAGGCATCAGCCACGTCATCATCCAATGTCAACGTAGTCCTCATACCGGCATCATAGTGTCTCTAAATATTGATGTCTAGATGTGTTCCCCTTCGACGTATTAATCTATTCGTTCGTATCTTCGTAGCGGTACACGTTAGCGGCCAAAACCAACTTCGTGGGCTGCTCCGCATGGTATCGGTTATCCTCGTATTCCAGACGTTTATGCACCTCCTCTACTGTCTCCCTTGGTGTTCGCTCCGTGTAGTAAACGCTCATCACTGCGCTGTTTGGTATTCGGAGCAAGTTTATCGGCTGGCCGTGTTGATCTTTACGTCCGGCTCCGATTGTTTTGTCCAGCTCGACGATCAGTCGCCATTCTTCTTCATAGCTCCAGTGATCGCTCTTTAAAGACAATAGCGGGTATATGTTCTCTTCGTTGCCAAGTTGCAGATGCTTGAAGCAGAGAAAATCAGTCCGGTTATTGATTTATACTCCGGCTTCAGAAAGACGCTAGCTTCAACGGTTGCCCCACCAACTTTCTTAACAACACAGGGCTTATCCCATGAGCAATGTTCATCTCGCCAGTATCTGGTCGGGTATACCGCAAGGTCGATGTAGCCTTATCCCTCAATAATACCAAAGAGGTTCATGTCACCTTGATTGATTGCGACAACGCACAGGTCCTCTGGTGCGACAGGGGGTGCAACGGCTTCTATCCATATCCCTCGCCCTTGCTCTTCAATCAAGATATCTGGCCCCTTGCCGGGATGCTTACTCTTGGGTATCAATTGCTTCCCGTTGTTTATCAAGTGGCAAGCCAAGAACATCTCCCAAAAACGTTGATGGGGGCGTCTGGCGAATTCTTTGCAGAAGTCTTTATCCGCATACGGCTCGAACCGTGACCAAATACCATGTAGTCGCCTTCGCATTTCCTGTATGCGGTGGTCGGTATCTTCCTTTATTTTGACCCCCACGGGATCAGGTTTTTCTACTTGAATGTCGAAAAGCCAGTTGGTCATGGTTCACATTCTCTCTGATCGACTTCTCAACAGAATGATTCCCAAGACGTCAGGCGTGACACTCCCACGAAGCCTTCCTGCGCTGAAATGACGAACGTGGATTATCTCGCTCCTGCTTGTGGTGCCGCGCAGGTTGGTGGGCGAGACTCAGCGGTAAGGAATACCTGATTCATGTTGACACCAATGCTATCAAAGAGCTTTTGTTTAGTTGCAGAGCCAAGAGACGGTTCCCGTTAGTCTCAAACGAAATAGCCAACCCCACCAACTACGGGGACTTTAGGACCCTTTGCCCTTCAATACCGACAAGCTTCAGGCTGCCCCCGCTACTTGGAAAACCGCACCAGTGAAGCGGAAGGCGACGTTTAACTCGAAATCGCTGAGGAGAGCCCGCCGATCCTCTAGCCAGCTCGGAATCTCATCAGGCATGTCCGACAGGGATTCGTTTTTTTACGATGGGGAAATTTCACATCACATCACTATTGCTGCTCGATCCTAAATGAAAGTTTCTGATTTATGTCGAAAATGTCCATGGGAACTGCAATGTCATCAATCTGTCCGATATCGAGAACAATTGGTTCACATCCGAGGGAACCAGTATTAATCGCCAATCGAAACTCTCTCTGATATTCGAATACTTTAGACTTAGTGAATATTGTTTCTAGCTGCGATCGTACGGGCGCTGTGCCAACATCGGGATCATAATAGCTAACCAAGGCGCAACAGATTCCATATCCTTCCCGTTGAGCAGCAACCTTTACTCGTCGGATAAACTCGGGATTATCGATAATAACAACGGCATGCTTCCCTAGCTTTGCGTAGCTCTCTGGTATTTCGACTTGCTTTCTTAGGTCACGGAGATTATCGAGTGAAATGCCGTGGAGTCCCCCACTGTGGGCCGCATACATACAAAACAAGTTAATGTGATCGAACCATCTCGGGACAATGACCGGAGGCGCTTCTAAATCGTGTCCTGTAATCGTTATTTCCTCTACTGATCCTGTCCGTGGGTCCTTGCCTTCTAATGTAATTGTCAATCGATCAAGTGGGGGCAGAATGGCACCCTCGCGTGGATCTCCCCTCCCTTCCGCATCTTCCACACGTTTGAAGTAGGACAACCTGTTAGCAAACAACCTCCCACTTATGAATTCGTTCGCATGGTCTTGCTCTTGAAAAACTTTCGCGAGGAAGAATATCATGCCCCTCTATCCGTTTCTTAACTGCCTCCTATGGTAGCAATCCGCCAGTGCCAGTTCAATGAGTTCGAGTTCCTGGAGCCGGTGTTCATTCCACCAACGCCGGCAGGATGCGTATTGATCCGCTGAGTACTCTCATAGGAAGGAAACCGGGGTCAAAGCCTTCGTGCAATCTGTCCGCAAGAAACATTGGATTCAGCTGCCCGTCGAAGCACAATAGACCTCTGGACACTGGAATTTGGTTGAAGCGGCATTCTTTGTGGTGCACTAGCCTACGGGAATTGCGGCGAACTATGACCGGTGACAAGAATCTAACTAGGTCCGATATTCAAACCCTAACAGAACGCGACGGTGTCACAGCGTTTTTGGCAACCTTGCCCCCCAACCCCCCTGAACCCCGCCCCTTGACCCCTCCGGTAACCCCTCCCTAACATCTTAATCAGCAACTATCAACACTTAGCCCAAACTCTCAAACGGCCACCGAGGCCCATGGCCCTAAAATAAAACACCCAGACCTCTCCCCTCGCCAGCAATCGGCCCTTCCCATACTCGCCGCCGCCCCATCCATCACCGAGGCCGCCCGCCTCTCCTGAGTGGGCCGCCGCACCTTGCACCGCTGGCTGCAGGACCCTGAATTCCGCGCCCAACTCGCCCAACTCCAGCGCCAGTCCGCCGAACTCGCCAAAGGCCACCTCCAAGGCCTCACCCTTCAAGCCGTCCTTCTTGATTGACCAGCCCTTCTATTCAGTTCGTATTCTTGTGAGACGCCACAGCGGAAGATAGCCGAGGAGCATTAATCCGACCAAATCCGAATGGACTGTTTCAGATTCTTGTCCAGCCCCCCAGCTTGTGGTTAGATGAACGCCGTGACAGCAATTATTTTGGGTCCTCGAAGTCTCTGGCTGAAGAGGGTCAGGAGCAGGAGCGAAAGTAGCGCCTGGATCACCGCCCCAGCCGGTTGGATATTACTCACAGAGATTTTCATCGGCCGAGACGCCGTGTCATGCGCCAAGCAAGCGTTGTTAGGTAGAATGTTGATGGTTGCATGGACCTGGAAGGATTCGCGTCATGCGGGGGCTGGGGCCGGTTAAACCACATCAATTGCACAACCGAGTAGAACTATCAGATAAAATAGGTCGCAAAATCGAGGGAATTGACGATGCGCCACCCGAATAGGTCTAGTGCTCCCTCTAACGAGAACCGCGCGCCAATACACGACGTAGAGACTGGCATCGACCCCGTGGAGGAGTGTTATAGGCTGGGGTGGACCGACGGCCTCCCGGTTGCGCCACCGACGGTGCAGAAAGTGACAGCGATGCTGGAGTACGTGGGGCTGATGCCCACTGAGGTACTGGGCGAGGTCCCGGTCCGTCGGCGCACCCTGACCGCAGAGCAGGCGGCGGCGAACGCGGTGATGGCCGGTTGTCTTCCCGAGTATTTCCCGGTGGTCCTGGCCACGATGCGGGCCATGTTTCAATACGACCCAAACTGCATCCACGAGGCTTCAGCAGCCACCAACTCGCCAGGCATCATGATACTCGTGAACGGGCCAATCCGGCAGAAGATCGGCCTCAATTGCACCGGCAACCTGTTCAGTCCGGGCCACCGGGCCAACTCCACCATTGGCCGGGCCATCCGGCTCATCCTCATGAACGCGTTTGAACAGCGGGTCAACGTGCTCGACCGGGGCTGCTTCGGGTCCCTTACCAAGCACGGTGTCTGCTTTGGCGAGGACGAGGAAAACAGCCCCTGGGAGCCCTTCCACGTCTCCCGCGGCTTCGACGCGGGGCAGTCCGCTGTCACCGTCGGCACGATTCAGGACCCGGAGATGCTGGGCAACCGCTACGGGGTCACTGCCGAGAGCATCATGGACGCCACCGCCGACGCCATGGCCTCCCACGGACTGGGCATCTACCTTAACAACGCGCCCTGGTTCTGGATCGTGGACCATTGGCATGCCGAGATGCTGGCACGCCAGGGATGGGACCGCCCCGCCATTCAGCAATACGTCTTCGAAAACGCTTGGCGGAGCCGGGCTCGTATGAAACGACTGGGCGCAGTCAACGGGGCCGTCGTACCTGAGGACGAAGATGCTCGCATACCGGCGGCAGCCAAACCCGAGGACATCCTCATCGTCAAGGCTGGGGGCGACAGCGGGATTTATAGCGAGCTGATTATGAATTATCATGGGGTGCGGGCCATAACCGTTTCCATAGACGAACCCTAGACCCGGGACCACAGGGGGAAGATATGACCACCATGCCGATGAAACTGGTAGACCCAACCGGCGCTGACCCTGGCCTCGACAACTGGCCCTTGGCCCCCCGCCCGGCCAACCTGCGGGGCAAGCGGGTGGGGTTGCTGGACAACTCCAAGGCCAATTCCGATGTCATCCTGCGGGCTATCGCCGACATCCTGGACAGCGAGTTCGAGTTCGCCGACGTCTTTTATGTGAAGAAGCACTCGTCATCGCTGCCGCCCACGCCGGAGGTCATGGCCGAGCTACACCGCAATGCCGAGCTTGTGATAACCGGAATCGGCGATTGAGGGGGCTGCTCGTCGGGCAGTTTGCACGACGGAATAACCCTGGAGCGGCAAGGGATGCCTACGGCCACCATCATCACCAGCGTGTTCGTTAACACCGCGCAGGCCTACACTCGGCTGATGGGTGTGCCTCAGTTTCCCTACTTGGTCTGCCCGCACCCCATAACCAACGTGGGCGCAACCGGGCTGGACGAACGCTCGAAGCTGCTGGCTCCGCAAGTCGCCCGTTTGCTGCTGGAAGGAACGGTAGACTCGACGGCTTCTTATCACCCTGAACGACGTTTCCCAGCATAACGCGACGGAGCCGGTCGTAACTTCCCTCACTTGCTGAGCCTGCCAAAGGGCCGTCCGTTCGTGCTGAGCTTGTCGAAGCACCTTCCAGCCTTCGCCTTCCGAAGGGCTTGCCTTGCATCGTCACGGCCCCGGTAGGCCATTAGGCTAATCTTGCAACCCCCCACCCCCCTGACACCCCGCCCCTTGACCCCTCCGGTAACCCCTCCCTAACATGTTAATCAGCAACCACCAACACCTGACCCAATCTCTTAAACGGCCACCGAGGCCCATGGCTCAAAATGGCCCAAAATGGCTCTAAAACAAAAAACCCGGACCTCTCCCCTCGCCAGCAATCCGCTCTTCCCATACTCGCCGCCGCCCCATCCATCACCGAGGCCGCCCGCCTCTCCAGAGTGGGCCGCCGCACCTTGCAGCGCTGGCTGCAGGACCCTGAATTCCGCGCCCAACTCGCCCAGCTCCAGCGCCAGTCCGCCGAACTCGCCAAAGGCCACCTCCAAGGCCTCACTCTTCAAGCCGTCCTTCACCTGAGCGACTTTCTCGAAAATCCAAACCCCGAAATCCGGCTGCGCGCCATCCGTGCCATCCTCAGTTACTCCATCAAACTCAACGATATCCAAGAACTCCACCAAGAGGTGCAAGCCTTGGAGGATTCCCTGCCCCTTTGGCTAGCCCAAGGTAAATCGCGATGAACCTTTCCTCTTTGCAGGCCCGCGTCCGCTCCCTGCGCCGCAAATTGGCCCTGCCCTACGCCCAGCTCATGGTTCAACGCATGGCCGACAACCTGTGCTCCGAGTGGTCCCGCGCCCAAGTGGAAAACCAGCCCACACCCTCCCCCCAGGCCTTCGTCCGCCAAGTCGCCAAGGCCGGATTCCGCCTCCCAACCTTCACCGTCGCCGTCCGCTACCTCGAACGGTGCGCCCTTCGGCAGCAAGAGCCCAGTCCCCCGCTCCTCCTCCGCGCCCTCCTTCCCTGGGCCCCTACCACCCGCGCGTCACCTGCACAATAAGCCTGCCCCTCCAAGCCCGGTTCAGGTGTAAACTAACGTATCTCACACCACAACTCCGGGGAGCTTGGGAGTAGAACCCTACCTGGATGCTTGTCAGGAAATCCGAGTCCAACTCAGACGTCACGCACACCAACCTTACATCTATCAATTAGGAGGGCCAAGAAGATGGCAACTCAGACTTCCACAATCGACTGCCAAGTACACGCCTACGAGCGAAACGGTCCTGAACGTCCTTGGGCCGGATTCTTGACCGGTCCGGATGAGGTCACCGGCGACGATATGGTGGCGGCGATGGACGCAGTCGGCGTCGACGGGGCTATACTGATTTCACCCTTCTCTCTCTATCGCTACGATGCCAGCTATGCCCTCGAGGTATACGCAAAACATCCGGACCGGTTCGGCCTCATCAGGCCCTTCGATCCCCAGTCGGAATCAGTCGCTGACGAGATCGCTGAGTGGACCGCAACTACCGGTGTGGTCGGCGTCCGCGTCATGCTTGCGAACCAAGAATACGAAGCGGACCATCCGGGCCTCAACCAAATATTCGCCGCTTGTGCCCGAGCTAGCGTTCCGGTGAATGTTATGTCTTCCGGCAAGCTGCCCCTCTTATGTGAGCTGGCGCGACGCAATCCGGATACCCAGGTGGTCATCGATCACGTGGGTCTGGCCCAGCCCTTCGAGCCTCCCGCGCCACCGGAACCCTTTGCCGATTTAGCCAATGTGCTCGCGGCGGCGGAGCTCGACAACGTTGCCATCAAGATATCAGGCGCCTGTACCCTGTCCCATCAGCCCTTCCCCTACCCCGACATCTGGGAGCCTCTGGGCCAGGTATTCCACGCCTTCGGTCTTGACCGATGCATGTGGGGCACAGACTGGACCCGGGCAGTGCGGCTTTTGACCTACGAGCAGGGCGTCGAGGCATTCCGCGTCACTGACCGGCTCTCGGATGCAGAGCGTTCCACCCTCATGGGCGGCACCCTCTCAAAGATCTACAACTGGTCCCCTGCTACAAGTGCCTAGACTGGCAATCCCGGACCCTAAACTCGAAGGCCGCCGATGGGACAAGTCCCACCTAGCGGCCTCCTTGCCCGTAGCCGCCGCCAGCACCCTGGCGGACCGGGTGCTACCTATGGAGGAAGCGGAAAGCCAAACCGTAGTTCACCCCCGGGACCTCAATGCCACGCGCGACGTCCATAGGGTAGCCGAAGTCGATTCGTGAGGCTCACTCTGGTGTACGTAGAATCGCTATGAGAGTCCTTACGGGAGAGAAGAGAGGCACAATGGGGAACAAAATAGGCAGGACCAGCGTACTGGACGGCTGCTGACATGACAGCCCAGCTTTTCACCAACTACTTCCTTACGGAAGGCATAAAGGCCACACCTGAGTGGAAGGACTCTGTGTCCCACCCTGGGAAGTTCGTTGCCTTCTGCGAAGGTATACGTCTGCGCTACGATGCCCTGAGCCACTCGGCAGACCCGAATGAAGCCGTCACCGAGCAGGAGATAATTAGGCCAATCCTGGAGCTGCTTGGATGGGCCGATTATCTTCCCCAGCAAGGAACAACCCGCAACGAGGACATCCCAGATTACCTCCTCTTCTCAGATGCCACATCCAAGGCACACGCCGCCGGCAGGCCCACCGCTGAGCAACGTTTCCAAGATGCCTTGGTAATCGAAGAAAGCAAGCGATTCGGTCTGCCCTTGGACGCCCGTGACAAGAGCGACAAGGTCCAGGCCAGCAGCCCTCACGGCCAGATATTGCGGTATCTGTCTACAGCCGACATCGTTTCGGACAGCCGTATTCGGTGGGGGATATTGACCAGCGGTGGTGTGTGGCGTCTCTACGACTACCGCGCCCGCCCTCGGGCCACCGGCTATTTCGAAGTCGACATCGAGGAACTGCTCAAGCCTGGTGAGGAGGAAAACCTGCGCCTGTTCTATCTTCTATTCCGGCGCGATTCCTTTACACCCCAGCAGGGCGCCACGACCAGTTTCCTGGAGACAGCGTTGGCCCAGGGGCGACGGTACGAAGAGCAGGTGGCTCAAGACTTGTCGAGCGTAGTCTTCGAGAGGGTCTTCCCCAAGCTGGTCCAGGCTTTGGCCGACCCCACCGGAGGGGACTTGCCGCTCGTGCGACACGCAGCCCTGATCTTCCTTTACCGCTTGCTTTTCTTGCTCTACGCCGAGGACAGAGGGCTGCTCCCGGTGAATGACCCACGCTACGAAGACTACGGTCTGCGAAAACCCATAAGGGACCACATCGCCAGCAGGATGCACAGCGGTGGGTCCTTTTCAACTAGTGCCTCCAGCTACTACGACCATCTGATGACGCTGTTCCGCCAGATCGATCAGGGCGACGAGTCCATAGGCCTGCCTCCCTACAACGGCGGGCTTTTTGCTCCCGAAGCCGCGCCGCTACTGCAGGCGGCCCATCTTGCGGATAGCACTGTCGCCGAAATCATTTATGACCTGAGCCACGCCGAAACTGCCGAGGGACGGCGCTTCGTCAACTATCGAGATATGTCCGTCCAGCAGCTCGGCTCAATCTATGAGCGTCTTCTGGAGCGTGAACCGGTGCTGGACGGAAATCGAAATATCACCATCCGTCCCAACCCGTACGCACGCAAGGACAGCGGCAGCTTCTTTACTCCCCAGGAGCTGGTAGACCTCATCGTCGACCGCACCCTGAAGCCCCTCGCGGAGGAGCGCCTAAAGGCCTTCGAGGAGAGGGCTGCTGAGTTAAAAAACGATCGCCGGCCCAAGGCCGATAGGGAAGCTGAGCTGCGCAAGCTCGACCCGGCTGAAGCGGTGTTGGAGCTAAGGGTCCTGGACCCTGCCATGGGGAGTGGCCACTTCTTGGTAACAGCAGTCGACTTCCTCTCGGACTACATCGCCGAGCTGGTCGAATATGTACCGGCAGTCCCAGAGTGGCTTGACGGAGAATACGCCTCTCCACTGGTGGAGCGTGTTGCGGAGATTCGAAGAGATATCCTCCAACGGGCCAAAGATTCGGACTGGGTGATGGACGAGGCGCAGCTAACTGACCAAGCCATCGTCCGGCGTATGGTCCTAAAGCGGTGCATCTACGGCGTGGACAAGAATCCATTGACCGTGGAGCTGGCCAAGGTGTCGCTGTGGCTGCACAGCTTCACCGTCGGCGCACCGCTGTCCTTCCTGGACCATCACCTGCGTTACGGAGACTCGCTGGTCGGCCTCCGCGTGTTGGAGGCCACCAAGGAGCTAAACCGCCTCGGCGGACTGTTTGCCAGCTCCGCCATTGCCGGAGCCGAAGCCGCCACTATGGGAATGCAGCGCATCGAGGAGATGTCCGACGCCGACGTCGCCGAGGTCCAGGAGTCGGCCTCTCTGTTCCGAGGAGTAGAAAACACCACCGCTGACCTGCGAGGCCTTCTTGATTTCCTGACCGGGATGCAGTGGCTGACCGCAGGAATGAAGCAGAAGGAGAGGACCGCCTTCGAGTCCTCCCTAATGGATGCCTTGAGCCAACAGCCCACGAACGCCTACGCGCTCTTGGCCAAGGGACCTCACTCTCTCGATGCCGGGCCGCCCAGTGACCAAGAGGGCTCCTGGCCGGCGTTTGAGTCCCTATGGAGTAATTCCAGGTCCATCGCAGACCGTCAAGGATTCCTGCACTGGCAGGCTGCATTCCCGGGTGTCTGGCGCGGATGGCAGGACGTTCGTCCAGAGGGCGGGTTCGACGCAGTCATTGGCAATCCACCCTGGGATTACATCGAACAGCCAGAGGTCGAATGGTTTGCATTCCGCAATGCGGATGTAGTCAGTGCTCCCACAGGGGCGAGTCGTCAAAGGCTGATAAGGCAACTCATATTACAGAATGATCCACTTGCCGGAGAATATCTGTCTGTGCAGCAACATGCCGACACCATGCGTGCCTTCGTGCGCTCAAGCGGAAACTACCCGTTGTCTAGATCCGGCCGCATCAATCTCTACTCGCTGTTCGTAGAGCGCGCCATGAATCTCGTTAAGCCGGACGGGATCGTGGGGCTGCTTACACCATCCGGCATCTACGCCGACAAGAGCGCCGCCGAGTTCTTCAAGTCCGTCTCCACAAGCGGACGCCTCGCCGGGCTCTTCGACTTTGAGAACAAGAAGATTTTCTTCAAAGACGTTCACGCCTCTTTCAAATTCTGCGCCCTTATCTTTGGCGGGGAGGAGAGGTGGTCCCAGGAGACCGAGTGCGCCTTCTTCCTCCATGACATCGATACCATTAAGGACCCTGACCGTTGTTTCCCCTTGGCGCCGGATGACTTCGCTCGGGTGAACCCCAACACCAGCACTGCCCCTATCTTCCGCACCAGGCGGGATGCGGAGATCACCCGATTCATCTACGAGCGACATCCCGTGCTAGTGGACCACTCCGAAGGGAAGGTTATCAGAGCGTGGCCGATCAAGTTCATGCAAGGCCTCTTTAACATGACCTCCGACTCCAACTTGTTCCGCACAGTGACCCAGCTGGAAGCCGGGGGCTTTTACCCAGTCGATGGCAACCGCTGGAAAAAAGGGGATGACCTGTTTCTGCCGTTGTATCAGGGCCGCATGATTCATCAGTTCGACCACCGGGCCAATTCCGTACGCGTGAATCCCGACAACATACACAACCCATATCTGAGTGAGGAAGTAACTGAGGCGCAGCACGCAGACCCCGAGTTCCTGCCTCGTAGTCAATACTGGGTGCCGGCCACTGAGGTAGAGGAGGCTTTGCCTGACAATCCAGGGTATCTTCTAGCCTTCCGTCGCATAGCAAGATCAACCGATGTTAGAACAGCCATTGCGGCAATCATCCCGCAAGTTGGGTGCGGAGACCCGTTGCCCGTCCTGCTACCCCTTGACGGTCAGTTCGGCGCAGAGTCAGCGGCACGTGTCGTGGCCAACCTAAATAGCTTCTGCCTAGACTACGTCTCCCGGCACAAGGTTCAGTCGACTCATCTTGACTGGTACACCGTGGAGCAACTTCCTGTAATCGCACCCGGCGGCTACGACCGCCAGTTCGGCAACACTACCGCTCGCGAGCTGGTCCAGGACCACGTGCTCCGCCTCACCTACACCTCCCATGACATGGCGCCCTTCGCAAAAGACCTGGGCTACGACGGCCCGCCCTTCATCTGGAACGATGAAGAGCGCCGTCACCTGCGCGCTCGCTTGGACGCCCTCTATTTCCACCTCTATGGGCTGTCCAGGGAAGACGCCGCCTACGTGATGGACACCTTCCCCATTGTCCGCCGCCAAGACATAAAAGCGTTCAAGAAGTACCGTACCAAGGACATGGTCCTCGCCTACATGAACGCCCTGGCCGTCGGCGACACTGAGACAACGGTAGCCCTGTAGACATGTCCCAAGACGGGCACACCTTCGGTCTTGATCGTTGCATGTGGGGCACAGACTGGACCCGGGCAGTTAGGCTTTTGACCTACGAGCAGGGCGTCGAGGCATTCCGCGTCACCGACCAGCTCTCGGACGCAGAGCGTTCCGCCCTCATGGGCGGCGCCCTCGCCAAGATCTACAACTGGTCCCCTGCTACAAGCGCCTAAAGTGAGAAACCGTTGTTAACCTCGGGCGTCGCCGAGGTCATGCGTTCCCGGTTATCGTTCCCGGTTATCGTTCCCGGTTATCGTTCCCGGTTACCTTTCAATAAAGTCGAACTGTTCAAATTGGCCGTTTACGATGGGATCGGGGTCCAGCCCAAGCCACCGGTCGAGGATCGTAGCGTAGGTGGACCGGAAGTCGTTGGTGTAATGGAGGTCGCCCTCAGACAAGTCGCTCTCTTGGAGGGACGGGTACTGGCCGTACACTCCGCCCTGCACCGGACCTCCGATGACGAAAGCGACGCCTCCGGAGCCGTGATCGCAGCCGGTGCCGTTGTCCCGGACCCGCCGGCCGAACTCGGACCAGACCAGGATCAAGGTATCGTCGAACAAATTATGTTCTTTCAGGTCCTCGGTGAAGTCGCTTATGGCGGTCGAGACGTCCTGCCAGAGTTTGGCATGGGATTGCAACTCATTGCTATGGGTGTCGAAGCTTCCGTGCTGCGCGTATAGGATGCGGGTGCCCAGACCAGCGGTCATCACTTGGGCCGCGCCCTTCAAGCTCTGGGAGATCGGCGTATCGGTGTACTCGACGCTGGAGGAATACTGGGCCGGCGCCGTCCTCAAGATATCGGCGCCCATCAAAGCCTGGGCCCCGTTCTCGCTAAGCACTTGGGCGACAATATCGCGGCCCCCGTCAGGGCCATACATTCGGCTCAAAGCGTCCAGGGCATGATGCCGCACCAGATCGTCCCTGACGTCGGGCAGCAGACCGTAGGTCTCCAAGTTACCTACCGATGCCACCGGCGCCCCCTTGGCTACCAGCGCCCGGGGAAGGCCGCGGCCGAAGTTCACTGCCGTCAACACATTATCCCCGGCGGGGTCCAAGTCCCTGATAGCTGCGCCCAGCCAACCTTGCGTGCCTATAGTTTCCGGCTCGGCCGTGTACCAAATATCCCGAGACCGGAAATGGGACCGGTTGGGTTGAGGATAGCCAATGCCCGAGATTACTGCCAGCTTGCCTTGGTCCCAGAAGGCTTTCACCGGCGACATGTTGGGGTTGAACGCCAACTCTCCATCGATGGGGAGCACTTCATTCTGGGGTATGCCGATGCCCGGGCGGTTGTCGTAATAGAGTCCGCTATTGTAGGGGATCAGGGTATTCAAGGCGTCGTTGCCCCCAGCCAGCTCAATCACAACCAATGCCCGCTCCCTCTTGGTAGAAACCATAGTATTGCTCCTTCGATTAGAGTTGCTGGTGTGTCTCTCTATAACCGCGCAGGGCGCTCCCTAACCCAACCTGTTCCAGTCTTTCACTTGGGCCCAATATGGATGATATTTTACTCCCCGCTGCGCCGGTACACTTGAACTCGGTGGCGGCTGGTCTCAGTAACGTAAAGCCTTTCCTGGCTGTCCAGTTTGACGGAGACCGGAGACCAAAACAGCTTTTCGATGTGGGAGGACTCCTCATGGGGGTCGGCCACGAAATAGTCGACTTCGGGCTCCAGGTTAGCGGTGGCGCGGGCCGTAGCCTCCTCTACGTTGATGCTCAGAAAGTTCTCGGCCCACTTGGACAGAGTGGCTTCGCCCCGCAACTGCATTACAAAGCCGCCCTGGGAGTCCAGCACTTGGACTCTTTCGTTACCCCAGTCGGCCACGTAGATGTAACCCTCCCGGTCGACAGCAACGGACGCCGGGCGGCGGAACTCCCCGTCCCCATCTCCTGAGGACCCGAAGACGGCGAGAAGCTCACCCTGGGAAGAGAACTTCTTGATGCAATCGTTGCCAAAATCAGCCACGTATACGTTGTCCTGGTGATCGGTCGTCAACCCCCAGGGCAGGCTGAGGCGTTGCTCTCCTTCATCACCGCAAGCCGACAAGAACCGGCCGGCGGCGGTGAATTTCTGCACCCGGTTATTATAGGTGTCGGCGACAAACAGGTTGTCCTGGCTATCGAAGGCCAGACCAGCCGGGGTGTCCAATTCCCCTTCCTTGGGGCCGTAAGACCCCCAATGAAACAGGTAGACGCCGGACTCGTCGTAGGCCGTGATCCGGTTCAGCTTTTCATCGCTGATAAAGAACCGCCCCTCACTGTCTACGGTACCGCAAGCCGGCCAGACGAACTGGCCCCCGTCGCGGCCGTAGCCACCAAAGTTGCCGAAATACCCGCTGTCGACGTCACACATAGTGACGCGAATACCCCGGGTAGTCTCCTCTTTGCTGCGGCTGATAACGTACATCCTGTCGTCTTTACCAATAGCGGTGTCGACCGGATAGTAGAAGCCGCGTCCCTCCATAACCGTCATGCCCATGGTGCGGTCGTAGATCAAAAACGCCGGTTTCGTGCCAACGGATTGAGTGCTCATTGTTCCCTCAGCGCCGCCAATCGTCTTCGGTTGATGCCGGTCTTAGGACCGTTGAAATTCTTGCGTTGCCGCCACCATCTGCAAAACCTCGGCAATGTGCTGGCGGGCAGCCTCAGACGCCCCCTCCGGGTCCCGAACGCTGGCTCCCTGGGCGGCGAATTCCACCAATACCTTTCGCGTATCCTCCTCTACCGTCAGGGCGCCCACCTGTTCCAAGCAAGCGTCGACCAGTCTATCCGGCGAGGTGACCCCGCTCCACTCCGACCCAATTTTGTTAATCATGGCCTCAACGCCCGGCTTGGAGGTGTCGCCGATCTGCTGGCTGGCAAAGTTGATCCGCTCCACCAGCGTGCCGCTATCCAACCAGTCGGTACCCTGGTGCCAGCCCTCTACACTGGGTGGGTTGTTCAAAATTTGCCCCATATAGGACGACTGGTTGTACCGGTCCAGGATTTCATAACGGGGCCGGTCAAACTCTCCGGTCAACCGCAGTATCCCGGCAACCAGCTCAACCGGGCTCTTGACCTTGGTGTACCAGGCGCTCTGGGACTTAAAGAACTCAGCGTTAAACAGCACCTTCAATACCGCGGCGATGTCGTAGTCATGATCAAAGTAGGCTTGGCACAGCGTATCGATGGCCTCTGGGTCGGCGGGCGGCGTATAGGGCCACTGGGGCACGGGTGGTTCGTCGGCCACGAAGAAGCTGTAGAGATGCCTGGCGATGAAGCGGGCCGTAGCCGGCTGGCGGCAGATGATGTCGATTATGTCCTCGCCGTTAAAACGGCCCGTCTCCCCAAGGAAGGTCTTCTCGCCGTCGTCATGGTCCTCCGGGTTGAACTCGAAATGCCAGGAGATCCGGCCGTAGGGCCAGTCGGAGTCCCGCTGGGAACGAAGTTCCATATAGGTCCGGTTAGCGATGGTCCACCCGGTAAAAGCCCGGGCGCATTCCTTGATATCCTCCTCAGTGTAGTTGCCCACGCCCATGGAGAACAGCTCCAGAAGCTCCCGTCCAAAGTTCTCGTTAATAGCGTCTTTGTGGTTGTCCTGGTTGTCCAGCCAAATGATCATGGCCGGGTCTTTGGAGAGCTCCGCCAGCAGGGTCCGAAAACTACCCATGCCGTAGCGGCGGAACATCCGGGTCTGGTCGGACAGCGCCTTGCCGTGAATTACCTTGGCGTAGCCGGTGGCAAAGATTCCGTGCCAAAACAGAGTCATCTTCTCTTGCAAAGGAGTGGTGGTGGTCGCCATGCGGTATAGCCAGTTTTCAGCAGGGGCGAGGGGGCCCATCATCGAGGATAGTTCCGGATGATAGCGCCGCACCAGGTAATCGCTGATCCGCTGCTCTTGGCCCGGGTGCAGCAGTTCCTCAACGGTGTCCTCATACCCTTTGGCCGCGCAGGAAGCCAACTCGTCGCGTCCGGCGCCAAAGCCGGCCCGCCGCATCAAGTGGCCCATCAACTCCAGGTGCTTGTCTTGCATCAATCCTCTCCCGAACGGGGTGCCTAGAACTGCCCCGACGTGCTGGATACCACATTTTATGCGTAATGGAATGGATGCGTCAAAGAATGGGTCAACCCGATAACAGCATACCCCGAGCGGAAAAAGTGGGGAAGGGGAGACTCGAACTCCCACGCTTTTCAGCACATGATCCTAAATCATGCTCGTCTACCAGTTTCGACACTTCCCCACGAATGACCCGCTTCGATTATACCCAATTCCTTTGCGGCCTAGTTACTTCCCGTCGCGCCTCGCTGCACAACCCAACTCATAGAGGGCTAGGAATCTTTTCGCAGTTCTTTCCTGAAGTGGCGACACAGGACGCCCCGAATTCTTATGGAGGCTAATTGCTGCCAAGAACCCTAACGCGTTCCCTACCGGTGGAGTGGGAAGTACGCCCGACTCAGGCGCTTCTCTCAAGCGCTTGTTTAAGGGAAGCTGGCCCCTGGGCAGCCAACGAGACCACCCCGCCGTCTTCGATCACCAGCAACTCGTCGCAATTCTCCAGCGTGCTCAGCCGGTGCGCAATCATGATCGTGGTGCGGTCCGCCATGAGTCGCTGCATCGAGTCCATGATCGAGGCCTCAGTAGTAGTGTCCACCGAGTTGGTCGGTTCGTCTAGGATGATGATAGGGGCGTCCTTCAGGAAGGCGCGGGCTAAGGAAATACGTTGACGTTCTCCCCCCGACAAGCGCATACCCCGCTCCCCAACCAGGGTCTCATAGCCATCCGGCAGCGTCGTAATGAAGTCATGGGCGTTGGCCGCCTTCGCCGCTGCCACAATATCGCCGAATCCGGCGTTGGGCCGGGCGTAGGCTATGTTCTCAGCGACGCTGGTCGAGAATAACACAGGCTCTTGAAGTACCACAGTGAATTGGTCGCGCAGTTCTGCCAGCTTGTAGTCTCTAAGATCGACGCTGTCCAGCAGTATCTGGCCAGAGGTGGGGTCGTAGAAACGACTGAGCAAGTTCACCAGGGTGGTCTTACCAGCGCCAGTGGCGCCGGCTATGCCTAGCCGAGTGCCGGCTCCGATCACGAAGGATACATGACGAAGGACCGGTCTCTGCTCATCGTAAGCGAATGAAACGTCCCGAAACTCTAATGCACCCGAGGCCCTGGATACCGGACGCGCATTGGGCCGTTCCGCGACATCCTGAGCTTCATCAAGAAGAGCAAAGGCCCGCTCCGCGCTGGCCAAGGCCCGCTGCAAAGTTGCTGATTGCCTGCCGATAGTTCTCAGCGGCTCATAGAGTTGCACAACGTAGGACATGATCAAGAGCAAATCGCCCAGGGTCAAAACCCCCGTCTGCACGTGGCGCACGCCAATGAACAATATAGTGGCTGTTCCGATCGCAGTGGTCATACCCACCATCACACCAAAGCCACCCTCGCCAATGGCCAGGCGGACTCGTGCTACCATGCCTTCACTGGAGCAACTGAGAAACCGCTTCTCTTCTCGGCCCTCCTGTCCGAACGCTTTGACTACGCGGATGGCAGCCAGTACCTCCTGCACCACCGACAGGGCGGAAGTCTCAAGCCTCTTGACTTCCCGAGACTGGCTGCGAAGCCGTTGACGATATACCCGGATCAGAGTCACCACAACGGGCGAGATGGCCAAAGCCACCAAGGCTAGTTGCCAGTCGATGAGGGCGGTGATGTAGATCATTCCCACCAGCGTGACACCTGCCGTAGTCAAGGGAATGAGACCGTCGATCGCAACGCTCTGTATCGCCGGAGCGTCGTACTGAATGCGGTAGGTCGAGTCCGCCGTACCCTTGGAGTCGTGATAGGCCAGCGAAAGGCGCTGACTGTGGCGGAATATCCGAGTCCGGAAGTCCAACACCAGCTTCTCACCGGTGTAGGTACGCAACAACGAACTTCCAAGCTGTTGGAGTTGCGTCAACAGAGCAACCACTACAAACAACACCACCGCGAAGACCAGCAAAGCCATGTCGGAACCCGGTACCGAGGAAGGCAGCAATGTTGTCAGGAAACCCGGGAGTGGATGGGAGCCGATGACGCTGTCGACAGTGATCTTCAGCGCCAGGGGAGTGAGTAACGCCAAGGGAGTCGACAATAGACCGACCGCGAACACCGCGGCGATGTGAAGCCAGTAGGGCCTCGACTGGCGCAACAACCGGTGAAACAGAGTAATGTCCGTGTAGCTAGCTACTACCATTCAACCGCTATTGCCTCAATCGCTTCCTGCTTTAATGATTGCTCCGGACCCTTAACACTGTAGCAATTATCGCATACCGGAAGCACACGTCGTCCGCAGCGCCGTTCCAGGCGACCGACTAGTACGAGTCGGCTCAGATGAATGGTTGGGGTAGTCCAATGTTCAAGCAGCGAGGGAAACTTCTAAATGGACCGTAGGGGTAACCCATCCGCCGCGGAGGGGGCACCAGCCCGTTGTTCGGACCAGGTCATTCGCCTATTCAACGTAGTGCTGGCGCAGGGGCCGCCCCCACTGGGGATGACCCAGGGGCTGTCTTGGAAGCGAAATGCTGGTGACCCGCCTCGGGATCGAACCGAGAACCTACGGATTAAGAGTCCGTTGCTCTGCCAGTTGAGCTAGCGGGCCAGATGCCAGTTGTCGATACTTAAGTCTAGCAGGAATCGGCTAGCAATTGAACCGCAGAGTGGGTTTGAACCTCCCCGCTGTGGCCCACCTGCGTAGGTGTTGCGCCCTTGCCCCCTAATGTCATACGCCTTGGGAGAGACGTTGGATCAGATACTCGGGAAGCCCGGCGTCACGCATTTTTGCTTGGGTATCTCCGATATGGTAAGTCACTCGGTGTCGCTCGATGGTGAAGCCCTGGTCATCAAAGATCGCGTAGCTGGGCCGGGGATCGCCATCCCTCGGTTGTCCCACGCATCCTGGGTTGATGATCCAGCGCTCATCGCCTAGAGGGAAGACCTTGTCGACGGTAAATTCATCGAACCGGGGCACCCCATTATTCTCCCGGCATATAAAGGGGAAATGGGAATGACCAACCCAGCAGAACCGGCTATTCATCCGGTCCAAAGTGGCGATGGCAGCGTTTCGGTCCAAGAGATATTCTACAATCGGGTCACGAAGGCTCCCGTGCACCAGGGTGAAGGGCTCCTCGATCTCCACCAGCGGCAGACCGGCCAGGAACTCCACATCGCTGCTGGAAAGCTGGTCGCGAGTCCAATCAATGGCCCTTCTTGCGGCCGCGTTGAAGTCATCCACGCTGGCCACACCCGCAGCCCCGTGATCGTGGTTGCCCGCTACGGCCAATAGCTGATATTGCCGTGCCAATGCAATACAAGCGCTGGGGTCGGGGCCGTACCCCACAAAGTCGCCCAGGCACCAGAGTACGTCGTAATCGCCTCGACATCCGGCGTCTTCCAAGACCGCCGTCAATGCCTCCAGATTAGAGTGTATGTCCGATAAAACTAGGGCTCGCACCGCGTCCGTCCTTTTCGCTTTCCTTGGACTTAATTATACAAACGGTACGGGATACGATACTATTCTCCGCGAGCACCTATCTGGGAGGCGGATATCATGACGACCACCAAACCCATTGTCCGGGTTATTGGTACCGGGGGAAGTATCGCCGGTGTGGGGCCTGACCGCTTGGACTATATGCTCTATTCGGAGTTGGGCGAGCACCTGACTATACAACAATCCCTGGACCGGGTCCCCGAAATCAACGGGGTGGCTCACGTGCGTTCCGAGGACATGCTCAGCGTGGGCAGTACAGCCATCGGCCCACCCGAGTGGCTCCAACTGGGCCAACGGGTCAACCAGATTTTCGAAGAGGAGGGTGATGTTACCGGGGTAGCGATAACCCATGGAACAGCCACCCTGGAGGAAACGGCTTATTTTCTCCACCTTACCGTCAAGTCATCCAAACCTGTGGTGGTCACCGGCGCGATGCGGCCTCCCACGGCGATCAGCACCGACGCTGACCTCAACCTTCTGGACGCCGTGCGCATCGCTGCTTGCTCCGATGCGGGCGGCAAGGGCGTACTGACCGTGTTGAACAACGAGATCCAGTGCGCCAGGGACGTTACCAAGGCTAACACTTTTCGAGTGGAGACCTTCAAGCCCAACGAACTAGGGTACCTTGGTTACGCGGACTCCGACGGCCTGGTCATCTTCTACAGGGCTCCATTACGGGCCCATACCACTGCAACCCCCTTCGACATCTCTGACACTCAGGCTTTGCCAAGAGTGGATATTGTTTACTCCTACGCGGGCGCGGACGGGCTTCTGGTGGACGCGGTACGCCGCAACGGGTCCGACGGGCTGGTCTTGGCCGGATTTGGTGGGGGCACGTTCCCACCGAAAGTCCAAGAGGCCGGGGCAGCGGCGGTCCGGGACGGCATCCCGGTGGTGCTTGCCTCAAGGTCGGTTGCTGGCCGGGTCATCTCCACTCCCGGGAAAGAGGAACGAGGCTTCATCGCCTGCGACAATCTCCTGCCCCAGAAAGCCCGGGTCTTGCTAATGCTTGGCCTGACCCTGACTCGGGACCGAGAGGAGCTGCAGAGGCTCTTCGCTGAATATTGACCCATCCGGGTCGGGACACCCCAGTTGACACCGAAAGGAGGCATCAAATGCCTGACTTAAGAATCAATCCCGCCAAGCAGAGACTAAAGGAAGGTAAGGTGGTGACCACCATCTCCGGACTTCAGGATGCCGACACCATAGACTTCCTTGGCCCATTGGGTTTCGATGCCGCTTGGATCGAGTGCGAACATGGGCCGGTAGACTGGGACCAATTGGGGGATATGACCCGAGCCTGCGACCTATGGGGGATGACGTCAATTACCCGTGTTACCTCCAACGAGCCCTGGTTGATTACTCGTACCCTGGACCGGGGTTCCATGGGCATTGTAGTACCTCACGTAAGTAGCAGGGACGCAGCGGAGCAAGCTATGCAGTCCGCCAAATACTCCCCGCTGGGGTACCGCGGCATGTTTGGTGGGAGGCAGTCCTATGGAGTTTCTGACTATTTCCATCAAGCCAATGACCAAACTATGGTGATCGTGCTCCTGGAAGAGGAAGAAGCCCTGAGAAACCTGGATGACATCCTAACAGTGGATAACATCGATGTGTTCTTTGTTGCACCCTCGGACCTGGCACAGACCATGGGGCACATCGGAAACCCCGGCCATCCCGACGTCCAGCAGGCCATAACCGACGCGTTGGCCAAGATCAGGGCCTCGGGCCGGATCGCCGGCACCCTGGTGACCCAGGACAACCTGGCCAGCTACGTCGAACAAGGGGCCCGGTTCTTGATGACCTCGTGGAATGCCTGGGTAGCCCAGGGTGCAGCAGACTTCCTGGGGAAGGTGGCAGCAAGCGTTAGGCAGGTCGCCTAAGCACCGGCTAGCTTAAGTCCCTTGTCCCGTATGGAATGCCAGGCAACGACACCAGGACGCCCCCCATTAGGTCGTTTCAGCGGACACAAGCGAGCCGTCGACCGGGGTCTTGAGCGGCATTAGGAGCAACGCCCCGATGAAGAATAGGGCGGAACAGAATATGAGCAGGGGATCATAACCCGAGGATGGCCAGAATCGGTTCACCAAGTCGATACCAGGGCCAACCACCTTAGCCACGGCGAATCCACCGATGGTGGATAGGTTGACCATGCCCATATGTAGACCTTCCCGCCCGCGGGGTCCCAGGTCGTTGGCCAGTGCCCAGTTGGGACTGACCAAGACGCCAACTGAGAAGCCGATGACGCCAGCAATGGCCATTGCCTCTATTGCGCTACTGGCCGCCAGCATCCATATGGTACTGCCTGCGGCGCCCATTGCCCCAACCATTATTACCGGCTTCCTTCCTATTTGATCGGAGAGGCGGCCCGCGGGGTAAACACTGAGAATGACCGCTCCTCCGATGACCGGGATCATTCTCCCCAAGGTCTGGGCTGGATTGTCTACGCCAAGATCGTCGAGGAAGAAAAGAGCGTAGGTAGGAAATGACGCTATAGCGCTAAACATCAGCAGACGTGACAACAGGAACAGGGGTAACTGAGGATGTAACCCTGAGTTTGGACTGGCAGGAGACATACTCACTTGGGACGGAGATTCGCCGCCAACCTCTCTGGAACGCACGATAGACGAGGTAATCAGGGACGTCAGAATTAGCACGAACCCCAGGGAACCCAGTGCAACCCACTTCAAGTCCACGGTCCCACCAGGAGAGCTACGGCCCATGAGCTCTCCGGCCAACGCAATTAGCACCGCACCCCCTGCGGCGTCGGCGAGAATTTTTATGGCGGAGGCGACCCCCGTACGGCTAACAGGAACCAAGTCTCTGATCAGGGCATTGAATGGGCCGTAGCCAACGTTCACGTTGGCCTGGGTAAACATCCAGACGCCGAATAAGACGAGATAATTCGGAGCAAACCCGACCCCGAGCAGACCTATTGATGCGAAAGCGGAACCCCACAGAAGGTACGGTACTCTCCTGCCCAACGGAGTGTAGGTCCTATCACTCAACCAGCCAATGACCGCTTGGACTACCCCTGCCATTAGCAAACCGCTCAGCCCTAGGACCGCCAGGTAGGTGTTCTTGAGCGCATCCGGAGCGACCGTCAACACGAAGAACGGCAGAACAACGGTATCCATGCCAAGCAGGAACCCCGTAATGCCGAAGCTATAGGCACCCAGCCTGATTAGGTCCAGGTGGCTCCATTCCTTGTCTGCCAAGAAGGAATTCACTTGGAACTCGTCGTGCCCTCTCCTAGCCGGGACTCATCCTCGCCGCCAGTACTGGCGCTCAGCCCGATCAATCCCGTTCGTTTGATAGATAACGAAAGCGGGCCTCTCGCTCACTGCTCGGCTTGCCGGCGGAGGCAGGAATCCAGACCCTCCTTTCGTACGTTGAGGCAACCACGCAGAGAAGCAACCAATTCCGGGTCCCGGCTTTTCGCCGCTGGGCGCGGGGGACGCCATCACTGTGGCATCCATCGGCCTCGGTCAAAAAATTGGACGTGATTGCCGTTAATCGCTTATCGGACATGGCTCACCCTCCGCGACGGTAGTCTATAATACACTCGGCGGCTGCAGGTCGGCCCTGAGCTAGCAGTCGCATCATAGTTGGTTCGGAGGGGTCTCAAACCGACGTGAGGATTTACTCGCTACTTCCCAGCGGGACAGAAATTCTATTTGACCTGGGGCTGGGAGACCAGATAATCGGAGTATCCGATCTCTGTCAATATCCCCCTGAAGCCCGTACGAAACAGACGGTTAGCCGTAGCAAGATTGACCCCTCGATTTTATCCAGTCAAGAAGTCGATGAGCTGATGCACAGGCTCTTGGCCTCCGGCGAAAGCCCCTACGAGCTAGACCAGGAATGGCTGCTTCGTGAGGCTCCCGACATTATCCTGACCCAAGACCTTTGCTACTATTGCGAGGTCGATGCTGCCTCGGTAGAAGAGGCGGTAAGGCCGATCCCCGTCGCACCCCAGGTCCTGGTTCTTCAACCCCGGACGCTGGACGGAATCCTGGCCAGCATTGATGAGGTGGGACAGGCTTGTTGCGCGGTCCGAGAAGCGGCTGAGTTGGTCCAGAGGCTGAAGGAGCGGTTCGGAGCCATTGAGCGAGCGCTAAGCAACGTGTCGCGGCGTCCGAAGGTGCTTTCCCTAGAGGGTATCAATCCCCTAGTTTTTGGTGGACATTGGATACCAGACTTGCTGAACCTGGCCGGCGGATCCGCCAAACTCTACCCTCCGGGTTCTCCGGCCACTCGGTTGACCTGGCAGGACGTTAAGACCTACGCACCGGAAAAACTGTTCGTTGACCTGTGTTCATCCGATTTGGAGCGAAGCCTCAGAGAAATCCCATGGCTGGTCGCCCACGACGGATGGGAGGAATTGCCTGCGGTGCGGGATGGGGAAGTTTACGTGATAGACCACGTCTACTTCAGCAATCCTGGCCCTCGGGTCGTGCAGGGAGCGGAGATCTTGGCCGAATTGACCCATCCTGCGCTATTCTCTGGCTTAATCCCCTGCAATTCGGTGTTAAAGTTGGACGCCGGTTTAGCCGCCACCTGCCCAGTGGAGGACATTGCTAGTTGCTTTCAACCATACCCTCATTGATCCCTATCGGAGCACTCTTGGATCACTCTTGTTGACATTGACTCCCATGGTATCCGCAAGAAGCTGACCGACAGTTGGCTAAGGGCTGGATACAATCTATAATGGGGCCAATCCCTGAAGAAAGGTGCCAACTTGGTGACTAAAGACGAATTCAGAATGGCCATGAGCCAGTTTGCCACCGGAGTTACCGTGATAACCACGGTGGACGATCAAGGGCAGCCGCACTCCATGACTGCTAATGCATTTACGTCCGTTTGCTTGGAACCTCCTGTGGTGCTTATCTGCGTCGCTCATGGAACTTACACCAACGGTTTCTTGGCGAATACTGGTCGTTTCGGGGTGAACATTCTTCGACAGGAGCAACAAGATGTAGGCGTGTACTTCGCCAAACGACCAGAGGACCGCACTGGCGGCGTGGAATATAGCTTTTCGGGAACAGAGGAGGGGCTTCCGGTCCTAGACAACTCCATGGTGTTCTTGGGATGTCAGGTCATAGGTACCCATGTTTATGGTGATCACACCATCTACCTGGGGGAAGTGAAGGAGATTCACCGAAATGACTCGGGCGTTCCCCTGATGTTTTATCAAAGCAGGTGGTATGACCCTGCCAAGGGTTGAGGTTTAAGCCATCTAACGCAGGGTCGCTAGGAACCGTTCGATCTGGCGATTGACCTTTTTGTGCTTTTCCAGCTGGACGAAATGGCTGCCGCCTTGGATTATCTCGATGTGAGACCCGTGGATCTCTCTGCCCAGATAATCGGAGTATTTAATTGGGGTCATTACGTCTTCGCTTCCGCAAACAATCTGGACCGGAAGGTTGATCTTACTTACTTCGTCCATGACGTCAAACCGATCGCAGGCCAATAGATCATTCAACTCGACTTCAGGACCAACCTCGGTGGCCCGTCGCATCAGCACCTGATAAATATCCTCTTCGACTGTATTGTAGTTTTGACGGTGGCCCTCTATCCAGATAGAATTCCGGTCGCCGGGCTCCCTGCACCGGTCCAAATACTGGGGGTGAACTCGCAAACGGGCACCTGTGCCAATGAGGATAAGGCCGCGAAGTTCATCGGGATAACGAAGAGCATATGCAAGAGCGATGGCGCCGCCCATAGAGTGTCCACAGAGGACTACGTCCTTGTAGCGGCGGGCGGTGGTGAATCCACGCACCCACTCCACGTATCCGTCGATGGACGTGCACGGCTTGCCCGTTGGATGCCCTGGTAGATCCAATGCCTTGGAGTTCCGGAAGTGCCTTAGCTGGTAGTAGAAAGAGAGGCTTGAACTGCCAGCACCGTGTACGAATACCAACTTCATAAGCAACAACCTACATAATAATGATAATCAATGGGGCAAATAATATGGGTATTCCGTCGTAGTGCTGACGGTCTACGTATTCTACCGGGCTTCAGCCACCATAATCAAGGGGTAAGGACTGGCCCTTGTCCCAAGCGTCCGCGGAGATTAGGCCCAGGCGCCGCAAATCCTACTTTGCGTCTGACGTTCCGTTAGTCGAATGCCGCCCGTTGGACGAACCTTCCGGTCGCCCGTTTATTGATTCCTGGAAGCAGGCAATCGAGACCACATAGTCGTCGGCCTCCCGGTCCCGCCAGATAATCACACCCTGAGTATGGCGACCGGTTACCCGAAAGTCCTCGAGGGTAATCCGGATCACTTGGGCCTTGGCAGATATTACGAATATATCCTGTCCGGCTGCCTCCATTACTACCCTAGCCGCGGCCACGGGCCCCGTTTTCTCTGTGACTTTGAAGGTACGCACTCCTTGGCCACCCCGGGAATGCTTGGGATACCGGGACGTGGGAGTGGACTTCCCGTATCCCCTTTGGCTGATAATCACCAAATTGCTGTTAGGCAGTGCAGCGGACATGGCCACAACTTGGTCCCCATCCAACAATCTCATCCCTCGGACACCTCCGGCGGAACGGGAGCGGGGAGTAAGGGCATCGACCAGGAAGCGTATGGCCTGCCCATTGGCCGAGACCATGATAATGTCCTTCGCTTCCCCAACTTGGGCCACGCCAACCAGTTCATCTCCAGACTCCAGGTCCATGACGATGAGTCCGGCTGTGCGGATGTTGGTCAACTCCCCGGTCTTTAGCGCCTTCACTTCGCCGAGCCGGGTGGCCAAGATCAATAGATAGTCTTGCTTGGGATCTTCAATGGACAACATCGCCTGAACCTGCTCACCCCGGGCCAAAGGCAGCAAGTTGACCAGGGGGGTACCTCGGGTGGTCCTGGATATATCGCCGCTGATTTGGTAGGCCTTCAACGGGTAGACCCTGCCCCGGTTGGTGAAGAAGAACAGGCTGGTATGGGTGTCGACCACAACCAAATCCAATAGAGGGTCGTCTTCCCTGGTGGTCATACCCCGCACACCCTTGCCGCCCCGGTGCTGGGTACGGTAGGTTTCGCAAGGCACCCGCTTTATGTAACCCCGGCTACTAAGGGTGACCACCACATCCTGGTTGGGAATCAACTCCTCCAGGTTTTGGTCCTCCAGCTCCTCCTCGTGTATCACGGTTCGCCGTTCGTCACCAAAGTCCTTTCTCAGCTTCCTGGTCTCGGTTTTCACCGCCGCCAGCACCTTCTCCGGGTTGTTCAGGAGGTCCTCAAGCTCAGCGATGGTCTTCTCCAAGTCCCTGTGTTCTTGCTCCAGTCGTTGGCGCTCCAGGGCGGCCAACCTCCGTAGCTGCATGTCCAAGATGGCCTGGGCTTGGACCTGGGTCAAGTCCAGACGTTCCATGAGGCTTGTGCGGGCCGCATCCACGTCGGCCGAAGCCCTAATGATAGCGATTACTTCGTCCAACCGGGACAAGGCCAAGAGCAGCCCTTGCACCACATGGTCCCGGTCTTTGGCCCGCTGTAGCAGGTATTCGGACCGCCGCCGGATAACTTCCTGGCGGTGCTGAATAAATAGCTCTAGGACCCTCTTAAGGGACAGCACCTGAGGTTGTCCATCGACCAAGGCCAACATGATGGTATTGAAGGCGCTGCGTAGCGCGGTGTGCCGGTAAAGGTTGTTCAATACCACGTTCGCTTGAGCATCCCGGCGGAGCTCAATGACTATCCGCATCCCATGCCGGTCCGACTCATCCCTGATATCTGATATGCCTTCAATCTTCCGCTCCCGAGTCAATTGAGCTATTTTCCCAACCAGATTGGCTTTGTTGACTTGATAAGGGAGCTCGGAAACTATAATCTGCTCTCTGCCAACTCGCAGTTCCTCGATTTCAGTAACCGCTTCCATGACTACGCGGCCGCGGCCTGTGGTATAGGTCTCTACGATGCCCGATCTGCCGCGTATTATTCCCCCGGTGGGAAAGTCCGGTCCGGCAACCAATCTCAGTAGCCGGTCTGTAGTGCAGTCCGGATGGTCAATCAAATAGGTAATAGCGTTGGCTACCTCGGTGAGGTTGTGAGGAGGGATGTTGGTCGCCATCCCAACGGCGATGCCCGAGGCCCCATTGATCAGCATATTGGGGAGCCGGCCCGGTAGGACCGATGGCTCCTCTATGGAATCGTCGAAGTTGGCGATGAAATCCACGGTATTCATGTCGATGTCGGCCAACAACTCCCCGGAGATGGGAGCTAGACGGGCCTCGGTATAACGCATCGCGGCTGGCGGGTCGCCATCGACGCTTCCGTAGTTCCCTTGGCCATCGATTAGGGGATATCTCATACTAAAAGGCCGGGCCACACGCACCTGAGCGTCATACACCGAACCATCCCCGTGGGGATGGTACTTGCCCAGCACCTCGCCGACTATGCGAGCGCTCTTCCTGTATTGAGCGTTGGGGCCCGCTCCCATCTGCTGCATCGCGTACAGGATACGACGTTGCACCGGCTTCAGGCCGTCCCGCACGTCGGGTAGAGCGCGGGCTACGATAACGCTCATAGCGTAGGTCAGGTACGAAGAGCGCATCTCCTCTTCTATACGAATAGGCCGGCTTTGCTCTGCTGGGGGGGCGGGGGTACTGGTTACCATGAAAAACGCTCCTTTGGTTTGTGGACGAACCGCTTACTTTTCCAGAGAAACTGGCGCACCGGAAGCCGGGTCCTGCTCCCCTTGCACCGGATTTGGATCAGTGTTCGGGGGGGCCGAGTAGCTCTCCGCCCTTTGATGGAATGCATTGAACAGATTCGCAAACAGTCTTGGGACTTCCTCCTGTATTTCTGGATGACATTGGACACCGATGACCCAGCTATGCTCGGGGCTTTCCAGGCCTTCCACTACCCCGTCATCCACGCTATAGGCCGTGGTCATCAGCCGAGGAGACCTCTGGGCTTCCTTCAGACCCTGGCGATGCCTGCTGTTGACCCGGAAGAAACCAGCCATCCCCATTACCGCTGCTGCCTTGGACCCCGGTGACACGTAGATCAGGTGCATTTTGGAAACCCAATCCCCGTCTTCTGGTTCCGCTCGATGGCCGGGAAGATCCTGGATGAGCCTGCCACCAAGTGCTACGTTCAGCACCTGCATACCCCGGGAAATCGCTAGCACCGGTATATCCTCATTCAGAGCGTAACTAAGCAAGCGAAATTCGAGATCATCCAGGAGGGGGCAAATTTGCAGACCGGCGGTGGGGTCTGGGATTTCGTGATAAAGAGAAGGGTCAACGTCGGGACCGGCGGGCAGCAACAAGCCTCCCACTCCCTCCATCAACTCCTTCGTCGCCCTCGGGCCAGCGTCCTTGGGGAGCAGCAGCCGGACCTGAGCTCCCAGGGATTCCATCACCTCTATGTATCGGCCCGCATTTCGGGGGTCACTAGAGGTGACCACAATTACTGCCATGCTACTGAATATTGTATCTTATTCCGTATTCAAGATACAGTGTACGCAGATACAAAACCGGGTGGTTCAGCTACTCAGCTCTGACCCGGTCAGATTGCCTACCAAGAGTGATTTTGGTAAGCTTGTCAGTGTTAACTACCTCCTCTCTGTTGAAGATGAGGTCTACGACGAAGTATCTAGCCAACGAGAAGCCATGAAAGAAGTAATACAGGAAGCAATCAAGCTCCTTGGGGACGGCCAGGCGGGTGTATTGGCAACGGTGGTTCGAACCAAGGGTTCAACACCTCAGAAATCCGGCGCCATGCTATTGGTCCGCGGAGATGGAAGCGGCGTCGGCACCCTCGGCGGCGGGTGCGTCGAAGGTGATATCTGGTTCGCGGCCAAGGAGATCCTCCGGCGGGGGGGAGGCCCGGAGTTCAAGGACTATTTCTTGAACGAGGACATTGCTGCCCGAGATGGGTTAGTCTGCGGTGGCTCAATGTATTTCTACCTGGAACCTCTTTGGGAACCCGACGACTTTGTACCCCTGGGCACCGAAATTGTTGATGCCTATGAAGGTGGTGATCCCGTCAGCCTAGCTACCGTGGTAAACGTTCCAGAAGGGGCAGCCAATCTCGGGGCAAAGCTCCTACTCAGGCAGAACGGTTCGGTGTCCGGGACGCTGGGTAACCCACAGCTGGACGCCAGGGCGCTGGAATCTGCCCAAAGGGTGGCTGACGTGGGCAATAACGAGTCCATCGTTACTGATGATGGAACGGAGGTCTTCGTAGAGGGCTTCACCACACCTCCAACCCTGGTGATGGTAGGAGGCGGGCACGTGGGCAAAGCCACGGCGGACTTGGCGAATCTGTTGGGTTACCGAGTCTTCGTAGTGGACGACAGACCTGAGTTCGCCAACGATGAACGCTTTCCCTACGCGGAGCAAATCTTGGTCTCTCCCTACGACCAGTGGTCGAAACATTTGACCCTCAACGTCAACAGTTTCGTGGTCGCCGCAACCCGGGGCCACCGCTTTGACGATATGGCGCTGGAGTCGGCGCTGGCCACTCCAGCCCGCTACATCGGACTTCTGGGCAGCCGGCGCAAGACCATAATGATCTACCGGCGCCTGCTCGAACAAGGCACGACAATAGAACGACTAAAACAGGTGTGGGCGCCCATTGGTCTGGATATCGGCGCGTTAACGCCGGAAGAGTTAGCCGTCAGCATCATGTCGGAAATCATCATGGTGAGAAGAGGCGGCAAAGGTGGCCCGATGCAAATGGACGAATGGTATCTGGACCGGGCCGCCAACATAGCTGAACGCGCAGTCCAAGTCTAGCTCTTCGAATACCGCGATGGCTGACACAGTCGCCCTGCTCCTCGCGGCGGGAGAGTCCCGCCGTATGGGACGCCTCAAGGCACTGCTTCCCTGGCATGGCACCACCTTAATCTCTCACCAGATCTCAGTGCTGTTGAAAGGCGGTGTAGACCGGGTGATAGTAGTGCTGGGCCACAGAGCAGAATCCCTCAAACCCACGGTGAACAGCCACGCTGGGTGCAGTTGGACGGTCAACCCGGAGTACGTTCAGGGTAAGACCACTTCCATTAAAGCCGGACTGGACGCTCTGGGCGATGAAGAATTAGCTGCTGTTTTGATTCTGAACGTCGATCAACCCAGGTCTCCTGAAACCATCAACGAAGTTCTCCGGCGTCATTCTGCTGCGGACGTCGCGATCACGATACCCGAATACTGCGGAAAAGGTGGCCACCCCATTGTGGTCGATCCCAGCCTATTATCCGAGTTGCGTTCCATCGACGAAGAGTCCCAAGGACTCAAAGCAGTGGTACGGCGTCACAATCAATCCACTCAGCGGATAGGGATGTCAACTCCGGAGATCCTATGGGACCTGAATACTCCGGAACAGTACCAACAAGCGCTACAAGCCCTAGGCTAACCGGACTGGCGACACCTCCACCATCTGCCAACACCTCCTACCTCTGGGACTTGGTCAGCGACGGAGCGATAAGCGATCTGTTGCCATCATGTCGTTATGGCCTTGAACGGTGGGGGTTGACCGATGGCATAATGAGTGCCACCAGGAAGGCCAGGAAAAATAACGCGGCCACGTAGTAGAACGCCACACCGAACCCCCAGATCTCAGCCAGGCCACCAGCAAGCAGCGGCGACAAAGCCCCGAAGGCAAGGTTGGTCCCCCACATCAGACCCACCGCCGTACCTTCCAACTGCTTCCCTTCGATCAGGTCGATGGCGGCCGCCTGAGTCAGGGAATTTACCGACATGAAAAATACGCCGAATATGACCACCGTGGCTGTAAACACCACAGAGCCGACCGACCAGACCATCGCCACCGGCAGGACGGTCGATATAAGCATCAAGGCCACAATTACCGGCTTACGACCCGTTCGGTCCGATAATAGTCCGAAGAGGGGACCGGCGACGATTCCCATGGCGGCAAGCAACCCCACGTGCAGCCCCACCGACACATCCCCCATCCCGAGCTCTTGTCTCATGAAGAACGGCAAGTAGAGCACCAGAGCTCGATCGCCCATTCCGCGAATCGCCGACACCGCGATAATGGAAGCCATGTTCGGTCCCGCAAAAGACTTGGTCGTTGACCGAAATTGACTGGTGAGGTTTCGAAGGAACGCCTGGCCATTGGATGCAGGCGTGCCGGTTTTTCGCAGAAACAAAGCGATGGCCACGAATAGAGGGAGAACAAGGATCATGCCCCATTGAAGAACGAGCTGCCAAGAAATTACAAGCAGCAGCAATCCGACGACAACCGGACCAACAAAGTCGCCCAGGCTCCCGGTGGAACGATGCAGAGAAATGACAAGCCCCTTCTCCCGAGGAAATCGCTCGGCGAGCAGCCCCAGCGCCGGAGGGTGCCAAAGACCGCTGCCAGCTGACCCGACCATCACCCCAACAATTACTAGCAGGTAGATGTTGTCCACCAGGCTGACCAGTAGATATCCCGCACCGAGAATCAACATGGCAATTGCAAGGAGTTGGCCGCGCCGGTGGCGGTACATGTCCACCAACACTCCAGAGGAGAGGCCCATGAAGCCCGCCGAAAGCTGCCTGGACCCATCAATAAGAGCAGCGAATATGGGTGACAGCCCCATGGCCGCCGCTATGTGGGGAATTAGAATAATGAACCCACGGGTGTAGACATGCTCGACCGTATGGGCACCAATAATCCCGGCGCCGGTGGCCCGGTCTGCCGCCCTGGACAGAGGGTGCGATGCCGTGCTTTGCATATCAAGGCCGCCAATTAGGCTGGTAGTCGCGGGACCCATGCGCTGATAAATTCGTCTGCCCCGAACCATCTGCATACATCACGTAGATTTCATCGTTGCCATCTCTAGTCGTGTGAAAGACGATCCTGTTCCCGTCGGGGGACCATGCCGGAGAGAAATCGCTAGCAGGACTGTTGGTTAAGCGGACTTGACTGGTCCCGTCCGGGCTCATTGTGTAGATCTCAAAATTTCCGTCCCGGTCAGAAGCAAAGGCAATCCTCGATCCATCCGGAGACCATGCGGGACTCGAGTCGCTGCCTGAGTTGTTAGTCAACCTAACCTGGCCCGAACCATCGGGATTCATGAGATAGATTTCGTCGTTGCCGTCCCTGCCAGAGCGGAACGCGATATTCTGGCCGGTTGGGGATACCGCCGGTAGGTCATCATGGCTGGAACTGTTGGTCAGACGCACAACATTACTGCCGTCGGAATCCATTACGTAGATATCAGTAGCAGGACCATCCCGGTCCGAGGTGAAGACTATCTGTCCGCTGATGGGGTTCCAATCCTGACCACTATCGTTGGCGATGTGGTTGGTCAGGTTAGACTGGCCGCTACCGTCCGGGTTCATCATATACACTTCACCATTACCGTCCCTGGTAGATATAAAGGCGATCTTGGCCGCGTCGGGTGACCACTTTGGTCCGATGTCGGACGCGGAATCGTAAGTGAGTCTGACAGTGCCGGACCCGTCAATATCCCCAAGATATATTTCAGCGTTCCCATCCCGGTCCGAAGTGAATGCTATAGGCATGTCTTCCAGGGACGGAACTGCCGTGGGAGTGGGAACAGGTCGGGGGGTAGGCGTTGACGTTACCTCAGGTTGCGGAGAAGGGGTGGGCGTCGAAGCAGCGCGGAGTCCTGAGCTGCCTGTCGGCGTGGGGGTAGGCGACGCCAACGCAACCGGTGTGGTTTCAGATCTGGGATTACTAGGCCGCCGGGCATAGGTGACCGCGACGTTGATGGACCGATCACTGGTCATGTGAACGATGGCCGTGTTGCCCGTCGACAGATCCGTTCCACCCCAAACAACGGTAGCGCCCGTCCTCGCCGGATATGCGGTTAAGGTTATTGGTTCGTTCTTTCGATACTTGCCATCCAGGTTCGGACCCACTCCCAACAAGACTAGCGCCTTATCGGTCTCGACCGCTCGTTGAAGAGGAGGTACTGCAGCGCCGTTGATACTGAGAATGTACCGTGGCCCCAGGGGGACATAGGGGAGGCGAGTTGGACCGGGACTGGGGGCCGGGGTAGGCGTTGACGTGGCCACCGGGGCGGATGGAACGGGCGGTTCATGGCAAACAGCCACCAACACCCGGTCTCGGTCTATTGTCACAGTAACGACCGGCGAAAGAGGGTCGGCACCCTCTGAGAGATTGCCCTCCCAGCGAACGAAGCCGAAATCGCAGGCGGCATTCACCACCACTTGAGTGTTGGGTAGATACCGGAGATCAATTTCGGCAGGGATCACCCCAACAGATCCCAGAACTTCCTTGTTAATGCCGGTTACCAGCCGGAACCCAGGCGCTGGCGATGGGGGGAGCAGCACAGCGGGTGCCGGTGTTGGAACAGGCACGGGGGCAAAACCCGGACTGGGGGCTTCGACCGCCGGTGGAGCCGCCGTCGGCAACACCTCTAGGGGTTGGATCGTAGATGAACGCGATGTCATGGCGGGTTCGAGCGTTGGAAGGTCCAAGGAAAGCGGCTGCGGGGTCGACTGCTGTGCCAGTATCAATTCAGAAGTGTTGTGTGTTGGGGTGCGCGGGGTGGCGGTCCTTTCAGCATGAACTTGGTTGGACGCACCTGCAGGCTCGATCGGTGCCTGAGTTACGGCATCCCGTGCCACCTGTCCCGACGTTGCCCGAGCCTGTACCATAGCTACGGAAGTTGGCTCCAGAGCTTGGGATGCTTCCGGTGGCAGCGCACCGGAACCGAATAGGCCACCAATAATCGCTCCCACGAGAACACCAACCCCCAAAATACTGCCAAGGGCCTTGGCAGGTTTTCCGTGGATCCAAGCCCGGATATTCGCTGGATGTCGCGATGTTGCGATTGATTCCTCTTCCATGTCAATCCGGCTTGATAAGTTTTACCAGCGTCGAAAAAGCGGTTGTCGCGGGAACCGGGAGGAGGGCAAGGCCATTATAGTGGGCAGCCGCTCAGCGTCAAGGATGCCAACTGAAGCTTGACAACGCCGAGGCTCCGGTCGAAAATCTGGAAGGCTTGCTAACCAACTAACGGAACGACTATCGCCAATATAGGAAGGGTCCCGAAATGACAGCTACCTCCCAGGCTTGGACCGAACAGACCGTATCAGTCGCAGGTACCCAACTGAATTTGATTAATGGCGGTTCAGGAGAGCCCTTGCTGGTTCTGCATGATGAGATGGGCCACCAAAACTGGCTCGGTTTCCATGCTGAATTGGCGCAGCATTACGCTCTCCAGATTCCGCAGCACCCCGGCTTTGGGTCGACGCCACGGCAGGACTGGATCATGAACATGCGAGATTTGGCCTGCTGGTATCTAAGAGCCTTGGAGGAGCTGGAGGTCGAATCAATCAACGTGCTAGGTTTGTCTTGGGGCGGCTGGCTGGCGGCCGAGATGGCGACCTTGTGCCCCCACTTGTTCAAGAAGGTTGTCCTAGTGGGTGCGCCCGGAATCCGCCCACCGTCTGGAGAGATTTACGACATGTTCCTAGTGGTCGCCCGGGAGTATATCGAGGCTTGCTTCCTAAACTCTTCGACCACTGAAGAATTCCAGCAGGTTTGTCCACAAGAACCTACGCCGGAGCAAACGCTAGCTTGGGATATGGCGAAAGAAGAGGCATGCCGCCTTAGCTGGCGGCCTTATATGTTCTACCCCGCACTGCCTCAACTCCTTGGTAGGGTGAAAAGGACGCCTACACTCATCGTTTGGGGCAAAGAAGACGCAATTGTGCCCCTAAGCGTGGGCGAGGCCTACCAGGAGGCGATTCAGGGCTCCCGGCTGGTGGTCTTGAACAACTGTGGTCACCGGCCAGAGGTGGAACAGTCCGACGAGTTTGTCCGGGTGGTCCACCAGTTCCTATCGGAACCCTAAATCAAATCAGGGTCCTCTGATTGCTCCTCCAAAGGAACAATGCTGCCCGAAAAGCATTGAACGCTGCCTCTATGTCCGGCACTTTGCGGGCTTCGAACTGCACGGCATCTTTACCTAGCCGCACGACCCACGCCTCCGGCGCTGGTCCTCCATTCATCTCCTCAAGGGCCTTGGCGTAGGCCGCAACCTGGAGAGCATATTCAGGGTAGATGTTAGCGCCGGTCTTCCAGTCCAAGGCCACCAGTTCCCCGTTGCGGTAAGCAAGAGCATCTACAGAGCCGGCGTACCGGTATTTGGCGGAATAAACGATGGATTCAGAGCACCTCAGTTCCAGCCCTGACTCTTCCCGCCAGGCTTCAAAGCTCCCTACCAACGGTTCCAAATCCTTGGGGATCTTCGGAGTGTTGCCCTGGATCAGTTGACTAATGAGGTCATGGGCTTGGGCCCCAAAATCAGCGGCGCCAGATTTTACTAAATACGGCCGACGACGGGCTTCGTACAGCACCTCGTCAACCCACTCCTCGCTAAGGCTGACTGGCCCACCATGCCCCCGCCCTAGGAGGGTTTCCTTCACCGATCCCAGGGCCACGTTGCGCTCCCACGAAATCAAGCCTGGTTTGGCGATCACGCTCAACACCGTGGTCACGCTGGGGAACAGCTCCTGAAATCCCTCTACTCGGTAAAACCTGCCACCGGGCTGGACTACTAGCGAGATGGTTCGCTTGTACACTATGCCTCCTGACTAGAGGTCATCCCCAAATCCCGAGGAAAATCCTATACAAGGCTCGGGACATCCGGGCAAAACAAGGTCCGCCCTGGTGGTGAGCCCTCGGTCATGACATCTCTGGAAAACAGGCCATAACCTTTTGGCTAAAGTCTTTCATTTGGACGTGAAGCTTGGGACCTTCCATCACACCAAAGTTACAAACTATCTCAGAAACACCCAGCCGGTGGTACCCATCAATGTCATTAATGACTTCCTCAACGCTGCCTTCACCGGACCGACGAGGTCCTGTCCTGGCAGGATGGCGGTCGCTGCCATCGCCAACCAAGCGTATAGTCTGATGAACAGTCGTCAACGGCCCGTTTCTTCGTCCCCTGCTTTCGGCCAACGTACGCAGCTTTCGCATATTCCCAGCCAGCGAGTCCAAGGCCATAGAAGTGGGATGCCAAGCCTCGCCCACTGCCACAGCCCGTTCCAAGGCCGCCTCACTACGCCCTCCCACCCATAGGGGAACATGGGGGCGCTGGGACGGTTTGGGCTCAAATCGGACGCCGCTGTAGGAAACAAAGCGGCCTTGAAAGCTACAGGGGTCTTGGGTCCAAAGGTTCACCATGACGTCGAGATATTCGTTGGTGATGCGCCCCCGTTGGTTGGAAGGGACTCCCAGAGCCTGGAATTCGTCGGGGGCTCCCCCCGCGCCGATGCCGAGGATCACTCTCCCGCCCGAGAGGACATCAAGGGTGGATACCATTTTTGCCAGGACAATGGGGTTTCGATACGGTACCACGGCCACGGTTGTGCCCAATCTCACGTTAGTCGTGACCGCCGAAACATGTGATAGGACTATAAAAGCATCGTAGAAAATTGGGCCCAGGCTGGGCAATAGATGGTCGGGGGTCACTATGTGGTCGCTGACCCATACCGACTGGAAGCCCAGTTGCTCCGCCAGTTGAGCAGTGGTGAGGAGGTCATCTAACGACACAGGCTGCCCGTATTGAGGTAAACAGACGCCGAACTTCACGGGTGCTACCAGACCGGGTCGACTAATGCCTGGTGGTGTATGCCAAGGTTGGAGGTCGAGGCCAGTTTAGCAGGGCCAAGATTAGAAGATTCCCCCCTGTTCCCATCTCCATTCCCCAGCGGAACCCATTCTCAGACGAGGATCTAGCGAGACTAGCCAGATCAGAAAATGCCAGACGTGGCCGGACTAAGACTCAGGGGCGGGTTTGAAGCCCGCCCCTGATGTTCTACTGCTATTCCTTCTCCCACAATGCTTGAAGGACATTGCCAGGAGACATGGGCAGCGTGGTCATTCTGACCCCTATTGCGTTGTGGATGGCGTTGGCTATGGCCGCCATTGGAGGAACTATAGGCACTTCGCCGACGCCTCTGACCCCGTAGGGATGGCCGGGGTTGGCCACCTCCACAATCACCGTGTCAATCATGGGCAAGTCAAGGCTGGTGGGCATACGGTAGTCCAGGAAGCTGGAGTTGGCCATGTGGCCGGCTTCGTTGAAGAAATACTCTTCATTCAACGCCCAGCCAATGCCTTGGACCGCACCACCCTGGATCTGGCCTTCAACGTAGCTGGGGTGGACCGCTTTGCCAGCGTCCTGAAGCGCTGTGTAACGCAGTATGTCTACCTTACCGGTGTCGGGGTCCACTTCTACATCTACGATGTGAATCGCGAAGCAGCCGCCCACGCCACGGGGGTCCACGTTTGCCTTTCCCGTAATCGGTCCACCGGTACCGGTCAACCGGGCAGCAAGCTGCTTGAAGGTGAACTTTAGCTCCGGATCAGACTTGTGGGCGATGACGCCGTTGGTGTACTCAACGTCGTCCGCAGATACGTCCCAGACCTGCGCCGCCCGCTCTATCAACTGCCGACGGACGTCCAACGCGGCTTCGTAGGAGGCCCAACCGGTCTTGAAAGCGACGCCGCTTCCTCCGGTCATGGACGTCCAGCCGACCGAGTCGGTATCCCCAACGGCGGGTTTCACCTCTTCGGCGGTGATTCCAAGGACCTCGGCTAGTTGCATGGCCACTGCCGCCCTGGTGCCTCCGATGTCCGGCGAGCCCTCCGTCAGGCTCACGGTGCCGTCGGCGTTAACGCTTGCCACGGCGCTGGACGGGCCGGTGCCGTTGAACCAGAACCCCGCGGCGACTCCCCGGCCCCGATTCTTTCCTTCAAGAGGAGCGGAATAGTGCGGATGCTCCCTTGTGGCTTCCACTGTTTCAAGGAATCCAATTTTGGGGAACCGGGGGCCGGTGATCCGGCGGGTGCCTTCTTTGGCCCCGTTCAAGTGGCGAAGCTCCATGGGGTCCATGGCTAACTTCTCGGCCAGTTCGTCGATGACCGTCTCAGCAGCGAAGGCGGCGGCAGGGGCACCGGGGGCCCGATAAGCAGCCGTCTTAGGCTTGTTCGACACCACGTCGAATCCCTCAATACGACCGTTTTCTATATCGTAGGGACCCAGAATGCACTGACATCCCGGATTTATGGGAGATCCGGGGAACGCGCCCGCTTCATAGCTGAGGGTTACATCGGCTGCGGTGATCTTCCCATCATTCGTCGCACCCATCTTAACCCGCATGTAGCTGCCCGATGTAGGGCCCGTACCCTCGAATACCTCGGTGCGGTTCATGCTAATCTTCACCGGCTGGCCGGTCTTCTTGGAAAGCATGACAGCCACCGGCTCCAGGTAGACCAGGGTCTTTCCGCCGAACCCGCCGCCTATCTCCATGGGGATTACTTTAATGTTCGATACCGGAATGCCCAGGATGCCGGACGTCTGGTCCCGAACGTTAAAGTGGCCCTGGCTGCTGCACCAAAGGGTTACCTTGCCGTCAGGGTTCCACAACGCTGTTGCGCTTTGGGGCTCAATGTAACCCTGGTGTACCGAGGCGGTATTGAACTCCCGTTCAACGACGACGTCGGCATCCTTGAAGCCCTGCTCAATATCGCCGTTTTCAAACACGAAATGGTTGGCTATGTTGCTGCCCTTGCCTTCTTCCCCTTCGTCTCTCAGTCCTCCGGGCCGCATGTTGGGGTCCGCGGATGAAACCAGTCGCTCATGGAGCACCGGGGCGTCTTCCTTCATAGCATCAAGGACCTTGACCACCGGGGTTAGTACCTCGTAATCCACGTCGATGAGGCCAAGGGCCTGCTCAGCAATGTGGGTGCTGGTGGCGGCCACTGCGGCAACGGCATGGCCCCTGTACAGAGCTTTTTCGCCCGCCAGGCAGTTATTACTGAGGAATTTGGGATTGGTCATGGCCCCTTCTCCCAGGTCGACGATCCGCCCCCTGGGTTGGGGGAAGTCCGCCGAGGTCACCACTGCTTTGACCCCCGGGAGCGCCAGCGCCCGGCTGGCATCGATGGACTTGATCCGGGCATGAGGGTGAGGGCTGCGCAATACCTTGGCGTAGAGCAGCCCTGGTAGGTTGATGTCGGCCCCGTACTGGGCGCGACCGGTCACTTTGTCCGTTCCATCGTGGCGGATTGGCCTGGATCCCACCACGCTAAACTCCTGGTTAGAAAGCACGATATTAGATGTCATCCCCGGTTACCTCCGATCAGAAATCGCTGTTTCGATCTCGTCCAGATTGTACCACAGCGTACCCTTTAGCGGGCCCAAGCGCTCCGCTCAAGTCAATCCAGCGACAGGATACCCACGGGTACCCATTTGCGGGTCCTGAACGTTGTTACTAGAGTCAAAGCCGCGCTTTAAGTTTGCCTGGCAAGCCTTTCTACTTCCACGCCGAACCACAGGGCCATCCCTCCACTACGGTCATCAAATCCCGAGACAGCCGGTCGGGAGAGGTAGTCTTCAATACTTGTTTGGACCCCAGTGCTCATGCAAGCGTCCACTACGTTTCCCTCATAGTCGATGCGCTGGGCGACCCCCTGCCACGCTAGCTGCAATGGCGCACTGAATGACGAATCCAGCCAGCCCAGCCGCAGACCCCTGGCCATAGCGTACCCAATCATGCAGGTGGAAGTGAACTCTTGATAAGAGCCGGGAATGTCCAGCACCTGGAGGTACATTCCGGAAGGCTGCTGATAGCGGGTCAGAGACTCTAGGTGGCTGCGATGCATGGAGAGAATCGCCGGTCGGTCCGGATGGTCATCCGGCAGGTCTGTAAGAGCTTCAGCCAAGCCCAACGCCGCAAACCCGTTGCCTCGGCCCCAAAGATAGGGCGCCGAACGGCAGTGCCAGAAGAGCCCGTTGTCTTGCTGGATGTTACTGTCTTTTAAGAACCGGGTCAGCAGGTCTATGTATTGCGCATGTCCAGTAACTCTGTAGGCCCGGCCCAATAGAGCGGCGTTCATGAACATATCTTCGGTACGAAAATCCGGGTCTGAAGGCGGAGGAGCCTGTCCTGGGCCTATGTCCTCATATAAATTGGCGGCCCGGACCAGCAGGTCCGCCCATGTTTGGTCGCCAGTGGCCTCCGCTAACTCGGTGGCCCAGACCACTCCGGCCATGGCAGCGGTGCTCGGTTGGCCCCCAAAAGGGTCGCTGCTTGCCAGAGGGGTTTGCTTCAGCATGGCAACGATTCCAGGAACGCTGGAACTGTTCCCATTCAGTTGATCCAGCCGGAGGCGGCCGCTGATAGCAACTCCTTGAGTGTAATTGAGTGGGTCCAAGGCGTGTCCGTATTTAGCGGCCAGCACTGCAGCCACTTCCAATGGGGGCCGGTTGCATCGGGCCTCCAGCGCCTGACGGGCGTTGGATGCCTCCTGCAAAGCAGGGTCCGCTAGGACCGCTACAAGGCGGGTGAGCTCGCGGGACAATAGGCTTTCAGGAGCGATGAGCCTGAGTCCCGGAATGGAACCAGGACTACCGGCGCTCTCTTTTCCTAGCTCGGCCAACAGAGAGCCTGGGTCCCGCATGCCGACAGCCCCCACCGCTGGCGCCAATTTCCTGCCGGCGTCGTTGCTTTCCCAGCGAATGTGCCCACCGGCCTTTATCTCCAGCACCAAATCTGGTGCCAGGTAGGATACCCAACGCCAGAGGTAATGTGCTTCTGGGTCCTGGGAATTATGGTAGAAATCGTTCTTCGGCGGATAGCCCCCGGCAGGATTACCACCGGCGCCATTGTCAGAAGCCAGCCCCAGCTCCAGGCCGTCGGGGTTGGCACAAGGGATGGCGTTGAGCACCACCGACGCGGCCCGACTGGCATCGTTGCCTGCGAGTATTTGCAAAGCTCGGACACCCAGCGAAACGTCGCTGGCCATGCCAGAAAGGGCGGCAATGAGGAGGATTCGAGGGCGTTGATGGCCTACTGAGTAAGCATCCTTGTCCAGCAGAGCGGGAATGGGCCGGAAGGAGCCGGTCAAACCGCAAGGTGAAAGGCGCCAACGCCCACGGCCCCCCAGAACCAGGGCCTCCAGGGTATCGGAGACGTATTGCATATTAACGGAAGCCGCCGGGGCTTCCGAGTTGGGACCTGGGGAGGGGCGGTTACCCGAGCCCTCGGGCATCCAGCTTCTCCGGTGTAACCACCTCAAAAAATTCAATCGTGTACTCGGTCAATAGCGGCTGCATTTTGGCGTTGTAGGTCCGCACTGCCTCAGGCACCGTTCCCATGTCGGTGGGCTCAATGCTATCCTGAGTCCACTGGGCATATACCACATTGGCGGTCCCCGGAAGCCCCCCACCTTCAACATACACCTGGGCCGGGTTGCGCCCAGCTTGCTGGTATGCCTGCGTGATTTGGACGAGGTACCCAGCCACCTCCCATGCCTTGCCGGGTTGGGTTTTTGCGACGCGCCTCACAACGTACATAAGTAAGAACCTCCTCGAGCGATTGGATTTGGGGTCGAGACTAGCTTTCAGCCTTTTTGCACCGTGTCGATGTTGACCGGTCTGGCCGCATGGACGGTGTAGGTCAGGGACGTGGTCCCCAGTCCTTCTGTGCTGTTGATGATCTCAATATTAGCAGGGCCATAGAGGTAATTGATCTCGGAGCCCTCCAAGCGGAATGGCCGGTCGTGCCCGGGGTAGAAGACCTGGGACGCATCGACCATCTTTTCGACGCTTTCGCGGGCGTCCTCTACATCCCAGAAAATATTGTATGGCAGGCCGCGTTTGACGGTGCCACTGTCTGGCATCGCGTCTCCCGCTATCAATGTTTTTTCCTCGCCCTCATCGACCACCACGCTGATGTGTCCTTTGGTGTGGCCCGGCGTCTCGATGATCGACACGCCCTCCACCACTGAATCACCTTCGGAGACCGGCTCTACCTTCATCCCATCGATCATGTCAGCCATGTATCGGGCCACGGTGAAGTCGCCCCCGTTTGGGTTACGCGCGTAGTCCAGCTCGGTGGGATGTACCAGAATGCGGGCGTTGCGAAAGAGGTCCGAGTTCTGACAGTGGTCCCAGTGCATATGGGTGAGGATGACAATGTCAATGTCATCCGGCGACAGGTCTTTAGCCCGGAGCGCTCGGTATAGCCACGCCCGGCGCGAGGACGGGCCGGTGTCGATCAGGATGTGTTGGTTGCCCACGGTAAGCAATGAGTTGGTAGAGTAACCGAAGGCTCCCTGGTCGGAGGTAAGAGCAAAGCCGTAGGTCAATACCTGTAGGTCCACCATTTGTCAGCACCTCGCCGAGGGGATTGGATAACCCTCAGAGACCTTTCCTGGGTCACAGTCGTCGCTGCTGAAGCGACGCTCACTTGAAGTTGGGCATTACTTTCTCAGCAAAGAGGGTCAACGGACCCTCGATCTCCTCGTAGGACATGCCGCCAGCATCCAGATACCCCAGAAAGTGGGAGACGTGTTTGTTCTCCAAGTCTCTGATCGTAGCAGTAACTCTCTCCGGGCTCCCGATGGCCCCAACGCCCTCCTCACCACGACGGGCCGATAGCTCAGGATCGATGAAGGGGTCTCTGACGTAGTGTTCGTATCCCCGCAGGCCGCTGGACCCGGCCAGCGCCGCCACAGGACTCCTCACAAACGTGCTCATATCGGCCGCCCACTGGAGGCGAGGGCTCATCACCTCCATGGCCTCCTCGTCGCTCTCGGCGACATACAGGTTGCGTGCGGCTGCTATTGTAATGTCCTCAGGCGGGACTCCTGCCTCCACCATCTTGGTGTAATACAATCCGATCAGACCATCTTCAACCTCGGGGGCCGCCGGGAAGAAGGTACTGCCAACGGTGAATAATCCCCACCGGTTGCTGACGGCTATTTCCACCGATTCCGGGCTGTGGGTCACGGCCATCAAGATGGGGGGATGGGGTTGCTGGACCGGTTTGGGGATGATCATGACCTCGGGTATGGAGTGATACTTGCCATCGTAGGCCAACCGCTCCTGGGTCCAGGCTTTTACAGCAATGTCCATACCTTCCAAGAATCGGTCCCGGGACTCGGAGATGTCCACGCCGTAGGCATCAAACTCCCTTTTCTGGTAGCCCCGGCCAACGCCGATGATCAGTCGGCCTCGGCTGATCACATCGATGGTCGCTAGGTCCTGGGCCATCCGGAGCGGGGGATGCCAGGGAACTATGGTACAAGCGACGCCGACTGTTACGCGGTTAGTACGAGCGGCAATGGCGGCTAGGAGACTGTGGGGTGAGCTAATAATACTGTGCTCGCTGAACGCGTGCTCTGCTATCCAGACCGAGTCAAAGCCTAGTTGCTCCGCTAGCTCAGCGCCCCGCAGAATGTCCTCGTAGACTTGGACATCAGTCCGCCGCACTGGGTTGGGGTTGACCTTGCTCTCGTCGGCGTACTGCTCATGAAGCTGGGGACGTTGGCCTACAAAGAAGCACCCAAATTTCATGCTCAGGCCTTTCCTTCGATCCTGGCATACACTTGGTTGATCCTGTCCCGAGAGTCTGCCTCGACTTCGGAGAACCAGCGGAGGAGGGATCGGGTACGCGAGTCCACTGCTTCGTCCTCCATGGCGGCTTCGTAGCGGTCTCGTACAGTGGGTTTGGGCTGTTTGTCCGCTATGCCCTTGTTCCACTTAATTTTTTCCGCATCCGAACGGTCTGACCCAAGGACCTGGAGCCGTTCAGGGAAAGAGGGGTCTTCCTTCTCCTGCTTGGCGAAGCCCAACTCCCTGATGCGGCGCTCGAAGATGTCGCAGTGGCGGGCCTCCCGAGCGGCCACCAACTGCAGGCATTCCTTTAGCTGAGGGTCAGGCGACTTATTAGCCCAGGCCTTCAGGTAGACGCCCGCGCGTCCCTCTTGAAGGCAGATCTCATTCAACAGGTCCACGTACGCCGGCTTCGACTGGGGCATTTTAGTTACTCCAAGGTCCGTTAGATTCTAGCGCTGTGCTTAATCGTTATGCTTCGAGACCTACGCCGCAAAACCTTGGGTTATAGGTCTCTATCCTATTTCTTTGCTAGTAATCGCGACTATAGCTGAGCCTGTGGCCTATCCAGGTCTGAAGTAAACGGACCGATAGGACGGGCGTTCAGACCACCGGCTGGGACACAACGCTGGGCGCCACCTTGCGGCTAAGCCAACGCCCGTCAGAGGTGCTGCCGACCAGACGCCCGTCCTCGACGATGACCTTGCCCCTAAGGATGGTGGTGACCGGGTAGCCGTGACACTCGAACCCTTCCCATATGGAGTAATCCGAGTCGGAATGCAGGTCGTCCAGGGTCAAGGTCTTTCGCAGATTGGGATCGAACAGGACTATGTCGGCGTCACTTCCAACGGCGATGACGCCTTTTTGGGGGTACATGCCCAGGATCTTAGCGGCATTGGTAGAGGTGATGGCGGCGAACCGCTCTAGGGAGATGCGGCCGGTAGCAACCAACTTCGCGTAGGTGACCGCCAAGCGGGTCTCGATGCCATTGTGACCACCGCACACTCTGTCGATGGTGGTCCCGGACAGTTTGACATCTTTATAGGTCGTATAGTCATCGGTAGCGGTGATTGACATCGGGCCGTCAACCAGCCCCTGCTGCAGGGCATCGCGGTCCTCGGAGAACTTGATGGCCGGGTAGGTATGGATCAAAGTGCCTTCCGGCTTCCTGTAGTCGTCGCACGTGAATTCCAAGTAGTTGTGCAGCGCCTCCCCATAAACCGGCAGCAGCTTACTGCGGGCTTCGGCCACCACAGCCACCCCCTCCTTGGCCGTGGTATGGACGAAATACATTCCTGTCTCGGTGTGCTCGGCCAGCCGTACTATCTTGCGGAAGGCCAAGTCCTCCGAGATATTGTTGTGTACCAGATGTAGGTTATAGCCTTGGTCGTTGCCCTCCCGTTTAAGCTTCTGCTCCATGTAGTTGACGATATCGTCGTCCTCGGCGTGCACCGCCATGATGCCGCCGTGCCGGGCTACCTGCTGGAAGATTTCCCAGAGGTGGCCGTAGGGGCAACGGGCCAGGAAAGTGGTAAAAATCTTGAAGCTGCTGATGCCTGCCTGGATAGCCTCACCGATCTCTTCGATCATTGTGTGGGGGACCGCCCCGGCCATAATGAAGTGGAAAGTATAGTCGATGTAGGAGTGCCCGTCGAAGGCGGTGCGCCGTTGCTCTACCTGACTGGTGATGGGTTCGGAGGATGGGGAATCACCGGGGACCAACGGTAGACTGCCCGCAAAGTCCACAAATGTGGTGACCCCGCCAAAGGCGGCGGCGCGGCTGGCCGCCTCCGGTGGCTGGGTGAAAACCTCCGGGCGGCCTGCCCACTGCTCGGGCACCGGGATGCCGATGTGACTATGAGGCTCAATGCCTCCCGGCAGCACGATTTTCCCACTGGCGTCTATCGTCCTGCCAGCGTCAACGTCCAGGGCCCCGGAGGCGGCCACCGCCGCAATTTGCTCTCCTTGGACGCCCACGTCCATCTCCCTCACGCCCTCGGGAGTCACCACTCTGCCGCCGCGAATTATCAAGTCCAACATTTAGACCTCCAGCCAAATTCGGCTACCATCCATCAAGATGTTGGTCACTGCATGGGTTGTTAAGAGCTCCAAGAATTGAATCCGCCTGTCTCCCCTCTCTGCAAAGATGCCTCTAGCTAAATTTGCAACGCTTAGTAGTTGACACGGAGCGCTAAACATTCCCAGATGCATGGGTCCGGCAACCCGGGGTTAGATTAGGGGGACCGGAGCGGCCAGCGTGGCTGGAATCCAGTCCCTTAAGAGCTGCTCCAGCTCGTCTCGGCATTCTTCCAGGCGGTGCTCTGCCCCGTCGTAAAGCACCAACTCCTTGGGCTCCGCAGCAAGGTTATAGATTTGAACAGCGCACATGTAGGGCAGGCGGGTATCACTCTTCCCGTGGACCAGCAGCAAGGGCCGGGGCGATACCTGCCTGGCCCGGTCAGCTCCGAAGGTCTGTGGTGACAAGGAGACCACGCCCTTCACATGGGGGCTGTGGGCACCGGCGCCGATCACAACGGCGCCACCAAAAGAATGACCCACCACAACCACTGGCTCGAAGCCATCGTCACGCAAGTAAACAACCCCAGCTAGCAGGTCCATGACACAATCGGTCAAGGAATTGGGTTCACGGTAGTCCAAGCGCAGTGAGGTTATACCTTGACCAGTAAGCTCCTCCGCCAACCGGTTATATGTACCTGGACCCGGTCCGCCGAATCCTCCGCGGGCGCCGCAGACCCAGATCACACCCTGTGTGGAACCCTCAGCCCGATGGATTATCGCTTTCAGGCTCCCAAGGTTTGTTCTAAGCAACAGGCCCTGACCGGGCCCCCCGTCGTGGGATGGCCGGTCGAGGACCTTATTGATCTTTATTTCAACGTCTCCCGGAGGATCGCCCGGCCTACGGGTCCAGGGAATAGTCATAAGCGCCCTCCTGTTCAGACCCAAGGAGCAATTTCGGCCTCAGGGTATGGACGACAGCTTAAACGAGGAAGCCACGGATGGCGGCAATGAAGTCGTTGGGGTTATCTTCAAATACCATGTGGCCGGCGCGCGGGACTTCAACCAGCTTATTGCTGGGAGATAACGCCGCCATTTCCTGAGCCGCGTCCAAGGGCAACGTGTCGGTTTCGCCACCTCTGACGATAAGAATGGGGCATTTGATGCTTCTTACTGCGGGCCAAAGGTCGGCGGGCGGGGCACCCGTTCCCTGCCTACGTTCCTCTCGTACCGCCAAGTCATAGCGCCAGCCCACTTTGCCGTTGGGCAGGTCCATGGTGGCATACTGCAGGCGGCGGCGGAGCACGGTGTCGGACGCGAACTTATTCTGTTTGCTCATGTACTCGACAACAGCCTCGAAACCATCGAACTCCTCTGGTACGTTGCGAATCTCTTGGGTGATTCGCTCCCCTCCTTTGGGATCGATAGCCGGGCCAATGTCGACAACAACCAGCTTTTGAACCTTGTCTGGATAGCGCGCGGTAAAAGCCATACTGTTTCGGCCCCCCATGGAATGGCCAACCAGCACAAAGGAGTCAAGGCCCAAAGCCTCACTAAACGATGCTAGGTCCGCCACGAAGGCGTCGGTGGAATAGTCTCCGCCTGTGGCCCAATCACTGCCCCCTCTCCCCCTTTGGTCTAGTGCCAGGACATGGAAATCCTCGCACATGGCAGCAGAAACGTCGTCCCACGAATGGGCATGGCCCCGGAGTCCGTGAAGGAGCACCATCGGAGGCCTTTCGGTAGCCCCCCAGTCCAGGTAGTGGAGATTTATGCCATTGGCGGTCACGGTTTTATCCCTGGGTTGGACGCGAGTAGTCATTACGTGTCCTCCGGAAATCAGTACTTGAAGAGACCTGCCGACTGCGCCCCAGTTTAGCACAAGTGGCTAGGCAGACGCAGTCATATCGACTGGACCGTGCTAAGGGTGGGGAGACCGCTAGGCCAATACTTGCCGAGCGATGTCCTCCATTTCCGATATGGCTTGATTGCCCTCGGTCTGGTCGAGCCAGATGGTCACTCTGCCGGCCCCCGCCTCCTCCAGGTCCTTTATGGCCTCTCGGCCGCGGAACTGGCCGGCTGCGCCGAAGGCCATTATCTCGATGGAAGCAGGGTCCCGCCCCGCCTTTGCCGCCAGGTCATCCAGCTCCCTTCTACCTTGCTCGATCCTCTCCGGGCTGGTCCGGTTGGGCATCCAGCCATCACCATAGTCGACGACCCGCTTCAGAACGTTTTTAGCATTGCCTCCCAGGAATACGGGAGGATGAGGTTTCTGTGCGGGCTTGGGGAATGAGCGGACTGCGGGGAAATCATAATACGCGCCGTGGTACTCGGCTTCCTCTTTGGTCCATAGTTCTTTCATTGCGAGTATTGCGTCCTTGGTCTGGGTCCAGCGGTGGGGGAAGTCCCCACCCAGAAGTTCGGACTCTTCTCTAAGCCATCCGGCGCCGATGCCAAAGATGAACCTGCCACCAGATAGATGGTCCAGGGTCGCGATCTCTTTGGCGAGCAAGAGAGGGTTTCGCTCGGGGACCAGGCAGATGCCGGTGCCCAGCTTGATCCGCTCCGTGACTGCCGATGCCCTAGCCAGCGCCACGAAGGGGTCCACGATCCTGCCATATTCATCAGGGATGATACCGTCGGGCGAGCCGGGGTAAGGGGAGCTGGTCTGAAAGGGAATGATGGCGTGCTCCGGGACCCAGAAAGACTCGAAGCCCAAGTCCTCGGCCCGCTTGGCAAGCACCGCAGTGTCCGCGGATGTGTCTATCTGAAACACGAATATCCCAATGTCCATGCCAGCCTCCCTGATTACATAGCACCGTTATCTCTTGATAATTAAGAGAGAGAAATAGTCCAAGTCTTCCGCTGATAGTTGCTGGATGTCCCGTACCACTTCTTCCCGCTGAGTGGTGGCCCTCCGGACGTAGATGGCTTTGCCAGCCAGTCCGAGCTTTTCCAGATTGGCCAGAGCATCCAGCAATGTCCGATTTACTTCCATCAAAACAATGGTGTCGTAGTTGGTGATAGCCTCTCGAAGATCGTCTATGCCGTAGACGGCCGGCAGGATAGCCAACCGCTGACCGTGGGTGACCAGGGGAACACCGGCGCTGGCGGCCGCCGCCATTACCGACGAAACGGCCGGGATAATCTCCACTTTCACCTCGGGGTCTGCAGCTTGGATCTGCTCCAACAACTGAGGAAAGTTGCTATATAGCATGGGGTCGCCTTCAGTGATAAAAGCCACGTCCTTGCCCGCGTGAAGCCTCTCCAAGATAGCTTCCACTGCGGCCTCCCAGACCGATGGCGTCGCTCGAGAGCCATCCGCTGGTATCGCCAGCCGGAGGACTTCCTGCTTTGCAACATCCAATAGGTCTTGGACCACGTTCAGCGCGTAGTGCTCCAGGTCAGGGCCGGGCTGCCCGACGCAGATCACAGGAACAATCCGGAGCAGCTTCGACGCCTTGAGGGTCAGCAACTCCGGATCACCCGGGCCGACCCCTACTCCGTATAAGCGTGCGTCGCTCATTACTGGTCCAAATGCACCGATTATCGACTAGATGGAAAGATGTGTTGCGGCCCGGTAAGGCCGCTACTCCAACACCACATTTATTAGGCGTCCAGGAACGTAAACTGTCTTGCTGACGTGATTGCCCTTGGTGTAGGTCTGGACCCTGGGGCTCGACAGGGCCAGTTCCTGGGCCGAAGCTTCGTCTATATCCGCTGGGACCTCCAGCCGGTCGCGCACCTTACCATTAACTTGCACCACCAGGGTAACCGTCTCCTCCGCAGCTAGGTCATCGTCCCAACTGGGGAAGGGTTGCTGATGAATGCTGTATGAGTGTCCGGTCTGCTCCCAGAACTCCTCGGATAGGTGAGGAGCTATGGGCGCCAGCATCAGCAAGAATTTCTCTACACACTCTCGCCAGATATCAGCGTCGACGCTAGCATCGGCCCATACCCGGTTCAAATGGTTCGAGAGCTCCATTAGAGCAGCAATTGCGGTGTTGAATTTGAACCGGTCCAAGTCGTGGTAGCACTTGCGAATAGTCTGGTGAAGCAACCTTTCGGTCTCCCGCATCGACTCAGGATTAACAACACCTTCACTAAGCCGGTGAGGGTCCCGGGCTACGATGTCCCAGACCCGGTTGAGCCAGCGGGCCACCCCATTGATGCCCACGTCACTCCAGGGCCCCCCTTGGTCCCAGGGCCCGATGAACATCAAGAAGCAGCGGGTAGCGTCTGCCCCCAACTGGCCCACGATCTCGTCCGGGTTCACCACGTTGCCCCGGCTCTTGCTCATCCGGGCGTGGTCCTCCGCCAGAATCACGCCCTGGTTAAACAGGCGTAGGAAAGGCTCGTCAAAGTCCACCAGACCTATGTCATGGAGGGCTTTTGTGAAGAAGCGGGAATACAGCAGGTGCATTACCGCATGCTCGGCGCCCCCGGTGTACTGGTCCACCGCCATCCACTTCTTGGCCATCGCCGGATCGAAGGGGCCTTGGTCATAATCGGGGTTGATGTAGCGCAACATGTACCACGCCGAGTCCATGAAAGTATCCATGGTGTCGGTTTCACGGCGGGCCACACCCTGGCATTGGGGGCAAGTGGTTTTAACGAATTCCTCGTTTGACGCCAAGGGCGATTGGCCACCGGTGGGCATGTACTCGGCGTTGGTCGGCAGCAATACCGGCAATTGGTCCTCCGGCACCGGCCCAACCCCACACCGATCACAATACACCATGGGTATGGGTGTTCCCCAGTAACGTTGGCGAGAAATCAACCAGTCTCGAAGGCGATAAGACACCGTGCGGTGGCCCCAGCCTCGCCGTTCCACGTCATCAGAAATGGCTTCGGTTCCCTCTTGATTGGTCATTCCTTCGTAGCGCCCAGAGTTGGTCATAAAGCCGTCGCCGAGGTAGGCTTCGGAGAATTCTTTGCCGTCCCAGTCCAATGGGGCGATAACGACACGCACAGGCAAGCTGTACTTCCGAGCAAACATCAAGTCCCGGGCATCGTGGGCCGGCACCCCCATGACAGCCCCGGTACCGTAGGTCATCAACACATAATCGGCGGTCAATATCGGCACCCGCTCACCATTGAGCCGGTTGACAGCGTAAGAGCCCAGAAAGACTCCCGTCTTTTCAGTCTCGGTCGACAAGCGATCGATCTCCGCGGTCCTTCGGGCCTGAGCCACGTAGGCTTGCACCTCGGCTTTGCGGTCCTCGGTCACAAGCTTTGATACCAAGGGGTGTTCCGGTGCCAGCACCAGGAATGTAACGCCAAAGATGGTGTCGATGCGGGTGGTGAACGTGGCTATCTCTTGAACGGGCAAGCCAAAATGGGAGATATCGAAGGTGATCTCCACTCCTTCACTTCGGCCAATCCAGTTGTTCTGCATGGTCAGAATTTTGTCCGGCCAATCGACAAGACCGCTAAAATCCAACAACCGATCAGCGTAATCGGTGATGCGGAAAAACCACTGCTCCAGGTCTTGGCGGGTGATGGGCGTATCGCAGCGTTCGCAGGCGCCGTTCAATACTTGTTCGTTGGCGAGGACTGTTTGGCACGAAGGACACCAAACGACCGGGGCCTCAGCCCTGTAGGCTAAACCCTGCTCGTAGAATTTGAGAAAGAACAACTGATTCCATCGATAGTACTCGGGTAGGCAACAAACAATTTCTCGGTCCCAGTCGTAAATAGCCCCAATGGAACGGAGCTGTCCTCGCATATGTTCGATGTTGGTCATGGTCCAGGTGTAAGGGTGGATCCCGCGGCTGATGGCAGCATTCTCCGCAGGGAGCCCGAAGGCGTCAAAGCCTATGGGGTGCAGCACGTTGTACCCCTGCATCCTCCTAAACCTGGCATGGCAATCAGAGGGAGCCATTGCGTACCAGTGTCCAATATGGAGATCGCCGGAGGGATAGGGGTACATTGTCATTTCGTACCACTTGGGCCGGGCATCACTATCTTTTACCCGGTATAGCCGGTCCTCATCCCACCGGGCCTGCCATTTCCGGTCAATGGCCGACGGGTCGTAGCGTAACTCGACTTGGCGGGAACTGATCGTCATGCAAAGTCACCCCATTATGTTTACGGCGTCCAATTATCTTAGCATAGAAATTGGCGAGCAGACCCCGGATTGAGGACGCTCTCCATCGCTCTAACCCACCCTTGGTGCCTCAAAACTTGTGGTGCTGAAGGCATCTTGTAGCGAGGATTCCTATGCCCTGGTACGTCAGATGGTTGCAAAGCCGTCTAGTCTGTCATTGACACTATGATGCCAAAATTCTAGAATGCCTCTTAGCCAAGTGAGGGGTCGCCAACGCGAGCTGAACTCTCTCTTCACGGGTGCCCGTACCATTAATCATTGATCGTGTAAAGCCCATCGAGCTGAGACCTGCAACCGTTCAATTGGCACTGGCTCATGCTACCCCTTAGCTCCAACTCCTTCCTTGCACCGCGGCTGCTCTGCTCCTCTACAGTTCTCCCTACTTGCGTAGCCTCCCCAATTCGGGCTAGCCATTCCTACGGATCCGGTTACTCTTCCGGCCACGGGACCATCGTGGGAGCCGGTCTTGGCCTTTAACCGACCACGGCCCCGTGAATTTGTAATCCGCCAACCCAGGCTTCGGGACCTGCTGCCCACGACCACCGAGCCCGCCCCGCTTCGGCATCCTCATCGGTTTTTGAGCTCTCCATTTATTCTGTTCTTTGGCTTCATTCTTCTAATAGTCACGGGAGGGTTGCTGTTATCCCTTCCGATAGCATCCCATGAAGGGGGATTCACCTCCCTGGTCACGTCCTTCTTCACCGCTGTCTCCGCCGTCACCGTCACCGGCCACGTGATAGTAAACACTGGCACCTACTGGAGCAATTTCGGCCAAGGCATAATATTCTTCTTGATGCTGGTAGGCGGCCTAGGGTTCATGGCGGTGGCGACTTTCCTGCTGGTGTTGATTGGTCAACGTTCCACCCTATCAGAGCGTTTGGTTATGCGCGAAACCATGGGTGTGGACCGAATGGAGGGTCTACGCCGGGTTACGCGCAACATACTCCTTGTTGTTTTTTTGATCTACGGCATCGGCACCGGCGCTATGTTCTGGCAAATCAATGGCTTAGACGGAATGGGCCCGAGTGAATCTCTTTGGCAGTCCGCTTTCCTTTCCGTCTCATCCTTCAATAGCGCGGGATTTTCGATATTGCCCGAGATTCCCTATGGCAGCAACTTGGCGCGCATGTCGTCCGCATGGACCTTCCTTGGCTTCATGACGGTGTTAATCATCATCGGGGGAGTGGGTTGGACGGTTTTGGTGGACATTTATCGTCACCGGCGGATGGGGCGGTTCAGCTTGGACACCAAACTGGTTATTGTAAGTAGTCTGATCCTTTGGGTTCTGGGGTCCGGGGTCTTCTTCTTGTCTGAGTATTCCAACGACGGAACCATCGGGCAGTTTGTGCTGGGTGACAAGGTCGTTTCCTCCATTTTCCATTCTGTGAGCGGGCGCACGGCCGGATTCACATCGGTTGACTTCGGTAATGCTCATGACTTCACCAAGCTCACCTACCCTTTCCTAATGTTCATTGGTGGGGCCCCCGGCTCAGTGGCTGGAGGCATCAAGGTCACCACATTGGCGGTGATAATTGCGGCCGTGATTTCATCAATCAAAGGCCGGCCGGAAGCTGAAGCCTTCGGCCGGGAGATCGCTCACGTCCAGGTTCTTCGAGCCATCACGGTGGCGGCCCTCGGTATCGGATTTATCATGATCATAATGCCCACTCTGAGCCAAACCGAACCGAACATGCCTTTCATCGATCTCCTGTTCGACACCGTGTCTGCCTTTGGTACCAATGGAACGTCTACAGGCATCGTCCCTGACCTGAGCCTGGCCGGCAAGTGCATATTCATGGTGGCTATGTTCATCGGTCGGCTTGGTCCATTGACCTTGGCCTTGGCGTTAGCTCCCGGGGAAGAGCCAGCTTTGTATCGTTTCGCCCAAGAAAGGGTTAAAATAGGGTAGCGGAGGCGTCAGGTGAAAAAGCAGGTATGCGTCATCGGCCTGGGACGATTCGGAGCTACTGTGGCCCAGGAATTGTACCAAACTGGGCACGACGTCCTGGCCATCGACATCGACGAGTCGAAGATTCAGGAAATGCTGGGCAATGTGACCTACGCCGTGCGTGCCGATGCGTCGAATGAGTCCGTGCTCAAAGAGCTTGATGTGGCGGATTACGACGTAGCTGTGGTTGCACTGGGCAGCGACAACATTCAAGCCAGCATCTTGACCACGGTCTTGCTCAAGAGTATTCGTATCCCCTACATCATCGCCCGCGCCGCCAATGAGCTTCACGGTTCGACTCTGGAGCGCATTGGCGCGGACAAGGTAGTCTATCCCGAAATGGAAAGCGCTCGCCGAACGGCCCACGTTGGCTTTAGCTCCGGCGTCATAGATTACATGCCGATTGTTCCCAATTTTGGGATCAGCAAGGTCAGACCCCCCGAGGAGATGTTGGGGCATACCTTGGAGCAAGTGCACTTGGGCAGTAACTCCGACCGTCACGGGGTCTCGGTCCTGGCCATCATGAGGGGTCGAACCTATCTGTTACACCCGGCTAGGGACGAGGAGATAAAGCCCGGGGATGTGCTGATAGTAGCTGGAACCAACGAGCATGTCTCTCGGCTTTACGATCAGGCTAAAGAGGTCCATGGCCTTTTAGCGAACGACGGTACTGGGGCAAGAAGCCTGCTTTGATCGACCCGTTTGCTTCGCCCCCGGTGGCAGGAAGGACCCAGCCACAACTTATCATGTATATTATCGCGTCTTTACGTCCCATCTGCTTTAACCCCTAATGCGTCTATACCGGTGGAAAGCTGTCAAGCTCGCTTTTTATGCAATACCTAGCCGTTGTTGACAATTGCTCTCCTACTGAACGTATAATCAGCCGTTGAATTTTAAGGCGCCACCCAGGTAGCCATCGGAGGTTCTACCAACACATGCGGCTGAACGCCAAGCGGATTCTGGTGCCGGTCAACGGGGACACAGCCAGCGAGCAAACTTTTCGTTGGGCATGTCAGGTAGCCAGAGAGTCCAAAGCGGAACTCCATGCAGTCTATGTGATAGAAGTCTCGCTCGAGTTACCGTTGGAGGCCGAAATCGCCGAAGACGTCAATCGAGGGGAAGAGATTCTAGCCCGCATTGAAGCCATCGGCGCTGAGGAGAAGTGTAAAAGCCTCCGGGCCAAGTCCCTTAGAGCCAGGCACGCCGGACCTGCAATTGTGCTGGAGTCCGATGACCACCAAATGGACCTGCTGGTTGTCGGAGTCCCCTACCAGCGCCGGTTTGGCGCTTGCAGCATGGGGTCGACCGCTGAATACATTTTCCACAACGCCGAATGCCAGGTGATTATCTGGCGGCAGCGTGCGCCCTCGTTAACTCCGGCCCGAGCCTGACCCCATGCGGGTGCTGATTCTGGGTTGCAACCAGTTGACTGCCAACCTGGTGCCTGACTTGGTACAGAATGGCCACCAGATCACCATCCTGTCGGAAGACAAGGCCTGCTTGGAGCAAGTGGCAAGTGAACCTCAAGTGGAAGTCAGGTTAACCGCTGAGCCCATGATGCAGGATTACCTGCAGCTAGGGGGCATTCAGTCCACGGATATCTTCCTCGCCCTCTCCGACGATGATCACCTCAACGCCATGGTAGCCCAGATTGCACAGCACATATTCGAGGTCCCCAAAATCATATGTCACCTGAACAATCCCCAGTTACAACTCTTTTACGCAGGCCTCGGCCTGGAAGTAGTGGGGTATTCTTTCGGGTTGCTTCAGGATATCCGACAGGCTATTGAGCTGTAACCGGGGGCGTCCATGTACGTTGTAATAGTAGGGTGCAGTGCGGTTGGCTATCATCTGGCCAAGGGGTTAATTGCGTCAGCCCACGAGGTTGTGGTCGTTGAGAAAAGCGATGAACGATACCAACTGATTGCCAAAGAGCTTGGCAGCATAATGGTCCACGGCGACGCTACCGACGAGGGGATCCTCAAGCGGGCTGGGGTTGAGCGGGCCGATGTGATGGCGGCGGTCACCGGACGGGACGAAACGAACCTAGTAGTCTGCCAGATGACCAAGCACATCTTCAAGGTACCCCGTACCATGGCCAGGATTAAGGACCCTGGGAATGAGCCCATTTTTCACGTATTGGGCGTCGACTTGGTGGTTAACGCGACTCATTTGGTCCTGGAGAGCTTCGAAGAAGGTGTTCCGGGGCGTCCTTTGTTACACCTGATGAACTTGCCGCTCCCGGGTATGGAATTGGTCAGTGTGTCAATCCCGGTTGAGGCGGGAGTAGTCGGCAAGCGGCTGGACGAGGTAGCGCTGCCACCTCAAAGTTTCATCTCTTTGGTGGTCAAGAAGACAGGCGCTCAACTTCCTTCGAACCATATGGTCCTGGAGCCCGACGATGAGTTGGTTGCGGTGACTCCCACGGGAGAAGAGCAAACTATATACGACATCCTGACTGGCATTTAGTATGACAAAACGAATCGCATTTTTGGGCCCAGTAGGAACGTACACCGAAGAAGCAGCTTTGGCCCACGATCCAGAGGGAGACCTGCAGCCCTTTCCTACCATCGCGGCGGTGGGCTTGGCCGTAACTTCGGCGATGACCGACGAAGGGGTGGTGCCCATAGAGAATAGCCTCGAGGGCTCCGTCAATTACACATTGGACCTGCTGATCTCCCAATCTGAGCTTTCCATTCGCAAAGAGATAGTGGTGCCCATTGACCACTATCTGATGGCGCTACCGGGGACCAGGGCAACCGACATACAGGTGATATACTCTCATCCCCAAGCGTTGGGCCAGTGCCGGGAATTCCTGGACCGATGTTTTCCCAACGCGGAACAGATGGCCTCCTTGAGCACCGTCGCCGCGGTAGCCGACATGCGGTCCAGTAGCCATCCCGCGGCGGCCATCGCGCCCAGAAGAGCCGCGGACCTCTACGACGTGGATATTATCGGAAACAACATTCAGGACGCACCGAACAACGTCACCCGCTTCGTAGTCCTGGCAAAAAGCGACCATGAAGCGACTGGGAAAGACAAGACATCCCTGTGCTTCAGCTTCGCCCATGACATTCCGGGTATTCTATACAGTGCTCTGGGTGAGTTCGCCAACCGGAACATCAATCTGATGAAAGTCGAGTCACGACCCACTAAACAGTCACTGGGCCAATATATTTTTCTGATTGACTGTGAGGGGCACCGAGAGGACCCATTGGTAAGAGAGGCCCTGGAACAAGTGGGTGCTATGGTCAATATGCTGAAGGTACTTGGCTCGTATCCGCAATGGGATAGGCAGGTCTAACGCAACAATCTACTGGCCCTTCCCAGTGGCCACGCTAAGACTCCCTACTCCACCAAGTCCCCACACTGCTTAGCGCGCCAATCACCTCGGGAAGGGCCAGCCGATCCAAGCCCGGAGCTGTGACGGGCCACCGAGCACCCGTCCCCCGATCTTGTTTAACCAAGAGAGCAGGCCCATGCTCCCAGGGCTGAATTACAGTGAGCCAGCAATAACCCCACGGGTCGGCGCGCCACCTCAGCTTTACCACCGACACTACCCATCATCCACTTACTGAGGTTTTGCACCGTAGGCCGCTCCCGCCGAATTACACCATGTGGTCACTTCTCAAAATATTCTTATATTTAATTTAAAACTACCATTATGTTAACGCATTGTCAATGACTTGAAACGGGCGTTTTATGTAAATTGTACCCTTCTGTTTGGAAGAGCCCAATCACCAAGCTACTTTATAGATCGACACCCCCTGGTTTTCATATACCCGTTCAATCAGCCCGGCTTCGACCCACTGAGGAAACTTTCGCAGCCCCTTTGCTGAGTAGTACGCCTGCTCCAGTTGCCCGAGTACTATGTAAGTGACTTCAAACTCCCGTAACAGAGCCTCGGCTCGCTCCAGGTCTGTTGTTTGGTAGATCTCCTCAACCTGCTTTGACCGTGCTTCAACATCACCCCGGTAGGCCATTCGCTGCTGTATCTGGTGCCAGGGCCAGCCGAGAACAGTTGGTAAGCCCGTGTAGTTGGCCACGCGGGACCCCCAACGGTATTGGTGTAGATGGGCCTCCAGTACTACCGGTGAGCCGTACACGTTGTCTTCCAACCACTTGATGGCCTCCAGGTCCCATTTCAATTCGATCTGATGTTCATTTTCCCAATGGACTGCATTCTCCATGTATCTCTGCCCGTCCAGGGTCTCGGCGCCAGACCCGAAGCGGTCCGCAAGCCTGACGTGGGTACCCCAGCCCGTGTAGACCAAACTGGACCCCAATAAAACTGCAAAAATCCCAACCCAAATCCTGGGACCTAGACGCCAAGGCCATTTAAGGAAGCCTCGGGTTCCAAGGTCCCATAACATGTAAGCAGTAGCCAAGCTGAGTAATACCCATACTTCCAAGTAGTATTTGAACAAGGTGTTCATTCGCCCAATGTCTTCTTCCAAACGCATTAGCTCCACGCCGATGCTTATGGCCAGGGCCATGGCAAAAAGGACCATAGGCGCCAGCGAAAAGAGCCCATTCCGCTCATAGGTGCCGCGACTGCTCCAGACGACAAGGCCAGTGAGGAGCAGGAACACCAACAACATGACAACCGTCCAATACCCGGCCACCGCCATATAAACGGCGGCCATCAGTACCAGAGCAAATGCCATTTTAGGTCCGTAGTGTTCCAATCCTCGTCTGGGAGAACCGCTTTCGGTCCTTAGTCTACCGCGCAGACGATCAACGATTCCTTTCATGCCACATCCAATGGCATTCCGTCCCTGATACAACAAAAACGTGGCGGCCAAAAACAAGAACATCCCATGAATCCAAAGGTAGCGGTCGATGGGCGTCTTCCACTTGGACGCGTCCAAACCTGTGTTGAATGGCTCGTAGGATAGGTGGTACGGGAGGAACACCAGAATGCTGGTCCCTACAACAAATGCCCCCAGGCCGGCGGTCCACGCAAGCTTCTGCATGGCCGGTGCCGGTCGCAAATAGACCGCCAGGACCAGCAGAGCGAGCACTAGCAAGACGTAGGACGGATAGTCCCAACTGTTCACGACCCACAAAGAACCCAGGGAGATGGCCAAGGCCACTACTGCGAAGGCTTTCCACAGCCAGCCACTGGTCCACAGTCCAACCAAGATGGTTACTCCCAAAGCGATCGTCAGCAGAGTGAAAGGAATCACCATCATATGGGCGTGGAGGTCGGCGAAGAGAAAAGTAAAGAAGGGAAACTCGGTGATATGCCAGGAGATATCCGGTAGATTCGGAACCTTCTCCGGAGCCCAGAAAGCCAGGGCAGAAGGTTCGGGATTTTCCAGGGGTGGGACCACACGGCTGCTTCGCCAGAAATCGAAAGGAAGGAAACCCTGTCCATCGACAAATAATTTAGTCCAGCTCCCGCGAACCACCTGGATCATGCCGTCCAGGTTGCCCACAACTGCGATGAACAAGCTAGCGAACAGACCGGCTATCACCGGGCTCCTCGGTATAAGGCGCCGAAACCCCACGAGTGGGGCTCCGGATTCAGGTTCGCTATCGCTGTGGGGGTCCTGCCTGTGGCGGCGCGCACCCTCTGCCAGGTTATAAACCAGGGAGTAGGCGCCGGTGACCGTCAAGGCGAAGAACAAAGGGACGGCCAAGTTGAATGCTATGGTGGGCAATATACCGGTGACCCTGACTAGCCCGGCTAGAACAAAGTATCCCCAGTAGTAGTAGTTCAAGTAACCACCAGCAAACCAGGGGTCGAAGGGAGGCATCGCGCTCGAACGTATCACAGCGTTCAAGTAAGCCAGCTCCATCGGCTTTTCGCCGCCCCGCCAAGGGTGCCACAGATCCGGGTTCGCTTCCCGGACGGCGACAAACGCCAGGAAAGCGACCAGGAACAGGACTTCCCCGCCAAGAATGAACCTCCAGCGCTGTAGAATAAAATCCCTAATCTCACTCCACCGAGTGAGCAGAACAAATATGGACAACCCGCCGACTACCCCAAACCCCAGCATTACTGCAGCGCCGGAATGAGGGATCCAACCCAGACTGACAACCAGCCATGCGACGTAACTCGCACCTAGCAGGCCCAGTATTCGGGCCAGGACGACCCCGCGGTCTGGCAGGGGTCTGAACACAAACATCGCCAACGGCAATGCTGCGAGGTAGACCAACTCCACCGCTAGGAGCCAACCGAGAACGGGAAACCGGTTGGTCCAGCTATCTCGATGGATGATTTCTGACCAAGTCCCGCCACCGCGTTGCAGCGCCTTCCTTTCTTCGGACATCATTAGCCCGGGTGAAGGGCCGTCCTCGGTGGCTGACCGGAGGTCGGCGATGCGTAGTCGGAGCTGCCTAGCCGAGAGATGGTCTTGGTTGCGGAACAATAACACCCGAGGATGGTCATACCCAACGACGTTATCGTCGGCGTAGCCAAGATTCAACTCAACCCTGCTGGACCTTGCTTCCTCAATTCCTTCCGGCGGGGGCAGCCCGGCCCGGTCGAATGGATCATCCTTAAACACGACTCCGGCCAACTCAGGATAGGAAGTAAATTCACGAGACAGTTTGTAACCCAGCCGACCTTCGAATAATCCACGGTAATAAGCTGCGCTAAAAGGATACCGGTGGGGTAGCCGAGCAACGCTGCCGTAGGGCCGGTTACTGTAGAACACCAGGTATTCCGACTCGGCTAAGTGGGTAATCAAGGTCTCCAGCTTTGCTGGAGTTTCAGGCTCGTATACTGGGAATTGCCACACCGAATATTCATAGAGGTCCGGGATATATTCGTCCCAATGGTTGTCGCTGACTATCGCTGTTCCCGGCGGGACTGTCCCTTTTATCCACCGCGAAGCCTCAATTGCCGGATGATCGTTGGCGTACACCCTTTCGAAGGCCAGCGCATAGAAAGCAGTGGCCACCACCACTAGGCCAATCAACGTCAATGTCATCCAGGGGGCTGCTGAGCGTAGTGTCCCACTCCAGGAGGACGTCACCGAAGGTGCTTCCCAACCCGAGCGAGTTCGGTCTCGAGACAACCGAGCTATCTCCCGCGCCCGATCAACGAGCCAAAGAAGCATTCGCGACCCTAGCAGCACCATGAACGGCACCAATGGGAACATGTACCGCAGGAACCGGACCTCGAAGCTCTCCAAAAGAAGATAGCCGGGGACTACCCACGCCAGCAGCAGCAGGTCAGCGCGGCGGTGTCGGCGGCACATCAAGGCCACGCCCACTGTAAATGGGATAGCCAGCCACGCCACGGCGCCCAACGGAATGCCCAACCCCCATGTCGACGTCTGCTGAATGTGGTAAAGGAATCGAGGAGTGTCGATATACTGAACAGTGAACGGCCACATGCCCGCGTTTCGGGCCATATTGGCCTGTGCCAATAAATCGTCACTGAACTTGCCGAAGTCAAGGAAAGCGTAGGGGGACGATACAAAGAACACTGCCACCGCTACGGTGGCCGCCAGCGCTACGTGGGCAGACACCCGCCGGACAATCAACAGCTTTAAGTCTGACCAGCGTCCCTCGACAGAGTCCAACGCCAGGTAACCGTAGGCCAATGCCAGAGGGAGCACCAGCGGTAATACATTAACCTTCGGTGCCAGAGCCAAGCCCACCATGAGGCCCAACAATGCCGAATCTCGTAGTCTTCTCCGCTCCAGCATCCTCAACATGGCCCAGAAGGATGCCAGGGTAAAGACTACTGAAAAGGTTTCAGGGCGGTAGAAGTGGCTATTCTGGATATGGATCACCGCCAAGGCGGTTAGGGCCGCTGCCAGTAATCCCACCCCTTGGCCGTACATGCGGCGGCCCAAGAGGTAGACGATGAACACAGATCCCACGTCAGCCAGAGACGATAGAGTTCTACCCACGAACCTCATGTCCAAGGCGCCGACGTCGGTAAAGAGCTCTATGACTGAGCGGAAAAACACCAGCAGGTAGACCAAGACGCTGCCCAAGGGGAACCAGTGGGGGTTTAAAGGGCTACGGTCTGGGTCGAGAACAGTCTCTAGGCTGGGTAAACCGGGACTGGCTTCCGGTTGGTCTCGAACGTAGCCACACCCTCGGTAACCCGGTGCTTCCGTCAGTAGGTCATACATACACCCCGAACGCATGTAGATATCTCGTTCATCGGGGTGGAAAGCGTAACCGGAGTCCCAGTTGATGCCGTAGAGCCGTAGGGCCAACGCCAAGGCGAGGATGGTTAGCAGCAGTAAGATGGGACATAGCCGGCCAGCCAGAACGCGCTGATAGATTAGGTGTGGGTTGAATGCGGCCATATCCATGGGTCCCAGGTGAGAAGACGGGTGGGGTGCCTCAAGGTCAGACCAATTTACCGGCCGTAAATCGTGCTGAGCACCGGCGCCGGTGACTGAATTTCACACAAGGATGTTAAGCAGTAGGCCGGTTCAGCCGCCACAAAAATCCCCCCGATATCCCGCTGGTTTGAGGAGGTATTGGGGGGATTTACTTACTGGGTAGCCAACCGCTTAGCAGGGCCCCTTTGGCGGGCCAGAAAATCAAAGTCCGTTGCAGGCTACCTGGGTAGTCCTGCCTTGTTCAATCTTCGGACACTCTCTGCCTTCCAGCCCAACCCATCTGGCCACCGTTCAGCGATGCTACGCTTCTATGGATTGATCAGATTCCTTTGTCGCTCATCAAGGCACACAGGTCGGCCGTCCGGCAAGAGTAGCCCCACTCGTTATCGTACCAACCCATGATTTTAACCATTCGGTCCTGCATGACGATGGTGGACAAGGAATCGAAGATACAGCTATGTGTGTTTCCCTTGAAGTCCGAACTGACCAAAGGTTCATCCGCGTACTCTAGAATACCTCTCAAGGCACCGTCGGCAGCCGTTTTGAATGCCTGATTGACTTCATCCACCGACACGTCCTTGGCCACGCTGGCCGTGAAGTCGGTGATGGAGCAGGTGGACGTGGGCACTCGGAAGGCGACGCCATGGAGTTTCCCATTGAGTTCGGGAAGCACTATTCCCACAGCCCGGGCGGCGCCAGTGCTGGTCGGTATGATGTTCATGGCAGCAGCCCTGGCCCGCCTCAAGTCAGAATGCCGCTGGTCCAGTATAGCTTGATCATTGGTATAGGCGTGGATAGTGGACATGAGCCCGTGCTCGATGCCGAACGCGTCGTGGAGAACCTTGACCATTGGAGCAAAACAGTTGGTGGTGCAGGAAGCGTTGGAAACAATCACGTGCTTGTCGGCGTCGTAGGTATGGTCGTTGACTCCCAGGACTACCGTCAGGTCTTCCCCTCTGGCGGGGGCGGAGATTATTACCTTTTTTGCGCCTCCTTTCAGGTGTCCCGAGGCTTGTTCCGCATCAGTAAAGATACCGGTAGACTCCACCACCAAATCGACACCCATTTCAGCCCATGGAATCTGGGCGGGGTCACGCTCGGAAAAAACCCGAATGCTCTTCCCGTCCACCATGAGATCCCCATTTTGGGCTTCAACCTGACCCGAATAGGTCCCGTAGTTGGTATCGTACTTGAACAAATGAGCATTGGTCTTGGCGTCGGTAAGGTCATTTACAGCGGCTACCTCTAGTTTGTCCGGGTGCAACGCGTTAGTCGCTCGCAACACCAAGCGGCCGATCCTACCAAAACCGTTGATACCAACCCGTGTGGCCATGGTCCACCTCCCGTACCTAATTCTTGGCTTTTGACCTCCAACCCTACTAACCAATTGTATTCAGGGATAAGGCGGGTATATGATACGCCGCCATTGGAAGGTTGGAAAGCTAAGGAACCTCCGAACAACCGAGTGTAGGCCGGACCGAATTGCCGGACTGAATCTATAGCAGTGGATATTCGGGGATGCTCAGCCCTCTGACACGGCTGATAAATTTGTCTCAACGACTGGTTGAGGCGAGCTGGTTTGAATATTTCATCATTGCGGTCATTATGGCCAATGCCGCGCTGCTGGGATTGGGCACCTCCTCCCAGGTGGCCCGACAGTACGGCGACTGGCTGCACATGGGAAATCAGGTGGCGTTGGGCGTGTTCATCGTCGAGGCGCTGCTTAAGATGCTGGCGTTGTGGCCTAGGCCTAATCGATATTTCCGGGACGGGTGGAACGTCTTCGACTTTTTAGTGATAGTGTTCGCGCTCGTTCCGGCCACCGGCCAGTTTGCTATGATTACCCGCCTCGCCAGGCTGCTGCGGGTCCTGCGGCTCATTTCAACCGTCAGAGACCTGCGGCTAATTGTCGCCGCGCTGATGCGGTCAATCCCCAGCGTGGGTCACGTCATCATGCTGATGAGCATTGTAGTTTACATTTACGCCATCATGGGCTACCACCTCTTTCACGAGCACGACCCGGAAAACTGGCGCAGCCTGGGTATATCGGTGCTGACTTTGTTCAACATCATAACGTTGGAAGGCTGGACCGAGATCATGTACACCGCTATGGAGCTGCATTCGCTGGCTTGGATGTACTTCGTCAGCTTCGTGGTGGTGGGAACCTTCGTGGTGATAAACCTCTTCATCGCCATAATCATCAACAACCTGGACGAAGCCAAGATTGAGAGGCTGCGGGAGATTGAGGGTCCGGTTTCCAGAGATGAGCTTCTGCGGGAGATTCGGGCTACCCAAGCCGCGCTTCAGCGGCTGGAAGAACGGTTGGATAACACGGATAGAGGTTGACGAGAAGATGGATGCATGCCCTTCAATTACAACGCCGACCACAATGTCTTCTTCCGGCAGATGTCCAGGGAAGGATGTCCCGGCCCAAAGCAAGGCCTTCAGCGACATCTTGCACTGGAGAACGGGGCACCCTGGGGGCCGTCTGATTTGCGCCCAGACGTTAGGCGCGGAGAGGTGCCTGAGTTCAGAAACCGGCCAAGAACCCATAAGCGTCCCGGCCCGCGTAGGCCGCTTTGTCACCTAACTCGGACTCGATGCGTAGCAGGCGATTGTACTTGGCAACCCGTTCCGAGCGTGCCGGCGCACCAGCCTTGATCTGCCGTACATCCCAGCCCACGGCCAAGTCGGAAATCGTAGTGTCCTCGGTCTCTCCTGACCGGTGGCTCATGATGGTTCCCCAACCAGCGTCTCTCGCCAGGTTGAAGGCGCCGCGGGCCTCAGTTAGGGTACCGACCTGGTTGGGTTTCAGGAGTACCGCGTTGCTGGCCTTGGATGCAATCCCCCGGTTCAAACGCTGTATGTTGGTCACATACAAGTCATCGCCCACCAACTGCACTTTGTCTCCCAGACGGCGGCATAGTCCCTCCCAGCCTTCCCAGTCATCTTCATGCAAACCGTCTTCGATGCTGATGATAGGGTATTCCCGGCACCAGCCCTGGTAAAGGTCCACCAACTCGCCGGCGGTTAGTGCCACAACATCCTGCTTTAGCTCGTACTTACCCGAGTCTGCCCGGTAGAACTCGGAGGCGGCCGCATCCAGCGCCAGGTAGACCTGTCGCCCCGGTGTATAACCGGCTGCTTCCACAGCTTTGACTACTATTTCAATGGCATCCCGGTTGGTCCTCAGAGTTGGGGCGAACCCACCCTCGTCGCCAACGTTGGAGTTATGTCCGGCGGACCGAAGCAGCTCCCTTAGCTGATGGTAGATTTCGGAGCCACACCGCAGCGCTTCCGAGTAGTTGGCGGCGCCAACGGGCACAACCATGAATTCTTGAATGTCCGCTGAATCGGAAGCGTGGCGGCCACCGTTGAGTATATTGAACATGGGTACCGGCAAGCTCACCGGCCCACCCTGGGATAGGTAGCCCCAGAGGGGGGAGTTGGGACCTCGGAGGGTAGCTCCCGCTCGAGCGACGGCGATGGAAACCGCAAGTATAGCGTTGGCGCCCAAGCCACTCTTATCCGGAGAGCTGTCCAAGCCGATCATGTGCTCGTCAATAACTGGATAATCAATTGGGGAGCGGCCCACCAAAGAGGGTCCAATGACACGATCGATGTTGGCTACGGCTTGCAGCACACCAGCACCACGATACCGAGCCGGGTCTTGGTCTCGCAGCTCCAGAGCCTCGTGGGTCCCGGTGCTGGCGCCGGATGGGACCGCTCCGGTCACGCTAACCCCGTTGGAGAGGCGGACCTCGGCTTCTACCGTGGGATTCCCCCGGGAGTCGAGGACTTCTCGTCCCCGGACAGCGGCGATGGTCACATTATCGGCGGCGGCGGCATTATTGGCGGTAAGCATTAGTATGGGCTTCGGGGAGATTGCTCCATCGTTGGTAGCCTACCTGCTTATCCAATAGCTCGACCCGGGCCTCGGCATACACGATGGTTGACTCGTCGAGCTCCCAATCTCTTCCATTTAAAGATCGGAACACTAAGTCCTCCAAGGTCAGGAGATCAGCGAACTTGACAACAGCCTCGTGAAGTACGTCCAAAGTGTGGTGGGCTTGGATCATATCATTGCAGACTGGAACGATGTTAACTGCGTTCCCTCCTAGGGTTGCTTGACTAAACCTAGTGGCACGATACCCTACCTCACTATTCTGACGAATTACTTCTGTTATAGCATCCCGCAGGGTCACGGGGTTGGGAATTTGAAGAGTCACTTTACTGATTCCTTCCGTCACCTGGGCGAAGGTTTCTGCTGCGTATTTCTGCCAGTCCGAGGCCGGGCTGGCGGAAAGAACCCTTCATCTAAGGCTAGAATAAAGTCCGGCGCAGCATGTCATTGAGCCGTGTCTGCCAACCAGGGCCACTGGAACGGAGGCGGGTTGCTACGTCCGCATCCAGTCGTAGTGTTATCCGCTCTTTGATGGGAGCTTTCTGTTTGCCGCGCCTCCGGAGAGAATATTCCACCAGCTCAGGGTGTACCTCCACAGCAGGCCGCGCTAGAGCGAACCATTCGTCGTCCAACTCCAGGGCATCAGGGTCTAGAGCGATGCCCCTGTTGATCTCCTCCTCCTCTTCCGGTGTGGGGCTGATGTGGGTTGGCTTAAGATTGGGCATATCGTCTTTCCTCTCTGGAATTGGCCCTGCGCAGGCTGATGATGCGGCATTTGCCGCCCCTCATGGCGTAAACCGCGTAATGCAGCCGGTCTCCGATGTATCCGAGAGCAACGTAGCGGGCTTCGCCATGTCGGGGACTTGAACCAATAACAGCAGTTTCCCACTCGAAGGCTTCCATGTCTGAGAAGTCAACACCGCCATGCTTCACTAGGTTGTCTTGCCGCTTGGCCTAATCCCATTCGTACTCCACACCATAATTGTACAGACAATCTCATGTCAAAGCCTTTGTGTCTGTACAATTAGAACGGGCCGGTGCAGACTGCCTAGCATCAGGCCATCCAGAGGATTCCCGTCGGCCTCATGCAATTTATCGTCCAGCATAGCGGAAGAGGTTATTCCATTGGCCTGGCAAGACGAGGCCCTTCAGCCAGTGGCCGGGGTCGCAAAGAAGACCGAGTTCTCAAAGTTCGGTCAGCCCTAATTGATGGGAAGGTGTGCAGAGCAGCCGCTCAGCTGCCGACAGCCCGCTGTGTCTACGGATCGCCTGCGGGCAGTGGCCCTCCTACTCGGGCTGCAGCGGCGGCTACCGCTTTTTCCACTGCATCCACGGGGTCCGTGGCCTGGATGATAGCATCGCCCACCGATTGTCCGTCGCCATTTATTGTCAGGGGCCAGGTCTTCAGACCAATCACGGGAATGCCGTCTCCCAAGGCGTGGGCGATCTCCGACAGCGTGCCATACGCTCCCCCGATGGCAATGACGGCCTGTCCCGAGTTGACTACAATCACGTTTCTGGAATACCCCATTCCGGTCACTATGGGAATGTCGACATATAAGTTAGCATCCACCGCTTGTTTCCCGGGGAGGATTCCGATGGTAGTGCCGCCCCCGGCCTTGGCGCCGCGGCACGCTGCTTCCATCAAGCCGCTCAGGCCGCCGCAGACCATCATTACCCCCCGCTTGGCCAGCTCTCGGCCCACAGACTCGGCCAGCCCGATGTGCTCTTCGTTGGTGGGTCTGCTGCTACCTATAACAGAAATGATCATCCGAGTATGCACCTTGAGTATTTTTGGTATGCGGCTCCGTTGAGAGCAACCAATTATAGCAGAGCCAGGAGTGCCGGAATCCCGGCACATTTAGGTGGTCTTCAACGTATGTTGGTTAGCCGGTAGGACTAGAAGCCCGGCAAAATGGCGCGGCTGGCGGCCTCGATGGGACCCAACAAGGGCGCCGGGTAAACCCCTATCCAAAAGACCGCCGCCAAGCTTACTGCCAAAACCCCAAGCAAGACAGGTGATGGCGATTTGGCTGGATTCCCTGCTTCGCCAGAGGACGCCACTTCCCCGATGGTCTCGTCGTCGCCCTCGGTAGCAGGCGCCAAGGGTTGAATATACATTTGCCGGATGACCTGCAAATAATAGTATAGGGAGACCAAGCTGCTGAATATAGCCAAACCAGCGAGCCATAAGAGTCCCTCGTTGGCCACCGCTGTAAACAAATAGAACTTGATAGTGAACCCAGCAAAGATCGGCAGGCCTCCCAGGGAAAAGAAACCGATGGCAATCGATGCCGCAAGGAAGGGCTGCCGGTCAGCGAGGCCAGCGAGGTCGGCGATCATCTCCCGCCCGGTCATATTGAAGAACGCAATCAACGCTGCGAACACCAAGAGATTGGTGATCGAGTAACCAACGATGTAGAGCATGATACCGTTGGACGCCAAGCTTGAGCCAGCGGATAGGGCGCTCACGCCAGCAAGAATCAAGCCCGCGTGCCCAATGCTGGAGTAGGCCATCAGCCTTTTGATGTTGCGTTGGGCCAGCGCCACCAGGTTACCCACCAGCATCGTGACGGCGGCCAGCACCGCTACAATAAGCTGCCACTGGCTCCACCGGTCCACAGCGGGAACGAACCCTTCGGAGGCCAGCCGCAAGATCAGCGCGAACGCGGCGGCCTTGGACGCTATGGCCAGGTAAGCGGTTATGGGTAGTGGCGCTCCCTCGTAAACGTCAGGCGCCCACATATGGAATGGCACCGCTGATATTTTGAAGCCCAACCCCACAAGGATCAGGGCCACTCCCACCCACAAAGCCGGGCTTACATCTCCGGCAGTGGCCAGCGCGTTGCTTATGTCGACGAATTTGGTTACCCCAAGGGTGCTGTATAGCATGCTGATGCCGTACAGAAGGATGGCCGATGAAAATGCGCCAATTAGGATGTACTTCAGGCCCCCCTCGTGGGACTTGGGGCTGGTCCGCGCATAGGCCGCCAGCACGTACAGACTGAAGCTCAGCAGCTCCAGGGAAATGTAGGCAGTCAATAGCTCGCGAGATTGAGCCATGACGTTCATACCCAATATGGACAACAGGACCAGGGCATAGAACTCGCCGGGGTTCCCCAGGTAGAGGCGCACGTATTCGATGGAGCTGAGAATTATGAATACGCCAAGACCCAGGAAAAAGACTTTGAAGAACAAGGAATATGCGTCAATGGCCAGCAGACCGTCGTACAGGGTCTCTTCTTCGCCCCAGAGCATCACTAGGGAGACCGCAATCAGGGCCAGTAACCCGACTACCGAAACCCATGCCACGGCCTCCTTCCGGTTATCCGGAAGCACCAGGTCAAGGGCGAGCGCAATGAACGCTAGTCCAGCCAGCGCAAACTCCGGCGTTAGAAGCCCTAAATTAGCAGTAAGCACCGGTATCTATCCAAATCATTTCTTTCCCCGATGCACGGGACAGGACCAGGATACTTATTGGTTGCCTAGGCCCCCATCCCGACTTCACCTCAGTCTCGATCAACCCTCTCCGAAGGAGAGAGGTTGCGCCTTGTGTACGTCGACTGGCGCTCATGGTTAAATTCCTGGCAACCGGTCGACGGTGACATTGATCACCCTCATCAGGGGCTCAGGCCACACACCCACGAAGATAAGAATCAATACAAACGCGCTGCCCACTGCCTTTTCCACGGGGCTCGCGTCTGTGAGGTGCTGCCACCGGGGGTCTAGCTCCCCAAAGAAAGTTCGCGCCAATAACCTTAGTATGTACACCGCCGTAATTGCGGCACCAATCACAGCCAGTACCGCCAAGGGTAAATAGGTACGGAAAGCGCCGGTGAACACCATGAACTCAGCAATAAAACCGCTGAGTCCTGGCAAGCCGAGGGAAGCCAGGCCGGCGATAGCAAAGAAAAAGCTCGTTACCCCCATGCGGTTAAATAAACCGTTGAGCACCATGGAATCTCGTATGTGGGCCCGGTCGTAGATTGCGCCCACTAGCAGGAACATGAGGGCCGTCATAATCCCGTGAGAGAACATCTGAAGCACCGCGCCGCCGACTCCAATGCGGTCCAGGGTAGCGATCCCCATCAATACGTAACCCATGTGGCTGACGCTGGAGTAACCCACGACGTACTTCAGATCCGTCTGGGACAATGCTGACATAGCGCCGTACAAAACATTGACGGTCCCCAGACTGATCAGCACCGGCATCCAATTCTCCGCCCCTTCGGGCAGCAATACCATACCGACGCGGATGATGCCGTAGGCCCCCAGCTTCATCAACACCCCAGCGTGGAGCATGCTGACTCCCGTGGGCGCTGCCACATGCCCATCGGGAGACCAGGTATGGAAAGGCCACAGACCCGCCAGGACCCCGAACCCCAGCATGAAAAGAGGAAAGACCAAGGTCTGGAAGGTCTCGCTGAAGAATCCGGTCTCCGCCAACGCTCCGAGAGCCGCAAGGGAGAAAGTCCCTGAGCCGGCCTTGCCTGCCTCCACGTACAGGGCCAAGATGCCCACCCAGACCAGCACGCTCCCGGCCACCAGGTAGAGCATCAGTTTCATTGCCCCGTACTCTTTGGTGCGGAGAAAGGTGCCGAAATCCGTGCTGCTGCCCCACACACCGATGAGCAGGTACATGGGCAGTACCGCTAGTTCATAGAAAAAGAACAGAAAGAACAGGTCCTGGACCACGAACACGCCAAAAACACCGGACCCTAAGGCCAGCAGTAAAACAAAAAAGTCGCGGGTCCGGTGCAGAATGGTCTGGGACACAAGCACAGCGCCGAATAACACGATGCCATTGAGCAATACGAGCGGCGCGGATATCCCATCGAGGCCCATGGATAAAGTGATGTTTAGAGGCGCGTCCAACCACTGGAAGGAGCGAAGGAATTGGATGCCGCCTGCCCCGTAGTCGTAGCGAGCGAAGACAACCAGAGATAGTACCAGGCAGATAGCGGCAACAAGTATAGAGAAATACCAGGCGTCCCTGGGGCGTTCCGCTGGCATGAACATAGCCAGGACTGCCCCCAAAAGGGGCACGAGAATCAACAGGAACAGTGAGACTTGATCGAATTCGGCCATAGCTACTGTCTCAGGCGGACCTTAACCACCAAAATACTGCCAGGCCAACGGTACCCAGCACCATGGCCAGCATATAGCTGTATACATGGCCGGTGACGTGCAGCCGAAGAGTGATCCCAAGGCGGCGAATGCTATCAGCGGGGCCATTGACTCCCAGGTCGTTGACCACGGTCCGGTCGAACAGAGCGATGAAAGCGGCAAAAATAAGTACAACCCGGTCCACCATCCACTGGTAGGCCTCGTCGAAGTAGTACTTGTTTTCGACCACTTTGATCAATACAGAGAACTTGCTTCTCACAGGCTCTATTGACAATCTCCGGGTCAAGTAGACCATCACTCCAAGGCCAAAAGCAGCCACCGCCAGAGCGGCGGAAAGTAAGCCAAGCCACAAGTTGAACTCAAAGCCGTGCTGTTCCCGGTTGAAGACAAAGCTGTCGAAGCCGGCGTAGCCACCGATCCAGTTGAAGCTCAGCAATCCGAACCCCGCGGCCAATACGGCCAGCAGCACCATTGGCGCCGCCATGGTCCAGGGAGCATCATGGGTATTTTCTAGCTCCCGGCGCAAGCTGCCGAAAAATGGGACGAACATAGCCCGGGCCATGTAAAGGGCACTCAAAAAGGCCGTCACCAGGGCCAGGGCAATGAAGACAGCCATGCGATGGTGGTAGACCGCCGCCAATACCTCGTCCTTGCTCCAGAAGCCGGCGAGGATTGGTATCCCACCCAGGGAAAGGGCGCCCACCGAGAAAACCAGAGCGGTCAGGGGCATTACCCTCCGAAGGCCGCCCATGTTCCGAATGTCCTGTTCCTCGGTACTGTGCAGCACGCTGCCGGCACCCAAAAACAGGAGCGCTTTAGCGAACCCGTGAGCTAATAAGTGGAAAATGGCGGCGGTGTAGCCAAAGGCGCCCAAGCTGAGCATCATCAGACCTAGATGGCTGATGGTTGAGTAGGCCAGGATCCGCTTCAAGTCCACAGCCACTAGCGCGATGGTGGAGGCCATGAGGGCAGTAGCCAAACCGATGCTGGCCACTACCAACAGGGCATTGCCATCGTAAGCCTCAAAAATCGGAAAGGCCCGCGCTACCAAGAACACACCGGCGACCACCATGGTGGCCGCATGGATCAAAGCGCTAACCGGGGTGGGACCCTCCATGGCGTCGGGCAACCAGACGTGAAATGGAACCTGCGCCGACTTGCCCATTGCGCCCAAGAACAACAACAGAGCGGCCGCTGTGGTGACACCCTCACTCATCGCTCCGGTGCGGGCTGCCTCGAAAGCCTCCAGCATGCTAAAGCTGCCCACTTCCCGCCACAACAGCAATATTCCGATGAGCATGCCGACATCGCCGAAGCGTGTGACAATAAAAGCTTTCTTCGCTGCCTCCTTTGCCGATGGACGTTCGTGCCAAAATCCGATAAGCAAATAGGAGCACAACCCCACCAACTCCCACGCCACGTACAGCAACAGGAAGTTGTCCGCTAATACCAAGGTGAGCATGGACGCAGCGAACAAGGCGTGGGTAGCGAAATACCAGCCGAAGCGCGGATCGCCCCGCATGTATCCCAGGGAATAAACCTGCACCATCAAGGCTACGAAGGTGACGAGTCCCAGCATCGCGATGGTCAAGGGATCGATGAGGGTCCCCCAGCTCAGTTCTACGCTTCCGGAGCCACCAGGCAGCCCAGCATTGAACCAAGTCCTCTCGTAACGGCAAGTCGTGGCGCCCGTGTCGGCACTGGTAAAGCAGTCCTCAGTAGTGGCGCCCGCACCAAGGAAGCCACTAAGTACTACCCAGAACATGACGAAGCCAGCAACAATCGCCAGAATCGCCAGCGCCGAGCCCTTACCGGGCAAACGCTTACCGAAGAGGACGATCAAAGGCGCAGCCGCGAAGCTGAAAACCGGGATTAGCCAGGCCCACTCCATCGGCTAACAGCCCTCGAACATTAAAATCCACCACTGTCCGCTGGTTATGTGGCGGGCATAGGCAGCAACGTCGTGCTCACGTCTCATGGCGGATGGCTGATTGATGTTTACCATCGCATCAAGTCGATTTCGTCTACGTTCACTGTCGAGCGGCTGCGGTAGATACGCAGAATAATGGCCAGTCCCAACCCTACCTCGGCCGCAGCCACGGTGATTACAAAGATGGCGATGACCTGGCCATCAAAGCGGACGAAACCGCCCAATCCCTCCAAGTGGGACGCGGCAGCAATCAGGTTGATATTCACCGCGTTGAGCATTAACTCGATGGACATCACTATCAGCACCGCGCTGCGGCGAGCCAATACACCGTAAAGGCCGATGGCAAAAAGCACCGCGCTGAGTATCTGGAAGTGCACCAGAGACACCATGGCTACCGTTCGTCTCCGGAGCGGGCGATGATGATGGCCCCTATCAGGGCCACAAGTAGCACCAGCGAAGCTAACTCAAATGGTATGGCCCAACGAGTGAACAAAGAGTTGGCCAGCTCGGTAAACGCCGGACTGGTCGGTTCCGTTGCCTCCGGCGCGCGGATCACAAAGGAGGAGATCAATATCGCCACCAGTCCTAGGGCCGCCACCGCCGCCAGGGGCCATTGCCGGTTGTCGGAGATGCGCGGGTATTCGGCCGAGCGAGTCAGCATGATAGCGAACAGCAAGACAATGATTATGGCGCCGCCGTAGATGAGAACCTGGACCAAGGCCAGAAACTCGGTCAGCAGCACCAGATAAATTCCAGCCACCGCTAGGAGGGACAAGAGCAGGGCCAGGGCCGCATGGACTACGTTGCGGCTGAGCACCACGCCCAGTCCACCACCCACCGTAAATACCGCCAACACAATGAAGACGAACCAGGACATGCTTACCTAATCCCACTTTCCGGTCTGCATGACTTCATTCCGATCCAAATAACCCGATCTAATCGAGGGATTTGGCAGCTTAGGGTCGCGGGCCGCGACCCTACCGGCCCTGTCCCAACAATGAGCCACCAATACGGCGGCCCATTATGGCACAATCGCCAGCAACTGCAACCCTGGGGTTCACATGTGACCCCGTCTTATCTCTTGCCGAATATCTTCCTAAGAAGCCCTCCCTTTTCTTGGGTTAGAGGCACGTCTACCGATTTCAGCAAGCTGCAACTGGCGCACTCGCAATTCGCAGGATGGCGCTTGACCATTTCCATGCCTTTTGTCTTCTTACCTGCTGGCCTCCCGGTCTTGAGCCCCTTTTTCTTCAAGAACTTGTCGGTACAGTCCTGGCAGGTACAGGCCTCGGGGTGCCTTTTGGATAGATTTAACCGTCTCTCGTCTTCTCGCCTAGGCATTGTTGTATCGAGTCCTAGGTTTGCGCACTGGCATTATTCCCTGAAAGAGGAGCTATGCCTCTTCAGGTTCCGGCGCCGCGGCCGCGGACTCTGCCTCCTTCTGCTGCTTTGCCAACACCGTGGGCGGGATCCAGCTTGTTTCCCGCTGGTATTTGGTCCCGATCTCCAGTAACGCCGGCAGATCTACCCGGTCGCCGTTGCGCTGGTAGGTGCTCATTTCGTGCTCGTGGCTCATGACTATGGCGTCGAAGTTGCAGACCTCCACGCAAATCCCACAGAGAATACACCGGTTGAGGTTGATTTCAAAGCTATCAACAATCTTTCTTCGGTGGCTAACGCCTTCTTGGTTCAGAGGATTGTCCTTCATGGTTGCCGACATACACTGGGTGGGACAGTTGCGTATGCAGACCATGCAACTGGTGCAGTATGGCTCAGGCACTTGGTCGTCCCAGGTCAAAGCTGGAAAGCCCATAAACCGGGGCTGCACCGGAGTGGGTGCTTGGGTCCTTTTCCAGAACGTGCCGGTCGCTGGATATTGCCGGGTCACAGGTAGCCTTAAACCGTTGAAAGTGGATACTAGGGTTACCCACAGGCCTTTAATGCTATACAACATCTGTAGAGCTCCCTTGGGCTTGAGGCTGTTGCTCTCTGCTGGCGCGGAGCGCTAGCTGCCGGGCTCGCACTTCCGCCACCTGGTTGGCCGGTCCGACCATACGCCGGTAGATTAGGTAACCGACGATGACAAGCCCGGACATCGACATCAACGTGAGGGACCAAGCAGGCCAGCCATAGAACTGGTAGATCGCTGTAATAACGATGGTCAAGAACGAAAGTGGAACCATGACCTTCCATGCGAAGGCCATAAGCTGGTCGATGCGCAGCCGGGGGTAAGTACCCCTGATCCAAAATATTACCAGAATGACGGCGTAGACTTTTATCAGGAACCAAATAATGTCCCAATTCCCTTGGAGCCAAGGGCCGGACCAACCGCCAAAGAACAAAATTACAGTCAAAGCGGCTATGGCGAAGGTATTAATATACTCAGCCAGAAAGAACACCGACCAGTGAGCGCCGCTGTACTCCACGAAGGGCCCACCCACTATTTCGGACTCAGCGAAGTATATATCGAAGGGTGTCCGGCCCACCTCGGCCAGACCAGCGATAAAGAAGATCACCAGGCCTAGGGGCTGAATCAGAAAGTAGGGATAAGAGCTCTGCCCATTGACGATCTCCGGCATCTTTAACGACTGGGCAAGCATGGCTACCGCGATCACTACCATAATCACTGGGATCTCGTAGCTGATCAACTGGGCCGCCGCCCTCAACCCGCCAAGAGTCCCGTATTTGTTGGCCGAGCCCCAGCCTGCCAGCACCAACCCAAGAATGCCCACCACCGAGAATGCAATGATGTACAACAACCCCAAGTCCAGGTTCCTTAAGACCGCGTCGTGGGTGCCGGGAATCGTCACCCAGATCATGAACGCCGATATAACCACGATGAGAGGGGCCACCCAAAATATGACCTTGTCGGAGGAGGAAGGAATAATGTCCTCTTTCAACACCAGCTTCAGCGCATCGGCCACGGGCTGCATCACTCCCATCGGTCCGGTGCGGGTGGGGCCCAGCCGACGTTGCAATCTGCCCAGGGCCTTTCGCTCCAGCCAGACCAGCGACAGGGTCACAGTCGCCAAGGCGGTGAACATTATTAGCAAGCCCAAGACGATCCAGCCGAAGTCGGCCGGGCTAATGGCCAACACGATACCGCCGGGCATCACCGGTCTACTTCTCCCAGCACAATATCCAACGAACCCAACACGACTACCGCGTCGGCTAACCAGCTATCCCTGAGCAGGTGCTTCAGGGCGGAGAGGTTGCAGAAGGAGGGCGGTCGTACTTTCACTCTATACGGTTTGTCGGTGCCATCACTCACAAGGTAGACGCCAAGCTCCCCTCGGGGGTTCTCGGCCCGCACGTATACCTCGCCTCGTGGCGGCCGGATCAAGCGTCTGCCTAGGGCCGAGGTAACGGTCCCGGCGGGGATCTGCTCCAACGCTTGCTCGACAATGCGGAGGGACTCATACATCTCTTGGATCCGTACGTAGTGGCGGTCCCAGCTATCCCCATCCAGGCCCACCGGCACCTCGAATTCAAACCGGTCATAGACAGAATAGGGCTCGGCCTTCCGCAGGTCATAGTCGACGCCGCTGGCCCGAAGGCAGGGACCGGTCAGGCCGAAGTCGATGGCATCTTCCGCCGAAATGGAGCCGATGCCTTTCAAACGGGCAAGAAAAATCTCGTTGAAGGTCAAGAGCCGGTCTGACTCCCCCACGTCCTCCCGAAGCAATGGCAAAAGCTCAGCAATCAACTCCTCGAAATTATCCGGCAGGTCTTCTTTCAGGCCGCCCACGCGGAAATAGTTGTGCATCATCCTAGCGCCCGATACTGCCTCGAACACGGACTGGACCCGTTCCCTACCGCGAAAGCAGAACATGGATGGGGTCATTGCGCCAGCATCCAGGCCCATGGTGGCGACGAATAGCAAGTGGCTGGCTATCCGGTTTAGCTCGCACAAAATAACCCGCACGTACTCGGCGCGCTCCGGTACGGTCAGGCCCATCAGCTTTTCTACCGCACGGCAAAACACCAGCTCATTGTTGAAGTTGGCGATGTAGTCCATACGGTCGAACAGGGTGACCACCTGATGGTACTGCTCGCCTTCGCAGAGCTTCTCCGAGCCCCGGTGGAGGTAGCCTATGTGGGGTTCCACGTCGACGATTTTCTCGCCATCTACCCATAGCACCATCCGAAACACGCCGTGGGTAGACGGGTGTTGGGGGCCCATGTTGAGAAGCATCTCCACGGGCTCAGCGTTAGCAATCGTTTCGCTTCTAACTTCCGCCATATGATTATTGGCCCTCGGGCATTTAATTAAACCGTGGCCGCTAAGACCAAGGATTGTAGGACCCGAAGTGCCAAAGGTGTCCTTCAGGGTCCCGGGCTGAGTACAAGCGACCGCCGTAATCCTGGTCCTTGATTTCCATGACTATTTCAGCGCCCGCGGCTTTAGCCCGTTGGTAATGAGCATCGATCTCGTTGATGACTACGTAAGAGCTCTGGGTAACGACGCCGACATCCGCAGGCACCTTCACACCGAACTCGTCGTCGGAAGCCGAACCCAACATTATCATACCGTTTCCCAAAGTGAGCTGGGCGTGGGCGATGGAGCCATTCTCTCCCGGAACAACCAAGTGCTTTTCAAAGCCGAAGACCAGGCACAGCCATTCGATGGCAGCAGGCGCATCCCGGTAGCGCATGCCAGGGATGATCCTGCTCTTAGCTTCAACGTCATCTCTAGGCATTCTATCTGTCGTCTTCCCTCCGCTTGCCGTGGCTATTCCTTTGGTAGTTAATCCCTTCCCTCTCGATGGGGTCCTCCTAGGGCGAAAAGGGGGGGGTGATACCCCATACTTTATTCTTCTCTCGCCTCGGGGAGAGAAGATATCCTTAATACGACGCCATAAGAAATCGGGGTTCTGCGTGTTATAGGATCACAATATTGGGTCCGCTGACAGGCTTCACCAAATTGCTAATCCAGCCTTCCTCCTCAAAATAGAAGCCGGCTTCTATGAGTACCTCTTCCAAGTCACCGGCCTGATCACAGTCCTCCAGGTAGCCGACGACCTGGGACCTCAATGCGAATCTGGCCTTTTCTGCTGTGTCGCCAAATCCGGTGATGACCAGCTCCGGGCAGTAGGCCTGGAATGTCTTGCCCGACCTAGACTCTTCGATCTGGTAGACGATCTTGTCGAGGCCTTTGTCCAAGTCCTGCGTCAAGTCCTGCGTTGAATCTTCCTGCAACTCTCGACTAAAGTCCTTATACAAACTCTAGCTGCAACTCGGTGTTCTCCTCAACACCCGGGAAACCCGCTTGGGCTAAAACGTGCTCCAAAGAGTCTCCTCCATCGTGGGTCGCAATCCAGGTCCGCATGGTTTGTATCAACTCGTCCTGGGCCTCTTCCACCGAGTCCCCTTCCGCTTCCAAGGGGAGGTTTTCGACCCTGGCTACGTATTTGGGGTCTTCCCAGGCGACTCGGGCCGTTAACACCAACTGCTCCACAGCAGGTCAGAACTCCTGGTAATCGTGAAATGGGAACTCTTTTCGACCCGGGTACCCTTCGAACCCCTCATACAGTAAGAGAGGAGCCAGGCTGGGGTGACCGTTGAACACCACTCCGAACAGGTCGTGGGCCTCCCGCTCGTACCAGTCGGCAGCTTGCCACACGGAGGTTACCGACGGCAAAACCGGGGAGTCATATGGCACGTTGGTCTTGATGGCCAAGGTGTGGTCCGGTTCCAGGGAGTGAAGGAAGTAGACCAGTTGGAAAGTATCCTGATAGTCGACGCAGGCCAAACACTCCAACTGTTTTAACCCGAGTCTCGGATGGTCCTTGGCAATGCGGCACACTTGCAAAGTGTCAGCCGGTTCGACAGTTATCTGGGGGAGGTCGGAAAGGGTACCTGCCTGCGGATGAAATTCACCCAACAGCTCTTCCGCCAGGGATAACAGTTCCAGGTTGGCTTGGCTTAACCCTTTCAGCTCTTCCCGGTCGGAGGCACCGGGCTGGGGGTTACTTTCTTCCGCCACTGTCTTTGGCTTCCTGCATTATTTTCTCCTGAAGCTTGAGGATGCCAAACAGCAGGGCTTCCGGCCGGGGTGGACAGCCTGGAACGTACACGTCAACCGGGATGATATGGTCGACGCCCATGACTACTGAATAGGACCGGTAGTAAGGTCCTCCGTTGGTGGCGCAGCTCCCCATGGCTATCACCCACTTGGGCTCAGGCATTTGCTCGTACAGCAACCGGATGGGTTCAGCCATTTTTTTAACGACGGTACCGGCTACAATCATGACGTCCGATTGCCGAGGCGATGGCCAGGTGACCACGCCAAACCGGTCCAGGTCATGGTGGGCCATGTAGGTGGACATCATCTCTATAGCACAGCAGGCAAGCCCGAAAGTCAAGGTCCATAGTGAGGACTTGCGCGCCATAGCAAATAGTTGCTCCGTGGTGGTGGTTACCACACCGGGCACCTTGGTGGACATGGTCTGGTCGAACACGCTGGGACCGGGGCTGTTCCCCGTGCCCAGGGTTATCTCTGCCATTCCAGAGCCCCCTTCTTCCATGCGTAGATTATGGCGAAGAACAACACCCCAAGGAATAACATCATGGCGTAAAACGGTATCGAGTTGGCCTCCACGACCTTTTGCTGGAGATACACGACCGCCCAAGGGAAAAGGAACACGGCTTCCACATCGAAAATCAGAAAGAGAATCGCGAAAATATAAAACCTGACGTTGATATTGGACCAGAGGTAAGGGGTCGCAGGAATACCGCATTCGTAAGAGGTAAGCTTTACTTCGGAACGTCTCCGGGAGGATAGAAACTGGGAAGTCCCGAACATCAGTCCTATGGCAACCGCCGCGATAACTGCAGAGATGACCACGGCGGCCCAGTTCTCGGTGAACAGGTCTACGTTAAAAGCTTGTAGCTGCACCATCAGTAGCAAAGAAGACGTTAATGCGGTTGAGAACAACGCCAGTGCGAGGATAACAAAACTGTAACGGAACCCGCGCCGAATATATCATTTGCCGAAGAATAGTGTCAATTCGTTAAGGCTGATCCCGGGGCCTCTCAGATCTCCTTGGCAGTGGGAAGTCCGTTGGTGGTGGCCCCCTCGGCGCCGTCCTTCGACATGCTCAGGGCAGACCTGTCGAACCATGAACCAACGGCCCTCTGACATGCTTAGGACGAAAGAGCAAATTGGCGTTACCTGGAGGGTTACAAGACCCTGGGCTGGTCCCGGGTCCTGACAAGGGCGTCAGCCTGGGCTTAGCCCGCTGCGCGGAGAGCGGTGGAGGAAACATCCTCCCGAAACACCGTTGCGGGAATGCCCTGAAAAAGGGGCCAGAACCCACCGGGCACCGCCACGTCCTCCAGGGTCCGGAAGGTGCCATTGTCCTCCCGGCCGGCCACCAAGAACCGGCATCCTGCCGCCGCGATCTCAGCCAAGGCGGTGAGCATGGTACTCTCGCTCCCACCGTAATACCGTGGAGCCACCAGCCGGACAGCGGTATCCCAGCCAATCACGAAGGTGGCTTCCGGAAACAGATCGGCTTTCCTTCGAAAAGTATCCGCCCTGGTCAACACGATTTTCGCTTTGCCGGCGAACTGGGCTGACCGCCGCAGCACCTCGGTCTCATCGAGCTGAGGCTTGTCAACGTTGGTCACCGATAGCTCAAACGCAGCTTCAGTGTGGAGAATCCCGGCAGCAACCCGGGCCAGTTCCTCGTGCCCGTGATGTAGAGGGCTGAAGGACCCGGGCAGAATCAAAGCAGGCACATCGTCGGTATCAACCATTTCGCCACTGGGCAGAACAGTCACCGAGTCGACGGTCCCGGCCAAGAGCCGGTGCAAGAGAGAAGGATGGGGAGAGGTCCGGTAGGACAGGCTATCCTCGATACTGAGATCCAGCAGCTTACCTGGATCGATTCCAGAAGATCGAGCCAAAGCATGAACTACCAACCGGCTCACCAAGTCTTCCTCGCCAGCACGGTCTCTGAAATCCTTGGCCAGTCGAAGATCGTAGGTCGTCGCCTCACCGGTCCCCCACACCGCCAGGTGGCATCGGTGCTCACCCCGTTTGGCCCGGTCGGTGGCGATAGTGGCGGTGGCACCAAGACCCAAGACTGGAATATCGCTTTCTCGCAGCTTTCCAGCGCGTTTGTATGCTGCGTGGGCCATCGCCAGCGCGGTCTCAGTGGAAACGAACTGGGCCGGCTCGCTGCCTAGGAGCTCAATCATAGATAAGCGGCCGTAGGGCACTACAACTTCCAGGATAGTGCGCGACGCTCCGGCGACGGCCAGCAGCCAGGCCACGGCTTGAGTACCTGCCCCCGCCACTGCCACGACTGCTTGCGGCGGAGAATCATGGATTTGTTGAATTAGCTGTTTGACTTGGTCCATGGCTAAGGATGAGCTACCCAGGGTGAATATTCGATCTTGCGCCTCTGAGTTATCGAAAAGCGAATTTCTTCGTTAATTTTACGGTCCCACTCTTCCATCCACTCAGTCGGCAGCACCTGACGGACGTCCCGCCACCACAGTGGTTCGCCCTCGCTGACAGTCCCGCCTTCCACCACGTCACCTAGAAAGCAGGTCATGTCTCCACCGTCCATGGCGTTCACAACCCGGCAGTCCAGGTACCCCCAGCAATCATTCAAGATGGGGCAACCGGTAGCTTTCAGCTCATAGTCAACTCCGGATAGTTTGTTCCGGTCCCTGCCAGATACCAACCCGAAGTCCTTGATAAAGCTGAGCTGGTCTTTGCCCAAGAAGTTCAGAGCAAATGCTCCGCTCTGGTGGATGAGCTGATGGCTGTAGTTCCGTTTGTAAATTTGGACAATGACCCGAGGCATATGAGGCACGATGGACGCCGCACCAATGGCTACCGCTATCTGGGCGTTGTACTTCCCCTGCCAATGGCTGGTCACTGCAGCCAGAGGAGACCAAAGGGGTCCCATCATCGGAGCGATGCGGCTGTATTCCATATTGGGGGCCTGGGGGTCCCACCTTAGGAAAATTCGCGGGGTGGTTGATCGTTGCGCCTTCCGGAGTGTAGCACCAGGTGGGACGGGGGTCTAGGGAACCATATCAAGGGCCCTGGGCTTTTGATTCTCCACCTAACACGAGTCTCCCCGTTCGTCATGAGCATATCCACGGACCGTTCGTTCGTGGTTCGACAAGCTCACGACAGGCTTGTCGAAGGACGCCATAGACGGGCTCACCACGAACGGGCTTTCCACGGCCTACTGAGAACTACAAGGCCCTGAACCAAGGGGTATGGACCCGGCCCATTTTCCTTACCAATCGGGAGAGTGGTCGTCCGAATTGTTGTTGGTCAAGCGACGCTGTTGTGTACCGTCGCTGCTCATGACGAAGATTTCGCTGGCACCGTACAGATGAGAGATAAACACAATTTGCTCTCCGTCCCGGGACCAAACCGGAGACATGTCCTCCGCGCCGTTATTGGTCAGGCGGCTTTGCTTAGACCCGTCGGGTTGCATAACGTAAATTTCGGCATTGCCATCTCGATGGGAAACAAAGGCTAGGTGGGCGCTGTCCGGTGACCAAGTGGGCATATGATCTTCAGCGTCATGCTGGGTAAGCCGGGTCATCGTCGTTTCGTCCCGCCAAGTGCGGTCTGCCAGCCTGGACACCAAGTAAATGTCGGAATTCCCCTCGACTGTCCTAACGAAAGCGATGTGCCGGTCGTCTGGAGACCACGCCGGAGCGGAGTCCAATTCGGTGGTGAGGCGCACCACGTTCACTCCGTTGGGGTTGCGGAGCCAGATCCCAGGCTCTTGGCTGTCGCTCCCTTTGTAGAAGGCAAGCCATTCCGCGTTGGGGGACCAATCTCCCAGCAAATCTTCATCACTGTTCGAGGTAACTCTGGTCGGCGTGGACCCCTCCGTGCCCATTACGTATATTTCCGGGCTCTCGTCTCTTTGAGAGACAAAGGCTAACCGCTTTCCATCAGGTGACCACGTAGCAAAGTGATCTTCCCCCGCGCTGTGAGTAAGCCTTACGAGCTCGCGGCCTTGGCGGTCCACGACATTGATTTCCAGGTCCCCCGCTTCATCGGAGAGATACACGATGCGCTTGCGGTTAGGAGACCACCGTGGCGCAAAATCCCGGTTATGATTGTCTGTGATTGGGGTCGTGACTCCGGTCTTGGGGTCTAGGAGGTATATCTCATCATCTCCATCTATGGCTGAGACAAAAACGATCTGGTCGCCCTGAGACCCGCCGCAGGCACCGGTTGCGGCCAGCGCCAAGATCAACATCACCGCGGCGAGCCCTACGGTCACACAACGCCCCATCCTAAACCCCTGAAAGAGCTCCGGGTCCCTGAAGAGTCGCCCATGAGCTTGGCGAGACCACGTCGATGTGAGCTCCAGGTAAATTATATCCAGCCGGGCCCGCCGACTCCTCTGGCGAAACATTCCAGTTTGGGCCGAAATAACCACGGTCACGTCTGAGGTCGGTTCTTGACAAGCCCCACGCGGGTTTCTTAGCATCACAACACCGGGTTAGTATCGTACCGGCCGATGGCCGAAAGATGACGAGAGGTGCCTCATGAGAGCAATCACTGGTGCCACATTGATAGACGGTAAAGGAGGGCCCGTGGTCAGCGACACCACGGTGCTGATTAACGGCGACCGCATTGAAAACGTTGGCCCAGCCGCCGCGGTGCAACTGCCGCCGGGCGCCGAAACCACAGATGCCGCGGGGTTGACGTTAATGCCGGGCTTGATAGATTGCCATGACCATCTAGCCTCCAAGGGCTATGACCTGGCGACGCGTCTCGGAATCCACGAGCCTGCTTCCCTCCAACACTTGCGTACCGCCAAGGTGTTGGAAGAGACCTTAACCGCAGGATACACCTGTGTCAGGGATGGAGCCTGGCTGGACGTTGGGTTCAAAGACGCGGTAGAGCAGGGGCTGTACCCAGGGCCGCGGCTGGTGATATCCGTCGGTATCATCTCTCCAACCGGCGGCCTTGGCGACCATGTATGCCCGTCTGGGCATAGCCGCCCGTTCCATGACCAGCCGCTGATCCCGTCAGGCGTGGCCAACGGAGTGGATGCGGTGAGGGCCAAAGTCCGGGAGATGGCGCGGGTGGGAGCAGACGTCATCAAGTTCGCTACCACCGGCGGTGCCAGCTCCAGGCGGGGCCACGGCCCCAAGGACATCGCCTTCGGGGCCGACGAGGTCCAAGCCCTGGTAACTGAGGCCGCAGCTTTGGGACGTAAGACCATGTGCCACGCACTGGGCGGTCCCGGGCTCCGCACCTGCATCGAAGCCGGCGCGGGTTCCATCGAGCACGGGTGTTACCTGGCCGAGGACCCCGATCTTCTGAAAATGATGGCCGACAAGGGTATCTTCTTCGTTCCAACTTTCGAGGTCTATGAATACCATTCGACGATTAGCGCTCCCCACGTTCAAGAGCGGGCCAAAGAACTCATGCAAATCCACCAGGAAAGCATGCACCAAGCCTTGGCCGCGGGCGTAAAGGTGGTTGCTGGCACCGACGCAGGAGGGTTCGTTCACGGAGACAATGCCCGCGAGGTCGAGATTCTGGTCGAACGTGGGATGTCACCTATGCAAGCGATTCAAGCCGCTACTGGCTGGGCAGCCGAGTGCGTTGGGCTGGGCAAAGACATTGGCACGATTGAAGTGGGCAAACTGGCCGATCTGATCTTGGTGGACGGCGATCCTCTACGGGACATCGGAGTGCTAAGAAACCGGGACCGGATCAAGATGGTCATGAAAGGCGGAGGGGTCTGTGTGGACCGGTTGCCAGCGGCGGTGCCGGCAATGGCTGTAGGCTAGATGGGTAATCCGCCGGTACCAGCGGCCCACCGACTGTACGCTGCCAGCTAACAGTTATCAAACATGCGGTTCCATATATTGAGTCTCTTTCCCCAGGTATTTCAGGGCGTCTTTGACCAGAGTGTGTTGGGCCGTGCCTGTCGCCGGGGCCTGATCTCGGTTGACCTCATCGATATCAGGGCCTATACCCACGACGCCCACGCCACAGCGGACGACTACCAGTTTGGTGGCGGACACGGCATGGTGCTTAAACCGGAACCCATCTTCGAGGCGGCAGACGCGGTCCTGAAGCTGTACGAGCCCCACGATAGGCCAACGATCCCGATAGTCCTACTCTCCCCTCAGGGCGAGGTATTCAACCAAACGATTGCACAAGAATTGGCCCAGTCCTCGGCCTTGATGTTAGTGTGCGGCCACTACTCCGGGATCGACGACAGGGTGCGGGAACGACTGGCCACCAGGGAGATCAGTGTGGGCGACTACGTCCTCACCGGGGGTGAAGTCCCGGCGATGGCGCTGGTGGATGCCGTGGCCCGCTTGATACCAGGAGTAGTGGGCTCCGCGGAAAACGTGGCCGAAGACTCCATCAGTTCCGGCCTCCTACAGCACCCCCTCTTTACCCGCCCCCCTGAATTTCGGGGTATGCTGGTCCCGGAGGTGCTCCGTTCCGGCCACCATGCCGAAGTGGAGCGGTGGCGCCGCCGGGAGTCCCTTCGCCGTACCCTGGACCGCAGGCCTGACCTTTTGCAGACCGCCCATCTGACACCCGAAGACTTAGCCTACCTTGCTTCCCTCGAATACTCTATGCCGGAACAATCCCCATGAATAAGCTATTCACCTGTTAACGCATGCCCAAGTCAGAGTTTAAGTTTCACACGCCGCTGCGAGTCCGCTGGATGGAATGCGACGCTCAGGGGATTGTGTTCAACGGTTCCTATATGGGCTTTCTGGAGGTTGGCCAGTCCGAATACTTCCGGCATCTGGGGTTCAGCATCTACCGCCTAGCCCAGCAGGGTTATTTCGATACAGCGGTAGTCAAAACATTAATAGAGTTCAAAGCTCCGGCCCGAGTCGACGATCTTTTGGACCTTTTTGTGCGGGTGTCTCACATCGGTAACACCAGCTACACCATGGATATGGAAATATACCCTGAAGCATCGGACCAGTTATTGACCGTGGTCCAAGCGGTGTACGTCGGCTATCTGGCAGACTCTGGCAAGACTCGACCCGTCCCCGGAGACATTCGTGAACTATTGAATCACTTCGAAAGCAACGGAGAGGTCCTGCCGCTGGCCCGGTTCCCCGGACTGGCTTCAGCAGCCCATTGACCGCGATTCGGAACATTCGATAAGAGCCACCCAATAACACGGGCCGCGTTGGTTTGGCTGAGCCTCCGCGTCTTTGTGGCTATCGGCCGGCCCGGAGGACACTCCGCCATTGACGGCATTCGGGAGTCCCTATAGACTAACTGGCAGGTCTTCACGGGCAGGGCGGCGGTGGTTTCCTCTGGCTACTCCATTACCATCACATTGCACCTTGTGACTATATGGCACGTTTATTTGACCTTCATATCCACACCACCAAGGGTAGCAGTGACAGCAGTCTGAACCCTGAAGAGCTCATTCTAGAGGCGGACAGGCTAGGTCTAAGAGGACTGTGCATTACGGAGCACAGCGGGCCCTGGGACCGGCACGAATTTGAGCAATTTGCCAGCCGCCACAGTGTGGTGCTGGTGCGGGCCATGGAAGTTGAGACTGACTTTGGCCACATGTTGGCCTTTGGGATCGATAGGTACCAACCTGGCTTTAACCAAGCGGCGGCCCTGCGGAGGGCTGCGGACCGGGTTGGAGGGTTCGTCATCACTGCGCACCCTTTCCGGAACGTATTCAGCCGAATGGGACGGTCGGCTGTGCTGACTTATCAATCAGTTCCGGACCCGCTCCCCCGAAGACCCAAGGACGCTCTGCAACATCCCGTGTTTACCCTGGCCCACGCCGTCGAAGTGGCCAATGGTGGGACAAGTGATGCTGAGAACGCCTTTGCCATGGAAGTAGCGGTGTCCAAGGGCATGCCGGTCACCGGAGGGAGCGACGCTCACTCGTCCCACGGACTTGCCCGGTTCGTCACTGCCTTCCGCGACGAGATCACCACTGAAGAAGAATTCCTGAAAGCCCTCCACTCAGGCAAATTTTACCCGGCCACCGGCCTCAGAGACGGCCGGTTAGTTCCCTACACCCCTCCACCAACTGGGAGCTAAACGACCGCACTCTCAGAGCGGGGGTGATGGACACCGGGACACCAAGCAAAAACAGGGCGTCTCGGACCAATAGAATCCAGGAAGGACCAAGCTGAAATGGTTCTGTCAACCTCGCAAATTTCACCCTTCGAGCGGGTCTTCGTTGCTGTTGACCTGGAGACCACTGGACTAGATTCCTCCCGTGACACCATCCTGGAGGTGGGAGCGGTCAAATTTCAGGGCGACAGCACCATAGACACCTTTCAGACTTTTGTGAACCCCGGACGGGCTATCCCGGAGTTCATTCAACGCCTTACCCACATCCGTCCGGACCAAGTCCGCAAGGCGCCCTTCTTCAACAACATTGCCGATTCCTTGGCAGATTTTATTGGGCCTGATGACATTGTCGGCCAAAACATCGCTTTCGACGTTGGATTCCTCGCATCCCAGGGGCTGACCCTCAACAACACTTCCCACGATACTTGGGACCTGGCTACCGTGTTGATGCCCCGGGCTCCTCATTACTCCCTCGCTTACCTGGCCCGCCACTTTGGAGTCAACCACGAAGACGCCCACCGGGCACTGGCCGACGCTAGGGCGACTCAAGGCGTCTTCCTCCATCTCTTGCGGATGGCACAAACCTTGGACCCGGGCCTTCTCGACTACATCGTCCACCTGTCCACACGCAGCCGGTGGCCGATAGGGCAGTTGCTTAGCCCTCTGGGAAATGGTGCCCACACATGGGCGCCCTCTTCAGTTGGACTCACCGGCCTCGACATGGACCATCTCAAGACCAGGTTGGCCCGCCCGGAGAGAAGGAGGACCAACAACAAACTCGAGCCCCTGGATGAGGCCAGGATAGTCAAACTGCTGGGCCCGGAAGGTCCTTTCGCCGCATCTTTGCCGGGTTTCGAATACCGGCAAGAGCAGGAAACGATGTTGGAGGCAGTGTCCTCCGCTATGTACCACGGTCAACACCTGACCATAGAAGGCGGCACCGGGGTGGGCAAGTCGATGTCTTATTTGCTGCCCGCGGTGCTTTTTTCAGTCTCGCAGGGCCAGCGGGTGGTTATATCCACCAACACCATCAACCTGCAGGAGCAGCTGTTGCAAAAAGACATTCCGGCCGTGGTCGGAGTGCTGGAGAAGGCGGGCCTCCTGGAAAAGGACCTGCTCAAGGTAGCGGTCCTCAAGGGACGCAGCAACTACCTTTGCCTACGCCGGCTGGGGTACCTAGCCCGAAGCGATAACCCCACGCTGGACGATGCCAGATTGCTGTCCAAGACCGCGGTATGGCTTCAAGACACCGTGTCGGGAGATCGAGGCGAGATCAATTTGGCTGGCAGGGACGGATTTACCTGGAGCCGTATTTCGGCCGGGGACCAAGCGTGGTGCCCGGGGCTCCGGGACGCCGGGCCTTGTTTCCTACGTAGCGCCAGGGAGCGGGCGGAGCAAGCCCACATCATTATTGTGAACCACGCGCTACTGCTCTCAGACTTGGTCCATGGCAACAACCTAATCCCCGATTATCAGCACCTGATTATTGACGAAGCCCACCACTTGGAGGACGAAGCGACCCGTCAGTGGGAGTTCCAGGTGCCGGCAGACCGGTTGGACGACACGTTGGAACAGCAGGGCCGGCTCACCAATGAGCTCAGGATCGCGCTACGAGCTGGTGGTCTTGCTTCACCAATATCCCTGGAGGCTGAAAAGGTCTTGGCCGACGTGGAAATGTGCCCGCCGTTGTTAAGGGAGCACCGGGCACGGCTGTGGGGCGTGGCCGAGCGTCTGCTCAATGTCCACCGCAGTGATCCATCTGACGACCAAATGCAGCTCTTATTGAGACCTTCCGCATTCAAGGGTCCCGGCCAACAAGCCTGGGCAGACCTTGGGATTAACTGGGAGAACCTGGACAGCCGGCTGCAGCAGGCTATTGACGCCCTTTCCCGGCTACAAAGATTCCTGGAAAGTACACCGGTCCCCAGCGCCAACGACCAAGCTACCATGGCCACGGAAGCAGCGACGGCACAAGCCAACCTGGAGCAGCTTCGGGAACAGATGGGCTCCATTATCAACGCCGGTGATGACAGCAAGATTCATTGGATTGACCAGAACCACGGGAGAGGGGAAGTCACGTTCCACTCTGCTCCCCTGGAGATTGGCGCAACTCTGGCCCAACAGTTGTTTGCCCGAAAAGAATCAGTAATCATGACCAGCGCCACTCTCAGTACCGAGGGTGACTTCGGGTACTTCAAGGACCGAACAGGAGTGCCGGCTGAGTCCGCGGAGATGGTTGTTGGCTCGCCGTTCGACTATCAGAAAGCAGCATTGCTACTCATTCCCGAGGACATGCCCCTTCCCACGGCGGACGGTTACATCGAGGCGCTGTCCCGGACCCTGGCTGATCTGGCCAAAGCCTTGGACGGACGGACCATGGCCTTGTTCACATCCTATTCCTCGCTCAGGGCCGTCAGCAATCAAGTCCGTCCACGCCTCACTAGCCAAGGGATACAGGTGTTGGCCCAGGGGACAGACGGGTCCCCTCAGCAACTGACCGCTCGGTTTAGCGAGGAACCTCGTAGTCTTCTATTGGGCACCAGTAGTTTCTGGGAGGGGGTGGACCTTCCCGGTGGAATCCTGAAGGCCGTCGTGCTGGCCCGCCTACCGTTCCAGGTTCCCACCGACCCTATCGTCAGGTCTCGCTCGGAGCAGTACCAGGACCCCTTCAAGGAGTACTCCATTCCCCAGGCGGTACTAAGGTTTCGCCAGGGTATCGGTCGATTGATTCGTGGTAAGGGAGACCGAGGCGCTATTGTCGTGCTGGACCGCCGAATAACGGGGCGGTCCTACGGACATTCGTTCCTTCGGTCCATACCGCCGTGCACACTAAAACCGAGCACGGTGTCCACCGTTGGAACATTGGCTGCAGACTGGGTTGGGGAGAGACGTGAAGCTAAGGATAGAACAGCCGTTTGATTTGGCCGCCAGCCTGGAAAGCGGTCAAGCCCACCGATGGCGCCGCGACGGAGATTGCTATTCCGGAGTGATCCGGGGCCACTTCATCAAGATAGGCCAAGCGGCTGAGGCGGTGGAGTTCAACTGTGAGCCCTGGCCCGAGGCGTCGGTGGTCCCTTTGCTGCAGAGCTACTTCCGGCTTGACGACAATATCCTGGCCATATACAAAGATATCAGCCGCGACGAGCGGGTCTCGGAGATGATTGGCCAATACCCTGGCCTGCGGCTACTCAGGCTGGAGCCCTGGGAATGCTTGATCTCGTTCATTTGCTCGGCCAATTCAAATATCCCGCGGATCCATCAGGGAATGGAGAAGCTGGCCAATTGTTTCGGAAACCCTATCGAAATGGACGGAGAGGTGCGTCACGCCTTCCCGACGCCAGAGCAATTGGCAAAAGCCAGCGAGGCCGACCTCCGAGGCTTGGGGCTTGGATTCCGAGCCCCCTACGTGGCACAAGCAGCGCGGGCGGTAGCGGAGGAAGAATTGGACTTGGAGGCGCTGGTCCACCTTCCATACCAAGAGACCAAATTGCGGCTCATGGAGTGCCCCGGCATCGGTCCCAAAATCGCCGATTGCATCGCTGTGTTCTCTTTAGAGAAGCTGGAAGCCTTTCCCATAGATGTGTGGGTGCGGCGGGCCTTGGGAGAGTGGTACTTCCCCGGCCAAAAGACACCCCCCGACCGGGTGTTGCTGGAGTGGGCCCAAAGCTATTTCGGCCGCTACGGCGGCTACGCCCAGCAGTACCTGTTCCACGGGAGGCGGTTGGGACGGTGAGGCCCCCTGCCGGGCAACGAGGCTTCGGGAAGCCGCTTCTACGCATTCGGAATTAGCACAGCGGGCCTATTCACATCAACCCACCGAGGATGAGAGCGAAAGGGTAATCCCAGATAGATGGGCTTGCATGAGGAGATCAACTGACGTGGAATTCCGCGTCCGTGGGAACGACTGATGAGGCAGGGAGGCGTCGCTGCTGTCTTAGAGTCATGAGCGGTAACAGACCTAGCAAATAGCCTTCACGGCCTGCGTCCGAAGTAGCAGTCGTCGCACAAGTACACGATGGCCAAGGCTTCTTCGTGGCTGCCGATCCGACCGCATTGAGGCACCTCGCTATCCCTGCTCCAAGGTTGGTGGAACTTCCCGCCACACATCTGGCAAGAGGTCTGGTGCACCCCGTCGAGGTCCTCTCCGCAAATGACACAGACTTCCTGCTCAAGCTCCTCACTCATGGCCGGCATCGCCTCCAATTGCACTGGTCCGTTCCCTGACCCAACGCCGCTCATCCTCCATCGACACAATCCGGCCGTCCAATCTCCCGTCCTTTAGCTCCTGAAGTACTGCGCCGATCATTGGGCCATCCGGTACCCCCATGTCCAATAAATCGCGTCCATTTAGGGCAACGGATACATGCCTCAAGTCACGGTAATATTCGCTCACCCGTTGGGCGGCAGTGGCGGAACGTGCAATCCGTGAGAGCGCCATCACTGCGGCCAGCGACATTGGTTCTAGGAGTCGATACACCTCAGATGGAGCTATCTGCGGGTCCGCCAAAGTGGCTTCTAGCTGCCGCAAGCTAATTGTGTCGCGGACCACCCGGGTCCAGGGAATAGGCATGTTTAGGCGCATGGCAACTGCCTCGCCTTCCATCTCGGTGAGACCGTAAGCTAAAGCACCAATATATTGAAGAGGACCAACGTCGAACGCAGTCTCCTTTGGGGCCGCCAAAGTAGCGAGTGCCTTAGGAATCCCGAAATTTGCCAGTGAGGGATGAACCGCTTTTAGGATGCCCAACTCCCAAAGCCGGCTCAAGCTCCGCCAGGGCTGGTCCTCGTAAAGGATCAGCTCCAACTCGCGGCGCAACCGGTGTCCGCTAACGCTGGCAATGCAACCACCCTGGACCGCATGATGGAGACAGCTAAGGGTGACATCTTCGATCGCGAAGTCCAGCCGCTGTTCGTATCTGACGGCCCGAAACGCTCTGGTAGGATCATCCACGAAGCTATCATGGTGCAGAATACGGATGAGGCCCTTTTCAATGTCTTCAATGCCATGCTGGGAGTCCAAGACACTGGGCTCTTGATCGTGAAGAGGCAGCGCCAGAGCATTGATGGAGAAATCGCGGCGGGCCAGGTCATCGAAGATGGTCCCCGGCGTTACCTCGGGTAGGGCTCCGGGTCGAGGGTAGACCTCCTGACGGGCGGTGACCACGTCCACTCTGCTGGAGGCGAACTCGATGGTTGCGGTCCCGAATTTAGGGTGGACCACCACTCGCCCTTCTAGCTTTCTGGCTATCCTATGGGCTACCCCCAAGGCGTCGCCAACAACCACGAAGTCCAGGTCCCTGGGAGAGGTCCCCAATAGAGCGTCACGGACAGGGCCTCCCACAATATAAATCGGGACCGATTCGCCAAGGGCCAAATGGCGAAACTCGTGCAGAATAGACAGTGATTTGCTGTCTATTCCAGCTTCAATAGCGGAAATAGTGGCGTCGATGTTCAGGAGACGGGGCGTGGACGGCCTCCTAGAGGTAATATTATAGCATAGGGTCAACAGCGCCCCGGGAAATATCGGAGTGTGAGACCCAGCTGATTGGCACGGCCCAGTGCTTTGACAATGGGGCTGCCTGTGGCTACAATCGAGACATATACCGGCAGGAGGTAACAAAATGCCCGATCCCGACTTGACGTCGTATTACGACTTTCGTTGACCATTTGTTTACAATGCCGCCGTGTGGCTGGCAAAGGTCGAGGCAACAACCGGAAAGTCTATCGACGTGGACTGGCAACCTTTCTCCTTAGCCCAGGTGAACAGCGACAAGGGCCCCGACTATAAGTACTGGGAACAACCCGAAGCCATCGACGGAACTGACCCAACGCTGCTGGCCCACCGTTGTGGATTGGCCGCCAAGCGCCAGGGCAAGGAAGCCTTTGATTCCTTCTTTATCAGCCTGCTTAAGGCCCGGCACGAGGACAAGAAAGACCTGAACGACTCGGCAGTCATGGAAGATGCGGCTGTCAAGGCCGGACTTGACATGGCACGGTTCCGGGAAGACCAGAACGACCCCGATCTGCTTCGGCTTTTGGGGGAAAGCCACACCAAAGCGGTCGAAGAGTACGGGGCCTTCGGCGTTCCTACCTTCGTGTTCGGCGAAGGGAAGTCGGTATTCTTGAAGATGTTTATCCCTCCGGACGAACAAGCCGGAGAGATCTACGACAATTTGGTCAAGACCATGAGCGAGTTCGAGCACGTAGGGGAGATGAAGCGTCCCCAACCGCCTTGGCCCCACGGAGTCATTTAGGGAGTCCATTGGCAGCCAACGGATTGGAATCGGTGCTGGGTTGGGAGTTCAAGGACCCTAAGTTGCTGGAACAAGCACTGGTCCACCGATCCTTCGTGAATGAGCACGGCTGGTCACCCGCCGACTCTTATGAAAGACTAGAGTTCCTGGGGGATGCAGTTCTTGAACTAGCAATTTCCCAGGAACTTTATTGTCGCCAGCCAGGGCTCAGCGAGGGTGCGCTAACCAAAAGCCGCGCCGCCCTCGTATGCCAGGATACCCTGGCCCAGGTAGCTCAACGGCTAGACCTGAGTAGTTTCCTTTTGCTGGGCAAGGGGGAAGAGACCTCCGGAGGCCGCCAACGCGACACCATTCTGGCAGCGGCCTTCGAAGCGGTGGTAGCAGCGATTTACTTGGACGCCGGGTTTGATACCGCCCGGTGTTTCATTCAAAGGGCGATGGGTCAAGACCTTGACAACTTCTTTCGCCTAGGTACCCCTCCGGAAAACCCCAAGTCCCACCTCCAAGAATATATCCAAGCTTCGGGCCGGACCACGCCCCATTACCGGCTGATCTCTGCGGAAGGCCCGGACCACGGGCCAGTATTCACGGTGGAGGTGGTGGTTGACAACGAAGTGGTGGGGACCGGCCGCGGAGGAAGCAAGGCGTTGGCCGAGAAGACTGCCGCCGAGAACGCTCTGGCGCGGCTAGGCGCTCTAGCCGGACCCACCGCAGGCGGCTAGATGCCGCGAGTCTCGGACATCGGACCGCCGCAATTGGCATCTTTTCCAACCGCAATCTTCAAGAACCGGTTGGTCTACGTTCCGCTAGACCCTTACTGATCATGCTTGGACTATTTAAACGTAACCGAGAGGAAAATCGGGAGCATACCCGAGACGCCGTAGAGCCCAGCCGCAACCGGTGGTTCGGCCGAATCCTCTCGGTGCTGCGCTCCTCTGGCCTAGATGATTCCGTATGGGAAGAGTTGGAAGAAACGTTGATTTCCTCTGACGTAGGGGTGGACACCTCTGAGAGGATCATAAACGAGCTCAAGACCGGCGTTAAAGAACTACGGCTTGATGACCCAGACGCCGTATTCGACATGCTAAAGCAATCTCTGGTACAAGAGCTCGGCCCCGAGAGCGAACCAGCGATTTGGCTCGATGGTGACGATCAACATTCCCCCTACGTGATCTTGGTAGTCGGCGTCAACGGCGTCGGCAAGACCACCAGCATCGCTAAACTGGCCCACCAGTTCAACAGCGCCGGCAAGAAGGTGTTATTGGGCGCGGCCGACACCTTCCGGGCCGCTGGAAGCGAGCAACTGGAAATCCTAGGGGAGCGGGCTGGCGTAGAAGTTATAGCACACCAATCCGGGTCGGACCCGGGCGCAGTAGCCTACGACGCCTTTCAAGCCAGCAGAGCTCGCCGCGCCGATGTTTTGATCGTGGACACCGCCGGGCGGTTGCACACCAAGTCGAACCTGATGGAGGAGTTGCGAAAGGTCCACCGGGTAATCAAGCGTTTGGACCCAAGCGCACCCCACCAGGTAATTCTTACGTTGGATGCGACCACAGGTCTAAACGGCCTGGCCCAAGCCAAATCATTTAAGGAAGCGGTGGACTGCACTGGGATATTTCTCGCCAAGCTGGACGGGACCGCCCGCGGGGGAATTGTCCTGGCAATTAAACGGGAATTGCAGATGCCCATTCTGTTCATTGGCACCGGCGAAGGGCTGGGGGATCTAGCAGCCTTTGATGCCTCCGAGTTTGTTGATTCGTTGCTTGCCCCAGCGCCGTAAGATAGCGATCGGCCATCTCAAGCCAGCACTCCTCCCCATACCCGAGGCCCACGGCTGATCGCCGACTAGTGTATCCGTGATCGAAGCTCTTTCCTGGTTCCTGGCCATCGAATTTCTAGGACTGTTAGCCCTCCCTTTCGCTTTTGTCCTTTTTCACCGGCTGCCCGACAGAGGCCTGACTTTGGTCAAGCCCCTGTCGCTACTGCTCTTTTCCTACGTGCTTTGGATCAGCGGATTGACCCAAGTAATTCCCAACACCCGGCTCACAATATTTGTCATTCTGGGTATGGGTGGAGTAGTGGGCGGCCTGATCCTATGGAAGACGGGCAACCGGGTTCTGGCTTTTCTGAAGCAAGAGTGGTCAACCCTGGTGGCCGCCGAAGCAGTGTTCATCCTCCTCTTCCTGCTATGGATGGGAGTGGCTTCAGAGGCGCCCGCCATCAACCACACCGAAAAGCCCATGGACTTCGGGTTTGTGAACGCGGTGCTTCAAAGCCGATATTTCCCGCCGGAGGACCATTGGCTGTCGGGCCATTCCATCAGCTATTACTACTTCGGCCACTTCATGATGGCTTTCCTGACCAAGCTCTCGGCCGTGCCATCCAACATCGGCTATAACCTGGCTACGTCCCTGGTGCCAGCAATGGCAGGAGCCGGTGCCTTCGGGCTAGTCTACAACCTGGTGCGCCTTTCAGGGGGAAAGCGCCGCGCCGCCTTGGGGTTCGGACTTTTGGCGCCGGTACTGGTGCTGTTGATCGGAAACTCTGAAGGGGTGCTGGAGTTCATTAATTTCCAGGGCTGGGGAAGCAGCGGATTTTGGGACTGGGTCGGCATCAAGGGACTCGAAGCGGGCGGTCCGGCAAGCTCCGGGGTGTTCCCGGACCAACAATGGTGGTGGTGGAAGGCAACTCGGGTGATCGATACACTGGACGGAGGCCGGAGCCTGGATTACACCATCACCGAGTTCCCGGTTTTCAGCTTCTTGTTAGGCGACCTCCACCCTCATGTTATGAGCCTGCCCTTTCTGGTTCTCACCCTGGGCCTCGGCCTCAATCTGTTCGTGTCCACCGGGGGCTTGGGAATCGGTTGGCTAAGAAGGCATCCGGTGGAGTTTGGCGCCCTGGCCTTGGCATTGGGGTCCTTGGCTTTCATCAATACTTGGGACCTGCCGCTCATGTCCGCCGTCCTTGGGGGCCTGCTTCTGATCAAATCCTACGGCGACCAGTCTGGGGACCTGAAAGCGGCGGCACTCACTACCGTCACTGTCATGGTGCCCCTATTAGCGGTTTCGGTGGCCATTTTTATTCCCTTCTGGCTCACCTTGGACACTCAAGCCAATGGGGTATTACCGCTAAGGGACGTCAGTACCCGTCCCTTCCATTTCGTGATCGTCATAGGCGTGTTCGCGTTTCTTGGCATTTCGTTCTTACTCAGACAGATACCCGGACTGCGCCGGCCGGCCTCCGAGGACTCACCGCTGGCTGCCCTGGCCGTAGTGGTGCCTTTGATTCCACTGCTCTTCTGGGCGGCGCTGGCGCTGTTCTTGACCGTATTCGCCGATGGAGTGGCGGAAGGTTTCACCCGCGTGGGCAGCCGGATAGTATGGGTCCTACCGGGTATCGTAATAGTCGGCCTGGCGACGTTTAGCGGGGCTCAACGGCTCCACCTGGGCAGAGAGCCCATAATTGCTTTCCCATTGCTGCTTTTGGCAATAGTGTTCTTTCTAATGGTTGGAGCCGAATTGTTCTACGTTGCGGACTCCTTTGGCGGAGCGTTCCGGCGCATGAACACCGTCTTCAAAATTTACTACCAGGCTTGGCTGCTCCTCGGCCTCGTCGGGACCTACGGCCTGTATTATTGGCACTCCCACAGGACTGGGTTGGGAGCCGAGCCTGAGTTGGCTCGGCGAGGACCCCTCAGAATCCTTCGGCTGGGGCACTACGTTTGGATCATCCTCGTGGGGCTGTTGGTGGTGGGTTCCCTCTATTACTCCGTTGGAGCAGTCCTCGATAGGACAGGACTGCTGAGCCCAAAGCACACCGTTCGAGATAACACCTTGGATGGCCTCGGCTTTATCAAGACAAGTGATCCGGGTGAATATTTAGCAATCGAGTGGCTTCGGGATAGAGCGCCCTGGGGGAGGATGGTCGAGGCAGTTGGTGACGATTACTCCGAGTTCGGTAGAATTTCTTCCAGCACCGGGTTACCCACGGTTCTGGGTTGGAAAGGTCACGAGGTCCAATGGAGGGGTGGCAGCAGGCCGCTGGAAAACCGGGAGGAGGACGTAGCCCGCATATACAGCAGCGAGGACGGGGGCGAAGTACGGGCTCTTCTGGAGAAATACGGCGTAAGGTACGTATTCTTGGGCCGGAGGGAGAGAAGCAGCTACGGAGGTGAGTACCTGGGTGGCTTTGGTGGTTTCCTGAGAACCGCGTTCAAGCATGACGACGTAATAATCTACGAATTCGTGAATGACCCAGGGGCGGTGGTCGAGGTAGAGAATGCTAGCGGTGTGGAATAAACTTGCCAGCTTCCAGTCGGGCCGGGTGTCCCGGCTGTGGGCCGGACGTTCCTTTGGATGGCTGGAGGCCGGCTTCCTAGTACTAGTTCTGGCCGCTTTAGTCATGCGTCTGTTTGATCTGGGCGAGCGGACCATGCACTACGACGAAGCGATCCACGTTCATTACTCGTGGCGGCTGCTTAATAGCGATGGAGCCCTATGGGGCTGGCCGTGGATCTTCGGGCGGGACTATATTCACTCTCCCTGGATGCATGGCCCGTTCCAGATCGAGTTCACTGCGCTCATGTTGCGGATATTCGGTGACACCGACGTCGCGGCCCGTTTGGGCTACGTATTTTTCGGCACCGCTCTAGTGGCCCTGCCCTACTTCTTTCGCGCCTATCTAGGGCGCACCGCTGCTCTGCTGACGGGCCTGATGCTAACCGTGTCTCCCGCTCTCCTTTATTTCAGCCGTTTCGGTCGCAACGATGTCCTAATGGCCTTCTGGGCCACGGCCCTGTTCATCCTGATGTGGCGGTACCTCCATGAGGGCCACCGGCGATACCTTTTCCTGGCATCGGCGGTGGTGGCGTTCATGTTCGCTACCAAGGAGAGCGCCTATGTGCTGGTGTTGATCTTGGGCGGCATCATGCTTTTGTTGGCCATTCCCAACCTGGTGCCCTGGGCATTAGGCCGGGCGCGGCTGTCCGAACTAACGGGCCCCGCAGGCGTGGTGCTGTTACTGGGCACTCTTACCCTGCCTCTGTGGAGCCCCCTGCTGGCCTGGATGATCCAAGACCCTCTGGGTCTGGAGCTGGTCAATCCAGATGGAGTTACCGGCGGCTTGGTGGGCGCCTCCCATTGGGCGGCTCCCTTTGTCCAGCTACCGGTCTATCAGTTCGCCTGGTGGCTTCACCTTCTCGCCATTGCCCTAGGGGTAACCCTCATATTTCTTATTGCCAGCTTCTCCGTTGGTGTCTCGGTCCGGAGTACGAGCAACCTCGGTGTTCGGTTGGCGGTGGCGGCTGCTCCCCTGGCAGGAGTAGGGACCATTGCGTTGGCAATATACCGTCCGGTCAGCCGCACCTGGCAAACTGATGTTGCTCTTGCCGCTGACCTGTTGATCGCTGGCTTATTCCTTGGCGTTGCTGTGGCGGCCTTGATCCTGACGCGAGAGCCTTGGAGACGTGGGGCGCTATGGCTGGTTATCCCTTCTTTGGTTGCCGCGGTTTACGCCGTGGTTTTCACTTCGGTACTCAACGTAGACTCAGCAGTGCACGGAGTGCTTCCCTCCGGAATTTCCGTGGACGCCAGCGTCAACGCGGTACCGGTTAATTTCGTGGTATCTGCGGCATTTCTGTTGAGTACTCTGGTCGTTTCGATATACCTGGGGACCCGATGGCTGGGAGGGGCCTGGCTCGCTTGCGCTGCGATTTTTTACGGCATCTGGACCACTCTGTACACCACGTGGTTTATCAACCCGGCCGGTATATTCAGCGGCGCCTGGCAGGGACTGGGTTACTGGATCGCCCAACAAGGCGTGGCCCGGGGCAACCAACCCTGGTATTACTACTTCGTTGGCTTATCCATCTACGAGCTGCTGCCCTTCATCTTCGGCATTGCCGCAGCGGTGTATTTTCTGAGGAGGGCCGATATCTTGGGCCTAGCGTTGGCCGCTTGGGCCCTGTTGAGCTTGCTGGCTTACACCCTGGCCAGCGAGAAAATGCCCTGGCTGCTGGTGGGTGTGAGCCTGCCGTTCATATTTGTGACTGGAAAGTGCCTGGGGGAAATGGTTGAGCGGGTACGTTGGCGCATGGTATTGCAAAGGGGGCAAATCGCGCTTCTATTCTTACCGCCCCTGATGGTGGTTGCCAGCGTTTACTTGGTGAAAGCCTACGTCAGCCCGGAACAGCGCCTCGGAGCCGATGAATGGGTGTTGTTGGCTGGTATCCTTTGGCTGGCAGTTGGCACGGCCTACTTCATGAGAATCTCCAGGCCGAGGCAACGGTCGGCGCTGGCCGTCCTGGGAATCGCCGCCCTGCTTCTGGGTTACGGGGTCACTGGCGCCCTTAGGACAACCTATACTTACCACGATTCCAATTTGGAACTGCTGGTGTATGCCCAGGGTAGCAAAGACCTGCAGGATACCTATCAGCAACTGGAGGCTCACCTGGCCACACAGGGCCCTGCTTCTGGAGAAGTACGCGTAGACTACGAAATGTGGTACCCGTTCAACTGGTACGTACGCAATCTCCAGCGGGACGGGCGACTCAAGTTCTCATGTTTCAAAGAGGATAAGGAGGAGGGCTGGAACCAAGGTTGTAAACTCGCCACCGAGCAGGATGACGCGTCAGCACTACTGCTGGACAAAGTCCATGGCGAGCGGGATGCCGAGGCGTTGACCCAATTCCAGCAAGAAGGGCCCTTGCGTAACCTGCTGTGGTTTAACGAAGACGCTTACCGGCGTCCCGGTGAAAACAGAAACGAGGAGCCCTTCGGTGAACAGCTTAAGAAAGACTTCCAATATTTCAAGTCCGCGGTTACCAAAAAAAAGTCCTGGGAAGACACCTTGGATTACCTGATTTACCGGGACTTGGATGTTGACTGGTACACCTCGGAGTTCTTCACCTTCATCAAGCCTTGATCAAGCAGCCCCACTCACCGGCCCATTGTCCTTGTTGAGGCACAGCCGGTTTCCTTATACTGGTTTTAGCTCTTCAATTACAATCCCGGTCGGCGGACCGGCCCCGGTTGGGGGCCGTGAGCTACGGCACCAAGACATTCTAACCGTTAGGACTGAACGCGTTGCCGAGGACCAGTTGGCAGTTCTGGATAGGGGTTGGGGTCAGCCTGGCCCTATTGGTGGTTCTTGGCTTCCAGGTTGATCTGGCCGAGGTCAGCCACGCGCTGGTTGAGGCCAACTACCTATACCTTGCCCCGTCCGTTGCGTTGTATTTCATCGCGGTCTATTTTCGCTCTGCCCGCTGGTGTTTCCTTTTATCGCCCCTGCGCTCCCTTTCCGCCCGGCGGCTATACCCCGTGATAATCATTGGCTACATGGCCAACAACCTGCTACCCGCTCGCCTGGGAGAGTTGGTGCGGTCCTATTACTTGAGCCGACGGGAGCAAGTCAACGCCAGCGCGGCGTTGGCCACCATTGCCGTAGAGCGAATCTACGATGGCCTCACGCTGCTGGCCGTAGCAGCCATATCCGGTCTGGTGCTGCTGCTCCTGGGTGAGTTCGATCACGCCACCGGCACGTCTCAGGTCACGGTGGTCCTTCTCGCTTCCTTGACTGTGTTCCTGTTTCTCGGAGGTCTGGTTATACTAACAGCATTGGCAGTGGTACCCCAGGCCGATTTGTTCCTCGACCGCTGTCTGGCGTTGCTTCCAGCCCGCCTCCGTCCCCGCGCCGGGGAACTTGCCCACACCTTTACCGATGGACTGAAGATTCTCAACTCTCCCAGCAAGCATTTCAAACTCTTCTTGATGTCGTTGCCTGTGTGGCTCCTGGAAGGAGCGGTGTATTTTCTGCTCAGTTTCTCGTTTGGGCTCGACAGCTATTTCAGCTCCGTCTGGGTGCTTATCTTGGTTATCGCCCTGGTCACAGCCACCTCTAATTTGGTGACTGCCCTGCCCACGGCCATTGGTGGCATCGGTCCATTCGAAGTGGTTGCTCAACAGACCCTTTTGGCGGTAGGTGTAGGGGCTTCAGTGGCCGGTACCTATTCAGGATTCTTGCACTTGGTGGCCCTTTGGCTGCCAGTGAACCTGGTAGGCCTGGTACTGCTATGGCACCAAAACCTTTCGCTGCGCCGGTTGGCAACGGCGACCAGGCCAGCCCACGCCCACGCGTCAGCCAACATCAACACGGAGGACCGCCTGTCTTGAGGGTTGGGATTATAGGTGGCGGTGCGGCCGGCTTGGCGGCCGCCTACGAGTTGACCACCAAAGGCCACTACGCCGAAGTGTTTGAGCGCGCCCCATTCCTGGGGGGCCAAGCATCTACCTTCGAAGTGGGCGGCGGCCAGTTGGAACGAGGCTACCATCATTTGTTCACCAGTGACGTGGACATGACGGCGCTCATCCATGAGTTGGGCCTGGGAGACCAGCTTGCCTGGCTGGAGTCCAAGGTGGGGCTATACCATGCCGGGACAATCTGGAACTTCAGCACACCCATGGACCTGCTCAAGTTCAAACCCCTTTCCATGATTCAACGTCTCCGCGTCGGCTTTTGGACCTACGTGTTGCAAAAGACCAAGAACTGGAGGAAGTTCGAGACAGTGACCGCCGAGGACTGGTTGGTCCGGCACATGGGGCAACGGGCCTACCAGGTAATCTGGGAGCCACTGCTGCGAGGTAAGTTCGGCGACTATTACGATCAAGTCAGCATGACCTGGCTGTGGGGCAAAATTTACCTTCGGGTAGCGTCTCGCGGCAAAGGACTCCAAAAAGAGCGCCTGGGGTATCCCATGGGCAGTTTCGGTGAAGTGTTTGATGTACTCGGCCAGCGGGTGATAGAGCAAGGAGGCGACGTCCATACCTCATATGGGGTCAATCGAGTCCTGGTCGAAGCGGGAGTGGCCAAGGGTCTGGAAGTAACCCTAGATGAGCAAGAGCCGGAAGTGCGCCACTATGACGCGGTGCTGGCCACTACACCGTCATACGTGTTCACCCGGCTGGTTCCACCGATGCCCGAAGACTATCAGCGCCAACTGGAGGACGTTGACTACCTTGCCGCTGTACTGGTGATTTTGGTGCTGGACCGCCCGCTATCCAGCAAGTACTGGATGAACATCGCTGATACTAGCCTTCCTTTTGTGGCAGTGATCGAGCACACCAACATGATCGACAAGTCCCTCTACGGAGGACACCACATCGTATACTTGAGCAACTACCCCAGCAGAGACAGCGCGCTGTATAAAATGAGCTCTGAGGAATTGTTGGAGGACTTTCTGCCCCAACTAAAGAAGATCAACCCGGAGTTCGATAGCTCCTGGGTCTTGGAATACTATCATCACAAAGTCGATGGCGCCCAGCCCATCATCGGCGTCAATTACAGCAATCGTATACCCGACCACCGGACCCCCATCCAGAACCTGTACTTGGCCAACACTACCCAGATCTATCCGGAGGACCGGGGCACCAACTATTCGGTCCGGATGGGCCGCCAAGTAGCCCGAATGATTCTGGAGGATGCTGGTCAAGGCGGTTAGCGCTGTTGCAAAAAGCCCCCGATTGTATAAAATCAAGCCCGAAACGACTTCGCCACCCACTCTAACGGCAACGGATCAAGCTAGTCTCTCAGAGGGAGAGAGTTGGGGTGAGGGCGAGACCAGGAGAATCAAGTGGCCAAAGAGTCTAGCTTTCCTACCGCTAACAGCCCGTCGAGGCGAAGCTTTCTAGCCAAATTGGGCCTAGGCGCCGCGGTTATGGCGGTTGCTTCCTTGCCGCTGTTTCGGCTGAGCCAGGGACGAAGGGACCAGCAGTCCGCCATGTCTCAGGAGTTTCCCGGAGAGGACTCCATTTTTCACCCGGCCCAGGACCCTCGCCACAAACCCCGGGGCTGATGCCCCATAGTCGTAAGCGCTGCTGGCCTAGATTCAAAACGAAGGAGAACTAGCGCCGGCCAAACTCCCGCTCCATGTGATAGGAGCTGAAGTGGATCATGGTCGGGCGGCCGTGGGGGCAGGTTTGGGGATGGTCCGCGGCCTCAAGCTGCTCCAGCAGCGCCCGCATCTCAGCCTCGGCCATAGACCGTCCGGCGCGGATGGCGCTGTGACAAGCGATGGATGCGGCCACACGCTCGTCTCCTGGGCGGACCACTCCTTCCAAGGCCGCCAAGTCCAGTATAGTCAGCAAGGACTGAGCGGGGTCTTGCGCTGACAATACCGCAGGGACAGTACGTAACAAATAGCTATTGTTCCCAAAGTCCTCCAGGCCAAAGCCGTATTGTTCCAGCGATTCAGCGTTGCCCGACAGCAGCTCCCTCTGCGCCGGCGTAAGATTCACCGCCACCGGGTCCAGCAATGGTTGAGATTCAGGCGACTGAGCCGCCGCGCGGCTAAGCAGTTGGTCGAATATCACCCGCTCGTGAGCGGCGTGCTGGTCTACCAAATACATTCCTTCCGGCGCTTCGGCGACAATGTAGGTGAGTTGGACCTGTCCAACCACCTTCAGTCGCGGCAAAGTTAGCCGCAGGCTGTCCCCTGGCGCACCCCCATCCCGTGGGGAGCCGGGGCCGTCCCCCGAGGGTGTTCCAAAGGAGGATGTTGCAAAGAAGGAGGGGGCAGCCGGTGCGTCCACCACGGGAGCTCTCGTTTCAACGCCGTGAAGCTGGGGTACGGGTGACTCCGCAATCAGCGTGGCCCGCGCTGCCCGCTGCACCGATGAAAAGACCTTCCTGTCCTGGTGGAAACGGACCTCCCGCTTGGCGGGATGGAAGTTCACGTCGACATCGCCGTGGGGTATCTCCAGGTTCACCGCAGCGATCGGATGCCTTTTTTCCGGCAACAGACCATGATAGGCCTCTTCCAAAGCATAGGACAGCATGCGGCTCTGGACCCAGCGACGGTTAACGAAGAACGTCATGTGGGAGCGGTTTGCTCTGTTGACCGAAGGAGGCCCAATGAATCCCGCCACCCGGTATCCGGCAGCAGGGTCGTCACTGCAAACCTCCAGCATTCGGTCGGCCAGCTCCGCGCCGTACACCGCCAGCAGTGCTTCCCGGGGCTGGCCGTTCCCCGACGTGGAAACTGCTTGGCGTCCGTCAATGTTCAATTGGAAGCGAATGCCGGGGAAGACCAAGGCGTAGCGAGTAACTACGTCCTGAACGTGGCCCGCCTCGGTAGCAGCGGACTTAAGGAACTTTCTACGGGGCGGTAGGTTACCAAATATGTCCAGCGCAAACACGGAGGTGCCCACAGGACATCCCTGCGGCCCAGCCCGGACAGCCTTTCCATAGGCCCACTCAATCCTGTGGCCCGTGGGAGACTCGCTGGTCCGTGTGGTCATGGTAAGCCGTGATACCGCCGCGATACTGGGCAACGCCTCGCCCCGAAACCCCATGGAATCCACAGCATGAAGCTGCTCCAGGGACTTTAGCTTGCTAGTGGCGTGGCGTTGGAACGCCAACTGTACTTCAGCAGCGGGAATGCCGTGACCGTTGTCGCTCACCCGCAACTCTTCGACGCCGCCGCCTTTGATCTCCACAGTAATCTGGGTGGCAGAAGCGTCGATGGAATTCTCTACTAGTTCCTTGACCACGGAGGCAGGGCGTTCCACCACCTCCCCGGCCGCGATCTTGGTGGCCAGCTCCGGGGGAAGCACCTTTATGGGCATGGCACTGGCCTAAAAGAGGGGGACCGTTGAGCCTTTGGCTCGATACTGCCGGTCTTCGGAGTTGCCGGTCTCGACGAAATCACAGATGATGCGGTATATCCGGTCCATTTCCTGGTCGGCGTTTCGCTTGAAGAAATAAGGAGGGACCCACACCCCACCGAAAGCGGCCACGACCTCCGGGTAGTCATCGATTACGAAGTCTGGCTCGAAGGGGACCCCTAGCTCGTCGAGTCGCTCCTGGAAGTGATGGGTTGGCTTTTCGTAGACTCCGCTAACCAAGGGCGTTAACTCATGCTTCTTCACGACCTCCCACCTCTCTCCCATACCCGACCAGATGTAGACCTCGTGGCTTTCGTCAGTTAGCTTCTTGAAAGTCTCCTTGGTGCCGGGCCGCAGGGTGTCGTCCAAACCAAGGATGGTGTAGTCCACGTCGAAAAATATTTTCATGGGCGATGTTCGGCCCCTTGGCGGTCTGTTGCGGTGTCGGGGAATTGTTGGGATTATATACCAGGGGCCCAACCGATGACAGCACCCGCCGGGGCTTGTGTGCAGGGCCCTTCGGCAAGCTTGAAACAGTCTTGTCGAACCTTGAACGGGCGGGCCCTTCGACGGGCTCAAGCCGAACGGGGGATTTTGCCTTAGGTGGAGATTGAGAGACCCTTGGCTGCTGGTTGGCTGACCATGCACCCCCAGCATCGATTTCGGTCGAATTAATTGTTGTGGGTTAGCTGGAATCCTGCAGCGCTGCCTCTATAACCTTGGGGCTGGCCCCCACCAACAGCTTGCCTCCCATACGCACCAAGGGACGGCGGATCAAGCGCGGCTCCTGGAGCATATATCCCACCATCTCATCTTCCGAGAGCTCGCGGCCGGCCAAGCCCATTTGCTTTACGGCAGGACTCCGGCGCGCAAAGAGCTCAGCGATGTTGGTGGTACCGGCCAAGGCCCTGATTTCTGCTTCCGACAGCGGCTCTTTGAAGAAGTCCCTTTCTTCCAACTCCAACCCATTCTGTAAGAGCAACTCTCTTACTTTACGGCACGAGGATCAACGGGGCCACCAATAGAAATCGACTTTCTCGCTCAAGGTAACCTCCCCAGGGTTTTAATCTTTACGTATGGGCGTCAGGCGGCTGACTCCGGAGGCCCAACCTCATTGACTTTGCGCTGAAGCTCGTAGAGAAGGTTGATAGCCTCCAGGGGTGTTAGATTAGGTATATCCAACGATTGGATCTCATCCATCAATGGCTGGGCCGGATTGAATAGCGACATCTGATGGCCCTCGGCCTGGCGTGGGCGGCGGCTTCCCGAGGATTTGACCGCGCCGTTTGACCGCTCAAGGTCCGCCAGCACCTCCCAGGCCCGGTTGATTACACCCTGGGGAAGCCCGGCTAGTTGGGCTACTTGTACCCCGTAGCTCTTGTCGCTGCCCCCGGGGACGATGCGCCGGAGGAAGACCACCTTATTGTCTTCCTCCGCCACCGCTACGTTGAAATTCCGCACCCCGGGCAAAGTCTTGGCCAGATCGGTCAACTCATGGTAATGGGTTGCGAACAGGGTCTTACAGCCCAGCCGCTGGTCGTTGTGCAGGTGCTCCAAAACCGACCGGGCGATGGACAAGCCGTCGTAAGTGCTGGTGCCTCGCCCAATTTCGTCCAGCACCACCAGCGACCTGGGAGTGGCTTGATTGATGATTGCTGCGGTCTCCACCATCTCTGCCATGAACGTTGACTGGCCGGTGGCAAGATCGTCATGGAGTCCCACTCTGGTGAATATCCGGTCCACCAAGCCGATGGTGGCAGCGGCAGCCGGAACAAAGCTGCCGATCTGGGCCATCAGGACTATAAGCGCAACCTGCCGGATGTAGGTGGACTTGCCAGCCATATTGGGGCCGGTCAACACCATAATCCGGCCTTCTCCATCGGAACGGCCAGTGGAACGGCGAGGCTCGTTGGAGAGATGAAGATCGTTGGGTACGAAAGATCCCGGCTCCAAGACCCGTTCCACCACGGGATGCCGACCGTCTTCAATGATCAGAGCATCCCCTTGGTCCAAGACCGGCTTCACGTAGCCATGGTTGACCGCCACTTCCGCCAACGAAGATAGGACATCGATCTGAGCCACGGCGCTGGCCCTGGAAGCCACCGAGGAAGCAGACTCTTTGACTTGGGCGCATACCTGTTTGTAGGTGGAAGACTCCAACTCATGTATGCGCTCGCGAGCGTTCAATACCAGGGACTCATACTCCTTGAGTTGGGGAATGATGAAGCGCTCGGCGTTGGCCAGCGACTGCCGTCTTATGTAGTCCTCGGGCACTTGAGCTTGGTTGGACTTGGTGACCTCGATGTAGTAGCCGAACACCTGGTTGTAGCCAACCCGTAATCCCTTGATGCCGGTACGCTCCCTTTCTTGCTTCTCCAACCCGGCGATGAACCCCTTGGCTTCCTGAGAAGCCAACTTCAGCTCGTCGAGCTCGGAGCAAAAGCCTTCACGAATGATGTTGCCCTCGCCCACCTCCCCCGTAGGCTCGGCGGCGATCGCCTGGTCAATCAAGGCGACCACTTCCGGAAGGGATATGAGTTGACGGGCCAGACCGGCTAGCGGCGACGTCCCGTGCTCCTGCGCGTGGCCTAGGCCATTTGTTGAAGTCCCGTTCAAGTGGCCCACAAGCTGAGGGAGGACCTCCAATCCTGTTTGCAGCGACTTCAGGTCCCGGGGTGTGGCGCTCCCGGCGCTGACGCGTCCCATGATGCGCTCCAGGTCAGGCATGGGAGACAAGGTGCTCCTGGTGTTGGCGCGGCGGAAGCCATCCTTGAAAAAGTAATCGACCGACTCCAGTCTCTGGTTGAGCTCTGCCAAGTCCAGCAGAGGCCTTCCCAGCCATTGACGCAGCAAACGCGCCCCCATGGGGGTCTTGGTCTCGTCCAAACTACCCAACAAACACAGCCGTTTGTTGTCCGAGTGGGAAGGTTGGAACAGCTCCAGGTTGCGGCGCGTGTGAGAGTCCAAGGCCATGAATCTGGAGGCGGAGTAGGTTCTTAGGTTGTCCAGCTGATACCCGCCCCCTTGCTGGGTCTGCTTGAGATATTCAAGGACGGCGCCAGCGGCCCCCACCGCCAACGGCAACTCCTGGCAGCCGAACGACTCTAAGGATTGGACCTGAAAATAAGAGAGCAAAGCGTCTCTAGCCGCTGTATGACCAAAGACCGCAGGGTCCAGCCCGGTCGCCGGCCCTATGGAATGATAGTCCGCTGAGGTGCCTTGAGCGGCCGGACTTATCCACCCCTGGCCGTCATCGCTCCTGGGCGTCAGAATCTCGGCCGGGGAGATCCGCTCCAGCTCCAAGGGGAGTTGCTCCCGGTTCAATTGGGTGGCAGCAAACTCGCCGGTGGTTATGTCAACGTAGGCCAGACCGGCCTGATGGTCGTCTTCCAGCACCGCTGCCAAATAATTATTGACGCTCTGGTCCAGCAAGCCGGGCTCGAAAACAGTGCCAGGAGTCACCACCCGGACTACATCCCGCTCCACCAGGCCCCGAGATGACGCCGGGTCGGACAATTGCTCACAAATAGCTACCTGGTGGCCTTTCTTGACCAAGCGGGCCAGATAATTTTCCAAAGCGTGGGCCGGGACCCCGGCCATGGGAACCCGCAGGTCCTTACCCATGCTCCGGGAGGTGAGGGTTATCTCAAGCTCCTGGGACGCCAAGCGGGCGTCTTCATCGAACGTCTCATAGAAGTCCCCCAAGCGGAACAGCACGATGGCGCCCGGGTAGGAGTGCTTGATTTTCAGGTATTGGCGGCGAATCGGCGTCACAAGTCACCCCAATGCGACAGGTACTAACCCAATTCTACGGCATTCGGGGCTACCCGTGGAGTGCTGGTTAGAAGGAGCCGACGGTCACTCCTTCCAGAATCGCTCCTCTTTGAACTTCCAACCCTTGGGAGGAATTCTGTCTTTGGCGTCGGCGATCATGCCGGGGTGGCCACAAGCGTATACCATGGAATCGTCTATAGGCAGAGCGAACTCTTCCAAAAAATCTTCCGCGATGGCGTTCACCCGGCCCTTCGCGCCCCGCCAATTAGCGTTCTTTGCTTCATTGGGACGGCTTACGGTTGGAACGAAGGTCACGCTATGAGGATAATTGGCAGCCAGGTCGGTCAACTCCTGGTCATAGGTCAATTCATCGTAATAGCTTGCGCCCAGCAACACGTAGAACTTGTGATTGTTCACGCCCTCGTGCACCCAGTCCCTTACCATGCTGACGAAGGGCGCGACACCGGTCACTGTGGACAGCATAAAGTGGTGGTGTACCCGGTGGTCCATGGTGAATATGCCCTTGGCCCGGGGTCTGATGGACATACAGTCCCCTAGTTTCAGATCCCACATCAGGGGCGTCAACTCACCATCGGGCACCAGCTCAACAAAGATCTCCAGGTACGGCTCGTGAGGGGCGGATACGATGGAGTAGGCCCTTTCAATGTCACCGATCCCCAGAGTGCAATATTGACCGGGCTTGAACTGGAACGGCCCCACCTCGGGCTCAAGTTTGATGACCATCAGGTCTTCGGTAATATCGACTCGTTCTATCAGCTTCGCCTTGGGAAAGCTGCGAGCGGGTCGCACTCTGGGGCTCGCCGAAGCTCCGGGGGTCAACTCATCAACCATGGACCTCTCCTTCTAGAACGCTGTTGCTAGACCAACTTATTCGGGGGTGCCGTCACTTTGGTCCCCGGGGCCACCATTGGACTCGGTTTTCATGATGCGGGCAGGCAAGATATCAAGGCCCGCCACCTTGGACGCAGGGTCCATTTCATCACTCTCTTGAAGCTCCACAGCCAACTGACCGAACAGCGACGTAGACGCCACCACTCCGGTGGGGACCGAGTCTACCAGCCGGGCTTGCCCGGTGAGGCGGCGCTCCCCAACCTCGACCCGTACCAGGTCTCCTTGAGCGATGTTCCAACCGGCGGCGTCGACCGGGTTAAGCTCCAGCAACTCCTCAGCGATGATGCGGTTACGCCTGCCTTTAATGACTTCGATCTCCCGCTCGTGCTGCAGAAGCACCCGGCCCGGAACGAACCAAACAGAGTCGTTGGCGCCCCCCAAGGGTTGCTCCACCGCTCTGAATTCGGAGGTCACCAACTCAGCTTTTTCCGAGGGAAATCCTTCCGGATACAAGATAGGAGTGGTGGCAGCTTCAGGTGCGGTGCAGGGCCACTGGAGGCCCCTATCCTCTCGGCTGGAGTACAACACCTGGGTGGGCTGGGGGCTGGCCAAATTAGTACGGAGCACCAATCCGCTCTCTTCCTCGAGACGCTGATATGATGCGCCGGAATAAATCGTCACCAGGCTGGCAATCTGGTCGAAGACCTCGCGGGCGGAGGTGAAGCTGAACCCTTGATCGCCCAATCGCCGGGCGAGCTCGCACAGGACCCAACTCTCCGGCTTGGCCAGAGTATTGTCTGTTTGAAGGACCGGCCTGAGCCGCTGGATTCTTCGCTCCAGGTTGGTGAAAGTACCGTCTTTTTCAGCGAAGGTAAGGCGAGGCAAGACAACATCGGCCCTTTGACCTAGGGGGCTGAGAAACGTATCGAGCACCACCAGGAAATCCAATTGCCCCAGGCTCTCCAAGGCGTTGCCCAGCTTACCGTTGGAGAAGTTGGGGCTGTCGCCCACCACCAGCATTGCTTCCAGCCGACCGTCCCCGGAGGCCTCCACGGCCTCGGCCAAGGGTAGGCCCGGTAGTTCCGGCAGGGTACATCCCCAAATCTCCTCCACCTCTCGCCGGGCTTCGCCGTCGCTGACCGGGCGATAGCCGGGCAAACGGTCGGGGATGCAGCCCACGTCCCATGCTCCTTGCTCGTTGGTCCCTTGCCGCATCGGATAGAGGCCCGATCCGGGTTTACCCACATTTCCGGTCAAAAGGGACAGATTGATCAACCCCCGGACACAGTCCCTTTGAGCCTCCTGGGAGATATTGTCCAGGGCATAAACAATGGCAGCTCTATCCTCCTGACCGTACATGCGAGCCGCAGCAGTCATGTGTTCTGCGGAGACCTGGGTAATCCGAGCTACCTCTCCCAGGTCCAGATTATGGAGAGCGTAGAAAAGAGTCGCCGGACTCTCACAGTTCTCTTGCAACCAATCGGAACGGACCAGGTCTTGATCGACCAGAGACTTCAAAATGCCACCCAGCAGCAGCATCTCCGTACCCGGCTTGGGCCGCAGCCACAGGTGAGCGTAGCGGGTCAGCTCCACTTCTCTGGGATCGATGACTATCAGTTTGGTATCTTTCTTGGCAGCCCGCTTGATGGGAACTCCAACCACGTTGTGCTCTTCCGTAAGGTTGGAGTTGAAGACCAATATGCATCCTGCACGCTGCAGGTCCCAGGTGGAATTAGTCCCCGCTGCGTAACCCAGAGACTGCTCCACCGCCATCACCAGCTCTGGCTGGGTATTGGACGTCTGGTCTACGTTATTGGACCCCATGACGGCCCTAGCGAATTTTTGCGCTAGGTAATGCTCCTCGTTGGTGCTGTCGGGCGCGGTGAGAAGAGCGAATTTGTCGCCGCGGTGCTGCTCTAAGCGGGAGGCGACCAAGTCCAACGCCTCTTCCCAGGATGCCTCGGCCAGTTCCCCGTTGCGACGCACCAGCGGCGTCCGCAACCGGTTAGTGTGGTTGACGAACTCCAGCCCAAACTTACCTTTGAAGCAGGCCTGACCTTGATTGGCCGGAGAGTTCAGCTCGGGGACCGAGCGGATGAACTGCCCGGCGGCATTGACTTCCAGATTGAGCTGGCAGCCTACTGGGCAATGGGGGCAAATGGTCTTTGCTACTCGTGCTGGTTTCTGCCACTTGTGGTCCCGCTCCACGAGCGCGCCCACCGGGCATACATCTATGCAGGCACCGCAGAACTCGCATCCAGACTCCAGGAGGGAGGTGCCGAAGGAGGTGCCCACCAAGGCCGTGCCGCCACGCTCGGTGAAGCAGATGGCATCGTCGGCCCGCAGCTCCTCGCAAGCCCGGACGCACCGGCCGCACACGATACAGAGGTTGTAATCCCTGTCGTAGAAGGGGTCGCCCAACTCCAGCGGAATCTGCCGGTAGGCGTACTGCAGGGGTGACTCCAGGTTCATGCCCAGGTAGCGAACGGTGTCCTTGAACTCGCAACGCTCGTTCTTGGGACAGGTGACGCAGCGGTCATTAACGGAGACATGGCGCAGGCAAACGTCGGTCGGGCCGCATATATCAACCCGATGACAGGTGAGACAGCCGTCGGGATGCTCAGCTATGAGCATCTCCATCACGGAGCGGCGTAAATCGGCAACATCCGGCGCCTCGTTCCTGATCTTCATCCCGCCCTGGACCGGGAGGGTACAGGAGGCAGGGAACCCCCGCCCGCCTTCCACGCCCACCACGCACATGCGGCAGGCTGCGAAGGGTTTCATGCCCGGGTGGTAGCAGAGGTAAGGAATATAAATGCCAGCTTCTATCGCTGCCTCCAGCACCATCTTGCCGGGGGCAGTCGGGACTTCCACTCCATCGATTTGGATAGTTAATCCGTCGGCCATAACCTCAACCCTGTCGTCGCCCACTCCCTAGACACGGTGGCCAATCAAGTCTCGCCGGCTGGCCTGAGGAGAAAACCGGGGGGCTGTACAACTGCCAGTCGGGCACCGTCTATCCCTGATGTGGACGTCAAATTCCTCTCCGAAATACCGAAGAGCGGAAGCAACGGGATTGAAGCCCAGTTGACCGTGGCCGCACAACGAGCCTGCCTGCATGTTCTCTCCCACGCTGCGCATCAATTCCAGGTCCTCCGGGACACCTTCCAAGCGACAAATTCGTTCCAACACCTCAAGCAGGTGGGTCATTCCCATGCGGCAGGGGAAGCATTTACCGCAAGACTCATATTGACAAAACGCCACCAGGGCCCGGGTGACATCAACCACGCAGGTGTCGTCATCGGCAGCAATGATTCCTCCGGACCCAAGGATAGCTCCCGCATTCCGAAGTACGTCGAAGTCCAATATTACATCAACATTGTCCGCCCCGAGGACACCTCCCAAGGGGCCTCCACTTTGAACCATTTTGAGGGCTTTGCCGTTGGGAACGCCTCCGGCAGCCTTGAGCAAGACATCCTTCAGGTTTGTGCCCAAGGGGACTTCCATCATCCCGGTGTACTGTAACGCACCGGTCAGACAAAGAATAGCCGTACCGGTGCTCTGTTCGTGCCCGATGCTGGCGAACCACTCGCCCCCCTTGGATATTATCTCCGGTATATAGGCCAAGGTTTTCACATTATTGATGTTGGTTGGTTTGGCAAACAACCCGACTTGAGCCGGGAACGGGGGCCGGAATCGAGGCATGGCTCTGCTGCCCTCGATGGCCTCCATTAACGCGCTTTCTTCGCCGGCAACGTAAGAGTCGCCAGTGAGCGCGACTTCCAGGTCAAAGTTGAAGTCTGAACCAAGGATGTTCTTCCCTAGAAACCCCAATTCCTGGGCTTGCTTAACTGCTTCGCGAGCCTTGTCTATCGGACCATCGTGCCCATGACGAATGAAGATGTACCCATAGCTGGCACCCGTGGCGTAACCTCCCAGAATCATACCCTCTATCAAGGTGTGGGGGTCGCTTTCCAGAATGGCTTTGTCGTTAAAGGCACCGGGGTCACCTTCCTCGCAATTACAAAGGATGTATTTCACAGGAGCGTTGGCGCCCGCCAGGAAACGCCACTTCACTCCGGTGGAGAATGCGGCGCCGCCTCTACCTCGAAGACCCGAGGCCACAACCTGGTCCAGCACCTCCCCTGGAGTCATCCCTGTCAGCGCTGCGCTCAAGGCGTGATAACCGCCATTAGCCACATACTGGTAAATGTCCCTGGGGTCGATGTTTCCCGCATTGCGTAGAGCGATGCGGGACTCCCAGGCCCGCATAGGATGTTGGTCCAGGTTGGGAAGTCCGCTGTTAGCGTCCCTGGCATCGGCGCCGTCGTCCCGACCGCCCAGAAACCCCAGGGCCAACCGCTCCACAGGGGACCCTAGGACCAAGTGGCTGCGGACTATCTCCCTGGCCCCGTCGGGGTCAACATTCCCGTAAAAGACCCGGGGACCGCCGGGGAACATTACTTCAACCAGGGGCTCCGCGAAGCACAGGCCGAGGCATCCCACCTGGTTGAGGTTGGCAACGACTCCTTCGCTTTGTAGCGCGGACTCTATGGCAGCCACGACCGCGTCACAACCAGCTGCTTTGCCGCAGAGCGCCGTACCCACACGTACCAGTGGCCGGTCACCGGCGGTCAAGCTCTGCCACCGAGCCTGCGCCTCAGAGTCAATTTGTTCAAAGCCAAGAGTCATGCTACTGCCACTACTCGGGGTTATGGCTTGAGAAGCTCAGCGAGCGAAGGACAGCCGACAGGGCTACCCAACAGTCAATGAGCGGCATCGGCTTGATCCAACAAAGGGGCGATAATATCCCTGGCCGCATTTGGAGACAGGCGCCCGACCAAGTTGTGATTTACAGAGATGACTGGTGCCTGAGCGCACGCACCCAGGCACGTGTTGTAGCGGATGCTGATACGCCCGCCAGGGTGGTCGCCCTCGCCTTGCATATTGGTGGCCGCCAAGACCGCGTCAATGACAGCCATGGAGCCAGCAATGTGGCAGCTAGTGCCCCAGCAAAGCTCTACGCGGTGTTCAGGCGGCGGGTCAAACCGGAAGTTCGGGTAAAAGGAAGCAACCGCCCATACATCGTTGATGGTCGATTGAGTGAAGGCCGCGACTTCTTCCACGGCCTCCTTGGGAACGTACCCTAGCTCGTCCTCGACGGCGAGCAGGCTAGAGAGGATGGTAACAGTTGGTTGACTCTGTCCGTGGACCGCTCGGACGATCCGTTGCGTCAGCCCATCCATCAAACGGGACCTCTGACGGAATCGAAGGCGATGTTCGTGAAATCAGTAACAATCTTTATCAATGGTAGCACAGGCTAGGGGTTCGTTCAACAGAAATCAAACCCCGTAACTGGTAAGGGTTGAGAGCCATCCCCGCGCCAAGCTCGTCATTCTCGCGAAAGCGGGAATCCAGAAATCTCAAGCATGGGGAGCTTTGCTTGAACGCAAAGGCTATAGATTCCAGCTCAAAGCTTGCCCCGTACTTGATACGGGGGCCGGAACGACACTGGTGTGGGAGGAACAGCGCATCGAGACTGTGCTGTTACTTGACCGTAGGGATGGAGATGCGCAGCCTAGAACCAACCAAGGGCGGCCAGAAGCCGCCCCCGTCGTTAGTCTTGCCGGTTGGGAGCGCCAAGCGCTTTAAAGCCTACCTGGCATAGGCCGTCAGTCCTTTGGCGCTGAGTTGACGCCGGTCAAAATGCGCTCAATCTCGGGCGCCAGCATAGCCGCCCGCTCCTTGCACTCCTGGTCGGTCAGGCTGGATAGGGGGTGTTCAGCCACCACGAACTCGTAGTCCGGCACACCCATCATCCTGGTCATGGCTTTGGCTGTGTTCAGGAATACGTGAGTAATGATCGACGCCGTGGGGATGCCGAACCGTTCCATCTCGATCCCATCGTGCACACTGCACGAGCTGCAGGACCCTCAATCCCCAACCCCAGTGATTAATATGTCCACCCTATCCAGAACCTGCTGTACAACCTCCGGTTTGGTCGGAAGGGAGGCGTTGTGCTTGCTGAAGGATACCACCTCTTTCAGGTCGTATTTCTCTTTAAGCAACTTGCCCAGCTCGTTGAGAACTTTGTCTGAGTTGGCCTTGCTGTTCTCCAGTAGTCCTAGGCGCTTGCCGGCAAGGTCATTGACCCGATCATTTAGCTTAAAGTCTCCGGCGGCGAGATCCGTGCCCTTGGGGCTGACCAACCGCAGGTCTCTCACGGTTAACGTGTCTGCCATACTCTCTACCTCATTCCCCGCAAGGATTGACTCGATGTCTTCGAACTGCCCAAGTGTTTGTTAAATCATACACGGCGAGCAAGAATTTACAAGTTGTCACGAACCCGGCAAATCTATCTTTCGAGTCCGTATATCAAAGAAGTCCACGGTGTCAATAATCGCACTGTAGCGGCCTCCGGTACCGCCCCCTAGGACCAGCAATATATCTCCCGGATTTCGGGCGCACCGCATGGTCAGTTGATCGTCGCCGGGTTTCTCCGGTCCCTGAAAGGCGCCGCAGCGGATCAATTCACTCAGGGACCTGCTGGCGTTCTCGATCAGGTATTCCTGGGCGTCGAGCCGGGTCCAGCCTCCTTCCTTCATGGTCTGGGCGTGCTCCGGACCGATCACCAGCACCCACTTACCGGGAAACCGGTGGGCCAACGCCGAACTCTTCATGGCGTCGGCCATGGAATAAAGGATGGCTTCGCCGGTGTTGGAGTAGCGGTTGTTGATGGTGATGGGGTTGTAGGCCACCGCCACCGTTACGCAGCTATCTTCAGGTAGGAACCCTCGGCTCACGTGGAGCGGCCCCCAGGGTGAGTCTTCCTCGTTGTCAGCAATGCACAGGGTGTACTGGCTGGGATTGCCCAAGGTAGCCCGGTCGAGAACGCCCGGGCGGGCGTCGAACCCATTCATGAACATCAACCGGATGGCCCGGCCCAAGCATGCGTTGGGACGCCATCCGGGCCCGAACAAGCCATCCTTGGAGTTGACTCCGATCTGATGACGGACCGGCCCGTTGACTATCATCAAGATACTGGGAGAACTGGTTGATGCCGAGGCCATGTGGACGAAGTTCTTCTCTTCTTCCAATGCTTGAAGGGTGGTGATTAAGACGGGGAAATACTCCGGCAGGCACCCGGCCATAACAGCGTTGGCCGCGGCGTTCTCCGAAGTCAACACCCTTCGCCGCATCTCCAGGGACAGCAGCTCTTCCTCCCCGGTCATGCCCACGTACTCCAGCATCTCGCGGACTTTGTACTCCGCTGGCGGCACCACCGGCAGGCCGTCGCTCCAACCCAGGCGGTAGCATTCCTCTATGGCCTCGATGGTATCGCTGGCTTCGATAAACTTCGATCGTTCAAATGCTGTGGTCATTGCCCAACTCCATTGTGCCTTCAACCCATCTGACGGTCAGTGGGTGTTCGACGACGAGGGCCTGAGAGCCCAATAGCCTAGAGTACGCCCGGCAACCTCAGTTGCACCCCGGCTTTCTCTTCCTGGATCCGAGCTACGGCATCAGAGTCCTCTGGTCCCCAACCCCGGTGCATCGCTTCCACATGCCGTTGGTCCACCAGGTTCGATAGCTCCATGGGGATACCGTACTCTCGGCCCAGGTCGGTGGCCAGCCGGACGTCCTTAGCAGCCAAAGCCGTGGCGAATCCCGGCTCGAAGTTGCCCGCGAACAGGAACCTGGGGAACTTCTCAGTGAGGCGCCTGGAGCTTCCCGAGCTGTTGGCGATAACATCGGCCAACACCTCCAGACTTACACCGGCTTTAACACCCAGAGTCAACGCCTCGGCCAATAGAACTCCGGTACCCATGCTCATCAGATTGTTGCAGATCTTGCACACGGAGCCGTTTCCGATGGGTCCGCAGTACACCACGTGGCTTCCGATGGCGTCCAGAGTAGGCTTGACCCGTTGAAACACCGACTCATCGCCACCCACCATCACAGCCAGGGTGCCCGCCGCGGCACCATAAACTCCCCCGCTCACCGGGGCATCAAGTACGATGACCCCCTTTTCGGAGCAAACCTGGTGAATGCGGCGGATTACCGCGGGAGAGTTGGTCGACAGGTCGATGTAGATGCCGCCCTCAGCGGCGCTTTCCAGTATTCCGTTTTCGCCCAGGGCCACCGTCTCCACGTCTCGCGGGACGGGCAGGGAAGTGAGCACCACCTCGTTGCCTTGGACCGCCTCCTTTGGAGTGTCGGCCCACTGGGCGCCCATTTCCAGCAGATTGGTGGCCGCCTCCCGTCGCAGGTCGTGGACGGTCACCTGGTGGCCGGCCCGAATCAGGTTGGCCGCCATGGGATTGCCCATGTTCCCGGTGCCGATGAACCCTAGCTTCATCGATATTACTCCTGGCTGGGGAATTACTCCCGGCTGGGGAATTACTCCCGGCTGGGGAATTACTCCTGGCTGGAGGCACCCGGCGAGGCGGGTCAGCCTCCGCACTTACTGCTGCTGGTCTCGGCTGTTCCCTGGTCGGCGGCGCCGCCGGGGGCGCCGAGGGTGCCGACGACCCCAGCTCATCGAAAGTCTCTTTGGCGATTTGGAAGGCACCAACCGCCGCAGGCATCCCACCGTAGAAGACCATCTGCGCGATAATTTCGCAAATCTGGTCCCGGGTGACGCCAATGCTCAGCGCTCCCTGGATGTGGCGTCGAATCAATTGGGGGCTGTGGCCCAGCACCACTAGAGCCGAGATGGTGCAGAGGCTGCGGGTCCTTAGGTCAACTGTCGGCCGGTTGTAGACCTCGCCGTAGAGCACAGCATCTACCAGCTCCATGACCTCGGGCGCCAACTCGGCCATAGCCGGCGGCGGACCGAGGTTCCCACTGGAGCCATAATAACGCCGCCGAAACTCGGCGGCCTCCTCTCGAAGCTCTTCGAAGTTCGGTCCGGCGGTAACCACGTATCCTCACTTATTTGCAGACTAGGGTGGGAACCCAACTTGGCTTTGGAATGGCTTAAATACTGATTAACGAGCCACTCGTATCAACAGAAGTACATAGAAGCGAGATCAAACGAAGCATCACTGCTCAACCCCGCTTCAACCTTGGTTACAGGGACTGCCAGTAGCGCTTTCCCTCCAAGCGAACTACTTTGCCTATGTGATCGCTGGGGTGGAAGTGCCCGGCGGCGACCACGTACCCTTCTTGCTCCGCCCGGTCGATCAATGCGGCACGGTTGCGCCGACTGGCCTCTTTGTCAATGTCTACGCCGGCAGTCCAACCAGGCTCCTGCACTTGGACCTTGCTATGGATGGCGTCTCCCACGATCATCGCTTTTTCTCCCTGGGAGTTGATGAGCACCACCATGTGGCCCGGCGTGTGACCGGGGGTGGACAGTGTGGTTATTTCATCTGTCACATGGTGGTCGCCATCGATCAGATCCATGAGCCGCAGGCGCTGCAACGGTACCACGCTGTTCTTCACCTGTGGTGCGGTTTCCAGGACTTCAGGCTTGGTGAAATGCTCCCAGTCCAAGCGTGGCACCAGGTATCGAGCGCGCCGGAAATAAGGAGCGGGCATGCCACCCGAGACCTTCAGGTTCCAGCCTACGTGGTCGGCATGCAGGTGGCTGTGGACCACGAAGTCTACGTCGTCGGTCCCCACTCCCATTTGCTTTAGCTGATTGACAAGGTCGCCCGTGCGGTTCCCTCGCTCCGGATGTGGACCTGGTCCCATTCCAGTATCGACCATGATGGTCTTACCCTGAGAGCGCACAAAGAAGTGCCCGTAATACAACTGAAGCTCGCCATCTTCCAAAATATCCTGATAGGGCGCCCAATCGCCTTCCGGCACATCGGGGAAAAACATAGTCGTCGGCCGGGGTGGTGGCACCATATCGATGACGGCTCCAATTTCGACGTTCCCCACGGTCACTCGGTCTGCCATCGTTCTCTCCTACCACTCAATGGTCTACGCTGGCTCTCAATAGGGTCATACATCAGTGCTTTAAAGGATTACAGACCCCTGTATTTAGTCGTTCAATCCGGCGGCAAAAGCAACGCCATAGTCAGTACTGGAGCAAGGAGAACAAATCGTATCCCTTCAAGAGATGTCGGCCATCCAACTCCGTCAACTCTATGAGGACACTGATTCCCGCCACGATCCCATCAGCCATCTCCACCAGCCGGGCGGCGGCGGCCAGGGTTCCCCCCGTGGCGAGAAGGTCGTCGAAGACCAGTATGCGGTCCCTCGGGCGAATGCCGTCAATGTGGACCTCGATGGCGTTGCTGCCGTACTCCAGGGTGTATTCCGTGCTATGAGTCTCCGCCGGAAGCTTCCCTGGCTTGCGCACCGGGACGAAGGGCTTACCCAATTGGTAGGCCAACGGTGCCCCAAACAAGAAGCCTCTGGCCTCAATGGCAGCAATGGCGTCGAGACCCGCGTCTTGGTAGTAGTCCCGAAAACAATCGATGGCGTATTTGAAGGCCTTGGGCTCCCGCAAGAGGGGAGTTACGTCCCGAAACAAGATGCCAGGCTGTGGAAAGTCTGGGACGTCCCGAATGTAGGCCTTTAAATCCACCTGGCCACCAATTCGTGTCGCGACATTATCCATTATCGCTGAGTACAGTTATCGCTAAGTACAGTCGAAGAGGGTGGGCTGGGGCCGCACCGTCCGAAGTGTAGATTAGGTCTTCAGTGCCGTCAAGCTGCGCGGCGCGTCCGGTTACTATGCCGGAACGCTATGTACCTGATTGACTTTCGTCCCCTAACTTTAATATAATTTCGGGCAAGTAGCCCCGGCGAAATGGCCCCAAGGCCCGGGGCCATTTATAATGTAGTAGCTCAGTGTCCTTTATGCCCCTGTGGCGCAAGGGTAGCGCAGTCGATTTGTAATCGACAGGTTAGGGGTTCGACTCCCCTCTGGGGCTTCGCAGCTTTGAGAGACCCAGTACCTCAGGCCACGACAAGCAATGGTCCCGAGCGCCTTAGAATACGGGGAGGGGTGGGTGAGTGGTTAAAGCCACCAGACTGTAAATCTGGCGTCCGGAAGGGCTTCGTAGGTTCGAATCCTACCCCCTCCACCATATGATGTTCAAGCGAGCGCTTTCGGGTAATTAGAACACGCGTAATCAGACAAGGCACACATAAACCGGCCCAGATAGCTCAGCGGTAGAGCACGTTCTTGGTAAGAACGGGGTCGGCGGTTCAATCCCGCCTCTGGGCTCCAGCACCAACACAGGAGAGGAGAACCAATGGCCAAACAGCGTTTCGACCGATCGAAGCCCCATGTCAACGTAGGAACCATCGGACACGTAGACCACGGTAAGACCAGCCTCACCGCTGCCATAACCCAGGTATTGGCCAAGAGGGGGCTTGCCAGTTCCCGGTCTCTGGAAAGCATAGACAACGCTCCCGAGGAAAAGGCACGGGGCCTGACCATTGCCATCGCCCACGTAGAATATGAGAGCGAGAACCGCCACTACGCCCACGTGGACTGCCCAGGCCACGCCGACTATATCAAGAACATGATCACCGGCGCGGCTCAAATGGACGGCGCCATTTTAGTGGTCAGTGCGCCCGATGGCCCCATGCCCCAAACCAGGGAGCACATCTTGCTGGCCCGCCAGGTGGAAGTCCCGCGGATTCTGGTCGCTCTGAACAAAGTGGACATGATGGACGACGAGGAACTGCTGGAGTTGGTTGAACTGGAAGTTCGAGACCTGCTCAACCGGTACGAGTTTCCAGGGGACGACACCCCGGTCGTCCGGGTGAGCGCTCTAAAGGGACTGGAAGGTGATGCCGAGGCGGAAGAGCAGATCATCAATCTGGTCAATACTATGGACGACTACATTCCCGTACCGAGCCGCGTCACCGACCGGCCCTTCTTGATGCCCGTAGAGGACGTGTTCGGTATCAAGGGGCGAGGTACCGTGGTGACGGGCCGCGTAGAGCGGGGCCAGTTGAACCAAGGGGAGCCAGTGGAGATCATCCGTTTCGGAGACGTGCGGGAGACTGTGGCGACTGGCTTAGAGATGTTCCACAAGACCCTGGACACTACGGAGGCCGGCGACGCTGTGGGCATATTGCTCAGGGGCATCGACCGGGACGAAGTGGAGAGAGGCCAGGTGATCGTTAAGCCCGGTTCGATGCGTCCTTACTCTCGGGCCGAAGCCCAGGTTTACGTACTGAGCCGAGACGAAGGTGGACGGCACACCCCATTCTTCTCCGGCTACAAGCCCCAGTTCTACATCCGTACCAGCGATATTACCGGTGAACTGGAGTTGCCCGAAGGCGTTGAAATGGTGATGCCGGGTGATAATATCAATGTGATCATCAACCTCATTACCCCTGTCCCCATTGAGGAGCAGATGCGGTTCGCTATTCGCGAGGGTGGCCGGACTGTGGGCTCCGGGGTAATCACTAAAGTATTGGATTAGAAGATGGCAAGAAGAACAGGTGACATCCGCCAAATAGTTACCTTACAGTGCGGCGACTGTCGTGAGCGTAACTACACCACGATGAAAAACCGCCGCAACGATCCGCAGCGTATGGAACTCAGCAAATACTGCTCCCGCTGTCGGGGACACAAGACCCACCGGGAAGTAAGGTAGGTCTACATGGCTAGGGCCTCCAGCAGAAGCGCCCGGATCATATCCACTCAACCGTCGGCCAGGATTAGTCCGGTCATTTTCCTACGGGAGACGGTTTCAGAACTGAGAAAGTCGGTGTGGCCAAGCCGGGAGGAGACTTCACGGCTAACGGTGGTGGTCATAGTCTCGGCAGTGGCCGCAGCGATTCTCATGGGTGGGTTGGACCGGCTATTCCACCAGGCTTTCACCGCGTTCTTTTAAGGACATAGGGCAGCCGGTACTCTTTACCCCTTCAAATTGGCATTGAGCAATGTGATGACAACTAGTGAGAGCGCCCAAACAGAGGAAGAACAAACTTCTCGTTGGTACATAGTCCACACCTATTCGGGACAGGAAGACCTGGTAAAAAAGAACCTTGACCTGCGTATCCAAAGCCTCGATATGCAGGACCGGATCTTCGATGTGCTGGTGCCGACGGAAGAAGAAGTAATCTTCAAAGATGGCAAGCGGCGCTCGGAGCGCCGCAAGCTGTTTCCTGGCTATATCCTGGTGCAAATGACTATGGACGACGAAAGTTGGTATGCCGTCCGCAACACTCCAGGGGTTACCGGTTTCGTTTCCACGGAAGACGAGCACGACAAACGGCCTAAACCGGTGCCTCTGGAAGACAAGCAAATGGAAGATATCCTTAGCCAGGTGGAGTCGGACGTTACCCGCATCAGGGTGGGTCTGGAACGTGGCGAGACAGTTAGGATCACCCAAGGCCCCTTCGTCGACTTCATTGGCGCGGTCAACGAAGTGGATGAGAGCAAGGGCAAGGTACGGGTGCTAGTCTCCTTCTTCGGGAGGGAGACACCAGTGGAGTTGGACTTTTTGCAGGTAGAAAGGATCTAGAGCGATCTCATGGCCAAGAAAGTAAGGGCGGTCATTAAACTACAACTAGAGGCGGGCAAAGCGACACCGGCGCCGCCGGTGGGACCGGCATTGGGCCAGCACGGAGTCAACATCATGGGCTTTGTGAAGGAGTACAACGCTCGCACCGCTAACCAAGGGGGCACAATAGTCCCGGTCCATCTGACAGTATATGAAGACCGCTCTTTTACATTCGTGGCCCGAACACCCCCGGCCTCGGACCTGTTGCGACGGGCCTCCGGCGTCGAAAAGGGTACTTCCGACGCCCGGCAGGCTTCCGTGGGCACCATAAGCCGACAGGCCTTGCGGGAGATCGCGCAGCAAAAGCTAAGCGACTTGAACGCGTCGTCGCTGGAGGCAGCGGAGTCGATAATCGAAGGGACAGCTCGGAGCATGGGAATACAGATCTCCGACGAATAGAACGAACAAGTGGAATCCCAAGGAATAGGACATTATGGTTAGACACAGCCGACGTTATGCCACCGTAGCCGAAAAAGTGGAGCAGGACCGCTTTTACCAACCAGAAGAAGCGATCAATCTAATTAAAGAGTTGGCCAGCACCAAGTTTGACGAGACGATCGAGCTCCACTTAAGGACCAATGCCGATCCTCGTCATGCTGACCAGATGGTCAGAGGGGTCACGGTCCTTCCCCACGGGCTGGGTAAGCAGGTCAGGGTGCTGGTATTCGCTACCAGCGACGCCACGGAAATCGCCAGGTCGGCTGGGGCGGACTACGTGGGCGAGGACGACCTGATCCAGCGGATTGAAGGCGGCTGGATGGACTTCGAAGTCGGCCTAGCCGTACCCCAAGTAATGCCCAAGATCGGGCGCTTGGGCCGGATTCTGGGCCGTAGCGGGCTGATGCCCAATCCCCGGTCCGGGACCATGGTCCAACCCCAGGATCTTCCCAGGGCGATACAGGAAGCTAAAGCGGGCCGCTTGGAGTACCGGACCGACCGAACGGCCATTATTCACTCGTCCTTCGGCAAGGTCAGCTTTGAAACGGCCAACTTGATGGATAACCTGGCGGTGCTGGCGCACGCTATAATCAGCGAAAAGCCGACCGCAGTAAAGGGCTCTTTCCTCAGGTCAGCTTTCATCACATCATCTATGGGGCCCAGCATCCCCTTGGACCTGGCCAGTCTTCAGGCCCTGAGGCCACCGGAGTAGCCTTGGCGATAGCTTAATCTTCCAGCAACACGACGCCCAAGACAGCGGGTCCCTGGCAGGACCAGGGATAATGGTGACATACCTCCCGCCGAGGCGCAGCTTGACGACGGTAGGAACCCTGCCTGTCCCTGCGCCTAAAAAGCCGCGCAGGGGCTTTTTTAATCTGTTTGACCGGAGCGAAAATTGCCGACGCAGCAAAAAATAGACTTGGTGGGAACTTTAACAGATAAGATCGAACGGAGCTCGATCACTGTGACCGCGGACTTTACCAGAATCCCGGTCGATGAGATGACGGAGTTGCGCCGTCGAATGCGAGCGGCAGGCGTTGAATTTACCGTTGTCAAAAATACACTGATGCACCTGGCCGCAGACCAAGCGCAGCGACCTCAGGTGAAGGACATCGTCCAAGGGCCTACTGCCGTCGCCTTCGGGTACGACGATCCCCTCGTCGTGGCGGCCACGATCTCGGACTACATACGTACCACCCGCTCCAACCTGAGTTTCCGGGGAGCGGTCATGGGCGACGGACCAGCGCTCCCTCCGGCTGAGGTAAACCGGCTGGCGACGCTACCCAGCAAACCCCAGTTGGTAGCCGCTCTAATGAGACAGCTTCAGTCCCCTATACAACGGCTGCTTAACTCGTTAAACGCGCCTTTAATGAATTTTGGTGCTGTGCTTCAAGCCCGGGTCCAACAGCTTGAAAGCGCTGAATCCAACGGCTAAACTTCAAAAACGAACCGGGTAAATGAGGAGGAACCGTGGTAACCAAAGATGAGATCCTGGAAGCTATCAAGGGCATGAACGTATTGGAATTGGCGGACATGGTAAAGGCTCTGGAGGACGAGTTTGGCATCAGCGCCGCCGCTCCGGTCGCTGTGGCCGTGGCCCCGGGCGCCGCAACTGGCGCTGCCGAGGCAGCTTCCGACGAAGAGCAGACCGAATTTGAAGTGACCATCGCAGCAATCGGACCGAATAAGATAAACGTCATCAAAGCAGTAAGGGAGGTCACTTCATTGGGCCTCCGGGAAGCCAAGGAGCTGGTGGAGGCTGCGCCGGCCCAGGTGAGAGACGCCGTGGCGAGGGACGAGGCGGACTCGATCAAGAGCAAGCTGGAAGAAGCCGGCGCCGTCGTTGAAGTCAAATAACGCTTAACCCGCCACACCAACCGCCGCTGGCTAGATGGGGTTCGATTTGAGCCGTCGAAAAGACCGGGAACGATACCTTCGCTTGAAGCAGGCCAATCCCGACTATTCCGGATACAGGGGGCCGGATACGCCAGTAGTAAGGCCTCCGGCGCCCCTGGAAACGGTAGTCTGTTCTGTTTGCCAGCGCAGGCGTAACGTACCGGTAGATACCATCCCTGACGATGTAAGTAGCTTCGTGTGTCTGACCTGCCGGGAGAGCGAACCAGCGGTGGCAGATCCGGCTGTGTAGGGGGTTAACCGGAAGGCCGAAACCGCCGGTGATCTGACACATCAAGGATTTTGTCAAGCTGTTCCCGGGGCCAGGATAGTGGATACTACCGTCACGGTGAAGGCTCTGCCAGGGGACCAAGTCTGTGACCCCCGAGGACCTGCATTCTGCTCTGAGGGCATAGCGCCTCCCGGACACAGTGGCGCAAGTCAACCTATGGTGCTGGAAATCTGTGCAGCATGTTTGGCGCAGTCGCTGGACCCTCACCCTGAATTGCTTCTCACTCGTCGCGCTTTCTAGACTTCTTCGAATCTCAACTCTAAGGAGGATTCAATGATTCGAGTTACGGTGGCCTACCCCAATGAACAAGGTAAGAATTTCGATTGGGATTACTACACCGACCACCATTTGAATCTGGTACACGAGCAGTTGGACAGCAGAGGTCTCGTCCGGCTGGAGATAGACAAAGGCATCTCGGCCCCCGACCCCAACGACCCACCGCCCTTCGTTGCTATCGCTCATCTATTCTTTAACACCGTCGATGAAGTCCATGAAGGGTTCAAAGCCACGGGCCGCGCTATTATGGGGGACATCAAGAATTACACTGACATAGCTCCGACGATACAGATCAGTGAAATACTGAGCTAACAATGGTTGTTCCGCAATACAACAAAATCCCGGATAGGGAAATCCCGGATAGGTAGGTAGGCGACTGCCCTCGTTGGACTACCGTACAACCTTCAGCCATTCCTTAAAACCAAGAATCGAGTAAACCAAGAATCGAGAACCGTCAACCGCATATGAGTGGGCCAGCCAAGCAGCAGCTCGAGAGCCTCTCAGAACGCGTCGTCAAAGAGCTCTGGGATTTTTATCCCACCTCCGGCTCCCGTATGGGACGACACGAATACGACGGCCGCTTGCCTGATTTGTCACCAACGGCGATGCGCAAGCGGACCACGGAGTTGGAAAGGTCCCTGGCCCAACTCTCCAGCATCGACCTCCAGCAATTGGACGGCGAGAGCCTACTAACCCATCGCCTCTTGGACCTATCAATTCGCCGGGAACTGTTTACCATCACGGAAATGCGCCCCTTGGCCCACAACCCAATGCGGCAAGTGGGCTACTTGAACGTAACCGGGTATCTGAGGCGGAATTACGCTCCCATTGCCGAGCGGGTGAGGTCAGCGGCCCGAGTCCTGGAGCAGGTGCCGGATTTCCTAAGAGGCCTGGAAGCGGCCATCGATGAACCCGTGGGGAGGCCGGTGCTGGAGATGAGCGTCGAAAGCTACTCCGGCATGTCCAGATTCTATCGGCAGGACTTGGGCTTGGCGCTGGGGGAACTGAACGATCCAGCGACTTTAACCAAGTTCAACCAAGACCGGGAGTCCGCCGCCACCGCGGTTGATGGGTTCGTCGAAAAGCTCCAAGCACGTCTCAGGAATTCCTCCGACGATTTCGCCATTGGTCCTCAACTTTACTCCAAGATGCTCACTACCGGAGAGGGCGTTGAGTCGTCCCTAAACGACCTGATAGACCTGGGTCAAGCAAACCTGGATGAGAACCTACGGCGGCTGGCCGAGGTAGGTGAATCAATAAGTCCCGGTAGGGATATCCGAGAGATTATCCAGGAAGCCGGCAGGAACCACCCAACGGCGGACACTCTGCTCCCCGAGACGCGGGACATGCTTGAGGAGATTCGCACGGCCCTAATCGACTTGGACGTGATAAGTGTTCCATCAGAAGACCGGTGCGATGTAATCGAGACTCCTTCGTACATGCGTTACGCGTTTGCGGCGATGGACAGCCCAGGCTCGTTAGAGAACAATGCTACGGAATCATATTATTACGTTACACCGGTAGAGCCTTCCTGGACCGCCCGGGAACAGGAGGAGTGGCTGTCTAACTTCAACTACGACACCCTCAGAATCGTGTCCATCCACGAGGTGTACCCGGGGCATTTCGTCCACCACCTTCATAGCAAGTATGGAAAGCCACTATCCCTGGTGAACCACGTGTTTACTTCCTACGCTTTCTCTGAAGGCTGGGCCCATTACACTGAAGAGATGATGCTTGAAACCGACTATGGAAGGGGCCGACCTGTCCTGCGGCTAACCCAACTGATAGAGGCCCTTGTGCGAAATTGCCGGTATTTGTGCGCCATCTGGATGCACACTCAGGGCATGACGGTGGACGAGGCTACCCGGTTCTTCATGGATTATGCTTACATGGGTGAACTGCCCGCCCGCCGGGAAGCAATTCGTGGCACCTTCGACCCAGGCTATCTGTACTACACCTTGGGCAAGCTAATGATCCTGAAGTTGAGGAATGACTACAGGCGCGAACGAGGAGGAGCATTCAGTCTGAAGGATTTCCACGACCAGTTGCTGTCTTACGGAGCGCCGCCCCTGCCGGTAGTTAGACAAGCAATGCTACGTGACTCCCAGGTTCCATCCCTGTAGCATCCTGATAGAGCCGAGGTCAGGTCCTGAAGTTGATTTTGCGGAAAGACTCCGCGTATCGGTAACCCTGGTCGGCTCCAGCGGCCTCAGCACACTCTCTAACGAACTGCTCAAGCTCTTCATGGCTTCGGGACATCTGGCTCTGGTGGCACAGCAACGCTTTGGTCTTTGCCCCGACGGTGTCATTGATATCTAGAAATGTATCGGCCTGCTCCGTTCCCCAAAACAAAACGGTCCCGGTCTTGTGGGGCTCGAGCCCTTCATCCCTCCAAAGCTCCTCGAAATGAAGATGGTCCCGGGCGTACGGAAAGACTGCATCCAGAGTTACTTGGCCGGTAACTCTGTGATCGCGGTGCCAGGCCAGGTTCTTGCGGTAAGGCTCAGGGCACATAACCACCTCTGGCTTGACACGGCGGATCTGCCTCACAATCTCTCTTCGAAATTCCCGGGTATCTTCCAACTCTCCATCCGAGTGGTGCAGTAGCACGACCTCTTGGACACCTAGAATCTTACCCGATTCCTGCTGTTGTTTTTCCCGCAAAGACCCCAGTTCGTCGGCGGAGATCTCAGGATCGGATGTGCCTTTGCCGCCGTCGGTGCACAAAACAAAATGCACTTGAGACCCATCTTTCACCCAGCGAGCCACAGTGCCACCGCACCAGAATTCGGCATTATCAGGGTGTGGGATCACAACTAACACTCGCTGGGGGGTCTCATCCATCCGCAGGTTACCTCCGGCCTAAAATTTGGAACGATGATGACCATGCTCTTCCAGCAGCCTGGAACGAGCAGAAGGTGGTCTGTGTTCAGGTCACCGGGGGATTGTAGGCCGTGGGATATATTACAGAAACCAAGCTACAGATTCAACTTCTACGTAGAAGGGAAATCGGCCATCATGTAACATAGAATCAATAATAAAATAACTGTCACACGTGTAAACCGCCGGGCTTGGCATGGAAGACCTACGGTCGGCGTATCGCTCCATGCTACAGCCGCCTGAGCTGCGTCTGTGTCTTGTAGGCGGTAGGAGACTCTGCTACAATCGCCAATCAATCTCTAAGATCATTTCCGGCTATTTGACTACGGAATATTCTCAATTGGGTTCTCGCCTAGTCGCTCATCGTCGTATTTTCGCTATCGAAGCGTTAGAGGTCATTGATTTGCCAGTGCGCAGCTTCTCCTTCGACCGCATGCAGGAACTGCTGGATTTTGTGGAGTCGAAGAATTCCTGGGGTGACCAAGGCAGGGAGCTGGGCCGAAGCACCTTCGAACAGGCTCTGGGACAGCCAGGGCTCGACCCGGCCAACAATTGCCTTCTCTTGGAGAGCAACGATCGGTTAAGTGGATACTGTTTGGTTCATCCTGAGCCGGCCATAGAGCGGGCGGTGCTAGAAATGGAGATAGAGCCTGAGTTGGCGGGAGGCGCCAGAGGCCAACTGCTGTTAAGGGGCGCGATAGGCAGGGCCAAGGACTTAGGCGCCAAAGTGCTCCACCTGTGTAGGAAAGACCCATTTGACGAAGGCGACTTCCTACTTCGGGAGGGGTTTACGGTCTCAAGAGTATATTGGGACATGTTGTGTAGTGAATTAACGCTTCCTACGGTGCCGACCCCGCCTGAGTTCACTATTCGCTCTTTCGGTACCGGGGATGCGCCGATTCTGACCCAAGTGCAAAACGCGGCCTTTTCCGGCAGTTGGGGGTTTTCCCCAAATACGGTGGAACAGATCGATTACCGGACCAAGATGCCCAATAGCTCACCAGAGGGCATCCTTTTCATTAGTGACGAAGAGCAAACGGTGGGCTACTGCTGGACCAATCTGATGCCGGTAAGCGCAGGCGCCCGAGGGATAATTGGAATGATCGGCGTGGTACCTGCATATCGCGGCAAGGGGATTAGCCGCCCAATTCTGTTGGCGGGAATGGAATATCTTAGATCGTTCGGCGTCGTTGACATCGGCCTAGAGGTGGACGGACAGAACGACGCGGCCATTGGATTGTATAAGTCGGTGGGGTTCCAGAAACAGGGGGAGCTTCACTGGTTCGAGTTGGACTTATCCTGAGTAAGCAAACCAAATTGCTCGAAAATCTGCCCGGACAAGATCCCTCCGGATATAACGACTCTCATGGCGTCCTCGACAGTCATAACCGTCGGCGTTACCTCTGACGCAGGCACGATCACCAGGAACCCAGATGACGGTATGGGCGTGGTGGGGATGTAAACCGCCAGCTTCTCTGTTCCGTCGTTGTCTATCATACGGGACGTGATAAGCCCCACTGCCTGCGCACCGGGCCTGGGGAATTCGATGAGAACGACACCGCTATAGCGGCGTCCGTTGGTGCTGGAAAGAAACTCTACCGCCGTGCGCGTAGTGCTGTAGATTCCTTTGACCACCGGTATGACCTCGAGCACCCTATGAGCCAAGCCGATCAGCCGCCGTCCCACGACAAAGGCAGTTACGAGCCCCACCAAGTAGATGAGGATAACTAAGGCTACTAGGCCCAACCCTGGTACGTCGGGCCCCGGTATATAGGCCACGGCCGGCTCAAGGATCGGGTTCAAAAGGTCGAAGAAGAACTTGAGGATCAGAACAGTAATGGCAATGGGGAGCGTCACCAATATGCCGGCGACGAGGGTCTTCTCCAAGTGGACTAGGATGCTGCGAATTGGTCTCAATAGACTGCGGTTAGATTGAGGTTGGGCATCCTGAGGGGGTTGCGGTCTCAAGAACTCCTCCGGGGATAAAAAGCACGACCAGCGTGGGCCAACTGCTTATAGCAGGCGAAAACGACTACTGGTCCTGAGCGATTATTTAGGGTCGTGGAGGAAATCTAATCATAGATTACTTCCACTATACTTCATCCTGAGATATCCCCTCTATGGTCAACGACCCATAGATCTGCTGGATTCTTGCGGCCACTTGGTCCCAGCCCATGCCTTCCGCCCTCCTACGGGCCGCCAGCCCCATGCTTCGCCGCAAGGCAACGCTGGAGATAATCATTTCCAGGGAGTTGGCAAAGGCCTCCGGGCATCGCCAAGACTTCAAGTATCCGGTACTCCCATGCTGGACGATGGTGGAAAGACCGCCAACTCTAGTAGCAACTACGGGCGTACCACAAGCCATGGATTCCAGAGCGGCAAGTCCGAAGCTCTCGTAGTAAGAAGGGACAATGCAAACATCGGCGGCATTGTAATAAAAAGGAAGGTCCTCCTGGTCGACTCGCCCGACAAAGTCGCAGACATCCTCTACTTCCAGGCTCCTGGCCAACGCCCGGAGATCGTCAATGGCCAGGTCCCCGTTAGCGGCTCCGCCTACCACCAGCATTTTAAGGTCGTCGCAGCTCTCGAGTTGAGCGGCGGTCTGCAGCAATAGATCCAGGCCCTTCAACCGCTCCAGTCTTCCCACGTACAACAATACCTTACCGCCGTTCAGGCCAAGACGCTGCCGGGACTCGCTTTGGTCGAGGGGCCTGAACAAGTTAAGGTCTACGCCGCAGGGTGCCATGACGATGCGACCGGCATCCGCGTCGTAGAGACGCACCATAGCGTCCCTTTCATGAGTGCTGAATGCGACCACCCGGTGCGCCGAGGCAATTAACTCCCGTTCCACCCGGATGCGCTCCGAAGGCTCGCTCTCTCCAGCGCGGGACTGCATCTTGATCAACCCAAGGGTGTGGAAAGTGATTACATGCCCGGCCCCTTCCAGGGCGGCTAGCCGCTGGCCTGCCCAACCGGACAGCCAATAGTTGGAATGCACCACGCCGTAACTCAGCTTTTCCTGGGCCTGAAACTCACGCAACGCTTCCAGAAAACCTGGTAGGTGGTTGTAAAGCTCCTTTAATGGAGCATCGGCGCCGCCACCCGGCAAGTGAATGACCCGGACATCCGAGGAGATTGGCTCGATCTTCGCCTGACTCTCCGGATGTTCCCTGGTGTAGATATCTACTTTTAAGCCGAGGCCTCCTAGGGCACGTCCTAATTCACGGACGTAAACGTTCATACCCCCTGACTTTCCTTGTCCTAAGGGTGCCAGGGGGCAGGAGTGGAAGCTTAACAGGGCAACGCGTTCTAAGCTCAACTTCGGCTGATCACCATTTGATAAAGATTTCTTTTCTGGCCGCCCAAGTCGCGCTTGTAGGCCTCAGGGCCGCGCAGAAAATCGAAATAGTCCAAACCACGGTCGATGGCTTCCCTCACGCATAGAGCGTTGAGCAGCAAGCCTACACTGTAGTAGCTATATTCCAGATCGTAGCCGCTATTGTATAGCAGACGGGAGGAGCCGTAGTCAAAACATAGGCTCGCGGCAACCGTCTTTGAGTCCATTTCCAAGAAGAGCAAACGTAACAACCCTAACTCAGACATGCGCTGGCAAATGCTATAAAAGAACTGTTCCCGTAGGGGAGTCATGTACTCAGCCTTGTCGGTTCGGCTCTGCTTCATGAGGCTGATGAAGTCCTCCAGCCGGGGATGGACCTCCTCCCAGTCAGACAGCATGTACCACCGCCAGCTATCGGCAGACTCCAAGCGCCGGAACTTTCGGCGCAACTCATGCCGGTCCTTCTTGGACAGTCCGGCCAAATATTCGTCCCAGTTATCAGGAATGGCGACGCCTGATGTGACGTCCTCCTCTTCTATCGCCACCGAATAACCGTGGCTTGCTGCGATTTCAGGGAGGTGCTGCAGGGTAGGTGACGACTCCAATAGGGAGACGAGTTGCATGGAGTTGCAGCTACGCTCCTCCATACAGCGCAGTAGGGTCTCAAAAAACACGGCTTCGTGGCCGGGGCGAATCATAAAGTCATTGTAGTCAAAAGTATCCTGATTGCCCAAAAAGGACATAGTATCGCCGGACTGGATCAGAGAAGCGATGGCGGTAACACCCTCATCGGTCTTTAGATAAAACCCAGCCATACCTTGGCTATCCCCAAACGTCTTCCACCACACCTCTTGCCATTGAGGAGTCAGGAACAGGGTGTTCATCGGCGATTGGGCAAGAACATCCTCCCATTCGGTGGTGATGTCGTGGAAGGAATTAAGGGCCGTCGTTACCAATATTTATCTTCCTCTTAGCAAAGTAAGGAGTTCCTCTTTTCCAATCGTACCGGCATCAAACTTTCCTCTGACCGCCAGGGTTACTACTCGGCTGCCAGGCTTTCGCACCCCACGCATTGACATACAAAGGTGCTCGGCCTCCACCTCCACAGCTACGCCGTCGGGTTGAAGGGCAGCCTGAATTGCATCGGCTACCTGGCCCGTCAGCCGCTCTTGGACTTGGGGTCTTGCGCAAGCGTTTTCCAGTGCCCGGGCCAACTTGCTAAGACCTGCGATCTTACCTTTGGGGATGTAGCCGATGTGGGCTTGCCCATAGAAAGGCAGCAGATGATGCTCGCACATAGAGTAGAAAGGTATATTGTTCAATACTACCGGATCGTCGCTAACGGACTCGAAGACCGTGTCGATGGCATCTCTGGGATCACTCCCGACGCCGGAGAATAGGGTCTCATACATTCGCGCGACCCTCAGTGGCGTCTCTAGAAGACCTTCCCGGTTGGGGTCTTCGCCGATGGCCTCTATAAGGGCCGCCACGGCACGCTCAATCGACTTTTGGCGAGTGATCGGGGGCCCTCTTCATCAACTGGTTAGCGCGAGCGCCACGGCTTCCACGGCTTCGATAGTGGGGTCCACCTCAATGGTACGGGCCGCGACGCTGCTGACCGCCAGGTCAGGGTCCTTTAGACCGGTGCCCGTAAAAATGCACACTACCCGTTGTCCGCTGAGGTCCAATCCCTGGCGGTGCATCTTTACCAGACCAGCGAAAGAGGCCGCAGAGGCTGGCTCGCAAAATATTCCTTCGTAAGCCGCCAGGGCCCGGTAAGCGTCAAGGATCTCGTCATCGCTCACAGCGTCGATAACTCCTCCCGAGCCATCCCGAGCTTCCAGGGCCCCTTGCCAACTAGCGGGATTCCCTATCCTGATAGCCGACGCTATCGTCTGAGGGTTGGACACTGGCTCCCCGCGTACTATGGGGGCCGCGCCCTCCGCCTGGAATCCCATCATCTTGGGCAGGCGGCTAAGCCGGCCCAGACTATGATACTCCCTGAAACCCTTCCAATAGGCTGTGATATTGCCAGCGTTGCCCACCGGGATGAATACATAGTCCGGCGCGTCCCCCAGGGTGTCGCAGATCTCGAAGGCGCCGGTCTTCTGGCCCTCCAATCTATGAGGGTTGAGGGAATTGACCAGAGTGACAGCATGTTTACCAGTAAACTCCCTGACCAGGTTCAACGCTGTGTCGAAATTCCCGTTGACCGTAATAATCTGGGCACCGTAGGCCATGGCCTGGGCTAACTTCCCCATGGCTACCTCACCCTTGGGGATCAGCACAAAAGCGGGCAGTCCGCAGTAGGCGCCGTAAGCCGCAGCGGAGGCGCTGGTATTCCCTGTGGAAGCGCACATGACGGCTGTACTGCCTTCCTCGATTGCTTTGGCGATGGCTACCACCATACCTCGGTCTTTAAAGGAGCCCGTGGGATTACAGCCCTCCAGTTTGAAATATAGCTCGGTGCAACCCAGGCCCTTACCCAAATTGTTGGACCGGACCAGAGGGGTATCACCCTCGCCCAACGTCAGTAATGGCGTGGCGTCGGTCACAGGGAGGAGATCCGTGTAGGACCGTAAGACACCTAAGCCCATGTTGTGCGCTTGGCCCTTCGCCTCGCTTCATTCGACCGGCAGCCGGTCTAGCGCTGGCTGGAAGGAAGCGGACTATTCCTCGATTCTTAGCAAGTTATTGACTTTGCGCACCACTTCTAAGTCAGACATAAGCTTCAGTGATGACTGAACCGAAGCCTCCAAGGCGGGATGAGTGGTGATTACTATCTCCGCGGTCTGTTCAGAAGGGTCGGAGTCGATCTGTAGCACTGACGCGATGCTTATAGACCAGTCTCCCAATATTTGGGCGATCTGGGCCAGCACACCTGGCTGATCAACAACGCTCAGCCTCAAGTAATATTTAGCCATCAGATCGTCTATTGACCTGATTTGGCCAGAGCGATTGACATCGGTATTGCTCTGGTCGTCTAGGAGAACCTGTACGGGTGGGACCGGGTCAAAACCGACACGGCGGCACACATCAATGAGATCTCCGACCATGGCGCTGGTGGTTGGCCCTCTCCCGGCACCCATTCCATGGAACAGCACATTGCCGCACAAGCTGCCTTGGACTTGGACCGCATTGTACACCCCGTCTACTTTACCCAGCATGTCGTCCTGGGGCACCAATGCGGGGTATACCCTAGCCTGTACCGCGCCGTCCTTCAAGTCGGCGATGGCCAAGGACTTGATGGCGTACCCCAACTCCTGAGCGTACCTGAAATCCTGGGGCTCCAAGCTAGATATGCCTTGGCGGTAAATGCTCTCAGGGGGGACGCGCTGGTGAAAGGCCAAGGAGGCGAGGATCGCTAGCTTGTAGGCGGCGTCGATCCCTTCCACGTCGTTGGTTGGGTCGGCCTCGGCGTATCCGTATTCTTGGGCCTCCTGCAACGCCTGTGCGAATCCCGTCCGTTGATATGCCATACGGGTCAAGATGTAATTAGTAGTGCCGTTAATAATACCCCGGATCGAGTGAATCTCATTGGCCAGTAACTCGTTCATCAAGCAGCCCACAATAGGAATACCGCCGCCCACACTGGCCTCGAACAACAAGTTGACCCTCTTCTGCTGGGCCAACGATAGGAGTTCCGGCCCATGCTTAGCCATGACCTCTTTGTTCGCGGTAACCACGTGTTTGCCAACGGATAGGGCATGTTTCAAGTAGCCAGCCGCCGGATCTATTCCACCGATGACCTCGACGAGAATGTGTATATCATCGTCGTCAAGAATCTCCTCTGGGTTGGTGGTGAGCAAGTCCCTTGAGACGTCAACGTCTCTGGTCTTATCTGGGTCCCGGACCAGCACCTTCTTTAGGTTGACAGGGCAACCGATTTTTTTGGAGATGCTGTTTGACCCTTGCAGCAACACGTTGGCAATACCGCCGCCCACTACTCCCAAACCCATCAACCCAAGGTTTATCTTTTCTAACGTACCCACAAGATCCCCTAAGGCTGAGTAGGCGGCACCCGGGGTGCGCTAACGGCCACTTGGTCGGCCACCCATGAGTACCAAGAGCTGTTGAAGTTGATCTTCAGCCAGCCGTCGTCTGAACCCTGTTGCAACTGTTCGTCCTGCCATTTCAATACAAGCTCGGCATTGAGCTTGTGGCCCATGTTATCAGCAATTTCCCGGTTTTTTGGATCTCCCAACTTTTGGACAATGTATAGGTGGTCGTCGTGGCCAAGGACCGGATCGCTGATCTCTTCGGCTGCCAGAAGCTTACTCTCGCCCTCCTCGTCACCAAACAAGAGGGGGTCTAGGAAAGGAAATGCTCCCCGGGGGACCCAACCAACGTAGCCAGGAGAATCACCGACCTCAAATTCTCCCGGAGAGCTAACATCGTTGGCGACCACAGCAAATTCCTCAACGTCCAGCCTGGTTCTGACATCTTGTGGCACCACGGTGGACTCCAAATTGAGGCGAATCCACTGGATTTCCACATGGTCTTGGTTATTCTCTATCGTTTGGCCAAGGATAGCGTATAGGTTGGCCAAGTGAAGCCGCTCCTCAATGATCCGCCGGAAATCATCATCGGAGAGGTTGGTGGTGGTTAGGAACGTTTGATAGTCTTCCTTAAACTCTCGCTCCAATTGTCCTTGGTCTGTTTCCTGACCTTCAGGTACCGTCGGGTAGAACAAGTTCCTGATCGCGCTGTCGATGTTCTGGCCGGTCACGCTTATGTTCAGCCCGGGCGAAGCCTGGCGTAATATTTCAGCATGAAGTAGACCCTGCAGATACTCGAATGGGACCACGCTAAGGTCTACCCTCCCCCCTTGGGTATACCTATTGAAACCCTGAAGGACCCGGATACGCTGGACCAAATCCCCCATGTTGAATTCAACGTCGCGCACACTACCAGCCCAAACGCGAGGAGGTCTATAGAACTTTTCGTAAAAGCCAGCGGCAAGAATCCCAACGATGACCATAATTAGGACGGTGCCGATACTCCAGGTCAACCGTTGGCGTTGGCGGTCTCTTGCCGTCTGGGTTCTTTCCCTTCTGGCTTCGGCTTGGCGGATACGGCGCCCCCTGACTCTTGAACGGCGGCCCGAAGCAGGAGCCAAGTCCGCCTCGGCATCTCTACGGCTCCAAGGGAACGCCATATGCAATCCTCAAGTTAATCAGGTGCCCCTTGGTGCCATAGCTGGTCTGGGCGTCCGGGGGCATATGGATATCTGTGTCTTTAGCGGTGCGCGGTGGCGCATGCGGGCAAGTTAGCGTCGGCCACCCAAGGTTTGACCATGGAAAGGCACGAAGGGGATCAATGCAAGATGCCTCGCCCGTTGGATGGCAAGTCTCAGTGGCCGTTGGTGTTTGGCGCACACACCGGTCTTGCGTCTCGGTTCAATCTTTGCTCGGTCGGATAGGAACCGCCGGAGCCGCTCCACATCTTTGTAGTCGATCAGTTTCACGTGTTCGACACAAAAGGTACAGACTCGTCTGCGGGGTGGATAGCGCCCTCTAGGGCGACCGCCGGGGCGGCCTGGTGGGCGTCCCGAACCCCGCCCCGGCGGGGGCCCTGACCTTGGTCCTGTACTTGTCATTACTGGCTTGCCTCTCCAAAATCTCTTTGTGGGCTAAAATGGAAGGTCATCGATATCATCCACCATGGGGCCGCCGCTGGCTAGTCCTTCGCCAATGTCATAGGGGCTCTCTTCCCGTTCGGCCCCGGAACCTCGGCCCAGGAACTGCATATCATTGAGAATGATCTCATTAACGTGACGCGTCTGGCCGTCGCGGCCCTCGAAGCTCCGGCTACGTAGCCGCCCCTCCAGGTAGACCTGCTGTCCTTTGGTGAGGTATTGGTTGCAGGTCTCGCCCAGCCGTCCAAAAGCGCTGACATTGAACCACTCGGTCTCTTCCCTCTGCTGCCCGTCCCCCGTCGTGTACCTGCGGTTGGATGCTACGCTGAAAGAAGTGACGCTTTGCCCAGCGGGGGTGTAACGCATTTCGGGGTCTCTACCCAGGTTTCCAATTACTATGATCTTATTCAAGGGTCCTCCCATCGCGCAACTCGATATCTTGTGCGCCCCACCGGCCTGCTATTCCTTTTCTTCGCCCTCCGTGTCTTGGGCTTCTAATTGATCCTCCCCTGACCCTTGATTTTCATCACTGTGCCTTCCTTGGGCTGATTCAGCCTCGCTCTCCCCCAGTGATGCTTCGGCGGTCCCCCCGGCCTCGGCCGCTGGCTCTTCTGATGCGGCCTCCACAGCAACGGGAGCCGGCTCCCCTTCATTCGTAGCTACGGATGCTACCGCGATTGTCTCTGTGCCCAATATTGACTCTTCTTGTTCTCCGGATGCTTCTTCAGCCACTTCGGCCACTGCTGGCGCAGATTCTTCCGACACGGGCTCGGCCTCGGGCACTGCCGTTTCTTCCGCTGGTGGTGCCTCCGGGACAGCCTCCGCAACGGCGACTGGGTCAGCCACCGCAACCTCTGCGGGAGGTTCCACGGCGGAGGGTGCTGCTGGGGCCGGGGCTGGTTCGGGAGTAGCCGGGGCAGCCTGGGCCAATACGACCAAAGAGCGTAGAACCTGCTCGTCCTGCCGTAGGAAGCTGCTCAACTCCCTGTTAAAAGAACGTTCCGTGGTGAACCTGGTGAGGTGATAGCTGCCTTCCAGGAACTGGTGGGGGCCCTTTCGGATCGGGTAGGCCAACCTGCGAGTTCCCCATCGCTCTTCGTGGGTCAAGTCGCCATTTTGATTGGTGATGAAGTCCTTGATTCTTCCCCACGTATCTGCCGCTTGGTCCTGATTAAGCATTGGGCTCAGGACAACAACCAATTCATAGTGGCGCAAACGCTTGTCCTCCGGCATTCGAGAATGAGTGAGATTATAGCATTGGGCTCTAGGGCGCTCAACTACAGGTCTATTCCCGGTACTGGGAAGCTTGAAGCTAATTCTTCTACTTCCCTGGCTACTCGCACCATCACCTCATCATCATCAGGACTGGCAAGCCGATCTGCGATTAGCCTGCCCACGTGTTTCATCGTTGCTTCGTCGAAGCCGCGGCTCGTGACCGCTGGAGTACCCAGCCGCAACCCGCTGGCTACTCTGGGCGGCCTCGGATCGTAGGGGATGGCATTTTTGTTGGCTATGATGCCGACAGCCTCCAACGAGGCCTCTGCGTGTTGTCCTGTGATACCCAGGGGGGTCAGGTCCACCAGAAGGAGGTGGTTATCGGTGCCGCCGGAAACAAGGCGCAACCCCGCTTCCGATAATTCCTGCGCAAGGGCCTGGCAGTTGGCGACTGTGGAGGCAGCATACTGGACGAAGTCCGGCTGCAGGGCCTCGCCGAAGCAGACGGCCTTGGCAGCGATAATATGCATCTGAGGCCCACCCTGAGTAAAAGGGAACACAGAAGAATCCACCCTACGTCCGAACTCTTGGTCGCACATCATAAACCCGCCTCGGGGACCCCGGAGGCTTTTTTGGGTAGTAGATGTCACGATCTGGGCATGAGGGAGAGGCGAAGGATGGGCACCTCCTGCTATGAGCCCAGCAATGTGGGCCATATCAACCATCAGGTACGCGCTAACCGCGTCGGCAATGGCCCGGAACCTAGGGAAGTCCAGGACCCTGGAATAGGCGCTGCATCCCGCGACTATCAGCTTGGGCTGGTGCTCCAGAGCCAAACGCTCGACCTCGTCGTAATCTATTGTTTCGGTCTCCCGGTCTACACCGTAAGGGACGAAGTTAAATAGCTTTCCCGAAAAATTGACAGAAGAGCCGTGGGTAAGATGGCCACCATGGTCCAACTGCATGCCCATGACGGGATCCCCAGGCTCAAGGAGAGCAAAATATGCTGCCATGTTGGCCTGGGCGCCGCTATGAGGCTGCACATTAACGTGGTCGGCGCCGAAGATTTGTTTCGCCCGTTGGATCGCCAGGTTTTCTACCACGTCCACATGCTCACAACCGCCGTAATACCGGCGGCCCGGATAACCCTCGGCGTATTTGTTATTCATGACACTGGCCTGGGCTTCCAGGACAGCCCTACTGGCGTAGTTCTCGGCAGCGATCAAAACAACGCACCGGCGCTGGCGCTCGTCTTCCCCTTGGATGGCTCGAGCAATTTCAGGGTCTCGTTCGGACAAGCGAGTCATAGGCATCTCCTAAGGCAACGCAAGAGGACTAGAGGCCGGGGCGATTGCAGACAAGGACAAGGACGATAACGCCGTGAAAACCCTGGATCAAGAGCTAGTTTACGATTAGGGTGTATGGCTGTCAACGAACTGTGTTAGACCAGTGATTATGACATGGGCTAAGAGTTCGGTGAAAATGTCACCCTATGGAAAGGGTGGCGGTAACGTTAAAGGACAAGGAGCAACAAAGGGCAATGGTGCTTAACCGGGTGGAACGGGGACTATTCACAGGGGAGGAGGCTGCCGGGCTGATGGGACTGTCCTTGCGGCAGGAGCGTCGGCTGTTGGCGGCCTACAGGAAGGAGGGTGTGGCTGCCCTGGCCCACGGCAACCGAGGACGGAAGCCGGTCCACCGCATCGGGGAGGAGACCAGGAACCGGGTGGTCGAGTTGGCCCGAGGGCCATACGCTGGGTTGAATCACCACCATTTGCGGGATGCACTGGAGGAAAGGGAGGGGCTGCGATTGAGCCGCTCTACTGTGCGGCGCCTCCTTCAAGAGGCCGGGGTGCCCAACCCCAGAAGGCGTCGCAGACCCCAACACCGCCAGCGTAGGGAACGCTACCCCCAGGAGGGGATGCTGCTGCAAGTTGACGGCAGCCGCCACGATTGGCTGGAGGGCCGGGGGGCCTACCTGACCCTTTTGGCAGCGGTAGATGATGCCACCGGCACCATTCCCTATGCGTTGTTCCGGGAGCAGGAGGACGCCCATGGCTACTTTCTGCTATTGAGGGAGATCGCCGGCCGCAAGGGCCTACCCCTAGCCATCTACTCCGACCGTCACAGCATCTTCCAGGTGAACCCGAAGCAGCGGGAGACGGTGGCGGAGCAATTGGCCGGGGAGCGCCAACCAACCCAGTTCGGCCGGGCGCTAAAGGAACTGGGGATCGAGTCCATCGTGGCCCTGTCGCCTCAAGCCAAGGGCCGGGTGGAAAGGTTGTTCGGCACCTTGCAGGACCGTCTCGTCAGCGAACTGAGGCTCAAGAAGGCCAACACCCTAGAGGAGGCCAACCGGGGGCTATGGGAATATCTGCCCCGGTTCAACCGGTGCTTTGCTGTACCCCCGGCCCAGCCCGGCAGCGCCTACCGGGCAGCGGCGGGCAGCGGCGGACTGGCCGGGATGCTCTGCTTCAAGTACCAACGAACCGTGGCCAACGACAACACAGTGAAGCTGGAAGAGCATACGCTGCAGTTGCTGCCGGGACCGGAGCGCCTTAGCTACGCCCGGGCTCGGGTAGAGGTGCGGGAGCTGTTGGACGGCAGCTTCTCGGTGGTCTATCAGGGGAAGGTCGTTGCCACTCAAGAAGCGCCGCCTCTGCCGGTGGTGCTCCGCAGCCGGGACAATCCCTGGCGACCAAGCATAGCCGGGGAAGGTATTGCTGGTTCGGAAGACCGGGCGCTCCAAGGACCGCCCCAGCAGCGGGAGCGGCCTAATCCTGTTCCTAACCAAGCAAGCAACCCCAAGCCCCCAGTCCACAGACCAGGCCCCCAACACCCTTGGCGGACCCCCATAGTGACTAAATCATTGAACCATTAGGGGTGACACCTTTACTGAACTACGACACGAACCCTCAAGGCGGATGCGTCCGGTTGTGGTGATGGAACCGCACCCCCAAGGAGCCTCAGGTGTATTCAAAATATGCCGAAAAATTGCGGGCCACTATCGGATATTCTTCGGATATTGTAAAGTACGTGGCTGGCTCCGGAGGGGATTTTTTTGATGACATCGGTGCCCGACGATATGACATCTGAGGAGTTCATTCGACACCTTCTGGCTCCCGGCCGAGCTGAGCATTTGGACCCATTCAGGGTTCTAAGCTTCTCCGGCATCAACTCCCACGAAACGATTGCAGACGTAGGCTGCGGTCCCGGCTTCTTTACTATTCCGTTGGCCAAGTTCCTGATCAGCGGCAAAGTGTATGCCCTGGATATCGACGAAGATATGCTGACGGCTTGCCGCCAACAGGTAAACCAGGCCCGTTTGGGTAATGTGGAGATTCTGAAGTGTAACGAGTACGAATTTCCCTTGGAGCAGGATTCCTTGGACGGGGCATTCCTAGCCTTCGTGTTACAGCAAAGCCCGGACAAACTCAGGTTTCTTCAGGCCGTCAGAGGGCTGCTCCGGACCGGAGGTTGGTGCTCGGTTCTGGAATGGTACCGGAAAGAAACAGATATTGGCCCGCCGCTGGAGCGGCGCATTGACCCTCCAGACTTGGAGGCCCTCGGAAGGCGGGCGGGTTATTCTGTACAAGGATGGCGGGACTTGAACGGGGACCAGTACATGATGAACTTGCGCGGGGCCTGATTGGGTACCCCTGCTACGTCGAAACTTCTTGCGCCACCAGGCTAGCCAGGAACTTCAGTACTGCCTCCGCCGCTTCTTCCTTGCTATTGTTGAGCGAATGGTCTCCGCCGTCTATGATTTGCCACTCCACATTGTGGCTATTCACTGCCGCTTCGGCCAGGTCCCGCGCCATGTCCCGCAAGCGGGTATGAGTCTCTAGTGACCCGGCCAGGGCGAGCATGGGCACCCGAATCTGAGGCGCCAACTTCAACAGGTTGTAACGCTCCTCCGGGCCGTGTTTGTCCAGGTAAGAAGCGGCGCTGAAAAGCTGGGTAATGGGGAATTTGACGGAGACCAGTTCGTGCTCCTTCCCTTGGGCCACCATATCCTGTGCATTCCTGACGTTGCTTTGGAATTCTTCCGCATCCTCCGAAGTCATGTAATAGGAATAGGACAGACGGACTGGGGAAACAGGAATGATGCCGGCAACCCTGGGGTCCTCCTCCAACGCGGCATAGTAGGTGACCCGCACCGCACCCATGCTATGGCCTAGAAGAGCAATGTTGCGGTAACCGGAGTCCCATAGGTAGTCCACCCCAGCCTTCAGGTCAAGCCTGGTGTGGTCAAGGATTTCGAAGGCGTTTCCCTTATAAACTCCGTCCGAAAGATTGAACCAGACAGTGTCATGGGCATTGGTGTTCAACGCCAACGCAGCATATCCCCGGGAACGGAGGGCCTCGGCCATGGCCACTGTTGCCGGGTCGCAAAAGTTGCCCCGGGAGCCGTGGATCAGCAAGACCGCGTCCACCAGTCCTTGCCGGGTATTCGAGCCCGTAGGCGAGAAAAACGCCCCGTCCAGGCGGAGCCCCTCACTGTTGTTGATACCTATCAGGTCAACAAGCATCCGATTTCACCTCTCGCTGAGACATTGCCCTTCGCTAACAAGGGGAGCCAACTAACGGCCGCCAGCAGCAATAACAAGCTTGGATAATAAATTCTAGAAGAGGGCTGCCGGGAGCGCAACCGATGGTGGCAACTTCTACCCCCAGGACAGTCATTGCGGAATGGCCCATATCAACCCTCAGGAACAGATTGACACCCTGGAATTGGCCTGTCTATAGTTTAATCCAGGGATCAAGACGAACTCTGGTGGCGTCCGGGAGGTAGTGATTTTTGGCTAGTGAATACGACGTATTGATCATCGGGGGCGGCTTAGCCGGGATGACCGCAGGTTTCTATTCCGCCCGCTACGGAATGAGAACAGCGATCATCGAGCGCATGATGGGCGGCGCTCAGATCATCAATATAGAAAGAATCGACAACTTTCCAGGTTTTCCCCAAGGGATATCGGGTGCCGAGTTGGCTCCGGCGGTCCAAGAACAAGCCATGGACGCCGGGGTTGAGTTTGTGATGGCCGAAGCCAGCCGGATCTCCCGGGACCGGGACCTCAGGGTAGTGGCCACCGACGCGGGCGACCTCAGGGCCAAGGCCGTCATAGTCGCAACCGGGTCAAACCTGAGGCAAATGGGCATTCCCGGAGAGGAAGAGCTGTTTGGGCGCGGGGTGTCCCACTGCGCCACCTGCGACGGCCCCCTCTACATGGGTCAAGCAGTCGGAGTGGTCGGAGGAGGGGACTCGGCAGCGGACGAGGCGGATACCCTTTCTGAGTTTGCCAGCCAAGTATTGCTCTTTCACCGCAGGGACCAACTGCGCGCGCACCGAGCGTTGCAGGACAGGCTGCACCGCAACCGGAAAATTGAGGTGGTCTGGAACTCCGTCGTTGAAGAGGTGTTGGGGGAAGACACGGTAGCCGGGGTACGGGTTCGGAACACGGTAACAAGGATGGAAAATCAGATGGACCTCTCCGGCCTTTTCATCTACGTCGGCTTGGAGCCCAGCTCAGAGTTGGTCCGTGACCTGATCAAAGTGGACCGTTCAGGTCATATACCGGTGGACATTTCGATGGAAACCGAGCTTCCCGGACTTTACGCGGTGGGCGACATCCGCCAGCATTCGGTGTCCCAACTGGTATCTTCTGCAGGAGACGGGGCCACCGCGGCGATCGGCGCTTTCAGATATATCAGCGGAAAAGACTGGTAGCAAAGGACCCCCAGCGATCCAGATAGGGATTCCATTATGAACACCACCGCTCGCCATCACCAATCACCGTTTGGACTAGGCCGCTTGAGGCGCCGTTCCCTAATCGGCGTCCTGTTGGTAGCCGTGGGTGTGATGTTCTTGCTGGATACCGTAGATGTGACCGGCGAGGGTACCACCGTTTTCGCGACCTATTGGCCGTCGCTGTTGATCATCTGGGGGGCTTGGAGGCTTATGGCCCGGGGGTTCCAAGACCTGTTCTTCTCAGTCGGCATTTTCACCATCGGTATATTGTTCCAATTAAACGAACTGGGCGTTCTGTCCTGGGACATCGGCCGCCTCTGGCCTATCATTCTGATAATTCTAGGCCTTGCTGTCCTTACGGGCTGGGGAGGCCGCACCATGCGGATGGGGCGCCGACGACGGCAGGGTTGAGCAGGGAAACGCTGGCGGCTGCGGCCTCCATTGAGCTGGCTGCCTAACATTCCGGTACGGGAGGTTTCCATGGACCTATTAGAAGAGCAATTACGTAACAGCAGGACCATCGCGGTGGTGGGATTGTCGGATAAGCCCAACCGGGACAGCTACAGAGTCTCCAAATACATGCAGTCCCAGGGCTACCGCATAATTCCGGTTAACCCCCTGATCCAAGAGTCTTTGGGGGAACCTAGTTACCCAGACCTGAAATCGGTTCCGGAGCCCATCGACATGGTGGATATTTTCCGGCGCTCCGAGCTAGTGCCTTCGGTAGTAGACGAAGCCATAGAGGTGGGGGTCAAGTACATCTGGATGCAGGACGGAGTCATCGACCATGATTCTGCGGCCAAAGCGGAGGCCGCAGGGATACCCGTCGTGATGGATGATTGAACCCTACGCCAACACCGCCGACGTTTCGGCGGCAAGTAGTCCCGGACAGGATAGCGCCAAGCTACCCAAACACTGCTCTAGACAGTCATCTGAGCCCTCTTAGTCCTGGCAAGGACTGGTCGGCCCCGCCACAAGTTTTTGTTGACACTGTGGGTGCGGCGGCATACTATCCCATCAGTAATTTGGTCGAATTCGATCAATACTAGCAGGCGATTAACGCTGCATCTCAAAGCCTTTCGCCAGGATGAGATGTCATTCGCCAGGCTCGGGGGGAACGGGGGTTAATGTGTGTTTTCCGTTCGCGGTTAGCTTGTCGAAGCACCTGTTGGGATAGTTTGTAGACAAAAGGCAAAGCCCAGGGCATTTCAGCCAACCGGGGATACTCAAGCTGAATACCGAAGGCAGGAGTGAAGAACATGGCCGGTCAAGACATTGAGCTAATGGCCCACCTGATGCGGCGCGCCGGGTTTGGCGCTACATATGAGGAGTTAGAGGCAAGGACGGCCAAAGGCTACGAGGCAACGGTAGAGGAGCTACTCCGACCCGGGGACCAGCCAGACCTGGATATGGACTTGCTACAGCGTTACTTCATCGACTGGAAGGAGATGAATGCGCTGGAGGTCAACCAGGCTTACTGGACCTACCGAATGATTAATACCAAGCGCCCTTTGCAAGAAAAAGTGGCGTTGTTTTGGCACGGCATTCTTTGTACCGGTAACTCCAAATGCGAGCACGGTAGGCAGATACAGGTCCAACTGGACATGTTCCGCCACCACGGCATGGGCAGCTTCCCCAATCTACTAGCTGAACTCTCCAAGGACCCGGCAATGGTCTTCTACCTGGACAACTGTATGAGCCACAAGGGCGCCATCAACGAGAATTACGGCCGGGAGCTTCTGGAGCTGTTCTCCATGGGTGTCGGCATGGACGGGCAGCCCAACTACACCGAGGACGATGTGAAGGAATGCGCCCGGGCTTTTACCGGCTGGACAATCACCAATGCGATTCCCAGGTATCCCTATGGACGGTACGAGTCCCAATTTGTTTATAGCGAGGCGGACCACGACGAGGAGGAGAAGACCTTTCTGGGCGAGTCAGGCCCCTGGGATGGTGGAGAGGTAATCGACATCATTGGCAAGCAGCCCTCTACTGCACGTTTTGTGGCCCGCCATCTGTATAACTTCTTCGTGGCGGACGAAGTCCAGATCCCGGCTTGGCAAGGGACTCCGCCCAGGGACCCCGCAGCGATCCAGATACTGGAGCAAGAGTATTTCCGGTCCAATTATGACATTCGCTCCGTCTTGAGGGTCCTGTTCAACTCAGACTTCTTCAAGAACGCACGATTCGCCAAGGTCAAAAGCCCCGCAGAGGTGGTGGTCGGGACCATGCGGTTGGTGCAAGACTTCACCGCGCCCAAACCCGGGCTTCACCCTATCTCAATGCAGATTCGCTACATGGGTCAAGACCTGATGAATCCCCCCACGGTAGAGGGCTGGCACACAGGACAGGAGTGGATCGACAGCGGCACTCTAGTGGAACGAATCAACTTTGCAGCGGACCAGTTGGGGAACACGGACCTGCCAGGGGTGAAAGGCATGATCCAAAGGTTGAGTTCAAGAGGAGACACTCTGTCAGCAGAGCAGTTGGTAGACGGGTGCTTGGAAATGCTGGGGGGTTACGAATTGCCGGAAGAGACCCGCACCGAGTTGGTGACCCACGCCCGCGGAGGTGGGGAGCTACGTGCAGGCAATGACGACTTCGCCCGGCGGGTGGGCCAGATGCTGCAACTTATGGTCGCCACTCAGGAATACCAGTTTGCTTAGATGCTCCTGGCAGGTAGCGATGGGCTGGCCAACGGAGAAATGGTGCCAGACCGGCGAGACAACGCATAAATCGGAGAACTTCGGCCACGAGACACTCGCTAGTGGGAGTATGAGGATATGACGACAATCAAGAAGGACCCCGTCTTGGTGGTACTGCAACTGTCCGGGGGTAACGACGCCTTAAATACCATTGTCCCTTACGCCGACCCGCGCTATGCCGAGAACCGGCCGACGATACGGGTGGCCGAGGAGCAAGTGCTGCCCATCAATGATTACATCGGCTTCAACCCCACCATGGCTCCGCTACAGCGTTTGTTCGAAGAGGGCAGGTTGGCGGTGATTCAAGGTGTGGGCTATCCCAATCCCAATCGCTCCCACTTCCGCTCCATGGATATCTGGCATACCTGTGAGCCCGACAAGGTTGGGACCGAGGGTTGGTTGGGTAGAACCCTAAGGGAAATCGACCCTAATAGCAGCAATGTACTGACCGGGGTGAATTTCGGCCGAGGGCTGCCCAGGGCTTTGGCGGCTCCGCAGGTACCGGTGGCCTCGGTGGGCAACCTGGAAAGCTACGGGGTACTGACCGGAATCGAGGAAGAGGAGAGGTCGGACGCTCTGGACATATTCTCCCGAATGTACTCCCCGGCAGTGGGCCGTGGCGCGGTGGTGGACTACCTTTCCCAGACCGGCACCGACGCCTTAAAGGGCGCCGACATCCTGAGCACCGCCCCGGAAAAATACTCCTCCTCGGTGGAATATGGTGGTGACTCCGTGGCCCAATACCTGCGAAATATCGCCCAGGTCCACTTGGCCGAGTTGGGGACAAGGGTGCTGTACACCACCGCCCCCTATAACAGCTTCGACACCCATGCCGGGCAAATGACCACCCACGGTAAACTTTGGACCGACGTTTCCAACGCGGTGAGCGACTTCTACGAGGACCTGAAGCACCACCAGGCCAGCGACAACGTGGTCCTCTTGCTGTTCACGGAGTTCGGCCGAAGGGTACACGACAATGGGTCGGGAACAGACCACGGCTCGGGCGGCATCGCCTTCGTGGTGGGGGATGCGATCAAGGGTGGCCTGTACGGGGAGTACCCGTCGCTGGAGCCCGACAAATTACTTGAGGGAGACCTGCAGTACAACAACGACTTCCGGGGGGTCTACTCGACTCTCTTGGACAAATGGATGGGTCTCGATCCCCAGCCCATCGTAGGGGGCGCCTTCGAGCAGATGGACTTCTTGTAGGAGTCGGACGCCTCTGACCTCTAGCTCTCCCCCATCAACAGGGGAGAGGATTTTAAGTCCATTTGGCTGAAGGGCTAATCATCATCAACCATCGACGACCGTGAGGTTATTATGACTACGCAAGCGGTGAGGACAGCGTTCCAATTCAGCCACACCATTGGGCGCGCAGAATTCTCCGGCCCGGGGTTTCGGAATCCGGTGGCGATGGCCCGCCGTAGCGATGACGTGATGTACGTCGTGAGCAGATCGTACGAGTACCGACCTGATGGTAAACGAGTCACCATCTGCACCGTTGGCGAAGAATACATTGGTGAGTTCGCTCGCGGCGTTACCATCGCTGGAGAAGCCGAGGCTTCCGCAGCCGATGGTTCTTTGATCTGGCCCACATCGATTGCTTTGGACCAAGATGATAACGTCTATGTGGCCGATGAGTGGCTAAACCGCATATCCATGTTTGACAAAGACGGTGAGTGGATTGGCAAGTGGGGAACCCCGGGCCACGCCGACGGCGAGATCGACCGTCCTTCAGGGCTGGCCTTCGACCAAGACAACAACGTCCTTCTGGTGGACAGCGTAAACAATCGTATCCAGAAATTCACCAAAGACGGCCGGTTCCTCTCCAAATGGGGTGCCGCGGGCAGTGGGGATGGTGAGTTTAATCTCCCCTGGGGCATCGATATCGACGGGAACGGCGATGTATATGTCGCGGACTGGCGCAACGACCGCATCCAGAAGTTCACTGCCGACGGTCAGTTCTTGATGAAGCTAGGAACCTCGGGCAGCGGTGACGGTGAGCTAAACCGGCCAACGGGGGTCGCTGTCGACCGGGCTGGATTAGTCTACGTGGCTGATTGGGGCAACGACCGCTTGCAGGTTTTCGGCGACGACGGCGAGTTCATCGCCAAGATGACGGGCGATGGGACAATATCCAAGTGGGGGAAAGAGAAGCTGGACGCCAATGGCGAAATGTGGAATGAGAGAGAGATAGCCCAAGGCTTGGAAAGGGAGAAGGACCTCTGGGGACCTATCGCGGTCGAGGTGGACGATCAAGACAGGATCTTCGTGGTAGAGTCGGCCCGATCTCGTATCCAAGTGTACCAAAAGCAGGCCGCCTGGTTCTTTGGCGGACGGCTATAACAGCGGACGATGAAACCAAAGACAAGCAGTCTCAAACTCCGGCTGTAGGATGAAACCAAAGACAAGCAGTCTCAAACTCCGGCTGTAGGGGGGGTGGGGTTATGACCACTCAGAAGGAGCTAACGGCTAAACTTAAGGAGTTGGGCATCCGGTTGACCCCCCAGCGCCTCGCCATTGCCGAGGTGGTCGCCAACTCGGCGGACCATCCATCGGTGAAAGAAATATACGAGCGAGTAAAGGACTTCTTTCCCTACGTGACCATGGCCACGGTATACTCGACCCTCAATCTGCTGGAGAGGGCAGCCATAGTACGGGAGCTGCCTTTCCAGCGCCAATCTCGATATGACGCGAACCTGGAACCCCACGTCAATCTTGTCTGCATCGGTTGCGGATCGGTGCTGGATGCCGACGTAGGCCAGGAAATGGTCACGGAACTCCGGTCGTCCTTGGAAGCCCAGTCGGAGTTTGAAGTGGCCGCCCAGCGGGTTGATTTCTACGGATGGTGCTCGGGCTGCGCCGCAACCCGCCGTCCCCAAGTGAGCAACCCCTGCTGATCCAACGGGCCACGCTTCATCTCTTTCGTATCTACGCCGCCGTCGCTCCCACTTCCCCGGTGTCGGCTACTTAGTTACTGCCCCAGCCCCTGAAACTCTCGTTTCCAAACTCCGATTGGTCCTGCGTGAATCCCCACTGGTCAAGCTCAATCACCCCAGAACTCCTAGGCCGGGTGTCAAGGGAGTCCTCCATTTTAGGCGAGAGGTTGCCCTCGCCTGGAGGAACCGGCCAGTCCCTAACCCGGTCCCGGACCTCCAGCGGGGTAATGCCGTCGGGAGCCGCTGTCATGATTACAGGTTCTGGATGGGTATTTCTTCCACCGGGTAAGCTAGTTCAAAGCCAAATACCCTGGAGTAGAAGTAGAGCTCGGCTTCCAAGCAGCGTTTGATGGTCTCGGCCCGCCGGAAACCGTGTTGCTCTCCCTCAAAGGCCAAGTAGCTTGTTGGCAGGCCTTTGGCCTTTACGGCCTGGAACATTCGCTCCGCCTGATCTGGCGGAACGATCTTATCTTCCAAGCCCTGGAACAGGATCAGGGGACACGCCAGCAGGTGAGTGTGATGCAAAGGAGAACGTTGGACATAAAGCTCTTTCTCCTCCGGGTAAGGTCCCACTAGTCCATCGAGGTAACGCGATTCGAACTTGTGGGTGTCCAGAGCCAGAGCCTCCAGATCGCTGATTCCATAGTAGCTGGCGCCCGCACTGAAGACATCGCGGAAGGTGATGGCCGCCAACGTGGTGTAGCCTCCAGCGCTACCGCCATCGATGGCCAGCCTGTTACTATCAACCAACCCCTTTTCAGCCAGGTAAAGGGCCCCGTTGACCGCGTCGTCCAGGTCGACGATGCCCCACCGGCCCTTCAACAACTCTCGGTACCCTCTTCCGTAACCAGTGCTTCCCCGGTAGTTTACGTCCAATACAGCAATGCCCCTGCTGGTCCAGTATTGGATTTCTAATGCCAGGTTGCTGGAGGCGGCTCCGGTGGGCCCACCATGGGTCTTGACCAGCAATGGAGGTTTCTCTTCGGGTGGGCCGACGTGGTCCTGGTTTCTGGGTGCATAGTGAAAACCGAAGGCTGACTGGCCATCGCCGGTGGGAAACTCCAAGGAATCCGGCAGTGACAAGTAACCCTCATCGACGTCAAGGTCGCTGGACTTGCGCAACACGTTGATATGCCCGGTCGTCAGGGACAATTCAAGCAGCGTCACGGGACTGGTTGGGGAGCCCGCCTCGAACACAACCTTGTCAGGTGAAACTTTCATGTCGCCCCTCCCCATCTCCGAATAAGGGATTTCGAGAGGCTCTATATTCCCGCTTTCGGTATCCAGGGCAGCAAGACTCCACCTCCCCTGCTGGGCATACGAGCAAATAATCTGGGTCTGGGTGGCGAAGCCATAAGCTGTCGCGCCAAGCATCCACATGGGCTTACCGAATTCTGCAGGTTTAAGGTTGACAGGCACGACATGAGCGTCCCGCCAATGGTAGATGTTCCACCAACCTCCACGATCGCTGACGAAATACAGCTCGCCCGAGGGGGACCATTCGGGCTGGAAGATTGACTCTTGGGGGCCGCCCGCTACCAGGGTCCTCCTACCCAACGCTCGATCCGGCTCCAGGCTGGCGACCCACAACTCAGTGCCGTCCCAGGGCATATTCGGGTGGTTCCAGGACAGCCAGGCCAGTCTGGACCCGTCAGGACTCAACCGCGGTGACGAGTAGAAGTCGTAGCCCTCGGCCAATGTCTTCGTTGTGCCTTCGGCGTGCAGCGGTAGGCTCACCAAAGTATTGACCGGCTCTCTGCCGGAAACGGTATGGTCCTCACGAACGCAGTACATGAGGGACCCCTCCCGGTCAACGACGCCATCGGCGTATCTCAAGTCTCCTTCCGGCGTGATGGGCTGTGGCCCCTCGCCGGGTTCCTGGCAGTACATCCTCTGGTCGGAGAAGTTGGAGAAGTAGACCACTCCGTCGGCGACAGCGAACGCCCCACCCCCGTATTCGTGAACCCGGGTCCGGACGTTGAATGGCGGCGGAGTCAAATCCATCGTAGCGCCGTCGGGGGTCCAGCGCACGATCACGTTACGTCCACCCTCTTGAGGTCGTCCTTCGATCCAGTAGATATCGTCTCCATCCAGCGCGATCTGCCCCAAGGCGATACCGCTGGTAACGATCAACTCCGGAGTGATTGGAGACTTCCACGAACCATACGTGGTTACTTCAGGCATGACAAAATTCCCCTCTAGATCAATGGTTAACGAAGGCCGATGGACTAGCTGGATTCCACCGCGCACCACACCTGCGCAGCGGTAAGGCAACATTCGGATCAACGATTCAAACGCGCCGGTCTTCGATGGAATGTTTGTCCCGCCGAAGGTGTTAAGTTGGAGCCAGCTCCAGCAAAGACCAGCGGCCCGCCTGTCTGGCCTCGCGCTACTCCGGGAAGACCAGGGATTCCGGCGCCTCGCCGGACAGGACCCGTTTGATGTTGGCGTAGGCGAACTCGGCGGCGCGGAGGTTGGTCTCCTGGCTCATGCCCGCCATATGGGGCGTTATGACCGCGTTCTCCAGCCCGAACAAGGGATTGTCCTCAGGCGTAGGCTCTTCCTCCAGCACATCCAGCCCAGCGGCGGCGATGTTGCCGTCGGTCAAAGCCCGGTGGAGAGCCTTCTCATCCACCACCGGGCCCCGGCAGCAGTTGATCAGGAACGCCGTGGGCTTCATCAAGCCCAACTCCCGGTCGGAGATCATTCCTCGGGTGCGCCGGGTCAAAGGAACGTGCAACGTCACGATGTCCGATTCTCGGAGCAGGTCGTCGAACTCTATCGGCTGAGCGTTTAGCTCATTTTGAATACCCGGCGGGATCTCAATAATGTCGTAGTACAGAGTACGGGTGTTGAATCCCTTGAGACGTTGGGCCACTTGCTTGCCAATTCGCCCCAGCCCCACAATGCCGACCGTTTTGTCGGTGACCTCGAACAGGTCCAGGGCCATCAAGCCACCCCTCCAGCGGCGTTGCTTGGCGGCGATGTCCCACTGGAGCATCAGGCGCTTGCCCACGGATATCATCAACGCCACGGTGTGCTCAGCCACAGCAATGGCGTTGGCCCCGCCGTTGTTGGCGACCGGGATGCCCATCTCCCCGATGGCTTCCAGGTCCAAGCGGTCATAACCGGCGCTCAAGGTCTGGACCAGCTTGACGTTGGGGCATTGCTTGAGCAGGTCCACCGAAACATCCGCGGGAAGGGTAATGATGGCGTCGGCGTCTCGGCACAGGGGAGCTTTCTCCCCGTCCTCCAGGTTCTGGTCTACGAAAACCACCACCAGGTCCTCTGGGGCCTGGCTTATCATGAATTCAGCCCGCTCCCTGGTGGTAGACAAAAACGCGACTTTAGCGGCCATGGGTCCTCCTCCTGCCATAGTGCTTAGCACCGCATTATAGCTTTGGTGAGGGATATTACTCGAATAACTCAGCGATCTCCCGCTCCAAGCGCTGCTCCGAGGACTCCCCGATCTGCCGGGATGCTTGGTGCCTAGCCCCATTTACTAGCTCCTGATACGATGCGGAAGAGCCATATTCCCTGGTCCGCACCACCACCGGCATAGGCAGCGCGTGGCCGAAGATCAGCGCCTGCTGCTTGGGGTCCAGTCGCGCCAGCACTCCTCGGAGCTGCCTCCCTCCGGGGGCGCCGGAAAGCACCGCGTCGACGTCCCGCTCGTTGTCCAGCAAACAGGTCAATCTAGTGCCAATTTGGCTCATGACTTCGGTGTCGATGACGCTGGGACGCTGGTCGATCACCATTAGAGTAACATTGTACTTCCTCAACTCCCTGGCGATGGTGCCGAAGATGGTCTGGGAGGCGATGGAAGGACTGAGGAATTTGTGGGCTTCTTCGATGACAATGACCACCGGCCGGGGGTCCCGGCCGCTCCCTCCTTCCGCGGCTTCCTTGAGGGCTACATAGCGGTTGTGGATACGGCGGGACAGCAGGTTGCTCACCAGAATGTAGGCGGTCAGGTCACTGCCGTAGCGCCCGAATTCCAGGACGATGTGCTTTCCTCTCTCGAGGTGCTCAATAATCCTGTTGGCGGTATCATTGCCGTTTCCCGAGGCGAAAAACCCAAACCGTTTCAGGCGACTCAAGCGATTGTACAAAGCCCCCAAGGCGTGGGGCTGGACCTGGATTTCTGCTGCCAATTCAAAGACCGCATCGCGGCCCTCCAATTCCAGGAACTGTTGCAGCCATCGGCCGGGTCCAAACTTCTGCTCCAGGTTATAGGCAGCGGCCGCCGCTACTTCAGATAGATTCAGGGTCTCCCGAAGCAACTCCACGTCCTCAGGCTCGATCTCGCCATATCCGATACGGACCACCTCGTCGGGGGTTACCTGACGGCGTCGCGCGTTCTCCTCATCCAGGGTAAATGTGGAGACTTGGGACGAAAATAGCTGTTTCAAACCTTTAACGGAGCGGTTGCGGTCGGTGTCTTGTCCGCTCCAGCCGTACTCGCTGTGCATGTCGAAAATCAGCGAGGAAGCTTGCCCGCTCTGCAGGATGCCGACCAATAGCAAGCGGGTCAAGAAAGTCTTGCCGGTCCCGCTTTTGCCGAATACCCCAATGGACCGTTTCACCAACTCGTCCAAGTCCAGGCACACTTTGCTTTCCATGTCCAAGGGGTTACCGATCCAGAAATGCCCTTGGTCCTCGCCACCGAATACCATGGCCACGTCCGCATCCGAAGCCGAGTGGGCCGAAGAGAAGTGGGCCGGGATGGTCTTGGCGGCCACCGGTCGTTCCTCGGTATCCCCAAAGGCCATTGGCATGATCAGATTGGGCATCACGGACACATTGCCAAAGGCCAGGGTCCCTTGGACCGCGCGAGATAGGAAATCGGCATCGGGGGGCGGAGGGCTGTGTTTCAAGCGCGGGTCAGTGGTGCCCAAGGATACGTCGGTAACGACGCCAAAAAACCGGTGTTGGCTCCCCTGAATAGTTACAAAGCCACCCACCTTCACTTTCTCCACGGAGGTGCCGCCGTCCAAACGCACCTCCACTCCTTGGGTGAGGGAACCATCCACCACGGAGCCTAGATAGGACCCCCAGCCAGCGATATGGCCATTATCGTTGTTCAACCCATCCGTCATCCGTGCACCCTTTGCAGTATAGACCTGAGCCGGGGAGCATCGCCGATCAACGCCTCGGCCAACGCTCTACCCGCGCGCAGGAGAAAGTGATCGCCGTCGGCGAATACCGTCGAGGCTCCCCTTAAGCACGATGCAACAATCTCGTCAACCAAGGGAATGCCGGAGCGGAGCAGCAGATCAAGAAAGCCTAGGGAGGTTACGAATTCGGCTACGTCGGTTGGGAGACAGGCGTAGACAAAAGCGTGGACCCTCGGAGGATGAGGAGGCAAGACATGACGGCTGGTCTCTCCGTTCCGGTAGCCAACGATCAGGGCATCGAACCTGGTGGTGAGAAGCCGCTCCAACTGGGGATTGGCCTCAAAGAGGTCTTCTTCGGTGGCCTCATGCTCACCCCTGGCCAGCACCGGCCGGCTTGGATCCAGCGGCTCGGTTGCCACCCGGCAGACCACACCATAGAGGCGGGGTGAATCGGTGCAGACCAGAGCCCCCAGTGCGGGGGCATTGTGCAGTTGGTAACACTGGGCCACAAAGGAAGATGAGTTGGCCTCCACCACCTCGCCCGCCCTGTTCCTGTTCTCCTCCACTCCAACTCCCTGGCCGGTCCCGGTTACACGGTGGTCAAGAATCCGGCAAGTATAGCACTCGCCTTAATTAGCCCTGAACCAGAGATTGTCACTCTGAAATCTACCGGGTGAGGCCGGTTCAGACCCCGGCCAACCAATGGTACCATATCGCGCCCGGTTAGCCTCCCAAACTCTCCATGGGTACCTAGCGATGCTCTTTAGACGGAGACTCTTGGGCGCAGCTATCCATTACAACTGTTGTTTGAACAAGTCGGCGGCCCGCTCGCCGATCATCATTGCGGTGCCGCTGGTGCCGGTGCGCACTATGTCGGGCATGATCGAGGTGTCCACCACCCTGAGTCCTTCCAAGCCGTGTACCCTGCAATACTGGTCCACCACCGCCCCTGCGTCCGATGCCGGGCCCATCTTGCAGGTGCCTGACATGTGCTGGGTGTTGCTAGTGCTCAAGGACTCGATAATCCAACGGTCCAACGCCTCGTCGGTGGCCAAGTCATCGTCCGTAGGCGACAGGCGTCCGGCGACGATGTCCCGGTAGGCCTCATGCTCCAGCAAACGCACACATAGACGAACCCCTTCTCTTAACCTTTGACGGTCCCAGGGGTCTTCAAAGTACCGGTAGTGCAGGACCGGCTGGTCGTGGGGATCTGAGGAGGACAGTCGCAACTCCCCCGATCCCGAGGGCTTGTAAAGGCCGGCACTGAGGCTTACTCCGACGGGGTCCCTCGGATCCGATCCCATCTGGACGGCAAAGGAGGAAGGACCTATCAACATGTCATTACGCGTGTTGGAACCGGAAGCCGTGTATTGCAGCACACACTCTCTTCTGGTGGCGTCGGGGTCCATGGGGAACCCGTCCTTCACCTGGAGGAGTAGCGTTACTTGAGGATGGTCTTTCATGTTCTTACCCACCCCCGGTAGTTCCTGGACCACTGGTATAGCAAACCGCTCCAGTTGGTCCCGCGGGCCTACTCCTGACAGCATCAATAGGTGGGCGGACTTGATGGCGCCCGCGCTAAGGACAATCTCTCGACCCTCCACCACATACTCTTCTCCGCCACTCTCCACCTGTACAGCGGTGGCCCTGTTGCCGCTGAACAAAACCCGTGTGACAAATACGTTTGCTCTGATGGTCAAATTGAGTCGATGGCGGACGGGGTTGATGTAGGTCAACGCAGTGCTCATGCGAACGCCGTCGACGTTGTTCAGCGCCACTGGACTCACACCTGTGGACTCGGGGTGGTTTACGTCCGGATGCTCTGGGAAGCCGACGTCAAGACAGGACCGGTAAAAAGCCTCCTGGAATGGCAAAAACCTCTCCCGTTTGTGCCGCCGGACGGGAACCGGTCCCTCAGACCCATGGAAATCGTCCCGGAAATCCAGGTCCGTTTCCGTCTTCCTCCAGTAAGGCAATACTTCCAGGAAGGACCATAGGTCGTTGCCCCGGGAAGCCCAGTCGTCGAAGTCCTCAGGGGCACCCCTGTAGAACGCCGCTCCGTTGATGGCGCTACCGCCACCCATCGCTTTGCCCCGGGCCACCGGTGTGGGTCTCGTTTGCTGACGGGTTGGCATACCCTCGAAAGACCAGTTGTGAGGGGCGTCTACGGCCATGGCTGCTTGACTATAGCTGTACTTAAGGTCATCTGGCAGGTGCTGAAAGTCAGGATAGTCGGGACCGGCCTCCAGCAACAGCACTGACCTGTTGAGGTCCTCGGCTAGGCGGGCAGCAAGGGCGCAGCCTGCGTTCCCCGCTCCAACTACTATTACGTCATACTTCATTGCGTGCTCCGATCGTCTTTCCATCGGCGAGAGTATTTGGCTTTAGCCATTCTATTCCAGTGCCGTTTCGGTTCCAAGGATGAAATCTATCGCAGGCTTAGCGCGTCCCAGGTTTGTCAAACAGTGGGCCATCGTGGATAATATGCTCGCCCTTGGTACCCAGCCCAGTAGAGCGTCGACATGCGAATATTATTGATCGCCACCAACCGTCACCACCGCCTGATGAGCCGTATGGACGCCCGCCCCCTTCCCATCGGCCTAGCTTACGTGGCCGGTTACTTGGACCGGGAGCGGCATGAAGTCAAATTGTTGGATTTGATGTTCGCCGACGATTTTCAAACTGACGTGGACGAAATCGTCAGAGGCTTTCAGCCGGATTTGGTGGGCCTGTCCATCAGGAACCTCGACAATGGAAGCTACCTCGACCCCCAGTGGGCCCTACCCATCACGAAACAAGTGATCGAGCGGATCCGGTCCTCATCCTCGGCCACCATAGTATGCGGTGGACCGGCATTCAGCCTACTGCCCAGGGAGTGCTTCCAATACCTAGAGCCGGACCTGGGTATCGTGGGTGACGCCGGAGAGAGCTTCGCCCAATTGGCTGACAGGCTGGAAGTTGGCGACAGCATCGATGGTCTACCCGGACTGATACACCGGGATAACGGTGCTATTGTATACAACGGCACCCCTTCCTCTTCCGGGTTTTCCAAACCCCCTAGCCTGGAGGACTTGGACTTAGCCAAATATAGCCAAGCCGGGTTCGGCATCGGTGTGTTAACCAAGCTGGGAGATTTTTACTACCCGTCCAATCCCTCCGCCGCAGCGGTAGAACGGAGCGCTTGGCGAGTCATCAGGCCGGTGGAAGAGGTCGTCCGCGAGGTGAAGGAGCTGGAAGACCGTCTTGGACTGCGGAAGGTTTTCTTCATTGACAACGGGTTCAACATACCCCTGGCTCACGCCAAGTCCTTATGCAACGCCATCATGAAAGCGGACCTGAAGCTGCATTGGAACACCTGTCTGGCGCCCCACACCTGCGACGCCGAGTTGGTCAACATGATGCAGCAAGCTGGATGTGCTCTGGTGATCATGGGGGGCATGGGCGGCGACCCCCATGATGGCGAAGGGCTAATACAAAACCTGGCCAGGGTCAAAGACGTATGCCATATGTGCGAGGAGGGTGGTCTTCACTATACCATCTCTCAAAACTTCGGAGAGCCGGGGGAGACCCGCGAAAGTGTGGACCAGAAGCTGTCGTTTCTCAGGGAATTGAAGCCAGCCGTGGCCAACATTAGGGTTGGGTTGCGCATTCTGCCAGGCTCCGCGGGCGCCCAAGCAGCTCTCCAGGAAGGGCTGATAGAGACCGAAGAGCAATTGATCGAGCCCACTTTCTACATCTCGGAGTCCGTCAAAGACTGGATCGTGGACTACCTCAAGGATGCCGCCACCGGTCACCCCAGGTGGAACTTGATGTAACTCTTAACCGGGCGACCCTCTGGACTCCATGCAGTTTACTCGAACCGGGCATATCAAACTAAGAAGGGTGAATAGCGATTCTGAAGGACAAGTACAGCATAGTGGGAGTCGGTGAGACCGAATACAGCCGAGGCTCGGGCCGTAGCACCCGAGCCTTGGCCGTTGAAGCCATACGGAAGGCGATGGACGATGCCGGGCTCGCTTCCACCGAGGTTGACGGCTTGATGAGCTACCACGGCGGAGATTCGACTCCGTCGACGTCGGTCATGTACGACCTGGGCATCCGCCCCAACTTCTACATGGACTGCTCGGGAGGGGGGTCCAGTACAGAGGCCCTGGTGGGGCTGGCAATGGGGGCCATCGAGACCGGCATGTGCGAGACGGTAGCAATTTACCGGTCAATGAACGGCTACTCCCAGATCCGCATCGGTGGGACCGGTGCCCGCGCCGCTGCCCCGGTCAGCGGGCCCGACTTATTCGCTCGTCCTTACGGAATGATCAGCGCGGTGCAGCGCTTTGCTTTTACTTTCACTCGCCATATGATGGAGTACGGGGTTACCAGTGAGCACCTAGCCCACATCAAGGTCGCTCACAGCAACCATGCCAGCAACAATCCGAAAGCACTAATGCAGCAACGTGTAACAGTGGATGATGTCTTGGATTCTCGCTGGATAGTCCGGCCTTGCGCTCGTCTCTTGGACTGCTGCCTGGAGACGGACAACGCTACCTGCGTAATCGTGACCTCGGCAGAGCGAGCAAAAGACCTGCGGCAGCGCCCGGTTTACCTGATGGGGGTTCAGGGGCGCGGCACGAAGCCCGGGGGAGACTTCCACTACCAACACGGGCCCATCAGCCGGGTGGCGGGCCACTACATCGGGCCCAGGATTTTTGAGCTAGCTGGAGCAACGCACGACGACATCGATGTTACAGGCTGCTATGACGCCTTCACCTACACCGCATTGCTGCAGTTTGAAGATTACGGCTGGTGCGCCAAGGGAGAGGGTAAGGACTACGTCACCAGCGGGGTCATAAACTTAGGCGGAAAGAGGCCCAACAACACCAGCGGCGGACACCTGTGTGAAGGCTACACCCACGGTATGAACATGGTCATTGAAAACGTCCGTCAACTCCGTGGGACCATCGACGACTTTTGTCCGGGCTGGCGAGAAGGTGAACACACTTACGACTACTCCGAGGGCCACTGTCGGCAGGTGCGGGACGCCGAGATAACTATGAATATGGGATGGGGGACCCCTGCAGTGGGTAGCGCCCTCATAATGCGCAGGTAGACTCGTGTCCGTTTATGACTACCGGGGCCAACGCATCAACCTCCCGGATGATGACTCGGAATATAAAGGGTTCTTCGACGCGGCGCAGGAACATCGCTTAGTAGTAAAGCGGTGCCTCGATTGCGGTCTCCTACGAGGAGAGCCGGGCGCCGGGTGTCCCTGGTGCCCGTCAATCCGGTGGGAGTGGCAAGAGGTGAGCGGGAAGGGAACAATCTACAGCTACCAGATTGTGGCCCATGCTGTAATTCCTGGGTTTCGGGATTGGACGCCCTTCCCCATCGTCTTGGTGGAGCTAGACGAGCAACGCGGCCAGCCCGACCCGGGGGACGGCCTGCGTTTTACTGCAAACCTACTGGATGAAGATATGGCCCCTGAGAAAGAGGAGAATGTGGCCATCGGTAAGCGAGTAGAGGTGGTATTCATCGATGGCGAAGACGGTTTCACTCTTCCCCAGTTCAGGCTGTCACAGGAGCCGCCCTCGGGACCTGTATGGAGCCACAAGACCTAGGACACACTGACCTCTTGCCAGACCTGATTAGCTTCGACATCGATGGAACTTTGGAGGTGGGTGACCCACCAGGCGCTGTAACCATGGACATGGTTCGAAGGGTCCAGGCCATGGGATTCCTGGTTGGCAGTTGCTCCGACCGCCCCATCAGCGCTCAGCGGCGGCTTTGGAACGAGCACGGCATAAAAGTTGAGTTCACGGTGCTAAAGCAGCGGCTGGACTCGGTCAAGACCACCATCAAGGCTGAGATCTATTATCACGTGGGTGATACCGAGTTGGACCGCACCGTTTCCAACCACGCCGGCTTTCGGTTTCTCAAAGCGGATGAGCCCTTGACGCCGCTCCTGCCCCACTGACCAGCCCCGGCCAACCTATCTGGTCCCGCGCCGTTTACAACTGAAGCCGATGACATTGCTATTATTCCATCCCCATTAACACCAACGTTCACCCGGCTTGACTATCACCGCCTCGGTCATTGGATCGCCTGGTGACTGACCTCCCGGGTTTCTCCGTCCGCCGACAGGGCGGACTCCATGGCAACAATGGCTACCTCTATCTGGGAGTCATCTGGCTCGCGGGTAGTAAGCCGCTGGAGCAGCAGCCCAGGTCGCGCCAGGACCCGTCCCACCCAGTGATTTTGGTGGGTGCCGCTGAAACGGATTATTTCGTAACTGATGGCGGCGATCACCGGCAGAAGCAAAACCCGAGAGGCAATGCGCCACTCCATGGGGGGACCCAAGAGGAGAGCGAATACTACGATGGAAACCAGGGCCACGGTCAACAAGAAAGCGGTGCCGCAACGGGGATGGGCGGTGTTGAACTTCCGTACGTTCTCGATGCTTAAGGGGAGACCTGCTTCGTAGGTATGCACCGCCATGTGCTCCGCCCCGTGGTAACCGAACACGCGCTTTATGTCACCTAGGAAGCCGATGACCCAGATGTAGGCCAGCAACAGGACCAGACGTATTCCTCCCTCGACAATCTCGCTCAACAGGTCTGACCGCAGGATGTCATCGACGGCCCAAACGATTAGGAGAGGCAGAAGAAAGAACACGCCGATTCCAACAACCAGAGAGACCGCCAGCGTGGTGCCCACTACCCAGCCTGGAATTTCCGATTCGTCTTCTTGCTCCTGGTCAGCAATCGCCAAATTTGCTGAGAGGCGCAACGTTCGGACCCCCAGAATGAGGGTCTCCGCCAAAGCGATGACTCCTCTAACTAACGGAATGCCACGCGCCCGGCCCGTGTACCAGGTGTTCAGGGGTTCCCGGTGACGCTCAATGCGTCCGTCCTGCCGGCGCACGGCCAGACTGAAATGGCTTCGGCCGCGAATCATTACGCCTTCAATGACCGCTTGGCCACCGTAGTTGAACTTGGGTTGATCGGACAACGCCTGATCCTGGCTCATTGGTAGAAGTTAACCCGAAGGTCTCCAGTCAGCACATATCCAACGTAACAATACCGGGGGTGCCGGATGGGGCCGACGACCGTGAAGCCGCCACACGTTACCGCTGGCGTCAACACACCGGTAAGGGGACGAAGAGTTAGCTGGGTAGTAGTGCTCCTGAGATAAATCGAGGGGCCGGTCGCTACTGAAGATTGTATCGGCGGCGCAACCGCTCGATTCGGCCCTGGGTGTCCACGATGCGCTGTTCGCCCGTGTAGAAGGGGTGGCATTTGCTGCACAGTTCCACCCTCATACTCGGTTTAGTAGCCCCGGTGTGGAACACGTTTCCGCAAGAACAGGTTACTACGGCGTGGTGAAATTCGGGATGAATATCGGTCTTCATAGGTCCGTCTTCATAGAAAACTAGGTGCTCTCTTAAACTGGGATCAGGCTAAGTTTATACACTAACAAGAGGGTAAACACTTACCCGGCGTTTGCCCTTGGCGGCCCACTCGAACGTGACGTGTCCATCGACTTTAGAAAAAATGGTGTAATCGCGACCCAAGCCAACGTTGGTGCCCGGACGAATACGGGTACCCTTTTGCCGCACAATGATTGAGCCGCTGCTAACCAGCTCCCCACCATAACGCTTGACTCCCAAACGCTTGGCGTTGCTGTCTCTGCCGTTGTGGCTGCTGCCACCGGCCTTCTTGTGGGCCATTACTCGTTGCCTCCCTCTTGGGACTCTTGAGCTTCGGCACGCCTTGCCCGTCGGCGTGGGGTTGACGTAGCGGGTTATTCTAACCGGATGTCTTCAATAAGCAACCGGGTGTAACCTTGTCGGTGACTTCTTTTTCTCCGGTACCGGGTCTTGGCCTTGTATTTGTATACCATCACCTTCCGGTCCTTGTAGTGGGACTCCACCCGGGCCAGTACCCTAGCGCCAGCTACAAAGGGAGATCCGAAGGTCACCTCACCGCCGTCGGAGATTGCCAACACATCTGCAAATTCAGCAACCGAGTCCACGCCTACCTTGAGAAGTTCAACATCGAGGGTATCCCCCGGCTGAACCCGGTACTGTTTGCCACCGGTCTTGAATACAGCGTAATCCATAGTTGTCACGAAAACCCATACTAAGACAGGGCATACCAACTGTCAAGGTAAACTGGTCTGGGTCTTAGCGCTTCACGTGCGCCGCAAGCGGAAACCATGCAACATCGGCCGCCGCCCCTTGGTATATAATACGCCCTAGCAACGTACAGGTCAGATTGCTGTAGGTCAGATTAATGGAAGTCCTCAAAGGTTCGGATTTCAGGGAGGCTTTCTTGGAGGCCACGCGTTGTCTGGAGTCCTACCGGGACTCCATCAACGCCCTCAACGTGTTCCCAGTCCCCGATGGCGACACCGGCACAAATATGCTCCTTACGTTGCGCTCTGCTCTGGCAGGTTGCATGGATGGGGCCAACCCAGCGGTGTTTGATATAACGGGCGGCCTGGCCGACGGGGCCTTTTGGGGAGCCAGAGGAAACAGCGGGGTCATTCTATCGCAGTTTTTCCGGGGATTTGCTGATGCCTTGGAGGGCGCGGAGACCTGCGACGCTGGAGGGATAGCTCGGGCATTCGACTTAGCCTCCCAGTGCGTTTACCGGGCAGTGGGCCAGCCGGTGGAAGGCACCATGCTGACTGTCATTGGTACTGCTTCCGCCGCTGTGCAACAGCGGCTGGCCGCCGATGAAAAGGACCCCAGGTCACTATGGGGCACGGCATTCAACGCAGCTACCGATGCGTTATATCTCTCCCCATCCCAACTTCCTATTCTCCGAGAGGCGGGGGTCGTAGACGCAGGGGCAATGGGGGTCGTGGTGATTATCGGCGCGGCGTTGTCTTCCCTGGGTGGCCTGGACAGAGCAACTCTGGACGATGCGCTTGCTCCGGCCCTGGTGATCCCAGACTCTAAAGCGACCGAGGGGGTTTCCGACGACACTTTGGACTCCATTGGGGGCATAGCCTGGGGCTATTGCACTCAGTTCGTCATCGGAGGCCAGTCCCTGGACCCTGACGGCATACGAGAATGCCTGACCGACGAAGAAAGCTCTGCAGTAGTGGTTGGCGATGACCGCCACGTCCGGGTGCACCTTCACACCCAAGACCCGGGGACCGCTCTGAGCTATGGGGTCACTCTCGGTGAATTAACCGGAATCAAGATCGAGAACATGGACCAGCAAAACCAGGAGTTTCTTGCTGGACACGCCGACCAACAGCAGAAAACAGGCCCTCTAGCGTTAGTAGCAGTGGCATCAGGAGCCGGCATGAGCTGCTTGTTCTATGGGTTCGGTTGTGCGAAGGTAGTCAGGGGCGGCCCCACAATGAATCCCAGTGTGGGACAAATTCTGTCCGCCGTCAGTGCCGCTAATGCGGAGCATACCATTGTGCTCCCCAACGACGCCAACGTTGTTGCCACGGCCGAGCAAGCGAAGCGGATTGATCCAGGACTTCGAGTGGTCCCATCCAAGACCATGCCCCAAGGCGTGTCAGCTTTACTTGCTTACAATCCGGAGGAATCATTGTCCCACAACTTGGCCTCGATGACAGAGGCCATGCAGGGAGTGGTTACGATTGAGGTAACCCAGGCAGTGCGTCCGGTCACCATCGGTGGCGTGTCCGTCGGGATTGGTACCTACATCGGGCTGTTGCAGGGCGATCTGGTGACCTCGGGAGACACGCCGGAGGAGGCGTTGGAAGGGGCGCTAGAGCAGGTCGCCCCGGAATCCGACATGGTTGTGACCATTTATTTCGGGCACGACGTCCAGCCCGCAGCGGCAGAAGCGGCGGGGAATAGCATAGCAGGCCTAGTCCCTGGAATTCAGGTGGATGTGGTCAATGGCGGCCAACCCCACTATCACTACCTGGCCTCGGTGGAGTAGGCGGTTCCACTGTGGCCCTAAGAATCGTCACCGACAGCTCGGCCGACCTTCCGGCCCGATTGGCTCAAGAGTTGGGCATCGTGATCTTACCCTGTTACGTGACGGTGGGAGACACGACTTACCGAGATGGTGTCGATCTCTCTCCCGACGATTTCTACCGCGATCTTGTTTCCACCGCCCGACTGCCCACCACCGCTCAACCGTCGGTAGCTGATTTCCAAGCTGTGTACCGCGAGATGCTGGACCAAGGGGACGAGGTTATTTCCATCCACGTTTCAGGAAAGCTCAGCGGCACCCTTAACTCTGCCAGTCAGGCCAGGGCAGCCCTGGGCGATGTTGCAAATGAACGCATTCACATTATTGATTCCCAGCTAGCTTCCATTTGCCTCGGACTAGTAGCGCTTGAGGCAGCCCGCTTGGTAAGGGAAGGTGTCTCCACGGCCCAAGTCTTAGACCAAGTGAACCAATGCCTCCCATCTACCCATGGCCTGTTCGTGTTGGACACCCTGGAGTACCTGGAAAAAGGCGGACGGATTGGAAAAGCCCGGGCCTACTTGGGATCGCTACTCAGTGTCAAGCCGATTCTTAGGCTCCAGGATGGTGAAGCCCATCCAGTGGAGAGACCGCGCAGCCGAGAACGGGCCGTGCGCCGTGTAGTAGAGCTGGTCCATGAGTTGGCTCCAATCCGGCGGTTGGCGATAATACACAACACTACTCCGGAAGAGCTGGATGATCTAAGAGAGAAACTCTCTGGCCTGGCGCCTGCCGAAGACATCATTTCCAGCCGGTTCGGGCCAACCCTGGGTACGTACATGGGGCCCAGGGCGCTGGGTGTAGGCCTCATTACAGAGTAGGGTGATATACTAAAATTCTGATGGCCTCCCGAAAGCCGAGCCCACTCCCCTGGTTGGACCCCCTTCGGAACATCCTCAAGCTAGAACAGTCCCGCGGCTTTGACAATACTGCCGTCGTTGGTGGACTGGACAAGTTCTTACAGCATTGGGCCGACGATCTACAGTCCCACTTACAAGAACTGGAGCTTGTCGGCTATCTGTCCCAGTCCTCCTACGCTGCGATGCCCCCCGAGCAACGCCGCCAATGGTCGGACCAATGGCTACGCCTGCTGGCTGGTGAAGAATCCTCGGCTTCCGATCTAACGCCTCTAACGCCTGACGTCGCCTCTCCGACGGCCCAGCCGGATGACGCAGCCTACTCAGATAGAACTCCCGAGGCTAATCAAGAGACTGAGGCCCGGTCTTCAAAGTTCCGCTCTCCCCCTCCCAGTCTGACCGTGGACGCGCCGGTGAATATGCTGCAGGGAGTGGACACCAAGCTGTCCCAAAAGCTCCAACGACTAGACGTGTCGACTGTCAGGGACCTGCTGTACCTCTTCCCCCGGAGGCACTTGGACTATTCCAGACTCGTCAAGGTATCAGGAATTGTTCCCAACGAGGAATGCACCCTCATCGGAAGGGTCTGGGAAGCCCGCACCATCGCTCAGGGGCCCAAGGGGCGGCGCATGGACACCGAAGCCGTGTTAAGCGACGAAACAGGCAACGTCCGGGTTATTTGGTTCGGACAACGTTATATGGCAAGAACCCTCAAGCCGAATTCTCTGGTCGCGATAAGCGGTAAAGCGGACGTGTTCCGCGGCCAGATCGTATTCGAATCACCGGAATACGATTTGATGGAGTCGGCACAGGCCCCAGTCCACACCGGCCGCTTGGTCCCTGTTTATCCCCTGACCGAGGGCCTGACAGGACGGAACCTGCGGCGGTTGACCTGGCAAGCCTTGAATAATTGGCTTGGCGGAATTGAAGAGACATTGGCCCCCGATGTTATGGACCGGGCTCATTTGATTCCCCTCCAAGAGGCTATCCACGAGGCCCATTATCCAGACGATCTATCGGCCTGGGAGTCTGCCCGCGAGCGGCTGGCCTTTGACGAACTATTCACTTTGCAATTAGCGGTGTTTGCTAGGAAGCGGCTCCACACCCAGGACGTCGAAGGAGTCCCCATAAACATTGACCGACGCGTTCTGGAAGGTTTTTTTGACTCCCTATCGTTTCGGCTCACAGCGGCCCAAGACCGGTGCATTAGGGAGACCTTGGAGGACATGAGCCGGGGCACACCTCCGATGAACCGGCTGCTTCAGGGCGAGGTAGGCAGCGGCAAGACAGTAGTGGCGCTGGCCGCGCTGCTGACGGTGGCGGCGGCCGGCTACCAGGGCGCCATTATGGTCCCCACGGAGGTTCTGGCTGAACAACACTTCCAAACCGTGGGCAACCTGCTGAGCGGAATGGCCCGGCCGGTCCAATCGGACTATCTTATCTCGGTGTACTTGGAGTCCATGGATCGGCCAGTATCGGTTGGACTGCTTACCGGCAGCACCCGCCAGTCGTGGAGACGGGAGTTGACCCAAATGGCCTCCGACGGAACCCTGGACTTGATCATCGGGACTCACGCCCTTATCCAAGAAGGAGTCAGCCTACCTAATCTAGCTTTGGCCGTAGCCGACGAGCAGCATCGGTTCGGAGTCCTGCAGAGGGCCGCTTTAAGGAAACGAGGCGCTGAAGCGCCCCACACCTTGCTTATGTCCGCCACTCCCATCCCGCGCACCCTGTCGCTAACCCTTTACGGCGACTTGGAGATATCCACCATAGATGAGTTGCCAGCAGGACGGCAGCAGATTGCGACCCGTTGGCTAGCCGGGGAGCGGCGCCAGGCCGCCTACGGCTTCCTGCGCAAGCAGGTCCAGGAGGGGAGGCAAGCATTTGTCATCTGTCCGCTAGTAGAGGAGTCTGACGCCATTGAGGCTGCGGCGGCCACCGAACAATTCCAGCGTCTATCTAAGGATGTATTCCCCGACCTAAAGCTTGGACTCTTGCACGGGCGCATGTCCGCCAAAGATAAAGAGCGCGTAATGCGGAGTTTTCGCGATGGTGACTTGGACATTCTTGTTTCCACGGCGGTGGTTGAGGTTGGCATCGACGTAGCCAACGCAACCTTGATGCTAATCGAAGGGGCTGAGAGGTTCGGCTTAGCGCAGCTTCACCAGTTTCGCGGCAGGGTCGGCCGTGGCGAGCACAAGAGCTACTGCTTACTGGTGTCGGACACGCCGTCCGAAGTAGCTAAGGAGCGGCTATCGGCGCTGGAAAATATTCACGATGGCTTCCGCCTCGCCGAAGTCGACCTGGAGCTTCGGGGGCCCGGCGACTACTTCGGCACCAGGCAAAGCGGCCTGCCCAATCTGCGAATGGCCCACCTATCCGATGTGAAATTGCTGGAAACAGCCCGCAAGGAAGCTGCTGCGCTGATTGCTCTGGACCCGGATCTAAAGTCGCCTGAGCACGAGGCGTTAGCCGCTCGGGTAGCTGGTTTCCTCGACCAGGTCAGCGATGAAGCCAGTTGAGATATAGCTGTCTGCTCAAGAAACAGCTTTGAATCTGTAGCCAACTAGATAGATGGTCTCGATGTAGGAGCGGTCCGGGCCTTCAATCTTGGACCGCAAGCGGCGAACATGGACGTCTACGGTCCGCGTTCCACCCAAGTAGTCGTACCCCCAAACCTGGCTCAGCAATGACTCCCGGGAGTACACCCTACCCGGATTGGAGGCCAGCAATACCAGTAGCTGGAACTCCTTGTACGTAAGGGATACCCGCCGTCCCGCCACGGTGACTTCGTACCTTCCCAGGTCTACAGTTATGTCCCCAATCTTCAATATCTCGGACCCGGATGACCCCTGAACCCGATAAATGGCTTGTCTTACCCTGGCCAGGAGTTCCCCGTCCTGGATTGGATTGAACACCAACTCGTCGGGGTTTAACGATGGGTCATACTCATTGGCCATGTTCCGGGACACAACCGCGACGACGGGCAGCTTAAGTTGGTGACACCGGTTTATGGCCCGGCTGGCTTCGGAGTCACCGAACGACTCCAGGTCTAGCAGCACCGCCTCAGCCTCCCCACGCGCGGCGCCGTTTTCCAGCTCCACCATGTTATGGGCCACCTGGCAGGAGAAGCCCGCCCGGTGGATGACCTCTTCCAGCGGACCGGTGCCATTGGTGCTGTTAGCTAGCAAGTACAGGCAGGACACAAGCTAAACCCAGAATGATCAGTTTGCTACAAAAAGTATAACACCGAATCAAACGGCGGCTTTCAACACCGGGGGTAACTGTTCAGAGTTATTCAGTTCTCCCCCCCCCCCCCCGTCATTCCCACGAAAGTGGGAATCCAAAAAAGCCGAGGATAAGAAACGTTGTTGTTTGGGAACGCTCTTGGATTCCGGCTTAAAGCTTGCCCCGTACTTGATACGGGGGCCGGAACGACGGCGCGGCGGCGGGAACTAATCGTCGAGTCTCAACAATTACGTGGGTGGAGCAGCGATTGACGGTGTGGGAGGCGCCAACTATCATGGGATTATTAGGGCTTGGTTAATTTCAATCATTAGACGTGGAGTAGGCGCATGAGCACCCAGGTGCTGCCCAAGACGGGGCGAGAGGTGCGAAAATTGATCCGGTCCGGACAGTGGAGGGGGGTGACCTCCGGCATCGCGCCGGGCTACGTGCAAGCGAATTTGGCCATAATTCCTCGTGACCTGGCCTTTGAGTTCCTGCTTTTTTGCCAGCGGAACCCCAAGCCCTGTCCGTTGCTGGAGGTTATCGAAGGTGGTCAGACCGAGCCAGCGTTGACATCTCCCGGAGCAGACATTCGCACTGATGCGGCTGGTTACCGAGTGTACGAGAACGGGGAGCTTGTTGCTGAAGTCGACTCCCTGGTCCCCTACTGGCGGGCCGATCTGGTTTCCTTCTTGTTGGGCTGCAGTTTTTCCTTCGAAACAGCCATGGTTGATGCCGGCATCCCGCTGCGGCATCAGGAGCGCGGGAACAATGTATCCATGTACACCACTAATATTCCCACCGCTCCTTCGGGGGTATTCTCCGGGCCTATGGTGGTGAGCATGCGGCCGATTAAACGGCAGCAGATTGTGCGGGCCGTTCAAGTAACCTCCCGGTTTCCGGCCACCCATGGGGCGCCGGTCCACATCGGCGACCCATCGGCCATCGGCATCAAGAACCTGGACAGGCCAGATTTCGGGGACCCGGTTGAGGTCCTCGACGACGAGGAGCCGGTATTCTGGGCCTGCGGAGTGACCCCACAGGCGGTGGCCCTCAACTGCAAACCACCCTTGATGATCACCCACGCGCCGGGACGCATGTTTATAACCGACCAGCGGGACGCTGACTACGCTGTGATTTAACCGCCAGCTCTCAGCCCCTCAGTAGGCCTTTTGGATGAGTAGAAATGCCGGACACCATCGAAGATATTATTCTCCAGCAGGACAAAAGAGGAGTCGCCGCGCTGCGACCCCACCTGCCATCCGACTATTGCACCCAGGCGGCCCAATACGTATTGGACCACCGCGGGGCTACAGCTATAACCACCGGCTTCTATATTTTGATGGCGGGCAAGCCGGAGACTGATGGCCCTCCCGGAGCTATCGCTATCGGGAATGCTCTTGAAACCCTGGGGCGAAAAGTAAGCTATATCACTGATGTGTATGGCGCCCCGACACTCAGAGACTCAGTGAGCGGCCAAATAGAGGTCGTCGACTTCCCCATCACCGAAATTGCTGATAGCCAACAGCACGCGAGCCGGTTGCTGGACCGTCTGGACCCCTCGCTGCTGATCTCCATCGAACGCTCCGGGCGGACCCGCTCGGACACCTATCTGAATATGCGGGACGCGGACATTACACCCCACACGGCGCGGTTGGACTATCTCTTCGAAGCCGGCATTCCTTCGGTAGGCATCGGAGACGGCGGCAACGAAATCGGTATGGGCAACCTGGCCCAAGTAATCCCCACAGTAGAGCGGCTCCCCCAGAGCCCGGCCATTACTCAAGTGGACCGGTTGGTCATCGCCAGCGTATCCAACTGGGGCGGCTATGGCCTGGTGGCGGCCTTATCCAGGCTGGTGGGCCGCAATCTACTTCCTACCGTGGACCACGAAACGGACTTGATACAGCGGCTGGTTGACAACGGAGTCGTGGTAGACGGTACCACTGGAGAAGCCGTTTACACCGTGGACAATTTCTCCACCGAGGAGAACGGGAAGGTGTTACAGCAACTGCACAGGCTGGTGGAGAAAGGATGAGGTAATGGGGAGACGGGGTAGTTGTCTCACCAGGCCCGGACTGGTCTCCGAGGGAGATGGCTTCAAGGACACTCCTTAGACTAGCGATTCTAGGGCCTTGACGCCTCCAACTCAGGCTCGAATGCAGCGGGGCCGATGGTCTTTTCCTCCAGGGCCAGCAGACGCCTTAGCTCGAAGATCTCGTCGCGGAATTGGGCGGCCTTTTCGAATTGCAAGTTCCGGGCCGCTTCCTTCATCTGCACTTCCAGGTCTTTCACCACCCGGTACATGTCAGCGCGGGACATCTCCTGCCGTACCACATTGTACCTGGCCCGGTTTTCGGCGATGGCCTTGATACCCTCGGTGATGTCGTGGACCTCTTTCTGGATGCTCTGGGGCTGGATCCCGTACTTCTCGTTGTAAACGTCTTGAATCTTTCTTCGGCGGTAAGTCTCGTCGACCGCTTGTTTCATGGAATCGGTCAACCGGTCGGCGTACATGATCACATGTCCGTTGGAATGCCGGGCTGCCCGCCCGATGGTCTGAATCAGTGACGTGTCCGAGCGCAGGTAGCCTTCTTTGTCGGCGTCCAGGATGGCCACCAGGCTGACCTCCGGCAGGTCCAATCCCTCCCGCAGCAGGTTTATCCCCACGATCACGTCGTAAACACCCAGACGCAGGTCTCGAAGGATTTCCACCCGGTCCAGGGTTTGGATATCCGAGTGCAAGTAGTGGTTTCGGACGCCCATCTCCGAAAGATAGTCCGCTAGCTCTTCGGCCATGCGCTTGGTCAAAGTCGTCACCAAACAGCGCTCGGCCCGATCGACGCGCACTTTGATTTGTTGAAGCAGATCGTCGATCTGACCTTCGGTGGGCTTGACTTCGATAGTGGGGTCGAGCAGGCCGGTGGGGCGAATCACCTGTTCCACAACCGCGTAGCTATGCTCCATTTCATAGGGCCCCGGCGTGGCCGAAACGTAGATGACCTGGTTGATGTGGGAATCGTATTCCTCAAAGTTTAAAGGCCGGTTGTCCAGGGCCGACGGGAGGCGGAACCCAAAGTCCACCAGAGTGCGTTTCCGAGAGACGTCGCCGTGGTACATACCCCGGACTTGAGGCAAAGTCATGTGGGACTCGTCGACGAACATCAGAAAGTCTTCCGGGAAATAGTCCAGCAAGGTCCAAGGGGCGCTGCCCGGGGCCCGGCGGGACAGGTGTCTGGCGTAGTTTTCAACTCCGGAGCAGAAGCCGGTTTCTTGGAGCATCTCCAGGTCATAGTGGGTGCGACTCTCCAACCGCGCCGCCTCCAGCACCTTGCCTCGGCCCCTCAAGTCGGCGAGTTGCTCCTCAAGCTCGATCTTAATGTCGGCAACGGCCAACTCCAGCTTCTCCTTGGGAGTCACAAAGTGGTTGGCCGGAAAAATGAACAAGTCCGACTTTTCGCCCAATACCTCCCCGGTGAGGGGGTCCAGTTCAACGATGCGCTCAATTTCGTCGCCGAAGAACTGAATTCTGACTGCCGCCTCCCCATAAGCAGGTACGAGCTCAATGATGTCGCCTCGCACCCGGAACCTACCCCGAGCGAGATCGGTATCGTTGCGATCATACTGCATGTCCACAAGTTGGCGGACTAGCTGGCTGCGGTTCCTTATGTCACCCACCTGCAAGCGGGCCACGAAATGGAAGTAGTCCTCCGGGTCGCCAAGGCCGTAGATGCAAGACACTGAAGCGACGATCAACACGTCGCGGCGGGTCAGAAGGGAGGTCGTCGCCGAAAGACGCAGCTTGTCAAGCTCCTCGTTGATGCTGGCGTCCTTCTCGATATAGGTGTCCGACTGAGGCACGTAAGCCTCTGGCTGATAGTAGTCATAGTAGGAGACGAAGTACTCCACTGCATTGTGGGGAAAGAACTCTTTAAACTCAGTCGCTAGCTGGGCGGCCAGAGTCTTGTTGTGGGCCATAACCAGAGTGGGCCGTTGCACCTCTTGGACTATGTTCGCCATGGTGAATGTTTTGCCGCTGCCGGTTACTCCCAATAACGTCTGGCGGGACATCCCCTCCTGGACTGCTTTAGACAAGCTCGCCACTGCCGCGGGTTGGTCCCCCGTCATCTTGAAGTCGGATACTAATTGGAAGTCTGGCATTTCAGGAACCCAACGGGCCTAGCTGGTCTATGATGGAGACCTCACACCTGGGATATAACAACTTAATTATATCAGGCTGCCCCGCCGTATCTTCACCCCGATCCTATCTTTTGTAACGCCAGCCTAATCCGGTCCTCTAGAGTCAGTACCGGGTCTTTTTCCAGAGTGGAGACCGCCCTTCTTGCTTCGTTGGTTGAATAGCCCAACGCCGCAAGGGCGGCTATAACTTGGGCGTCATCGCTGGCCATGGGAATCACATCGATATCCTGCTCCTCCACCTTGCCCTTCAGCTCCAGAATGATTCGGCCGGAGGTGCGCCCACCAACGCCGGGAGCGGAAGCGAGGGCAGCCATGTCGCCCGAAGCGATGGCTTGGCGCAACCCCGGAGCGCCGAGGGTGGACAAGAGCGCCAGTGCCAGCCGTGGCCCCACACCGGATACACCGGTCAGCAAAGCGAACAGCTCCAAGGAGGCGGCGCTGGGGAACCCGAATAGGACCGGTTGTTCGTCCCGGATTCTGAGGTCGGTGTACAACTGGACCTGACTACCAATTGGGCCCAGGTTACTGATCGCGCTGGACGGTACGAATACTTGTAGGGTGACCCCACCAAGTTGCAGATAAACCCAGTCTGGGCCCACCGCATCCAGGAGTCCCTTGACGCCGACGATCACCCTCTATGTCTCCGAACCGGGGGCGATTTCCCGGCCCAATACCTTGACAGCTCGAGCCTGGCTCAAATGACAAATGCATACTGACAAGGCATCCGCGGCGTCTGTCTCCGGGGGGGACGCCAACCCCAGGGTAGCTGCGATAGCTTCCCGGACTTGGCCTTTGGGCGCCGCGCCATAATCGGTAATCGCCTGTTTGACCTGGGCTGGGGTATATCTGAATACTGGTATACCGTGGCTGGCAGCGCTGATTAGAACCACGCCTTGAGCCTGCCCCAGGGCGATGGCTGGCTTGATGAAACGCCTTGCCCCTTCGCCCACAAATCCATCCTCCACTGCCACAACCGTGGGTTGAAAAACGCTGATCATGTTGGAAACGTGAGTGAAGAGCTGGTATAGGCGGTGCTCCAACGCCATGGAGCCAGGAAGGGTCACCACTCCGAAGTCTTGGACCACCGGCGTAGGCGCTTCATCTATCACCCCGAACCCCATTCGGACTGTGCCCGGGTCAATGCCCAGTACTCGCATCAGTCCGGGGCTCCTGGACGTGACCTCAAGAAGCCTCCTGGTAGGCCTGTAGGACCTCCGGGGGAAAGTCGGCATTGGTATACGCCTTCTGGATGTCGGCCAGCTCTTCCAGGCTGTCGAGCAGTCTGAGGGTCTGCTCTGCTTCTTTAGACTCCAGCAGCACGGTGGTTTTGGGCACCATGGAGACCTCCGCGGACTGAGGGACCGCTCCCTGGGTCTCGAGGGACTGTTTGACATCGATCAGGTTGGCCGGGGTAGTGTGGACCTCCAGCAAGCCATCCTCGAGATTGACATCCTCAGCCCCCGCGTCGATGGCGGCCAGGCTCATCTCCTCCGCCAGTGTCTCATTATCTATCTCAAGAGTGATTAGACCCTTGGTCTCAAAGTTCCAGGCCACGCAACCGGTCTCGCCAAGGTTGCCACCGCCCCGGCTAAAAGCGGTGCGCACATCGGCGGCGGTGCGGTTACGATTGGTAGTGACCGCTTGCAGAAAAATCGCGCCACCACCGGGGCTGTATCCTTCGTAGGTCACCTCTTCCAGGTTCTCCTTGCCTTCCGCGCCCTCTCCGGAGCCCCGCTTGACCGCCCTGGCTACGATGTCCTGGGGCATATTGCTGTTCCTGGCTTTATCGATGGCTAAACGGAGGCGAAAATTAGTGTCGGGATCTGAACCGCCACCATCTCGTACCGCCAAGGTTAGGTCGCGGGTCAGCTTGGTGAACAACGCTCCCCGTTTGGCGTCAGTTGCCCCCTTTTGATGTTTGATGGTTGACCATTTTGAATGGCCGGACATTCAGGCCACCTCCTTATCCAGTCCATCGGACCGCTACCCTCGACCGGGGTCTGTGCCTGCATCCGCTTCGCATCCCTAGTCAGACTCCCATCGGTGGATGGGGAGAATATTTTCGACTTGGAAGCTGTTGACAGCCACTAGGTTGCGAATACTGCAATCGATTCTAACATCGGCAAAAATGGCTGGTCAAAATGGTCTTAACGCAGCCCGTCGGGCAAGCTTACCACCATGGAGCCAGCGTTGACGTCCGTTGTTATGATCACATCGGCAAGGGCCGGCACCAGCAGGTCCGGGCTGGTACCCGACACCACGTAAACGTCGTTACTTCCAGTCTCCAGGATTTCGGAGATTTGCCCCAGGTACTCGCCGTCTTCTGTGAACACATTAATGCCCAGAAGCTGAAAGTGGTAATACTCCCCTTCAGGGAGTGGCGGGGCCGCATTCTCCGGCACAGTAATCTGCTCCCCCATCAGGGCCTGGGCGGCCGAGAAGGTGTTTATACCGTCTAGTCGGAGGATAACCTGAGCAGGTGGAGAGGGCGCGGACGAGGTTATAGGGTATGGAGTCCCCCGGAGGTAAAGTGTCTGCCCCACATGGAAGCGGTGGCCGACATCGCTGAGGACCATCACTCTCACCTGCCCAGAGTGCCCGTGGGCACTCAACACCCGTCCCACGGTGATGAATTCAGGGGGGTCAATTCTCGGGTTGGTCACTTGAAGCTTTGTCTGAAAGTTGGGGAATCGCGTTTTTCCAGAGGACTATACGATCTCCAAGACAGCATGGGAGCCGTCCTTTACCGCCGCAACCCTTAATAGAACCCGCATGGCCTGGGCTACCCGCCCTTGCCGCCCAATCACCTTGCCTTTGTCCTCTGGAGCCACCTCAAGGCGGAGAATAAGCCGTCCGTCCTCCATGGTCTCCGTGACCTGCACGGCGTCAGGATCACTGGCCAGGGACCGAGAAATATACTCGATCAATTCCTTCATGCGGGCTCGGCCTCTCCCAGGACTCCGTCGCGACGCAGAATATCCCGTACAGCGTCGGAAGGTTGTGCTCCGCGGCTAAGCCACTCGGCAGCTCTATCTCGTTTGAGGGTCACCGCAGGTGGGTCGGTCATTGGGTCGTAGTTTCCAATCCATTCTAGGTAGGCTCCGTCGCGGGGAGCGGTAGCCTCCGCTACTACTATTCTATACGACGGATTCCCTTTCTTACCTACTCTTCTAAGCCGAATTCGTAACATCCAGTCTCCGATTCAATCATTTGTAGCCGCCAGCTTAATTGGGATTTTAAGCCGAGGGCTTTTCAATGTCAATCATAGCAAAGGGCAACTGAGGAACGTGTTGCAAAAGAAAACCCCCGGCGGAACCGGGGATTGGGCGAGATAAGGTTAGAAAAAAACTCACTGGTAATTTGATTAGAGATACTACTACTACTTAGGGCTACTTCCTAAATGGGTTCGGGCCCAGCCACGCTGTCGGCTGTACACCCCTATTTCTTATCCGGGGGGGCTAGGGGCGATGGTAGACATTGGCCTGGGCCCGACTATGGGGTTCTCGTATGTTACTAGATTTCTCTAGGAGACGATCACCTCGTCGTGTCCAGACAGATGCCTACCATCGCCCCTGCGTGTTAAACTATCATCCATTCGCCATCACCTCCTTTTTCAAATTCCGCCAAGCGGTTGATTTATTCTAGCAATTGGCTGGATGGGGTGTCAAGTCAACCTTTGCCAAGGTAAGTGTTCAGAGTTGAGGGCCATTCCCGCCCCAAGCCTGTCATTCCTACGAAAGTGGGAATCCAGAATAACCGAGGATAAGGAACGTTGCTGTTTGGAAGCGCTTTTAGATTCCGGCTCACAGCTTGCCCGTACTTGATAAAGGGCCGGAATAACGGCACGGCGGCCGGAACGAATCATTGAGGCTGAACAGTTACAGGCCAAGGCCAGGGTCTTTTAGTGGTCCCACTACAGTGAGCAAGCCCTTTCGTCGTGAGCCCTGCGGCAGGCTCAGGACAGGCTTGTCGAACCATGGAGGGATGGCCCTTCGACAGGCTCAAAGCTTGCCCCTGGCTCGAACAGGTGGCGAACGGGGAGATTCGCGTTAGGTGGAGGACTTAAAGGCCCTGACCCGATACCAAGGCCACTCTATGCTTTAGCGCCCCTCCCCTGATGCCCAGCTTTGAATTCCCACGTTTCCTGGCCTTTCTGGAGATTAGATGCGCCTAGTCTTCATGGGAACACCGATTTTCGTTACCCCGGTGCTGGAGGCGTTGCTTAATGCCTGGGGCATTGAGGTTGTGGGGGTATACACTCCACCCGACCGCCCCCGAGGCCGCGGACTTTCTCCTGCTTGTTCTCCGGTCAAAGAATTTGCCACCGGCCGGGGCTTACCGGTTCTCCAACCAGCTAGCTTTCGATCGGAAAAGGTCCAGCGAGATCTGGCCGGTCTTCGGCCCGACGCTATCGTTGTAGCAGCCTACGGCAAGCTCCTGCCCCAACCGGTGCTGGATGTAGCGGCTGGTGGTTGCGTCAACCTGCATCCCTCCCTGCTGCCTCGATACCGGGGGGCCTCCCCAGTGGCCACCGCAATACTCGATGGGGTGGAAACCACCGGGGTGACCCTGATGCTGCTGGACGAGGGCATGGATACCGGCCCCATCATCTCTCAGAAGGAATTGCATCTCTCCGGGGGGGAAACAGCCGACCAGCTAACCGGCGCCCTGTTTGCGCTCGGCGCAGAGCTGCTGTTGCGAGACCTAGAGCGGTGGCTTAGCGGCCAATTGCCGGCCAACCCACAGGACCACGAGGCAGCAACGGTCACGCGAAAACTGGAAAGGGACCATGGAAAGGTAGATTGGAATCTACCGGCGGTCGTCTTGGAGCGACAGCGGCGAGCCTACACTCCTTGGCCTGGTCTGTTCACCTATTGGGACGGCAAGCTCCTTAAACTCATCGACGTGACAACTTTGCCTGCTTCATCGGCCCCGGGGACCGCTCCAGGGGTGGCAACATCCCTTGCTTCGGGCGGCATGGTACTCGGTGTAGGGACCGGGGGTGGTATCCTGGGAATCAATTTGGTTCAGCTTGAAGGGAGGCGCGTTCAACCAGCCGGGGAATTCCTTAGAGGCTACCCCCAGTTTGTTGGAACCCAGATGTGAGAAACGTAGGGCGCCATATTATCGGGCCACGAGGACGACGCCCAGGATTAGAGTCGACAACCAGGAGGGAATCGCGATGAGTAGGGAGATTCCGGCGGAAGCCCAAGTCTTGGAATGGATGACTTCGCTGAGCAACTGGAGCCGTTGGGGCGCCGACGACCAACTGGGTTGTCTGAACCTCATAACTCCCCAAAAGCGGATCCAGGCAGCCGGTTTGGTGAAAGAGGGTGTGACGGTAAGTTGCGCCCGGCCCATAGTCACGGACATGACTCCCGACGTAACTCACCAAGTGCAGCGCTACATGGTGGATAGCGGCGAGGGCAGGGACACGGACCCTCCGGAGCGGCAACTCACCCGGCGTGGCGCTGCGGAATTCATAGGCATGGTGTTCCACGGCCAGACCATCACCCACATCGACGCTCTCTCCCACTACTCATGGCAGAGCAAGATGTATAACGGCAGGCCCGCCAGCCTAGTGACGTCCAGAGAGGGAGCGCAGAGCCACTCCATAGACGCAGCATGGCAAGGCATCGTAACTCGCGGAGTGCTTTTAGACATCCCCCTCCTGAGGGGGGTGTCCTGGGTAGACCCTTCCGAACCGGTGATGCCGCAAGACCTGGAGGAAGCGGAGCAGCAATCAGGGGTAAGAGTAGGAGAAGGCGACGTCCTGTTGGTAAGGACCGGAAATTACCGGAAGGTGCTGGACACAGGACCAGTTTCCAACGCCGAACCCATGACCGCCTGCCAGGTCGCTTGCACTCCTTGGTTCAAGGAGCGGGGCGTTGCTATGCTGGGCACTGACACGTCCAACGACTTCCGTCCCGGGCACTACGGGCTCTCCCCTCCACACCATGTGCCTGGTCACTATGATCGACAACGCCAACCTGGAACATCTGGCGGAGGCATGCCGGGAGCGAAACCGCTACGTCCCCTCGCGCCGTTGCGGCTGCGGAACGTCACTGGCTCCCCGGTGAACCCTATAGCGCTGTTCTGATGGCCGGCACTCTAACTCTTCCACATTCAGGCGAAGGTGCTGGACACAGGACCAGTTTCCAACGCCGAACCCATGACCGCCTGCCAGGTCGCTTGCACTCCTTGGTTCAAGGAGCGGGGCGTTGCTATGCTGGGCACTGACACGTCCAACGACTTCCGTCCCGGGCACTACGCCACCATAGGCTCTCCCCTCCACACCATGTGCCTGGTCACTATGGGGTTGTGGCTTATCGACAACGCCAACCTGGAACATCTGGCGGAGGCATGCCGGGAGCGAAACCGCTACGAATTTATGCTGACCCTCGCGCCGTTGCGGCTGCGGAACGTCACTGGCTCCCCGGTGAACCCTATAGCGCTGTTCTGATGGCCGGCACTCTAACTCTTCCACATTCAGGCGATTGCCCGTTTATCCTCGGCCCTTTGGGGAGAGGATAAACGAGGGTTATGGTCAGCGAATCCTAGGTAGCAGCGGCCGCAGTACAAAGACGAAGAAGGAACCTCCGAACAGGAGCCCACCGATAACCAAAACAGTAATGGAAGGGCCGGCGAACCCGTCGGTAAGCTGCCGGGCAAAGGATATCAAGAGGTCCCCGGCTAGATCGGTGACTGACGCAGGTACTCCCGGCGCCTCTTCGGCGCCCCGTACCACCAGCCGGTCCACCCATTCGGGCACCCTCGATTCCAGGAACTTGCTTACTCCCAGGAAGGCCGCTCCGGTCAAAAGCAGGGTGAGGCCCGGCCAACGCATTGCGCCGGTTAAGCTCGGATAATGCAGTAACCCCATGAGAACAAGCCCCGCAATCAGCATCGCCAGTGCCGCCGGCTTGCCGAAATTCTGGCTTCCATTCAAGAATCTCCGGGTACGGTCAAGGTCGTACCGTAACTCCTCTTCGGTGATCTGATCGTTCCAATCAACTAGTTGATCGATCAAGTCGATCCGGTCTCCCTCCCCCAATCCCTTTCGTACCTGCTCAATGGCGTCGTCCATAATAGGAGTGGCCAATGGTCTGGCTGACGCTTTCAAGACCCCGTGAGCATCGCCTTCAATGAACTCTTGGCGTAACTCGGAGCGGCTTTCCATCAAGCGTTGCCGGGCCCGCTGGTCAATGGCTGTGTCTGCGATGGTCCGGTCAAAAGTAGCCTCAAACATCAGGGTCCGGCACCGCCGGTCTATAGCCTTTAAGGACGGAACGGTCCCCGGCAGGTGGCCGTCGGCCAACTGTGCCCATCTTGCTTGGTACTCACGGGCCAGATGGGTCACCACCCTCGGCGAGCACTCAGGGTTGCCGGGGGCTTCTTCCTCGATTTCGTCGATACGTTGGTCGATGTACCCGAATAACACGGATTGAATGTTATCTAAAGGTGGGCCCATCTCCACGTAGAGCTCAAGAGTATCCAGGTCTTCATTCAAGTAGTCCACGGTCCGCTCAATGTTGCGCTCCACCTGGGACTGGAGGTAGCTGGGCGGCAGGACCTGCTTCAACAACTCCACAACATCCTCGTCACTTACTACCTCCACGTTCCCCAAAAGGTCTCGAGTTATTTCCAGTTCCTTGTCAACCAACACCTGGTTGTAAATCCGGTTATAAGTATCATTCCCAGAGATCGTCAGGGTATAGAAGTTGGAGTCCAACAGCTTGTTCGAAAAGTTGTTGAGCAACAACAACAGCATAAAGCCGAAGAATACGGCTAATCCGAGGACAATCGTCCCTAAGGACTTAACGATTAATAACATGTCAACTGTCTTGAGAATCTAGGCTGGAGCTAAGACGCAGAGGGTGGAAATGGGGTCGGCCAAAAGCCCAAATCAAATGCGTGCCATCTATTGGATGCACACCGCTACCACGGCGATTCTAGCACAGGGTCTCCTTGGACCATGCCGGTCCATCCGAGCGTCGCACCTATTGTGCGGGATCGATATTTCCACCTCAAAGTGACGTTTCACCAAGCCAAGGCATGCTGGAGCGCAGCCGGGCATCTCAATCAAGGCTGAAGAAACCCGGCACAAACCAAGGGCCCGGCAGTCTAAGCACCGGGCCTTTAGAGTTCCCTCTTGTGTGGGGTGGAGGCCCCCTTTTCTGAGGAGTTAGAAGTTGGGCCGGATATCCCGCAAGCGGCGGACCCGCTCAGCAATGGGCGGATGGGTGGAGAACAGGCCGCTTATCGAGCTGCCCTTGAGCGGATTGACAATGAATAGATGGGATGCGCCTTCGGCCACCTCCAGGGGCCGTGCCCTGGAACCCATCTCCAGCTTCTCCAATGCGCTGGCGAGGGCCAGGGGGTTGCCGGAGGTCCGGGCTCCTGTGGCGTCAGCCTGGAACTCACGGGCCCGCGAAATAGCCATTCGAATGACGGTAGCAGCGATGGGCATAACAATGGCGACAATCAACAGTCCAATGATCCCTCCACCGCGATCGCGTCCTCCACCGAATATCGCGGCGAACTGGGCCATGAATGCCAGCATTGAGATAGCGCCCGCGATGGTGGCTACCGTCGCCATGATCAACGTATCCCTGTTCCCCACGTGGGCCATCTCGTGGGCCAGAACAGCACCGAGTTCCTCCCGGTCAAGTATGCTCCGTATCCCCGTGGTCACCGCCACAGTAGCGTGCTTCGGGCTCCGGCCGGTGGCGAAAGCATTGGGAGATGGGGAATCAATCTCATAGACTTTGGGCATCGGAAGCCTGGCCTGGGCAGCTTGCTCGGCCACGATGCGAAACAACTCCGGGTCTTCCTGATCCGTAATGGGGTGGGCATGGGCCATACTCAAGGCGATGCGATCGCTGAACCAGTAGGCGCCGAAGTTCACAATCACAGCGAATATCAGCGCGATTATTATGCCGTCAATCCCGCCCAGCGCCGCACCGACCAAAAGGAGCAGTCCACTCAGGACCATCAGGAGGAAAAACGTTTTGACCGTGTTCATAACTTATACACAGGACTTATACACAGCGAAGCTTATTAACTATAATTATAGCACTCCTCTCCCCGACCAGACTCGGATATCGAGGGCCGCTAGCTAGCCCCAGGTACGATATCGCCCGATCCGAATCAGGCGCCGACCGCCACTCAGCCGTTCCGTTGACACGAGGAGCGAGTAATACTAATGGACCTAGAGACGAAATCCATCACCGTTGTGGGGGACGAGCCCATGGCTATAAAGGCCTGATTTTACCTTCGTTGACACCCCGCGGAACATGGTGATATCTTTCACCCCGGCCCGGCCAGTCCCGCACTCCGAGAGATATCGTTATGGCAATTAGCATCGCTGTCCTCGCCAAGCAAGTCATTGACCCTGAAATGCCCACCGCAGCATTTCGCATCGACGATGACGCCAAACGGGTGGTCACACCTCCCAACATCCCGCCCGTTGTCAACGGGTTCGACGAGAACGCGGTAGAGGCGGCCCTTCGTATTAAAGACGCCCAGGAAGCCACTATAACCGTTATCTCCGCTGGCACCTCCTTCGCCCTGGAGGTAATGAAGAAACCGCTCTCCATGGGGGCTGACGAGCTGGTGCTGCTGCAGGACGACGATTTCCAGAATACTATCGATAGCTTTTTTACTTCCCAGCTTCTGGCGGCGGCGGTAGAAAAGCTGGGCGGGTTTGACTTAATTATCTGCGGACGCCAGGCTTCCGACTGGGACAACGCTCAAGTTCCTTTAGGAGTCGCCGAGATTCTAGGCGTGGCCTGCGTTACCCTGGGCCGCAAGGTGGACGTTGGCGGGAACGCAGTCAGGGTGGAGCGCATTACTCCGGAGGGATACGAGGTAGTTGAGGCTGCTCTGCCAGCTCTGGTCACGGTCAGCAATGAGCTTGGGCAACCCCGCTACCCGACTCTGCGCGGAATTATGGCGGCCACCCGAAAGCTGCCCACCATCTGGACGAAGGCAGACCTGGGCCTGGACACCCAGGCCCTGGAGCCCCGAGTTACCCTACATGATTTGTTCGTTCCGGTCCGTAGCCAGGAATGCGAGTTCATCGAGGGTGACGACGCGGCCGACGCCGGACGACAACTGGCGTTAAGGCTAAGAGAAGCAAAACTGTTTTAGACCTGGTTTGGTTCGACAAGCTCAGCAACAACGGAAGAATATCTTTATCTTGATTCCCCAGAGCTTGTTGAAGGCAGTACAGGTCAAGCACCTTTTCGGATGACTTGCAGGGCTGTCTACCTGAAACGTCGCAGGCTAGGCTGCGGCGGGAATTACCAGGGAGGTAGAGAGGGGACTCGCGATGGCTGATGAAACTGGAGTCCTAGTGATAGGAGAAGCGCCGGGCGGACAGCTTGGGCTCACCTCGCGAGAGATATTGGCCGCAGGCCGTAGGGTCGCTGACGACCTGGGTGAGGAGTTGGCCATCGGTGTCTTCGGTGATGACGTTGACGCCACAGCCCAACAAGCCTTGATCCATGGCGCCGACAGAGTTTACGCCGTAACTCACCCACTCCTGAGGGACTACCAGACTGAATTGCATCTCGCGGCTATGGAAGTGCTATGCCGGGAGACCCAGCCGCGGATCGTACTCATGGGACGCAGTAACGAAGGTAGAGATCTGGCCCCAAGGCTCGCTTTTCGATTGGGAGTAGGATTGGCCCAAGACTGTCTGGAGGTCTCGGTGGACAGCTCCCAAAAGAGGCTGCTGGCCAACCGGCCAGTCTACGGCGGCAACGCTGTGGCCGTGGTCAGTTGCGACTACACCCCTCAAATAGCGGCGATTCGCCCAAAGGTGTATGAGCCCTTGGAGCCCGACCCATCACGCCAAGGGCAGGTGGTCTCGTTCCCAGTGGAGCTAGATGCCTCCCAGGCCAAGAGCCGAGTTGTTGAGCTGGTCCAAGAAGAAGCAGAAGGCGTCAAGCTGGAAGACGCTCGAATAGTAGTGTCCGGAGGCCGAGGGCTGGGAGGACCGGAGCCCTTTACGGACCTGGAGACTCTGGCCAAGCTCTTGGGGGGCGCCGTCGGTGCGTCGCGAGCCGCCGTGGACTCCGGATGGGTCCCGCCCAGCTACCAGGTTGGGTTGACCGGTAAGACCATTACCCCGGACCTTTACATCACCGTGGCCATTTCAGGCGCGAGCCAGCATATGGCTGGGTGCTCAGGCGCTAAAATGATAGTCGCCATCAACAAGGATAGCGACGCCAATATATTTAAAGAGGCCCGCTACGGAGTGGTGGGAGACTGGCAACAGGTGATACCGGCTCTCACTGAGGCAGTGCGGGAGCTGACCCAGAACTAGGGTCGCCCACTTGGTGATGCTTCGACCAGAAACCCACCCTAACTTCCTCCCTAAAATGGCAGCCATTCCCTCCCCTTGATGGGGGGTCCGCTTGATGGGGGTCCGCAGCGAAGGGTCAGGGTGGACCCGTATTCATCAAATTAGGTTGGGAAACCGCCCGTAGTCTCCCCGGAGCCAAAGACCAGAAGTGGTCTAATCCAACAATACGTTGTCGATCAAGCGGGTTGCGCCGATGACCAGCGCAACTGACACCATGGCCCCGGTCCTGGGGAGGTCCAACTCTTCCAACGACTCAGTATCCGCTACACTCACGTAATCGATGCGCTCCACCAAGGGCTCCGCTTTTAACATCTCTTGAACGGCTTCTCGCATGGTTTCGGCCTCCTGGCAACCGTCCATCCAGAGCTCTTGGGCCCGGCATAGCGCCTGGTACACGACGGGGGCCGCTCTCCGCTGCTCGGTGGTCAGGTGTGCGTTGCGACTACTCAAAGCCAGTCCGTCTTCCTCCCGCACCGTAGGCACCACGACGATCTCAACGCCCATGTCCAAGTCCCTGGTCATCTTCTGGATAACCACCACTTGCTGTCCATCTTTGCGGCCAAAATAAGCGCGGTCGGGACGGCACAAATTGAACAGTTTGGTTACCACAGTGGCCACTCCCCGAAAGTGACCCGGCCTGTGGGCACCCTCAAGCTTTTCGCCCAACGCTCCGGCGTCCACCCAGGTGTCGAAGCCCGGTGGATAGACCTCGTGCACTGCTGGAACAAAGACCAGATCGACTCCTCCTCCCCTCAACAAGTCCAGGTCTCGTTCCAAGGCCCGAGGGTAGCTGGAAAGGTCCTCGGTGGCGGAGAACTGGGTTGGGTTCACGAAAATACTCGCAGCAACAGTGACGTCGCGCTGGCGGGCGCAGCGCACTAACGCCAGGTGTCCGTCGTGTATTGCTCCCATGGTAGGGACAAGACCCAAGGGCCGTTCGGCGAGGCGACAAGCCCGCTCCATCTCCTGTGGGCTATCCACTACACGCATCTGAATCTATTGGACTCCGGTGTAGTGATCGATAAGCTCTTGGAGCGCCGTCACTAGGTCCGGGCCGACGCCTTTCCCGGTGGCCAGCGGAAGGGATGCTTCGGCTAGCGCCCCATAGAGAGGCAGGATATTGGGCACCCGCTGAAATATCGCTTCCAGATGGGCGCGAATGGTGTCGGCATCGCCGCGGACGATCGGACCTGTCACACTGGCTTCCACTCCGTTGTTGGCCACAGTCTCCAAAGTAGTGTGGGCAAGAGGATATAGGGCCTCCAGGGCTTCCTCGGTAGAGAATCCCATGGCCCGCCAGACCTCAATAGCAGCCTGAAACACCGGTACCAAGAACCCGCATCCCAAAACAGCGGCGGCGTGGTATAGAGGACGGTCTTGGTCGGAGATAGAAACCGGTCGGCCACCCAAGTCTCCTGCCATCCTTCTCAACATATCTCCCACCCAGCCCTCTCCGGTCACCGCGAAAATCACCCCTTTCATTCTGTCGGCCGTCTGCTCAGGCTGATCGATTCCGGCGAAGGTTTGGAACGGATGGAACGAGCCTGTCAGAGCTCCTTGATCAGCCGCGGACCGTAATATCCCAGTGGACTGGGCTCCGCTGCAGTGGACCACACCCTGGTCTGGACGCCAGGCAAGGGCCGACACCACTGGCTCGATATTAGCGTCCTGGGTGGTTATGAATACCAGGTCCACGGTATCAGCCAGCTCTTGAGCGGAGCCGAAGGTCTGGCAGTCGGGTATCCGGCCGGTAAGCCACTGAGCAGACGCCGGCCGACGGCTGTGGGCAGCGATCACCCGGTAACCCCGTGCCGCCAGCGCCAAGGCCAGCCCTTTGCCCAGCACGCCTATCCCGATAAATCCTATGGATGGGCCGCTTCTATCCACCCAGGAACTCCGATGCCGACGGCACTCCGCCCAGACCGGTGGCCGTAGATATCGCGCGCAATATCGCCAAGGCCGTCACTTCAGTGGCAGCGGCCCCAAGCATTGTTAGATCTGCCGAACGAGCCGACCTGCCTGTGGCCATGGCAAACATAGTGTCTCCATCCCTTATGGTGTGGCAGGGACGAATTACCAGGGCCAAGCCGTCGTGGCTCACCCTGGCCAAGTAATTGGCATCCTCCTTGGTCAGCGCTGCGTCGGTAGCCACCAAGCCGATGGTCGTGTTGGCCAATACGCTATCTTCCTGGGCCGGGTTTTCCCGGAGTAACAGATTGACAGAGTCACCCATGCCACGCCCGTCTAGCTCCCTGGGCCCGGCCATCAATAGGCCGGACCTGTGGTCGACGATGCCGCCGTAGGCGTTGACCGCAACAACCGCCGCGACCACCACGCCCCCCGGCAGCGTCGTCTGGCAACAACCAATGCCTGACTTGAGAGCCCGGTCCATGCCAGCGATCTTGGCCACCGTGGCACCCGTCCCGGCCCCCACGGTTCCCTCCTCCAACGGCTCGGCGTTGGCGCCCTCACAGGCCGCCCTCCCTTGGGCCGCGCCGGGCCGGACATCTGATGAAATCAGTCCCAAGTCAAATAGAATGGCCGCCGACACTATAGGCACCAACGCCGGACCCACCCTGACCCCCACGCCCTCGTCCGCCAAATATGCGGCCGCGCCAGAGGCGGCATCCAAGCCGAAGGCGCTACCCCCGCTGAGGACCACTGCATGCAACCGGTCGACCCGATGCACCGGGCGCAACAGGTCCGTTTCCCGAGTCCCCGGTGAGCCACCACGAACATCGACGCCACCGGTCGCTCCATCCCGGCAGATAATCACTGTACAGCCAGTGGCGTTGTCCCGGTCAGTGTAGTGTCCTGCCACCAGTCCAGGGACCGCCGTGATCGTCTGATTGGAACGTTCGTCCCTGCGTATCATCTCCGCCCCCACAAAAAGAAAAACCCCGACAGGACGGGGCTTTCGCAGGTTCACTATCACGCCGCGCCGTCTCGGTCGTCATCAGATCCCAGCGGCCTGGTTTAAGGTGGGCTGAGTTGTGGCCAGCTAAGCTCATCCCCTGCTAAGGGTGGATGGCGTTTCCAATTTTAAGGAGGCGCAATTTGGGTGTCAAATCAACAGCAATAGCCTTGTCCCGCATTCCCCGAATGGTGCTGCTAGCCCGGGAACCTTTGGTACCGGGGAAGGGGCACAAACATGACAACCAAAGCGGAAGCAGCGGTTAAGATGCCGGAGTAATAGAAGATCGAACCGAAGCCGCCCATGTGGTCGATAATCAAAGACGCGATGAAAGGTGAGAGCCCCCCAATTACACCGTTGAATCCGAAGATCAAGCCCACCGAGGTTGCCTCGGTCCCCCTACCGGTCACATCCAGGACAGCGGCAAGGATTATTTGATGCAAGGAAAAGCTGAAAAGGCCCATGGCAGCCAGGGAAACCGCTAAAAGCAGGCTATCGCCGGTGCTCACTACCACGAGAGAAAGTAAGGTCGCGGCTACTAAGCCGGGGACTAGGACCATCTTGCGTCCGTAGGCGTCGGACAAGTGTCCCAATATTGGGGCCGCGACAATGCCGGTCCCGGTCAACAAGGCATAGTGGACTCCCGTAAGGAAGTGGCCCATGCCCAACTCTTGTTCCAGATAGAACGGAGTCCAGTGAAACACCTCTTGAAGGGCAACTCCCCGCAGCGCGCCGGAGAGGACCAAAGCCAACACAACAGGGTTCTTGAACACCATCCATGCTTCGCGGACCTGGGCTCTAAACCGCTGCTCTGGTGATTGAGGACCCTCCCGGCCAACGTCCCGGAGCGACCACCAAACGAATACACCCAGTAGCATCGCGGGAGCCGCGTAGATGAACAGGACGTGGCGCCATAGCAGGGCGGTGAGCAATGCGCCTGCCATGATGGGACCAATCAGGTTACCGACACTCGATCCGAAGCCGTGGACCGAAATAGCGAAGCCCCGCCGGTCGGGGAAACGTTGGGAAAGCGCGGCGGTGGCGGGCAAGTGCCAGAGCGCTCCTGGTATGGAGACGAAAATCACAGCAATGAGCAGCACGGCGAAAGTAGGTGAGGCTCCCATAGCCAGGAAGGAGATGGTCGACAGCACCATGCAGCCCGTTAAGATCAGGCCCCATTGGTTCCTGAGCATATCCACAAACACGCCGCCGCCCAGGTTCACCACACCAAACCCAACCTGCCGCACCCCGAGCAAGCCGGCGACTTGAAGGTTGGACATACCCAGTGAAGCCGCTATGACCGGCAGGAAAACCGGGAATCCCTGGTCATACAGGTGGGCGACCCCATGTCCAAAGGACAGGCTCCCCAGGACGAACCCTCGATTTTGCTTTCCGCTTGCTGGTGCTGGCAGTACTTCCTGCAAACCTTCTCCTTGAAACAGAGGACGAGGACCAGGGGGAAATCCGGCTTCGATTTTAGGGCTGTAAGCCGTCGTATTCAAGTCATACGCTTGTAGCGCGGTTTCGAATAGCGTGTCGAGGGGCATCTAATATCGTCGCAAGTTCTAGCCCTCGTATCTCGAAACCACTACAATCGCGACTACTGCGTGGCTGTGTTATCCTATCCTTGCCCCTTCTAGAACCCAGACAGCACTCGTCAAACAGGATCTCCTACATCGAAAGCCCCGACATGCACATCGAGCCGGTGCAGGCTGCTTAGTACCACTTCCAATTATAATTAATGACTACTGGTTTACCTCCATTCTAAGTCTCCTCATCCAGGGTGAGGGAATAATCCCTTCACCCTCGACGACGAAGGGTTAGGATGGGGGTGATGGCTACCGAAGGAAACCTTATTCCTGCCAAGATTCGAAGTGGAGGCCGAGAATCTATGCCGTACGCTGGTTTGAGCTTGGAAGGGAAGGTCGCTCTGGTTACTGGGTCTGCCCGGGGCATCGGTGCCGCCCTGGCAGTCGGCCTTGCGCAGGCCGGAGCCGAGGTAGCGGTATCCGATATACCCTCAATGCTCGAAGAAGCAGGCACCGTCCAGCAAACAATCAATGGGCTGGGGCAGGAGTGTAGGACATACCCGCTCGACGTGCTGGACTTGCCGAACATCAAAGATTCCATCAACCAAGTGGTTTCCGACTATGGCCACCTGGACATCCTGGTCAACAATGCGGGCATCCGCAGGCGCAAACCTGCGTTGGAGGTCACCGAAGATGACTGGGACGCGGTGATCGATACCAATCTCAAGGGGGTCTTTTTCTGTGCTCAGGCCGCTGCCGGCCCCATGATCCGGCAGGGTGGAGGGCGGATCATCAACATCGCCTCTCAGCTTGGGGTGGTAGCCCGGGAGGACCGGGCGGCGTATTGCGCTAGCAAGGCAGGTGTGGCGAATCTTACCCGCGTTCTGGCGCTGGAGTGGATCAAGCATGGAATAACGGTCAACGCCATTGGTCCCGGGCCCACCACCACTCCGGGTTTGCTGGCAGCCGACCCCCGCAGCGAAGAGGAAGTAGCGCAGGAACTAACCGCCCAGATGCCGTTGGGACGCCGGATGGAGCCCGAGGAATTGGTTGGGGCCGCTGTCTATTTGGCCAGCCCGTCTGCCGGAGCTACCACCGGCCACCTGCTGATTGTCGATGGTGGCTGGACTGCTATGTAGCTCTGTTTTAGTTACCAGAGGTGTGAAATGGGCAAGTTCGATGGCAAAGTAGCGGTTATTACCGGCGCGGGGAGGATGCGGGGCATTGGCCGCGCCGCAGCCTTGGCTTTTGCTCGGGAGGGCGCAGCGGTGACGGTGACGGGTACCGGCCGGGAGTCAACGACTTTTCCCGCCGATGAGCAAGAGGCTGGCTGGAGGGACATCGATAGCGTCGCCCAAGACATTAGGGCTCTGGGCACTGGAGCATTGGCGTTGGTGGCAGACGTCACAAAGTCCGACCAGGTACAGAATATTGTGGACCGGACGGTGGCCGAATTCGGGCGCATCGATTTCCTGGTCAATAACGCCAGCGCCCCTCGACTGGCGGCTTGGGCTCCCTTAAACGAGCTGTCGGAGGAAGCCTGGAAATCGGTGATGGATGTGAAGGTAACCGGCGCTTTTCTGTGTACCAAAGCAGTGACTGAGGTGCTCATGGCTCAAGGGGATGGTGGAAGCATCGTAAACGTTGTGTCGGTGGAAGCCAAGATCAGCCGGGCCACAGATCTCGCCTACGCCACTGCCAGCGGTGCTTTGGCCACTTTCACCCAAAAGGCCGGTAAAGCCCTCGCTCCCTACGGAATAAGAGTTAATGGGGTGAGTCCGGGCACCACCGATACCGCCCGAAACGACGCTTTGTACGGGTACCCCCGCAGCCAGGAATGGACCGATCGTTTGGAATCCATTCCCCTGGGCCGGGCTGGCGACCCGCAGGAGATAGGAAATTTCATCGCCTGGTTATGCAGCAAGGATGCCGAGTTCATTGTAGGGCAGTGCATCGACATGGACGGGGGACAGGCCACCTGACGCTTGGCTCAATCAAAGGGTACTGGAGTGTTAATTCAGAAGCTGGAAGAACTCTTCACGAGTCAGGCCCGCGTCCCTGAACAAGGCCCTTAACAGCCCTCTCCCTAGCTCCCGGTGGTTGGGTACCGGCAAACGGCGCCTATCAGAATGTACTAATATCATGTGGCTCCCCTGGGTATGTTCCCAGCGATATCCAATCTTCTCCACCGCTCGCACAAACTGAGTGCCCGAGATCACGGGCAAGCGCGCCACTACACGCGGACCTTGACCAAGTCCCAATCGACCCTTGGAATCGCTTCCCCATGATGTTTCATGCTGGCCAGGTAGCCATGAATCGCTTCTTCGATGTTCCTGAGGGCCTCTTGCCTCGATCTTCCCTGAGAGTGGCATCCGGGCAACTGAGAACAGCTCGCTAAGATGTACCCATCTTCGTCAGGTTCCAGGGAGACAACGAAGCTCACTGACTGACCAGCCTCCGGATCAGCATAATTCGACGGGGAAGCCTCGTTGGGCGCCTCCATCTCTGAAACCGAAGGGCGCGCAAATTCCTCAACAGTAAATCCCAGTTTTGTCAGAACCCGGATTGCGTCCTGAGTAATAAACTCACTCGAAGTTATACGAGCCGCTAGGCCGAACAGCTGCTTAACTGGATAGCGATGCCCCTCGACGTTTACGTAATACTTATGCCGACCATCGACCGGGCCAGGGACGCTTTGGTTGGCTATTCGTCTTATCGTCCCTGCATCTAATTTTCTTCGGACACCGCCAAGAATATACTCCAACTTACTTATCTTTTCCTACATTTTATTTATTCCCTATTCTCCATACCATCTGTTCCGCCGTCAACAGTGCGCCCGTCAAATTTTGGCGCTGGCTTTCACGTAACCGAGATTTTATCCAGCAGCAACCGTTGGTATAACAGAGAGTGTTTTAGTTACCCTGATCGACGGCTATAATTGCCATTCAGACCTGTGACAAATAGTCGATGAGCGCTTGTGCCCGGCAACTTGGAGGGAGGCGATGAGCCTGGAAGACCTGGAGCAGAGGATCCGAGTCCTTGAAGATGTCGAGGACATCAAACGGCTGAAGCACCGGTATTGCGGTTATTGTGACGCTAACTACGACGCCGACGCCCTCGCTAACTTGTTTATGGAAGACGCGATATGGGACGGTGGCGAGCGGGGTAGGTATGACGGTCGGGAAGCAATTCGTACATTCTTCCAAAATGCGCCGCAGCGGCTGTCGTTCGCTATTCACATGGTGTTGAACCCGATCATCGAAGTGAACGGGGACACCGCCACTGGTACCTGGTACCTGTTTCAACCTTGTACCTACGCTGACGGGAACCGAGCGGTCTGGGGCTCGGCCCGGTACGACGAACAGTACGTCAGGATTAATGGCGAGTGGAAGTTCAAGCACCTGAAGCTGACCTCACACTTCTGGACCCCCTTCGACGAAGGATGGGTGCGTACACGGTTCGCTTAATCTGAGACTCCGAACCCCAGGGCCTTCGAGCCAATAGGGGGGCTATATGGGCCAAATGGATGGAATGGTGGCTATCGTTACCGGTGCCAGCCGGGGACTGGGCAGGGCCATCGCAAGAGAGTACGCCAGAGAGGGAGCCAGTGTAGCGATCTGCGCCCGCCGGACCTCACCCACCGGGCTGGCCGGGACTATCTGGGAAACGGCCCAGGGCATACAGGCGGTGGGGGGTGAGGTACTCGGACTGGACTGCGACGTAACGGAAGAGCAGCAGGTGGACGATTTCGTACGCCAGGTCGTAGACCGCTACGGTAAGGTGGACGTGCTGGTCAACAACGCCGGTTCTATGGTGTTGGGGGAAACCTTGATGACAATAGGGCCCGACGTTTGGGACCGGGTGGTCTCGGTCAACGTCCGGGCTCCTTATCTAGTCTGCCGAGCAGTGGTGCCCGTTATGGTCCAGCAGCAGCGGGGCAGCATCATCAATATTGGGTCAAGAATGGGAAGCGACCATCGCGCCGGGGGTGGTGTGCTGTACAGCTCCTCCAAAGCCGCGCTCCATATGTTCAGCCTGTGCCTGGCCGACGAACTGAAAGAGCACAACATTGCGGTCAATATCCTCAGTCCCGGAAGCTTGAGGAGCGAAGGCTCCGCCGCCATCCCTTGGACCCAACGGGACTGGCACGAACGGGTTGATCCGGCGGTAGTCGGCCCCAGCGCGGTTTACCTTGCGGTGCAGGACGCCGAGACTTTCACCGGCCAACTGGTTCTGCGGGTCGACTTCGGCAAGACATGGGGGTTCTAAGCCACAAGCTATCGGCGCTCAGCGCACAGCACCCGTTCACCCTCTGTTTCCATAGCGGTTGAAGGAAGTGACTTCTGCCGCCGGACGCCGTTCGACGCGACCGAAATTGCCCCTAGGGTATCCCAGGGGGGTGAGAACCAGTGTCTCCACATGGTCAGGGATGTCCAATATCTTCTTTACCCTGTCCTCGCCGCCGATGTGGGCGGTGGTGAGGCGGGTGCCCAGACCAAGAGCCCGCGCCGCTAGGAACATGTTTTGCACCGCCAACCAGATCGAGGACGCGTAGCGGCCCCTTTGGATGGGCTCGTTCGGATCCCGCTCCATGTAACCTTTGCTGTGGTCGGCGCAGACCAGTATCAACGCCGGAGCCTCCGGCATATGGTTGGCCAGATAGCGGGCCGCTCGGTACACCGGGGACTCATCGGGCGAGGGCGTCGGCCGGGCCGCCAACCAAACATCCCGGTATACTCCACCGACCTGGGCAATCACGTCGGGATCGGTGACCGCGATAAACTCCCATGGTTGAACGTTGCCACCGCTGGGAGCCTGGGTCGCCGCGTCTATGATTTTCTCGATTGCTTCCCTAGGCACCGGGTCCCGCTTGTATCGCGTGAACGATCTTTGGGAATAAATCGCCTCAAACAGTCCGATCTCTTGCATCAGTCTCTCCTAAGTTAGCTTCTGGCGGTCAACCTTAGATCGTCGGCCTGCGGGTGTGCCATTCGGTGTTCTGCTCGTAGGCATGTGCCACCTTCATCACTGTGTCCTCGGTAAACGGGCGGCCAACAATCTGAATCCCCATCGGAAGGTTCTCGGAGCTGAACCCGCAGGGCAATGTCAGGGCCGGAACGCCGGCCAAGTTGAAGGGACCGGTAAAGCTGATGCGGCCCGTCAGGGCCGCCATGGCTTGCTCTTTACTTTGGATGCCGGGCACTGTTTCGACCGGCCGGGCGGTTACCGGTCCACCCGGAAGGACCAGTACATCGAATTTTTCCAGGGCATCTAGGACCTGCTGTCGCAACAACGCCCTTAGTTTCTGTGCCTTGTAGTACGCCTGCGCCGGTTCCACCGCGCCGCTCAAAAACCTGACTTTATTGTTGTGATCCAACTCCTGGAAATGCGCCTCAAAGGTCGGTCGGTGCAATGACGCCCATTCGGGAAACAGGATTCCCATGGATATAGCTCCCGCGTGTTCGGTGAAGGGCAAGGACACCTCCTCCACTCCTGCTCCCAGCTCTCCCAGCACACCTAGGGCAGAAGTAAAAGCCGCCCGAATGTCCGGGTCCAACAGCGGAAACTCTGCCTTTTCTTTGATGACACCCACTCTCATGCCGTTGATATCACCATCGAGTGCTTTCCAATAGTCCGGAACCGGAACCTGCCAGGTAGATGGGTCTTTCGGATCGTGCCCAGCAATTGCCTGGAAGGTTATCGCGCAGTCCTCGACCGTACGGGAGATAGGACCGACAGTATCCATTGACCAGGACCCCCCCAGCACCCCGTAACGGCTGACCCGGCCCCAGGTAGGACGTAGACCAACTAGGCCGCTGAAGTTAGCCGGACTCCTGATGGAGCCGCCTGTATCTTCTCCCAAGGACGTGGCGCACAGGAAAGCGGCGGTAGCTGCCGCGGAACCGCTGCTGGAGGTCCCCGGGTTTCGGTCCAGGTCCCAGGCGTTCCGGGGGGTGCCGTAGGGATGGTGGTAGATTTCCGCCATGGCGAATTCGCTCATGTTCAGCTTGCCCAGGAGGACCGCACCGGCCTTCTTCAGATTAAAAATCACGGTCGCGTCCTCGTCGGGCACATTCTCGGCCAAAATGGCTGAGCCACCGGTGGTAAGGATTCCCGCTGTGTTGAACTGGTCCTTGACGGCCACGGGAATCCCGTGCATTGGCCCCAAATAATTGCCCCGGCTGATCGCTGCCTCGGCCTCCCGGGCACCCTGAAGGGCCTCCTCTCGACACACGGTTATGTATGAATTCAGTTTGTGGTCCACTTCGTCGATTCGTTGGAGATAGGCTTCAAGAGCCTCGACCGGAGATACCTCTCTCCGTTCAATTAACCCCGCCAGCTCGGTAGCGGAGAGGAAAGGGAGGTCCTGTTTTTGCATGACCGCTCCTGTTAGGCCACTGTTAGAAATACCCCATCTTTTGCCGGGACGTTCATTAGAGTAACATAAGAGTTGAAGCAGTATAGAGGAAACGATAATCGGGTATAGCGTACCCGAAGTTTTGGGAGGAGACCAATGGCGACACATCTAGACCACACCATTGTGCCGGTGAGGGACCGGGAAGAGGCCGTGGAGTTCTACAACCGCATTTTTGGCTTTGAAGACCTGGGAGAGGTAGGTCCCTTTCTGGCAGTGCGGGTGGACGAGAACTTCAACCTGGACTTTCGGCAGGTGGATGACTTTCGCAGCCACCATTACGCCTTCGCCATGACGCCGGAGGAGTTCGAAGCTGCTTTTGCCAGAGTCCGTGAGTCGGGGGTCCCTTATGGAGACGGCCCTTACGATAAGAACAACATGAAGGGCCCGGGTATGACTATGGGCGCCAAAGGGTTGGGCAAGGCGGTCTACTTTGACGACCCCAGCGGCCACGTTCTGGAAATCAAGACCTATTAACGCTCCGCGGGCTTGGTGAGTCCATATGCCCGAGGAGACCAAGACCCCGACATTTAGAGAGGACGGCGGCCCCCCTTGTTAATTGACAGGCTCGCATAACGCCGTAGCTAGGCTGGGGGCTTGTGTCCAGTAGTCCCGCTGCCCGTTCGGGGTGTTAGATCGAGTCCCGTTTTCCTACGCCAATGACTTGAAGACTAAGTTCCTCCTGTAATTCCCACGCAGAAGGAGTCTAAGAATAGATAAGGAAGCCGATTGCATCAACCCGAGGTCGAAAATAATCCCCTGCCATTAGAAGGTTTCAGAGTATTGGACCTCTCCGGCCCCATGGGAGTTTACTGTGGGAAACTCATGGCGGACCAAGGCGCCGATGTCATCAAGATTGAACCCCCGGGCGGAGACTCTATGCGGCGCAACGGTCCCTCCGCTGGTGGCGCATCTCATGCCGAACGCAGCCTGCACTGGCTCCACTTTAACACCAACAAACGCGGCATCACCCTCAACATCACCACGCCAGAAGGCTCCCGGCTTTTGCGCCGACTGGTGGAGGGCGCCGACGTTTTCTTGGAAACCTTTCAGCCCGGATACCTAGACTCCTTGGGCCTAGGTTACGAAGTCCTGGGTGACATCAATCCCAGGCTAATATTTGTATCGATCACTCCCTTTGGCCAAACCGGCCCCTACAAGGACCACCATGGCTCGGACCTGACCGGGTTCGCCATGGGCGGCTACATGTACGCCACCGGCTGGCCCCATACCCCACCCACCCGCCTGTGGGGGTCGCAGGCCTACCACACTGCGTCCAACAGAGCTTTCATTGCGACTTTGATCGCCCTGTTCGAGCGCTTGACCTCCGGGCTGGGGCAGCGGGTGGACGTATCGGTGCAGGAAGCCGTGGCCGCTACTACAGAGCACGTTAACACTTCCTACAACTATGACGGACAGGTCGCGGTGCGCTGTGGCTTTCGCCACGGAGGCCAGTTCGTGGCCACTTGGCCGTGCAAGGACGGCTACGTCAGCATCACAACCAACACGCAGCAGGCCTGGGACGACTTGCGGAGCTGGATGGCCGCTGACGGGATGGCCGGCGATCTTATGTTGCCCAAATACGACGACAGGTTCATCTTGAGGGGACCGGACTCGGGTCACATCGAAGATCTGATCAGCAGGTGGGCCATGCTGCATAGTCGGCAAGAGATCACAGACTGGGGGCAGTCCCGCCACCACCCGTGGGGGCCCGTCGCTACTCCCACCGAGGTACTGGAGAACCCTCAACTACACGCCCGGGGTTTCTTCGCTAGGCAAGACCACCCGGAGTCGGGTTTTACCGCCATTTATCCCGCACCACCGGTCCGGCCCTCCCAGGCCCCCTGGAAACTAAGGCGTACCGCACCTTCAATGGGCCAACACAATTCCGAAGTCTACGGCACCGAGCTGGGCCTGGCCGAGGAAGAGTTGGAGCTGATGGCCAGCGCCGGTGTGATCTGAAGCCAGTATGTTAGGAGCGCTGAGCCCTGCTATCCACTAACAAACGACATGATTGAGCAACAACGCAGTGAGAGCTATGCCTTGACCGGAATTCGGGTGGTCGACTTTACCTGGATTCACGCCGGCCCCTCCGCTACCCGGGTCTTGTCCGACCAAGGGGCCCAGGTGATCAAGATAGAGTCCGGCCTGGCTCTTCCCGTGGTGGGAGGACCTAGTTCCCAGACCCCTCGGGGACTGGGGCAACGACACAATTGGAACGCCGGCAAGCTCTCTCTGAGCCTCAATATGAAGACGCCCGAGGCCATCGGCATCGCCAGGCGTCTCGTCGCGGTCTCGGATGTAGTGGCAGAGAACTTCAGTGGCCGGGTTATGCCGAGCTGGGGCCTGGACTACCCGATCTTGCGAGAGCTCCAGCCCAGCATCATCATGCTCAGCATGTCCGGGTTCGGTCGCACCGGTCCCTGGAAGGAGCAAGTTAGCTACGGTCAGACCCTTCAGGCCTGGTCAGGCTTCACCGATTTAACCGGTTTTCCGGATACTGATCCGTGCGGGCCCGCCAGCGCCTACAGCGACGCAGTAGCCGGCATGACCGGAGCGCAAGCGGTGCTGTTGGCCTTAATCCGACGGGCTAGCACCGGTCTGGGCCAGTGGATCGATCTGTCCCAGTTCGAGGCTCTGACCTCGTTGTTGGACACTTTAGTATTGGACATCAGCGTGAATGGCAGGGGTACCCAGCGTACGGGGAACCGCTTGCCTCACCTGGGTTCCGCCCCGGAGGGCGCTTACCGGTGCGCCGGAGAGGACCGTTGGGTCGCCATCACAGTGTCCAACGAGGAGGAGTGGCAGTCTATGGTCCATGCCATGGGTATTCCCAATTGGACCAACGAACATCGCTTCTCGACCGTGTTGGGCCGCTTGGAGCATGCAGACGAGCTGGATGGTCTAATCGAAACATGGACTAGGGACTACAGCCCTGAGGAGATCGTGGGTTGGCTCCAGTCAGTGGGAGTTGCCTCCGGAGTAGTCCAGACCGGCGCCGACCTGGCGGAGGACCCTCAATTGAAACATAGAGGATTCTTCCGAAGTGTACCTGACGCCGCTGGAGAGAGCTGCACCGTGGAAGGGGTGCCCTACAAGTTGTCTCGAACTCCTGGGGGTATGGTGGGGGCTGCGCCCGAGTTCGGGAGCCATCAGACCTACGTGCTGAAGGAGCTACTTGGCATGTCCGAAGATGAGATCGCGGACTGCGCCATCGCAGGCGCCTTCGACTAAACGTTTCTCACCAGCGGTCTAAAGGGGTGGAGCTAGGGTTCCGGCGCTTCCACTATCAACCGCCCATCCTCTACCGTGACGGGAAACCCAAACATCCGGGCCCGGGGGCCGTTGACGCACACTCCCTCGCTCTGCTCGAACCGCCAACCATGGTCTGGGCACATGAAGGTGGTGCCCCAGTCTACAACCTCGCCTCCGCTATGCGGACAAACCGAGGAAAGCAGTCGATAGCCCTTCTTTCCTCGCACCAGAAAAAAGGAATAATCCTTGACGTAGATGGGAGCGGGAAACTTGGTATACGAAGACTCTGGGCCAAGATCTATGCGGCGATCATCGGAATTCTTCTTATTAGAGGCCAACCTTTCACCCGCTTGTAACCTGTAAGTCCGGGCCAGTATAGCCTATGGCGTAGCTGCCCTCAAGCCGAATCGCCCTACCAGCTTGCCCAATTTCTACCGGAAGCGAAGATAGCATAACTTCTTGATAGCCCCACTCACCAGCGATAAGCTCCCCATGAGCGGTAGTGAGCCGAGAGACGGTGGCAATTGGAGGGTCCCGGCAATGGAGGGGATGCGCCTTGACGCAGCAGCGGAATTGGTAGAGTATGTTCGAATATTGCTCCGTACAGAACCGGGAGGGGTCGAAATGGCTGACCTAACGAAGGACGAGATCCGCGCCCTAGGGCATGCAGTTGGGCTCGAAATCGAGGACCCCGAGCTGACCGAGGTGATGTATAGCCTCAACGCTCTGCTGGAGGCTCTGGATCAGATAAATCCACCGGGTCTGGAAAACGTGGAGCCCTTGCCGATCATCCTCCCGCCAACCCAGGCTGGTTAATCAAACCCCTGTAACGGCCAAGCCTGGCATGTGTACTTTTGCCAGCCCTTGAACCCGCTGTCGCCTGCCAACCCCGGTCCACTTTTGAGCCAGTAGCCTCGCCTTAACCATGTAGGTACCCCGTCAGGAGTCGCCATGAATAAATCAGACATTCCATTCTTGTCGGTGTCCTACCTTTCCAGCCTCATCGAGAAGAGGGAAATTTCCCCTGTTGAAGCCACCGAGGCCTATCTGGACCGAATCGACGAGCTGGACTTCAAATTGAACGCCTATCTCACCGTTAGTCGTAGAGAGGCCCTTACGGCTGCGAGGGAGGCGGAGGAAGCGATCAGTCGGGGCACCTACCTTGGTCCATTGCACGGGATACCGGTAGCGGTCAAAGACCAGCTTTGGACCAAAGGAATCAGGTCCACCGGCGGTTCTCGATTTCTGGCGGACTTCGTTCCGGAAGAAGACGCCACCGTCGTATCCAACCTGAAGAGAGCAGGCGCTATCGTCTTGGGAAAAACTAATCTCACCGAGTTTGCGGTGACCGGGTTCTCCCACCGCTTCAGCATTGCGCGGAACCCGTGGGACTTGAACAGCTCAGCAGGGGGCTCCAGCAGCGGGTCGGGGGCTGCCACTAGCGCCTTTCTTTGCGCCACATCCCTGGGAGAAGATACCGGTGGGTCAATCCGATTTCCGGCCGCTTGGTGTGGCTTGGTGGGGCTACGTCCTAGCTGGGGCAGGGTGAGCCGCTACGGCGTGATGAAAGGTGTTTGGTCCATGGACGCCGTTGGACCAATTTCAAGGACCGTGGAGGACGCTGCCATCACCCTGGGGGCCATCGCTGGCCACGACTCCAAGGATCCGCTGACCTGGAATACGCCGGTGCCGGACTATCGGCAAGCACTGGGTGGCGATATCCGAGACCTGAAAATCGGCGTTGTCTCTGAGCAGCTCAACAGCGACTTGGTAGAGGCGGAGACTAGGGATACAGTCGTCAAAGCTACCACCGTGCTGGGAGAGCTAGGGGCTTCAGTCGAAGAAGTGTCGTTGCCCCTGACATTGGGAGCCAGCGTCGCGTCGTCAATTCTGCTGGCCGTTGAGCCAGCCTTGAACCACCGAGAATGGATCAAAGACCGTCTGCAGGACTACGGTCATGACGTTCGGATTCAGCAACTGGTGGGCAGTCTGGTTCCGGCCCAAGCCTATTACAAAGCCCAGAAACTTAGAAGTCTGCTCAAGGACCAAGTCCACAAGGCATTTGAAACCTACGACGTGTTGGTGTTGCCGACCATAGGGAAGCCAGCTCAACCCATCACCGATGACCCACCGGTAACCAGCAAGGAGACGGCGTCCCGCCTACCCTACCTGTTAACGCGCATGTTTAACCTGGCAAGCTGTCCAGCAGCCTCGATACCTTGCGGGTTCAGTGCCGGAGGCCTGCCGATTGGGCTACAGATCGGAGCCCGCCCAGCAGGGGAAGAGACGATCTTCAAAGTAGCCTACGCTTACGAGCAGGCTACCCCTTGGCACACCATGCAGCCTACGGCGGTGTAAGAGAGGCTGCTGTTGAATCGGGGCCAATGTACCTGATCCTCCAATCCTGCCGGCCACTTCAACCCCATCCTCTATGACGGCGCGAATGCAGACCCAGGGGTCCGCCGTAACCTCCTCTCTTCCAGGCGCTCGGTTCCACTGAACATACGCTGCGCCGGAGGTTTCGTTGACGCTAAAATAGCGGCAACTACGAACGACCACAATTCAGCATTGTACAGCGCAAGCGGCCCGCGAAAGGAGGCAAGACATGGCAGTACAAGGTAGTAGGGTCAGTCCGGAGGAACTCGAGCGTTTCTATGAGGACACCCAAGACGCCGGCCTAAAGCCCGCCTGGACCGGCGTCGGGTTGGAACGTCAAGCGAACGTTGTCCCTTTTCTCTGGCGCTGGGCTGATGCCGAACCGCTAGTGCATCGCAGCGGCGAGATCGTCACCCCTGACCGGGAGGTGGAGCGACGGGTATTGCGGCTGGCCAATCCAGGTCTGGAGCACGGCACCACTCACACCATTTCGGCCGCTTTGCAGCTACTTCTCCCTGGTGAATGCGCGCCCGCTCATCGCCACACGCCCACGGCGATCCGCTGGATCCTGCAAGGAGAAGGGGCCTATACCACGGTGGAGGGAGACAGGTGCAACATGGAGCGGGGCGACCTAATTCTGACACCGTCTTGGACCTGGCACGACCACGGCAACGAAGGTATTGAGCCGATGATATGGCTGGACGGATTGGACACCCCATTGGTACGCAATTTGGAGGCCACGTTCTACGAACCTTATCCTGAGGACCAACAGCCGGTAATGGGCGCTGGCCAATCTGAGCGTAGGTACGCTTCCGGGGCCCTGCGGCCAGCCTGGGAGGAGACCCGCCTGGATCATTCACCTCTATGGCATTACAAATGGGAGAGGACCTACGAAGCCCTGTGGCATCTGTCCCAAGTGGCCTCCAGCCCCTTCGACGACGTGGCTATGGAGTACTCAGACCCAGCCACCGGCGGCCCAGTCTTGCGGAGCATGTCATGCTGGATTCAAATGATTCAACCGGGGGTTCACACCAGAGCCCACCGGCACACCACCAGCACGGTTTACCAAGTATTCGAAGGGGAAGGTCACAGCATTATCAATGGGCAGCGATTCGACTGGACCAGAGGAGACATGTTCGTGGTGCCGTCTTGGGCTTGGCACGAGCACGCCAACGAGTTCGGTCAGGAAGCTATCCTGTTCTCGATTCAAGACGGACCCATCATGAAGGCGCTGGCCCTTTACCGGGAAGAGGCGTTGGAGGAGAAGTCTGGCCATCAGACGGTCACCGGGGTCAAGCCCAACCTTGAAACGGCCTAGCTACGCAAGTCATAATCAATGTGTAACTACAATAGAGAATCCGATCTACCGTCACATAGGAGAACACAGTTATGACGCAGAGCAATGATTCCAATCGGAAACTGTACGTTGGTATGCACGCCGGGGTCTGTGCCGTCGCCAGTTCGGACGGTGGGGAGACCTGGCAACAGGGCAACGTGACTCCCACGCCCAACGCCGCAGCCCGCTTGTCGGCCAGCACCTCCGTGCCGGGACGGGCATTTCTGGCGGCTTACGAAGCAGGCGTCTACCGGACCGACGACGGCGGTGGCAGTTGGCGGCACCTGAGTTCCTATCCCACCGATTACGCCCACAGCGTTCTGGTCCACCCGGACGATGGGGACCAGGTCTACGTCGGCAGCGAACCGGCCGCGGTCTTCCGTTCCCAGGATGGCGGAGCAACCTGGGAGGAGCACCTGAGTTTCCAGGCCGTTCCGGAGTCTACTAAGTGGTTCTTCCACGCAGAGACTCGGGACTCCCACGTGCGTGAGTTGAGAATGGCTCCGAACAATCCCGAGGCCATTTACGCTGGGATCGAAGTGGGCGGCATGGTACGGTCTCTGGACGGAGGCTCGACTTGGCGGCAACTTGAAGGTATTCACGACGACATTCACTTCGTCAATCTTAGTCCAACCCATCCGGAGCGGTTGTACATCGCCACTGCCGAGGCGCCGTACCGCAGCGACGACCAAGGTAATCACTGGGAGAAGATCAATGACGGGCTAGACCGGCGCTACACTCTGCACATCAACTCCGCGCCCGACGACGCCGATCTGGTCTTGGTGACCGTCTCCAGCAGCGCGGGCCGCAACAATCCCCAATTTTACAGATCTGAGGACGGCGGCCGTCAGTGGACATTGGTGAACGGTCTGGGCTCGGATGACGACATGGTGGTGGCGATTGATTGGGACTCCGCCCATCCCGGGCGAGTATATGCCGGCACTGACGCTGGGAAGATTTTCTACAGCAATGACCGAGGAAAATCTTGGACTCAATTGCCGGTGAGCTTGCCCAACATTGCGATTAGCTCGCTGATAGTAGCGCCCAACTAGCGCTTCCTGCTGGATGCAGGAGGGCTAACCTGGGGTTGATGGTCTCTAAGCTTGTCCTTCCCACCAAGGAGAGGGGCTACGGCAAATAGCAGCGGCGGCCTTAGAGTAGGGCCGCCGCTGTTGCATGTGGCCTTATTTCAAGGATTATTGGCAGGCGCATCTCCGGAGGAAGAGGATCCCGGACCTATTAGCACCACGGGTCAACATTCCCTTGGCATGGGGCTAATAAGAGGGTAGTTGCGCCATCTCACTAGATGGATTTGGCCCCTAGGACGTCTTGACGTACGCGGCGTCGACAAATCCCGGGATCTGCGTCCACCTCAGGTTCTCGACGTTTCGGGTAAGGCTCACGGACTGACCGTGGGCGTCTTCCAACCCCCGCGGGTGCTGTACCAGCTCTATGAGGTTGTCGTCAGGGTCGTTGATGTAAGTGTAATACTCGTCGGTATCTTCTCGTTGCCCCTGGCCCGGATCGGTCCCGCCGATGTTGCCGCCGAACGCTCCGCCCGCAGTCCGGGAGTATGAAATCCCCTGTTGCTCCAAGTGGGAGAGCATGTCATCCCAGTCGTCGACTTCCAGAGCGAAATGGACCCGGGGAACCATAACCGCTTCGTCAACATCGCTGGTGTGGACCTCGGCGTTGCCGATGCGCAATTGTAGCTGACGTTGGTTTAGAGCGGGCCCCCGGTCTAGGAACTGGGCTCCCAATACTCTTTCGTACCACTCCCTGGTTTGCTCACGGTCGGTAATCTGGATGTTGATATGATGAATCATGTTGATTCTGGCCATGATCTGTCTCCTCTAGCAGTTCGTCTTCTTGGCCCTTAATTATTGTGGGCACAATACGGTCGATTCAATCCCACCCGGACTGGCGAATTGGCTTTGGCGAAGAGTCAATCGCTACGCCGCGACAGCTCCTCCTCGATGACTTGCTGTCCTCTTTGAAGAACTCTCTCTTTCCGGTCCGCTTCCACCGATCTGCTGTCAAGGTAGAGTTTGAGGGCCTCCAATGGCTGAAGTTCCTCCGCAGTCTCCGCGTCCAACCTGGTCCTTCTGCTGCCCTCCACCTCTTTGTTGATGGCTGCGACGAAATGGGACGGCTCCAAAGCACTACGTATTTCCGCTTCTCTCAGTTGCGGTTCCGCTTCGGACGGTAGGTTAATGCGGACCCGGACCACGGCGTCGGCTATGTCGTTCCTGGCGATGGCCCGGAGCACCGCGTTGGTTGGGTCGGGCTCTCCCGGAGCAATCTTTACATCCACCGTTACGAAGGGCCGAGCCTGCAAGCCCTCGAACCGGAAATCAACCAACCGGCTCCCTTGGGGAGCGGATGGCTCAAGCTCGATTATACAGAAGCCTTTTTGGTCTTTCTCTTCGCTAAAGTCCACCCTCTGCAAGCTCCCCGAGTAGGCCATCAAAGGACTGTCCCGACGGAGCACTTGGTGTTTATGGATGTGCCCTAAGCCGACGTAGTCCAGGCTAGGATGGTGTAGCGCGCTTACTTGGAGGACGTGGTCTTGGCCCACCATCATTGACCGTTCGCTGCCCACCGTTGCGCCATTGACGGTCACATGACCCGTTAGGATAGCGGGTATATCCGGGTCAAGCTGCTCCACTCGACCGGCAACGGCTTCGGTTATGCGCCGTTCGGTCTCTTGGCGTACCTCGTCTATGGAAAAGCCTCGGGACTCTTCTCTGGACAGCAAGGAGCTGCGCCTCGGCCAGGGCACCGCCAAAACTTGTAGTGGTCCGGAACGAGTGGCAACCTGGTATATCTGAAGATTGCTGCCCACATAGATGTTCGGAACCTGGAGCGTCGGAAATATTTCCACCGCCGTCGCCCGGCTCGCGGCATTTGGAAGATCGTGGTTGCCCACCAGGAGGAAGACCGGGATACCCGCGGCGGACAGCCGGGCGAGCCGGCGAGCGAACTCGCGCTGGTGGGTCTGGGAAGGGTCCCGGCCCTTGTAGGCATCTCCGGCCATCAGCACCAGGTCTACATCCTGGGTGAGAGCGTGTTCAACCAACTGGTCCAGTGACGTCAGAAAATCTCCCAAGCGGGTAGAGAGGCCTGTTTCCGGGTCGACCCGGCCATAATTCTCTACACCAATGTGCAGGTCTGAAAAATGCAGAATTCGCATAGGCATGATCGCTACCCCCACCGCCTCACCGAAACTTAGGCACTACTATACCGGACAGGCCGAGGCCCGGAAAGGATGGCATGAAACCAACTCCCGGGGTGACTGAAACACATTTGGAAGACCATCCCCAACCAATTGGCTGCCGTTGACAAAGGTTGCGCCACTTCCTAGAATCGGATGCAGCGATGGACGACCCGATACGATTCTTTTGGCTGTGATGGGGCGACCAACATGACTACCGCCAAACAACTGTTCTCCTTGCAAGAGCTGGACCTGATCCTAGACCGCGTCGGGGGCGAGCTGACCAGGGCGGAGAGGGAGCTTCAGAATGGTCTCAAGACGGACCAGATGGAATCGGAGTTGGAGCAACTGTCCGATCGTCTCAAAGATGTCCAAGGGCAACAAACAACCCAACAGCAGGACGCCCAAACTCAACGAGACAGATCTGCCCAGCTAGACGAGCAGCTCTACAGCGGTGACGTCACCAACCCGAGGGACTTGGCAAGCTTGGAGCAGGAAGCCTCTCGAGCCCGGCAGTTGTTGGAGCAGCAGGAAGCAGCACTGTTGGAGCTCTCCCTGCAGTCCGAAGAATGCCAAGCCCGATGTGCCGAGCTGGGGAAGGAGTTGACCGAAACCCGCGCCGCGTGGGAAACCCGGCAGGCCGAATTACAAGGCCAACTACAGAGCCTGGGGCAGGAGCGACAAACCGTGGAGTCTCAACGGGGTAGCCTGGTGGCCACCCTAGACGCAGTAGAAATACAAAGATACGAGGGATTGAGACGGGCCAAAGGCGGCGTAGCCGTGGCCAAAGTCGAAAGGGGACTTTGCCAGGGTTGCAGAATGTCCTTGCCCACCAGGGACCACCAGCAGGTACGGCATGGGCGCATGATCGTTTTATGTAGTACTTGCGGTCGCATCTTGTGCCTGGGCTAATGTTTCGTCGACAGGTGTAAGGCACCGTCGACCACGCGCATGAGGCTATGTCCACCCCCGGAAATCCTCCCCGGCGACGGCTTCCAATCACAGATTCCAGCAACGGTCCTGTCCCAGTCCTTTCACCACCGCATACTGCTCCTAGGCCCAGGCTGCCAGTGAATTCATTCCGGGCGGCGAGCCCAGGTTGTACAGGCCACCCCTCAAAGATACTCCCTCTACGTAGCCAGCCTCCCCGTCGAGTATGTAGAGATTTTGCGTATCCCGCGGGAGCGGCTCAGCTACTTCATATTTACCTTGACCCTCATATGGCGATATGCTAGAGTGCCGCTTGGTGGGAGCCCTGTAGACCGGGTGACCGCCGCGCCAGGAACATATGTTGCTGGCGGGGAGGAAAGTCCGGGCTCCTCCGGGCAGGGTGCTGGGTAACACCCAGGCCCCTCCGGTACCGCCGGAGGGGACGGAAAGTGGCACAGAAACATACCCCCTCGATCCGTCGAGGGAAGGGTGAAATCGGACGGTAAGAGCGTCCGGCTGTCTGCGGTGACGCAGCAGCGGCCAAACCCCACTTGGAGCAAGGCCGAATAGGGGGACAGTGGGCGCCCGGCCCGTCCCCGGGTAGGCTGCTCGACTTCGATGGTAACGTCGCCCGCCTCCAGCGGGGCCCGATTAACGTCGGGTAGGCTAGATAGATGGTCACCATCCGCCGTTAGCGGATACAGAACCCGGCTTATAGGTCTGCGCGGCTCTCCCCACACATGAAGGACCCCCAAGCATCAGTCCGAGCGTTCCCCAATTCCAACCGCCTTCGACCTGGAAGTTAACTTAGTGATAAGCGATCCTCAAGCATTCTTGCGTTACTTCGACTCCGTCCACCGCCGCACCCTGCGTGATATAGCGGCGTTACCTGCTGCGGCGGAGACCTGGTCACCTCCCACAGGCCAAGGGGAAAAAGGATGGACCATCGCTCAGATTGTCCATCACATTGCGGAGTCTCGCCTCTACTTCGCCAATGCCTACAAAGGCGACGGGTGGGTCTTCAACTGGCCGGTACCTCCCACTAGTATCAGGTCAGAATGGATAACCGCCACCGAGGAATCGGCCAGGGAATTTCACCAACGGATTTCTGGAACGCCTGCCGATTTGCTCAACCGCCGCGTGCCAATGATCGACACCGATGGTACTCTGAGCGGCTGGCGCGTGCTGATGATGATGCTGGAGCACGAGGTGCATCACCGGTCCCAGATCGACACCTATAGCGGTTTAGAGCAATGGGACGTACCCCATATATTTGGCCGGTCCAGGGAGGACGTGGAGCTACTTCAAGACCAGCAAAAGAGGTTGAACCGGAACGGTTAATGCTGGGCCTGAGGTTGGCGGGTGCCTTCGCTCGGCAAATTGATGTCCCAAGCCTGACCATGCGGGTTCATTGATGGCCTATCCGGATGAAGCATGCACGGCAGTTATTGATGGCCTGGAAGCCATCGGCATCGAGTTCTTTGTCCATGTGCCGGACAGTTTCGGCGCCCCGGTTATAGCCCACTTTGAAAACAAGCCCGGGGTGCGGACCTTTCCGGTGGCCAAAGAGGAGGAAGGCATCGGCATCGCCTCCGGGCTGGCGATGACCAAGAAAAAGGTTGTCCTTTTCTATCAGGACACCGGGCTAGGCAACTCCATCGGGGCTCTCACAACCTACGCTACCGCTTATCACTCTCCCATGCTGATTCTTGCTATCCGTCGTGGAGGCTTCGGCGAGTTCAATGCCGCCAATTTCCAGTTCTCGGAAACAGCAGTAGATATGGTAGAAACCATGAAGATCAAAGCATTTGTGCTGGACTATCGGGTCCCGTTGGGCAGTTGGCCGCGGGCTATCGAGCAAGCATACGACTATGCTCAAATGACCCACCGGCCCATAGTGGTGTTCCTGAACCTCAAGGAGTGAGTGCGAAGGTGGCGGCGATATCGCGCATCGAAGCGTTGCGGCTAATATCCCAACAGTTCCCGGACGACCCGGTGGTGTTTACTTGCGGGGCGACCTGCAGGGAAATGGTGGCCGTGGAACGGCGTGACAACCACCTATTGGTGGTCGACTCCATGGGCTTGGTCAGCTCCATCGTCTTGGGGTTAAGCCTGGGGCTGGAGGGTGACAACGGTCGCCGCATTGTGGGAGTCGAGGGCGACGGTGGTATGCTGGCCAACCTGAACGCGTTGAGCACCATCGGGTACCTTCAACCCCGGAACCTTTTGCTGGTGATATTGGACAACCAGAGCTATGCCTCGACTGGGGGACAGCCCACCTTTACCACTCGGCTGGACTTAGCGGCGGTGGCCGAAAGCTGCGGACTGCATACTTGGAGAACCGATGACCTGGAAAGCCTGAAGCAGTCTATGGCCGAAGCGGTCGACCACCCCGGTCCGAACTTCGTACTCGTGAAAATAGCTCCCGGTAACGCGAAAGTGCCTTTGTTGCTGGACGACCCGGTAACTTTGGGAGACCGTTTCACCCGGTGGTTGGCATCCTCCGTCATGGATAGCTAGTTCCCGACCTGAGTCCGAGGTCAAGGTACCTGCGTGTTGGCAGATTACATACGCCATAGAGTAGCGGTGCCTGGCTGCGCTGAGCCAAGGTCTCATAAGCACCTGCATTACGGCCAAGCAAAATTGAAGCCTTCGGGCTTGGAATGTTCGCGGTCATCCGATTCCGCCGGCTTGGTTGATGATTCTGTCACCACCCTATATGATTGGAACTGGAGGGCCGCCTTCAAGCAGGCTGGTCCGCCCTTCCACCAATTAGCCGCACCACCTCCGGAGAGCCAGCAATAAGATGTATCTGGACTTGCATAGCCATTCGGTTTCGTCCGACGATTCAAGGGCGACGGTCGAGCAATACCTCAAATGGATTCTGGTCCTCCGCAAACGGGACTATACTGTTGATGGGATAGTGTTGACGGAGCACCGCAAGTTTGACTTCCATGAAGACTACTCGGCCCTGGCCGATGAATATGGTGTGCTCGTGCTGAAAGGGTCGGAGCTGGACACTCGGCACGGCCATTTTCTGGTCTACGGTGTTAACGACGCTCTCGCCGAAGCCATAGATTTCTCAGACGTTAGGATGGACGCCCGGGAGCTGATGCGGGTGGCTGAATCCCACGGCGCGCTAGCCGTACCGGCGCACCCAGGCCGGTATGGGATCGGCTTGGCCAACTATCTGGAACAAGGTGAGACCTTTGAGGGCCTCCGGCTGGTGGAAAGGTTGAACGGTGGCAGCCGCCAGGGGGAGAATGAACGCGCGGCCGAGCTCTGCGAACAGCATGGATACCTGGGCATAGCTGGCAGCGACGCCCACCTAACCAGCCACATCGGTGCTTGCCTCACTTACTTTGAGCACCCCGTCAAGAACGAGCAAGAGCTGGTAGCAAATTTGCTGGCCGGTGACTTTCGGCCCGTTTGGCTGGAGGACAGCCGCAACGGAGCCGGAACCCCATAAGGAGCCCCTATGGTCCTAGACCTGGAATACGATAAGTCCCTTCACGAGAAAGAGCACCTAGCCGGGCCCTTTGAAGTCACTAAAGACATGATCCGGACTTTTGCCGAGTCCATCGGCGAGACTAACCCATTGTTCACCGACGAGGAAGCAGCGCGGTCCGCAGGGTTTCGCGGCCTGCTGGCTCCTCCCACTATGTGCACTCTCCTGGTCCATGACCTTTCCCTTCCAGATATCAACCTGGACTTTGGTAGGACCCGAATGCATGCCGGTCAGAGGGTGCAAACCCGTGGACCTATCGTAGCGGGCGATTCATTGATGGCTCACTCCAAATTGAAGAACGTGTACGCCAAGACCGGCCGGTCGGGTACGATGGTGTTCATAGTTTGGGAAACTATATTTCGCACTGCCGATGGAGAGGTCATAGCCCACGTGGAAGAGTCCTTCGCGCGGCGGGAGTGAGAAGGGACAACCAATTTTGACCTGGTTTGATGACATAGAGCTAGGCGATGAAATCGGCCCCTTACACATAACCGCCTCCGACGAGGCCGTAGCGTCATTCTGTCAGATATGGGGCAACCTCCCTCCCAACCGGTTTACCGAACCTGAGGTTGCCAAAGAATCAGGATTGCCGGGGCCCATCGTTCCAGGAATTATGGCGATGGCAATCATGTCCCGGCTCATCACCGGCTGGGCCGGACCTCAGGCTGTGCGAGACTTGGACCTGGTGTTCAGACAGCCTGTGCCCCACAACCAACCTTTGATTGTCGCCGCCACAGTTACTGACACTCGCCGAGAAGACGGGGAGAACCTGGTGGAGTGCGATATCCTCATGACCAGCCCTCATGGAGACCGGTACGTTGGAGGCAAGGCAGTCGTGTCCCTGCCCCAACGGGACAGCAACTCCTGAACTCGCTCACCCGCAACAATTAATCTACCCATTCTTTCATCTGCAGCAGGTGATCCCTGTGGCCCCGCGGAAGCAATAGTCGCGGGCATTGGGATATTCTCCATCATCTTCGCCAGTTAGCCAGGGATCCCGGCCGTGGGAGGTGACCACCGTTTTGCTGGAGCGGCTCCGCCAAGTAGCGATGCTGGTCAAGGACCTGCCGGGAGGGACCGAGAGTTACCGGCGGTCGTTGGCAATGGAGGCTTGCCATTCCGAAGACCTTCCACAGTATGGGCTAACCAACGTAGTCCTGCCAGCCGGTATGGGCACCTTCGTTGAACTGCTCCAGCCGACGTCGCAAGACAGTTCCGCAGCTCGGTATCTTGAGCGCCGCGGCGAAGCCCCTTACCTGCTGGTCTTCGAAACAAACCAATTGGACACGCTGGTCGCCCATTTGAAGTCAATGGGAGTCCGGATCACTGAGGAATCGGCTGACGACCAACAACGCTGGGCATTTGTTCATCCTTCTTCGGCCAATGGCGCTTTCCTGCAAATCGTCCAGGTATCCAGTCCCCACAACACCTGGCCCCTCGCGGGTATTGATGGGGAACGGAATGTAGGGAATGGATTTACCCGTCAACTACGGCAGGTCGCGGTGCTGGTAAGGGACTTGGACCAGGCTGTGGCGCGATGGAGCGACATGTTTGGCCTACGGGCCACCACCAGATTTCAGATCAGCTTTACTGATCTGGAAATCGCAGTGCTGCCCCTTGCCGGAAAAGACACTTTCCTGGAGCTAGCGCAACCGATCAGCAACGATACCTCATCAGCGCGGTTCTTAGCGCGGCATGGGGAAGGTATCTATTTGACCATCTTCGAAATATGGGATTCCTTGTCTGTGGACGCCCACTTAAAACAAGAGAACATTCGCTACACCACATCCCGTGAAACCGCCAATTACGTGAACCTGGGTTTCAACAGTATCTGGCTGCATCCCAGCTCTATGAATGGCGCTTTCATACAATTGTCCCAGGTGCTACATCCGGAGAATCCGTGGCCGCCCGCCGGAGACGACTGGTACCGGGATTCCAACGGTTGATCGCCAACAGGAGAATCTCACACTACCGGGCAAATATTAGTAACCGTGAGCGTCCATAGGTCCGGTGTTCCCTTGTTGCCGGGCGGGAATGGCCCGCCGGAAACCCTGAGGCACACCCCCATGCCCGGTTGACCCTTACTTGGGATATGCAACATTGCGCCTGATAGACACTGAGTATCATGTCTGGCGCTTCCTGTCATACCACCAGCGACCGCTAATGTCCTGGCAAAACGGTTACCCGGCGTCGTCGCCTACAGCACAGCAATCGGTCTTGTGTCGGTTGTGGCTGGACTTAATTGGTCCTTCCACGCAAACTTGCCATGCGGCCCTTTCATCGTCGTAGTTTCAACCGGATTGTTCCAGAAAGCTCTATAGGCGCCCCCGAGAAAAGGAATCTTGCGGCGAAGTCGTCAAAGTTCGTTCGCTGGCATGGAAGGAGCTTCTACCAGCCCTTGACCCGGACCCAAGGACTCCGTTTTGGACAGCCTGGCTTGCTGGCACAGGAGCAGGTAAACTGGAGACCTGCCGCAACATGAAACAACCACTAGAAAAACAGTCTCAACACAGGAGGAACTGAAGAATTACTGATGTACGATCTTAACGGGAAGGTCGCTGTCGTAACAGGAGCCGGGGGTCGGCATGGTATCGGCCGCGCCATCGCGGTACGGCTGGCGCAGGAAGGCGCAGACGTCGTGGTGACGGATATTGAGCGGAGTCGAGACAGAATGAGGGCGGAGGACCGCCTGGCTGGCTGGCAGGGGCTGCCCAGCGTAGTGGAAGAAATCGAAGCTCTGGGCCGGCAATCCTTGGGGTTGATGTCGGATGTCTCGGATTCAAGCCAAGTGGCGGACATGGTGAGCCGAACCCTCGAGCAATTCGGCCACATTGACATCCTGGTCAACAACGCCGGGTCCCAGCCGGGCCGGGACCGGGTGCCTGTGGTGGAACTAGAGGAGGACGCTTTCGACGAGGTAATGAGGGTCAATGTCCGAGGCACCTACTTATGCTCCAAAGCTGTGGCCCGGCATCAGATACAAAGGGGTCAAGGAGGCAAGATTATCATCATCTCATCGGGGGCGGGTAAACGAGGCCGAGCCCGGTTTGCTGCTTACTGCGCCTCCAAGTTCGCTCTCGTTGGATTCACCCAATCCCTGGCACAGGAGTTGGGGGCCCATAAGATCAACGTAAACGCCATCTGTCCCGGTTTGGTCGATACCGAACGAACCGACTTTATTGCTGCAGCTCTGGCGCCGGAGGGCGAATCGGCTGAAGAGTACCGGGCTATGATGGTCCGAGAGCGGTCTTCCACGGTACCCCTGGGACGCATAGCGGTGGGAGACGACATAGCCAGGACAGCGGCGTTCCTGGCGTCCGGAGAGTCAGACTACCTCACCGGGCTGTCCATCAGCGTATCCGGGGGAACGGAGATGAACTAGATATCAACAACTAGTCTCATGGGATCCCCGCGTTACAAACAGTGGATATCAGTGCCACTTCCAATGGATGGGTTAATGACAACGTTGGCCTAGCGCTAACCTGGGCTAAAAGATACTCTTTCAAGTATGATTCCCGACTCAGGAGGATTGCCAGCCATGTTCGGCCGCCGCAGGGCCGGCCACAACAACAACGAATCCTCCGCCGTTGGGGAGGCCCAGAGCCGGTCTCACAGCCACGGACACGGAGCAATCGACCGGGTGTTGCTCAGCAGCGAAAGAGGGATCTGGGCCACCAAGATATCCCTGGCGGCCTTGCTCGCCACTGCCGCCATCCAGATAGTAATTTTTGTGCTTACCGGCAGTGTGGCTCTCCTGGCAGATACCATCCATAATTTCGGCGACGCTGCCACCGCCTTACCGTTGTGGGCCGCATTCACCCTGGCCCGGCGTCGACCCACTCCCCGCTTCCCCTATGGTTACGGCCGTGCCGAGGACCTAGCAGGGGTAGCCATAGTCTTAGCCATCCTGGCCACTGGTGCATTGGCTGGCTATGAGTCAGCCAGACGTCTTACCGACCCGCCGGAAATCCAGTTCGTCTGGGCTGTGGTTGCCGCCTCGATCATTGGCTTTTTCGGGAATGAAGCTGTAGCTTTGTTCCGGATAAGGATTGGCAAAGAAATCGGGAGCGCTGCCTTAGTGGCCGATGGAAATCACGCTCGGGTAGACGGGCTCACCAGTCTAGCGGTGCTCTTCGGTGCCATTGGGGTTTACCTGGGCTATCCGCTTGCAGACCCTATTGTTGGCCTGGCTATAACGCTGGCCATACTACGAATAGTCTGGCAGTCAGGGAAATCCGTGCTCTCACGCTTGCTGGACGGCGTGGAGCCCGAGGTTGTAGAGGAGGTCCGCCGCGCGTCCTGGGAGGTCGAAGGGGTGGAAGATGTGACCGAAGTCAGGGTCCGTTGGCTGGGCCATCAACTTCTGGCGGAAGTCAACATCGCGGTCAACCGGAGCCTGTCGGTGGCCAAGGCGCACAGCATCGCCCAGGAAGTCAATCACGAGTTGCTTCACCATCTGCAATACTTGTCTAACGCAACTATCCACGTGGACCCTCTTGGCTTGTCAGGAGAAGAGCACCATCGCCAACACACCGGCCACCAAGAAGGTGATGAAACGAACCATGGCCCACACTAAACCACCTATCCACACTTCAGGTCTACCGACGTAATTGATTGTTGGTGGTCGGGGTACTCAAAACCATTGACCCGGAGGCGCTATGGCCCTTGATAGGTCTGATGTAGAGCACATCGCCAGTTTGGCCCGAATCGGCTTGACCGATGACGAAATCGAGGTATTGCGTGAGCAGTTGTCCCGCATCCTGGAGCAGTTCGAGGTTTTGCAACAGTTGGATACCTCGGGTGTGGAGCCAACCGGGCACGCGGTTCAGCTACAAGGAGTCATGCGGGACGACGTACCTGATGACTCATTGGAATCAAATGATGTACTGCTTAACGCTCCTCAACGAGAGGGTGAATTTATCCGTGTCAAGGCCGTGCTGGAGGAATGACCCTGGTGGAAGATCTAACCCGTATCACGCTTCGCCAAGCTCACCTGCTGCTCTCCTCGAAAGAGGTTAGCTCGGTTGAGCTTACTCAGGCCCACCTCGACCGCATCGAACAAGTCGAGGAACAGGTGAGGTCCTTCATCACCATCACCCCCGAGTTGGCCCTACAACAAGCACAGGCGGCGGACCGCCGGATCGCCGCAGGAGAGGCCACACTGCTCACGGGAGTTCCGGTGCAGATCAAAGACGTGATGTGCACCCAAGGGGTTCGCACTACGTGTGGCTCTCGGATGCTGCAGGATTATGTCCCTGTCTATAACGCCCACGTTGTCGGCCGCCTACTATCTGCGGGCGCGGTGATGGTGGGGAAGGGGAACATGGACGAATTCGCTATGGGCTCTTCTTGCGAGAATTCATACTTCTACCCCGCCAAAAACCCGTGGGACCTGGGCCGGGTACCCGGAGGCAGTAGCGGTGGTGCCGGGGCAGCGGTGGCTGCAAGAGAATCAGTTTACGCCTTGGGCTCAGACACGGGTGGCAGCATTCGACAGCCTGCCTCCATGTGTGGGGTAGTAGGCCTGAAACCCACCTACGGCTTGGTCAGCCGCTATGGCCTGGTGGCGTACGCTTCATCCTTGGACCAGATCGGACCCATCACCAAGGATGTGACAGATAGCTCCGTCGTCTTGAGTGTGATCGCAGGACACGATCCCAGGGATTCCACGTCCTTACCTCAGGACTCCATCGATCACGCCACCGGCCGAGGCAGCGATCTATACTCATCCCCTATAGCCAGTACTCCATCCTCAACACCCCTCGGGGAAGGAGGGCAAAATGGGGCTATCCGCCTAGGAGTCCCTCAGGAATACTTCGAGGAAGGTGTGGAGGAGGGTGTGGACCAAGCGGTAAGGAATGCGCTGGGAGTGCTTGGGGGTTTGGGGGCGTCGATAGAACCAGTGTCGTTACCCGCCACGAAATACGCGTTGGCTTGCTATTACATCATAGCTCCAGCGGAGTGCTCAGCCAACCTGGCCCGCTATGACGGAGTCAAATACGGACACTCATTCCGGGACGCAGGCGATATGTGGGCGGCGATGGAGCGGACCAGACAAGAAGGGTTCGGTCCTGAGGTGCGCAGGCGGATCATGCTAGGCACTTACGCCTTGTCCGCTGGGTATTATGACGCCTACTATTTGAAAGCCCAACAGGCCAGGACCCTGATTCAACAGGACTTCGACCGGGTCTTTCAGCAGGTTGACGCGCTGGTGACGCCCACCTCTCCTCTGGTTGCGTTCCGGTTGGGAGAAAAAATCACCGACCCGGTCCAGATGTATTTGATGGACGTGTGTACTGTTCCTGCAAATATAGCCGGGCTGCCCGGAATATCCGTCCCCTGCGGCTTTTCCCAGGGTCTCCCCGTGGGGATGCAGGTAATGGGACCCCACCTATCGGAGATGACACTGCTGAAGATAGCCTACGCCTACGAGCAGGCCACCGAGTGGCACAAAATGGGGCCCGAGATTTAGGGGAGGCCGCTTAGATACAGTCCTCACCTACAGAACCAATCTTATTACGTCTCAAGTTATTAGTAGTTACTTCCACTCAGGTATAATGGGTATACATAGGGACTGCCAGCAACCCTACCCGTAAAGAGGATAGACATGCGCCGCACCAGAATTAAGGACCTCCTTGCCCAAGAAGAAGCCGGTGGAGATGTCTTGGTCCAGGGTTGGGTCAAAACACGGCGTAGCTCAAAGGCTGTGTCCTTCTTGCTGGTCAACGATGGGTCTACCTTGAGGGACCTTCAAGTAGTGTCGGACGAAAGTCTGCCTAACTACCGGGAAATCGAAGCCTTGACCACCGGCTGCAGCATCTCGGTGGAGGGTTCTCTGGTAGACTCACCAGGCAAGGGTCAAAAATTCGAAGTCCATGCCAAACGTGTGGAGTTGGTCGGGCCCTCCGATCCGGAAACGTATCCTCTTCAAAAGAAAAGGCACACCCCTGAATTCCTAAGAGAAATCGCCCACTTGCGGCCCCGGACCAATACCTTTGGTGCGATGGCCCGAATTAGGAACGCCACCGCCTTCGCCATTCATACCTTCTTCCAAGACCGCGGGTTTTATTACATCCAGACACCCATCATAACCGCCAGCGACGCCGAAGGGGCTGGCTCCATGTTCCGGGTGACGACGTTGGACCTGGACCACCTGCCGACCAAAGATGGAGCGGTGGATATAGATGAGGACTTTTTTGGCAAGCCAACGTTTCTTACTGTCTCCGGTCAGTTGGAAGTGGAGACTTTTTGCTTGGCGCTAAGCGACGTTTACACCTTCGGGCCGACTTTTCGGGCGGAAAACTCAAACACCTCCAGACACCTGGCCGAGTTTTGGATGGTGGAGCCTGAGGTGGCGTTCTGCGACCTCGATGGATTGGCCGAGTTGGCCGAAGATTTCCTGAAATACATCTTCAGCCACGTCCTCGACAAATGCGGTGAGGACATGGCCTTCTTCAACCAGTGGTACGAGAGTACAGCGATCTCTACATTGGAAGGCATTGTTAATTCCCAGTTCGAAAGGTTGACCTATACCGAAGCAGTGGACCTCCTCAAGAAGTCTGAGGAAAGTTTCGAGTTCCCCGTGGAATGGGGACTAGACTTGCAATCAGAGCACGAGCGATACCTTACCGAAAAGAAGATCCGGCGGCCGGTGATCGTCACCGATTACCCCAAGGAGATTAAGGCTTTCTATATGCGCTCCAACGACGACGGGAAGACCGTGAGAGCGATGGATGCCCTAGTACCTAGAATCGGCGAAATCATTGGAGGCAGCCAACGCGAGGAACGCGGGGAAGTCCTCTTGGCCCGGATGCGGGATGCCGGCCTGCCGGAGCAAAGCTATTCCTGGTACCTGGACCTCAGGAACTACGGCACCGTGCCCCATGCCGGGTTCGGCCTCGGCTTCGAGCGTACTGTGCAATTCATTACTGGCGTGCCCAACATCCGGGACGTTATACCCTTCCCCAGAACTCCCAAGAATGCGGAGTTCTAAAGACGGTGGTTACCAGTTGATTAGCCTTGGCGCCTGAAACACCTCAGGTAGGATTGCTCAACCGCGTACCACGGCAATCAGTTCCTGCCAAGAATTGCCGCCGACGGCTTCAATGATGCAATCCGGGATGCAATCCGGGAACCAGTCCGGCGGTGCCCCTGCTCCCAGGCCTGATTATTCTTCCTCCGGTCCGGCCCTCGTGGCCGCCATCGGCGCGGGGAGTTCCTTCTATGCTCGGGTGATTCCGGAGTTTCTCCAGCTCTTCAGCCAGGTAAGTACTTTACCCGGGGTCTCCGTGAGGTATCGGACTTGGCGCAGCCTCACTTCTACAGCTTCGGACCATCACTCTTTCGTCCGCCAAACCTACGCTGCCATCGTGGCCCGTTTTGTCGCCCGGTTGTTTCTCGAGCCCGGCAGAACTGTGGCCAGACCGGAAGACCTGAGGGACACAATAAACGGTGACCATTTTCGTAGTCTGGGGATCAACAACTTCATCGAGGACGATTTCTTCACCTGGATCTTGCACCCTGGAATCGAAGAGCAGGGGTTGGAGTTGGTAGGAGGACTCTCAGACCGATTACAGTCAGTAGATCCCGGGCATCTATCGCCTAACTTGATTAACGAGCTGTACGCCAACCTGGTGGATGTGGAGCGACCCCGGGCGTCAATTAGCTATGACACGCCCAGATGGTTGGCCGAGTACCTCTTGATAGAAGAATTGTCTCTGTCCCGCCAACCAGACCTCAGACTTCTAGACCCTGCATGCGGGCTCGGCCTCTACCTGGCCAGCGCTGTGCGAATTATCGCCGAAGCTGGAAGCCAACAGGGCCAGAACGACCTGGACTGTCTTCTGCGGGTCCTCGACCAAGTCATGGGCATGACGACGGATCCCCTGGGTGTCACATTTGCTCGCACCAGCTACTTATTGGCTTTGGGTGACCTGATAAAGGAACCGCATCCGCCAATGGTGCTGCCAGTCTATCTTTCAGACGCGACTCCTCCGCCCGTAGCTCAATTTACCGCCGGTGGAGAACCTGTCTACGAAGTCAGTGTAGGCGCCCCTCCGGAAGCCTTCTACGTGCCCGAAAGCGTTGCCAACAACTTGGAGATGCTGGATTGGGTTTTCTTCAGGCTGCCCAACTATCTTAAAGGCGCCGGCTTACGGCGCCAGAACCAGTCCCAGGAAGATGCGACCCAGGAAGTACTCAACGCTTTTTATAACTACCTGGTATCACCCAAGCCCCGAACACCGGTACCTGTGCCGCTAAGCACAGCGGCTACCGAAGTCATGATTCACACTGCCCGGCGGCTGATTGAGCTTTACTACCAAGGAGAGGACCACCTCTGGTTGTACCCGTTAAAGAACATACCGGCCGCGGCTTACATGGCGCGGCGGAAGTTTGACATCGTCATTAGCGATGGAGCACTTGGTAGCGGTGATACCCGGACGAGTTCATCCGCCGATTTCTTGCGGAGGTGGGTAGACCTATACCTAAACGACACCGGCCGGATCGCAATTCTTGGGCCCGCGGCCACTCCGGATTCCCTCCAGAGCAGTTCGACCGACGAGACCCCTGCGTTGCAGCGGACCCTGGACCTCAGCCGGATATCCCCATTATTCGATGGACCAGCCTCGGTGACCATCACACAACGGGGCGCAACAGGCGCCAGCCCCACGCCATCTTCCGCCATCCTGGTTGGCCTCCCGCCGCAGGGCCACGCCAGTTGGGAGGAAGCCAGCAGTCACATCAAGGTCTTCGAGACAGATCCCCCCGTTGAGCCGGGTGAGTAAACCTCTCTTCGCTAGAGATGGTTGGTGACGCACCCCCGCACCTTCGGTTGACTGCTGAAAAGGGGCCCGAATATAATATGACAGGCTCCAAGGGCATCAGAGAGTGGGAGATCAACATGACTACACACGAGGTGGTACTCCATCCTGGAGCTATCATAGAAGAGCTCAAGAACAACAACTTCACCCACGTGGTCTGGCTGCCGGATAGTGAGACCAATTTCATGTACCAGATGCTCATGGCGGAGCCATCGCTGGACTTGGTGCCGGTATGCCGTGAAGGGGAGACAATGGCCATCGCCGCCGGCCTATGGGTGGGCGGCAAGAAGCCGGTGGTCCTGATCCAGAACACCGGGATATTCGAGTCCGGCGACTCTATCCGTGGCTTGGGGCTGGACGTCAATCAACCCCTGATCATGCTGGTTGGTTACCGAGGGTGGAGCCGCCATGGCGTAACCACCGACTCCGCCGCCCGGTACATAGAGCACATCCTGCACGCCTGGGGAATCAACTATTACCTAATCGAGAGCGACGAAGACGCCGACCGGATCGGCGTTGCCCTAGAGGAAGCGGAAAGGACCCAGAAACCGGTGGCCGTCTTGGTGGGCACTGAGTTCGGGTCCTAGTCAGCGATACGGAGAGACCAAAATGATAGATAATGCCGATGCCGTCAGATTGTTGGACCAGAAGCGCGACGGCGCAGTTATCGTTCCTACGATGAACGCCAATAACGTCAACTTTGGGCTTCCCAGCGTGACCACCAACGAGAAGTTGGACTTCCCATTGTCGGGCGCTATGGGGAAAGCGTCATCGGTGGGACTGGGGTTTGCTTTGGCCCGGCCGGAACGGCGCGTAATGGTGCTGGACGGTGACGGCAGCCTGCTGATGAACTTGGGGTCCTTGGTGACCCTATCGAACAAAGCCCCCAAGAACCTGTACCATTTCCTATTCGACAACGGAGTGTACGCTGTTACCGGCGGGCAGCCAGTGCCGGGTTCTGAGGTCATGGACTGGGACGGCATGGCCAAGGCGGCGGGTTACTCGGCGACGTTTTCTTTTGATAATTTGGAGGACCTGACCACTGGGATAGACGAGGTCCTAGCCGCGGAAGGCCCGGTGTTCATCCACCTCTCGGTCGCCCCGGAAATCGAGAACACACCGGTGCAATTCAGGCCAAGGGCGCGCCGCAATATTATGACAGCCATCAAGGAGCTGCCTGAAGCCATCGGAGCAGCGTAGATCGGCTAAACTCCGTAAGGGGACTAAATGGGGTCTATGGTCGAGGCAGCGAGTTGATAGCTGCCTCGGCTTTATTTTTCCGTTGTCCAACACGCAGATTTATACCCGCTGTGAGATCCAAGTCCCGGCAAGGGACTCTGACTCAATCTCCCCGAGGGTCTGAGCGGAAAGGGATCAATTGACTACATGCTGGAGACTCTCAGTCGTTTAACATCATGAGCCTAGTACAAGGCCTTTTTGGCAGACTCCTCTCATCAGCCGGCATCGCTCTGGGCTTCTGGCTGATTTATATCGGCATCTCCCGCCCGTCCGTTCTCTTGGGAATCCTGGGCGGCGCCGCAGTCCTGGCATCGATGTACTTCATGGTGGCGGCGCGTAGGGCCGAGTCGGTCCGGCCAGGGCAGCAAACCGAAGAACAGTATCAGGAGATATCGGGTGATCCCATCGATAGAAGCGACAAGAGCGATTAACTATCACCGCAAAGATGCGCTGGTCGTGGCGACCTCGACAGCTTTGCGGGACTGGGGCCAGGTGTCAGGGCGCAGAGACCTGGACGTGGACCTGCAGGACTGCATGGACCGGGCCCCTGCCGTTGGCCTGGGACTGGCGCTGGCCCAGCCCGACACCCGCGTGATGGTCATGGACTGCGATGCCACTCTTCGCACCAACCCTGCGGGCCTAGTCACTATCGGTGACGCCAAACCTGAGAATCTTGTCCACTTTGTCTTTGACGACGCTGGGCATCGTTCCACCGGCGGGCTGCCCATTCCCGGTTTGGACACAGCGGACTTTCAGGGATTGGCGCTGAGCGCGGGTTACACCCAGGCATATCAATTTGACAGGCTCGAGGAGCTGCTAATCGGCTTGGAAGAGGTCATGGCCCAACCCGGTCCCCTATTGGTCCAGGTTAAAGTGGTTCGGGAGGAAGAAGAACCACCCTATCCGGAAAGAAGCATGGCTGAAGGGTGGGCTTTGGTCCGGGACACATTGGTGAAGCAGGGTACCGGGGTTGAACGTGAGTCCAGCAGGGACTTGGACGAGAGCCCCGGTTAGTCGGGCATTGGTGGCCGCACCATGATTTGGCGGGCCACATTGTAGCCTATCGACACGCTGTCCCGCTCTGTGGATACTCTGAGCACCCCCAGATAAGGAGCAGCCTCCGTTACTTTGATCTCTCGGTCGGGAATGATAGCCGAATCCACAAGAAACCGCAGCAGATCAATGTCTTCTTCAGGTACCCGGTCCACTCGGTAAGCCATATTGGCGGGAGCCGCGGCCAAGGTCATAGCGTCTGAGGGAACCTTTGGTTCTCCTGACCCGGGGATGGGACGCCCGAAAGGCGACCTGGTTGGGTAGCCCAGCCGGTCAAGGAGCCGTTCCTGAAATTCCCGCGACATGCCGTGTTCTAGACGGTGGGCTTCGTTGTGGGCTTGGTGCAGATCCATACCAAGTAATTCAACCACCAACCACTCGGCAAGCCGGTGTCGCCGCGCTATGTCTTCGGCTCCCTGGAACCCTTTCTTGGTCAGACGAATGCGTTTGTCGGTACCGATGTCCACCAAGGTCTGCCTTTGCATTCGCCTGATCATGCCCGCCACCGATGGTACGGAGGTCCCAAGCCCTTCGGTATGAGGCAATCGCTTGAGAGTGTCGGTGAGCTGGGTCGCAGTGGGAACCTCCGACTCTTCCCACAGCTTGTAAAGGCAGAGGAGGTAATTCTCGGTCACCGGTGACAGGCGCTCATTAGCCTGGTCGGCTTCGAGTGCCTGTCCTTGTTCATCTCTTTTCCTTGGTCGAGCCATTGACTATTCCGCTCTGCCTCCAGTTGCTACCTTTTTAGAGACTATCAGCCCATCACCAAACCCCAAAATGCCCTCACGACCTGTTCGTCCTAAGCCCGCCGAGGGCAGGTCTCTATCGCAGCGCGAGGTTTTGAGATAGTAGGCCGGGCTTCTCGACCTAGGGGTCTGCTTGGGGAAACGGCCTCAACGGATGACCAAACCTCAATGAGACCCGGACCGTTGTGCCAACAGGAAATTCCTCGGGGTGCGGCACCAGACAGCGCACGGTGCGACCCGAGGCGAGAGCCACCCGGTACAAGTAGAATGCGCCTCGGAACTCCCTTTCTACGATTACCCCCTGACCTCGGTCCGAAGGACGGCACTCAAGGCAATCCGGCCGGACCATGACCTCCAAGTCCTGTTCCGGTAACGAAATGTCTGGCCATGGTCCGGAACCCACTTCGGTGACCATGCGGTCGCCCTCACGCCAAGCAGGAAGAAAGTCACCGGCTCCAACGAACTGGGCGACGAATTTAGTCCTGGGCCTATGGTAAATACTCTCCGGAGGCCCGGCTTGCTCCACCCGTCCATCTCTCATGACAGCAACGGCGTTGCCCATGAACAGAGCTTCTTCCTGGTCATGGGTGACGAATACTGTCGCCGAGGCGCTTGCTTGAAGGATCTCCCGCACGTCCCGCCGCACTTGCTCTCTTAGACCAGCGTCCAGGTTGGAAAAGGGTTCGTCCAAGAGTAAGACATCGGGGCTTGGGGCCAAGGCCCGGCCCAATGCTACCCGTTGCTGTTGGCCTCCTGATAGCTCGTGGGGCATCCGCTGACGCAAGCCGTATAGTCCGACGAGCTCCAATACTTCCTTGGTCCTGGCTTGTCGGCCACCGTTCTTGGAAAGCCCATAGGATACGTTCTGCTCCACGGTCAGATGAGGAAACAGAGCACCTTCTTGGAAGACCATTCCCACTCGGCGCTTCTCCGGTGGAACGCCACAACGGTCGCCAAACACCAAGCGGCCACCGATCGCAACAGTACCAGCGGAAGGGTCCTCGAACCCCGCGATCAGGCGCAGCACCGTGGTCTTGCCACAACCACTGGGGCCCAGCAGGGACAGTGTTGTCCCGGCCGGGACGGTCAAATCCAACGAATTGACCGCGGCGACGTCGTCGAAATTCTTTACCAGCCCACGGCATTCCACCGCCATAGCTGGTCTCCCCTGACTGGCTCCGTTGGCCGATATACCGTTGAGACCATGCTTCGGGTCCACCCAGCCGTTGTGACGCCTCTCCTTGGTCTTCTCATGGTGACCTGTTAGCATGGAACCCTCAGGGGCATCAATGTCAGTTCACAACCTGCTTGATGGCCGTCAATTTGAGTCAGTAATCCGCTTTGAGCTATCGGCGGAGTTCCCATTAATTCGCCTACATTAAGTGGTCCAAGGTCTAGGTCAACTGGTGTACGAATTAGCAGACATTTTTCATATCTTTCCATCTACAAAACGATGGGTAGTGTACGCATATACAAAAGGATTGTCAACCAACGAGCGTGAGTATAAGTCAGACATTCCCTTAGTTCTACAGGGCGACGCTGCCCCAACCGACAAGTCAGGATTAAGAACCCAACCCTTGGTATTCCGTCCGGGGTCGCCGGACCCCGGGGGTCCTGTAGACTCAGATAAAGTGCCATCCGCCGACAGTGCCGTAGCCATCAACTGATGTTGACATAGCTCAATCAGGGAAGTATTCTTGTCGGGCTACCGCGAGGGCATACAGAAATGTGTACTTAGTATACCCTTATCTCAGGCTCTTGTTGCACTATTAACTTAAGGCAGCTAACAGACACCAGCGACGCGAAAATCCTCCTGAGGGAGACCGGTATCATCCCGTAGAGAGGGTCGAAACCATCGCCGGCGGCCCTGACATCCCCGGACCTGAAGTGCTACCAAAGCCCACCACCGAGACATTGCACGCGGCTTCCTGCGATATGCTAGGTCCCGGGAAAACGATGATATCGTCTTGAGGTACCCAGCGACGGTTTCGAGAATAGGGTCCAGGTTGGCAACACCCCACAGAGGCCTGCTTGCGGGGTCTTGGGCCTTTGTCTGGCTGCCCGCCGTGGTAGTCGCGGCGGCCTTGTTACTGCCGCCAGCCTATCTTATCTTGCGAACCGCGGGAGCCGGGGAAGAGCTCTGGGACCTTTTGTTCAGAATGAGGGTCCTAGAGACTCTAGGCCGGACCCTTATTCTCGTGGGCACTGTCACCGTAGGATCGATAGCCTTGGCGGTACCGTTGGCGTGGCTTACGGTCCGGACCGACCTCCCTTTAAGACGGATGTGGGCTATACTCGCCGCCCTACCCCTAGTCATCCCCAGCTACGTAGCCGGCTTCATTGTATTAGTCGCGTTGGGACCCAAGGGAATGCTCCAGGAACTGCTACAGGGCCCATTGGGCGTGGACCGGCTACCCAGTATTCATGGGTTCCCTGGGGCCATGTTGACCCTCACGTTCCTGAGCTACCCGTACGTCTTCCTCACCGTCCGGGCCGGCCTGGCCAGGCTGGACCCCACTTATGAGGAGACCGCCCGCAGCTTGGGACACAACGCGTGGATGACATTCTACCGAGTCGTTCTAGTTATGTTGCGGCCAGCGGTTGCGGCTGGGGCGTTGTTGGTAGCGCTATATACGCTCAGCGATTTCGGTGCGGTGTCGCTGCTGCGCTACGAGACCTTCACTTGGTCGATTTATTTGCAATATGAGTCAGCGCTGGACCGGACTCTTGGGGCAGCCTTCTCCTTGGTGCTTGTGTTGATAGCCATCGGGATCGTCTCGGTCGAGTTCTTAGCCCGCGGCCGGTCCCGTTACTTTCGAAGCGGCCAGGGTGCCGCTCGGCCCGCCAGATTGGCCAGATTGGGAAGGTGGCGCTGGCCTTGCCTCGGGTTCTGTGTCACCGTGGTCCTAGTGTCCCTGGCGCTACCGATGTCGGTCCTGGGTTATTGGGTGGCCCGGGGGATTTCCGCTGGCGAGACCCTGTCCTTGGTGTGGGAAACAGCGCGGAACTCCCTATACATTTCAGCGTTGGCCGCCGGGGCTAGTCTGATAGCGGCTATTCCCGTTGGTTGGCTCTCAGTCAGGCGCCCAGGTCCCTTTAGCACGATTCTCGAGCGGACCAGCTATCTAGGCTTTGCTCTACCCGGAATAGCCATCGCCTTGGCCCTGGTCTTCTTCGGTGCCAACTACCTGCCTGCGCTGTATCAAACGACCACCATGCTAGTCCTGGCGTACCTGGTGCTGTTTATTCCAGCGGCAGTGGGCTCGGTGAGGACCTCACTGCTGCAAGTTAGCCCTAGGATGGAAGAAGCGGGCCGCGCTTTGGGAAAGAGCCCGCTTCGGGTGTTAACGTCCGTCACTCTACCCTTGGTGCGTTCGGGAATGCTTTCCGGCGCTGCCTTAGTGTTTCTATTGACCATGAAGGAACTTCCTGCAACATTGATTCTCAGCCCCATCGGTTTTACGACTCTAGCCACCTCAATATGGGCATCAGCCTCCGAGGCATTTTTCGCCCAGGCTGCGGTACCCGCCCTGCTGCTCATCTTAATCTCCTCGGTGCCCCTGACCTTCCTCATGTTACGGGACCGTGGGTAGGATACTTACCCAAGGCTCTGATGCCGATGGCCATAGAGACAGTGAGGCTGAGGGTTTTTGGCTGTACCTCTGGGTCTCCGACTCTGCTGCACCCTGCACTGTCGATAGACTTGCTTGATGCTGGATAGTATTATTATCGCGGGTTGGCTCAATCCTAGTGGGGCATCTCGAATCAAGAGGATGTCCGTTAAAGAAGTAAAAGGAGGACCACGGTGAAGAAAGTAACAATGCGTAACGTCCAAAAAGAGGCTGCCGATATGGTTGGCGGCCTGATGACAGGTACCCAGGTGTACCGGCAACCAATATTAGACCCTGGGGACAGTCAGAACTTCAACTTCGCCATCGTGGCCTTCGACGCTGGCTCCAGGAATAAATTCCATATTCACTCCGGTGACCAGATCTTGGTAATCACCGAAGGCACCGGGAAAGTGGCCAACGATGCAGAAGTGCTGACAGTCAACGAGGGCGACGTGGTGTTGGTACCCGCCGGTGAGAACCACTGGCACGGTGCTCCGGACGATACTTCCATGGCCCATATCACCATAACTGTGGCGGGAAGCCAAACCACTCAGACTGAGGACTAACACCATTTCCAACTGTATCTGATCTCGATCCATCATAATTAAGGATGATGAGATAGACGGCAGTCCAGCCATTAGAAACTGCTCAAAATTATAGTCCCGGCGGTCGCGTTTACACCGCCGGGACTATTTATGTGCCGCACCAATATCGGACCACCCTGCCTGGGTGACCGGTTGCCGTTAGAACAGACCGTCTACGAAGACAATCTGATACATCAAGAAACTACCAAAGACAACGCTGATCGCGCCTACGCCGAGTTGAATAGATCGGTTCAGGTCGGGCAAGCGGTTGGCGAATAACACGAGGGGGAAACTCATCAGTATGGTGATAATCCCCATACTCAGCACTGAGCCGACCCCAAACAAGAGGATGTAACCTATGCCGGCCCAGAGAGACTCGATGGATGCCAAAACCAGAAGAGTAAGGGCAGCACTACCGGCAAGGCCGTGGACAGTTCCCACGAAGTAAGACTTCTTCCTCAAGAAGGGCCGGCCTACGCCCCTCAACTCATGGTGCGCCGGATCATGATTTGGGTCTTGAGCGTGGGAATGGAAGTGCTGATGCGCGGCCGCTTCATGGCCGTGAGCGTGCCCATGCACCTTCCTTTTTCGGAACTTATACACAACCTGAGCTCCCAGCGCTACCAACATCACTCCAACCAAGAACTCCAAAAACAGCGCCGTCCGGTCGGGTATTGACAGGCGGAGGGCGATTATAACCATACCGATCACAAATAAGGTGGTGGTGTGTCCAAGCCCCCAAGATACGCCCACCCAAAAGGCCCTGAGGGGATTGTTATATTCGCTGACCACAGTAGAGACCGCGACTACGTGGTCGGGGTCCAAGGAGTGTTTAAGCCCTAGCAACACGCCCAGCGCTAGCGCCGCGACAATACCAAGTTCAGCGAGTCGCTCTTCCATTGTTCCCTCGAGTCACAGGGGACTTTCTATTTCTTATAATTTTGCGCTGTTGGGCTCATCGGAGTTGCATTGCGCGCAGACACCGCTAACCGAGAAATGCTCCAGGTCGGGCTTGAAACCGAACTCCCTGGTCAAGGTTGACCTGAATTCTTCCAAGTAGTGCGGGCTTAGGTTAAACGCGCCGTTGCAAACCCGGCACACCATGTGATGGTGACGCTCTGCAGGGTCGGTCAGCTCATAGTGCAGCCGGTCGCCAATTGCCACCTCAGTTACTACTCCAAGGTTCCGAAAGAGGTGGAGTGTACGGTAAACAGTGGCAACATCCATGTATGGATAGGCCTCTTTGGCCCGTTGAAACACCTCGTCCACCCCCATGTGTCCATCTCCTTCCGCGATAATCGAAAGGACTATCAACCGTTGAGGGGTGAGCCGGTACCCTTTTTCTTTGAGAGCTTCGACTGCCTGACCGTGGTCCACGATTCCACCGTTGCGTGTTGCAATCGATTGCGGTTACATAATGGATGATTTAACCACTATTGTCAAATAGGCATATCGCGAGTTACCCCAGTTCGCATTTAGACACAGGTCTTAACTCGGAGACGCGACAGCCAGGCATCAAAAACCTCGGAGAGGCCAGTGGAGGCTTGTCCGCTAGAAGACGAGACTAGGATGAGTGTCTTCCTAAGTTCTAACGGTCATGCCGCCACTCGGATTATGGCGTACATGTGGCGGTACAGCTTTACTCCTTCCTTAAGGATTTGACCGATGCCGCCGCTGCCTGGCCTCACGTGCTCGAACGTGACAAGCTCCGTATAGTGGAGATCACCTCGATCAGCCAGCGCTTCCACCAAACGACGGGACTCGACGGCCGGTACAAGGCGATCATATCTGTCGTGCATCACCATCAGCCGAGCCTGCACATTCCCTATGTGGGCGCTGGGAGAGATGTCCCTCATGCTCCGGCGAAACCCGGCGGGCAATTGCTGATACAAGTCCTCGGCTTCTTGCATGGTGGTGCCCTGGAGCAAACGCAGGACCCGGTGGCCCTCCGCCGACAAACCGTCGATTTCATGAGCAGGAACGTCTTCTCCTTGGAGCAGTAGACGGTCCAGCAGCCGCTGATCAGAGGCCTCGGTCAAGGTCTCGATCAACTCATTGGCAAACACTCTCGTCGTGAGCTGGTCGGGGTCCCACGGTGTCAGCTCACCCTGGTACATGCGGGACCGGGTGGCAACCTGGAGCAACAAATCGCGGGCGTCGAAGTAAGGCTCGAAGGCATTCGAGAATGACACGTCATCACTGATCCTGGGATCTGCCGCGGCTACCAGCGCGAAAGAAGCGCCCACGCAAAACCCGCCCAGACCCAACCGGTGTTGGTCAACGAAGTCCAGTGACTGGAGGTGTTGGAATGCCCACACCAGGTTTTCGACTTCGAGGGGATCGATATTATGTTGCTGGGCCATGGTGGGCGACCAGTGGAACATGACTACAAAGCCGGCTCTAGCAAGGGCATTCCCCAGGTTCACCACGTCTCTGTCATTACGGCCGGCAGCATTTGCGCCAAGGAAGATCACTACTCCGGCCCGCTGTTCACCGTCGGGTATACGGTATATGTCAGCGACGCCGGTCCCCTCGGCCAGGGGGTAAGTCACTTCTTGGGTCATCGGCTCCCGGGTTAGCCAGGCCTGGGGTTTGAAGGGTAGCTCCAGCACTTGGGACACAAAGAGGGCGGTCTGGAAGCTCGCTCTGCCCTGGGGAGACACCACGACGAACAAAGCTAGCGTGGAACCCAGTACCACCAAGGCAATAAAACCCCGGCGGCTCCAATTCCTTATAAAGTTCTTCACGGGTCTACCGCCCCAAGGCAATTATGGGAGGGCGAGACCCCGGTCAAGTATATCGTCAATGCGGCGAGACCCTCGGCCGAATCACTGTTAGCGCCGTGAATCATACCCTGACCGCCGCCATCAGCATGCCGGACAGCACCCTGGCGCCTGCCATGGCCAGGAATACGATGGCCCAAGGACTGCTGGTCACGTCCAAGATAACGCTGAATATGATGGCCTGCAGGCCGGCGTAAGCGTACCCATGAGCATCCAGAAGCCCCGACGATGTACCGGCCATGTGTCTGCCAGCTATGTCGACCGCAACCGTGGATATCGGTGACATCCCCATGGCCAAACCTCCTATCAGGAGCAAAACGGCGCCCAAGGTTACACTGACCGGCGGCGTTAGCGCGATGGCTACCAGGACCACCGCGCTTATGGCACAGGATGTTATAACCAGTGGCCTCCGCGCGCTGTGGAGCAGTCGGTCGGAGACGATGCCCGATATGGGCGGCGCCAGCAAGTAACCCAGGGGCAACAAAATGGTTAGGAACACAGTAGAGCCTATGGATAGCCCGCCCTCGGTAAAGTAGTAGATAGGCACCCAGGTGGTCAGTCCATAGCGGACCACATTCTCTAGGCCCTTCACGTGACTCGCCAGTTGGAACCCGGGGTTGGTAAGCAACTCCTTGTAAGGGCCGAAGCCACGGAGCCGGTCCGGCGCCACCGCTTCCGGGACCGCTGATACCTCGTCCTCCTCCACGTACTCGGGCAACCCCACGTCGGCAGGACGGTCTCTCGCCACGAGGTACAGTCCCACACCTAAGACAGCGATTATCAAGGGAGGATAGCGGAAGGCCGCACGCCAGCCGAACTCCGCACCAACCGACCCGGATATGGCCCACATGACCAGCATGGCCCCTCCGGTTGCTGTGCCCATGATGCCCATGGCCAAGCCTCGGTCCCGCCTTGGCCACCATTGGGAGATCATACTGATGCCGGGACTCCAGCAGGCGGCGTTGAAGAATCCGGCGACCCCAAAGGGGATGGCCATGGTCCATGTGGAAGTAGCGAAGCTGGTGATTAGGTTAAACACCGTGGTCAGGATCGCGCCCATCATTACCCATAGCCGGAGCCCGTAGGCTTCGGCGAGGCGCCCGTGGACCAAGTCTCCCAGGCCGAATCCCCAGAGTAATAGAGCGTTGATGATCCCGATCTCTATATGGCTGAGGGCAAGGTCCTCTTTCACCAGCGGTGAAATCGGCCAGAAGTTGAAACGGCCTAGGTACAGAAACAAATAAAAAAGCGCAAAGGCTAGCAGGACACGCCATTTCCAAAGGTGGAAGCTGCGCGGCAAGTCAGAGTACCGCTCAGCTCCTGCGCTGTTCACCTGCTAGACCTTTCCGCTATAGGGGACCCGTACCTACAACCGGCAGCTAGGGAATAGCAGCTCGGGCCAAGTCCAGAAGCTCTTCGTTGGAGGCTTCCAGGTCTATGGGGTCACCATGAGGTTGGGGAACAGGAAACCCCGTCTTGTAATAGAGTTCTATCCGGTTGCCTTCCGGGTCAAAGAAATACATCCCCAGAGCGTTTCCGTGGCTGACAATCCGGTCGATTCGCACATCTTCGGCCTGTAGCTTGTGGTAGAAATCTCGCAGGTCGTCAATACTTGGGACGATGAACGATATCTGCTGCACCACGTTGGTATCGCTGGACGCGGCCCGGCCCTTCATGAGTACGAATTCGTGGTGCTCCCTTTCCGGGTCGGCGCTGAGGAAAGTCATCCCACGCCCTTCCAGGTCTTCGTCGGCGATCTTCAACCCAATGACCCGCGTGTAGAAGTCCCGCTGCTTCATCAAGTCGTCGGCGTAGATTCCCACGTGTCCCAGTGCCCCTATCTCCGGCATCGCAAACACTCCTGTAGATAATTGACTGGAGGCTGTCATTATAGCAGCAGCCGCGGCTCGCGGATGCAGCAGGGCAATCGGCTCTAGTCTTGTGAATTAAAGGCGAGGCGTACTACCAAAAATGCCAGTCCTCGCCTCGAAGATAACATGTGACGCGGCGGCGAGATGAAGCTCAACTGCTCGGTCAGCCAACGCACGTCGATTTCTTCAATATTTGGTGATCCTATTTCGAGACCAAGCCAACGATGCGGTCCAAGACCGGCGTATTGTCAGTGGATGAATCCACCTTGAGATGATAGCGGGTCAAGGGCTCTTCGTACGGTTGCAAACGGGAATAGACCTGCCAGTCTGCGTCGGAGTAGGTCGCTGGGTCTCGCCCGGCGGCTCGGTCGGCCAATCGGCGCCGGATGACGCCCCTAGGGGCCGTAACCCATACGAGCATTAGGGGCACGGACAGTCGCTCCGATATTTCGTAGAGAGGCCGGCGAAAGGACTCTGTAATGTTGGTAGCGTCAAACAGAACCCTGCAACCCAGGGCTAAGTATTCCTCAATCAGATGGTGGCATGCAGCAAAAACCCTGGCGTGCTCGTCCGGGGTGTAGCTCGGGCTGACAAACAGCACCTTCCTGAGGCGGTCGCTTTCCAGTACTAGAAACGGTCGGCGGGCGGTCAGTCGTTTGGCGAAGTGGGACTTGCCAGTGCCCGGCAGACCGCAAAGGACCACCAGCCAAGGCGGTCCCACTGCGTCCAGGTTGAGAGTGCGGCGGTCACGGTCAAGGGTCGTGCGGAGCAGATCAATATCCTGTCTCAGAACCTCACCGCCATCCAGCCGAGCGCTATCCCTTAGCATCAATTGGTTGTGGCTCCATGCTAACTTGGTATTGCCTCGTGGAATGCCACCCCTAACAACCCTGGACCGGTATGGACTCCCATGACCGGTGTAAGCTGGCTGATGAACCAATCAGCGCAATCGAATTCATTCCTAATGCGCCGGGATAAAGCAAACGCATCTTCCGGTGAGTTGGCCTCCATTATGTTAACTACAATGGGGCTCGGGCTCGAGCCCACCCGTTGGCCCATAGTTGCCAACAAACGCTCCACAGCCTTGGCCCGGCTTCTGGGCTTCTCCAGTATCCTCGCAACCCCCATGCGGAGCTCCGCCAAGGGTTTCACACTTAAGAGAGTCCCCGCCAGGGCGTCGAATTTCCCCACTCGACCGCTGCGGCTGAGATACCACAGTGAATCCAGGAAGGCGATCAGGTGGACCTTGGGAATTAGCTCTCCTACCTTGGCGACAATCTGGTCCAGCCCCAACCCCTGGGAGGCCCAACCAGCGGCGGCAAGAGCAATCAGGCCTGAGGCTCCAGCGGCGGCATGACTGTCGACTATCTCCACCCTGGTGTCGCTCAACCTGCCGTTGGCCATTTCCAACGCAGACCGAGCGGACAGATAAGCGGCGCTGAAACTAGCCGAGAGTGTCAGACACAGGACGTTGGGCGCCAGTTGGCCAGCGGCCTGGTAACCGTCTAGGAAGTCTTGGGGCTTGGGGGCAGCAGTGGTCGGAGTGGTCCGCCCGTCCCTTAACAGCCGGTAAAACTCATCAGTGCCTATATCGACCCCATCCCGTAACGAGCGGTGGCCGATGATCAGCTCGTGGGGGACAACGGTGATATTCCACTTTCGTAGCAGTGCTTCCGGCAGACAGCAACTGCTGTCTGCCACCACAGCTACGTCTGGTCGGCGAACCAATGGGTTACAACTTCGCCGCCGGTTTCTGCGGCCAGTGGATGGTGGTGCTGACCCAACTTGGACTCCAACATTGCTGGGCTAAGTAGAAAAACCACGGATGCTACGATCATCAATACTATAGCCAGCACACTAAGGCTGACCGGGAGGGAGGTCGCTGTGATCGAGACAAGGATAGCGGTGGTCAGGGTCAATAGACCGAGCCTTACTAACCTAGGTCCCACCCTCAAGAATACTGCCGTCGTTACAGCTAAGGCGAGGAAGATAGCTGCTCTGGCGGTATCTGACTCCTGCATTCTCTCGGCATGGTCGCTCCACAATCCACCTTGCCAGTTCAAAAACAGCACCCAGGATGTGAGAAATGGGAACGGGAGGGCGGTCAAGGAGGCTAGCAGCCAATCTCGTCGCATCACTTTTCGAAGTACGCCGAATACGATCCACATGGAGAAAGGAACATACCCCACCAGCAAAAAGAACAGCACCACGTTGAAAGGCAGCTTTCCGGTGGTGACCAAGGTCCATCCCCCATAACCGAGGGTAATCAAACATAGCAGCCACGACAAAGCGGGAGCGGCCAGCGTATAGCCCATCCAGGAATATGACCATTTGCTGGGGTTGCCCGCCCGCCAGTTCCTCCACGTTACAAAGGAAATGCCGATTAACAACAGAGCGACCAGGAAGTAGTGACTCCAAAGATGGAGCGCAAAGAGCGCGGCCAACAGGAAGTGGGGAATGGTGGCCAGCACCGCGTCCGGCCATTGCACCGGGCTGTGGACTGTATACATCCTATTGGCGACCGCCGCTGGAGCACCCATCTCCTGCATGGCCCGGGTCAAAGCTATCTCCCGATCCAACCCCATGGACTCCAGCTCCGCGGCCTTATCCTCCAGGTGGCCCTCGAGCTCCTGGATGATTTCTTTCTCCTCTGCCGGTGCCAGCCGAAGCTGCCGCGCCAGAGACTGGAGGTAGTTGGCCAACTCAGCCGCCATGGCCTACTGATGACTCCTTATGTTCCCGGCAGCATTACCAAGTTCATCGCTGTGCTGAAGTGCTTCCACTCCTGTAGCCTTTCAACCAGGGCTTGACGTCCCTTGGCGGTAATGTGGTAATACCGACGCCGGACGTTTTGTGGAGTGTCATTCCATTGACCCTCAACCAGGTTGGCCCGCTCTAACCGGTGCAGCGCCGGGTAAAGGGTGCCCTCTTTGAAAGCGAAGTAGCCGCTGCTTTTCGCTTCTACTTCCTTGACAATTTGGTAACCGTACATAGGCTCCTGCTCCAGCAAAGCCAGCAGCAGCGTCTCGGTGTTGCCCTTCAGCATTTCTTGTTGGTGCATAGTCTCCTGTGTCCAGCGGGCTCCAATGCATTCTATCGGCAGGCCGGACGAGGGGTCAAGGCATTGACTTGGTGCGGTTAGCCCAACGCATTTGAAATCACTCTTTGAATCAGGCCCAGCACTATTATTGCCACCATTGGGCTGAAATCGAACATTCCGAAGGTTGTGTAGCGTCGAATGGGAGCAAGGATCGGCTCGGTTATCTGCATCACAATGGCATTGATGTTAACCAAGATAGGATGAGGCTGTGTGCCCAGCATCGGCATTACGAAGGACAGCACCACTCTTGCGATCAGAAGCGCGTAAAGCAGGTAGAACAACCATTGGAGCAAAACCATAATGCGGCCTGGTTACTGTTGGCCCAGCTTGACCGACTTGACATAGGCCGCATTCACTGCCTCGACGAAAGCGGCAGGCACGCCTTCCCGCTCCAGAACCTGCAAGCCTTCGGCGGTGGTGCCACCCGGAGAGACCACCATGTCCTTGAGCTCCCCCGGGTGTTTCCCTGATTGCAACACCAGTTGGGTACTGCCGAGAACAGTCTGGAGGGCGAGGGTCCGGGCCATCGGTCGAGGCAAGCCAACGTACACCCCTGCATCGACGAGGGCCTCGATGACCAGGAAAACATACGCAGGGCCGCTGGCGCTCAACGCCGTGGCCATGTCCAGGTATTTCTCTTCGTCCACGTAGATCTCTTTGCCAACGGTGTCGAGAATCGACTTGGTGAGGCTCCGCTTCCTGTCGTCTACTGGTTCGGAGCAAGTCCACAAGCTCATGCCGTAGCCGATCTGGGCAGGGGTATTGGGCATGACTCGAATGACCGAGGGGTGCTCCAGCCCCTGGGTCAAAGTGGACATATTTGCCCCGGCCACTATGGACAAAGCGGCTTGGTCAGGCCGTAGACAGCCCTTCAGTTGGTGGAAAACATGAGTCAGGTCTTGGGGTTTAATTGCCAACACGACCAGCTCTGCGTCCTGGATGGCCTCCAGGTTGTTCTCTCCAGCTTCGACGTCATACCGCTGGGACAAGAACTGCCGCCGTTGCTCGATCGGCTCTCCAACTCGTATGTCTCGGGGAGCGGCTAGCTCAGCAGCAAGCACACCCTGGAGGATGGCCTCCGCCATGGTACCCCCTCCGATGAACGCTAACGTCATAGCAACTTCTTTCGATATCGTTGAATTCTACGCCCTGACTCTATCAAACATTATACTCTGCCGCAGAGACTTGGCGCTGACTTTGTTTAGACGGCAAACTGCAGGCAATCGCATCAGTGAACGGTTCTTTTCAGCTAATATGCGATTACCCTGGGGCAAACTCAAAGGCGGATCGAGGTTCACCGCCCCCGGGACCCATGTGGCGCCACAGATGAAATGTGGTGGAGGTCGCAGATGGCCGAAAAACGTTGGCCTCAAAAGTCGGCCAGACCATCTCCCCTGGCAAAAGCCACGGCCAAACGTATAGCTTCAAGCATGCTGGTGTGGGTCGCCATTCCTCTACCCGCGATGTCGAAGGCAGTGCCATGGTCTACAGAGGTGCGCACGAAGGGCAGACCCAGATTGGCTGTAATACTCTCCTCGAAACCATAGACCTTTACGGGGATATGGCCCTGGTCGTGGAACATGGCAAGCACTGCATCATAACGGCCTTGAATCGCTTGATGGAAGACAACGTCCGCTGGCACAGGGCCCGCGGCCAGAATGCCTCTTAGCTTGGCATCTTCCACCGCCGGAGCGATCTCCTCGGCCTCCTCGTTGCCCAACAGGCCTCCGTCACTTCCGTGGGGATTGAGCGCCGCAACACCTATCCTGGGCTCCGCGGTGCCCCACTTGACGAAGCTGTCGTGGGTCAGTTGAAGAAAGTCCAGGATGCGCTCTTTCTTGACATAGTCGCAAGCCAACCGCAGCGACCGATGGGTGGTGAGGTGGACCACTCGGAGGTTCTTGGCCATCAGCATGGTCGCCACAGTCTTGGCGCCGGAGAGCTCCTGCAGCAGCTCCATGTGGCCGATTGACTCGTACCCAGCCAAGCTGGCGGCTTCTTTGTTCAAGGGGGCTGTGGCCAGGCCAGCCACCGCCCCTTGCATCGCCAATTCCCCCGCCTTGGTAACCCACTCCATGGCGGCTTTGCCGCACGGAGGGCTGATTTTGCTAACAGTGATGTCCTCGGGATTGAGATTGCCCGGGTCCAAGACATCAACCGACGTGGGGTCCATCCCCGCTCCGGCAGGATCGTCGATCCTGGAAACCCTCAAGTGCAGGCCGGCCACCTTCAGGCCCTGCTCTATAGCGTAGGTGCTACCGATTACTAAGGGGCGGCAAGAATCGTAAACCCAAGGGTCGGCCAAAGCTTTGACCACCACCTCCGGCCCGATTCCGCATGGGTCTCCCATGGTGATAGCAATGGCCGGCTTGTAATCGTCTGCCATGGTCTTCTCCTTCAGGGTATTGTTTGACAAGCAGATTTTAGCAGAAACTCCGCGTCTTACCCCTCAGAGACAAAAATAGAGCCCTCGCTTGGCGCCGAGGGCTCTATTCTGGCTGCCACAGCTTCGGCAGTCCCTGCTACTCACAACGGTTCCAGCCGCAAGACACACACATCATGCAACCCTCCTGTGAATAGACCGGGGAGTTACAGTCGGGGCACCTCCTAGCAGGCACCACATTCCCGTTCCTGTTGCCATTGGGTGCGGTCCGGCTGAGCAGGTTCATCTGGACTCCGCTACTGGCATCATCGAGTATCTGACCATGGGCAGTGTGCCCGGACTGTTGCTCCAAGTTGCGCTGCAAGGCCAACGCCACCGCGTCGGGGCTGGAGCCCACCAATGTGCCTTCATCCCAGGCGGGGCAGCAGGTGATGCCTCTAAGCTGCTCAATTACTACGCGCGGGTCTATCCCCGAACGCAAGGCTAAGGAAACCAAGCGGGATATGGCTTCCAGTTGGGCCGAGTCACAGCCACCGGCTTTGCCCAGGTTGCCAAATACTTCAAAGGGCCCTTCATCTTCGTCGAAGTTGATGGTCACGTACATGTTACCGTGGCCGGTGCGCACCCGCTCGGTAATGCCGCGAATCCGTCTAGGCCGCGCTCGAGGGACCGCATGGGCTGGGGAGGCGGGCTCAACCAACGCGGGCACCAAGCCAGCGGTCTCTTTTTCGGCCTCGCCAGTGCTCAGCACCTGTCCCGCTTTGCTGCCGTCACGGTAAACGGTGATTCCTTTGCAGCCCAGTTCATAGGCCAGCATGTAGGCGCCTGCTATCTCGTCGACAGTGGCATGGTGAGGAAAGTTGATGGTCTTGGAGACCGAGTTGTCGGTGTGGCGCTGCACAGCCCCCTGCATCTGCACGTGCCAATCGGGACTGATATCGTGGGAAGTGCAGAAAACATCCTTGACCCACTGGGGCACATTCATCTCCGGGTCCAATTGGTCCAGACTGCCGGACTCAGCCAGCCGCTCCATCAACTCCGCCGAGTAAAACCCTTCGTGTTTGGCGACTGCCTCAAAGTAGGGGTTCCCCTCCACCAACCGGGTGTTGTCCATGACGTTGCGAACGTAGCTCAATGCAAACAGTGGCTCAATACCGCTAGATGCAGCAGCGATGATGCTGATGGTCCCGGTGGGAGCGATGGTAGTGGGAGCGGAGTTGCGCATGGGTCTGACGTTGCCCGGAACATTATAGATGCTGCCCTCCCAGGCGGGAAAGTTGCCTCGCTTACCAGCCAGGTCCGCCGAGGCATGGTGGGTCTGGTCTTGGATCTTTTCCATGACCTGGTCCGCTATCCTTAGGGCCTCCTCGGAGTCGTAGCGAATGCCCAATTGAATCAGCAGGTCGGAGAAGCCCATGACCCCAAGGCCGATGCGCCGGGTCTTTTTGCTCATTTCATCGATTTCAGGTATCGGGTAGTTGTTCATGTCGATAACGTTATCTAGGAGGTGCACGGAGGTGCGCACCACCTGCTCTAACCGTTCCCAATCTATCGACACGTCCCCATCGGAGTATTTGACCATGCGGGCCAGGTTTACGGAGGCCAAGTTGCACGACTCATAGGGCAGCAATGGTTGCTCACCGCATGGATTGGTGCTCTCGATGTCGCCCAGCTGGGGGTTGGGATTGTCCCTGTTTATCACGTCCAAGAAGATCAGACCGGGGTCGCCGGTCAGCCAAGCCATTTTAGCGATCTTCTCGAAGACCTCCTTGGCGTTGAGCTGTCCGGTAACCTGACCGGTGCGAGGACTCACCAAGTCGTAATCCTGCCCGACCTTGACCCGCTCCATGAAATCCGCGTCCACGGCCACCGAGATATTGAAATTATTCAGGTGCTGGCCGTCTTCCTTGGACTCGATGAACTTCATTACGTCCGGGTGATTCACATTCAAAATGCCCATGTTGGCGCCGCGTCGAGTACCGCCCTGCTTCACCACGTCGGTGGCGGTGTCGAAAGCTCGGATGAAGCTGACCGGACCACTGGCGATGCCACCAGTGGACCCCACCACGTCCCCCTCGGGCCGGAGGCGGCTGAAGGAGAAACCGGTCCCACCGCCGCTTTTGTGGATCAATGCCGTTTGCTTGACTTTGTTGAAAATTGAATCCAGAGCGTCGTCCACTGGTAGGACGAAACAGGCCGAAAGCTGTTGAAGTTCCCGCCCCGCGTTCATCAGGGTCGGCGAGTTAGGCAACAACTCCAGCCCCCGCATAATGTTGTAGAACTCGTCCTCGGTGGCCTGCCGCTGTGCTTCGGTCGCACCGTAGTTCAGGTCCGCCTGGGACAGGTTGTGGGCCACACGACGGAACATGCCGTTGGGCTGTTCGAGCACGTTGCCCTCCCGGTCCTTGGACAAGTACCGGCGCTCCAAAACGACCTGAGCATTATCGGAGAGCTGAGGCGAAGCCTCGCTGAGTTGCTGAGCAATGCCCTCGGCGGACAAGGCCGCAACAATACGGCGGCGGCGGTCGTCAATTGAATATGTAGTTTCCGAATCTTCCCGGGCAACAGTCATCTCGGGCCTCCTGGATAATTCCGCCATCTGCCGTCATCCACCCAGTGGATGAATCGATTTACAATAGGGGCTCTCTCAAATCAAAGAAAATTTAATAGCTCAAGAATCAGCGTTTGAGACACGGCGTTTGTCATTGTTCTAAGGGACCGTGGAAGAGCTATATAGTTCATCCACACAGAGCATTACATGAAACCTAGACTAGTTCGGGACGATGGTGCAGGCCAGTCAACCGTTAATTAGAGACAATTTCTACTATATACAGCGCAATAGGTGCTATGTGACACAATATACAGTAGCGGAGATTTTAATGGGTGAAACGCGGAAAGTCAACGCCACGAGGGTTGCAAATTAATGTCGAGCCGAGGACATACTGTGAAACGGCTGGCACCACCCACCTGCCTTAGACAGGGGCGTTGGCAGCCACGGCGCGGTCCCCATGGCTATGGCACGGGGAAACCGCGACTCCAAGCTTAGGCGTCGAGGTCGGTTTCCGTGCCTAGCCAGCACGTGGCCAGGCTGGCCCTCACACCTTGGTCGATCTGCTCTTGCAACACCGCGATCCGGCTAACGTCCTCCTCAACCTCGTTGCCGTCGCTTGTTAAGCGTACAGGCATTTTTACCCCGCACAGTTCGTTTTCCAAGTCGTGGACCCAGTTGTTGAGAGTCAAGAGCCTGGTGAGCGCTGTATACTGCAGACTGCTACTCATCTCGGGACTCCATCTCCGAATCTCCGCTGCCCTCTGGATGGGCACTGTTTCCCTGATTGCTTAGGTTCCGGGGCCGGTACCGCAACGCAGTGGCCGTGTTGCGCCGTCTCCGCCGACGGGCACCTGCCGGAGGGGTTTCCGGCAAAGCCATCTGAGGACCCTCTTCCCTCAGGTCTTTGACTACTCGTTCGAAGCTCTCGATATCCTGGAAGTCCCGGTATACGCTGGCGTAGCGTATGTAGGCAACGCGATCCAGATTTATAAGCCGCTCCATAACCATGGTGCCAAGGATGCGGGTGGGCACTTCCACCTGCCCCATATGTTGTAGCTCGGACTCTATGTCTTCCACCAGCTTTTCGACGGTCCGGGACGAGACGGGCCGCTTGGCGCAGGCCTTCCTTATTCCCAGCGTGAGTTTCTCTCGGTCGAACTCTTCCCGGCGGTTGTCCTGCTTGGTCACCATCAGAGCAGTAGCCTGGATGCGCTCATAGGTGGTAAACCTCAGGCCGCACTTCAAACATTCCCGGCGGCGCCTGATTCCGTTTTCGACTACGCGGGAGTCGGTTACTCGGGACTCAGGGTCCGAACAGTATGGACAACGCATGTTGCAGTAACTTTCTCAAATCTGTTTCAGAATTGTCTAAAAATACTATATAGAGTGTTATTGTTAACCGAAACCACAATCTATGGTAGCTACGATTGTATTGGCCACTATTCTTAAAGTCAATGCTCGTCAGCCCTTATCCCTAGCCCCCCGCCGGCGACCTGATCTCCGACACGAAGTCGAGGGTCGTGGGGTGGGCGATTCAGCCAATAACAAAAGGCTGCCCTTCCTATTAAGGAAGGGCAGCCTGACGATGATTCCCGGGCGCCTGGATTCAGGATTCCCAAATAAGGGCTAGTACTGCTCTTAGGCCTCCGAGAACATTACTCGAGATCCTGGCGGCCGCGCGTCCGCGTCGTGGACTGGCGCGACCGGTTGTCCGGCGTTCCTTGGTACGGGTCTGGCTTTAGCCAGACCCGTCTAGCGGAAGAAGCCCCGGCCTTTGGCCCGGGCGTGTTGTCCGCGCAGGAAGCTGGGTACCTCAAGCTCTTCCTCTGACTCCGGGATTACATCCTGGAGCAAACGCTCCAACTCGATTTCCCGCATGTGTTCGGTTTCTTGCAGTAAGGGGAAGGCCGCAGCAACCATGGTGATTTTGACTTCGTCTTCTAGCTTAGGGTCCCGGGATGTGCCGAAGATTATATTGGCTTCAGGGTCTGACATCTCCTGTATAACATTCGCCGCGTCCTGCACTTCCTGGAGACTCAGCGTGGGACCACCGCTTATCACGAATAGGATCCGCTTGGCGCCATCCATAGCGATATCAAGCAGAGGGCTCTTGGTTGCCATCCTGGCTGCGTCCGCCGCCCTGGTTTCCCCTTTGCCCCGGCCTATGGCCAGCCAGGCAGGGCCCGCGTTGGACAAGATGGTCTTCACGTCAGCAAAGTCTACGTTGATCTCGCCGGGAACCGTAACCACTTCGGCGATGGCCTGGATGCCCTGCTGCAGTACAGAGTCAGCCATTTTAAGCGCGTCTTCCCAGGTGAAGGTCTGTTCGCCGACGCTGTTGAGTTGAAGCAGCCGGTCGTTGGGGATCACGATCACGGTATCGACATGGTCTTTGAGCCTGCTGATACCCTCTTCGGCGTTCTTGCGGCGGGCAGCAGCTTCGAAGGAGAAGGGGCGGCTAACCACCGCGACGGTCAAGGCGCCGGTCTCCTTGGCAATCTGGGCTACCACCGGGGAAGCGCCGGTGCCGGTACCACCGCCCATCCCCACCGCCAGGAATACCATGTCAGAACCCTCCAAGGCCCTTTCAACCTCTTGGCGGCTCTCTTCCGCGGCTTGCCTACCCAGGTCGGGATTGGCTCCGGCTCCCAGCCCCCTCGTAAGGTTCTGGCCAATAGCCAGCCGGTGGGCCACATCACAGCGGAACAGGTGCTGGGCATCGGTGTTGACCGCGTAATATTCAACCACCGGAATCTTTTCTTTGAACATCCGGCTCACCGCGTTGCTACCACCGCCGCCGATACCAACGACCTTGATTAAAGGCGCACCACCACCCACCTCGGGTACCGAATCAAATTGGGAGCCATCCTCTCTGCTCGGTTCCCACGAGGCCGAGTTTTCCAATACCATGCTGTCACCCTCCGGTAATCCTATTTGGTTCGCGTCTGTTTCGTACGGATCGTCACCCCAATACTGCGTCACCTTATCCCTCCTTGCCTTTATCGTTGCAATTGCGAGCTCAAGAGGCAGACCGAATATTTCCGTTCGGCAGGTGGCCCCAACTCGCTAGTTCCCCAGTAGCCAAACTTGGTTCTAGCCCACTTCTACTTTCTGGCTTTCTTGCTGCGCCCTCTTCTTACGCCAACCCAAGCTGCGGTTGGCCTTGACAGTCCGTTCACCATTGAGATATTGCCGCCTTTCTCCTTGGTGCTTGATGCCCCAGAGCAGTAGTCCCACGCAAGATGAGAACGCGGGCTTCCGCAAGTGGCTAGGTATACCTGCAATCCCACGGGGATAAGCTACCCGCACTGGACCGCCCAAGGTCTTCTGGGCCAGTTCACGGATGCCCGGCAACTCGGAGCACCCACCGGTGAGTACCAGACCTCCCGTGGGGAATGCTCTCAACCCGGACTGTCTCACCTTCAATACCACAAGCTTGAACATTTCCACCAGCCGCGCCTGCAGCGGCTCCGCCAGGTCTCTACGGCGAACGATACTCCTGGGCTGGCCCTCGAAGCTCGGAATGACCACCTCTTCATTCGACTTGACAGTATCCGGGAGGGCATGCCCCCACTTGAGTTTGATTTCCTCCGCCAAATAGAACGGGGTGTTCAGGGCAATCGAGAGGTCTCGAGTTAGCTGGTTTCCTCCCACAGGAATAACCGCCGAGTACCAGGGGCTGCCCTGCCGGTAGATAACCAGGTCCGTCGTGCCTCCTCCGATATCGATTAACACGGCGCCCATCTCCCGTTCGTCCCCGGTTAGCGTTGCCTCGGCAGACGCCAGTGATTGAAGCACCAGGCTCTTGACTGTGACCTTGCTGGATTCCACTGCCTTGATGCTGTTCTTCAGCGTGGCGGTATCACTAAGGACCACGTGGGCCTCAACCTGCACTTGCTTGGCGTGCAACCCAACCGGGTTACGAACGCCCGACAGGCCGTCTACGTCGTAGGAAATGGGGATGATGTGTACAACCTCTTGGGAACGGCCCACATCGGGAAAGGAGGACCGGATCAACTCGTCCAGCATCTCCACGCTGACGTCGTCCACATCTCCGGGATTGTCCACCACGTCCTGAGTGTTCATACAGGTAAGATGTGTACCGCTCACTCCCACATAGACACCGGAGATGACGCCTCGACCGATGTACCGCTGGGCCTCCTCTAAAGAGGCTCGCACGGCCGCCTGGACCTCGGTTAAGCTTTCGATGCGGCCCTTGTGCATTCCCTGGGACGGGACAATTCCGGTTCCCAGGATCTTGAGCTCTCCTTCGGTGCCGACGCGAGCTACAACGGAAGCCACCTTGGTGTTTCCAATATCGACTGCTGTGTAAAATGGCTCTCTAGGCAAATCGCCACGCTCCTTTCATCCAGCTGAATGCCCTATTCACAGCCGCTCCGCAACCCTCATTCGGGCGCTACGGCTGCGAGGATTGATCTCCACCTCCTCGGTCGTGGGCCTGACTACCCTTCGAGTGACCAACCGCAATGTTGGTTGGCCCTCAACGGCGCTTCCCGGGGGCCCCTGCCAGGAGGTCGACCTGGCCGACTCCCGGGCTAGCACCCCTTTCACCAAGCGGTCCTCTAAACTATGGTAACTAATAGTCACGATTCGGCCGCCGGGCGCCATTAATTCAATGGCCGCGGCCAGGCCTGCTTCCAAGTTGGCCAGTTCGTCGTTAACAGCTATACGAAGGGCCTGGAAGGTCCGGGTTGCCGGATTGATACGGTGCCGCTGCCGGCCGCCAACCGCCTGAGCGACGACTCGAGCCAGCTCGCCAGTTGTCTCGATAGGACGGCGCCGTACAATTTCCCGGGCTATTGCTCTGGACCGGTGCTCCTCCCCATATTGATAGATAATCCGGGCCAGCTCGGTCTGGGCGTAGGTGTTAACAATTCGGGCCGCGGTGATCGGCCCGGAGGGGTCATACCTCATATCCAAGGGTTCGTCCAAGCGGAAGCTGAGGCCGTAGCCCGGACCGTCCACTTGTCCAGAGGAAAATCCCAAGTCCAACAGGACCCCATCAGCTTGGCTCACCCCGACCGAACGGGCCAACGAGGTCATGTCGGCGTAATTTCCCTGGAGGGGAATGAAGCGCCTCCCATATCCGACAAGACGAAGGGAGGCACGCCTCAAGGAGCGAGAATCCCACTCAACGCCTAGTACGGTGCCGTCAGGAGCGGTGGCTTCAAGGATACTGGCTGTATGCCCGCCTTCTCCCAAAGTGGCGTCTACGTACACACCACCAGGCCGGACCATCAGGTGGTCCAGAGTCTCCGGGACCATTACCGGAAGATGAAACGTCCTCTCTTCCGGATCCGGCTCAGAGCCAGCAGCTCCCATCGTCAGCCCCCGCCCCAGTTCCGCCGGGCCTCTACTCTTCCCTGGCGCTAGCGCCACCACCGCTCCACCCAAGAGGCACTCCGTGCAAGCCCTACCCTGACAGGGCGAATCTCTGTCTTCTGATCGGCCGCCGAATCCACAAAACACCAACTAGCGGATAGAGCGACCTGCTCAACTAGCAAGTCCTGGAGATCAAGGGGCTACCAGCAAGGATACTGGCAGGCCTACTGGGGCCGTCAATCCTCTCAGGGCCTAGGCCCTGGTGGGCGGCAGCGCGGAGGTCACCTAAATCGTGGAGCCTTACCCCCGCGTTCAATACATCGTTCACAAACTATCAATGCCAGATATACAAAGTCAACGTTTTTTAAAACATGTTTTATGTAATTTCCCAAATTTAGGGCGACTATCTATCTGCCGTCTCCTTGGCCAGGCCAATTTTCAAGCCTCTTTGGTCTATGCTATACTTGAATTTGCCTCGACCATCTTCTAGACACCAGTACCAGCGGTCAATGTTCAAAGTCACTAGAGAGGGAAATCGGTGAACGTCACACGGGAGTCTGTCAATTCCACTGAGGTAACCCTCAGCATACAGATGAATCCTGAAGACGAAGAACCTTTTCTCAACCGCTCCTACCGCCGGGTAGTCAGTCGAATACAGATTCCCGGGTTCCGCCGCGGCAAAGCTCCCAGGTCAATTGTCGAAAGCCACCTGTCTCGATCAGGTCTAGTGCAAGAAGCCTTGGACTTCATGATCCCCGAAACCCTGGACCAAGTCCTGAAAGACGAAAACCTACAAGCTTTCATGGAACCCCAACTGGAAATCCTGGACACCGAACCCGTCTCCTTCAAAGCAGTGGTGCCGCTAGAGCCTCTGGTGCAGTTGGGCGATTTCAGGTCTATGCGCCTGGAACGGCCGCCCGTGGAAGTCACGGAGGAGCAAATTGACGAAGTGATAGAGCGCCTTCGCAGTGACGCGGCCCCGTGGGAGCCCGTGGACCGGCCCCTAAAGTTTGGGGACTTGGTCAACCTGAATATCCAGGGCACCGTCGCCGGGGAGCAGGTCATTAACAACGAAGGAATCGAATACGTTCCCCAGCAGGACAATCTACTGCCTATCCCAGGCTTCTCCATATACCTGGAAGGGATGACCGAGGGCCAGAACAAAGAGTTCACTCTTACTGTGCCGGATGACCACGAACAGACCGAATACGCAGGCAAAGAATGCCGGTTCCAGGCCGAGGTACTATCCATCAAGGAGAAGATCCTGCCGGAACTGGACGACGAGTTTGCCAAGGGCGTACGGGACGGCTTCGACAGCCTGCAATCCTTGCGGGAAGATGTGACACAGCAGTTGACCGCAGCTTCGGAAAACGCAGCGTCGCGTCAGTTGGAACAAGAGACTCTGGACAAACTCCTGGAAAGTACGACGATTGAAGCCTCAAGCATGATCTACCAGCGCGAGCTGGACTCAATGCTCGAGGACCGCGAACGAACGCTGCGCAATCAACGCTTGGACATGGACACCTACTTGAGGTTCATTGGCCAGACCCAGGAGGAGTGGCAGGAGCAACTCCGGCCCCAGGCCGAGCAACGCCTGCATACTTATCTTATCCTGAGGAAGCTGGCTGAAGAGGAAGGGATAGAAGTAGCTCATGAAGAGGTCCAAACTGAGATAGAATCGATGCTGTCGGAGTCTGGAGAAGCGCAGGATGCCGTGCGCCAGACGCTGAACTCAGATAATATGCGCGATTCCATCCGGTTGTCGCTGCTTCACCGTAAGGTGTTACAGCACTTGGTGGACATCGTCCTAGGATCGGCTGAGGCCAATGGAGCCGAGCCGGGTACTGACGGCGCGGACACTGAGGAGACGGATACCGGGGACACTGCGGACCTTCCAGATGGCGAGGAGCAAACCACCCCCACCCCTACGGACCCGGAAGGAAGTGAAGAAGGAGTACAACCCAATGGAGACTAATCCCCACGACTCGCCTTTATACCTACCCGAAAGCATTATTCCCATGGTCATCGAAACCAGCCCCAGGGGCGAACGGGCTTTCGACATCTATTCCCTGCTGCTCAGGGAACGAATCGTGTTCCTTGGCACGCCTATCAACGACCACATAGCCAACACCATCATTGCCCAGCTCCTCTACCTGGAACGGGAGGACCCAGACAAGGCCATCAGTGTGTATATCAATAGCCCGGGCGGTGTGATCAGTTCGGGCCTAGCCATCTACGACACAATGCGATTGATCAATCCCGAAGTATCGACGATTTGTCTGGGCATGGCCGCCAGCATGGCCACCGTCCTCCTCTCCGGGGGCACAGCCGGCAAGCGATATACGCTGCCAAATTCGACCATCCACATGCACCAGCCTATGGGTGGAGCCCAAGGGCAGGCCAGTGACATCGAGATCGCGGCCAGGGAAATCATCCGCTTGCAAGACAAGATCCGTAATATTCTGTCGGAGAATACCGGGCAGACCTACGATAAGATCGCCCGCGATACGGACAGGGACTATTACCTGACGGCTGAGCAGGCTGTCGAATATCATCTCGTGGACGAGATCCTTGGCTCAGCCGAGGAAGCTGCCGCTCCACAGGATGGCCCGGCAGAGGACAATAACACAGCCACAGAAGATGAGTCGGCTTCAGGATAGTAACGGCCCATAGCAATTTGGGGGTGAGAGGTGGCCAACTCCAGAACCGGCCTTAGGCTCTCTCAATGCTCATTTTGCGAGAAGAGTCAAGCTCGGTCGAATCTCGTTGTTGCGGGGCAAGGCCGGGCTTCGGTTTGTTACGACTGTATTCGGGTCCTAGGTCAACTCGTTGCCGAGGAGGCCCCTCAACCCGGTCCAGAGCCGGACCCCCTGGGACCTCTGGTTCCCCACCAAATCAACGCGAACCTGGATACCTACGTGGTCGCCCAAGAGCGCGCTAAAAAGATTCTCAGCGTTGCTGTTTACAACCACTTCAAGCGAATATGGAACGGCAACAACGGCTCTAACGTTGAGCTTCAAAAAGCCAATATCCTGCTGATCGGCCCCACCGGTTGCGGAAAGACCCTTCTGGCAGAAACCTTGGCCCGAACCCTTAAGGTTCCTTTCGCCGTCTGCGACGCCACTTCCCTCACTGAGTCAGGCTACGTGGGTGAGGATGTTGAAAACATTCTGCTCCGGCTGATTCAAGCGGCCGATTGGGATGTCTCTCGAGCGGAACAGGGCATCGTGTACATCGACGAGCTTGACAAGATAGCCAGGAAAGAAGGGGTCAATCGGTCGATCACTCGCGACGTTTCCGGAGAAGGCGTGCAGCAGGAACTGCTCAAAGTCATCGAGGGTTACACTGCCAATGTTCCTCCTCAAGGTGGGAGAAAGCACCCCCACCAAGAGTTTCTTCAAATAAACACCCGCAATATTCTCTTTATTTGCGGAGGGGCCTTTGACGGACTTGAGGAGGTGGTGGCCAAGCGTCTGGAGTCAGGCACCTCTAGGCTGGGATTCTTGGCCAGAGGCCGATCGAAGGACGACGCTCCGAATAGTTACCTGGCCCACGTCGTTCCGGAAGACCTTCTTCAGTACGGTTTCATTCCGGAAATGGTCGGGCGGCTGCCCGTAACCGTCGGGCTTGAGCCCTTGGACAAGTCCGCCCTAATACGCGTCCTGACCGAGCCCAGGAACGCCATCGTCAAACAGTATCAACAGCTTTTTAGCTTCGATAACGTCGAACTTGAGTTTACCGCGGACGCCCTGACAGCGGCGGCGGAAAGAGCGTTGGCCCACCAAACAGGCGCCCGCTGCCTACGTTATGTTATTGAGGAAACCCTGCTTGACGTGATGTACGACCTTCCTTCTTTACCCGACGTGGTCCGCTGCACGGTCGACCGGGAAGCCATAGAAGGGTTTCGGAGCCCCACCCTTACCACCCGGGACGGTGACAGCTTCCACCTCTCTGTGGAACCGATACAGAAGTCCGCTTAGCCGAGCGCGTTGCTGGGGCCTGGTACCACGGTTAAGAGGCCGTCTTCGCCCCGTCCCCAGCCATAGCTTGATCGATCTCTGGGTCCAGGCATAGCCCGGCCTCATTTAGCGCCGCTAGGGGCCTTCCTAGCGGGTCCAACACGGTGCCATTCCCTATCAGAATCCTGGCGCTGCTCACTGCGGCCAATGTTTCCGACAAGAGGTATGGCTCCCGTTGGTATTCGACCCTTCGTATCAGCCGGAATAGGGGATAGCTCTCACCCTGGGTCTCTTTTAGTCGCCCAAGGTCCTGGCCATGCAGCGCCTCCCAGTGGGGAGAGAATATTGGCCCGGCGATGGGCACTGTACAGTATGACACCACGGGACCTCGGTCCACGTCTTCCGTCGCCAGGTGAATCATGGCTCCAGTTTGCGGAGACCTGGTCTCTATGAGACGCCAGATCACTTCTTGCCAGGTGCCGATGGGTCCGTCGGGCAATGCCGGGTGTAGATTGAGGAGGGAGTAAGCCCGGCACATATCACCGCTGACGATTAGCATGTAACCGGCCAGCACACATATCTGGGAAGAGAATCGGGAAAGGCGGTCCATGACACCCTGGTGGTATTCGTCCCGGTGGTCGGCCCAGCGGCCTCCTCGAGACCGTCGGAATTTCCTCGAAGAATAAGTCATTAACGGCAGACCGTGATGGCGGACTAGGTCAAAGAACTCGTCGGATCCCTCGGCCTCACCGGGTTCCCGGTTGCTGAATACGAACTCGATCTTGGCGTTCAGGCTGCCGGTGGATATCCGGTCCTGTACAAACTGCAATAGGCCCCTGGACCCTTCTCCCCTACCCGTTGACAGCCAGCCGATGTTGAGCATCGCTAGGTCAGCACTTTGCGCAATCTGGCATAGCCGGGGGCCAGGAGCAAAAGTGGGTTGGGATGTTTACCCACCATCCTCCCCATCCTCAACGCCCTCATGAGACCTTCCGGCGTCCCATCCAGGGATTCCAGGGGAACCTCGGTATAGGTCGACCCAAGCTCCAGGGCCGAATGGGAGTCGCTGCTGGCGACCATGGGCAACTCGTGCTCCAGAGCGAACGCTGCTCCTTTGGCGTTGTCTCTCGGCCAAATAGTATGGGAATTGTACCCCTCCAGAACGTCCACGGAGGGTAGGATGTCCAACAGGGTCCGTCCGCCTAAAGCCGTCGGCCGGAGCCGACAAAAAGGGTGGGGCACCACTACCAGGCCGCCTTGGTCCTTGATCCGGTTAACAGTCTCCTGGGGTGAGAGGCCTCCCGGTATTTCTTCTTCCAAGAAAAGTCCTATGATGTCGCCCTTGGTGGACTTGATCTCTTCCCCGATGATGACCTGAAACGGCGCCGCCTTTCGGACCTCCATCGCTCCCCGGATATTGTCGTGGTCGGTAATAGCGACTACGTCCAAGTTACCCGATTGGCAGTGCTCAATCACGGAAGCGACTGGGGCTTCGGAGTCCTTGGAGAACCGGGTGTGGATGTGCAGGTCCAGCCGGAGCATTGGTCTTTCCCTGGACATTAGCGCAGTGGATTAGGGTCCGATTTCGTCCAATTCCTGTTCCAAAGCGTCCGAGGAGTGTAAGTCTCTGAGCTTGGTGATCTTGAGTTCCGCCTGATCCAGCAGATGGTTACACCTGCGCACGAGGCTCATGCCTTCCTCATAGCGGTTGGTTACCTCCGCCAGGGTTAGGCCTCCGTCCTCCAACGCCTGAGCCATCTCTTCCAGCATGCGGTACGCCTCCTCGAAGGAGAGGGCTTCTAGGGAGAAGGCTTCGATTTGTTCGATGGGCTCCGATCCCTGGGGTTCAGTCACTTTCTGTACTCCGGTCGATGGTAGGTGACTATTTGTACCGGACCCAGCTAGCCCAGCACCGGTAGATAAATTTCAAAGCAACCGCTCCATGGCGTACGACGGCGAAGAGGCTTTACGCTTTTTCTTACCGACAAGCGGCTTGGCCCTAGTGCCGGCCGTTGCCTCGAAGACTCCATCGGTGACGGTGACCTCCAACGGGACACCATCCGTTACTTGGGCCGTGCTCTTTACTACCTGGTGGGTGTCGCCATGCTGGACCATTGAGAAGCCTCGACCCAGGGTTGCGACCGGGTCCAATGCCCGCAACTGCCGGTCCAGCCCATCGATGCGCGACCTAGTCAAGGTCAGCCGCGCGGTCAAGCCTTTATTAATGTTCTGGGCCAAATCATCTAACCGTCTGCGCCAACTATCACCGTCAGGTAGGCCCGTTTCCATGCGGCGCATCAGTTCTCTCACTGAGTCCCTGCGGCTCTCAAGTTGACCTGCGAAGGCGCGCCAGTATTGGTCGGCCAATTCCGTTGTACGCCTGCGCAATACCAAATGGTCGGGCACCACAAGCTCCGCGGCAGCGGAAGGAGTAGGGGCCCGCACGTCGGCAACGTAGTCGGCGATAGTGAAGTCCGTCTCATGCCCTACACCGCTGACCACCGGAACCCTGGATGCGTAGATTGCCCTGGCTACTATCTCCTCGTTAAAGGGCCACAGCTCTTCTAGAGAACCTCCGCCGCGAGCAACAATTATTACGTCGGCCCGAGTTTCCCTTTGCAGCCGCTCTATGGCCGAAACTATGCCAGCGGCCCCGTCCGAGCCCTGTACCGGAGTTGGAGCTAAGACCAGCTCGGTGAGAGGGAATCGACGCTGGACGACGTTTTGGATATCGTGAAAGACGGCTCCCGCAGGAGAGGTGACCACCCCAACCACCTGAGGGAACAGGGGCAATGGCCGCTTTCGGCTAACTTCGAACAGGCCTTCTGCTTCCAGGCGGAGGCGCAGCCGCTCCAGCTCCAACGCCAGCTCACCCAATCCCTCAGGCATGGCTACATCCACCATGAAATCGGTGGAGCCTCTTGGTGAGTAGAAAGTGATCCGGCCGTGGGCGGATACGGCTGTACCATTGGCCAGGAGATCGCCGCCACGTTGACCCTTGAACATGACGCAGTTCAGGATGCTCTGGTCATCTTTGACGGTGAAGTACGAGTGTCCGGACGATGAGACGCGTAGGTTGGACACCTCTCCCACCACCCAGAGGTCGGCGAGCAGCGGGTCATTCTCCAGAGAGTCCCGGAGGTAGGTGGTTACCTGGCTGACAGTGTAAACAGCCACGATATTAACTCACACGCCCGATTAGTTGACCCGTTCCGTATACGACCCGTTTCGTGTGTCTACCCGGACCTTGGTGCCTTGGGTGATGAACATAGGGACGTTGATTCGGAGCCCAGTTTCCAAGGTCGCCGGTTTGGTGCCTCCTTGGGCTGTATCACCTCTAAACGCCGGTGGGGTCTCGGCGACCTCCAGTTCGACATGGGTTGGAAGGTTGATGTTGATCGGATTCCCGTTATAAAACACCACCTCTACCACCATCTGCTCCTTGAGGTAGTTCAGGGTGTCACCCAGGAGCTGACTCGTGAGTTCGTATTGGTCAAAGGTCTCTTGGTCCAAGAAGTAAAAGAACTCGCCATCGGTGTACAGGTATTGGGCTTCCCGGTTGTCCATGTCCGCTACAGAAAAGGCGGTATCGTACCTCTGGAAGGTGCGCTCCACTACTGCTCCGGTAAGCAGATTTTTCAGCTTGATTCGGGTTACCGGCGCCCGCTGCTGCATCTTGTGCCGCTCGTAGTCCATGACCTGCCAGGGTTGACTCTCCAGTTCAATGACCAGCCCCCGGCTGAGGTCCCCGAAGTTGATGCTCATCGTACCCTCCAGGCATTGAGTTCAGCAGCAGAATACGCCCTGCGGTCGGCCAAGGGTCTACGTTGAGTGGCCGTTGTGATGGACTTGGACGATTGCAAGAAGTTCCGCCCCATGGGCGGCATCCGTCGGATTAACTACCGGCACATCCAGGGGTCTAGTAGGCTCTCAACCCGACCCTTAGACCAGTATACAGCTTCCCCGGATGCTTGCGTATCACTTGGATGCCCTGCTCAAAGAGGTTGCGCCGCCTTCGTTCAGTATCACGATGTCTTCGATCCGCACTCCACCCCAACCAGGGACGTAGATACCGGGCTCCACTGTAAAGACGGTATTTGCATTTAGAAGGTCGTTAGACTTGGGGCTAACCCGGGGATATTCGTGAACCGCGAGGCCTACGCCATGGCCTAGGCTATGGCCGAAATTTTCCCCGTAGCCAGCGTCGGTAATGACAATGCGGGCCAGATTGTCGCAGTCCTCTCCGGTCACCCCGGCTTTGACGGTGTGAATGGCCGTCAGTTGGGCGCCCAGCACAATGTCATAGATCTTGCGAAAGGTCTCGTCAGGCTCGCCCACCGTCACGGTTCTTGTGATGTCGGAGCAATAGCCATCCACTTTGGCGCCCATGTCGATAACTATGGGCTCCCCTTTTTGGATGGGCCGGTCGGAAGGCCGATGATGGGGCATGGCACCGTTTGGTCCAGCGGCTACTATGGTACCGAAGCTGATAGTGTCCGCCCCATGGTCGCGCATCGCTACTTCCATGCGCCAAGCGACTTCCTTTTCCGTCATGCCTTCCTGAATATTTGGACAAACTGCTCCCATAGCCGCATCGGAGGCGTCTATCGCCTTTTGGAGCACGGCCAACTCTGTCGAATCTTTGACGGCCCGCTGGCCCTGCGCGATGCCGGATACATCCACTAAGGACACATGGCCAAGGTCGCCGTCTTGCTTGAGTGCATCCAGCAAGCTGTTGTAGGTAGCCACCGTCACATGGTGGCCCTCAAAGCCCACTTTTCTTATTCCGTACTGTTTCAGTGATTCCAGCAGCCAGGCCCAGCCAGTCCGTGATTGGACCACCTGGAAATCGGCCGCCTGATTGCTGGCCTGCTCGGTATAGCGGGAATCGGTGACGAGCAGAGCTTGGTCCGGGGATATTAGTAAGTAACCCGCCGAGCCGGTGAACCCGGAGTAGTATCGCCGGTTTTCGGCCGCCGAGACCAGCATCGCGTCCAACTCCCGTTCCCGGAGATGGCCAACCAAATGCTGGATCCGGCAGTTCATTGCACCCGTTCTTCCTCGACAATTCCAGCGATTATGTCCAGGGCCGCAATATAGCTTCTCCACCCGAATCCCGCGATTTGTCCCCGAGCGATGTCGCTGATTACCGAATGCCGGCGCCAGTCCTCCCGCGCATAGGGGTTTCCCAAGTGGACTTCGATGATCGGTACTGCGGCATCGATCAATGCGTCCTTGAGCGCATATCCGTAATGGGTCAGCGCCCCCGGATTAATGACTATACCTTGAATTCGGCCCCAGTTCTCCTGGATGCAGTCAATCAATTCTCCTTCGATGTTGGACTGGAAAAAAATGACTTCGACACCCAGAGTTTCCGCCCTGTGGCTAATGTCACCGTTGATTTCATCCAGGGTCTTACGCCCGTATACCTCTGGGATACGGCGGCCTAGGATGTTTAAGTTGGGCCCGTTTAAGACTAGGAACTTCGCCATTGGTGTCGCATTCTCCGCGCAGCTAGGCTGGGTCCCTAGCAGCCACGGCCTCATCCGGCGCATCAGACCGCGGGTGGTGATTAAGATAAGCCGTAAGCGCTTCTTGTTTGGTGACGTGAGTATAAATCTGGGTGGTGGTAGGGCTGGAATGCCCCAGTAGCTCTTGAATCACTCTCAGGTCGGCGCCTCCTTCCAACATGTGGGTGGCAAAGCTGTGGCGGAGAGTGTGAGGGTGGACACCGTCTCTTGTGCCGGCCCTGGCAGCGTAGCCTCTGACCAGCTTTTCGATACTGCGCCGGGAGAGACGCTGGCCGTAACGGTTGAGAAACAGCGCGGTCTCGGGCTTGGTGGCCAATATTGGACGCACTTCCTCCAGGTAGCGACGGAGGGCTAGATCCGTTGGTCGTCCAAACAGTACCCAGCGTTCCTTAGACCCTTTTCCTCGCACCAGCACTTCCCGTTGGGGGAAATTGATGTCCGGAACATTCATGCCATGAATTTCGGCGAGACGGACTCCGCAGGCGTAAAGCACCTCCATAATGGCCCGATCCCTGATCCCCACCGGGGTGTCCTCAGGGGGCGCTTCCAGCAGCCGCTTCACCTCCCTCTGTCCCACGAATCCGGGCAATGGTTTCTGCACCTTCATGCGCATGCTCCGACCCGATGGGACCGGGCTCGACCGAAAGAGGCCTTGTTGGACCAAAAACTGGTAGTAGGACCGGAGCACCGTCAGCCTACGGGAGATACTTACGCGAGCATAGCCTTCCACACCATTGCGTGCTGAAGTAGCTAACCAAGCCAAGTAACCTCGGAGCATGGAGCGGTCCATGTCCCCTAGGCGTAAACCCTCCATTGCCAGGTACTTCCGGAATGTCGTCAGGTCGGCCAGGTAAACGCGGACAGTATTCTCCGAAAGCCCTTTCTGACCTCTCAAGACAGTCGGATACTGCTTCAGGTATTCGTCGAATTGAGCGACGCCTGCTGAGGATTCAGGCCTATCCGAGTCCCTGTCTTCTAGAACATGCACCATGGGCAGACTCTAATTCGCGACGGTGGCCAGTTCCTCCGATTCACTCCCGATGGGCTCCTTCCAATCACAGCTGGTGCAAGCCGCGGTATTCCTATCTTGCTGGACCATCAAGCTTTCGCATTCGGGACAAGGAGTCGCTATGGGTTTGCGGTTTTCGAGGAAATCACAGTCGGGGTACTTGGAGCACCCGTAGAAGGATCGGCCTCTGCCTCGGGCGCGGCGCTCTACAATGTCGCCACCGCACTTGGGACAGGGCACACCGAGTTTGTTCAATATTGGCTTGGCCGTTCTGCATTCGGGGAAGCCGGTACAGGCTAGGAAACGCCCGAATCGACCGGTCTTAATGACCATGGGACGGCCACAATTCTCACAAACTTCGTCGGTCTCCTCCTGCACTTTGACCCTGGGCATGGACTCCTGGGCTGCCTCCAGAGCCTTCTGGAACGGGTCGTAGAACTCGCCCAGCATTGGCACCCACTCCCGTTCACCTCTGGAAACGTCGTCCAGCTCTCCCTCCATTTTAGCCGTGAACTCCAGGTCCATGACATCCTTGAAATATTCGGTAAGCAGGTCGGTCACAGTAATGCCAAGGACCGTGGGGACGAGCCGGTTGCGGTCTTTGTTCACATACTGGCGGTCCAACAGCGTGGCTATGGTGGGAGCGTAGGTGCTGGGGCGCCCGATCCCCTTTTCCTCCATGGCCTTGATCAATGTAGCTTCAGTGAACCTGGGAGGTGGCTCGGTAAAATGCTGCACCGCCTCAAGTCCCAGGAAATCCAACGGTTCACCGTCGGCCAACTCCGGTAACGCCTTACGGCCGTCTTCCGTCCCATTATCGTCGCGGCCTTCCAGATACACCGCCCTGAATCCAGGGAATTTCAACACCGAACCCGTTGCTCTGAAAACATACTGGTTGGAAGTGCCTGAACAAGAAGCGTCTATGTCCACCGTGGTAGCGTCGGAGCGGGCATCGGCCATCTGGCTGGCCAACATGCGCGACCAGATCAAGCTATACAGATTCAATTGGTCGCGGGAGAGATGCGACTTCAAAGCGTCTGGATCACGTTGCACTGAAGTGGGGCGAACGGCCTCGTGGGCTTCCTGGGCGCCTTTGGAGCGCTTGCTGTAGACCTTGGGCTTATCGGGTAAAAACTCTTTGCCGTACCGCCCGCCAATGTACTGACGGGCTTCCTGTATCGCACCTGCGTTAACCTGGGTCGAATCGGTCCGCATGTAAGTGATAAGGCCGACCGAGCCATCCTGTCCCAGGGAAATCCCCTCATACAGTTGTTGTGCGACTACCATCGTCCTTTGAGCAGTGAACCTGAGCTTGCGCCCCGCCTCCTGCTGCAATGTGCTGGTAGTGAAGGGGGCCGCCGGGCGCTGCCGTACTTCCCGTTTCTTGACAGTGGCTACTTGATAGCTAGCCCCGGCGAGCTCGGACTCGTAAGCCCTGGCTTCTTGCTCGTTCGGTATGGCCACCCGCCCCTTCTGTCCCTTGATAGAATGCAGGGTGCCTGTGAACGGATCAATCTCTTGGGATGTTCCTTGCTGCTTCCGCAGTTGGGCTTCGAGAGTCCAGGATTCTACGGGCACGAAGGCCTGGATCTGTCGCTCCCGGTCAACCACCATACGCAAGGACACGGATTGGACCCGGCCAGCCGAGAGACCTCTCTGCACCCGACGCCAGAGCAGGGGGCTGATCTGATATCCCACCAACCGGTCCAGAACGCGGCGCGCCTGCTGGGCATTGACTAGCTGCATGTCGATTTCCCGGGGATTCTCGAACGCCTCTTGTACTGCCTCCTTGGTAATCTCGTGAAAAACAACCCGCTTGGGAGGATCGGACCGCCAATCCCAGCCTGCAGCGTTTTGCAGGTGCCAAGAGATAGCCTCTCCCTCTCGGTCAGGGTCAGTGGCCAGGTAGATGTCCGCCGCTTGGTCCCCAGCCTTTTTCAGTTCGTTGACCAGCTTGCGCTTGTCCTGCATCACCACGTAGGAAGGCTGGAAATCTCGCTCGACGTCCACCCCAATCTTGCTTTTGGGTAGGTCCCTCACGTGACCCTGAGAAGCAGCAACTACGTACTGGTTCCCCAGAATTTGGCCTACCGTACGGGCTTTCGCCGGGGATTCGACGATCACCAGATGCTTTCCGGCGGAACTGTTCACCTTTCCAGCATTGGACTTGGCTTTGCTGGCTTTCGTCGACCGGGTCTTGGGTTTGCTTCGACCCTTGGTCTCTTTTTTAGGGCGCGGGTTAGTTACCATAGACTGTAGCAGCTTCCCTCAACCGCACGTAATGCATGCAGCCCACTTGCTTGACCATGCCTTGTAACTCCAGCATGGACAGTAGGCTACTGACGGCGGCAATGGGAAGATTTGCACTCCTTCGAATGTCGTCAATGTGCAGGGGTTCTTCCTCTAAGAGGCCGAGTAAAGTTATTTGATTGTCGTCTTCGAGTACAGGGGCCAAGGGCATCTCCACCTGGTGTGCCACAACGGTGAAGTTCAGCTCCTCAAGCACATCGGTATGGCTGGAAACCAGCTTGGCACCCTCCTTGATCATGCGGTTGGTGAAGTTACTGGCCGGGGAGAATATACTCCCTGGAACACAAAAAACTTCCCGATCTTGGTCTAGAGCATGGCGGACGGTCCACACGGCGCCACTGCTCTCCGGGGCCTCAACCACCACCGTGCCCAGGCTAATACCACTGATCAACCGGTTCCGGCGGGGGAAGTTGCGCGCGTCCGGACGGAGGCCCAGGGGATATTCGCTTATGACCGCGCCTTGTTCCTGGCACTGTTGGAATAACTGCTCATGCTCTTTGGGGTAGACGATGTCTAAGCCATTGGCCACCACCGCGATAGTCCGTCCACCTGCATCCAGGGCAGCCCGGTGAGCTATGCCATCAATGCCGCGAGCCAACCCACTGACGATCGTAATGCTGTTCTTGGCCAGGTCTGAAGTAATTACCGCAGCCGCCTCTCGTCCGTAGGATGTCGGGCGGCGGGTCCCAACCACTGCCACCGCCCTTTCATCTTCCGGCAACAAGGAACCTTTGTAATATAGGACGGGGGGAGGGTCAGGTATCTCCTTTAACCTAGTAGGGTATTCACTGCCGTGCCAGTTGTCTAGCCGCACACCGGCCTTGTCCAAGCGCTCCATCTCGACATCCGGAGATACCCGGGACTGGGCGGCTAAGACCTCCCGTGCGGGACGTTCTTCCAGTCCGGAGGCCTTTAGCTCACCAAAATCTGCTCTCCATGCTAACTCGAGCGAGCCGAAATATGTCTCAAGTTCACGGAACCTGACGGTGCCCAACTGAGGCACCCGGTTCAAAGCGGCCCAGAATTTCAGATCGTCCATCTCACGAATTCTAGCATACGCCGATTTTCGACCACAACGTAATGAGCTTTAGTTGACGTTCAACTTCAATTGACAAGGTTAAAAGTCCGGTGATATATTCGAGACACTGACCTATGATAGGCAAGTAAACCTGAAGACCTTATTCGCGTAACCAGGTCCTGGATTCCTTTAGCGAGATGAGGAGGGTGGCCTAACGAAGGTCAGCTGGGCCGAGAGGACCGACCTCAGTAGTTGCTATGACAAAGACCCCAAGATTACCGCGTCTATCCATCATCTTCAGGCCCTTCTCGCTTCCGAGTCACTGTACCTCGTCCTCCGCGCTGTTAGATCGCTCTTTTTCCCAACATCACTGAACCTTGTCCGGGAGGACTACCCATGCAGATGCGCGACTTCATTGTCCGATTCGCAGGCGAAGGCGGACAAGGAGTAGTTACTTCCGCTGAAGGCTTAGCTCAGACCTCCACCCAGGCCGGATACCATGCGCTGACTTTCGCTACCTTCCCTTCCCAAATCCTGGGCGGCCCAACTTGGACCCAGTCCCGCATCTCCGTCGACCCCATACTCAGCCCCGGTGACGATGTGGATGTGTTGGTGGCCTTCAACGAGGCTGCTTACGATAACCATCGTTCGGATGTCCGCAGGGATGGGGTAATCATATTCAACTCCAACGAATTTCAGTTGGAAGGCGACACCAGGGGCTTCGGCTTGCCTTTCGACGAGCTAGCCAGGTCTACAGGGAACGCCCGGGCAGCCAACATGGTGATCATCGGTGCTTTGGCCCACCTTGTAAACATGCCTGAGAGTTTCTTGGAAGAGTTCGTGACAAAGCGGTTCACCAGGGGCCGGGACGGCGACGAAGAAATCATCAGGTCCAATATCCAGGCCCTAACCCTCGGCCGCGACCACATAGCCGAAAGCGGTCTCGCGTTGGGAGACCTAGAGCTACCCCAGCGGCCGGAGGGTCCCCAGCTAATGTTGAAGGGTAACGAGGCCATCGCGCTTGGAGCCATGGCGGCCAACGTGGACTTCTATGTTGGTTACCCGATATCGCCAGCAACGCCCATCCTTCTTTACATGGAACGAAACCTGGTGGGGCCTGGCAAGTTCGCCTATCAGGCAAGCTCGGAGATTGAGTCGATAACAGCGTTGCTGGGAGCGGGCTTTGCTGGCAAAAAGGCCATGACCGGCACCGCTGGCCCAGGGTTCTCCCTGATGGGGGAGGGGCTGGGCCTTGCCTGGATTGCAGAGATCCCGGTGGTGGTCACCAACGTGCAGCGAGGCGGTCCGGCCACCGGCCTGCCTACCAAGACCGAGCAGTCGGACCTGATGTCCTGCATGTTCCCAGCTCATGGTGACGTTAGGTTACCAGTGATCGCAGTAGGCTCCGTGGAGGAATGCTTCTACGGCGCGATCAAGGCTTTTAACTGGGCAGAGCGATACCAAGGCCCCGTGGTTCTGATAAGCGAGATGTCCCTGGCCGAGCGAGTGCAGAACATACCTAAGCCGGACCTGTCCAAGGTTGAAGTCGACCAGCGGGTGGTCTATCAAGGCAGCAACGGCTACAACCGGTACGCTGGGTTCGAGCTGTCGCCAATGCCTATTCCAGGCAATCCCGGAGCCTATGTGGCCAACGGCAGCGAGCACGACGATATGGGGGACACGACCCACCTGGCTGATCGCCACATTCAAATGACCGAAAGACGCTTCAGCAAGCTAAAGCTGCTGGAAGAGGACGATTACGAGCGGGATGCTCCTGAGGAATCAATCGCGCTAATGCCTTGGGGCGGCTCTAAAGGCCCGGTGTTGGAGGCTTACCAGCGTCTCCGGGAGCAGGGTACTTCCGTAGGCTGGTACTACACCATGTATCTCAACCCTCTACCTCCCAAGCTTCTGGAGGAACTCAAGCAAAAGGAGCTGGTGATAGTCCCAGAGCTGAACTTTCAAGGGCAGTTCGCGAACATTCTGCGCTCGCATGGGGTACGCGCTGAGGCTATAACCCAGTATACCGGCCTGCCGTTCAAGGTAAGGGACTTGGTGGACCGGGTCAACGAAATGACCAAAAACCTGACCAAGGAGACAGTCAGGGTATGAGCAAGAAAAACCCGGAGTACGATTTCAAATGGTGTCCCGGCTGCGGCGACTTCGGAGTACGCAGGGCTCTGGAATTCGCGATGATCGGCCGGTTGGAGGAATCGGGTCAACCGATGGAGAACAACGTTGTGGTAGCCGGGATCGGCTGCTCCGGCAACCTGGTCCACCTGCTGGAGGGTAACCAACCCTACGGGTTCCATGGCATCCACGGCAGGTCGCTGCCCATTTCCCTCGGGGTTAAAATGGCCCGACCCGACCTGAACGTGGTGGTGGTTGCCGGGGATGGAGACTTTCTGAGCATTGGCGGCGAGCACATCGCGCCCCAGGCCGCCAGAAACCTGAATGTCTGTGCCGTGATCATGGACAACGGAGTCTACGGCCTCACCAAAGGCCAGAGCTCCCCAACCACCAAGCTGGGTGAGATTACTAGCTCTACTCCTTATGGCAAGATGGAGAACGCCCTTAACCCGCTGGAGCTCTACCTGACCTTGGGTGTCTCTTTCGTGGCTTCCGGTTTTTCCAGCCAGCCCCGCCCCTTGGCCAAGCTAATCCAACAAGGCATGAGCCATCCTGGTTTTGCCATCGTCCACGTTCAATCGCCCTGCACCACCTACAACGACACCTTCGAAGAGCTCAAGGGCGACGTGAAGAAGGGCATCGAGCCCACCCTCTGGGAGATCCCTGAGGGCCACGACCCTGAAGACAAGGCCATGGCCCACGACCTGCTCCAGCAGGGCGGCGTGCCAGTGGGAATAATCTATAGGGACGAAAGCCGGCCATCCTTGGACCAGCGCCTGGTGGAATTATCCGCCAAAGCCAGACCCAGTACCGTGGAACAGTTAATGGCCGCGTTTGAATTTTAGACGTTAGCCAGGGATTAGAAAATAAACGGCTCCCTGCCAATCTAGGCAGGGAGCCGTTTTATCGTGCCCTTTCCAAATAGTCCTGGAAGTTGTAGCCCTGTAGGTGTTTCGCAGTAGTACCCTGCCCAGGGGAGCCCGGACTTTTGACGGCGATGGCGAGATCCGTACCCCCTTAACGTCTAACAGTAGCTGATGGAGCAAATCAGATCCTGCAACTAGGCGGCAGGTCTTAGCCACTTTGCTCCAGCTCTTCCTGCAACGATCGGAACTTGGACGGACACTTCACCAGGATAGTATCCGCATGGAACACCCGGCTCGGACCATAGCTGCCCTGGAGAATGATCTCTGAGTGGGGGTTGAAAAAAAGGTCGGGTATAACTCCCTCGTAGCTGGCCTCTAGCCGCTCCATTGCTTTAGTGGTTTCACTGTCCGTCAGTTGGAATCGGGATAGCGTGGTCTGCCCTTTTCTCTGGTAAGAGCCTTCCACCAGCTTCCCGGAAACCCTTACCACACGCCCGTCCTGGGCCTCTTGCTTGTCCATGAACTCGGCGACACTCAGGTAAAACAGGGCGTTACCAGGAAATGCCGCATAGATCATGTAACCCAAAGCAAGGACGACGACCAAGGCCACCACTACAAACCGCAGCCGACGGCTCTGGCCGCTTGAGGCCTCTTCAGGCGAACCTACTTCGTTTGGGTCCATATCCTCCAAACCTTATCCCCCGAAGCCTATACCTGCATTACTTATTATTTGAGGTACTGAAAATGCCTGGCAGACTAGCACGTGTGCCGTTGCGAAGCTACACATTCATAGCGAAGCATTATCCTGATCAAGGGATGAATTCCCGTCAGGCACCGTATCTCGTTCAATTTCCTCCCGCAATATCTTGATCTCGTTCTGGAGTTCTTGCTGCCGCCGCGTGACGAAGAAGGCGTACACAAAGAAAACAGCCCAGGTCACAGCGAAAGCGGCCGCCAAGTAGGGTAGATTCGTCGGAGGCAAGTCTACCTGTAGCAAAGCCATCGGCATGTCACATTACTCCCTGGACGGCTGGCCCGGTGCCCTGCGCAGCCGGAACCTGAGGCTTCGGATCCCCTCCTCGGCCCCCAACTGCGCCATTCGCTCGGACACCAGATAAACCAGCAGCAGAAAAAAGCTGACGAAAGAAACAACCAGCACCGCTTGCATTGTCGGTTCCAGGGCATCCCGCTCCGCCAACGGCCCCACCACCGGCGCCGGATGTATCCCAGGCCACCATTGGACCGAAAAATAGACGACCACTACGTCAATAAACCCAATAATGCCGACAACTGAGCCGTACAAAGCTGCTTTGGCCTGGCTGGGGGCATAACCGCGGATCATCAAGTAGGCCGCATATATGAGCCACAGAATCAAGGTGGTAGTGAGGCGCGGTGTCCACAGCCACCAAGCGTTCCACACCGGTTTCGCCCAGATTATACCGGTGAGGAGAGCCAGGGTAATGAACACCAACCCGACCTCGGCTGTGGCCTGGGCTAGGTAGTCCCAGCGGCCACCCCGCCGGACGAGATAGAGCACACCACCTACGAAAACCCCAAGAAAGGCGAGGAAAGACATCATTGCCAGGGGGAAGTGGACGTAAAACACCCGTTGGACGTGCCCCAAGACGGCGTCGGTGGGGGCGACCATGAAAATCAAGTAAAGATTGAAAATCGTGACGAAGCTGGTAAGGAGTAGCAAATAGCTCCGCGCGCCTCTCCCCGTGCGAACGCCCCAGAGGCCTCGCCGGACGTGAACGGTTTCTGTAGGCGCCTGCTCGACTCGACCGGTCCCGGCCAAACCGTTACTCCTCTACGATCAGTGAAAATGCCCAGGGACATATTACCAAAAACATGGCATCGAAGGCGCCGATTAAAGGTAACCAATGTCCAATGCCCACTGCTGACTCGCCACCGATTGCCAGCTTCGATGCCTCCACCGCTGCCACGATGATAGGGAGAATTACCGGGAAAAACAGCACCGGTAACATGATCTCTCGGGAGCGCGTCTGTACCGCGATCGCCGAGAACAACGTGCCCACCAAGGCAAACCCTACCGTGGCCAGAACAATCGTCAGAATTAGAGAAAAGGATATCGCAGAGAAATTCAGTAACGCAGCGAAGATAGGCAGAAGCACTGCCTCGACGATGAGCATAAACAAGAGGCTGGCGGCCGCTTTCCCCAGGAATATGGCGTCTCGACCCACCGGAGATAGCAACAAGCCCTCAAAGCCCCCCTGCTCCCGCTCTCTAATAAAGGCCCGGCTCATGGCAAGGGTCCCGGCGAACGCGAACGCCACCCACAAAATTCCCGGGGCTAGAGTCGTGACCCTTTGAGATGAAAGGTCCAGCGCGAAGTTGAAGACCACCAGCACCAGAAGTGCGAAGACCAATACCGAAACCACTAGGTCGCGGGAGCGCCATTCCAACTGCACGTCTTTCCACAGGAGAACGAGGACCAACCGCAGGAGCGGAATCATCGAGTCGGCCCCAGGGACTCGGCCAAGGTATCCCGAAATTCAGGGTCCGCCAGACCCTCGGCTGGAACTGGGTAGTGGACCTTGCCTTGCGAAAGGACTCCCACTCGACTAGCCCAGGCTAGCCCCAAGTCCAAGTCATGAGTGGTCATGACCACGGCCCGGCCTACGCCGATCCATTCCTGAAGTAATTCTTTGAGGACATGAACCGAATCCCGGTCCAGCCCCGTTTCAGGCTCGTCCAAGAGCAGAATGGGAGGAGTGTGCAAAACTGCACGGGCTATGGCCAGGCGTTTTTGCATGCCATTGGACAGGGTACGCACCCGCCTCTCGGCCCTGTCGGCCAGACCTACCCTGTCGAGTGCCTCGGCAGCACGCTGTCGGGGGGTCTTGAGCCCAAATAGTCGCCCGTAATAAAGCAGGTTCTCATGGCAGGTGAGGTCTTGGTACAACATCGTTTGGTGGAACACAACCCCAACCCGACGGCGTATAGCGTCAGCCTGCTTCCGAGGGTCGTAACCAGCCATGCGGAGAACGCCGCCATCGGCCTTGGCCTGAGTGGAAAGAACGCGGAGCAGGGTCGTCTTGCCCACGCCGTTGGCGCCGAGCAAGACCAAAATCTCACCCCACTTGACCGTAAGCTCCAAGTCCCAAAGGACGGGCCAGTCTCCGAAGCTTTTCTCCAGACCGTGGGCCTCTACGGCGTAGTCAAAGGAAGCGGTCAATGGGACATTTCTCTGATCGCCGAAATAGCATCCTGCTCAGCGCTTTGGGATTCTGAAGAGTGAGGGGCATGGGAGGTTAGGCAGCTAAAGCGTTTTGGGTTATGGAGTACCTAGAGGAGTGGCTTGTCTGAGGGTTGCTATTCGGGAGTTGATAGCTGTCCCTAATATAACACACAACAAGCTGCACCCCGGGTTATAGCCTGTTGTGGCCAGTGTTGCGCTGGGACAAACCGCGGTGATGTGGTTTCCCACCGACCTCGTACATGAAACCAGCTTGTCGGTGATGGCTGCGTTGTAAATAATCCCAGAGCCAGCGTGTTACCAATCTTATAGCAGTGTCAGACCAGGCGCCCGAACGTTATGGATGCTTTATGCTAATACCGCCGTCAATGGCCCAGGTCTGGCCTGTGATATAGCTGGCCGCAGGGGAGGCCAAAAAGACAGCTAGATAACCCGGCTCTTTCAGGTTCCCTACTCTTGCCAAGGGAACGTCGTGCCGAGCGGCTACCTGCCTGCTCTGATAATCTTCGGCCGACATCTGGTCAGGGTCTGGGAAGGAGCCGGGGGCTATCGCGTTGACCCTGACACCATAGGGGGCCCACTCTTGGGCCGGCGACTCAGTGAACCGCATCACCCCAGCCTTCGCAGCGTCGTAGGCCGTAGACAGGGGTCTTCCCCGAAAGGACGCCCAGCCCGTAATGTTCACCACGCTACCTGTACCCCGCTCCAACAAGTAGGGGCCAAGGGCCCGGCAGCCCTGGAACGCCTCAGTTAAATTTATGTCAACTACGTGATGCCAATCCTCTTCAGTCATTCCTTCGGTAGTGGTGCCAGGTAAAGCCACCACCGGTTTGCGGATGGCATCGCCCACGCAGTTGACCAAGGTGTCAAGCCGGCCAAACTCCGTCAAGACCAGACTAGCGATCCGCTCCATGTCGTCAGCTTTGGTAGCGTCTCCGGCAAGAGGTAACGCTGCCCGGCCCAGGCCTCTGATCTCCTCCGCTACATTGTTAACACCCGTCGTTGTCAGCCCCGTCACTGCGACATCGGCGCCCGCTTCCGCGAAGGCCTGGGCGATCCCCTTGCCGATGCCCCGGCCTGCTCCCACGACCAACACTTTTTGGCCCCTCACATCAAACTCCGGAATATTCATCACCTACTCCTTGGTTTGCCATTTGACCGCCTGTGGGAGCCTGACCGCCCGCGGCCGCCATTACCGGGTCCAGGAGCAACTCTCGCCATTCCTGCCAATAATCGCTGCTGACCCGTGGTGACATTTGGCCAGCGTACTCATACCTTCGAGATTTGCAGCCTATGACCGGACATATACTGCATCGGGGAGCCCTGGTGCAGATCACCTGTCCGTGCAGGCGAAGAATCTCGTGAATATCTACCATCGCCATATTCCGAGAATGGAAGCAACTCAGACGACGATGGAACAGCCCTTTCAAGCGATTTCGGAGGCCCCTAGTTGACCTGGAATTCCCGCTTATCGCAAGTCCCTGCAGCCGGTACACCACTCTGCACCCATTCCCGTCCAATGGTAAAGCTTCAAGCCCCCAGCCGTAGGCCAAGACACATTCGGAGATCTTGTCGCCCACTCCCCAGATTCCGGAAATTTCTTCCAGCTTTTGGGGCACAGTCCCAGCCGCATCCGCCAAGGCACGCCATGCGGAATCGAGGAACGGCTTCTGCCCCTGTCTGACCGGGTTTCCATGGGCCTGCGCCAGAGTGTCCCAACCCTGCAGGAAGCTACCCACGTCGGGAAAACCTTCAAAGAACCACCGGCACATCTCAACGAGAAGCCGGTCTTTGGTTCGGGGACTCAATCCAAAGAGCACCAAAGCCCTGTAGGGACTACGACGGTGGCCAACCTGCCTCCAGACCTCGGACTCCCACGTAAATCTCCGATAGTAACTCTCAAGCTGAAAGATGGTATCCAACAGCAGTTGATCGGAGGGGACTGCGCCGGAGGACATTGCGCCACCTTGTTCGAGGCCCTAGGAGTGGTACGGGGAGGCAGTGTACTGGAGGAGGAGGCACCGGTCAAACATCCGAAGGGCTCACCAGGCAGATGATAGCCATCGTTTGGTCACTTTGACGCTAGTTCCAATGGGAGTTAATATTCGTTCGCATGCTGAAGCCCACGCCTACGGAAAATCACCAACTGCAAACCATGGAGCTCAGGAGCGAACAATGAAAGCCACGTTCATCAACCAACACGGTGGCCCGGAAGCGTTGACCTACGGGGACCGTCCTGACCCGGAGGTCGCGCCCGGTGAGGTGATGCTGCGGGTCCGGGCAAGCGCTTTGAATCATCTGGACTTGAACCTCCGCAGCGGCCACACCTACCAGGGTCCATTACCCAGGATCATGGGCTGTGACGTGGCGGGAGAGGTCGCCGCCATTAGCCCGGACGCCAGTACCAGCCTTGAAGTGGGTGACCGGGTAATTCTGAACAACCGCGTGATGTGCGGCACCTGCGAGAGCTGCCGACTGGGGCTGGACCAGTACTGCCCCAACCAGAAACGTATCGGCGTCGACCTGGACGGGGGCCACGCCCAGTATGTGACCGCTCCGGCAGGCAACGCTCACCGAATCCCTGATTCGATGGATTTCAATGAAGCGGCAGCGCTACCCATCGTGGGCCACACCGCTTGGCATTGCCTGGTAACTCAGGCCCAGATACGGCCCTGGGACGATGTGCTCATTCAGGCAGCGGGCAGCGGCGTGGGAAGCATGGGAATCCAGATTGCCAAGATGGTAGGCGCCCGAGTGATTACCACCGCCGGCAGCGAGTGGAAGCTTCAAAAGGCCAAGGAGTTGGGGGCCGACGAGGTCATAAATTATCGGGAGACCCCCGACTTTGGTCATCGGGTTCGGGAGTTGACCGACGGTCAAGGCGTAGACTTGGTCTTCGACTGCGTGGGCGCCGACGTATGGGATCAAAGCATGCGTTGCTTGAAGCCCGGCGGCCGGTTGGTGATCACCGGGGTCACGTCCGGCGCTAGGACCGACATGGACCTGTCTTTGCTGCAGTCGCGGCCGTTGCACTTGATGGGAAGCGGTGGCCGGAGCCAGCGCACCTTTGTCGATATGATGAAGGTGGTGCATCACGGCGCGCTCCACGGCGTAGTGGGCAGGGTTTTCCCCCTGGAAGAGGTTGCTGAAGCTCACCGAGTCATGGAGGCCCGCGACTTCTTCGGCAAGCTGGTAATCGAAAGCTGACGAGACCCAGGGTCTTACAGAGGACCTAGTCTCGGTATCTGTGGGGGGCTAGCTGCGCGCTACGATCTTAAGGACGCCCCCGATTTACCGGTGGTCAAAGGGACGTGAACAGTCTAAAATTCCGAGCAGACCAACGGGAGGATTAGCCATGAAAATAGCCAGGTACCTTGCTCACGGTCAAGTTAGCTACGGTGTCGTAGAGGGAGACATGGTCAAGGAGCTTAGCGCCAGCCCTTTTGAGGAGCACCAAGTTACTGATCATGCCCACCCCCTGTCCCATGTCAAGTTGCTCGCCCCCTGCGAGCCCACTAAGATTCTGGCCATCGGACTGAACTATTCCAGCCACCTGCACGACCGGGAACCACCTGCCGAGCCCATGGTCTTTTACAAGACCCCAACCTCGATGATCGGACCAGATGATGTAATCATCCGGCCCAAGGGCACTGCCAAGCTGGATGCCGAAGGTGAGTTGGTAATCGTTATTAAGGACCGGTGCCGCAACGTAACCAAGGAACAGGCCATGCAACACGTGCTGGGCTACACCTGCGGCAATGACGTCAGCGCCCGGGACTGGCAACAAGACGACCGGAACTGGTGGCGTGCCAAGTCGGCCGATACTTTTTCGCCCGCAGGTCCCTTTATTGTCACCGATATCGACCCGCACAACGTCCAACTTACTTGCCGCATTAACGGCAAAGAAGTCCAGGGCGAAACCACCCAATATCTGATATTTGATGTTCCCACCGTGGTTTCATATACGTCCCAGTTTGTTACCCTGGAACCTGGCGACATGATCTACACCGGGACTCCTGGGGTGCCGGGAGAGATGAAGGATGGAGACGTGTGCGAGGTTGAGGTGGAGGGCATTGGAGTCCTTCGCAACCCAGTCAAGCTTGAGAGCTAACCGGCGCAGCTCTTAGCTGCAGTAGAGGACTGACAAGAGGACCGCGGGTTAATCCTGCGGCCCTCTTCTTTACCCTAGCAATAACCGGTCAGGGGAGTTCCACCCTTCTCCTGGTTAAGGCATCCGAGACCATGATCTCGGCTGTGCGCGAGGGGAAGTTGGGGAAGTCGTCGGTGACCGCGCTGACCAAGCGTCCGTTAAGCTGCCCCGATTCGTCGCTGGCAAGGTATACGGCCAACTCCACTGCTCTCTCCATCGACGCGCCGCCTCCACTGGTCACCCGTTGCCCAAATTCAAACAATTCGATGTCCCCCACCAAGGCTGCCTCGTCCCGAGTCTCTTCCCACATTCGAGTGTGAATGGAGCCCGGACTTATTGCATTGACCTGAATGTTCTTCCCCTCCAGCTCCTTAAAAAGGGTCTCAGTGATCTCCACGACCGCTACCTTGGAAGCGCCGTAGGAGGAAACGTGGCGACCGGTGCCGCCAGACATATTGATAATCTTCCCTTGGTTTCGGCGCAACATATCCGGTATTACTGCCCGGCAGCATAGATAGGTGCCGATCACGTTGACCTGAATGGTCTGGATCCAGTAGGCCAGATCGTTGTCCTGAAGCGGCCCCACCGGTCCTGGGACCCCCGCATTGTTGACGAGAATATCGATGGCAGAATACCTCTCCAGAGTAATCCGGACCATTGCATCGACATCCTCGGGGCTGGTCACGTCGGTACGGATTATGCAAGTGGTGGCTCCCAGTGCCTCAGCCTGTTGGGCAGTTTCCTCCAACTCGTTCATGGTGCGAGCGGCCAACGACAGCCGGGCGCCTTCCTTGGCATAGCCTAATGCAATGGCCCGGCCGATACCCCGTCCGGCGCCCGTGATTAACGCAACCCGATTCTCCAGTCGCATTCCTATCCCCCAAACCCCGCGGTTGAGATATCTCCAGACTTCTCACGATCCAAGATTATGCCATGGATATGCCAATTTGGCCTCCTGCAATTCGGGTGGCCAGACCACTGCCTTCCGGCCTTGCTGCCACTGGACTATCACCACCGACCGGCCGATCTGCGTCCCGGTGACAGGATTGATCTTGAACCGGCCATAGAAGGTGGAGAAGTCCAAATCACAAATCACACGCCGCAATATCCGGTTGTCCAAAGTCTTCGCCTGCTCGACGCAGCGCTGCGCCACCAGCCCCGCGGCGTAGGCCTGTACCAGCGGGTAGTCGGCCTTCCGATACCCGTGGCGTTCCACAGACTGGATGACTTGTTGAGCAGATGGACCATACTCCTGACGGTAGCTCAAGCCCGGCTCCCATTGGCTCGGGCCCAGGAAACCCTCTGCGCCGTTGCCCAACTCCTCACTAAATTGGTCGATCCCCCCTGCCACCACTGCTACGGCTCCCAGCATGGGCCTTCGCTCGGCGATCTGCTGGGCCAAGAGCACATCATTGGCGATGCGGCCCACCCCCACAAGAACGTCCACTCTTGAACGATGGGCCTCCTCTAATAGCATCGTAAAGTTGGAAACGGTCGGGCTGAACTGTTCCTCAAGCCGAACCTGGAATCCCAAGGTTGCCGCCTGCTCCTTAATCCCAGCAACTACGTTCCTGGGAAAGGCTCCGGGTGAAGCCGAAAGCAACCCGAGGCCCACCGCCTCCGCATCTGCTTGCCGGACCATGGGCAGCAGACCAGCCAAGTATTCACTGGCTGGCGTGAGGACCCCCACCAGCCACTGGAATCCTTGGTTGTAAATCGCGTCCGAGGCCCCGCCCTGGTTCCACATCAGCCGCTGGTGTTGCTCTGCAACCTGGACCGCTGCCATGGACAGGACGCTGGAGTAGGGTCCAAATAGCAAGTCTACTCTGTCTTCAGTTAACAACCGGCGAGTGACATCCCTTACCCGATCGGGGTCGCTGCCGTCGTCATAATGGATTACCGATACCGGTTGGCCGGCATTCGACGGTGCCATCGCTATGCCTCCGGAACGGTTGACATCGTCTGCCCAGGCAAGTAATCCGGCCAACGCCTGCTTGCCTTGGACAGCGAACTGCCCGGTGAGGGAGGCAGGAATGCCGACCCTAATGGTGGAGTGGTGTGAAGAAGTGTTAATACTTTGGTGTTAATACTTTGGACGGAAGATGCCAAAGGAGCTGGTGTAACCGTGGAGGAATGTGGTGCCGCCAACCGGCCCAATTTCCCCATTGCAGAAAAAGCCACCCAACGGCACTGGGCCTAGCTTATCTTTGAAAATGCCAGTGTCGTGATTGGCTCGCCCATACAGGTACTGTCCTCTTCCCAAGCAAGAGAACAGCAGCGCACCCTGAACCTGATTTTCCCGATTGTCGGCGGCGTACCTATCCAAGACCGCTGTCAGGTCGTCGGTCGAAGTATCGGCGTCCCTCAGGTGGAATTGGACCAGTTGTCCTTCCTTCAGTGACTCGCCAATGGCCAGGATACCTGTCCTGGCGTCCATGCCCACCACGTTTCGAATAAGAAAATCACCCTGCTTTGGTTCCTCCAAGAACTCGTCCATGACCACACCCAGGAACAGAGAGTGGCGCATCAGCTCTTGGTCCCGCTGGGGTGCCGCTTGGAATAGGCCCTTTAGCACCGACAGGGGAGGTTCTCCGTCCAGCTCAACAAGAAGGTTCTGACGGCTTTGCGTGATGTGCATCGGTTTACCGACGGGGCGGCATCCCTGGGCGACGACCGTATCAACCTCGATATTGCCGTGCAATGCCAATCCTACGGCCCCGGACCGGTAGGCTTTGTCACGCAAGAACAGAGCATTCCCTCCCTGCTCACGGGCGCCGCTGGCCAAGCCGCCGATTTTCGCCGACCGGCCAAAAGCGAAGTCCAATCCCATCAATAGATTTTGCACTGGGAACGAAAAGGGGTCAGCCAGCATGACGAACTGGGGGTCCTGGTCGGGAGATACTTTCACCATCTCTTCCCATAATTGGGGTGATGCATCCAAGTCCGGCAAACTATCCCCGGCCAGGTGAAAGTCCACTATCTCGACCCCGGGGAGGCTGGCTACAGTTATAGACACCGCCGCCCTTTGTTCCACTTCTTCCCCGTTACCAATAATGCCACCCCCAGAGCATCCGAATATCACAATCGGGCCGAAGTGCTCCTTCAAAAGCTCCCCCACCCTGTCGTATTCCGACTCATAGTGGGCCGAGACGAAGACCACCGCCAGGTCTGGAGCGGCACCTGCCAACCCGTTCTGAAGGCTAGCAACACACTCCTGTGTAGCCTGGTCTAGCTGAGGCTGCTCGGATATCGCCGACGCCCATTTCATACCGGTTACCTCCTTCGCGGTGGCCCAACAACCATCCTGTATCAGGCTTTATGTGATTGGATCCTGCGGCGCTGCCCCAAGTATAGCAACTCCACCTGATTGTTGAGAACCACTAGGCAACTCATGCGGGTCTCACTCTCCCAAAATATCGCTACTTAAGTGTTCAATCAAGTATATTCCCAGGTCCACAGCATTGCCCAACAAATCTGCTTCCACGAAATCGATGGTATCCCTGGATGAATGAATTCGTGAGAAATCATCCCCAAGGAATGCCACCACCGGAATCCCCGCTCCGGCGAAGCTGGCATGGTCACTGCTGCTCCCGGCCAGGCGAGTGAGGCTTCTCACGGGCTTGCCTTGCCGCTTCCCCTCGGCCAGGAGCGCATCGATGAACCGCTGATCCCCTAGGACCCGGAGGCCCGTTCCAGAGCCGAGGGCATCGAAGTTCACCATCGCTGCAACACGAGACCGCTCATCCTCCGACAAGGAGTCAACGTAAAATTGGCTACCAACCAGACCGATTTCTTCAGAGCCAAAGGCCACCATCCGCAGGGTGAACGGTAGCGGTTTCTCGGTCAACGCCTGGGCGACGGCCAATAGGACCGATGTACCGGAACCATTGTCGTTGGCGCCGTCCACCTCGGGTACGGTGTCGTAATGGGCCCCCAGGATTACTACTCCCGGTCCCTCCCCAGGGATTTCAGCCACCACGTTTCTTGACGGTCGTTGCTCCTGCTCCACCACCAGCACCGCTTCCACCGGTCCTTGACGCAGCATCTCTTCAATGGCCTCGCCAGCTTCTCCCGCTATCGAGATAACTGGTATCGACGACGGCGTGGAGAGGGCACCTCTGAAATTGCCGAATTGGTTGTTATAGATGACCACTCCCGCGGCACCAGCGTCACTGGCCTGGGTTACTTTCTCCTGAAAAGTGACTATGCCCCTTTCCACTAGGGCGACCTGTCCATCCAGGGTTCCCGCTGGTAGGTCTTGCTCCGTTCCCAACCCCATTGACACCACAGGCCCCGTAACGCTGCCTATTCCTGACTTGGACAGAACAATCCCCTGAAAGTCTCGGTATTCGGACCCCGCAGGCCGTACCGCAAATGTGTCGACTGACGAGTCCCCCACCGAAAAATCCTGGACTTCAACCGTGTATCCAAAAGACCTGAACTTGGCGGCCAGGAATTCCGCTGCTTCCTCCTCTTCCACGGTGGCGCTGGCCCTGGAGCCCAATGTGTCCACAATCTCCTCAAGGAAGCCAAGGGCCACGTCGGCCGAACCGGTGTCCTCCGCGACCAAGGGTGGGTTGGTCGAAGTAGGCAAAGGCTTTGGCGGAGCCGGTGTCCCAGTGGGGGTAAGAGGAGGAGTAATAGGGCTGCTAGAGCCCGGGCTTTCGGTAGCTGCTGGCATCTGATTTTTCGGGGGCGCGGGTGAAGACACTCCTGCGGCAGGGTTAGGCACTTGCCCGCCGCAGGCAATAGCCACTACCGCGAGGACCGCCGCCCAAGTCGCTAGCCTTAGTAGCGCCAACCTCAGCCTACCCAATGGGACTTGCGTCATAGGACACCTTCCCGCCACTCGACTCTTAGTCTACTTAGAACGATTGGCTTATTAGGCGGGATGAATACGATGTTTCATCGCTACGGTCCCAAGAGTTGCCCCTTCCACCTATTCTACAAACCCCAGAGGTCCCATTCCACGTGCACAATTGACCATTGGCCTGGTCTTGAATTCAGGTACGAGTGCCGGGCGTTTCGATTTCCCGCCTGAGCAAATCTCGCATTTTAATCCTCCACCTAACGCGAATCCCCCCGTTCGTCCTGAGCCTGTCGAAGGACGGCGCGTTCATGTTCGACAAGCCTGTCCTGAGCCTGTCGAAGGACCTAAGCCCACCGAAGCACCCTTGGAATCCCCCCGTTCGTCCTGAGCTTGTCGAAGGACGGCGCCGAATGGCTCACCACGAACACACTACCCCACGGCCCGCAAGAACTAAAAGGACCTGGGTACAAAACAACGGCAGGTAGACAGCCCAAGGGGCCGCAGGTATATTGAACCACGCGCGAGGTGAGGGACATGCTTTCGGATGAAGACCGGGTCAGAGAGTTGGCCCGATTGGTGGGCATCGAAATCGCTGAGGAAGAATTGGCGGAAGTCACCAACCGTTTCGGCAGTCTGATGTCCGAGTTGGAACGCCTTAAGGAACTCGACCTATCCGGCATCCAACCCGTCACCATCTTTCCAGAGCAGGAATAGTACCATCATAAGCTGAAATCTATGACTACGGCTTCACGTGGCTCCTCCGCCTAGAGTGGGTCCCCAGCCAGTCGGAGAGACTGGCGCCTCTCCTTTGACAGGTGAAGGCTTGGTGAGGTGTTCAGCCTAGAGGTTAGGATGGAGTGCTGGCCGATCCATGAGAATCAAGTTGATGATGTCTGACCGGTACGGTTAGGCGACCAATGAGGCCAAGAGAATGACCAACCAGAACGTTGCACTGCTTTCAGCAGCCGGGACGGCCGCGGCCATCAGGGCCAAGGAGGTCTCACCCACAGAGGTTGTCGCCGCCTATCTGGACCGCATCGACCGGCTAGACTCCCGGCTCCACGCCTATATAACCGTGTGTCGAGATGAAGCAAAAGAAGCCGCCCGCCAAGCAGAACGGACCCTGGCCGATGGAGACGTGGTGGGCCCCCTGTTTGGGGTACCGATAGCAGTGAAGGACCAGTTCTGGACCAAGGGAATTCTCACGACCAACGGCTCGCGTGTTTATCGGAACTTCGTTCCCGACCAAGATGCCACCGTCATTGACAGGATCAAACGGGCTGGGGCAATTCTGCTGGGTAAGCTTAACCTCAGTGAGTTGGCGATGGGCGGCACCCAGGAACCACCCTGGGGCATACCGGCCAATCCTTGGGACCTGGAGAGGACGCCGGGGGAGTCCAGCAGCGGGTCGGGAGTGGCTTTGGCGGCTCACCTTTGCGCTGCCTCCATCGGCGAAGACACCGGCGGGTCGGGCCGGGGTCCGGCCGCTTACTGTGGCACCGTTGGACTTAGGCCGACGTTCACACGAGTCACCCGCTATGGTATGACCCCCATGTGTTGGTTCATGGACGCCGCCGCTCCAATGACCAAGACGGTGGAAGACTGCGCCACGGTGTTGGGAGCCATCGCAGGCTACGACCCCCTTGACCCTTACACCAGCCGAAAAGCGGTCTCCGATTACACCGCGAACCTGACCAAGGGCGTCCGCGGAATGAAAGTAGGTCTGATCAAGGAGCTGCACGACAGCTCCGACATGCACCCTGAGGTAAGGGAGGCCATTGAAAAGTCCTTGGAGGTGCTCCGCGAGCAAGGCGCTGAGGTCCGTGAGGTCTCAATCCCTCTGGCGCCTTTGGCCGGGGTCATTTTTGTTGGCATCGCCGACACCGAGGGTGCGGGCGCCAGGGACGAGATTCTACGGGACCAGCCCCAGGACCTAGACCGGGCCAGTCGCACCCGGCTACAGTCGGCAGCCCTGGTGCCCTCAAAAACATATAATAGGGCGGCCAAAGCCCGAGTTATTCTTCGCCAGCAGTTTATGGCGGCTTTGGAAGAGGTCGATGTCCTAGTCTGCCCTACGTCTCCATACCCTGCGCCGAAACATACCGCCCTGACTGCCCCTTTCGAGAGCGCTGCCGATGTGCGCTCACGCTTCTTTTTCCGCCGGGCCTACACCGGATGCTACGCTCTTACAGCGCTGCCCGCCATTTCCATTCCCGGGGGGTTCACGTCCGAAGGATTGCCCATCGGACTGCAAATCGGTGGCCGGCCCTTCGCCGAGGAAATGCTGTTCCAAGTGGCCCATGCCTACGAACAGGCCACCGATTGGCACAGCAGGCGGGCGCCAGGGGCGGACATTTAGGCCCCCAACGAGCCTACAGTAACTCGAGCAGGCGCGCTATTCGCTCCGCTCCCTCATAGGCCCGGTCCGGGGAGGAGCGCATCAGAGCAATCCGCAAGTGGCCTTCGCCACAGTCGCCGAAGCCTGCCCCCGGGGTCACCACCACTCCCTCCTGTTCCACAAGCCGTTGGGCCAGTTCCCTAGATGAAATGGGTGATCCGTAACGGGGAAACAGGAAGGTGGCTCCCTGGGGCAACGGGCAATGGATCCCAGGTACTGCGTTAAGGAGCTCCGCTATCTTATTTCGGAGCCGGTCACAATCTTCACGCCACCTCTCCAAGTGGTCTTGCGGCCCGCGTAGCGCCGCTGCTCCGGCTAGCTGCACGAAAGGGGAAACGAAGCTGGCGGTGTGTTCTTGAAGCTTGGCCAGCGGCTCCATCAACCGGCCTGGTCCGACAATGCAGCCCAGCCGCCATCCAGCCATGGCGTAAGCCTTGGTGAATGTATAGCTGGTAAGGGTGCGCTCCCACATGCCGGGCAGAGTTGCCAGGGTGGTGTGTCTTAGCCCGTCGTAGGTGAAATATTCGTAGGTCTCATCGCAAATCACCAGCAGGTCCCGCTCTATGGCCAGGCGGGCCACCGCATCCAGCTCCGAAGAATCGTAAACCCGACCGGTTGGGTTATTTGGGTTGTTCAAGACCAGGGCCTTGGTGCGAGGGCCGGCATAGCTGGCCAGATTATCATAGTCGAGCCGGTATCCCTCCTCTTGGTCCAACGGCACCGCGACCGGCACCCCTTCAGCCAACTCTACTTGTTGTCTGAAGCTGACCCAGGTAGGCTCGGGCAGCAGCACTTCGTCTCCGGGGCCCACATAGGCGTTGATGGCGTAGTACAAACCCTGTTTGCTGCCAGGGGTAGCCAGAATGTCGGCGGCCGGATCCACCATCAGAGCGTTATGGGCCGCCAGTTTCTCCGCCATCGCTTCGGCGAACTGGGGTAGTCCCCTCGACGAACTGATATTGGTCTGCCCTTGATGCAGGGCTTCAATCCCTGCTTCTATGATGTAGTTGGGAGTGGTGTGGAAGGGGCTGGACTGGCTGAGGTCGATGACGTCTCTGCCAGACTTGGCCAACTCCCGGGCAAGGTGCCCCGCAGCCAATGTGGCCGGAGGTTGGACTCTATTGATCCGCGTCGAATAAATCAGCCCCATAGTGGAACCTCCAATTTCTACGGACTTACCGGCCAACATTGAGACGGTGCCATAACTACGGCATTGAGTCATTGTACCCGCCACACTCGATCTGAGCACCATCGTTTTCCGGACTTTGGGTGAACTCCATCGTCGTGCTGTTGTTGACGATTTGTTGAGACAATGCAAGGATACAGCTACCGCGCACCAGGACTTGGTCTAGCTTCTATCGATCACGGCAATACCCGGACTGACACCCGACAGCTTGCCAACCAGCCTGGCGTGCAAACGATTAGAGCCCATCAGGAGGTGCCCATGGCCTCGGACAAAGTAAGAGTTGGGATCATCGGTGCCAACGCTAGGTACGGGTGGAGCATGCGCGCCCATTTGCCTGCCCTGCTGGAGCTGCCGAATTATGAATTGACGGCGGTGTGCACGTCTCAGAAGGAAACGGCTGAGGAGTCCGCCAAGCATTACGGCGCGAAGCTGGCCTTCCACGATTTCAGGGAGATGGTCCAACATCCGGAGGTCGACCTGGTTACGGTGTCGGTCCGTGTCCCGCTCCACCATTCAATGGTCATGGCTGCTGCGGAATCCGGTAAGCATGTGTTTTGCGAATGGCCCCTGGGAGCCAACCTGACAGAGGCTGAAGAGATGGCGTCTTTGGCCGGAGCGAAGGGTGTAAAGCACATGGTGGGTCTTCAGGCCAGAGGGTCACCGGCCCTATTGAGGATCAAAGAGCTACTCTCTGAGGGATACCTGGGTGAAATTCTCTCTTGTCACATGAGTATGTTTTTGCCGGGGTTGCTTCAACGGGGCTTGGACCGGGCCTGGATGGCGGATAGCGAAAATGGAGCCAACACTCTATCGATAGCCACCGGCCACAGCATTGATGCCTTGTGTTTCTGCGTGGGCGAATTCCGCGACCTCTCCGCCCGGGTTACCACTCAAGTCCCAGTCTGGCAGACGGGTGACCCAGGCAAGACCGTGGATGTGACTGCTGCGGACAACGTGGTGATCAGCGGTACCCTGGAAAACGGCGCATCGGTATCCGCCCACGTGGCTACCGTCCCTTGGTACGGTACCGGCTGGAGAATGGAGGTCTTTGGACGCGAGGGGACTTTAGTAGCCTCCTCGGAGGAGATGGTTCAGTACGGCAATGTTCAGCTCCTGGGTGGGCGCGGCGACGCTGCCGCTCTCGAGAGATTACCGGTGCCGGACAATCTCACTCGCGTTTCTGGCGAGACACCTCAGGGAGAACCGTTCAACGTGGCCCAAATGTACCAGGAGCTCCTGGCATCCATTCAGCATGGTACCGATGTGCAGGCCGACTTTGATCTGGCAGTGAAACGGCATCGTTTGTTGGACAGCGTGCAGCGCTCTTCGGCCCAAGGAGGCAAGGTCGTGGTACCATAACCCGGATATTACTTGACGAATGTTGCCCTCGGTTGTCCTGGAGGTTAGTGGGCGGCAAGCATGATCAGGTTCCTCCGTGCCATGGCTAACCGGCCCCTGTTTGGCTCTCTCTTGGTCTTATTGGTCCCCGGCCTGTCCTTGAAGCGATGGCTGGCGTTGGGTCTATTGGGGCTCGGCGGTGTAGCCTTGGGCGTAGTATTTGCCCTGGGGCTATCCCTGGGCCCGGGGTTCCTCTCGTTAATCGGCTGGCTAAGCCTTAGAGAGAGCTCCGGAGCGATAAGGGGCAGTGTATTAATTGCCTTGGGCGTAGTCATCGCAGCGGGAGCAGTGCTCGGCCTGGGCCGGTCTATTGCCAGCGTGAGGCTCCGCAGGAGGCACTGGAACCTGTTGGACTCCCTCTACGTCGAGCGAGTATTAGGCGCCGGCCCCAGAATAGTCGCAATCGGTGGCGGCAGTGGACTCCCCACTCTCTTGACAGGGCTGAAACAGTACACCTCCAACATTACCGCGGTGGTGACCGTAGCAGACGACGGCGGCAGCTCCGGGCGACTACGCTCCGAATTGGGAATCCTCGCCCCCGGAGACATCAGGAATTGCTTGGTGGCCCTTGCCGATTCGGAAGCTGTGATGCAACAGCTTATGGATTATCGGTTTTCCACCAACGGCCAGTTGGACGGCCATAGCTTCGGGAACATCTTGATTGCCGCTCTTGCTAGCATTGGGGGCGATTTCTATCGCGGTGTGGAAGCGGCTGGAGAGCTTTTGGCCATCCGGGGTAGGGTCATCCCTTCTACGTCCACCGATGTTACCCTGGTGGGTAGCACGGTATCTGGGCATCAGCTCATTGGCGAGTCCCGCGTGAATACAGCCACCGAAAGCCTGTATTCAATCGCGATGATGCCTCCGGATGCCGCAGCCCACCCGGACGCCCGAGAAGCTATCCAAGAGGCAGACTTGATACTTCTTGGGCCCGGCAGTCTCTTTACCAGCATAGTTCCCAATCTCCTGGTAAAGGACATCGCTGACTCGCTGGCCAGGTCCAATGCTCTTAAGATATACGTGTGTAACGTCGCCATTGAACCGGGACAAACAGTCGGTTACTCAATCAAGGACCATCTAAATGTAGTTCGCCATTATGCCGGTGAAGCTTCAGTAGACCTGGTTATTGCCAACAACAACCTATTGTTGGAGGCGCCTCCGGCGACGGTGACGCTGATTCCGGCGATAGACCGGTGGGACGACGCCGCGGTTTATGTGGCCGCCGACGTCATTGACGCCAACATCCCATCCCGTCACGAACCAGCAAAGCTAGCGGCAACAATAGCCGAGGTTTATCGCAAACACCGCGGCGCGCGTAGACGGCTACCCCCATTTCTTCGACGAAGGCTCGTCGGGCAAGCCTCGGTCCACAACGGTTCCAGCGTGGACGACGCCAACTAACGCCTTGCGCTTATACCTCCGTTGTTGATTGATTAATTGACAAAGTTCGTGGTCAGCGACCACACTCCACTGCTCCTGAAGCAGCACACATGACACTAACACTGTCGATCATCATTCCTACGTTTAACGAGCGAGCAAATATCCCATCGCTGGTCCACCGAATCGACGCGAGCCTCTTGGGCCGCGGCTACGAACTCATCTTCGTTGACGACAATAGCCCGGACGGTACAGCCCAGACCATCGAGGAGTTGAAGGGGCGGTACCCGGTTAAGTCACTGATCCGCAAAAATGAGCGGGGGTTGGCATCCGCAGTGGTGTTAGGTATTCACCACGCCAACGGAGATGTGCTGGCGGTGATGGACGCCGACTTGCAGCACCCTCCGGAGATTCTGCCATCACTACTGCACCGCATCCAGCATGGATACGATCTCGTCATCGCCACCAGGTACGCTCCCGGAGGAGGCACTGTAGGTTGGCCGCTTCGCAGGAAGTTGTTCTCCAAGCTGATAGCGCTCCTAACCAGGGCCATAATCAAGTCGGCGCGAGATATTTCAGACCCTTTGTCAGGCTTCTTCCTGCTGCGGAGGAGAGTTATAGACGGGGTTGCTCTCCGACCATTAGGCTACAAGATCCTTTTGGAGATTTTGGTCCGCGCCCAGCCCAGGTTGGTCTGCTCCGTCCCGTATTTGTTCCATGCCCGAGAACTGGGGAGGAGCAAAGCAGGATTACGTGAATGTCTGGAATATGTGGGCCAATTGTGGCGCTTGACCTATGACAAACGGCGAAGGGTTTGTCGCAAGCACCTGGCAGCACGGTAAGTCAATCATCTTTTCGCCTCAGTTCTATCCCAATGGCTTGGGGTCTCTCGTTAGCCTTTCCGGTAGTCAGAGCCAGTTATTAAATGATAGCCAGATAACGGAGGCCCACGAGTTTCTGAGCAGGCACTACTTACGCACCGGCCAGTTTGACTCGGCAGTTGACAGCCTGAACCAAGTGATTGAACTTAGTTCCCCCGTTGCAGAGGTCTACGCGCTACGGGGAGAAGCCTACAGCGAAATGGGCCAGTACGAATTTGCAAGGGAAGATTTCGAATTAGCCCTCCGACTAGATCCTGACCAAGAGCTGGTCTATAGCAAGCTGGGTAAGTCCTATTTCAAGCTGGGCCGATATGACGATGCAGTCCTAGCGCTGGACCGGGCCATCCGCTTCGATCCCCAGGACGCCAAGGCTCTTGCGTTTCGAGGTAAAGCCCACAGCGAGCTAGGGAGGCACGAACAAGGACTGATTGATCTGGACGAGTCGATACGGCTCTCGCCGGAAGATTCCCAAGCCTACTACCTGCGAGGCCTAATATATGCCGGCTTATCCCAATATCAAAGGGCAGTCAGGGACATGGACCAAGCTATCCGTCTTGCGCCCGAATCACCGTTGCTATATCTCGAACGTGGCCGGATTCACGAGAAGGCCGATGAGGAAGCGCTTGCCAAAGCGGACTTCAGAAAGGCCGACCAGCTCTCATCCCAACAGAGGTAACTTGAGCAGTAGCCTATATTCCAAGGGTTGGAGCAGGCCATTAGACTCGACCCACGAAGCTCACACACCCCCTTTGAGCGCGGGCTAGCTCGCTACGGCCAAAAGCACTTCGAGCTGGCCATTCAAGACTATGACAAGGCCCTGGACAAAGCCCCTGAAAGGGTCGCCACCTGCGATGCCCGCGGGGCCAGGCCCACAGTGAGATTGGCCAATACAATTTGGCAATCCAAGGCTATACTGAGGCAATTTCACTTGACCCCCGGTTCACTCAAGCCTACCGTGACCGGGCAATAGAATACGCTATTCTTGGAATGAACTCCAAAGCCCAAGTAGACTTGCGTTGGGCAGAAATCCTGGATTAGACCCAATTACCTAATAAGGCGACCGGACAGCGCCTAACCTCGTTCCAGTAAACTGATTCCCTGCTGGCCCTAGGGTAGTGAGGCCCAAGAGCAGCACCCATTGAGAGAGCTTGGAAGTTATGCATGACCTCGATAATCCGGATACATTTCCCCAAATTGACCGATCCAGCCTGAGAGACCGGATCAGGTCGTTGCCCGGACAGTGTGAAGCAGCATGGGCCCAGGTACAGCAATGTGGTCTCCAGCAACCACAAGAACTTATCGGCCACGTCGTGCTAGCAGGAATGGGGGGCTCGGCCATCGCCGGGGATTTAGTGCGCGACCTTGGCTCACATCAAGGGTCCGTGCCTATCACGATTGTACGCGGGTTTCAACTGCCTTTTCGGCTCGATAAAAGCAGCTTGTTCATCGCATGTAGCTATTCCGGTAATACATCCGAGACGTTGAGTCTATTCAGGTCGGCTGTTGAGTCAGAAGCCCAAGTGTTCGCCGTAGCCGGAGGGGGAACGCTGGCCCAAGAGGCTCAGCTACAAGGCTTATCATTGCTAGAGATCAAGGTATCTTCGGAACCTAGGACCGCGGCCGCTTACAACTTCATGCTGCTCCTAGGCCTTTTGGACCGCTTGGGAGTTGTCAACACCAAGAACAAGGACGTTGTTGAGGCCCTAAGCTCGCTTAGCAGGAAAGTTGGAGAGTTGGAAGACCAGTCGCCAACTAAGAACAACCTCGGGAAGCAACTGGCCCAGGCTGTCCTGGATAAGCTGGTCTTGGTTTACAGCGGCGGCCTGTTCACTGGGATGGCTCACCGGTGGAAATCCCAGTTCAACGAGAATGCCAAGACCTGGGCTTTCGCTGATGCCATCCCGGAGCTACTCCACAACTCGGTGGAAGCCTGGGTTACGCCAAGGGCCACTGAGGAAGAGAAAGTAGCGCTCTTGCTACGGTCAACCCTCGATGATCCTGTATTGCTCGACCGATACTCCATCGCTGAAGCGCTACTACAAAGGAGCAACATCGGCCATCGGATAGTCGAGACCGATGGCGCGACTCCCTTGACTCAGATTCTGAATATGCTTCTACTGGGAGACTACGTAAGTTACTACCTGGCGATTCTCAAGGGAGTCGACCCATCCCCCACACCCGCCATCACCGCAGGCAAAGAAATGCTGGGCAGCGGGCAGTAACTCTTTGGCGGCGAGGGCCCTAGCTGGTTCCCGCGCTAAAGAGACTGGGTCCCCAGAAATCAACCAGCCCCTGCAGGGCTGTGGTGACCAGTTGCTTCGGTGGTCGAAACCCGGTTGCTGGCCTTGAGCGGTATTGCTAGGAGGACGACCGTCGCCAAGGCGAAGAGGCTAGCCACGTAGTAGAAAACAAAGTCTATGTTTACGCCGTAGAGCAATCCGGCAATCAGTGGAGAGGCGGCGCTGAAAGCGAATCTTGAGAAGGAAATCACGCCCAATGTTGTGGCCGTCACCCCTTCTCCCACGATATCCATTGCCGCAGCCGTCAATATCGGTTGGTCGCTGAAGAGGAACATTCCTGTAACAGCGAGCATTATCAGCAATAGCCCCCCTTGGCCAAAGGGCACAAGCAGAGCAACCAGTACACACAGTGAAATCAGGCCGGGTATTAAGAGCAGCTTCCTGCCGAGACGGTCCGACAAGTAACCCATGATTGGCGTGGAAATTATACCCACCACCAATAACAGAGCAATGTGCAGCCCCAGTGACCGGTCGCTCAGGTTCAACTCTTGGGTTAAATAAAGGGGCAAGAAGAACATAAAGCTAACGAAGGCCATTCCCCGCAGTGCCGCCACCAGAATGACTCCCCAGAGCCGCTTGATTTTGAAAATGCGTCGGGTCTGAGCCATTTGGTATTGCAAGTCCGGACTGGGGGCCGCTTCTTCCGCGGTTTTACCAATGTCCCTGAAGGCCCAGAAGACAACAAAGGTCAAGAACAGAGGGAGAGCAGCGTAGATCCACAGGATCTCCTGCCATACCAGCACCCCCAAGAGGACCCCGGTCAACGCCGGCCCAGCCACATCTCCAATCTGGCCACCAGCGCCGTGAAACGCAAAAACAGAGCCACGGCGGTGGGAAAAGTGGTGGGACAGTGCGGCCATCCCAGGCAGGTGCCACGCCGAGGAGGCCATAGCAACCATGGCCATGCCCACCAGCAGCAACGGGTACACCGGCGAAAGTCCCATAACCAGCCAACCCAGGCCGAACAGGGCCATGCAGCCGGCCAGAACCGCACCCCAATGGCGTCGAACCATGTCGGTCACTACCCCACCCGGTAGAGCAACAAGCCCCGACACCACTTCCCGAGTGCTGGAGATTGCCCCATACTCCAGCCCGGTTAAGCCAAAGTGTTCCTGTACCTTGGGCAACATGACCAAGAAGCTATTGGCAAACCAGTGGAATACGCCATGCCCCCCTGATATGCCGCTTAGAATAAAGGCGCCGGACCGCCGAATGCCGCGATGTTCATGAGCTTCCCCATGGGCCGCGTGGGTGTGCTCCATTGCTACCTATCCTAACCAGACTCTAGATGGGCGGGCTACAAACTGCGTCGGTGACCCAGGTGATATTATACTTACGGGGCATGGACAGCAACCGGAGAAACATCGTCAATGGTGGAACCCAGCATCAGCCAGAGGGCGTCTGACCTACGCCGGGAGCTCAACTACCACAACCACAGGTATTACGTCCTGGACGACTCTGTGATTAGCGACGGCCAATACGACGCCATGATGCAGGAACTCCGTCGGATTGAAGAGCAATACCCGGAGTTGGCCTCGGCTGAATCTCCCACCCAAAGAGTGGGGGCAACTCCCGCTGCTGCGTTTACACAAGTGCAGCACCGCACTCCAATGTTGAGCCTGGGCAACGCTTTTAGCTTCGAGGAACTGGAGGCTTGGTACCGCAGGACCAAGAACCTGCTGGATGACGCGGAATTCCCCATGGTTTGCGAGCTCAAGATTGACGGCTTGGCGGTCAATCTCACCTATCAAGATGGAGTGCTAGTCCAGGGCGCTACCCGGGGTGACGGCACCATTGGTGAGGACGTGACCCTCAATCTACGCACCATTCGTAGCATCCCTGTGTCCTTGTTGGGTAAGCCACCTGCCTACCTGGAGGTCCGGGGCGAAGTCTATCTACCTGTAGAGGAGTTCCGGAGGCTCAACGAGGAGCGCACCAGCCAAGGGGAGCAGCTTTACGCCAACCCCAGGAACACCGGTGCGGGGAGTGTTCGCCAACTAGACCCAAAGGTCACCGCGTCCCGCAACATGCAGATTTGGGTGTACGGCCTGGGAGAGACAAGCAACGGCCTGCGGCCCGACAACCACTGGGACGCCCTGGAATGGCTAAAATCCCTGGGGTTCAGGGTCAATACCCACAATCGCCTTTGCCAGACCCCGGAGGAAGCCTACGACTATTACCAGGCCTGGCTGGAGCGCCGCCACGATTTGCCCTATGAAGTGGATGGAGTTGTGGTCAAGGTAGCCCCCTTCTCTCACCAGGAAGCCCTTGGCGTCGTTGGGAGGGAGCCCAGGTGGGCCATAGCATACAAATTCCCAGCCGAGCAGGCCGTGACGAGGCTGCTGGACATCGGCATTAACATCGGCCGCACCGGCAGTCTCAATCCGTTTGCGGTACTGGGACCGGTCATTGTGAGTGGAGCTACGGTCAAACTAGCATCGTTACACAATGAAGAGGACATTCACCGCAAAGACATCCGCATCGGCGACTGGGTAACCGTGGAACGCGCCGGCGACGTAATACCTCAGGTTGTGGGCCCTTTGGTAGCCAGGCGCACCGGCGAGGAGCAGGTGTTTAAGATGCCGACCCACTGCCCGGTGTGCGGCACCGAAGTAGTCAAACCCCTCGACGAAGCGATGCATCGCTGCCCAAATCCATCTTGTCCGGTACAGTTTTTTGAGTTGCTCAAGCACTTTGTTAGCAAGGGGGCAATGGACATAGACGGGCTGGGGGAGCAGTGGAGCCACATCTTGATTGACCAGCATTTGGTCAAAGACGTGGCCGACCTGTATTACTTGAACAAGGAGCAATTGCTGGGACTGGACCGAATGGGAGACCGTCTGGCATCGAAAATCATAACCAATATCGAGGCTAGTAAAGAACGTCCTCTGCCTAGGCTTCTATTTGCGCTGGGGATTCTGCACGTGGGTTCCGAAGTAGCCGAGTTGCTAACCCACAGGTTCTCCACCCTGGATGCGGTTGCACAAGCCACCATGGAGGACCTGACCGATATCGAGGGTATCGGGCCCAAAATCGCTGAGAGCATCGTTGATTATTTTAGCGTACCCCAGAACCTGGAGGTCATTGCAAAGCTCCAGCGTGCCAGTGTGAAGATGCACCACGATATACACGTGCCCACCGCTGAAGAGGCACCGTTCCAGGGCTTGACATTTGTAGTCACGGGTACCCTTAGCGGATTCACTCGCCGGCAAGCGGAAGAGCGCATCAAAAGCCTGGGGGGAAGTGTCACGTCCTCGGTCACCCGTAAAACCAACTATGTCGTGGCCGGGGAGCCCCCCGGGTCAAAGCTGGACACTGCGGGCCGCTTAGGTACCTCGGTGCTGGACGAAGCGGCCTTCCTCGACTTGCTGAACTCCGCGGCATCGAGTTAAGTTTCGAGGCGAAGCTCAGAGCATCGCTCAATCCCCTGCACTTTGCATAGATAGGCCTCATTCGTCAGGTACTAATTAGAGATGCACCTAATAGTCGGTCTTGGTAATCCGGGCCAGCGGTACCGGTCCTCCAGGCATAACATTGGATTCCGCTCCATCGACCGCATCGCATCGGCCTGGGGCATTCAGCTTACAGACCGGCGTTCCAAGGTTGTATTAGGGCGCGGATTCCACTCCGGACATGACGTGGTGCTTGCCAAGCCCAGGACCTATATGAACAACAGCGGCGAAGGAGTCTCCTACCTTCTCACTCGGTTCGCGGCCCAGCCTCAAGACCTGTTGGTCATTTACGACGATATGGAGTTGCCCCTGGGCAAGCTGCGGATTCGCCGCCAGGGGAGTGACGGCGGCCATAATGGGATACGTTCTATCATCTCCAGCCTGAAGGGTCAGGATTTCCCCCGGCTCCGGGTTGGGATCGGCCATCCCCCGTTGGACCAGGGTTCCATTCCCTATTTGCTGGGCAGCGTGGAGAGCGCCGAGGCCAAGGCAATCTCGGATGCCATTGCAACCGTCGTTGATGCGGTCGATTGCGTTATTACCGAGGACATGGACACTGCAATGAACCGGTTTAATTGATGGGCCTTTCCCCATCCTGCCGATGCCCCTCCCCATCACCCTGGTGATTGAATGCTCCGTCATCTTGCTATACTCTCGGGCCTGCTTGCTCTCGCGGTAACGGCCTGCACGACTATCGCCACCCCAACCTCCACCCAGCCAGAGCCACCAACCCCATCCGGGCTGAACAACAATCCATCGACCAGGATACAGGCTGCCGTATCCAACCAAGCGCCTACGGGCACGATGGCTGCGGCCAACTTCCCGGAGGCCCCGGATCGGGACCTTTTCCAGCTAGCAGAAGAGCTCTTACATCTAGACGGATCTCAGTTACTCCGCGTAGTGAACCCGGACCCGGTCAGCTACTCCCAAGGCCGAAAGGATGATTTCTGGCTTGTGGACCTGATGGCACTTCAGGTCTACAAGAGCCAGTTTGAGCTCCGGCACGTTACCGACCACGCCTATTGGTACGTTGAGGCAGGTCAAACCATTGGCCAGGAAGAGCTGGTCCGGGCCGCGGCAAACTTCGAAGCTAACATATATCCCAAGATCACCGATATCTTCGGACAGGAGTGGACGCCCGGAGTTGATAACGATGTGCATCTCAATGTTGTAAACGCCAAGCTGCGGGGTGTGGCGGGTTACTATAGCTCCAGCGATGAGTACCCTGTGGAGGTTTCCAAGAATAGCAACCAAAGGGAGACAATCTACATCAACACCCAAGCGCTACCGGTTAACTCGCAAGGCTATCTGAATACCCTGGGCCACGAGCTTCAGCATGCGGTGCACTGGAACGCCGACCGCAACGAGGAGACGTGGGTAAACGAGGGCTTGTCTGAACTGGCCAGTGCATTGGCAGGGTACGAGCCTGTCAGCATTCACCACTTCCTGAGGTCGCCCACCACTTCTCTCGTCCATTGGCCTCTGTCCCCTTCCGGTTCGGGGCCAAACTACGGGGCCGCATTCCTGTTCATGCATTACTTGGTTGAGCACTACGGCGACTTCACCGACCTGAGGCCATTGCTAAGCGAGCCAGCGGACGGAAAAGAGGGTATCAACGCCTACCTTGCGGCTCAGGGAACTAATAAAGCCTTCGGGGACGTGTTCGGCGAATGGGCCATTGCAAATCTCCTGGACCAAGGCTCCGGACGGTACGCGCATTCCAACCTGGACGTGGGCGTCACTATCTCCAAAAGTATCAATGGAACCTCTCGCCTCCATTCCAAGATCCCTCAATATTCGGTGGAATACGTGGAAATCACCGATGTTCAAGGTCCATTGCGAATAGCCTTCGAAGCCCCCGCCACAGTCGAGTTGCTGCCGGTGGAAGTCGACTCCCGGGGCTGCTGGTGGGGTAATTCCGGTGACGGGATCAACGCAACTTTGAGTCATGAATTAGACCTGCGGCCAGTCGACGGCGCGACCTTGAATTATCAGATCTGGCACAGCATCGAGGAGAATTGGGACTACGTGTATTTGGAGCTATCCGTGGATGGAGGCGGAACATGGACTATCGTTGAGACCCCCTACACCTCTCCACAGAACCCGGTGGGGACCGGGTTTGGACCGGGATATACCGGAGATAGCGCTGGTTGGATTGATGAGTCCGTTGACCTGACCTCTTACGTCGGTAGGCAGGTTCTGTTACGCTTCCAATACGTGACCGACGACGCTATAAACGGCTCTGGAGTTTGCTTACGTGGACTCTCTGTCCCGGAGATTAGCTTGTCGGAGCTTTCAAACGACTGGCTGGCCGCTGGCTTCATCCATACCAACAACTTGGTCAAGCAAGACTACATCGTCCAAATCGTAGAGGGTATGAAACAGGCCAAAGTGACGCGGATGGCCCTGGACGAGAATAATTCGGGGGAGCTGGCCGTCGTCGGTCCAAAGGACCAGGAACAGTTGGTGGTGGTGGTTGCGGCGCTGGCTCCAAAGACCCGCCAGCCAGCCAGCTACACCCTCAGGGTTGAATCCACTAGCTAAGAACCCTCCATCCCGGCCGTAGCCCCTTCATTACCCTCACGGCAGGTACCTGTTAAGTGACCCATTCAATCCGTGGGACTCGGCGTCCCCCCGTGTTCCTTCCTTGCCGCCAGATCAAGGAGACTGAACAATGACGCTCCATCTTTGTGTAGTAGGGTGCGGTGGTTTCGCTGAAACCTTCAGCCAAGCGATGCAATTTGCCCAAGATACCGTGGAACTGTCGTTCGCCAGCCGGGACCAGCATAAATCTAAGTCCTTTGCCGAGAGATTCTCGGGGCGGCGCGCCTTCGGCTCTTACGAGGAGGCCGCTGCAGACCCGGACGTGGAAGCGATGTACATATGCACACCCCATCACCTGCACCGGGACCACGCCATTATGGCGGCGCAGGCACACAAGCACGTGCTGGTGGAGAAGCCCATCGCTCGGACCGAGGAAGAAGCCGGAGAAATTATCGCCGCGGCCAATGAGGCGGGGGTCACTTTGATGGTGGCCGAAAACTACCGCTATATGTCGCCGGTACGCAAAGCAAAAAACCTAATAAACTCCGGGGCCATCGGCAGCTTGCGCATGGTCCAAACCCAAGAAGAGGGTCCGTTTAATCCTCAGAGTTGGCGAAACAGCCCAGGCTTCAACGGCGGCGGCGTTTTGATCGACGGCGGCATCCACAAATTAGATATCCTTGGCTATCTGGGTGGCGCCCCAGTAGATGTTTACGCCGCCCGACTCCCCCGCGGAGCATCAGGCGTGCAAGCCGAAGATGGTGTGGTAATCGTCACCCACACGGCCGAAGGAGTGGTAAGCCTGGCCAACCATTCAAGGTCCAGCGCCCACCGGTCTCATCCCATGTGGGTATCGGTGTCTGGCACCGGCGGCACCCTGTATTTTGAAGTCGGCAAGCCGTGGATAAAGATGGACGACGGTACCTCGGAGCAGGTCATTGTTCTGGAGGAGGACCATTACGGTCTGGTGCCCATGGCGCGGGAGTTCAGGGACAGCATCAGGGAAGGCAGAGAACCAGAGACCTCCGGCGCAGTGGGGCTCCTAGACCTAATGTTGGTATTGAAGGCGTACGAGTCCATAGACAAGGGGACGTCTCAGGCCATCAGTTAGCCCGCGTGCCTGCTAAGGGACAACGTTCAAGAGACACGATATGGCGACCGACCAAGTCTCGATCATTCAATATGCATATCTGATTTATATCTTTCTTGGGCAACCGTCCCAGTCTCTACAGTATCGACAGCTAGCAGTACTTGAGGGCTCGACGAAATATCCAAGGGGACTATAGGCCCGGTAAGGGGGTCATTCGAATCCGGTCCTCTTCAATAACTGAGAAATGTCCAGCCCAATCCGCTCTGCTTTCAAGGGTTGCGAGAGCGATGCGAGCAACCAGCCCAGGGGATACCTGAGTACGGAACAGGATTACGCCCACAGAAGATGTCAACCCCCAGTGGAATGCCATCTCTCCGAAATCCTTGTCAAAGGTCAAAATCACTCGATTCTCAGTTTGAGCACGTTCCAAGACCTCTTGATCACTACTGCCAGGTGCGTCGACCCGAACCCATGCGACGTCTTGGCCTTGTCGTCGCAATGCCATTACGGCTTCTCCGGGGAAATTTTCGTGGGCGAGTATGTGCATCGCCTACGGCTTGAATGAAAAGACCTTCTCAGCCTGTAAGACCGCGCTGGCAAAATTCAAACAGGCTTGAATATCTTCTCGCTGTAGACCAGGATAGTTGCTCAATATCTCCTTTTCTACCCACCCCTTGGCTAGTAGATCGATGATGAACTCTACCGACAAACGAGTGCCCTTGACTACAGGCTTTCCTGACAACACCCCGGCGTCCAAGACGATTCGGTCCGGCAATTTCACGCAATTACTCCTTCCTGCGACATCTCAGAAAGATAAGTAGAGTGGACGCGGAGGTCGCTATCATCTAGCCCGAGATGTTAGTGGACAATCTCTTCCTTAGCATAGTGACCGGCCGTTAAGCCCAATATCAACCTCTGTTCCTGGGTGACAAGCTCAGGCAGTCTACAGCATCGGCAGGTAGCGGGACACCTCGTAGTCAGTAACCGTGGACCGGTACTCTTCCCATTCGATCTTCTTATTCTGAATAAAACTCTTGCAGATATGCTCACCTAGAGCATCCTGCAACAACGCACTTTCCTCGGCCAAGGCGATGGCTTCCCCCAAACTACCGGGAAGCGTCTTGATGCCTCGCGATTGGCGCTCATCTTCCGCCATCATGAAGACGTTGCCCTCCACCGCCGGCGGCACCGGATAATCCTCTTGTATACCCTTCAGTCCAGCCGCCAGCATTGCGCTAAAGGCCAAGTAGGAGTTACAGGCAGGATCGGGTGCCCGGTATTCGACCCGGACGGAGCTTTCGTAACCGGGTTTATAAGCAGGGACTCGTATGAGGTCTGACCGGTTGACGTGAGCCCAAGAGATGTAGACTGGAGCTTCGTATCCTGGGACCAGCCTCTTGTAAGAGTTTACCCACTGGTTGGTGACCAAGGTGATTTCTGGAGCGTGGTGGAGGAGGCCGGCAATGAACCTTTTGCCTACTGCTGAGAGGTGGTGGTCATCGTCCGGGTCGAAGAATGCATTACGGTTCCCGCTGAACAAAGACTGGTGAGTGTGCATTCCGGAGCCGTTCACTCCGGACATGGGTTTGGGCATAAATGAGGCGTAAGCGCCTTGAAGTTGGGCTAGCTCTTTTATCACCAGCTTGGCTGTCATCACACTATCGGCCATGGTGAGCGCATCGGTGTATTGAAGATCGATTTCGTGCTGGCTATGGGCAGCTTCATGGTGAGAGTACTTGACCGGAATGCCCATGTCGTCCAGGGTGAGCACCGTATCCCGGCGTAGGTCCGCCGCCGGATGACTGGTGAGTTGGTCGAAGTAGCCGCTTTGGTCCAAGGGTTGGGGAGAAGTGGAATCATTCAGATAAAAAAATTCGAGCTCCGTGCCCACGTAATAGGTGTAGCCCGCCTTGGCCAGACGCTCCAGATTGCGTTTCAGCGCATATCGAGGGTCACCCCTAAATGGTTCTCCGCGGGGCGTCCGAATGTCGCAAAACATTCGGGCAACCGCGTTTTGCCGCGGCCGCCAAGGCAGAATTGTGAACGTAGCGGGATCTGGAAAGGCACGCATGTCGCTTTCATCGATGCGTGCAAACCCCTCGATGGACGATCCATCGAATCCTACACCCTGGTCGATGGCGTCTTCCAAATCACCCACAGTGATCGCGAAGCCCTTCAGGCTTCCCAGGATGTCCGTGAACCACAGGCGTAGGAACTTGACGTCGTTGTCCCGGGCGCTACGTAGGACAAACTCTCGCTCGTCAGCCCGTTGATCAACCATCCTGCTCCCCTTGTGCTGAGCGCTTGACCAGCCCTGTCCAAGTTTCAGCTAGCCTGTGTGCACTACTCGCCAAGTTACCGCACATTGCTTATGATTCGGCCCCAACGTGTCCCTTAGCACTTTGGTAAAGATGAGCAACTCGGTACAGATGCCACGCCCTGCCGTCCCTTACGCCACGTGCTCGGGCGCCTATCGACGGACCGTGGACTTTAAGGGTTGCTGGCTTAGGCGTCGAAGTAAAGGAAGAATTCGTGAGGGTGGGGCCTGAGCCTCATCGGGTCAAGCTCGTTGGTCCTCTTGTAGTCCAGCCATTTCTCGATGAGGTCTTCGGTGAACACCCCTCCCCGAGTCAGGAATTCATGGTCCCGCTCCAGGGCATCGAGTACTTCCTCCAGGCTGCCTGGTACCTGTTTGATCTTGGCAGCCTCCTGGGGAGGCAGATCATAGAGGTTTGCGTCCACCGGGCCGGGTGGCTCTAGCTCGTTGATCACACCATCGAGTCCCGCCATTAACATCGCAGAGAAACCCAGATAGGGGTTGCAAGTCGGGTCTGGTAGCCGGAATTCAATTCGCCGTGCCGCGGGTGCCATAGAGTAGCCGGGAATCCTCACGCAGGCGCTGCGGTTTTGCGTGGAATAGACTAAGTTGACGGGCGCCTCGAACCCGGGCACCAACCGGCGGTAGGAGTTGGTGGTGGGAGCGATGAACGCCAACAGGGCCGGGGCGTGGTTCAGCAGCCCCCCGATATAGTGGCGGCAGGTGGCACTGATAAGCCCGTATTCGTCGTTGGCGTCATAAAACAGGTTGGTCCCATCACGCCATAGGCTCTGGTGAGTGTGCATACCGGAGCCATTATCCCCAAAGATGGGCTTTGGCATGAACGTAGCTACTTTACCATGGGCCTTGGCGACGTTTTTAACCACGTATTTTTGAAGAATGACGAAGTCGGCCATAGTAGTTAGGGTGTCATATCGCATGTCGATTTCAGCCTGGCCGGCCGTAGCCACTTCGTGATGGTGCTTCTCCACGGTTATACCGAAGTGCTCCATCTTTTGTACGCATTCGGACCGGAAGTCCTGGAAATTGTCCATGGGCGGCGTTGGAAAGTAGCCCTCTTTATACCTGGGCCGGTATGCCAGATTTGGGCGGCCCTCAATCGACGCGGAGGCGCCAGAGTTCCAGATTCCCTCGTCGGAGTCAATGAAGTAATAGCCGCTACGTGAGTCCTGGTCGAATCTGGCCGACTCAAACACGAAGTGTTCAGCCTCCGGCCCCCAATAGCTCACGTCGGCTAAGCCGCTGGCCCGCAGGAAATCCTCCGCCTTTTGAGCAACGTAACGAGGGTCTCTGCTGAACAATTCGCGGGTCTCCGGGTCCATGACGTTGCACAGAAGGCTCAGGGTTGGAATTCGGCAGAAAGGGTCTACCACAGCGGTGGTGGTATCCGGAATCAGGAGCATATCGCTCTCTTCGATGTCTTTGAACCCCCGAATACTGGACCCGTCGAAGCCGTAGCCGTCGGCCACATTGTCTTCAGTCAACTCGCTTAACGGAATGGAGAGATGCTGAAGAGTACCAAGCAGATCGGTGAACTTGAGGTCGATGATGCCAATCCCTTGGTCTTTACAAAACAGGATAGTATCTAAGGGGGTCATAGCCTCTACGTCCTCCTACCGCAAATTGGGACAACCAAGCGCCGGTCACCGAGTGGCTCCTGGGCGAGGATACAGAAAATGCACCAGCCCACTCCGATAGAGACATATCAACATGGAGTGATGAAGCCGTTAATTCCGATGTGAGGTTCAAGTCCATTTATTCGATACTTGGAAAGACGTCACTTGTGCATTAATTTACGGGGCAACACTAGCCACATTCCGAAGAGTGCCGTGAAAGCCGCCGCCGCCGCAATAATCTCCATGTTTCTCTCGATCCTTTGATCTACTAGCTTAAAGATAAGATATGTGTGTTACGGCTAATTTACTAATTTGTTAACTCTTTGTTACAGATGGTCCGGACTATGCTGTAATAGAAAGCAACTACTGCCCCCGCAGCATCCCCCAGCAAGGTATTGGTGTCAATCACCGAAATGCGCAAGTCTGCCGCCGCCAGCGTGCTGCCGGGGGTTGAAGCCAAACCATCCAAAGAGGGGTACAAATATGCCGACCATCACACAGGGAACATTCTGGGCCGGTATTTAGTTGGAGGACCCGTGCTATAATTCGTGCCTAGATATAGCATCGGACCAATGGGAATCTGCCATAATGGCTCGGCATCTAAAGCAAAACGGGCGACCTGAGCTCCAGTTGCAGCGGCTTAGTTCCCCGGTCCCTCCTCTGGTAGGATATATCGGATAATCAATAAGCCATCCAAGGCAAGCCATCCAAGGAAGAAGGCGGAGTATGGCCGAGTATGTACTGATCGAGTCCAGGGACCCATTCGAATATGCCGACACGACCTACATGTACGACATGGCGGGTGACCTGGCTACCCGAGGTAATAACGTAACCCTGTTTCTGATACAAAACGGAGTACTTTGCGCCCGGCGCGACGTCAAGGACAACCCGGTGGCCGGCTTGAAGCAAAAGACCCCCGGAGTCCGCGTAGAGGCCGACGATTTTTCCCTTCGTGAACGGGGGATTTCCTCCGCAGGGCTGGCCGAAGGCGTGGTGGTCTCCAACGTGGACAACTTGGTAGACCGGCTTGTGCAGAGCGACACTAAAATAGTTTGGCACTAATTCTTTGGCACTAATACTTGGATTTGGCCTAAGGAGGACGGTATGGCAACTCTAACCATAGCGTTGATGGACTCGCCCTATGAGTCGGGTACCACTACTACTGCTTTGCGCATCGCTGACGCTGCGGTTCGTAAGGGTCATTCGGTCAACGTGTTTGCCTATGAGGGCGCTGTGAGTCTCACGATCAAAGAGCAGAAGCCCCATCCAAACCCGGTCAAAGGGACTTCGGTGGAAGAGCAGGACCACCCCACCACAGCCAACTTTGTTGCCGGCCTCTTGGGCACCGGTAAAGTGGACTGGATCAATTGCGGGTTGTGCGTCGACGAGCGAGGAGCAAGTGACTGGATCGAAGGCGCCCGGAGGGGCGGACCGGGTGATCTGCTCAATTGGTCCAATGAAAGTGACAATACCCTCATAATGGGGACCAGATAGGAGGGCGACGTGGCCAAGATTCTATCTATAGTGGAACGGGCCTACCACGGGACGATTGAAGAGCAGGACGACACCGTTTTGTGGGTCAGTCACATGCTCAAGAATGCTGGCGCCGACATCTCAGTCCTCCTGAGAGGCAACGCCGTAAACTACGCGGTAATGGGCCAGGATGCCAGCGGCCTGAAATTCGGAGAGGTCGCTCTGGAGGTACCCCCTACCCTGGACCGGGACATAGTCGAGCTGATCCGAGCCGGTGTTCCTACCTACGCCGTGCGGGAGGACCTGGAAGACCGGGGCATTGGCCGGGATGAGGTCGCTCAAGGCCTGCAATTGGTGGACCGAGGCGAGGTTGCCGGCCTCTACGAGTCCCACGACTCTATCTGGCACTGGTAGCCCACGGGCGGGGTGATTCCCGCCTAACATCCATCCCGGCTGGACTAACCAACCCACAAAATGTGTCCAGGAGCGCCAATGGAGGCGCTCCTTTCCTTTGCAATATGACCACCCCTCATTGTAATATAGATTAAGTAACGAGGCCTGATCGACTGCACCCGAAGAGGTAATCAGGGTATCTATGGGTAGCAACCGTTGGATGCGAAATAGCTTCGTTTATCTCTTGGTGATCATCGGCGTGATCGTCATCTTCTATACACTGCTGCCTAGCTTTGGAGGCAGCAGCGAAGAGCCACTGACCACGGTCGTCGCCATGGCCAAGAACAACGAGATCCGAGAGGTTGTCGTGGACGGGAAGAAGCTCACCGTCTACCCTCGCAGTAGCTCCAGGTCGGGTGCCGACCGCTTCACCAGCAGAATCGGTAACGATACCGACGTTATCAACCTTTTCGTGGAAAGTGGCGTCCCCATAGGGCCACCGAGCGGAGTTGAGGTTACTTTCAAGGGGTCAAGCGGGCTCAGCAGCTTCTTCGGGCTTCTGATCAACTTCTTGCCATTGATCTTCTTTGGCGGTTTGATCCTGTTCATGATGCGCCAAGCCCAGGGGAGCAACAATCAGACCTTGAGTTTCGGCCGCAGCCGGGCCAGGATGATGCCGTTCAACCGGCCCACGGTAACTTTTGAGGATGTGGCAGGGGTCGATGAAGCCAAGGCCGAGCTTCAAGAGGTTGTCGAGTTCTTAAAGTTTCCGGAGCGGTTCCTGTCCCTGGGCGCCCGTATACCTAAAGGTGTGCTTTTGGTGGGTCAGCCAGGGACCGGTAAAACGTTGCTTGCGAGGGCCGTCGCTGGTGAGGCCGGGGTCCCCTTTTTCCACATCAGCGGTAGCGAATTCGTCGAAATGTTCGTGGGTGTCGGCGCCGCAAGGGTCCGGGACCTGTTCGATCAAGCAAAGCGTAACGCACCATGCATCGTCTTCGTTGACGAGATTGACGCTGTGGGCCGCCACCGGGGAGCAGGTCTGGGTGGCGGACACGATGAAAGGGAGCAGACTTTAAACCAAATCCTGGTAGAGATGGACGGCTTCGAGACCAATACCAACATCATCGTCGTGGCCGCTACCAACCGTCCCGACATTCTCGATCCCGCGCTGCTTCGCCCTGGCCGGTTCGACCGCCGGGTGACCCTAGACCTCCCCGATGTGGTGGGCCGGACAGCGATACTGAAAGTTCACGCATCAGGCAAGCCCCTAGCCCCTGAGGTACAGTTGGAAACCCTGGCTAAACAGACTCCGGGGTTCAGTGGCGCCGACCTGGCTAACCTGGTTAACGAGGCTGCAATTCTGGCCGCTCGGTTTAGCAAGAAAGCCATCTTCATGTCCGAATTCGAGGAGGCGGTTGAGCGGATCATTGCCGGGCCCGAGAGGAAGAGCCGGGTCATCAGCCAGAGAGAGAAGGAAATGACGGCCTACCACGAGGCCGGTCACGCCTTGGTGGCTTGGGCGCTACCTCACTCGGACCGGGTGCACAAGATTTCCATCGTGTCGCGCGGCAACACGGGGGGGCATACTGCCCTCCTCCCGGATGAGGACCGTTACCTTTGGACCAAGAACCAGTTTCTGGACATGCTGGGGGTCATGATGGGAGGCCGGGTGGCTGAGAAGTTGATCTTCGACGAAGTGACCACCGGCGCCAGCAACGACCTGGAAAGGGGAACCAAGGTAGCTCTGGGGATGATCAAGCGATACGGTATGAGCGACGGGCTTGGTCCGCGTACCTTCGGCAAACGAGAGGAGTTGGTGTTCCTTGGCCGGGAGATCAGCGAAGAGAGAGACTACGGCGACAGAGTTGCGGAGGAGATTGACGAGGAAGTCAAGGGCCTAATCAACATGGCCTACGGTCGCGCTCAGGATATTCTAGTCTCTTACAAGCCTAAGCTCGTCAAGCTCGCTGAATACCTCATCGAGTACGAGTCGGTCTCCGGTGATGCCCTGAATCGCTTGCTTAATGAGGACGAACCCGGCAAAGAGCCCGGCACTCCCGCTATTCCACCGGAAACCCCTCCCTACTCACCACCGGCTCCGCAACCGGTTACGCCGCAGCCAGCACCCTCACTGTCAAGCCAGACCGGCACTCGGACCACCGTCGCTGCCACTGGCGAGTCCGATAGCTGATTGCAGGGAGCTTCAATCTTCCTGAGCCCTGCGGCTTTGGTGGCCTTTCCGTTTCCCGCTTACGGCCAATTACCCCTATGGCGTCATATTCGGACCTGTTCACACCTTGGGCAAGAGCTAATCCGCGGTATTAGCCGTCAGGTCTTCTCCGGGTACTTCTCCATCTATGGGGAGTTCCCGAAAGTAGATACCCCATTGCTGTAACAGTTCCTGTACCCTGGGGTGCTTCATGTCCACCAGCTCCCTAAAGAACCCGGCCAAGGCGTGGGCAGGCAGGAATTCGCGGGCGCATACCCAACTACGCTCGGCAGGCACTAGGTAAATCAGGCCGCTCTGGTGGTCGCAGGTTGCCTGGATCCGGGTCATTTCCGCGCCAGCATGTATATTTAGGCCGTATTCGGACATATAGACTTTCCCCTTAACAATCCCCGATTGTCCACCACTCGGTAGCCGCAGACGGCTAGCATAAGCCATTACAACGTCGGTTGGGTAGACGGTGGCGCAACAATGTGACATCTTGGTTTGCCTAAACAGTCTTAGAGTCGTCATTTTGGGCAATATTTACGTAGTGTGCAACGATTTCACCTCAAATTCCCGGCATATTCTGATGGGGAGCGGTTCATAGCCATGTGGTTCACCATTAGACTAAGGTGGTAGAATCTGGAAGGGGTAAACAGCATACTACCCCGCGTATCATCTGAGCATCTATTTCAACACATAGGATAAGAGGACCATGTACCCACCAGGAGGACCCAGGCAACCGGAAATTGACCTAGAGCAGATTCTAGCCCGGTTTCGCGAAGCCTTGGGGCAAATCACCCGGCGCATCGGGGGCGGAGGCATTGGGCTGGTGATCCTCGGTCTGATCGCCTTGATAGTCGTGATTTGGATAGCAACAGGTATCTACACCATCAGCCCCGGCGAGCAAGCGGCTCTTCGACGCTTCGGGGATGTACAAGGAACACCGGTTACCGACGAAGGTCTTCACTGGTGGTGGCCCGGTCCCATCGGGAATAGGGACAGAGAGCTAACCTCCGAGACCCGGAGCATGCAGCTTGGCTTCGTCAGTCGGCCGGCAGTGGCCGACGCAGCGGTCCCGGTGGAAGCCCTGATGATTAGCGGCGATCTGAACATCGTCGACGTCCGCATGGTGATTCAATACAACATCAAGAATCTGGTTGACTACTTGTTCAAGGTCAACGACCCGGGGGAGCTGGCGCGGGAGATCCCGGAGGGCCAGCCCGATGGGCGGACCCTGAAAGACGCGGCAGAGGCGGCGCTACGGCTGGTAGTGGGTCAACGTTCCATCGACGATGTCTTGACGGAGCAAAGGGAGGCGGTACAAGCAACAACCAAAGCCCGCCTACAGGGAATCCTGGACTCCTACTCGACCGGCATAAATATTCAGAACGTCGTTTTGCAAGACGTCAAAGCGCCCGAGGAGGTGCGAGACGCCTTTGATGATGTCCTGCGAGCCCGGCAGGAGCGTGACACCAAGGTCAACCAGGCCCAAGCCTACCAGAATGACGTCGTCCCAAGGGCAAGGGGAGACGCGGAGAGGATCATACGGGAAGCTGAAGCTTTTCGACAGTCCAGAATAGAACGTGCACAAGGTGAAGCCGACCGATTCAAGGCGGTGCTAGCCGAGTATGGAAAGTCCCAGAAGTCCCGAGCCGTCACCCGCCAACGGCTTTATTTGGAAGCCATGGAGGAGATCCTACCCGGGGTAAGCAAAATTATTGTTTCCCCAGAGGCCGAGTCTGTATTGATATTGGGTGGACAGCAGGGCGTAACGCCCATTCCGTTCGGCCCAAGCCCCAGCCCCTAAACCCCGATCAAAAACCGGAGTGAGGCACTGATGCGAACTCTGCTCATATTTGGCGGACTGGTGATCCTGGTGATTATCGTCCTGTCCCAAACACTCTACATCGTGGACGTCAAGGAACAGGTTATCATTACTCGGTTCGGAGAAGTCAGGGAGGTCCATAAGACCGCTGGCATCCGGGCCAAAGTCCCCTTTGTGGAAAGCGTGGTGCGGTTCGACCGGCGCCTCCTCCGGATCGACGCTGACGCGGAAGCCATGCGCGATGAAGAAAAACAAGACCTGACCATTGACTCCTACGCTAGATACCGAATTAACGACCCGGTACAATTCCGCAAGACATTGCTCACCCCGGATAACGCTCGCAGCCGGTTAGGCGACATTGTTAACTCGACGCTACGGGAGCGCATCGCCTTGCTCCCGCGGATAAAAATCATTGGAGCTAAACCCCAACTGGACGACGATGGTAACGAGCGAGAAGATGAGGAAGGTCTGAGATTGGTCGAGGGTACGGAGTCTCGGACCGAATTGCTGGGGGAGGTACTGGAGGGAGTGCGCCTGCGGGTGCTGGCCAGGGAGCAGAACCTAAACCGGGAAATTCCGGACCTGGAAGGAGCAGTCTCTTTTGCCCTGAGAATTGACGACGATATTCTCGACCGGGACAACACGGACCAGGACAACAACTTGAATACAGGAATCACGCTGACCGATATCAGGGTCATAAATGGACCAGACGGGGGTAATACCGAAGGCATCGACGTGGTCATCGACGACTTCGACTCTGAGGGAAACGTTGCGACCTTCACCACCCAGGAAGGTGAGACTCTAACGCCCGGCGAAGGATTTACAATCCAGTACTTTGTCGAAAGAGATGACCCGTTCGGCATAGAGATCGTTGATGTACGAATCAAGCGTGCGGACTTCCCTGACTCAGTGACGCCCAGCATCTATACCCGAATGCGGGCGGAACGTAACCGGATCGCTACCCGCTTTAGGGCGGAGGGGGACCAAGAGGACCTGGAAATACGGGCCAGCGCTAACAAGGACCGTGATATTATTCTGGCCGAAGCCGACAGGCGGTCCAACGAGATACGCGGTGAAGGTGAAGCTAGGGCAATCGAAATACTTGCCGACGCCTTGGAGCAAGACCCGGAATTTTTCGCCTTCCGCCGCAGCCTGCAGGCATACCGGCAGTTCCTGACCCAAGGAACCACCATCGTGCTCTCGGCGGACTCGGAGCTTTTCAATTTCCTGGCTAGCCCTGGTGGAATGCAGCCGGGTAGCTAAGGGTCGATGACCAAGCTCACCGCCCAGCTAAACGGCGGCCCTCGACCAGGCCCTGAGTCGTCCGCTCGGGGGACGTAATAATTATTCGGAAACCCTGCTCCAAGCGGGTGGGTACTTCCTCTGCCGTGGCGCCCACAGCGCAGGGAACGCCAGCCTCTTTACACGTTTCCAATATTCTCAGCAGGTTCTGCTGCACCTCGGGATGGCCAGCGTTGCCTTTGTAGCCCATAGCCACCGACATGTCTCCCGGCCCAGCCCAGATCGCGCCGATACCCTTAACGGTACGAAGAATGTCCGGTAAATTCTTAACTCCTTCCGGCTCCTCCACGATGCCCATGAGCAGCATATTACCGTCAGGGTCCAAGGGCCACAGGTCGGCAGCATCGTAATAGTCGGAAGGGGAGAGTCCCCAGTAGCGGGGCGCTATGCGGTACCACCAGCCGCGCTCTCCAGGAGGATCAAAGTCAGGGGCTCCGGGGACTTGAGGATACCTGGCCGCGGCCACCGCCGCCATTGCGTCCTCAGCGTTATTGAGGTGAGGCAGCACTAGGCCATAGACGCCAGTGTCCAGGGTTTGTTTTATGACCCACTGGTTACGCTCCCGGGTATTGGGGGGTATGCGCACCATCGGCACGGGATCGGCCTGTAGGCCGCCACCTTCCGCCATTCGTTGGCGACTCAACAGAAACTGGAGAGACACCCGTAGATCATTGAAACTGAAACCCTGGTGTTCCATCTCAATGATGACCATGTCGTAGTCCGAGTCCCCTATGAAAGCAAGGTCGTCCAAACTGCCGTTCCATATGAGGCCGGAGCAGAAAACGGGTTTGTTCTGTTCTAGTAATTCGATAACCTTGCTGTAACGCATTGCCTGCCTCCTTCTTTCTAAAGGCTGTCACCCCACGTAACACGCCTGCCTTCTACATGGCCTGGCATTATGCTGGCCGCGTGGCAGCTTTGTCCACTGAGTTCTTCACCGAGCCCGTTGTCTCGTTGACTGGCAAGTCAAAATCCCATAAAGTTTCACTGGTGAGGATATCTTTTGATCATCAAGCTCGGCCATCAGTCAAAGGACAGTCTTGAAAATCCACGAATACCAGGCTAAGGAGATATTCCGGCGCTACGACATCCCAGTGCCTAAGGGCACCGTTGTGGAGTCTCCCAGCGAAGCGAGGCTCGCTGTTGAAGGCTTCGGAGGCCGGGCAGTCTTGAAAGCCCAGGTCCACGCCGGTGGCCGCGGGAAAGCCGGTGGTGTGGTTGTTGTCCAAACACCCTCAGCCGGGGAGGAAGTTGCCCGCTCGCTCTTGGAAAAGAACCTGGTAACCCTACAGACTGATGCTCGAGGAGTACCGGTGCGCGCGCTGCTGGTGGAGGAGCTGGCCAACATACATCAGGAAGGATATCTGGCCATCACCGTAGACCCCACCCAACGCGGTCCGGTCGCGTTGGCCAGCGCATCCGGGGGTATGGAAATCGAGGAAGTGGCCGCCACCGACCCGGCGGGTATCCACACCGAGCCCATCGATCCCCTGCTGGGCATCATGCCCTTCCAGACCAGGCGGTTGGCCAATCAACTCCAACTGGACGCTTCACATGTCCCGGCTGCCAACCAAATCATAACCGCGCTTTACCGCTTGTTTGTCGACCTCGACTGTTCGTTGGTCGAGATCAACCCCCTGATTGTCACAACTGATGGCGCTCTGATTGCGCTCGACGCCAAGATCGATCTGGAAGACGATTCATTGTTCCGCCACAATGACCTCAGAGCCTTGCGCGATCCCCATCAGGAGGACCAACTGGAAGCCCAAGCGGCCGACCTGGACATTTCTTATGTTAATCTGGACGGAGATGTGGGTTGCCTGGTGAACGGAGCAGGCCTGGCCATGGCAACCCTTGACAACTTGAGTCGCGACTGGGGTTCCCGGCCAGCCAATTTCCTGGACGTGGGGGGCGGTGCCAGCGAAGAGAAAGTGGCCAGCGCTGTCCAGATTATTCTCTCGGACCCCAAGGTCAAGAGAGTGCTGGTGAACATCTTCGGTGGGATTCTTCGTTGTGACATCGTTGCCGGTGGGATTGTCCAAGCCTACCAAAGCATGGACGTAGCCCTGCCCTTAGTTGTTCGAATGCAGGGGACCAACGTGGAAGAAGGCAAGGCCATCCTGCGGGACTCGGGACTGGCTGTAACCTTCGCTGATACTCTGGCCGATGCCGCCAAAGCCATCCGACAATACTCCTGAGCAACCGTTCAGGAAGCAGCGAGAGCGTTTTCAATGGGCATTCTAGTAGATAAAGACACCCGTGTGCTGGTGCAGGGTATCACCGGCAGAGAAGGAGGCTTCCACGCCCGTGCCTGCATGGCTTACGGCACCAACGTGGTGTCCGGCGTAACGCCAGGGCGAGGAGGCCAACTCTTTGATGAGAAAATACCCGTTTTTGACTCGGTAGACGAAGCGGTGGCGCAAACGGGGGCCAACTTGTCCTTGGTGTTTGTTCCACCCGCCTTCGCAGCCGACGCGGTAGCCGAGTCTGCCCAGAGCGGAGTACCGTTGATCGCCTGCATCACCGAGGGGATCCCGGTGCTAGACATGGTGAGGCTGATCCGATATCTGGAGGACCGGCCGGTGCGGTTAATCGGTCCCAACTGTCCCGGCATCATCAACCCCGGCGCCCGCTGCAAGGTCGGCATTATGCCGGGGGCCATTCACCAGCCGGGCCGGGTGGGCGTCGTCTCCCGCAGCGGCACCCTTACTTACGAAGCAGTGGCACAACTGACCAACCTAGGGATTGGGCAATCTACGTGCATCGGCGTGGGAGGAGACCCAATAACCGGCACGAGTTTCGTAGACGTATTGCAGCTGTTTGAAGAGGACCCCGATACGGACTTGATAGTGCTGATCGGCGAGATTGGAGGAACCAAGGAGCAGGAGGCGGCCGCTTACATCAAGAACAGAGTGACCAAGCCAGTGTGCGCCTTGGTAGTGGGAGCCAGCGCCCCACGGGGCAAAAGAATGGGTCATGCCGGGGCCATCATCACCGGCGATAACGCCCGAGCAGAGTCAAAGATCACCGCGCTGCAGGATGCGGGAGCTGCAATCATACCGAGTCCCTCCGATATTGGGACCACTGCCCAAGCGGTGCTTCAAAAAATGGGCCACCCGTGAGCCAGCCAGATTAGGAAATAGCATGCCATACGCTGAGATTAATGGGATAAATATCCATTACGAGGCACGTGGTTCCGGGCCTGCCTTGCTCATGATGGCTCCAGGCGGGTTCGATTCTACGATTGAGAAGTGGACCGCCTCGGGAGTTTGGGCTGAAGTGAAGCCCCTGGAGACCCTCACCACCCAATATACCTGCGTTGCCTATGACCGCAGGGAAGCAGGGCTCTCCGGCGGTCGGGTAGAGCGTGTCTCCTGGTCGACCTACGCCCATGAAGCCAAGGGCCTGCTGGACCACCTGGGCATTGCGCAGGCGTTTGTGATGGGAGGTTGCATGGGGTGCTCTACGGCAGCAGCCTTCGGTGTCACCTATCCCGAGGCCACGCTGGGATTAGTGCTCCACTGGCCCGTGGGCGGTGTCCGCTGGCGTCAAAACGGTCTGGACCGTTTTCAGACCCACGTCAACTATGTCAAAGAGCATGGGCTGACGGCAGTGGTGGAGCTAGCCAGACGGACGCAAACGTTCTGGACCGAGCCCGCAGCCGGGCCTTGGGCGTCTACCATAGCGAACGGCGAGCAATTCGCCAAGGATTTTGCTGAGATAGACCCGGACCGATACCTGGCCATCGTCGCCTTGATGGGACAGACACTCTTTGACCGGGACACAGCCACAGGTGCGGCACCCGAGGAGATTATGTCTCTCAAGGTGCCATCAGTGATCATACCCGGCGCTGACGCGGCCCACGCTACCTCTGCTGCACGGTACCTGCAGGAGTGCCTTGCAAACTCGGTCTACCACGACGTACCGGCAACTGAGCAAACCCCGAACATGGTACGCCAGTGGATTTTGGCGTTCCTAGGGGCCCACAGCCAGGTGGCGGCGGGTTGATTCACTCGTCCCAGGCGGAGCGAAGTAAGCGGTTAAAAGATAACGCATGGATTACGAGACAGTCATAGGCCTGGAAGTCCACGTTCAACTCAAAACCCGGAGCAAGATGTTCTGTAGTTGCCGGGCGGAGTACCAGACTGCGGCACCAAACAGCCGGGTGTGCCCGGTATGCTTGGGCCTTCCCGGCAGCCTGCCCGTCATCAACCGCAAGGCAGTGGAATACACTGTTATGACCGGCCTGGCGTTGAATTGCCGGATACCCGGCTACTCAAAATTCGATCGCAAGAACTACCCCTATCCAGACCTGATGAAGGGGTATCAGATCTCTCAATACGACCTTCCTTTGGCGGTCGACGGGTGCCTGCAGATCGGCCAAGGCGACGACCTGAAGCGGATCGGGGTGCGGAGGGTCCACCTGGAAGAGGACGTCGCAAAGTTACAGCACTTTCCCTCATCCGATGGCGAGTCCTACAGCCTGGTGGACGTCAACCGGTCCGGAGTCCCGCTGATGGAGATCGTCAGCGAGCCTGACCTTCGCTCCCCAAAGGAAGCTCGCACGTATTTGGTGACCCTACATTCCATGTTGCAGTATCTGGACGTGACTACCGCCAATATGCAAGACGGTAACTTCCGGTGTGACGCTAACATCAGCATCCGGCCTGCGGGCAGCCAGGAATACGGTACCCGCACCGAGATCAAGAATATGAACAGTTTCCGATCTGTGTATCTGGCGCTGATCTACGAAGCTGAACGGCAACAACAGGTCCTCAAAGAGGGTGGCAGGATAATTCAAGAGACTCGAGGCTGGATCGACGAGCGGGGGGTAACCGTTGCCCAAAGAAGCAAAGAAGAGGCCCACGATTACCGCTACTTCCCGGAGCCGGACCTTCCTCCCTTGATCATTGAACCGGCCTGGGTAGAGGAGCTAACGAGCCGGCTGCCGGAGATTGGCCCCCAACGGAAACAGCGTCTGATCAACGATTTCGGGCTGCCCGATTACGATGCTGACCTGATTACCAGTAACAAGGCCATGGCTGACTACTTCGAGACTGCTGTGGAACATCAAAGCAGCTCCAGCGTAGACAACGAGCGGTTTGCAAAGGCCGTAAGCAACTGGATACTGGGCGACCTGAGCCGTTTGTTAAACCTGGAGCACCTGGACATCAACCAGTCGCCCGTGACCCCCCACCATCTGGCCCAACTCGTGGACTTGGTCGAAGGCGGCTCCCTAAGTGGAACAATGGCCAAGGCCGTATTGGAAGAAGCTTTCAACACCGGAAATGCGCCTGATAAAATCGTCTCTGACCGCGGATACAGCCAGATAAGCGACCGATCAGTGGTGATGTCGGCCGTCGCCGAAGTTATTCAAGCCAATTCCAAAGCGGTGGACGACTATCTGGGCGGCAAGGACAGCGCCACGCGGTTCCTGGTCGGTCAGGTTATGAAACTTACCAAGGGGCAGGCAAAACCCGATCTGGTCAATCGGCTGGTTACGGAAAGACTGGGGTCCTTGAAACGGGAGGCCCGCATCTGATGCTAGGGTACGGGAAGGGTCTGGAGAGGTGATCTGTTGGGGCCATATCTGAACGTAGCGCAAATCCTGGTTTCACTAGTCATCCTGGTGGTTATTCTGGCCCAGGTGAAGGAGGGCGGAGCCGGTCTGTTCGGCAGCGGTCAGTCGAGCATCCGCACCCGACGAGGTCTGGAGAAGACTTTGTTTCAATTCACGATCGTATTGGCCGCTGTCTTCCTGGTGATCTCGATCCTTAGCGTGAAGCTAATCTAGTAACCTGACGTTCACGCCATGACCCCACCTGCCATAGTCCTCACCACTGACTTTGGCACCGCCGACGCTTACGTTGGTGTCATGAAGGGCGTCATTCTCGGAATCAATCCCTCCGCCTCAATTATTGATCTTAGCCACGATGTCGCTCCTCAGAATATCCTACAGGCCGCTTTCATCCTTGGCACAAGCCATAAATTCTTCCCCGACGGCTCAATCCATGTCGTCGTCGTGGACCCAGGCGTGGGTACCCGCCGGCGGCCTCTACTCCTAGTCACTCCTACCGCCCGGCTACTGGCGCCAGACAACGGGGTGCTTAGCCACATGATCGCGGAGCACCTGAAAACATATCCAGAAAAGGCAGGGGTCGTCAGCCTACCCGAGCCCTTGTCCGCGTTCCACCTGAACAAGTCCAATTACTGGCTGGAGCCCGTTAGCAACACTTTTCACGGAAGGGACGTGTTCGCGCCGGTAGCCGCTCACTTGTCTCTGGGAGTACCGCCGGAGGAGGTTGGAGAGCCCGTGGAAGAATGTAGCTGGCTGCCCTCACCACGACCCAGCATTCAGGGAGATGCTATTGTTGGCGAGGTGATCTACATCGACCGCTTCGGAAACCTGGTGACCAACATTCCGGAGGATGGGATGTTGGCCACCACCAACGCGGTGGAGGTTAAAGGCAGAAAGATACATGGTTTGAGCCGGACTTTTCACGACGACAGCTACCAGGCCTCTGATGGTTTATTGGCCTTTGTGGGGAGCCATGGCTACCTGGAAATTGCTGTGAAGGACGGTAGCGCAGCCCTGACGCTGGCTGCCGACGTGGGAGAGCCCGTTCTTGTCCGCAGCTCTACGCCCCGTTATCCCCGCTATTGACATCAACCTCGGCCATGCTACCATGAGGCCTATCCACGCTCCCAGATACCACGCCCAAGAGTAGAGGATTAACATGGATATCGATCGCGACACCATGCTAAAGCTGTACAAGACAATGGTGACGATTCGCAACTTTGAAGAGAGAGGCATCCCCGAGACGGGGCAGCGCCGCATGTCCGCTTCGGTCCATTCGTCTGCAGGCCAGGAAGCGGTGCCTACAGGGGTCTGTGCCCACTTGACTGACGAAGATTACATTGGCAGCACCCACCGGGGCCATGGCCACTGCATCGCCAAGGGGGTGGACCCCAAACTGATGATGGCCGAGCTTTTCGGGCGGACCACCGGCCCCAACAAGGGCAAGGGTGGGTCCATGCACATCGCCGACATGAGCAAAGGGATGCTGGGGACCAATGGCATCGTAGCCGGCAGCGTCCCCCTGGCCGTCGGCGCCGGGTTAACCTCCAAGCTAAAAAAGCTTGGTAGGGTTGCGGTGGCCTTCTTCGGTGACGGCGGAGCCAACCAGGGAGTTTTACACGAGAGCATGAACCTGGCCTCGGTGTGGAAGCTTCCGGTGATTTTTTGCTGCGAGAATAACCAGTACGCTGAGTCGACTCCGGTGGAGTATGCTCTTTCAGCAACCCATGTGGCCGACCGGGCTGCCGGCTACAATATGCCCGGGATACACGTGGACGGAATGGATGTGTTTGCGGTCTACGACGCCGCCGGGGAGGCGGTGGCCAGGGCCAGAGCCGGCCAGGGCCCCACTCTCCTCGAGTGTCTAACCTACCGTTACTACGGGCATACGGTGTTCGACAATCCCCTGACCTATCGCACCAAGGAAGAGGAAGACTATTGGCGGGCCAGGGACCCGATGAAGCTATTCCGAGAGACGGTGATCCCCCAAGGCGAAATCACCGCCGAAGAATTGGACCAGATCGACCAGGAAGCGGGAGACCTCATGGAAGAGGCCATAAGATTTGCCGACGATAGCCCGCTACCAGAGGCCCCTGCGCTGTACGAAGACGTTTACGTTAGTTACCCCGTGGATATGCTAAGACGGGGCGCTAACATGGAAGTGTGATTGACAAGCCTCTAGCAGTCAGCCTCCAGGCCATTGGCTGACTGCTAATTAGCACTCGGTGCGGAGGAAAATATTATGACCACAACGCTAGCCGATATGAACACGACGGCCACACGGGAGATCCAATACCGACAGGCCATCAACGAGGCGCTGCGCCAAGAGATGGAGCGGGACGACTCCGTGATCATCATGGGTGAGGAGATCGCCGGAGGCGCAGGCCGTGAACACCTGGGAATCGTAGATGCCTGGGGAGGCCCTTTCCGGACCACCGTTGGTCTCATTCAACAGTTTGGCAACGAGCGGGTGCTAGACACGCCTCTCACGGAGGCCGCCTTCGTTGGCGCCGCTATCGGCGCTGCCTCCACCGGGATGCGGGCCATTGCTGAATTGATGTTCGTGGACTTCATCGGTGTTTGCATGGACCAGTTGATCAACAACGCCGCCAAGATGCGTTACATGTTTGGCGGCCAGGTCAAAGTACCTTTTACCATGCTGACCCGTATCGGAGCAGGCTTCGGCAGCGCAGCCCAACATTCGGAGTCGTACTACTCCATCTTTAGCCATATTCCAGGCCTGAAGGGCGTGGTGCCCTCCGATCCCTATACTGCCAAGGGGCTTCTTGTCGCCGCGATAAGGGACGACGACCCGGTGATCTTTTTTGAGCACAAAGGGCTTTATGGCAACACCGGACCTGTTCCAGAGGAGATGTACGAGTTGCCTTTGGGCAAGGCTAGGACGGTGCGTCAGGGGACCGACATCACGCTGGTGGGAATCTCGAAAATGACCTGGATCTGCACCGCAGCAGCGGAGGAACTCGCCAAGTCTGGGATCAACGCCGAGGTGGTGGACTTGCTTAGCGTATCGCCGATTGACTACGACCACGTGATTGATTCGGTACGCCGGACCCACCGGTTGGTAGTGGTTGACGAAGACACCCCGGTTTGCAGTCTGGCTTCGGACATTTGCGCCAGGGTATCGGAGGAGGCATTCGACTACCTGGACGCCCCGCCGTCTCGAGTGACCGCCCCCCACACCCCGGTGCCCTACAGCCGTCCTTTGGAGAACGTATACCTGCCCAACGAAGCCAGGGTCATCTCCACGGTGAACAAACTGTTCGGCAGAGGATAGACGCCTCTTTAACGCCTTCTTGGGTCCCTAGAATCAAGCCCTACGTCTAGCCAGTTGGTTGGGTGGGAGTCAGCAACCGTTGACCACCACCCATCTTGATTTCCGAGGGGTACTTGCCCCGAGGACCCTTGGGTGCCGGCTACGGACTGGGAAACGCCGCCGCGGGGACAACCGCCCCTCAGGAATCTGACCGGAACTTGATGGACGCTTTCATCTCTACGGCCACAAAAAGATTGGCAACTCAATTTCTGACCTAGTCAGTGGAATAGCAATCCGCCATTGACATTGTAGGCCTGGCCTGTAATGAAAGCGGCCTCCTCCGAGGCCAGGAAGGAAACAACATTGGCGACGTCTTCCGCCTCGGCGATCCTTCCCAGCGGGGTTCTCTCGGCGGACTCCTCAACTACTTGACTTCTGAACTCCTCCAGAGTAATTCCCAATTGCTCCGCCCGGTCGCGTTCCCAATAGCTGAGACGGTCTGTATTGATTGGCCCTGGGCAGACCGCGTTTACTGTAATGCCATAGGGCGCCAGGTCAAGGGCCGACGCTTGGGTTAGGCCCAGCACTGCGAACTTGGAGGCCGAGTAGGCGGCGCCCATGGCGCTGGCCTGCTTGCCCGCGTTGGAAGCAATGTTGATGATACGACCGCCATTGGCGGAGTCAATCATCGACTGCCCCACCATTTTGGTGCAAAGGAAGACGGCCGTGGTGTTGATGGCCAGGAAGTGCTCCCAGACTTCCTGGGGAAGCTGGGTCACCGGCACTTTGTCCCGGCCGATGATGGCCCTAGCGTTGTTCACCAGAATATCCACGCGCCCATAGTGGTTAGTAACCTGGTCCACCATGCTCTCTATTTGATGGCTATCACCCAGGTCACAATACACCGGCAGGCAGCGTTTGCCCAAGGCGGATACCTCTTCGGCCACGCTGTCGATGCTACGCCAGTCCAACCGAATCTCCGCAGGCGGAAGATCCCTCGACTCTCGGTGAATGTCAGTCAGAGCAATGTCAGCACCCTGCCCTGCCAGCCTCAGGGCGGTGGCCCGGCCCACGCCTCTCATTCCACCGGCCCCAGTTACAAGGGCCACTTTACCATCTAGTCCAGGCATCACGGACCTCCTGGAGATCACAAGCTAATTGCCCCCGGAAGTGTACGTTACGGGGGTGAGGACGGCAATGGCCCACATATTCACAACCAGCACCGCCCAGATCTTGTTGGCTTAGACGCATTGACACTGAGTCCGGTGGTGACTATATTCCGGGTCACCGATTACCTGGGGCACTCCACCGCAACACACAGAGGGGTCGCTATGGCTTCATCGCTAATACGAGGTAAATACGTAATATCCAGGGCTGGCACAGATGCTGATTCATCCATTGTGATCTCCGACGGGGCCGTATTCCAACGGGACGGCACTATCGAGGACGTAGGGCCATACGAGCAACTAAGGAACTCTCATCAATTCGACGAGCTGATCGGTGGGTCCAACTTCCTGGTCTTTCCTGGGTTGGTAAATACGCACCATCACGGCCGGGGCGTCACCACTTTTCAAATGGGGAGTTGCGACGACTGTCTGGAAACCTGGATTCTCTCCGGTTGGGGTCGGCGCCCCTACGACCAGTACCTGCTAACCCTGTATACGGCGCTCCAGATGATCGAGTCGGGCACCACGACTGTGATGTATAACCATCCTCAGACTCCGGCCGTCGGCCTTGAGGACGACGTATCGGAGGTCCTGCGGGCTTTCAACGAAGCCGGGATGCGGACCGCGTTTTCGGTCTATTTTAGGGACCAGAACCGGGTGGTCTACGCTGATGACGAGCAATTTATAAGGGGCCTACCCACGGACCTTGCCGATGCAATCCGCAGGTACCTGGCGGCCGGAAGGATTTCCGAGGCCGACTATTTCTCTCTTTTCGAGAATCTGCATCGCCGGTACGGCAGCTCACCCAACAGCAAGATCTCTGTCTTGGTGAGCCCTAGCAATGTTCAGTGGGTGTCCGATGACTTCCTGCAGCACACTAAAGAGTATGCTCAGCGTTTCCAGACAGGAATCCATATTCACTTAGTGGAGAGCTTCTACCAGAAAGAGTACGGCCTCAGGACATGGTCGAAGACCCCGGTGGAGCACCTGAACGATCTGGGGTTCTTGGGTCCGGAAGTGTCATGCGCCCACGCGGTGTGGCTAACCGAAGGAGATATCGAGCTGATGGCCAACTCCGGCGCCACGGTGTGCCACAACGCCAGCTCGAACCTTCGGCTCAAGAACGGGATTGCGCCAGTGAACGCCATGCTTTCGGGAGGTGTCAATGTTTCCATGGGGACCGATAGCACTGCCATCAACGATGATGACGATCTAATCCAAGAGATGCGCCTGGTATCCAAGCTCCACCGGCAGCCTTCCATCCCTGCGCCGGCTATCAACTCGCACCAAGTGCTCAAGATGGCTACTTCCAACGCCGCCAGGCCAACTTTCTTCCAAGACCGGATCGGTGCACTCGAGAAGGGGTGCCGGGCCGACCTTGTGCTCCTCGACCTCACCGGCATTGAGGAACCATACCTGGACCCGGATATCAACATCATCGATGCTCTGCTGTACCGGGGGAAGGCACGGCAGGTGGACACGGTTATGATCGACGGCGAGATTGTGTTGCAGGGAGGCAGGTTCACCAGTTGTGATAAAGAGGAGATTATGCGGCAGCTCAAGGACCGCTTTTCACAACCGGTCGAGCAGTCAGTGCTGGACACCAGGAGAATGGTCCAAGAGCTGCAGCCCTACGTGGAAAGGTTCTATCAGAGCTGGCATGCCGGCGAAGCCCCCCCTCACTACGCCTATAACAGCCGGGTCTAAAAAACGTTCTCAAAATGTGGTTCGACAAGCTCACCACGAACGGGCACATTCCTTCTCACCCGTTCGTCCTGAGCGCGTCGAAGGACGATCCTGGTGTGGTACCGGCTTTTGACATAGTTTCTAAGCCGCTCGCGGGCTCCTGGGATTAACTGCGCAGGTGCATCGTGTATTATGGGAATGAAATTTAGATGAGGTGAGTCCACATGACTACGGTAGGGTCGGGAAAATATACTTATACTCTGATTCAGGACTGGGCGAAATTGCCCCAAGGCCAGACATTCGGCACCGTTAGCGCGGTGGCCACCGATTCCCAAGACCGAGTCTATGTATTTCAGCGGGCAGAACCTCCCGTCGTAATCTTTGACCGGGACGGTAACTTCCTCAGCTCCTGGGGCAACGGTAACTTCGTCAGCCCCCACGGTCTCTACATTGCCGACGATATTGTCTTTCTCACCGACCGGGAAGGATCGGTGGCGATGAGGTACACCCTGGATGGCAAACCTCTTCAGATTATCGGGGCTCATGGCGTCTACTCGGACACTGGCTGTGAGGTGGCGGGTGATGTTGCGCCCCGGTCCGCTGGACCCTTCAATTTCGTGACCGAGATGGTTCCCTCGGGTTCAGGAGACCTGTATATTTCTGACGGGTACCGCAACGCCAGAGTGCATCGATTTTCCAAGGACGGGACCCTGGTGTCTTCCTGGGGAGAACCCGGTAAGGGAGGCCCGAACCAGTTCCACCTTCCCCACAGTTTGATCGTTGGCCAGGACGGCAGGATCTACGTATGCGACCGGGAGAACAGCCGGGTGCAAATATTTTCCGCTGATGGTCAGTACATCACCATGTGGACCGACATGCAGCGGCCTCTGGATATCTCCCAAGACCAAGACGGCATATTCTATACCAGCGAGCGTGCGGAAGAAGACGGCAAACCCCCTCAGATGAGCGTCCTGGACGGGGAGGGACAGGTGTTGGCCCGGTGGCCATCCCGATCAGCCCACGGCTCATGGGTTGACTCCCGAGGCGACCTTTACCTGGCATTGACCGCGGAACAGAGCGTGGATAAATACGTGCGACAAAGTTAGCATCTAGGGATATCAAGACCATCAAACATGAGAGGGGCGGTACATGTCAGACAACTCCCAAGCCCCAAAGCCCGCCGGTCCCCATTTCAAGACTCTATCCGGTTTGGAAGTCAAGGAAGTCTATACGCCGGAAGACCTCGCTCCTTGGGACTACCAAGACGATCTTGGCTCCCCGGGGGAGTTCCCATTTACCCGAGGCGCTTACCCAACCATGTACCGCGACCGACTGTGGACCCGCCGCCAGATTGCGGGGTTCGGCACCGCCAAGGCCACCAGCCAGCGTTACCGCTTCCTGATGGAGCACGGCCAGACAGGCATCAGCACCGACTTCGACCATCCCACCCTCACCGGATACGACTCGGACCACGAGCTGGCTGAAGGTGAGGTGGGCCGCCTGGGAGTCGCCATAGACACCATCAGAGACATGAATGATCTATTTGACGGCGTCGACCAGGACCGGGTCAGTGTCTCGTTGACCATCAATCACCCGGCCATTGTAATGCTCAGCATGTTTCTGTCGGTGGCCAAGCGCAGGAATGTGGCCTGGGACCGGCTCAGGGGCACGGTGCAAAACGACTCTCTAAAGGAGTTCCACGGCCAGAAGACCTTCGCCCTGGCACCAGGGCCTTCGTTGAAGCTGACCACGGACATAATCGAGTTCTGCACCCGGCACGTGCCCAACTGGTATACGGTATCTATCTCCGGCTACCACACCCGGGAATCGGGGTCCGACGCGGTCCAAGAGCTGGCCTTCACCATCGCTCAAGGAATGGCCTACGTTGAGTCCACCCTAGAGCGTGGGCTACCAGTCGACAGCTTTGCCCCCAGGTTGTCTTTCTTCTTTGGCTGCCACAATAACCTATTCGAGGAAATCGCTAAGTTCCGAGCGGCCCGCCGCATGTGGGCCAGAATAATGAAAGACCGGTATGCTGCAACCCAGCCGGAGTCGATGCGTCTTCGATTCCACACCCAAACCCTTGGATCGACGCTGATGCGGCAGGACCCGCAGAACAACGTCGTGCGCGGCGCGTTGCAAGCGATGGCCGCGGTCCTCGGCGGGACCCAGTCCCTCCATGTAAGTGGCTATGACGAAGCGTACGACATCCCTTCCGAGGAAGCGATGCGCATGTCGTTAGCTACCCAACTGATCATAGCTCACGAAACCGGCGTCACCGATACCGTCGATCCTCTGGGCGGCTCCATGTTCCTGGAGTCGTTGACCAATCAGATGGAAAAACAAGCCTGGGAGTACATATCCAGGATTGAAGGCCTTGGTGGAGGCTCCCTTAAGCAGGGTGTGCTCCAGGCGATCGACACCGGGTACATTGAGCAAGAGATTGCCCGGAGCTCATACGAATACCAGCAACAGATCGAGAGCCAGCAGCATGTGATAGTCGGCCTGAACCGGTACCAATCCAGCGCCGACAGCCCGGTACAACCCTTGGAGCTGTTCGAGTTCGACCCGGCGGAAGAGGAGTCGCAAATTGCGCGGTTGGCGGAGGTCAAGCGCTCTCGAAGCAGTACGACCGTGGCCGCTTCATTGCGATCGTTGAAACAGGCCGCCAAAGACGACCGAAACTTGATGCCCCTAGTTCTTGAGGCGGTAGACGCGGACGTCACCGAGGGGGAGATAATGGGCACGTTGCGTGACGTCTACGGGGAATACGTTGACCCGGGGGTCTTTTAGCTATGAGGCCAACGGCGTGCTGGTAGCCGACACTAAGGTTGGAGGCCGCAATCTCCGGTGGTGTGAACATGGGAACCTTTAGTGTACCGATTGAAATAGGTAACCTGGCTTCTGACCAATTTGTCCAAGTGGATGCATTAGTTGATACAGGTGCAACATTTACCACGTTGCCTTCTGAGCTATTAGACGGACTGGGCATTCAGCAAATTGGTGAACGCTCATTCCAATTAGCTGACAACCGGGTTGTTCGCTACAAGGTTGGCGAGGCCCGCATTCGACTAGAGGGCGAGGAACTTACTGTGCTGGTCGTCTTCGCACCCGCGGACACCAGCAGTTCGCTAGGTGCCACTGCGCTCGAGCTGTTCGGGTTGGCCGCAGATCCGGTCAACCGCCGCCTTACTCCTGTTCCAGCAATATTAAAGAGCATTGAGCTTAACACTAACATTAAGGTGCTCTTGGCCAAGCTGGGTCTGGATGGCCACGACCGGGGTGTCAAGGTGGTGGCTCGGGCCTTGCGGGACGCTGGCATGGAAGTGGTCTATCTGGGTATGCGGGTAACCCCGGACCAGATAGCCCGAGCGGCGCTTCAAGAGGATGCAGACGTCGTAGGTCTGAGCATTCTTTCGGGAGCCCACATGCGGCTCGTCCCCCGGCTCACTCAAGCCCTGGACAGCCACGGCCTGTTGGGCGAGGTGCTTCTCGTTGTAGGCGGCACCATCCCCGATTCAGACGTGGAACCCCTGGAGCGACTGGGTGTCCAAGGAGTATTTCCGGTCGGCACATTCACTACGGAGATGATTGATTTCATCCGGGCCCATGTACAGCAGGGGAGGTCTCCCTTCGGGGACGGGACACAATAGAGCCCCGGTCAGGCCGGGGCTCTTGCTTAGGTAGTGGAGGGCCTGCTGGTTTCCATACCGCCGCGCGGCTAGGAAGCCGACGCTGGCTCCAAATCGTAGGGTTCCATGACACCGCCAACTTCACGCATGAACTTCATTGCTTCCTCAGGCTGCATGGCCTGGAAGAATATCTCCAAGCGATTGCCGTCGGGGTCCAGGAAATAGAAGCTCTTGGTGAGCTTGTGATCGGCCAAAAACTCGACCTTGGCGCCGCTGGCTTTCACCCTCTGGTATATAGCTCTGAGCTCCTCCTCTCCACCATCGACCATCAGCGCGGTGTGGCTCAAACCTGGGCTTCCCAGCTCAACTCCTTCAGGACCCTTGATCAGGGCTATGTCATGGTCCTGAGTGCCGAAGGACAGGAACACCATCCCCATGCTCTCCATGGAACTCATGACCTCCATGCCCAACACATCGCTATACCATTCGGCCGATGCCGCCGGATCACTGACATTGAGAACCACGTGGGACACCTTCTGGATTCTGGCCATGTAAACCCTCCTTGCCTTCCGATGCCGCTAGCATAATCCCAATTTCATTGCAAAAGCAAGACGCCAAGCCGCCCTTGACGGTTAATGGGCGCTACATTATTCTCCTGCTGATCGTTAGGCGGCGCAGGAGGCTGATATGGGCACCGGGTCTTCAAAAGACACAGGTATACGGTACGGCATCTTTGACTGGATCGAATGGGATAAACAACCAGCGAGTCAAATCTTCGAAGAACGGCTAAGGCTCCTGGAACGAGCCGACGAGGCTGGATTTTATTGCTACCACTTGGCCGAGCACCATCTAACTCCGCTTAGCATCGCTCCATCCCCGGCGCTCTTCTTGTCCGCAGCCGCCCAGCGCACCAAGCAGATCCATCTCGGCCCCCTAGTTTACCTTTTGCCTTTTTACCATCCGGTCCGTCTGCTTCAAGAGATATGTATGCTGGACCACCTGAGCCAGGGCAGACTGGAACTCGGTGTGGGCCGGGGGATTGTTCCCTTTGAGGCCCAGCGCTTCAATATCAACCCGGAGGACGGCTGGGCAATGTTCCACGAGAGCCTGGACATCCTTCTGACCGGTTTCACCCAGGGTTCTCTGGATTATGAAGGCAAATACAACACCATCAAAGACACAAAACTATGGCTCGAGCCCTACCAGAAACCCTACCCACCGCTATGGTACGCCAGCAACAATATCGAGACAGTGCCGTGGATGGCCCAACACGGGTTCAACACAAGCCACATTTTTGACACCGCCCAGGCTACCAGGGCTCACTTCGACCTGTACCGGCAGATATGGGAGCAGCATAAGGACGCTCCTGACCGGCTCAACCGTCCGGTCCAAGACCCCATACTGGGTCTGGTACGGCACATCTACGTGGCTCCGACGGATGACCAGGCCGTTCGCGAGGCTCGGGAGGCTTGGAACGCCTGGTTCAACAATATCAACTACCTATGGGCGCAGGCAGGCTCCAACTTCTTGAGCTTCGTGCGTGATTTTGATGACCTCCTGTCCAAGGGGATCATAGTCGCCGGTTCGCCACACAAAGTCCGAGACCAAGTACAGCAGGAGATTGAGGAGAGCGGTATCAACTACTTCGTCGGCATATTCGCGTGGGGAGACATCTCCCACGCGAATGCTATGCGGTCGATGGAGTATTTTGTTGAGGAGGTCATGCCGACCCCGGACCCGACTCCATAGGCATATTCGCCTTGCATCCGGAGCCAGCCGACCCATCCGGCGAAGCCACTGGCTCGAATGCTCTTTGATGTTATTGATGGCTGTATCTCAGAAATCCGTTGCTCAGGGCAAGCTAAGAGGGGTTGGGTTGGTGGCAGCACTGCTCATCTTGGTTAGCTGTACTCCCGCCGCCACCGAATCCCAAGCCACGACCCCGCCGGCGCCGATGGCATCCGCACAAGCTACTACCCCTGCACCCGTGGTTACTCCTACCGCAACTCCAGAGGCTACCCCTACCGCTACACCAGCGGCCAGGCCGCCCGCTACGGAGCCGATCAAGACGACTGCGCCTTCCGATCCGCAGCCGACGGACGCGTTGGAGCCATCGAGCAAGGAGCTGCCTGATGATCCAACGGCCCTAATGCAGGCCAGCTTGCACGGCAATCTGAACGAGATCGCCCGCAAGATGAGCGACAGCGGCAATCCTGCTTTTATACCTGTTTTAATGGAGTTCATGCGCTTCCATTCCAAAACCAAACCAACCTTGGGCTCTCACGTTGTTACGTTAGCTACGGGAGCCGACGCTGCGGATGTCCCGGTTCTCGAGGGAGACAAGGACCGTTGGGACTGGTGGGTAGAATGGTTGGCCAACCACCCGGATGTGCAGGGGCCTCCAGGATATGCGGAATGGAAGGGTGATTTATACTCCTTGGTGGACCGGGGTCTGGGGTCCTTTCTTTATGACGGCGTCAAATCTCGAATACGGTTGGAGGAGATCGCCTGGGGAGGAGTACGCAAGGACGGCATTCCTGACCTGATCAACCCGCCCACAATAGCAGCCGAGGAGGCCGACTACCTTTCAGGTTCGGACCGGGTCTTTGGTGTATCGATAAACGGCCAGCATCGGGCCTATCCTCTGCGTATTCTCAATCCTCACGAAATGGCCAACGACGTCTTGGGTGGGGTGCCCTTCGCCCTAGCCTATTGAACCCTATGTGGCTCCGGAATCGTGTATTCCGCCGAGGTAAATGGTGAAGCGACCGAGTTTGGAACTTCCGGCTTCCTGTACCGCAGTAACAAGCTGATGTACGACCGGAGCACCAACACGTTGTGGCACCAGTTTACCGGTGAGCCGGTGGTAGGCCCCTTGGCCGACAGCGGCATCAAACTGACCCTCCTGCTGGTGGTCCTCACCACCTGGGAGGAGTGGGTTGCCGATCACCCGGATACCAGCGTCTTGGATATGGCGACCGGCGTATATTCCGCGAATTTCTATGAGCCTGAAAACAATCCCAGATCTGTATATTACCGCTACCGAGAGACGCCCGAGACCATGTTCCCCGTTCCTAACAGGAGCGAGGCCCTAGCCGCCAAGGACCAAGTGCTGGGTGTCGCCCTCGAAGGCCAATCAAGAGCATATCCCCTGGGAGCTCTTCGGGCCCAGCCAGTGATCAATGACTCTCTGGCCGGCCAGAACCTGGTGTTGGTCACCGATCCGACAGGGGGCGCCAGGGCCTACCTGCGAGCCAGCAACAATTTCAGAGCAGCACCGCGCGACGGCCTCCAGCCCGGGATCGATCTATTGTTGGATGAGACCGAGCGCAGGTGGAGGGTTGAAGAGGAGGCGCTGGTCCTGGTTGAGGGCCCCTCTGTTTCGCTCCCCCGCGTGCCCTCTCGAGCAGCCTACTGGTTCGGATGGTACTCATTTTATCCCTCCACCGACATCTATGCATCAGGGAACGCCAAGCCTTAATCCAGGGACGTCGTCAGCTCACACCGCTCGGGGGCGCGGGGGCTAACTGTAGCCCTAGCCACGGGCTAATGGGCACGCTGGCCCAACACCCAGACCGACGAAAACATCAAAATGCACCAGATTCGCAGACAAACATGTTGTATTTGGCTGGCGTTGCTTGAGTATAATCGAGAGACTGATACTACTTTTTTGAGAAACTAACCAAGACTTGTGGCGGGTGCCCGCCACCGGTTCTTAACCATATCCACGGCAGTCATGCCTCGTGGTGGTAACGGCGGAGGGGAGAACGGGCATGCGGTATCTGGCGACCCTCATAGGACCTGCCCTAGCCCTAGTGGTCCTGATAGTCGCGTCTTATTCTTTCACCGGGACCAGCCTTCTACTCGCTGACGACGACCACGGCGACTACCGGTCGTTGGCGACCTCGCTATCAATCGGATCAGGACAGGTTACGGGCACCATCAGCCCCACTCCCTTCCTTTTCGACGTCGACTATTTTTCCTTTGAAGCCATCCGGGGCGTTCGATACGAAGTTGTGCTGGACCTAGTGACAGTCGAAGATGCCCACATCCTGGTGATCAACTCTGAAGACCGGGGGGCCAGAAGCTCACAGAACCAAATCTTGTCAACCCAGGACTCCCAGAAAAAGATCAATTGGGTCGCCCGCACCACCGACACTTACTTTGTAGAAATTGCCGGCATCAGAGATCAGGCTACCGGAGAGGCCGTGGTCGGCACCTATTCTCTAAGTGTTAACGCTGACTCGACCCTGGAGGACAAGCACAGCGACTTCATCAATGGGGCAACAACAATCGCTGTGGGGAATGTGTACCAGGGCGCCATAAGCCCTTGGACCAACCAACCCGGATTGTCCGGCACCAAGCAAGGGGGCGACGACCGCGACTATTTCCTCTTCCAGGCCGAAAGAGGCGTGAAATACACTGCGGAGGTGGGCTTAGGCACCATTGAAGGGGTGGAAATCGCTTTCGAGAGTCCCGCTACCGGTACCATGGTGTCCAATCACGGCGTCGGCACCTCCATGGAATGGGTTTCGCCATCCGTTGGTCCGTTTTTCGTCGTGATATCGGGCTCAGACCGGTTTCGAGACCTTATAGGCACATACTCTGTGAAGCTGGAGGCCAATGTAGCCTTAAAAGACCGCCATGGCGAAAAACACGCCACTGCCACGTCTCTTAGTTTTGGCAACGCCCATAGCGGCTCCATAAGCCCAGAGGGAGACAGGGACTATTTCGCCTTTCAAGCTCGCCGAGGAGTCAAGTATACCGTTCAGGCCGACTTGGTCTCGTTGCAAGGCCTGGGGATTTCGGTTGAAGACCGGGTAGGAAAGACAGTAGCGTCCAACGGCGGGGTAGGCACCGAATTGGTCTGGTTGGGACCCACAGATAACACCTACTCCATAGTTGTCTCCAGCTCGCCTCAGGTCAGAGACCCCATAGGGAGCTATTCATTAAGGGTTGACGTAGATAACTCCCTCCAAGACAGGCACGCTGACACGGCGGGTGATGCTACGCTGATAAGCTTCGGATACGCGTTACAGGGTGCCATTAGTCCAGCGGATGACTTGGACCTATTCGCCTTCCAGGCTGAGCGGGGGGTGCAATACGCGATCACAGCCGATCTTGACGCCGCGATGGGAGCGCAAATCTCGGTGATCAACCCCGACGGCTCGGTGGCGGTCTCCAGCCGCGGAACAGGCAACCAGGTTAACTGGACTGCAGAGAATAGTGGCACCTACTTGGTGGAAATGTCGGGATTTCCGCAAACTAAAGAGTCGGTAGGAACCTACTCGATCACAGTGGAGGCGGACCAGGGCTGGGGGGACCGCTACGCTGATTCTCCCAACGATGCCGAGCAGCTTAGCCTCGGTACAGTCTATCAAGGCGCAATCAGTCCCAAGGGTGATTTGGACTACCTCACTCTGGAGGTCCGGCGTGGGGTGAAATACTCGTTTGAACTGACCCACTATACAGCGAAGGCGGTATCCCTATCCTTGGAAAAGCTGCACGGCGAGGTTGGTACCATCGCCAGCAACTATGGTGAAGGGACCAACCTGGTTTGGCTGGCAACCGAAAACGGCAACTATGCCATGGCCCTGTCCGGGTCCCCTAGAGTGGATGAACCGACAGGGACCTATTCGATCCAAGTGAGTGCTGATACCAGCCTGTTAGACCGGCACAGCGATGTCTCCATCCAAGCAACCCCGATCAGCCTCGGCAACGCCATCGCCGGGGCGATCAGCCCCAAGGATGATTATGACTACTTTGCTTTTAACGCTGAGGCGGGGAAAGGCTACATCGTTGAAGTGGAGTTGAACACCGCCGAAGCGGTCAGATTCTCGGTGAGCAACGCCGACGCCGGTTTTAGCACCTCGAACTTCGGTACCGGGACCACGGTCCAATGGGAGGCGCCGATATCGGGAAGGTACATTTTGGCTGTCTCGGGTTCCAGCCGGTCCGAAAACCAGATTGGGACCTACCAAGTCGCGGTTAGACGCCAGGACTTGGTACCAAATCCGCCCTCGGTTACGGCCCCGGTGACTCCGGTGGAGGCACCATCAAGTGATGCAACCGGAGAGCTTACGTTAGTGGTCCATGACCGGACAGCCTCAGGTTCCACGGTCCTAATGCCGATTTTCCTCCGAGCCGCTCCAGAGATTACAAGCGTTGGTTTCTCGCTAACTTTCAACCCGGAAGTTGTCGAAGTAGCTAGTGTACACAAAGGGGCCCTCACCTCATCGGCCAGCCTCAACTCCAACACGGACACACCTGGTGTTTTGCGCCTGGGATTGGCTTCCGGGGCAGCCGTCAGTGGCAGCGGTTCGGCGGCCTATGTGGAATTCCGTATTATCAATGAAGAGATGACCACTATTCAGTTAAGCCTGTCGGACACTCTCGCCACTGACTCCTTGGGCAGGCCCATCGGAGTACAGGCGACAAACGGTAGTCTCACCGTAGGCGAAACCCCGGCGGGAGATGGGAACGGGGATGGCAGGGTCACTGTTCTGGACGCCCTGATGGCGCTCCGGATGTCTAACGGTGTCATCCCGCGGAACATGGCGCTGGACGTAAACGGCGATGGCGTCGTGACCTCGGCGGATGCTCGGCAGATCCTATTAATGGCCCGGCCCGGTTAGGTAGACTTCCATGAGTTGGTTCTTACAGATCGCGTACCTCGCCTTTCACGCCAGCGTCAAGTGGGTGCTGATCCTGATCGTTACTGTGGGTGTGGTCGTTGGCGCGCTTTTCGCGGCCGGCATATTCTCGGGAGACTCCACGCCCACTCCGGTGGTGCAGGCTCTGGTTGCTGATCCCACGCCCACTCCACCAGCAACCCTAGCGTCAACTGCCGTCCCTCCAACGCCCTATGCATCTCCGAGTCCAACTCCTCGGACTAGAACGGTGATTTCGCCAACTCTCACCCCAATTCCCGTACCTACTCCGGAGGCCTCATGGGAAATAGAGGTCCCTGTCCGAATTGCCAGCGCCAGGCACGTGGGTAGCCTGGAGTTTGTACTGAAGTACGACTCCGACACGCTACAGTATTCCCAGATCGACACCAGCCAACTGGCCAACGATGCTTTGATGGAAGCAAGTTCCCTTGAGCCGGGTAGCCTGTGGGTGGGTATGATAGATGCTAACGGCTTCTCCGGCGATGGCCATATAGCCGTGGTCACTTTCAAAGTGGTGGAGGGGTCAGACCTCAATAGTACCCTCACTTTGGAGGACATAGTTGGCTACGACGCGAATACTTTGGTAGACCTTTTGATCAATGCTTCCCCCGGCGGTTTCACCCGCCAAGACTGGTCCGTAGACCCCCCCACCCTATCTGTCGCGAACTAGCGACGGGACCCCTACCGTTGCCAACCTGCTGGCCCATCAGCTCAGCAGGGTCCGGGCAAAGAGCCCGGAGATACTTTTCCCCCTGCTAACCGACACTGTCAAGATATGTTCAATTTGGCCTGAGCTTGACGTAGGGCATTTCCAACCCGGAATATATAGCCGCAATCTTTACGAGGAGGCTACCAATGGCATCGTTAACACTAGTAGAAGCCGAACAGATACTTGCCGCAGCAAAGGCCAAGGTCAATGAAATGGGCGCCAAGATGAGCGTGTCGGTGGTTGACCCCAGAGGGGACCTGATCACCATGTTCCGAGGAGATGGAGCATCGTGGCGTACTCCACCCATTTCCCGGGCCAAGGCGGTGGCGGCTGCCTGCTTCGGCCGCGCCAGCGGCGAGCTTACGGAGAACGCTCAAGCGCCCGTATTTCGAGGACTGATGGCGATGGAAGGGGGACACATGATCCCCGGACAGGGGGCTCTACCGGTATACCGCGGCGGAGAGTTGATTGGAGCGGTCGGGGGAAGCGGCGGCACCGCTCAGGAAGACGAGGATGCCGCGAGGGCTGGGATAGAGTCTATCGGCCTCTCCGCAACTCCTTAGAAACTATCTCAAAACCGGAGTGGCCGGCCCTTCGACAGGCTCAGGGCGAACGAATTACCTCTGCACGCCGTTGGTGCTGACCTTGTCGCACCATAAACGGACGGTCAAATTCGCGTTAGGTGAACAACAAAAAGGCCAGGCCTCGGGAATGTCCGTTCGTGCTGAGCTTGTCGAAGCACAAATTGGGCGAGTAATCTATATCTTGACATAGTTACTTAACCCTTAATCGCATTGACGGTTGACCCAAGAATCGAGTAGGAGGGGGCTGCCAGGCCCCCACCTCCACCGGACGTAGTCCCGGCTTCTAGGATTCCATGGTTTTCTATTTCGGGGAAGGGGGCTATCTTCATGGCCGACAAGAAAATATTGTGTGCTTTCGGAATCGATCTGGACGCGGTCGGCGGCTGGCTGGGTTCATACGGAGGAGAAGATTCTCCCGATGACATATCCCGCGGCATATTCGCCGGTGAGGTAGGGACTCCGCGTCTCCTGAAGCTGTTCGACAGGCTGGGGCTGTCAACGACTTGGTTCATACCGGGCCATTCGGTGGAGACCTTTCCAGATCAATGCCAAATGATAGTAGACGCCGGGCATGAGATCGGCCTCCATGGCTACTCCCACGAAAACCCCATCGCCATGTCCCCGGAGCAGGAGGAAGCGGTATTGCTCCGGTGCATCGACCTGATCAACCAATTGTCTGGCCAACGGCCCACCGGCTACGTGGCTCCTTGGTGGGAGTTCAGCCACGTCACGAATGAATTGCTGCTCAAGAACGGCATCAAGTACGACCATAGCTTGATGCACCGGGATTTCGAGTGCTACTACGTCCGTGTGGGTGATCAATGGACGAAGATCGACTTCTCCCAACCCGCTGATTTCTGGATGAAGGCCCTGGTACGGGGCCAGGAAACCGACCTGATTGAGATACCCGCCAACTGGTACCTGGACGATCTTCCGCCGATGATGTTTATCAAGAAGTCGCCCAACAGCCATGGATTCGTGAATCCCCGCGATATTGAGGAGATGTGGCGAGACCAATTCGACTACGTGTACCGGGAGTATGACGAGGCAGTCTTCACTATGACGATACACCCCGACGTAAGCGGGCGGCCCCAGGTTATTCTGATGCTGGAGCGGCTTGCCGGTTACATTAGGTCGCATCCTGGGGTGCGCTTCTGCACGTTCAACGAGATTGCCGACGATTTCGCAGAGAACCATCCACGCAATTAGGCCTATGGCCGATGGCTAGAATTCCAGAGATAAGGGAGGCACCGTCGTGCCGCAATCGCCCATCGTCACAATCCCAGCCCGCAAGGGAACAGCCGCCTTGGTCCGTGGAGGCCAGATGATCAGAGTGATCAACACTTACGGGCAGCAGGTGGTGGACACCTGGGCTTTCAACAGCGCCGATATATCCGAGTTCATGTCCATGGAACACTCTCGGACGGCCCTAGCCAGGATATTGCCGAAGGTGGGCGACAGCATGGTAACCAACCACCGCCGGCCCATTCTCACGCTGGTAGAGGACACATCCCCAGGAATACACGATACTCTATTGGCCGCCTGCGACCGCTATCGGTACGAGCTTCTGGGGGTCCAGGGATACCACGACAACTGCACCGATAATCTAAGGTCAGCTATGGCGGCGTTGGGACTCGCTCCCCCGGAGACCCCCAGCCCCTGGAACCTGTTCATGAACATCCCGGTCCAACCCGATGGTTCGGTATCCTTCGCGGCCCCGGTTTCCAAGGCCGGTGACTACATCCTGCTCCGGGCTGAGATGGACTGCCTGGTGGCCTTTTCGGCATGCCCCCAAGACATCATTCCCATCAACGGTGAAGCCTGTACCCCTACGGAAGCCCACTTCGAGGTCTTGTGATGTCGTTGGCGATAGCACTCTCTCGGCTAACTCCGGCCCGACACTAGTGGATAGTTAATGAATCTATGCCTACGATGCCTATGTAATCACTTACGCGCTGAGTCGGGATTGCGCACTGATGAGCCTGGACCAAGGGTTACTGCGTGCCGCACACACAGCGGGGGCTAGCGTGTTGAAGGTGAGCCCATGAAAGTCTACACCTACTCCGAAGCACGCCAGCGTTTATCCACTCTTCTTGAGGAGGCGCTCAGGGACGGCTGTGTAGGCATCAGGCGAAAAGGCGGACCATTGTTTGTTATCAGACCTGAGCGCGCTCATGGGTCCCCTCTCGACGTCAAGGGAGTAGATCTGGATATCACGACCGACGAAATCGTAGGGTTTATCCGAGAGAGCCGACGAGGGACGTAACCTGCTTCGCCCCTCTCCCACCTAGCTTCACGACGCGCCAACCAACGTAGACGCAACGCTCCCTAGATCGCCGGTCGCCGCTGGTACCAGTTGGCCGACTGCTGATAGGTATAGGCGGCCCTGAGGACCGTGGGTTCATCAAAGGGCTTCCCCGCGATCTGCATTCCAATGGGCAGCCCCCCTTCAGTAAATCCACAGGGCACTGAAATAGCCGGCAAGCCGGTGACATTGAAGGGGGCAGTGAAGCTGCGGCCGCGCACAGTACTGGTAGCGTCGTATCCTTCAAAAGCAGCTGCGGGTTGGGTCATCGTCGGGGTGACCACCACATCCACTTGGCGCAGCACTTCAGCAAACTCTTGCTTGACCGATTGGCGGGCGCGCTGGGCTTGAAGGTAGTCGCTGGCGCTGAACAGCCCGCCGATGCGAAACCGCGCCCGCACCATCTCACCAAAGTCGTTGGGACGATTCTTCAGGTTCTTTTCATGGAACGCGAAGGCCTCGCTGAGCATGATGATCGAGTTGGCCGCTCGCACATGTTCCAGGCTGGGCACGCTCACTTCCTGAATCGTGGCGCCCAGTTCGTCAAGGACACTCAGTCCCTGCTCCACCTTGGCTACCACTTCCGAGTTGATATCCGGATGCGGATCGAAGAAGAAGTGGCGCGGCACCCCGATCTTGAGACCCCTGATATCCTCCCGGAGGGACAGCTCGTAATCCGGGACGGGGGCGTGACTGGATGTGGGATCCTTGGGGTCATGGCCAGCAATAGCCTGTAGCATGTAGGCAGTGTCTTCCACTGTCCAAGTCATGGGCCCTGCGTGGTCTTGGGACCAACTCAATGTCACCACCCCGAAGCGGCTGACTCGGCCGTAGGTTGCCTTCAGGCCCACGATACCTGTAAGGGAGGCCGGGCCGCGAATGGAGCCGCCGGTGCAAGAGCCGAGGGCACCCATGCATTGGCCGGACGCGACCGCAGAGGCCGAGCCGCTGCTGGACCCGCCGGTCACGTGGGCCAGGTTCCACGGGTTCCGCGCTGGCTCGAAGGGTGTGGTAAAGTCGGGGCCTCCCAGGGCAAACTCATGCATCGCTAATTTACCCAGCAGAATTCCCCCTGCCCCTTTGAGCCTGGCGGTGGTAGTCGCGTCTTCGCTGGGCACCCGGTCGAAATCGACTCTGGAGCCGGAGGTCGTGCGCACTCCCGCTGTGTCATAAAGGTCCTTGAGGGCGAAGGGGATTCCGTGCATGCGCCCCTTGTAGGTGCCGCTCAGAATCTCCGCTTCGGCATTCCGGGCCGCGTCCAGGGCTTCGTCGGCCAACAACGTTATGAAGGAATGGAGCTGGCCGTCGGTGGCGTCGATTCGGTCCAAGCAGGCCCTGGTTAGCTCAACAGGCGATAGCTCTTGCCGCCGGATTAGCTCGCTGGCCTCACCGATGGTCAAGTAGTGGAGCGGGGTGTCTACTCTAGCCATTACTTATCTCCCTCTGGATGCAATATCAGTCTAGAGACGGTTCCGATCAAACCTGGGGCCAGTCCGGATGGAACTCCACGACAATCTCCTCGGCACCTAAATCCAGAGCGTGAAGCTGCTCGATGTACTCCAAGTACAGGTCATATAGTGGCTTGAGCTCCTCCAGTTCCTGCTGGCTCAAACCTAGACCCGCCAGGTCCGCTATGGTCCGGAAGACCTCCAGGGACACCTGCTGACTTGCCATGGTCTCCTCCCTTTTGAACTCTGGTTAAGCTGGAAATTGCCGGTTACTCAGACTTGGCCGAGGCTCAGCGACCGGTGAAACGGATGGCTTCCGAGGTCGGCTCTCCCACGTCCCGCCAGGCAAAGCGGTCGGCGTACTTGTTGGGTTTCCTTTCTACCACATCAGCGATGATGGAGCCCATCACAGGGGCAAACTTGAAGCCGTGGCCGCTGCCGCCGGTAGCCACCACCAGCCCATCAGCGTCAGGGTCATGATCGATCCAGAAATTCCCATCCCAAGTATCACAGTACCAGCACAACCGGCTTTCTTTCAGTTTCTGCTCGGCCAGGGCTGGGAGCGCCTCGCGGAGAAACCCGCGACAGCCACCGATCTGCCGGGCGGTGACATCCCTCGGATCGTCGGGGTGTACTAGGCGTCCCGGACCGTGATTGCCGACTTTCACCAGCCCATCCCGGTTGGCCGGAAAGCCATACCAACCGGTCCTGGACACATCGGCGGCCCATGGAGGGAAGCCTGGCCCCCGGAACCGCTCGGGCTCCTCGGGTTCGAAGTAGAATACAGGTTGGCCTACCGCCCCCATAAAATCACTCAACCGGGGCAGTAAGAGCGGTGTCCAGGCACCAGCGGCCAAAACGACCAAGTCTGCATGAATACCAACACCGTCCGAGGTAACTACCCCCGTCACGCAAGGTCCTTCTTGGGAGATTCGGGCCACTCTGGTCCCGGTTCTTAGCGACACCCCCGTGTGCTGCGCCTCTTGGGCCAAGCATCCTACAACCCTCAATGCTTCCGCCCAACCAGCAACGGGATTAAAGTAGCCGTCCACAAACTTGTCTGCGTTCCAGTCGGGGAACCGGTCTCGCAACAGTGATGAATCCATCCGCTGGACCTGGTACCCGACGCTTTCCAGTTGGACCAGACTGTCCTGCTCAAACGTCCCTGGCTCCAACGGCAGGCTGGAAGCCAGAAGCAGTCCAGTTTCGTGATAGACCTCTTCATCCCAGAGGGCGTTCCAATCGCGCCATCCCTTGATGGCTTCGACTGCGAGCCCAGTGTACAGTCCGTCGCTTCCATAGTCCATTCGAACCATGCGGCTAACATCCGTGGAAGAAGCCAGCGGGTTGGGTGCGGCGCCGGCCTCGAGCACCGTCACCCCATGGCCGCGCCGCGCCAACTCCAAGGCCGCCGTTAGACCGAAGACGCCCGCTCCGATCACCACAATGGAGCTCGAAGCACCCATCAATTCGCACACTCCGGAACAGGAATATGACACTTTACCAAACCCCAATCAGCGATGACAACTTCAGATTCAGGGAGGGATTGATATAATGACACTTGGTTCCAATACCCACAGAGGCAATCCGGGAGGTCTACGGTGAGCACTTCAGGCCAGTCGATCAAGAGATTCGAAGACCCCAGGCTGATAACCGGCATGGGATCCTTCGTTGACGACATCAAGCTGCCGGACATGCTCCACGCCACAGTGGTGCGCAGCGTCCATGCCCATGCCCTTATCCTGAAGGTCAATGCCAGCGAGGCGCGCCGCCACCCCGGAGTGGTTACTGTCCTCACGGCGGATGACATCAAGGGGGTGCTTGGCGACCTTCCCATCAGACAACTCTGGGGGGACCTGTTTAATGAAATGCACCCGGCCGAGCAGCCTATATTGGCCGCCGACCGGGTCTGCTACGTGGGTCAACCTGTGGCCATCGTGGTGGCTGAGAGCCTGGCACAGGCCAGGGACGCTACGGAGCTCGTCACTGTGGAATATGACCCGCTCCCACCACTCCTGGACCCCTACGAGGCGTTGGAAGAAGACGCCGCGCCGATTCACCGAAAGTTGGGCAACAACCTGGGCCTGCGAATCCTTAGAGAGGGCGGCGATTTGGACTCTGCCTTCGCTGAGGCCGACCGGGTCATAGAGCAGCGCTACGATGTGCAGCGTTTGGCCCCGGCGCCCCTTGAGAACCGCGGCTTAGTGGCGCACTACCAACCTCAAGAAGACATGCTCACCGTCTGGGACTCGACCCAGGAGCCCCATCAAGTATGGAGGCAGCTAAGCCAACTCTTAGACCGGCCGCAAGGCGCCATCCGGGTGATAGCCCCCGACGTGGGAGGCGGATTCGGCGCCAAGGGCTGTGTATACCCAGAGGAAGTGGCGGTGCCTTACTTGGCGATGAGCTTGCGCCGCCCGGTGAAATGGGTGGAAGACCGGCAAGAGAACATGTTGTCGTTCCACGCCCGGGGCCACACTGTGGATGTGGCAGCGGCAGTGAAATCTGACGGGACCATCCTGGGCATGCGGGTCCAGATCGTGGCCGATCTGGGCGCTTATTTCCTCTCAGCCACTGCGGCCGTGCCATTGCTGGCGGGCCAACGGATCGCGGGACCATATAAGACTCCAAACATGAGGGTCGAGGTGCTGGGGGTTTTTACCAACAAACCTCCCACCGGCCCTTACCGGGGTGCTGGAGGCCCCGAGTCCGCTTTCTGTCTGGAGCGGACCGTGGACCTCATCGCGCGAGAGCTGGACCTGGACCCTGTGGAGCTACGGAGCAAGAACTTCATCTCTCCAGATAGTTTCCCTTACCACACTCCCACCGGGCTCACTTACGACTCGGGGGAATACCAGAGAGGATTGGACCGGGTCTTGGAGCTGTCCGACTATGCGACCTGGCGGCAGCGCGCCCAGGAGAGCCGTTCCCAGGGCACCCTCGTCGGTGTGGGCCTAGCCACCGTGGTCAAGGCGTCCGGAGGCGGCGGGGAGATGATGACCGAGCACGCCAGGGTGGACATATCCCCGTCGGGCGGCGTCACTGCTTATACCGGCGTTTCCCCCCACGGACAGGGGACGGAAACATCCTACGCCCAGGTAGTGGCTAACGAGCTGGGAGTTTCGCCCTCGGACGTGCAGGTCTTACACAGCGATACAAGCGTGATTCCGGAAGGCGGCGGTACAGCAGCGAGCCGAGGCACTGTCGCCGGTGCCTCCGCATTGTACGTGGTACTCCAGGACGCTAAGAGGAAGTTGTCGGAAATCGCGTCTCACCTCTTGGACTGTCCCCAGGAGGCCGTGGCCTTCGCTAACGGGCAGATATTCAACCAGCAACGGCCGGAACAGACCGTTGGGTTCGCCGAAGTGGCATCAGCAGCATTCAACGAAGAGCTGTTGCCTTCCGGTGTTAACGCCGGCCTGGAATTTACCGGAACGTACACCCTACCAAACAATCCCTACTCGTACGCCGCCCACGTGGCCACCGTTGAAGTCGACAGGGACACCGGCGGTATCAAAATCCTGAGCTACGCCGCGGTCCACGATTGCGGCCGGGTTTTGAATCCCATGTTGCTGTCAGGACAGATTCACGGGGCGATCGCCCAGGGTGTCGGGCAGGCGCTAACCGAAGGTGTTGTCTACACACCGGATGGCCAACCGGTGACCGGAAGCTTGATGGACTACGCCCTGCCCTTGGCGGAAGACTTCCCGGGTATGGAGCTGGACACCATAGAGACTCCCTCGCCGACCAATCCCCTTGGGGCCAAGGGAGTGGGAGAGCTTCCCACCGTGGCGGCGCCAGTGGCAATTGCCAACGCGGTAATGGACGCTCTCAGCGGTACCGGGGTCCGCCACATCGACACACCATTGACCCCGGAGAAAGTGTGGCGAGCGCTGCAGGGACAGGGGTAAGCTGTCCCACCAGTAACGCCTCACGCGGTTGTCCCGCCTCTAACATGCCGACCTGCTGATTGATCGACAGCGGTGAAGCAGCATATTCCATCCAACAGGAGGCCGGTTATGGCCCGCAAGCTCAAATTAACCGTAGACCACAATACCTGCGTTGGCAACGCCATGTGCGTAACCATCGCAGCCAACACTTTCGCCCTCAATGAGGGGCGTCAGTCGGAGGCAGTGAATCCCGAAGGAGACTCGGAAGCGGATATCCTGGAGGCAGCGGAGAATTGTCCAGTGAGCGCCATTACCGTCGAGGACGCGGAATCAGGGGAAAGCTTGTTCCCTTGATCAGGCACGCAATTCACCGTTCCTCTCGTTTCCACGAAGAGGAGAGAAATTCACACCACGCCAGCGCTTGCTATTAACCCAACGCCGACGCCCGGACCGCGGCCTCCAGCGCCTCAAAGCTCACGTCCCCTGGATACAGCGCGCCACCAATCAGGTAGGTGGGCGTCCCGGACACCCCTGTTGCTTTTGCTGCTTCGTACTCCGCTAGAACCCTTTCCCTGTAATGACCTGATTCCAGCAGTGGCGACAGCTCAGCCCAGTCCAGACCGCTTTCCTCAGAGATGCCTTTCAGGACATCCAGCTTGCCCAGGTCCGCACTGGTCTCCCAATAGGCCTTGGCCGCCAAGCGGTGGAATTGATCATCCAGACCCTTCTCCTTGGCGTAGACCGTAGCCTCGTGGGCCAGCATCGGGTTCGGTGCCCACTTGGGGCGCCGCATCACCACTCCGGCGTTTTGGGCTCGCTCCTGCATTGCGGGGTTTAGCTCAGTTTCGGTCTCTCCATCAAACAATCTGCGGGCCTCACCCTCAGGGGGCCTCTCAGCCCGGAGCAGGTATGGTCTTCGGTCTACGTTCAATGAATGTTGCTCAGCGACTTTTTCGAGCCTGGCCAGGCCGATGTAGCAAAACGGTCAAGTGTAGTCATACCAGACAGTGACATCTACCAGCTTGGGTGTAACCATAGGAGCGGTCCTCTCTTTACAATTTGGGTCTATTCTAGCAGCTCGATTCTAGCTGCTCGATCTCCAAGCGGCGGGCGAGTCCCAAGGCCTCGTTCACAAGACTAGACTACGCCTGACACGTATGCCAGGCGTAGTGAGACTTAGGAATTCCGAAGCTTGGCGGCTAATTGGTTAGGCTATGCCGTCACTCCAGTCCTGCCAAATGCTGCCCGGAGTGCTCTGGTAGCCTCGTCGATAGCCTGTCTGCCCTTGTCCACTGCATCGGGCATCCCGAAGAAACCGTGAATCATGCCGTCATACCGGGTGCTGGTCGAGGTCACCCCCGCCCCTTGGAGCTGCTGGGAATAGGCTTCCCCTTCGTCCCTAAGGGGATCGAACTCAGCGGTGATAACCAGGGCCTCGGGCAGTCGGCTCAGGTCTTGAGCTCGCAGCGGTGCTGCGTAGGGATTATCCGCGTCAGCCGACCGCTGCAAATACTGGTCCCAATACCACCGCATACCGTCTTGGGTCAGCATGTACCCCTCGGCGTTTTGCTGGTAGGAACCACTGCTGAAGTCCCGGGCAGTCACCGGGTAGACCAATAGCTGGAAGGCCAATGCGGCACCGGCTCGGTCCCTGGCCATGAGGGCCACCGCCGCCGCCAGGTTGCCGCCGGCGCTGTCGCCTCCCACCGCGACCCGACTGGGGTCGATGCCCAGACTCGATGCGTTTTCAACGACCCATTGGGTTGCTGCATAACAGTCCTCAACTGGGCCAGGGAACTTGGTTTCCGGCGCCAGACGGTAGTCTACCGAGACTACCACGCAACCGGCCCCAACGGTTAGGTGGCGGGCGGTACCATCAGCAGATTCCAGGTCACCTATGACCCAACCTCCCCCGTGGAACCATACCAGGACTGGCAGCGGCCCAGTGGCCTCTGGCGTGTATATGCGGACCGGCACGTCGCCGTCCGGGCCGGGAATATTTCGGTCCTCCACCTTTGTGACCTCGGGGCCCGGTGTCCTGGGCCTGGAAGCGGCGTTGATTCGGGCTTGGGCGGGAGACACCGTGTGGTTGGGTGGGAGCCCCAGGGAAGCTATCTGATCAAGAACTGCTTGAGCCTGCGGGTCTAACGGCATTGCCATCCTCCTATCATGTCTATTGATGTCTATGAATTCGTGTGAAGTGTCCGTGTCATGATCAACTTCACCATAGCGTACGGACCTATCCTGGGTCAGAATAGCCCACCCTCTCGGAAGAGTACCTAATCTGATGAACCGAGACGTGGTGTATGGCCCTTAGTTTGGCGTCCAGACCATGCTCCTGATTTCGGTGAACTCTTTGCGTAACTTCACCCACCAGTCTCCACCGTCGGCGCTGGCGAATATCTGGCCGTAGTGGCTGCAAGCCAGAATCAAGTCCGGGTCGGCCGCATGGGTGGCGAAAGACCACATGGGCGTGTTTGGGTCCACAGGAAGGGACACCGTGGACCAAGTCTCGCCCCGGTCGGTGGTCCGCTGTATGTTCCCCGTGCTCCCAAAGGGTGAATCGCCGGTCGCCACAAACATGACCTGGGGGTCGTCCTCCTTGACCGCTATCTCCCGGCAATAGGGCAACGAGAAGTGCTTATTGACTCCAAGCCCCTGCCAGCTTTCCCCGGTATCGGTGCTGACGAACACCTCACGCGGCGTGCTGGTCAACACTGTCTTGGGGTCGGCCAAGCTGAACGCCATGCCGTGAATATCCGGGTCATGGAGACCTCCGTTGATCCGGGTCCAAGTGTCTCCGCCGTCCAGACTACGGCGCACTCCGTCCACCTCTACGCCTGCCCAAATAATGTTGTGGTCCAAAGGGTCTACTTGCAGCGCGGTGACTCGGGGAACGCGAACGTTGGGGCATTCCTCGGCCATATCCACGGTCAGCTTCTCCCAATGCTGGCCGCCATCTTGGGAACGGAACAGCGCCGACGGACTGGTTCCAGCAAAGATTATGTCCGGCCCCACCGGGTCAACCGCGATTTTCCAGACTTGCATCGAGTCCATCGGAGAATCAACTCGTCCAAAGCTTTTGCCACCGTCGTTGCTGCGGAAGATGCCCTCGTCGGTGCCTGCATACACAGTCGCCGGGTCTTTCGGATGGACGCAAAGACCATAAACACGGCTATCGCCCCAAATGCCACCGGCGCGGTTCCAGCTTTCGCCGCCGTTGGGGCTATGCCAAAGTCCTGCGCCGATAGTACCCACGGAGATGTTGAAGTTTTTGGCCATGTTTTGCTCCTCCTCTCTGTCCGACGTGTTGAGACTGCCCCAAAGTCCGGGAAGGGTTAAGTCTGCTTGTAGAACCTGTTGGGGTTGTCCCACATCAGGTTCTGTTTGGTAACGCGGTCCAAGCTGGACCAGCCCAGCACGTGGTCGGCCGATTCCGGGAATCTGCACTCTGAGTGGGGATAGTCAGAGGCATACATCAGCACTTCATTCCCCAAGAAACCGGTGACGACGTTGAACATATCCTCGCCCTCGTGCATTTCTATGCTGCAAAAGAACCGGCCTCCGTTAATATAGTCGCTGCATTTTCGCTGCAACTGGGCGGTCCCGCCCACGTAGCTGTATTGCTCATCCATTCTCCGGGACCAGAAGGGGAGCCAACCGAAGCCGCCCTCTAGCACACCCATCCGGATTTCGGGGTACCTTTCCATGATGCCTGAACCGATGAACGCCGCCATGAACCGCATGGCGCCCCAGGGGTGGGACGCCAGCCTGCCCAGGAAAATATTGTCCCACAGGTCCTGATAGCCAGGAAAGTAAGGAGGGTTCCAGGTGAAACTGTGATGCACGATGGGGAGGTCGTGCTCCACGGCTGCTTTCCAGATGGGTTCCAGGTCCGGATGGTCCACGGGCTTGTGCTCGCTCAGCAGGGGCATAACCGCGACCGCCCACTTGGAGGCGCCCCACTGGTGAATTTCGCTCACTGCCTCCTCCACAGATCTGGTAGACGCGATAACCATGCTCTTGAGCCGGTCAGGGTACTGGCCGCAGAAGTCGGCCATGTGCCGGTGATAAGCCCTAGTCAGCCCAAGCTCGAATTCAAGATCATCCAGCGCCACCGTGCTGGTCCTTGACACGGTTGGCGGCATTATCGTCTTGGACCCCTCCCCGGGGCTGCCTGGTGCCCATCCAGGTAGTGCCGCGCCCGGTGAAGGACTCGTCAGGCCCGGCGGTGCCCAGGATTCTCTGGTACAGCTTGGTGTTGACCCGGTACTGGTGGAGCTGCTGCCCGCCGTCCTCGCTCTGTCCCGCGGGGACTTTATAGGGCTCCAGCTCAGGCAACCGGGGTCTGAAGCCGGAGTCTACATATTTCTCCAGGACTTCCGCAACCGGGTTGACGTGGGTGTCCGTGTCGTAAACTTTGTAACCGTCTCTCATATTTCACTACTCACGGTCTGGCAGCCGTTGGGAATTTGCACAAATGCCAGGCTCGTGATCACCTTACTTAAGGTGGCCGGCACCGTCTGAGGCGGAAGAGTGGTGGGTGAGTTCCTACTTATCATTCGGCCTGGGCCATCGCATCAGGGCTTAAAAACCGCGATGCATTTGTTGGAATTGAAAACGTAGGTCTCAATATAGTCTATGACCTCCGGCTTACAGTCCAATTGTTGCATGGCCCCCAACAAGCAGGCCCAGTTAAGCAATTCCTGCTGGCCAGCTTCCTCGATCATCGAAGTGGACACCTGGCCCCATGCCTGGTAATCGCCATTGCGCAGCTCCTCGAACCGGGCCCGGTCCGATTCAATATCGGGCCACAACCAGGAGTTCTTCGCTGTAAGGAACGCGTGGGACCAACTGGATGACGCGACCAGCGCTATGCGCCAAGGGCTCTCGGCTAAGGCGTTGGCTGTGGCGGCGCCGACCTGCAGGCAGCGCTTCGGGGTTGGCCCCGGTGGATCAGGAGGAAGCTCTTTGCCGTTCTCTTTGTAGGGCAATATACCGCCTCGATTGCTTATCACCTTGCTACCGTAGCAATTCACCGCAAAGGGGACCACCGGGTAGTCGAAGCCCTGCCTATCATAGTCCAAATAGAGAAGGGTGTTGATGAAAGCGTGGGCCAGGCCGGGTTGGTGCAGGGGCTTGTAGGCATAAGCGATGTCGATTCCTTGCTCGATCAACCGGCCAGCCAGGAACCGTGCGCCCTCTGGATGTCCTCGATACTTAAAGGGCGTCTCACCGCTTTCACCCCAAACGTTGCTTTTGGTGCTGCCGTCGGGATTGGAGAAGGGCCTGCACTCCACTTGGTCGTAGGCCAGTAGGCAGAAAGGCGGAATTATATCCTCCCTGAAATTCTCGTACTGATCGTCCCCCCAGATCAGTAGAAAATCCGGGTCGAAGGCGTCGATCTCTTTTCTGGCCGCCCGGAAGCTGCTGACCAGCCGCTGCCGGTGGACCCCGGCTGCTGCAACACCCTCGTCCTCGCCGTACTCGATCCGCATGGCTTCAGGCCAGTTGGACGGGTTCTTCATATGCTCTGGGACCCGCTCATCCCTTTGCATAGTGATTTTCAGAGGAAACCTCCCTTCCTCGTCCGGCGTAATCAAGGGCGGATAGTGAGTTACACCAATGCCCAGTATTTCAGCCATTCTTCGCCTCCGTTGTATCCGAGATAGGCAAGGATAGCTTAATCGCAGGCACATTAGGTGTCAACGAAAGTAATCGACGCCTAAATGGGCAGTGGTTATTACATTGCCCCATGGGAGGCAATAACCAACGCCAAATAGCATAGCCTTGGTGCGGGTGTTCCTTGCACCGTTCACCGGCGTCGATTGCTCCACCCCACTACCAAGGGGAGGAACAACTTCTGTATTTGTGACCCGATTGCCCCAGACCCAATCACCAAATCCGTTGACATTGCGGCGGGTTTCTTGTTAGCTTCCGTCATCAAAGGTGTACTAGACGGGCAGCTTGTAAGGAGACGCCGCGATGTTGAGGCAGCGTCCCAGGCCATAGCCGGCCAACCAAGTATCTACCGGAGGTAAATGGAAATGCATAGGTCGTGGCTCAGGCCTCATATGTTGTTGGTGATGCTTCTAGCGTTGGTTCCCCTAATTGCGGTGGCTTGCGGGGAATCAGCGGCTCCAGTTCCGGAGGCGACGGCTGCCCCTGTAGTACAAGCCACGGCCGCGCCAGCCGCGACGACGGCTCCGGTGCCGACAGCCATGCCCGCGGCCACGGCGGTACCCGCCAGTGCCGCCAAAGTGAAGCGCGTCATTATGTCGATGCCACCAATCCACGAGACTAACCGCATATGGGCCGGCCCTTGGTCCCTTTTGACGCAGCATATCCCCTTCGCTGAGACGCTGCTGGCCAACAATCCGGCAACCGGGGCGGCGGAGCCCGGGCTGGCTACAAGCTGGTCCTCCAACGACGACTTCACTGAGTGGAGCTTCGACCTGCGGCAGGGTGTGCCCTTCCACTACGGCTGGGGAGAATTCTCGGCTGCGGATGTGGAGAACATATTCAACCTGTTGAGCGGAGAGGACTCGGTAGCCACCATGAGTTCGGTCTGGCGTACTGAACAGATTGTTGTAGAAAACGATAGCCGGGTCACTTTCAAATTCCCCAACCCGTACCTAGATGGCCTCCGTTTGTTTTCCAAGACCTCCGGGGACATGTACCTCTTGAGCAAGGCCCAGATGGACGCCGAGGGCGTGGAAGGCATCGATGAAAAACCAGCGGGGACCGGCCACTATCAATACGTTGACCGAGAGATCGGACAGCGGGTGTGGTACGAGATTGCTGAAACAACCCACTGGGACGGCATAACGCCCGATTTCGAAGAGTTCCAGATCAGCTTTGTGTTTGAGGACGCGACCCGGTTGGCCCAGTTGCTGTCCGGTGACGCCCACGTTGTCATGCTCAGCCGCGACCTCCAAGAGGACTCTGTCAAACGTGGCATGAAAGTCATCCAGTCCCAGGGACCGGCCAACCAGACGGTTGTCCTTGGACTGGGACAATATCACCTGACTGGCGACCCAACCCAGGTAGACCGTGAGCCCAGTCCGTTGGACAACATACTGGTCCGGGAAGCTATGAACCGGGCTGTAAACCGCGCTGAACTCCTTGAGTTCATCTACAAGGGAGGCGCCGACCCGGTCTATGTTTACGGGTTCGTTCCCTTCCACGAAGGCTGGAACCCCAGGTGGCCAGCGGAGTTTGAGGACAAATACGGCTACGATCCGGATCGGGCCAGGGAGCTGATCGCCGAGGCCGGGTATGCACCGGGGGAGATAGAATTTGATTACGCTTCATTCCCCATCCCTGCCAACCCGGAGATGCCGCAATTGGCCGAAGCCATGCAACTTTACTTCGATGAGGTGGGGATAAAGATCAACCTCAAAGAGGTCGAGTACGCAGCCATACGCCCGAGCATCGTTGAGAAAAAGGCCTATGACCTGATGATGGGGAGCCGGGACCTACCGATCAGGACGACTCAAGAGTTCGTGCGCGTCTTCTTCGCGGACGAGGGCATCGTTCACGCTTACGTGAACGACTTTATCGAGGAACAATACGCTTTGCTGAAGAACACCATCGACCCTGCTGAAAGAGAAGCTATCGCTCAGACCCTGGGAGACTACTTCTTCGACAACTACCTCAATATACCCATAGCCCAGATCTTCTTCGAAATCGTAGTGGACCCGAAAATAGTGGAGGACTGGGTGTTCTCCGGCCAGACTCCTACCTCCATGGACCACTTCCACCTCATTAAGGCGGCCAAGTAACGGCCGGTTTCGAAGGGATCAACAGGGATTGCTTTCAATTAGATGCCGCCAGTACCGTAGGGTCTGGCGGCATTGCCTTGAAAGATCCATGAATTGGTGATGGGGGACTGACACTCTCTAGCTCGTAGAATTAACCAGCGCGCGGTCGAATCTCATGAAGGCCGGGGTCCAAGGCGGTTCGTCTATGGTTGAAGGAGCCGTGACCCTGGAGTAACGTTGCAAAGATATCTGGCGATTCGTATCTTCCACAGCTTCCTCACTCTCATAGTAGTGAGCTTCTTGGTGTTCGGGATGGGACGCATCTCAGGGAACGTGCTAGATGTCCTGTTACCCGACGACGCAACGCCGGCGGACTTTGAGCGGTTAACCAAGCGATGGGGCTTGGACAAGCCCATCCCGGTACAATACTGGATCTTTATCCGCAACGCGGCCCAAGGCGACTTTGGCGACTCCCTGACCAAGGCAGGCAGAACCTCCATGGGCCTGGTCATAGAGCGCCTGCCGGCCACGATCCAGTTAGCAGCATTCTCCCTGGCCATCAGCACCCTTCTTGCTATACCTATTGGAGTGTTGTCAGCGGTCAAGAGAGACAGCCCATTCGATTTCTTCGGGAAGATCATTGCGTTGTTGGGCCAGTCTGTCCCCTCTTTCTGGCTGGGCCTAATGATGATGTGGGTGTTCGCGGTTCAGCTTGGTTGGCTGCCCTCCTCGGGCAAGGGAGGGATTGAACACCTGGTGATGCCCGCTATAGCTCTTGGACTGTTTCAAGTGGCGGCTGTGATGCGGCTCCTGCGCTCCTCGATGCTGGACGTGCTGGACTCCGAGTACGTAAAGCTAGCCCGAATAAAAGGACTCCCGGAGTGGAAGGTCATCTGGAAGCACTGCTTGCGTAACGCCGCTATCGCGCCTTTAACCTACTACGGGGTAATAGCGGGATCGCTTTTGACAGGTTCCGTGATTACTGAACAAGTATTCCAGTGGCCCGGCACCGGACTGCTGGCCATAGAAGCAGTGAGAAATCGGGACTACCCGGTGATGCAGTCAGTGGTTATAGTATTTGCGGGCATCTTTGTACTTTGCAACCTGATTGTAGATATCCTCTATGCGTACCTAGACCCCCAGATCAGGTACGAGTCCTGAGCGACATTGTCCGAATTGTCAGAGACGACTTGACGAGATGGCAGAGCTAACAACTGTAAGAACACCCTGGTACGCACCCAGCCGCGTGGCCCGTAGCGTAATGGCGGCGCGGCGCCTGCCTCTGGTACCAATTTTTATCATCCTTGTTCTGCTGGTCATACCAGCCATATTTGCCAACCAGATAGCGCCCCACGAGCCCACCGCTGGCGGAATTCCAAACCGCTACTTACCCCCTGTATGGGCCGGGGGCACCAGCGAACACATCCTGGGCACAGACCGGGTGGGCCGGGACGTACTCAGCCGGATCATTCACGGGTCCCGAGTGTCCATCGCGGTATCACTCATAGGAATCTCGGCAGGAGCCTTTATCGGCATCAGCCTGGGCATGATCGCCGGATACTTCGGCGGCAAGCTGGACATGATCATTATGCGGGTGGTGGACATCACGCTTTCCATACCCAGCATTCTCTTTGCGCTGGTGCTAGCATCGTCCATCGGGGCCAGGTTTACAACCGTATTGATTGTCATCGCATACATATTATGGGCGTACTACTGCCGACAAGTCAGGGGGGAGGTACTAAGCATCCGGGAGCGCGATTACATCGCGCGGGCCAAGGTGGCCGGCGCTTCCACGTTCCGCATTATCACCCAGCACATTTTCCCCAACATGGTCAACACTGTCATCGTGCTGGCCACACTTCAGATGGGGTTCGTAATCCTGTTGGAGGCGTCACTGAGCTTCCTTGGTGTGGGGATGCAAAGGCCCACGCCGGCATGGGGGCTGATGGTGGCTGACGGCCGCGAGGTGATCATTCTTGCCTGGTGGGTAGCCATGTTCCCAGGTATGGCTATTATGCTGACGGTGTTATCATTGAACCTGCTGGGCGACTGGCTACGGGACCGGCTGGACCCCAAGCTCCGGCAGATTTAGGCAGAAGAAAGCATTAAACAAGTTAAGGTTGACCGAGGACTAGGTCTCAACCCCTGAACAGTCCTTTCAGCCGGTCAAAGAAGGACTTGGACCCCGCTCTAGCCAGGAAGTGCGCCCAGTCAACCTCGGCGGAGCCAGACCGGTCAATGTCCTTGATGCGCTGCCGCATCAACTCCAGCACCCGATCCTCCTCACCACTGTCCAGCCAAAACCCGTGCTCCAAGGCGCAGTAGTCAATCGGGAGGTTATAGGCACGGTAGTTAAAGGTCGTCATTCCTTCGCCGCACACCGGGCAGGCGATATCGCTTTCCCGGTGAGCGTACTCCATGAGGCCCTTCAACCGGTCATCTGAATAAACAGTGTCTTCCAGCTCGTCCAGCTCCGGGTGGTCGAGCCACATACCTTTACAATCGGGGCATCTATCGACTTCGACACCCTGATATCTTTCTGTCATCAGCAATGTTTGACACTTGGGGCAGTCCACTGGCTCATTCTCCACCGAAACTTTTTCAACTAGCCTAGAAATTAGGATACCATACTAGACGCAGGGAGACGCTCTTCTGGATTCAGGCCCTTGATTGCGCACAACACATCCCGGGTCCTGGTCACCGACCATTGCCCGAATCCAGCGGCTACGAGGGCTCCCAACAGGGGCCACAGAGGCTCAAGAGACTATACCATTCGCATCTCTGCGTCTCGGTGACTCTGTGGTGTTCAGCGCAACTTATTGGCCGGGCAACCGGAACATCTGGTAAGCTACATGATGCACATTCGCCGGAAAGTCCTGTTGGTTTAAGCACTATAGGAGAGTGACCAATGGCAGACGACTTGGTGAGATTCGATGAAAAACCGCTGGCCCATTACTTAATCGCCGGTTGGCGCCGCCAGTGGTCTGATGGCGGTGGAATCTCGGGTGGCTTGCCCAGGTACCTCATCGAAAAGCTCAATGCCAAGCCGATTGGTGAATTAGGACCAGATGTAGCAAACATGTGCTACCCGTTTCAGGTAGCCGGTACTCACGATACCTACCGCCCTCGCGTGGCCTACGAAGAGGGGCTACCCTCAAGGGCCATGCATAGGGAGAACCGCTTTTTTGACGCTGGCAATGGACTGATCATATTCGTCGGTGAGGAGCCCTGGTTCCGAATCGACCTATTCGGTGAGGCCTTCTTCCAGGCAATTAAAGAGTTGGGCATCAAGCAAACAGTCGCCGTGGAGGGGGTGAATGGTCCGGTCCCCCCAGACCTGGAGCGCAGAATCACCTGCGTGTATAGCAGGCCGGAAATGATGCAGGTTCTGGAGCGGTACGGGGTCCAGTTCTCCAGCTATGGTAGCGAGGGTAGAAGGGGACCAACAATTGCCATGGCGTTGATTAGCCTGGCCCACTTCGAATATCCGGACATTGAGATGTTTCGCTTGGGGGCGCTGGCACCCTTGTTTCCCTTCATGACCGGCAACAACGAGCAGGTGGGTATTAGCACGGACCACCGGTCGTTCTATGACATCTTGAGAAGGGTGCGGTCCATATTCAAGCTTGACCTCGACCTGTCAGAATTGGAGTCGCTGGGCGACACGGAATCTCGAGAGCTCCTGGACAGGCTGGAAAAGATCAGCGCTTCCAACTCTGAGGCTAAGCAGGTGATAGACAGCTCCCGCACCGAATACAGCTACACGCCTTTCGTAGAACCTGTGGATCTTGACCCTGCCTTGGACCAGACCCTGGAAGACATTCTTCGCAACATGCCCGGATCGGAGACCTGATTCCCTCGGCTCCACGGGGGGGTTATGCTCCAGACAGAAGCCGGTCTCGTAGCTCCGAATCGGCAGCAATGTCGATGGCCGTCCATGCCATTGCCATTGCTCCATCCAACACCGCTTTATCCGCGGCTTCGGAAATGCAATGCGCCGTAAACTCCGGTTGGTGGTTGACCGCCGGCAAGGAGTCAATGCCAATCATGGGGTGGATCGACGGCAGGGCCAAGGACACGTTGCCCATGTCTGTTGACGCAGCCGCTCTCTCTATCACGGCTCCCAGGTCGGGGAACACCCTGCCCAACTCTTCAGCGTTACGGCGGTAGACCGCGGCCATCGCCGGGTCGTGGCGCATCTCTGAGTATGGCTTGTCCCCACCGGTGATTTCCATGGTCGAGCCGGTGGCTAGGGCGCCTGCTTCAAAACAACGGTACACCTTGTCCCGAACCGCCAGCATTTCGTCTACTGTGTCGGAGCGGACCATGAACCTGCCGCTGGTGTTGGCTGGCACGATATTCGGCGCGTCACCACCCTTGGTCACGATCCCATGAATTCGGTCCGGGGCCCTGATATGTTGGCGAAGAAGGCCTATGGAAGTTTGGGCGATGGTCAGAGCGTCGGCGGCATTGATCCCCAGCTCTGGAAACGCGGCGGCATGGGCCTCTTTTCCTCTGTAGTGAACGTCAAACATGGAAGCAGCAATAATTTTCGGCGTGACAACGTCGAATGGGGCTGGGTGGACCATCATAGCCGCGTGGGCACCCTTGAAGACACCTTGTTCCAAGAGTTGAATCTTGCCGCCGTTGTTGCCCACTTCCTCCGCGGGCGTACCTATTACGCTGACCGTTAGTCCTGCCTCGTCAACAGCCTTAGCGATTCCGACAGCAGCGCCTACAGCCATAGCGGCGATTATATTGTGGCCGCAGGCGTGGCCGATGGCCGGCAAGCTATCGTACTCAGCGCATATAGCCAGGTGCAGCGGGCCGCTGCCGGTCGTGGCCACGAAGGAAGTGGGCAGGCCGCCAACTCCCGACTGGATAGCAAAGCCTGCGCCCGATAACGCTTCGGAAACCCAGGCCGAGCACTGTACTTCTTCGAAACCAACTTCCGGGTTAGCGTGAATGCGGTGGCTCAAGGAGATAAGTTGCTTCCGTTGGTCCTCTATGATCCTCCGGGTCTCGGCTTTTAAACTCATAGGCCCTCCATTAACATTGCTGTCTGTCAATTGAGCCGGGTGTGGCGGCGAAGTATTCTCGTGGCCTTAGCCGTTTGTAGGGCACGGTCAACGCGGTTATTGGTCGACGAACTGGCTTCCGTTGGAGGACCCTGACTCGCTCAGATTCACCACAAGGCCTGCACCTGCCTAGGCACCACCTCGATAGCACTCAGCAATCCTAACGGACCGGCATTCCGGCTTACCCAGCGCGGTTGTATAGATGCTTTGACGCCAGCGAAGTACACTGGCGCAGTGTCAAGCCCCGGCCTTCAGCAAAAGTTAGCCCTGGTGTACTAGCGCCGAGGGGCTGCGGCAATCACCCTGGCTGCCATCTCGGTATCGATGCCCCGTGGCCATTCCCGCTTCGAGGGGTCGCTGACCCGTATGACCAAGGGAGGCCCCAACTCTTGGATTTCCATGCGGATTACGTCGCCATCCTGTACCGCGCCGATCTGTTGGTGGTTAGTGCCGGTGGCAATTACATCCCCCGGCTCCAGTGTGGTGATTTTAGAGAACTCGGAAATCAGCTCCGGAATGCGGTGGGCCATGTCACTGGTGGGGTAATCATGCATGGGATTGTCATTGTTCCACAGCTTGACTTGTAGCTCGTGGGGGTCAGCGATTTCGTCGGCGGTAACCAGAGCCGGGCCCATGGGAGCGAAGGTATCCCAGCATTTGCCGAGAAAGAAGCTATTCCCCACCGCCCCTTGTAACCCTCGCGCCGACATATCCAGGAAGTTACAATACCCGAATATGTGGGACATGGCGTCGGACTGACTGACCTTGGTGGCTGTCTTGCCTACGACAAAGGCCAACTCGGGCTCATGGTGGAATACAGTGGCCGGTGCGGGGGGTAGCTCGCAGGTGTTTCCCGTACCAATGACCGCGTTTGGAGACTTCAGGAAAGCATCCAACACCGCTGGCTCCCGCTGCCCGAACTCCAAATAGTTCACCGCAGCGCAAATCAGCTTGGATGGCTTGGGCACCGGCGCCCTAAGTTTCACCTCTGTGACCGCCACGCCTTCTTTCCCTTGTACGGCCGCCTCAATTCTCGGCTTTAACTCGTCCCAACGAGTGATGACTTCCTCCATAAGGTCCTGAGGCCGACGAAAAACCTGTCCTTCCAAGGCTTCCATGGCATCCAAGACCCGGCCGTCTTGAAGCACGCCCAGCTTGTACTCGTCAAACAATACCAGCTTCATGATCTCTCCTCTCAAGCCCTCGTAATGGGGTTAATTGAAACCCTCGCCGGGAGCGCCCCGAGTGTAGCAAACGGGCTATGCCTTGGCAACACAACCTGTGTTAGACCAGTGATTATGACATGGGCTAAGAGTTCGGTGAAAATGTCACTCTATGGAAAGGGTGGCGGTAACGTTAAAGGACAAGGAGCAACAAAGGGCAATGGTGCTTAACCGGGTGGAACGGGGACTACTCACAGGGGAGGAGGCTGCCGGGCTGATGGGACTGTCCTTGCGGCAGGAGCGTCGGCTGTTGGCGGCCTACAGGAAGGAGGGTGTGGCTGCCCTGGCCCACGGCAACCGAGGACGGAAGCCGGTCCACCGCATCGGGGAGGAGACCAGGAACCGGGTGGTCGAGTTGGCCCGAGGGCCATACGCTGGGTTGAATCACCACCATTTGCGGGATGCACTGGAGGAAAGGGAGGGGCTGCGATTGAGCCGCTCTACTGTGCGGCGCCTCCTTCAAGAGGCCGGGGTGCCCAACCCCAGAAGGCGTCGCAGACCCCAACACCGCCAGCGTAGGGAACGCTACCCCCAGGAGGGGATGCTGCTGCAAGTTGACGGCAGCCGCCACGATTGGCTGGAGGGCCGGGGGGCCTACCTGACCCTTTTGGCAGCGGTAGATGATGCCACCGGCACCATTCCCTATGCGTTGTTCCGGGAGCAGGAGGACGCCCATGGCTACTTTCTGCTATTGAGGGAGATCGCCGGCCGCAAGGGCCTACCCCTAGCCATCTACTCCGACCGTCACAGCATCTTCCAGGTGAACCCGAAGCAGCGGGAGACGGTGGCGGAGCAATTGGCCGGGGAGCGCCAACCAACCCAGTTCGGCCGGGCGCTAAAGGAACTGGGGATCGAGTCCATCGTGGCCCTGTCGCCTCAAGCCAAGGGCCGGGTGGAAAGGTTGTTCGGCACCTTGCAGGACCGTCTCGTCAGCGAACTGAGGCTCAAGAAGGCCAACACCCTAGAGGAGGCCAACCGGGGGCTATGGGAATATCTGCCCCGGTTCAACCGGTGCTTTGCTGTACCCCCGGCCCAGCCCGGCAGCGCCTACCGGGCAGCGGCGGGCAGCGGCGGACTGGCCGGGATGCTCTGCTTCAAGTACCAACGAACCGTGGCCAACGACAACACAGTGAAGCTGGAAGAGCATACGCTGCAGTTGCTGCCGGGACCGGAGCGCCTTAGCTACGCCCGGGCTCGGGTAGAGGTGCGGGAGCTGTTGGACGGCAGCTTCTCGGTGGTCTATCAGGGGAAGGTCGTTGCCACTCAAGAAGCGCCGCCTCTGCCGGTGGTGCTCCGCAGCCGGGACAATCCCTGGCGACCAAGCATAGCCGGGGAAGGTATTGCTGGTTCGGAAGACCGGGCGCTCCAAGGACCGCCCCAGCAGCGGGAGCGGCCTAATCCTGTTCCTAACCAAGCAAGCAACCCCAAGCCCCCAGTCCACAGACCAGGCCCCCAACACCCTTGGCGGACCCCCATAGTGACTAAATCATTGAACCATTAGGGGTGACACCTTTACTGAACTACGACACACAACCAGTAGAGCGCAGATCCCTATCGAGTCCGGGGTGGGGTATGAGTTGTGATGTGCCCAGGTCTCGTTGGTGCTTGCTGCCCCTGTGATAGAATGCCACTAATTAGCGCGAGCTATCCCGGATAGTATTCCACCGGGTTGAGTTCACTGGACAGAGTTGATATGGACCGGACTAAAGAGGAACTGCAAATAATCCTGGAATCGCTCCCGCCGGAAGACTGGGAAAAGCCATACATCTTCAGCTACGACGACGAGTATCGGGTAGTGCACACCCTGATCGCCTCCAAGCCTGGCACCGGCGGATTGTATTCTTACGATCCTGATACCGGCGACTTCACGCCCCTGAACCTCCCCTAGCAAGCCGCCGCTTGCCATCGTTGTCGGCCTTGGTTTCGCCCCAGCTCCCCAAAGTAGCACCCTTCTCGAGCAAAGGCTCCATCGTGTCTAGGGTATTTCCGGAAGTGGGACACCAACAGACGCAAGGTTGCCACCACCGGTCCAAAGTGCGAAACTTGCTACAGATGCGCCGTTTAGATACGCCCACTATCCTCAATACTCTGAATTTCGTCGCACTTAACCAATGATAACCCGGTACCGCTGTATCAAGGGGGGAATGTGGTAGATACACCTGGGGTTTACAAGCTCATCACGGCAGGCCGAATAATCGACGCCAAGGGTGGACCGCCCATCGAACAAGGGGCTGTGCTGATCAGTGGCACCAAGATCGTGGCCGTTGGCCCAGCCAAAGATGTTATCGCGCCGGAAGGCGCCACGGTGGAAGTATATGGGTTTCCGGACAAGACGGTGCTCCCTGGCTTGGTCGACGCTCATACCCACCACAACGGCTTTGGAGACGGACGCCAGGGAGACGATCTAGCGACTTTGCCGGATGAGGTGTTGGTGCTTCAGTCAGCCCGAAACGCTAAAGCCAGTCTCTATTCCGGTATAACCTCTATCCGCGACAACGGCGCCAAGAACCAGACCATGTTCCGAGTCCGTGACGCCGTTCAGATGGGCATAACCCCGGGACCTCGGATGGTCCTCTGCGGCCGCCCTATTGCAATTGTTGGCGGCCACCTGGGGTACTTTGGCACCGAAGTCACCGGGCAGGTAGAGGCGGTGGCCGCCACCCGTCAGCTCATCCAGGAGGGCGCCGACTACATCAAAATCACCGCTACCGGGGGCAGCACGCGCACCTCTTTCCCGTTACTGCCATCATTTACTGTGGAGGAGCTCAGAGCCATTACCGGCGAAGCCCATAAATTTGGCAAACTGACCGCGGCCCACTGCACCTCAACCCACGGAATCATCAACTCTCTGGACGCTGGCGTCGACATGATCGTCCACTGTTTCTTTAGGGAGCCGGACAATTCCTTGAAGTTTCGGCCGGAGGTCGCGGACCGGATTGCCGCGCAGGGCGCGATCGTGAATCCCACCGTTCATGTAGCCCGATCACGAATTTGGTCGTTGCAGAAGAAGAAAGAAGTCCAGGGCCTGACTCCGGTAGAACAAGCAGACTTGGACAGAATAAGTAGCGAATTGGATGTGCGCTACCAACACCTGGACCAATTGATCCATATGGGCCTGACTTTGGTTACCGGATCGGATGCATCCTGGGGCGACTATCAACTAGGCAACACTGTCTACGAGACCGAGTGCCTGGTGATGGCCGGACTTAACCCGATGAAGGGTATCCTTTCGGTGACTAGCGAAGCGGCCAAGTCCATCGGAATCGACGATTTGGTCGGCACCCTGGAACCGGGGAAGGAGGCCGATGTGATTGTAGTCGCCGGGAACCCCTTGGAGGACATCAACGCATTATTGGACGTTGAGGAGGTCTTCCTGGCAGGGGACCGAGTAGACCGGGGACCGAGCGACTTTCTTGCCAGCATCCGCCAGCACCGACCCGGGTCCGAGGCTGCAACACCCGCGCTTTAAGGAATTGGTGGAGGCGGCTGACCCCTTAGAAATTTGCACACCGCCAATACAACTCACTGCGAGCCGAAGCCGCTAATTAGAGGCTCCCCGCGTTTATTCAATCTAAATGGCCTATGCCTCTCTTGAGCCCCGGCTCACTGAAAGTTGACTGGAACGATGGATAGGACTATGGTTCAAAATAGCAAAGTGTGACATCTAGAGTTCGGAGGAAACATGAAAGCAGGCCTATTCTTGATGCCGTCCCATCCCCCCGAACGGGACACTTTTGAGGGGCACCAATGGGACCTGGATGTACTTTCGATGGCCGACAATCTGCACTACAGCGAGGCATGGATCGGTGAGCACTTCACGGCGCCATGGGAACCCGTTCCAGCCCCGGACCTGTTGATCGCTCAGGCGTTGATGCGTACCAACAATATCAAGCTGGGCACCGGCGCGCACCTGCTTCCCTTCCACCACCCCGTGGAGTTGGCCCATCGTGTGGCATACATGGACCATCTTGGCCAGGGCCGCTTCATGTTCGGAATCGGCTCCGGTGGACTCCCGTCCGACCACGAGATGTTCGATGTCGACATGGCTGCCGGACAGCACAGAGAGATGACGCGTGAGTCCCTGGACATTATCCTCAGCGTTTGGGAACACCTGGGCGGCCCCTTCCAGTACAAAGGCAAGTACTGGAACTTCAACATTCCAGACCCCAAGGAATACGAGTATGGCACTCTAAAGACTTTCCTGGCGCCCTTCCAGAAACCCCACCCACCCATCGGGGTAGCGGCAGCAAGTCCGGGTTCCGACACCTTGAAAATAGCTGGGGAACGGGGCTACATTCCTATGAGCCTGGGCCTCAATGCTGTCTACGTCGCCAGCCATTGGGATGCCGTGGAAGAGGGGGCCAGGAACACCGGCCGGAAACCACCGTCCCGCAGCGAATGGCGCATAGTAAGAGACATCTGGGTTGCGGACACCGACGAGGAAGCCCGGGACGGTGCCTTGAACGGAATGCTGGGTAGGGCCTGGCGAGAATACCTGCATCCTCTTTTCTCCTTCGGCGCGTACCCGTTCCTACGGTTTATGAAGCACGATGAGAGCATTCCGGACGAGGACGTAACTCTAGAGTATATGGCGGACCACCTCTGGCTGGTGGGCTCACCCAACACAGTGGCAAACAAGCTCCGGGACCTGTACGAGATGGTGGGCGGCTTCGGCACCATCCTCTGGCTCACCTTCGACCACTCGGAGAACAGGCCAGCCTACGAAAAGTCCATGCGCTTGCTAGCAGAAGAGGTCATGCCCCAAGTGGCCGACCTGACCGGGGACTAGGGGAGATGGATCAATCCTCCTGAAATTGGCCCCCGGCTATGTCGTCGCGGCCTAAGAATATCGCCCAGACCGCTCGATCTGGGCGATATATATTATTCATTGCAACGTCAACCGCACATTGCGCCAACGGCGCCTACCGCCGTCTTTCGTCCAGGGCCTGACGGCTATAACGGTCCGTAGCAGCGAAGCTCTATCTTGTTGCCTTCAGGGTCCCATATTTTGAACTGCTCCCCGTAGCCTTGGGCTCCCCAAGCAGGGCGCACATCCTCCTCTGCTGAGACACCCTTGGCTATCAGGTCGGCGTGCAGCTTGTTCATGTCGGTGGGACCCAGGACCAGGCAGAAATGGTCCATGTTGGGGGTGACGGCTTCTCCGGACGTGTCCGGCCGTATGTCGATTATGATCTCATCCGAGACCCGGGCGGACACGAAGCCCACTTTACCCTCCCGGAACTGTTCCAACCTCAATATCTCCATTCCCAGGATATCCTGGTAGAAACCTATCGCCCGGTCCACGTCCTTGGTGTTTACCACTATATGGTCCAGCCCTACGATGCTCATGTCTTCCTCCTTAATCTATTTTATTCCTACCTTTGGACAGTGCCAAGTCCCCTTCATTGTCAAGGCCGTTGCTGGTGAGCCCTTCGGCAGCGTCCTCTGGCTCACCTTCGACCACTCGGAGAACAGGCCAGCCTACGAAAAGTCCATGCGCTTGCTAGCAGAAGAGGTCATGCCCCAAGTGGCCGACCTAACCGGTGAGTAAAGGAAGATTTTCAAATGTTCAGGAGGTTGTCCGGCGGGATTGCTAAAAGACACACAGACGAGGCTATGATGAAATACATGGGAATTAAGAACTTGACGGCCGTCGGCCTGGCTGGCCGGGCCGGGGTGATGAAGTACCTCTTCCTCCTCGCTCTTGTGCTTGGGTTGGGAGTGGCCGTCTTCCTGGGGTCCAACGGGGGGCCTGCCAAGGCCTTTGAGACAAAGGATTGCTCCAACGGCGAATCCCTCCGGTGGACGGAGAACAGCGTGACCTTAGACTCCGCCCACGGAAACTTCACCGACTGGTGGGAGGCCGAAATAATCTACGCCAACGCCGTCTGGGACAACTCAAGCGTAGGGGCCGACTTCACTTTTGTCCTCGACGCCAGTTCGGACCACGACTGGTACAAGAAACGGGTAAGCCATGACGATTCCATTGCCACTACCGACGGTTCCTACAACGGATTAACGTGCCGCTTCAACTACGTTGATACCTGGTTCAACACCCGATACGACTTCGAGATTCGTGACGACTGCGATGATACCTACGATGTCAAAACGGTTGCCATCCACGAGTTCGGGCACTGGTTACACCTGTGGCATGTCCCTTTCTGGAAGATATGGGACTACGATTGCGTTATGCACCAATGGCATGGGAATGACCACACGCTCTGCGGCGACGACATAGACGGCATCATCGCCCTCTATGGTTCCGATTAACCCGGCCTCAACAGAAACTAGTAAGGAGTAGTTCCGTGCCAATCCAAAAAATCAAAGCTATGTTTCCCATCACCTCCCTATTCCTGACCGTTCTAGCCGGCGGGGGCTTGGTCGCCGGCTGCGGCAACAGCCAGACCCCCGACGTAACGAACCCGCAGAGGGACACGGTGGTGACCAGCGTTGGTTCCCGGCCTGGTTGGGACGTTGAGGACATGGTGAAGCGGGCCGATGCCGTTATTATCGGGACGTTCACCGACGATTTGGGGGCCAAGCAAGAACCGGGCAGCGGTGACCCCCCGTATATCTACTACGACTACAAGGACTACAAGTTGACCGTCGAGGATGCCCTCTACCCCAAGGGAGACTTCCCGAATGAGCTAGCCGTCCTAGTTCGAACCGGCATATCCGCTCCCAACGCCAAGGTATTGCAACCGGAAGACGTCCCTGCCTTCGCGCAAAAGGAGAAGATGTTGCTGTTCTTAGAGAACCTAGCGGACCCCAAGTTCGCTGAAGGGCCGGGACGCCCTGTGCCCAAGGGTTTTACCGAAAAAACCTACTACCGGGCCATAATCGGCGGTTTCTACGGTAAGCTGTTGCAGGATGGAGATAAGTGGGAGGACTCCCGCTCCGGCAAGACCGTCACGGTTGACCAGATTAGGGCAGCCGTGCAACAGCACAAGTCCGGTTCCCAATAACCGAACAGAAGGCCCGGGTGCGGTGACCGGGGCCTTCCGTCCCCAGGATATCCTGGTAGAAACCTATCGCCCGATCCACGTCCTTGGTGTTCACCACTATATGGTCCAGCCCGACGATGCTCATGTCTTTCTCCTTATTTCGTATTGCTCTAGTCCAGTTACTCCCGACAGCACATATTCTGCGGTTGGATCCTGTGCCCTATCAGGCCCGTTGGTGGTGAGGCCTTGGACAAGCTGAGGGCAGGCTTATTGAACCATCATGATGGGCCTTCGACAAGCTCAGGCCGAACGGGGGAGTCACTTGGCGATGAGCCGTTGGACCGATTCAGGACCGACCGGCAGATTCACGTTAGAAGGATAATTGAACCGCCTTGTCCCTCCGATAAGCCCCTTAGCCAGGGGGCCATTTACGCTAAGACCTCTTTGATTCCTTGAACGATTCGACCTTTGTCCGGAAGGCAGTACCGCTCCATAACGGGGCTGTAGGGAATGGGCACGTCTGGGGCGCATACCCGTTTCGGAGGGGCTCTCAATGCTCGAAATGTGACCGGGTCCTCGGTGATCAGCGCCGTGACTTCGGCCGCAGCGCTGCAGGTGATACAGGCTTCATCGACGACCACGACTCGGCCGGTCTTCTGAACAGACGAGCGAATGGTCCCCGAGTCCATGGGTGTCAGGGTCATGGGGTCTACCACCTCCACAGACACTCCTTCGGCTTCCACCTCTTTTGCTGCCTCCAAGGCCTCCAGCACCATTTTGGAGATGGCGACCACGGTAACGTCGGTACCTTCTCGTTTCACGTCGGCAACACCCAAGGGTATAGTGTACTCCTCCTCCGGTACCGGTCCCTTGACCCCCCGGATTCCCAACATCTGGTCTTCGAAGAAGACCACCGGATTGTTATCCCGGATGGCGCTCTTCATGATGCCCTTGGCATCATAGGGGGTAGCAGGCATGACCAGCTTCAGTCCAGCCAAGTTCATGAACATCGGGTGGGGACTCTGGGAGTGTTGGGCCGCGGCGGAGCGCCCACCGCCGATGGAGGCCCTTAGCACAATGGGGAAGGTCGCCTGCCCCCCAAACATATAGCGGATCTTCGCCATCTGATTGACTATCTGGTCCATGGCGGTGAAAGCGAAGGTCATCATGCCGGGGCTGACAATGGGCCGGAACCCGCTGCCCGCCGCGCCGATGCTGGCTCCAACATATGCTTCCTCGGAGATGGGGCAGACCCTCACCCTTGCCTCCCCGAACTCGGGGATCAGGCTCTCCAGAGGTCCCAGGCCGCCGCACATGTGGAACACTTTATCGTCGCGGCGCATCTCCTCACGGAAAGCTTCCATCACTGCTTCATTGTAGGTGATTTCCCTCATGGTGTTTGTTCAGCCTCCAGACAGAGAATATGCTGGGTCCTCTAAGCGGCAAACACGTCTTGTAGCGCGTCCTCCGGGGATGGGAGAGGGCTTGCCTTGGCAAAAGCTATGGCGTCCTCTATGGCCTGGGCAACCTCGTCCTCAATATGCTTGATGGTAGACTCGGTGGCCACACTTTGCTCAATCATGGTGCGCGCCAGGGACTCTAGAGCGTCGTGTTGGGGCCCCAACTCGATGTCCTCCAGGGGCCGGGGGTCGGAAGGGTCGCCACGTTGCTCCGAATGGATTCGCCAACTGTAGGTCTTGCATTCGACCAAAGTGGGGCCGCCACCATCTCTGGCCCGCTGAACCGCCTGTTGGGCGGCCTCGTAGACTGCCAGCACATCGGTGCCGTCCACAGACACTCCGGGAATGCCATAGCTCACCGCGCGCACCGCTACGTCTTCCACTGAAACGGCGTAGGACGCTGGAACGGAGACCGCCCACCGGTTATTCTCGCAGACGAAGACCACCGGCAGCTTCCAGACAGAGGCCAGGTTCAGAGAGCCATGGAAGGCCCCTTCGTTGGAAGCTCCGTCGCCGAAAAATGCTACTGCAACATTGCCGGCGCCTTCAAGCTGGGCAGCCAGGCCCGCGCCGGTGGCTATGGGCAGCCCAGCCCCCACGATGCCGTTGGCGCCCAGCATGCCGACGCTAAAGTCGGCGATGTGCATGGAACCACCTTTACCGTGGCAGTATCCATTGCTCCGGCCGAAGAGCTCGGCCATCATCAGCTTGATATCGGCGCCTTTGGCGATGGTGTGTCCGTGGCCCCGGTGGGTGCTAACAATCCGGTCTTCATTGGTAAGAGCGGTGCAAACGCCCACCGCCACCGCCTCTTCACCGATATAGGCGTGCACCACTCCCGGAATGTTACCCAGATGAAACTCCTCCACCGCTCTCTCGTCGAATTTTCGGATCGTCGCCATTTTGCGATAGATCTCTAGCAATCGTTGCGAGTCCAGCGCCATACTGCCTCCTTCACTGGGGACGAGTCAGTCCAGAATTTCGAATCGCTATGATCATTCCTGCTACGGAACCCGGGTGGTTGTTAGCAAATGTCCTTGATCAAGTTCCATTTGACCAGGACCAACTCCCTGAACGCCTCTACGTCGCCAGATGAGGCGATGGGCACCTTGACCATTTTGGTGCCCCGGTGCTCGGGGGTCTTCGCGACCTGAAGGCGCAAAGGAGATGGTATATCCTCAGAGTCCAGGACCAGGGGTTCCAATTGCTTGACTCCCACGAACATGGAAGCTCTTAGCCCGGCACGGAAGTTGTGGACGTGAAAGAGTTGCCGGTCACCCGCATAGTACGCCGGAGTCCAATGACGGCAGAACCCGTCGTACAGAATCTTTTCCTTGACCGCCTCCAGGAAAAGTCCTATATCGCGCAGCTCCTCCAGAAGTACAGCTCTCGCCGGGTCAATACCCTGAAATAGGTCAAAGGAGTCCGGCGAAGGGGTTGATTCCAAGATCTCAGGCTTGTTTGGCTGTCTTATCGACATAGGATAAGCTTACGATAATAGCTATACGTTAGCCACCCTCCACAGGGGTCATCTGGAATTGGTCTCGTTCCGCTTGCAAAGGAGACGAAGGGGTCGGAGGGCGATAAATGGTTTCCTGCCGCCTCAGCATCTGGCTCACCATGGGAAGACTAAATCCTCCGGGTGTATATGCGCTGGTCCTGGGGTTATATGAGGACGTTGAAATAAGGGTGGGGCGCCTAGGCGATATACCCTTCACAGTTGGCGCCTATGCTTATGTGGGCTCGGCCATGGGCGGCCTTGGAAGCCGCCTTAGCCACCATTTGCGCTCCCACTCGCAGCCCAGGTGGCACACCGATTATCTTCTAGCCCAAGGGACGGCCAGTTCGGTAGTAGTCGGTTTGGGCCGTCAACGGGTGGAATGCCAACTGGCCGGTCACATGGCCCAGCGTTTCCAGACTATCCCACGGTTTGGCTCCAGCGATTGCCGCTGCCCGGGGCACCTGTTCCACAGCCCAAGTACAACGGCCTTGGCTGAGGTAGCCCTGGAAGCAACTCAACAGCTTGGCTGCGCCTCGTCCCACCTGACCATAGATGACGCCCATGAACCTTCGTCACAACGGGTTCCTGGGTCCTCGAATTGTTGCGTTGGTCCTTGATCAGCCAGTTGATCGTAGTCGAAGTATAATGCTGCTAATCGCCGCATGGCACATCATTGAGCAAACAGGGAGGTCGCAGTGGTAGCCGATATAAAAGGCTTGGTGGACGCCGAACAGGGCTTGGTAAGTCGGCGGATATTCATCGAGCGTGACATTTACGAGCAGGAGTTGGAGAGAATATTCGCCCGGTGCTGGCTGTTCCTCTGCCATGAAAGCCAGATTTCCCGCCCTGGGGACTTCATTACAACCTACATGGGTGAAGACCCCGTGTTGGTAGTAAGGGACCGCAGCGGCGAGGTTAACGCTTTCTTAAACGTCTGCCGACATCGGGGCAACAGGATCTGTCGGGCCGATGACGGTAACGCCGCCTCTTTCACCTGCTCCTATCACGGTTGGGCCTACGGAAATGACGGAAAGCTGCTGGCTGTGCCCAATCTGGAAGACGCCTATTACAACGAGCTGGACCGAAGTAGGTGGGGCCTGGTACCGGTGGCCCAACTCTCCAGCTACAGAGGGCTGGTGTTCGCTACTTTCGACCCTCTGGCGCCATCACTGATTGACTACTTGGGTGAGATGACATGGTACCTGGACGCTTTTTTTGACCGGAGAGAAGGCGGTGTCGAGGTCATCGGCGGGGTCCACAAGTGGGTAGTGCCCTGCAACTGGAAGTTTCCTGCGGAAAACTTCGGAGGAGACGGTTACCATGTGACGTGGACCCACCTATCTGCTATCAAGACGCGTTTTGCTTCCAACTTCCGGGTCAACCCCGCTGGCGGCGGGTCTATGTTATCTCCGGGGAACGGGCACTGTGTTATCACCGTGTCGCAACACGACGCCACCGACCCACCAGTGCCGGAGCTTATGGGCTACGAAGACGAGACCCGTACCGAGGCAGAGAGCCGTCTGGGACCCAGGTACAGGTTGGTCAAACCGATCGTCGGGACTGTGTTCCCCAACTTTTCGATGCTACGGTCAACTTCTTGGACGTTCCGGGTGTGGCAACCCAAGGGTCCCGACAAAATTGAGGTCTGGGCCTACGCTTTCGTCGAGAAGGCGGCGAGCCCGGAGGTGAAGGAAGCACTGCGCCTGGCTGCAATTCGCGGCTTCGGGCCTTCAGGCAACTTCGAACAAGATGACATGGATAACTGGCAGGAGTGCACCCGGACCAGCTACGGCACAGTAGCCCGCAGGATCCCAGTCAACATACAGATGGGCTTAGGCCACGAGGGATTCAACGAAGACCTGATGGCCTGGGCCAGCGACCATCGCTTGAGCGAGATCAATCATCGAGGGTTCTACCGCCGCTGGGCCCAGGTAATGAGCAGCGATAGCTGGGCGGACCTGTAACTGGGGGAGAGTGCCGGTCCCCGGGGTTCCGAACGGACCAAGTCGGGTCAAGCCCCGGGGGACCACCATAGTCGACATTTAGCCGACGCGCTTGGATGGCGCGCCAGCGAACCTAGCGACCAGCGCTCTGAAAAATCCTGGCCCAAATTTGCCAGCCGCGCGAGCGCTGCAGGGGTACCGACGGTCCAGGGAGCTATTGGTTATGTGTGCCATGGTCTACCTCCATTGATTTAACCTGCCTCTATGTTATGGGGAGGTGGCCATCAGCACATCGAAGAAAACTCCCAAATTCCTAAATGGGGAATCTCCATCTTGAAGGTTGACCATGGGAACTTTGTCCCATCGCGGTCTTATCCACCCAGAGGTTGAAAGCGTAACTGTTCAGAGTTGAGGGCCATCTCCAGCCCAGGCCCGTCATCCTCGCGAAAGCGGGGATCCAGAAATGTCGAGCAAAATGTAATCTTGTCTGGTCGCAAAGGCTATGGATTCCGGCTCAAGGCCGGAATGACGTTAGAGTGAAGGGGATATCGCATTTGGTCTGAACAGTTACGTTGAAGGCAGCCATTGGGACGATAGGCACTGGCTGGGAAGGGCTGATATTACACCGTGTGTTGAGGGCCAGGCTCATCGTTCCAAGAGACCAAGCCGTGGCGAGCAGCATAGGCCGCCGCTTCAGTACGGTTGGAAGCACCGGTCTTGGCCAGGATACTGGTTACGTGGTGCACCGCGGTTCTAGGGCTGATGATTAGCTCTTGCGCAATCTCTCGGTTACTCTTACCCAAAGCCATCAACTCCAGGACCTCTATCTCCCGGTGGGTCAAGCCGTCAGGATAATTCGATGAAGGTCTAGGCTGCGACGCCACTAGCCCTAGCATAGCTTCCGCCCTCTCCCTCAAAGGGAGCATTCCCAACGGGCGGGAAATCGCAATGGAGTCCGCCAACAGGCCTTCAGCCCGCCCTCGATCCCCTCGGTTATTACGTTGCAGTAATGCCTCGGCGTAGTCACAGGACGTCCAAGCGAGTTCCGGCTGGCTGTGGGCCCGGCTACAAAAGGCCAACGCCCTATCGAAGTGTGCAAAGGCGTCCTGAGATTTGCCAAGGGCGTGGGCGATAACCCCAAGTAGCCTGTCTGTGGCTACTGTGGAAGGGGCCAATATGGTCCCTGGGACAGTCGCCACCTCTCGGTATTGCTGCTCAATCGCCGTTGTATCGCCTCGGATAGCACCCACCAAGGCCAAACCGCACCTGCTTAGCATGGTCAGGTTACGAGCGGCGGACGGGGAAGACAAAACGGTTGCGGCAGCTGTTTCCGCCAGCCCTAGCAGGTCTTTCGAACCGGAAATCCTGTTGGCCAGGGGCACCAAGATAGACACACAGGTGTGCTCCAGAGTAAGCTCCGGCGGCATCAGCCGCATCGCTTCCACCAGCCTTTCGAGGTAGACCCGGCCCTGAGGGAAAGCTCCGGTCTCGAACTCCAGCAACGACCGGATACACAAAAGGTGGGGTTGCATCGAGGAAACAGCCAGACCGCGGTCACTATATTCTCGGGCTGCGGCCCAATCGCCTTGAAGCTGGGCTGCGGCTGCATTGACCAGATAGGTGTTGGCGGACCAATACCGGTCCCGGAGACCGCCGGCCACCGGAAGGGCAGCGGAAGCATGTCGTTGAAGCTGTGTAAGCTCACCCAGGTTCCAGGATGTCACAGCAGACCAGAACCTGGCCGCAACTTCGGAAGCCGGATCGCTCACCTTTCGGGATAGCTGGAGTACTCTTTGACTCTTTTCCAGGCTCTCGTTCCACCGCATGTGGTGAATATCCACCTGAGCAGAGTTGCTGAGGGCCTGCATCTCCAGCGCGACGTCTCCTCGTTGCTTGGCAATTTCCAGTGCCCGGCCAGAAGCATCCTGGGAAGCCTCATAGTCTTCTTCAATCCAGCGGCCGTAGCGCGAGAGGAGGTGACCCGCCCTATGGGAATCGGCTGGGACCAATTCGAGAGCCCTCGCCAGGATTTCGGCCACGCCAGCCAGACCTGGTAGTGGAGGGGGAGAGAATTCTGCTATCTCCAATGCCCGGTCCACTTCTCCCACATCAACGAAATATTCGAACGCTTTGCTCAGGTTCGCCATCGCCTCCGGGATATGATGGGGTTGAAAGGCAGCGGTCTGGGCCCTGGCCAGGCCGAAAAGCAACGCCGCTGTTCCGCCATCCATTGGTTGATTCTCTTTAGAGGCCAGAGCCCGCTGAAAATGGAGCAATGCCTTTTCATAAGCGTGCGCCGACAGAGCCTGCTCCCCGGCCAACAAAGCGTAGCGGACCGGCTTTTCCGGGCCCGTTACGGTTGCAGCTTCACCAAAGTGGTACGCCAGCTCGGCGATATAGGATTCGGCTTCAGGGCCATACAGGGTCTCCATTTTGTCAGCTATCTGGGCGTGCAGCCTGACCCGCCGGGTTGTAGAAATCTCTTCTACCAGGGTTTCTTGTACCAACCCGTGGGTGAACTGGTACCATCCGGCAGTACGAGGGACCTCCTCGACCAGCCCTGCCACTAGGACTTCGTCCAATGAACCCAACAGCGCCGCCTCCGAGAGGCCTTCGACCAATTGCGCCAGCAGATTGAAGTCAAACTCTCTACCGATGACCGAGGCTATGGACAACGCATGGTTAGCTCCGTCGGACAGCCGGTTGAGCCGCCTTCCAATGGCTTCCCGTACCCCTGCCGGTACTTGAAAGCTGGGCAGACCCGACTCTCCATGGAGGGTTTCATGCTCAGTCAAGGGGTCTCTACTGCCACGGTGTTCGTGCTCCAGCAGGTGGACCACCTCAGTCAAGAAGAAGGGATTACCTTCAGTGCGGGCATAGATCGCCTCTACCAAGTCGGTAGGCGGCATCACCTTGGTGCTGGTCTCAATGAAGCGGCCTACCTCATCCCTACTTAAGCCGCGGAGGAACACCTGATGGAACTGGCTCTCCCGGGCCAGTCCGCCCAGCGTCTCGGTCAAAGGGTGGCGCCGGGCAAGGTCGACGTTCCTGTAGGTAGCCACAAGCAAGACCCTGCTGTCCGCAATTTCCCGCGCTACAAATTCCAACAAGAGCAGGGATGGCTTGGCGGCCCATTGCAGGTCCTCTAACACCACCAGCAAGGGTTCGCTGTCAGAAGCAGATTTCAGGAAACTCGTAATCGAGTCGAACAGCCGAAAACGGGCTTCCTCGGGCCCCAAACCTGGCGGAACTTCCAAGCCAGGTATTTTGTCCGCCACGGACGGAATAATATTGGCGATATCGGCAGCGCCGGGGCCCATCGCAGCGGTAAGCGTGGGCACATCCTCCGTCTCCACGTAGGCCCGAAGTGCTTGGGTCCACGGCCAATATGGAGGGACCCGCTGCTCTTCGTAGCAACGCCCCCAAAGCACTTGGGCGCCCCTCATCCTGGCGTATCCCGCCAATTCCGACGCCATACGGCTTTTCCCGATCCCGGGTTCCCCGGCTAACATGAATAACTGGCCATTGCCTTGCAGCGCGTCGTCGAACCCCGACATGAGCTCTCGTAACTCCTGGTGCCGGCCAATGAAGTCGCCAGGTGGAGAGACCCGCTGGGTGGGGAGAGGAGCAGGCGAAAGGGCCGAAGGGGATTCTTCGCTGGGAGTTGGAGGGTTCGTTGGACCCTGGGTCAGGCTGACTGCGCCTTGGTACAACCGTGTGCCACAAACGTCACAGTAAATCGCGTCCGGGCGGTTATCCCGCCCGCATGATGGACAAATCACTATAGGTTGATTCTATCAAGTAGCCAGTTGGGTAACAATCCAGACACGTGACCCAGGGCAATCTTTCAGGACTGGCGACAGGGACACCAGATATGCCGGTCAGGGGAGGCTTGCTAGCTCATCTAGAAGGGATTCGTCCATGGTGAAACTCTCCCTGTTGGTGGGGAATGACCCTTCCTTGACCTCATTGGCGTACTGGGAGAAAGCCTCCTTGATGATTTCAGCCAACCTAACGTACTGTTTGGCGTGGCTGGGTACAAAGTCGGTGAAAAGACCCAACATATCGTGCTGCACTTGGACTTGTCCGTCACATTCCGGACCCGCCCCGATACCGATGGTGGGTATGCTGAGCCGCCGGGAGATCAGGCCGGCCAGGGGTGCCGGCACTAGCTCCAGCACCACAGCGTAGGCCCCCGCCTCCTCCAGGGCCTTGGCGTCTTGTACCAGCTTGACCGCCTCCTGCCGCGCGCGGCCCTGCACCCTGTACCCGCCTACTGCGTTGATCGACTGGGGAGTCAGTCCGATGTGCCCCATGACCGGAATGCCGCACTCGACAATGCGGCGGACCGTTTCCGACATCGCGGCACCGCCCTCCAGCTTCACCGATTGGGCCCCTCCCTCCTGTACCAACCGGGCGGCGTTGGTAAGAGCTTGGGCGGCGCTCATGTGGTAGGTCATGAAAGGCAGATCGGCTACTACCATAGCGTTTTGCGACCCACGCACCACGGCTTTAAGGTGGTGCAGAACATCCTCCATGGTGACCCGGATGGTAGAGTCGTAGCCCAGCACCACCATACCCAGGCTGTCTCCCACCAACAGCAGGGGAATCCCCACCTCGTCGGCCAAACGCGCGGTGGTGTAATCATAGGCGGTAACCATGGGTATCTTTTCGCCCTTGGTCTTCATATCGGCTATATTCCGGACAGTTACCCTAGCTATGGCTAATCCCTCCGGCGGCGTCCAACGCCCATGTTATGGTCCGCCAACCCTTCAATGGCCGACAGTTGGTCTGGGCACACCTTGTCCTCAGCGACAATGGACAATGAGGCCTGACCTGTGGGGCTGAGACAAAAGGAAAGCCCCGACGGAGCGGGGCCTAGCTCAGAAAAGTCGCTGGTGCTTTGGCCGTCTCGGTCACCACATGATCCCAGCGGCCCACAGACAACGGTTCAATCGATTACTGGGACGCTCATCCCCCGCAACGGGTGGACGACGACGTCATTCTAAGAGGCGTTGATAGAGGTGTCAAATAGACGGCAGACCAGATATTATTTCTCCTCGGTCCCACGGGAATAAGGACCACCACACTATCAATAGGTCCCGAGAGAGCTTCACAACCGGGGACAAGAAGTGCAACAACTGATTCGGCCACCATTAATTCGGGGTAAGTCATGAACAGGAATAGGCGAGTACTTGTTGGACTCGTCGGCCTGTCATTGATCATGTTGGCCGCAGTCCTAGCATGTAATAGCACTGGACCTGGGTCAGAACAAGCCTACAGCACCCTAGCGGAGACAGGGGCGGAGTTTGCTCCTGATTTCGGACACGCTCGTGATGCTGACTTCAAACCGACATTGAGTGAGGAACAAGCGGTGGAAGTCGCTATCGCTGAATCCATGCATGGATTTGATCTGCCGCACGGGCGAGGGATCGAGCAACGAATCGATGCTCGGGCCGTAACCGCAGTATTCTCCGGTTCCTCCGACGGCTCTAGCAGGGTATGGGATATCTTGGACCGTGAGACCTGGGTCGTCTCACTTTGGGATTTGCCCATCCGAATTCCCTGCGGGGGTACGGTTGCAGGGGGATGTGATGATCTCCCTCCACCCCATTTCACTCAGGCGATTGATGCTCATACAGGACAGATAGTCGGTCGCGAGATAGCAGGAGTCGGGGGACTTAGTTCCACCTGGGATGGTGTGGACTTGCGGCAATGATCCTTGGCTGAACCCATCGCGGAGGCACAGTATCCCACCCGGTGGCTTGCTTGAGGGAGTAAGTCAAAGCCAAACGTTGTTTTAGTTGCTGGCGACCCGGATGGGATTCGAACCCACGATCTCTGGCTTGACAGGCCAGTATGTTAAACCACTACACCACCGGGCCACGTAGACTCGCCACGAAAGCGACAGCCTACTAAGCGAGTTTATGGCCTATCGGCAAAAAGTGTCAAGCAAGCCTAACCGATAGGATCATTGGAGTTTAACGCTCAAGCTGCTTAGGACCGTCTATATCTCTAGTTACGGAGTGAGTGCTATAAAGCAAGCATTACCCTACCTCCATCATGAGCGCCTTTCGTACGGACTGCGTCAAGGCCCGAAGGCCTGATGCCTTGTGGTTGACAAGCAAGCCCTCCGGATTACAATGGGCCGTGATCACAGCAATTACCTCCGGGAGAGACAACCAATGATCACTAAGTTTGGAAGCTTGTTCGCAGGACATGTGGACCTGGACAACATGGGCTTGGACGGCACGCCGGTCAACGACCGGTGGCTTTCCGAGGAACATCTTAATACGGTCTACAGCAAGAGCGAGGCAATCGCTTCGGTCATGGACCGGCTAGGCTACAGCACTTTGTGGGCGGCGGAGCATCACTTCCAGCGGGAGGGATACGAGTGCCTACCCAACCTACTGTTGCTGTTCGTGCACCTAGCGCACCTCACGGAAAACATTAAATTCGGCTGTGGTTTCAACATCACACCCATGTGGCACCCCCTACGTTTAGCCGAGGATTTCGCCACTGCCGATATCCTTACCCAAGGGCGGGTGATTTTCGGAGTGGGGCGAGGCTACCATTCCCGAGAAGTGGAATCTTTCGGCAACCCCAGCACCGCAATAGACAACGAGGCGAATCGCGAGCTGTTCGAAGAGCAAGTCGAAGTTATTCTCAAAGCGTTCAATAATCGCTCTTTCTCCCACCACGGCAAGAACTATGACATTCCTCCGCCGGTCCCGTACCGGGGATACGAGTTGGAGGAAATCACCCTGGTCCCAAGACCCCGGACTTTGCCCGTGGAGTGCTGGCAGCCAGTGGTGAGCGCCAGCCAACGGCAATTGGACTTCATGGTAAAACACGGGATTAAGGGCATAATTGGCGGTGGAGCGGCCACCGGCGGAGCCACCGACAGGGTGTTGGAGGCCTGGCGGGATACGATTTTCAGGGAAACGGGTAGAGAGACCGCGTTGGGCACCGACTTGGTGATTGGATACACCATCCACCTAGCGGACTCCGAGCAAAAAGCCATCGAAGAGGCTCGGACGTTCTTTCAAGAGAACATGAAGATGTTCGGCCCCCTTGGCTTCGTCCGCGGGCTTACCGAGGAGCAGCTCTCCGCTCTGGGCAACCCGTCGTTAGCCCCGGGGGCGGGACTACCCACCTTGGAACAAGCGGTGGAGGCGGGATCGTGGCTTTGCGGACCTCCAGAGTTGGTCACTGAAAAGTTGCAAAAGATCCAGGAAAGCTATCCCGGCCTGGAGGAAATCAACGTTGGGTCAGTGGTCGGGACACCCGAAGAGGTGATCCTAGAGCAGCTAGAGTGGTTTGGTAAAGATGTGATGCCAAAGTTCAAAGCCCAAGCGGATGGAGCGGGCTGAGGTTAGATTCACCGAATCAGCCCGACGTTAATGCCGCCAGCGTGGGGCCACGCTGGCGGTTTCTCTAACGCTCGGCGCAAGACCCACGATAATCGCGAGGGACAAGTTATGCTGGCTGGAAGGTATTCGGAGGAAGAGCTCCTGGACTTGGCGCGGTCGTTCAGCTTCCGCAGCCGAATGGACCGGAGCGCTGTATCAGGGCCGATACTGGTCTGGGGGCGAGGCTCGGTGGTCCGGGACGTCAATGGCAAGGAATACCTGGACTTCAACTCGGGCCAGATGTGCGCCGCTTTGGGGCACAACCACCCTCGCATCACTCAGGCGTTACAGGAGAGCTGTGATACCTTGGTCCACAGCCACATGAGCTTGTTCAACGACCGGGAGATTATTCTAGCCAGTCGGCTGGCCGAGATAACTCCGCCCGGTCTCAATCGCAGTATGTTCCAGACCTCGGGAAGCGACTCCAACGAAGCCGCCTTGGCCATTGCCAAGCGGTACACCGGTGGCTACGAAGTCGCCAGCCCAATGGTCAGCTTTCACGGCCAGAGCGAAGCAACCAGAGCGGTTACGTACTCTGGGTGGCACCAAGGGTATGGGCCCTACGCTCCCGGCAGCTACGCCATGTTCGCCCCGTACCGTTACCGGTGCTCGTTTTGCCAAGCAAAGGGCGCCTGCGATTACAGTTGCTTAAACGCCAGCTTTGACCTCCTCGATGCCCAGGCCGACGGCCAGCTCGCGGCGGTGATCACTGAACCATTATTCAGCGCAGGAGGGGTCATCGATCTTCCCTCTGGTTGGCTTCAAGAGCTGAAACTGAAATGCGAAGCTCGAGGAGCTCTTCTTATCTTAGACGAAGCCCAAACCGGCCTCGCCAAGCTGGGTACCATGTGGGCTTTTGAGCAGGAAGGGGCAATCCCGGACATTCTCACTGTTTCCAAACACTTCGGAGGGGGCATCGCCGTCAGCGCCACTGTAACCACCGACGAGATAGAGGAAAATGTGGCTGAAACTGGTATCGTGATCGGCCACTCCCACGCCAACGACCCCCTTCCTTGCAACGCTGCGATTGCCAGCATCGATATTATTTTGGAAGAGAACCTGGTAGACGTGGCCAACCGCATCGGCCAATATTGGCGGAACCACCTGAACGAACTGGCCCAGCGGTATCCGCTGATCGGCGACATTCGGGGCAGGGGCCTGCTCCAGGGCATCGAGCTGGTGCGAGACCGGGTGACGAAAGAGCCCGCCCACGCCGAGGGTCAGCAAATAGGCCGGCTTTGCATGGATGCCGGATTGATCTTCAGCCTACGACGTTCCGGATCGGTCTTCAGGTTCGTCCCACCTTTTACCACTACGGAAGACCAGATGGACCTGGCAGCCGATATTTTGGACAGCGCGTTCCAGCGAGTGACCGCCTCAGGATAGATTCCGCCCCCGTATCCACGATGGCCACGGGGATTGCGCGTGTTCCAATGTCCAGCCAAGGATATCCCCCGTTGTGGTTTCCTAAGCCGAGCTCAATTTGCCTGGGAAATATTTATCGAATTACAATTGGGGATGTTTCTCAGTCGTAAGTTTGACGGAGGCATCATGGTCAGGCTCGGAGGTTCGGCGACCCGCTCGCACATGGACGCATTCCAGGGACTGGAGAGGCACTTCCGGAACAAGGGCGTCGACCTGGAATGGGTGCTCTACTCAGACTACGACGCCATGGTGGAAGCCTTCGTGGCGGGCGAGATCGACCTCGCTTGGAACGGCCCTTTGGGCTACGTCAAGATCAAGCAGCGTCTGGCCGACCCATGCCACGTAATCGCAATGCGTGACGTGGACCAAAATTTGATCACCCATTTTGTTACCCAGTCGCGCTCTGAAATCGCCACAGTAGAAGACCTGAAGGGCCGCCGGTTTGCTTTCGGCCGACGAGGGTCGGAGCACACCGGGCTGCTGCCCCACTATTTTTTGAAGCAACTGGGAATAGACCCCAAAGTAGACCTGGAGAGTTGCAGCTTCTACGAAAACCGGGAGACAACAACTCGCAACGACGAGCTAGATGTGGTGCAACGGGTGTGCGACGGCGAGTTTGACGCCGGTCCGGTCAGCGACCGGGCGCTAGAAGGGATGCTGGCCGACGGGACTATCCCCCGGGAGGCCATTCGAATATTTTGGTCCAGCCCAGGCTATAGCCACTGCTGCTTCACCGCCCAAAGAGGCCTTGAACAGAAGCTTTACCAGCAAGTGGAGGCCGCATTCTTGTCCATAACCGCTGAGGACGCGGCGGGGAAGATGGTGCTGGAGGCGGAAGCTTGCAGCAGCCTGGTGCCAGGAGTCTACGAGGGGTGGGAGACGCTAGAGAAGGCGGCTGCAGAGGAAGGCCTAATCTAGACCCTTCGGCACCGGTCAGCTACCCTGAGGGGGTTCCGGAAAGCTCCTCAGAATATCCTCCAGGGTCCCTTCCAGAGCCGGGTCCAAGTCTACTTGCTCTTCAAATGGCAGATATTTGTAGTCCGCTCTGGCCCGCTCGATGATGTCCTTGGCGGCAGAATTGGAAGAGCTGATCTTCTCGAGAGTCTCTTGCAACTGGTTGGACTCCGTGTCCCCCAATTCCATCAGCTCCGATAGATCAATGTCCAGACTGAACATAGACTTGATGCGACGCATGATGTCGTAAAAGGCACGGTGGTCCCTGGCGATGCCCACAGGATCATTGCCGGAGGTCAGGAAAGGGAACATTGGAGCCATCGCTCCCAGCCGGAACATCTCAAACTGGGGGTACTGATAGTAGGCCATGGTCACCAACGCCATTCCAATGGTTGGCCCGTTCCGGTTCTGGCTACCGTAGTTGGAAAACCGCAGGCCGTACTTCTCCAGCCACTCCTTCATGTGGGCGTGGCTGTAAATGCATCCAACACTGCGCTCCATATCAGGAGGCGCCGCGCCGTTGTAACCTTCGACGTTGACCGTCTGGCTAATCCCAAGCTCCTTTATTGCTTCGAAGAACGCTTCCGAGTAAATATCGATCCGGGACCAGGGTTCCTCACCCAGGAAAATGATCAGGCCGTTTCCCGCGTCGTAGAAGTAATTCTCCCGGTGCATCTCCCGGGTTGGCAGACCATCCTGGTATGCGACCCGCGGCCGGTACATGTCGTGGGTACCCGGGACTTGGAACGGATAGCACATTTTGAACACCTGAGGACCCATTTCACCAATGCGCCTGGCATTCAACTTATCGATCAAATACCTGGGTAAACCGCTGGAGATCTCCCCGCCGTCGGACCACTGGCGCCTCCACCCGGCAATCAGGTACTTGGCGGGCGGTTTTTCCTTAAGGACTATCAGTTCGTCGGCCATCCAGCGTTTCTCCTCACGCGACCCGTGTCTCTTTTCGTTAAATCGACCTGCCTCATTAATTCAAGGGAACAGCCAGGAAATCCAGATCATCCACCAAGATCAAGGGAGGCTCGCTTCCATTTTGACAGAGCATATTAACGAACGCAAACCCCATTCCGCCCCTTCCTAGGAGGTTGAAGCTGGCTGAGATACACTCCGTAAGGGCTGCGTCCAGAGGACCGCAAAGTTCCTGGGTCAGACATGGTGTCGGGACATGCGAGCCACCATCCGGTATCATTTGTTACACTCAACGGCAATATGGGTTCATTGTAAGAGACACCGCCTGCCCGTTGTTGTAGAGTAATTGTGTATGGGACAACGGCTCATTATCTGATACAAATCAAGCCCCAGTAGCTCAGGGGATAGAGCGGCTGCCTTCTAAGCAGCGGGTCGCGGGTTCGAATCCTGCCTGGGGCGCCATTAGCAGGTAGCCGCACCCAAATGCGTAGCTCCCCCAAGGATTCTCTAGCGACGCGATTCTTCGACCGAAGCTCGAGCTAGGAATTCTCTCGCGTTTCTTCTCATTGCCAATCAGCAACGGGTTCGGTTGCGTGGCAACCGAACCCGTTCTCAGTTGGGCGTAGATATATGTGATGAACGAGCTCTATCGAGATTGCACGTCGCGCGGGGCGGGTGTAGCCGGCTCCACGGGGATCGGCGGGGGCCGATTCAGGCTTTTGATTTCGCGAGGCGGCACGCCCTTGGTATTGTCGCGGATTGTCAATGAAAGAAACTGAGTCACGTCGAGCTTGGTGGTTTCTCGATGGGTAATCTCTATGAATGGCGAACCAGTCTCAGCATCGAGGATAATAACTTTGTGCGCCCAGTCGGAGACATCGCGGGTCCTTGGATCTGAATCCACCATATGGTCTTCGAAAAGATAGAGGTACACCGTCCGGTCCAGCTTCCAGGCTTGACTATCACCCAGAGATTCCGGTTTCTCCCCAACCGCCTCAAGCGCGGCGCTGTATGCCATTATCTTGCCGTAGATAGCAGTCGGGTCGCCAACGATCGATGGACCCATGCCTTTCTGTGCTTGCCGTAGTGCCAGGTTGATATTGCCACCCTCTTCGAGGATGGCCGTGTCCCCTTGGGAGCCGGCTGTGCTGTTAAGGGGCCCTACTAACCAAAACGCTGCAATCGCGGCAACTGCCACCAGGGCGAAGGCGACAAGTTGGTATCGTTTTCTGATTATCGTGTCCAACGTCATTAATTTTATCGTTTAGTTATCGTAGAGTCGCTTGTTACCGCAACCGAGCTAAATCGTCGATTGAGTAATTGGCCGTCGAATCGTTGGTTTCATCCATGTTGCATATGGCCATGAACAAGGATATCTGGGAGAAGCTGCCGCCCGACATACAGCGATCGTCACTCAAGAGGCCGCCAAGGCGGCGATGGAGATGCCGCTTGGGGCCATCCAATCCGAGGTGGGGCTCCTGAAGAGCGTCGAGAAAGGCGGCGTGGGGTATTTCACAGCCCCGACCTCTGTCGGGGCTGTGCCTCTTCTTGTTTGGAGGTAACCTGCCCGTTTCAGCGGGCGGTCGTCGCGGGTTGATGGGCCAAGAGGAAGTCGCGCACCTGGCTTATCGTCTTGGCGAACAGGTCCTTTTGCTCTTTCCAAGGATACGCCGTCACCTCGGCCTTAGGCGCCAACGCCACTAGGTCCATGGCGGCCTCGTAAGAGTGCGATGGTGTATCGTCAGGCATGACCAGCATTGGCGTCTGGCAAGAGCGCGCGAAGTCCCGCGACACGCTGTACACGAAGTCCGGCTGGACGCGGTAAAGGTTGTGCAGGTACTTTTCGACGGTCTCCATTGTCAGGTCAGTCCGGCTTGAGCATAGCTCGGGGCCCCAGGCATCACGGCCGGAGTCATACATGGCGTCCGGTGTTTCCTTTGCGTGCCCAACCGGCTGGCAGAGCACACCCGCCAACACGCGCTCGGGTGCCCGTTCCATGAGCTTGAGTGCAAAGGGGCCACCGATGCAGTAGCCTATGAAAAAGAACTCCCGTATGCCGAGGTGATCCATCAGCCCTAGTTGGTCGTCTGCGAAAGCTCCCCACGGGTCGTCGACCTGGACCGGCCCCGTGGACTCTCCACCGTTCGCGTTGCGTTGGTCCATGGTAATGCAGCGGAAGTCGTTCTTGAACTCCTCCATCGCGTTGAACACCTGGGTAGGCCAATTGCTGACCAGGGAGTTCAAGCCCCCGCCGGGGGTGGCCAAAAGCGGGAAGCCGGACCCGGCCTCCTCATAGTGGATGCGGACATCGCCTTTGGTATAAAACGGCATTGCGGTTTCTCCTTCTTGACCACTGCACCGGGATTTCCAGGCAATTGTAGCTTGGGAGACCGGGTTGTCAAGGCAGGGTCGGCGGTTACAACTGCGGAAGAGGCCGATCCTCAATTAGTGTCGCGACGCATCAATGTCTTAAGTTAGTGGAGACGAGGGTGAGCCTGTCCCTGGTTCCCCGTCTATCCCCATTCTGCTAGGGTTCAAGGCATCGAATGCAGAACGCGCCATACCTCGACGCCTGGACAAGAAGTAAACTACGCGGCCTAGGTTCGACTCAAGGCCAACTCGTTAGCGCATTGGCGCACACCCGTTGTCCAGCGTATTTTAGCGCGAATGTTGAGGCTGATATAGTGCCCGTTGCGCGCCCGGAGCAATCGATCAGACGGCTTACGCCCACTTTTCCTTCTCCAGGTAATGCCGGAGCCGATAACGGGGTCTATCTTGGGGCTCAACGACAGCCCGGACTATAGGAACCAGCCCATCCCTTTGTAATAACCTCGGAGGTACGCTATCTGCCCACCGTGAACGCAATTGTCGAATACCAACACGCCCAAGAATGAGCCGATAGATGCCGGTGGCCTGGGAGGTATATCAAGCTGGCGTTCAAAATCAGACGCTGACAAGGGACCGAGATATTCCCTGGCTGCAGTTTTCACGTCGTCGTAGTAACCAACGAGCGAATCCTTGCCCGGGAGCTTCCAATCCGCTACCTGTTCCTTGGTCCAACCCTGGCCCGTATCATTGCGGTCATCGCCAAGGCCGAATTTTTCATACCAACCGTTCTTGATCCACAACTGGGGAGCGTCTTGACACCACGCGTGAACAAAGCGGTCAACGATTCTGGTCATATGCCAAAGGAGCCACCCCATGGAGTTTGAGTCTCCGTTGGGTTGGGCCCCCATCATCGCGTCGTCCACATCTTCAAGAGCTCTGTCCACCATGCTCCAGTTACGCTCGAGGGCAGACAAGCCGGTTTCTGTAGCTGACATCGATTCGACTCCAAGTGTCAAATGTTGCAGATAATTAATCTACAACGGGCAAACGTGGTTGTCCAACCAAGACAACTGAGCTTCGGCAAAAAGCGATCTTGGCCCCAAGTTCTTACGGGCAGTTGAGCGGCCCTTATGAAAGCCCGGAGGACTGCCGGGTCCGGGAAATAGCTCATGGGTACGTCTCGACAGATTAGACGCCGGACTTGCTCTGGGTCGGAGTGTTTTTTGTGCCGACGGGGATGGAGATTCATAGATGATCCAAGCGACCTTGGCTGCCGATTACAGGTGCCAGCCCAAAGGAACCGTTATACTGACACCGCAAATTGCCGTTTGCTACATGTAAGGACAAACCGGGCCTGTGCCGACCTAGCGAACCTGGAGGAGGAAAACACCAATGCATTGTGGAGTGATGGTCACTGGTTACAACCAAGGTGACTGGGACCGTCTGATGGAAGGAGATTATGACCGCCCTCCGGCGGTACCGGACGCCAAGAATATGGATGACACTCTCTATATGGGGGAACTAGTCGAGCCGCTGGGCTTCGATTCGATCTGGGCGACTGAACACTACGGTTCTGCCTACTCGATGCAGCCGAACCCATTGCAATACCTAGCATACTGGGCGGGCCGCACTAGTCGAGTCGATGTGGGTACTGCGGTCATCGTCGCACCGTGGTGGAATCCGGTGCGGCTGGCTTCTGAGATCTCCATGCTCGACATCTTGCTGAAAGGCAGGCGCCTTCATCTGGGAATCGGCCGTGGTATCGCGCCGCACGAATATGCTTCGCTAGGCTACCCAATAGAACAATCGCACAAGTATTTTTACGACGTGATCAACGCCATCAAGGCCGCTGACGGCGCGGAGCGTTTCGAGTTCCAGGGCAACGTATACGATATCCCACCTACCAGTATCCGGCCTCAGGCCCGCCACAAAGGTGAACTGACCAAGAACATTAAAGCCGCCTTCACCACAGAGGCATCAGCCAGAATGGCTGCCGAGAACGGTCTTGGGCAGATGTTTGTTGCCGGCGACGATGTCGACGAGATGACCGATAAAGTGCGAAGGTTCAACAAGATTCGGAAAGAACTTGGTCTTCCGCCGGACCAGCCCACCACTTTACTATGGATGTACTGCGCCGAGACCGCGGCGGAAGCCGAAGAGGGGTGGGTCTACTTCCACAACCAACTCACCGCGGCCCAGCACCACTACTTCGAATGGAACAATCCAGGCTAAGAAGGCATACATGGCTACGAAGAATATCTTATACGCCAGAATGCCGATGTCGGTACCGCCGACGCCGGTTTTGCCGCCCGGCGGGCCACCCAACCCATTGGTACCCCGGACGAGATCATCGAGAGGATCAGGGCGATGCAGGAGACCATCAGCCTAGAAAAGGTCGTGATCCACATGTTCTACGGCGGGATGCCGAGGCATAAGGCCGAGAAGAGCCTCAGACTCTTCGCCGAGAAGGTCCTTCCGGAGGTTCAGTCCATGCCCACTCCAATCAATCCCAGGTCCTTAGGGTGAGCCCGCCTCTTGGGAAACCGGACCCGGTGGTGGAATGACGGAATTGCGTTATTGAGGTCCTAAACCGACTTCCACCGGCCCATTCTCATGGCCCACCGCTATAGTGAAAAAAGCGCCCCGTCCTTGGTCGCAAGGACGGGGCGTTAATTAGCTGTTGGTGGAGACGGGGGAGGGTCGAACTCCCCGTCCAGAAGGCCTCTTGGCTAGATATACTACAAGCTTGTCCGGTGTTTGTTGTCTCGCCCCCCGCAGCTTCCACCGACTAAATCCGAAAGGGGCCAGCCGAGAAGTCTTTGGTCATCCGCTATCGGCGTGAGGATTACCGCATCCCAGAGCATTGGCGCCCGTGGCACTGCCTCTGGGAATAGCTGTGCCCGGACGTAGCCGCTATTTAGACGGCTAGTGCGAATTCACGTTCGCCAGTTGTTGTTTGCCACCTGTTTTACGAGGGGGATGGCACCTCGGCTTGCGATCCGCTTCGGGACTCCCCTGTCGAACCCACGCGTCCCCATACCTAAATTATCCCACCACGAGCGGATTCGAGTCAATCACGATTGCTTCGATCTAACTGTTGGGACTCGATGATTCGTTCCGCCGCACCGTCATTCCGGCCCCCGGATCAAATACGGGGGCAAGCTTTGAGCCGGAATCCAAAACCGTTTCCAAACAACAACGTTCCCTACCCTCGGCTCGTAGGAATCCCGCTTTCTCTGGAATGACGGGTTGGGGAACGGAATAACCCTGGACTCTGAACAGTTGTGCCTTCGTGCTAGCACCGGGCTTCGCCAACCCGGCTCCAAGGTTAGCACTAGCGTTGCCGGTTACCAGGTCCAACTAACGGCGGAGCCTGGCTGATCAGAGGGTCAATAGAGGTGACAGGAGACGGTATGGCCTGGGGCAATTTCTTTAGGTTGGGGCTCTTCTACGGAGCAACGGTCCATGGCAAAGGGGCAACGGGTGTGGAATCGGCAACCCGCCGGGGGGTTCAGAGGAGAGGGTACTTCACCGGGCAGGATTATTTCATCTTGCTGGATGTCGGGGTGGGAAGGCAGCGCCGCGGACATCAGAGCCTTGGTATAAGGATGAGAGGGGTTATTGTACAACTCGCGTACTTCCGAGAACTCAACAATCTGCCCCAGGTACATCACCGCAACGTAGTCACACATGTAGCGCACCGTTGCCAGGTGGTGCGCGATCAACAGGTAGCTAACGTTGTATTCCCGCTGCAAGTCTTTGAGCAGGTTCATGATTTGAGCCCGAATGGAGACGTCCAGGGCCGATACCGGCTCATCCAGCACAATGACCTTTGGGTTCAGGGCCAGAGCTCTGGCGATGGCTAATCGTTGGCGTTGTCCACCGCTAAACTCATGGGGAAACAAATTGGAATGATGTTGGCTAAGTCCGACTTCCGTGAGCAAGGATATGGCTCTCTCTTGTATCTCGCTCCGAGGAGACTGCCAGTTGATTACCATAGGCTCGGCGATCAAGTCCTTGGCCCGCATCCTGGGGTTTAACGAGCTCCAAGGGTCTTGGAACACGGCCTGCACCGAGCTGCGGTATTCTTTCAGGCCTGACCCATTGGCGTCTTGAATTTCGTCGCCCTGAAAAAGAATACTGCCAGAGGTGGGCTGCTCCAATACCAGCAACATCTTGGCCGTTGTGGTCTTACCGCAGCCCGATTCTCCTACCAACCCAAGGGTCTCTCCGGCCCGGAGTTGGAACGAGACCCCGTCTACTGCCCGTATCCAGCCTGTTACCTTAGAGAGCAAGAGCCCCTTGGTCACAGGAAAATGTTTCTTCAGGTCCCGGGCTTCCAGCAACACCTCGTTGGTTTGGGATTGGTCTAAACCCGCTGTCATGCCAACCTCCAGCAAGCGGCAACATGATCTTTCCCCGCCTCTAGCGGCGGGGGATATTCCGCCAGACACCGATCCATGACATAGGGGCAACGTGCCGCAAAGCTACAACCTTGGGGCAAGTCATGCAGGGTTGGCGGCTGGCCCTCTATGGAGTAGAGCCGGTCCACATCCTCTTCCATCTTGGGAACCGAAGCCAGCAGCGCTTCAGTATACGGGTGAGAGGGGCGGTTAAAGATATCTCTGACGGACCCCTGTTCCACCACTTTGCCGGCGTACATCACCGCCACCCGATCGCACATTTTGGCCACAATGCCAAAGTCGTGGGTGATGAAAATCATGGACATGCCCGAATCCTCTTGCAGGTCCTTGAGTAGCTTCAAGTATTGGGCCTGGATGGTTACATCCAGGGAGGTGGTAGGCTCGTCTGCAATGAGGACCAACGGCTGACACGATATGCCGATCGCTCCAACCACACGCTGCCGCATCCCACCGCTCATCTCATGGGGATAGTCCCGGATCCTCGTCTCGGCGGCGGGTATGTTTACTCTCCTTAAGACCTCTATCGCTTTCTCCATTACCGTTTTCTTGGGAATGTCCTGGTGTATCCGGATAGCCTCGGACACCTGGTTTCCGATGGAGAACACCGGGTTGAGGGAGGTCATTGGGTCCTGGATGATCAGGGCGATCTTACTGCCTCTAACTTTGTTCATTTCGTCTTCTGGCAGTTCGAGCAAGTCTTCACCGTCCAGGATGATCTTTCCGCTAACGATGCGACCCGGTGGCGACGGGACGAGGCGCATCAGGGACAGCATTGTGACCGATTTTCCACAACCGGACTCTCCCACGATACCCAATGTCTCGCCCTGACGAAGACTAAAGCTAACCCCGTCCACAGCCTTGACTGTGCCCCAACGGGTTCGGAACTGGGTATGGAGGTCTTCTACTTCTAGTATGACTTTGTTATCTAGATCGGAAGCGACCACGAAACCTCATCCTATATCCAGATCTGAGCAGCTCCTGTTGCACCGCGATATATTCTATCGCCGCACACCGATGGGTACTTTGCAAGGCATCTCACAGATGTCACACCTTGCCTCAAGTATACTTCAGTAGTGCCATAAGAGAAGCGGCCGCCACCCGCCCCTTTACTCTAGCTGGCGAAGTCTGGGGTCTAGCTTATCTCTTAGCCAATCACCAAATAGGTTCAGTGACATCACCGTCAGCATAATGGCCACGCCGGGGATGGTAGCGATCCACCAGGCATCGGCCAGCCGGTCTCTACCGTCGGCCACCATGGAGCCCCATGCCGGCGTGGGAGGCGGCACTCCGGCTCCCAGGAAGCTCAAGGTAGCTTCCACCAAGATGACGATGCCCACTTGGAGTGTAGCCACTACAATCACGGTGTTAATGGTGCCAGGGAACAAGTGTATGAACATTATGCGAATAGTGGAAGCGCCGGATACCCGGGCCAAGGCCACGTAGTCTGTGGTTTTGAGTGTGAGAACTTCGCCCCGCACCATTCGTGCGAAGCGCGGCCAAATCCATATCGCCAGTACCGCCACAATAATGGTCAAGGACTGGCCCAAGGCCACCACCAAGACCAATGCTACTAGGATCAGGGGCAACGCCAGTTCAATGTCCACCAACCGCATAATGAGCTCATCGACAAAGCGGCCATACCAGCCGGCCAGGAGACCCAGCACGATTCCTATAGTGCCACCGACGCCCAGGGTCACTGCCCCCATTATCAGGGATATGCGGGCCCCGTAGATGGTCCGGCTCAAGAGGTCGCGGCCAAGGTGGTCTGTGCCCAGCAAATACTTAGTACCGCCGGTCCGCCGGGTTACCACCTCCACCTCTTCACCGACAACGGCCTCCGCCCTCACCTTCCTCGCATCTTCAAGTGAGATTTGTTTGAAACCTTCCCCAGCCGCCACTTCCGCCACTACGATCTTCAGCGCAGTCTGGTCCCCTGCCCAGAATCCAGGCATGTTTCTATCGGTCAGGGTCCCTCTAGTCGGGTTGTGAGGCGAAATCCACGGCGCAGTGATCCCAGCGACCACCACCACGGCCAGGAGCAATATTGATACTAAAGGCAGCCGTCTGGCAGTGCGGACAGTTCTCCCGATGCGTACGAGAGCCGTCTCTGGTGGCGCAACAACAATAGTGGTGTTGGCCATCTGGTTCTCCTCCTAACCCGCTATGCGTAATGTATCCTGGGGTCGATATAAGCGTAAAGCACGTCCACGATGAAAGCGGCTCCCACATACATCAGGGTATAAACAATGACGATTCCCTGAAGCAGCGGATAGTCGAACGCCCACAGAGCCTGGACTGCCAACTGGCCCAAGCCGGGCCAAGCGAAAACCAACTCCGTGGTCAGAGAACCAGTGATCAGGGCGCCAAGGTTTACTCCCGCGAAGGTCAGTGGCGGAATCAAGGCGTTCCGCAAGGCGTGTTTCCATATGACCACTGTACCGGACACACCCTTTGCCCTGGCTAGCTTGATATACTCCGAGTCAAGCACGTCCAGCATGGCAGAACGCATCAGCCGCAGGTTTGCCGCTATGAAAACCCAACCCAGGGTGATCATTGGAAGGATGATGGCCTTCCATTCCCCACGGCCAGAGGGGGGTACCCAGCCCAGCATGACAGCGAACCAGAACATGAACATGATACCCAGCCAAAAGGAAGGAGCTGACTGACCGATCAGGGCCACCGTCTTGCCTACAAGGTCCAGCATTCCGCCACGCCGAACCGAAGAAAGAATTCCCAGGGGTATTCCTATCACCAGGGAGAATATAAAGGCGGCAAGCCCGAGCTGAATCGTGGGCCAAATGCGGTCCGAGATCACCTCCATGACCGGCCGCCGTTCCTTTATTGACTGGCCGAAATCCCCATTAAACACATCCCTAATAAATAGCCCATACTGTTGGTAGTATGGTTTGTCTATGCCCAGCGACACCCCCAACTCGTCCCACTGCTCCTGGGTAGCATAGTCGTCTAGGAGCATGGTCCTGGGGTCCCCGCCGGTCCGCGCCATAATGAAGATAATCACGGAGACAGCAAACAAAGTGATTATAATTATGAAGAACCGCCGTACCAGAAACCTTTGCATATTGCAGTCCTACGATCTAAGGTCGAGGGTAGATCAAGTTCGCCCTGATATGAGCCACCCGATTCTGGGGAATATGTCCCTCCCGATCTGCAGGAGCAAGACTATCCCATTGGCCGCTAATGTGGCGCCGAAGGCCGTGTAAGTGAAGGGTGCGGTCTCTGGTAGGGCGCAACATTCGATCTCCTTGTTTGCTCCATACTGATAACCAGCCCAGCCGCCAACAACACCCACTAGCAGGGCCAAAAGTAGAGTAACCGCGGCCGCCCGCAGGGGATTGTGATCAAGCCTAAGCCAGGCAAAGAACGCACCGAGACCAGCCCCAACGCCGGCTCCGGTCATAGACACACTAAGCAAGGTCGTTTTGGAGATTGCACCAGAAAAGACGTACAACCCCCAGGCAACTGCCAAGCCCATCATACTAAGTACAATGCCAAGACAAAGCCCCAGCCCGGCGCGTCCCACCACGATAAGGACACCGCGAAAACTATACGACCCTACGACTATCCTGTGTCCTCCTCTTAATCATTCCTGTCCGCGTAATAAAGTGCAACCTATCTCTGGGCCCAGGCCCCACTACGTACGGTGGGGTGTGTATTCAGTGCCGCTTACACCGGATGCCCGGCTTTTTTAGCAGGATTTGAGGCATCCCGACGCCCTACGCACAACCGTAGAGGGCTAGAATGCCTCTAAACCCATGTCCTACTTGGCGCGGTGTGGGGCGTACTCAAGACCGCTCAAGACCCTCCGGTCTCCCTTCTCCAGATTCTCTGGCCAGGGGTCAAGCTTGGGACCCAACGGCCATAGGATATCCACCGAGTACAAACCAGAATCCGCCGCCTGGTCAAACATCCAACGGGTGTACTCGTTCATGATCTTAAAGCGCTCTTCATCGTCCACTGTATGAATTGCCTTATCGATCATCTCATCCAATATGGGATGATCGAAGCCCACGGTCCAACCCCCTCGGCTCAGGTCAACAATGGCATGCAAGCTGAGGGGATCGAAAAAGCCTCCGGTGCCGTGGCAATTGGCCTGATTGTAGGTGCGGGACCTGACACTGGGCACGAACGAGGGGAAGTTGATCCTCTGCGGTTTGGCATCAATCCCTATGTCCCGCCACATTGAGGCCACGGCCTCGCACGCCTCTACCTCACCGGGGGTATCACGGATACTGGCTACTATGGTGATCTCGAAGCCATCAGCGTAGCCCGCCTCCTCCAGAAGCTGCTTGGCCCTATCAGGGTTGAACTCCCACCCCTTCTTGAGGACTGGGTCAAGCTTGTCCACGTTGCTCTCCCACCCCCACATAACCAGGGGCTCTCCCTGGCCGCCCAGGATGGTGTCCGCGATAAGCTGGCGGTCCACCGCGATAAACAGGGCCTCGCGCACCTTCCGGGCCCTTTCCCACTCGGGGGGGAGTTGATGTCCGGGCTGGAGGATACCCAGGGCAGGTCAGGATCGTAGCCAGGCCGGTTCTCCTTGTGCTCCGGGGTGCCATGCCCGACATACCAGTTGCCCATGAGGCCCAGATGCTCTGAGCCGCCCCCAGCCACTCGCATGAACTTGGTGCCTGGTACCTGCTCGACAGTAGTCTTGGAGTCGAGAGTCATGACGAAGGTGTCCAGCTTGCCCACCTGGAAATTGGCCACCCGGGTGGACTCCTCGGGTATCTCCCAGTAGACCACTTCTTCAAAGTTAGGGGTCTTGCGCCAGTGGTCCTCCACCGCCTTCAACTTCCAGAACTCGGTGGTGCGGGATTCCAGGTACTCGAACGGACCTGTACCGGCGCCTTGCAGCGCAGACTCCTCGTCCCCCAGTTCATCTACCTGCTTCTTGCTGTAAACCAGCCCGGCGTAAGGGACGCCCATGTTGACCAACATGTCATATTGGAGCTCACCGGTGTTCACCTCAAGGGTGTAGTCATCTATGATCGTGGTGCCGCCCTTGTCATTAAACCAGAGCCTTTTGAATTGAGGTGCCCGGACACAAGTAGTGCCCTCGGTCAAGGCACACTCCTCGATGGACCAGAGGACGTCGGCGGCGGTAACTTCTCCCCAACCTTGGTGGAATGGGACGCCTTCATTGAGCTTGAATGTCCATATCAGACCGTCAGGAGAGATACTCCATTCCTTGGCCAGCTTCGGAACGAAGTTAAAATCAGCGTCGACGGCTATCAGTGATTCACCGAGGGTAACGCCCACATATAACACTGCCCCGCCACCGGTCAGGCTTGGGTGAGCGGTGAAGCGACCCAGCGATTCTTTATTGCCAATGTTAAGGACACCTGTAGGCTTTACCGTTGTCTCGGCGGCAGGCACGGCCGTGGCCACAGGCTTCGCCGTTGGCACAGGAGCTTTGGTAGCTGCAGGAGCAGCCGGGGCCGCTGTGGCCGCGGCTTCGGGCGTCGCCGAAGTGCCGCACCCAATTATTAGTGCCAGAGCTAAGACCAATAATAGAGGCAACACTGCCTTTGGACCCATGAACCAACGGCACATTATGCTAATACCTCCATAGACTGATACGTGGGCAGGATAAAGCCGATGCCTCAGACCCTACTTCCGGTGGGGTGTGTATTCGGTGCTACTTAAGATCCTTCTGTCTCCGTAGTCCAGATGCTCTTTCCAGCTATCTATCCTAACACCCAAAGGCCATAGAATATTGGCCTGGTACAGGCTAGTCTCCACCGCGTTATCGAAAAGAAAACGGGCTATCTCGTTGGAGACGGTTACGCGCTCCTCTGAGTCCACGGTGGCGATGGCATTGTCAATTAGATCATCCAGAATGGGGTGAGTAAACCCTATGCCAAAGGCTTGCCTGCTGTGTGATCCCGTAACCAAGCTCATGGGATCAGACCGGCCCCCGGTACCGTGGCAGTTTACTTGATTAAATTCCTTGTCCTTCAGAAGCAGCCGGAAAGTGGGGTAAAGCACCTTTTTCTGTTTGGTGCGGATGCCTATTTCTTCCCACATGGTGGCCACGGCAAAGCACGCGTCTACCTCACCAGGTACGCCGCGGATGCTGGGCGTCAGGGTTACCTCGAAACCGTCGGGATAGCCCGCCTCGGCCAAGAGTTGCTTGGCTTTCTCTGGGTTGAACTCCCATCCTTTTTGAATGTCCGGTGGAAGCCTATGTTCATTGCCCTCCCACCCCCAGAGTATCCCTGGCTTTCCCTCGCCCTTTACTATTGTGTCCACAATTTCCTGGCGGTCTATCGCAATAGACATCGCCCTGCGGACCTTCACGGCCTGCTTCCACTCCTCCGAGTTGATGTCCGGGTTGCTGGATACCCACGGTAAGTCAGGGTCGTAACCAAGTCTCTGCTCCGGAGTGCCCAGCCCCACATAAAAGTTGCCCATCCAGGCCAGGTGTTCGGTACCACCGCCCTCCACCCGCATGAACTTGACGCCGGCCACTTGTTCCACGGCTGGCTTGGAATCGAGCTGCATCACCATGGTGTCCAGATTGCCCGTCTGGAAATTAGCCAGCCGAGTGGATTCCTCGGGTATATCGTGGAAACGCATTTCCGCGAAGTAGGGGGGCTTCCGCCAGTGATCCTCCACCGCCTTGAACTCCCAGTACTGGCCGGTGCGGGCCTCCACGAACTCCCAGGGCCCCGTTCCGGCGCCATTAAGGTTGGCTTCGTCTTCTCCCACGTCCTCTACTTGCTTCTTGCTCATGATATAAGCGGAATAAGGCACACCTGCCCACAGCAGCATGTCATACTGGGGTTCACCGGTGTTTACCTCAATGGTGTAGTCATCTATCTTCTTAGTATATCCCTTGTCGTTGAACCAGAGCCTTCTGACGCTGGACGCCCGATTGCACCTTGACCCCTCCGCCGCGCACTGCTCGTAGGTCCAGATTACGTCATCGGCGGTCATCTCGCCGTAGCCCTTGTGGAATTGGACCCCTTCTTGGAGCTTGAATGTCCAAGTCAGATTATCAGCGGCAAGACCCCATTCTTTGATCAGCTTGGGCCTGAAAGCAAAGTTTTGCTCCGGGCCAGCCACGCCTACCAGCGATTCGCCCAGAGACGTGCCGACGAATAACGCGTAGTTGCCACCCGTCAGCCGGGGGTGGGAATTGAACACGCCCAAATTTTCCGCGTAGCCTATGTTGAGTGTGCCCTGAGGCTTGGTTTCTACAACCGATGGGGCGGTTGTAGCTTTTGGCTGCGCCTGCGGCACGGGAGCCACAGTGGCTGCTGGCGCGGCTGTGGCCGCAGCTTCGGGCGTCGCCGAAGTTCCGCACCCTATTATTAGTGCCAGAGCTAAGACCAATAATAGAGGCAACACTGCCTTTGGACCCATGAACCAACGGCACCTTATGTTAATACCTCCATAGACTGCTACGTGGGCAGGACAAAGCCGATGCCTCAGATCGATGGAACCCACATTATACTATCTGCTGGAGTTTCCACCCCTACTTCCGGTGCGGTATGTATTCAAAGGAGCTTATCCTCCGGGTGTCGCCACGCTCTAGATGCTCCTCCCAATTGTCTATCCTGACGCTCAGGGGCCATTCCGTGTGGGCATTATACAGCCCTATGTTGAGCGCGTTATCGAAGAGAAACCGGCCCATCTCCCTCTGGATTCCCCAACGCTTATCCGTGTCGAACTCCCGGTTCGCTGTGTCTATAAGATTATCCAGGATGGGGTGCTCCGGGCCCAGGCTAATGCGTCCCTCACTATGCCAAATAATTTCAGCGATGAAGGCGGGTTCCGTGTGGTAGCCGGTGCCGTGACACAGCGCCTCGTAGTTGCGCTCAATCATCAGTGGCGTAGTAACAGTACCTACCGACAGCCTTGTTATGCGGGTGCGGATTCCTATGTCCTCCCACATAGTGGCCATAGCCTCGCATGCCTCCGTCTCAGCAGGTATGCCGCGGATGTTGACGTTCACGGTTATGGAGAAGCCGTCTTCATAACCTGCTTCTTTCAAGAGCTCCTTGGCCCGCTCCGGGTTGTACTCCCATCTTTGATCGGGGTCCAGCCTATCGTGGTGGCCCAACCACAGGAACATGACTCCGGGCTCACCAGCGCCTCCTAGTAGTGTGTCCACAATGGTCCGGCGGTCTATGGCGATGGCCATTGCCTCCCGCACCTTCCGGGCCTCCTCCCACTCGGGGGAATTCACGTCCCCACTGCTAGATACCCAGGGCCACTCGGGCTTGAAACCAATACGCGGCTTTCCCGGTACATGAAAGTTGCCGCCCAGGGCTATATGGGTCTCTCCGCTGTTCTTGATTAGCAACCACTTCACGTCGGGCACATCCGCCACAGCAGCCCTGGAATCCGGGGCCATCTCAAATGTATCTAGCTTGCCAGCCAGGAAGTTGGCCACCCGGGTGGACTCCTCAGGTATTCCATGAAAGATCATCTCAGCAAATTCGGGGGTCTTGCGCCAGTGGTCTTCAACTGCCCTGTACCTCCAGAACTCCTCAGAGCGGGTATCCACCAACTCCCAGGGTCCGGTAGAGGCACAGTTCTTGTTGGCCTCGTCTTCCCCCATTTCATCTATTTGCTTCTTACTGACGACCAGCCCGGTGGTAGGGCCTTTTATGTTGTCCAACAAATCAACCGCAGGTCTGCCGGTGTGGAGCTGAACAGTATGTTCATCTAGGGCTTTGACCCACCCATCCGGATTTAGCCATTGCCTTCTTATTGCGGCAGCCCTGGGGGCAATGGAGCCCTCCTGTGCACGCCGTTGAATGGACCAGATCATATCCTCGGAGGTCATCTCCCCATAGCCCTTGTGGAAGGGGACACCCTCTTCGAGATGGAATGTCCAGGTCACGTTATCGGGGGCGACACTCCACTCCTTGATGAGCCTCGGCGAATAGTTACCTTGGGTGTCTATGGTAATGAACCCTTCAAGGGAACCACGGCCGGCCAACAAGAGGGTGGTGATGTCCATGGTCCCCGGGACGCACTGGTAGACTCCGACATCCTTGAAGCCCAGGTTGATGGTCCCCGTGGGTTTGGCCGTAACTACCGAGGGGGCGCTTGTAGCTGCTGGCTGTGCCTGGGGCACGGTAGCCGCAGGAACCGCCGTCGCCGCGGGAACCGCCGCCTCCCCAGCTTCCGGCGTGGCCGAAGTGCCGCACCCTACTATTAGTGCCAAGGTTAAGACCAGTAATAGAGGTAACCCAGTTATGGGACTCGTGAACCAACGGCGCATCATATTAGTACCTCCTTATGCCGGGGTTACTCACGACTGCATCCATTCTCCTATATCCTTGTGGGCCAACTATGGGTCGATATTCTACAACTACATGGAGCTGCCCAGCGACACTATCCGATGATACCTATACTCCTACTTGCGGTGAGGTGCGTACTCATAGCTGCTTAAGTACCGTGGGTCTGCGAAGTTCAGGTGCTGTTTCCATTCGTCTATATTGGGGCCCAAGGGCCACAATAGATTGGCGCTGTACAGCCCCTGCTCCACCACGTTATCGAACATGAAACGGGCTATCTCCGTCATGACTTTGTAGCGCTCATCCTGGTCCACTATGCTAACGGCTTTATCTATCGTCTCATCCAGCCAGGGGTGATCAAAGCCCCCGGTCCAGCCTGCTGTACTGGGAACTATTGCGCTAATCAACCAAAGGGGATCAGTTCGGCCACCGGTGCCGTGGCAGCTTGCCTGATTATAATCCCGGTTTTGGAGCTGCGGCCCGATGGTCGCGTAGGGCACGTTGTCTATTCTGGTGCGGATGCCTATAGCCTCCCACATGGTGCCGACGGCCTCGCAGGCCTCTTGCTCCCCAGGCACGCCACGGACGCTGGCCGTCAGGGTTATCTCGAAGCCATCACCATAGCCAGCCTCTACCAGCAGTTGCTTGGCTTTCTCCGGATTGTACTCCCACCCTTTCTGAATGTCGGCGGGAAGCCGGTCCAGGTTGTTCTCCCACCCCCATAAATACAACGGGTGTCCCTCGCCGCTCAGAAGCGTGTCCACGATGAGCTGGCGGTCTATAGCGATAGCCATGGCCAAACGGACCTTCCTGGCCCGCTCCCACTCAGGGGAATTAACGTCTGGGTTGATGGATACCCATGGCAGATCAGGATCGTAACCGGGGCGTTTCTCCTGGTGATCTGCGCCGCCATGACCCACGTACCAATTGCCATAGAGGCCAAGGTGCTCTGTGCCACCGCTCTCCACTCGCATGAACTTGGTACCGGGCACCTTCTCGACGGCAGGCTTGGAGTCGAGCGCCATCTGAAAGCTGTCCAGTTTACCCACCTGGAAATTGGCCACCCGGGTGGACTCTTCAGGCATCTCCCAGAAGACCATCTCAGCGAAGTTAGGGGTCTTCCTCCAGTGGTCTTCGACTGCCTTGAACCTCCATGACACCCCGGTTTTGATCTCCTCGACCTCCCAGGGCCCGGTTAGGGCGCCGTTGACGTCGGCTGCCTCTTCTCCCAGTTCATCTACTTGCTTCTTACTGACAACCCAGCCACCATACGGCGGACCTAAGGTGCCCAACATGTCATATTGGCGGGTACCGGTGTGCACCTCAATGGTGTAGGCATCTGGGGCCTTCACCCAGCCATCTTTATGAAGCCAAAGCCTTTTGAACCTGCCTGACGACGGGTAGCCTGAGCCCTCTGCCCCAGCCTGCTGGATAGAATAGATTACGTCCTCTGCGGTCATCTCCCCATAGCCTTGATGAAATTGGACCCCTTCATGGAGCTTGAATGTCCAGACCAGACTATCCGGGGAGAGACTCCACTCCCTGGCCAGCTCCGGCACGAAGCTCGTAGGGTTCTCGCGGACCAAGGATTCGCCAATAGTAGCGCCGACGCTGCCGCCGAACGTTAGGCGGTACAATCTGGGGTGGGTGCCGAAGGTGCCTAACTCTTTCCACCCTATGTTGAGGGTGCCAGTGGGCCCTTCGACCGCCACGGCCACAGGTGCAGTGGTAGCCGCAGGCTTCGCCGTCGGCACAGCAGCCGCAATGGTAGGTGCGGGAACCGCCGCCGCCCCAGCTTCGGGCGTGGCTGACGTGCCGCATCCTACTATCAGTGCCAAGGTCAGGACCAATAATAGTGGTAACACAGCTTTGGGGCTCGTAAACCAACGGCGCATCATGTTAGTACCTCCGTGGACTCATAGATGAACTGAAAGATGTTCATACACCTATGGGCATTTTTCCGGTACATACCCAACGGCGTTTGTTTGAGTTTTTTAGTTGGTTCCTCTATCAAATCTCCTGAAGTAAAAGGTTTCCGATATTAGGAATGGATTATTAAACATACCGTATTCGCCAGGGCCAAGGAGAAGAACGCCTCAAAATAACTGCCCTACTGACGGTGTGGTACATACTCAAGGGCGTTCAAGATCCGTCTGTCCCCATGGTCCAGATGCTCTTTCCAGGAGCCTATCCTGGCGCTCAAGGGCCATACAATATTGACCTCGTACAGCCCAGCCTCCGCCGTGTGATCGAAGACCCAACGGGCTATCTCCACCATGATTTTATAGCGCTCCTCCTCGTCCAATGTCATAACCGCTTTGTCCAGCATCTCATCCAGCCAGGGGTGCTCCATACCCACATTAAAGCCCGAAGAGCTGTCGAACATTGGGATCATCAAGCTCAGGGGATCAGTGCGGCCTCCTGTGCCGTGGGTGTTTACCTGTTCGTAGGTCCGGGCTTTGATTTGCGTGAAGATGGTGGCGAAGGGCACCTTGTTGAGGCGAGTGCGAATGCCTATATCCTCCCACATGGTGCCTATGGCCTCGGTGGCCTCTACCTCACCGGGTACGTTACGGATGTCAGGTATCAAGGTCACGTCGAAGCCATCAGGATAGCCCGCCTCGATCAAGAGCTGCTTGGCTTTCTCCGGGTTGTACTCCCATCCTGCCTGGATGTCGGGCGGAAGCCGGTGTAGCTGGGCCTCCCACGCCCACAGCACCAGGGGCTTTCCCTCACCTGACAAGATCGTGTCCACTATGAGCTGTCGGTCTACGGCGATGGACATGGCCCGGCGGACCTTAGCGGCCTTCTGCCATTCCTCTGAGTTCACGTCCGCACTGGCGGATACCCAGGGCAGCTCAACGTTGTAGCCGGGACGTTCCTTTTCGGGTATGTAGAAGTTGCCATACCAGCCGATGTGTATCGTGCCACCGCCCTCCACCCGCATGAACTTGACGCCTTCCACTTCCTGGACGGCGGGCAAGGAGTCCAGCTCCATAGTAAAGGTGTCCAGCTTGCCCGCTAGGAAGTTCGCCACGCGGGTAGACTCTTCTGGTATCTCATGGTAAATCAGCTCAACGAAATTGGGAGTCTTACGCCAGTGGTCCTCCACTGCTTCCATCTTCCAGAACTGCCCAGCCTTGGCCTCCACGATTTCCCAGGGCCCGGTACCTGCCCCGTCACGGCTGGCTGTCTCTTGTCCCAGCTCATCTGCCTGCTTTTTGCTTACGATCCACCCGGCGTAGGGGATACTGGTCCAGTTCAACATGTCATACTGGAGTGCACCAGTGTCCACCTGAATGGTGTAGTCATCTATAGCTTTCACCGAGCCCTCTGGATTCGCCCAGAGTCTTCTTAGACGGGCCGCGACGCTGTTCACTGCGTCCTCCGCCGTATACTGCTGCATGTTCCAGATGACGTCCTCGGCGGTCATCTCTCCGTAGCCTTTGTGGAACTGGACCCCCTCCTGGAGCTTGAAGGTCCAGACCCGATTATCAGGGGCCAGACTCCACTCCTTGATCAGCCTCGGCAAGGCATTTCCCGCGGCGTCCCGGCCAAACAGCGATTCACCAACAGAAGTGCCAACAAGTAACCCTATATTGGCAGACGTCACCCTCGGGTGGGTGTCGAAATTATACAGGTCTTTGTAGGCGATATTGAGGGTGCCCTCGGGCTTCACCACCGCAGCGGCGACAGCGGCGGTAGTAGCCGTAGGTTGCGCTGTCGGCACGGGGGCTTTGGTCGCTGTAGCGGCCGCCGGAACGGCCGTGGCTGCAGCTTCGGGCGTGGCCGCAGTGCCGCACCCTATTGTCAGCGCCAGAGTTAAGACTAATAACAGGGGTAGGACAGCTTTGGGACCAGTGAACCAAGGGCGCATTACTTTAGTACCTCCGTGGACTTATAAGTGAACAGAACGGTGTTCATCCGACTATGTGAATTGTCAGGTATGAAAGAACGGCGCTGGTCAGAGTTTAGCTGGTTGGAACCGCTTTACTTCCGGTGAGGTGTGTACTCAGTGGAGCTTAGATTCCTTCTGTCACCGGAGTCCATATGCTCCAGCCATGAGTCTATCCTGGGGCCGAGGGGCCATATAAAGTTGACGCTGTAGAGCCCGACCCCCAGGGTATTGTCGTACATGAATTTGGCTATCTCGACCGTCACTTTGATGCGTTTATCCGCATCCACGATGCCCACGGCTTCCTCGATCACTGAATCTATCCGAGGGTGGTCCACACCAAAGGTAAAGCCAGCATCACTTGCGTATTGTCCGATGGTAGCGTCCAGGGGGTCCGGTCTACCCCCCATGCTGCCGTGGGTGTATATCTGGTTATAAGTGTGGGTTTGTATGGAGGGGCGGATAGTGGAGAGGGTGACTTTGTTCAGCTTAGAGCGGACTCCTATATCCTCCCACATAGTGGCGATGGCCTCGGTCGCCTCCACTTCGCCAGGTATGCCACGGATGCCCGGGGTCAGGGTCAACTCAAACCCATCGGCATAGCCCGTTTCAGCCAGAAGTTGCCTGGCTTCCTCCGGATTGTACTCCCACTCCCTCATTTGGGGCGGGAGCCCGTCTATATGAGCATCCCACGCATACAGTGGCAGAGGCTTTCCCTCACCCCTAAGGAGGGTGTCCACTATGGCCTGCCGGTCTATGGAGATGGACAGGGCCCGCCGGACCTTGGCGGCTTTCTTCCATTCCTCGGAGGATGGGTCCGGGCTGCTGGATATCCAAGGTAGCTCCGGGTCGTAGCCAGGGGCTTTCTCCTTATGCTCAGGGGTTCCATGCCCCACGTACCAGTTGCCGTAGAAGCCCAGGTGAAGCACCCCCGCGTTGGGCACTCGCATGAACTTGGTGCCTTCTGCCTTCTCGATTAACGGCAATGAATCCATGGCCATAGCAAAGGTATCCACGTTGCCGGTCTGGAAATTGGCCACACGGGTAGACTCCTCCGGCATGTGCCACCAGACCATCTCAGCGAACTCAGGGGGCTTGCGCCAATGAGCGTCCACTGCCTCGAACTTCCAAAACTGGCTGCCCTTGTGGTCTGCGATCTCCCAGGGCCCGGTGGCAGCTCCATTCCTAGCAACCTCTTCTTCGCCCAACTGATCTATCTGCTTCTTGCTCATCACATGGAAGTGAGGTGAAATCAATTGATTCAACATGTCGTACTGGGGCGTACCGGTGTTCACCTCAATAGTGTAGTCGTCCAGGGCCCTGGTCCCACCCTCTTCGATTCTCCACAGCCTTCTTGCCTGGGACCCTCTGCTATGTTTGGACCCCTCCCTTCCTATGTCCTGGAAGGACCAGATAACGTCATCGGCGGTCATTTCCCCGTAGCCTTTGTGGAGCTGGACACCTTCCCGAAGCTTGAAGGTCCACACCACCCCATCAGCGGAAACGCTCCACTCTTTTGCCAGCCTTGGCACGAATTCGCCATCTGTATTTAGAAATATCAGCACTTCACCAATAGAGAAGCCGATAGCATACCCTCCCGCTCCTCCCGCTGATAGGCGTCCGTCGAAGGTTGGAACGTCTTTATAGCCCACGTTGAAGGTGCCAGTGGGCTTCGCGGCCGGGGGCGCGCTGGTAGCCGCAGGTTTTGCCGTTGGCACGGGCGCTTTGGTCGCTGCAGGGACCGCAGGAACCGCCGTGGCCTCAGCTTCAGGCGTGGCCGCAGTGCCACACCCCACCAGTAGTGCCAGGGTTAACACCGCCAACGGAAGTAACACCTTAGTACCCGTGGACCAACGGTGCATCATATCAGTACATCCCCAAGTTTCTAGATGAACTCGATATAGTTCATTCGGCCATGGGCCCATTGCCAGGTATATGCCGAAAGACCGACCTACTTGCGGTGAGGTGCGTACTCGAGTCCGCTTAAGATCCTTCTATCTCCCTTCTCCAAATGTTCCGGCCATGGGTCCACCTTGGGGCCCAATGGCCATAGTAGATTGACACTATACAATCCCGCCTCCATCACGTTCTCAAAGACAAAACGGCCTACTTCCACCATGATTTCAAAGCGCTCGTCGGTGTCGACTGTCCCAACGGCCTTATCCAGCATCTCGTCCAGCCAGGGGTGAGTGGCCCCGTGAGTACCCCGGTCGCTGTGCAATACCAGTACTTCCAAGGCGAGGGGGTCGAGGAATCCTCCGGTGCCATGGCAGTTTGCTTGATTGTAAGTTCTATTGGTGATCTGTGGCCCAATAGTGTCGTAGGGCACATGGTTCAGGCGAGTGCGAATGCCTATGGCTTCCCACATGGTGCCGATGGCATCGCACGCCTCTACCTCGGCGGGTACGCTGCGGATGCTGGGTGTCACGGTTATCTCGAACCCATCTGCATAACCCGCATCTGCCAGGAGTTTCTTGGCCCGCTCCGGGTCGTACGGCCACTCCCTTATGTCGTCGGGAAGCCTGTGCAAGTGGTCTTCCCATCCCCACATGACTAGGGTCTTTCCCTCGCCTCCCAGAAGCGTGTCTACGATGAGCTGGCGGTCTATCGCAATAGACAAGGCCATGCGGACCTTGCGAGCCCGTTCCCACTCCGGTGAGTTGAGGTCCGGGTTGCTCGATATCCAAGGCAATTCCGGGTCATAGCCAGGCGCCTGGTCCGGGGTACCCACTCCCACATACCAGTTGCCAAGGAAGGCGAGGTGTTCTGTACCACCCCCCTCTACTGTCATGAACTTGGTGCCGGGAACCTTCTCGATGGCAGGCTTGGAGTCGATGGCCATATTGATGCTGTCCACCTTGCCTACCTGGAAGTTAGCCACCCGGGTTGACTCCTCGGGCATCTCCCAGAAAATCAGCTCAGCAAATTCAGGGGTCTTGCGGTAATGCCCCTCCACTGCCTTGAACTTCCAGAACTGGCCGGTGCGGGCCTCCACATACTCCCAGGGCCCTGTACCGACACCTGTGCGGCTTCCTTCATCTTCTCCCAGGTCATCCACTACCTGCTTACTGAAGATAGCCCCAGCCCACGGGGCACTTATGTTGATCAGCATGTCATATTGGGGCACACCAGTGTGCACCTCAATGGTGTGGTCATCTATGGCCTTGGAATAGCCCTGCTCGTTAAACCATAGCCTTTTGAAGTTGCCAACCCTAGGTGACTTGCTGCCCTCCGCCGCATATTGCCCAATGGACCAGATGACGTCCTCCGCGGTCACCTCGCCGTAGCCTTTGTGGAATTGGACTCCCTCGTGAAGCTTGAAGGTCCAGATCAGGGTATCCGGGGAGACACTCCACTCCTTGACCAACTTGGGAACGAATTCTATATCAGAGTTGACAGCCAGCAGCGTTTCAGCAGTAGTAACGCCAACGTATAACATCTGCTGGCCTGCTGTAATTCTGGGGTGGGCGTCGAAGGCGCCCATCTCCTTGAAACCCACATTCAGGGTGCCCGTGGGCTTCGCCACCGTAGGCGCGGTGGTGGCCACAGGCTTTGCCGTCGGCACGGGAGCTTTGGTCGCTGCAGGGGCCGCTGGAACCGCCGTGGCCGCAGTTTCGGGCGTGCCTGAAGTGCCGCAGGCTACCAACATCGCCAGAGCCAATACTAATGCCGGCAGTAACAATAACCTGAAGCTTGCGGAGAGAAATCGGGTCATTCTCTAGCCTCCTTGGGCAAAGGCTCCCCCACCCTAAGGTTAATAACTGCCACCGAAGATTAGAGGCTTCGCGATCTCACGACTACATCGTGACAAACACCAAGGCACAGGACACCTAACATAGTATGCCGGCGGTGCATGATACTTTGATTGGATTATCGGAATAATCAGGAACGTTATCAGAAACTTGGAAAACCTGTCAACGAGGTACCGTAATACGGCGCTCTCGTGATGATTTCTGGTCAGTAATTGAGGAATCATGGCTCCTTCGCGTAAGCGCTCCAATGGCCAAACCGCCTGCCGATTAACTGCTAGAGGCTGAGCACGCGTTACGAAGGCTAGCGGTTAGGTTGCACATTTTTTACCTATCCGAGACTTCAGAGCCCAGGTCGTTGACAATCTCTCTCAAAATCAGTAAAAGATACTACAAGACGATAATCAATATACGGTTGTGCAATAGGGAGGCACGTTTTGTCAGATTATGACATCATCATCAAGGGAGGAACCATCGTTGACGGGACCCGTATTCCCCGCTACGTCAGTGACTTGGGCATCAAGGACGGCAAGGTGGCCAAGATCGGAGGGTTGCGCAATGCGACGGCCGACAAAGTCCTGGAGGCTAAGGGCCTGATAGTAGCCCCTGGGTTCGTGGACCTTCATACTCACTACGACGCCCAGTATTTTTGGGACCCCTACTGCACCATGTCCGGCTGGCACGGTGTAACATCTGTGGCCATTGGCAACTGCGGTTTCGGCTTCGCGCCATCCCGGGTTGGGGACAGGGACCGGGCCATGCAGAGCATGACCCGCAACGAAGCTATCCCATTGAAGTCCATGCAGGAAGGAATGGGACCGAAGTGGGATTGGACTACCTTCCCCGAGTTTATGGACAGCCTGGACCGCACCCCCAAAGGTGTTAACTGCCTCACCTATGTGCCGCTAACACCGGTATACACCTGGGTAATGGGCTGGGACGAAGCCAAGAAGCGACGGCCAACCAAGGAAGAACTGGCCAAGATGGTCGATTTGGTACACGAAGGCATGGATAAAGGCGCCTGTGGCTGGTCCGCCCAAGTGCTGGGGGCCGACTCGGGGCAGCGAGACTTCGACGCTACCCCCATGGTCACCGACTTGATGACCCCAGAGGAGATCCTTACTTTCGCCCGGATTTTGGCGGACCGGGATGAGGGTTTCATAGAGCTTGCCTACCGGGAAACTGGGGAAGAGGGGAACCCCATGGAAGAACAGACAATGAAGTTCTTCGAAAGGGTGGCCGAGACTGCCAAACGCCCCGTCATCTACCAGACCGTGGTCACCGACGACACCAACCCTGAGCTACACCGGGCAAGGCTGCGTTGGTTGGAGGATTGCGCCAGGAGAGGGCTGCGTATGCACGGGCAAGGGCAGACGCACAACGCCGATCTGGAGTTGACTTTCGAAGACTGGAACCTGTTCGACAACACCTCCGGCTGGCGAAACGTCACCCTTGGAAACCACGATGAACGCATCGCCGCCATGATGAACCCGGAATTTCGCCAGATCCTCCGAGACGAATACGACCAAGGACGCGTGCCCATGGGCATCTTGCCAGGCTCCTACCCCAACCTGGTAGTCGGCGAGGTTGGAGACCTCAAGTATGAATCCTACACCGGACTGACCATCAGCCAGATCGCCGACATGGAAAACAAGCACGTCGTTGACGCCATTTTGGACCTGGCTGTTGGAGACGACCTGCAGACAGAATTCATCGCCCACCGGGGAAGGCAGAACCCCGACCTCATCATGGAGGTTTTGGAATCCCCCTACACCGTACCGGGAGTGTCCGACGGTGGTGCCCATGTCAAGTTCTCAACTTCAGGAATCTTTCCCACGAATATGCTCTCTTGGCTGGTGCGGGACGAGCAGCGAATGACCCTGGAAGACGCTCACTATAAGCTGAGCTATTTGCCAGCCTTCATGGGTGGGTTCCAGGACCGCGGGTACATAAGGGAAGGTGTGGCCGCTGACATCGTTGTGTACGACCTGGAAAACCTGAAAGCGACTGACCCGGAGATCATTCACGACCTGCCCGGCGACGAGTGGCGGCGGGTCCAAAAGTCGGAAGGCTACCATTGGACCATTGTGAATGGCGAGATAACCTTCGAGGATGGTGTACCCACGGGGGCCCTGCCGGGGCTATTGCTCCGCCACGGCAGGGGATAAGCCTTTACAATGCACAGGGCCGGCTCTCCGCGACCTTGCGCAGAACCGGCCACCAAAGAAGAGCCCCGTATGCGAACGGGGCTCTTCTTAAATAATGAACGGGGACAAGAATTTAATCCGGCTTAGCCCGGTGACCTTGAACCTCAGGATAAAGCGCTAGTTCCCCCCTTGGGTCAAGACACTCCTGCTAATAGGATGCGATGGCTACCAGGAGCTGGATTATATGACCCCTAGGCCCGCCAATCTGCCAAGATCTCACTGGGTGGACGGGGCTCCCCTACTGCCGCACCCAGCAATGGCAGAACGTCCGATGCTATCCACCGAGCGTATTCGGAATCGGAAGCCATCATCCTCTCCGCCGCTTTGGAGGGGTCGTCTCCCTCCAGGTAGGCGACCAAAACATCTCCCTGGTCCGTATGTAGGAGACTAACAAACTCCCTGGTGACACCCATTACTTTGCGGTTCGCCACGCATTGGCCTTCTCGGGAGCCTCGCATCTCTTCAAAGGCCTTCTTTAGAGCCTCGGTATTACCCGCTGGGATAAGTCTCATGGACGCTGTCGCTGGCATCGGTCCTCCTTCTGCTCTTGAATTAACGATCTCCGTCCGACCGATCCGAGACAATTAGCCATGTCCAATGCGCCTGAGAAATTGGCAACGGAAGGGCGGATTTTCTCCAGGCGAAAGTATACCAACCGGGAATTCTCGGATCAAATAGATTCCCCCAAACTTTTACTGTTGCGGTTGGCCACGGGTGGGCTCACCGTTTCAGGAAAGCTCTTTACTTGCTGTACCGGCTGAATGCCTCCCGCGCCTCCAGCTTGTCCTGTAGAGAGCCAAAGGCCATGGTATAGAATTTTTCATAACCCGCGGACTCTAGACGATGGAACATCGCACCAAAGTCGATATTGCCCTCGCCCGGATTAAGATGTACTTCTTTGTCACCCAAGTTATCGGCTAAGCGCACCTCGCCGATTCTATCTATGCCGAAGGCATCCAGGAACCCGTCGATGCCCTCCGGTACCAGATTTGCATGGTTGACAGTGAAAGCCCAACCCAAATGCTCTGAAGAGATGGCGTCGAAATAGAGCCGGCACTCTTCAACAGTGTTGGCCAGATAGTGGACCTCAGCGTCATCGGGCTCGAAGTTAAGATTTTCCAGGAAGAGCACGACTCCTTCCTTCTCCGCATATTCGACGGCGCGCTTCAACCGTTCCAACGAAGCTGACATACGGGCTTCCAATTGGGAACTAAAGTGGAACCCGCCGTGTACGACCACACCATCACAATTCAATAACCGCGCCAAGTCAATGTATCCCCGGAGATATTGGTCGACTGCCTCGCTAACGAAGGGTGAGAACTCCGCAACGTTCACCCCTGATGAGGTATGAAGTGAGATGCGTATACCGTTGCGATCGCAAATCTCGTGTATCGCACGGACCCGTTCTGCACTCCAGTTACCAAGCTGGTTAGGTCCAGCGTCGGCATTGAAGTCCAGGTAGTGGAAGCCGTGTTCTGCGGCGATTTCCAGGGTTTCTTCAAGTCTCGTTCCGCCCGCGTCGAACCCGATTCTATCTCCCAAATTCATTGCTACCATATCTTCCTCAACAACTGCTCTTCCAGATTGGGTTAGGTTGGAGCCCATAGGCTAGCGGCCAAATCCCCGACAGTGTTAACCCCAGTGTATTCTAGCCCCAGACGAGGTGACATCTCCTTCTTTGGCCATAAGGTCGTGGTCCAATTCGGAGTTGGCAACTAGTACCCCTTGATCGAGTGATTTTGTTCCAAAGCTTTAGACATGTGCGACTGAGTGCTTAACGTTCCCGAGGGGAGTAAAATTGAGCGAACCGCTCTATAGGTCCTGTCTAATCTAGCCAACTTTAGAGTATAGGGAGGGAATCGAAGCTATGACTAATGATGCTCTAGGCGCATTGTTGCCGATCGCCGGTTGGCCTGAGGAATACTCCCGTCTGGTGAAAATAACCGGCGGTGCCGATCCCATATTGCCGACGCCGCTTCTTATTGGGGAGACGAGTACCGCAGCGCTCTCGGCAGTTGGCCTCGCCGTCTCCGATCTTTGGGAGTCGCGTACCGGACGTCGACAGGAGGTCGCCGTCGATACTCGCCAGGCGACAGCCTCGCTACGGAGCGGGCATTACCTGCACATGGACGGGGTGCCAGTTTCGACCGAGCGCAACGCGGTGATGGGTGTCTATCCGGCCAAGAACGGCCGCTGGAGCTATATCCATGCCAATTTTCCGAACCATCGCGCTGCCGCTCTTGGGGTGCTCGGCGTGCCGGAAGACCGCGAGGCAGTGCGAAAAGCCGTGGAGGGTTGGGATGCTCTCGAGCTTGAGGAGGCAATTATCGCTGCCAACGGCGCCGGTGGCATGGTGCGCACCATGGACGAATGGGTCCATCACCCACAGGCCCAGGCCATCGCTTCACTGCCATTGATGGAGATCGTCAAAATCGGCGACAGTCCCCCACAAGACCTGCCAGACGGCGATCGGCCATTGTCGGGCGTCCGGGTGCTTGACCTGACGCGAGTCCTCGCCGGGCCCACCTGCGCACGCACTCTGGCCGAACACGGCGCCGACGTCATGAAAATCACCGGGGCACACCTGCCAAGTAACACTTACCAAGAATATGATACCGGCCACGGTAAGCTCTCCGCTCACCTTGATCTCCGGGAGCAGACGGACCTCGATACGCTACGGGGGCTGATTAGCGACGCAGATGTGTTCTCGCAGAGCTACCGGCCGGGAACCCTAGGCCAGCGCGGGCTCTCACACGAGGACCTCGCGCAATTGCGACCCGGCATAGTCTACGTGTCGCTTTCCGCTTTCAGCCATACCGGGCCGTGGGCGTTGCGCCGGGGCTTCGACACTGTGGTGCAAACAGTCAGCGGCATAACCAGCCGTCAGGGTGAGCTTTTCCCCGGCGCAACGCCGGGCCCTCAGTTCTATCCAGTGTCGGCGATTGACTACTTGACCGGCTATCTGATGGCGTTCGGTGCCTTGGTGGCTCTCGCCCGGCGTGTGCGCCAGGGCGGCAGTTGGCTGGTGCGGATCTCTCTGGCCCAGACCGGCCACTGGCTGGTCGGACGAGGGCAGGTCCCGGTTGGGGAACTGAAGGACGTTCCGGAGGAATTCACCCCCCAAGAGTTGAAGTGTTGGTCGACTACCAGCGACACGCCGGTGGGGCGGTTGAACCACCTGGGCCCAGTGGTGGGCCTCTCTGAGACGCCGCCGCGCTGGGCTCGGCCCTCGGTGCCACTTGGCTTCAACGAACCGGTGTGGCCGGGGCGCTGCGCTTAAGCTACCCCGGTCCGGAGTAATGGCGTAGCGTTGAATGTCTGGTATCCCCCTTCACTCAACTATCATCCTGAACTCTGAGCCCTTGAACTCTGAGCCCCTGAACTCTGATCTAGAAAAGGTGCCCGATGCAATTTGACCTCGAACAAACCGACAAACTCTTGAGCACTACACGAGCAGTACGCCGTCGGCTTGACCTGGAACGCCATGTCCCTGATGAGCTGCTGCTGCGCTGTATTGATTTGGCAGAGCAGGCCCCGTCGGGCGGTAACATTACCAGCAGACGTTGGATGATAATCCGCGACCCCGGAATAAAGGCGCAACTCGCCGAGCTCTACCGCGCTGCCGGGGGAGGAGAAATCATCAAGACGGCAGCAGAGGGGCGCGGTGGCGGGCACCCTAGTCAAAGAGTAGTGCATTCGGCAGCTCATCTGGCAGCCAACGTTGAGCGGGTACCGGTGCTGGTCTTGGCCACTGTGTGGGGCGTTCATGATGGCGGTGGTGGACCAGGCCTCTTCGACTCGGTAATCCAAGCGGCGTGGAGCTTTTGCCTTGCACTGCGGGCCCGGGGACTGGGCTCAGCCTGGACCACTCTGCATCTAAGAAAGGCCGGGGAATTCGCTGAGCTACTGGGGATTCCTGACGGCGTAACCCAAGTAGTCCTACTCCCCGTTGCTTGGACCATCGGCACCGAGTTTAAGCCCGCATCACGGCGGCCGGCATCAGAAATCGTTTGGTTCGACCGCTGGGGGTTCACTCAACAACACCCAGACGAACAAAGTTCCCTACTTGCCATGGTGCCGGGGGTGACCGTCGAGATCGACATCGCTGCGCCGCCGGAGCGGGTATGGGAGTTTGCCAGCGATATAAACATCCCAGCCCAATTCAGCGATGAATTCCAGGGTGGCGACTGGGTAGATGCCCCAGGCCCGCAGGAAGGCGCTTCATTCGTCGGGAGGAACAAGCGACCAGGACGGGAATGGGAGACTACTTCGTATGTCGTTGCCTGCGACCCTCCTCGAGTTTTTGCGTGGAACGTGAACGACCGCGAACGGCCCAGCGCCCAATGGCGGTTCGAACTAGAGCGGATGCCGGGCGGGACCAGGCTGCGGCAGCGATTGGTCATCGGGCCCAGTTTGTCCGCCACGGGCAGGGCGATGGAAGAGAACCCTGACCAAGCAGCAGAGATCCTCGCGGGACGGCGAGAACAACACCGTGGCAACATGACTCTGACCATCCAAGGCATCAAACGCCTTGCGGAGACGGAGTCCTGATGTGTTTGACAACAACAACTGGTGGTTTGACCCTCTCGGCAACCGACCGGCACCTCCTCTTCCAGGTCGGGATGTTGTCCGTAAGGGAGGCGAGTTAAGTTAATCTGGATTTAACGTGCCGTTAAAGTTCAGTTCACCAGTTGGCGCTATGATTAACGAGTAGCATCAAACCAGCGGCGTTAGGCATGGCACCGCACTCCGGGAGTGCTACAAGCAAGGCAATAAGTGGGGCGTGGTACCAAGCTGCCCGGTGCCCGCAGTCAACCAGCGGGATAAGAGCGATGGACACGCCGCGTCGGTCGCTCAGCCAACCGGATGAGGAATCATTCGAGGTGGGTCCAGTCAAGGATTCGGTAATGGGTCCGGGGAAGCACAGGCGTTTACAACAATGGGCTGCCAAGTAATATACTGGAAAAGGCAATTGCAAGGGAGCAGTTGCCCTGATGAACTCTGGGCCCCGCCTCACCGGATTGGAGAATCCAACAACGGGAGCATGACTTGCCCAACAAGAGTGTTCTGGTCATTGAAGACGAGGAAAACCTAGTAGAGGTGCTTCGCTACAACCTGGAGAGGGAAGGATATCAGGTGCGGGCATGCGTTGATGGGGCCGAAGGCTTAGCGACTGCCCGCGAGTCTAAGCCGGACCTGGTAATCTTAGATGTCATGCTGCCGTCTTTAGACGGGCTTGAAATCTGCCGGATCCTGCGACGGGAGTCGGAAGTACCCATACTATTCCTAACGGCCAAGAGTGAGGAGATCGACAGGGTGGTGGGCTTGGAGTTAGGGGCCAACGATTACGTCACCAAGCCCTTCAGCATGAGGGAAATTACCGCCCGAATCAAAGGGATGCTGCGGCGTTCCCAGGCCAACCAAGGGGAAGAATGGGGAAAGGCGAGCCATCGAGTAATTAAGGCCGGCGATCTAGAAGTGGACTTGGACCGCCACGCCGTCTCGCTGAAGGGCGAACCCCTCAGCCTAAAGCCCCGAGAATTTGACCTGCTGGCTTTACTGGCCTCCAATCGAGGTAGGGCCCTCACCCGAGAGCAGATCCTGGAGACGGTTTGGGGTCCGGACTTTTTCGGTGAAACCCGCACAGTGGACGTTCACATTCGCTGGCTCAGGGAAAAAATCCAGTCTTATCCATACTGCCCACAGCGCATCATCACCATCCGTGGCGTGGGGTACCGGTTTGAGGCATAGCCCGCGGTTGACCTGACGATGGATCTGCTAGTTATCGCATTTGGCGCCATCGGGTTCGGCGTAGCGATCGCAGCCCTCGGCATTAGCTACTTCCTGATGGTCCGGACCTCCCGTTCCGTGGTGTCCATCATCCAAGCCACCCGCCGCCTGGCGCAGGGGGACTCCAGCTTCCGAGCGCCCGCTCCCTTCACCACCCACGGCCGCATCATGGCCGAAGCCTTCAACCGAATGGTCGAGCGTGTGCAGGCCGACATGGATTCGCTTTCCGGAGAGCGGAAAAGGCTGTCGGAAGTGTTGGCAATCATGGACGACGGAGTGGTAGCCGTTGACTCGGGAGGCCGAATCCTACTGTCCAACCCGGCCGCCTGCGGAATCTTGGGTGTGCGCATGGAGCAGATAGAAGGCCGGCGTTTCTCGGAGGCGATCAGGAACCACCAAATCCAGGAGTTAGTATCTCGATGCGTCGCTACCGGAGAGACCCAATTCGGTCAGTTGGAGCTGCGGCGTCCCAGAAAATTCATAAGCGTCAACGTGACGCCCCTGGAAGATGACCAGTCGCGAGAGGTGCTACTAACGCTCCACGACTATACTCGAACGCAGCAGGCCGAGGCCAGCCAAAGGGAGTTCGTCAGTAACGTATCCCACGAACTCCGCAACCCATTGGCTGCCATAAAAGCTATGGTTGAGACGTTGGAGATTGGGGGAGTGGAACGAGAGGAGGTGGCCCAGGACTTCTTGCGGCGCATTAGTCAAGATGTGGACCGTATGACGAAGCTGGTGGATGACCTACTGGAGCTATCCCGCTTGGAAAATGGCCAGTTCACACTTCAACTCGAGGACGTCACGTTGGCCGATTTGCTGCCAGAGGTCAAGTCGCGCTTCGATCGGATACTAGATGAACAAGGGAGCACCCTACTCCACAGTTTTCCAGATGACATGCCCGCAATAAACGCCGATGCCGACCGGTTGAGACAGGTCTTGATTAACCTCTTGGAGAACGCCCTAAAGTTCACCCCCGCCGGCGGCACTATCACGCTGGCGACGGCCCAAAAGGACGGATTCATCGAATTCCGGGTTGAAGACACCGGTGTGGGAATTGCGCCGGAGCACTTGCCTCATGTGTTCGAACGGTTCTACAAAGTAGAACGCTCCCGCGGCGACAGTGGCACTGGGTTGGGCCTGGCCATAGCGCGGCAGATCATTGAAGCTCACGGCGGCCAGATATCGGTCCACAGTGAAGAGGGAGTGGGAAGCACCTTCGTCTTCACCGTTCCCCTAGCGCCCTAAGGGACCCAACGAAGGACCGCCCGTTGGGTCGACGCGTCCTCGGGAAGCTCGGCCCATTCTGAGGTTTCTACCTACCGGCCGACGCTGTTAACGTGGATTAACCCTCCCTTGATCTAATATTAACGTTCTCATAATTAAGTGTTTAATGAGGAGTAGTAACCTTTCCAGGAACCCAATCTAAAACGAGAAGCCTGGAGGTATTACTTAATGGGTGTGCGGGGTACAAGAACCAATTCATATGGGAAGAACCGCTTTGGCTACATCTTATTGACATCGCTGAGCGCAGTTTTGGTGGGAATTCTGCTGGCCGCCTGTGGGTCAGCGCCAGCGGCGGAATCTGGTGCAGGTGGCGTTCAAAAGGTCCAGAGCGCACCAGGCAATTCCAACACTTCAACTTCGGCATCCTCCCAACCATCAACCGAAACGACGAAAACAGGAGCAGAATCCAAGATGGTCCCAGTTTCCTTGAACGAATTGAAGGGTGACATTGCCATCGACGGCTCCAGCACAGTCTTCCCTATCACCGAGGCTGTCGCGGAGGAGTTCGGCCTATTGACCAAAGGTAACGTTCGGGTCACCGTCGGGATCGCCGGCACCGGTGGAGGATTCAAGAAATTCTGCAATTCGGAAAGCATGATTTCTGATGCCTCGCGGCCCATCAAGCCCAAGGAAGTCGACCTTTGTGCTGAAGCCGGAATCGAGTATATCGAGTTACCGATAGCCATCGACGGGCTGACCGTGATGGTCAATCCGGAAAACACGTTCGTCGAGTGCATGACAGTGGAAGAGCTCCACACTGTGTGGGGTCCCGACGCCGAAGACAAGGTGACCCACTGGAACCAGATTCGGGCCGAGTGGCCCAACGAGCAGATAGACTTGTACGCCCCCGGCGTGGACTCCGGCACTTTCGATTACTTCACGGAAACTGTGAATGGTGAATCACAGTCGTCCCGTGGCGACTTCACCGCCTCCGAAAACGACAACGTACTGGTCCACGGAATCGCGGGAGACCGTGGCAGCCTAGGTTACTTCGGATACGCCTATTATGCGGAGAACACGGACAAACTGAAGGCGGTGGCAATCGACGGGGGCACGGGCTGCATAACTCCCAACGACGAGACGATTAACAACGGCGCCTATGCACCTCTGTCCCGGCCCCTGTTCATCTACGTCCGCAAGGACGCCGCCGACATCCCCCAGGTGCGCGCGTTCGTGGACTACTACTTGAGCGAAGAAGGGCGGGCTCTAGCTGCCGAGGTGGGGTACATTCCCTTCCTCGACGAAGTATACGAGTTGGCCTTGGCCAGGTTCCATAACGGTACGGTCGGCACCCTCTTCGGAGGGGATTACCCCAAGAAGGGTCCTGTGGGCGACGTACTCCGTGGCGGTTAACCACAGGGAGATATTGGGAATCGACGATCAAGGCGCACGTGATCCCGCCTGATCGCTGCCTCTTAATTTTCCTTACCCCATTGATTAATTCAACCACAGCACATGCTATTTTGGTGCGGGCCATCGCCCAGAGAATAACAGTGAAAACGGTTACGCCAGAACACACGTGGACCAGCGAGACAACCCGATGAGGCTCATTACAGGAGGAGATTCGGGGGTAGCTGGGGCGCGCCTATATTTCCTTCAGTCGCTGCTTGGCCGGCGAGGGAAACGATACCTTCCGGAGACTATTATCAAGCTGGTCCTGCTGGCCTGTGCCACGTTGTCCATCTTCACCACCGTCGGCATCATATCGGTGCTCTTATTCGAAGCCATACTTTTCTTCCAAGAGGTGTCGTTCCTAGAGTTCTTCGGCAGTACCAAGTGGACCCCGCTCTTCGCATCCAAGCACTTCGGCATCTGGCCTCTGATCATGGGCACCATGCTTACCTCGGTTGGGGCCATGTTTATTGCTCTCCCTCTGGGGTTGCTGAGCGCTATCTACCTGGCCGAATACGCCCCGGACCCTGTCAGAAGGGTAGTGAAACCCGTGCTTGAAGTCTTGGCCGGGATACCAACCGTGGTCTACGGGTATTTCGCGCTATTGTTCGTGACCCCTCTTCTGCGCCAAGTGTCCGATGACATATCAGTGTTCAACGGCATGAGCGCCTCCATTGTCATGGGGATAATGATCCTGCCTATGGTATCTAGCTTGAGTGAAGACGCTATGCAGGCGGTGCCGCGCTCCCTCCGGGAAGGGGCCTATGCATTGGGAGCGACCAAACTAGAGGTGGCCACTAAGGTGGTGGTGCCGGCCGCGCTGTCCGGGATAGTGGCGGCGTTCATCCTCGCCATGTCCCGCGCTATCGGTGAGACCATGATAGTGACGATTGCCGCGGGTCAGAACCCCAACTTCACCCTCAACCCCTTCGTTCCCATCGAGACGATGACCGCCTACATCGTTCAAGTCAGCTTGGGAGACACTCCCACCGGCACTCTGGAGTTCAAGACCATCTTCGCGGTGGCATTGACTCTGTTTGCTATAACGTTAGGAGTGAATCTGTTGAGCCAATACTTCGTTCGCAGGTTCCGGGAAGAGTACGAATAATGGCCGTCATCACCCAAAGCGACTTCCAGAAACGGAAGCAGTACCGGAAAGTCAAGGGGCAGATCTTCTACTTGCTGTGCCTGGCCGCCATCTTGATTGGCGTGGGAATGCTGGCGGCCTTGCTTTTCAACGTTCTGTCCCAAGGGCTAAGCCGTTTAAGCTGGGACTTTTTGACCAGCTTCCCTTCCAGGTTTCCGGACCGAGCTGGCATCCAGGCCGCTCTATTGGGCAGCATATATGTGGTGGGCATCGCCGGCATATTGGCCTTCAACTTGGGAGTGGGGGCTGCGATCTACCTGGAGGAGTATGCCGCTCGGAGCTTGTTCGCCCGGGTGGTCCGCGTCAACATCGCCAACCTGGCCGGCGTCCCCTCCATAGTTTACGGAATCCTGGGCCTGGAAATATTCGTCCGGGTCCTGGAACTGGGAAGGAGTGTAATCGCTGGCGGCCTAACCCTTGCACTACTGATTCTGCCCATAGTAATTATTGCTTCCCAAGAGGCCCTACGCGCTGTGCCACCGTCGTTAAGAGAAGGAGGATTCGCCCTGGGGGCCACCCGCTGGCAGGTCATTTGGAACCTGGTGCTGCCCTACGCCTTCCCGGGTATTCTCACGGGCGTGATTCTGGCGGTAAGCCGCGCGGTAGGAGAGACCGCGCCCCTCATCGTCATGGGAGCCTTGACTTTCGTGCCCTTTGCCCCTGACGGTCCGTTGAGCCGATTCACGGTGTTGCCGATACAGATATTCAACTGGACCTCCCGGCCCCAAGAAGGATTCCACGTCAACGCCGCTGCCGGAATCATAGTGCTATTAGTGGTATTGCTCTCCATGAACGCGTTGGCGGTGATTCTCCGCAACAAGTTCCAGAGGAAGGCCGAGTGGTAGGAATGGTTAACGCAAGAACCAGCCTGATCATTAAAGCAAGTCGGTCTTCGGCGCAGTATTTGGCAAACCGATAGGCGTGCGCAGCACTGGGGGCTGCTTGGCAGGGACTCAGGGGCGTCCTAGATGGCCCGATGCGGCCAAGCACGGAATAGGTCCAATTCCATCTGGCCTCGGGGGTAGATATGACCACTCGGGAAGATTTCGATCGAAACCTAAAACAGCTCGAAAGCGACTTGTTGACCCTGGGACATCTGGTGGAAAAATCCGTAGAAAATGCGGTCCAAGCCCTTAAAGACCGGGACTTGGAGGCTTCGCGGACAGTCATCAGTGAGGACGATGTCATCGACCGGATGCGGTTTCAGCTCGAAGAGCAGTGCATCTTCCTCATGGCTACGCAGCAGCCCCTAGCCACCGATCTGCGGACCCTGATCACGGTACTCCACGTAGCGGTGGAGTTGGAACGCATCGGCGACTATGCGGAGGGCATCGCCAAGATTAGCCTTATGATGGGCAACGAGCCACCCCTGAAACCCTTGATCGACATCCCGCGCATGGCCAATAAGTCTATAGACATGATGCACCGGGGCCTGGGTGCCTTGATGCAAGCAGTGGATTTGGACGAGGATGAGGAGACCATCAAGGCCAACGCTATTCAGGTCTGCAAAGACGATGATGAAGTGGATGCGCTTTACGACCAGGTCTATCGGGACCTTCTAACCTTCATGTTGCAAGACCCGGGAACCATCCAGCGCGCTACCTACCTCCTGTGGGTGGCTCACAATTTGGAGCGGACAGCCGACAGGGCAACCAACATCGCCGAACGGGTTATGTTCCTTGTCACTGGCGGGACGGTCGACGTAAATGCTTCCCGGTATTAGGATGGCACAACCTATGGCCCCAGGCCTGCGCCCAAGCAAGTCCAACTTCTTTTCGCCCCGGCCTAACCGTCTATTGAGCCGGTTGACGCATGGCTGACAAACCCGGCCAAGCGCCGCTCCAACCAACCCGTGAGAAGCATTCCGCCCAGTACCACCAGCCACAACAGGAAAGCCACACCTGTGATACGGTGCATCACCGTAGCAGCATCAAGCCAGATGAATAGCATCCCAATGCCTATGGCCCCTGATAGCAAAGAAGTGAGCCTTACAGTGCCGCCGCCGTTGCGCAGGCAACCCGCCGTGCCAATCAATGCCAGCCCAGCTAGGGTGAAACCGATTTTACCGGTGAGCCACCGGGAATAAGCCAACGCCTCAACGGGCGCATCCATCGTACTAATGGCGGCACCTTCGGTTAGAGCAGGTACCGAAGCCGCCAACGCGACTGCGGACAAGCCCGATACCGCCGTGAAAGCGCCTGATGCAGCGAACAGGGCCAGCACCAAGGACCCTGCCCTTTGTCGCCGAATGGTCCATGTCTTTAACATCAACCATGCCCCGGCCATCAAAGCTAATCCTGACACCACCCTCGCTGCGCCGCCGATACTGTATTCGACCTTGTTCCCGGAAATAGCCGCCATGGATTCCAAGAGTGTGGGTTGGTCCGCTCCCGCGGCTACTCTTGCGCCAACGGAGACCACTGTCGCAATTGCAGCGAGGATCAGGACTGCTCCGGTTAGGCGGACAGCATTGTTCCAGGAAGACGCACCAGCTAGGTCAACGGTGGATGGCGGCAGAGACTCTTCTGAACTTTGCATTTAGTCGACCCCCGTCCGGTACAACTCCAGTGACCTGGCCTCCCTGCAAGGGAACACCATTATCCAGTTTCTGGCAACGAACAACCGGTTCATCAATGACCTGTCCAATGCTTCATTCGCTGTTGTCTCAACTAGCAGGAAGTTTAATCGAGCCTTAATGGTCAATGAAAGGCTTCTTAACCAAATAGCCTTTCATCCATGCTATATGTTAAACGACGACGAAGCATCAAGAGAGGCTCTATTGCTCAGACAAGAGGACTTGTATTTCATCCACCTCAGCGCCGTCCATATGACGCCCGCCGCCGCTAGGAGTCACAAGCCAGATCCCGCCGAAAATCTGCGAGGTCATCGAGGCACACCCACTATCCAAGCATTGGCCTGTTCAACAATTCCATCTATGCCGCGCCTGGGGTGGCAAACCTCCTAGACTCCAGCACTCAGAAAGGCCTACGCTACACCTCACTTATTTCCTTCGCAGGAGGGAGCAGCCCTTGAAGGATGACCCCAGTACCCAGGCTGACCTCAACTTGCAGCGGCATTGGCCCCTGGAAGGGACTTATAACCTTCGGGACGTAGGAGGCTACACGACACATGATGGGTCATACACCCAATGGCGTACCTTATATCGCTCCGATGGCCTGCACCGCGTTCCAAAGGCAGCTCAACGCTCTTTAATCGACTCCGGACTCCGGACCGTGATAGACCTCCGAACGGAAATCGAGGTTATGACCGCCCCCGACGTGTTTGCAGACTCGGAGGAGGTCGCCTACGTCCACTTGCCCATGTTGGCTCCCCACATAGTTAGCCAACATCGTGCCGACTCTCTGGAAGAACTGTACAAATTGCTGATCGATGGCTACGGAACCCAGATCGCCGACGTTATCACCGAACTGGGAGACAGGGACGGGTTTCCAGCCATCGTTCATTGCTCGGCGGGGAAGGACCGAACTGGCGTGGTGATAGCTCTCCTGTTGGAATTGGTGGGGGTCACCAGAGACCAGATTGTTGAAGACTACGTGTTAACCCAACGCTATGTCACACCCCTCTACGAAGAGCTTCGACGCGCGGCGGCCCAGATAGATCATGATCTTGGACGCTTGGAACGCATGCTGGGGTGCAGCCGGAATGCCATACGGGAAGCCCTCGAGTACGTCGATAGTACGTACGGAGGCGCCCGAGACTACGTGCGCTCCATGGGTCTCGGTGAAGGGACTCTGGAACGTCTCCGGGCGGCACTATTAGAGGCACCTTCTTCGGAAGATTAGCTCCTGGGAGGGAGTTGTCTGGGTCACTCAGGAGGGGCTAGGGACAAGCGGACTTAAGCCCGTTTCTTCAGGTAAAAGACGCAGTGCTCAACGGGTTTAGGATCGGTAAAATACATCACCCCGCCTAATTGATTGGGGTCATCAGCCTCTATCAATGTCAGGCCCAAAGACACTAGCCGGTTAAGTATTTCCCGCTCTTCGTATAGCTGAAAGGACCTCTGCACATCATAGTCCCGATCATATACCGTTATCACGCCCTGACCGTTCTTGAACATTAGCTGAAGGATGCCCCCTCGCCTCAAGGTCCTTGCCAGCTCCAACAGGGTAACGTCGAACAAGCGCCCAGGTTCAATGTGCTGAATTACGGCGTTGCAGAGGATAAAGTCAAACGACTCGTCGGGGAAGTCGAGAGGTTGGCGGAGGTCAGCGACACTAACCCGGTCCGAAATCTCGGGGTGCAGCTCCTTGGCAGCCTCAATGTTCTCCTCAACTGCATCGATGCCATACACATCGAAGCCTCGGCTCCACAAGTAGTGAACGTCCCGGGCCCCAGCACCGCAGCCGGCGTCAAGGCCGCGACGGCCAAGGGCCATCTCAACAAGCCGCTCCAGTAGATCAAAGTCGCCCTTTAGGGCTGGGTGAGACGACTTTATGTAAATCGACTGTAGTAGCTGGTGGGAAACCTCCGAGTACCGCTTGGCGTTGAGCCTATAGAAGTCCTCGGAGTAGTCAGGGAGACCGGTTTGAGAATCGGACATTACCTTTACCAGGAATCACACAAACGTGGATTGATTGATCTTGACCTGCTCGGCCAACTTGTGTATCTGGCCCAGCGGAAAGGCTCGGGGACCCACTACCGTACACTTGAGAGACGCCGCAGCAGCGGCGAACCTGGCAGTTTCTTCTATGGTCCAGCCAAGAAGATATCCGTAAGCAAAAGCGGCTGAATAGGTGGCACCGGCAGCGCAGCCATCCCTCACCGGGAGTCCCAGCCCGTTAACTAGAAATACTTCCCCAGCCGCCGCTACCACAGAACCGTCGGGCCCTAGAGTAACCAACGCAATCTCCACACCTGCATCCAACAGTCTTTCTGCTACCTTGAAAGGATCGCCTCCGCGCTGGGCGGGATCTGTCACTGCTTGACAGATAGTAGCACCCTTAGCGTAGCCGGCCATTGCTTCAGGGTCCTGGTGTCCATGCTCTAAATTCAGAAACACGGGCATTCCCAAACGAGTTGCTTCTGCCATCGGACGACAAATGTGGTGGCCGTCGTACCAATCCACGTAGAGAAGCTGGGCACCCTCCATCATAGCCAGGTCAGCGGTGTCCAAGGTGGCGAGCACCTCCGGGTCCCTCTGCCAAAAGTAGGTCCGTCCTCCCGTCGGGTCTGCGATGTTGACCTCTAAAGGGGTCTTAATTTCAGAGGAAAGACGAACGTTTCCCGCGACTCCTGCTTCTTGCAGTTGGTTGGCTAATTGTCTGCCGGCAGTGTCGTCCCCAACAGCGGTACCGATGAGGCTGCTCTGTACTCCCCATCGCCGAAGCAACACCGCAACAATAGCCGCGTCGTCGGAGATAAAGTTGCCGATTTCCTCCACGGCAGTGCCGGTATTATGCTCGGGTGATCGATCCACGACCAATACGACGGCTGGTGTAATCATGCCGAAGCACACAACTTGAACCCCTAGGGCCTTTTCCGGCGCCTCGGCGTCATTATTCGGGCGGCTCATGTTCCCGGCCATGTCCTTGGATGCCCCTCGTTACAACAAAGCGTGGTGAAGTCGTTAATCAAAGACCGTGAGACTATCGAGACTCTCATAAAGCTGGAAGAGCCGCTCTAACTGAGCCGGAGTAACCCGGTTGCGGGACAGCTCGGGCAGCTCGTTCCGTCCAAAGAAGCCGACTTCTTCGGTTTCCTCGCTTTCCATGGGCAGTTCGTCAATCAGCCTGCAAAGGAAGAATAACATGTACACTGCGAAGGGGTAAGGCGGGTGCTCATGACAACCCCGATCGTATAGCGCCAGGAGTTTTACGGCTTCACTCACATACCCGGACTCCTCCCGTACTTCACGGACGACCGCGTTACTTGGCGACTCCTGGACTTCAGCCCATCCTCCTGGCAGTGACCACAGCCCATCATCTTTCTCTTTTACTAACAATATTCTGTCGGCTTGAAAGATGACTCCCCTCACATCAACCTTGGGTGTGGCGTGGCCGGTTTCTCCGGCCAGTAGTTCTGCGACGTAGGAGGCCTCAGCGCCGGACTGCCCAGCCATGATCTCCGCTGCGATATCTCTAACCGAGGCGTACCGCTCATTGTCAAAGGGGTTATTAGAGTAGGTGAGTCCGTCCTGGGCTATCGCGGCCAATCTTCTGGACCATCCGATCCACTTCAATGCCATGGGATTCCCTTCAGAATGAATAGTGACGGCGACACACGGTGTCTTAGTAGACCCGGATTAGCCAAGAAAGCAACCCACAGAGGAACTGGCGTCGGGAGACCATACCTCCGAGCTCAACGAGGCCTAATTGCGAATTCTAGAGGAAGGTCCTCCAGCTCCAATTCAGTGTCGATTCTTCCGGGGTCACCTTTCTGGATGAGGAATATGGTCATACAGACTGAATCAAAGGTTGTATTGGCCATAGGCGTCACTTCATGGAAGTAACCTGTAGCCCTAAGTGCTCTTGGCCTGGGGTCCAAATCAAGGATGTAGTTGACTACCTCGTCCGCATCGGAGACCACGTAAGGCACCGTAGCCTGTTCAACTTCGTGCTCGAACTGAATTCGGTAATACGATCTTTCGAAGTCCTGGTTATCACCTATATTCTTCAGCAGCCTCATATCCACGAGGACGAATCGATTGGAGACCCGATACATTTCCTCAATGACCTCTTTATACCGAGGCTCCACCACCAGGACGCTGGTGCAGTGGACGAGGTCGAAGTTATTATCGTCGAAGGGAATCTCAAGCCCGCTGGTTACTTGGAACGTCGCCCCGGGATACTTCTCCTTAGCTAGGGCGATGGCAGGTTCGGCTATATCTATGCCGGTGTATTCGATACTTGGCTCCAGGGACCGCATGATGTTGTAGAAGCCTCCAGAAGCGCACCCTATGTCCAGCACCTTGGCGCCGGGAAAGAGCACACGCGGTAAAAAGACCTTCTCCGATGGATAAAGGTCAGACAATTCATGACGGTGTTGGGAGTAATAGTCGACGGCGCTGGACTCCGACCATGCCCTCGAATTATTCATCGGTGAGTTTCCTCCGACTTGGAGATCTCCTATGTTTGGCTGTCGTGGCTAATCCCTCGCTGCCCTGAAAGTGGAGGAGACAGCGCCTCGCTCGGCGACACAGCGGGGGGCCGGAAACTGACGCTCAGCGGCATCCAAGTCCTCAGGCGTATCTACCTCCGCCCACCTACGTTTTGTCTTAAGAACCGAAAGCTTAAGGCTGTCCCGCTTGATCAGGTCCGAGAAAACAGCTTCATAGTACTGGTCGGTCCTCCCCGCAATCAGGTAGCGAGACAACTCAGGAATCACGAGGTTGCACATGGTGTTCCGGGAGAGCTTGTATATGTTGACCGTCTTCAACGCGGGTCCATAGTTGAAGTCAGTCCCTTGTTGTGCCTTTAAAACCATCGCCTCCGCAACGTCGCCATTGGCCAAGATCACGGTCCCGTCCATGCTTGGATCGAACCGGTCCACCACCGCAATATCTGGATCGTGGCGTCTGACCAGATCGTCTAGCAGCTCAGGTTCGAATACCAGGTCCCCCTCAATTAAGATTATGTCGTCATTTAAAGCTTTCCTCGCGAGCCACAGGGAGTAGATGTTGTTGGTCACTGCATATCGTTCGTTTTCCACGTACGACAGATCAACGCCGACATACCTATTCCCAAACCGCTCCCGAATCTGGGTAGCCAAGTAACCTACCACCAGAACGCAACTATCAATACCTGCTCTGGCAAGGGCTTCCAGTTGGTGGGCCAGCATGGACTTTCCATGTACTTCCACCAAGCATTTGGGGAGGTTGTTGGTTAGAGGGCGGAGCCTAACCCCGGACCCCGCTGCCAGTATCACTGCTTTCATGGTGACGTGACCAGTCTATCGCTTGCCGCTGTGGGCTGGACCGAGGCCCCAATTTCCTTCAGAGCTTCCACTAGCCTCGAATTTTCTTCCTGGGTGCGGCAAGCGATCCGAACGAATCGATCGTCGAGGCCGTGTTTAGAGCCACAATTATTTATCAACGCTCTACTATGCTCAAAAAGCCGGGCGGTCAACTCTTCGCTGGTCTGCCCATAAAGAAGCTGACACAAGACAAAATTTCCATGTGTAGGGTAGGGATAGAGGTAAGGCACGGTACCCAGGGCTCTGTAGAGACTCTGTGTCGCGTCCCGCACCTTGGCGCATGACTCGATGTAATCGGACTGATACCCGTCCATCTCTTCCAGGAAGAACTGAGCTAAGGAATTGATGTTCCAGATCGGCAGATCGGCCCTCAAAGCCGATAGCCGGTCGGTGTCCCCCGTCACCGCATACCCAAGCCTAAGACCCGGGATCCCATAATTCTTTGAAAGACTCTTCACGACCATCAGATTGGGATACTCGAATATCAGGTCCAACGCTGACGGAGAGGCCTCGGTGTCTACGAACTCGATGAAAGACTCGTCAACCAAAACAAGGTTCAAATCGGGCATTCCATCCAAGAAGTGGGTCAGTTCAGCCTTGGACACGTAGGTGCCCGTGGGGTTGTTGGGACGGATGAACAAAGCGGCATTCGAGTTGGACGACTTCACATGTTGAATGAAAGCATCGATATCAAGCTCAAAGCTGCCGGGCATGGAGAACAGGCTAACTTGTTTCCCTTGGGTTTGGGCTCGATTGGTGTACTCATCGAAGGTAGGCACATGCACAGCCAGGTTGTTAACGAATCTAGACGTGATGGCAGAGATCAGTTCGCTGGCGCCATTGCCCACCACCGTTTCCTTGTGGCTGAGTCCCATTGACTCAGCCAAAACCGAGGACAGGTACCAGTTGGTGGAGGGATACGCCTTCACCAACTCCGGCAAGCGTGCTTGCAGGGAGTCAAACCACCGCTGCGGGGGAAAATGCGCGTTGGTCATGTAACGAAAGTCAGCCACCTGGTGGTTCCAATAGCCGCCGTATAAGGAAGAAAGAAACCGTACTTCCTGATTCTCCATGATCCTCCCCTGTGAAAAAGAGGGAACAAATAGGACAAATGCCAAGGGACTTGTGATGGACTCACGGTGGGCGGGAACGCGACCTACATCTTTTGTAGGACCGTCTAACGAAAAACTAGAAGAAGAGGAACCTAAACCCCGCAACCAACTGCGGGTTGGTTAGGATTCGGTGCGCACACGTGCCATTACCGTCGATTACCCCCAATCGAGGCCGCATGTACGACCAGTATGAGATTTCGGCGATGCTATCAGAACTTTTTTTGTCTGTCAAATAACCGGATTGGGTCATAAATCAGTTAGGGGACGGGTATTGCTGCCTCGGGTAGCATGGCGGAAGGCGGTGTGGAGGCCGGGCCCAATAGTGTAAGGACACCTTTCTAGGTCCGATCCAACCACCCATCTATGTCCAAGCCGCTATGTTTGCAGGCCTGCAAGACAATCTCTCCAGCGACCCTCGCATCTTCTACTGCATCGTGATGCTTGAAAACTATTTGTAGATCACTCGCGATATTTGCGAGTCCCCATCTGCGTTTCCTGTACTTCTCCGGCCAAGCGAAGCGAGCAATGACTGCGCTGTCCAGCCACCTAGGTCTAATCTGTTGAAGCCCGTACTTCCCTATGGCCCCATCCAGAGCAAACCGGTCAAAAGGCGTATGACTCACCAAGACAGTGTCGTCCAACCTGCCGCGCAATTCCCCGTAGATCTGCGGAAGTGTATTACACTCGGCAACCATGTCTCGGCTGATACCGTGAATGCTGACGTTTGAAGGACTGAACTGCTCTTGTGGATTGACCGCTATCGACCACCGGTAAACGATGGCGCCGTCGCGAAAACAGACCACCCCGATTTGGCAAATGCTGGCGGGGTTGGAATTGGCCGTCTCGACGTCGATGGCGGTATAGGTCAAATTAGCCAAGGTTCTCCATGAACGGACCCCGAATGACATCAGTCCCTTGGACGTTCCGCTCAGTATTGGCGATAATCCAGTGTAACGCAAGCTTGCTGGGTCTCAACCGGCGGTAGCATAAGCTGTCTATAGAACGAGGTCTAGGTATGTCGAACGATGCCCAAGCACCTGCTTATACCCAGCAATTCTGGGCCAAGGCATTCCCTTACCGGCAACGTGGCCCAGAACGGATCCATCTTCTGGAGAACCATTCAGCCGATGTCGGCGTCTGTTTCGAGGCGTTACTACAACAACCGACCATCCGGCAACGCCTGGCCCACACGGCCGGCCTAGACGACCTAGACGAAACAACCGTAGCCAGGCTGTGCGTGTTTGCCACGCTGCACGACATAGGCAAGGTGAACGTTGGGTTTCAGACGCGAATTTGGCGGGACGAAGACTTTCCCGCCGGGCGGCGCAGACCAGGCCACGCCGGACACTATAACGAACTGGCCCCGGTATTGATGGGAGATAACAATCCAACCGCCGACTGGTTCTTCGACGGCCTTGGTTGGTGGTGGGATGCAGCCGCGTCTTGGGACGACCGGGGCGGTGAAACCTTCTGCGCCCTGTTCATCGCTGCCCTGTCCCACCACGGGCAACCTTTGCAGTTGGAGGGCAATAAACCCTCTAATCGGGCCCTGTGGGAACGCTGTGGCGGCCTCGTGCCTGCCGATGGCGTCGGACGCATCGGAAATCTGGCCCGGCAATGGTTCCCCGCCGCTTTCGCCGACGACGCGCCGCCGCTTCCGTCGTCCCCGGAGTTTCAGCACATGTTCCTAGGCCTCTGCACCCTGGCCGACTGGATCGGCTCCAAGGAACAATGGTTCCCCTTCTGCGGTGAGCCACAGGACGACTACATGGAAAAGAGGGCGCGGAAGCAAGCCAGGGACGCCGTATCGGCAATAGGTCTGGATCTGAAGAAACAGCGGGACGGGTTGGCCAACGGGCTGCCCAGCTTCTCTGCCCTCTTTGGATTCGCCCCCAACGCCATCCAACAAGCCGCAACCGAAACGCCGCTGCACGAGCCGCTGGTCATCATCGAGTCCGAGACCGGCTCCGGTAAGACCGAGGCGGCATTATCCCGGTTCGCCCGCATGTATGAAACAAGCTTGGTAGACGGCCTTTACTTCGCCTTGCCCACCCGCGCCGCCGCCACCCAACTCCACGGCAGGGTAACGCGCTTCGTGGAGCGCCTGTTCCCCGACGGCAACCGCCCCGAGACCGTGCTTGCCGTGCCGGGATACCTGAAGGCTGGGGACATCGCAGGACACCACCTGCAAACCTATGAGGTCTGGTGGGACGACCACCCGGACGCCGCCATCCACAACCGCCGCTGGGCCGCCGAAAGCGCCAAGCGTTACCTGGCGGCGCAGATCGGCGTTGGGACGGTTGACCAAGCGATGATGGCGGCCCTGAAGGTCAAACACGCCCACATGCGCGCCGCCTGCCTGTCCCGCAACCTGTTGGTGGTGGACGAGGTCCACGCCTCCGACGCCTACATGCGCCGCATCATCAAGGCCCTGCTGGATGCCCACTTGGGCGCAGGCGGTTACGCCCTGCTCATGTCGGCTACCCTGGGGTCGGCGGCGCGGAGGCAATGGCTGTCCACCGGACGCTGGAATATCAACAACGCCCCACGCCTGGACGAAGCCATCAACTCCCCCTACCCCGCAGTCAGCGTCCGCGCCACAGGCAGAGAGAGCATCGCCGCCGCAGGCGAGAACGGGCAGGAGAAGACCGTCAAGATCTCCGCCCAGCGGCAGATACACGACTTTGACCGGGTGGCGGAGCTAGCATTGCAAGCGGCGCGGGCCGGGGCCAAGACCCTGATTATACGCAACACGGTCAGCTACGCAGTCAGCACCCAGCAAGCCCTGGAACAGGCGGTCAGAGATGACCGGGAGTTCCTGTTCTCTGCCAATGGGAGAGCCACGCTGCACCACAGCCGGTTCGCCTCCGACGACCGTCGTCTACTGGACAGAGAAGTGGAAACTCGTTTGGGCAAAGGGCGTGACCCCGGCGGTGTGGCCGTGGTGGGCACCCAGACCCTGGAACAGTCCCTGGACATCGACGCCGACCTGCTGCTCATTACCGACCTGTGCCCGGTGGACGTGTTATTGCAGCGAATCGGCCGTTTGCACCGGCACCAGCGCGATGACCGGCCCGCGGAGTACGAAATACCCAGCTGCATCGTGCTGACCCCAGACTCGGAAGACCTTTCGCCCCTGCTGCAATGGGGCGGTCCCAACCGGACCGGGCTAGGCCCTCACGGGTACGTATACGAAGACCTGCGCGTCCTGGAAGCCACACGTCGGCTGATCGAAGAGTTCCCCCAGTGGGCCATTCCCCGGATGAACCGCCAACTGGTGGAAAACGCCACCCACCCCGCCGAACTGTAGGCCATCGCTGGGAAATTGGGCGATGCGTGGATAAGTCACGGACAGAGCATACAAGGAAAAGTGCTGTCAGACACGCAGGGCGCGAACAGCATTGTCATGCGCCGCGACAAGTCCTTCTTCACCGACAACAACAACGGCAGTGGCTTACTTTTCCCGTCGGGTGCGGAGGAACGTATCCGCACCCGGCTAGGCGACGAGGGCGTAGAGGTGGAGTTCACCCCACCGCCACCCAGCCCATTCGACAACTCGCGGAACATCGGGAGCATCACGATACCTGAGCACCTGCTCCGGGGAGCAACCACCGAAGGCCCGGTTACTCCCAATCTCTCAGAAGGCGGCTTCACCTTCGCCGTGGGTGACCGAGCCTTTCGCTACGACCGCCTGGGCCTGCGGCGGGAGGGCTAGGGCTCCGCAGGCCAGCTTCTATCCCCGCGTGTGCGGGGGAACTTAGTCATAGCGCTTTGCGCCATAAGCAGGTCTACCCCCGCGTGTGCGGGGAATGCTATCACAAATCACGCTTAGAGATAAATCCAATGCTTACGGCGCAAAGCGCTTAGATTCCTAGGTGATTTACTTCCGACAATATCTTATAATCTTAATAGCCTGTGTCGGCTAGCACCGACACAGGCTGGATGAATCCCCCAAATTTCGGTGCCACCACCATACTCATGGAGGTATTCGATGCTTACCCTACCAGGTCACCTCATTCTTAGCAAGGTTCGCTGTGACATGGACGTCTGCCATGGCATGGCTATCGGACCTTGTAATCGATGCGGTCGCTACGTGTGTGGTGTCTGTAGCCACTCGGTGACACCGCACCGCTCAGGGTACGTCGTGTGCAATCTTTGTGTCTCGAGGTGATGGTCTCTCAGTGACGGAGTCCCACCAACTGGCACCTACCCGTTGACGCTACTGAGAGCGCATCCCTAACATGATTATTGCTGTCCGTTAATCTTTGCAGCAAAGGGTACCGGCAGCAAAGCGTACCGGCAGCAAAGCGAGGTATCCGTTGCACAACATCTTGACCGAGCCGTTAATTCGCATTGACACTTCCGGCCGGGAGCGAGTCGCAGCGTCCCTGCCCCACGTCTACACTGCGCTGATGGCGGACAAGGTGGAAGCCTTCAGCGCCTTGCGCCCCCATCAGCGCCATGCCTGGCATGCCTTCCTGGTCCAGCTTGGCGCGATGGCGATACACCGTGCGGGCTTGACAGAAGCCCCGGCAACCACCGAGAAATGGACCGGTCTCCTCCGCGGCCTCACCAAAAAGGACTTCCCCAAAGACGAACCCTGGCAGTTGGTTGTAACCGACATCACCATGCCAGCCTTCATGCAGTCCCCGGCCTGGACCGAAGAGCGGGAGAAAGACTATAAGAACAGGCTCGAAACCCCCGACGACCTGGATATGCTGGTCACGTCCAAAAACCACGATTTGAAGGCGGAGGTGGCGGCCCAGGCCCACACCGACGACTGGATTTTTGCGGTGGTCACATTGCAGACAATGGAGGGGTTTGGGGGAGCCGGGAACTACGGCATTTCCCGCATGAACAGCGGCTTTGGCAACCGCCCGGCATTTTCTCTTGCACCCTCAAGTGGAGGTCCCGGCGCTCATGTCCAGCGTGACATTAAGGCGCTGCTGGAATTCCGCCCGAAAATCCTGGATGACAACCCGTACTACCCGGACGACGGTGGCATAGCTCTGTTGTGGACGTTGCCCTGGGACGGGACTCCGAGAGAGGTGCTGCTGCCGAACCGTCTCGACCTTCTATATATTGAGGTCTGCCGCCGCATCCGCCTGCGCCAGGATTCCAGTGGCCGCCTCTATGGACTCCGCGCCACCTCCAGAGCAGCTCGTATAGAAGCCCGCAGTCTGAAAGGCAGGACCGGAGACCCCTGGACGCCCATCAACAGCAAAAGGGACGGAGTACCGCTGACTCTGAGCGCCGGTGGATTCAACTACAAACGGGTCACCGACTATTTGGTCTCGCCCGATTGGGCCCGGCCTCCCCTGCTGGGTCTTACGCCAGAGGAACGAGGTTCGCCCGACCCTATGCAACTGGTGGCCCGTGCGATGGTGCGAGGCAATGGGAAGACCGAAGGTTACCATGAGCGCGTAGTCTTAATTGGCCAAAAGGGTCCCAAGGCGAAATCGGCAATGCTGGGAGGTGCTGGATCCCAAGAACTGGGGGATATCGCCAGGTCCCGCATCGAGGAAGTTGGAACAGTCCAGCGTATTCTCAGTCACTCAATTCAGACATTTATGGCCCGGGGCGATGCAGAGGGCTCTAGCCCGGAACATCGGGAACGCGCCCGCATTTGGCTTAACAGGCTGGACGAAATCGTGGACGCCACGTTCTTCGACGACCTGCAAACCGAGTTTGACGCTGACGCGAGCGAACGGCAAGGTATTCGCCGCCGTTGGTTGCTTAACGACGGCGATAGGAGCGGCGTGATCAACCACGCCCGGGTCCTGCTTTACGATGCCGAGGACTCGTTGCCCTGCCCGGCGATATACCGCTACAAGGCACGGGTGAACGCCGAAGGGCTGTTCGAGGGGCGATTGCGCGGCAATAGCGGACTGCCAGACGTGTTCAACGAAGCTAATGAGGAGGCGGAGGAATGACCGCCGCGGATGTTGAAGGGTCTGATTCTCAAGCACAGCATGACCGGCCCCGCTCTTGGGATGACATAGCGGTTAGCTTGGCCGGTAGCATAGCCCAATTCGCCGAGCATCGCCGGGGCGACCTGGCCGAACTGCGTCGGATGGACCCGGATGATCCGGACGCAGCGGTGTTCTGGCGGCTGCTGGCGCCCCACGACCTCCTGGGCAACCCCGCCATCGAAACCAAGTGGGCGCTCATTCTGCACGGCATCGCGCTGATGACGCCTACCAACAGCGGCAGTGGCAACCCGCAAACGGCACATGACGGCTATATGCCGGTGGGCCGGGCGTTGTTCCTCGGCGGCGCGGCGCAGCGGGCGCAGGGCTTTTACAGCGAGTCCCGGCTCAACCGTCTGTTGACGGCCCGGGGGCCGATGCTGCGGGCCCTGCTAGCGCGAATGTTTCGGATGCTGACGGCCGCAGACGTGTCCTTTAACTGGCGCGAGATGGCCCAATTCATCCTGAACGAAGGCTATGACGAAGACGCGGCCGAACGGGGCCGCCGGCGCATCGCCCGCGACTACTATCAGGCGGAGCGGCGCAGTTCCCAGCAATCAGAGACTTAAGGAGTTAGACCATGCCTACCCCACGGTTTTTACAAATGCACACCCTGCATTCATACCCGGCGGCCCTGTTGAACCGCGACGATAGCGGCCTAGCCAAGCGGATGCCCTTCGGCGGCGCGGTGCGCACCCGCATCTCGTCCCAGTGCCTCAAGCGGCATTGGCGCATGGCCCAGGACGAATTCTCTATCCGCAACATCTCCGGCAGCACAGAGGCCATCCGCTCCCGCAACATCGTCGAGCGTAAGGTGATCGAGCCGCTCAAGGGCACTGACGGCATCAGCGAGGAAGTGCTGGCCGCGGTGAGAGAGGCCTTCAACGTCGGTGTGTACGGAAGCCGTGGTAACACCGAGACCGGCCGTCAACCTCTTCTGCTGGGCGTGCCCGAGGTGGAGCACCTGCACCAGAGGGCCGCCGCCATCTGCGCCGACCATCCCAACGACGCCAAGGCCGCCGGGGATGCCGCGACCTCGCTGTTCAATGCAAGGCGCGGCGAGGGGAACAACTTCCGCGCGCTTCTCGATGCCACCCGCCTCCCTGCCGGGCTGGAGGGAGCCCTTTTCGGGCGCATGGTCACTTCCGACCCTGGCGCCAACATCGAGGCCGCCATCCACGTCGCCCACGCTTTCACCGTGCACCGGGAGGAGAGCGAAAGCGACTATTTCTCGGTGGTAGACGACCTCCAGGGCGACGATGAGGACGCAGGGGCCGCCCACATCGGCGACATGGAGCTGACTGCCGGCTTGTTCTACGGCTACGTGGTGGTGGACGTGCCCGGACTGGTCTCCAACCTGGAGGGCTGCAAAGCGGAGGATTGGCTAAACGCCGACCGGACGATGGCCGCCAAAGTGGTTGAGCACCTGCTGCACCTGATAGCCACCGTCACCCCCGGCGCCAAGCTGGGATCCACCGCGCCCTACGCCTGCGCCGACCTCGTTCTGGTCGAAGCGGGCAGCCGCCAGCCCCGCAGCTTGGCCAACGCCTACCGGGACCCGTCAAGAGCTCAAGTTGAGGATGCGACCGAATGGATGGGTGCCTACCTCGGCAAGCTGGACGCGTGCTACGGCGCAAAGGAGGCCCGCCGAGTGGCATCAGTTGAAGACTGCAATATGCCTAACGCGGACCGTCTGTGCCTGGACGACCTGGCGTCCTGGGCTGCAGGAACCGTCCGCAGTGGCACGGTATAACTATGGCGAGGCACCTGATTCTAGACCTGGAATCGCCGTTGATGGCCTTCGGCGGGGAGACCATCGACGCTTACGGCGTGACCCGTCCCTTTCCGGCAGCGTCGATGCTGACGGGGCTGCTGGCCAACGCCATGGGCTGGCTGCGCGTCGAGCGGGAGCGGCACCAGCAGTTGCAGGACCGGTTGGTCTTCGCCGCCCGCATCGACCGCGGACCTCGAGGCGGCCTGAGCATCCAGGATTTTCAGAGCGTGGCCATAAACAACACTGAGCAAAGCTGGACCACCCGCGGCCACCCGGAAGGGCGGGGCGGCGGCACGTACCAGAATCACCTGCGCTACCGCGACTACTTCGCCGACATGAGCGTAACCGTCGCCCTGCGGCTGGAGCCGGCGGACGGGGAGCCAACGCTGGACGGGCTGGCCGGAGCCTTGCAGGAACCGGCGCGGCCCCTGTTCATAGGTCGCAAGCCGTGGCTACCCTCGGCCCCGCTATTCGCCGGATACAAAGATGGCGACACCGCGCTGGCCGTGCTGCTGGCGCATACCCTGGCTGGCCCCGGCGATCCGACGGAACCCATTCGCCTGTTCTGGCCCGAGGGGGAAGGTTCGCAAGGGGTTGAAGCTAACCGAACCTATATGATCACTGACCAGCGCAATTGGATTTCCGGTCTTCATGGAGGCGGCCGGGCAGTCCGGGAGGGTACGAGGCGCCGGGACGAGTTCGCCCCCGCCACGAAAACCGAATCGCCGGAAAAGGGGGGGCAGGCATGATCACAACACCTGGCGTCGTCTCGGGAACCACTACCCTGCAAATGATACGGGCCGAGATCAATGTGCGTGATTTCCAGCGCTGGATGGGCACAAAACGGCTACAAGACCCGGACCACGCCATGCATTGTCTCCTCAAGGAGACCCTCGGAGACCTGGCCCCTAAGCCCTTTCGTCTGATTATTCCGCGGGGCGGCGCCCGTGGCGTCTTGTACGGTTACGGGCGGGCCGACGCCGACGCGTTGCGTGGGGCAGCCAACACCTTCGCCGATCCGCTACAATTGCGCGCGCTGCTTCTTTCGACCATCGATAACAAGCCGATGCCTACGGAATGGCAGACGGGCCAACGGCTTGGCTTCGAGACGCGCATTCGCCCCATCGTGCGGCTTCAACAGGACCCTACACGAGTTCCTCCCAACGTACAACGCAACTTCCGGGAAGGTGGAATGCGTCCGGGTAAAGAATGCGACGTCTTTCTGTGGGAAGCTATTCAGCACCCGGAAAAGGGCGGAATGGAGCGCAAGCGGGAGGAGGTGTACCGCGAGTGGCTGGCGGTCCGGCTTGACCGGAAGGGCGGAGCGACCTTGGACTTGGACCAGACCAAATTGGTGTCGTTCCAACGCACCCGCGCCGTCCGCAAATTGCATACCCGCCACAGTGAGGGACCGGACGCGGTGTTGCGGGGCATACTTACCGTCACCGACCCGGACTCCTTCGCCAAACTGCTGGCCGATGGGGTGGGCCGCCACCGGGCCTACGGTTACGGGATGCTGCTCCTTAGGCCGCCGGGCAGACCCAATAGCCCATAGCCGCCTGCGACTTTGGGCCGAGCACATTAACAATTGAATATCTCATCAGCGCTTGTTCCAGGCAGCAAGGCTCACGTCCCTGCATGGGTCTGTCCCCCCGTGTGCTGGGGGACAGACCCATGCAGTACTATAACCCGCGCTGCTTTGTGCAGGTTCCCCCCGCACACGCGGGGACAGACCCTACAGCGTTGGCTTGCTGGACTCACGGTATAGGTTCCCCCCGCACACGCGGGGCCAGACCAACCCAATCAACCACTTCAAGGAGACATAATGCTGAGGGGAAGACTTGGACTGGAAACAGCTAGAATCCCCCACGCCGACCGCCACGGACTGCTCTGGCTATCCCGGGGCGCGCTGACCGTACGTGACGGCACACTCCGGTTCGACCGCCAAAGCGGTCCGGACCGCGACAGTCCTCTGGATAAGGGCGAGTACGGCATTCCTTTTCAGTCCCTCTCGATGATATTGCTGGGTCCAGGATCCACCGTTAGCCACGACGCCCTGCGCTTGATGGCAAGGCACGGGACAGCACTGGTAGCAGTGGGTGAGGATGGGGTGAGGTGCTACACTGCGCCGCCGTTGATGCCCGACAGTTCGGACACAGCGCGACGGCAGATGCGGGCTTGGGGCGATCCTGAGGGCAGCCGGATCACCATCGCTCGCAAGATGTATGCCATGCGCCTGGGCGAGGTTCTCCCCCACCAAGATATCAACGCGCTACGCGGCGTCGAAGGGGCCAGAATGAGGAGGACCTATCAGCTCTTGGCCCAAAGGTACGGCGTCGAGTGGCGGAGGCGGCGCTACGACCGCGCCGACCCGGTATCGGCCGACATCCCGAATCAAGCGATCAACCATGCGTCGGTGGCGGTGACCGCGGCCGCAGTGGTCGCGGTAACCGCAACAGGCACCATCCCTCAACTGGGATTCATCCATGAGCATAGTGGGGAGGCTTTCGCCCTAGACATCGCAGACCTGTTCCGGGATACGGTGCTCTTACCTGCGGCGTTTAAGTCGGCCAGCGCGGTCACCCGGAATCCCACCCTGGACATTGAACGGCATACAAGGCAAACCACCGGAGAGATGCTGCGGACAGAACGGGTAATCCCGAAGATGATCGACCGCATAAAGGCGTTGTTCCAAGACGTTCCTCCGATCGAGGTTAACGGCGAAGAGGACAACGAAGAGGAGCCGTTCGAAACGTGGGACGAAGAATAAGGAGACAGCATGACCGTGGTGGTGACAACCAACGTGGAGGGACGATACCGAGGTTTCCTAGCGTCGGCAATGTTGGAAATAGCGCCGGGGGTTTATACATCTCCACAGATGAACAGCGGGACGCGGGATCGGATCTGGGACGTTCTAACGACCTGGTACTACGAGCTGGGGACTGGCTCGATAGTCATGACATGGCGCGACCCGAGGGCGGTCGGTGAACAAGAAATAAAGACTCTAGGAATAGCGCCAAAGACCATAGTAGAAGCCGACGGAGTGTACCTCATAAAGTACCACTGAATCATTCCCCGAACGCATAGTGGATGAAGAATAGTATCACCCAAATAGGGGTTCCCCCGCACCCGCGGGGATAGACCGAGGCCGATATTGCGGTCACCCTTGCCGCCTGGGGTTCCCCCGCACCCGCGGGGATAGACCTGGAGCCGGGGACGCCGTACCGCATGGAGAGAAGGTTCCCCCGCACCCGCGGGGATAGACCGCAGCGCCATTGTGCGCTGCCACCTTGTTGGAAGGTTCCCCCGCACCCGCGGGGATAGACCCCCGCAGAAATGCCAGAAGTGGACGGAGTACCCGGTTCCCCCGCACCCGCGGGGATAGACCTCAAATAGACCAAGCAGCCTACGACCGTTTTGTGGTTCCCCCGCACCCGCGGGGATAGACCCGTCACTGGGAGCCCTGTTGCAGCAGCGACCCCGGTCCCCCCGCACCCGCGGGGATAGACCCTGCAGTTCGACATCGACGCAAGCAGGAATCTAGGTCCCCCCGCACCCGCGGGGATAGACCTCAGGTCACTGTTGAAGGGGCTTTCCTGAGGGAGGTCCTCCCGCACCCGCGGGGATAGACCTCAGGTCACTGTTGAAGGGGCTTTCCTGAGGGAGGTCCCCCCGCACCCGCGGGGATAGACCCATCCCCTTGCCGGTTTTGGTCAGGTAAGCGTAGGTCCCCCCGCACCCGCGGGGATAGACCGTTCGCTATTTCTTCTGGCCACCCTTTGAAGCCGGTCCCCCCGCACCCGCGGGGATAGACCGAGTTCGGTGAGGACCTGAGACACTGTGCCGGTGGTCTCCCCGCACCCGCGGGGATAGACCATCTTATGTGGGTTGGTGGAGTTTCTGTCTTTCGGTCCCCCCGCACCCGCGGGGATAGACCCAGCTATGATGCTTTCCAGCGTGGCGGGCAGACGGTCCCCCCGCACCCGCGGGGATAGACCGAGTTCGGTGAGGACCTGAGACACTGTGCCGGTGGTCTCCCCGCACCCGCGGGGATAGACCATCTTATGTGGGTTGGTGGAGTTTCTGTCTTTCGGTCCCCCCGCACCCGCGGGGATAGACCCAGCTATGATGCTTTCCAGCGTGGCGGGCAGACGGTCCCCCCGCACCCGCGGGGATAGACCGGAGCGACACAGGTGGACCTGTCTATCATCAGTGGTCCCCCCGCACCCGCGGGGATAGACCACATCGTCCCGCACAGCCAGCCCGCCTTGAGCCGGTCCCCCCGCACCCGCGGGGATAGACCTCGATCAACGAACCGCTGCGGTGACCGTTGCCCGGTCCCCCCGCACCCGCGGGGATAGACCGAGATAGCCAGCGCTATTGCTACCAATGCAGTGGGTCCCCCCGCACCCGCGGGGATAGACCTACTTGGTGACCAGGCTCTTCCGCCGCCAGTCCGGTCCCCCCGCACCCGCGGGGATAGACCTTTTACACACGGTAGCTAGTCAATAGTTTTCGGGGTCCCCCCGCACCCGCGGGGATAGACCTCACCAATGGTGCTACCGGTGCCTTCATCCATGGGTCCCCCCGCACCCGCGGGGATAGACCCACTACCAGTTAGGAATTTGAGGAATATTGAAGGGTCCCCCCGCACCCGCGGGGATAGACCTTGGGCGCACTATACCACGTGGGCAGGCGTAGAGGTCCCCCCGCACCCGCGGGGATAGACCGTTAACAGGCGTCCCACCGTCGGGAGTGTAGCGGGTCCCCCCGCACCCGCGGGGATAGACCAGCTTTAATCCCTCCATAGCAGACTGGAATGACGGTCCCCCCGCACCCGCGGGGATAGACCCAGCTTCCACACCGACTGCAGCAGTCTGAGTGGGGTCACCCCGCACCCGCGGGGATAGACCGGTAGCTCTGCCCATGGACGGGCCTCGTCTCGTGGTTCCCCCGCACCCGCGGGGATAGACCTTCCTTTTCGCCCAAGTAGGCCGCATAGTCGGTGGTTCCCCCGCACCCGCGGGGATAGACCCCGAACACGTAGAATAGCGGCCTGCACGGAAGGGGTTCCCCCGCACCCGCGGGGATAGACCCACCACATGCCGGGTCATTGATAGGGACTCGGTGGTTCCCCCGCACCCGCGGGGATAGACCCCGCTGTTGACCTGACACTGCCCGGACTCGACGGGTTCCCCCGCACCCACGGGGATAGACCGTCTCTCTTCGGTTTGAATCCCACGGCAGAGCAGGTTCCCCCGCACCCACGGGGATAGACCCGCCCATTCGTAGGACTCTTTGGTTTTGGGGCTGGTTCCCCCGCACCCACGGGGATAGACCGTCCTGGGTGAACACGTCGCTTAGGCGGCCCGCGGTTCCCCCGCACCCACGGGGATAGACCATTTCCCGGCCGCATCCTTGCAGAGGCGGGAGCGGTTCCCCCGCACCCACGGGGATAGACCATTTCCCGGCCGCATCCTTGCAGAGGCGGGAGCGGTTCCCCCGCACCCACGGGGATAGACCGATGCTCTACGACGCGAGTTTTGCGCCATTGCCGGTTCCCCCGCACCCACGGGGATAGACCTGATGATCCGGCTGACCTGTGGGGCGACAGCGAGGTTCCCCCGCACCCACGGGGATAGACCGCTGAGAGGTCTTCAAAACGCAGGTCAATACTCGGTTCCCCCGCACCCACGGGGATAGACCCCCACAGTTGAGGCGGCACCCACGCTGGGTAAAGGTTCCCCCGCACCCACGGGGATAGACCGTGGGCAAGTCCGGGACGAATACTTGGGAGCGTGGTTCCCCCGCACCCACGGGGATAGACCGACTTGGTCATCCAGGGCGATCCGGTTGCTGACGGTTCCCCCGCACCCACGGGGATAGACCTTAGGAGCCCGAATTCCTCACTTCAATCTATCAGGTTCCCCCGCACCCACGGGGATAGACCGTTCTTGGGTGTTTTTGGTGAGGAAGATTGGCAGGTTCCCCGGCACCCACGGGGATAGACCGCACAATGTGGCCTGGATCAAGAGCGAGAGGATGGTTCCCCCGCACCCACGGGGATAGACCCAATAGGCCGGTGTGGGGAGGGCGCATAGTCGAGGTTCCCCCGCACCCACGGGGATAGACCCCAAAGATGGCCCTACCATCCGGCGGTGCATTAGGTTCCCCCGCACCCGCGGGGATAGACCCATGTTCTACCGCGGCTTGTACGACCGGCCGGCGGTTCCTCTGCACCCACGGGGATAGACCTCTTCCAGAAACCCTCTCCGTAGTGCCCCACGTGGTTCCCCCGCACCCGCGGGGATAGACCCGTTGTTTGGATTCAACGGGAAATATCCGAAGGGGTTCCCCCGCACCCGCGGGGATAGACCTGGTAAATTTTGATGAATTGCGCCAGAAAGAACGGTTCCCCCGCACCCGCGGGGATAGACCGACCACCTTGCCTGCCTCAACCAAGCCAGTTACGGTTCCCCCGCACCCACGGGGATAGACCCATGGTGCGTCGTCTCTTAGGCGCACTCCACCTGGTTCCCCGCACCCGTGGGGATAGACCGATCATCCGCGCGGCAGGGGCACCATTACGACGGGTTCCCCCGTACTCGCGGGGATAGACCCAGTAGAGCCTAAGCCCCAGTGGGCATCTGGCAGGTTCCCCCCACCCGCGGGGATAGACCCACGTCCTACGAACTCTTTGCTCACCTGGACTAGGTTCCCCCGCACCCACGGGGATAGACCCAATAGGCCGGTGTGGGGAGGGCGCATAGTCGAGGTTCCCCCGCACCCACGGGGATAGACCCCAAAGATGGCCCTACCATCCGGCGGTGCATTAGGTTCCCCCGCACCCGCGGGGATAGACCTTGGTGCCAGTCGGCCTTGAGCATCACATCCCAGGTTCCCCCGCACCCGCGGGGATAGACCGACGCACTTGATCGGCATCCCGTCTTCGTCGAAGGTTCCCCCGCACCCACGGGGATAGACCCGTAATGGCTGCACTCGCCGACATCGATGCCCAGGTTCCCCCGCACCCACGGGGTAGACCGAGCCAGCACTTCGCCCCGTCCGAAGGACGCTGGGTTCCCCCGCACCCGCGGGGATAGACCCCGAGCTCTAGTACCTTCTGGTGCTGCTGTTCGGGTTCCCCCGCACCCACGGGGATAGACCGAGCCAGCACTTCGCCCCGTCCGAAGGACGCTGGGTTCCCCCGCACCCGCGGGGATAGACCCCGAGCTCTAGTACCTTCTGGTGCTGCTGTTCGGGTTCCCCCGCACCCACGGGGATAGACCCAATAGGCGTTTACTCGCTTACGGTCTGCACCGGGTTCCCCCGCACCCACGGGGATAGACCCTGCTCGTCGGTGAGGTTGTCATGGGCCTGGCTGGTTCCCCCGCACCCGCGGGGATAGACCTTGCAGCTAGTTCCACGATGTACGTCTGATCGAGGTTCCCCCGCACCCGCGGGGATAGACCGGATGCATTGACTGATCTACAGACAGGCATAGTGGTTCCCCCGCACCCGCGGGGATAGACCTGAATCTATTGAGGACACGTGGCGTGATATCTCGGTTCCCCCGCACCCGCGGGGATAGACCGTCCTTCTCGGGGAGCACGGTGTCCATGGTGGCGGTTCCCCCGCGCCCGCGGGGATAGACCGGCACTACGAAAGCGCAACAACCATTCATGCTCGGTTTCTCCGTACCCGCGGGGATAGACTCCGGCCTCCACTAGGACAAAAAAGACCAAGGCTCTCGCCTTGATCTTAATCACCGGGTTAACGGGCTGCCGCTTGATGCGGCCAGCTAAAAACCCGGTAGGTGCCTCAACACACGCTCAGTCACATCATGATGGGCCGGATGCCTGGGGTAACACCGTCAGACCGGCATGACGACGCACCCGCGGGCATGGACGGTCATCCAAGAGGACTAGGTCTGCTTGGCGGTGGGTATACCGGCGCCCGGCGCGAAACCCTCTTAGCTTGCTCCACTACGAATGCGCCGCGAAGCTGTCGGGCGCGGCATGGCGTTCGGGATGTTGTCGGGCTTAGGCTATTCTTCCAAGTGGACCGTCGCGGTTACCCTGGGCACGCTGCTCACTACCCGCGTTGTGTGGCCATGGCCGGTCAGGTCTTCAGCAAGGTTGACATCTCCGGGCCCAAGGCGGTGCACCGTACCATCGGCAAGCCCAATTTCCGCTTCCCCGGACAGAGTGATTATGTATTGCCTCCGGGGCGCCACATGCCAATCACTGAAGTAACCCGGGGGTGAGGCCCTGAATACGATCCCCTTCGCGTTTTGCAACTGACTCCACTCCGGATGAGCAACCGGGTCGATCTCTTCGATGTGGGATTCACCGTCGTCGCCGGAATACAATCTTATGGATCCCATGGTCCCTCCTGTTATTATGAAATCCCTTCTTGAATATTAACCCAAATATGGGCTCATGACTCGGGAATGCTCAGCGATGCGCCTGAGAGGGCCCGCGTCTCAATGGAAATGGAATGAAAACCCGCCTGGCGAGGCGCCAACCATGCTAGAGCTACCCACGCAAGTCCTAGGACGCACCGGGCTAAGAGTCACCACCCTAGGCTTCGGCGCTCTAGAGCTTCGGGGTATGGTCCAAGGAATGGGCCGGCCTCTGTCCTTCAAGCAGCCGGCAAAGATACTCAACGCCGTCCTGGATGCCGGCATCAATTACATTGACACCGCTGTTGACTACGGGGAGGCCGAGGAGCACATAGGCAACAACATCTCCCACCGCCGGAGCGAATTCTACTTGGCCAGCAAGTGCGGGTGCCCTCTGGACAATACCAAGTTCCGGCCCGAGGAGCGCACCAGGTTCGGTGTGCCCTTGCCCCGCTTCCATGACTACTGCCGGGACAATATCATCAATGCCTGCCATCAGAGCCTCCGGCGTATGAAGACGGACTATCTTGACATTGTCCAGTTCCACTTCAGCCCGGCTAGAGATGTCTTGGAACAGGAAGGGGCCATTGCCACGATGCAAGACCTTAAGCAACAAGGAAAGATTCGGTACCTTGGTTGCTCCTCCATCCTTCCAAATATCTTCGACCACATCGACATGGGGGTGTTCGACGTGTTGCAGGTCCCTTATTCAATCCTGCAACCGGAACACGCCGAAGCAATAGCTGCAGCGACCTCGGCGGGGCTTGGCATAGTTATCCGCGGTGGTGTAGCCCGAGGTCAGCCAGGCGCAGGTCAGGGGACCGTCCAAGTATGGGACCTGTGGGAGAAAGCGGGCTTGGGTGTTCTCTTACAGGACATGACGGCCACCGAGTTCATGCTTCGGTCAACCATCTCTAACCCTCATGTACACACGACCATCGTTGGTACCCTCAATCCAGCTCACCTACGAGAGAATGTCGAGGCGGTCCTTTCAGCACCGCTGCCCGATCAGTTACTCGAAGAAGCCAAACGGCGTCTTCGCTCAGTCCGAGCCGGTTAACCGGGCGTTGTTTTATCCGCGAACCCTTGAAAGTTCCTGCTCGGTATTAAGGTTTCCGTTCGGTCTTGGTGGATTTCGTGGGCCCTCAACGATTGGGCACGGATGTGATTGCGAAGCGCTGGTACCGATTGCAGAATGCTGTCATGCCAGTACAGATAACAATAAGAGGGGTCCCAGAAGAAGTCCGAGACCAACTTGCCGTGCGCGCAGCACAACAACGGCAATCCATGCAGGAGTTCCTCCGCGGCGAACTGGAACGCATTGCGTCCCGGCCATCCGTGGGCTCGTGGCTTGAGGGCGTGCGTCGGCGAAAGGAGGCGGCCGGAACGCGCCTCACTCCTTCTAAACTAAAGCCAAGGTGAAATGCGCAGATGGTGAGGGTCAGACGACGGAGCCGGGTCATTCTCCAAGTACGGATGAGAGGGATTCACCGGCGCAACCTAGTAGACCAACAGCGTAGAAATGATGGGAAGTTCTTGCACGCAGGTTACGCTTTCAAATCGTGGTCGGGTAATCTCGTCAACCCAATTGCCCATCATTACAAAGATTTCGCTCTACTAAACCAAAGCCAAGGTGAAACCCGCATTTGCGTCGGCTAGAATCAGGGAGGCATAGCGTCAGGACTGGGAGCAGATTGAGTGGGGATGGTGATGGGTATGAGGGGGATAAGGCCGGACTTGGAGGGGTGGCAGTTGGACTTGGCGAGTGTGCGCAGCAGGATGTACCTAGCGCCGACACCCCGGGAGAGAGAACGGTGGCACGCACTGTGGCTCCTGTGCCGGGGCCTGACCGCCTCGGGCACCGCCCAGGCACTGGGCCGGGATGCTCACACCATCGGCAGATGGGCCGCCGCCTTCGGCGAGGGAGGGCCTGCAGCCTTGATATTCGAGCAGACCGGGGGTTCCCCCCCGCACTTGGCGAGACGCAACAGGCGAAGTTGACGGGGGCAGTGCAGGAGTTGCCCGAGATGTCGGGCATAGAAATGGCCAACTGGAACTGGAAAGTGGTGCGGCAGTTTGTCTCGAAGCGTTTCGGCATTGGCCTGAGCCGCAGCACTTGCCTGAACTATCTGCACCGCTTGGGGTTTGTCCTGAAGCGCCCCAAGAAGCGTCTGGTCAAGGCAGATGAGCAGAAGCGGGAGGCCTTCGTGGCGGAGTACGCCACCCTGTCGGACGAGGCGTGGCGTACGGGAGCGAAGATATTCTTCGCCGACGAGGCCCATTTCCGGGCCGATGCCGAATTGAGAGGCAAATGGGTGCTAAAGGGAGAGCCGGCCTTGGTGGACTCGACCAGCCCGAGCTATGGCGAAAAGGCCAGCTACTACTCGGCAGTGTGCCTGGAGACCGGTGAGGTGGAGTGGATGGACCTGGAGGGGAATAGCAACTCCGGAACCTCGGCTGCCTTCCTGGAGCGGTTGCGGCAGAGGCACTCCGGGCCGCTCAACGTGATTTGGGACAACGCGCCGGCGCACCGCGGCGAAGCGGTGCGTGAGTATCTGCGGACGCCGGGCTTGGGGCTGCGGCTGATGAACCTGCCGGGCTACAGCCCGGACTTCAACGCCGATGAGGCCATCTGGGGCTGGGCAAGAGAGGAAGCCACCGGAAACCTGTGCTTGGGAACCAAGGCCCTGGTAAAGGAGAGGGTCGGGAATTTCCTCTGCGGGCTGTCCATCCGGAAAGACGAGGTCAAGGGCCGCTGCCGCACCGTCCTGCAATCAAAGGCCGAAGGCTTTCTGCGAGAATCCCAGCCCAATCACCGATGTATTGTAAATGCACATCCCACCTTGGCTTTGGTTTAGTATTTTGCGCGCTCGTGATGTATAGCGGAAGTGACGGCTGTCGTTGATGCCTCCCTGCTTATCGCGGCCCTGGTCGACTCGGTGCGGGAAGGAATCTGGGGGGAGTCAATTGTTGCCCAAGGCGGGTTGGCTGGTCCAGAACTGGCCTTGGCCGAAGGCAGCAATATATTAAGGAGGCTCGAGCAAGCCGGCCAGATCTCCCGGCTTGAGGCTACCAGTGCCCACCGGGACCTGCTCCAACTGGATCTTGATCTCTCCGCCTTTGCCCCGTTTGCCGAAAGGGTATGGGCGCTCTGCAGCAACCTGACCAGCTACGATGCCTGGTATGTAGCCTTGGCAGAGGCGCTGGATTGCCCGCTAGTGACGCTAGACCGAAGGTTAAGCCGAGCCAGCGGCCCCACTTGTGAGGTGATCGCTCCACCAAGGCAGTCAGGGAAGTAACCGTACCCACTAAGACCCACTATTCACCGGAATAGTGCGGTGAATGTCTCGGCGAACCACAGCGGCTGTATACATCCTCTCCCGCAACTTCGCCCTCGGCTCCCAAGGCCTTGGCCTACGCGATCATCTCCCAGATTCCCAACATTTGATGTTCATTGGCGCAACCCAATGCGTCACGCCAGCCGGAGTTGACTCAGTGGCTAGACTCATGCAACTACCACACCATCCACCAAAGAGGTAAAATGACCCACTGGGGCCCACAATTAGGTCGTTAGATGAGAGGAGCAGTCCCTCTCAAGGCAGCCGGCAAAGCTTGGAGAGCGTAAGGAGGAAGATATGGCAGATTCTCTACGGCAAACTGCGGAAGCTGGTTCGGGCTCATCGGACGAGGTGGAGCAGTTTGACGCAATTATCATCGGCGCCGGGGTCACCGGGTTGTATCAGTTGTACCGATTGCGTGGGCTCGGGTTTTCGGTACGGGTTTTTGAAGACGGCAGTGGAGTGGGCGGCACCTGGTATTGGAACCGCTACCCAGGGGCGCGCTTCGACTCCGAGAGTTACACCTACGGGTATTCGTTCTCCGAGGAACTTCTGCAGGAATGGGACTGGAAAGAGCATTATTCCGGACAACCGGAGAACGAGCGCTACCTCAATTATGTAGCGGACAAGTTTGACCTGCGCCGGGACATCAAGTTGAACGCGCGCGTCTCCTCAGCGGTGTTCAACGAGGACACTAGTCGCTGGCAGGTCCAGACGGAGGATGGGCAACGTGCGGAGGCGCAATTTTTGATCACTGCAGTTGGTGTCTTGTCCGCGCACTATGTGCCTGACTTTGCGGGGCTGGACAGATTCGAGGGTGATTGGTGTCACACCGCCAGATGGCCGAAGGAAGGCATGGACTTAGCAGGCAAGCGCGTCGGGGTCATTGGCACTGGGGCCACCGGCGTCCAGCTCATTCCGGAGATCGCTGGGCAAGTCGGCCACTTAAGTGTATTCCAGCGCACCGCGAATTACTGTGCGCCGCTTCGGAATGGCCCAATCGATCCCGAAACCCAGCGAGAGATCAAAGCCAGCTACCCGGAAATCTTCAAGAAATGTAACGAAACTCCGGGCTCGTTTGTGCACGAATTCGACCCTCGATCGGCTCTGGAAGTCTCACCGGAAGAACGGTTGGCGCAGTACGAGAGCCTTTGGGAGGAGCCCGGCTTTAAGAAATGGCTGGCCAATTTCCACGACATCATGATGCCCGGGGAGGCTAACGAGGACTACGCCGAATTCGTCCGTAACAAGATCCGCGAGCGGGTCAAGGATCCAGTAGTGGCGGAAAAACTTGTGCCCAAGGACCACATGTTCGGCTCCAAGCGGCTCCCGTGCGAGACCGGATATTATGAAGTCTACAACCAGGAGAATGTATTACTGGTTGACGTGCGGGAGGCCCCGATCGAACGGATCACTCCCAAGGGGGTCAAGACCACTGACGCTGAATACGAGTTGGACGTGATCATATTTGCCACCGGATATGACGCCGTGACCGGATCTTTGACCAGGATCGACATCCGCGGCGAAGGCGGACAGACATTGAAGGACAGGTTCGCTGATGGGCCGCGCACCTATATGGGCATCCAGAGCGTCGGCTTCCCGAATCTCTTCACCATCAATGCAGCCTCGGTCGGCAACTTCGTCAGAGCAGCCGAGCCGCTGGTCGATTGGGTTAGCGATTGCTTATGCTATGTACGCGATAATAAGTTTGCTCGTATATCCACCACGCCTCAGGCGGAAGAGGAGTGGACCAGGCACGTGGCCGAGGCAGGCGCCAATATCCTACGGACCAAGGCCGATTCGTGGTTTGTGGGCGCGAACATCCCCGGTAAGGCCCGGGTCCTGCTCACCGCTCCGGACAGCGCCCCAGCCATGCGGGCCAAGCGTGCCGAGGTGGTGGCGAATGGGTACGAGGGGTTCGCGCTTCAATAATTTCTCTAATCATACATTCCAGCGTAGTAGGAATTAATTCAAGAAGGAGTTGGTTATGACTACAGATATCAACGGCGGATCAACTACGAGACCAAGTCCTCTATGCGATGTCGAACGGTTGGCCCACGGGATGGAAGCCCGTGGCATAGACGGCTTGGTCATTACCACCCCTCTGAACGTGACATACCTGACGGGATACAACCCCACGGCGCCCAAAGCCGACGAGCCACCGGGAGTTGCTGTTGTTATTTCGCGGCATGACTTGCAGCATCCCATCCTGATTGGACCGGACATCTTTCTCTCCCCCTTCCTGGAGGCACCGATATGGATCGAAGACCTACGTCCCCACCGCAGCCTCCTCGTACCGTTGAGTGCCACCACCGAGCGTTCGCAGTTTCATAGATTCATGCCGGTTGCCCGGCAAGAATCCGGCTGGGTACAACGTGCCGGTGACCATTTAGTTGGTGATTTTACCGATGGCATCCGCCAGGCGATGCAAGACTTGGGTCTTGCCAACGGTCGTATTGGCTACGATGACCTGAGACTGGGAACCAAGCTGGCGGGTTCGTTATCGGATGTAAACGACGCCTACAGCCTGATGATGTTCGCTCGGGAAGTTAAGAACGACCAAGAAATCGAGTGGCTGCGGGAATCTACTGGAGTTAACCAGGTGGCCATCGAACGGACAGTCCAGTCTTGGAGCCGTGGGAAGACCTGGAAGGAACTGGTTGATACCTATCATGCAGAAATCACTGCATTGGGTGGATGGGTTGCTGATCCAGGTGGGGTATTCTTCGCCAACCCTCTGGACGGAGACCCCGCTGTACGCCTGCGTGTCGGGTCTGAAGACTTCGTGGTCGAGCCAGGCACTAACATCATGTTCGACTGCCACGGCACTAAGAACCAGTACTGCTGGGATGGGGGCAAGACTTGGCTGGTGGGGGGCGAGCGTTCAGGAGTGGCCGACCGCATCGCTCGGGCTACTTCCGCAGCGATGAGCGAAATACACGAGCTGATGCGGCCCGGCGTCAGGATCGGCGATATACAAGAAAAGAGTCGGGAAACATACCAGAAGTTGGATGTGCCTCAATACGATTCGGTGCTCACTTACTTCCACGGCTTGGGATTAAGTCACACGGACGTTCTGCAGCTGGCGGAGGACGGTGCCGATCCAAACTGGACGTTGGGCGAGGGTATGGTGATAGCCGCCCACCTTTTGTGCCCGGGTGACGAGAAGGAACGCTGCTGGATCGAGGAGGTGTTCTGGGTCAAAGAGGGGGGAGCGGAACCCTTCTTTACCTGGGGCAACGACTCATTGACGGGCTGAGGGTGCCCGACACCCTGGTATAACATCCCTCAGCAGCACTTTTGTGGTGGTGCGTGACATACGGGACATAGAGGAAGGCGCGTACCAGCCCTTCCTCTATGGTTCGATCGTTTTAGTCTATGCTTCTCGAGGCCAGTCCTTTTGGGGACTGGCCTGAAACGCCAACGAAGGAAAGATTGAATGGGGACCTCAAGTTACAATCCGCTCACTGCGGAGGAGCGATTCGTAATTGAAGGCAAGGGCACGGAACGGCCCTTCACGGGAGAGTTCGACGACTTCTATGAAAAAGGCGTCTACTTGTGCCGACGGTGCAACGCCGAGCTGTATAGGTCCGATGATAAGTTTGACGCCCGCTGTGGCTGGCCAGCCTTCGATAAAGAGGTGCCAGGGGCTGTAAACCGCTTACCCGACCCCGACGGGATGCGGACGGAGATCGAGTGCTCCAACTGTGGCGGCCATCTGGGCCACGTATTCATTGGAGAGCGTCTTACCGCAACCAGCACTCGTCACTGTGTTAACTCCCTCTCCATGAAGTTCGTGCCTGGGGAGCAGGGATAGAAGCACAAGGGGGAGGACTTCGCCGATCGCCGGCCTTCAGACGGTGACTTTGCTCTGTGGGTCCGTTTTCACTGCATCCGCTCACGGCGCCTGAGGGGGAGTGGCGCTGGGAACAATCGGCGGAATCTCCAGCTCATTGACCAAGTCTATAAAAATAGCGACGTCTTGCTCGACTACGTCCCGTAGCAGCGTAAGCTGGGTTTCGATTCGTGAAGACAGGTCCCGGAAAACATCGTGGACTTGCTGGGGCGGCGAATAATCGGCGCTGGCTACTACCGCAACCAATTCCGCTAACTGGCGATTCAGTTTCACCGGCAGATTAAGCCGGTCCCGCGCGCCCTTATACTTTACCTGCACCAACTCGTCTTCGATGGACTCCAGCTTCTGCTTCATAGAACCGGCCGCGCTGGCCACGGCATCAGACAATCCTCGGGACGCCGCCCGCTGTTCCCACTCCTCCACCTGGCTCCGGATGTTGCGTATCTGGTTAATCGCGTCATGGGTCTCGGAAAGCTTGTCTCGGATCGCCATGTGTGTTTCAAACTGGACATTGAAGTCCGCCTGACTGGCCTCAATCCGAGGGTCTTTGATGATTTGGAATGACTTGGTCCGCACCTCTCCCTCGGCGGATAGGGTCATATGGTAGGTTCCCGGTGGAGCCAGCGGTCCGGTTATGATCTCCTCCGTTGTCTTGTCACCCGGCGCATTCCGAGCGTCTGGGTAATGCATATCCCATACGAAGCGGTTGATTCCCGCCTCCGCTAGAAGCCGGGGTTCTACCCCACCTTGGTCGGGTTTGTCATTAGTCGTCCTGCTGCTAAATGACCGGATCAATCCCCCTTCGTGGTCGGCGAATGTAAGGGTCACTTCACTTGAGGGTTTTTCCTTTAAATGGTAGTCAATGATCACGCCTGCTGGGGGGTTTTCCCCCGCGTCTAGGAAACGGCGAACTCTGTCACCAGCAGGGCCAACGGCCTCGGTGTAGGTTACGTCTGCACCAAGAGAGAGGCGATATTGTTTGCCAGAGGCCAGCTTACGCCCGGGCGACGGCGAACGGAGCCTTACGGTGACGCCCGGTTGCATCAAGTGAACCGGCGCCTCGGTCATCTCTTTAGTGATCTGATGGAGTGGTGTCAGGTCATCTAAGACCCAGAAAGAGCGACCGTGGGTTGCAGCCACGAGGTCGGTTCCTTTGACCGCAAGGTCGTAGACGGGCACGATGGGAAGATTCCGTTGCAAGGAAATCCAGGAACCTCCGTCGTCGAAGGAAACGAGAATCCCTGTTTCCGTCCCTGCGTACAAGAGACCCGGACGAGCTGGGTCTTCCCGGATTACTCGTGTGTAGTCGCTGTCCGGTATACCTTGCGAAATATCGGTCCAAGTCTTGCCATAGTCCAGGGTCTTGTAAAGCATTGGCCTGGGCTCGTCCAGCTTGTACCTGGTGGCGGCCAGATATGCGGTAGTGGAGTTGTGGGGTGAGACTTCAATCATATTGATCAAGGTCCAGGCAGGTAGGTCCGGCGGCGTAACATCGCTCCACGTCAGGCCGCCATCCATAGATAGGTGGACAAGACCGTCATCACTTCCTGCCCAAAACACTCCCTTTTCGTGTGGAGATTCCACAAAGGCGAAAATCGTCCCGTAGGTCTCGGCACCCGAGGTGTCTTTGGTTATGGGTCCTCCGGATACTTCCATTTTGGCAGGGTCGTTACGCGTCAGGTCGGGGCTGATCGCTTCCCATGTACTACCTTGGTCATGGGAACGAAACACAAGGTTGCCAGCCACATAGAGTACGTTAGCGTCATGGGGAGAAAACTGAATCGGGTAGGTCCATTGAAAACGGTACTTCATATCAATGGCGCCTTTACCGGTCCCTAGCTCAGGCCAAACGGTGATGATCCGCACTTGACCGGTGCTGTGGTCGTAGCGCAACAGGTTGCCACCACCCCCCGCCGAGCTTCCAACGGCGCCGGATACAACTATGTTGGGGTTTTCAGGATGGACAGCGATGTGGCCGCTTTCCGAGTTGCCCACCACATAGCAATCTCCCCAAGGGATTGCTCCTTTGTGGCTACTCGAAGGGACTGAGATGGCGGAATTATCTTGCTGTGTGCCGTACACTCGATAAGGATATTGGTCATCGGTGGCAACGTGGTAGAACTGGGCGGTGAGTTGGTTGTAGATCGTGGACCAGGTTTCCCCCCGATTAAAACTTATGCAGGCGCCGCCGTCGTTCCCTTCGATCATGCGCCGGGAATCCCGTGGGTCGATCCACAGGTCGTGATTATCGCCATGTGGTGTTGTCACTTGATCAAATGTTTTGCCCCCATCTGTGGACCGCCAAGCTTGGTAGTTGAGAACCCAGACGGTCTCAGGGTCCTGTGGGTGGGCGAAGACGTGCTGATAGTACCAAGGCCGTCCCTGGATATCCTGGTTATCGCTTACCTTTTCCCAGTTGGCGCCTCCGTCATCTGACCGGAAGAGGCCGCTTTCCTCAGCCTCGACAGTGGCCCACACCCGGCCGGGCCTGGCTGCAGACGCAGCGATGCCGATGCGCCCTTTTGGGCCCGAAGGTAATCCGGGGGTACCGGTAAGTTCCTGCCAGGTGTCTCCGCCGTCGGTAGATTTGAATATGCCGCTGTCAGGACCGCCGCTAACCAGGCTCCAGGGGGTCCGCTGGGCTTCCCAAATAGCAGCATAGAGGATGCGAGGGTTGTTGGGGTCCAAAGACAGATCAATGGCGCCGGCTTTATCACTCTGAAACAGCACATGCTCCCAAGACTTGCCTCCATCTTTGGAGCGAAACACGCCGCGCTGGCCGTTGGGGCCAAATGCGTGCCCCAGCGCAGCGACATATACTACATCAGGGTCTTTGGGGTGGACCCGCACCCGGGCAATGTGCCTCGTGTCTTCTAGACCCAGGTGAACCCAAGTCCTACCCCCGTCAGTGGCCCTGTAAACACCATCTCCGTAAGAGACGTCTCCGCGGATGCAAGACTCACCCATCCCAGCATAAATTACGTTGTGATCAGCCTCCGCAACAGCGAGGGCACCGACAGCGGAGGTTTGGAAGAATCCGTCGCTGACGTTTTCCCAATAGGTGCCACCGTCAGTGGTCTTCCATACTCCTCCAGCACACGCGCCAAAATAAAACACCATTGGGTCTTCCGGGTCTCCAGCAACCGCGACCACCCGGCCCCCCCTGGGCGGGCCAATACAACGCCATCGCATCCCGGCCAAGAGTCCGGGTGAGGAAATTGGTGATGTCTGAGCTTGGAGAGGCTGGTTCTGGGTCACCTGTGGCCTCCTCGTCCGTGATTGAATCATCCTTGAGACGTTATTGGGACCGGCAACCTTGTTTAGCGCCTGAGGTCAACGTAGAGGATAGGCCAATTGCAGCGCCGGTTATTGGGCGCAGTTTGGGCTGACCGCAGATGCAGTTGCTACGTAAACAAGGTCTGGGAGAGAGCCTTCCTCAATCAGCCCTCCCCTCCAATTGCCTCTTAAGTCATAATCTCCCAGGAATCCAGCGCACTTACGTGTGGCAATGCCCGTTGGCGTGAACCGACGGAGGTACGTCCAAGGCCGGGTTCTGATCGAAAAAACCCACCGGTTTCAAGCTGAATCCAGTGTACATGACCGGCATCACCGGCCAGTCCTCAGTTCTAGGAACGTGATGGTGGCCGAATGTATACCACACGACGATATCCGTGTTCTCTACTTTCCTGTTCTCCTTAGTCCACTCCGGTAGTCCCGCACCCCCAGGGTGCTGATTCGGGTAAGGTCCGGCAGCACCCAGTTCATCCGGTCTGTAAGGGGTCACCCACAGATGTTTTCTCATAAAACCGGCCCGCTTGGAGACACTGGATTCCGGATACGCGAAAGGCAAGATATTTTCGCCCGGCATTAATTTGTAACTAACTGGCTGACCGAGATAGTTCTTGGCTGACGGATTGGAAATTAGCCAGTATCGTCCGGCCATGGGATCGACCGTCCGCTGGGCTTGGGACTCCGTCGCCAGGAGTGTCTTCTCTGCGAAAAAAGCGTTGCCCTGTGGGTTGTCATGACCCATGGGTTCCGCCCTAGTATTGACTTCGTAGACCGAGTTCTTGGGGCCATCCACGCTCATGTCCAGCCGAATACTGAAGAAATGCTGGTGGATATGAGCCGCCAGACCTGGTGCTATTAAAGTGCCATATTTCGGCACCTCCCCCGGGGCTACGGCTGTATTGTTTACTATGCCGGTCAGCTTGACTTGAAATTCGATGGTGCCGTCCTGGTATAGGTACCAGAAGAAGCCGTATTCATAGTTTCCTACCGTGGCAATAAAAGAAATAACCAAACGCCGGGAACGCCGGACCTCAGTCTGTCCGGTGCGCCAGTCTACGTGTTTCCACAATATGCCAAAGTCTTCCTCGTGCAAACAAATAGCGTTCGGTATAGTTACGACTTCACCGCTGCCGTCATTCAAGACAGCATCAAAATAATAGATTTCGCCGAGGCAGTCGCACCCCAGGGCCAAAGAGTTGGCCAAGTTACCCACGCCGTATTCCCCGGCGTCGAAGGCGTTTCGACGGAAATTTTGAGGACGAGGATCGCCGTAAGGGACTACCATGTCACCCAGCGATGCCCGATAAATTATGGGACGCTGTCGCCCCTGATCTTCGTAGCTGATGGTATGGAGGACGAGGCCTTCGCGGGGGGTGAATCCAACCCTAAAGTTCCACTTCTGCCACGATACCTCATACCCTTCGACCTTAAAACTAGGCCCTTCGGGCTGGACTATGTCCAACGGCTTGACGTCGCCCCGAAACTCACTCACAAACTCAGTGGAATAGTTGCCTGGATTGGGGGGTAAAGGGACCACACCATGGTCTTCTACTCTAATAACCTCCATCTTGTTGAGGTCGACCACCGGGATTACACCTTCGATGGGGCGGGCATACCCGTTGTCGGTCGGGCTAGAGCGAAGCCAACAGCGGGCAAAGGACAGACGAACCCCTTGTTCCTCTTCGACGCCGAAGTTGCCGGCCGACCATGGATCAACCATTACTAGATCGGTGTCCTTGATCCCTCGTTTCTCGAGAGCAGCCCGAAACTCGGGGCTTTCCTTTACAGCAAGCTCGCACTCGTAAAATTCGTCCAACGTGATGCGAGGCTGCACCCCCGGTATATGTTTGTAGGACTTTACCTCCCCTTCATCCAAAGAAACGACAGCCTCGTAAGTAGCTCCGGTCTCGTTTTCAAACAGGACTATGAACGCCTCTCGACCGGTGGCGTCTCTGCCATTGACACCTAGGACGAGGTCCTTGGAGGGCTCGTTTAAGACGATGGACTCAAAGCGGACCTTCCGCCCGAGACTTCGCTGGCTGCGCAATATTGCCAACGCGTTTTCAATCTCAGATGCGGTCAGGGGGTCAAGCGGATGCCGGATGGGAGTGAGAGCGGATTGAGCCTGCGTAGACTGTTGCAGATCAGCCATGCTAGTCCTCCTTGTTCCCGACCTCGTCTAGTTGCCAATAACCAATAACGGCAAATTACGGGTCCAGCATATGTGGAGTTGGCTCGCCAGCCTTATGTAACCCATGGAAGCGCCGCAACGCGCGTCGGGAGCATTTGCGCAAGCGGCAGCTACCGATACCTCCCGACTGCGGTCCCAGCATTGTGGCTAAGGTCCCGACCTCGACTAAGCGGTCATCACTTCCAACAGATGGCCGTTGAGCTCCCTGAAGTACAAGGCCCTACCGCCGCGACGGTCCCCGACCCGGCCATCCGTATCAGTTGTGGGCCCGCTGCCATAGACCAGACCCTTGGCCTTTACCCGCCCGAAGATCGCGTCGAATTCTTCATCGGTAACATAGAAGGCATAGTGGTGGTTTTCCAGCTTTTCAGGCACAAAATGGAGGATATCCCGGGTGTGGTCGTCGTCGGCGAAGTCGATGGTCAAGTGCTCGTCTACGGGCACCTGGGCGAAGCGCCCTTCGGCTGGCTGTACCTCTAGGCCGAAGATCTCGGCGAAGAGTTGGGCCGAGGCGACTTTGTCCTGCGCCGGGACGATGAGGTGGTTTAGCTTGAGCGCCATGGTATTCCTCCTTCCAGCCCATTGAATGACGACATTATACCGGCATCGGCCCAATCCGGAAGCTCGGAGACTCACCGCCACGGACGCCGAATTGTGGCCCCGTCAACCCTTGCGAGGGCGCACGATCACCATTCTAGCCGTCGTGCTGGGCCAGTTCTATTAAGACGCCCCTCGCGGCCGATGGATGCAGGAACCCGATGTCGCCGCCCATTAGTCCCTTCCTCGGCACCTTGTCAAGAAGATCTATGCCAAGCTCCTCTAGACTCTTCAACTTGTCGGCGATCCCATCCACCTCAAAACAGACGTGGTGCAGCCCTTCCCCGCGTCTACTGACGTGAATGGAGATCGCGCTGTCCGGACCAGTCCCTTCCAACAACTCCAGGTTGGTGTCGCCCAAGGGTACGAAGCAACCACGGACCCCGATATCTTCCCGGACGATGATTGGGCCCGCCTCCAGTCCGAACAGATTACGATAAAAGTCGACACTGGCCTCTAAGTCACTCACTGCTATCCCGATGTGGTGCACTAATTCCGTAGGCACTGGGGGCTTTCCAGGGATCGTCATGGTACACCTCCGTTGTAGTCACTCCCGATAATCATTGGCGGTATGTTACCACGGCGCTGGACGCCCGCCAGATGGGAGAGAGATATACGAACTAAGCCCGTGTGGCGTCCGCTGGCATTGGCGGTCTTTCTAGGAGCTCCAACCAATTTCCGTCGGGGTCCTGTAAATAGCACCCCTTCCGTGCCAGGGGATAAATAGCGTTCGTTCGGACCGCTGGCGGGTTGACGAACCGCACCCCCTTGTTGGAGAGCTCCTCATAGAAGGAGTCCAGGTCGTCAACGATGATTCCCAAATGGGTGGCTCCTATGTCTTTGCGATCCGTGATGGCCACGCTTGCGGAGGGAGGGTTGAGGTATTGGATCAGCTCGACCGAGTGTTTCAGATCATTCATGCCCAAATAGATTATATGTAATCGAGCGTCGGGATAGCCTACGAGCTCAGATATGAACTCACCTTCCAGTATTTGATTGCGTTCCTCTTCTAGCCCTAGAAGGTCTCGATAGAATGCCAGCGCCCGTTCCATGTCGCTAACCACGAATCCGGTGTGATTCATCCATTCTACTTTCATTGTCATCTCCCCCTATTTTTTCTGAAGTCCCGATGATAGCTGGGCATCTCGAGTTTAGCCATGGAGGAAATTCGCCCGGCGCGGAGTAGTACGTCGTGGGCGACTATACGCAGTAACATATTCGAGTTGGTGCTTGCGCTCTAGGCTCGCCAGAGTCGCCTTCTCAACCATTCAACGAAGCTGCCGACACGACCACCACAAAGAGAGATCGATCAGCGTAGGTTGTCGTGAGCAATCGACAGTGATCCCGGCGGATCGTCAGTGTTTTCCTGGTTGTCATGAGATCCAGTCCTAATTAGAGCATACTATGTTGTACTTATTACGTAATACATTATAATGATACGAAGCTTCAGAGATCGGAGGACTCAACAGTTCTTCACAGGTCAACCGGTGCGGGAGTTCCAGGGATTCGCTGACCAAGCGGCAGGTCGCTTGACGGTTTTAGACAACGCTGAGTCCCTCAGAGACTTGTCTGGTCTGCCCAGCAACCAGTTGGAGTCACTATCGGGTGACCGAACTGGCCAGTACAGCGTGCGTATCAACCTCCAGTGGCGTATCTGCTTCCGCTGGGGAGCCGACGGGCCCCATGACGTGGAGATCGTGGACTATCATCGATGAGGAGTCTTGAGATGAACGTGACCAACGGCATGCGCCCAGTGCATCCTGGCGAGATATTGGCCGAAGAGCTGGAAGAGCTTGGGATGTCGGCCAACGCGATGGCCAATGCCTTGGGAGTTCCCACGAACCGGATCACGGCAATTCTGAAGGGACAGCGTGGGGTAACGGCCGACACGGCCCTGCGCCTGTCTCGCTATCTCGGTACGACCCCACAGCTTTGGCTGAATCTCCAGAAGAGCTTCGAGCTACGGGTGGCGGAGATGAAGTCCGGCAAGAACATCGCTGAACACGTAAGCCCCAGGGAGACTGCATAGATTGAAGGTCATAGGAATCAGACGGATATCGGGGTTAGGACGGCGCATGTGTAAGTAGGTGGCGGTGACCGGAAGTCCAGGATAGCGAGGTGATGAAGAAGGGGGCCTCCCAAGTAGAGGAGTTCGCTTGTGGATGTGCCTCTTTAGTGCAGCGGGGTTCTAATGACCAAAAGGCAAATTACCTAACTCATAACAAGTTTGCTCTTCGATTGCTGCTTCCAGCTCGTCAGCTTCCTCCAGACTCCAACTACCGATGAGATGGTCCAAGGAAGACCCTACGGTGTCCCCACCGCCGGATCCCTCAGAAAGTCCAGCGCCCTTGCGGAGCAACTTAAGCGCCGCCTGATTCATAGAAGTCCCATCGCGTTGGGCGAGGAGCCGGATTCTCCTGGCCAATTCGTCATCAAACCCTCTAACCGTGAGTTGGTTCATGTCCTCCTCCTCTGAACCCTCAATTAATGCCTCATAGTAGATCAGATAATGAATCACTAGTCTCCGACCTGTCAACAGTCCCGCAGGAGGCGTGGGTGCCTGTCCGGTGGAGTTGCCCGGGGTGCTAGAATGGCGTAGTCCCACCTCCTGAAAGTGAAGGTCCCCGTTAAGTAAAGACCCAAAGGGAAGACGACGTTTATGGTTAAGATGACCGGTGGTCAAGCATTAATGAAATCCCTGTACATGGAAGGGGTCCGGGTCATTTTTGGGCTGCCAGGTGTACAGCTATATCACGCAATGGACGCCCTTTACGAGGAACCAGGGATCAGGTTCATATCTGTTCGACACGAACAAGCCACCGCCTACATGGCCGATGGCTACTCCCGGGCCGGGAGCGGCATAGGTACTGCTTTAGTGGTCCCGGGTCCTGGACTGCTCAATGCGTCAGCGGCAATCGGGACCGCATATGCTGCCTCTTCGCCCATCCTGGTCTTATCGGGACAAATAGAGCGGGACCTGATCGGTGTCAACCGTGGAATCCTCCATGAAGTCGATGACCAGTTGGATTCCATCAAGCCGGTGACCAAGTGGGCCCGTCGCGTGTTGGACCCGGAGGAGATACCCGAGGTAGTACACCAGGCTTTCCACCATCTGCGGACGGGTCGGCCTCGCCCGGTGGAGATTGAGATTCCACCGGAAACTCTGGCGGATGTGGCGGACGTCGAGCTAATGGAGCCGGAAGCGAGCCAACGGTACCAGGCCAGCGAAGACCAAATCGGGACAGCCGCTCAGATGCTGGCTGAAGCCGCCAATCCATTGATATGGGCCGGGGGAGGAGCCATCTCGTCCCAGTCCTCCGGCGCTTTACTAAAAGTGGCGGAACACCTTCAGGCCCCGGTCATATCTACGCCGGAGGGAAAGGGGGCCATCTCAGACCGGCATTATCTTTCCCTGGGGTCGCTTTGGCTGCGCAACGACCCCATCGCCAAATCGAACCCCCGCCCCGACGTCATCTTGGCCGTGGGAACCAGGATGGCCACACCAAATCTACTGGACGGCCAGCGGGTAGTCCAAATCGACATTGATCCCGCGGAGCTGGGCCGCAACTACGACAATACTTTCGGTGTCCTGGGAGACGCCCGGCGCACTCTTGAACTCCTCTATACTGCGCTTTCTGCTCGAATATCGGCCCGCCCAAACCGCCAAACGGAAGTCGAAGCCCTGAAAGCCGGCCGGTCTGGGGCTATGTTGAAGGTAGAGCCTCAGGAGTCCATGCTTGCCGCAATCCGCTCAGCCATGCCTGACGATGGCATCCTGGTCTCTGGTATGACCCAACTCGGTTACTACAGCCGGGCCCACTATCCGGTATACGAACCTCAAAGCTTCCTGACTTCCTCTTACTTCGGCAACCTAGGCTACGCTTTCCCAACAGCCTTGGGGGCCAAAGTAGCCCAGCCGGAAAAAGCAGTGGTAGCTGTGTCTGGCGACGGGGGCTTCCTGTTCAACTCCCAAGAGTTGGCCACCGCCGTGCAGCATGGAATCAACGCTGTGGTCATCGTGTTCAACGACAACGCTTTTGGCAATGTTTTGCGCGATCAGATAAACCGCTTCGACGGCCGCACTATTGGCGCCGAGTTGCACAACCCAGACTTCGTCAGGCTAGCCGAGGCATATGGAGCCAGGGGCTTCAGAGCCACAGGTCCGGAGGAGCTGGAGGCCACACTGCGACAAGCTTTGACCAATGAGTCCCCCACCTTGATCGAGGTGCCCGTAGGAATAATGCCCTCACCCTTTGAGTAATTGATCATGGTCTCGTTGATATCCAACTGTTGTCTATCTTAGAAATTGGCCGCAAGGAGATTACAACCATGACAGCCAGAGCGGAGGAAACCCCTCAACGCATCCCACGGGCCGATGCGATGGAGTTCCTATTCCATAAAGACCTGTCACCTGTCCTGAGAGTCAAACCCGGTGAGAGCTTTGTAGTAGAGACCGAGGACGCCTTGTCCGGGATGATCCGCACCAATGACCGTCTCCCTGTGCCCGTTGACGTCCCCACCCTGCTGGTTTCGCCTCCCGAGTTGAACCCCGTAGCTGGACCAATCTACGTTGAGGGGGCCGAAAAAGGAGACCTACTGACGGTCACGATAGAAAAGATCGTTGTGGATGAACAGGGAGTCACTTGCTTCGTGCCGGGCATTGGACCCCTTAATGATTCACAGAAATGGGCCGAGTGTAACGGACCTTTCACCCACATCATTAAGCACCTGCCGGGCCCCAGTGGGACTACTCGGGATGGCAAGGGTGTCTTCAGCGATACGATTACCTGGGACCTGAAGCCCTTCATCGGCACCATCGGAGTGGCTCCGGAGCGTGAAGTTGAATCCAGTTTGCTTACTCAAGGTACCTGGGGCGGGAACATGGATGTCCGCGATATGAAAGAGGGCACCACACTTTACGTCAACTGTTACAACCAAGGGGCGCTTTTCTTTGTAGGTGACGTGCACGCCAGCCAAGCCGACACCGAGTTCTACGGGATAGCAGACGAAACCCGAGCTGAGTTGACACTAAGGTGCGACGTCATCAAGAATAAGCAAATTCCTAACCCCCGCCTGGACATGGCCGATTCCATAGTCTCCCTGTGCAGCTACCGCCCCCTGGAGGACGCCATCCGCACAGCCATGCTGGACCTGATGGAGTGGATGGTGGCCGAGTACGGCGTGGACCCCAAGGAAGCCTATATGCATTTATGCATCAACCCGGACGTGCGGGTTAATGTTTATCAAATGATCAAATTTCTTCGGATCGGCTACACCGCCGGGGCCGAGATCCCAAAGAAGTATCTGATATAGAGTTGAGCAACGATGGACTTAGGACTGAAGGGTAAAGTCGCGCTGGTGAGCGCCGCCAGTGCTGGGATAGGCAAGGCCATCGCAGTGGAATTGGCCAAAGAGGGCGCCAACGTCTCTATTTGCGCCAGGGGCCAAGAGGGCATGGACCAGGCCGCGGAAGAGCTGCGCCGGCACGGCATTCAGGTAGTTGCGGTCCAGGCCGACGTTACCAAGGCGGACCAGGTCCAACTGGTCATCGACCAGACCATGGAGGCGTTCGACCGTATCGACGTACTTGTCAATAATGCTGGCGACGCCTGGGTAGGCCATAGCATAGATACTACCGACGAAGAGTGGGAGTATTCTATGGCCGTAAATGTGTACAGTGCTGTGCGGTTTACCCGGGGCGTAGTCCCTCACATGCGGAACCAGGGCGGCGGCCGCATTATCAATATATCCTCGGTTAGCGGACATACCATGATAGGCGGACTGGCCGACTACCAGGCGGGCAAGGCTGCAATGCTGGCTTTTTCTAAGACCATGGCCATCGACCTGGCAGCGGATAACATCCTGGTGAACTGCGTGTGCCCGGCTTTGATCCGCACCCCCCTGTGGGACCGGTTGGCAGACTCCTTGGTGCCGGCTGTCGGTCAGACCAGGGAGGAGGTGTTCCGGAATTTGGCCGATCAGGTGTTGATGATCAAACGCTACGGCACGGGGGAAGAGGTGGCTGCGGTGGTGGCCTTCCTGGCTTCAGAGCGGGCTTCCTTTATTACGGGCAGCGCCTACGATGTTGATGGAGGCTTCACCAAGTCCATTTTCTAAGGGCCTGTGAGTCTCAAGCAATGTCAGTCACCGCCCGCCCGGCATTAAGCCTATGTATATCTCCTCGCAACGGGCCAATTCGTTGAAACACCTAAAGCCCATGTCCTAGTTGGCGTCAGTTCGACTAGCGACCCAGGCGAGCAGTGACAGTATTCCAATATGGTCTTGGCAGGAGCTAAGACGCGGGGACCGCGGCCTTCAAGTGCCGGCCAAGGAACTCCACAGTGCGGGGCCAAGCGGTTTCTGCGGCTTCACGGTGGTAGCGTTCCGCACTCAAGTGATTCATGAACCCGTGGGGAGCGCCCAAGTAGTTGTGAAACTCGTGGGGCTTACCTAACCGGGTCAACTCTTGGTCTAACTTGCGCATGTCCTCCTGTGAGGGGTTCTCGTCCAACTCGCCGAAGTGGGCCAGAACGGGGCAACCAATGTTGTCCGAGAGCGCGAAAGGACTCTGCTCCCCCCGGCCAAGGGTGATCATGGTATTCCAAGGGTAGTAGGGTACAGCAGCCTTAAAATGGTCTGTGGCTCCAGCGGCCAGCCAGACGATCCGGCCTCCTAGGCAGAACCCGGTGATACCCAGGCGCTCCCCATCTACCTGCGGCAGATGGCGAAGCCATTGTGCTGTCGCGTTTACGTCGGCCAAGACATCACTGTCATCTACCGACGCGGCTAAGACCGACGGGTCCTGGTCCTTAGTGTCGGGCGTCCGGTGGTACAAATCAGGCGCGGCCGCGAAATACCCTTCACCGGCCAGGCGGTCGGTGAAGCTGCGAAGGAACTCCTCTACGCCCGTTCCACCCTGGATGACTACCACAGCCGGAAAGGGGCCATTGCCCTCGGGTTTGTTGGTATAGACTCCCATGTCACTGCCGTCAACGTTGACGGTCTCCCAAGACGATGCCATTCTTCATTACCTCCAAGTCGATTGATCGGGCACAGTATAAACTCTGCTCTCCCCGGACAAAAGCGGCTAAAGCGACTCATACACTGCCTTGAGCAGTTTCAGGTAGCGATACTCCTCACCGGCCTCGGTCCTCATCTGGTTCATCGCATAGCCGAACCCAATGCCCGCGTCAGGGTCAGCGATGCCCATGGAACCGCCGGCACCGGCGTGCCCAAAGGCCCGGGACGCAGCTCCCATGGGAAAGGTCTCGCTGCTTAGCATGAATCCCAAGCCGAACCGCGTGGGAACGGCCAACACAGCGTCTTGCCCGTTGGACTGCTCTACTATCGCGCGGTCAATGGCGTCGGAGCTCATAACCCGAACGCCATCCAGTTCGCCGCCCAGCGAGAGAGCGGCGTAGGCCCGAGCGATGGAACGGCCGTTGCCGTGTCCATTGGCCGCTGGAATCTCGGCGGCCCGCCACTCCCGGGAATTGTCCGTCACACCAAAGGTCCAAGAAGGGTTGGTCAAAGTTTTGGCGGTGACTGATTCCGGGTTCTGGCTCATCAATTCCTGAAGGTGGTCGGTCTCCCCCGGAGGTAGTGGTAGCGGAGCGATCAGTTGTGCAATGCGTGCATCGTGGCTAGTGTCAAGGCCGATGTGAAAGTCCACGCCAAGGGGCTCGGCCACTTCCTCCCGGAAGTAGGTCCCAAGGCTCTTACCTGTGATGCGCTTGACTACCTCTCCCACCAGGAATCCGTAGGTAATTGCGTGGTAGCCGTGCTGAGTCCCTGGCTCCCACCAAGGCTCCTGGGCGGACAAGGCGCTGGTCATCCTATCCCAGTCGAAGATTGCCTCTGGAGGCAGCGGCGCTTTTACCGCGGGGAGGCCGGCACGGTGGCTCAGCAAGTAGCGCACGGGCAAATCACCCTTGCCTGCTTGAGCAAACTCCGGCCAGTACCGGGATACAGGGGCGTCGATGTCCAGCTTGCCTTGGTCGGCCAACCGGTGGGCGGAGATGGCAGTCATACCTTTGGTCGTCGAGTAAACGGTTACGATAGTGTCCCGCTGCCAGGGACGGGTGCGAGCGGCGTCGGCGTGGCCACCCCACAAGTCGACCGCTAGCTTCCCTCCCGCATATACCGCGACGGAAGCGCCCACTTCATCCCTTGTAGCAAAGTTTTCTCTGAATGCGGCTTCAACCCCACTGAACCGGGTATCACATTGGCCTTGGACATCGACTTTGGTTACCATGCTAGCCTCCTAAACTTCCACGAATAGTAACTCGCCTGCTCAGGGTCACCCTGTCACCGGCCAGCGCCAATTCGGGACCTGAAATTTTCTGGACCAGAAATAAACGAGGCACTGCACCGGTTAGTCCGCTGGTTCGGCCGCTGGCGTGGCGCTGACGGCGGGGGTCTCTTCAATACTGGGCTTACGTAGGAACAGCGTGGGGACCACGCCAATCAAAACCACAAAAGTTGCCAGCAGAAATACATCGTTGAACCCTTTCATGGCCGCCTGCTGTCGGACAATACCGTCAAGTACCCACATGGCCATAGCATCGGGAGACCCGGCCTGGCCGACCATGTCCCTCAAGCCGGATAACACCTGCATGGCGCCCAACGAATCCGGAGTCACAGTTTGGGCTAGGGTGCTGGTGTGAAAATGCGTCCTGGACTGCAGTATGGTGGCAAAGATAGCGATGCTAAAGGCAGGGAAGACCATCCGCAACACATTGATTATTGCCGAAGCGCGAGCGACGGCCTCGCGTGGATGCACGCTCAAGGCCAAAGTAAAGGCGGGCATCGATATCAGCGCCTGGCAGACGCCGCGCATGATGAAAAATATCAGCATATCGGCGCCGGCGGTATCCATGGTAATGTTGCGAAGCCCAAACATCGAGTACCCCATGCCCACAAGACCGGGAATGATCAGCGGAAGGGGCCCGAACTTATCGTACACGCGCCCGACGATGGGTAACGCAATCATCATGGCGACCGCTTCGGGCATCAGCAGCATTCCCGTCTGGATCGGGGTTAGCCCTCGAACACTTTGCAGGAATAATGGCAGTAGGAACATTGCCGGAAAAGTGATCAGATTGGACGTCAAATAGACGACCATTGCCAGGCTGTAGGTCGAATTCCGAAAGACCTTCAAGTCCAGCAGCGGCGTCCTTTCGTTCAACTCGACGAAGATCCACCCACCTATGGCAACACAGGAAACCAAGAGCATGCCAATTACGACGTTGGAAGTCCAGCCATCCTGGGCCACTCGTGTCAACGCCAACAGCGCGGTGCAAAAGCCGACACCGGCCAGGACAAAGCCTTTGTAATCGAAGGGTAGATTCGTGATCCTATCGGTGTCCTGAAGAATGGCGCGGGTCATGATCACGGCTATGATTCCGGTTGGAACATTGACCCAGAACACCAGCCTCCAGCTTGACGTGTCCACCAGATAGCCACTGACCAAGGGGCCGAAGACAGGCGCCAGAACCATGACCAAGCCGGCCCAACCCGTCATGGCGCCGATCTCGTTCCGGGGTACTGCCCGGAACAGCATAGCTATGCCAAGGGGCATAGTTATTCCACCGGCAAGTCCTTGGATGACGCGGAAGAAGATCAGCGAGTTTATATCCCAAGCAATTCCACACAGCGCGGACCCGGCGGTGAACCCGCAGACGCAGATCATGTAGAGGGTCTTTTCCCCTAAGCGGTCCGCGAGGTAGCCGGTTAGCGGGATCACCAAAGCAATGGCGATCATGTACATTGAGACCACCAACTGGGCGCGGCCCAGGCTGGTCTCGAACCCGCTGAGGATGGAGGGCAGGGCCACGTTCACCACGGTGGTGTCCATGATGACCGGGAAGCCACCCAGGATCATCACAGCCATGACCCGCCATTTGTACGCTATGCCGGACAATGAAACCCCATTGACGGCTAGCGGACGCGAATCTTGACGGTAACGGAAGAGCCAGGTATCAACGGAAGGCGATTGTCCAGGATAATCTTCACCGGAACCAACTGAGACACCTTGCTGAAATTGCCCGAGGCATTGCGGGCGGGAATCAGGCTGAAAGTAGCTGCGGTTACCGGCGATACGGATTCGACACGCCCGAGGACAGTCCTGCCCAAGCTATCGACGTGCACCTCGACTAACTGGCCTGGGCGAACTAATCCGATTTCCCCCTCTTTGATGTTGGCTACGACCCATGCCTTTCTCTGGTCCATCAGAGTTACGATGGGCTGGCCCGGCGGCACGGTATCGCCAACACTGGCCCAGCGAGCCGCAACAACGCCGGCCCTGGGCGCCACCACCTCGGCAAACTGGTCCCGTACATCCCTGAAGCCCAGCTTGGCCGTGTCTGTCGTGTCCGACCTGGATATAACACTGGGCATGTCCACCACAGCAATCACTTGGCCTTCGGTGACGGGAGTGTCCACGTCCACGTTCATTTGAATGATGCGCCCTGCGTTAACGGACCCTACCTGGATCAAATCCACGGTTACCTTAGCATTGTCCGTTGAGACAAAGCGCAGCGAGTTATACCAGAGCCGGTAACCGACAAGACTAGCGCCAACGATGATCACCACTACAACGCCGACGATCAGCCGGCCCCGCCAACTGGGGATTAATTTCAAAGGGTTTATCATTGATTCGCTCCGGGATTCGCTCCGGGTTCCCTCACCAAGTCCCTAAAGTTCCGACCTTCCCTTGCGGGCATGCGGCACTGCTTTGGTCGCTCTGCTAGCAGTGTCCAACTCCTCAGATTCTCGGACTTGATGCACGCAAGAATTCCTAGTAAACGCTGGATCTGGTCATCAACAGCAGCACGATCTGTCACCCGCCGTCGTGAGACAACTCGGCCGTGAACGCCATAATCCATACGAATACTGTATCACTTGGCGAGAATACGCGGAGCACAGGATGCCTGTCTCAATGCGGAGAGGCTAGGGATGTTTACAAGGCCGTCGATGCCTATCGGGGATTCGCGCCGGCCAGAACCAACTGGAGTCACGAGTGAGATCCGCCAGATAGCTCTCACCCATCCAGGTGTATGGTGGCCACCACACGGGGCACCGTCCCGATGACGCGGGTTGTGTGCCCGTGTCCTGTCAGGTCTTCAGCTAGGTTGACATCCCCCGCGCCCAATCGATACACGGTACCGTCGCCCAGCCCAATCTCTCCCTCACCGGAGAGGGTGATGACATATTGCCGCCTGGATTCGACATGCCAGTCACTAAAAAAGCCGGGCTCCATCGACCTGAATACGATCCCCTTGGCCACGTGGATGGCTGTCCAGTCCGGATGAGAGGCGGGGTCAATCTCCTCTATGTGGGACTCACCGTCGTCGCCTGAATACAGTCTAATGGATCCCATGCTCCACCTTCCTCAGAACAATCTCATCCTTGGTCGCAGGCTGGTGCCATCACTCCGCGGGGCTCCTTGGCGGGGTGGCAACGGGGTCTGATTGCACTCCGGCCCGGATACAGGTCCCCGTGGACATCGATTTCTTTATGAGAATCCATGGTATCTAATGACGGGCTGTGGAGCAAATGACAAGCATCTCTCCCAAGCTCCGTGCAAGCTTGATGGAGGGGCACCGAAATGCTACCATACGTTCATTGCCGTGCTTAGATTGAGGAGGGAAACTGATGGCGGATAATGATATTGCATTGATGGCTCATCTGATGCGGCGCGCTGGATTTGGAGCCCAGTACGATGAGCTAGAAACCCGGGCCGAGAAGGGGTACGAGGCAACTGTAGAAGAGCTCCTCAATCCCGACGACCATCCCAATGGCCTGGATTTGGACCTAGCGGAACGCTATTTCATTGAATGGAATCATTTCACCCGAGGCGTGCCGGAATACTTCATGTTCCGGATGATAAACTCCAAGAGCCAGTTGGAAGAGAAAATGGTCCTCTTCTGGCATGGCATCCTGTGCACTGCTGACAGTAAGACTCAGAGCTACCCCACCTCTTACAATGAATTGGAGCTGTTTCGCCGCTATGGCATGGGCAGCTTTAGGGACCTTCTGGTCGAGATTTCCAAGGACCCGGCAATGGTCTACTTCTTGGACAACTGTTTGAGCCACAAAGACGCCATCAACGAAAACTACGGCCGGGAATTGTTGGAGCTGTTCTCCATGGGTGTCGGCATGGACGGCCAGTTCAACTACACCGAGGATGACGTCAAAGAGTGTTCCAGAGCCTTCACTGGCTGGACCATCTCCAACGCAATCCCGGGGCAGCCTTATGGCCGTTATGCAGCAAGGTTCGTTTATAACGCGGACGACCACGATGACGGAGTTAAGACTTTCCTTGGTGAGACCGGGCGCTTCAATGGTGAAGACGTTGTCGATATAATTTGTCGGCAGCCTGCGGCAGCCCGGTTCCTCTCCCGCCACCTGTACAGTTACTTCGTCGCCGATGATGTTGGGGTGCCGTCCTGGATGGAAACCCCACCCCAAGATCCCGAGACGATAAAGATGTTGGAAGACGAGTATTTCCGGTCCGGGTACAACATTCGCTCGATGCTGCGGGTGTTGTTTAAATCCGACGCCTTCAAGAATTCCCGCTTTGAAAAAGTAAAAAGCCCGATCGAAACCGTGGTAGGCACCATGCGAATGGTCGGTGATTGGACGGAGCCAAAGCCTGGTTTCGAACCCATATTCGACGAAATGAAACACATGGGCCAAGAACCCTTGAACCCCCCGTCAGTGGAAGGCTGGCACACCGGGAAGGAGTGGATCGACGGTGGTACTCTGGTCGAACGCATAAACTTCACTGCCGACTACGTGGGTGATGTGAGCCACCCTGGCATCCAAGACATTATCAAACGTGTGGCTGCTGAAGGACCCACCATCTCCCCAGAGAGCTTGGTAGATGGCTGTCTCCAGAGCCTGGGACATTATGAATTGGCTAACGATACCCGTGGCATGCTGGTGAACCACGCAGAGAAGAGTGGAGAGTTGCTCACCGATTCTCGGGAGTTTCCTTCACACGTTACGGAGATGCTTCAGATGATAGTGGCGACCAAGGAATATATTTATGCCTAACCAGGCTCCTTAGACGCGACACAGTCGTCAAACGACTTGGAGAAACCGCTCCCAATCAGGTAAGGAGGAACACATGACATCCAATAAGAAAGACCCGGTGCTGGTAGTCCTGCAAATGTCCGGTGCCTACGATGCCCTGAACACCATCATTCCTTACAACGACCCTTTGTACATGGACTACCGGCCGGTGCTGGGGGTGGAGCCGGAGCAGGTCCTACACATCGATGACAAAGTCGGCTTTCACCCAGCTATGGCCCCGGTGAAGGATCTATACGACCAGGGGAAAGTTGCTGTTATTCAAGGCATCGGTTACCCCAATCCCATCCGCTCCCACTTCCGCTCGATGGATATCTGGCATACAGCCGAACCCGAGAAAATGGTCACCGATGGGTGGCTGGGTAAGGCTATCCGGGACTTGGACCCCAACAAAGAGAACGTGCTCACCGCGGTGAATTTCGGCCGTGGTCTACCCAGAGCCCTCGCTGCCCCTGGGGTTTCGGTAGCCTCGGTAGGAAACCTGGCAACCTACGGCGTATTGACCGGAATCGACGGCGAAGACCAGAGGACCGAAGCACTGGACATTTTCGCCAGAATGTACTCCCCATTGATCGGCAGCGGGCCGGCCAACGATTATTTGTCACAGACCGGGCTGGATGCTTTGAAAGGAGCCGACATTCTCAATTCGGCCCCCCAACGGTACTCCTCCTCCGTAGAATATAACGGAGACCCCCTTGCTCAATGGGTGAAAAACATCGCCCAGGTCCATTTGGCGGAGTTTGGAACAAGGGTGCTTTACACCAGTCTAAACCCTGGCGCGTTCGATACCCACGCCAATCAGAACACCGCCTTCCCCAAACTGTGGGGAGAAGTGTGCAATGCCGCCAGTGACTTCTACGAAGACCTCAAGGAGCATCACGCCAACGAGGAAGTGGTAATACTAATGTTCACCGAGTTCGGGCGACGGGTACAGGAGAATGGTTCAGGGACGGACCACGGCTCGGGTAGCGTAGCCTTCGTGATCGGTGATGCAGTTAAGGGTGGCCTATATGGGGATTACCCCTCGCTGGAGCCGAACAAACTGGACGAAGGCGACCTAAAGTGGAATAACGACTTCCGACGCACTTACGCCACGCTGCTGGAGCAATGGATGGGATTGGACTCCCAGCCGATTCTTGGGGGGTCATTCGAGCAGTTCGACTTCATCAAGTGACGACGCCGGTCTACCGCTCTCCGCGTTCGGTCACCAATGAGCAGGACGCCTTAGTGAGGAATAATGGTTACTGAGTTAGCGCCATTAACATTTCAATATAGCCACACCATGGGGCGGCAAGAAGTCCGCAGTGGCAACGGATTTTTCCATCCGGTCGCCATCGCCCGGGACCAAGACAACCTGTTGTACGTGCTAAGCCGAGGTACGGAAACCCCGGCGTTTTTCCCCTGCAAACGGGTCACGGTTCTCACAGTGGACGAAGAATTGATAAGGGACTTCGGCCAAAAGGTCCCTCCTGAAGATGCCACGAGGGAGTCCAGTCCCGATGGCAGCTTTATGTGGCCCACATCCGTAGCCTTGGACTCCGAAAGCAACGTTTATGTTGCTGACGAGTGGCTCAACCGCATCTCGATTTTTACCAAGAACGGGGACTGGATCGGCAAATGGGGGACACCCGGTGATGGGGACGGCGATCTCAACCGCCCCTCCGGGATGGCCTTCGATGCCAATGACAACCTCTACCTGGTGGATAGCTGGAACCACAGGGTGCAGGTATTCACCAAGGAGGGCAAGTTCCTGTCCAAGTGGGGGTCGCGCGGCAGCGGCGACGGCGAACTCAACTTCCCCTGGGGCATTGAAATTGACCATAACGGGGATGTGTATGTGGCCGACTGGCGCAACGACCGCATCCAAAAGTTCACCCCTGACGGTCAGTTTCTGATGAAGTTTGGCTCGTCCGGACAGGGTGACGGGGAGTTCAACCGCCCGACCGGAATCGCTGTGGACAAAGAAGGCACTATATACGTAACCGACTTCAAGAACGACCGACTTCAGGTGTTCGGCGCCGACGGCAGCTTTATCACCAAGCTGGCTGGCGAAGCAACCTTGTCCCAGTGGGGCATGGAACGTGTGGAGTTGGACCCGCTGGCGTCGAAGGGCAGGGACATAGCCCAGGGTCTACGGGAACGTGAGGGGGTGTTCCAGGGCCCAATCGCAGTAGAAGTGGACGATGACAACCGGGTCTATGTGGTAGAGTGCGCCCGCCACCGCCTTCAGGTGTTCCGTAAGCAGGGTGCAGTATTTCAGGGCGGTCTCCTGTAGTCAAACTCTACGGCGATTAAGCAGTTCCACCTGGCGGTTCTCTGTGGTTCGTGGCCCGTTCAAGATTCCGGCGCCGTGCATTTAGCCACTCGTAATTGCGATGGGCGGCAAGGTCGGAGGGGCAACTACTCTTGGACTGGCTCAAATGGGTACAACGGGTCCGCCAGGCCCATCCTAATTTCCAGAGACAGACGTCCTCTTCCCCGTAATTGGCGATCCGTTCCGTAACATTCGGGCCGGGAACACCAATGGTGTTCCGTCTTCACCAAAGCCCGCGCTTGAAGCAGACCTGCTCCCACCCTCGTCCTGCCACGCTTAGCAGTAACACATCAGCATCTCTTCGGTATTACCAAAGCCCGCGTTAGTGTGCCCCATATCGGGAATACTACCCGCCCACGGCCCAGACGGTGTAATATCGTGGTACTTACGGCGCTTGGGTCCGGAGGCTCTTCCCGGTGAGATCGGACTATCGACTCGCTCGTGAGGGCAAACCCGCCGATAAAGTAGAAGGAGGTCAAAGATGCCAAACTACATGTACCTTGCCCTGGTTGACGACGCCAAGATATCAATATTGACCATGGATTCCGAGACCGGAGCCCTTACCCCTAAGTCCGAGGTGCCGGTGCCGGGTGGGCCGTCCGCTTTGACGCTAAGCCCGGACAAAAATGTGCTTTACGTCGGACATCGTGACGTTCCGGAGATATCCAGTTGGCGCATCGACCATAACACTGGAGGACTAACCCAGATCGGGAGCGTAGCTCCTGAAGGGGCCGCCGGTTTCCTGGCCACCGACCGCAGGGGCCGTTATCTACTGTCCTCCTACTATCAAGTCGGGCATGCAGCGGTACATCCCATAGGGGATGACGGAGCAGCGGGAGGCCCGCCTATAGAATGGCTGGCAACCGACGTAGGCGCCCACGCCATTCAGACCGACCGATCCAACAGGTTTGCCTTCGTTCCTCACATCGCCCGCTTGAGAGACAACGTGATGGAGCCTGTTAAGGAAGAATATGGGCCGAATGCGATTTATCAGTTCCGGTTTGACGAGAACACCGGCCATCTGACCCACAACGCTACTCTGCAGCTCGATTCCGAAGCGCGCCTTGGTCCAAGACACTTTTGCTTCCATCCGAGTCTAGACGTCCTCTACTTTTCCGACGAGCAAGGTTGCAGTGTAACCGGTTATCGTCTGGACGCTTCAGCGGGAACCCTGTCTGCCTTCCAAACCATAACGACCCTGCCCGAGGGTTTCACCGGAAGGAACACCACTTCGCAGATTCAAATTTCCTCATCCGGGAAATTCCTGTACATCCCCAACAGAGGCCACAACAGCATCGCGGCTTTCTCGGTCGACGACACCGGGCGGTTGACGGCCGTCGACCGGGTGTCAACTGAAGTAGTACCCAGCGCCTTCAGCATAGACCCAGAGGGCAAATTCCTCTTCGCTGCGGGCTCTGAGTCGGGCCGCCTCGCCTCCTACCGAATCAACGGCGATACAGGCGAACTTACTCCTTTGGAAACTTATTCCGTGGGCAACAGGCCCATGTGGGTGTTGATTACCAATCTGGGAGAATAACCCCCTCGCGCAGCAGTCCTCCCATATCCGCTGCGTTGGGCTAGGGCCGGCCAAGGCCGAGGAGCCGAGAGCTCCAACAGGCAACTCAAGGTGACCGGCTGGGGACTGGTGGCACCGCCAGCCGGTCCATCCACCATCGCGGTCTTTAATTCCCAACGGTCTGGCGGCTTTCATCTGGACCAAGGGACTTCCAACGTCAACATCGGGCCCCGGTGTCAACCAGGGGAGAAAGGAGTTTAAGTGGAAAAGACGGATATACCCTTCCTCTCCACCGCAGAGCTTTCAGAGCTGATACGCCAAAGAGAGGTCTCACCGGTGGAGGTGACCGAATCGTACCTGGAGCGTATTGATGCCCTGAATTTCAAGTTCAACTCGTACTTGACCGTATGCCGCCAAGAAGCACTGCAAGCCGCCAGGGACGCGGAGAAGGCTATCACTGAGGGAAACTACCTCGGGCCGATGCATGGTATTCCCGTGGCAGTAAAGGACCAGTTGTGGACCAAGGGCATCCGCACCACCATCGGCTCAAGGCTAATGGCGGACTTCTTCCCCGAGGAGGACGCCACCGCAGTAGCCAATCTTAAGAACGCTGGAGCCATTCTACTCGGCAAGACCAACCTCACCGAGTTCGCCATTGGTGGATCGCAACGCTACAACCCCAACCGCAACCCCTGGGACCTGGACACTTTCACCGGCGGGTCCAGTGGGGGCTCCGGGTCCGCCACCGCGGCCTTCTTATGCGCCACGTCATTGGGAGAGGACACTGGCGGCTCAATTCGTCGGCCGGCCGCTTGGTGCGGCCTGGCCGGCCTAAGGCCAAGCTGGGGCCGAGTCAGCCGTTACGGGGTCATGCCCGGCTCTTGGTCCATGGACCAAGTCGGCCCAATATCCCGCACGGTGGAAGACGCCGCCATCACTCTGGGCGCCATAGCCGGCTACGACCCTAAAGACCCTTACAGCCGGGATGTCCCTGTGCCCGACTACCGGCGAGCCTTGGATGGGGATATACAAGGTATCCGAGTAGGGGCAATCACGGAGTTGATTCACAGCGAGATTGTGGACCCCGAGGTGCGTGACGCCATCATCAAGGCCGGATCGATGTTGGGGGAGCTGGGCGCGACGGTAGAAGAAGTGTCGCTTCCTCTCACTATTCACAGTGGGACCATCACCGGGACGCTGATCAACGTAGAGTCGGCGATGACCCACCGCGACTGGATAAGGGACCGGCTCCATGAGTTCGGGCACACCAATCAGATAAGTCTGCTTACCGGCAGCATCATGCCTGCCCAGGCATATTACAAAGCCCAAAAGCTGCGAGAGTTGGTGCGCCGACAGATCCAAGAGGCCATGGAGATCTACGACGTCTTGATTCTACCTACCTCCAAGACCTGTGCCCCCAGGTTGGAGGAAGACCCAATGATTACCTCCAAGGAAATGGCTGCCTCCATGCCTCCGGTCATGACCAGGCCCTTCAATCTGGCCAACGCCCCCGCCCTATCCATCAACTGTGGGTTTAACTCCCAAGGGCTTCCCATCGGACTCCAGATCGGGGGCCGCCCCTTTGCCGAAGAGACGGTGTTAAAGGTGGGCCATGCCTACGAGCAAAACACACCCTGGCATAACCTGAGGCCGCCCAACGCTTGACTGGAGCCTCACCCAGCGCTGGGGGCGGGGTCTTCCCAGACTCTAAAGCCAGGACAAACCGTCAGGCCTGGGAAACCTCTCCAGGCCTGTTTACATTCATGTCACTCTCGACCCCAAATACTCAGCAACCACCGCCGGAGGAGTTGGGCTGACATTCGGTCGTTCTTCGTTGCCCTATCTGTGACGCCGGGGGGGGGGGGCTGCGGCTCGGTCCAGGGAGCATCCGGATGCGGTTCAATTCGGATTCGACACCGTAGGCAAGACATGGGGAGTAATCCAGAATGAGGAGAATTTTGGTCACGGGAGCGGCGGGCCAGATTGGCTCTGAACTGGTGCCCGCATTACGAGAGAGATATGGAGCCGATAATGTTATCGCAGCCGGGCACACTAGGCCGATGACTGAGGAAATCCTAAATTCCGGCCCCCACACCCATGTGGACGTCACGAACGTGGCAGACCTTGAGGGGGCCATCAGGAGCTTCGAAGCAGATACCCTTTACCACTTGGGCTCAATACTGTCAGTTACGGCCGAACAGAACCGGACCCTTTCATTTGACATCAACATCAGGGGCCTGTGGCATGTGTTAGAGGTCGCCTATCAATGCGGCCTGGAGCGCGTGATCATCCCAAGCTCCATCGCTGCCTTTGGACTGGACACCCCTCAAGACAACACTCCCAACGACACGATTCAGCGTGCGAATACCCTCTATGGCATCTCCAAGGTATTCGGGGAGCTTATGGGCAATTACTACTACGGAAGACTAGGACTGGACGTGAGAGGAGTGCGACTGCCTGGCGTGATTAGCTGGAAAGTCGAGCCAACGTCCGGGACCACCGATTACGCCGTCGCCGCTTTCTATGGCGCGATCAGGGATCGGCGCTACACTAGCTACCTGAAGCCAGGCACCTATCTGCCCATGATGTACATGCCCGATGCCATTCTCGCCCTGATCCAAGTCGCCGAGGCGGACATTTTAAAGCTAGACCACCACGCTGATTTCAACGTTAACTCTATGAGTTTCGCCCCGGAAGAGCTGGCCCAGGCCATCAAAAACAAGGTGCCCGACTTTACTATGGACTATGACATAGATCCGCTGCGCCAATCCATCGCCGACTCCTGGCCCAACTCCCTAGACGACACAGCGGCGCGTCGAGAATGGAGTTGGCGACCGGCGTTCGACTTGGAAGCTACCGTTGACGACATGCTAAAGAACCTTTCCCATAAACTTGGTTTGAGTTACTGAAACAAGTACCAGAAGTCGGGGCTCTCCGTCTGGAACACAATCTAGACAGGTGGGGGAAAGCAATCGTCTAAGGGGACTGAGCGCCGCGGGCTTCCACGTAAACAGCATAGAGGGACTGGCTCCCGGTCATGAAGAGGCGGTTCTTCTTCGCTCCCCCAAAGCACACGTTGGAGCAGGGCTCAGGCAAGTGAATGCGGCCGATGAGGGAGCCATCGGGTGCGAAGCAATGCACCCCGTTGTAGTCAGAACCGCCCCAGCCCGCGCTGGACCATAGGTTGCCATCTAGATCAGTGCGTATCCCGTCGCCGAAGCCCGGCGCCATATCGACAAAGACGTCCCCACCCTTCAGACGCTGGCCGTCGGCCACGTCAAAGACCCGGATATGGGCGGGCCCGTCGGGGTCGTGGGACATGGCTGTGTCGGATACGTAGAGCCGGTCTTCATTCGGGGAGAAGCACAACCCGTTGGGCCTAACGAAATCGTCGGCCACTATCGCGGCGGTCCCCGTGACGGGGTCCAGCCGATACACACGGTTGGGCAATTTGGACTCAGCCCGGCCCCCTTCGTAGTCGACGAGGATGCCATAGCCGGGGTCGGTGAACCACACGGCTCCATCGGAGTGGACGACTACGTCGTTGGGAGCATTCGAGGGGTTGCCGTCGCATTGGTCGATAAGTACCGTGATGCGGCCGTCATGCTCCGTCCGGGTCACTCGCCGGGTAAGGTGCTCACAGGTAACGAGCCGGCCCTGCCGGTCCCGGGTGTTGCCATTACTGTAATTGGAGGGGTTCCGAAACTCGCTGACTTGGCCAGTCACTTCGCAATAGCGCAACATGCGGTTGTTAGGGATATCACTGAAAATCAGGTAGCGGCCGTCCCCACACCACACGGGGCCTTCGGTCCACCTCGCTCCGGTGTAAAGCCGCTCTATGGCGGCGTTGCCGATGCGATAGCGGCTGAAGCGTTGATCGATTACCTCAATGGCCGGGTCGGGATATCCAACTATGCCGCCGGCCCAGCGGTGGGCCAGTTCGGCGGTCAAGTCGCTACTATGTTCCACTTCTTTGTTCCAGATTCAATGGGTTCGAGACGGCCATGAATTCCGGGGTGTACGGAGTCCGCATTACATCTGCCTAACTCAAGGGAAAGGGCAAGCAAGGGCGCTGATTCGGGTTGCCGAGGACCGGATCCTTCCCTAGGTGGACATCAACCGACCAGCAAGGCAGACAGTGGCCCAACCTGGTTGTAAGCCTTCAAGCGTTGGTTGGTCGATGGGATCCTTACGGTCTAATGCAGAGTCGTCGCCGCTCTGTGGTCAAGCTCCTGCTGTAACTCTTCAACATCGCACTCAACCAAACCCACGTGGTCCCGCAGTATCTCCGCAAAGGAGGGTAATTCGTTCCGTTCGATACGGTACTCCTCAGACCATAGCTTGGAGCGCAGGAACGCCTTGGGGCAGTGGGTAAACACTTCCTGGACATCCACCACGATTGCCAGCTTGGGCAATTTCCCCTGGTATGCCATGCTTTCCAGCAACTGGGCGTCCCGGATCAGCCGGACTTGGCCGTTGACTCTCAAGGTTTCGTTCATTCCAGGTATCATGAAAATTAGGCCCACTTGGGGGTTATCGAGCATGTTCGCTAAAGTATCCAGCCGGTTGTTGCCCGGCAGGTCGGGGATAGCTATCGTCGTGTCATCCAGTACGCGTACGAATCCAGGATAGTCTCCCTTCGGCGACACATCACAGCGCCCGGTTGTATCAGAGGTCCCAAGAAGCAGAAACGGACTTTTCTCAATGATAGCTCGGCAGTGACTGTCCAGCCGGTCTATTTGCTTGTTCAGCGCCCGCTCCGATGGCCAGCCAAATATTTCCCGCAACTCTGCTTCTTCGGTAATCACATCCGTAAAACTGACAATAGTCATTTGTTCCGCCTCCGCGTTGTTCACACTCTGGGTCCATGTAACAGACCATCTAGGCCGCATATTATATTCTTGGCCCGGCCGATTCAACCAGCTAGATGGCCAGTTAATGTTTACCTTGCCGTTTGGTGCTAGAATTTGACCGGGTCATAAACACGCTTCCAACACGGACACAGACCCGGCCCAACCTACCATTCATAGCTGGTCCCGGCGGTGTGGAAGCTGAAATCCGGAGTTTGAGAGGATATATGTCCGACTATGACGTAATCATCAAAGGTGGCACCATCGTCGATGGGACGCGAGCGCCCCGCTACGTGAGTGACATCGGTATCAAAGACGGGAAGATCGCCAAGATTGGCGGCTTGGGCGGAGGCACCGCGGACAAGGTCCTGGATGCGCGCGGCCGCATCGTCGCCCCCGGCTTTGTTGACCTGCATACTCACTATGATGCCCAGATCCAGTGGGACCCTTATTGCACCGTGTCCGGCTGGCATGGCGTTACCTCGGTTGCCATGGGTAACTGCGGCTTCGGGTTCGCACCCTCGCGGGAAGAGGACAGAGACCGGGCCATGATGAGTATGACTCGAAACGAGGCCATACCTTATGCCGCGATGAAGGAAGGGATGATCTGGGACTGGATAACCTTCCCAGAGTTCTTGGACACCCTAAAACGCATACCCAAGGGCGTGAACTGCCTTACCTACGTGCCTCTGACGCCACTTTATGCCTGGGTCCTGGGATGGGACGAGGCGAAGAAGAGACGCCCAACGGAGGCGGAGATGAACGAGATGGTCCGGCTGGTACATGAAGGGATGGATGCCGGGGCCTGCGGCTGGTCCGCTCAAGTCCTTGGCGCCAGCTCCGTGCAGCGGGACTATGATGGCACCCCCATGATTACCGACTTGATGACAGAACACGAGCTTTTGACCTTCGCCAAGGTGTTGGCCGAACGGGACGAGGGGTTTATCGAGTTGGTCTACGAGGAGACAGGCGAAGAAGGCCGCCCTCTGCCGGAAAATGTCATGAATTTATTCGAAAAGGTAGCAGAGACGGCCAAGCGGCCAATTATCTACCAGGCGGTAGCACCTAATTCCGTTCATCCCGAACAACACCGGGCCAGGTTGCGCTGGTTGGAGAGCTGCGCCCAAAGGGGGCTGCGAGTGTATGGCCAAGGAGCTACTCGCAGAAGCGGCTTTGAGTTGACCTTCGAAGACTGGAACCTGTTCGACGAAACCCCAGCCTGGCGGGAAGTGACGCTGGGAACCCCGTTAGAACGTAAAGCGAAGATGCAAGACCCGGAGATGCGACGCAGACTCAAGGAGGAGTGGGACTCCGGTACCCGGCCCACTCAGGTTGTGCCAGGGTCTGTGGGAAGTTTGATGGTTGAGGAAACAGCAAAGCCGGAATTTGAGCATTACGCGGGGCTAACCGTCCAAGAAATCGCCGATAACGAAGGTAAGCACGTTATCGACGCTCTCCTTGACCTGGTAGTAGAGGACGATTTGGGGACCGAGTTTATGGGCGAATTCCAAGGCCGGGACGTGCCAAGGTACACCAAGGAGGTGCTGGACTCCCTCTACACCATTCCGGGAGTGTCCGACGGAGGCGCACACGTCAAGTTCATTACCGGCGGAGTCTTCCCGACGGAGCTGATTATCTGGCTGGTGCGGGACGAGAAAGTCTTGAGTCTGGAAGATGCTCACCACAAACTGAGCTTCTTGCCTGCTTTCTTCGGTGGCTTCAAGGACCGGGGATTCCTACGAGAAGGCTCACCAGCGGATATTCTAGTCTACAACCTGGACCAGCTAGAAATCTTGCCTTCTGAGGTGGCTGAGGACCTGCCCGGAGGTGAGTGGCGACGGGTACGGAAAGCAAAGGGTTACAACTGGATCATGGTCAACGGACAGGTGACCTTCGAAGACGGCGAGCCGACAGGGGAGATGCCGGGCCGCTTCCTGACCCACGGCAGAGGTTAATACCGGTGGAGCCGCCCTCCCACTAGCCTTGCCAGTAGATGGATTTATGAACAAAAAAGCCTCAGATTCGTTTGGGACTCCCTATTGATAGTGGCCGCCTGCGTCACCTACAGCGGCCGTGCCGATCATCTGGCAGGCTCAGCAAGAGAGAGTAATGTATTTGACCGGATGTCTGGCCGCTGGTAGTCTGGGCGGCAAAATACGCCCCCTAGGAGGTTGACGTGACCGTCACCCGACCAACAAGCACCCGCCTGGTGAAACAGGAAGCCTCCGCCCAGCGCGCCATGGTGGCGACCAAAGACCCCCGCGCTACTCAAGCAGGCCTTGACGTTCTGGAGGCGGGAGGTAACGCGATCGACGCAGCCGTGGCGGCTTGCTTCGCCGTCGGGGTAGTCGAACCCGCCTCCAGCGGCATCGGGGGAGGGGGCTATCTCGTGTACCAGGTCGGCGACCAAGGCGGCGTGGTGGGTTTTCCTATGCGAGGGCCCCTAGGTGCCCGGCCTGACATGTACAAGCTCACCGGAGAACCTGCCGTGGGTAGCTTTGGCTGGCCCGGGGTTGACGGCAACGACAATATAGAAGGATATCGGTCTATCGCCACGCCCGGTGCGGTGGCTGGCCTCTGCCAAGCCCACAAGCTACACGGCCGTTTACCCCTGTACGACGTCCTGTTGCCAGCCGTCAAGCTAGCCCGAGAAGGCTTTGTCCCCAACTGGTTCAACCTCTACGCCAACGGTCTGATGGCAGGCAAGTTTTTGCGATACGCCGAGCTTCGCGACATCTTCATGCCCGGTGGCGAAGTGCCGACTGGGGACTTGGCCAGCCCCGCCAGGTTGAAGCAGAGTGAATTGGCGGATGTCCTAGAGGCGGTAGCCAGGGAGGGCCCTCAGGCCTTTTACAAAGGGGACGTGGCTCAGGCCATAGTTTCCGACAGCCAGCAAAACGGCGGTTTGTTGTCAGAGGAAGACCTGGCAGCGTACCGCCCGTTCGTATGGGCGGGCGGCCTAGAGATAGCGTACCGAGGACACACGGTGCGGTTTCCCCCATATGCTTGCGCCGGGACCACCAGCGCCATGACCCTGAAGCTACTGGGCGGATACAACATCGAGGGTATGGGGCATAACTCCGCCGACATGTTGCACGCCTATATCAGTGCTGCTCGGCTCGCCTACGCTGACCGGTTCGCTTATTTGGGCGACCCTGCGTTTGTCGAGGTCCCCTGGAAAGGACTGGTGTCCGACAGCTATGCCGAACACCGGCGGAGCAGCATCGGCGACAACGTTCCCGCGATATGGGAGCAAGGAGATCCATGGGCGGAGGAAGGGAAGCGGCCCGAGTTGGCACTCGCTGCCAGTCGGCCGACTTTAGACGACGGCACCACCCACCTGTGCGTGATGGACTCCCAAGGCAACGCGGTCTCCATCACCAACACCCTCATGTCGGGGTTCGGTTCGGGCGTAGTTCCCAAAGGAACGGGAGTTGTGATGAACAACGGCATGATGTGGTTCGACCCAGTGCCCGGCAGGGTCAACTCCATCGAGCCGGGGAAATACCCATTGAACAACATGACTCCTGCGCTGATCTTGGGCCCGGACGGTGTCAGAATTGCTGTCGGCGCATCGGGAGGAAGGCGCATCACCAATTGTGTAACCCAGCTCATCCTCAAACTCCTAGACTACGGCATGGGGCCTCAGGCGGCGATCGACTCGCCCCGGGTGGACTGTAGCACTCCCGCCACCAGCGTAGACCCCAGGCTAGATGAAGCGGTCATGGCTGACCTGGAAGCCAGAGGCCACAGACTGGTCGTCATCGGAGACGGCTTCATGGAGACAGGGTTCGCCAGCTTTGCCAGCCCGGCAGCTATCGTAAAAGACGAAGGCGGGCTCCGAGCCGGAGTGGACACCTTCCACTCGGCCTACGCCGCGGGATTTTAGGGGAATTCATGAACCAGACACAGAGAATGAGGTAATCAAGCCCTGTAGAATGCCCGGGGCTTCTTGGTTCTCTTAGGCCGCGTGAAGCCCGTTCGCGGTGAGCCCTTCGACAAGCTCAGGGGGAGCGGGGAGCTTCAAATTAGGAGGACAACTGAAGGCCATCGAGGCTCTGGTGGAAGACCCTGGTCAATTGACAGGTAGGAGACCCTACCCTACAATGCGCCTGCTTTATTCGCGACCGATGCCCTAAGATCTTTACCTTTTGGACAGGGGGAACATGAAGGTATCTCAGTTGTTCCGGAAATACATGAATAGCTCTTTAGCGCTAATCATAGGCGCCACTGCACTCATGATAGCCTGCGGCGGCGCAGCCACACCCGCACCAGCGGAGACGGGTTCATCGGCGGCCACGGCAGTGCCTCGAGCTACCGCGGCGCCCGTTGCGGCTCCGGGTACAGACCGGGGAATCTTTGGTGCCCCGGATAATCCGAAATACGGTGGGGTCCTGAAATCGGGAGGATTAGCCAATTCTACCTTCTACGACCTTCACCAGACCGGTAGCATAGCCAACATGCACCCTCAATCACCCATGTACAACAACCTGATTCAGTGGGACCCCATTGCCTGGCAGGAGCTAATCCCTGACCTGGCTACAGGCTGGTAGCAATCGGATGATGGGCTGACTTACACCTTCTCGGTCCGGGAGGGGGTGAAGTTCCACGATGGCGCCCTCCTTACCGCAGAAGACGTCGCTGCCAGCTTCGTTGCCATTATCTTCCCACGGGAAGGCGTCCTGAGCCCCCGGAAAGGTCTATTTGACGCAGTAAATGAAGTGGTGGCCACCGGCCCGTTGACTGTTGAGTTCCGGCTCAGAGAGCCCAGGGGGTTCATGCCCGCGGCCATAGCCTCGGGCTTCAACGTCATCGTTCGGAAACAGAGCCTGGAGGACAACAACTACGATCTGCGACGGATACCCGACTATCCGGGCACCGGTCCCATGCGCTTCGAGAGTCAGGAACCTGGTGTGTCGTGGACCCTGCAAAAATTCGATGAATATTTCAATCCGGCATTGCCCTATCTGGATGGGATGCAAATCTTCCACCTTGGCTTCGGGGCCGAGGCCGGGGCGGGATGTCTGGCCAATACCATCGACTACTGCAAGCTGATCGATCCGGAATCAGCTCAAAAGGCCAGGGAACACCCGGACATGGACGCCGCTGACCACTCCCCATCGGTCATTGTCTCTGCCCCAATGTTGAACCACGCGAGTAAACCCTTCGACGACGCCAGAGTGCGCAGGGCTGTGAATCTGGTCATCGACAAACCTGCGCTAGCTGACCTCGTTACAGTGGTTACCAATACTCAGCTATCAGGCTGGCTACCGACCACCGACCCGTACTTTGAAGAGTATTGGGAGCAGGTGAAGGATGATCCTCTGTGGAGGGCCCCGACCGACGAAGACTTCGCAGAGGCCAAACAGCTAATGGTGGACGCCGGGTATGAAGACGGCATAAAGGACCTAGACTTTCTAATAAGGGACATCAGTAGCTGGAAACTCCGGGGACCCGCTATCCAGGACGCCTTAAAGCGACATTTGAAGATCGAGAGCAACATCCGCCAAGTTACTTCCGGCGGCTTTTTTGAAGACTTCCAGAAAAGCAATTTTGACCTGACTGTCAATGTTTCGGCTGGTACCGTGAATCACATCGGTGACTACTGGGGCACCTGGTACAAGACGGGTGGCGGTCTCAACGTTTACAACTACTCCAGTCCGGAATTAGACGCTGTCATTGAGAAAGCCAACAAAGAGCTGGACCCTGCGAAGCTCAAAGCGTTGGTATTTGAGGGTATAGCAATCCTTGACCGGGACGTGCCCTTTGTTCAGGTGCATAGCGAGGTACCAAACGATGCCTGGTGGAATTACGTGAAGGGCCACCAGCAGATCATAAAAGGTGGCCATTTCTGGGAAGGAATGCGTCAGGAGTTGGTGTGGTTGGATAAATAGCTAGCGCCGAGGTCCGGGAAACCCGGTGCCAGCGTAGACAGCAAAACGGCAGCAAACTCACCGCAGAGATCGCGGAGAGGGCAGGGATAAGTGTTCAATCTGGCTCTGCATTCTCCGCGATTTCTACGCTTACTTTGAGGCGGGGAGCAGAGTAACTTGCGAACGTACATTATTCGAAGGTTGCTATATGCCATTCCAGCGCTGATCGGTATTAGCATCCTTATATTCATCGCCTTGCGCATCATGCCTGGGGACCCGCTGGCAGTGATGTTCGGTGAGCAGGCAGGGGCCATCAGACCGGAGGACCGGGCTGTCATCGAAGCCGAATTAGGTATACGCGATCCCTACGTGGTCCAATATGGCAGATGGCTCAAGGATATCGGCATCGGTAAGTTCGGGGAGTCCTTTTGGACCACTGACACGGTAGTGGACATCATCAAGAGACGGGGGCCCATTACTGTGGAGATTGTGGTGTTGGCCTTCATTCTGGCCTGGATTATAGGATTGCCCGTAGGCATCCTTTCAGCCCTCAGGCAGAACACTCCGGTGGACTACATCGCCAGGTTCTTCACCCTTATTCTGCTGGCGATACCCAGCTTCTGGCTGGGGGCGATCATCGTCTTGGTGATGATCTTAAAGTGGGGGTATGCGGCCCCCCTGGGTATCTTTAACATCTGGGAGGACCCAGTAAAGAATATGCAGACCGTATTGGGTCCCTCCCTTGTGCTGGGACTCACTGTGTCTTCGTTTATAGCGCGAATGACCCGTTCCACTCTCCTTGAAGTCATTCGTGAAGACTATGTACGCACCGCTCGAGCAAAAGGTCTTGCGGAAAAAGTCGTGGTGCTGCGCCATGCGTTGCGGAACACCTTGCTGCCTGTGGTAACCCTGTCCGGTGTTCTCTTCGGGTTCATGCTCGGCGGCACGGTGGTGATTGAGAAAGCCTTCAATGTGCCGGGTTTGGGTACGACTCTGGTAGAGTCCATGATTAACATGGACCTCCTAGTGATTCAGAACTTAGTCCTCCTTTATGGCGGCGTTTTTGTGGCCATTAATCTTCTAATAGACTTAAGCTATGCTTGGTTGGACCCCAGAATTCGCTTCGGGTAAAAGGCAGTGCAGGTCTCCCGGCATTCAAACACCTGCTTTGTTACCCAGAAGAGCATCCGCAATGCCCTAGGCGTGTACCAGCCTGGATAGAGGCCGAAATGGCACAAGATGGTGAAGGTCGACTTAAGTCATTAACGGATTACCAAACCGGCCTCGCATCCCTGGCAGAGGGAGGAGTTCGCGGTACAGCAAGGTTTGCCCGGAGATACCCAGTCGGCTTTGCCAGCGCGGTAGTCCTAATAATTGTCGTATTCCTGTCAGTGGCCGCCCCCTTCGTCACAGTCCATGACCCCAACTGGGTAAAACTTCGCGAGCGGGAGCAAACGCCCTCTTGGTCACATCCCTTGGGAACGGACTACTCTGGCAGAGATGTCCTCAGCCGGGTCTTCCACGGGGGACGAATCTCCTTGACAGTGGCGGTACTGTCGGTGTTGCTGGGAACTACCGTGGGTGCTATCTGGGGGGTCGCCAGCGGGTATATCGGCGGTCGATTCGACACGATCAGTCAACGGGTCTTGGAAGTTTTCATGGCATTCCCCGCCATTATCCTGGCTATGGTCTTATTGGTTGGCCTTGGCGCCGGGATGTGGACGGTTGTTATTGCTATAGCGATCACTCGCCTTCCCTATGGAGTAAGGGTGGTGAGGGCTGTCGCCCTGTCGGTCAAGGAGCTTACCTATGTGGACGCTGCCAGAGCTCTGGGAGCGTCGCCGCTGCGGATTATGGCGCTGCACATAGCCCCTCAATGCGTTGCTCCATACCTTACCCTGGCCACGGCGCATCTGGGTGTGGTCATTATTATTGAGGCATCACTAGGCTTCCTGGGGTTCGGCATTAACCCCCCTACACCCACCTGGGGCAACATGCTGGGCGGTGCGGTAGCAGATGTCTTGGTACCCCACTGGCCTATACTGGTATTCCCTGGAGCAATGATCACCATAGTTGTACTGGCGTTCAACTTCCTAGGCGATGCCATCAGGGACGACTTCGACCCCAGGCTGAGGGGGACCTAAATACTCTGTAACCCTATGGCTTAGGGATTGTCCAGGGAGTGCGCTTTCGACCATTGAGCACGCCAAACATCCAACATGGGCGTGGAAGACACCTGCGTGGGGTTGCCTTAAAGCCTGCTGCACCTTGGATTCCACTAACATGAATCTCGTCCCTTTAGAATACTGAACTTTGAAATGGGTGGACTCTTAATGAAAGTGAAGATAAAGGACGTCAAGGTACATGTGATCCGCACAGATTCCCCAGGACCCACAAATGACGGAGAAAGTTACATGGGTCTCCTGAGGATCATTTCCGAGGATGGCCTAGAGGGGCAGGCACTTGTGGGGACCAAGAACACTGACAACACTCGGGACATAGTACCGCTGACGGAGAAACTCAAGCCCTTCCTGGTCGGACGGGATGCTCTGGACCGGGAATGGTTGTGGCACCATCTACGGCGGGTCGCCCCCGCGTGGGATGTGCACGACCCCAGCATCATGGCGGTGGACGTGGCCCTGTGGGACCTGGCTGCCAAAGCGGCGGACCTGCCCTTGTATAAGCTTTTGGGGGCTTATCGAGACAAAATTCCCGCCTACGCCACTGCCCCGTTTCGTCCAGGGCTGGAGGCTAACGTGGAGGACGCGCTGGCTTGCAAAGACCTCAACGTGAAGGGCTATAAAGTCCATTACGCGGTTCCCGATGTGAAGGATGCTGTGGAGGCCTGTGCGAGGGTGAGGCAGGCTTTGGGAAATGACATGGCATTGATGTTCGATTCCGAATCCAAATACACCTTTCAGGAGGCTCTACACCTTGGGCGCGCCCTGGACGAATTCAACTTTCATTGGTACGAGGACCCCGTGGACCCGCATGACTTGGCTTCCCTGGCGGAGTTGACTCGCAGACTGGACCTACCTGTCGCCATCAGCGATGCAAGAGAGTTCCGGCTGGCCGATGTTCCTGCCGCCATCGCTAATCGCGCTGCCAGAATTCTGTTGGGTGACCCCAAAAAGGACGGCATCACGGGTATGCGGAAGATAGCAGCCCTGTGTGAAGTCCATCATCTCAAGACCCAGTTCCATTATGGAGGGAACACGTTCTTGAACGCGGCAGTGCTTCATGTCGCACTATCGGTGGCCAATACCGACTTTTTCCCCGTGGGCCTATCCGGGAGTGACGACCACTTAGGACTTCTAGCAAATCCGGAGATGGACGATCAGGGCTTCGTCCACGGGCCCCAAGCCCCCGGCCTTGGGGTAGACATCGACTGGCAGTTAGTGGAGCGCTTCACTGAGGCCGTGCTGTAAGCGCGCCGCACTCTCTACGTGCACCAAACCTCTTTGGGAAAGCAAAAGCCAACCGTCCTCCCCTTCTGGTAAGCGGAGGGAGGCTGAAAAGATCTCGCCGGGCGGGGTAGATGAGTCGCGGGTAGGGTCGATTAGCGCAAGCTTAGCTGGTACTTGTAGTCCTTGGCTATGCCCAACTCGGGCAACGGCGGCTGCTCCTTGGCTTTATAGCGATAGTTGAGGGCAGCGTTAGATTTGCTGTCTATCCTAGTCCGGAGCACACCAATACCTTCGGCCTCAAGCTCGACAACATCCCCCGGTTGAAGGAAGCGGGCCTTTTCGTAGCCCTTACGTATCGCTTCCCCAATGGAGCCGCCGCCCACGGTACCGGACCCTAGGACGTCGCCTATCGCTACGCGACCGTCCCAGGAAGCCCGCTCCACCAGGGACCCCCATGTGTGATAAGAGACGCCCCCGTCGCTCTCATCCAACCAGGAGTCGCCATTGACCTTGGCATTACATTTCACATGCAGCCTGCCCCCACGAAGGTAAGGTGCCATTTCGTCGGTGGTCACAAGCCATGGACCCAGAGAAGATGCTGAATCCTTCCCCTTGGCAGGGCCGAGCCCCACGGCGCTCTCATCACGCTGGATGTCTCGGCAACTCCAGTCATTAAAGATGAGGAAGCCGGCGATGTAGGCCATGGCGTCTTCCTCGGGCACGTTGCTCCCTTCACGGCCAATTACACAACCCAGTTCCAGCTCGTAGTCCAGCTGCTCGGCCGCCGAAGGGTAGGGAATGTTCTCATCCGGCCCGAAGATACGAAGGGGGCTGGAATAGTAGAAGATCGGCATACGGTACCAAGCTTCTTCCCGCTCCCTGGTGCCCTGACCGGTGGCATGCTCCTCGAAGATCATGAAATCGCGGACCGTAGGCGGCTGAAGGACGGGAGAACGTAGTTGGACGCCGGACAAGGGCGTTCGCGGCGCCGCGACATGTCTCTCTAGGGCGTCCCGCACGCGGTCAATGGGAGAATCGCCCAGCTCCAGCAGGGCGCGAACGTCCCGTAAGGTGTATTCGCCGCCAAGCAGCGCTGTTACGTCTACCACGTGATCGTCCTGCAAGACACCACAACGCGAGCCGGATCCTGTATCGTAAGTCAGCAGCTTCATTGCTCCTCCGCCTATCTGCTCAGATGCGCCCAAGGGGTAATTGTTCAGAGTCCAGGGTTATTCCGTTCCCCAACCCGTCTCATTCCGTCCCGGTTATCGCCGTATAGGAAACTCTCAGGATTCTACACCGCCCGCTTATACATTGCTAATGAGCCAACACCGGCCCAAAACATCTTGTCGAACGACTTGCATTCTATATCTCCGGAACTAGGACCAGATGAGCGGTGTGCTCAGGAATAGAGTCCTTCACCGTCACCCGTGCTCGGCCACTATGCGTTAAAATGTCACGCATGAATGCATGTAGCGTGCAGTTTGTGTGGTGGCTTGGCCGTTAGAGCTACGAGAGTGGCCCGGCCGACACCGGGAGGAGACCCAGGCCATATGACAAAAGTAGGAAGCGGAAAATATACATACGAGCTACTTGATGATTGGGGCAATTTGCCGCCGGGTTGGACATTAGGCCGGGCGGTAGGCGTTGCTGTGGACTCCAAAGACACAGTCTACGTGATCCGGGCTAAGAAGAACCCGCCCGCGAACCCGCCCATCATTGTGTTCGATGTCGAAGGGAACTACCTTGACTCCTGGGGCAGCGATGCTGTGGTCGAACCCCATGGCATGTATATAGACGCCGGTGACGTGGCCTATATGACTGACCTGGAAGACCATGTGGCCATGAAGTACGGACTGAATGGCCTACCGCTGATGGCCCTGGGGAACCGGGGACTGCCCTCGGACACAGGTTGCGAAGAGTTAGGGGGTACGGTGCTGCGGCCAGGGGAACCCTTCAACGCGCCAACGGGCATGGTGGATTCGCCCTCGGGAGACCTATACGTATCTGACGGCTACGGCAACTGCCGGGTGCACAGGTTCACCACCGATGGCAAATATATCTCTTCTTGGGGAGAGCCAGGAAAGACTGCGCCGGGTGAATTTCACACACCCCATGCCGTATGGGTGGACAAAGAAGGCAAGGTCTACGTGGTCGACCGCTACAACAGTCGGGTCCAGGTCTTCACTGCAACGGGTGAGTTTCTATCCCAATGGACGGACATGGAGTACCCTACGGGAATATGGATGGACTCGGAGGAAACAGTTTACGTATGTGAGGGCTCTTCATTTGGGCCCGTAACTCCCCCTCCTACACCTCGAGTAAGCATCCGCGACAAGGAGGGAAACTTGCTGGAAAGCCTGTACGCTCCTTCGCCCCCCCACTGGATTTACGGAGACTCCCAGGGCAGCCTCTATCTGGCGCGGCCCAATGGGCTGTACCCAGTCGCTAAGTACGAGAAGCGGGGCTAGGCTGACCGACCGTCGGCTAATCGTTATACAAGGATCTAGGTATCAATTTAAAAGATAGTCCGCTCCTCAGCCAATTTGGATGTATCAAGCCACCCCCGTGGCGGCTACTTCATTACCTGAGATGGGGACTGCCTTGGGGTCGAGGCCAATGGGACCGCTGGCCATTGACCCTATCCTGATGGGCGTTAGCTGGGTCGGGCCACAACTGCTTCATCCCCCTGGCACCAAGTATTGAGACCAATGGAAACGTCTTGCTTCAGGCCATAGCTCAGAGACCCAACTATAAGTGGTGGGTCTTCTACACCATCGCCATTGGTACTTTCCTTTCCGTAGTAGACCATGGCAGCGTACTGGTGGCGCTACCGGACATTGAGGCCCACTTCGACACAGACCTGCCAACCGTCCAATGGGTAGTGATCGGCTACGCGCTGGCGATCAGCGTCTTGCTCCTCCCCATGGGTAGGTTGGGAGATATGGTCGGCCGCAAGAAGGTCTATATAGCCGGATTCACGATTTTCGTTGCGGCGGCAGCTTTAGCCGGAGCCTCTCAATGGGCCAATCTCCCTACATTGATAACCGCCAAGGTTTGTCAAGGTGTAGGCTCAGCCATGATCCAAGGCAACGGCATGGCCACCATAATTTCGACCTTCCCGGGTCACGAAAGAGGTAAGGCTCTGGGGACTCACTTAAGCGTGGTGGGAAGCGGCGCCATCGCTGGCCCGGCTCTGGGAGGACTTCTCATCAGCGTGTGGGGCTGGCAGTCGGTGTTTTTCGTCAACGTACCGGTGGGGGTCATTTCCATCGCTGCATCCGCTATGGTGCTGCAAGGGGGCGCAGACAGGCCGGAATCCGGCGTGATCAAATTCGACTGGGTGGGTGCCCTGCTCTCAGGTGCTGCCCTGCTCGCGTTTCTTATGGTGGTAGGCAATGGAGAGCAAATTGGTTGGACATCATCAATGGCTTTAGCGGGCGCTGCCGCGTCGGTGATCTTGCTGGCGGCTTTCATCTGGTGGGAACTACGGGTCCCTTCGCCCATGCTGGACCTAAGGCTGTTTCGAATGAAATTGGTGGCGATGGGAGCTACGGCTGGCTTTCTTTCCTTTCTCGGGACCTCCTCGGTAAGATTCATGATGCCCTTCTACCTTCAGCGAGTACTGGAATTCAGCCCTCGTGAAGTGGGCTTGTTGATGATGCCGCCGGCTTTAGCCATGATGATTGTAGGTCCCGTTAGTGGGCGCTTGTCCGATAAGTTCGGTTGGCGAGGACTAACGATGGGAGGGCTTGCGCTATCCGCAGTGGCATCTTTCGCCCTAGCCGTCGTTCTAACCGAAACCTCTCCGTTGGTGTTCATTATTCCGATGCTTATGCTTCAAAGCGTTGGCACAGGGTTGTTCAACTCGCCCAACAATAGCTCCTTACTCAGCGCCGTTGAACGGGCCAGCTATGGGATCGTTTCCGCCCTGACCCAATTGATCCGGAACTCAGCCAATGTCGCCAGCATTGCTCTGGCCACCGCCGTAATCGTCGCCACCATGGGTGCCAGAGGTGTCGAGCCTAGCTTGGACGCAGTTTCTCCAGCGGTGGCCAACGCCTTTGTGACCGGTCTTAATTGGACATTCCTGCTCATGGGCGGTCTGTTGGTGATCGGCGTGGTGATATGTTACCTACGGGGCGAACGCTCTCCACAGGCATCACCGGCAGCCAGGCGGGAGGGGTTAAGCGAAACCGCGGCCAACTAATCTCGCGCTTGATTCCATCCGGCGCCCAATGCCCAGATCAATAGTGGCGGCCTGGACGTGCAAGGTTACTCCCGTATGCCGAGAGCCTCTCGCACCGCCTCCCCTATCGGCGTCAGCGGACTTTGGCCGGGCGGACCGTGAGCAACCATCCGGTTGTGGTGAATTGCGACGGCTAGCCGATGCTGGGGGTCGGCCCAACCCAGAGAGCCGCCAGCGCCATTATGGCCGAATGCACGGGGGCTGTTGCCCATGGCGCCCATGCCGGGACTGCCAGCGAAGTGGAAGCCGCCGATGGTCCCATGATGAGGTACGCCGTGCACCGGATCGTAGTCACAGGGGGGACGCGGTATGTTGAACGTGCGCACCCTGTCCTCTGAAAGGAGGCGGACTCCGTCCAGCTCACCACCATTGGCCAGCATGGCGTAGAACCTGGCCTGGCTGCGGGCGTTCATAATCCCCTGAGCTCCAGGAATGCAGGACTGGCGCACATCGGAACGCCCGAACACCTCCTGGTTGGTCCCAACCTCCGGTGGGGATGCCCGGAACCTGAGGGAATCGGGCGGTATTCCCGGTGCGCCGGGAGGGACCGGGGGCAAGTTGGTAAGCTTGGCGACGCGCGGTTCAACCTCGGGTGGAATTCCTGCCCACAGGTTATCGATACCGAGAGGCTGGCAGATCTCCTCTTGAATGAACTCACCGAACGGCCTATGTTGCGGATCGGTACGGCGGACCACCTCGCCAACAACCCATCCGAAGGTATAAGCCATGTAACCGCTTCTGGTTCCCGGCTCAAAGAGAGGATGCATGTCTGCGATCTGCTGTACCATCCATTCCCAATCGCACATCAATTCGGGAGTAACTCCCACCGGCATCAAGGGAACGCCGATACGATGGGTTAACGCATCGAACACAGTTCCTTTGTCCTTGCCATGCTTGCCAAATTCCGGCCAGTATTGGGCCACCGGCTTGTAGTAGTCGACCAACCCGCGCTCCGCCTGTAAGTGGAGCGCGGTCGCGGTCATTGCCTTGATGTTGGAGAAGACCGGGAAGAGAGTTTCTCCATCGACCTCCCGGCCCGTTGTCTCATCGGCCAGCCCTCCCCACGAGTCGACTACGAGTTCGCTGTCTAGATAAGCAGCGACCTGAACTCCAATCTCCCCCCGTTCGCCGATGGCGACCTCTATAGCTTCCTGGACTATACTTGTAGCGCTTGCCACCATTGCTAAACCTCGCTAGCTATGTCTTGTGCCCAATTGACTTCCCACTACACAACGCTGCCGTCCTAATCCCTTGGCTGATCTTGCGCCAAACCCTCCTACAATCCAGGGGAAGTGGTATCTCCTTCCCCGGTCAGCTCAGGATAGCGTTTAAGACCCACTCTATGGCAACTTTACGCCTGCGGCAATATGCCTTGGTCAAAGATGTCCAGGGGCATGTAAAGGGTCACGCAAGCGTTTGGCACGTCCGTGATTCCACTGATGCGGAGCTCTATAGGAGCGACGCTCAACAGAGTGTATGCCTGCTCTCCGCTGTAGCCGAAGTTGGTCAAGTAATCAATTGCCTGCAGCATGGCTTCCCGAGCGGCCATGGTGGAATCGTTGAAAGCCTGTTCGTTGTTCCGGAAATTGAAGCCAGTGAAAGTCAGGTACCGGTTCCCAAATTGAGGTTCAATGGGGCCGGGCTGAAAAATGGGTGTGCGAACGTTGTATTTCGTGGCGCCGCTCTTTATGAGGTTCACCCGCAGCCAGGTCACTCCGTCCATCTCTATAGCGTTCCAGGTGGCCTCGCCATCGCCCTCGGCAAAATGCAAGTCACCAACTGAAAGCAGAGCACCAGGCACAAACACCGGGAGAAATATTCTTGAGCCGCTGGAGAGGTTCTTGATATCAACGTTGCCACCATTTTCTCTGGGCGGCACTGTCCTGGCCGCCTGGGAGGCCATCGAGGAATGATGCGCTTGGTCGACGTCGCGGAACAACGCTGTCTGCGCATGCGGCGGGTAGGCCCGCTCCTGGGGGGCCAGGGGCGCTTCCCGATCGTTCCACTGGTTCAGCATTTCGTGGGAGGGAGCAACCCCAATCACTCCTGGGTGGGGCAAAGCGGGGATCCGGACTCCCGGAATATGCCGGGACTCAGCGTAGACGTTTCCCCTCATATACCAGACCGATTTATAAGCCGCAGGGTAGACGTCCCGCAGTATGCCTCCAATTTCGGGAATAACGCAGGAGTAGCCCACTCCACTTAGAGGGGATAGCTCAAGCAGGTCCACCACCAGCAAATCCCCTGGTTCTGCGCCCCGCACAGCCACCGGTCCCACCAGGGGATGCACCCGAGTCAGGTCCATGGTTGACACGTCGTTGGTATCATCGTTGTCCTGAAGCTGATAATCGTCATAGCCGGGCGACTCCAGAATTACCTCTCCTCCCGGCTCAATCTCGATGAGAGGAGGAATGTCCGGGTGCCATCGATTGTGGCCGATATCCCGCTGCTCGGCTAGGGGTTTACCCACTTCGCACCTGGTGCGGGGTACCCCCATGTTCCGATCATCGAACCGCGAGACACCCGACCTAGAGAACTCAGACGCCATCTCATCCCTCAAACTTGAATTTGCGCATAACCAGGGCGCACCAATGACCACGGATAGCTGGACACCGGAAGTGGTTCATTCAGCAGCAATCGTGAGAATTCTAACACCCGGCTTTAGACGACGCATCAAACCGTTCCCTGGAATCCAGAGCCTCTTAATTCTTCAACTAACGCGAATCTCCCCGTTCGGCCTGAGCTTGTCGAAGGCCTGTATAGTAACAGCCGTCAGTGCAGCCGGACCTTTCGCCGACCAGTGGTTCGACAAGCTCACCACGAACGGAGTTCCCACGGATTACGAGATTTAATAGGCCTTGCACCTAGGGTCCGAAGGATCAGCCAACACTATCGGTGAGGCAAGGAGTAACATCCAACCATATATAGCCAATGACCAATAAGGAGGGCTCGGGTGATAGGTATTCTCGGCGCGTCTAGATACGAAGCAATTTTGGAAGGCAACCTCGAAAGGTCGACGGTATCCACAAGATACGGAGATGTGCCCGTTCTCACAGGCACCGTGGGCGACCGCACCGTGGCCTACATACGCCGCTTTGGCTGGGGGGACAACGTGGCCTCCGACGTAGTGTCTCATGCATCCCACGCCCTGGCCTTGCGCCAGTTAGGGGTGCGTCGAGCCTTCACCCTTAACGGCTTCGGCGGGGTGAATCTAGACTTGAGACTCGGTGACCTGGTGGCTTACCACGATTACATAAGAATGTGCGAAAGAACACCCACAACCATCTTCGCCGGGGAGCCGAGCTGGCCCAGAGCGAAAATGGAGGTACCATTTTGTCCCGAAGTCCGTGGGACGTTGGCCGCCGCCGCGCGCCGCAACAGCCAGCGCCGGGTGGTTGACCAGGGGGTCAACATTTGCGTGCAAGGCCCTCACAACGAAACGCCTGCGGAAATAGAAGCTTACCGCCGTTGGGGCGCCGACGTAGTGTGCACCACCATATACCCCGAGGTTGTTTATTTCCGGGAATTGGAGACCTGCTACGCGGGCTTGTGCTGGATATCCGATGCGGCCGGTGTCAGCGACCAAAAGGACTGGGTCAATATCACACCAGAGGAGCTAACCCCCATTATTCGAGACGCCATTGGCTCCTTACCGGAGCAAGCAAACTGCCAGTGCCAGTACACATGGGTTGGCAGCGAAGACCGGCTGCCCTCATGGTACCTGGCCATGCGCTAATCCGGGCCTATTTGTCAATGCTCTAGAGCTTCAAACTAACATCCATCGGAGATCGACCTTCTGTTCTGAAGGTATTCATCCCGTTTGACTGCCTAGGGGGAGGGTGCTAACTTTCCTGCGTCGAACCGAAAAGAGCCTGACCTCCTGAGAAAGGAATTTGCTATGGCAACCCTGGTCACCGGCGGCGCCGGATTCGTGGGCAGCAACATTGTGAAAGGACTGGCGGAGCGCGGCCACCAAGTGGTCTGTTTCGATCTGACCCCCGCGGACGCTCTCCTTAGAAAATACCTGGAACCCTGGTCACAGAATGTGACCTTTGTTCAAGGGGACATCCTGGACGTAAAGGACTTGGAGCAAGCGGCAGCCAACCAGACCATCGATAAAATCGTTCACGCCGCGGTGTTCACCCCCAGCCGTGCGGGCAGCATGGAGACAGAACGGAGCCGCGACATAGTCAATATCAACATCGAAGGCACCGTGAATCTACTGGACCTAGGGGCCGCTTCCACCCTAAAGCGGTTCCTCTACGTGAGCTCCGAGGCCGTTTACGGAGACCCCCCGTCCGGCGTGGCGCTGGTCCACGAGGACGCGCCGTTGCGTCCTCGCAACCTGTACGCCATCAGTAAGCACACCAGCGAGCTGTTGACCAGGAGGTACGGCGAGCTACACGGATTCCAGACCGCCAGTGTGAGGTTAAGCTACCCCTACGGGCCCATGGAGCGGATTACGGGCCACCGAAGCAGGATGTCGTTAATTTACCAATGGACCGGCAACGTGGTCCGCAACGAGCCCATCGTGGTAGAGGACCGCACCATAGGCCACGACTACACTTTCACGGGGGATGTGGCCTCGGGCATCCAAACCGTTTTGGACGCCCCTACGCTGCCCAATGATGTGTACAATCTTTCCGCGGGGCGGCCCATAACCCTGGAGGAGGTCGTCAACGCTCTCACGGGTTTACGCCCGTCCCTCCGGGTGATAGACGCTCCATCGCAAGAGCCGCGGCCACAGGAACCCCAGGTTGTAAGGGATGCATCCCGCATCAAAGCAGACCTAGGATTCTCGCCCAGCCACGATATGACCGCGGGCCTCAAGGCTTGCCTGGAGTGGCGAGAGAATTCCGGCTTCATGGACTGATGGTCCCTGGTAGAACGAACTCCTTCAGCCGCCTCGCTTTTGGAAGTCGGCGCGGGCTTCCGTTAACAACTCGGGATCACACAGTAGGTCTCCGGCAGTTAAAGTCAGTGCCTTGGCCACAGCGATAGCGCTGGAGAGCGCGAAGTCGGTAACGGCCGTTTCACACATCTCCCTCGTATGGGACGGCACCGGCTGCTGGCTCACCGCGTACCTTAGCTCGAACGATGGTATCGTTTGGCTGACGTTGCCGAAATCGGTTGAAGCGCCGCTGCCCGGCCTTCCCGGCAATGGCTCATCCATCTTCATTCCTATGGTCTCAGCATTAGTCCGGAATGCCCGGGCCAGCACCGGATTGGGCCGAACGTTTTCGTAGAAGGGGTAGAACTCCTCCACCTCCAGCCGGGCTCCGGTCATCGACGCCGCTCCCTCCGCCGCCTGCTTCACTTTGTCCACTACCACATCGCTAAGATACTGCCTGTCTCTGGACCGTAGCATGAAGTTGGCAGCGGCGTACTCCGGCACAACGTTGGGAGCCTTCCCACCATCGGTGATGGTGCCGTGGATCCGAACATCGTCCCTTAAATGTTGTCGCATGGCATCGATTCCCGTGAACAAGTGGATAACCGCATTGAGGGCGTTGATTCCTGCTTCGGGAACTGCGGCAGCGTGGGCTGCCTTACCGTGGTAAATGTAGCGGTATCCAACCATGGCGAGGCTCCAGCTCTCATTCACTGGGGCATCCGTTGGAATCACGGTCCGGTTGGAGAATGGATGGGACGACAACGCCACGTCTACATCATCAAAGACCCCAGCCTCCAAGAGCCGGATTTTGCCTCCGCCGCCCTCCTCAGCGGGAGTGCCTATAACAACGACACGACCGGGCAAAGAATGCTGGTTGGCTTTAACCCCCAGGCCCGCTCCCATTGCTGCCATGGCGATAAGGTTGTGTCCACACCCGTGGCCAATCTCCGGCAAGGCGTCATATTCAGCTAGGATGGCAATTGTTGGCCCATCTCCGGCGCCGCCCGGTAAGGTGGCCCGGAAGGCAGTATCTATCTGCCCAACGCCCCGCTCGACCTTGATACCCTTCTGCTCCAGGAAATTGGCTAGGAGATTGGCTGAATAAACCTCTTGATAGTTCAACTCGGGGTGGGCATGTATGTCCTTGGCCAGCCCAACCAATTCCTGGCGGCTGGATTCAATGGCTTGCGCGGCCGTATCCGATAATAACTTCTTCGTCTCTTGCTGCATAACGTCCTCAGTCCGGGTTCGATGATTCAGACAGGGTCTTTCCGTCGGCGTTCCCAATTCTACACACGAACGGGTTCTCCAGCCAGCGCCGCCGTTACTGGTGGCCAGTATTCCAGAAGAGTAGTCAATGATGGGGCTGGTGCCCCGTCCAATGTTGCTTATCTGTCTGGCAGGGAGTGCACCGCCTCCCAGCTCTCGGACAAGCAATATCCACACGTAGAACTGAATACAAACGCCGAAATTGACAGCTTCACTGGAGCACCGGTACCATCGGCTGCGTCCATGCAACAGGGTTTGAACGGCCTGAGCCGGTTAGCCGGACGCGGATGGAGTTGCTCAGAGCTAACAGGGGCGGGTAGAGCTACGTCGTCCAAGGGGATGCGGCCCTATGGGTGAGCTCGAAGGAAAAGTCAGCATAGTAACCGGCGCCGGCCGACGGCGCGGCATCGGAAGGGCTACCGCTTTGGCGCTGGCCCACCTCGGTTCCAACCTGGTGGTAACAGGAACTGGGAGGGACCCGGCAACCATGCCGACCGACGAAAGAGAGATCGGCTGGAAAGACGTAGAAAGCACCGCTTTGGAGGTCCAGGCCCTGGGCCGCCGCGCTCTTCCCTTGGTCGTAGATGTGACTAAGGCGGAGCAGGTGGAAATGATGGTGCAGCAGACTGAGCGGGAATTTGGGCGGGTCGACATCCTTGTCAATAACGCTGCCTACGCCCGGGGAGCCGACCGGGTCCCCACCGTTGACCTCGAGCCCCACATCTTCCAAAGGGTCATGGACGTGAAGGTGCTGGGGACGTACCTTTGTTCGAGGGCAGTCGCCAGGCGGCTGATTGATCAGGGTCAAGGCGGGAAAATCGTGAACGTCGCCTCTGGAGAAGGCAAATCCGGAAGCGCCAACACCATGGCCTATGCCGCCGCCAACTTCGCTCAAGTGGGTATGACTCAATCTCTGGCCAAGGAATTAGGTCCTTACGGCATCAACGTCAACTGCGTGTGCCCCGGCTGGGTGGACACCTCAAGGGTAGACGAATTGAAAGCTAGTGGTCACTGGGATGACTTAGTCCGCAGCGTGCCGATCGGACGTCTCGGAACCTACGAAGAGGTCGGGTCTTTCATCGCCTACTTGTGCACTGAAGCCACGTCGTGGATCCATGGCCAATCCATTAATATCGACGGTGGCGAGATTATGGACCATTGATTATCAGAAGCCGTTACCCAAGCTAGACCCGTCGGGTCGGCGGCTACCGATTTGGGGCGGCCATTTTGACCCACGCTGGTATTATTGGCACCACGAGCTAGCGTGACTTATAATCCCGTTCACAGAGCAGCAGCATAGCATCTTGGCTCAAGGAGACCTACCTATGTCTGACTACCGCATAATTTCATCGGACAATCACGTGGTTGAGCCCCCGGACCTTTGGACGAATAGAATCGATGCCAAATTCAGCGGGCGAGAGCCTAGAGTAGTCAGGTTGGAAGATGGTTCCGACCGGTGGTTTACCGACGGTATCAAGGGTCAGACCATGGCCGGCGGCGCACAGCCGGGCGTGAGGTTCGAGCAACCAGAGAATCTTGGGGGCCTGTTTACCTTCGAGGATGTCCGGCCCGGTGGTTATATCCCAGAAGAGCAGGTTAAAGACATGGATACCGATGGAATACACGTGAGTATCGTTTACCCCACCGTCGGTCTACAGCTCTTTTGCACCGTGACCGATAGCGAGCTCCTCTCCGCCACTTTCAGAGCCTACAACGACTGGATTGCTGAGTTTTGTAGGCCTTTCCCCAACCGGCTCAAGGGCATTGCCATGGTCAACGTTGATGAAGTGCAGGACGGCGTCAGTGAGCTTCAGCGCAGTGCAAACATGGGGCTGGTGGGAGCAATGATCACAATTTATCCCCATGAGGATACCCCCTACGACTCCCCGGTCTACGAGCCATTGTGGGCTGCGGCCCAAGACTTGGGCATGCCCCTAAGCCTTCACATTACGACAAATCGCCCCGGCCCCGGTCAACAGTATATGGACCTACCCAACGCCAAGCTGTCCTTCTTTTGTAACACCGATCATTGGGTGCGGATGTCCCTTGCAGATATGATCTACAGCGGGGTATTTGAACGATATCCGAAGCTGATGGTGGGGTCAGTCGAGCAGGAACTGTCCTGGGTCCCCCACTTCCTTGACCGGCTAGACTACAACTACACTCAAAGAGCCGCCGGAGGAAGGTCCTATCGGTTCAAGGGAGACGCCCTCCCCAGCGACTTTTACTACAGCAATGTCTTCCTGGGCTTCCAGGAGGATGCGATGGGCATAAGAGACCGGCACGTCATTGGAGTAGATAATATCCAGTGGGGCTCGGATTATCCCCATGCTGAGTCCACTTTTCCTAGAAGTAGGGAAATCATCGAGGAAATTCTGGTGGACTGTACCAATGAGGAGAAGGCCAAGATCGTGGGCGGAAACGCCGCCAAGGTATACCACATCTAGGGATTGCGCCTGAGGGATCCCCAGGCGTCTTACTTGCCCAACATTCGGGGACCCTCAGCTCGATAAGCCTGTCCTGAGCTTGCCGAAGGGCTCCCCACGGACCGACTTTCGCGTTCTGCCTGGGGTTCGTCGAACGTCTACCAGGAACAGTCCGCTCTGTTCGGCCTGAGTTTGTCGAAGGCCCGCCATGAACAGCCCCTCCCAGAAGCCGATTGGCAGAAACTCGCGGGCCCGTGGTTCGACAAGCTCACCACGAACGAGTTGTTCCGTTCGGCCCTGAGCTGGTCGAAGGCCCCCGGCTCCGCAAACCTGTCCTGAGCCTGCCGAAGGGCCTGTCCTGAGCCTGCCGAAGGGCCTGTCCTGAGCCTGCCGAAGGGCCTGTCCTGAGCCTGCCGAAGGGCCTGTCCTGAGCCTGCCGAAGGGCCTGTCCTGAGCCTGCCGAAGGGCCTGTCCTGAGCCTGCCGAAGGGCCTGTCCTGAGCCTGCCGAAGGGCCTGTCCTGAGCCTGCCGAAGGGCCTGTCCTGAGCCTGCCGAAGGGCCTGTCCTGAGCCTGCCGAAGGGCCTGTCCTGAGCCTGCCGAAGGGCCTGTCCTGAGCCTGCCGAAGGGCCTGTCCTGAGCCTGCCGAAGGGCCTGTCCTGAGCCTGCCGAAGGGCCTGTCCTGAGCCTGCCGAAGGGCAACCATGATGTTTGACAAGAGGAATCCCCCGTTCGGCCTGAGCTTGTCGAAGGCCCCCCATGAACAGCCCCTCCCAGAAGCCGACTGGGAGAAACTCGCGGGCCTGTGGTTCGACAAGCTCACTACGAACGGGCTGTTCCGTTCGGCCTCAGCTTGTCGAAGGCTCACCACCAACGGGATTCTCACTGCCTCCCAGGGTTAAAATGCACGTCAACGCATGGCCAGCCCGTTGAATTAGGCATGTCCGACCCGTCCCGTTGGGGGCTAATGCCGACCACCTATCGAGTGCATGATCAAATTGCCCTTGGTGACCTCTGCCATCACCTCCACGGCTTCGGCCAAGGTTTCATCGTCGACCCCTAGATGCTTCACGGCATCAAGGTGGAATCGGACTCAAACATTGCAATTGTTCATCGCCGAGACCAGGAAAGCAATCAACTTCTTGGTCTTGAGGTCTAGCTTCCCGGAGCTCATGGCCTGCTTGTAATGTCCCCAGTAAACTTCCAAGTGGTCCGGATTATGTGCGATGACCTGGAAGGTTTCAGGAACAAACGAACACCCCATGGTGGTCTTGATGTCTTCGTAGGTCTCTTTGACTCTGTCGCTGGCGTCCTGTTCTCTTATTAGTTTGATGGTTCCCAAGGTGACTCCCTCATTTAAGAATAGTGACCTTATGATTGCATGCAATTCCGTCCGTAGAAAAGAGGGTGCATCAAACAGATGGGAACCAAGGGGCGGTCGAAGTCCTGGATGCTGAGAGTGGAATTCCGAGTCGGCTATTGCAGCAGCAATGAAAGGTCAAAATTCTCTAGGCTTTCCAGGACCGTTCGGGCTTGGCTGACGTCGAGCCCTCTGGTGGACTCGGTACGGACCGCGATGGTATAGGCGCCAGCGGCCACGGCCGCAGCGATTCCCACTGGTGTGTCTTCTATGGCGATACACTCGTTGGGAGGAAATCCCAGACGTCGCGCCGCCAACTCGTAAATCTCCGGCTCCGGTTTTCCTTTAGTAACATCGTCCCCCCCGAGCACCACATCAAAGGCTCCCGAAAGACCGATGGCTTCAAGTTTAAGGTCAACCCAGGCCCGCAGTGACGACGACGCGACCGCTTTGGGCACTCTCTCGCGATCACATTCCTCGATGAGGCCGACCACGCCAGGCCGGGGAACGAGTTGTTCCTTGAGGACCTGCTCTACCACAGCCTCATACTTTTCTATGTACGCGGGCACCGTCAGCGGTAGCTGTCTTTGGTCTTTTATTCTGCGCCAAGTCTCCTCAATAGTCGTCCCGATCAGAAAAGCCCGGTTTTCGTCGTCTGACATCGGCCGCACGTTTTCTTGCGCCAAGATAAGGTTGATGGCGTTGAGATATAAGGGCTCGCTGTCTACCAGCACGCCGTCCATATCAAATATGATTGCTCTAAAACCCCTCAAGTGAGTGCTCCTCAATTAATCGGCCGCAGTATTTCAGTCACCGAAATCCCTGAGCACTCTACCCGGAATTGCTCCGGTGAAAACGCCGTCCTTAATAGCCCGCGTCCCATTGACCAACACGTGAGAGATTCCCGAGGCGTAGCTGTGGGGTACCTCGAAGGTAGCTGTGTCGGTTACCCTGGCTGGGTCGAACACCACCAAGTCGGCCCACATGCCAGGAGCGATACGGCCCCGCTTGGTCAGGCCCAGTCGGGACGCTGGAAGCAGAGTCATTTTGCGGATCGCTTCCTCCAAGGGCACCACGCCAGCTTCCCTGACGTAACGAGCGAGGAACCGAGGAAAAGTACCGTAGCTCCTGGGGTGCGGCTTGCCCGCCGAAAGAACGCCTTCGGTGCTCACAGAGCTGCCGTCACTGCCGACAGCCACCCACCGGCCTCCGGCGATGGCTTCAACGTCGGGCTCCTTCAGGGAATGCATAACCACTGAGGTCTCGCTTTCCCGGTACAGGCGTATCGCTGCATCCATGGGGTCGCAACTCATCTGCCGGGCGATCTCCTCCAGGCTCAGGCCCTCGAACTCCCGGTTCGGAGGGTGGTTGGCTATAACAATCTGGTCCGGGCCGCCGCGCCGCACAAAGTTTTCCTGGATATCGTCGTGCAAGCGAGAATAGAATTCTTCCTGGGCCAGCCTGCTGATGGTGCCGTCCCGCCCGCCGACCTGGGCCCACCTTGGAAAAACACCGCCGGAGAGGCCGGTGCTGCTTGCAGTATAAGGGTACTGGTCCGCGGCCACGTCTATACCCTCGGAACGCGCTCTCTCTATTCGTTCCAGTAGGTCCGTCGAGCGGCCCCAGGTTGCAGGTCCCACGCACTTGAGGTGGGATATCTGTACGCGGACCCCCGACAACCGGCCGATGGCGATGGACTCCTCCACAGAACCGAAGAGGCTGATGGTGTAGTCGCTCTCGTCTCGCATATGAGTTGAATATAGCTTGTCCCGCTGGGCTGCCTCGCTGGCCAGAGCAACAACCTCGTCGGTGCGAGCGTAGCTGCCCGGGGCGTAGTACAGTCCTGTGGAGAAGCCCAAAGCGCCCGCGTCCAGACTCTCGGCGACTAGGCGACGCATCCGCTCCAGTTCCTCCGGGGTGGGGCCCCGGTCCTCGAATCCCATGACAGCGGACCGGACAGTCCCATGTCCAACTTGGGTCGCCTGATTAATCGTAGAACCTGCTTCCTCCAGCCGAGAGTGGTATTCGTCAAAGGTGGTCCATCCCAAGGTGCCCTCCGCTCCATACAGACCCAGGCGCTCTTCGGTTAGCTGTCTTGCATCACCCTGCAAAGGGGCACAGTAGCTGAATCCGCAGTTGCCGCTCAGTTCCAGGGTGCAACCCTGCCTCAGCTTACTCTGGGCGGTATGGTCCAGCAGAAAGGAAAAATCGCTGTGGGTATGAAGGTCGATGAACCCTGGAGCGACGGCCGATCCGGAGGCGTCAATGGTTTCCACCGACGTTTCCTCCAAATTCCCGATCGCTGCAATTCGGCCCCGGACAACTCCCACGTCGGCCTGGTAGCCGGGAGCACCCGTACCGTCATAGATCATGGCGTTCTTGATCAAGAGATCATACATGGTGACCTACCTGCGAGTTTCTTCGGTGTATCCAGACTCAATGATTCGTTCCCGCCGCCGTGCCGTCATTCCGGCCCCCGTATTAAGTGCGGGGCAAGCTTTGGGCCGGAGCCTAAAAAGAGTTCCCGAACCGCAACGTTACTTAACCTCGGCTTTCCTGGATTCCCGCTTCCGCGGGCATGACGGGTTGGGAGTGACCCGGGGCTCTAAACAGATACCGGCAAATCTTATGAATTATCCCCCAGATTCTTCCTGTATTGAACGGGGATCGTTATCGTTCGTTCCTGGTGTAACCGGGATATTAAACGTTAGGCCGCAGATTATGCCACTCGGTAGCCTCTTCGTAGGCGTGGCCCATGCGACACAGCAGTGGTTCGGCCAAGTGTTTGCCGACAAATTGAATGCTCAAGGGCAATCCTTCATCATTCTGGCCGCAAGGAAGGGAGATTGTGGGAGCACCGTTGAAGTCGAAAGGCACGGTGAACCGGCCCCAAGTCCACTCTTCGGTGTCCATGGGACCATACATCTCTTCAGGGGTGACCCTGGCAGGAGGAGCGGTCATGGACGCACACACCAGCACGTCTATGTTGTCGAATATACCGGCTAGAATGCCGTTGCAGGCTAACCGTTTCTTGTTGGCTTCAGCGTAGTCGGCTCCAGTGACCCCCAAGCCCATGTCCAGCCAACCGCGGAACCAGGGACCGTATTCCTCGCTCCTGGAAGGGAATGTCTCCCGGTGCGCGGCTGCGGCCTCTGCCGAGCACAGGACGCCCCAGGCCGCTGAGAAGTCATTGATATCAGGCATCTGCACCTGGACTGTCACCGCGCCTAAGCCCTCCAATACCCGGACGCCAGCCAGCACGGCATCAGTGAGTTGCGGGTCCACCTCTTCACTGATATACCGCTGGTCCAAGCCGATTCGGATACCCCGAATGCCTTGCCCGACACCCTCCAGCATGTTGGGCACCGGCGCGGTCAGCGACGTTGGGTCGTTGGGGTCGTGCCCCGCTAGGACTTGGAGCATTATGCCTGCGTCGACGGCGCTCCGAGTCATTGGACCAACATGGTCCATGGACTCCGCCAAAGCCAACACACCGTAGCGGCTGACCCTGCCCCAGGTCGGTTTGATTCCGACGATGCCGCAGGCCGCTGCGGGGAACCTGATGGAACCCCCGGTGTCGCTGCCCAGGCTGCCAAAACATAGTCCTGCCGCCGTTGCTACGCCAGAGCCGCTGGAGGAGGCTCCTGACCAGCGCTCGGTGTCCCAAGGATTCAGCGGGACCTGGAAATCCGGGTTGTAGCCAGCCATGGCGCCTTCGGTAAGGTTCAGCTTACCCAACAGCACCGCACCGGCCGATTCTAATTTCTCAACCACCGTGCCATTAAAGTCCGGTACATGGTCCCGCAACACCCGGGCTCCCCCCATGGTCCGCACACCCTTGGTGAAACACAGGTCTTTGACCGCAATGGGCACACCGTGAAGAGGTCCCAAATACCGGCCCGCCAATATCTCCCTTTCGGCGGCCTGGGCGGACGCCTTGGCGTGGTCCGCCATAACGGTGGCGTAGCTCTTGTATTGGCCGTCCAGAGACTCAATGCGATTGATCATCGCCTCGGTCAGCTCGACAGGCGATAGCTCCTTCGACTCGATCAAAGCGGCCACTTCCGAGACGGTCTTGAAATGCAAGGGCGTGTCAGGCATTGCCAAGCTCCTTTCGTTGGTCCGGACTCAACTTAAAGACCGGGTGTATAAATTATGAGGCTGATTGCAGGTCACAATTCTCGTTCTTGCTCTGCAAGACGCCGACGAACAGCCAACTGCCGTAGCCGCCTTCATTGGGAGGCAAAGCACGCAGTTCAACCGAATACCCAGCTTCCTCAAGCAAACGAATCCAAGTGTTGATGGAAAACAAACCCGTGACGTGGGTGTCGCGCTCAACGCTGACAACCCCGTCCCTTTTGATGGTATAGGTGTAGGTCGACTCCACCTGGGTATCTGATGGGTCGGGGTCAACCATATACTCCTCAATCTCTACCTCTATGTTGCCCTTCTTCCTCTCCCAGGTGAACACCCAGCCGTCCGGAAAGGTCTCTTCTACCCAGTCGGGCGCAACGAGGAGCACGCCATTCCCCCGCAAGTGAAGGCTGGCGGTCTGGAATGTTCTTTGTATGTCTGCTTCAGTTAGCAAATAGGACACCGCATCATGGATCAGTACAGCGTCAAAGGTCTGGTTCAGGCGGATGGTGCGCATGTCCCCAAGGTGATGCTCCACCTTCGGGTTGAGGCGCTTGGACATTCCTAACATGCCGGGTGACAAATCCACGGCTGCGCAATGGAACTCACCGGTCAGATGAGAGAGATTATGTCCCCCTCCCACGCCGAGCTCCAGCAACCTATGGCGCCCGGGACCCAATGTTTCGCGCAGTGCATTGCGCCAGTAGCAGGCTTCGTAGTAGTACTCCTCTGGAGGACTGATTATTGGCCACAGGTAGGCCAGATCATAATATAGGCGGTTAGTTCCCCCCATGCGATTCCTAGCTACACTTGCTCACAAGTCTGGCTCTGTCCACAAATGGCGAAATTGGGTGGCAACGACTTGGTCGTAGGGCACCGGTCCGCTGAGAATTCCTATGTCCTGAGCAAATTGGTTCATGCCGTCCACGGCGTGCTCAGGGATGATGGGATCGTAATATGGAAGATCACGCTCCACAACTTCCGCGATGAACTCCGCTTCCGCTGGGGGGAAAAGCCTCCTCCCTACCTCTGTCGCCAGGGAAAGATCCTCTCGTAGCGCCTTCTGAACCTTCACGGTAGCCCGTACAGCGGCAGCCACGCTCTCAGGGTCTTGAGCGATCCTGGTGTCCGTGGTGACCAACGCGGGAAATGTATAGTATTGGGCGACTGGCGGCCCGATACCGCGGCGGACATCGAGGACCACGGTGCCAGCACCACTCCGCACCGCTGTTTCGCTCCCCATGCCATTTGCCCAGAACCCATCAATGGTCCCCTCCTCTAGGCATCGAGCGGCGTGGACGCCGAAGGAAACACCAGGACCGGTGCCGGGTACAGGACCGATTTCGACTCCGTCCCTTTCCGGGTCGATGCCGGCCTCGACGAGGAGGCGTCGAAGTCCCGCAGCCGGCCCGGGCGCGGCCCCAATCCGAAGGCCTTTGACTACCTGAACGTCACCGCTCTTTGCGCCAAGGTCCGCCCGCAATATCAGTAACCAGTACATTCTTTGGGCCAGGGCGGCACACAGCTTGGCACCATTCCATCCCGGAAAAGCCGTCAAGGTAGCATGGGCCGATCCCGCTACGAAGTCCAACTCGCCGTCACGCAGGGCTTCCATACTTTTTCCCACAGGAAATACGTGCTGCAATTCAGGCTTCAGGCCTTCGGCCTCGAAGAAACCGAGCTCAACGGCGGCAATGGCTGGGAAGTAGGAATTCGAGACCAGGTCGGGCACAGCGATGCGCATCGGTCGCTCTCCTTTGGAGGCTGTATATGAGGAGTGCTGTAGCGAGGTTAGGGGTTGATGATACCAACGCCTCGACCAACGACGAACGTCTCGCGACGCTCTACGAAGTCCGACACAGCGCCGACCAAGGCCTCAGGCCGCTCCGCCGCGATGAGGTGTCCGGCATCATACACGATGCATACGTTGCAGTTGGGGATGGATTCCCGGTAAATACTTGCTGCCTCGGGCGCCACTCTGCGGTCCTCCAGGCCCATGACCACCAGGGTCGGACACCTAATCTCCTTCAGCCTGCTCTGCACCTCTTCGTCTTGGTGCGTTCCCTTGAGCCACTGTATCAGCGCCTGCTCCTTGGCGAATATCGAGAGCTCCGTAGCCGATAAGCGCCCTAAGTTACTTGGATGTGCCAAAAGCTGCTGGGCCATCTCCTCGGGTGTCTCCGGAATGGGGCTAGTCATCGGACGGATGGCTGTGGGAGAGACCAGTATCAGCGCTTCCAGGTTGCCCGGTGCCTCCAAGGAATGTTGGAGGGCCAAGTCGGCACCAAAGGAAGTGCCGATGAGCGTGTAACTGTCCGCCACCACTGCCGCAACCACCCTGGCAACGGTATTCGCTAACTCTGTCACCGACCGGGACCCGGCGTTGTTAGGTGAATAGCCGAAACCCGGTAATTCCATCACAACCACACGATACGCCAGGGCCAGCGCATCGTTGAGAGTGGATGGGCCCCAGTTCATACCATCCAGTATGACAACGGAGTCACCCTCGCCAGCCTCCGCGTAGCGGATGCGAAATCCGTCCACCTCTATGTGCGCTTCAGTGAAAGTCGGCATCGCTCACCGTCACGTCAACTACCGTTAAGCTAGAGCTCCCTGATCTGCGGCAGCACTTCTTTGCCGAATAGCTCGATCTCTTTCATGACGTCCCGGTGTTCGACGCTGGGTTGTTGGAAAAATAGGTCCACAATCCCCGCCCCACATTGGTCATGAAATGCTCTTATCTGCTTCGCGACGGTGTCGGGGCCGCCCACAAAGCTGAGCGCTGGCGAAATCCCAACCACATCCCCTTGGGCGCTCCCGGCGATAACGTTACGCAGGTCGAATTCTTGGCCGGTACGGGCGGCTTGCACCGCTCCGGCCACGGTGGAGCGCAACGCAATCGCCGGCGGAGGGTTAGAACGCTGTAGATCCGTAAACCACTCTTCGGCCTGCTTGTCCGTGTCCGCCACATAGATGCTGCCCCGGTAGAGGACTTGATTCGGTCCCGGAGACCATTCGGCCTCTTCACACCACCTGTAATACTTATCAGTGATCACTGCCATCTGGTCCACCGGCAAAAAGGACACCGCCAAGCCCAGCCTGTGGTTTGCAGCATATTCCACAGTGTCATCGCTTCTGGTGGCCACCATCATCGGAGGCAGAGGCTGCTGGACCGGTCGAGGCCAGACGGACACAGTGCGGAACTGGTAGTAGCGGCCCTCCCAAGAGAAGGGCTGGGGCTCGGTCAGCGCCTTAATGATTAAGTCCATGCCTTCCAGCAGGCGCCCCCTCCCCTCGGCCGGATTTATACCGTAGACTTGGTCTTCATTCGGGGTGCCCCGCAGAAAGCCGATAACGAGTCGGCCATTGGTTAGATTGTCCAGCAGGGCCATCTCCTCGGCGATACGCACCGGGTTGTTCAGTGGCAGCAAAGGGCCCAACATGGCTATCCTGGCCTTCTTGCACCGCTCGGCGACTGCTGCGGCCATGACTGCGGGTGTACCAGTGGCGATCCGGCCCGAGTAATGGTGCTCAGAAAAGCTGACCCACTCAAATCCCATCTCCTCGGCGAACTCACACTCTTCAATTCCTTCCTGGTAGCTCCGAACGGAGATCTCGGGGTCGTGATAGACCGGTGGTATCGGCCAAGTGACTGGAAAATTATGCCGCTGGGAATACCCCATGGCACCCAAGTAGGATGCTTTCATAGTCGCCGTCCTTAGCGATTACTCCGTTAGCCCAGCCCTCAGGGCAGGTCCCAACGGGGCGATTTACAGGGCCTCTCCAGGAGCAGGCCGAGAAGCGCCGAATCAAGCGCTTTATTCTCGAGCGAGGTGCTCCCCCAGCCAGGCCGTGGCCAATTCCATTATGGAGTCCAGATTGCTCTTCCGGTACACGTCGTAGTGGGCTGCGCCAGGAATGACCTTCAGCTTCTTCGGCTGTTTGGTGCGTTCGTACATGTCAAAGACATCGTCCGCCGGCGTTACAGAGTCCAGCTCCGCTGCTACATAGAGGATGGCCCTGGGGAATATACGGTGGACCACATCGGCAGGCTTGAACTTCAACAACATCTCCGCCGTCGCCAGAGAGTATGCGGTGCTCTGATATTCCTCCATGCCGGGGATGTTGCTCACCACCTCCTCCCTGTCCGCGGCGGTCGCTGGATCGGCCATCAAGATTTCTCCGGCCGTCAGCAACTCGGACTTGCCGGTCAGCACCCGCGATTTCCGGTCGCGTTCAATGCGTTTTAGAAGGTCCAACCACTCGAAGTGTCGCCTCAAGCTTCGCATCCAGCGCTCTCCGTCGCCCCAGCCGGCGACGCTAATAGCGCACCGCACGCGGCCGTCCACCCCCGCCACATAAGGGACCATGCCGGCGCCAAAGCTAAATCCCAGCAGCGCCAGCCGGTCTGGGTCAACCTTCGGGTTGGTCTCCAAATAGGTCAAGCCGTTCCTGATGTCCTCGGATTGTTCCTGTGGGTACAGGCGTCCGTACTCACCTTCGCTCTCCCCGACGCCCCGATAGTCCCAGATCAACGCTACGTATCCCATGTCAGCCAAGCTCTGGGCGATATGGGGGAACCAGAAGTATTCCTTAACACCTACCATCCCTTGGCACAGCATTATGGCAGGACACGACCCATCCGGTGCCCGGTCCGGCTCGTATAGCACTCCAGCTATTTGGAGCCCATCGCTGTAGAAACTGATTTTCTGCTCCATGTCCAACCTATCCTATGGTTTTTCTTTTTCTTAGCTTGCCAGTGCACAAAACAAAGAGGCCCGGGACCTGCTCCCAGCACCTCCTAATCAGTCGGAATGACCGGGCCGATGCATATCCTACCACGCAGAAACGCCTTTGCAAGCGAGTTCGAGCTTGCGTAAAAACGGACTTCCTTGCCCCGATGAGCTAAGCCCAAACCTCGGCGGCACGAACCTGTCAGTCGATTCCTGCTGAACCTGCAACAACCTAGTCCTGTATACCTGACCCACTCCCCGGTAACCGGGGTCCGAGATTAGCAGGTCCTTTCGATGGTTGCTATTCCGTGGCCTTCCTCATTTGCCCTGAGCCTGTCGAAGGACGGTCTGTTCCTGGTTCGACAGGCCTGCTCTGAGCTTGGCGAACCACCGTTCGTGGTTTGCTTGTCGAAGGGCTCATCACCGCCGGACTCTCACCCAATTTCCGAGAAAGGACAGGCTCTCCACAAATAAGGGAACAGCTAGCAAAACATCGACCACAGGACCATAATGGCACGCTAGTGGTGCCTAGGGGACGTTCACACCTAATCCCACATTTCCCAGATCAGCCACGTGGGTGCATCGTAAACCGGTAAGGGTGCTGCCTGTTTGAGCCGCATACCTGGGCATTATGGGCAGGGTGGGTGCTAGACTGGCCGAGGTAGCGGGATCTAGTTCTGGATACCGCAATCTCGCTGGAGGCACCCAATGGGTGAAAGCTCCGACACCCCTTTGAAGCTCCAATTCGACCGCAGAGTCCGCCTGGATTTTCGTGGCGCTACCATCACCTCGGACGCCGGACTCCTGGCATGCCGCGAGCTTGATGCCGCTCTGGGACTCACAGATACAGCCAACGATTATATCCATGAAAGCCGCACCGGCCGCAACGTGCAACACCCGCTGTTGCCCTTGCTCAGACAATCGGTGTATAGCCGTCTCGCTGGCTACGAGGACACCAACGACGCTGAACGGCTTGCCCAAGACCCGGCTATGCGGGTCACCGTCGGGTGGCAAGGTACTGATAAGCAGGCAGCCAGCACCAACACTATGAGCCGATTTGAGACTGAGGTGTTAACCGAAGAGGAGAACCTGGATGGGCTTGCGCGCCTGAATGTTGAGTGGGTGGACACGGCCATGACCCACACATCTCACCAGCGAGTTATCCTCGACATGGACAGCTCAGAGAGCCCGGTGCATGGGCAGCAAGAGGGAGTCGCCTACAACGGCCACTTCGAGTCCGTATGTTATCACCCGCTCTTCCTGTTCAACCATTTCGGAGATTGCGAAGGTGCAATGCTTCGCCCGGGCAACGTCCACAGCGCTGAAAGGTGGCGGGAGGTTCTGGAGCCAGTCGTGAAGCGATACCAGGAGAAAGGAGTCCGGCTGCTGTTCCGGGCCGATGCTGCCTTTGCCAAGCCCGAGGTGTACGAGTACCTGGAGTCAAGGGACACTGGCTACGCTATGCGGCTTCCGGCCAACGAGGTATTACGAGGAAACATCCGGCACCTGCTGAAGCGGCCCGTGGGCAGGCCGCCTAAAGCCTGCCCTGAGCCTGTCGAAGGGAAGCCCGTAGTCCGGTATCACGACTTCGTTTACCAGGCCCAGAGCTGGGACATTCCCCGGCGTGTGGTCGCCAAGGTGGAGTGGCGCCAGGGTGAGCTATTCCCGAGGGTCGGGTTCGTCGTCACCACCTCAACCTACCGCCGGCAGGCGTAACCCACTACTACAACGGGTGGGGCACGGCCGAGCAGTGGATCAAGGAAGGTAAATACGCCCTGAACTGGACACGGCTCTCGTGTCACAGGTTAGTTGCTAACCAAGGTGAGGCTGTGGCTGTTTGTGCTGGCCTACAACCTGGGCAACTTCATGAGAAGGCTGACTTTGCCAGAGTCAGTGAAACACTGGTCACTGCGAAGTGTTCAGACCAAGCTCATCAAGATGGGTGGACGTCTGGTGCGGCATGCCAGGAGGTTGGTGCTTCAGCTTGCTGAGGTGGCAGTGTCCCGGGAGGTATTCCGGCAAGTATTGGAGCGTATCGCCGGGCTCAATCCAGCACCAGGGTAGCGATTATCCTTGAGGTCATCAGAGATGAAGAGAGGCAACCAAGGGCGAGGTGCGTGCCCGGAGGAGTTTGAAGGGAGTGCAAACGTGGTGAAAGCCACTTCCGCTGCCTGGGGCCGCTAACTCACCACGCCGAGAGATGGTTTTGTGAGCTTGATTGGATGATTGACGGCATCCGTGAGTGATACTACGATGGCTCTCGTCGAGGATGGTGCGTTGCTTGGACCCAGTCAGCCTGATATGGGTAACTCCGGCTGAGTTCAACGGAGCTGGTGCGGCCACATGGCGGAGAATGTATCAAAGCGGCCAGATCGTGGCCTGCTACGAGGGTCTTGCTTTGCCGAGAGACAGCTTCTGCTTGTCGGAGGGCTTCAGGTTCCCTCCCGAATATTCCGAGATTCTGGACACCAAGCTTCTGGTAGCCCATCTTCCCGATGGCGACGCCCTTGTATTACAGGGAAACATCATGTCTAGGGCTGGAGGGGACATACAACTGGGCTGGATAACCTTCGAAAACCGGGTCATCACTCACCTGAAGTTCAACGCGTCTCAGACGTCCACACCCGTAGCCACGGCCACACCCATGCCTACGCACACTCCAACCTCCGCTTCAGAGAGGGCTGACGGGGTATGCCACGTGGGTTTGATCGTCAGGCCCGAAGAGAGTTGCACATACCCGTGCAGGTCCGCCGAGTTCTCGGTCGATTCGTCCGGGCGCGGACAATGCCTTTTCTTCACCTCCGGCGGCGGAATAGACGCCCGTGACACGACCATCAACAGTGTCACGTACAATTTCAAGGCCGGCAAGCAAGGCGACGGAACCTGGATCATCGAAGCAGCGGAGGATTCGTAAGACGAAGGCGCTCCCGCGTCCACAGCCACCGCAACGACCGGACCCACACCATCACCGACGCCGGAGCCCACACCCCAGCCTGAGCAGGAAGAGACGCCGGATGATTCCGAAGCCCCCTCGGTGGTCATAACCCTGGTCGACACCACCGACGGCGCGGACGTGAAGGCCCTGGCGGGAGGCTACAGCATCGACCTGGCAGGCCGGGCGGAACCACCAGTTCAGTATTCAAGTACAGCACAATAAGAAGGGAAAATCATCGAAATGACTGGTTACGTTTGTCGATTTCGCTGGCTTACGATCCTGACATTGCTGGCCATCGCCGTCGTCCTGAGCGCCTGTAGCGACAGTCCCGCTCCCACACCGGAGCCCACTACTACTCCGACCGACACTCCAACGTCCGTCCCCGTAGCGACGGAAATGCCCGAAGAAACGGCTCCTTCGGGTACCGGGGATGCCGATAGCAGTTCTGGCGAGTGCGCCGTTGGCCTCGAGCTGAACCCCGGCGACCGGTGTTCCTACGCTGAATTCACCATAAGTATTCGCTCCGATGGGGCGGCGGTCCTAGACGGCAACATTGGCGGCATCCGCATGGGTAACACCGTTATGCAGGGGCAGAGCATGAACCTGAACCGCTTCCGGGCTACCAAAGAAGGCTCCACCTGGACTATCGAAAGCTTGCCTTGATTCTGTCGTAACAAGGGCCTTTCGGGTTGGTCCTGCCACGTGAGGGTGGTTAGGCGTGAGGGATTTGGTTGTTCCGGTCGGGGCTTGTGTTGTGGCCGATGAGGTAGTTGTGGCGCGCCATACCCCTCCTGGTAGGCATCAGCGGGACTCGCAACGGCTTCTGTAGCTTCATGCAGAGGAGGAGCGGTCGCCAGGGTAGCCGGTAGGACCCGCTTGACGTTACACGCCAGTGCCTTGAGGTAAACTGCGAGCCGTACCTTCTCACCTCCACGTACCCGTAGCCGGCCAAGGCCATGGCCCCGTTTCAACTCTGAGTTCGTCCCCTCTATCCCCGCTAATAGCTGAGGATACAAGAAATGCCCGCTACCGACACAACAATGTCTGCTCTGGAACGCAACTGGGATATGATCGATACTGCGCTGGCGGACCTTGATTGGGACATCATGGCCTCCCAGCCCAACAGCCAGTCCAACTCCATTAGCTGGTTGCTCTGGCACATGACCCGAGTGGCAGACCGCTTCATTCACTTCCGTCTGCAAGAGAAATCCCAACTATGGATCGCTGAAGGCTGGAATGAGAAGTTCGGCATGGCCCCCGACCCTCAGGATTTCGGCATGGGATGGAGTGCGGACCAAGTAGAGGCTTGGCAGTCTCCCGCCAAGGACATCCAATTGGGTTATTACCAGGCCGTGAACGCGGCTACCCGCGACTATCTTCAGCCGTTGTCGGCTTCGGACCTCGAGCATCATATCCCCTTTCCTGCTCCACCCGATACATCCTCGGTGGGACAGGTCCTGGGCGTGCTAGTCTGGGACAATATTGTCCACGGCGGGCAGATCGCTTACCTCCGGGGCTACTACCAGGGCATGGGCTGGCACCGGTAGCTGCCAGGACCGGAGGGAAATTACTGGCTAAGAGCGATGGGGCCTGGTCTGTCGGCCGTCGGAACTCATCCGGTCCCGGCCGCATCAGGGTCCAGGGCCCGCAGTATGAAGTAGTCAAGCCTCGGCTTGTAGACCTGAAAGATCCGGCGTAACTCCCCGATGGGCGCTGAGTGCTCATCCACGCGCAAATCGACTCTTGGGAAACTGAGGGAGCCATAGACCAAAAGGGCCGCCGAGTGATAGGGCGTCGAATCCTGGGCCTCGCCACCGGCTTCCTGTCCGGCTTCAAGGGCCCCCAGTAGCCGGTCTTCCAGGTCATCGGCCTCCGACTGCTCGAACACCTGGGCCATGGCCTGCACTACCCTTTGTCCGGCCAGCCCATTGCCCATGGCCACATAGTTCCGATTGACAATGTGGCCGGCCCAGGGGTTGTTGAGGGCGCCGGTGCGAGCGCTCGCGTTACCGTCCCGGTCCACCAGACCCAATTGCCGCCGGTCTATGTGGGGGTCATTAGCTTCCAGTTGCTGGATGACCCCCTCCGCCGAGTAGCCAATCTCCAAAAGCCGGATCGCGAAAGACCCCAGGCGGGGATCGGTGCTTGCTTGGGTGGAGACCGCTCCCAGCAGCGGCTTCACGTAGGGACATCTGGAGCCCACGGCTAGGTCGCTGGTGGTCATGGCCACTCCCAACATGCCGGTCCGGGAACAGCGCCCGACCATAGTAAAGGTATGGAACTCTATACCTGGACCGGTCAACGATTTCCTCCTTGCACTCAATTCGCGGAAGGCGCGGACTTAGGCTGGTTGCAGACATCAAGGGCGGTTAGGGCCAATACCTTGGTGCACTGGACCATTTCGCTAATGATAACGCAACTATCATCTTCGTCATTACTTCCCCTGACCACGGCGGGCCCGTAAATGAGGCAGGGTATTCCAGCTTTCCACAGATGGCAGGTGTCGTTGGAAGTGTATGACTGGGGCAACACGGCGCCGATGGCCTTGGGCGGCTCCCCGGTCACAACTCGGTGGCTTCGGGCAACCGCCCGCACAATTGCTTCGTCTTTGGGCACGTCTAGGGGGTCCATCACAAGGCGGCGCCGGCCTTTAAATGATTCTGGAGGCGGTATCTCGATCTCATATTGGAAATCGGGGTCGCTGGACTGCAGCGGATCAAGGACCCGGCGGATATCATCGACGATGCTTTCCACAGTCTGACCCGGCACAAAGTGAACGTCTACGATGATAGTGCACAGGTCGGGTATGTAGGGTGGCTCCACCAGGACATAATCGCGGCCCAAGCCGCCAATGACGCTGCCCACATTCAATAGGGGTAGCGCTGGCATGTCGTCTCGCGGCTGGAAGGTGAACCGTATGCTACCGAGGGCTTCGATCACCTTGGTCATCTGGTGAACAGCGTTAACAGTACCCTCTCTTTGGCGGAGGTGGCCGGTGACACCGTAAGTGTGAATTGCCATATGGACGATGCCGGCGTGGACGGTTACCAGGTTGCCCACGCCAAAGGGCTCGGCAACAACCGCCATATCGGTCCTGAGGCCGCTTTCCATCAGAAAGTGGGTCCCCTCGCCCCCCTGGGTCTCACCGACCACACAAGCGATCCCTAAGTCACCTTTGAGTCTGACCCCGGCCAAGCGAATCGCCTCCGCAGCCATGATAATGCTGGCCAGGCCGCCCTTCATATTCTGGACGCCGTGGCCGTAGAGACGGTCTCCTTCCACCACGGGAGTCCAAGGGTCCCGCCGCCATCGCAAGGTTAGCGAGTTGATGTCGGTGTGACCATTGAGCATGAGGCTGGCGCCACCGCCGGTGCCCCTCAAGGTGGCGATGGTCTGCAGACGGCCCGGCTCGACCTCCTGGACGTCCACCTCATAGCCCCGTTGCCGAAAGAAGTCGGCGAGGAAGATAGCAACAGGAGTCTCCTCGGTCTTGAAGCTAGGAATTCTTATTAGTTGGCTGGCCAGGTCGACTAGGGCCTGTTCGTCCACTTGGTCTAATACACCCTTGACGGCTCCTTCATCCATTGGCGTGTCCTTGGGTTAGCTGTTTATAAAATCGCGGATCAACGGCTCGCTCCGTTGGTGCGAAGCGCAAACTGCAACTAGAGGCAGATGGTCGCCGGACCTGCTCCTGGGCCATTACATGCTACTCCACCATATGCCTAGGGGAATCGTGACACGCGGGCTTCGGCCCCGTCAATCGCATCGTTGCTAACCGAGTTTGTGCCGGTCCGGGGAGGCCAAAGAGGGCTGCTGTATAATTGGCCCCAGCATCAATGATGCTGGTACCGGGATCCCGCCACGGGGTAGAGCAAAGGAGCGGCCGATGTTGATTGTTGACTCACAAGTCCACCTCTGGAGAAACAGTATTCCGACCAACCAGGCACACCGCCAGATACCGGATTACTCAGCCGACGACCTGCTTAAGGAAATGGACGAAACGGGCGTGGACGCTGCTGTGATCCACCCACCGGGATGGGACCCCAGCGCCGATGAGTTGGCGGTGGAGGCTGCCCGCCAACACCCAAGCCGACTGTCAGTGCTGGGCAAATTCCCGCTGGACCTCCCTGAGAGCCGATCGCTGGTCGATGGGTGGAAGGAGCAGCCGGGGATGCTCGGCCTCCGTTTCACATTTCAGCAGCCTCATCAGCAGTCATGGATGACCGATGGCACCATGGACTGGCTGTGGCCTGCGGTGGAACGCGCCGGTCTGCCCGTCGGCCTGGCCGCAGCTAATTTCCTGCCTGCGGTCGGCCAAGTCGCGGAGCAACACCCGGGGGTGCGGCTGATTGTGGACCACATGGGGAGGCCCGCTGGCCAGACCGACGAAGCAGCGTTCGAGACTCTGCCCGATCTCTTGGCCCTAGCCAAATACCCCAACGTGGCCGTCAAAGCATCGGGCGCGCCCAGCTACTCCAGTGCTCCCTATCCATTCACCAACATCCACGGCTATCTCCACCAAATCTACGACGCCTTTGGGCCCCAGCGCATGTTCTGGGGCACCGACATTACGCGCATGCCCTGCTCTTGGCGCCAATGCGTGACCCTCTTTACGGAGGAGTTGCCATGGCTTTCGGGGGATGACCTGGAACTGGTTATGGGCAGGGCCCTCTGCGACTGGCTAGGCTGGGCGCTACCCGGCTAAAACGGGGCGTCCGCCTGACGCGGGCGTGAGAATGCGAAGGGGGCCGTTCCATTCCAAATAATTCTCTGGGCGGTCCCTAGCCTGTCTCCACCTGCTCAATGAATCTCAACACTCTCCCGGCCAGCAGGTCCGGAATCTCCACCTTCATGTTATGGCCCACTCCATCGAAGACTTCCAACGTGGAATCCGGTATCTGCTCCCCCATCAGCTTCTGTATCTCCATAGGAGTGATCTCGTCTTGGGAAGACGCCAGGATCAGTGTGGGGACTCGAATCCCTGGTAGTAAAGATGTGAGGTCTTCCCCCAAGAGACACCGCTGCAGGGCCAGCACCACCTCTGCGGGAGTCTTGTCACCTTCCGCTGCGTACCACTCTACGACTCTAGGGTCAGCCCCCGGGCCGAAACGTTTCTGGGAGTCGGACAAGAGCCAAGCCTTGGTGCCCGACTCTTCCAGTGTCTGACGCCAAAGACCGGCGTCGACGCTGGCCCCGGTTTGAGCGAGTTTGGGGGTTGAGGCCACCAGGGTAAGGCTGTGCAATCTATCAGGATAGTCATGGGCGAAGCAGAGGCTAACTATCCCGCCCGCGGATGCCCCCACTAGGTGCACCTTTTCGATCTCCAGCCCGTCCATTACTGCAGCAATATCGTTGCTCAGTTGCTCCAGATAGAAGCGGTTGCCGGACGGGGCAGGTGTTCCCCCATGGCCTCGCATGTCGAAACGCAATACCCGGTGGTGCCGCGCCAGGTCGGGCACCCACGCCCGCCAACGGTGCAGGTTGCCGGCCGCTGCGTGGTGCAGCAGCACATCTCCAGGAGCCAGCCACGGGTCCGAGTAATTGTCTATATGGTAGTGAAACCGGCCTTCGCCGGCCTGCAAATATGGCATGCTCGATCTCAGTGCGACTGGCTATCTGGGTCCGGTCTCCCACTAGCCAAGACGCTGCTTAATGACGCTGCTTAATGACGCTGCTTAATTTCCGGCGACCACCGGGGGGGTGCGGTGACGGCTGGGAGAAACGGCTTCGTACCCATGGGCCACCCGGTATAGAAGCTGCTCGTCGAAGGGTCGTCCGATCAACTGGACCCCAATGGGCAGTCCATCTTGGGTGAAGCCACAGGGCACCGACATGGCTGGGAGCCCGGTGGCGTTGCTGGGGCTGGTGCATCTTCCCGTCATGCCTCCTCCGGCGCCCCTCACCGGATACTCGGTACCAGCCAGCGTGACGGTTTCGGTATCGATGCGCCAAGCGGCCACCGGTGACGAGGGTGTTACCAGGAAGTCCACGTCATGAAGGACTCGAGCATAGTCTTCCTTGATAATGCGCTGCACCTTCATGGCCTTGGAATAGTCGCGTCCCAAGACGAATTGTCCTGCCAAGGTACGGTACAAGACGGTAGGGCCATAGTCCTCCCTACCTCTCTCAAGATACGGTTCGTGGGCCACGATACCGTCCGCCATTGCCGCGATACGCAAGGCTCCAAAGTACTCCATGCTAGGGATAGACACCTCCCGCGCTTCGACACCCAACTCCTCCAGGGCATTGATGGCTTGCCGGACAGCGGTTTCAACCTCGGGCTCCATCAAATCGAAGTAGTAGTTGCTGGGGACACCCATCGTCAGTCCCCTCAATCCTTCACCCAGGGACTCCGAAAAGTCTGGCACAGGCACCGGTACAGTGCTAGGGTCCAAAGGATCGAAACCCGCGATCGCTTGCAAGACCAGCGCGCTGTCCCTCACCGAGCGCGTCAGCGGACCTATATGGTCACCGTTGAAGCTGGTCACCATAAGCCCACGCTGGCTCACCCGCCCGAAGGTCTGCTTCATTCCCACTATCCCACAGAAGTTGGCCGGGCCTCGCACCGACCCACCCAGGTCGGTGCCCAATGAAGCAAAGGTCACACCCGACGCCACGTTGGCCCCGCCCCCTCCACTGGAGCCACCAGGGATACGGTCCAGGTTCCAGGGATTATGCACCGGGCCGTAGTGGATATTGTTGGAGGTTGAACCGGCGGCGAACTCCTCCATATTCTCCTTGCCCAAGATGATCGCTCCGGCTTGTTTGCATCTGCTGACCACCAGCGCATCCTCTTCAGACACGTGATTAGCCAAGACTTTGGACCCGACGGTAGCCCGGATGCCGGCAACAGCGATATTGTCCTTGATGCCGATGGGTATACCCTGCAGCGGCCCCAGGTATTCACCCCGCATCAACGCCGCCTCTTGCTCCCTCGCTTCATTCATCGCTTCATCGTGGAGTATGGTGATGAATGAGTTCAGGACAGGTTGCATTCGGTCCAGATGGGCCAGCGCTGCCTCCGTCAACTCCACAGGAGAGATTTCCCCAGATTCGATCTTTGGCGCTACCTCAGATATGGTCATTGCCACAAGCTCTGCACCCGTCATCGGTTTATCCTCTCTCTTTCACCCAAGCTAAGGGGGAGTCATCAAATCAAGTAACCGCTGCATTCGACCGGTCCGTTATGGGTGAATAGTAGCGTCGCGCCGGTCGATTGTCCATTTCAACCGGATGACCATCGATACGGCGAAAGGTGTAGAATCAACTACCAATAGCGTTTTCTCATAGGCTCAGGGCAAGTAATTGAAAACTGCTGGTCTAAAGCTGAGCATTCTGGACCAAAGTCCGGTTAGCGACACCGAAACCGCTACCGACGCATTTCAGAACACCATCGAGCTCGCCCAGAAGGCGGAGGCGTGGGGCTATTACCGGTTCTGGGTAGCGGAGCACCACGGCTCCAACCGCGTCATGGGGTCCTCCCCAGAGGTGCTGATGTCGCACCTCTTGGCGAAGACGACCCGCATCCGCATTGGTTCGGGCGGCGTCATGTTGCAACACTATAGCCCGTATAAGGTCGCAGAGAATTTTAACGTCCTGGCTTCCCTTGCCCCTGGGAGGGTGGACCTGGGAATCGGCAGCGGGCCCGGCGGAATGCCCCAGTCCACCAAGGCATTGCAGCAAGACATGGGACCCGGAGCAAGGCCGGTTTCGGAGAAGCTGCTTGAGCTTGAACGACTAATCCACAACCGAGTGGAGGCGGACCATCCGCTATACGGGTTAAGAGTGAGTCCGGTCCCCTCGATGCCCGCTGAGCTGTTTTTGCTGGGTACCACTCCTTCCAGCGCAGAGCTGGCAGCCCGCTTCGGGATCCCCTACATATTTGCTCTGTTTCTAAATCACGATGTACCCATGATGGGCGACTCGATTGACACCTATAGGTCTCAGTTCGACGTAACGAAGGGAACCCGGCCTCAGGCGATCCTCGCTCTACCGGTAATCGCCGCTAACACCGACGAGGAAGCCGCGCAGTATGCTTCAGCAATTACGCCCGTGAGAATCCGTTTGGAAAGCGGCAGGACCTTCACTGTCTTCACCGTGGAAGCGGCGGAGGAATTCGGCAGACAGTCCCAGGAGAAATTCAGCTACGAGATTCAAGAGAGCAACGTTATCCATGGGTCTCAAGCAACGGTGCAAAGCAAACTGCAGGAAATCCAGAGCCGCTACCACGTCGAAGAAGTGATCGTCGTGACAGCACTCAATGATTTTGAGAAAAGGCTGCATTCGTTTGAGCTGTTGAGCCAGGTTAAAATCCCTCTATGCCCCACTTATTAACAGAGCTGGGGGTTGTTAATGACACCGATGGGACGCAACGAATACCCGGTATAGGGTGGGACTTAAGATGACAAATCAAAGAAAGATGCGTCTGGGCAGCTTTTTTTCCGGCACGGGCAGCAACATGGCGTCTTGGAGACACCCCAACGCCGTGCCCGACGGCCCAATCAACCTGGAGTACTACAGAGGGTTGACCCGCAAAGCCGAAGCGGCCAAGTTAGACTTCGTGTTCTTTGGTGACGGCCTCTACATCAGCGAGAAATCCCACCCAATCTTTCTCAACCGATTCGAGCCTTTGACGTTGCTCGCGGCTTTGGCCATGGACACGACTCATATTGGGCTGGCAGCCACTTTGTCCACCACCTACAGCGACCCATTCACCGTCGCTAGACAGTTTGCTTCCATTGACCACATCAGCAACGGAAGAGCGGGCTGGAATATCGTTACATCGCCGTTGGAGGGTTCCGCCCTCAACTACAACAAGCCGGAGCATCCGGAACACGACCTTCGGTATCGGATGGCCCATGAATACCTGGAGGTAACCAAGGGCCTGTGGGACTCGTGGGAGGACGACGCCTTCATCCGTAATAAAGAGACGGGCGAATTCATCGATCCCTCCAAGATGCACCGCCTGAACTACAAGGGCGAGTTTTACTCTATTCAAGGGCCATTGAATATCTCCAGGTCGAAACAAGGCCGGCCGGTGCTGATTCAGGCGGGGTCCTCAGAAGCTGGGAAAGAATTCGCTTCGCGCCATGCCGACGCCGTATTCACCGGGCAAGGGTCATTGAAGGAAGCGGCCCAGTTTTATAAAGATGTCAAAGGAAGAGTCGCCAAGCACGGAAGGAATCCGGATGAGGTCCTGATCCTCCCCGGGTGTGCCCCCATAGTCGGTCGCACACAGAAGGAAGCAGAGCAAAAATACCAAGAGATCTCTAATCTAGTGGTCATCAATGATGCCCTGAACTACCTGGGCCGGTACTTCAACGACCTTGACTTCACCCAGTTCGAGCTGGACGCGCCCTTTCCCGAGCTGGGGGATTTCGGCCGCAACGGCTGGGAAAGCACCACCGACCGGATTAAGCAAGTCGCCAAAGAAGAGCACCTGACGCTCCGTCAGGTAGCCCTTGGCTCAACAACGCCAAAACACGCTTTCATCGGGACGCCGGACCAGGTCGCAGATACCATGCAAGCCTGGTTTGAAGCCGGCGCAGCGGACGGCTATATGATGAACGCCGCTGTGTTACCGGATGGATTCAACGACTTCGTCGACTACGTTGTACCCATTCTAAAAGAGCGCGGCCTCTTCCGCACCGAATACGAGGCTGACACCCTTCACGAAAACCTGGGCCTGACGATTCCGGCGAACCGCTACGTAACCGGGCCGAGCGAGCAGGCGTCTACAGTCACCGGCAGAACAATATGACTGGACCTGACACAGGGGGGGCCAAAGTTGCCCGGTTGTAGTTGGGGAAACTCTGGAGGTTTGTTCGTTTGCCAACGATGCTTGGGATTCACGGGTCGGTGACGCCGCCAGGCAGGCTTTATCAAGCCCTGCGACTGGCGCTGGGCTCTGCCAACAAACACAGTGAATCGATTGCCACCAGCTTGCTCCACCTGGGAGACCACAAGATATCCTTCGCAGATGGCCGCCCGCTGTCGGACTACCCGGACGATACAGAGGCGGTGGTCAGGCAGGTGATGGCGGCGGACATGTACTTGATAGGCACCCAAATTTTCCGGGCGTCTTTCACCGCGTCTTTAAAGAACCTGCTTGACTTGGTGCCCGTGGAGGGCCTCATGGGGAAGGTGTGCGGTCTTGTGGCCATGGGGGCCACGGAGCACCACTACCTGGCGGTGGACAGCCAACTGCGGCCGGTGCTTGCTTGGTTCGGCGCTCACTTAGTGCCGGGCGTGGTCTATCTCCAGTCCCGCCAATTCCAGGAGGGCAAGCTTGCCGACCCCGAAGCCATCGCCAACCTGGAGACCCTGGCCACCGCAGTGGTCACGATGCAACAAGTGGCTGCAACTAACCGGGGCCTCATGGGTCCCCCACCCTTAGCTGCCGGCTGATCGGTCGTCCATCCCGACTACCAGGATTTCCCCATATGTCGATCGGGAAGATATCCCAACTCGCCGTTTTGGCTGTGGTAGCAGTCGTCGCGGTTCCATAGCTCTTGCTATTGAGCGCCCTCAGTTACTCCGTCGGCCAGTCTGCGCGGTCGCGCTCTACACTGTCCGGTGACCAGCGAGGAGATATCCCCAGCCACAATGGCCAAGAGCTATGAAGAGCCGAGTAGAGGCCTCACCTCAAGCAAAACTTGGACTTCTACCTCATCCTCCAGGCTAACGACTGTTGCCGCCGTGGGTGTGGCCAGCCCAAAGTCGGACCAAAGGAAGGTGGCGCGCCCCAGAATAAAAATGACGCTGCCGTCGTCTCGGGCTTCGACTTGGAAGCTGAAGGGCACCTCTATACCCTGAATGTCCAGGACCCCCAGCATCTGGGTTGCAACCTCGTCGCCATCGTCAAAGCCATCGGGCAAAGGAGACACCGAGTTTACGGTAAAGACCGCCCGTGGATGGTCGGCGAACAGCCTGTTGCGGACGTACCGGTCTCGGAACCTCTGATCGCTACTGAGTTGAAGGAGGTCGACCTCGACTACAGACGGGCGTCCGTCTAGGTGGACCTCTCCGGACAGTGCAGTGGTGCGCATAATTGCATCAATGGGTAGGGGAAGCAGGGCCAAACGTTCCTCTACCGTGAAAGTGGCCTGGGAGCCGTCGGTTACTACGAAAGTGACTCCTTTGTAGTCACCAATTTGCCGCTGGGTGTTCAAGGGAGGGACCGGCGTTCCAGTCGGAGCACCGTCTTGCCCCGACTGAGTGGGGGGTCCTCCTGCAGATAGCAGGGCACTGAAGTCCGGGTTGATCAGGATAGACACGGCAATACGGCCATTACCGGTTTCCTTGCCAGCCAGGGTAACCAGTTGGTCCCTCGCCAGACCCTCAATGGATGTTGGCGTCGGCAACTGGACAGAAGTCTCCTCAGCACTGAGCGTCGCGACGCGGGGTCCTACGACAGTGTTTATGGTCGCGTTGTTGCCTTCGATTTTCCCGATGGTACCCACAAGCCCCCTCCCGCCTCTACCGAGATCGAACTCGCCGCGGTCCTGGAATAAGCTGGTGCCCGCCGGTGAGACGATTACTGTTCCTGCAGCGACCCCGTTCTCTACGGGTTGTCCCATGACAGTGACCCGTTGATTGACGGACAGGTCATTCAGGTCGCCAGCGGCAAATCGCTGGATAGAGGTTTCAGGACCAATGGCCGCCACTATGGAGCCGTCCACCGTGGCTATCGATAGTGCGCCGCCGTCGATCTCCTCAATGGTGCCAACAAAGGTCCCAACATCGGGGGCTTGCTGGGACTCGTCGGGTTGGCCGCCCGACCCACAGGCGACCAAAACCAGGGCCAGCAACGCCACCGCCGCAGCCAAGCAACGCTTCGTCACACTGAAACGCATTCCCATAAAACCTGGACCTCCTATTGATAATTAGCTTAGTGGTGTACCGGCTAGTCTACTGGGTATCTACCCTGGGAACGGAGTATTCTGTTCTAGACCGCCACTCCTGGGTGGCAGCTCCAAGTCTATGCTTTCTTGGTCGCCAAGCCCGGCCAAGGCAAGACCCACCATAATCGCGGTGGCGAGAAACACGGGAGGCAGCCAGCGATTCCTGGTCCAAGATGCCCTGGCCAAGTATGGGGTGAATAGTCCGATAAGGCTAAAGTCAATAGCGGCCAAGGGGACGCCAAAGGAGATCGAACGGTCAAGCAACTGCTCACCGCCCACAGCAGCCAAAACGACGACGCCGAATCCAACGCTGCACAACAGGGAAAATCGAAGTAACCGTCGCCGATGAAGAGACAAAATTCGCCAAGTTCCCCCCGCTGCGGCGCCGATGACAATGGCTGCCACAGCTACCGTTGCGCTGTTGAATACCAAGTCGCTGGGGGAATAAAGTGGAAGGGAGACCAGCGCCGTAACTACCGCTGCCACCGAACCCGCCATCAGACCGGCCCGCCACGGGGTTTCAGGCTGATGGGCTAAGATTCTAGGCCCCAGCGATCCGCCGGGCAGATCCTCGGTTGATGTCACCATGTAGGGCGGTCTCTTCCCATTGGAGCCTCACGGAGACCTTCGCTCTCGTTGGATTCCAACTCCGCCGGGATTTCCCTGAACACCTAAAAGGCTTTCTGCATCGTCCCCGGTGATTACGATTGACCTGGCTTGGATGGTGTCGTTCTCACCCATTGGCCCGAATACCATTATACGAGCGCCCGACACAAGGTCCTCAACTGTCCCGTCGCTTATCTTCCGGATTGAGGCGTCATCCATGATGGTCGCCCGCACCGGTCCCTCTGACGTCGCGACAGTCACAACATTGTCTTCGATCTTTTCGACTGTGCCCAGCAGTCCACCCTTGCCAGTAAGTCCTATAGAGCTGCCGTTCTGATGACCTTGACCGGTGCTCCGCAGGGAAACTTTGTCCTGTTGGTTTGACCGGCCGAATTGGCCTGGAAGTTGGCCCCGCTGCCCTTGGACCGACCGACCCTGGACACTTTGCCCGAAGTTTAGGCCTGATAGCTCCGCCCGAGATGGAGCTTCACTCTGGGTCTTGCCGAAGGCCACGCCCCCGGCGAACGCGCCACCAAGGCCGATGCCCAGCGCCAAAAAGAATATCAACAGCAGTATGAACGACTTGGTCATTGGCTGGCCTCCTTACTCATACCTCAAAGCTTCGATGGGGTGCAATCTGGCAGCCCGGATGGCCGGATAGATGCCGAAGAATAGTCCAATGGCAGCCGACACTCCCAGAGCAAGGAGAGCTATGTCGCCGCTGAAGGCCGTCTGGGTGGGCTGGGTACCGATCAGAGTCCGGCCGTTTAGAAGCTGCGATAGGCCCAATCCAAGGAACACACCACCACCACCCCCGCTTAGGCTGAGCAGCGTGGCCTCAGATACGAACTGGAACAAAATGTCCCTTCGCTTCGCTCCCATAGCCTTGCGAATGCCTATTTCCCGGGTGCGCTCGGTGACCGACACCAACATGATGTTCATGATGCCGATGCCGCCAACCAGCAAAGAAATGCCGGCGATAGTGCCCAGGAAAATGACGAACGAGTTGGTCGCCTCTTGTAACGCTTCGATAGTGTCCTGCTGGTTGGTTATCGAAAAGTCATCCTCTCGGGTAATCCGATGACGCAACCGAAGCACCGTGGCCACCTCCTGCAACGCAGCATCCATCACCTCAACCGACGGCATCTGCACATTGATGGTTTGTACGTTGATGCTGCCTTGAGCCGTCCGTTGGGAGGCCAGCCGATAGTAGGCGGTAGTAATGGGCACCATGACCTGCTGATCCTGAAATCGCAAGAAGCCACTGCCCTTCATCTCTAGAACCCCGATTACCGAGAACTGGCGCCCGTTGATGCGTACCGCCTGACCCACCGGATCACGCGAGCCGAAAAGGGTTTCAGCCACCCCAGCCCCCAGAACCGCCACCTGGGAGCTTCTTTCAACGTGACCCGCTCCGATGAACTGGCCAGAGGCTACCGTGAATTTTCGTACAAACTGGTATTCAGGGGTAACTCCGGCTATCTGAGTGGATGTGTTCTCCCGGCCAGCCACCACTCGTGCAGAGGTGGTTAGCTCAGGAGCGACAGCCGACACTGAAGGAGCGAAAACCGGGTCCAGCAAGGCATATGCGTCGTCCAGGGTCAGGCTGGCCGCGCTTCCCAGGCCGCCGGATATTCCTCCCTGGGTCGACGCGCCTGCCCGAACAAACAGGAGGTTGGTCCCCAGGGACTGAATCCTCTCGGTGATCGTCTGCTGCACCCCCCTGCCGATGGCCATCAGGCTGATGACAGCAGCAACCCCGATCACGATGCCCAACAGTGTCAAACCTGTCCTGAGTTTGTTGGTGCCCAGGGATGCCAAAGCGGTGCGCAGAGTGGCCGACACGTTCATCTAAGGGTCCCAGGAGCATGGTGGCTTCCCGGACCTTGGGGGGCCTGCGGTGGGCCGTAGATATCCGCAGCGGGAACGTCACTCACTACCAAGCCGTCTCTGGTGCTGATGACCCGGCGGGTCGCAGCAGCAATGTCCGGCTCATGGGTCACCGTGATGACGGTGAGCCCCTCGTCTCTGTTCAAACTTTGCAGGATCTCTACGATCTCCCCGCTGGAGTTGCTATCCAGGTTGCCCGTGGGCTCATCAGCCAACAGCATGCTCGGGCGTTTGACCAACGCACGGGCGATACCTACCCGTTGCTGCTGCCCTCCGGATAGCTCGGCTGGGCGATGGCCTACTCGGTCTCCCAGACCCACCCGGTCCAAGGCTTCCAAGGCCCGTCGCTTGCGGTCCCGGCCTCCGCCGTACAATAACGGAAGCTCCACGTTGGCCTGGGCGGTTAGGCGAGGCAGCAGGTTGTATGTCTGGAAGATGAACCCGATCTTTCGGTTGCGGATTTCGGCCAACCGGTCATCGTCCAGGCTGCTCACGTCTTGGCCTTCAAACAGATAGGTCCCGGTGGTAGGCACGTCCAAACACCCGACAATGTTCATCAGGGTGGATTTCCCGGAGCCTGAGGGTCCCATAATGGATACCATCTCCCCCTGTTGTATGGAGAGGCTGACACCTCGCAAGGCGGCTACCTCTACATTGCCCATTTTGTAAACCTTGGTCACGTTGTCCAGTTCAATCAAGGGCCGTCATCCATCGGGGGATTAATTGGGTTACCTGCGAGTGCCCGAGGTTGATTGAGAACTGCCCCCCCGGCGGAATCCACGGCCAAAGATAGAGCCTCCGGTTGCCACCTGGGCTGTCTCCATCACCACTTGGTCGCCTTCCTCCAGGCCTTCCCGCACCGCCACCCAGAAGCCGTCGCTGTTGCCCAAGACCACCGATTTCTCTTCTATACCCGCGTCGGTCATAACTTGGACCACCGGCTGGTCGAAGCGGCCTTGCAAGGCCTGCTCCGGCACCAACAGGACGTTCACGTCCTTATTCAGGACGATGTTGGCGACAGCGGTCAGAGTTTCCCGAAGCCTTACACCCTCGGGCAGTTCCACTTGAATGCGAATAGGAAAGGTGACCACGCCTTGCTGGTTTTGAGCGGTGGAAGCCACCTCCGTAACGATGCCTTGAAAGACCTGTTCGGGCAAAGCATCTAGAGTTACCTCGGCCGGGGTCCCTTCCTGCACCAGCAGAACATCGATCTCGTCCACAACGCCGTCTACTTCGACGACGGTCGGGTCCACGACCTCAACTATGGTGGTGTTCGCCTCGACTTCCTCACCTTCCTCCACATCGACCAGGGATACGAACCCATCGAAAGGAGCCTGTAGGACCGTGCCTTCAAGAATTTGGAGAACCTCTTCCAGCGCCAATTGAGCAGAGGCGACCTCGGCTTCCCGCACCGCCACTTCCAAGGGGTCGGGACTACCGTGGAGCTTTGCCAGTTCTTGTCTTGCCTGGGCCAGATTCACTTCGGCTAAAGCAACCTCTTTTCGCCGTAAGGCCACCTCAATCTCGTCGCCGCCAGCCAACAGTTCCGCCAAGTCCTCCTCGGCTTGCGCCAGGGTAGCTTTGGCCAAGGCCACCTGGGCTTCCTGTAATGCAAGGTCGTAAGGATCGATGCTGGCTTCCAGGTCCGCAGACAGCTTTGCCGCCTCGGCGAGGTTGGCTTGAGCAACGACGATATCAGCTTTCCTCTGGTTCATGACCAGGGGATCTAGCCCCGCCTCCAGCTCTGCCATCCGCGACTCCGCTTGGTCCAGATTGGATCGGGCCAAGTCCACCGCTGCCCCCAACTGGTTGCGTTCCAAGGAGTCGGGCCCGGTCTCCAACTGGGCTAGGGCCACCTGGGCCTGTTGTAGATCGGCCTGGGCCGATTCCACGGCCGCTGCCAACTGCTGCCGCTCCAACGAGCCCGGACCCAACTCCTGCTCGGCCAGGTCGGCCCGGGCATCGTCCAGCTTCGCCTGGGCTAGCTCTTCCGCCGCCTCTAGCTGCTCCACCAAGGCCAGGACTGCCTGGACGTTCGCCAGTGTGGATTGTTGCAGTTCCAATATATTCTCGTGTCGTTGGATATGTACGTCCAAGCCGCTGGTGCCGGTGTCCTGGGCCAAGAGCAGAGCCGATATACGGGCTTGGGTTTCTTCCAAATCAACCTCGGCTTCGACCTTGTCATTACGGGCGGTGGCCAGCCACCTAAGGTTGGCTTCCTCATAAGCGCTTAAGGCGCTTTGCGCCTCCAACAAGGCGACCTCGGCGTCGGCTTTGGCTTGTAGCGCTTCAGCGAATTGCTGGTCAAAGCTCGGGTCCAGGTCGGCCAGAGCTTGGCGAGCCTCATCCAGGGCGAATTCCGCGTCGGCCGCCGCCTGCCGAGCCTCCACCAGTTGCTGTCCGTGACCGGGGAGGAAGTCTGCCAAGGCCTCCTGGGCCTGCTCCAGAGCTACTGCGGCGTCGGCCCTTGCCTGACGGACCTCGACCAGTTGCTCGTGGTGTTCGGATGCAAGATCGCCTGGCGAGTCTATGGCATCTTGTAGAGCGGCCTCCGCGTTTGCGGTAGCTTGTCTCGCCTCAGCTAGGCGGCGACCATGGTCCTGAGCAAGACCCGCCAACACTTCTCGCGCTTCTTGGAGGTTTAGCCTGGCGTTGGCTACCGTTTCCTCCTGGGTCTTGATGGCCTCCTGGGTGTAAGGTTCTCTCGCCTCATCCAGAGCGTCCATTGCTTCCTGAAGCTGAAAGACCGAGTTGGCTACGTTCTGTTCCGCCTCCGCCAAAGCGAGGGCATGTTGAAGCGCTAGATCGTCTCGGGCTGCTTCAGCCTTCTGCAAATCCAACTAGCATGGGCAATGGACTCCTTTATGGTTGCTACCGCGATCCGGTCAAGCATTGCCAGTACCTGGTCCTTGGTCACTAGCTGGCCTTCCTTCACCAATAACTCTGCGATAGATCCCTGAGAACCAAATGTCAAAGATTCCCTTTCGGGGAAATCAAGGTTACCGCTGGTGGACACCTGGGTCACTAGATTCCCTAACTGGACCGGTATCAACTGTTGGTTCTCAGCCAATTCAGCTTGGTCGTCGGAACTCACATTGGCATACACTCCATAGGTGGCAGCAGCGGCTCCGAATAGCGCAGCAATGAGCACCATGACCTGCCAACGATTCAATGTCCTGAACGCGCCAATAAGAGACAGCATGACAGCTTGCTCCTAACCATTCCACCGGGGCAGGGGCGGGCCGAATTCGAAGCGGCCTCCTGCTCCAAGCTCACTTTCCAAGCCAATGTTACCTGGGTGGGCTTGCTGCTTTGCCTCAGTTTATCGTACTAGTCGGGAGGAGGGGCCAGGCTCTCCCGCTGCGGATCTTACGGGGAACTGAGCTCAACGGTTTTCACCCACTTGCTACCCACTCGTTTTGCTTGCTTTAACCCCGGAAGATAATTGCAAGGAAGTCAAAACCGGTGTCATGACTTCCCTACGGAGGCGACGAACGTGCCAATTCAGCAATTGACGGGGTCACAAGATGTTTCTAGACTAGGGCCTGACGAGAGACCCCAACCAAGAGGCGCGGTCCGAGCCGTAGGGTTCAAGCTCGTATTCTCCACAATTAGCGAGAGGTGAAACCATGGCTACAGCTAAGGTGAATGGCGCGGAGATCTATTACGAAGAGACCGGTGACGGGCCACCTATTATCCTATCACCGGGCGGGCTTCAAGGAGTCCTGTCTAGCTACGAACCGGTCATGCGAGAGTTGGCGGACGAGCATCGTGTCATCTCCTACGACCGCCGGTTCGGAGGCCAGTCCAGCAGCCCGATGGTGGTCCAGACCTGGGACATGGTGTGCCAGGACGTGATCGGTTTGATGGACGCTCTTCACATCGACCGAGCTTACCTGGGTGGGGGTTCGTTTGGGGCGGCGATTTCCTTGGGTTGCGCCCATCGTTATCCCGAGCGAGTCCGGGCGATATTCCCATCGAACATCGCTGGAGGATTCATCTGCGACTCCTATCTGGCATCGAAGCTCTTTAGAAGCGCCGAAATAGCACTGGAGCATGGGATGAAGGCAGTCATTGACACCTTCAACGCCGACGACCGGTTTTGCCCCTTCACTCCGGAACGGGCCCAGTACGATCCGGAATATCGCGCTGCCCTGGAGGCGATGGACCCTGAGGACTTCGCCCAAGTTATGCGGGATACCCTGCACGCTTTGTTCGATGGACAGTACATAAGCCTGGGGATGACCAAAGAGATGCTCAAGGGCATTCAGACCCCAACCATGATCATGCCTGGGCACAACGACGTGCACCCGCGGGCGGTGGCCGAGCGGCTACATCAGTTGGTCCCCAGTTGCAGGTGGGCGGAAGTCCCTCCCCACTCCGAGGAGCCACAGAAATTCGTTAAACGGGTGCTCCAATTCCTGGCCGAGACAGAGGCCAATTGATCTGCCACCACTCCTAAGTGGTTCTGCTAGCTTCCAGACCCACGGAGCAGAATGCCCAGCGGTGGATGGTCTATTGACGACACCACCCCCATCCTAACCTCCCCACGCCGAGGGGAAGGGGCAGTTCCTCCTGCGCTGATGAGGAGAGTTAGAGTGGGGGTGAGTTCGTATCCATGGCCTATCAATCGGAAACGGTTAACTGAGCCTCACATACTTCACCGCGGCCGCATCCTTTAGCACACCTGTGGCGCCGGTGACCATGTAGATGTCACCGTGGGAGTCAATCCATATCTGGTGGCCCCTCGGGGTGCTCCAGCTTGCCAAGGAATTCCCCTCCCGGTCCCGGATGCTAATCCAGCTGTCCTGGGTTTCGTCTTCCGGCCTCTCAGCAAGATAAATCGTACCGGCTTGGTCGATGTGCAGGTCGGTGGGCAGCCGCACATTGGTCCATTGCTCAAGGAACTCTCCGGTCGGGGAGAGGATCTGAATCCGATTGTTTTTTCGGTCACAGACGTAAATCTGCCCGTCATGGTCCACCCAAAGACAGTGGGGTGAGTAGAACTGTTTGGGAGCGGGTCCGCCTGGCTCCCCCCAAGACGCTAGCAGCCTGCCGTCAGAGGAGAACCGGTGGACGCGGCTGTTTCTGTAGCCGTCGGAGATGTACAGGTCGCCCGAGGGTGAAGGGGACATTCGGGTTGGGCGGTTGAAGGGTCCCCCCGCCCTGAGCACCACACCCTCATCTTCGGTGCAGCCGGTGTCCGAGGGTTGCCCCCGGTTGCCCAACTCCAAGAGGATTTCCCCGGACAAGGAAAGCTTCAACGCAACATGGTCGCCCCGGTCAGCGAGGTACATGACGTCGTCGGGCCCAATGTACATAGTATGGGGCTCATCAATGATGTAAGTACCCCAGGACTCAATGAACGAACCACCCCGGTCAAATACCAGAATCGGCGGGTCCTGCTGTTGTTGGCAGACATAGACCCTCTCCTGAGAGTCGACTGCAACGCCGGTGACCACCCCAAAGGACCACCCAGCAGGCAGCTTGCCCCAGTCATCGATCATTTCGTACTTGTATTGGCCGCTACCGACTTCAGGCATTAGCATTCCCCCTTACTTGCAAATTAGGCCACTCCATCACTCCGCCCCGGAGACTCTTGCATAATCAGGTTTGCCCAGACATTTCCTCGTCATTCCCGCGAAAGCGGGAATCTATCGGCGGGTACGCTGGACTCCCGTTTTCACGGGAGTGACGGTTTTGCAAAGGTCTCCCCCCCCCCCCCGGGAACAAGTGTCTCCAACGAGAACCCACCGGAGGTGGGTCACAGGGTAGCCGGACGCATAGTGTGCCAGGGCGTACTCTGCTCGTAGGCGTGGGCCAGCTTAAATATGACCTCTTCCGCGCCTGGTCGGCTGCCTATCTGTAAGCCTACCGGGAGGCCGTTGGAGGCAAAGCCGCAAGGCACGGATATAGCGGGGGAGCTGGCCAGATTATAGGTGTTGGTGCGCATAAAGGGGAGCCTTCCTGATGTCTCTTTACTGGTGACGACCGGATCATGCTCCAACCTGGGCACCGCGGTACGGCCCGAAGTAGGGGACACCAGCACATCGTAGCTTTCCAGGGCCTCTTGCAACTGCTGCCGCAAAAGAGTCCTCAGCTTTTGGGCTTTATAGTAGGCCTGGGCAGGGACTAGGCTACCCGTCAGCAGGCCGATGCGGTTGTCGTGTCCGTAATCTTGTATTCGATTCTTTACCCAGTCCTGCATGTTTTGAGCAGGCTCCACCGCCAGGAAGACCGATGAGATTGCGTTGGCGTGAGCCGTTAATGGTATGGAGACCTCCTCCACATCGGCCCCCAACTCTCCCAGGACCGAGGTAGCTGTGAGCACCGTGTCCCGAACTTCCGGTTGGACCACATCGGCATAAGTCAACTCTCGAACGACACCAACTTTCAGACCTCGTATATTGCCGTCAAGGGCCGCACGGTAGTCCGGCACCGGAGAATTCCAGGAATAAGGGTCCTTGGGGTCGTGACCCGCAATTGCTTGGAGGGTTATCGCCGCGTCTTCTACAGTCCGGGAGATGGGGCCAATGGTGTCCATCGACCAGACACCGCGCATAACACCATAGCGGCTGACCAGACCCCAACTGGGACGCAGCCCCACCAACCCACTCCAGGCCGCAGGTCGCCGAATAGAGCCTCCAGTGTCCTCACCCAGGGAGGTAGAGCAGAGGAAAGTCCCGGTGGCAGCGCCTGAACCGCTGCTGGAGCCACCGGGGGACATGTCCAGGTTCCAAGGGTTGCGGGGAACGCTAAACCTGTGAGTGAACCCAGTGATCGCGAACTCGGTGAGGTTGGTCTTGCCCAAGAGCACCGCGCCCGCTCTTTTGAGATTGGTTATTACTGTGGAGTCCTCATCCGGTATGAAGTCAGCCAAAAAGCGTGAGCCCCCGGTAGAGCGGATGCCCTTGGTCCAGACTTGGTCCTTGACCGCCACGGGTATCCCGTGCATGGGTCCCAAGTATTTGCCTTGGGCGATTGCTGCCTCCGCTTCTCTGGCTTCCTGTAAAGCCTGTTCGCGGCAAACGGTCAGGTAGGAATTGTACTTAAAATCCAAATCGTCAATGCGGTCGAGGTAGGCCTGCGTAGCCTCTACGGGAGAGACTTCTTTGCTCTCAATAAGCCTTGAGAGCTCCGCCGTGGAAAGAAAGGGAATCTCTGTCTTTTCCATTATGCCCTCCGTGCCTAGTACAACATCACGTGACTCATGGACTAGCGAGCACCCCCATCCTAGCCACTCCGCTGAGGTCGCGCCGAAGCATTCCTCACTAATGAGGAATGAGCTAGCCCCTCTACCCTTTGATAGGGGGAAGTGGCGGTAGAGGTAAAGTCGTACTCATCAATTTTCCTTGAAAGTGATGCTCGTAGCACCCCAAGGTTAGCTGGCATCGCCTTGGCGGGTCAAGGGAGTCCCGGGGAAACGGCTGCTCTGCTGCCGAGCGATACATGTATTTCTGCCCATAAGGTCCGGTTCATGTTAATCTTTAGCTACGGCGCGCTCCTTGGCCCTCATTTGCCAAAGCGCCAGCCCTGGACTCGGCCGGGATTCCTCCTATTGTTTATAACGTCTTTACACTTCCAGCCATCGTATTTTGGGACAACACTGCAGTGGAATTTGAGACCGGACTGTTCCTAGACATTGTTGTAATCTTTGGGGCGGCCTTCCTGGGAGGACTGGCCGCTAGGTTGTTACGCCTGCCAGTGATCCTGGGTTATCTCATCGTGGGCATGGTCATCGGACCCCACGTAATGCAGGGGATTGACAACACTGAAGACGTCCAGACCCTTGCTGAATTTGGCGTGATCCTGTTGGTCTTTACCGTGGGTATCGAGGTCTCTTTCCGCCAACTCCGAGATTTGGGCAGGGCCGTCCTGATGATCGCTGTCGCTCAGATCACCGCCACCGTTGGCCTCGGGTTCGCCATCGCGACGCTTATGGACTGGCTACCAGATAAGGCGTTGGTGTTCGGCCTGGTAGTCTCATTGAGCAGCACCATGGTAGTGCTGAAAACCCTCAGTGATCGAGGTGAACTGGGCAGCCTTCACGGTAGGCTCCTTACCGGGGTATTGCTGATTCAAGACTTGGCCTTCGTACCTATGATGGCGGTGTTGCCGGCTCTAGGTGGGGCTCCGGGATCGTTTGCCACGGATTTCTTGCTGGGTGTGGGGAAGGCTGCAGGAATCCTGATAGCCATCGGGCTCCTAGGGGGCAAAGCAATCCCCTGGCTTCTGACCAGGGTAGCCCACCTTGGTTCCCGTGAAGTCTTCATACTGACACTGGTGGCAATCACCTTTGGCACCGCGGCTATCACCCATGAAGTTGGCTTGTCTGCGGCTTTGGGAGCATTTGTGGCAGGTCTAATTCTGAGCGAGTCTGAGTTCGGCTACAGAGCGTTGTCGGAGGTAATGCCGCTACGTGACACTTTCTCCGCCCTCTTTTTTGTGTCCCTGGGTATGCTCATGGACCCCATCTTCCTCTGGGAAAATATCGGTCTGATCCTAGCCGTCGTGGCCGTGAGCGTGTTTGTGAAATTCTTTGTCACGGCAGGAGCTTCCCTGGCCAGCGGATATTTACCCCAGACATCACTAATGGCTGGGCTTGGAGGGGTTCAGATCGGGGAGTTCAGCTTTATCCTCGCTGCCAGCGCAGTAGCTCTGGGTGTTGTCGATAATGACTTTCTGTCCTTGGTCGTAGTGTCGGCAGTGGTCACCATGGCGTTTACACCGGGCATAATTGCTCTCGGCTCCATCGTGTTAAACAAATCCAGCCACCGATTCCCGGCGATGGTAGCCAAGGAGGATCAGGACCTCGGGAAGTATGGAGCATTGTACGGCCACGCCATCATCTGCGGTATGGATCGTGTCGGGTCGTTGGTGGCTCAGGCGTTACAAGACCACTCCCTCCCCTTTGTTGGTATCGATATGGACCCTCGCGTCGTTGCTCACTCACGGGATCAAGGCCTAAACATCATCCATGGGAGCAGCAGCAGCGAGCACATTCTGATGGTGGCCAATGTCAAGTCTGCCCGGCTTATGGTCATCAGCACTGGCGACTCAGTCTCTACCTGGGTTACCGCGCACCACGCTCTAAATTTGAACCCGGAATTGGAGGTAATCGCCCGGGTCCTTGGCCGGGATGAAGGCGATGAGTTGCTTCGTCTGGGCGTCCGGGAAGTGGTCTGGCCAGCAATGGAAGCCGGACTGGAGATTCTTCGCCATTCCTTGGGGCTCTACCACACCGACCCGGAAGAAGTGGAAGGTCTGGTAACCATCCATCGAGAACAGTTGAGCTTCGGCACAGAGGACCAAGAAGACGCCGCAGTCCCAGCCCACGGCCATCACTCCGGCGCTGCTCCAGAATCCGCCGACTCACTGTTACCGGGTCCCAAGGAGTCGGCCCTAGACGACTGAACGCCGGAGCTATCGCGCCTTATTCTGTACGCTAGATAGCCTGTCTCCATAGATGTTATGCTTCACACAATATTAAACCGATAAGAGGTTCTTATGACGACAACCGTTAGAGACCAGGTCAGCGGAAGCTCCAGCCCGTATAGAGTTGTGGGTACCAGGCCGATACGCCACGATGGCATGGATAAGGTGACCGGCGCCGCCAAGTACGGCGCGGACATCCAGTTGACGGGGATGCTTCATGGCAAGATCCTACGCAGCCCCCACGCCCACGCACGCATAAGGTCCATCGACACGAGTAAAGCGGAAGCGGTCCCTGGTGTAACCGCAGTGGTTACCTCCAAGGACTTTCCTATCATCGAAAATGAGACCATCGACCTCGCTGAAACCCAGGGCAACGTCCGGCTTATGGCCGAACACGTAATGGCCCACGAGAAGGCGCTGTACCAGGGCCATGCCGTCGCGGCCTTGGCTGCCACCAGCCCCCACATCGCAGAACTGGCCGTCAATCTCATTGAAGTGGACTACGAAGTCCTGCCCCTCGTATTGACCGTCCACGACGCCCTTAAGCCCGATGCTCCTCTCCTCCACGATAATCTGACCACCCACTTCAAAGTGGAGCGGTTCGACCGGGGTGATGACTCGGGCCAACAGAGCAACGTGGCCGGACACATTCAGCACGTTTTGGGTGACGTCGAGAAAGGGTTCAAGGGAGCCGATGTCACTGTGGAGTTGGAGTTCAATACCGAGACGGTCCATCAGGGATACATTGAACCCCATGCCGCCACGGCCACTTGGTCCCAGGACGGTCGCTTGACAATTTGGACCTGCACCCAGGGGACCTTCGGAATACGCACTGCCACGGCCGCGATCACCGGAGTTCCTGAATCAATGGTAAAAGTCATTCCAACAGAGATTGGCGGCGGCTTCGGCGCCAAAATAACCACCTACCTAGAGCCAGTGGCTGCTATTCTTTCCAAGAAAAGCGGCCGCCCGGTAAAGATGGTGATGAGCAGGAAAGAGGTGTTTGAAGGCACCGGCCCTACCTCGGCCACTCACATGCGGACCAAGATCGGCGCCACCAAGGATGGAAAAATCACGGCTGCCGAGCTTTACATGGCCTACGAAGCTGGTGCCTATCCTGGGTCGCCCGTGGGCGGGGGCACCCTGTGCGCCACCGGCCCCTACAACATCGAAAACCTGCAAATCGACGGTTACGACGTTGTCTGCAACAAGCAGAAGGTACAAGCGTACCGGGCGCCCGGGCAGCCTCAGGGAGCCTTCGCAGTCGAGCCGGTCATCGACGAGCTGGCCGAGAAGTTGGGCATGGACCCATTGGAACTGCGATTAAAGAACGCGGTCAAGGAAGGGGATAGGATGCCCAACGGCGTGCGTCATCCTCGCTTTGGCTGTGTCGAGCTCCTGGAAGCGATGAAGGCCCACCCTCATTACAATGCCCCCCTGGAAGGACCAAACCAGGGTCGAGGGGTGGCCGTAGGATACCGCTGGCAAGGAGGGCAAGCCTCTTCGGCGACCATCAACGTCAACAACAACGGGACCATCAATCTGATCACCGGTTCGGTCGACATCGGAGGCACTCGCACCTCCGTGGCCATGCAGGCCGCTGAGGTTTTGGGCCTCTCCGCCGAGGATGTTTTTCCTTCCGTGGTGGACACTGACACCATCGGCTACACCGCCACCACCGGTGGCAGCCGCATTACATTCGACACCGGATTGGCCGCCATCGCTACCGCTGATGAGGTAGTGAAGCAGATGGGAGCCCGGGCTGCCCTGATGTGGGAAGTACAGCCCGAGGACGTGGTTTTCAAAGACGGCACCTTCACTTGCATCAAGAATACCGAAGATAGGATTCCCTTCAAAGACCTGGCTGGCCGGCTCATGAGAACGGGCGGACCCGTAACCTGCTCCGCATCTGCTACTTCCACCGGCGTCGGTCCCATCTTCGCCGGCAACATCGTGGACGTTGAAGTGGACCCCGATACCGGCAAGGTGGACATCCTGCGCTACACCGCCTTCATGGATGTGGGGACCGCAGTGCACCCCGCCTACGTGGAGGGGCAAATTCAGGGCGGCACTGTGCAAGGCATTGGCTGGGCGCTTAACGAGGAATACGTCTACGATGCTAAAGGCGCCATGCTCAACTCTAGCTTCTTGGACTACCGCATGCCCACCACCCTGGACCTTCCCATGATCGAGACGGTCATGATCGAAGTGCCGAACCCTCGCCATCCCTTTGGACTCCGGGGGGTTGGTGAGGCGCCGATCATTCCTCCGCTGCCAGCGTTGGCCAACGCTGTGTCCAACGCCATCGGCGTGCGCATGACCAACCTACCGTTGACACCTGCCGCAATCCTGGAGGCGATGAAGAAGAAGGGATAACCGGCCCTCTGCATCCCGCAGAATTCCGCGGGGATGGGAGCCGACGTCGAGACCTACTGCACGATCAACTGGTCAAGGCCTCGGCTCCATGGCACTCCCCTCAAACATGCACATTATGCTAGTGGTGGCCGGGTTGTTCTTGAGCTGGAGCTATCTCCTACGGTGCGGCAGCGGCGCGAAGAGTTGAGCCATCAGCGGTACCGGCTATGTAGTCGGACAGGGGGTTTCTCTGGGCATCCCCTACTGCCGGTCGAGTCCGGTAGCGCTGAGTCGATTTAGGAATGTTCTCTTGAAGCTTCGGTTGGAAAGCTATGGGGTGAATTCGGTCGAGTTCGGCCAAAGGACGTCGCTTGACCGGGGGACCCTTTACATCAACGCTGAAGAAATCTGCCAGGCCGCGCGTTTCGATGACTCTATCGCGGACGTGAATGTCGAATTAGCATTCCCCGGTGAGTCGGCTCGCATTATCCATGTGTTTGACGCCGTCGAGCCCAGGATAAAGGTCTCCGGTGACCGAGTGGCTTTCCCCGGATTTCTGGGGCCAGCGCGTACAGTTGGTAACGGGACAACGCGGCGGTTAAGCGGCATGGCGGTGTTGGCGTCGGCCCGGTTGCCCCAGCCCACCGGCGGCATTCTGGAGTTCAACGAAGGCATAATCGATATGAGCGGTCCCGGCGCCGAGATATGCGCCTGCTCAAATAGCCACAACGTGGTCCTAGTGTTCGAGCCGAAAGTTGGCGCAACGAACCAGGAGTTCGAAAATGCTATTCGATTGGGAACCCTTCATGCCTCACGGTATTTGATTAAGGCAGCCCTTGGCAGGACTGCTCCCGATCAAGTCGAGATGTTCGAGCTGGGACCCGTTCATCCATCCCTACCTCGGGTTGCTTACGTAGACCAATTACAGCAACAGGGCTTCTTGGTCCAGACGTTCCTGTATGGCCAACCGGTAGCGTCGTTAGTTCCAACGGTGTTACACCCCAATGAATATTTCGACGGGGCCCTGGTCAGCGGAAACTATCGCAACATGATGAAAGTCCCCACCTGGCTGCGCCTCAATCACCCGGTCATACGTCAGCTCTATAGACACCACGGCAGGGACCTCAACTTCGTGGGAGTGATATTGTGCAGGGGCCACCACGACAACCACGAGCTAAAGGAACGGAATGGCCATATGGTGGCCAGCGTTGCGCGAATGCTGAGGGTCCAAGGCGCGGTGATGACATTGGAGGGGACAGGCAATACCTGGGTTGACTTCATGCAAAGCGTCAAGGCTCTGGAGCAGTCGGGAGTCCGAACAGTCCAGCTCGTGCACGAGCTGGGCGGGCTGGAAGGTAGGGACTGGCCGATTGTCGATTACGTCCCCGAGGCCGACGCGATAGTGACGGGTGGTGGCGCTGACCGCCGGTTCACGGTGCCGGCCATGAAGCGGGCGATAGGCGGTACCGAGCTGTTGTTCAGCTCCAACGAGGGATGGGGTCAACGCTTGCAGGCGGCTGCCAGTCTGACCGTCAGCGCCCATGAAATGTACGCCGGCTTCTGGATGATGCAAGCCAACGGCCTAACCGCCCGAGATTTCTAGCGTGGGAGCGCCAACATGATCCGTCCCGTGAAGATCGTGCATTACTTGAACCAGTTTTTCGCAGGTATTGGTGGCGAGGAAAAAGCGGATACGCTGCCCCAGTACCGCCCCGGCCCCGTCGGGCCGGGAGTAAGCCTGGTGAGACACTTGGCAGACCGGGCATCGATCGTCGGGACGTTGGTTTGCGGGGATAATTACTTTACTGAGCACCAGGAAGAAGCTTTGGCACAGCTCCTGCGGATGGCAGAGAGCTGCGACGCCGATTTACTTGTCGCTGGCCCGGCCTTCAACTCGGGTCGCTACGGCATCGCCTGTGGCGCCTTGGCGGAAGCATGGCAACGACTTGGCAGACACGCGGTTACAGCAATGAACCTGAACAACCCGGGCGTTGAGCTGTTCCGTGAACAGGTTTACATCCTCCCGGCAGGCACCAGTGCGGCTTCCATGAGTGAAACGCTGGCTAAGCTCACCGAATTTGGGTTAAGGCTGGGCCGCGGAATGGAGATCGGACCCGCCGACACCGATGGATATTTCCCCAGGGGAGTTCGCCGAAACCTGCGGGTGGAGCAAGTGGGCGCCGAGCGGGCGGTGAAGATGCTGGTGGACAAGCTCGCGGGACGGCCTTACCTGACGGAGCTTCGAGTTCCCCAGTTCAGTAGTGTCCCACCAGCAGCTCCAGTGAAGGACCTCAGCCAGTCCCTGGTAGCCCTGGTAACCGAGTCAGGCCTTGTGCCCATGGGAAACCCGGATAGGCTGGAGACGTGGAACGCTTCTAAGTGGCTCAAGTATCCAAATTCAGGCCTCAACGAACTCCGCCGCGGCGACTACGAGGCCTGGCATGGTGGTTGCGATACGGCTGGAACCAACGATTCTCCAGACCGTACCGTGCCATTAGACGCCGCTCGAGCTCTGGAGCGGAACGGTAGCATCGGCAAGCTCTACAATCATTATTACGTTACCACCGGGAACATGGCTAACATCAAGACGATGTCCAGGATCGGACAAGAAATGGCCCTGGACATGAAAGCTCATGGAGTTCAGGCAGCCATTCTCACTGCTACTTGAGGGACAGGAACGCGTAGCGGTGCTACGCTGGCCAAGGAAATCGAGCGGGCAGGCGTTCCTGTGGTGCTGATCACGGCCTTGATTAGCATTGCGGAACGGGTTGGCGCCAACCGGATCTTCAAGGCCGAGGGGCGGTTCCACCATCCTCTGGGTAATCCGGAATTGACCCTACAGGGAGAGAGGGAGTGGCGGACCAACCTGTTGAGCGCCGCCGTCCAGATGCTAACTCACCACGTTGAAGCACCGACGGTGAAAAGCCTGGCTGAACTCAGTGTATGATTGAAACACCCCCGCAGCCAGCAACGCAACATCAAAACGCCCCCGGTCTTCGGAGGCGTTGGTTTATGCGGGCGTCATGGACCTGCGCTGAGGGCTTGTTAGTCAGCCGCCGCCGGACTCCTGGCTGCGCGCACCGGCGACGGATGCGGGTCTCCCAGCAGTAAGAAAAAAAACGACCCAGCCAAGCTAACAACCGCGATGGTCATGAACGGCATAGTGTAAGATCCCGTGATGTCCCGCATGTAACCAGCGTAGAGTGGCGCTGAAAACAGAAGAATATTCATTGGGACCATAGAAATACCGGTGATGGCGGCGAACGCCTTGCGGCCAAAGTAAACACCTCGGATCGCAGTCGTTACGGGAGTACGCCCGCCGAAACCAACCCCCAGTATCAGAGCGAAAACAAAGAGCATCGCCGTGCTATTGGCCATCACCAAGAGCACCACAGCCGTGGACTGGATTGCGGAAAATCCAAACGCCACCACCCTTATTGGTAATCTGTCGCCAAGGTAACCGCCAACACCGATGAAAACAGCGTTAACTGCCGTATAGGTGGCAACCACAGCGCTTATTGTCCCCAAGGAGAATCCCGCATCGTCCAGCATCAGTCCCAGGTGGACCATTATGCTGACGATTACGATGGATGAAGTCGCATGACCCAAGCTCATCAGCCAGAAGGTAGGGGTCCTGATAGCTTCCTGCCATGTATACCCCTCCTCCACCGCGGGCTGGGCGACGCCGCTCCTAAGCGGGGTAGCGGCGAATGTCTTGGGGGCCACACCATCAGGATGTAGGCCCAGTTCCTCGGGTCGATTCCTTACTAGGCGCGACAGAGGAAAAGCCATGGCAACCAAGATCAGGCCGATACACAGGGAGGTTGCGCTCCATCCAAAGCGTTCGGACACATTGGGGTCGGTGCCGCCTATGGCCCAAGCCAACCCCAGGGGGATGACGATGCCCCCTAGGGCGAAGCCCTCCATGACAAATGACATTGCCCGGGTTTTCTTCTGGATGAACCAGTGGTTCATAACAGTCATCATGGGGAGCCAGGTCCCCAAGGCTGCTCCCATGCTCATTACAAAGAACGCTATGTAGAGGTGCCATAGCTCCCTGATTTGACTGAACAATATGAAACCGGAGCCCAGAATGGTCATTCCAATGAAGACCATCCGTCTGGGACCCAGCTTCTCTATCATCAGCCCCTCAAAGGGGCCGAGTATGCCTCCCTCAATCCGGGTGACCGCGAAGGCCCAGGACATTTGGCCGGTTGACCAACCGAACGCGTTCCTCAAAACAGGATTCCATACAGGCAATCCCTGGAAGAGGGGTACGGTGCCCACGGCCATAATCAACGCACCGAGGCTTGCCATGAGCCAACCATAGAACAAGCCCCGGAGGCGTCGGGTGACTTCGGGAAAACTGGCTGCTCCCATGAGGAAGAAGCCAGCGGCCAAGATGAGGAAGCCGGTGAGGGTCATGATGCAGGCACGGACCGAGCAGGGGGCAGGGATTGCCCCCGCTCAGGAACCAGGACTTCACCGGTGGGCTCCAGTATAAGTGCCACCTAGACTCCACTCAGGCTAAGTGCGATGGCCTTATCCATCGCCGTGTCATAGGAATTAGTTACGTAGATTACAACGCCAAGGCAAAGTCGCCGGCTGATTATTCTGACCAAGGACATGACAATAGAACGGCCATCAGCCAACCACGATATTACATTTGCTAGAATTGGTGCAAAATCTTCTGGTGCAAACGAACCAGCAGCTCTATGGCTAGTCGAGGTCTAAGAAACGAGAATATTACAGCCCTTACATTATTACAAATAGCTATCGCATCCGCCTAGATATCGGTACAATGAGACAGAAGCAACATTGCCGACAGGGTCAGGCCCCAAGGCGATTCGACCAAGTCTCAGCAGCATCCTGAGATATCGCCATTCCCGAAATACATCCTTTCATGGAGCGTAAGCGTAGCAGTTTTGAGCGCTCACAACCATCGGCTCATCAACCAAAGGTCGATGCACGGGGGCAGCTAATTGTGGCGGACTAGAAGACGAATGTTCCGACAAGCTGGGACAATCAAGCTAAAGCAAGGGTATACTGCCTTAACCGGTAAAGGAAGGTTTTGATAGACCATGCAAAACCGCTACAAGGTACTGCTGGTCGTAGGCCTGATCTTGGTTATTGTCGGCGCCAGCGTTGGCGGATATGGGCTATGGTACAACTCCTCCCACTTCGTCTCTACAGATAACGCTCGAGTCGTTGCAGACCTGGTCCAGGTTGGTTCCGTCAACGCCGGCAAGATTGCTGTCATGAACGTGGATGTGGGTAGTCCCGTTTTGGAAGGGCAAGTAATCGCGGCGGTAGACCTACCGGCCATTATCTCAAGGTCGAACATCACGGATACGACAAAAGTAGGTTTCCGAGATGTTCAGGACCAGCGCGCGGATGTGATCGCCCCCAGGTCCGGGGTAATAGCCGCCCGATGGGCCAAGCAGGGTGACACTGTTCCAGCGGGTCAGCGCCTTGTGACCTTGATGGACCCGCGGCAGGTCTGGATCGTTGCTAATGTCGACGAAGGGAAAATCGACAAATTGCGGCCGGGCCAGGCAGTCGAGGTGAACGTTGACAGCCATCATCTTACCCTAGCCGGGCGGGTGGAGACTGTGTCGCCGGTCACCGTCGGAACTTTGTCCACTGACGGGATCGCGGTCACCGATTTTACCGCCGGAACACAAGTCGTCCCAGTCAAGATCGTCCTGATCGAAGACCACCTATCTTTGATACCCGGCTCATCAGCGAAAATTAAGGTCCGGGTCCGTTAGTTAGGACTCGATTACGCAAGCTCATGACCCCCATAGGTGACGCTAAGACGACGAAGGGCCTGCCCAATCGTCGTTTTCGCTGCGCCGACTGGGCAGGCCCTAACGATCCGCCTCCGGTCACGAAAGTTTGCCAGTAACCCAAAAGCCGCCCCTTGTAAATCAGATTGGCGGCATTTGGCCGTGCCATGGGCTGGCCTGCTCGTAAGCGTAAGCCAACCTGAGCACGGTTTCCTCTTCGAAAGGCCGGCCAGCAATCTGCATAGCCAGTGGAAGGGGACCGTCACCCTTGGATGTAAACCCGCAGGGGATAGACAATGCCGGTGTACCGGCCAGGCTGTAGACTCCCCGGAACGCGCCGGCAGCCAAGGCCCGTCCCGCCTGCTCCTGGCTCCGAACTCGTGACTCCAGGTCGATCATCTCTGCGGGGCCGCCCGTGGTAGGCTGCACCAGCAGGTCAACCTCCTGCAGCATGTCCAATACCTGCTCCCGGACCAGAGACCGCAGTTTCTGGGCTTTGTAGTAGACCTGACTGGGTATCAGGTTGGCGGTGGTAAACGCCACCCGAGTGTTGTAGTGGTACTCTTGGCCTCGCTGTCGAAGCCAGTCGGGCCGAAGGCTTACTCTTTCAACATGGGTGATGGTCCGGGTAATAAACCCACAAAGGGGAGCCAGAGGCAAAGACACCTCTCTAACTTCAGCACCCAGCTCGGCGAGAACATCAGCGGCGGCCAACACTGCTTCCCTGGTCTCCCGGTCCAACTCAAACTCGGCCGGATCCAGCAACTCTTTCACCAGCCCGACCCTCAAACCGCGAACGTCCCCGGTTAGCGAACCCCTGTAGTCGGGCACGGGCACCTGGCGGGTGTAGGGGTCTTTGGGGTCATAGCCGGCAATCGCACCAATGGTTACGGCGCAATCCTCCACGCTCCGGGAAACGGGACCGATGGTATCCACGGACCAACTGGCGCCGTCCACCCCGTAGCGGCTTACTCGTCCCCAGGTAGGCCGCAATCCGACCAGCCCGGAGTTGGCGGCTGGACCGCGGATGGAGCCACCCGTGTCCTCACCCAACGATGTAGCGCAGAGCCTGGCGGCGGTGGCGGCCCCTGAGCCCGTGCTGGACGTGCCTGGGCTGCGTTCCAGGTCCCAGGGATTACGCGCCGGACCAAAGGCGGAGCTCTGAGGGTCGCCCAGGGCGAATTCGCTCATGTTAAGTTTTCCTAGCAGGACTGCTCCAGCGCTCTTCAAATTGGCGACCACCGTTGCATCTTCATCCGGAACATAGTCGGCCCGCAGCTTGGAACCGTCGGTGGTACGGATACCCCTGGTGTGTATTTGGTCCTTCACCGCTACTGGCACGCCATGAAGGGGTCCACGATACTCACCTCGCTGAATCTCGGCTTCAGCCTGCCGAGCATCTTTGAGGGCCTGTTCAGCGCACAAAGTGATGTATGAGTTGACTTTGGGATCCACGCGCTCGATACGTTCCAGGTAAGCCTCCACTGCTTCCACGGGAGATATCTGCCTCTTTTCTATGGCGGAGCCCAAGTCCGTGGCAGACAGCAGGGGTATTTCGACACGGTCCATTTATTACCTCCGGGTCCATCGACCAACAGGGTTAGAGCGATGGCAGCAAGGAATTTGGTTCGGGTATCGGTTCGCTCAATTTTACACGCCAAGGGGCCGTGTCGCATAACGTTTCCATGAAGGGGCCCACGACTTGGAACACGCTATGTTGCAAGGCGGCCCAGGTGTAAACTTTCTCGATGGGCCGGGGCTATGACCGGCGTGCTTTGTCATCCGATTCAAGGGCAGAATATTGGCGCTAGCCGTAGCCTTTGCGTTCTTGGCCGCCCTGGGATTCTCCTGCGGATACATCCTAATCAGGATAGGAACCCAGCGGGTCTCGGCCCCTACTACTACTTTCTTCACTGTATTCACCGGGGCCCTTCTGGTGGTAAGCCTGGCAGTTTCGCTCGATAGGGCCGAAGTAACAGCTCTTAGTCCGGTCGCCCTGGGCTGGATCGCGCTGATGGGCGCCATAGCCTACCCCTTGGCCAGAGTCCTGATCAACACGTCGATAACTCTGGTTGGCGCGTCCAGGGCCGCGCCAATGAATTCCTTTCAACCCATATTCGCTCTAGCTTTGGCCATTGCCATATTGGGAGAGCGGCCAACTATAATGGTGAGCATAGGCACGCCTATCCTGGTATGCGGCCTTATCCTGGTTGTTTTGACTCAAAACCCAAATGGATTTGAAAGGCCTGGCCTCGGCACCAGGAAGCTTGGCTACTTGCTGGCCTTGGGCGCAGCAGCGGCTTTCGCCGGACGGGATGTGATCAGCAGGCACGTGGTGTCCAGCATGGAATCCCCTCTGGTGACGGCTGCTTTTGCCCTCGCTATTGGTGGTTTGATGCTTTTGGCATTGACTCACCGAGACGTACTGAACAGCCTTCGTCAGGTACCGCCGAGGTACATAGCAATCTGCGGATTAGCGGGCATTTGCCAGGGCTTGGCGGTGGCAGCGTTATTTCAAGCCCTGAGCAGGGCACCGGTCACTGTGGTCAGCCCGATAAGCGCCTGCAGCCCATTGATAACTTTGGCGCTGGCCCATATATTTTTGCGGCGTCTGGAGTCAATAAACCCGGTGTTGATCATTGGGGCCATTCTCAGCACCTGCGGGGTAGCAATAGTGGTGGTCGGCGCGGCCGGCTAATTCAAAACAGGGAGGCTTCACATGGAATCCAGCAATGAAATATGCAACATGGATGCGGTCTCGTTGGCGCAGAACATCCGCAACAAAACATTGTCGCCCGTGGAGGTGGTGGATGCGGTGCTTGCCCGCATGGACAAGCTTGAACCTACTCTCCATGCATTCTGTACGCCAACGCCGGTACTGGCCAGAGAAACCGCAAGGCGGATCGAACAATCCATAATGGAGGGAAACGAAGTTGGGCCGCTGGCTGGTGTGCCGGTGGGCATCAAGGACTTGGTGTGCACTGCGGGCATTCGCACCGCGTCGGGCTCAATTGCCTACAAGGACTTCGTCCCAGAGGAGGACGACGTAGTAGTAGAACGCCTCAAGAACGCTGGCGCAATCATCCTTGGCAAGACCAACGTGCCTGAGTTCGGCTACAGCGGAACCGGGCACAACCCGATATTCGAGACCACTCGCAATCCTTGGAACACCGACCTCACTCCTGGAGGTTCGAGCGCAGGCTCCGGGGCGGCGGTAGCGACCGGTATGGGTCCCTTTGCCATCGGTAGTGATGGTGGCGGGTCAATCCGCATCCCTGCGGCCCACAGCGGCGTATACGGAATCAAGGCGTCCATGGGCCGGGTGCCATTGTACCCAGGGTCCCGGGACGAGCGTTATCCAGGGGTATCCGGCTGGGAGGGGCTGGAACACATCGGTCCTTTGAGCAGGACAGTGGCGGATAGCGCGTTAATGCTCTCGGTCATCATGGGCCCCGACGATCGGGACCGCCACACGTTGCCTGCTCCGGACTTCGATGTCATGGCGTGTCTGGAGGGAGACCTGCGAGGGCTCAAAGTAGCATATAGCCCTGACTGGGGGTACGCCGCGGTCGATCCGGCAGTGCGCCGCATTGTCGGCGATGCTGTGGGGGTATTCGAGCGCGATTTAGGCTGCGTGGTCGAAGAGGCGCATCCAGGGTGGGAAGACCCAATGAACGCCTTCTGGGGACTGGTGGCTTTAGAGACAGACCTGAGGGGCATGCGTGAGATGGCCGACAAATACCCTGGCCAGATGACCCCCCACTTGGTCGACTTCCTTCGGCGCCCGTGGACTGCTGAAGACTTGACGAACGCGGTGATCACACGCAAGGCAGTGGTCAACAAGATGTGGAAATTCATGCGCAACTATGACCTGCTGTTGACGCCGACGCTGGCGTGCCCTCCGTTTCCGGTCCACACCCAGGGGCCCGAGAAGATCGATGGCCGAATGGTCGATCCCTTCCAATGGCTTGCTTTCACATTCCCCATGAACATGACGGGGCAGCCAGCGGCCTCCATTCCAGCCGGTTGGACTGAGACCGGCCTGCCGGTGGGCTTGCAAATCGTGGGGCGGCACTTGGACGACCCCATGGTGTTGCGGGCGTCGGCTGCGTTTGAAGCAGCCCATCCCTGGAAAGACCGGTGGCCGCCCATCATGGATGAGTCAGGCTGCTAAATCACTAAGCCAAGGGAAGAACACATCCTGGATACCTCGGACCATCTGCCTTCTCCTTCTTCGGTCCGAAGTGGGAATCGAACTACCTCATTGAGATGCTAATAATCATTACACCGGCAATGCTTGGAGTCTCATAACGAACCACAACTTATGACCGCAAGCAGTCCCTCTATTGCCTTTGTACAATGAATCGCGTAACCTTTCCGCATATAGCTGATGAAAGGATAGCGTCTGGTCCACCAGAGATGGTCCTTGAGCCAGCATTAATCTTACGGAGCCAGCATTAATCTTACGGAGGTAACATTATGCCCGAATATGACCTTGTCATCCGGGGCGGCACCATCGTCGATGGGACCGGAGTCCCTCGGTATAAGGCCGATCTGGCCGTGAAAAATGGCAGAGTGGCCAAGATTAGTGGGCGGATCAGTGCAGGAGGAGCCAAAGAGATCGATGCCAGTGGCTGCATTGTGGCCCCGGGCGCCATCGACCTGCACACTCACTACGACGCTCAAGTGAACTGGGACCCCTATTGCTCGCTATCGGGTTGGTTCGGCGTCACCTCATTGACCATAGGCCAGTGTGGCTTTGGGTTTGCGCCCACTAGGCCGGAGGACCGAGACCTCAACATGCGGATGATGAACCGCATCGAGGCCATACCCATGGAGTCCATGCGCCAGGGGATGCGCTGGGACTGGGAGACCTTCCCTCAGTACCTGCAAAGCCTGGACAGTCAAGGACTGGGAGTCAACGTCGGGGCGCTGGTCCCCTTCTCCCCGGTGCGTGGTTACGTACTGGGAATGATACCCGCCAGAGAGCGGACCTCGGTCACCGAAGCCGAATTGAACCAAATGAAACAGATCATGTATGACGGCATGAGAGCGGGGGCCTTCGGTATTTCAGCCGACAAGAACATGGAAGACAGGCCGGAGGATGGGAGCTTCCTGCCCAGTCACGTCGCTTCCAATGAAGAGTTCCTGGCGATGGCGGAGGTGATGGGCCAATTCGGTGTCGGCCACATCGGCTGGACTATAGGATTGGGACACGACGAACAGGAGCTGAACGACCAGAGGAAGCTACTGGCTGAAATGACTAGGGTCAGCGGCCGCCCGCTGCACTTGGACGGTGGCAACGTCGCTGGTAGCGAGTGGTTAGAATCAGCCAGGGCCGAAGGCCTGCCCGTCGTCCTGCAGGAAGTCTGCATGGAGGTTGAAGCTGAGTTTACCCTGGGCGAGTACAACCTATTCGACTACATGCCCAACTGGGTGAATCCACTGGTAGGTACTCCTGAAGAGAGGGCCGCCAAGCTCCGGGACCCTGCTGTTCGTGAAGGCATGAAGCAAGACCTGGACCGCAGGCATGTGACCCAGGCCATGATGGCCGATGAGAGAACCGACTGGACTAGGTTCCGAGTCCTTGAGGTGGCCCAAGAACGCAACTACAAATATGAAGGAATGACCATAGCCCAGATCGCGGACATGGAGAACAAGCACCCCTTGGACGCCATGTTGGACTTGGCGCTGGACGAAGACCTAAAGACAGAGTTCAGCCACCTGGTTGCCTTTGGGGACCAGGACAAGAGGAGGGAGGCCATCACAGATCCCTACGCCCACATCTCCGTATCCGACGGTGGGGCCCACACCAGATACCTCACCATCAGCACTTGGCCCATCCACTTCCTGACCTACTGGATCAGGGACAGGCAACTGATGACTCTGGAGCAAGCACACCAAAAGATGAGCGCTTTCCCGGCCTGGTTCGCCGACTTCAAGGACCGGGGGTCTCTGCGGCCAGGAGCCTGGGCCGACATCATCGTCTACAACATGGAAGAGCTGGGCTTCCTCCACGAGCGGCCGATATTCGCCACCGACTTCCCAGGCGGCGAGCGTCGGCTCATCCAGAAGCCCACGGGGCTACGCTACACCATAGTTAACGGTGGGGTCACCTTTGAGGGCAACGACTGCACCGGCGCCCTTCCTGGAAAGTTACTCAGAAGCAATGAAATGGTCGGCTAAGAGCTGACCGGGACGGCCTTGCTGTTATGTAGACAACAAGGCCGTCCTAACGTTAACCCATCAATCTAGGCCCAAACCTGCCCTACCCTATCCAGGGTCGGGTTGGGTCTACCGGCCCCAACCCCCCATCCCTCAAGTTATTACCTACCGTTATCCCACGTGCTTGCGGATGAAGTCCCCACAGCTATCAATCGCCTGCTGCCCTTCCGGGAGGATGGGCGCGAACGCCTGCCAGACATGGGGCATGTCATCCCATACCTCGAGAGTGACATCGACGCCGGCGGCCTTGGCACGATCAGCAAACCGTATAGAGTCGTCCAGGAGCACCTCCGCAGTGCCTACTTGCACCAACAGCGGGGGCAACCCGTGGAGGTCGGCGTAGAACGGCGACGCCAGCGGGGTGGTGCGGTCCCTCTCCCCCAGATATGCCATCGCCATGTTCTCCACCATATCCCGGTCGATGATGGGATCCTCCTCCGCTTTCGTAACAAAAGATTCTCCGGTATTGGCCATGTCGGTCCAACCAGAATGGGAGATGCCAGCGGCTGGCAGAGGATCACCCCAGTAGCGTAAAGCTATCAAGGTAGCTATCGTCAGTCCGCCTCCGCAAGAATCCCCACCGATAACGATCTTGCCCGGCTTTATTCCTTGGGCAAGCAACCAGCGGTAGGCGGACACCGAATCATCCACTGCCGCCGGAAAGGGGTTCTCCGGTGCCAAGCGATATTCCAGGCCGAGTACCCGGGACCCGGACGCTCGGGACAATCTCGACAAAGGAACCCGGTGCGTCCTCATCGAGCCGATGATATAGCCTCCGCCGTGGAGGTACATCAGTACCTGGTCATCTGCCGTTTCAGGGGCGTAGATCCATTCCGCCGGTACGCCCCCCACGCCCACCCGTTCGGTCACGATGTCTTCTTCTAACTGAAAGTTGGACGCGAATTGCTCGTACCAGACGCGAAACTCCTCCACAGTGGTCAATGACTGGCTCGCTACCTTGGCCTCCCTGAACATATTGATCGCTTTATCCAGCTCCGGACTGGCCATTTGTGACCTCCTTAATCGAATGACCCATCAAGCGCACAGAAGTATAAACCCTGCGTACTAACTGAACAATTGACGCGTATTTCTTAAATCAAAGGTGCTGCCTCGCCAATCAAAAACCAACCCGGTGCCTAAGTACCGGGTTGGTTTATTTGAAACGAATGGGCCCTCAGGTGGCCGGCAGTCCCAACCACCCTTGATGGGCGATGCTTAGCTGTCGCCCGTTGGCACGGCGCTCTCCACCTGTGCGGCGTGAGCCCCCTCGACGCGGGCATCGGTTCTCAGGTACTTATCGTACCAGGCAAGCACTTTCTCCCACCCGTCCACCGCTGCATGCTGGCGGTAGCTGGGGCGGTCAACAGCAAAGAATCCGTGGCCAGCGTCTTTGTACATGTGGAACTCGTATGTTTTGCCTAATCGTTTTAGCTCAGCCTCGGTCTTGGCCACATCATCCGGCGAAGGTCTGGCGTCGTCCTCACCAAATAGCCCCAATAAAGGACAGCCAAGGTCGGCGGTATAGTCGATGGGCGCCACGGGCTGGCGTTCCGTCAGTTCCTCCGTTGGCGCAGTCACGCCGCCGCCCCAGCAATCGACAGCGGCATCTACGCCCGCCAAGCGGCAGGCGACTAGGTAAGTCTGGCGGCCACCGGAGCAGAAACCGATAACGCCGACCTTACCGTTGCTGTACGGCAAGGAACGAAGGAACTTCATTGAGCCTTCAACGTCGCCCAAGGTGCGGTCGTCGGGCATCCCACCCGCTTCGCGAACGCTGGCGCTATTCTCGTCGGAGTTGCCCTTACCCTCCCGGAAGTGGAGGTCGGGCGAGATTGTCGCGTACCCATGGAAAGCGAGCTTCCGAGCCATCTCTTTCGAGGCTTCATCCCAACCGGGCATGTGATGAATCAAGACCACGCTGGGGTGGGGGCCCGGCCCGAGCGGTCGAGCCAAATAGGCAGGGATTTCATCTCCATTATGACCGCTAACCACAACTGTCTCCGCTAACATACCCTCGTAATTCATCACACTGCGCTCCTTCTATTTAGTCTGCCGTAGTAGCCCGTCGGCGTTCATGTACCCCGAACAATTCCAACTGGCTGGAATGGAGATTACTACCGGCGCCAGAGAGTGTCAATCGGACAAAAACATTGGGGTGGAAGTTGCCACAAAGAATTCAATATGACCCTTGACTCCGGGGTTACTGACTCCGTCGCCTGGCGACAAAACGCTGGCACACCGCTTTAGAGTGCCAGCGTTTAAGTGGCCTGAGGCCGAAGGGTATCAGTCGAGGTTGTACACTCTGGCGGCGTTACCTCCAGCGATCTTAGCTTTCTCCTCTTCCGTACAGTCGGCCAGGATCTCTTCCAGAATCTGTTTGCTCCTGGGGAAGGTGGACTCCACATGAGGATAATCAGAACCCCACATGAGGCAGTCGACGCCGATGATGTCCCGCATCTTTATGCCTAGGCCGTCCTCCTGGAAGCCAACGAATACATTGTTGTGGAAGTACTCGCTGGGCAGCAGGTCACCTTTATAGTTGCTCCACCACTCGTCCCTGGGCGTGCGCTGGGTGTAGGTGTAATCCATGCGGTCCAGAAAGTGGGGGACCCAGGACAGCTCCATTTCCACCGAGCCTACCTGAAGCTTGGGATAGCGCTGGAACACACCACCAAAAATCATGTGCGACAGGGACATGCGTACCCAGTGGTCTGTGTTGCAAATGAAAGCCGGGGTCAGGTCGTCAGCCCCGGACACAAATTCCTGGCCCGGTCCCGGCCGGTTGGTGGCAATGTGGAGGCCCAGGGGTGTCCGCAGGTCCTGAGCGGCGGCCCACAGGGGCTCGTATTCGGCCTGATTGTAGCCATGGCCCTCGGGGGGATACACAGTGATCATGCCGCCGGCAAGGCCCATGTTGGCGCAGCGTTCCAGCTCTCTCACGCCCGATTGTACGTCGTCGACGTTGATGCAGGCGATGCCCTTGAGCCGGTCTGGGAAAGGCTTGCAGAACTCGGCCAGCCAGTCGTTATATATCCGGAAGATCTCGGTCAGCAGGTCGCTATCGGGCATGCTGTACAACAGAAGGCCAACGGTGGGGTAAACAATGCTTACGTCAACCCCGTCCTCGTCCATGTCCTTCATGTGCTCCTCTGGAATCCAACCGCCAGGACGGAGCTCCTCTACCGTGGTGGTCCGCTGTAGGTTTTCCTGCTCCTCGAACCGCATTCCCGTCTGGGAACCTGGGCCCGTGCCGATGATTTTGTGGCCATCGCAAAACCACCAGTCTCCATCTTCCAGGCGTTCAATCCGCGGAACCCGGTCTTTATACTTCGGCTCTACCCTACTCGTCCAAAGGTCAACCGGCTCGAAAACGTGGTTATCCGAGGAAATCACTCGATAGTCAGCCATAAATCATCCTCCTTAGTCTTCTAACCTATCGAAGTCGAAGGCGTCTGGGCCCCGTTGTTGCCTTCGATTATGGCCGCAGCCGAGAAATTGGTCAATAGTAAGTATTCGTAACAATAATGATGGATTCCGCATTTCTTATCCGGCGGCAATTCCAAAATAAGATTCCGCAGATTGACGGAGGCACCCAGCGCCCCTATCATTGTGGCTCGGCGCCCGCAGCCCAGTTGCCCGAAGGAGAGCCCATCCATGCTACAACGGGTCATGAGCTCCAACGTCCTCACCCAGGTCCCGCCTCTGTCCCTCGTCGGGACACGCAACCCATCGCTCATGGATGCTTTGTTCCCATCGATCAATACAGTCCAGCGGGTGGCCATTTCTCTGGCCTTGGTTGGCGTGCTGGTAGCCTTCGGCCGGGCCACCTTTTACTTGCCCGACAACCCTGTCCCCATCACCTTCCAAACAACGGGAGTGCTGCTAATGGGTGGCGTCCTGGGGCTGCGCTGGAGCCTCTTTGCAATCCTGACCTATTACTTCCTGGGGATGGCCGGGGTGCCCGTGTTCAAGGACGGCGGCAACGGTTGGCAATACGTCTCCGGGACAGCTACGGCAGGTTACATCATCGGGTTCGTGGCCGCCGCGCCGTTGGTGGGATACCTGACGGAGCACGGCTGGAACAGGGGGCGTGTGCTGTGGCCCATGCTACTTGGCAGCCTGATTGTGTACGTACCGGGGTTGCTATGGCTCCACTACAACAACTTGGGCTGGCCCCCCGAGGGGGAGCTCTTCAGCAAAGGGATGTACCCATTTATACCTGGCGACCTAGTGAAGCTGATCATTGCCTCCATGGTCGTGGGTGGACTGTGGACGCTGGCCGACTGGCGTCGGGACAAGACGCGCTGATCCAGCGGAAAACACGGCGTGCAGTTTAAGATGGGGCGCTGGCAAGCCAGCGCCTCCTTCTTTTGCCTCGAGGTGTGCAGGGGTGAGGCGAGGACTCGCCTCAGGCCCCGTCACTCAGAGTGGCTACGCTGAAGACCACACCGAATGGCTTGCAATAGATTACCACGCTGCCATGGTCGTTGATGTCGACTTCGTCTGGAATAGGGTAGTTCTGATTGCCCCGGTTCCCTTTGAGCTTGCCGAGCTCGACGAACCCGGGGACGGTAACAGCCTGAGCAGCCTCCGGCTCCGCGGTGGGAGTCAGGATAACACGCAGGTCCGGGCCGTTGGTAACGTCCAAGTCCTCCAGCCTCAGCAGGTGAGAGCCGTCGGGCCCTCTGTAGATGACCGCTCGACCACTGCCTCTGTGGAAAGCGTCGGCGTCCATAAATTCTCCGGCCCTCACCAAAACAACTTGCGGTTGCTGGTTGGCCGCCTCCACTGAGTTGTCGATGGCCTCATTCATCATTTCGATGCCTTTGTCCATCATAATTTGGTCCGACTTTTCCATTGCCTGCGACACCATGGCCATGCCATCTTGAAGCACCTCCGCCTCCGGCTGGTTCATCACAATGGCCCCGCCATTTAAGCCGTTGGACTTCGCCAGGGCTGCTGTAGCGGATACGTCCTCAACCGCTTCCTGGTTGAACTTGGCTATGCCAGCCATAATCTCGTCCGCTTGCGCCATATCCACACCTTGGGGCAAAGAAAAAGCATTGGCCGCGAAGGGAAACTCCTCTTCAATCGTCACGTTGGTGAAGAGAGGAGACCCCAGAGACCAGCCCAGCCAGATGGTGATAGCCAGCACTGGTGTGGCAACTATGGCCACCGGCAACCGATGCCGCCAAATTGCCAGGTGCCACCCTTTCCAAAACCCGTACGCTGCAACAGCGGCGATCAAGACTAAAACGCCAGCGCCGATAGCCCACCGATACGGATACAGGTCGGCAAACAGCCGTTCGATGTCACCAAAAGTCGACATCTGATATCCCTAAATTAGATCGAGATGATTCTGAATAACCCGGCCTCTCTGTGCCAGCCGCAGAATACCATCGACAAAATAGGACCCGATTGCCCTCCCTCACAGACACCTATGAGCGAGGCCCGATAAAGTCATATACATTTGGTACGTGCATGCGCAGAAATTAGATTCAGAGAGCCCGGCATTGGCCACCGGCACAATCCGAGGACCTTGTCCAGCTAAGTCACACCACTAGTGGGGTATTAGGGATTTGTGCCGTCTAATCAGACGGACGTACGGCGTGGCCGCCGAACTGATTGCGCATAGCCGCCAATAACTTCCCACTAAAGGGCTGCTCCTGGCGAGAGCGGAACCTATTCTGTAGGGAAAGGGTTATAACCGGCACCGGCACTGCTAGCTCGACCGCCTCCTGCACCGTCCAGCGGCCTTCGCCTGAGTCATCGACGTAGGACTGAAGGGCGGCCATCGCGGGGTCTTCAGCCAAGGCAGCCGCAGTCAGGTCCAACAACCAGGACCGCACCACGCTGCCGTAGCGCCAGATTTGAGATATCTGCGCCAGATCGAGTGGAAAGTCCTTCTTCGCGGCCATCAACTCGAACCCCTCAGCGTAGGCTTGCATCAGGCCGTACTCGATGCCATTGTGGACCATTTTGACAAAATGCCCGGCTCCGGGGGGGCCCACCAGGCCATAGCCCTTATCCTGGCCGGGCGCCAAAGTCTGGAATATGGGCTCCAACCAGCGAAAAGCCTCTTCGTCACCACCCACCATGAGACTGTAGCCTTCGGTAAGCCCCCAAATCCCCCCGCTGGTACCCGCATCTAGAAAATATATTCGGCGTTCCTTGAGAGCTGCCGCCCGGCGGATACTGTCCTTGTAGTTGGAATTCCCGCCTTCTATCACCGCGTCGCCGGGCGACAACGCATTCACAAGAGCATTTATTGTGCCCTCGGTGGGGTCCCCGGAGGGCACCATCACCCAAACCGCCCGGGGAGCACTCAACTGGGACACTAGGTCCTGGATTGATGTTGCGGCCGCAGCCCCTTGTTGGGACGCAGTGGCCACCGCCTCTGCGTTGGGGTCATACGCAACGACATTATGGCCTCCCCGCAGCAGCCTTTGGGCCATGTTGCCGCCCATCCGGCCCAGGCCAATCATCCCTATTTCCATGATGAGTTCCTCCAATCCGACAATGGGCTCAAAACTAACCCAGAATGTTAGCGGCCCGACCGGAATTCCACCTCCGGTCGGTTTCCGATAGCTCTGCCTAGCTTGGTCCTACCTCGATGGCTTGAGCTTCCAGAGATGGTGGAATTGGAGGTAAGGCCGCTGATCCCACGGCGAAATACCTCATTCGCCGTGGCGTCACCTTCACACGAGGGCAGACCGATATCCCCTATGGGCCATATGCCCATGCCAGGACTTCGACAGAAATGAGTCTCTGGTCTGCGGCATCATAAGAGCTCCATAGGTGAATATCCACCATATGGGACTGGTCCAGATGCAAAGATGGTCGCAGAGGGGGTACAGAGATGAAGAACGGTAGTGGAGCTTTGGACCTAGGCGGGTTCGTGACGGCTACTGACATTAATGGCGGGCGACACCCTGTCTATCCAAATTAATTAGACTGGTCGCCCGCACGGGAATCCAATATGACCTCAACCGTATCGGTCTTCAGTACAGGTGGCAGGAAACCTCATGTTTATTGCCCACGTCCTTCAGAACCGGCTCTTCCACCGAGCATCGGTCCATGGCGAACGGGCAACGAGTATGGAACCGGCAGCCGGACGGTGGGTTGATTGGTGATGGGACTTCACCCTGTAGCACTATTTCCTCCCGTACCACGTCAGGGTGGGAAGGAAGAGCAGCGGAGAAGAGTGCTTTGGTGTAAGGATGCAAGGGATTTTCGTATAGCTCTTCAGTGGGGCTGTATTCCACTATCTGGCCAAGATACATCACCGCCGTTTGATGCGCCATGTACCGAACAGTGGCCAAGTTATGGGCTACCAGGAGGAACGCAACCCCCGTCGATGCTTGAAGGTCAACCAGCAGGTTCATGACCTGGGCGCGGATGGACACGTCCAAGGCGGACACCGGCTCGTCCAGGATGATCAGCCTGGGGTAAGAAGCTAAAGCGCTAGCCACAGCAATGCGCTGCCGCTGGCCGCCGCTAAACTCGTGGGGATACAAGCCGGCCTGCCTGGGATGAAGCCCTACTTGGTCCAATACCTCCGCGACCCGGTCGTTGCGCTCCTGGGTGGTCACTTGCCGGTTGACCACCAGGGACTCGGAGATGATGTCTCGCACCCGCATCCGCGGACTGAGGGAGGACCAAGGGTCCTGGAAGACTGCCTGAACCAGGGTCCTGTATTCCTTGAGGTCAGCACCCTTGAAACCTTGGATGTCCTCGTTGTCTAGCATGATTTTGCCATCGGTGGGCTCCTCAAGCCGGAGGATCAATTTAGAGGTGGTCGTCTTCCCGCACCCCGATTCACCGACGAGCCCAAGGGTCTCCCCTTCGTTCACCTGGAAATTTATTCCATCGACTGCCTGCACGTGACCCACTGTCTTCATCAAGACCAGACCCTTGGTCACAGGAAAGTACTTAGTCAGGTTTTCGGCCCGGAGCAACTCTTTATTCATGATGCTACTTCCGCCTCGGTAGCGTTCCAGCTCGGGTCCAATATCCAGCAACTAGCTTGATGCCCGTCAGACGCATGAATTGCGGGCGGATACTCAGTGTGGCACTGCTCGCGGGCATGCATACACCTGGGCGCAAAGCGACATCCGTCAGGCAGCGCATAGAGGGCAGGCGGCTGTCCTTCGATAGAGAACAAGCGGTCGGTTCGCTCCATTTGCGGGACCGAGTCCATAAGCGCCTGGGTGTAAGGGTGTTGCGGATTGTTGAACAGATCACGGACGCTGCCGCTTTCCACAATCCGGCCAGCATACATGACGGCCACCCGGTCGCACATTCGAGCTACGATACCAAAGTCATGGGTTATGAAAATGATAGCCAGTCCAGTCTCAGCCTGGATGTCTTTCAAAAGCCGTAAATACTGTAGCTGAATGGTAACGTCCAATGCGGTAGTCGGCTCGTCGGCTATTATTACCTTGGGCTCACAGGAGATGGCGATGGCTCCGATGACCCGTTGCTTCATACCACCACTCATCTGGTGGGGAAAGTCCTCCAGCCGCCTTTCCGGAGCCGCAACTCTCACGTTCCGCAGAGCATCCAAGGCCCTGGAAACCATGCTGGAACGGGAGCCCTGTTCGTGGGTCTTGAACGCCTCAATGAGCTGATTACCTATAGTGAACACCGGGTTTAGCGAGGTCTGTGGGTCCTGCAATATCATGGAGATTTTGCGACCCCGCAACTCGCGCATTTGGGCATCGTTCTTTTCTAGAATGTTTTCCCCATCCAGGATAATCTCGCCCCGCACAATCCTGGCTGCCGGCTGAGGAATCAGCCGCAGAAGAGACAACGCCGTCATGGTTTTACCGCACCCAGACTCACCCACAATCCCAAGTGTCTCTCCTTGACGCAAGTCAAAGCTGACTCCATCCACCGCCTTGACCACACCCCATCTATTAAAAAAGTAGGTCTGCAGGTCTTTTACTTCTAGGACTACGTCCCCGACTTGAGTAGCTATTTCGGCACCTGCCCTTCTTGGAATTCTTGAGTGTGAGACTTGGCAATATAGTATATGGCTTTCCTGTCAACAACGCCACACCCGGTGCCAGTTGGTGTTGCACTTTTTTGTGGCGGAAGGCCCCACGGCAAGGAGACAGATTGGAACCGATTCAGCCCTTCTCCATAGCCAAATGACAGTCGCTACATTCTCTCCTAAACCTTAGCGCCTGTCTAGATTTGGCACAAAATGACGAGCGGAGTCTTAGCCGCCCGCCACAGGCGGTTAGCAAATACCGAACACTGGCTGCTTGCCACAGGGTCGGCCCCTCAGTATTATCACTCCAAATGGACTGCATCTGAGCTCCCAACGCAACGAATCTAATATCCGCTGTGACTTGACGAAGCCCGTTCCGCCTCGCTAACTTGGATGCAGATAAAGGCCGTTTTTGCTAATAGGATGTTGAATCAAGTTCTACAGCAGAGATCGCCTGCGCATTGTTAACTAAGACACTTGCCGCACTATCCTAGAGTTCCCTGACACAAGATTGCACAACCGGCAAAAACGGTGGTTTGCGGTGGAAGAGATGACCCGGTTTTTGAAAACGATGGGACTCCTCAAGTTACTCGCAGCATTGTTTGCCGTGGCCCTAGTTGCGGCATGTACTTCAGAAGTGACTCAACAGGTCCCCGCAGAAGGGACGGGGGCGGCGGCACCCACTTCTGCTCCAACCGCGGAACCAACGGTATACCAGCTGGGTATCTTTGAGGACATGACCACAACCAACTATTGGGCATTCCTCGGTACCGACACCACCATCTGGAATTCCTACGTCCTTGGTGGCGCCAAGCCTTCTTTGTATGGGCTGTCAGACCAGAGGTTCGACTATATTCCTTCCGTGGCGGAAGACTTTTCTACACCCCTCGTAGAGGAGACTGTCGACGGTGAGACTCTGTGGGCCACCGAGGTACCTTTCAAGAAGGGCGTTAAGTGGAGCGACGGCAACGACGTAACCGCCGAAGATTTCGTTTTCACTGCTCACACGGTACGTGATTTGCAGATGACCGGAAACTGGACCTCATCGGTTGACCTGGAATTCTTCCACCACGCTGAGGCGTTGGACCCTTACCGGCTCAAGATATATTTTAAGCAGAAACCCGGGCTATCCAGGTGGCAGTTCGGCTTGGCCTACATGGCCATGTTGTCCAAAGCCTACTGGGGACCGATAGTGGAGCAGGCCAAGACTCAGACCGATGTGGTCGAGCAGCAGAAGGTCCTGTACGCTCACGTTCCCGAGAACGAGCCCAGCGCCGGCGGCTTCATTTTCAGGAAATGGGAGAGAGGCGCCTTCGCCGAGAAAATTAAGAACTCCGGCTACTACTTTGAAGACGCAACCGTTATCGAATACGCCAACGGGGCGTACGCCGAGTCCAAACCCGGGGTGTTCGAGTTTTCCGCTTATGGGGAGCCTACCGGCGACAAGACTTTGGAGTACACCGTGGGGCCCTATACCGATAGTTCGATTTACAGCATCTTTGGCAACCAAGAGACGGGGGTCCTGGCCCTTAAAGCGGGTGACATAGACTTTATGCTCAATCCCTTGGGCTTGCAAAGGGGCCTGCAGGAACAACTTAAGGGCCAAGCCGGGCTTGCTACATTGGAGAACCCCAGCAACGGGTTCCGGTATTTGGGCTTCAACCTCCGGCGGGCCCCGATGGACGTCAAGGCCTTCCGGCAAGCGGTGGCGACCTTGATTGACAAGGAGTTCATTGCTACCACTGTGCTCCAAGGAGTCGCCATCCCCATGTATACCACCGTCCCTGAAGGGAACGGTTTCTGGTATAACCCGGATGTCCCTCTTATCGGCAAGGGACTGAGCCGTGCTGAGCGCACGGGAAATGCGGTCAATCTGCTCAGGGACGCCGGATTCACTTGGGAAGTTGAGCCGAAGGTCAGCGAAAACGGGACCGTGGAAGTGGAGGGCCAAGGACTGAAGATGCCCGATGGGGAACCCATTCCAGAGATGGAGATTCTAGCGCCAAGCCCCGGCTACGATCCGTTGCGGTCCACGTTCGCTATCTGGATCGAGCGATGGCTCAATGATGTCGGTATCCCAACCAGGGCAAAGCTCACAGACTTCAACGTGATTGTGGAAAAGATCCGGGACCCGCAGGGGTTCGACATGTGGATCTTGGGCTGGAACTTGACCAGTTTCCCCGATTACTTGGAGGCATTCTTCCACTCCCGCCACGGCGAAGGGGACGGGCTGAACCGGGGAGGGTATTCCAACCTAGAATTTGACGCGCTAGCTGAGGAGCTATTGATAGAGACCGACCTAGACGCAGCCCGAGGGCAAGTCTTCAGGATGCAGGAGTTTCTGGCTGACGACCTCCCATACGTGGTGCTATTCACCACACCGATTCTGGAGACCTATCGTGATGACCGGGTGGACTTCCCTTATACCGAGACACTTGGGGGGCTTCAAAGCACCAGCGGCCTGACGACCACTGTGGTGATCAAGTAGTCAGAGCAGCCCACGGCCGGCCGCCGATAACGAGTTGACCCGACGGCTGGCCGTAGAGCACGGACCAGACACCGCGAGTTCCTATGACCGCTTATATCGTCCGTCGGATTGGGCAGATCTTAGTCACCCTGTTCCTGATCGTAACTTTGGCGTTCTTCCTGATTCAGGCGCAGCCGGGTGACTACACGTCTTTCTATGCCCTCAACCCGGACATCTCTCCAGACGTGCGGGCCCAGGTGCAAGCAGCCTTCGGCCTGGACGAGCCCCTGGGCGAGCAATACCTGAAACACATCAAGAACTCCTTCACTGGCAACTTCGGCGTTTCCTTCGGCCATTATCCCAGGCCGGTGATGGATGTAATTCTGGAGCGGGCGCCTCGCACGGTAGTCTTATTCCTGACAGCGACTGTAATCTCCTTCTACCTGGGGTTCTCCTTGGGGAAGGTGATGGCCTGGCGTCGCGGGGGCTTGTTTGAATACACCACGACCATATCCGGTTCTTTGCTGTTCACGGTGTTCACTCCCTGGTTCGCGTTGATGATGATCCTGGTTTTTGCCTCCACCCTGGGTTGGTTCCCCATCGGCAAATTCCTTGACCCCCTCACCTGGCGCGAGACGGAGGTCAGCTCCAATTTCGTGTTCAACAACATGCTCCTTACCGGTGTGGCATTCTCCCTATTCCTTTTGCTGGCGTTCTTGGTAACGACAAGAATAAGGTTGAGGGCCCGCACTTGGTTGCTTTTGCCGCTGGCTGTGACCGCTGCAGCCATGATACCCGTGGCGTGGAAGCTATCCGGAATGGGGTTCTTGGCCCTGGATATCCTAGAGCATATGGTACTGCCCATTGGCACCTTAACCCTCATATCCTTCGCTGGGACTATGCTGCTGACGCGGAACAGCATGTTGAAGACCCTGCGAGAAGATTTCGTCATGGCCGCCCGAGCCAAGGGCCTGCCTGAAAAAGTGGTCCGAGACAAGCACGCCGCCCGTAATGCTCTCCTACCGGTGGTGACCAGCTTGGTCTATAGCCTTGCTTTCGCCATCGACGGAGGAGTGATCACGGAGATCATGTTCTCCTGGCCCGGCATGGGACAGATGCTGCTCAATGCGGTGCGAACGGAGGACCTTCCCCTTGCCATGGGCGCGTTCGTCTTCATTGGGATCCTCGCCCTGGTGGCTCACTTGGTTGCCGATGTGCTATATGCCTATCTCGACCCGAGGATCAGATACGAGTGACCCCCCAACCTGACATCGAATCTCCCCAACCGCCTGTCGGCGGAGGCGCTATAAGCCCCCGGCAGGTCCGAAGTGCCAGGATACTGCTCGCTCTGAGGGGGGCCCGCGAGGGCTGGTCCATTTTCGTGGAGAGCCGTATAGGCGTCCTTGGGCTCGCCGTTATAGTGATCTTCGCCCTCATGGCCGTTTCCCATCCTATTCTGATGGCCACTGTATGGGATGAGGGTATCTACGACCCGGTCACAGGGCATGACTGTTACAATCTGACGACCGAAGCCTGTGCCGTGTTGGCGATTGAGCAACCGGCGCCCCCCTCTTGGAAGCACCCATTGGGAACAGACCCCAATGGGCGTGACGTGCTGAGCCAGTTATTGGCCAGCACATCCTCGGAATTCATTCTGGGGATTGTCGCCGCGTTGGTAACGGTATCCATTGCCACCACCTTGGGAGCCGTGTCGGCCTTCTACGGCGGTATGGTCGATACCTTTTTCATGCGCTTGGCCGACCTGGTAATAGCCCTTCCAGGCTTAGCGTTACTCATCGTCCTGTCGGCTCTATTCGACCTGAATCTCTTCCTGTTGGCATTGGTCATAGGAATCTTGGGGGGATTCGGCGGAACGGCCATAGTCCTCAGGTCTGAAGCCCTGGGAATCAGTGTCAAGCCCTATATCGAAGCAGCCCGTATTGCTGGCGGCAGCCGCTTTCACATCATATTTGTGCACATATTCCCTAATTTGTTGCCCCTTTCGTTCCTCTACATGATGTTCACGGTCACGGGGGCGATCTTCTCCGAAGCGGTGCTCTCTTATTTGGGCCTACTGAACATCAGGATGAGCTGGGGCATAATGATCCACACAGCGAATTTCGGGGGTTACCTGGTGGATGTTCTAAGTTATTGGTGGCTGATATTCCCCGCCAGCGCGTCCATCACGCTCCTTTGCACTACTTTCTACTTGGTTGGCCGCGCTCTAGACGAGGTTGTGGACCCCAGGCTACGACGGAGATGACATCTGCAAACCTATGCTAAGACCTATTCTCCAAGTTTCTGACCTGACTATGCACTACCTGACCCGACAGGGTGAGGTCCTGGCAGTTGATGGCTTGACGTTTGACCTGAATAGAGGAGAGGTCCTTGGGCTGGTAGGGGAGTCGGGCTGCGGCAAGACTTCCGTGGCCCTGGCGCTAATGAAGCTGCTTCCAGACAATGCGCGATTGTTGGGAGGGGAAGTGTTGTTGGACGGGCTGGACTTGGTGCCTATGTCGGAGAATCAGATCCGACCCCTACGATGGACAAGAATCTCCATGATTTTCCAGGCAGCCATGAACGCCCTTGACCCAGTGTACCGGGTGGGAGACCAGATCATCGAGGCCATCCAGGCTCACGATCCCAATGTCAGTCGAGAGGAAGGGCGGCAGACGGTGGAGCGCTTGTTCAACCTGGTGAGTCTGGACCCGGCGCTTATGGAGCGCTATCCCCACGAGTACAGCGGAGGAATGAAACAAAGGGCAGTGATAGCTATGGCGTTGGCCTGCGACCCGGACATCATAATTGCGGACGAGCCTACCACAGCATTAGACGTCATAGTACAAGACCGGATATTAAAGGAGCTCCGGGAAATTCAGCACAACCTGGACATGAGTGTAATCTACATTACCCACGACATAGGGGTCCTGGCTGAAGTCACCGACCGCGTGGGTGTCATGTACGCCGGGAAGCTTGTAGAGATGGGGCCGACAACCGCGGTCTTCCAGAGCCCGGTCCACCCTTATACCGCCGCTCTGATGTCGGCCTTTCCCAGCATCAAGGGCCCAAAGCGGCCCCTTATGTCTCTGCCTGGTGAGCCACCAAGCCTGATCGATCCTCCCGCTGGCTGCCGATTTCACCCACGTTGTCCCAACGCCACCGAGGTCTGTCGACGGGAGGCGCCTCCCATCGTTGAGCGGGGTAACCATTGGGCAGCGTGCTGGAACCCGGTGGAGTGAAGCCATTCATACCAGGCGAGTCCCGTTCATAGAGCCGGGTTAGTGAGAGGATATTATTTCACAGTCAGATTCGCCAGGGAACTTAGCCAGCGGCAGCACCAGCGACCCGGATTCCTTGGTCTTGGTTGACGGAATTCGGAAGCTGTTTCCTATGACCAAAAGCGTCTTCCGGGGTGCCCGCAGCTTCATCCACGCTGTGGACGATGTGTCCTTCGCCATGGGTTCCGGCGAAAGCTTCGGCCTGGTCGGCGAGTCAGGGTGCGGTAAGACCACCCTGGGGAAATTACTAGTGAAGCTGGCGGAGCCAACGGAGGGGAGGATATTATTCCGCGACCAGAGTAACAGTTTGATGGATGTGGCCCAACTGGGGCGAAGGGACCTCAAGGGTTTCAGGCGCTGGGCCCAGATGATATTCCAAGACCCCTACGAGTCCATGAATCCCAGGCGCACCGTGTTCGACACCGTAGCTGAACCCCTTGTCGTCCAAGGCATGGGTAGCAACCTGGAACGGCTCGACCGGGTTCATAACATCCTGGAGTTGGCCGGACTCACCCCGGCATCGTCGTTCCTGTTCCGTTATCCCCACGAATTGTCGGGTGGGCAGCGCCAAAGAGTGGCCATCGGCCGGGCCCTGGTGGTCGAGCCGTCATTCGTTGTGGCCGATGAGCCTACTTCAATGCTCGATGTCTCCATCAGCACAGGAATCATGAACCTGATGACGGACTTGGCCCAGCGGCTTGGAGTCAGCTATTTGTACATTACCCACGACCTGGCAGTGGCTAGGTATATGTGCCAGAGGGTCGCGGTTATGTACCTGGGCAAGGTAGTAGAGATAGCTGAAACTGAGGAGCTATTGAGTAATCCCTTGCACCCTTACACCCAGGCATTGCTTTCTGCTGTGCCAGTGCCCGAACCCGGCCATCAACGGGTGTCGGTGAATATCAAGGGAGATGTCACGAGGCCGGTTGACCCGCCGCCGCGTTGCCGTTTTTATGATCGATGTCCCCTGGCTGCCGAGGTCTGTCGCGAGAGCCCGCACCCGCCCTTGGAGGACCATGGTGGCGGCCACATGGTTGCTTGCTATCTGGCCTGATCGCCGGGGCTACTTCGTGGCGATGAAGAATAATCGCTTGAATGGCAGCACTGTTTTGCCATCTGCTCTCCGCGGATAGGCCGCCCGTACCCGCTCCCCGTAAACCTCTAGAAAGCGCTGCGCCTCCGGTTCCATCAGTTGGTCCAAGAGAGGTCTCAGGATGCTGCCCTTGGTCCACTCCACCACCGGGTTGTCGCCGTCCAACACGTGATAATAGGTAGTCTCCCATAGATTCAGGTTTGCTGTATGTGGGCTGAGGATGGCGTAGTATCCGATTGCGGGGCGGACCGGGTCTTCCCTGAGATAGGGCTCCAGGGATTCTCGCCAACCTCCTTCACGCACTGTTTCGGCGATAGCCGTGTGGGTTGGAGCAGCGAAGTTGCTGGGCATTTGCACCGCCAAGACGCCACCGGGTCTCAATCCCTCCAAAAGCCGCGGAAACAGCGATTCGTGTTCATCCAGCCAATGGAACACCGCGTTGGAATACAGCAAATCGCATGGTTCTTTGGGTCGCCAAGAAGCCAAATCCCTCTCCTCCCAGCGGATGTCCGCGTCCGAGGTCCTGGCGCGCTCCAGCATGGCTGCGGAGGAGTCCACACCGGTAACATGGGCCTCAGGCCAACGCTGTTTAAGCAAGACCGTGGCGGTGCCCGTTCCGCAACCCAGGTCGTAGACCAACTTGGGCGACTCCACAGGAATACTCGCCATCAAGTCCAGAGCTGGCCGAAGACGTTCGGTGCCGAACCTTAGGTATTGGGAAGGGTTCCAAGTGGTCATGTTTCTCTCTTCCCTTGGGGAGTGCAGCCCTCTCAAACGCAAGTAGGCTTAACAGGCCCCTTTCATTGGGGGACCGGGTGGGCTCGGTCCCCGCTGCTCCATGGAGATGGAGCCGACGGCTTCACCTGAGTCCGTCATGTCCCACCCGTCTTGTTTGCGCTCAAGTCCTCGGCTATTGAGAGTAAATCCCCGACCGCTCTGTCGGGGACCCATGCCGTAATTATATGAGAGGTGGGCTTTTGGAGCGAGTCACGTTGTTGTTAAAGAAGAGCCACTTGCAGTCGGTGGCGGTCAATAAGTACGACTCCGGACCCCCCTGGCTATATGTCTAATTCTGGCCCGGCAGCCAGGCCAGATACTTCCACGCGACTGGAACGTATAATTAAAGCCCTGGGCTCTGATCTTTCAAGGGTCCCAAGGATCTAAGGATTCCATGGACCGCCACGCCTTGTTTGCTAAGGCAGAGATACGCAGATTCGTAGAAATACGTGTGCTGGGACCGGTCTGCCAGGTATTGGCGCCTTTTCTGTTGCTCCTAGCCGTCGCCGTCGGTGGAGCAACCGCCTCCCCACCGGTGGGTTTGGTACAGGCGTCCGGCGGTGATATTGAGGTGTTGGACACAGATGTGGAAATCGCCTTCCAGGAAGCAATTAGTTTCACCCTAACCGCAGAAGCCCAAGAAGACATCACCGAAATCCGGCTGTTTTACAAGACGATCGGTTCCAACATTTGGTCCTATGCTTATCTAGAGTTTCAACCCAACAGCACCGTATCGACAGGCCTGGACCTCAGCGTCGCGGGGTCCGATTACCTTCCTCCCGGCACAGACATGGAGTATTACTTCGTTATCCGGACCCAAGGAGGAACTATATACGAGACCTCCTTGGCGCAACTCGAATACCTGGACAACCGGTTCACCTGGGATCGCACCGGAGTCGGCCCCCTGGAACTGCTGTACCATGACGTCCCCGAATCCAGAGTAGAGTCGGTCACCGATGAAGCCGAGTGGCACATCGGTCTGCTAACCCGCTTGCTGGGGTCGCAAGCAAAGAAACCCGTTAAAGGCATCATCTACAACCGCAGCAAGGAAGCTCAAGAAGCGTTCCCCCAGCAAAGCCAAACAATAACTGAAGCACAGATTTTCGGTGGCTACGCTTTCCCAGCCCAGCGGTTGTTCGTTGGCCTTGGCATGAACTCAATAATCATCGTTCATGAAACCGCTCATTTGCTGCTGGACCAAGCGGTTGGGCCAAACGCTCAACCTTTGCCCGCATGGCTGAATGAAGGGTTTGCCAGCTACATGGAGCCCGGAGCCACACACTATAGCGGCCAAAGTCTCAGCACCCAGGGGTTGCCGCTGACCTCCATGTCCAGGGTTCCGGGAACACCGGAGGCTATCAACGCCTTTTACCGGAAGTCCGCCAGCGTCATTGCTTTCTTGATTGAAGAGTTTGGCGTGGAGTCGTTCCAACATCTCATAGCCGAGCTAAGGCAGGGGAGGCCCACGGGCGAAGCAATGATGGCCAGCTACGGGTTTGACATCCCCGGTCTTGAAGCGCGTTGGGCAGCCGATGCCACACGCCCGCCGGCTCCAGGCCCGGATTCCTCCCGCCCACCTAGCGCCTTCATCAACTTCAACACCTGGATTCTGGGAGGGCTTGCTCTGGTGGTGATAGCTCTTCTGCTGGTACGTAGCATTGGGAGACGTCTCCGCCCCAAGAGCGACCGGGAAGAAGGACTCCAGCCCTGGGAGGACCCGGACCTTCACCGTTTCGATGATGACTAGGGTCGTCCCCTGCTGGCGGCTGGCGCCCCCGGTCAACCTTCACCTGGAAACGGCTTTCTGGTATGCTCTGGGCCAGCTTAGCCAGACACGAATTTTCTTTAGACCTCTTCAGGGTTACAGCCATTGGCCAGCGCTATAGGGAGGGACCCTTGCTCGAACGGGTAGCCATCGTGGGCGTGGGTTATACAGCGTTGCGACCCCTATCGCCGGACGTTTCCTATAGAGAGATGGTGTTTGAAGCCGCAGTAAAAGCCTACGCCGATGCCGGGGTACGGCCTCACGACGTCGCCACCTTTGTCTCTATCACCGAAGACTACACCGAAGGCACCGCCATCGCCGACGAATATGTGCCGGACCAGTTGGGCGCGGTCTTGAAGCCAGTACATACCGTCACATCCGACGGTATCACGGGTCTTGCGTCCATATCGATGCAGTTGGAAACAGGTGTGTTGGATATAGCTGTCATCGAAGCTCACAGCAAGGCATCGAACATTGGCCACCCAGCCCACATAGAAGCATTCGCATTAGACCCGATTTACGCGCGCCCCCTGGGGTTTCACCCGCGGTTCGTTGCGGGACTTGAGATGCGCGGGTTCTTGGCCGAGACAGGCAACACCGAGCAGCAAGCGGCAAAAGTCGTGGTAAAGAACCGTGGGAACGCCTTGAGGAATCCCTTGGCCGCCTATCCCGCGGACATCCAAGCAGCGGACATCCTGGCGTCCGCGCCCGAGGCCGAGCCACTAAAACGCGGTGATTCGGCCTCCCCAGCCGACGGCGCCATCGTCATGGTGGTAGCCAGGGAGTCTATATTGCCCCGCTTGTCCGGCCAGCCAGTGTTCATCAATGGCATTGGCTGGAGCCAGCACACTCCCAACATTGAGGAGCGGGAGCCCCACCGGGCGGTTTATGCTGAAAAAGCAGCCCAGATGGCCTACCGTATGGCAGGCATAACCAACCCCAAATCCCAGATAGACTTCGCTGAGGTGGACGATACTTTCTCCTACAAAGAGCTCCAACACCTGGAAGCGATGGACCTGGCTCAACCGGGGGAGTCGGGCAACTTGCTGGAAGAGGGGACCTTCTCACCGCACGGTGAGTTCCCGGTAAATGCCTCGGGAGGCCACCTGGGATGCGGCTACACTCATGATATGTCTGGTCTGCGCAGCGTACTGGAGGTGGTCCTCCAACTGAGGGGAGTCGCCGGGGAACGGCAATTGCCTGGAGTTAATATAGGCTTGGCCCAGTCCTGGCGGGGCATACCCACTGCCACCGGTGGGGTGGCGGTGTTGGCCAGGGACTGATAGTAGAGGACGTAGCTTGCTCAAAGAAGAGGCATTCGAGTTTGTTGCCCAGGTCCTTCCGGCCACGCGTTGGGTTCACTGAAGAGCGAGGAGTTTAACAGTGATGAGCGGGCAGAGTAGTCACCATGCCCTACAAAAATAAAGTCGCGGTTCTCGGCGCGGGGCTGACCAAGTTCATGCGGAGGGCATTGGAGACGCCGAAGGAGCTGGCGTTCGAAGCCGCCAAGGTGGCACTGGAGGACGCTGGCCTCACCATTGACGACATCGAGGCCGTGGTTTCAGTTACCGCGCCGGAGGCATTCGACGGCGTGCACATGAATGGGGAGTATTTGGCCGACGGCGCCGGAGCCTGGGGCAAACCCTACATGCGTACCTATGTCGGGGGTGGCTCAGGAATATTTGGCCTGATTACTGGCTGGTACCACGTCGCCAGCGGGCGGTTCGATACCTGCCTCGTGGTGGCAGAAGAAAAAATGTCTTCAGCAATGCCTCATCCCCAAGGGGCTTTCAACGCAATATACGACCAGTTTACGGAGCGGCCCCTGGGCGTGAATCTGCTCTGGATCTTCTCCCTGGAAATGAACCGGTACATGCAGACCTACGGAATCCCCATGGAGACCTTCGCCCGAGTGGCGCAAAAGAACAAGCGGAACGGGATGGACCATCCCTCCGCCCAATTGGGTGTCGCCGGGGATTTTGACATAGAGCAAATCGTGGCTTCAGAGGTGATGGCATGGCCGGTGCACCGCCTTATGGTGTCGCCAATCAGTGATGGTGGCGGGGCCGTGGTGCTGGCCTCGGAGAGGTTCGCTCGTCGCCTCAGCCGGTCACCGGTTTGGATTGAAGGAGTAGGTTGGAACCTGGACACCTCGTTCTGGACCAACCGGGACTTGTACTATCCTCGATATGTGGAAAAAGCGGCCCGGATGGCCTATGAAATGGCCGGTATCACAGACCCCCGGAGGGATATTCATGTGGTGGAGCCCTACGATCCCTTCGCGTACAAAGAGCTACACCATCTGGAAGGTCTGATGCTGGCCGACAAAGGGCAGGCACCCAAACTGCTGGAGGAAGGGTTCTGGGACCGGGATACCAGGTCGGGCATTCCGGCCAGCCCCTCGGGCGGTCTCCTGGGGGTGGGCAACCCGATAGCCGCAGCGGGGCTGATGAAGGCGGCGGAGATTTACTGGCAACTCCAGGGTGAAGCCGGAGCGCGCCAAGTGGGACGGCAGGTGCGACGGGGGCTGGCCCAGGCGTGGGGCGACCTGATGCAAGTAGGCACAGTAGTGATAATGGGGAAATAACTATGGAACCTTTCAGCGGCACGTCACTCACCGATCACGCGCTCTCCACAGGAGAGGTGCTGGTGTCTATGTGGAGTGTCAAGTCGGACTATAAATGGGATGCCGGTGTGGCCATGGGAGCCTATCTGGATGGGCTGAAACAAGGCAAGATCTTTGGGATCCGCTGCCCCGGATGCCGCCGGACTTTATTACCTCCAAGGGCGTTTTGCGAGCTTTGCTTTCGTCCCCTGGATGACTGGGTAGAGCTATCGGATACCGGCACCATAAACACTTTCTCCGTCTCCTTTGTCAACTGGGACGCCTCACGCCGCCAGACGCCGGAGGTGCCGGCCGTCGTGGAAATTGATGGGGCCAGCCCGGGAATGGCGATCCTTCACTTAATCGGTGAAGTAGGGGACACCATTGAGGACATCACATCCAGGCTAAAGCTGGGCAGCCGAGTCAAGGCGGTCTGGAAGCCGGCGGCGGAAAGGGAAGGCTCGGTGACCGACATCCGCTATTTCAGACCCGTAGAGTAGGAGGCCGTATTTGCTCAATAAGCTCCAACACGCTGGAGGAGTACGTAGCGTTAGTGGAGAGATACCTATCTACCACCGTTACACCCTGGGTGTCGCGGGGGAGCGCTTTTTTAAGGCAATGCGAGATGACCAGCAACTATTGGCGTCGCCTTGTCCCAAGTGTGCCATCAGCCTATTGCCTCCCAAGATTTACTGTGAGCGATGCTTCGAAGAGACATCAACGGATTGGACCCCGGTCTCAGGCCCAGGCCAAGTTCGTAGTTTCACGGTCCTGCACCGGAACTTGGATGAAGAGCCGCTGGACCCACCCCAAGTGGTGGCGTTGATTGGGTGGCCCGGGGTGCGAGGAGGTCTGGTCCACCGGCTAGGGGAGGTTCGCCCGGAGCAGGTGGACATGGGAATTGCGGTGGAACCGGTATGGGCCGATCAAAGAGTTGGAGCAATGTCGGACATCGACCATTTTCGACCGGTGGCTTGAGAACACCGCCTGTACGGTTGGTCTGGTGTTGATGTCTTTCTGATTCTTGGAGTCCACTGGTCCCTGGAGTCGTTGCATACTGGCAACCTAAGCCGATTCGAGTATACTAGGGTGCCAAATCAAAATATCCAGGGCCCTGTAAGCCGGTGGTCATGCGTCGAAAAACTGGCGGCGGGGGCCTCCTTCTCAGAGACGATATATGAAACGCTTTGCGTTACTTGCACTTTCAGCCTTGGCGCTAGCTCTTATGGGGTGCCTGCTTCAGACGCCGACTCCGGAACCGTCTCCCCCAGTTGATGTTGGGGGCACCAGCATCCCGAACACACCCACTGAGCTGCCACCGAGTACCCCGAAACCAGTGGAAGAAACCAGAGGTGGAATTGCCTTCAAGCAATATGCCGAGCCACCCCTCCTCACCATAGACTCGTCGGCGACATATTCGGCCACTATTCGGACCACCAGGGGACCCATAATGATCGAGCTGTTGGCCACGGAAGCGCCGGTGACCGTCAATAGCTTCATATTCTTGGCCGGAGAAGGGTTTTATAACGGGGTCATTTTTCACCGAGTGATACCCGGTTTTATGATCCAAGGTGGCGACCCCACCGGTACTGGAACATCAGGGCCAGGCTACAGCTTCCAGGACGAAATAGTTCCGTCTCTGATGTTCGATCGTCCGGGAATTCTGGCCATGGCCAACGCCGGACCGAACACCAACGGGAGCCAGTTCTTTATAACCCTGGCGCCTACGCCACACCTAAACGGTGGCCATACGATATTCGGTCGCGTGGTCGGAGGACAGGAGGTGGTGGAAGCTATCTCCACGGTCGATACTGGCCCCGGGGACCGTCCGCTTCAGCCAGTGGTCATCCAGGGGATTAACATCACCCCATCGGGTGGCGGGTGACCAGACCCGAACCCATAGCCGTAACACTGGCGCAGCGTCAAATTCCTAATCAAGGAGCCAATAGGTGAGCTTCGAGTTTCTCATATACGAACAGAAGGGTCCCATCTGCTACCTAACACTTAACCGGCCCGATAAGCTTAACGCGTTGAACCCTGGCTTGATGTCCGAGCTACGGCAAGCTCTTGAAACGGTCGAATCCGATCCGGAAATCAGGGCGGTCATACTAACAGGGGCTGGCAGGGCCTTCTCGGCGGGATTCGATATAGAGAGGTCTCCCGGCGAGCCGGAGGTCCATGAGGTACCAGCGGACATCCGCCGAACCCACCTCCAAGGCCACATCGACACATTCATGATGGTCTGGAATCTGAGTAAACCCGTGATTGCAGCGGTGAATGGCTACGCTCTGGCGGGCGCCTGCGAACTTGTCCAAGTCTGTGACATCAAGATCGCGTCGGACCGCGCAATTCTGGGCGAACCGGAGATACGCGCCGGACTGGGACCCCCGTTTCTCATTACTCCGTTTAGCGTCGGCCCAATGAAGGCCAAGGAGTTGCTTCTCACCGGAGATACTATAGACGCCAATGAAGCCGCAAGGCTGGGACTGGTCGGCCGCGTGGTGCCCCACGACGACCTGATGAAAGAGTGTGAACGGGTCGCGGGAAAGATTTCCTTGCTCTCCCAGTTGGGCGTAAAGATGACCAAGATAGCGGTTAACCGGGCTCTGGAGGGCATGGGTTTTTTGTCCAGCCTACAGCACAACCTGGAGTTGATGGTCCATTTCGAGGCCACTCTCAGCCCCGAGCAGGAGGAATTCAATGCTATCCGCCAGGAAAGCGGCCTAAGGGCCGCTTTGAATTGGAGAGATGCCCGGTTCCGGGAGCTAGAGAAGTGAATTTCCAATAAGTCTGGGGTCTAACCACCCCGCTTTACTTCCACGTGCGCCAGACCCTCCAGGAAATGCAGGATGGCCGAGTGGTCGGATTCGGACTCCCCTTCATTGACCAGCGCCCCCAGCATTTGTTGCACCAACGCAGTTACCGGCAAAGGCACGTTGAGCTCTTGGGCGGTTTGGAGGACATTTCGCAGGTCCTTCTGGTGTAGCCGTATGCGGAACCCGGCTCTAAAATTCCGGTCCAGCATCATTGGACCTTTGGCTTCCAACACTGCGCTGCCGGCCAAGCCGCCCCGGATAGCATTGAAAACATTTTCCGGGTCCACTCCCGCCTTTTGTGCCAAGACCATAGCTTCGCTTAACGCCTCGATATTGGCGGCGACTATGATCTGATTGGCCAATTTGGTGACGCCGCCGGCACCGATGTCACCGGTCAGGACCACGTTGCCGCCCATGATCTTCAGCAAGTCATAGCACTCATCAAAAACCTCTTGCTTGCCACCCACCATAACTGCCAGTGTGCCCGCAATTGCCATGGGCTCGCCGCCGCTTACCGGGGCATCAAGCATTTCCACCCCGTTCTTGAAACACTCGGCAGCGATTCTTTGAGAGACGAGAGGAGCTATCGAGCTCATGTCGATGATTATCGACCCGGACTTAGCGCCTTCAAGCACCCCATCTGGCCCCAGGATAGCCTTTTCCGAGTCTGCGGAGTCTGGGAGCATTGTAATTATTTTGCTGGTACTAGCGGCAACTTCTTTACAGGAGGAGGCTACCGTGGCTCCCTCGGTGGCCAGCTCTTCCATCCGCTCACCCACTACGTCATAGACCACCAACGGATATCCGGCTTTAACCAGGTTTTGCGCCATGGGCGTACCCATTATTCCGAGGCCAATGAACCCGATCTGCTCCGCCATGCTGCCTCCTGTCTGTGGTAGGAACTTAATCCCGTAGAATAGGGCCACTTTACCATAGGAGCTGAACCGCGACCACTTGGGGTTAGCCTATTCTCCGGTGTTGGTTATTTCCATCCGTGGGGATTATTATATTTGGGAGGTCTCACACCGGAGGGACGAATGGCAGACACTAGGACCTGCTTGGTGACAGGCGGCGCAGGTTTCATTGGATCTCACTTGGTAGACCGGTTGTTGGAGTTGGGACACCGGGTCATTGTGGTTGACAACCTCAGCACCGGTAAACTCAAGAACTTGAACCCATCCGCCACATTTCACCACACCGACATCACCCATCCTTCGGTCGATGAAGTGTTCAAACGGGAGCAGCCCGATCTGGTATTTCACTTGGCTGCCCAAACCAGCGTCAGCAAGTCCACCAGAGACCCCATCGACGATGGCGAGGTCAACGTCATCGGCACACTCCGCATCGCGGAGGCCTCCCGGCGCCACGGAGTGGACAAATTCGTATACTCCTCCACCGGAGGGGCGCTATACGGAGACCCGGAGGAAAGCCCGTGCTCTGACGACCATCCTGTGGCTCCTTTGTCACCCTACGGCATGTCCAAGTATCTGGGGGAAGCCTATCTTGAGTTTTACCGCCGCCAGTATCGCCTGAACTACACAACTTTGCGTTACGGGAACGTATACGGACCGCGGCAGGACCCCCACGGCGAGGCCGGAGTAGTCTCAATATTTGCTCAGGCCATGCTGGAAGGGAAACAGCCCGAAATATTCGGTGACGGCAATCAGGAACGGGATTTCATATCGGTTGAAGACGTGGTCGAAGCTAATATCTGTGCCATCGAGCGGGGAGATGGCCGCGCCATGAACATCGGCACTGGGGAACAGACCAGCATCAACCGCGTATTTGAGATACTCAAGAGCATCATCGGGTACCGGTGGGCACCCGTCCACGGGTCACCTCGCCCCGGAGATGTGTACCAGATCAGCCTGGACAGCGCCCGAGCCATCCAGGAGTTGGGCTGGCAACCCCAAGTCAACCTGGAGGATGGTCTTAGAAAGACCGTGGACTATTTCCGCGAAACAGTCAAAACTGCTAGATAAACAGAACAGGAGGAACACGTCCAACATGGATTCATCATACGACGTCATTATCCTCGGCGCTGGGGCGGCCGGCCTAGCGGCCGGCCTGTACACCACGAGGGCGATGATGAGCACTCTAATCTTGGAATCTCTCGGGCCAGGGGGACAACTCCTGATCACCGACGAGATCGAAAACTACCCGGGGTTTCCCCAAGGAGTCAAAGGTATTCAACTTGCCCAAGACATGGAAGCTCAGGCCGTCAGGTTCGGCGCCAAAATCGAATATGCTCAGGTCGAGGGGTTGGACGGCTTGGAGGCGCCGGTGAAAGTGGTTCATACCGATGATGGGGATTACGCCGTTAAAGCGGTTATCATCGCCACCGGTGGGGCTCACAACAAACTTGGGACGCCAGGGGAGGACGAGTTCGCCGGGCGTGGCGTCTCCTACTGCGCGGTCTGCGACGCTAATTTCTTTCGAGGTCAGGACGTGGTGGTGGTTGGAGGCGGAGACGCGGCCATGGACGAAGGACATTACCTCAGTGGTGTCGTCAATGGAGTGACCGTCATCCACCGGCGCGACGAGCTGCGGGCCACCAAGGTGCTCCAGGAGCGGGCCTTCACTAACCCCAAGGTCAATTTTCTCTGGAGTCACGTAGTGGAAAGTTTCGTAGGAAATGAAGTGCTTGAGGCCGCTCGGGTCAAGAACCTCAAGACCGAAGAGGTGTACGACTTCCCTACAGCGGCGGCGTTTATCTACGTCGGCTTCCATCCCAATACGGAGTACCTAAAGGGCATGCTGGACATGGACCCTTTGGGCCACATCCACACCGACATTCACATGCGTACCAAGGTACCCGGCATTTACGCGTGTGGAGACGCAAGAGCGGAATCGACGAGGCAACTGGGCGCCGCGGTTGGCGACGGCATCACCGCCGCCCTGGCCGCCTACCATGATCTGAGCGGCTGACCAGAACCTGCGTCCTTTAGTAGAGGGTGCCCCAACCCCTTGGGGGCACCCTCTACTTTTTTGCGAAATGTGTCGGGGCGGCTTACGGTCCAAGAAGTCTTGCCAACTCCTTGCCCAAGAGGACACATCCTCCTGCCACAATAACTCCCACTGCCGCGTAACGAAAGACCCTGTCGTTAATCCGCCGTGCGATTACGGAGGCAACCCCAAATCCCAGGATCACAGCGGGAAGTAGGATGCCAATGTTGGCCAGGGTGTCGCGGTCGACTAGTCCGGCCCAACTGTAGAGAATGAAGGCTAACGCATTGGCCACCATAAAATAGAATGCCAGAGCAGCCCGCATCGCGTCTCTGGGCCATCTCTGCGAGATAGCATAAATCGCTACCAACGGCCCACCAATGGTCAGGGTGGTTACCGACAATGATGTCAGGAAGCCCACCACCGGCCCCGCTGGCCTTCTACGTGACCCCGGTAGCTCAATGTTGAACAACACAAACGGCACCAGCATCAGGATGACCAGACCAATAATCAAGCGTAGTACGGTCGGACCGGCTGAATTCAACGCAACAACGCCCACAGGCACCGCAGCCAACCCGGCAAGGGCGGTCCAACCAATCAAGCGAAGATCAAAGGAATTGCGCAGGTGGATCAGGACAGCGGTTAGCAGAATGCCTATGAGGCTATTGACGATGACCACCGTTGACTTGGGCTCCAGTAACAGCAGCAGGACAGGGGTAACGACCAGACCTAAGCCGAAGCTGACGGTCCCCATCACAGTAGCTCCCACGAACACCGTGATGAAGGCCAAGGCCAGCTCCGCGCCCCACAACATCTAGACCAGTTTCCAGTCCGGCCCGCTCAATCCAAAGCAGATGACCGGCGGGCGTCGATTCATCAGGACCGGACAATTATGAGCGGAACAAGCCCTGGGAGGCAGCTTCCCGCATCACAGCTTCGACTTGGACCACGGGGGGGCCGTTACGGTCCACCACCACCTCCAGTTGCTGGGCAGGGGTAACGGAAAAAGCGCGTTCTCCATCCAATGCGACGGTGCAGTACCTCGCTTTGACGGGCACTCGTTCACCGGTTGGTATTAGCCTCCAGGAAGTTATGGCCACCTGGGGGATCATCCCGGGGGCGATTGGCGCCAAGACTTTGGTGGATTGCTGCCCAAGGCTTTCTGACTCCTCGCCGTCATCGCTGCCCAAGAAGTAGTGGATACCCCCTTCATCAGCTAAGGAGAGCAGCTGGAGCCTGGCCCCAATGGACGAAAGGCCAATGGAGGCTGGCTCGGCCCGGGTCAAAAATACCTCATAGATGGTATCCATGTTCCAGATAGCCCTGCTAGCAACGAAGCGCTCCTTTGATATCGCCACATCCACCAAGGCTAGGTCCCGATATTCTCCGTCTACGTAGATAGATATTGTCTTGCTGGGCACTGACACCGACGCTAGGTCCAATCTATCCCTGGCTACCAAGCCGGCAGCCAGCCCAGCCAGAGTACCCTCAACCATAACCGGGAACACATTATTGGTACCGGTGGAGATGGCCACCATGGGGATGGAGGAACATCCCCTTACCACAGCCCGGTTGGTGCCGTCGCCACCCAAAGTTACTAGACAGCGGACTCCGGCCTGCTCCATCATCCGGGCCGCCCGCACCGTATCGCCCTCGTTGTACAGGGCGGACATCTCAAGCAGGTCAACATCCAACGAAAGCTGTGGATCGTCGCGCGCCCGTTGCGCCAAGTGGGAGCTGTCGGGCATTGCCAGGACTTTGCCGATGCCGACTGCCTGGAGACCAAGAAATACTCGCCTCAGGATGTTCACTTTCTCCCAATCAGGGACCACCCTGCCCTGGGCAACCAACCGGCGTATATCTTTGCTCGCCGCTGGGTTAGCTATAATGCCGACTAGGGACAATTGCTTACTCCTCCGGCTATAATGAGCGCGCTTGCACCCAGGCCCATATATCCCAATTCTAAACTCAACGTCAAGTCTGCGCATCGTCCCTTGAACTCAACTAATTATTAAGAGACTCCCATAGAGCCATTCTCGAGAGACCAGCGTCATCAGGAGGGATCGAAATGGACAACGAGCTAGCATTTGCCTCCGCAACCCAAGTCGGGCATATGATTCGCTCCAAAGAAGTGTCGGTAGTAGAACTCACCGAGCTATTCTACCGGCGTATAGAGGAGCTAAACCCCAGGCTGAACGCCTATCTGGCTCTTTGCCAGGACCAGGCAATGGCCGAGGCGAATGCTGCTCAGGAAGCAGTGCAGCGGGGTGACGACCTCCGGCCGCTGCACGGAATACCCATCTCCATCAAAGACCTGGAGATGACCAAGGGCATACCAACGACCATGGGATCGTACCTGTTCCGGGACAGGACACCCGAAATAGACTCGGTAGTAGTAGAAAGAGTGCGCCAAGCGGGTGCGATAATCCTGGGCAAGACCAACACCCCCGAGTTCGGGCAATCGGGTAGCACGGAGAACAAGCTGGGGGACCCATGCCGGAATCCCTGGAATACCGAGCGCACGCCAGGGGGGTCCAGCGGAGGGGCGGGGGCAGCTCTGGCCGCTGGCCTATGCACGCTGGCCACAGGCAGCGACGGCGGGGGCTCGATACGGATCCCGGCCAGCTTCAGCGGCGTTTTTGGGATTAAGCCTTCCCAGGGCCGGGTACCGAGGTATGGCGGCTACGGTAGGCCAGCGGCCAACCAGTTCTCCCAATCGGGACCCATGTCCCGCACAGTGGAAGATGCTGCACTGTTACTCCAAGTGCTGGCGGGCAATGACCCCCGAGACCCAACCTCAATGAGGGAAGACCCGGAGGATTTTCTGTCAGGTTTGAGGTCCGGGGTCCGTGGCTGGCGCATCGCTTGGAGCCCGGACTTCGGCTACGCCGGGGTCGATCCCGAGGTCGTACAAATCACCAGCCAGGCGGCCCGCATATTCGAGGAACTGGGCGCCACCGTCGATGAGCCGGCCTTCGCGATGGAAGACCCATTCCCGGCCTTTTGGGACGCCTTTGCTACCGCTACCTATACGTCCTACGGCCACCTGCTGGAGGAGCATAGAGAGGAGTTCACCGATTACGGCCGAAGATCGCTGGAACATGGGGTCACGGTTTCAGGAGCGGACCTCTCCAGAGCCTTGCTCCGGGTAGACCAGCTGCGGCGGCAAATGGAAGAGTTCTTCGACGACTACGATCTTCTATTGTCCCCAACCATGGCGGTGCCGGCTTTCCCCATAGGCCAGCGTCCCTCGGTCATTGGAGGCAAAGAGGTGGACCCCCACTGGGGTTACTTGCCGTTTACTTTCCCCATCAACATGACGGGGCAAACGGCCTCCAGCGTGCCCTGCGGATTCTCGGCCGACGGTCTGCCCATTGGCCTACACATCATCGGGCCTCATGGGGCCGAGGCCAAAGTCCTACAGGCTTCGGCTGCTTTCGAGCAGGCCCGTCCCTGGACCGATCAGCGGCCTCCGGTTTCATGACGCAGCGGCTATCCGCTCCTTGAGTAACGGCAGCACCTGAACGGCGACGCGGTGGCACTCTTCCACGTGAGGGAACCCGGACAGAATAAATTCGTCGATCCCCAGTTGCCAGTAGTCCAATAACTCGTCGGCCACCTGCTCTGGGGTGCCGACCAGCGCCGAGCCGCAATTGACCCGTACCTCGGACAGCCCATTCCACAGGCGGGGGGTCAGCTTGTGGTCCGGCGCTTTCCTGGCTTGAGCCTGTTGGCCCACCATGGGTGTGCCCTCTATGGCGGCCCGCCGTTGGGCTTTTACAGCAGGGTCCGCGTGCTTAATCAGTTCGTCGGCCGCCGTCCAAGCCTCGGCCTCCGTGTCCCGCACCACCAGATGAGTGCGAAGACCGAAGGCAGGAATCCGGTCTTGGGCCCTAAACTCGCTTCTAAGGCCCTCCAACCGCTGGGCGGTGGACTCGATAGGCTCGATCCAGCTCAGGTGCACATCTGCCTGCCGGGCAGACAGCCCTACGGCCCTCGGCGACACACCACCCAAGTAAAACCGGGGAGAGTCCTCATGAGGAGCGGGTGAGCAATAGGCGCCTTGGAGCCGATAATGCTGGCCCTGGAAGTCTACCGGACCGGACTCCGTCCATAGCTTGCGGGCGGCAGTGATGAACTCTTCAGCCCGATCGTATCGGCTGTCGTGGTCGCTAACCTCCCCAAGTCGTTCGGAATCGTTCTGAATGCCTCCGGGAACCACGTTAATGTCCAGTCTACCGCCGGAGACCTCATGGAAAGCAGCAGCCATTTGAGCGAATAGCCCCAATGACACAAAACCAGGCCGTACAGCAACCAAAAACCTGATTTTTCCGGTAACGGCCGCAAGGGCGGTGGCTGTCGTCCAAGTCTCCGCCAGTGGAGCATCTTCAGCGAAGAGGCCGTTGGCAAACCGCGTTGGAATCAGCAAAGAGTAGAACCCGCACTCTTCGGCAGCGTCGACCACCTGCTTGAGGTACTGAAACGTAGGCGGACGTTCAGCACGCCGGGTCCCCGCCCGGGCACCGTCTCCATCTATCGGGATAAACCAGTCGAAGCGGGGCGGCGGCCGGTTATTGTCCGTCACTAATCGTACCTCCAGTGTACAAGGGTGAGGAACTAACTGTGCCCACATGCTAGATACAACCGGGCGTCGGGTCAAGGATGCCCGGCACGGGACAGTACCCCTTAGTTCTAGTAGCCAGTGGGAAGACCGTTGGCGGTGAGTCCCTTTGGCAGACTCAGGACAGGCTTGCCGAACCACAGTGGCGGGCCTTCGACAAGCTCAGGCCGGACGGGGGAGTCCGTTTGCGGTGAGCCCTTCGGCAGGCTCAGGACAGGCTTGCCGAACCACAGTGGCGGGCCTTCGACAAGCTCAGGCCGGACGGGGGAGTCCGTTTGCGGTGAGCCCTTCGGCAGGCTCCGGACAAGCTAGTTGAACGTTGCGGCGGGCCTTCGACAAGCTCAGAACAGTCCGTTCGTGGTGAGCTTGTCGAACCACGGTTGCCGGAACCAACTGTCCGGGAGAGTTCTGTCCTTCCACAGGCACAAGAAAGGCTTGTTGAACATTACGGCGGGCTTTCGACAAGCTCAGGCCGAACGGGGGAGTCCGTTGGCGGTGAGCCCTTCGGCAGGCTCAAGATAGGCTTAGAACAGTCCGTTCGTGGTGAGCTTGTCGAACCACGGTTGCCTGAACCACCTGCCCGGAAAAGTTCTGTCCTTCGACAGGCACAAGATAGGCTCGTTGAACATTACTGAGGGCCTTCGACAAGCTCATGCCGGACGGGGGAGCCAGTTGGTGGTGAGCTCTTCGCCAGGGCTCCGGACAAGCTAGTTGAACATTACGGCGGGCCTTCGACAAGCTTAGAACAGTCCGTTCGTGGTGAGCTTGTCGAACCACGGTTGCCGGAACCAACTGTCCGGGAGAGTTCTGTCCTGCCACAGGCACAAGAAAGGCTTGTTGAACATTACGGCGGGCCTTCGACAAGCTCAGGCCGGACGGGGGAGCCAGTTGGTGGTGAGCCTTTCGGAAGGCTCAGGAACCACGGTTGCCGAGACCACCTCTCCGTGAAAGTTGGACCAGACGCTGATGTCCCTCTGCGTCTCGTGGGGAATTTACAAGACCCTGGGGTGCTCGGATGGCATCATGTAGGGGGTATAAGAAGCATAAACGGCCTGGCTTCAAGTCTGCCCGCGGGGATGATCGATGTGGTGGTCCTCGGGGCAGGCTTCCTGGGAATCCTCCAACTGGATAGTGATGTGGGAAATCCCGAACTCCCGGTTGGCGATGGCTCGCATTCGCTGCAATATGTCAGCAGGATTTCCAAGGGCTGACGGCTCAGCAGTGACGTGGGCGCTCATGGCCTCGTAGCCGGTGGTAATGGACCAAGCGTGAATATCGTGGACTCCGGTTATGCCGTCCAGTTGCTCCAACCGCTGGCACAGGCCGTGAAGGTCCAAATGGCTGGGTGTGCCCTCCATCAGCACGTGTAGCGTCTTCCACAATAAACGACCGGAGGTCGCGACAATCAGGACGCCGATGACGATGGCGAAAATGGGGTCTACTATGGCCCACCCGAATCCAAGGATCAGCAGGCTGGCCAGCAGTACCGCTACCGAGCCCAGCAGGTCGCCAAGGACATGTAGGAAAGCGCCTTCGACGTTCAGGCTCTCTCCCGCTGAGCGGCGCAACACCAAGGCCGCGGTAGTGTTGACCAACAGGCCGACCGCGCCGATGACCAGCATGATCACCCCTTGGACTTGGGGAGTGTCGGCAAACCGCGTCTGGGCTTCGTAAAATATCCAGCCGGCGATTAGCCAGAGGGCCAAGGAGTTAAGGAGGGCGGCCAGGATTTCAGTGCGTTGAAACCCAAAGGTACGCTGGATTGACGCTGGGCGCCCGGCCACCCACATGGCGAGCAAGGCCAACCCAATAGCGCCAGCGTCAGTAACCATATGGCCCTCGTCGGCCAACAAGGACAAGCTGTTGGCCATAAGTCCGGCGATGACCTCGGCCAAGGCAAAGGCCACGGTCAGACTCAGAGCCAACAGCAAACTTCGGCGAGTAGCAGTGCGCCTGCCGTGACCGAAGGTCTCCTGTGGGAGCGCACCCTCGGCTATATTGTCTCCCTCAAGTGTCCGTTGGTTATCGGCCATCTACCCCGGCGCAGCTAAATCAGAGCCAACTTTACGACAGACCGAAGCAAGTCATGGTAGTTGAAAGGTCTTCTTCCAGATCCCGGGGGACCCTGGGGCATGGGTCATCAGGGACCGCATCCGCTCATTGCTGGGATCGATGTCGCGCTGGGTGAGCCACTCCTGGTTGGAGGACACCGTCTCGTTTTCCAAGTCGTACACCACAGCGTAGGTGGGCTCCCCTCGCACCGCACGCCACCGACGGGCACGAATGCACCCCGGCACCTTTTCGTAGTTAGTGGTGTAAATGGTACTGTACCACTGGTTCCATTCGTCCTCGTGCTCCGACGAGACCCCCATACGCCCGATTTGCAACGCGGGCGCCATACCGCCGTCGGCAATCTCCGGAGTCAACGTTGCAGGGCGGATCATATCGTAAACGTTGCTGATGACATTATCACCGATGATGGTGGGACTGACTCGCTGGCCCCATTCCGTGCGGGGGCGGTTCTTGAATGCGTCCGTTTCGATCACCGCAGCGCTTTCCAACTCATAGAAAGCCAAATGTTTAGGCCCGCTCATCACTGCCTCGTAACGTGCGGCGCTCAATACGCCGGGCACCGACAACAACTCAGCCAAGTGTTCCTCGTTATACCAGCGGTTAAAATCGTCCTCCTTGTCTGCGGGTATATCCGCAAAGACCATCATCACCCCGGTACCTTTTTTGTTAGCCATCATTCCCTCCTTTAAAATACTATCTCACATCAAGCGCGCCAGTGGCTTCTCTCCGTTGGATCCTCTATTGAAGGGGCAGACGCCCGTGTCGAATGCCGCGACGACCCTTAGACCAGTCTCTGGCGAATTATTCGGCCCGATGCCCTCTCGACTAATCTTCAGCAGCGCATAGTTAGGAGATAAGGCGGGTGGATCTCGTCATCCGGCACATCCTCTACTTCTTCAATAACGGGGTTGACTCTAAAGCGCATGCTCTGCAACATTTCGTAACCTATTAGCGGCACCGGAGCGGCGATCGCCATCGTTGAGAATCCCCTTCCCCTTACGTTTCCTATTATGGTGTAGGTTTCCAACTCGATGGTACCCGTCGCCGTCATGAAACGCCGCCTCCCATCGGGCACAGGAGTCAGGCCAAGGGCCTCGATTTCTGCCATGGGAAGATCCATCAGCGACGCCCCGGTATCAACTAGACAACTGTACTCTTTAGTGGCATTCGGCCCCGTGATGGTCGCCGGTACGAAAGTGCGTCCCATAGCTGACTCCCTTAACCCATCGGCATCTAAGGCGAAAGCCTGAAAGGCGGGTATTCGTCCCGCATAAGCGATACATATACCGCCACCCGGAGCGTCCACCGGTTCAGGCCTACTACCAACTCAAAGATCTCCCTTGGATATCGACCCGTGAAAAGCAATGCGAACGCCGCGATAACAACCAGGATGAAGATGAGTCCCCCCTGTCTAAACCCGAAACCGCCCTGAAAGACGTTCACCACTAGGTAATGGGGTATCGCCAGTAGCCACCACTTGACCAGCACCAAGCCACGAGATAGCTGTTCCGGATATGGTACGTCAAGGGTGGCGGGATAGTCGTCGGGACCAAGCCTAAAGGGTGGGTACCGGTCGGTGCCCAAAGCACTGTAAGTGTAGAACCCGACCCGCCAGGACCATCTCAAAACGCCAACATTGAAGTCGAATATTCCCCTGGGGTACCTACCGGTAAAGAGAATTGAAAAGAACGCGATGACGCTCAGGATGAGGAAAGCGAACCATAGCACGAATAGGACAATGTGATGGGGGATAGCTAGGAGCCACTTGATCAGCCAGAGCCATCTGCCGAGTTCCGGGTCCAGCTCCGCTTCGACAGAAACAGGGTAGGGCGCTGCGGTTGACATGACTTTTACTTCCTCTCTATACCTTTAACCCAAGCTCCCGGGCCATCTCCAACATAGTACGGGCCGTTTCCTCGTGGGCTACGTCAACCATATCTCCCTGGTAAGTCACAGCGGCACTGCCTTGCCTTCGGCGCTGTTCCATAGCCTCAATCAGTCCCTGCCAACCAGAGATTTCCTCCTGGGTAGGCGTAAATACTTCACTCACCACTGGCACATGGGATGGATGGATGAGATGCATGCCGGTGTAGCCCAGTCCCTTGGCTTGGCGAGCTGCCGACCGAAGCCCGTCCAGATCATGGATGTCCATCCAGCCACCGGTTACCGGGTAGGGAACCCCAGCGGCGCGGGAATCCACCAAAACCTTGGAGCGCAGGAAGAGAGTTTCCATCCCACCAGGGGTCCATTGGAAGCCAATAGAGCGGGCCGTGTCTCCTCCTTTACCACCGCTGGCTCCCATGTGAGCAACCCTCGGCGAGGCGGTGGCGATGTCATAGGCGCAGCGTATGCCCTGCGCGGTCTCCAGCGCCGGGTCGATGAATGTCCCCCCGACCTCCATCCCGGCCCGCCGCTCGAAAAACCTCAACAGCACGTCCACTTCCACCACGTCCTCGGGACCTTGGACTTTGGGCAACATGACCGAGTAGAGGAAGGGACAGGTGATCGCCTCCAAGTCATCGCCTGTCAGTCCGGTCTCCAGGCGATTTACCCGGACCACCAGAGTCTGGCCGGCAGGGCCTAGCTCTTCTAGCATCTTGCGGACTAGGACCCTGGCCTGGGATTTACCCTCATCGGGAACAGAGTCTTCCAAGTCCAGGATCAGCGCGTCTGCTCCGTAGCGAGGCGCCTTGCGCATCCAATCTTCCTTATTGCCAGGAACGAATAGCTGCGAACGCAGCGGCTTGGCTTTAGGATTCATACCGATTCCTCGTTATGCGAAGAGGGTCCCCGATATAGACTCGGAATATCTAGACCACGCCCTGAACCTTAAGGGATTCGATTTCATCCCGGCCCAGCCCCAATAGCCCGCAGAAAATCTCCTCATTATGCATGCCCAATGTCGCCGCGCCCGGAAGCACGGGCAGAGGCCCCCCGGAAAAAACAACCGGGAACCCGGAGATTACTCCCTCCACCGGTTCGTCGAGGGCTCCGTGTCGCATCGGCTGAAGACTTCCTCGTTCCCAAAAATGCTGGTCGCCCATGGCATCCGCCGCCGTACGCACCGGCGCGCAGGGGACATCCGCAGCACTTAATTGCTTCAATGCGTCCTCTAAAGACAGCCGGATAATCAGCTTCTGGACCGCCTCGCGCGCCAGCTCTACATAGGTAGCCCGGGCATGGTAGGAAGCAAAGTGGGGGTCCTCCAGTAGGTCCGGAGCATCCAGAGCCCGAGCCAACCGGCCCCATTGGTCATCGCTGGTTACGGTGATGATAATGTCCCCGTCTAGAGTATGGTATAGCCCGGTGGGGCCACTGCGGCTGATGTTCCCGGTCCGTAATGGCAGGCCTTGCTCAATGTTCTCTTCAAGGTTCTCCATGAACATCAGGCTAACCAGGCTGTCCATCATCGAGACATCCAGGTATTGCCCCTTACCCGTGCGTTCCCGCTCTCTGATCGCCGCTAGGATCGAGTAGCAAGCGAAAAGGGGCGTAACCAGGTCGCCGATGTACATGCCAACCTTGGTGGGTGGTCCTTCGGCATCGCCATTGATGTCCATCAACCCGGCCATACCCTGGATCTGAGGGTCGTGGGCAGGCTGGTCAGAGTACGGGCCGGTCTGGCCGTAACCGGAGATGGAACAGTAAATAATGCCGGGGTTGACCTCAGACACCGACGCGTAGTCCAGTCCCATACGCCGCATCGACCCAGGCGCCAGGTTCTCGACCACAACATGGGATGATTTGGCTAGGTCTAAAAACATCTCCCGGCCTTTGGGCTGCTTAAGGTCCAAGGTGACGCTCTTCACTCCTTGTGACCTCTTCAAGAACCTGGTGGATATGTCCTGATCGGCCCCTCGCTCGGAATGTATACCTCCAGGGCCAGCGAAGGGACCGTTTCCCCGAACGGGGTCGCCTTTGCCTGGCAACTCGACCTTAATCACCTCGGCCCCCAAGCGCGCCAGGTTCATGGAGCAGAAGGGGCCGGCTAGATACACTGTAACAGCCAGTACCCGTATGTCATTCAATGGTTCTATGGGACCTCCGTGGGTTAAAACGGGGAAGCCCAGTCTAGCCTGGTTCCTCAACGTGCATAGTATACATGCGCTTCGGCGTTGAAAGTATTGAAGCACCCCGGCCGACCAACCGTTATGGTACAATCGTAGCGGCCAGCAGTCTCAATCCGCACGTGAGGTGGACAAATAATGGCGTCTAATATAGTCCTCTCGGACACTGACTATAAAGTGGTCGGCACCCGGCCAATCCGGCATGACGGTACCGACAAGGTTACCGGAAGGGCCCAATATGGCGGCGATTTTCACGCCGCTGGAATGCTGCACGCTAAAGTATTGCGGAGCCCTCATGCTCACGCACAAATCAGGTCAATTGACGTGACCAAGGCAGCAGCCCTGCCCGGCGTGAAAGCGATTGTCACCGGCAAAGACATGCCAGTGGACAGCATGGAAAACCCTGACCGTGGCACTCTATTTGCCAGCGACAATCTGCTTGCTCGACACAAAGTATTGTACAAGGGGCACGCTATCGCAGCCGTGGCCGCTACCAGCGCTCACATCGCTGAGACGGCCCTAGACTTGATCGAAGTGGACTACGAGGTGCTACCGGCCGTTGTCGAGGTCAGGCAAGCGATGGCCGAGGGTGCTCCGTTGCTCCACGAAGACCTGACGACGACGGAGCTGGGTGAGGAGACCCAGAAACATAGCAACATCGCAAGCCATTTCCGCTTTGAGCAGGGGGACCTGGACAACGGGTTCGAGCAAGCGGATGTGGTAGTCGAGCGCGAGTTCAGCACAGCGACCGTGCACCAAGGCTACATCGAGCCCCAGACCGGGGCAGCCCTGTGGAATAACGACGGCCAATTAACGGTTTGGACCAGCACCCAGGGTGCCTTTAGCGCCCGGGATGCCCTGGCCACGGTGCTGGACCTGCCGGTCTCCAAGATCAAGGTGATCCCGATGGAAATCGGAGGGGGTTTCGGGGGCAAGATACCCATCTACCTGGAGCCACTGGTCGCACTGCTCTCTAAGAAGACAGGGCAGCCGGTGAAATCGATCATGAACCGGTCCGAAGTCTTCGAGAGCACCGGACCCACTTCAGGTACCTACATAAAAGTGAAGATGGGCGCCACCAAAGAAGGCAAAATCACAGCCGCCAGCGCTTATCTAGCTTATGAGGCGGGGGCTTTCCCCGGCTCCATAGTAGGCGCAGGAGCGCAGTGCATTTTCGCCCCCTACGACATCGAGAACGTGCAGGCGGACGGCTACGATGTCGTGGTCAACAAGCCAAAGACGGCCGCTTACCGCGCTCCGGCAGCCCCCAACGCGGCTTACGGTGGGGAGCAGATAGTGGATGAGATCGCCCGGCAACTGGGCATAGACCCCATCGAATTTAGGTTGATGAACGCTTCCAAAGAAGGCACCCGCCGGGTGGATGGCCCCGTATTCCCTCGCATCGGCAATATAGAGGTGCTGGAGGCCGCCAAGGCCAGCGAACAGTACCAGAAACCGTTGGAGGGGCCATGGCGGGGGCGAGGCGTTGCGAACGGTTTCTGGTTCAACATCGGTCTAGCGTCCAGCGCCTCCATCGGTGTTAACGGCGATGGGACCATCAGCCTGGTAGAGGGGTCGACGGATATCGGGGGCACCCGGGTCGCAATTGCCATGCAAGCGGCAGAGGTGCTGGGAATCCCGGCTGAGGATGTACATCCCAGCGTCGGCGACACTGAGTCAGTGGGGTACACTTTCCTCACCGGAGGCAGCCGCACTGCTTTCGCCAGTGGATGGGCGGCTTTCGAGTGCGCCCAGGAGATCAAGACCAAGATGATAGGGCGAGCCGCTAGTATTTGGGATGTCTCCGCCGAGGATGTCGACTTGATGGACGCCCAATTCCAACACAAATCGGACCCGGACCTGCGGATGAGCTTCAAGGACTTGGCCGGTCAGTTGAACAACACCGGAGGGCCGATCTCTGCCCAAGTCAGCGTGGACCCCAAGGGTGCGGGAGGGGCTTTCTGCACCCACATCGCCGACGTGGAAGTAGACCCCGAAACCGGGAAAGTGACAATCTTGGACTACACCGTCGTGCAGGACGCCGGAAAGGCGGTCCACCCCAGCTATGTGGAGGGGCAGATGCAAGGTGGGGTGGTGCAAGGCATCGGCTGGGCTTTGAACGAGGAGTACTTCTTCGACCAAGAGGGCCGAATGGTGAACTCCAGCTTCCTGGACTACCGTATGCCTACTAGCCTGGACCTGCCGATGATCAATACAGTGATCGTGGAGGTGGCCAACCCCGGCCACCCCTACGGAGTGCGCGGAGTCGGCGAGGTGCCCATTGTTGCTCCGATGGCAGCCATCGCCAACGCCATCGCAGACGCCACCGGGGCCAGGCTGCAAGAGCTGCCCATGTCTCCTGGGGCAGTATTGCAAGCTCTGTGGAAGAAAGATAGCTAACCCGCTGGACAAGCAAGCAGCGGCCTAACTGACGCGGCGATCCAAAGGCCGGGCTTCGATTTAGCGGAGCCCGGCCTTGTTATTTCTGAAGAATCTCCTCCAGGAGGTCTTTGGCATGGCCCGAGTACCGATCACCAAAAGAGAGAATATGACCCCAGAAGGCCAGAAGGTGTGGGACGAGATCGAAAGCTCCCGGGGTGGAGTGGCCAAAAACTACGCCGCGCTGCTGAACAACCCCCAGGCGGCTAGCAACCTGGCCGACCTGGGAGGCTACGCCCGCTTTGAGACACCTCTGGACCCTCGAACCAAAGCGCTGGCTGTGTTGACCGCCGCCCGGGAAGCCGATGGGCAATACGTTTGGACGGTGAACCAGCGGAGCGCCAAGGAAGCCGGTCTAACCGACCACGAGATTAGCGCAATCCACGAACGGCGGGCCCCGGTGGGTCTGGAACCCAAGGACGCGGCCGTGGTCCAGTTTGTAATTGAGCTACTAAGACACCACAGGGTCTCCGGCACAACTTTCGAGGCATTGCGTTCCCAGGTGGCCGACGCGGGGATTATCGACGTGTTGGTAGTGGTTGGCTACTACCACATGCTGGCCCACAGCCTGCAGGCCTTAGAGGTGGAGCTTCCGGATGGAGTGCCTGCGGCCCTTACGTATTAAGTGCGTTATAACCTATCAAAAAGGAGCGGCCGGTCCGCCAAGGCGGAGGGGTCACTGGAGGAGTGGCCCGCTGCCGGTCGCTGAGGCTGGAATTTTACTCCGGTTAAGGCCGGAGGTCAATTGAAAATGGAGGCGCTGGACCTATGGCCGACTATATGTACCTGGTGCAAATGGACGTGCCCATGGAATTAGAGGACGAATTTAATCGCATTTACGACACCCAGCACGTGCCCAACATATTGAAGGCCCCCGGAGTACAAGGCTGCACACGCTACCGCTTAGAGTCGACCGACGTCGAAGGGGTAGCCCGGTACGCCGCCTTGTACGAGATCGACACACCCGATGTCCCCCAGAGCTCCGGCTGGAAGGCTGAGTCGGAGAAAGGTGACTGGCCTGCCAAAATCCGGCCGTTCACAACCAACCGGTCCCACATCACTTTCAAAAAGCTGGGCTAGGCAAAGAGTTGGCTTAGGCTGCGGTCCCTATCGGCGCGCCGATATCCGTGGGTCTGCGAGCTATTAAGCAGCGACACAAGTGACGGTGCGCAGTACTCCTCGTACGCCCTGTACTTGGCCGGTAACAAGGTCGGCGATCTTGCCCATGTCCGCTGCTTCGATGAGGGCGATTATGTCAACGGCGCCGGTGACAACATCAGCCGACTGCACCCCCTCTAGGTCCCGCAGCTCTCGCGACACCTGTGGCGCTCTGCCCACTTGAGTCTCAATCAGAATGAATGCTCGAGTGACCACGGATTAGCCTTCTTTCGCCTAATCCGGGATGCACGCCGTAGATGTTATTTCGACCAGATTGTCCTCGGCTCCAAAATTCACAATGATGGTGGTACGGGCCGGGTGGTCGTCCTTGAAGTGTTGCGCATACACCTCGTTGAAGCCCTGGAGGTCCTCTCTATTAGATACGTAGCAGGTGTTGCTCAACACATTGTCCAAGGAGGTACCTGCCGTCTCCAGGATCATCTTTATGCGCTCCAGCGCGTACTCGGTCTGCTCTTTTATGTCCTTACCTACCTCCCCGGTCGCAGGGTGGCGGCCAGTGCAGCCCTGAACGAATACCAAGTGGCCAAACCGGGCAGCATGGGAAAGGGGCATTGGAGACGGGGGCAGCTCGGCATTAGTGACAATTTCTTTCTTCGGCATATATCAACATCCCCTGGTGATTTTAAGAACTGGTCAACAGCTAGCTGGTCTTCCTGATTCTGAAGCCGGACCGGTTGCGGAGACTGTCCCATTATAGACCTGCCCATTCAACAGTCAAACCGGTGAATTGCCGGTGAATTGAATGTAAGGGCGCCATCAACAGGTCGCTACCGCTGCGGCACGCAGTGGCCACGCTATGGTCTGACCTTATGTTGCGCTTCGCCTACCTCAGCGGATAAAATGACCCTAAAACGCTGAGGATTTTACCAGGGGCCTAGCTGGCTCGTGCCTTTGCTGGGCCTCATTTCGCGTCAGAGGAAGCCTCCACAAGCACATCAAGTCGAAGGGGGACCAAATGCCCGACATGGACGCCCAAAACCTTAGAAACGTCGCGCTGCTTTCACACAGTGGCGCCGGGAAAACCTCTTTAAGCGAAGCGATGCTGTTCAACGTAAAAGCCACTACCCGCATTGGGCGAGTTGATGATGGAAACACCTTCTCCGACTACGAGCCTGAGGAGATAAAAAGAGCCGGCAGTATTCAAACTACGCTGGTCGCCTGCTCCTTGGGAGAGGACAAGGTCAATTTCCTGGACACTCCCGGGTACGACGACTTCCTGGGCGAAGTGGCGGCTGCTTTAAGGGTAGTTGAAGGTGCTGCCATCCTGGTGGCAGCACCCTCTGGAGTCGATGTGGGCACCGAGCGGTCTTGGGGCATGGCCGACGCTCGCGGCTTGGCCCGAATGTTCTTGGTTAATAAGATGGACCGGGAAAACGCCAGCTTCTCTCGTTGCGTGGCTGAAATCCAGAGCAATTTCGGCAGGCACTGCATCCCATTCCAATTGCCCATCGGCGACGCCCAGGACTTCAAGGGCGTAATAAGCGTCATTCAACCCCCTGCCGACGCCCCGGCCGAGCTGGCTGCTGAGCTAGAAGCAGCCCGAGAGCGGTTGATTGAAGCCGCCGCTGAAAGCGACGATGCTCTGGCGGACAAATATCTGGAGGGAGAGGAGCTCACCGAGGAGGAAATAACCCACGCCGTTCGCACCGCTGTATGGAGCGGGCAGTTGGTCCCGGTCCTCGCTAGCTCCGCCACGGAAAACATCGGTGTTGAAGAATTCCTGGAGATGGTTTGCACCTACCTGCCGTCGCCCAAGGATGGGGTCAAAGCAGAGGGGACAAAAGCCGGCGCCCAGGACCCGGCGGACCTGGTTGTTGACCCCGATGAGCCGTTGGCCGCGTTTGTATTCAACACCATGGCGGACCCCTTTGTGGGCAAGCTGTCCGTGTTTCGGGTCTACCAAGGCACTATTAAGAGCAACTCCGAAGTCTGGAATAACTCGCGGGAACAATCCGAGCGCATCGGCCAACTCTACTTGCCTAGAGGAAAGTCCCAAGAAAACGTGGCAGAGGTCACCGCCGGTGACATTGGGGCAATCGGCAAATTATCCGCTACCGTTACTGGAGACACTCTCTGTTCTAGGAATAACGAGGTCCAGATTCAGCCAATAGAGTTTCCCGTCGGTTACTACAGCGTCGCTGTATCCCCGGCTACCAAATCAGACTTGGACAAGATGTCCATGGCCCTCAGCAGGATCGTCGAAGAAGACCCCAGTATGCATTTCACCCGTGACTTCGATACCAACGAGAGTATTCTGACGGGGCTTGGGGAAGCTCAAATAGAAGTAGCCCTGGACAAGATACGCCGGAAGTTTGGGGCCGACTTAAAGGTCAAGCTACCCAAGGTGGCATACAAAGAGACCATCAGCCAAGTCACCCAGACGGAGTACCGGCACAAGAAGCAGACGGGGGGACACGGCCAATACGGTCACGTCTTAATCAGGCTGGAGCCACTAGATAGAACCCAGGGTTTTGAGTTCGGCACTGAAGTGGTGGGAGGGAGAGTGCCAAGGGAATACTTCCCGTCGGTGGAGAAGGGCATCGTCAAGGCCATGGACGAAGGCGTTGTTGCTGGATACCCGATTGTAGACCTCAAGGCGGTCTTGTACGACGGTAGCTATCATGACGTAGATTCCTCTGGAATCTCCTTCGAGATCGCCAGCAACCAAGCGCTGCGAAAAGGCGTCTCCCAGGCCAGCCCCGTACTGCTGGAACCTATAGTGCGGCTGACGGTGACTGTACCTGACACATACACTGGCGACGTCATCAGCGACATGAACGGCAAACGTGGCCGCATACTGGGAATGACGCCCGGAGACAAGACCACGATGATTGAAACGGAGGTCCCACTGGCTGAGATACAGAGGTACGCCCAAGACCTCAGGTCTCTCACCCAGGGAAGAGGGACCTATCAACTGGAGATTGACCACTACGAGCAGGTACCGGGTAATTTGGAGCAGCGGGTAATAGAAGCGGCCAAGAAAGCCAGGGAGGAAGAGCGAGTCTAGCCGGCGGTGGCTCCGCACCCACTGCCTGCCCTACTCTGCGCAGGGACGCGAATTTACTCGCTCATAACCTGATCGACAGATATAGAAAGCCCGGGGATAAGACGGGACACTATTGAAGCGCCGCCCGTAAAAGTTCCCAGAGGTACTGTAGGGTCGGTACCTAACTCCAAGATCTCGATCGAGCCTGCGTCTGGGTCCACCAACCAGTACTCTCGAACACCGTAGTTCGCATATAGTTTGCGTTTGAGTTGCTGGTCCCTGTCCCGGGTTGACGGAGATAGAATCTCAACCACCAAGTCCGGGGGGCCTTCACAACCTCGTTCCGTTATGATGTCCTCTCTTTCTCTGGCCACAAAAAGCAAGTCCGGTTGTACCACGTCTTCATCGGACAAGATAACGTCGTAAGGAGCAAAGAATACCTGGCCAAGTTGATTGTCTCTCACAAAACTCCATAGGAGTAATTCCAGGTTCCTTAGCAATATTTGATGACGGGTCCCAGGCGCCGGGGCCATATACAGTTCCCCATCCATGAGCTCGTAGCGTTTGTCTTCCGGGAGCAAACAGTAGTCTCGATAGTTGTATCGGACCTTAGACCGGCTTACAGACATATGGTTCTAACCTAGTAACCCCACGACGGTTGGTACTCGCCGAATACCCCCCGGAACACGTCCATCATTTCCCCCAAGGTAGCGTAGGCCTTCACAGCATCCAACAGCGCCGGCATAAGGTTCTCTGAACCTCTGGCGGCTTGCTCCAAGGCTTGAAGCTTGGCGGCCACATCTCTATTGTCTCGTTGGCGCCTGACCTCGTTCAGCTTCTGTACTTGAAGCTTCTCGCCCTCCCGGTCCACCCTGAGCAAAGGAATCTCCAAGGCATCATCCGTACGATATTCGTTCACTCCCACGGTGATTCGTTCGCCTCGGTCTTCCTCCTTCTGGTATACGTAGGACGCCTCCGCGATCTCCCTCTGGAGAAAGCCGCTCTCCAGACTCGGCACCACGCCCCCAAGGTCCTCGATACGCCTAAAGTATTCATAGGCGCCCGCTTCCACTTGGTTGGTAAGTGTCTCCAGGAAGTAGCTGCCGCCCAAGGGATCGACCGTGTCTGTCACACCCGTCTCGTGGGCAATGATCTGCTGGGTCCGCAACGCTTGCAAGGCAGCTTCCTCGGACGGGAGAGCCCAAGCCTCGTCTTTACCGTTGGTGTGCAAGGACTGGCAACCCCCCATCACCGCCGCTAAAGCCTGTAACGAAACGCGGGCGACATTGTTATCAGGCTGTTGAGCAGTCAATGAGGCTCCGGAGGTCTGGGCGTGGAAGCGAAGCCACTGCGACCGAGGGTTTTGGGCTTTGAAAGTCTGCGCCATCTCTCTGGCCCAGATGCGCCGGGCCGCGCGGAATTTGGCAATCTCTTCAAAGAAGTTGTTGTGCACGTTGAAGAAGAAGCTCAACCGCGGAGCGAACTCGTCTACGGCCAGTCCTCGGTCCAGGGTGTGGCGCACATATTCGAACCCATCGGCTAGAGTGAAGGCTAGCTCCTGGATCGCGGTGGACCCTGCTTCCCGAATGTGGTAGCCGCTGATACTGACCGGGTTCCACCGGGGTAAATGACGGGAGGCAAACTCGATGGTATCCACTACCAAGCGCATCGATGGCCCCGGAGGGAAGATGTACTCGTTCTGAGCTATGAATTCCTTGAGTATGTCATTCTGGATGGTGCCTCCAAGCAGGTCTATGGGGACACCCTGTTTCTCCGCCACCGCAATATACATTGCCCAGATGATGGCAGCGGGGCTGTTGATAGTCATGGAGGTAGTGATCTGGTCCAGGGGGATACCGTCAAATAGAGTCTCCATGTCCGCCAGGGACGACACTGCCACGCCACACTTGCCAAACTCCCCAAAGGCCCGGGGATCATCGGTATCGTAGCCATACAGGGTAGGCATATCGAAAGCGACACTCAGGCCCGTCTGGCCGTTATTCAGCAGAAACTTGAAGCGCTCGTTGGTCTCATCAGGACGGCCAAAACCAGCGAACATGCGCATGGTCCACAAACGGCCTCGGTAACCGCTGGGATGCACCCCCCGCGTGTAGGGGGATTGCCCCGGCAGCCCCAGATCCCCGTCGTAATCCGTATCTTCAAGGTTTGCAGGAGTATAGACCTCCTCCACAGGTAACTGGGAGGGGGTCTTGTACTGGGACTTGCGCTGCAGTCCCTCACTACCTTGCGTCGCGGGCTGGGCCGGCATTTGTCCTTGGGGCGATGGGTCTCGGGAAGAAACCAACAGTTACCTCCCTAAAGGAAAGCAAATTATCCGGCGGGGACCAAGGAATTTATTCGCCGGAGTGTAGACCAATGTTATTGGCCGATGTAGCCAGTCTAATTAGCCGTAAAATCTGTGTCAACGCAAGTGTGGTGGCCCAGAGAATATGACACCGGTTGATGGTTAACGGTCCTGGCAGATGCCGGTCAGTCGATGGGGAGCCAGCCACGTCGAACTCGGGGGAAGGGACGCAGCGATTAAGTCAGGCGAACGAAGCGGCGCCTACCAACCTTGATCACATCGCCATTTCGCAGCGCCACTACCTCCGCCTCGTCCCGCAACCGCTGCGTAGCTCCATCGGTACGAACAACCTCAACGCCGCCTTGGGCCACCAAGCGCTTTGCCTCGGAATTGCTGGCAGCCAGTCCCGTAGCGACTAGAAGCCTGGTTGGCCGGACCCCCCCTTGAGCGGCTTCGCTGGCGGCTAGATCTCCCAGGGAGAATTCAGGCATGCTTTCTGGAAGGTCGCGGCGCTGAAAGACCTGCTCGAAATTATCCTGCGCGGTATCGGCTTCGGGCCGTCCATGAAATTGGGACGTGATCTCCCAAGCAAGGCGTTTTTTGAGATCCATGGGATGCACCGCTTCGTTGGGCAAATCCTGGGCAAGCTGAGCAAGCTCTTCGTCCGGTAAATCCGTAAGGTATTCGAAGTAGGAAATCATCACTTCGTCGGGTAGAGACATGACCTTACCGTACATGTCGTTTGGCGGCTCTTCGACAGCAATGTAGTTGCCCAGGCTCTTACTCATTTTTTGTACCCCGTCGGTGCCGACGAGGATTGGCATCAAGAAACACTGCTGAGGTGTCTGGCCCATCATGGCCTGTAGCTCCCGGCCAACGAGCAGATTGAATTTCTGGTCCGTGCCGCCGAACTCCACGTCGGATTCGATGGCCACCGAATCGTAGGCTTGGAGTAACGGGTACAACAACTCGGTGATAGCAATGGGCCGGTGCTGCTGAAACCGATGAGCAAAGTCGTCTCGCTCCAAAAACTGGGCAACCGTGAACCTGCCGGTCAACCGGATGACGTCGGCCAGGGTGAATTTACCAAACCACTCGCTCTGCCACACCACTTGGGTGCGCTCCTTGTCCACCACCTTGAAGAACTGGCGGAGGTAGGACTCGGCGTTGGCATTCACTTCTTCATGGGTAAGCATCGGGCGAGTGGCGGACTGACCGCTGGGGTCTCCGATCTGGGCAGTCCAGTCCCCCACTATGAGAATCACCTGGTGGCCAATCTCCTGTAGTTGCCGCAGTTTGCGCAACCCAACCACATGGCCTAAGTGAATATCCGGCCGACTGGGGTCGAAGCCCATCTTGAGACGCAGGGGGGTACCACCTCCCAACATGTTAACGAACTCTTGCTGGGAGATGATCTCCCTGACCCCCCGCTTGGTGATACGCTGAAGGACCTGAGGATCAAGCACCGTGCCAGCCACTATCCTCCTCCAGGGCCAGCCTGGACTGGGCTACGTCTTCTTTCATCTGGTCGATCAAAGCTTCAACCGTCGAAAAAGTCTCTTGGTCTCGGACCTTACGGACGAAGTCCACGCAAATCTCCATGCCGTAAATGTCGGAGTCGAAGTCCATCACGAACACCTCCACCAACCGCTCGGTCAACCCAAAGGTGGGGCGGATTCCGATGCTAGTGGCCGATGGGTGCCTGACACCTTCAATTGTGGTCCAAGTGGCATAGATTCCATCGGCGGGAATCAGAACGTCTTCATCCATCCGCAAGTTAGCAGTAGGGAATCCGAGGGTCCTGCCTCTGCGGTTCCCCACTATCACATTGCCGGAAATGGAGAGGTAGTGACCCAGCAAACGGGCGCAAGTGGCCACCTCGCCGTGGTTTATCGCATCTCGGATGCGCCTGCTCTTCACCGGTATCCCGTCGACCAACAGGGGCTCGACCTCTTCCACCCAGAATCCCAGCGCGGAACCTTTATTCTGTAGGAATGCCAGGTTGCCCTCCCGGTTATGGCCCAAAGCCGCGTCAGGCCCTATCACCAGACCTCTCATATTCAAGCAATCGACCAGAAGCTCAACAAAGTTGTCGGCGCTGACTTGGGAGAGCTCTGGAGTGAACTCCAAGGGCACCACAACCTCAACCCCTTGCTCCGAAAGCAAGCGCGATTTTTGGGCAAGGGTGGTAATATATCCCACGCTGGTGCCGGGACGGAGGACAGTGGCGGGATGGTTGGTGAAAGTCACAACGGCTGGCGAGTACGAAGGGCCAGCCAATTGGACCAGCCTGCGAAGCAGGTGCTGGTGGCCTAAGTGGACTCCATCGAACACTCCGATGGTGAGAACGGTCTCTTTGGCCGGAGCAACGCTCTGCAGCCGTTGGCGAAAATTCATTCCCAATTCGTTCCTCTAGGTACCGTTCTCAGCGGTCCAGCTTCCTATCCTCCAGCAGGGGCAAGACGTATCAAACCTAGACGAGACGCGCTGGATGTTAGCACAGCTACCTATGAGCGTCAACCGAAGTCACGGGCTTGGCACGGGCTAAAACTCGCGCAAACCTACTCGCCATTTCGTAGGAAAAAAAGTTGGCATTATGTATAATTTCGGCCTGTAAGCCCAATGCGCGTAGTTGGCGGAATAGCTAAAGGGCGTCGGCTCAAGGGAGCCGTCTCCCCTGGAACCCGGAACACCACCGAGCGTGTGCGGGCAGCGATCTTTAACATCTTGAGCGCCGACCTATATAACAACAGCAGGGTGTTGGACTTGTACTCCGGCTCTGGCAGCCTGGGGATTGAGGCACTAAGCCGTGGCGCTATCTGGGCGGATTTTGTTGAGCACAATCGGAGACAATGCCAAGTCATCCACGCAAACCTGACCAACTCAGGAATGCACGGCCAAGCCGCAGTTTTCTGCGATGACGTCATCCGTATGTTAGACAGGCTTCCAGGCCCCTACGCCTTGATAATAATGGACCCTCCCTATCGGCTGACTGACTTGGACCCGCCACTGGAGCGTATATCCGATTCCGCCACTTTAGTTGAATCGGAAGGCGTGGTGGTTGTGGGGCATTCCAAACGCCAATTGTTGAAGTCTAACTACGGTCCTTTGCAGCTATTCTCTCATCGCGCTTACGGGGACAACCTCGTGGACTTCTTTGTCCGGGAATAGACCTATATATGACAATCGCACTTTATCCGGGAAGCTTCGACCCAGTCACCATGGGGCATGTAGATGTAGCCAACCGGGCATCCAGGCTCTTTGAGCGGGTTATCATAGCGATATACGGCGCACCTTCCAAAGACCTCTTGTTCGATGCTGAAGAGCGGGTTGCTCTTTTCGAAAAAGCGGTGGAGCACCTGCCTAATGTCACAGTATCCACCTTCGAAGGCCTGGTAGTGCGGTATGCCAAAGACGTTAACGCAGATGTCATAGTTAGGGGGCTGCGGAGTGGTTCGGACTTTGAGTACGAATTCGATATGACGTTTATGAACCGGAGGCTTGAAGCACAAGTGGACATGGCATTCTTCATGGCCTCGCAAGACTACATGTTCATAAGCTCAAGCTTATTAAAGGAGGTGGCGAGGCTGGGTGGCGATGTTACCAGCATGGTACCGCCCCATGTTGCAGAGGCGGTTTATACGAAGTTCGGAATTACGGTCTAACTCAGTGGGAGTGACCGGGAGGGGGTCATCATGGATATCATAAATATCATCGATCGATTGGAGACTCTGATAGAGACCAGCAAGGCCGTGCCCGTCAGCGGTAACATGCTGATTGACAAGAAGAAGGCCATGGAGTTGGTGGACCAGTTGCGCCTTGCTATACCTCAAGAGGTGCGCGCCGCTGAAGAAGTCTTGTCTCAAAAGGACCACATCATCAACCAGGCCCAGGTAGATGCGCGGCGCACCAAGGCCAAAGCGGACGAAGAATACAGAGAACGGCTAGACCAAAACGAGTTGGTAGCCTTGGCGGAAGCTCGGGCCGAGAAAATCACCAAAGACTCGGAGCAACGCGCGGCCAGAATGCTTCAGCAGTCTGAAGCGGAGGCCAGATCAAGGACCGCCGAAGCGGATGCTTACGCGTTACGAAGCCTCAGGTCCCTGGAACAGGAACTGACCTCCATAACCGGCTCCGTTAGGAAGGGCATTGACCTCCTGTCCAGGGAAGGCATGGGCAGCTATGACGGGCGCCTTGCGGAAGCGTAGGAAACTCCGGCCCTAGGACCTTTTCCAACTAATATTGGCGAGAACACTTTACCACCACCCCGTTAACCCTCCCTCGTGAAAGCGGAGAGTTAACGTCCCTTACCCCTTGACGGGTGACGGCTAAGACTTATTGGGGAAGTCCAGGTCTTATATAACGCCTGGCAGGCCGACTTTGCCGGTACTGGTCAAGCCGGTTGCGCCCAACTGTAACCAGGCAGATCTACCGCGAGACCGAGACAGAAGGCTTCCTGGGCCCGGTCTTGGCAGATGAACCTGTCCAACAGGAACGACCATCGGTACACCCGGAGCTGTAGGCCTCGCTACGGCACTGCCTGCAGTTAGACGCAAAAGAATCGCCCAGTCGACCAAGCTACCGGTGCATGCAGCGCCCCCCAGTTGGTCGTAGCTGGGTTGACATTGAAAAATAGCGGGGAATACAATCAATCAACCCGCAATCAACCCGGCCCGGCGTAGACACGGAGGCAGTGGGAATGCAGGAGATGACCATAGACAGCATACGAGTCAGCCCGATGAACTACCAGCGGGTTGTTATCCTCAAGGAAAAGGATACCGACCGGTATCTGCCTATATGGATCGGGCCAGCAGAAGCCGACGCCATCGCCGTAAAGCTACAGGGGCTAAGCGTTCCCCGCCCACTGACCCACGATTTGTTGCGTACTGTGATCGACACTTTGGGAGGTACAGTACAACACATCCTGGTGAGCGACCTGCACAACGATACTTTTTACGCCAAAATTACGATACAAACAAACGGCGTGGCCAAGGAGATTGACTGCCGTCCAAGCGATGCCGTGGCTCTGGCGGTCCGGGCCCAAGTGCCCATCTACGTGGAAGAGTCTGTGCTGGACAAGGCCGGTATCCTGCTCGACAAAGAGACCGGCAGGCCGATAGGGCAGGAGCCGGAAGGGGATCAACCAGCAGAGCAAGCGGCCGAAGTGGATGAGGAAGAGCTTCGCCGAATGTCGGCCTTCACAGACTTCATCGACACGCTGGACCTGGAGGACTTCGGAAAACAGCAGCCCAGCAGGTAAAAGACACTCCTAACCCGATAGTGGCGACAAAGGCCCGGGCGCACGAGCAGCCGGGCCTTTTTCTATACGAACTACGGAAGCCGTAACACTGGATTCAATTGACTAGTTCAAGACGGTAGTGATAATATCACCGAGTTTGGCGGAGGCGATGACTTGGTGGGTATTGGCCCTGCGCGTTACGGGTTTAGGCTGGTACGTGGCTGCCTGTATAGTGTTGGGCGTTCTTGCAGGACTTGGGCTAGATAAGCTTGTGGGTTCCGCTCCCCTGTTCACCTTGCTAGGTACGGTGTTGGGTAGTATCCTCGCCTTCTGGGGCCTTTATAAGCTTGTCCAACCTATGCTTTACGGGAGCAGGCAGCGAAGCCGACCAGGCAAAGGAGGTAAGATCTAGTGCCTTCGGGTGCGCTGGCCAAGCGTTTGTTGCTTGTGACGGGCCTAGCCCTGGTGGTGCTGCTAATCGTTGGCTTGGCAATGGGAGCAGTGGGGGCATCCATTCGCGGCGACGCCGAGCCCTTCGTCAAGACCCCGGAGATACACCTTCCTCCCCAACCGGTACTGCCCGCCGACACTAGAGACAAGTATCTTGGTTTGACCGGAGAACACGGCAGTGAGGCCGAAGACGGGGAGGCCCACGCGCCTCTTCTACCCGCCAGCAAGTTTGCGGTTACCAACACTCTCCTCTCCGCGTGGCTCACCACTATCGTTATCATCCTATTCTTCGTTCTGGGTGTCAGGAAGCGAGCGCTGGTGCCAGGACGTTTTCAAAGCCTGGTTGAGGCACTGGTAGAAGGAGTGCTCAGCTTCGCCAGCGGGGTTTTGGGGCCGGACATGGCCCGAAGAGCGTTCCCGGTGGTGGCAACCATCTTCTTTTTTGTTCTGTTCAACGCATGGATTGCGCTCTTTCCCTTCTATCAATTTGTTGGCTTCGTAGACAGCCATAACGACATCAAAGCCCACCTGTTGCGCTCCGCGGGGACGGACTTGAACATGCCATTGGCCCTGGCGTTGATATCCTTTGTCTTCGTTGAGTATTGGGGGTTCCGTGCCCACGGCCTAGGCTATCTGAAGAAGTTCTTTGCTCTTGGAAACCTGTTCCGTTTGCGTTTGACCGGACTTATAGACGCCTTCGTGGGGTTCCTTGAACTGGTCAGCGAGCTGGTGCGGGTGTTCAGCTTTACCTTCCGGCTCTTCGGCAACATGACTGCCGGTGAGATTCTTGTAGTCATGATCACCTTCCTGGTCCCATTCGTAGCCACTCAATTCGTATTTGGCCTGGAATTGCTGGTGGGGCTCATTCAAGCCGTTATTTTTGCGGGGCTTACGCTGGTATTCCTGTCAGTCGCGGTGCGCCGTGAGGAGCACTGATCGTATTAGCAATTCTTTGGTAACATGAGGGCAAGGACCCCACCACTGAGAAGAGTTTTTCAGGCCCTCTGCTAAGAAGATAGTATTCACGACACGCGAAACCGGAACGATTACCCTCGGTGAGGAGGAGAAGCAAACATGGATCTGGTTCTGTTACAGGGGTTCACCGGAGAGGCGGCCAAGTACATTGGCGCTGGCATCGCCATCGGCTTGGGGGTTGTAGGCCCTGGCATCGGCATTGGTATCCTGGGGGCCGGCGCTATGGGAGCGATCGGGCGAAACCCGGAGGCCGCGGGCTCGATCACGACCAACATGATTCTGGCCATCGCGTTCGCCGAGGCCCTGGGTATTTATGCCCTAATTGTCTCGGTGATCTTGCTATTCGTGGTCTGACATGACGGCGTTAGGCATCAACCTACCGAGCTTGATCGCGTACCTAATAAACTTCGCGATCCTTCTGGGCATCCTCTTTGTCTTCGCTTACCGGCCTATTATCCGGCTGTTAGACCAACGGTCGGAGCGCATCCGGGAAAGCCTGGAGGCCGCTGATAGAGCAAGGGAGGAAGCGTCATCCTCCAGGGAAGCTATTGAGGACCAGCTAAGGGAGGCGCGGGTCGAAGGGCAGCGCTTGCTGGAGCTAGCTCGGGAAGCTTCGGATCGCTACCGGTCTGACGAAATGGACCGTGCGCGTCGGGAAGCGGACTCATTCGTGGAGCGGGCCCGCACCGACATCCAGAGGGAACGAGACGCCGCCATAGAAGAGGTAAGGTCCAACTTTGGCGATCTGGCCATTACCGCTGCGGAGAGGGTCATCCGGCGCTCCCTGGACCGGCAGGCCCACGAGGAACTGATCACCCAGGTGTTGGAAGAAGGGGAGCAGCTAAGGCAAGGGTAGGATAGTAAGTGCCGGTAAGAACTTCAGGAAAACGGTATGCCCAGGCCATATTCGAGTTGGCCTTGGAGCGCGATCGCCTCGATCAATGGGCCGATGACCTGGACTTCGCCAGGCAAGTGCTGGAAGACGAGGAGTTCAGCGCGTTTCTTGACCATGCCGAGGTCCCGATCGATGCCAAATATAAAGCCATTGGTGAAGTGCTCGGGGATATCGATCTCTTGGTGCGAAACTTATTGAACGTCCTAGTCAGCAAAGGCACGTCTAACGCGATCGGCGGTGTATCAGAGGCCTACCGGGAATTACTCGACGATCACCGGGGAATTCAGCGAGTCGAAGTAACATCGGCGGTGCAACTGGAGCAGCAAGAGTTGGACCGCGTAAGTGCTTTTGTGAGCAATCTGATCGGCAAGGACGTCGTCGTCTCTACCCAAGTAGACGAAACACTCTTGGGTGGCATTGTAGTCCAAATAGGCGACCAGTTGTTGGATGGCAGCACACGGTCCCGCTTGGACGCGCTCCGGAACCAGATGCACACCGAGGTATTGATCACCTCTACTTAGACTGCTATCCAAAGACCGCTAGCTAGGAGAGTCACCGATGGCGATCAGAGGGCAAGAAATCGTATCCTTAATCAAGCGTCAGATCGAAGAATTTGGCGGTGATCTAAGCCTGGTGGACGTGGGTACCGTGGTCCAAGTCGGAGACGGCATCGCCAGTATCCAAGGGCTCCAAGGCGTCAGGTCCAATGAGCTTCTGGATTTTGGTAAAGACATTCTTGGGCTGGCTCTAAACCTGGAATCGGACCTGGTGGGAGCAGCTATCCTGGGAGACCCCAACGCTGTAAAGGAAGGGGACCGGGTCCGCTCCACCGGCAGGATAATCGAGGTCCCGGTGGGCGAAGGCCTCACGGGACGGGTGGTTGATCCCCTGGGTCGGCCTCTCGACGGTAAAGGGCCCGTCAATACCTCCGCTACGCGGCCCATAGAGAGAATTGCTCCCAACGTGGTGGTCCGGCAGTCGGTAGACACTCCGGTCCAGACCGGAATCAAAGCCATCGACGCTATGATACCCATTGGCCGCGGCCAGCGGGAACTGATCATCGGCGACCGGTCGACGGGCAAAACCGCCATTGCCTTGGATACCATCATCAATCAGAAGGGCGGAGACTTAATCTGCATTTACGTTGCCATTGGCCAGAAGCAGGGCAAAGTGGCCCAGGTGGTAGGCTCCCTGGAAGAGAACGACGCCATGGGCCATACCATAATAGTCAATGCTGGTGCTTCGGAATCGGCCCCGCTCCAGTACATTGCACCCTACGCTGGCTGCGCCATGGCCGAAGAGTTCATGGACCAAGGCAAAGAGGTCCTAATTATCTATGACGACCTGACCAAGCACGCCTGGGCCTACCGGCAAATGTCATTACTATTGCGCAGACCCGCCGGACGGGAAGCATATCCGGGAGATATTTTCTACCTGCATAGTCGCTTGCTGGAGCGGTCGGCCAAGCTGGACGAGGAGCATGGTGGGGGTTCTATCACTGCCCTACCTATAATCGAGACCCAAGCGGGTGACGTTTCCGCTTATATCCCAACCAACGTCATATCAATCACCGACGGGCAGATCTATCTGGAGCCCGAGCTATTCAACGCCGGTATCCGCCCTGCGGTAAATGTAGGTCTTTCGGTTTCCCGCGTAGGTGGCGCCGCTCAAACTCGGGCCATTCGCCGAGTGGCTGGCAGTCTTCGTTTGGACTTGGCTCAATACCGGGAGCTGGCTACATTCGCCCAGTTCGGGACCGCGGATCTGGACGCTGCCACTCGGGCCCAGTTGGCTAGAGGCCAACTGGCGACCGAGGTGCTGAAGCAACCCCAATATCAACCCTTCTCCCTGGCCCAAGAAGTGACTGTTTTGTTCGCGGTGAACGCCGGCCTTATCGAAGACCTGCCTTTGGACCGCTGCGGCCCCTTCCAGGAAGGGTTGCTCCGCTACATGTCCAGCAGCCACCCCGACGTTCTTGAGTCCATTGCCTCAACGGGTGATCTAACCCCAGAGATCGAGGCGCAGCTTACTGAAGCCATAAACAGCTTCAAGTCCACCATGGCCACTTAAAGCCTAGACCTTAAGGGGATGCCAATACTCGTTGTGCGGCTGACCGGCTTGATGGGAGGCTCTGTAGACCTACCGAAGGTTCCGCAATTCGTCAAGACTGACCAGGGATTTCGCCCCGTGCAATATGCCAGCGGTGACTCCGATGTTGCCGCCTCTATGAAAGTATAACAATGCCCAGTGTAAGGGACATCCGGCGCCGAATTCGAAGCGTGGAAAACACCGGCAAGGTGACCAACGCTATGTCGCTGATTGCGGCCTCCAAAATGCGCAGAGCCCAGCAGGCTGTGACTCAGGGTCGCCCATTTTCCCAAAAGATCCAGGAAGTAATCGCCCACTTGGCCGCCCAACCCAGGGACGAAACAGATACGGTCCATCCCCTATTGCAGTCCAGAGCAGTGGAACGAATCGGCGTCCTGGTGATCAGCCCGGACAGGGGCTTGTGCGGAGGCATGCATTCGAACCTCAACCGGCGGGTCGCCCAGTTCGTGCTGGACCAATCCGTGCCCGTCAGGATGATAGTGGTGGGGCGAAAGGGACGGGACTTCATGGTCCGTTACGGACAGGACGTTCAGGCGGTGTTTACCGACATGTCGGAGCGCCCGGTGTTGGCCGACACCACAGCCATTTCCTATATGATGACAGACGCTTTTTCGGACGGGGAGGTAGACCAGTTTTTTCTGGCCTACACCCGATTTAACTCCACAGTAAGCCAGCAGCCAGTGGTCGAGCAATTATTGCCTGTAACCCCAGCCGACCTGACCGCCCAGGAAAGAGTGGGCTACATCTACGAACCGGACAATCTAACAGTACTGGGGAACCTGCTTCCTAGATTCGTGGAGATGGAAGTCTACCACGCTCTCTTAGAGTCCATCGCCAGCGAACAGTCCTCACGCATGGTGGCGATGCGCAATGCGACCGACAACGCCAGCGAGCTTGTTGATGACCTGACTCTGGATATGAACAAGCTGAGGCAGGATAGCATCACCAATGAGCTGTTGGACTTGGTGGGGGCGCAGGCGGCGCTGGAAGGCTAAAAATAATTGGGCATTATCCGACGAGAGACACAAATTATCGGTGATCAAGGCAGAACTACGGTCCAGGCACTGTATGATACAGGAGCTGGTGCCACATTCCTCCGTAAGGACCTGGCTCAGGGGGTCAGTAACATTGGCCGCACACCCACACCTCTTCGTTTCACGTTGGCCGACGGGAAAGGCACTCTGCAGGTGGAGGAGACAGTCAATTTAGACATATCCGTCGGAGATATACCCGTCTTCTTCACTGTATTTGTGGTGGAGGAGCTTGGGGAGGAGATGATTATAGGCGTGGATATGATGCAACGATGGAAGATTCAGTTGGGTCCTGGAAATGAAGAAATCACTATGGATCCCGACGCGATGCGTCTAAGGCTATGAGAGGCTCGGCCCAGGGCCGCGGGAGCAGATGATGGCAAACGGTAAGGTTGTTCAAGTAATCGGTACGGTCGTGGACGCCGAGTTTCCGCCGGACCAGCTACCAAACATTTACGACGCCCTTGAGCTGGACAATTCCGGGGAACGTTTGGTCCTGGAAGTGCAGCAGCACATAGGCAACAACTGGGTCCGTTGCCTGGCCCTGGGTGCGACGGAGGGGCTGGCCCGAGGAACGGATATTACAGATACAGGCCAGAGAGTCACAGTTCCCGTGGGACCGGAGACCCTGGGCCGCTTGTTCGATGTTACAGGAACTCCGCTGGACAACCTGGGTCCGGTGGAGGCCGGCCAGCATTGGCCGATTCACCGTGACCCGCCTGCCTTCGACGACCAAAACCCGTCTATCGAGATCCTTGAAACCGGGATCAAGGTATTTGACTTGATCACCCCCTTCATGAAGGGCGGCAAGATAGGGGCCTATGGCGGCGCTGGAGTGGGCAAGACGGTCATAATCCAGGAGCTGATAAGAAACATTGGAGCAGTTCACCAGGGGGTTTCAGTGTTCGCTGGTGTGGGCGAACGATCACGGGAGGGTAACGACCTCTGGCACGAGATGCAGTCTTCGGGAGTGCTGGACAGCACCGTATTGGTGTTCGGCCAGATGAATGAAACCCCCGGAGTGCGCGCCAGGGTCGGCCTGACAGGTTTGACCATGTCGGAGTATTTCCGTGACGTAGAACACCAGGACGTATTGCTGTTTATCGATAACATATACCGCTACATCCTGGCAGGAATGGAAGTATCGGCGCTGCTGGGCCGGATGCCATCAGCGGTGGGCTATCAGCCGACTCTCAGCACAGAGATGGGAGCGCTACAGGAGAGGATCACTTCCACTAAGGCTGGGTCGATTACATCGTTTCAGGCGATCTATGTCCCGGCCGACGACTACACCGACCCCGGTATCGTCACTACCTTCGGCCACCTGGATGGTGTAGTGTCGCTGGAGAGGGCCCTGTCGGCCCAGGGGTTGTACCCCGCGGTTGATCCGCTGGCATCATACTCTAGGATTCTAGAGCCAAGAATCGTCGGCGAAGAGCATTACGCTCTGGCCCGGGGGGTGCAGCAAGTATTACAGCGGTACAAAGACTTGCAAGATATCATTGCTATTCTTGGTATTGAGGAGCTGTCTGAGGAGGACAAGCAGACTGTCTTCAGAGCCCGGAAGATACAAAGATATCTAACCCAGCCCTTCTTTGTGGCCGAGGGCTTTACTAACCAACCCGGAAAGTACGTACCTGTCAGGGAGACAGTGCGGGGTTTCGCGGAGATCCTGGAAGGAAAGCACGACGATGTCCCGGAGCAAGCGTTCTACATGGTAGGGACCATCGACGAAGCGATGGAAAAAGCCCAGCAAATCAGGGGAGAGGCTTAGTAACAGCAATGGCTACCATGTCTCTAGAAATAATCACCGCGGAGCGCCAAGTCTATCAGGATGAGGTGGAGATGGTGGTAGCCCCGGGTATGGACGGACAACTGGGGATTTTACCCCACCATGCGCCGCTTATGACCATCCTTCAACCCGGGGAGATACTGGTCCGTAAGGAAGGGACCGATTCCTACCTCTCTGTTTCCGGTGGTTATATGGAGGTCATCGGCAACAAAGTAACCATCCTCGCCGACGCGTGCGAGCACTCGGATGAAATAGATGAAGAACGAGCCCAAGTGGCAGTGCAGCGGGCTAGAGACCGAATCACCAACCAAGCCTCCGACCTGCAACTAGAGCGGGCGGTGGGCTCGGTTCGGCGAGCTGAGGTCCGCTTGAACGTGGCCCGCAGGAGGCGGACCCGGGTTCCGCCAACTCCGGTGGGGGGTACTTCGTCATCCTCGTAATGCCCAACTGTGTAGACCCTAAGCGGAAGAGCAGCCGAAGCGTCAACCGTCGGTCAAGTAATAAGTCATGGACTGCAATGCCAGGACCGGGTCGATGTTTCGAATCCTAACCCCCGGCTGTACCTGCGGAGCTATCGGGGCATAGTTCAGAATGGCACGGACCCCGGACTCCACTAACCGGTCGATGACGTCCTGGGTGTGAGTGACGGGAACGGCCACAATGGCGATGCTGATCTGTTCGCCGCTTACAACTTTGTTGAGCCGGTCTATGGATTGGACCGTCAGTCCAGCTATCTGCTCACCTACCACCCCCGGGTCCGAGTCAAAAGCGGCCACCAATCGAAACCCGTCCGGCGTGAAACCAGGGTAGCTCAAGATCGCCCTCCCCAGGCGCCCCACACCGACTACCGCCACGTTCCAGTAAGAGTTAAGGCCCAATATCTGTCTTAACCCGTCCAACAAGTGGCGAACGCTGTAGCCCCTTCCTTGCTTGCCAAACCGGCCGAAGTAGCTCAAATCCTTTCTAATCTGGGCCGGCGTCACCTGGAGTTGCTCACCCAGTTGCTGGGAACTGACTACGTCGGCGCCCTCCTGTAACAAGCGGGCCAAAACTCGCACGTACTGAGGTAATCGAGACACCACCACTTCCGGAACATCATACCGGCCTGGCTGTGGGGAGGATGAGCTACTCGACATCTAATTTCCTGATACCAGACTACGTCTAGCTGACGCGACAAAGACTGGCTACCGGGTGAGGGCTTCGGTGAACCGAATAAAGCAGAGCCGGTTAGTCCCGGTTCGCAGGGTTACGTTTATAATCTATAAAGTAATTCTTTTAAAGAGTCAAGAAATCCGTTAAGAGCCACTACAAGAATCCCCAGGCGTCATCATTGAACCCCAAGGAGGGTGCTATGCACGTCGGAATCTGTCGGCTGATGGTGCATCTTCCAGAATCCAACAGCTTGAAGCGCAAGCGCCAAGTGTCCCGGTCTTTGACTACACGGATCAGAAACCAGTTCAATGTGGCAGTTGCGGAAGTTGAAGACCAAGACCTTTGGCAGCGGCTCACCATCGGAGTCTGCTGTTTAAGCAACGATTCGGGTCACGCCAATGAGATGCTTTCCAAGGTTGTGTCCTTCGTTGAGGCATTCAGGGGCGACCTGGAGCTGCTGGACTACGATACTGAAATAATTTCAGGAGTGTGACGGAGCACACATTGATAACCCGCGGGCGATCGTAGAACCGTCGATTCACCGCTACCTTGACATCACAGGATAGTATTTCTGCTTGACGCGGGGCAACTAGATTTGTAGACTGCTGTGGTTGATTGGTCCGGCTTCAGTGCCCTGAAGGACAAGTTCCACGGGGACTACTACGCCCAAAATTTTGAAGGGGGACATTGCGTTGGCCTACACGGAAATGGCAAGCATAGAATCTGGTAAGCGTTTCAAGACCAGGGCGGGACTCGTCGTTGAAACCACCGGGGTCACCCAATATATAGAGTCGACCGACCACCACGTTCACGAGGTGGTGATAGTGGAAGGCGACGGAGTCGGCAGCAAATACCTACACAATTTAGACTATGCCGAGGAACTCTAGCTAAGTAGCTTCAGGTATCTAATTCGGGATATACGGGCTAGGAAGCGCGCTCCGTTGCCATAGAGAGTACGAGGCAAAGACCCGAGTAACCCGTAAGGCTCATCGGGACCCCCAACTGATGATTTGGGGGTCCGATTTACGTTTGGGACCGCTGAATCTGGCCGGAGCGAAAACCTGGTATCCGAGACGATTGCGCGGTCAACGCCTGTATCTAGCCAATGCGGTTGTTGATCGCTTTCATCAGGTCCTGTAGGTCTGGGAAGATGTGAGCGTCGGGTTCGTGGCGATGGTCGGCCACCACAACACCGTCGAGAATGACATCGAATTTACCGTGGGGCCCGGGCGTGAGCTTAAAGTTTTCGATGTGCTCACCAGCCCGGTTCAACGCCTCTCCCGCCATCCAGGCGGCACGAAGGGCATGACCTCAATCCTGGCAATACAGAATCTCCAGTTCCATCTTTTTATCGGAAGCCACGGCGCACCTCCCAAGGCTATAACGGGCACCAGCATGATATTTGCGGCGGACTTACGGTGTCAATAGTCCCCCCCGAAGGCGGCTGTTTCGTCAACGGGGCTGGCTTACGTCCAACCGGCCTTGCAACCGGGACTGGAAGTCTTCCAGGGCTCGCCAGTAGGATTCTCCACCGCTGCTGTAAGTATCATTATGGCCAGTCCCTGATAGGACATTAAAATATTTCGGTTGGTTGGCCGCTTCGAAGAGTTTCTTGCCTTGGGACCAAGGCACGGTCTCATCCTGGTCACCATGGATAACAAGGAGGGCGGAGTGGATTCCACCCATTCGGGCATGGCTATTGTACCTGTCGCCAATTAACCAACCCAGCAGTGGTAGGTATGGAAACGACAGCCGAGCCATATCTCTCATGGAAGTAAATGGAGAAATCAGGACCAACCCTGCCGGCGGATGGGCCTCGGCTAATTCTACTGCCACGGCAGACCCCAAAGAGTGGCCGAAATACACCATTTTGCCGGGCGGCACCTGCCTATCATGCTGTAGATACCGCAGTGCAGCCCTGGCATCCTGATAGGTCCCCGATTCAGAAGGTTTCCCTGCGCTGCGTCCGTAGCCCCTATAATCGATAATCAAGAGGTTGACCCCCAAGCGGTGATGCATCAAGGCAAGTTCATCAACCCGATGGCTGATGTTTCCGCCGTTGCCGTGGAACCAAAGCCAGGTAAAATCGCTGGAGCCGGGAATGTACCAGCCGTGCAGCTCCACGCCGTCGTCGGTGACTATCGATATGTCCTCGTGGTCCACGCCTAGCCGATCAAGAGTATCCACGAGATCTGCCGAGGGAAAGAACACAAACTTCTTTTCTATCTGGGGCCAGAACATTATGACTGCTGCCACCAAAGCCAGGTTAAATACAAGGAGGATTGTGACTAGGCGGAAGGGCTGGCCTGGATGGAGTTGCCTCAATTAAAGGCCCTCCCTTGGAACAATGCCTAACCTCCGGGGTCACTGAACCGGGGGAAAGCCAAGGTCCAAGTCATAGTCGTCAGCGCACAGGAGGCCAAGTCGCCTGCGGCCGTCCCGCAATAGGACATTCCAGACAACCATCAGTGTCCCACCTAATATGACCAAGACCACGCCCAGGCCGCACGCATTGGCCCAAGCACTGAACTTCCATGAGATTCTTGGACCCCCAGATTCTAGGACCCCGCCGGAGATGATTAAGCATCCTTAGCAGCAATTACCACACGGTTAGCCATTGGGCCGGGCGGCGGGCTTAGAAAATGACTCAGCCGGTTTTGACTTCGGATAGGAAGCGACATCCCTCTGTACGGCCGCAAGGCGCCCGGCGATGTCCCGGACTTCCGGCACATTTGCCTCACAGCGGGGACACCAGACCTCATCACTGGAGGTCAGCATCAAGTTGTCTCTTTTCACGGAGAAGGTACCGATCTCAGACCCACACTTCCCGCAAAGCTGAAGGACGGCCACTTCGTCACCCGGCATTCTCTCTCTCTCCATCGTGTTTGTTGAATCCGGCCCAGGTAAAGACCTGGGGCGAACCGCAGCAACGGGGCTCAAGGTTCCAGGCTTTCCGACAAGATTTCCAGGATGTCCCGGGACTGTTTTTCGCCCTGTTGCCCTTTGGCCTGAATACCCTCGGTTAACATCTGCAGACAGAAGGGGCAGGAAACGCCCACTGTGTCGGCCCCGGTGGCCAGGAAATGGTCGGCCCTGGCGTGGTTGATTCGAGTCCCTTGACTCTCTTCAATCCACATGTGCCCGCCTCCCGCGCCGCAGCAGAAGCCACGCTGTCGGGACCGAGGTTCCATCTCCACCAGCTTGAGCCCCGGAATAGCCCTGGCGATGTCCCGTGGCTGATCGTAAATCCCATTATGGCGGCCCAAAAAGCAGGAATCATGGTAGGCGACGGTGGTATCGACCATTTTAATGGGCTTGATACGACCTTGCTTGATCAGGTCGTCAACGAAGCGGCTGTAGTGAAGCACCTCGAAAGTGCCAGCCAGTTGAGGATATTCGTTGCTCATGGTATTGAAGCAATGGGGACATATGGTGACTATCTTGGACACGTTGTAGCGTCGTAGGGTCTCAATGTTCTGCTGAGCCAGAATCTGGAATAGATACTCGTTTCCCATGCGCCGGGCAGGGTCTCCGGTGCAGGTTTCCTCCTCGCCCAAGATGGCGAAGTCCACTCCGGCGGCGCGTAAGACCTTGACCATGGACCTGGTTACACCCTGGCTGCGCTGCTCCAACGCGCCGGTGCAACCAACCCAGAAAAGCACCTCGGCATCCGGTTTCTCCGCTAGAGTAGGCACGTCCAAGCCCTCGGCCCAGTCGGTGCGGGAATATGGGGTCCCCCTCCAAGGATGACCCCGCTGCTCCAGGCTGAGCAAAGCATTCATGGCAGTGTCCGGTACTTTCGATTCTTCCAAGACGAGGTGACGGCGCATATCCATGATGGTTGGGACATGCTCGACAACGACCGGGCACTCTTCCATGCAAGCCCCGCAGCTAACGCAGTCCCACACCGCCTGTTCCGGTATTGCTCCACCAATCAAGGGCCTGGGTTCCACGTGTTCCGGGTCCCTGGGCCCCTGATGGCCCATCGCCACCATATGGTCTTTCAGGTTCTCCACAACGTGCATCGGAGAAAGGACTTTGCCAGTGACGTTCGCCGGGCAAACATCGGTGCAGCGGCCGCACACAGCGCAGGCGTAACCGTCGAGTAGCTCTTTCCAGGTGAAGTCCTGGACCCTGCCGGCGCCAAACCGCTCGGTGTTCTCCAGATCAATGAGTGGCAACGCCCCCCTGGGTTCCAAGGACCGAAAATAGGCGTTGAGGGGTGCGGCGATCATGTGCATGTGCTTGGAGAAGGGTATATATACCGGGAAGCTCAGGATGATGACCAAGTGCAGCCACCAAAAGGCCGAGTGTAACGCCGTCGCCGAGCCCATGCCCAGCCCCAGGCTGCCGAACCAGGTCCCCAGCGCTCTCCCAATGATGACATCTGCTTCCGGCCCGTGCCCCCCTTGGGCAACGTAGAAGGAGTGCGTCAAAAGCGTGGAGACCATAAGGCCCGCAATGAGGCCTACCACGACCACTGAATCAACGTTCCTGGTCAGGTCAAAGCTCAAACGGTGGGGCTTGATCAACCATCTCCGCACCAACGCCCACATAAGAATGGCCAGAAGAACGGCCGCCAGAATGTCCAGATAGCTGCTGAAGACCTTGACCCCTGTTGTGGTGAGCAGCCTTTCAGGGAAGGGCCTCCACACTGAGCCTCCGAAGATAAGGATGACGTAGCTGAGGGAAAAAGAGAGGAATCCCCAAAATACTATCGCATGTCCCAGGCCGGCCCAGTCCTTGGACCGGCTCATTAGGTCCTGGGACCCTACTCGTTGCAGGACTTTCCGCTGTCCCAGGACAATAGAAACCGCTCCAACAAACCGCTCCAAGGGATGGTCGAATCGGGCCACGCTTTTACCCTGCCGAATCAAACGCATGACTCGATGGTAGAAAACGTAGCCGGACGCAGCAAAAGACAGAGCCAGAGCTATGTAGACCACTACCCAGATGGGTAGGCCGCCAATTTCTACGGGAGGGACCACGGCTTACGAAGAGCCTGTAGCCGACAGCGGTCCGGCTGTCGGGGACGGAGAGCCAATCACCGGAAGGTGGCGGGAAATAAACCTCTTAGACAAAGGATAAATACCTCAGCGGGCGATGCCATAGGAAATCGATTTGTGCTCAGGGCTTTCCATCTCGCCCATTCTGTCTGCAACTGAGGCGACCAGCTTCCCCGCAGCCGTAGCTCCCCAGAACCACTTGTGAACCTCTAGCTCACCAGCATCGGGACTTTGGACTATGCGGGCTTCGAAATAGAAGGCCTTCAAATCGTCCACGCAGTAACGTATGAATTGGGGTAGGGATACGCCCGGCGGCCTCTCCTCCATGTCGGCCGTCTCATCAGCCGAGAAGGCTTCGAGGAACCGGACAACGCCTCTGAATCTGCGTTGAGGAATGCCGCTGAGGCCCACGGCAGTACGCCCGTCGTTGGCAGCGAGCCAACGCTCGTAGAATGGTCTAAGCGCCGTCAGCTCGTTGGCGGTGTTGGCTCGCTGCCCATTTGTAGATGGCTGCACGGCGGAGGCTTGAGGAACATTTGTCGGCCCCGCTTCTTCTTGGAACTCTGCCAGGACCGGCCCTTGGGAGAACTTGAGCATCTCCAGCGCTTCACTAATCACCCGGTGCTGAAGCTCGGGATCATTCGGTCGGCCCAACGTGTGACCGAAATAGAAGGGCACGAACAGGGCTCGGGGCGGCTTTACTTTTCCAGCGTGCTCCCGCACCAACGCCAGGGTTATTGTGGTAAGCCCCGCATTTTCGAACACTCGCGATAGCACACTCACGGCATGCGTGCAAAGTGGTCAAGTAGGGGTTAACAGGACCAGGTCCACATCCTCGTCCAGCAGGTGTTGCGCCACTTCGGGCCCTGTTTCTTCAATCATCCGGGTGCAATCCCGCAAGGCTCCCATAAATGAATAGTAATTTCTGGAAATAGCTGCGATCACGCCCCGCTGGACCAGCTCGTTCGCCCGGTCCATGGGGAACGTAATATTCAGGTCCCGATACATGGGTGTGTGATCAAAACCGATGCTGACGTGACTCTGGAGGATCTCCGAGGCCTTGGTGTCGCTGGGTATCACCCGATAAGACGAGTCGCCGCCCTGGACATCAGTGACGAAGGGCTTGTCGCTGCGAAGGTGGAGGCCTGCACTGGTAACCAGCGCTAGCTTGCTTTCGGTCAGTTTCTTCGCCAGGGGCTTCCAAGGAGTAGTTTCAAATTCCAAACAAGGAAAATATAGGAGGGTGTTCCGTTGGACTTCACTCAGGGTTTCCAGCCGGGGCATGCTAATCTCCTCGGGTTAGACGACCATAGTACAGAATACAGGATCAAGGCTAGCACTTGAGGATAGCTTATACTCCGCCAAATTTGGGCGTCAAGCTCACCAACAAGGTTGTGATCACCGGGTTAGCCATTTTTAACCGCGGGTATGACCTCCTTGCCCATCAGTTCTATCTGGCGAATAAGCTGGTCGTGACCCATTCCGGGCCATTGCATGCGGAAAATCAGTTGGTTTACTCCCAACTCAGTGGAATAACGCAGCATCTCACGGGCCACATCTTCAGGAGAGCCCAGCAGAAAACGGTCCCGAGCCAACTCATGGTACGGGACCGTGAAACTTTCGTTGCCCGGGAGGGCCTTATCTTGGCCCCAGGCAGCATACGCTGCATACTTGCTTTCCAAGTAGGGTTGGCTTTGGAGGTAAGCGGATTCCCGGTCTTGAGCCACATAGAGCTCCCGCATCATGGGAAGCACTGGAGGGACCGGGTTACCTGCCCGTTGTAGCTCATCCCGGTAGCCAGCCAACTGTTGCGCCACCATTGGCACGGTAGCATGGGGATTTATCAACCAGGGGAAGCCCCATCGGGCGGCCCGCCGTATGGCGCCATCGTTGTTCGCTGCGACCCAGATGGGTGGGTGCGGTTTTTGGACCGGTCTTGTCGCGGGCCTGACCTTCGGTACCCGGTAATAAGCACCATCGAATTCTACCTCGTCCTTGGTCCACAGCAACTTCATCACCTCAAGCGCCTCGGACATTCGGGCCACGCGGCGGGTACGGTCCACGCCGAAGGAGACATACTCCTCGTCCCGGTAGCCCAAGCCAACCCCAAAGATGAACCGGCCTTGGCAGATGGCATCCAGAGTGGCCACGCTTTCCGCCAGCTCCACAGGGTTGTGGAGGGGGACAAGGACCACTGCTGAGGCCACTTCCATGTCTCCGGCTTCCGCAGCCAACCGGGCCAGCAGAGGGAAGGTGGTGCTCATCTGGTAGGGAGAAGCAAGGTAGTGCTGGCCGGCGCATATTAGGTCAAATCCTGCATCGCGCGCCACCCGCACCTGTTCTACGCTTTCTTGGATTTTTTTAGGCATTGACTCCCCCGGCAGATATTGGGCGTTGATAAATAGGCCTGTCTTCAATGCTGCTCCTCCCAGAAATAATCGCCTATGGCAATGAAAGCCGTTTCCATCCTTCCTGGCTAGGATGCGTATTTTAGCCTCGAAATTGGGGTGGCACAATCTCGAAACCTGCCTTGCTAAGAGCATTGCTAGCGAGTAAAATCGGCGCTTAGTTTCCTCCCCAACCACAGTCCGAGAGGTATTAAGAGAATGAAAATCGCTCGCTTCCGAGCTGGTAGACGGGTTGCCTATGGCGTGGTCAGGGGGGATGAAGTGATAGAGATCCGAGGAAGCATTTATACAAGATTTCGTATGACGGATATTCATTACGAGCTGGGTGAAGTAAAGCTGTTGCCTCCAACTGACCCCAGCGATATATGGTGCCCCGGCCTGAACTTTCAGGACCACTTGGAGTTTGCTGCATCAGTATTTGAGAACGGGAATGGTGCTCCACCGGCACCGGTACACCCTGAGCCGTGGCACAAGGGGCGGAATTCTCTCACCGGACACGAGGACCCGATAATCATTCCCAAAGACTCGGGTGGGGACGTGCACTATGAAGGGGAGGCCGTAGCGGTCGTGAGTCGACATTGCCGTAGGGTCACGCCCGATGCGGCGCGGCACTGCATCTTAGGCTACACCTGTGGTAACGACGTAAGCGATCGGACGTGGCAAAAAGATGACTGGACAATGTGGCGCGCCAAGGGCTCAGACACCTTCGCTCCCGTTGGCCCTTGGATTGACACCGACGTAAACCCAATGCAATTGGAGCTAGTCGTTCGGCTGAATGGCGAGGAGGTCCAGCGGTCGCATACCAGAGACATGTTGTTTACATTCCCGGAAATAATAAGCTACATCAGTCAGCAGGTCACCCTTCGACCCGGCGACCTGGTCTTCTCCGGCGCCACAGGCGTCACCAGGGCGATCAAGCCCGGAGATAATGTGGAGGTGGATATCCCAGGTATTGGAGTTTTGCACAATCCCGTGGAGGCTGAGTTCGACCCTAAGGGAAACTGATTCGCAGCCGATCGCCACGAAACCAGAAAACCTCCCCGCATCAAGAAATGGGGAGGTTTTTCATTTCCTTCTCATCTACACCTAATTTGTCCAGCAAGTGTTTCCGGATCATAGAGATCAAGCCAGCAATACCGGTGCCTGAGGTCCAGGTACCCCCCAGGACAGAGGTGATGATAGCGATCACTTTCCTGGGATTCAGGGGAGCTTATTAACGAGAAATGGCTCCATGCCAGCGGTTGTATATTTCTTTGAAATCCTCGAGCTGGTCCTCGGGAGTATGGCCTAAGAACGCCTGGTAGATCTCTTCTTCAGTAATGAGACGGCCTCTCTCTGCCCTCATTTCATGAATCTCTTTCCACACTTGGGTAAAGGGATCATGCCCGATGGTTGTGTACAGCTTCAGAAACAGGTATTCACCCAAAACGTAATTGCAATATGAGTAAGTAAACTCTTGGTGGCCATAGTAGCCGTCGCTCTCTATCAACTCCAGTAGCTTCCGAATATTGGTTATGCCATGGTAGCTATCACAAAGCCTGAGGTAGCTGGAAGTATATTCCCCCAGGGCTCGCATCCTATCCTCCAAGGGTTCGTCGTAAAGCCGAGATAACACGTAGGATGCTAGGAAGTCGGCTCCTCCCTCGTCGTACCAGATGGGTAGACCTTGACTCACGGAAGAGCCACTGAGGTAATAGTGGGCCAACTCGTGGCTAATGGTCCCTTTCAGGTCTTTGATCGCCGCGTAGGGTTCGACGATCATATGGGTGCCCACAAATCTCGCCAAGATGTCCAGCTCCTGCGATTCGGTTTCATCCGGGTCTTTGAACAACAACACCACATCTTTCTGAGGAAAGGGCACTCCCATGAAGTTCTCCAACACTGGGATTGCGTTCATCATCAGAGATAATATCTCGGGAGCGGCCGAGCCGCCTTTGGGGAGGTTAAACAGGATCAGATTGACATCTCCAGCCAACGGAACGTTGACAGACTGCCAGTTGACGGTCTCAACATAAGGTCCGGTGGCCAAGCTCTGAAAGTCATTTGGCCCGAATAATTGAATGGTGCGCAGGTCGGCATGGCGGGTCAAGACTACAACGAAAATCGCTTCGAGATCACTCAGTCCATCTTGATACCAGCCTTGTTCGATCAGGAGATTGATGTCCTGCGAGTAGTTGGTCTTAAGGTGTTGTAGCGAGAGCAGAGCGTTCAGGTCATGTTCCTCAATGGATGTACTGAAGAAAGGCATGGAGGCTAATTGGTTGGCCAACGCACGGTCCTGGTCAGCGATGACACGCAGCTCGTATATTGCGGATGATTCCAGGTCAAAGAGGCCGTCGGCGACCCATGGAAAATCCGCTACCCTCTCCGCAAGGGCAGCATCCACCTTAAATAGGAGTTGCAAAGAAAGCGTGTCGGGGGTCATGGGAAATGACGGAGTTCCCGGCGCGGGTTGGGTAGCGGTGGGGGTCGGGGCTGGAGCAATTGTGGGGGTTGGGGCTGGAGCAATTGTGGGGGTTGGGGCTGGAGCAATTGTGGGGGTTGGGGCTGGAGCAATTGTGGGGGTTGGGGCTGGAGCAATTGTGGGGGTTGGGGCTGGAGCAATGGTGTGGGTCGGGGTTGGAACAATGGTGGGGGTGGCGGCTGGAGCGGTCGTTCGCGATAGCTCCTGAGTCGGTGGGTTTGTCGGTGCCAACGTCGGCTGCAATGTGAGAGCAGGAGGAGGCGTTGGCGCTACTGTAGGTTCGGAAGTAGCGGTGGGTGTTGGCTGAGGCGGCAGGGTCGGAGTGGGCACCGGGGCGGCGGCCGCGGGCACGGTAGGCGGACGCCGTGTAGTAGCTTTTGGGAGAGAGCTGGGCGTTGGAGTGAGGGCTGCAACACTTGTGGCTGCCGGTGCTACAGCCGGGCTCGATGTGATTGGCGGATCGGCACAAGCTAACCCGAAAACGGTCAAGAAAGTGAGAAGACCTGCGAAGATACTTCGAATCATCCCAACTCCTGGCCGTTCAGTCGTTCACATTACCCTTTATCCCCATGTTGAGTCGAATGGCCTTGCTCACGAGCGCTGGGTCATACGCTCAGCCACGTAAGGTGCACGCCGACTTAGCCCGGTAGGCAGTTCATGGGCCACTTGTTAATGGGCTACCTGGTTAATGGGCTACAAGGTTAATGGGCTACAAGGTAAGCAGCTTCAGGAATTGTTTGTCGCTACGATGGGGGCCCACCACCGCCAACCGCAGGTTGTCTCCACTGAACAGCCTTTGGCCTACTTCGGATACGTCAGCAGCGGTAACACCATCAATGCTGGCGATGACCTCGTCGGGGGTTACAACATTTCCTTGCAATAGCTCCTGAGAACCCAGCCAAGAAGCCACCGCCCGGGTGTCCTCCATCCGCAGCATGAGACGGCCTTTAGTGTATTCTTTTGCTTTGGTAAGCTCCTGGTCCGGGGCTTCCTCCCGCATGCTTCGAATTTCGCTGACCACTGCTCGCACGGCGTCCCGGCTCTTCCGTGGCTCGACGCCGCAATAGACCACGATGGACCCGCAGTCCCGGAAGTGATTGAGGGAGCTGTTCACATCGTAAGCCAGGCTCTGGCGCTCCCGAAGGTTGAGAAATAGCCGACTGCTCATGCCGTCGCCCAGCATGACGTTGAGGATGGCCAGAGCGTACCGGTCAGGGTCTTCCAACGCCAGTCCGGGCAAGGCCAGGCAGAGATGGGACTGATCCGTTCGACGTTGCTCCAGTCTCACGACCGGTCCCTGAGTGCCATTGGAGACTGGCTGCCATTCCAGTGGTTGCTTTGGCTGCCAATCCCTGGTGACTTCCCCTATCAGGTCTACTACCTCCTGATGGGAAACGTTGCCCGCCACGGCTACTACAGTGTTGGCTGGATTGTATTGAGCGGACATGTATTCGTAGATGCTGTCCCGGGAGAGGTTGCTGACCGAGTCCGGGGTGCCCCCCACATCTCTTCCCATGGCCTGATCCGGCCACAGCGCCTCGTCGATGAGCAAGTCTACCCGATATGTCGGGTGGTCGCTGGTCATCCGTAGCTCTTCTTGGATGACCTCTCTTTCCTTCTCCACCTCCTCCGGATCTAACAGGGGGCGAATCATCATATCCATAAGAACGGACATGGCAGCATCAAAATGGGGTTGGGCCACTTTGCACCAGAAGGCAGTCATCTCGCGGTCGGTGCTGGCGTTCATCACGCCGCCCAAGCCCTCCACAGCCTCACTGACATCCCGCGCGGTGGGCCACTTAGCCGTGCCCTTGAAAGGAAGGTGCTCCAGGAAGTGGGAAATGCCCGCCAACTCCTCAGACTCATACCGGGAACCTGCACCAACACATATCACCACCGACACCGACCTGGTATGGGGCATTGTTGAAGTCAGCACTCTAAGCTGATTGTCCAATATAGACCGTTGGTACATGTCCACCTCATCAATTAACGGTGCCGTGCAATAGACCAGGGAGCGTGATCCGCTCCCTGATACCCAATGTTGGTCCCGGGCAACTGACCGGAGGATAGGTGTACGGGCTAGCTTCCCAGCCAGGTGATCTCACCATGCAAGTCGGCTGGATGGGGCCGGGAAGCGAAGTTTTGATACTCCTGGCGGGCCGTCCCGATGGTCGTGTCGAGGCCGTGACCGGGGTAGACAGCGATATCGTCGGGCAAGACCAGAAGTTTCCTGGTTATGCTATCCACCACTTGCTGGAACGCTTCCGGACTGGCGGTCCTGCCGGGGCCGCCCGGAAAGAGCGTGTCGCCAGAGAAAAGGTGCTTGCCCAGCAGGAAGCACCTACCGCCTACAGTATGGCCAGGGGTGGCCAACACCTGCATCTCTTGCCGTCCGAACTTGATCAGGTCGCCGTCCTTCAGAGGAACCTCGGGCGGCCTGGGCAAAACCTCCGCGTCCTCAACGCCGATGGCTACGTCGGCTCTCACATTCTGAGTGATCTCGTCGAAGCCCAACAAATGGTCCTGATGCCGGTGGGTGATCAGGATGTTAGTGACGTTAACATCACCGATCTCGGCCAGCAGCTTTTCCGGCTCGGCGGGCGTATCGATAATGACCCCTTCGTTGGTCTCCGGACAAACCACTATGTAGCCGTTGTTGTCAAAGGGCCCCATGTTGATCTTGGTAATTCGGATCTCACCGTCGTAGTGCAGCGGCATAAGTGTCCTCCCCCAATAGCTCTGAATTTTACCACCGGGTTCACATGGTGCTGTGCAAAGCGGAAACTGGATATTTTCTAATTCCCGACCACTGCCGGCTCAGCGGCCGTGTCCGGCGCATTCTCCAACACCCTTTGTATATAACGACCGGTATGAGAATCATGCATGCGGGCCAGCCGTTCGGGAGTGTCGGCGGCAATGAGCCGGCCCCCCTTGTCTCCTGCTCCCGGCCCGAGGTCAATGACCCAATCGGCGTTCTTGATAATGTCCAGGTTGTGCTCAATCAACAACACTGTGTTGCCGCTGTCCACCAACCGGTGTAATACCCGGAGCAGCGCGGCGCAATCGTCGAAGGACAGGCCAGTAGTCGGCTCATCAAGCAGGTACAGGGTTTTACCGGTGGCCCGCTTGGAAAGCTCAGTGGACAGCTTTACCCTCTGGGCCTCACCGCCAGACAGCGTGGTTGCTGGTTGGCCCAACCGAATGTAACCCAAGCCCACGTCTCTGAGGGTCTCGAGCTTCGGCCGGATCCGGGGAAAGTTGTTGAAGAATTCCAGTGCCTGGGCCACGGTCATTGCCAGTACGTCGGCAATGCTCTTGTCCCGCAACGTAACCTCAAGGGCTTCGCGATTGTACCGGCGTCCTTTGCACACTTCGCAAGGAACAGTCACGTCGGGCAAGAACTGCATCTCAATCTGTATGTAACCTTCTCCCTGGCAGGCCTCACACCGGCCACCCTTTACGTTGAAGGAGAAGCGCCCAGGAGCGTAGCCGCGTACCCGGGCTTCCGGCAAGCTGGCAAAAAGCTCACGGATGGGAGTGAAGGCCCCGGTGTAGGTGGCAGGATTGCTGCGAGGTGTCCGGCCAATGGGAGATTGATCGATATTGACGACTTTATCGATATTCTCGACCCCCAGGACGTCGTCGTGGTCGCCGGGCAAGTCTCGGGCTTTATACAGAATCTGGGCCAGTTTCTTGTACAGGACCTCGTAGGCCAGGGTGCTCTTACCCGAACCGGATACCCCGGTGATGCAGGCCAATAAGCCCAAGGGTATCTCAATGTCAAGGTTTTGCAGGTTGTTCTCGCGAGCCCCCAGGACCTTTAGAAACTTGCCGTTGCCAGGCCGCCTCTCCTTAGGGACCGGCACTTTCTTTCGTCCGCTGAGGTATTGGCCGGTTAGAGACTGGGGGGCGTCCATTATCTCGTCTAGAGTTCCTGTTACAACCACCTGGCCCCCGTGCTCTCCCGCACCGGGTCCCAGATCTGCGATATAGTCGGCGGCTCGCATCATCGCTTCGTCGTGCTCTACCACAACCACGGTGTTCCCCATGTCCCGCAATCGCTCCAAGGTCTCGATGAGGCGATGATCGTCGTGGGGATGAAGGCCCACTGTTGGCTCGTCACAAACATACAGAACGCCCGTCAGGCCCGAGCCGATTTGCGTCGCCAACCTTACGCGCTGGGCCTCGCCGCCGGACAAGGTACGGGCGGTGCGGCCCATGGTAACGTAGTCCAGGCCAATGTCAGCCAAAAATCGGAGCCGGCCCTCTATCTCCTTGAGAATCTGGCTGCCGATTGTTTTGTCGCGTCGAGACAAGGTCTCCCCTGGATGTTCTCCAGGGGCATCCGGATCAATCTGCCGGACCCACTCGGCGGCCTGACCGATATTCTTGGAGCAGACATCCATGATCCCCAGGTCGCAGACTGTCACCGCCAAGGCCTCAGGCCGCAGGCGCTTACCGTCACAGGTCTTGCAGGTCCGCGCCGCCATGTAGCGTTCGATTTCCTGACGAGTGTGGTCTGAGTCGGTCTCGCGGTACCGCCGCTGTAGGTTAGGGATTACCCCCTCAAAGGTGGTATCCCAGCTATAAGTACGGCCCTGATGGGTCTTGTGCCGCATGGTGATGGTCTTGGACTTGTTACCATAGAGCACTAGGCCAAGCTGCTCTTCGGTGAGGTCCTTCACAGGGGACTTGGCAGAGAACCCGTGGGCCGTTGCCACCGACTCCATGAGGCTCAGATACCATGAGCTCGACGCCCCGGACCGTGTCCAAGGGGATACCGCGCCCTCAGACAGAGATAGGTTTTTGTTGGATATCACCAGGTCCGGGTCAACCTCCAATTTGTAACCAAGGCCGGTGCACTCGGTGCAGGCTCCATGGGGGCTATTGAAGCTGAAGGTCCTCGGCTCGATCTCCGGTAAGCTGGTGCCACAACCAACGCAAGCAAACTGCTCTGAGAAGACCAGCTCTTTCTCTTCTCCCCGGTCAACCAGGACTACACCCTCGCCCTCTTTTAAAGCCGCTTCCACCGATTCTGACACCCGGTTGATTTCCATGTCGGGCCGAATAACAAGGCGGTCGACGACGATCTCGATGTAGTGCCATTTCTGCTTGTTCAGGTTCAGGTCGCCTAGCTCATCCAGCATACGGACGTCGCCATTGACCCTAATCCTGACGAAGCCAGCCCTCCTGGCAGCCTCGAAGACATCCTTGTGCTCGCCTTTTTTACGGCGGACTTTGGGGGCCAACAGCATCACCCGGCTGCCCTCGGGCAACGCCATGATCGCATCGACAATCTGCTGCACGGTCTGTTTCGCCACAGGGCGCCCACACTTGGGGCAGTGGGGTTTTCCAACCCGGGCGTAGAGCAACCGGAGGTAGTCATATACCTCGGTGACTGTCCCTACGGTGGAACGAGGGTTGTGAGAGACGCCTTTCTGGTCTATGGAAATAGCAGGCGAGAGCCCTTCGATGTAGTCCACGTCCGGCTTGTCCATCCGTCCCAGAAATTGCCGGGCATAGGCGGACAAGGACTCGACGTAACGGCGTTGGCCCTCGGCGTAGATGGTGTCAAAGGCCAGTGAGCTCTTTCCCGAGCCCGAGACACCGGTAATGACCACCAGCTTATCGCGGGGGATGGTCACATCGACGTTCTTGAGGTTGTGCTCCCTGGCGCCTTTGACGTGAATGAACTCCTGAGGCATTGACTGTGTACCTTCCCTCCTTAGTTAGCCCTCATTTTAGCACTGCCTGGCACCGAATAGGGTCGAGCCGCCTATCGATTTGTCCCTTGACCAACCGCCTGTTTGATATATTGTACATAACTGCAGAGTGGGGCACATCTTCCTTGGCCCGCGTCAATCTGGCCAGCCCCGGCTAACAGTTGCGTCGGAAGATGGGGCCGGAGCTGGCAGGTCCGGCCTCTCCCTGTTGCAGGAAGATACCGAGGAGTCCAGTGGCACAAAAACTGTTTAAATCTCCCAAAACGTTCATTGGCGTGGTACATCTAAATCCCTTGCCCGGGTCGCCGCGTTGGGGTGGTGATCTGGAGAAGGTGTTGGAGGGGGCCACTAAAGAAGCTCGGGCCCTGGAGGAGGGCGGGGCCGATGGCATTATTGTCGAAAATTTCGGCGATGCGCCCTTCCGCATCGGCAGGGTAGAGCCCGAGACCGTGTCCGCTATGACGCTGGCGGTGAGCCAGGTCAAAGGAGCGACCAGCCTAAAGGTGGGCGTCAATATGCTGCGCAACGACGCCCGCTCGGCGCTGGCGGTGGCCGCAGTTACCAGCATTGATTTCATCCGAGTCAACGTCCACTACGGGGTGATGGTTGCCGACGAGGGCCTGGTCACGGGCGAGGCCCACGAGACTTTGCGTCGGCGGAAGGCCCTAAACGTTGATGTAAAAATCCTGGCGGACGTATTGGTGAAGCACGCCGTGCCCTTGGGCCAAGTTGATATGGGACTGATGGCCCGAGAGACCGCTTACCGAGGCTTGGCCGATGGACTAATCGTGACCGGGCCGGTGACCGGCCGCGCGGCGTCCCCCGCCGACGTAGCTGAGACACGGCGTGCGGTCCCCGACGCCTTCATCCTGGTGGGCAGCGGAGTGGACGAGGCCAACGCGCCCCGGTTGCTGGTAGAGGCTGACGGCGCCATTGTGGGCACCAGCTTGAAGGTGGGGGGTTTGGTCAGCAACCCCGTAGACCCGGAGCGGGTCAAGCGATTGGCCGAAGTGATCCACGCGATGAAACAATAGCAAGTTTTGCCGGATTAGGCTAATTATCCATGAGGAAAAACTGGAATGGCGTATGCGCTGGTTCTATCTCACGGGGCAGGGCACAGGCCCTCAGGGTATGATCAGCCTCTATCTTGTCTCCATCCCTTCCAGCGGCGCTTGCTGTCCTTGGGCGCGGCGGACCCGCTGGGCTGGCTGGTAGGCCGCTGGCCGGGGCGGCAGCTCGAACCCCTGGCCCGATAGCATATCGCCGATGGTGCGAAGCTGTATCCTAGGGTAGTCCCGGTCCCACAGGTCCGAGTGAAACAGCCCGCTGCCCGCCGCTTCGGACCGCATGGCCGCCGTCGGCTGCTCCAGGGAAATGAACAGCCCCAGCGCTGCCTTTTCCCGCTCCACCACCCCCTTCAGGTCGCGGACCTGCGGGGCGGAGACGTGGCCGCCCTTGACCTGGATAACGATTTTCTGCGGCGTCCGCTTGGGCCCGTCGATGAAGTAGACCAGGCCGTCGATGCCCCGGTCGGCGCCGCGCTTCTGCTCCTGCTGGGGCTGGGCCTCCAGCAATGACACGGCCCAGAACTGGAACTGGTAGGGGTCCTGCTCCCAGAGGGCGCGGGCGCCGCCGACATCCTGGGGCTCGCCCACCACTTCATAGTCCAGGCCCGGCTCCAGGTTAAAGGCGGTCTTGAGCCGGTTCTTCATCAGGGCCACCGCCAAGTGGGTGATATCCACGCCAATCCAGTGGCGGTCCAGCTTCTGCGCCGCGGCCACCGCCGTCCCACAGCCGCAGAAGGGGTCCAGCACCACATCGCCCTCGTTGGAGGAGGCGCGGATGATGCGCTCCAGCAGGGCCTCCGGTTTCTGCGTGGGGTAGCCAAGAGATTCCGACCGAGACGCAGGGCGTATATCGCTCCAATCATTCTGTAGGGGAACGCCGGGCATTTCGTCCAGATAACGTTTGTACCTTGGTGTCCCGTTTTCCGTAAATGCGATGCGCCCTTCCGAGGCCATTGCAACCATGCCGTCCTTAGAATATGCCCAATACCTTCCTTGATATGGCAGTATACCCTTGTATTCCCAACCATTGATTGGATGAGCGTATTCGTTTGTTACGTCACCTTCCCATGCCCCATCACGGGGACGCTTGATTCGCCACTCATAGCTAGTATCCCCGCCAGGCTTCGCCGCAGTTAAGTCGCCCATCTGGTATCGCCGCCCTGAATCCTGTTCCGTGAACTTGTAAAAGGAGTCGACATATTTGCTGTCGTATTCTGTGTACAGCCAATTCCAATTCCACGTATTGCCCTTGGTGTAAAAGAAGATCGTATCGTGCACGTTCCCGTACTGGCGGCGGCCCTGCTTGGCATCGTTATGCGCGTTGGTTCTGCGCCAAACTATTTCACTCCTGAAACAATCTGAGCCGAATACTCCATCGAGAAGCAGCTTGAGATAATGGCTGGCCGTCGGGTCGCAGTGCAGGTACAGGCTGCCCGTGGGCTTCAGGACTCGGTGCAACTCCACCAGGCGGGGCGCCATCATCACCAGGTAGGCCATCATGGCGTTCTGACCGATGAACTGGCGGAAGGCCGAAATCATCTCCTTGACCGCCGACGGCACGGCCGGGTTCTGGATGATGTCCAACTCGTAGGTGTATTCGGTCTCCTGCGTCCACTCCCAGGTATCGGTGAACGCCTTGATCTGCGCCGGCGACTCCTCTCCCGTCTTCTCTCGGAACAGCACGTTGTAGGAGGCGTTGGAATTGAAGGGCGGATCCAAGTACACCAAGTCCACCGACTTGGTGGGAATATGCTCCCGCAGCACCAGCAGGTTGTCGCCGTAGTAGAGGGCGTTAGGCATCAATGGCCACCCGGTTGGAGGGATATGGGCGAGTATACTATGGTAGAAATACCATCCCCCAAGAGACCTCGGGAGATCGAATTAAGAAGATCCTCGGCAGGCCAGTCTGGATCAAGCCTTCTTAGACTGCCAGCGGTCCCGCACGGAAGCAGGTTATTGGTCTCGGAGTTGGGCGAGATTCACCACGATATTGTCCCCTTTCGATAGGGCCGCTAGTACAAATCGAAGTCGACAGTGACCAAGGGAGTGTCGGGGGTGGCGACCTCGAGGAGCGCAGCGTCGGTCAGTCCGAGTTGCTCGAATTTGCTGTTGTCGGTTGCCGTTGCACTAGCAACCACTACTTCCTCGCTCTCGTGGACGATGGACCGGAGCCTTCGCATGAGGCGGGAACGTTCCGGTTCTCCATGCTGAGCGAGCAGGTTGGAAGTCTCAGTAAGTGTATTCGGTGTTACGAACACTTGGCCAATCGGTCGAAGAAGATTCAGCAAAATGTCATAATCGTTAGCTGAGTATCCCTCTAGCCGACGGTGCTTAGCAATTAAGTCTCTTCCCTCACTGCCCGCTACCAGCAGTACGAAAAGATTCGTGTCGATGAACAATCCAGTTTGGAGCATAGGCTCACGTCGTATCTTCTCTCAGAAGGCGGTCCTTGAGAGATTCAACTTTGCCGCTTTCGTTGTTGATGCGCATTACCTTGTAAGTGCGCGCCGGACGTCCTTCCCCAAGCGCCGTGCTTAGGACATTTTTTTGGTCCCAGGGCCGGGAGAATCCGATGGTTATTTTCCAAGTGTCTGAGAGGGTGTCGAACTCAGCCTCTTCCAGTCCCACGTTCATAACCTGCTCTCCGGCGAAAAGTCCTAGGACGTAATCTTTCGCCGTCCATGCCGCCTCTTTTACGTCCATTGGGGCCTCTCGGTTCCTAATCTCCAACAGCGTAGTTGTAGCACTACATGCTGGATTTCCACGTTAATGATGGTAACCGGCAATTAGAGGCCAGGCGCCGATCGACAGCTTGGAGACAGCGTAAGGGCTGATTCACCGCAGAGGGGCGCTTTCCGAACTTACCGTGCCACAATCCCACGGGCTTATTCAGAGCCCTTCCCCCGCCGAAAATCCTATTCTGCGCCCAGGTCTCGGGATGCCGCGCCGATGACACGGTCCAATACCTCGAGGAGGTCGTCGGTCTCGCCCATAGTGATGCACAGCGGAGGCGCCAGGTTGATCACGTCGCCGCCGCGCAGAATCACCCCGTTCTCAGCGAAACCCTGGGTCAGCCGAGTGCCCAGCTCAGCCTCGGCTGGGAAGTATTCCTTGGTCTGACGGTCTTTCACCAGCTCCAAGCCGCACATCAACCCCAAGCCCCGGACGTCGCCTATGATCTGGTGCTTTTCTTTGAGCTCCTTCAAACCGGCCAGCAAATGGTCGCCGATTCGCCGCGAGTTCTCCACCAGACCTTCCTCTTCCATGATCTCGATGTTCTTCAATGAAGCAGCCGCTGCCACCGGATGACCTCCGAAGGTAATAACGTGGCGGAAGGCGGTCCTCTGGCTGCCTACGAAGGCATCGGATATCGACTTGCGCGTGATGGCCCCGCCCATGGGGATGTAACCGCTGGTCAATCCCTTGGCAATGGTCATGATATCGGGGGTGACGCCCCAGTGCTCGCAGGCGAACATCTTGCCGGTGCGACCGAAGCCGGTAATGACCTCGTCGGCGATGAGCAGGCATCCGTACCGATCGCACACCTCCCGCAGCTTGGGCCAGTAGTTGGGCCCTGGCACCACGGTGCCCAATGGGCTTGATACCGGCTCCGCTACGACGGCAGCGACGGTCTCCGGCCCTTGAAATTTGATGATCTCCTCTAAGGCCCCAACGCACCGGTCGGCACATTCCTCCGGTGTTTCGCCACCATATTCACATCGATAGGGGTGCGGCTGAGGAGCGTGGAAAAATCCAGGCATTAGGGGTTCGTAGTCGTCTCTGGGGACCACCGGCGAGCCCCCCAGCGCCATAGCGCCGAAGGTCGCCCCATGGTAGGAGCCCTTCCGGCTGATGAACTTGGTCCTCCCCGGTTCTCCCATTCTCTTAAAGTAGGCCCGGGTCAGCTTCATTGCTGTCTCAACCGACTCGGAACCTCCGCTGGTAAAGAAGCAGCGGGACAGGTCTCCCGGAGTGATACTAGCCAGCTTTTCAGCCAAACGGATGGTCGGTTCGGTGGTAGTGCCCATGGGCATGTAGGTCAATTTGAGCATCTGCTGATAAGCGGCATCGGCAATCTCGGTGCGCCCGTAGCCAACGTTCTTCAGCCAGAGGCCCGACATCGCATCGATGAAGGTATTGCCCAGCGCGTCAGTCACCTGGCAGCCTTTGCCGCTGACGAAGATCTGAGGCTCCCCCTTTTCGGCCATGTCACTGGGTTCCCTGAGGTAGACCCACAGGTGTTCGAGGGCGGATTCTTGCAGCTCCTTGACCCGGGATTCAGTGTGTGTGGCCATGTATCCTCCGTTAGATTAGCTTCACCGGTGGGTTGCACCAGTGTATCACCGGCTCGAAGCGTGCCACAATGTCACGCGCCTTAATACAGGACCTTGTATCTCTTAGGCCGTGGGAAGTCCGTTAGAGGTGAACCCTTCGGCACCGTCCTTCAACAGGCTCAGGACGCACTGGGAGGTTCCCGTTAGGTGGAGAATTAAGGGTGCCTTGGTCTTGATAGGCGTCGAATAGCCCGTAGAGCACACATTGGTTTAGAATGAATCAGACTTGTGGTCGGAGCAAGAGGGTTGGTCTATGGCGACTGAGAGCCAAATACAGACGGTGTTGGCCAGGCTGGCCCAATTCCTAGCCTGTAGCCTTTGCGGGACCAGGTTCCGTTTCGGCGACTTGGACTGCCCCCATTGCGGAGCCGACCTGGAAGATTACCTCCGCCTATGGGCGCAGCAATTGTTGGATGAACTAACGCTGCATGGAGCGCAACCAACGGAGGAGCAGGACCCTTAAACCACCGGATCCCTAACGGCAGAAAAGCCAGCCAAAAGCATCTCCCCGGAGAATCATACGAACCACCAGCCGGCCGGGCCTAAATGACTGAACACCGATAGCCGACCACTGAAAATCTAGAAGAGGACAATTTATGGCAATCCAAACTCCCACTTCAACCCGCGTCCAGGGCAGAGAGCGGAAAGAGTTGGAAGAAGAGCTGAAACGCCGGGTATCGGGTGAAGTCCGCTTTGACCCCTTCTCCAGAGTACTGTACAGCACCGACGCCAGCATCTATCAAATGGAGCCGGTGGGCGTGGTGATACCTAAAGACGCCGATGACGTGGCCGCAGTGGTGGAGACGGCTCGAGACAGCGGAGTCCCGCTGCTTCCCCGCGCAGGCGGGACCAGCCTGGCTGGGCAGACGGTGAACCACGCTATAGTCATCGATTTCAGCAAGTACCTTCGCCAGGTACTGGAGGTCAACCAGGAAGAACAGTGGGCCCGGGTCCAACCGGGGATAGTGCTGGACCAGCTCAATCGCCACCTGGCGCCATACAATCTGCAGTACGCGCCGGACCCAACAACAGCCAACCGGGCCTGTGTCGGTGGCGGCATCGGCAACAACACCTGCGGCGCCCACTCGGTGATCTACGGCAAGACCCTGGACCACGTTCTGGAGGTGGACACCGTCCTCGCTGACGGGGCTCGGGCGCACTTCCAGCCCCTCGACACCCACAACCTGGAAGCTAAGCTGAGCGGCAGCGGCTTGGAGTCGGACATCTACCGTGGAGTACGGCGCTTGGCGCGGGACAACTTAGCAGAGATCGAGGCCCAATACCCCAAGATTATGCGCCGGGTGAGCGGTTACAACGTGGACGAGTTTGTTGACGACAGCCACTTCAACCTGGCACGGATGGTGGTGGGCTCCGAAGGGACTCTGTGCGTGGTCACAGAGGCGAAATTGAACCTTGTCCCCCGTCCCACCATGACTTCACTATCAGTGCTTCACTTTGATGACATAGTCCGGGCCAGTGAGGCAACGTCTCAGGTGTTAACCCACGCCCCTTCTTCCGTGGAAGTGGTGGACAGGATGTTGCTGGACCGGTCCAGGGAGTCCTTGGGGCACGCCCAGAGCCTCTCTTTCATTCAAGGAAACCCAGGTGCCCTGCTTCTGGTCGAGTTTTACGGCGAGTCAGAGGCCGAGCTAACGGCCAAGATGGAAGCCCTACAGGAGGACATGACCCGCCGAAGGCTCAGCTACGCATGCGTCAACGTTCTGGACCGGGCGGCCCAAACAACCGTTTGGAACGTCCGCAAGGCTGGCTTGGGATTGTTGATGAGCCTGCACGGGGACGCCAAGCCAATCCCCTATGTGGAGGATACGGCCGTAGACCCGGAGAACCTGGGAGCTTTCGTACGCCGCTTCGACGAGATAGTGAGAAGTCACAACACTGAGGCAGGCTACTACGGCCACGCTAGCGTTGGTTGTTTGCACATTCGTCCCTTGGTTAGTCTCAAAAACCAAGAGGGGATAAATACCATGGTATCCATCGCCGATCAAGTGAGCGACTTGGTCCGCGAGTTCGGCGGCTCCTTGAGCGGTGAGCACGGAGATGGGATCGTGCGTGGGGTGTGGACCGAGAAGATGTTTGGTCCGCACATCTATGAGATGTTCAGGGAGGTCAAGCGGACCTTCGATCCTCAGGGCATCATGAACCCCGGAAAAATCATAGACTGCCCGCCAATGACCGAAAATCTGCGGTACGGGCAAGCCTATGAAACCGTGTCACCCGCCACGACGCTGGATTTTTCGCCGGACGCCGACTACGCCGCAGCGGTGGAAATGTGCAACGGCATGGGAGCATGCAGAAAGCTGGATGGGACCATGTGCCCGTCATACATGGCCACTCGGGATGAGGAGCACTCCACCAGGGGACGGGCCAACCTGCTGCGGGCGGCCCTCTCGGGGCGTCTCCCGGACGGGGCTCTGACCAGCAAAAGGCTGTACGAAGCCTTGGACCTCTGCCTGGAGTGCAAAGGTTGCAAAGCCGAATGTGACTCCGGCGTCGACATGGCCAAGCTCAAGTACGAATTCCTCGACCAATACTACCAAGCAAACCCCAGACCCTTGCGTAACCGCGTGTTCGCGAACATCAACCGAGTCAACCGTATCGGCGCTAGGTTTGCCCCCTTCTCCAACTGGGCTGGGGGGAGTCCGTTGGGCAAGCTGCTATTGAGATCCGTGCTGGGGGTGCACCAACGCCGTACTCTCCCAGAGTTCCGAAGGGACACCTTCCCCAAGTGGTTTGCGGGGCGGCAGGTGAGCGGTCAGGGGAGTGTAGACGTAGAGGGCCAAGGTGAAAAGGGAGTGGACGGGAATACGGTAGTCCTGTTCAACGACACCTTCATGAACTACAACTACCCCGAGGTGGGTAAAGCCGCAGTGGAGGTCCTGGAAGCTGCTGGGTTCAAGGTGCAACTGGCCAACGGAGCTTGTTGCGGACGGCCAATGATTTCCAAGGGGTTACTTGGGGACGCCACCGAATGCGCCCGCCATAACGTAGACCTGTTGCACCCGGTGGCGCAGCGAGGGGTGCCCATAGTTGGGTGTGAGCCCAGCTGCGTCCTCACGTTCCGAGACGAATACCCGGATTTGCTAAAGGACGACAAGTCCCGGGCCGTTGCCGGCCAAGTCTACATGATCGATGAATTCTTGACGAAGCTGCAGAATGAAGGCCGGCTCAATCTGAAGCTCGCAGAAGTCAGCAAGAAAATCCTGTTCCACGGCCACTGCCACCAGAAGGCAGCGATGGGGACCACTCCCTCGCTGAACACGTTACGGCTGGTACCCGGGTTACAGGTTGATCCAGTGAACTCGGGGTGTTGCGGAATGGCGGGCTCCTTCGGTTTCGAAAAGGAGCATTACGATCTTTCAATGCAAATCGGAGACCAAGCGCTATTTCCGGCGGTTAATGCAAAAGATGAAGAATGGGAAGTAGCGGTCACCGGTGTGTCCTGTCGCCAGCAGATAGAGCACGGGACCGGCCGGAGAGCCCGGCACATCGTAGAGGTATTGCGGGACGCCCTGCCCTGACACCGTTGCCAGCTCTCACTGGGTAGCGCGGTTAGGGATTCCTAACTGAATTAGATATATGCTTCTTCGTCTGCCGACGCCAGACGAAGAAGCACATAAAGCTACCTTAAGCAGAGTCTCCTAGAGTCAGCGGAATGGTAAGCTAATTCGCTTGTCGCCGCCTCAGTCGGGCAATTCCGGTGTCATGCCCGGAGCTAGGTCGACCTCAAAGGCAGCCAGGATCTGGCCAACGAGTAAGTAATGACCGATCAACCCCGTTACTTCAAGGGTGGCCCGCTCACCGAACCGCTCTTTGACAGCATTATAAGTCGGGTCCGTGATTTTATGGTTCCTTAGCAACTCCTGAGTGTAGCGGACCAGGATTTCCTCGTCGTCTGCCAGGTCCTGGGGGGCGGTGCCCCGGGCAATTGAGCGAATGGTGTCGTCAGTAACACCGGATTCCCTGGCGAGACGGGCATGAGCAGTAAACTCGTACTGGCTCTTGATCTCCTTGGCGGTCGCCAGGATCACCGTTTCCTTCAACGAGTTGGGCATATCGAAGTCGAAGCGTACGTAGGCGCCGGTAGCCGCTACCCTGGCCGCTAGCTGGGGGCTGTGTAGGAGGACACCGTAGGGTCCCCGGACGCTCCCTCTGCTGTCCGCGATTTCGTCTAAGTACTTCTGGTCTTCGGGATTCAGTTGCTCCCTGGCAACATCAGATAATCGTGCCATCACATTACCTCGCTGGTTAGGAATAAGGCCGGGCCTGCCATGGGGTGCGCCACACCGTCGTCAATGGTTGACTATCGTTGCGGAGCAGGCACCGGTACTCCAGGAACGTTTACGCGGACCCGTCCCAGGGTATTGCGGGTGGTGAAGTAAATGGTCTGCCAGTCGTCGTCTCCCCAACTCAGGTTGGTGGTGGACTCCTCACCGTGTACTATCGTGCCCAGGTGGTTTCCCGACGGGTCGATGACCCAGATACCTCCTGCCCCGCCACAGTAAACATTCCCCTGCATATCTACCTTCATACCGTCGGGTATACCGGGCCGATCGCCCCTCAGGTCGCACAATACGTGGTCGGTGCCCAGCGCCAGAGCCCCAGTTGGGAGAAGCTCGAAGGACCTTATGTGGCCTCGGCGGGAGTCATTTACGTAAAGGATGCTTTCGTCGGGTGAGAAGGCCAGACCGTTGGGCGTCACGAAGTCCCCAACCAGCATGGTTATGGTACCGAGGTCCGCTGACACCCGGTACACGCCCGCAAAATCCAGGTCCCACTGAGCGGCAGGCGCCTGAAGGGTCCAGGGATCGGTGAAGTAGATGCTTCCATCGGACTTGACTACAACGTCATTGGGACGGTTTAGCTGAGGGCCTTTATAGCTACTGGCCACCACCGTGATACTCCCATCGGGCTCCAAGCGGGTCACACGCCTGGAATCGTGCTCACAAGCAATTAATCGGCCCTGCATGTCCCGGGTCAGTCCATTGGCCCGATTATTGGGCTCCTGGAAAACGCTAACGCCTTCTCCGGCAGCCCACTTCATGCGGCGGTCATTGTGGATGTCGCTGAATAGCAGGTACTGTCCCTCTTTCCACCAAAGCGGTCCCTCGGCAGGCCCCATGTCTCCGCCGTAGCCCTTCCCAAGCTCCTCGATGGTCGCGTCCGCAGACACAATGCTACCCAGTTTTGCGTCAAGCTGCTCAACGGGCATGATTTCTTCCTCCAACTTGGTGTTTTGAGGGGCATTATAATACCTTCACGAACCGTCTGTATCGAGTCACCGGTAAGCCGAGTCAATAGGCCTTGGGCTCGAGGCACGCTTGACTGGGATTGCGCCTTGGACTATTCTGCCAGTTGTCACAGACTCCTCAAGGCTCCATTTCACAAGCATAGTCTGGTGAAACACTACCGGGAACATAAGATTGGAGGTGCGCCATGGCTTTCAAGATGAATCACATACACTTGAAGACCCCGGACCCCCAGAAGACAGCCCAATTCTACGTGGACAGCCTGGGCGCCAAAATAGTCGGTGAGGCTGGCAACAACGGTCTCCGCTTGGACCTGCACGGTCTTGCAGTGAACGTCACCAAGTTCATCGACGGCCAGAGCCGGGACCAAATATACGGAATCGAGCACATCGCCATTGACACCGACGATCTGGACAACGTAGTGACCAGCCTCAAGGAGGGTGGCGCCCGCATCCTGGAGGAGACGACGGTGGGCGGGGGCCGACGAGTCTGTTTCTTCGAGGGTCCCGAGGGTGTACAACTAGAGGTGCTTGAGATACAAAGCTAGACACCGCCTGGACATATAGGCCGGCAAGTTCACCACGAACGGGGATATCCTTTTTGCCCGGTCGTGTTTAGATTGTCGAAGAACAGCAAAGGACTTTCGCGCAGGGAGGAACGACAATGCTCTACGAGAACCGCGTTTACACTGCGGTGCCGGGTAAGCTCTCCAACGTCAACGACCGGTTTTCCAACCACACCATTGGCTACTTCAAGCAATACGACATAGGAATGATGGGATTCTGGACCGACGAAATCGGCACCAGCAACCAACTCACCTATATCCTTGATTTCGACAGCATGGCAGACCGCGAGCAAAAATGGACCAGTTTCCAAGCTGATGAGGGCTGGCTCCAAGTAAGAGCCGAGACTGAGTCCAATGGACCGATTGTGTCGGTCGTAACCAACACATTCATGCGGCTCACTCCATACTCTCCGGAGCCCAACCTCAGCTCCAACGTCCAAGAGCTTCGCACCTACGACGCAATGCCCGGCAAGCTGCCGGCTCTCCACGACCGGTTCTCCAATCACACCATGCACTTGTTTGAAAAGCACGGCATTGAAAACGTGGCCTACTGGACGGAAGACGTGGGCACCAACAACCGGCTGGTCTACATGCTGGGCTATCCAAGCTTGGGCGACCGGGAAAAGAGCTGGGCATCCTTCCAGGCCGACCCGGACTGGCAGAAAGCCAGAGAGGCATCGGAAGTAGACGGAGCGTTGGTCCGAGTCAGCCGGCATTCCATCCTTAGGCTTACACCTTATTCCCCCCGGTAAATTGACAACGGGGCTTCCAGGCACGCTGCAAAGATCTCCCTGCCTCTCGTCACACACATGGGAGGGTCAGGGGGATTACGAGGTTATTGAGCCGACTAACCCACCGAAGCAAGCATCGGCGCGGTTAGTCGGATAGTCAGTGGCCAATATAAGCCAAGACGACGATCTGGGTAAGACAGGATTTTTCTCGTCCCTGGCCTACCCGGATTACCGCAGGTTGTGGATAGCTACCGCCTGCGCTCAGTCCGCATCCTGGGCGCTGATCATTCTGCGTGCTGCCCTGGTTTATGACCTGACCCAGTCCAATACCTGGGTTGGAGTGGTAACCACGGCGGCGCTGTTGCCCAGCTTGTTTGTTACCCCCCTTTCCGGTCTGTTGGCTGACCGCTTCGACCGCCGAAGGCTCCTGGTTATCATGTACGCCTTCAACGTCGGGCACACCCTGGTCTTAGGATTGATTGTTCTAAGCGGCGGCGCCACAGAGTACCATATTCTGGCCCTAGCTATGGTCAATGGTGTGGGCCGGGCCATCGAGCTTCCCACCAACCAGGCGCTGTTGCCCAACCTGGTACCCAGGGAACGGCTGCTCAACGCCGTGGCATTGAACCAGCTAATGCAGCAGGGCGCCCGCATGAGTGGGCCGTTGCTGATCTTGCCGGTCATCCGCTTTGTAGACCCAGAGCCAGCGTTTTTCATGTCCGTGGCCCTCTACGCCGTAGGCTGGAGCCAGGTTCTCACTATTCGTACTGTCTCCCGCGGCGTCATAGAGGCAACCAGAGGAGTGGTGTTCAATCTGGTTGCTGGGATTCGATACATATACACTCACCCACTGCTGCTCTATTTGATGCTGCTTAGCGTCTTGCATTGCGCGTTGACCATGGCCTTCGAGTCAGTGTTCCCCTACTTCTCCCGCACCGAATTGGGTCTGGTTACCGACAAAGGACTGTTTCAGGGCCCCTCCTATCTGATGATTGGCGTAGGAGGAGGAGCGATTCTGGGGAACCTTGCCCTGGCCCGGGTGGATGGGCAAAAAGTGCGTGGCCAGATATTCCTAGTTGTGGGGCTGCTCAGCGGGTTAACACCGATGCTTCTTGGATTCGCCATCAACGTGCCCACAGCAATGCTGGCAGCAGCAGCAATGGGAGCGGCCACCGCCGGCTTCATGACATTGAGCAACGGCATGGTGCAGACCATCACACCGGACGGGGTGCGGGGTAGAGTATTAAGCGCTAATACCTGGCACGTGCAGGGCGCCATGGGAGGGTTCAATGCAATCAATGGGGTGATCATGGACCTGCCTTGGGTGACAGCTCCGCTGCTGTTAAGCGGCACCGGACTGGCCTTCCTCTGGATCATGCTAATTAGCTTGCTGGCCGTACCATTAAGAGGAATCTACGTCCGCGGTATTCCCAGCCAAGCCCCCGCCACCTAATGATCCGCTGGCAACTGACCCATGGACAGATCACCTCGCACTGTTTTCAGGAGGATGACCAGGAGGATGACAATGGATGTCGCACGGCTTAGAGGCCAGATCCCGGTTTGCCAAGCAATGGTCTACATGAACACAGGTTGGTCTGGGCCCTCGCCTGTGCCGGTGGTTGACGCTATCAAATCGCGCTTGGACTATGAAATGAACGCGGGCCCAACAACCCCCGAGGTGCACCAGCAGGCAATAGAGATACAGACAAAAGCGCGGGAAGCAGTAGCCGGACTGCTAAACGCGGCGCCGGACGAGGTCTGCTTGACTAGGAATACCACGGAGGGCCTTAACCTGGTGATGAACGGGCTGAAGTGGCATCCCGGAGACGAGATAATCACTTGCGACCTGGAGCACAGCTCGGTGCTGGTTCCCAGCTACTTTCAACAACTACGCCACCAGGCTTCAGTAAAGGTTGTGAAAATCGAACCGGACCAAGACAGGCAAGGAATTCTTCATAAGATAGAAGCAGCCATGACCGACCGCACTCGATTGGTATTCCTGAGCCACATCGAGTACTCCAGCGGGCTGCGGATGCCGGCAAAGCAGATAAGAGAACTGGCAGCCCAGCGGGGAGCCCTCGTGCTGCTGGACGGGGCGCAAACGGCGGGGCACATCAAGCTGGATATGAGGGACCTGGACTGCGATTTCTACTCGATACCGGGGCAAAAGTGGCTTCTGGGCGCCGAGGGCATAGGAGCGCTTTACATCAAGAAAGAGCTGATTCCCAGCGTGGACCCAGTGCATGTGGCCGGACGGGCCGTGACGTCCACGGAAGACCCCTACAATTTCCAGCCTGTGCCCGCCACCATTGATAAGTTCCTGCTCTCCTCCACCAGCGCGCCGCTGCAGGCGGGCCTATTGGAAGCTATACGCTTTATTCAGGGCATAGGGGTGGAGGAAATCGAGGCCCGCAACGTGGAGCTGGCGACGGGACTGAAGCAGGCTCTACAAGAAACACCTGGGGTAAGGCTCATCTCACCAATGGACCCCCAAGTCTCGTCGGGCTTGGTCTCATTCGCTATCGATGGCAATGACCCGGTCGATGTGGTCGCAAGACTTTGGAGCCGACACAAGATTGTCATTCGCCCAGTGGCCTATCCTGCTGGGGTCCGGGTCTCCCTCCACTTCTTCAACACCGAGGAGGAAGTCGGCCAACTAGTAGCGGCGGTGAGGCAGCTAGCGGACGCTAGCTAGCTAGAGAGCACTATTCTGTAACCACTCTCTCCCATGATATGGTGGGAAATGCAGCCAAGAGGTCGGCCTGAGATGGAGACCGGTTGATGAACCCGTGCTTCACTCCTGGGGGTGCCAACACTGTGTCCCCAGGCCCCAGGGTCACTACTTCATCACCCAGGATAGCTTCAAGGTTCCCCTCAACAATGGTCATGGCTTCTTCCGAGTTGGGATGATAGTGGGTGTCCACTTGGGCCCCAGGCTCTAAGGTCAACCTGGCTATCCAAAGGAACCGTGAACCCCAAGCAGGGCTGGCGAGCACGATGCGTTCAACCCCCGGATATGCTTCCTCAGTCAAGACGTATCTGGGATTAATGATGGGCATTTATCCTCTCTTTGATTTTCTAGGTCTTAGTTCTGCTGGCCATTGCACCAAGGGTTGAACTTAGTGGAACACTAACTCGCAGCAACACCATATCCTGGGTCTTTACCACAGGGTGATTCAGGTCCATGGGCCAACAGTTACGCAGGAATACGGGGCCGGACCTCCCGCACAAACCGCTCCATGGCCCTGAACTTGTCAGAGAAAGCGTCTCCCGCCACCTCCATGATAATGTGCTCTACTCCGACCTCCGCGTAGCGGTGAACGTCGGCGACGATATCTCCGGTCGTGCCGCTCAAAGGGGGACGTTGGCCTCCATTGGCATCGCCGTCGAAGCTCAGGGTCCCTCGGAATGACAGCAGCGGAGGCGACTCCCTCCCCACCGAGGCCGAGTAACGCTTCATATAAGCCACGTTCTTTTCTAGCTCATCGGGCTCCATCTGGGTAGGATGCCAGCCGTCGCCCAAGTCGACGGCCCGCCGGATCGCTCGGCGGGAGCGGCCTCCGATCCAGACCGGCGGGTGGGGCCGTTGGACCGGCATGGGTGAAACGGTCACCTCGGAGAACTGAAAGTATTTGCCTTGGAACGAGGGGGTAGGGCTGGCCCATAGCTCCTTCAACAGTCGAATGTACTCGTTGCTCACGGGACCCCGCTCAGCGAAAGGAGCGTTGAGAGCATCGAACTCTCCCTCCATCCACCCCACAGCGGCACCAAAGATTACGCGGCCCCGCGACAGCACGTCAGCGGTGGCAATCATCTTGCCCAAGATTATGGGATTGCGGTAGGGCAGGATGACCACACTGGTGCCGATGCTCACTCGGTTGGTGACCGCCCCCAGGTGTGTCAGAAAGGTCAGAGGCTCCAACATGTCGTTTCTGTACACAATATCGGTCCGTCCGGGTATCTCGTGGGGAACGATAAGATGGTCGGTGACCCAGATCGAGTCGAAGCCCAGCTCCTCGGCTCTCACGGCCATCTGGGTCAGGCTTTCAACCTCAATGGCTCTTCCGTAATGGGTATACACACTCCAAACTTCATGACTTACCTCGTTGTAGCAGGTTGGCGTGTCTAGATGCCCAGGCTATTCTACCCGCTGGACGGTGCGAGGCGCCGGATCCAAGAAGCAATGGCTTCAATGTACCCACTCAGCCCTTGATGACCCCCAACGGACGCATCCTGGCCACCGGCCGGGCCAGACCGGCTCCATCGGCCACTCTGATCACATCAGCAACATCCTTATAGGCCAGGGGCGCTTCCTCAGCCAAAGAGGCCCAATTATGGCCGATGGCAATGATGCCTTGCTCCTCCAGCTCCTGCCGGGTGTCCCGCCCTTTCATCAGCTTCTTGGCCCGAGATCTGCTCTGGACACGCCCAGCGCCGTGGCACGTGGAGCCAAAACTACGGTCCATTGCCCGTGGTCCGGCCACTGCCAGGAACGAATAGCGCCCCATATCGCCGGGCACCAGCACCGGTTGTCCAATACCCCGGTACCTCTCCGGCGTGTCGGGGTGCCCCGGAGGAAAGGCCCGGGTCGCCCCCTTGCGGTGAACGCAGAGCGTTGCAGCCTCGCCCTGTACCATGTGTTCCTCTATCTTCGCTATGTTGTGGCTGACGTCGTATATCTGCCACATCCCCATATCGGACCAGCGACGATCGAAGACCTCTTCGAAGGCGAGGCGTGTCCAGTGGGCCAGGCATTGGCGGTTGGCCCAAGCAAAGTTGGCCGAAGCTCCCATGGCAGCCAGGTAGTCCTGTCCTTCCGGAGAGTCGACGGGAACAGAGGCTAACTGGCGGTCCGGCAGCGAAATACCATAATTTCCAGATGCGCCCTCAATCACCTTGAGGTAGTCGGTGCAGACTTGGTGGCCCAGTCCTCGGGATCCGCAGTGAATCAGCACAGTAACCTGACCCGTATACCGGATTCCCATGGCGAGGGCGGCGTCGGGATCTAAGATCTGGTCCACCGCCTGCACTTCAAGGAAATGGTTGCCCGAACCTACGGTCCCCAATTGGGGCGCGCCACGCTTTCTGGGCCGTTCACCAACGGCGCCGGGGTTCCCACTGGCAATACAGCCATTTTCCTCCGTGACTTCCAAATCATCAGGATCGCCGTAGCCTTGGTCCACCGCCCAATTGGCGCCGCGAAGAAGGACCTCATCGAGATCATGCGGGCTAAGCTTGATTCGCCCCCCTCCCCCTACCCCTGTGGGAACTCGGCGGAACAGAGTATCCATTAGCAGGCGGAGGCGCGGCCTGACTTCGGCCTCGGAAAGATCAGAGCGGAGCAGGCGGACGCCGCAGTTGATGTCGAAACCTACTCCTCCAGGGGAGATGACTCCACCCTTGGCCACGTCCGTTGCAGCTACTCCTCCTATGGGGAACCCGTAACCCCAGTGGATGTCGGGCATAGCCAAAGAATGTCCCACGATACCGGGGAGGAAGGCCACGTTGGCGACCTGCTCCAAGGCTTGGTCCTCGGCAATGGTGCTCAGTAGAGCATCATCCGCGAATACCATTCCTGGCACTCGCATCCCAGGTTTGTAAGACTCGGGCAGCTCCCAGGTCTGCGCATCCAACTGCTTGAGGGTATTTAACCAATCCATATCGCGCCTTGCTACACGTCCAGAAAGACCCTGACGCACCATTCACTACCATCGCACACTTGGACGGCGTGGTACGTAGCCGCCTTAACCACGGTGAGGATTCGGTGTCGTTCCGGGTCCTGGCGATCTCCCTGGCAAATGGCTTTCAGTTCACTGCTATGTTCGTTGAGGCTTATGGAATACTCGCAAGGCAAAAATTGGGTGGCTTCGTAAGAGTACAGTAGCTCGTTAAGCCAATCGACGGCTAGAGATTCCTTATTGGACGAAGCTATCGAGAAATCCCGCGACTCCTGCCCAGCGACGGTAGTTGGGTCCACTATGAGGCTGAACATTCCTTTGGCCAGCCAGGCCAGGGCGTCTTCCAGGGTGGCGCCTGTGGCGGAAATCCCCACATCGGCGGTATGCTCCAACAACGCAAATCCACCCACGAAATATTCTCCGTTTCTGGTATGGCATCTGGACCGGGGTGAGAAGTTCTTGCTGCCTCATTCTAAATTGGTCTAGGCTCCCTGGGAATAGTGGTCCAGCCACCATCTGGCGATGTCGATCCGGCGAGCGAACCAGACATCAGGAAATCCTTTGGCGTACTTTAAGAACCGCTCGACAGCTCGGGAGCGCGCCGGGCGGCCCGCTATCCTACAATGAAGCCCCACGGACATCATTTTGGGGAAGGTTTGCCCTTCCTCGTACAAACAATCGAAGGTATCTTTCAAGTAGTCGTAGAAGTCCGCGCTACTGACCAGTCCACCCCTCCAGAACCGAGCGTCATTGGTCTCCATGCTGTAGGGCACCACCAACCAGGGCTTGCCATTGACCGGGACGAAGTAAGGTAGGTCGTCGTTCAAGGCACCGCTGTCGTAGATGAACCCCCCTTCCTCCACCACCAAAGGCCTTGTGTTTACGCTTGGACCATAGCGGGTGAACCAGCCCAATGGCCTCTCGCCGGTGGTCTTGGTCAGAGACTCAACGGTCTTCTTGATGGCGTCGCGCTCCGCTTCCCGGTCCATCAGATGGTACTCCTCCCACCTGTAGCCGTGGCCGCACACCTCGTGGCCGCGGGCAACGATGTCCCTGGCGACCTCAGGGTTCCTCTCCATGGCCAGCGCACAACAGAAGAAGGTTGCATCTACGTTGTATTTTTGCAACAAGTCCAAGAGCCGCCATACCCCAACCCGGCTGCCGTATTCGAAGAAGGACTCATTGAACAAGTCTCGGGACTGGGCCGGCACCGGAGAGGGCACTTCTCCGTTGGTCTCGTGGTGCGAGTCCCCGTCCAGAATCGAATACTCTGCTCCCTCCTCGTAGTTCACCACCATGGAGACAGCAATTCTGGCGTCCTGGGGCCACCGCACCTGAGGCAAGTTTCGCCCGTATCCCACTAGGTCACGTTGCATACCTTGAGCCTCCTTCCAGACTGGATTGAGGGAGTGCATTATAACTCGGCCCCTGAGGTGCGGGGAAGGAGCGACGGCAGGACTAGCACCCACCAAGGCCGCGACGCGAGCCGCACCGTGGTAGAATCGGTGCGGAATCGAGATCACCTGGACGGCGGGAACAGCTTAGCTTGATTCCCCGAAGGAGGCACCATGAGCCAACCAATAACCCCACAGTCGGCCCGGCAACTAAGGTCCATGTCCGACCCGTCACTGTCACCAGACGGTCTCCATCTGGCGTATTCCCTAGGTTGGTTCGACGAGGCCGTGGAACAGAGCCGCTCGCGGATTGTAGTCATGGAGGTGGCGTCGGGAAAGACCGAAGAGTTTACCCGGGGTGATACCGACAGCACGCCCAAGTACTCCCCGGATGGTAACAGCATTGCTTTCCTGCGCTCCGACGAGCAGGGCGTGCGCCAAGTCTGGTGGATCGGAGCCAACGGCGGGGAAGCACGGCAGATCACTAACATGCCTCGGAACGTTTTCGACTTCGAATGGTCGGGGGATTCCCAGCGCTTGGCGCTCTGCGCCGACGTGGACCCGGACACAACCAAATACGATTCCGCGAGCCCCTCCGGCAGGGTGGAAGTTGTCCAGCGAATCAAGTACCGCTATGACACCCTGGGCTGGCGGGGCAACGCCCACTTCCACATATTCATTACCGACTTGAAAGGTGGGGTCACCCAATTGACAGAGGGCGATTGGGACGACGTAGCTCCCGCTTGGTCTCCGGACGGCTCCAAAGTGGCCTTCATATCGGGCCGGGGGGAAGAACGGGATATACGCAGGCCGGAGCAAATTTATGTGGCCCCGGCCGGGGGCGGTGCGCCGGAGTTATGGTCGGAGGGGTTGTATGACGTGGGGGGCTTGGCTTGGTCGCCTGAGGGGGACCGCTTGGTGGCAATTGGGTCCCAGGCTCCTGAAGGGATGGTCCTGTGGCAAGGTTGGTTGTATGTGTTGGAGAAGGGAAAGCCTCCCAGAAGATTGACCGACGACAATTTAAAACCTTACATGGGTTTCCCGGCCGTAAACCGGCCCCCGCTACTCCGCTGGACCAAAGGCAACCAGGTTGTTTTCCTTGGAGAACAAAGGGGGGAATCATACTTGTTCCAGGTCTCGGTAGAAGGCGGCCCTTGCAAGGAGATCTCCGGCGGGGGCTACCAGGCGACCGCACTGACCACAGACCACGATGCAAATGTGGCGGTGGTGCTGGCTTCGACACCCTCGTCGCCCGGGGACCTGCTACAAATAGATTTGCCAAGTGGCGCGACCAAACAACTGACCGTGGTCAACGCGGAGTACTTGGCAGCCAACCCGCCGGCGGAGATGGAGAAATTCTGGATACAACGGGAAGACCTGGAGGTGGAGTGCCGGTTGTTTTTTCCACCCGGGTTTGATCCCAATCGCAGCTATCCATTGGTGCTGGATATTCACGGCGGCCCCAACGGAGCTTTTTACGACTCTTTCGTTCCGGTGCAGCAGGTGCTGGCTACATCAGGCTACCTGGTATTGGCGGTCAACCCCAGGGGGTCTTCTACTTACGGAAACGAGTTCATGATGTCTGTGCTGGGCGACTGGGGAGGCGAGGACTACCTCGACCTGATGGCCGCAGTAGACGAGGTGGCGGCTCGGCCCTATGTAGACGCATCAAAGCTCGGTGTGCACGGCTATAGCTACGGCGGGTTTATGACCAGCTGGATGATAGGCCACTCCGATAGGTTCCGGGCGGCGGTGGTGGGGGGCCCTTGCACCGACCTGTATAGCATGTATGGAACATCGGACATTGGGGTGAGCTTCGGGGAACCCCAGTGGGGAGGTTCCCTGGTGGACGCGGCACCGGAATTAATCAAGCACTCCCCCATTAGCTATGCCGCCAACGTAGAAGCACCGGTGCTGCTCCTGCACGGCGAAGCGGACATGCGCTGCCCCATTGGGCAGAGTGAGGAGTACTTTGTTGTGCTCAAGCGGTTGGGAAAAGAGGTGGAGTTTGTAAGATTCCCCGGCTGCAGCCACCTATTCCCCCGAATCGGCCACCCCAAGATGCGGGAAGAATACCTGTCGCGGACCCTAGCGTGGTTTGAGAAGTGGCTATGAAAGGAGTCCCAGAGACGTTGGGACATGGTGGAACACGGAGCAGATCAATACTGTATTAGAATCTTGGCTCAACCGACCCCGGTATTGCTACGGGGTCGGACTCCCTTGCCGACGCCAAGGTCCCGGAGCAGGGTGTTCTGAGTTGGGTCCTCACCTGACGGTGAAGGCCCTGGGGAGTTAGGAGCTTTAGCCCAGGTGTCGCCCCAGGGAACGTCGGGGAGATTGCGGGTACGGCGCACCTCGTTGATGGTGAGAACTCCGCGGTCAAGCAATTTGGCTTCCCGGCTCACCCTGCTGTCTTCGTCCACCCGGAGCGCTTCGATGCTGCTCAGGTCGAACTCCACCACCAAGTCCGGGTAGCCCAGCCGGGGAAGTAGCATGCGATTTAGCTGTTCCTCCATGAAGCGTATTTCCGGAACCATGGTGTTCCGCCAGAACAGGCGCTCTGCGGCGTTGATGTTGGAAAAGGTGGCCCGCTCCAAGTCGGACAGCAAAGGTTTGGGCACCCGTAGGCCCGGCTGACCTCCTCCAGGCTCCAACGGAGCCCTTGCATGAAGTCCATGTCTCGATGGCTGAAGCCCAGGGTCTTGATGTCCCGGACGAAGCTCGCGATGGCGGGCCGGTGGGGATTGCCCGGCCCGCGGTGCCGCTGTTCCCAGCGATTATAGAACTCCTCGATCTCGGAGTCCGTCAAACTCTCATTGGTCAGCAGGACGAAATCCGGCCGGGCCGAGTTACGCAAGAAGTTGCGGTTGAACCGTAGGCCATCCTTCCCCATGTCTACGGCTAGGCGTGATGGCGCCAGGGGCGACAGCCCAGCGTATTCCTCCATGGGGTTGAAATAGCGGAGCCATAGAATTTCATCGGCAGTGTAAGCCACCGGACCAGTGCCACCCGAATACACGAAGCCCCGGATGTATTGTTTGGCGTCCGGCACGACACTGACCCGATCGGGGCGCAGGGGCCAAATTTCCCTACGGCCATGTTCGTCCCGTTCCAGGGCCTAATAGGCCGAACCCCACAGGCTCAGGTAGATTTCCGTGGCGCGCCACAGGTCACCTCGCGTATACCACCCGTTAACCCGGTCCAAGAGCTGTTGAGCAGGGTGAAAGGGACCGACTGGCTGCTTGGTGCCATCAGGAAATTGGCGGTGGACGACCACGGCCACACGGCTCAAGGCCTCCGCCCTCAGCTTGACAGCCGCATAAACGGAGACAGCCGACGCGAAGTATTCACCGTATTCGGTCTTAGCCCATCCCGAATTCCCGCCAGCAATGCCATGGAACCAGTCCAGGTCAGCGGCAGCAGCCCGGTTGGCCCGGTGAACGGCGGGGACCCGACGCGGGGTGGAGAATCCTCGGCCGACAACCGACCGCACTTTTCCCATCAGGGACGCCAACGGCCGAATAAATTTAAACTCAAGATTCAATGGCAATGTGCTGTTCATGGATCACTTTCCTGGTGGTTAAAGATCGTCCAATGGTCGGACCGGGACAAGAGCCTCCGGGTCAGGGCATGTATCAAGTCCATAACCTGAACCTGCCCTGCGTCTCCAAAAAGGCCAACATTAGGGCATCGGCTTAGTCCGGGGACGGTAATCCCCGTTGCCGCATCGAGTCTTTACTCTCCATTAGTATCCTCCCCTGGCTATCGTAGCTATAACGCATTGCCGCCAACTCACCCATCAACTGATTGTCCTGGGGAATCACTATGTTGCCAGCGGCAAAGAGCTCCCGCAGCCGCCAGTAGCCCTCAGCCCGTAGGTTGGCGAACAGGTCGTCCTGCCGCGCCGTCCGCGCGACGTTAATACCCTTGACGCTGTGACCCTCTTCCCGAAGCCGGTCGACTACCCCAGCACCCACACCCACTTCGTCGACGCATACCCTCGTCGGCTGGGACTCATTTATGGCGGCTACCACCCAGCCCGTCAGTTGCATGGTGTCCATGTGGTGGAAAGTCTTGATCTCCTCTACCAGACGGCCCCGGCGCCGCAAAATGACGCTGCGGTCGGAACCAAAGCGAGCTACGTCCACCGCCAGGACTACCTCTTCAAGCGCGGGGTCGGTGGTCAGGCCCGAGGCATCGAGCTGGGCAGCCGCCTCGACGTCGGACAGGCGGATCAAGGTATCGTCTTCTTGATCGGGGAACTCACCCAATACCCGGGCCCGGTAGATGGGGTTATCTTCCCCCCAGGTCTCGCGCCGCTCTTCCACCCAATTGGAGGTGGTCAATCCCTTGATCTTGACTTTGCCTGACTCGACGTTGGGGCTTTCCAGCGCGGAGATGGTAATGGTGTGGTAGAGATGGCGCTCCTGGTAAAACGCCCGGCGAAACGCCCCGGAAACCGTGGTGGGATTGCCGATGAGCAATAGCCGGGGCTCGGAGGAAGTCATTACCGCCTCGATGGCCTCGTAAATCTCGTCACTCACCCCTTCGGCCTCGTCCACCACGATCATCATGTTTTCACTGTGGAACCCTTGAAACTGGTCTGCGGTGTCAGCGGACAACCCCAGAGCGTAACGGTCGTCCGCCAACTCCCATCGAGTATCCAACATCTTGCCGTCTAGAGTTTCCGACGCCTGCCGGTGCAGGCGTCGAATCTGGCGCCAAAGGATATGCCGCACTTGGCGGAAAGTAGGGGCCGTGCTTAGCACGATGGCGGGGTCGTGGCAGTAAAGAAACCATAGCACTGCCACAGCCGCACAGAAGCCCTTGCCGAGACCGTTGCCCGATTTCACAGCTACTCTTCTATGGTCAAGCAGCGCCGCCAGGACATCTTCCTGCTTATTCCATAATTTGACGCCCAGAACGTTCCTGGCAAACTCCAAAGGAGTATATGGTTCAAGATCGGGGGTTTCGGGCATGTTCTCCTATAGCCGGTGCCGGTAGCCGGAGTGGACCGCCACGGTGTGAGACGGCGTGGCGGGCACTCCTTCCACATCGTTTCCGGGTTCCCCCGAAGCAGGACTGAACAGAAACCCACAGGACTGACAGCGGAACACGTCATTATCCCTGGGCCACTTCTTATCTAGCAGGATTAGCTTCACGGACCAGCAACGTCGGCAGCGCAATCTACATCACCTCCGCCGGAAATATAAAGGGACGAGCCCTGATTACTCAGGGTCCGTCCCTGCACCTTCTACGCTATTGATTGACAACCGGAGCTGTCAATCACCCGTCCGTCACTCAGGCGTCACAAGCTCAAGCCTCTTGAACAGTCATACAGTTCCTGTGGAACCGTGGGTCCCGGCACCAAGCCTAGACCACTTCTATTGTGACTGGTACTTCTCAATCATAGGTGCCACTCTGCCGTCTAAGTCCCCGAGGGGGACCCCGGCGTCGGACCTCGCTACCCCCAGGTGGGCCGCCCTCTGGATTTCTTCCCAATCGGGTTCTAACTCATACTGGTCCCGCAGTTCATCGAACATTGCGTCAAGGGCTTGCTTATCGAACATGTCAACCAATTCCTAACTCTGGACGGGGTAATCGGTTACCCCAGCCCGAAATCAATTTGTGTGCGAAGCAGTGTATATTTTAGCCAGGAATCCCCCCTCGTGGCAACAATAATACCGCTTTGGCATGGGCCATTTGATCCTTCAACTAACACGTAACTCCCCGTTAGTCATGAGCCTGTCGAAGGACCGTCTCTTCATAGTTCGATTCCGAGGACCCGCTTGTGCCTATTCCTTGCCGGGGAGCCGACCCTCCGGGGTTGAGCGTCTCTGCTGAAGCCAGTAGAACACAGTAACGAAAAAGGGTATAGCCAAGACCACCAGCCCCGCAAGAATGACTACGGTCCAAGGCCCGAAGCCTATATAGTGGTCGAAAAGGTCCTTGATCCACTCCAGCAGGACCGGGTCCGCCGGCTCGCTGTGGTGCCACGCCACGGATAAGAAGAGGAACCCCGGCATGGGGATCAATCACCCGCGGCCGCGGCTGGCGCTGATTGAGGCTGATAACGCATGGAATATTTTCGCTCTTTGATGGAGAAAGCAGACAACGCGGCCGGGAACAACAGGGAACCCGCCGCTAAGAAGGGGATGGTGTAGGAACCATAGATATCGTAAAGGAGCCCGGCCAGTAATACCGTGGTGAATCCACCGATCTGGTGGAAGAGAAGTGAAACCCCCGAGAGGGTGCCCATAACCCGCAGACCATAGACGTCGGCAGTCAATGAGGCGGTTGGAGGATTCGTCGCGACCCACGAAATTCCGGCGAAGGTCGCGAATAACCACAGCCCCAGAACTCCTGAAATTACAGGCACTCCTAAGATTCCGGGCAGCAACAGGATTAAATAAGCAATACCCCTGGTGAAGTAGATGGAGGCTAGCACGTTTTTCTTGCTGAAGCGGTCCGAAAGCATCCCTGCGCCGATGCTACCAATGATATTTAGGAACATCATGTACCCAAATATAATCGCCGCCATTCCAGGGGAAACCCCTCGGTCCTGCGCATAGGGGACGAAGTGTACCGACATTATGGTGGTTGTAGTGCCACAAACGAAGAACGCGGCGGAGAGTTGCCAAATGGGCGGGGAGCGGAAAGACTCGGACCACTTCCCAACCTCCAAAGGTCCACGGGGCCTGATTGCCTCCTGGTCTCCAGCGTTGGACTTAGGCCCCTCCGGCTCACCGTCAGGCTGTAGTCCCATTTTGGCCGGGCTTTCGCGAAGAAACATAAAGGCCAAGGGCACAGCTATAAGGACTGCTATGCCCAGTCCGGCCCAGGCCCATCTCCAGCCTACGGCCTGGAGCAAGAACATCGCCAGGGGGACCATCACAAGGCCGCCCATCGAAGACCCGGCATAGTTCCAACCGATTACCGTCGCACGTTGTCGGCGGAACCATCTGGCTAGAAGGGCAGCGGTGTTCGTTAGGTTGGGCCCGCTGGCAGCGATGGAGAACACGACACCGAACATGAAAATCAAGAACAGGAGGTGAAAGGTGAGGCTCAGCAGGATCACCGACAGTCCGGTGACCACCAGGGTGATTAGGATGAACTTCCGCCCCCCTGTGCCGTCGAATAGGCGGCCTGCAAAGGGTTGGGCAACCCCGCCCAGCAGCACCCCCAACCCTGCGGCAATAGAAATTTCAAACCTGCTCCAGTCGAACTCCTTTTGAAGAGGAACGACAAAAACACCGAAGGCGTTACGTCCTCCAGAGGCGACGAAGGCGATAAAGAGGCATGTGGCCAGGACATACCAGCCGTAATAAACTCCTGGCTTGTGGGTTGTAGCGGACAAGGTCAAACTCGTTCCTGGTGTACCTGGTCCCGACTGGCTTAGAGCGGATGCCTAATAGTGAAGCGACACCGGGTGGACTCGTAGCCCAACCTATCTTAACACTTGAAGACTGCGGCGGTAGGCCCGGCCACTGCTTATGCCATTGTTGTTTTCGTCATAAAGGGACGGAGATACTCGGGACATCAAACGACGAATCTAGCAGATATGGGGTTAGCCTCCCAGAGCAAGAGCGTCCTGGGCAGCGCTGGTGCCTGCCAAGCGGCCGAACACCATGCCTGAAGAGAGGCCCGAGCCCCCTGGGTAGTTGTGGTAGAAAAGCCCGCCCACCAATTCTCCGGCCGCGTAAAGCCCGGGGATCGGTTGCTGGCTATTGGTCACAACCTGCCCCCGGTTGTTGATCTTGATGCCGCCGAAGGTGAAGGTGATACCGCAAGTGACCGCGTATCCCAGATACGGCGGCGTATCCAGGGGCTGTGCCCAGTTGGTTTTGGGAGGGTCGATTCCCTGGGTGCCTTTACCGTCCTTGATAGTGGGATTGTAGGCTACGTCGACGCTTACTGCCGCGTTAAACTCCCCGACGGTGCGGGCGAGTCCTTGGACATCGATGTCCAAGCGGGCCGCCAACTCCTCAATGGTATCTGCCTGGGCCATCGTCGCCTGGGGAATGCGATACTCGTCCCGCAGCATGTCCCGGACCTTGCTGTCGAATATCTGGAAGGCCAGTCCCTGAGGTTGGGTCAAGAGAGCCCGGCCGTAAGTGACGTAAGTATAGTTGCGGAAGTCGGCGCCCTCGTCAAGGAACCGGTTACCCTCGAGGTTGACAATGATCCCTAAGGGGTAAGAGTGCTTTTGATAAAGCTCGGTTATGGTCCTGTCACCGAAGGGCGGCGCATTCATGTCCCAGGCCACCGCGTGACATCCGCTCCAGTGACCGTGGGCTTGAGCACCCACATCCAGGGCCATGCGTATTCCCTCGCCGGTGTTGTAGGGAATGCCCCTCACTTTGACCAACTCCCAGCCCGGCCCCAGGTAGCGGCAGCGCATCTCGGCGTTGGCCTCGAAGCCGCCGCAGGCTAGAACGACGGTCTTTGCGTGGATATCTACGAACCCATCCGGACCCAGCGCCCGGAGACCATTAACCCGCCCAGCGTCATCCTGTAGTAGGCTCATTCCTTGAGTCGAGTAGCGGACCTCCACGCCGCTGTGCCCTGCGGCTTCGAACTGTTGATCCGACAGCCCTTTTCCAGCCCCCACGGCCTCTACCACCAACCCACCCCAGAAGCGGAACTTGTCCCCGTCTCTGAAAGCCTGGCGGCCAAAGGACAGGACGAAGCGGACTCCCTTTTGCTGCAGCCATTGCATGGTGGGTAGAGACTGACCCACCAATATCTGGGCCAGCTCCGGGTCGGACATCCCTTGGGTTACACGCATCATATCGGCATAGAATTCCTCTTGGGAGTAGCTCCCCACATCCACCGACTGCTCTTCCGTGGGCGACATATCAGGAATCAGCGTTTTTATATCCTCAATGCCATTGTATGAGAACCGAATTATCCCCCCAGTAAAGTAGGTGTTACCGCCCCGGAAATAGTCTGGGGCTTTTTCCACCACCAGCACCGAGTCGCAGGTCTCTTTGGCCGCGATGGCAGCACACAGGGCTGCATTGCCAGCCCCGACAACCGCTACGTCATATTCGTTGGCCATCGTGCACCTCCAGAGGCTCGGGAATGTTCGTTGTGACACGCGGGGCGTATGATACCCGCTACCAAGGGCCACAACAAGGAAGGGACTCCCTCCGTGATTGCAACCGGGATTGCAACTGGCCGGCAAACTTGCCGACTGACCGACCACATAATAAGATACTCGAGAAATCTAGAAAGGGAGAGATCTTACAACAATGAAAGCGGCACGACTTGTAGGACCCAAACTCTTTGAATTCGTGGAGACCGACACGCCTGTGGCCGCGGACGGCCAATGCTTGATCAAGGTGGAACGTGTCTCGGTGTGCGGCAGCGACATTAGGTCCACTTACGGGCCGGTACGGCCGGAAGAGGAATATCCAATGGCCGAGGGCTCGCCGTGCCACGAGATCGCGGGGGTGGTGGTGGAGAGCCGCACCGATAGCATCCGAGAGGGGCAGAGAGCTATCGTGATCCCCCAGCGGGGCAGCGGAGGGCTGACGGAATACTTGGTCTCCGGACCGGAGCGCATGATACCGCTTCCCGACGAGGGAGGGTTGGATGAGTGGGTGATGTGCCAACCTTCGGGCACTGTACTGTATTCGTGCCAGCAAATGGGAAACTTGCTCGGTAAAACAGTGCTGGTGCTGGGCCAAGGAAGTATTGGGCTCAGCTTTACCATGATTACCTCCAGGATGGGGGCCCGCAGCGTTATTGGTGCGGACTTGCTGGACTACCGCCTTGAAAGGTCCAAACACTTCGGCGCCACTCACACAATCAACCCCAGCAACGAGGAAATAGGGGCGGCAGTAGAGGAAATAACCAAGGGTGAAGGGCCGGACGTAGTGGTGGAAGCTGCCGGTTACCCCGACACCTTCAATATGTGCTTTCGTCTGGTCCGCCAGTTCGGCACGGTTATTGTCTTCGGCCTACCCAGCGATCAATGGGTCCCGGTGGAGTACCATTGGCTGATGGACAAGCAGCCTAGAATCATTCCCACCACCGGCGCCAGGAGCGGGGACCCCACTTCCCACATTAAAGAGATCGTAGGGCTAAGGCAACGGGGCTGGTGTGATCCGGCAGAGTTGATAACTCACCGCATGGGGTTCTCCAACGTGCAGGCCGCCTACGATATGTACGAGCAACGAGAGGACAATGTCATCAAGGTGGTGATGAATATCAACGAATAGCTGGACTATCAGTCTTCCGAGGGGAGGGGGAGGGGACAGTGGAGCAGTCTGCGTTAGAGATTCAAATGGTCCGGGAGAACGTGGCGTTGGCCGTGGCCCTTTGGGTTGGGGTGAGGAAAGGCCGAATTACCAGAGACCATTTCCCCATTGGGCGTGCAGCAGTTACTACCGACGATGGTCACTTGGTGGAGATTTCCAATGTCCTGGAGTTGAGGAGCGAAAGAGACCTTCAACGGTGCGTCGCAAACCATGTCCGCGTCGCCGTGGGATTTTCCGCTATTCATACCAACCGTACATTGCAGAATGCTTATCCTACCCCACCGGTGGAGGAGGCTGACCCCGAGCTGCGCGGGGCCAGGTGCATGTTTCATCTCTTGAACGAGGCCTTTAGCCAAAACATGCTGACGCCTACATGGGCGTGTCCACCGGCCTACCGCCAGCGATTCGAGGTCCTTCCCGCTTCAATAGTCCTTGACGCCACTGGTCTAGACGGTAATCCCGTGTATTGGAGCGACTTTGGTGGCCTCGAACCATACGTACAACTGCTAAGCTACTGCGCCGACCAGGTTGCTCAAGCCTCCACGCTGCCTGCCACGACTCCGCAGGCAGCAGTCCAGGAGACCATCCAGCCCAGTACCCCATGGGCTAAACACCGTGGCGCACCCTTGGGAGAGGGCTCGGTGGCTCAATTCGTCGCTGGCCATTGTGTAGAGAGCCCAACGGCGCTGGCCACCGCCAGCGACCTTTATCGCAGCTATGTTGCGTGGTGCGATATTTCTGAAACAATCCCCGTGGTGCAACGCAGCTTCGGCATGCGCTTGACCGAACTGGGGTTCCAACGGCGCAGACGGGGACGCGGGCGCCACTGGTGGCAAGGCATTGCCCCGCTCGGGACCCAGGGTGCCCGCTCACCTACGGTGACAGAGGCCGGCAGGAGCACTTTCCTCTAACCGTCGTTCCCGGACGGTCTGCCGGTGCTTCGTCAACACCCGGGCTGGCCGTAGTTGCCGCAGCAGCCGCTGCGAGTACGAAGTTTGGTGACGTTGTTGGAGACTAACAACCTCAACTTTCGCCACCACGGCATGGGTTGCCTTAGGTTGGACCAAGGCGAGAAGGGATGGCTGTGATGAGTGCTCATAGTAAGTTGATTATGACTTTGCGATCCCTGCCTGTACAGTTCAAGCTACGTCGATACAGGGCGTTTTAGTCCTCATAGGCCCTGGAATCCTTTGGTGGTGTGCCCTTCGGCGCCATCCTTCGACAAGCTCGGGACAGGCTTGTAGAACTATGGACCAACGGTCCTTGGACAAACTCAGGAAGAACGGGGAGATTCGCGTTAGGTGGAGAACCAAATGGCCCTGACGTCGATGACTATCCCCTTTTGGTCAAGGAGGCTTCAATGGCTAGAGACTATCTGGACGAACTCGCCCAGTTTGTTGTTGACACCCGCTTGGAGCGGCTGGATGAGAGTACACTAACCGCGGCCAAGACCGTGGTGCTGGATACCATCGGCGCCATCCTGGCCGGCAGTCGGCTGCCAGAGAACTCCAACTTCGCCCGCTTGACCCAAAATCTCAGCAGACCGGGTTTGGCTACCCTGCTCGGACAAGCGGGCAAGGTCCAGCCGCCCTTCGCCGCCTTGGTCAACGCCACGGCGGGCGTATCGCTGGAAATGGACGAAGGGAGCCGCCTGGGTGGCGGGCACGCTTCCATCCATGTGACACCGGGCGCTATCGCCGTTGCCGAGGAGCAAAACGCCACTGGCAAACGCCTCCTGGAGGCCATAATAGTCGGCTATGAGGTAACCTCGCGCATCGGCAGCGGCACTCACACTCGAGCGGAAATCCATTCCCACGGCACTTGGGGCACCATCGGCGCCGCTGCCGCCACCTCTTGCTTGCTTGGCTTCAGTCCAGAGCAAACCCGTCAGACGATGAACCTGGCCATGTCTATGAGCCCGGCCAACACTTGGACTCCCTGCCTGGAAGGGGCGACCGTACGCAACCTTTATCCCGGCCGGTCGGGCTTCCAGGGAATAATGGCGGCCCACCTGCAAAAGTGCGGCTTCACCGGCATCAAAGATGGCCCGTCGGACCTGTACAACAGTGTCCTGGGTGAGGGCTTCGATCCGGGGGCGGTGGTCGAAGGGCTGGGGGAAAATGGGTCTTACCGTATTCAGCAGAACTACTTTAAGCTCCATGCCTGCTGCTTGTACAACCACCCCGCGCTGGATGCCGTGCAATTGCTGACCGCGCGAGAGGGATTTACATCCAACGACGTGGCCCAAGTTCGGGTAGAGGCGCCGCCAATTGCTATGATCATGACCAATCCTGAGCCAGTGAACATGTTGGCGGCAAAGTTTTCTATTCCCTACGCTGTTGCTGCGGCCATGGTGCACGGCAACACCGACGTCACCGCCTTCTATCCGGATAAGGTAACTGACCCTCAGGTCCAAGACCTAGCCCGGCGCGTCGAGGTGGTGGCGGACCCTGATATGAACCTGCGGCGCTACGATTACCCGTCTGCCAGGGTGCAGGTCTCCTTAAACGACGGCCGGACCCTTCAAGAAAGCGTGACGGCGCACCATGGGGACTCCAAGAATCCAGCATCCCACCAGGAGCTGCAGGCCAAGTTCCGCTTTCTAGCGCAAGACGTGGTAGGTCCGGCAGCCGCCGATGAGATCATTGAGACAGTGAGCCGTCTGGACAGTTTGGATAATGTAGGGCAATTGACGCGGCTGCTAGGCGACGGGGGGTAGAAACTCTATCCTACTTCCCCCTTTCGTCTCCCCAAAGCAGAATGTGCAGCCTGGTGGAGAACCGGTAGCCTTCTTGGACGCAGGCGTCGGACACCCAGTGGCTTCTATCCTCAATAGTTGCTGGAGCGGTGCCCTCTGGCATCAGGACAATGCGCTCGGTGGGAATGCCATATTTATGCTGCAAATCGCGGACCTCTGTCAGGTCTGCTGGGTCCGAGACCACGAATTTGAAGTAGGCGTTGGGCAACCCGGCAAACCGGTCTAGTACCGAAGGCATCTCCCGGCGCTCCGGCGAATTACCGGAATTGGCCAGCTTGGGCGACAGGTTCCACTGGTCGATATCTCGGACCATGGCCGGCGACGGGGCCACGGTGCCGTTGGTCTCCACCTCGCAGTAAAACCGCTGAGTTTTCAGGGATGCTACCAGCGTAGCCAGCTCTTGTTGCTGCAGGAGGGGCTCTCCCCCGGTGATGACCAAGTGGCGGCAACCGTAACCGGTGATGCGCTGCTCCACATCCAGAGTATCCAAGACAACGACTTCTTGGTTGTAGTCGAAGTTTTGCCAGTCCCACGTGTATTTGGTGTCGCACCAAGTACAGGTTAGGTTGCAGGTGGCAAGGCGGAGAAACACCGAGGGGGTGCCCACGGTAGGCCCCTCCCCTTGCAGGGAGTGGAAGACCTCCGGCTCTCCACCAGCTTGTCTGCTCACCCGAAGCGGCAATTATCCGGACCTAAGCCTTTGCAACAGCGGGTCCGGCACACCAGCCTCCTGGAATCCTTTGCTGCGAAGAACGCAGCTATCGCACCGGCCGCAGGGCTCGGTCCCACCCTGGTAGCAGCTCCAAGTCAACTCCAAAGGCGCATGCAACTCGGTCGCGCGGTGGATGATTTGGGCCTTAGACAAGTGGATAATAGGCGTTTCCACCTGGATCTTCACCCCGTATTGAGTCCAGACCTTGCTGCCCAAATTCAGAGAGTCAGCCATGGACCGAAAATATTCGGGGCGGCAGTCGGGATAGCCACTGTAATCTATGGCGTTGGGCGCCATGTATACCCGCGCATCAACTGCAGCAGGGTCGACAGAGGCCTGCTCAATATCCCAGAGCAGTAGACTCTCCAGGAAGGCAGTGGCCAGGGCCAGGAAAAAGGTGTTACGAAGGGGCACATAAGTTATCGGAATGCTGGCGCCAATCTGCTGCACCGGCCGGTCCTCTGGGACCGGGAACAATTCCGGGTTGGTCAATGCGGAGTACCAGGCAACTTGACGGAAAAAGCTTATGTCCAATATCTCGTGCTTGATCCCCAGAGCGGCGGCGATCTCTCCGGCGCATTCGACCTCCTTGCTGTGGCTCTGGCCGTAAGAGAAGGTAAGGGCGGTCAAATCGTCGGTTTGCTTGAGGGCGTAAGTGGTAACAGTGGTTGAATCCAAGCCGCCGGAGAGCAAGGACACGCCATAGCTGGGCAATTTCTCTAGTCATCCTCCTGGTATTCCGCGTATTGACCGAGGGATTCCCACAGCCTGACCTTGGCCGGAGTGACCCCACAAACCTCAACGGTCTTGCGGTACAGCTCTCTGCTCATGATTTCGCAGGACGGATTCTCATCCTGAAACTGGTAGAGCCTGCCCTTGGCAATGGGAGCAAGCCCAGCTATGAGGTCGACGTCGCGGCTGTTGGCCAAAAAGGCGTGGTCCCAGTTATTGTCAATCCACGATTTGATACGAGATTTTAGCTCTGTGAAGTCATACACCAATCCCAGGGGATCAAGGGAGCGTTCTTCTAGAAAGACCTCGGCGCGGTAGGTATGCCCGTGAGGGTAAGCGCACTTGCCCTGATAGCCCAGCAGCCGATGGCCGCTGTCGAAACTGATTTCAATTCTTATCAGGTGCATTTGCTGCTAGGCCGCCGGATATTCCACCGACACAGAGGTATGAATTCCGCCCCGCACCTGGTAGTCCAGAGTAACTTGCAGGTGGCGAGGCTGGCAACAGCCAACCAAGTCTTTCAAGATCTTGTTTGCGGCATGTTCCTGCACTATGCCAACGTCCCGATAGGACAGCAAGTAATATTTCAGGCTCTTGAGCTCAATACAACTTTGGTCCGGCGTGTAGGAGATACGCAGGGTGCCCAAGTCGGGTAGGCCGGTCCAAGGGCACACAGCGGTGAACTCGTCGGTCTCAATATCCACCCGGGCTCCCTGATCGGGATAGTCATACTCAAAGGCCAACAAACATTGGCTGTCGATGGCCTGCTCGTCCTTTATCGGTAGCTCATACGCCAGGTTGTCATACCGATCTTTCAACTGCAATATGTTCGCCAACGCGTTCTCTCCCTAAGACGGCAACCCTATGTAAGCAACATGATAGGCAACCTTGTTACCCGGTGTCAAAGCTGGGCCCAAGCCCTGGTCACTGCGCGGGTTGTTGCACGTTGTCAGCATTCAATCCCCTTGTCTAATCTTCGACTAAAGGACTCGTAGGCAACTCAATGCGACTCAATGCAACTCAATGCAACTCAATGATAATCACAACCTACTTCGGTTGCTAGGAGCGAGACAAGCATGGCAGCAAGAAGATCAAAGGCCGATCCGGGGGCGCCGTCGGCAAGCAGAGCAGGCCGTCGTGGGCCTACGAGAACGGGGTAGGACGGTCATGGCCTAGCTAATAGCCGACAATACTACCGGGACGTTGCAACGGCAGCTCGAGGATACGATCACTTAGGGCGCTATGGTCTTCACCGACGAACACTCCGGATGCCGGTACCGGGGCATGATGTACAACTCCGTAGTCGTCAGGCACCGCGCCAAGAGCTCGTCGACGGCAGGGCCCAAGAACGAAATGACAGCGTCTGGATGGTCTTGAAGCGGCGCTACACTGGTGCTACGCGTCAATATAGCCTCAAAAACATGAAGCAGTAGGTCGACGAGTTCACGTGAGGCGGCCAACGATGGACCGGATCAACAGCCTTGTTGACGCATTTCTTGGCAGGCCGCTGGCACGGCTTGGCCAGGACGGGTTTGATAGAGTCGAGCCAAGCATAACAATGTTACGTTTGGCATGACTAGGTCTGGTTGTTATCCCGGGTTGGCCCGAACGGTCGTACACTAATGATTTGCTTGCCGAGCGAAAAAACCGCATCCCTCTACGGCGTATAGTGCTTCCCGACCAGTACCTCACAGTTTGTTTGCTAGTGGCCCCTGACCACCACAGACAGACTCTATCCAGACAACGGAGTTGGTCTCCCGATTACTGCTGTGGTCGACCCTCAAGCCCATTGTCCCCAACGGCTTCAATCTTGCGGCTGAGGAGGCATTGCGGGTAACATACAGCCATCCCGGCCTAATCCTCCTCACCTAAATGGGAGAATCCTTCAGAGGTTACCCATGGCCGCTACCCTGTCTGAACTGGATGCTATGAGTTTTGCTCAAGCCCACGCTCTGTCTTTTGGCGAGCGAGACCGCCTATTGGACTTGATCATAGCGGACGGGCGGGGCCAGTCCACCGACTTGGTCTCCTACCGCACGGGTCTATACTGCGACTACTTCGAGGAAGACTTGGTGCGGATGCACAAAGTAAGAGCGGTGAAGGTTCTGTGCCGAGGCACTACTTCTTCAGGGTTCGACGGGGAAATAGTGGGCGAAACGGACGAAGAGCAGTACCGCGCAGCGTTTCGGCACGTCAAGACCACTCTTGAAGCCGCCCATACCAACTTCAGCCGTGTCGTTACTCTGATGGTATTTCTGACCAACATGGACAACTGGGCCTTGCTCAATGAAGTCTATCGAGAGTTTGTTCCAAACCCGCCATGCCGGGCGGTGATTGGGACAACAGGATTGGCACAAAAGCCCTTGGCCATTGAAATCGTGGAATGTATTGCTTACCGAGTGGCAATGTAGGTGTACAAGCTATTGACGTCCAGCTCACAGAGATACTCAACCCGGTCAAGGAGGACTAATGGCGACGTTGACTCTGGCGTATAAAGTCAGGAGCTACAGCACGGGTACCCTGGGTCGGGCTATCTGCAACGCTCGCACTCACCACTGGGTTGCCGACGACCCAGGCGGCGACGAAGTTGGCGCTGGAGAGCTCTTTCTATCGGGGATCTCTGCTTGCGCGGTAAACATGTTGGAGCGCATCTCCAACGAGGAAAATATAGCCCTTGATTGGATGGATGTCGGCGTCGAGGCTTGGCGGGACCCGGATAAGGTAGCGGGAGAACGAGCAGTCTACGACGCCATCAGGGTGAACTTCGAGATGTGGGGCGTGGAGGAGGACCAAGCCCACGAGCTGGTGGAGATCTGGAAGCGGCGTTGACCCCTTTACGGCTCGGTCGCCGTGGCGACTGAAGATACCACCGTGGACCTGGTATCCCATGCCGAAGGGCATAGGTAAGCCATTCCAGCACTGCCATTATGAGGTCAGTATGAGGATTTGCTCGTTCCTACCCAGCGCGACAGAAATCGTCTATGAACTTGGTCTTCAAGACCAGCTATTTGGCGTCACCTTCGAGTGCGATCACCCTCGGGACGCGCGTAGTAAACCGATAGTAGTGAGAAGCGTGTTCGACGGCTCTCAGCCCAGCAGCGGTGAGATCAGCCGTATCATTTCGGAGCGGCTGGCCCAAGGGCTGGGCATTTACGAAATTGTGGACGAAACGCTTGAGGCCGCTGAGCCAGACTTGCTGCTCACCCAAGCCATTTGCGAGGTTTGAGCGATCTCATCTCGGCAGGTAGCCGAGGTAAGCGCCAGCCTTCCCAAAACGCCTCAGGTCTTGTCGCTGGACCCCCAGTATCTTGGAGATGTGCTGGAAGACGTAAGGCGGGTAGGCCGGGCCACGAATACGGAGGCTAAGGCCGATTCCATCGCGGCAGGGATGCAAGCGAGAATCGACGCTGTCGTGGAGCAGGCCTCCCAAGCTGATTCAAAGCCCAGGGTGCTGCACCTGGAGTGGGCTGATCCATTGATGTGCGGCGGCCACTGGGTCCCGGAGATGGTGGACTTGGCCGGTGGGACCAACTGCTTCGGTGACAAGGAGACCGGCTCCTTCCAGCTCCAATGGGAACAGGTGGTGGAGAGCCAGCCCGAAGTGATCATCCTGATGCCCTGCGGTTTCGACGTAAAACGAACGCTTCAAGACGTACCGCTGTTGACGGAGAAAGATGAATGGGCCTCGCTGCCTGCGGTACGGAATAACCGAGTCTACGCCATCGATGCCAGCGCCTATACCAGCAGGTCGGGGCCTCGTCTAGTAGTAGGGTTGGAGATAATGGCCGAGATGATTCATCCAGAGTTGTTCTCAGACAACATTCCTGAAGCAGGTGCCACCCGAATTTACGGGACTCTGGTCAGGGCCTAGACTGTCAACCCCATCCTTATCCCTCGATTGAGACCGGGTTGCAGCCATCCACCTTAACGGGAGCGGCCTAACCCTCGCCACCTTGAAGGGGCCCGCCTCAGGCGGAAGATTGGGAGTGGACCGGGGGTAAAGGGGCTTAGTTGAGCCGCGGGCCCTGGAAGGGGTTTCGCTTGGCGATGTGCTCCTCCAGGGCATGATTGCCCTGGCTGAGCAACGGAACAAGGCGCTCGAGCCGCTCACCGGCAGTGGATAATTCCAACAACGCTTGTCCCAGGTTTTGGGGCAGGTCCAAGCGGGCTGCCACTCCGTAGGACAACTCCGCAGGCTCCTGGGGCACCTCCGGTTGAGAAGACCAACCCCCGCTTAATGTGGACAAGTTACGGAGGAAGGTCGAAAAGCCTTCACTAATTTCGGCTAGGATCTCGGAGGCCACTTCTCCGGCCTCCTCCCTCAAATACCTCACTTGGCCGATGACGTGGGGCCTTCTCTGGATAATTTCCGCTGTCTCGAACCGCTTTTCCCCCAGGGTAAGCAGGTTCATGCGCCCGTCTTCGAGGCGATCGACCCTTATAATGCGAGCGGATGTGCCCACGCCTAGAGGCTCTGCCGGAGGCCCTACTTCTTGCCCCTCTTTGATCAACGCTACCCCAAAGGGCACTTGACGCTCGATACAGTCTCCCATCATCGATTTGTAGCGCTCTTCAAATATGTGCAGAGGTAACACCATTCCCGGGAACAGCACCACGTTCAGCGGAAACAGCGGCAACTCCACAAGATCGTCTAGCGGTATTTCTTCGGATCGTTCCATAACAACTCGGAGTATATTATCCAGACGCCCCAAGCACAAGAATAACCGTCTCAACTGCTGTTAGCTGGAGCAGGTGCTTGCGACTACATCGACGTCTGCCCCGGATGAATTAGCCGGTCCCACACCAGCCCATGACCTATTCACTGGCGGCGGTTGGCTTGCCGTGCCCGGAAGTTCCTAGGGCCTTTTTGCTTTCTTACCCACCTCAGGTAGCTGGCCATGTCGGGATTGGCTTTGATCCTGTCGATGGAATCAAGCTCGCGGGCCAAGGTCGCCTCGGAGAACATAGCGTGTAGCTGGCGATGACACGTAGGGCACAGCTTAGTGGTGGGCCCATGTTTGCCACCTCTGGACCGGGGGACCAGGTGATGGACGGTGTAGGCGTGGGACTGGCGGCGGCACAGCTCACACGACTGAGAATCGCCAGATGAGAACCTGGTGCGCCGGTCCTGCATTTCGGCCCGGGGTCTGGGCATGGACGTCAGTCACCGCCCCCGGTCTCTAAGAAGCGCCAACCTGGCAGGTCGATCCGCCAATCACCATCTTCCAGCAGCATGGGAAGAATGATCCCTGACATCATTCGGCGGTGTAAAGTCTGTCTTGGCGCTCTGGTCAACCCAAACGGCAAAAAAGCGAACGCGTGCTCGTCATCCACGTAACTGGTGGGCGCGACGCCAAGGTCGGTCAGGTCTTCCAATGGCCATAGCCTTAATACCGTGGTCCGGAAATCCTCCAGCATCGACTCTCGCATCGGATGGTCCGGGTCATAGGCGGCCCGGTAAGCAAGCTGCATGTCGGTGTTGTTCCGGGTGGCCCAAACACCCATGCGCATGCCTCTGGTCTCTTTGGATAACAACGACCAAGCCAGCTCCATATCATTGTCCCTGATGGACTCAGCAAACACTCCGGCACGGTGTCCGCATTCATCGGGAGTCTGGCTTCTCTTTTCCCCGGGAATCATCACGGCTCGAGTCCTCCGTTGCCTGGTAGCTCGACGGTCACCAGCCTATGGCGTAGCCATCCCGGCGGGGGTCCGCAGCACCGTGGAGGACCTCAGTATTGGAATCTAACTGAATCATTACCTCGCTGCCACGGCCTTCCCAGGCCCCTTGTATTTCCAACCGGTGCCCCCGGCGCTCCAAGCCCGGCATCACGTCCTTGCTGAACCGGCTTTCGAGTTGTAGCACATCATCGCAGGTATGTGGCAGGGTGGACTCGGTGGGGCTGTGGGCATCGCGCCACCGCGGCGCCTCCACGGCTTCAGCTACCGTCATTCCGAAATCCAACACATGGGTAATTACCTGCAGGTTGGTTTGCACCTGGGTGTCCGCGCCCGGGGTGCCGCAGACCAAGGCCAACCGCCGATGACCGTTGGTGCCTCCAGGGCCATTGCGAAACACCATTACCGGGTTCATGGTATGGCGCACTCTTTTCCCAGGTTGTAGAGAGTCCACGTGGTCCGGGTCTAGGTGCCAATAAGTCATACGATTGTTCAAGAGGATTCCGGTGTCACCAGCGATCAGGCTAGACCCCCACGCGCTTTGAATACTCTGTAGCTGGCAAACAGCGTTGCCCCAACGGTCCACCACTGCGAAGCAGGTGGTGTCCTCTTCTTGCTGGGCTGCCCCGACTCCAGCAGCCGCCCGAGATGATGCGGGACCCCCTCGCTGATGCGCCCAAGGGTCCCCGGCGTGGACTTGGGAAGCAGCCCGCTCCGGATCTATTAGCTTGGCTCGTTCCTTGGCGTACCCTTTGGAAACCAAACCTTGGACCGGTATGTCTACGAAGTTGGGGTCGGCCACATATGCTTCCCGGTCCATGAAGGCTAGCTTCTTGGCTTCCACCATCAGATGGATACTCTCGGCAGTGTTACAACCGAGGCGCTCCAAGCCCAGCTCCTCTACGAGGTTCAGCTCTTGGAGCAGAATGTGGCCGCTGGAGTTGGGCGGCGCTTCGTAGACTGTATGGCCGTGGTAAGTAGTAGAGATGGGCTCCTGCCACTGGCTGCTGCAGTCTGAGAAGTCCTTTAAAGATAGCAATCCTGCCTGGTCGTTGCTGAACTGGATAATGCGACGGGCGATGTCTCCCCGGTAAAAGGCGTCCCGCCCTCCATCAATGATGGCCTGAAATGTTCTTGTCAGGTCCTTTTGGTACAGAATTTCCCCAGCGCGCAGAGGACGGCCATCCCGGGCGAATACCGCCCGGGATGTGGGAAATTCGCATAGCAGAGGGTCGGCAGCTATAGCGGCGGCCAGTACGTGACTTACGGGAAAGCCATTGTCCGCCAAGTCCAGGGCTGGAGCCATCACCTCACCAAAGGTGATGGACCCGTACCGTTCATGAGCCGAAAGCCAGGCATTCAACAACCCAGGCACTGACACCGAGAGGATGCCTTTGTCGGGAATTCCTTGGGCAGCAAACCGCTCGATGGTGGCCTCGTAAGGCGCCGCGCCAGTGCCGTTGCACACCTGGAGGGAGTCGTCTTGCTTGAGATAAACCATAATGAACCCATCGCCGCCAATTCCCGACATCAGAGGCTCAACCACGTTCAAAGCAGCGGCGGTGGCGATGGCGGCGTCCATTGCGTTGCCGCCTTTTTGAAGGATGGATATGCCCGCTTGGGAAGCGAGGGGATGGCCTGAAGAGACCATTCCGTTGCGTCCCATTACCACCGGCCGGTGGGATTCAAACCTGACTCCATGCGGTGATTGAGTCAATTGTTGCCTCCTCGGTATCGTGTTCACATGTTATGCGCAGAGCCGACGATACATCGCCCTATGGGTACCGGCGCCGATTCGCCTGCAGTACCGCAGGCGCGCCCGCCCACATGGCTCTGCCCCAAACGGGGCTTTACCGAGCTCGCGGCTCTCCTTATATCAACCGTGGGCTCTTGCTTCAGTAGTGCCGGGCCCGCAGCGGTCTACCCCTTGTTCTGCCTCCGGGTAATGGCCGCTTCCGCCCTGGGGCTGATGGCCCGTTGGACGGCGACGTTGATCAGGGCCGGCCTGCCGGAGTTGAAGGCCCGCTCCAGCGCTGGTTTCAGGTCTTCGGGACGCTCCACAGACTCACCGTAGCCGCCGAGACCTTCCACCACCCGGTCATACCGGGTGGGCAGCAAGTCCGTGGCTACCGGGCGCCCGTACAAGCCCAGTTGTATCTGGCGGTCAATGCCCCAGGCCGCGTCGTTGCCCAGAACGGAAACAACGTTCAGACCATGGCGCACCGCGGTGTCGTACTCCATGCCATTGAAGCCGAAGGCACCGTCTCCGGAGCAAACAATGACCCTCGAGTCCGGGTACGCCAGCTTTGCCGTCAGCCCGGTGGGGAGGGCAGACCCCAACATCCCTAGGCTTGAAACGTAGTGCCAACGGCCGGGCATACGGGCAGGGAGCAAGGAACGGCCGAAATGGCAGAAATCTCCCCCATCAAAAACCAGGCAGTCATCGGGGCGCAGCATCGATTCTATGGCCTTGTGAACGTACATGGCATGCATCGGCGTGTCCGGCTCCGCCAGGCCATCGGACCATTCTGCCTGAGCCGCCCGGGCGCCGCGGAGTTCCTCTACCCAGGGGCTCTCCTCCCAGCTTGCCCTGGCGGCCTCCACATTGATTTGCTCCAACACTGAAGTCACGTCACCCACCATCCCCACTGCGACCCCTCGATTGCGGCCGACCTCGGCAGGGGAGGGGTCCACTTGGATGATCTTGGCATCGGCAGCAACATTTGGGGAGCGGCAGAACCCGATGCTGTAATCTTGTTTCCGGCCCAACAGTACCACCAGGTCAGCGTCGGCCAGCTTCCTGGCAGCCCAGTTCAGTCCCCGCTCAAAGAAGCCGAAAACCTGGGGGTGGTCATCTGAAACTAGTCCCCGCGCCTGTCCTTCGGTCAAAAGCGGCACCTTGGTGATCTCGGCAAAGCGTTGCAGAGCGTCGGCGGCTTGGGTATAGCCAGCAGCATCCCCGGCGATGGCGATGGGGCGCTTGGCCTGCCGCAACAAGTCAATGGTGCGCTGCACCAGCTCCGGTTGAGCCAACACAGCCTCGGTGGGCCGGTACTCGTCCGGGTTATAGAGCACCACATCGTCCTCGTCGACTTCCTGCTCCTGCACGTCTATGGGGATGGTTAGGTGCACCGGACCTCGGCGCCCGCTGAAGGCCAGCCTGGTTGCCCGGGCGATAAAGTCGGGGATGCGCCGGGCATCATGGACCATAAAAGAGCCTTTAACTGTCGGCGCGGCCATGCCCACTTGATCGATCTCTTGCATAGCGCCGCGGCCTAGCTCACTCAAGTCCGCAGACCCTGCGATGGAAAGCAGGGGGGCGTCACCGTGGGAGGCGTTGGCCAACCCAGGGATGGCGTTGGCGAACCCCGGCGTGGTGTACATGCAAACGCCGAGCTGACCCGTGATCCGCCCCCAAGCATCGGCCATGTGAACCGCCGCTTGTTCATGGCGGGTGTCTATAAACCGAAAGTCCTGGTCGGACATCACGTCCAGAACCGGCAGGATGTGATCGCCGGCAAGGGTGAAAACGTTGGTCACACCCTCTAATTTCAAAGCCTTTCCGATCAGGTGGCTGCCAGTGATACGAGCCATGGTTCCTCCCCAGTAACTATTGCGACGGGTTGATTTTCCCACAATCGGACTACAAGCGGACGCCCGGGAACTTATGCAGCATTATCCTTGGGGGTTGAAAGAGCGTCAAGGGAACCCTTCCGGGGCTAGGGCAATCGCATTTTAGCTGGAAAGAACCGTTCGCTGTCACCCCCGCTTTCACGGGAGTCTGGTGGCGTGGCCCTTTCGGATGGGTGCTTCTCTGGATTCCCGCGCACGCGGGAATGACGAATTGGGGGCTGCCGGCTGCTTTCGTACCAATGACGCTCTGGCCATGGCAGCTCAGGGGTAGTTAGGCGCAAGTCGTCGATGGGGGACACCTGCAGCCCTGAGACATATAATGCGATTGCCCTGTTCCGCAGCAGACTTCGCATCGGCGGTCGAAATGCCATTAGCAAAAGAGAAGCCCCACAAATGCGGGGCTTCTAGCAGAATCCCTATCTAGACTTGAGGGGGTTAATGGCCGCCGCAGCCGCCACTGCCACAACCGCACCCTCCGCTCCCGCAGCCACAGCCTGCGCCGCAACCGCCCCCGGAGAACATTGGGTTGTTGATGACGAAGCCTACGCGACCGCCGAAGTTTTCTATATAGTCGATGGTCGCTTCCTCCAGGAAGGGAGCGCTATCGGAGTCCATCAAGAAACTCAGCCCTTCCAGGTCGAGAACCGTATCGTCGGGTTGGGACTCTTTCTCCACCGTGAGCATATACTGGACGCCACCCGCTTCTGCAGGCACGGCAATAACCCGAAGGGACTGGTCTTGCTCCCCCTGCTCCTCCATCACCTCTTTTAGTTTCTCTACAGCCATGGCGCTAACTTCCATGTCTCAACGCTCCTCTACATCTTGAGGCAAACCCAACCTTGTGTGTTGTGGTCGGTACAGACTATCACGGTAGCCTCCCTACAGTCAACAAATGCACCCAGCATGCCAGAGCATTTAATAGTCTACCCAACGCGAATCTCCCCGTTAGTCCTGAACCTGTCGAAGAGCCATCCGTTCATAGTCCGACACACCTGTCCTGAGCCTGCCCTGAGTCCGTCGAAGGGCTTTTCGAAGGACGGTGCCAAAGGGCTCACCACCAACGGACTCCCACCGCCTACAAGAATCGCCAGGCCCTGCCCAGGATGCAGTCCAGATTTGGACCCCTTTCTTGCCCAATCACCGTCCAACGTTGGCGGTCTGTGTCACGGACTTGTTGACACGCCGGAAATCACTTTTCTAACCTCGATACTGACCAGATAAACAGACTAACAGCGTCCCAGAAAGGGACAGACCCTTAACAAGGGCTGTCCCTTTTGTCACCCATGCCAGTGGACCAAGTCTAACCCGGGAGGTGAGTAATGCTTGAGGCCAACACAATCACTTGGGAGCGGGAGCGGTTGTTGGAAGCGCTGGAGGCCTACCATCGCGGGACCAGTGATGCGCCGGTCTTGCGTAAGTGGAGCCAAGCCGAGGTCCAATCACCAGACGTGCCGCAAGACCAATCAATGACCTTTGTGCTATCCACCGACGAGGTGGACCGGCACGGCGACGTGGTGGTGGCTGAGGGATGGAAGCTGGAATCCTATCGAAGTAATCCAGTGTTTCTCTGGGCCCATGACTATGCGCGGCCCGTCATTGGCCGGGCTGAAGAGCTATGGACCGAAGCCCACCGGTTAATCGCCCGGATGGAGTTCGCCCCCACCCAGTTTGCTCAAGAAGTAGCAACGCTGTATCGAGGTGGCTACCAACGAGGTGTTTCCGTGGGATTCAAGCCCATCAGATTCGAGGAGCGCCGACAGGAGAAGACGGGGGCATTCCTGGGAATCAGATTCCTGGAACAGGAGCTGTTGGAGGCCAGCGCCGTGCCTATCCCCGCCAACCGAAACGCATTGCGCCGAGGAGTTAGAAAGGGACCACAGCCGACTGAATCTCTCTCGAGCCCTCACGCCTTCCCCGCGGCTTTAGAGGCATTGTGGCCCACTCTGGCCGCCCGCATCGACGAACTGGACAAGCTGGCCGGGGAATTAGCCCAATCGGTAGCGGACCTTAACGGGATGGGCGCAAGTCAACCATTGCCTGGCGAAGCGGCCCAAGTAGACCTGGCCCAAGTAGACGTGGCCCAAGTAATGGAGGCATTGAGGAGCTTCCAGCCTTGATCTCATCAATCCACTCCACGCCCACAGGGAGTTGAAGCATCGTTCGCGCATCATTAAGCAATCTTGAAGGACAACTTTAAGGAGGACCGAATGGCGATCGGAATCCAGGATACGGAACTAATAAAAGGGGAAGTAGCGAGCATACGAGACTACTACAAGTCACGAATGGATGCCGAGCTGCCGCCGCTGAAAGAGGAGGTGGACCGCATCGCGGCCCAATTGACGAGAGTCCAGGACAATTGGAGGGAAGGTGAGAAGCGAGCAATCCTGGCACGCATCGGCAGAGGAGACCGGTCAAGGGTACCCTTCGGCAAGTACGTCGGACTGGACATACTGGACCTGGCTTGTGTCAGGAGCTTGCTCACTGCGCAATTAAGGGACCCGTCCGGGGTCAATCCACGAATGCTGGAGGACTGGCAGGTTAACCTGAAGGCCGCGATGGACTCCACCACCGCAGGAACAGGGGATGAACTGGTGGACACCCAAGAGGCCCGGGCCCTCTGGGACGACGTGAACCTGGAGACCGCCATCGCACCCCTGTTCACCACCATCCAGATGCCGAGCAATCCTTTTCAGATACCCCTGCAACTAGGCGATGTTAACTGGTATCCGGGGTCCGAAAACGTTGCTGCCAAGAGCACTGCCCTCACCACCGCCCGCCAGACCTTGACGGCCTACGAATTGGTGGCTGAAGTTCCCTGGTCTTATGATCTGGACGAGGACGCGGTCATCGCCATGATGGAGGAACTGCGCCGTAGCCTCATGAGGAACGCCCGGGAAGTCATCGACGACGTATTGCTCAACGCCGACACCACCACAACGAACAATATAAACGCCGACGGCGCAACCATTGCTTCAACCGACGCTGGCAAGGGCCAATGGCTCGTGGGATTTGAAGGGCTATTGCATCTACCCTTGGTTGACAACACCGGCCAGGGCAACAACCACGCTGGCGCTGTCTCCGACGATGTGTTCAACGAGGTCCGGGCCAAGCTGGGGAAGTACGGCGTTCGGCCCTCCGAGATGGTCTACCTTACCGACGTCAACACCTTCATTCGGTCTCTGAGCGTCGGCAACTTCAGGACGCTGGACAAGTTCGGGCCCCAGGCCACCATCTTGACCGGTCAACTGGGAGCGGTTGAGGGTATACCGGTGATCGTATCCGAGCAAATGAAGCTGGCGGATACCGACGGCAAAGTAACCGATGCCGGTAACGCCACCAACACCGGTCGTCTGCTCATAGTGAACCGCAGCCAGTGGCGGGTGGGCTTCAAGCGCGAGCTTACCATCGAGACCGTACGCGATCCCCAGAAGCGCCAGAACATCATGGTCGTGAGTTTCCGCATGGCGTTTCAAGAGCGCAGCGGTAGCCGGTCGACCGCGACTCACACCGCGCTCCAGTACAACATCACCGGCGTCTGAATAACTATCAGTGCGTTCCAACAACTTTGCCAGGAGGCCAACATGCCAAACCAAGGGGATATCAACCCGACTGACAGCATTGCTGAGATGGTCCAGCGAATGCTCCCCAACTCCCTGCCTTCGGGCATCAAGTTCAGCATGCCCTTTGCCGTAGTCCAAAACCTAGCGGCCAACGCCAGCGTCAACAGCGTTCAGAACCCCAGCGACTCAGACTGCATGGTCGCTGCGTTGGTCAACGTAACCACGGTGGACGCTGCGGAGACCGTCGACGTGGGAGTCGACAGCGACGGTACCAACAGCAGCGACACCCTGATTGACGGCGGCGACATCGGATCCTCCGAGGCCGTTTTGAGCTCATTTGACGATGCCGGGACCAACGGTAAGGGTTTTCAGCTCATCGACAAGAAGGGTGGAACCAATGACCACGTGACGTTCACCTGCTCCGCAGGGACCGATACCGTTGCGGGTCAACTCATCCTCATCTTCATCCCGGTAAACACCTAGGCCATGGGATACACAGAGGGAGCCCACGACAGTCCGGCCGACCCGCTTGGCCAACTTGTCCGCGTCGGTTCCACACGCCAGGCCACGGTGGACGCCACGGCCGACGGGGACAATGGTTGGCTTAACATCCGGCCAAAAACTCCACGCAGCCCCGCTGTTTTCACCATGGCGACGGATGTATTAATGGGAGCAAGTAAATGAGGGAGCCATTCAGTAAGCAACGAACAGGACAATGGTGGGCCGTCGTAGCCGCCCTAGGAATCATTGCTATTGCCGGCTTGGAGTTCTTCGCCTTGAGTCAGGGCATCAACGGCCAAGTACTAACCGGTGCACTGGTAGCCATAGCCGCGCTGGGTGGCACCAGCGTGGGCAAGTGGCTTAAGAAATAACATGGGACGGACAGGTGAACATTCGCTCAGCGATCATTCCGACCGTGACCACGCCGACCTACGGAACATCGGGGCCGACGACCATCACGCTCAAAGTCACATCCACGGCTCCCATTCCAGCATCGGGGCCGACGACCATCACGCCCAGAGTCACAACTTCGATTCCCATTCAGACAGCGACATTAACATAGGCAGCGGCTACCAGGTCAAAATAGGCGGCACCGCCAACAGAGTCAGCACCGAAGGCACCAACGCCATAACCCTGTTCAACGGCACCCAGCCTATTGGAAACCTGACCAACGGGGCCACATTCTACGTGAAAAGCGGCGAAATGTGGGTGGCGGACTCGGGCGGCAGCCACACTCAGTTGAGCCCCCACTCGCCCGATACCGGGGAGTGGATCTTTCATTCGAAGAACCCCCAGACGGGCCGGGTACTCAAAATCAAGATGGAGCAGCTAGTGAAAAGGCTGGTAGAAACTTTCGGCTGGGACTTGGTCGAAGAGTATTACGAGTGAACCAGGTGATTGCGAGCCGTCCAAACAGATGTAAGGGTTAATCCAGCTATGAAATCGAGAAAAACCAAGGCTACTCCTGTGAGGGCCAAGCCATACGTAACCAAAGTCAACTCCTTGGACTCCAACACCAGCAATAACCGAGAGACCCTTATCACTCCTACCAAAGGAACCAGAATCAGACTGGTGCGGACCCGAGTAATCCAGGAAACCGCCGATGGACGCCACCTGTGGGAGCTCTACTTCGGCACAGGCGCGAACATTACTACAAATCCCCACAAGGCCATCGACATCTTGGAGGTAGCCAACAACGGAAGCGACTCGACCCGGACCTACTCCAGAGGTCAGGGGCCCAGGAGTGACCGGGACGAAGTTCTGAGCGGGCGCTGGTTGGGAACTCGTCCCTCCGGCTCCCACAAAATTAACGTCGAATACACCGAGGAGCCATAGCCTAATGACCTGACCGACAATCCGCACTGAGCCTGGTTGCAAATTTGTAGTGAGCTAGCCCGAATAATGTTTACGTGGAGCCTGTGGGAATGACGAACCGAAAGGCCGGGGTACGCGAAAGGTCTTTCGACCTTCGCATTGCCGCGGTTGACTCTGCTACCAACACCAGCCGACAGACCCTGATTGCTCCCTCCAAGGGGAAAAGGATCCGGTTCATACGTGCATCAGTCTTCCAAGTTACGACCGATGGGCGCCATCTGTGGGAGCTGTACTTCGGCAGTGGCGCCAACATCATCACAGACCCCAACAACTCGGTGGATGTGCTAATAGTCCCCGATTTGGGCGGTGTATCCACCCGGACCTTCGCCGGACTACAGGGACCCAGAGGGGAGCGGGATGAAGTCCTAAGCGGCCGCTGGAGGGGAATAGCTCCCACCACAGTCCACAAGGTGATCATTGAATATGCCGAGGAATCCTGATCAGGAGTTAGCCAATGGGCCGCGAAGCCTACCGGTCCCTCTACGGAGACTTAACCAAATTAAAGGACGATAGCCTGCTCAAAGACCCGGCCTCCGGCACCGGTGACGACGACGAGTTGTTCCAACTGCTCTTGTCAGTTTCGGAATGGGTAGACCACTGGTGCAACCGCCATTTCTACCCTCGGACTCAGACCCTCGAGTTCGACGGCACCGGGACCACCCGGCTCCTGGTGCCCGATCTGATAGCCATCGACACTCTCAAGGAAGACACCAACGACAACAAGACCTTCGATAGTACCTGGGCTGCCGACGATTACTGGTTGGAGCCCTACAACGCCCAGCCAACCGAGCACTGGGGTCAGCCCTACACGGCCATCCGGGTCCGGGGGCATAGCAATCAGGAGACCTTCGCCAAAGGAGAGCAGCATTTTGAGATCGCCGCCCGGTGGGGTTATCGGGAGTACAAAGAAGACAGCGGCACCGACCTCAACGACGCCAGCATGACCGCCACCGGAACCACCATTGCCGTGGACGACGGGACCCAGTTTCAAATCGGCCAGACCATCATCATCGGTAGTGAGCAAATGCTGGTGACTGGAATCTCCTCCAATGACCTGACCTGCACCCGCGCCCTCAACGGCACGACCGCTGGCGCCCATACCGATAATACCGACATCTTCATTCTCAGATGGCCGTTGAGCGTCGAACGGGCCGCACTGATTCAAGCCTCTCGCATCTGGACTCGGGCCGCCGACTTTGAACCATTCTTCGTCGACGCCGACACGGACACCGATGTCCGCTTGCTCCTGGAACCGTTCCGGCGGCTTCCAGTCTAGCCCACCGACCATCCCTTGTTCCATGATTCCCCACCCACGACGATACCGCAGACACCGAGGCCCAAAGGACCTCGATTGACGGTCTACAGGCTGCTGTTGGAACACGCTAGGCCTCTTAATTCTCGACCTAGCGCCAACTCCTCCGTTCGCCCTGAGCCTGTCGAAGGGCTCACCACGAACGGACTCTGACGCAATTTTCAAGAATGAAAGGTACTGCTGGAACTTCATCCAAAATTGATTCTGTTCCAGCCGCAAGTTAGACTAGGGGCACCCAGTACTAGGATACAAGAATGTCGGAAGCAATCCTGACCGAGCGAAAACCGCCGGTGGCCACTATCACTTTTAACCGGCCTGAGCAACGTAACGCTATCAGTTACGCTATGTGGAAAGAGCTATCCCCGGTGCTTTCAGATCTGGATGACGACCCGGAAATTCGCTGTGTGGTGATAACCGGAGCGGGAGATGAGGCGTTTTCCGCAGGTGCGGACATAAAGGATTTTGAAGAGCATAGATCAAACTCCGTCAAAGGAGAAATATACAACAATGCCATAAACCGGTCATTGGCCACGTTGGCTGGCATGGGCACACCCACCATTTCCATGATCCGGGGCTATGCGGTGGGTGGCGGCTGCGAACTGGCGGTGGCCACCGACCTGCGGATTGCAGCAGAAGGCAGCCACTTCGGCATTCCGGTGGCGCGGCTGGGAATTAGCGTCGGCCACCGGGAGATGAAGGGTCTGGTGGACCTGGTGGGTAAAGGCAACGCCCTTTACATTCTATTCTCCGGGCGGTTGTTGGACTCCAGTGAAGCCCTCCGCATTGGACTAGTCAACCAGATAGTGGCCCTGGACGACTTGGAAACATATACCTACCGGCTGGCGGAGGACATTGCCAACCTGGCTCCCTTGTCCCACGCTGTTAACAAGCAAACATTGAACCAGGTCATCGCCAAGCCTTCCCTCACCGGCCTCACCAAGGAGGAGGCTGATCTTCCGCTGACCCAGTTCGATACCCGAGACTATCAGGAAGGGTATCGGGCCTTTCTGGAAAAGCGGCAGCCTAGCTTTATCGGCGAGTAGACCAGGACCCTGGGTAGCTGACCAGTTGCTTCCGCTACCGTCAACCGGGACCGCGTAGTCTTCGGCACCCAAGATCATGGACGACGAGTTAAAATCCCCCAAGATGACTAAGACCGGCGGACCCACCAAAAAAGACAGCCCTGCCCAGCCCCCGCAGCGCGGCCGCCGGGCCCGGGCCGACCTTGTGATGGTCTCACGAGCGCTTGCCGACAGCCGCGAGCAGGCCAAGACCCTCATAACGGAGGGCCTTGTATTCATCCCTTCGGGCCGGGTGGCCAAACCCAGCGACATGCTCGCCAGTGACGTTTCCATTGAAGTCCGAGGCCGGCTGCCTTACGTGAGCCGCGGCGGTGTCAAGCTAGCCCACGCCTTGGACCAGTTCCAACTGGCGGTGGATGGCCTGGTATGCCTGGACGTGGGAGCATCCACCGGGGGATTCACCGACTGTTTATTACAGCGAGGCGCCAGCAAAGTTTACGCCTTGGATGTGGGCCACGGCCAACTGGACTATAAGCTTAGGAACGATTCACGGGTGGAAGTCATCGAAAAGCACAACGCCCGCTATCCTTTTGATCTAGCCGAAGCCGTGGACCTGGTCACCATCGACGTGTCCTTCATATCCCTGAGCCTCGTTATACCTGCGGCCTTGACCCATCTCAAAGGAGGCTGCCCCTTGATTTCCCTGGTCAAGCCCCAGTTTGAAGCCGGGAAGGAAGATGTCGGGCGGGGTGGTGTAGTCAAAGACCCTCTGGTCCACGCCCAAGTACTCGCCCGTGCTATCAATTGGGCTGTAACTCACCGCCTAAGGTTGCGGAACTTGTGCGCTTCACCAATTCTGGGTGACGCGGGAAACCGGGAATTTTTTCTACATTTACAGAAGCAGTAGCTTACCCCCCAGGATGCCGCAGGCTGCAAGCTCAATGATAGGCTCCTGGGCTGCCCACGAAGGAGGTTTGGTTCTATGGAAGTGACCGAGTTGGCTGAGATACTGACCACTCGGGGCAAGACGGTCTCGGTGGCCGAAGCCTGCACCTGCGGCCTGATGGGCTACCAACTGAGCACGGTGCCGGGGAGCTCCCGTTACTTCCCAGGGGGAGTCGTCGCCTACACTGGCGGTCTGAAGCAAAAGATTTTGGGTGTGCCCGATGAGCTGTACGAAACCCACGGCAGTGTCAGCAGTGAAATGGCAATAGCCATGGCCAGAGGGGCGCGGGAGCTGACTGGTACCGATTACGCCCTATCCACCACCGGGGTCACCGGTCCCACCCAGGGCAGCTCCGGTGCCCCCATCGGGACCTTTTTCATTGGCCTTTCGGTAAAGGATGGGGAGGACTCGGCCATTGAAATCCATGCCCAAGGCGACCGGGACGCCACCAAACGTTCCGCTGTCCAGGAAGCGATTGACTTGCTAGGGCGGCACCTCCGGAGCGAGTAGAAACAAGCAGTCCGGCCGCGGGAAGGCCGAATTTGTAGACCGTCAGCGATAATGGGACACCCGGGAGGGGTAGGGATGTTGACGCTGTTCGGCTCCATCGCCGTGGCAATTATGTTTCTGTCTTATTGGATGGAGAGCCGGTCCAAATGGATGGTCCTGCTTTTCGCTGGTGGCTCAGCACTGACCTCCGCCTACAGCGGTCTAGTGGCGGCCTACCCCATCACAGTTATAGAAGCGCTGTGGGCCTTCGCTGCATTACAACGGTTTTTTAGCCGACACCGAAGAGAGACACATCGGGTTAGCTAGTCAGAGCCTTAGAGACGGGGCCTTATGGTCCCGTTGGCAAGTCGCCGCCCAAAAAGCGCGGCTCCCCAAAAGAGACCTCGGTCAGCGGGAAACCGCGTAGTGGCCTTAGCTAGTCACCCCCCTCAAGCCGCTGGTGCTCCTCGCAATCGGCCTCGACCTTCTCCCAGCTATACAGCATCGGGACCATCTCCACTTTCCGCCAATGATCGGACTGGTCGTGGTAGTGTCTGCTGCCTGGGTGGCCGGAGCTTCCCAGGGGGACCACCCACAGCGAGTTGTCCCAGTCGTTCAGATCGTAAGCGTAGCGGGCTACAGAGAGGCTGGTTATAGTCGCGGGAGCCGCCGCTGAATAGCCCCCAGCCAGGGGCGTGTCACCATCGCCATTGGCCGGAATGGCAGGAGGGTCCAGCAAGTCGGCCAGCTCCGGGTAGGCTGCAGACAGAGTATGCTGGGGCCTGGCTTGGTGCACACGCTCCCAGCGCCACTCTTCCAGGTCCCCACCCAGGCGTTCACGCAGCGTCTCGACCCCCTTGTTCAAGGCACGGGCCATAACCGTGGGCCAGTCCTCTCCGTCAGGCAGCAGACTAACGTCGCCTTGGGGGATCAGGGATACCAGCCGCGCCTTGAAGCGGTTGATAAACGAACCAAGACCCCGGTCTGCAGGGTTCCAAGCAGCCTCCGCTAGGTCTGCACCCAGATTGTGCTCCAGCAATTCCCTGAGCAGAGCGTCCCTGCAAGCGCTGTAGATAGTGGGTTCCACGCGGTGGGCGTCCATGGTCCCGGACCAGGCCAGCAGCTTCTGTTTTGCCAGACCGGACAGCTCATCCAGCGGCTCTACCTGGCGCAGTAGGTCGATGTAAGCCAGAGCCGGTATGGAGGTGCGCTCTGCATGGACCTTAGCCATGTCTGCAGCGGCGGGCTTGGAAAGGGAATTCAAACCCTGGGTGACTCGTTTGACCCGGAACTCGGGAGTGTAATCGATAGCAATGTAGTAAGGATAATCGTCGCCTACGGGCTTGTTGTTGGCCGTCGCGATATAGCCCTGCACCGGGTCCACCGAGCGAGGCATCTCGTCAAAGGGGATGAAACCCTCCCACTCGTGCTCCCCGGTCCAGCCTGGCACCGGAAGCCAGGCATTGGCCATAGACCTAATGGGTATTTGCCCGCGGCACAAGTAACCGATGGAGCCGTGTACATCGGACACCAGGAAATTGTTGCAGGGGTCGACCCAATCCCGCATAGACTCCATAAGCTGGTTGGAATTCTGGGCAGCCAGCATAGTCCGCAACGTTCCGGCCCAAGCCGAGGGAGCCTGGGTGGCCGAGTATTTGAACGCCAGGCCGTCTCCCCGCTCGGGGTCCCCGGCAATTATGGGCCCGTGTTGGGTTACCCACACTTTACAGTCAACTTCCTGCCCGCCCCGGACCCTGATCTTTTCGTCCCGGACCTCGGCCTCACGCCACTGCTCTTGGTGGAGATAATAATTGGCGTCGCCTTCTTTGAAACGCTCAATATAAAGGTCCTGATAATCGGCGGCGGTGTGAGTCACGCACCAGGCCACCCAGGGGTTATGGCCGAAGTGGGGAAAACCGGGTACTCCCGGGAAAGACAGGCCAACCACGTCGAACTCAGAGCAAGCGACGTGGTTCTGATAGTAGACATTGGGGGTGTCCAAGGCCCGGTGGGAGTCACCGGCCAGCAGGGGCTTGCCCGACGCAGTCCTGCTGCCGCTCAGCGCCCAGCTATTGCTGCCGCCATCGGTCTCGGTCATATGTTTGAGCGCCTTTAGCCCGGCGGTTAGCTCGTCCAACCCTCGGTCCAATTCGCCTGGATAGAGCTCTCCCGGGGGCAGGATTAATAGCTGGCCTGGCTCGTAGCCTGGGAACAAAGTTCCGGCCCGCTCCGGTCCCAGCTCTTTCACCATCCTAGCCCGCCAGAGTTTGGACTCAAAGACGCCCATGAGGATGTGCCGCACCTTATAAACGATGAGCCCGTCCCAGGGCAGCCAAGGCTCGGGGTCCAAGTTGGCAATGCTGTACTCTATGGGCAACGCCTTGGTAGTGTCGATAAACGCGTTAACCCCTGATGCATAGGCGTCAAACATCCGCTGGGCGGGCTCATCGGCGGCCTCGTAATCAGCCTTGGCGCTGGATGCCAGGCCAAATCGGCGCATCAGTTTGTCTTGGTCCACCGCTGAGTCCCCGACCACCTCTGCCCAGCGGCCAGAGCCGCGGCGTCTATCGTATTCCATCTGCCAGAGCCGGTCTTGGGCGGTAACAAAGCCCTGGGCGAAAAAAGCGTCCTTCTCGTTTTGCGCTTTGACGTGGGGAATACCGAACCTGTCACGGTAGATATTTGCCGGAGCAGCGAGGCCCTTCAGTCGCACCTCCCCGGTTAATTTGGGCAAAGAGGACTTCAAATCTTCCCGGCTAATCATGGCTTTCTCCGACGGGTCTTTGAGCTATTTGGGTCGGTCCCCGGGGCCGCGCCCGCATCATAACATAGCCATTCTCTACGGCCTCCGGAGCGTCCGGTTTGACGACTCCCTCTGACACCACTAACCTCTTAACACCCTTAGGGAAACCAAGGCCAGGAAATAGAGGTCCGACGTGAAGATCGCCGATTTCATCTACAGCACCCACATCCTAGAGGATCAGCGCACCTTCGGAGCAATGCATCCCGGAGGCACCCAAATTTACTTCGTTGGTGACCCCCAAGAGGAAATGGTCATCATCGACTCAGGGGAGCCTTACCGTTCCTGGAGCCAGCAGATCCTAGCCTACCACACGGAGCTGGGCCGACCCCGGATTTCCGCGATTCTGGCCACCCACGGCCACGGCGATCACATCGGGGGTTTGGACCGGTTGCAGGACGAGTTGGGATGCCCGGTGCGTTGCCACCCCAAGCTGGAACCCTACCTCACCGAGCGCTTGGGCAGAGGGTGCGTGGAGGGGTTGAAGTCTCGGGAAGTGGTGCCAGTCGGTGGCAAGGTTCGCTTGAGGGCCCTGTTCTCCCCCGGCCACGCCGAGGACCATGTCACCTACGCTTGGGCGGGTGCCCGTACCATCTTCAGCGGCGATACGATACTGGGTAACTCATCGTCCAGCGTACAAAACCTGAAGCAATACATGTCCTCCCTGGAGTTGCTCGCTCGCCAGCGACCGGACACCATATGTCCCGGCCACGGCCAAGTCATTCATGACGGCGCCCGACGCATAAATTGGTACATCGAGCACCGGCGCCAACGGGAGGAGCAAATTGTTGCGGCCCTGGCGGCAGGCGCCGCCACCGTAGAAGAGATAGTCACCGCAGTATACCTGCGCAACCTGCGGAAGAACCTGCGGTCGGCTGCCGCCCGCAACGTGCGCACCCATCTAAGCAAGCTAGTTGAAGAAGGCCGGGTGGCCGAGACCGAGACCGTCTACGCCCCGGAAGGGAAGCTAGCGCCGGGCTGAACGATCCAAACGGTCGCCACACCTGGTGCAGAAATCAGCGTCGTTCCGATTGTCGTTGCCGCAGTAGCTACAAAAGAGTTCCCCCCTCGGCTGTCCAGCCATCGTGCCGCAGTAGCTGCAATAGCGGCTGACGATGCTGATACGTTGGCCGCAAGCCGGACAGGAAACCCTCGGATAGTTGCGCTTGTAACGGAAGGGGGAGATCCGCCGCGCCCATCGGAACCGGCTCAGCACCCACCACAACCCCAGGGCAACTATCCCAACGGCGGCGAGGGGAAATATGAACAACGTCACGTTGAAGAGTCCATGCACGACGGCGGCGACCGCTATTCCGGTTACCAACAATACCGTCCGGCGGTGCGTCTGTTGCGCTTGCATACCCAAGGCGTAGCCCCAGAAGCTGCCGAATATCACATGAGCCAAGGTGCTCAACGGTGCGCGGCCAATCATCACCTCGGGGCCGAACTGCAGGATGTAAAGTAGGTTCTCCAGCGACGCAAATCCAAGGCTCGCTGCGGCAGCGTAAACCAGGCCGTCAAACGGTTCGTCGAAGTACAGCGATCGGAAGGCGTAGAGCCGCACCGCGAGGAACTTGCAGGTCTCCTCCGCCGGACCGACCACGAACAACATTCCCACCGCAACCGACGCCACATTGGCTGAGCTGTCGTCCAGCAGGCCCTCGTCGAGGAAAAGGCCGCTAAGGATGCCTGCCGGGATGGTGGAAACCATCCCGAGGAAGAAGGTGACGGCGATCAGCCTCTTGGGTGCGGGCCGGTAAACGTGCAGTTTTGCAAAGAACCACAGCCAGAAGACGCCCGGGGTGAACGCCAAAAGGACAAAACCCAGGAAGCTCACTGACGACGGTTACCGCCGGTAGACGACTACTGTGTCGGATATCAAGTCGTGAAGCGCCCGCTTGTCTTGCCGAAATGCGACCATCAGGTAACCGCCCAAAAGCAAAAGCGTCGATGGTACATGGGCCCAATACCTGGCAAAGGCTCTTCCCACCCCGGCCTTGGAGCCATCCGGTCTTAACACGTAGATGCCAACAATGCGCTTTCCAATGGTAGTAGCCCAAATCGAGACGCTGAAGGTGAAGTACAGCACCGATACGATAAGGCTAATCAATTGCGATAGACCATCGGCACCGCTTTCTTCGAAGGAGACTCCGGGCAATATCGCGATTAAGACCAGTTCCACGGCTATCAGTACGATTACATCAATGGCCCATGCCAATAAACGAATCCAGAATCCGGCGGGCCTTCCAGCCGGGAACAGCGGGACAGCGCGAACCTGGCCCTCGTCAATGGGCAGGCCGCAGGAGTAACAAAACAACGCACCCGGCTCGTTGACGTTGCCGCAGCGCTGGCAAGAGGAAGCATTCGCCGGTCCTTCGGTTCGTGGTGGACTGGCTGGTCCGGGATCGCCAGCGCTCGTCGACAGGCTCGATCCGCATTGGCGGCAGAAACTGGCACCGAAAGAGTTAAGCGTGTAACACGTTTGGCACTGATTTTGCAGCCTGACGCCGCAGCCAGTGCAGAATATCGCCTCCTCTACCAGGGGCCCGTCGCAGTTTGGACAGCGATCTTCAGACTGTCCGCTAATCATACCCGGCGCGCTCCAACAACTCGATGCGCACATCGCCGGGCGCGCGCACGAAAGCAATCTTAACCCCGGGGCGAAGCGTACGGGGCTCCACCGCGAATTCGGCGCCACGGCTCTTGAGGTCGGACACCGCGTCATCCATGTCATCGACCCGCAATCCAAAATGGTCCAAGCCCAAGTGCGGGTCTCTCGGTCCGGCAGGCACCGTCTCATCGGCTTGAGCGATGAAAATCGTTAAACCGTTGATGTCCAAGTCTATTCTCGGCTGCCCGTCAGACTGTATCGACTCTATTATTTTGGCGTCGAACATCTTGTTGAAGTACTGGGCTGTTTCCATCGGCTCTCTGCTGCGCAGGTGGATGTGGTCATAAGTATATGTAGGCATGCTGATCCTCCGAGTACCACTGGGTTTGATATGGGTAATGTTGACGGTCAACCTTACCAAGCATACAATACCCCACGCACCGCAGCTACCTAACGGCTTGCGGAAGGGCTGCGGCAATACAATTGAATAGCGCCTGACGGTGGCCCCATCATTGAGGGGCTAAAAGGGAAGCCGGTGTGAATCCGGCGCGGTCCCGCCACTGTGAATGGCCACAGATCCCCTCTTCGCGCGTGCGAAGCCACTGGCACCCAGGGCTGGGAAGGCGAAGGGTAGAAAACGGCCAAAAGCCAGGAGACCTGCCTCGGGCGCGGCTTGATACGCTTCGCGGACAAGGGTATTAGAGTTTACTTGGGCCCACCGGGAAGGCGGGCCTTTTCGTTTTAAATTAAGAACACCGGTTAAACTAAGAATGCCGAAAGTGGCTGGCACTTTCCGGCGGTCGAGGGGGTGGAAATCGTGCTCCGTGAAATGTTGCAGGACTGCCAAAGGGGCTTCGCCGAGGTGGTGCTGATGATGGCCAACTCCATCACCACCGCCGAGATTTACACTACCTTCGACGACCTGCGGTTCAGCAATAACCAAGAGATAGTAACCTTTATGGGAGACGGCGGGACTCACGTACACCTGGAGCTGGACCAGGTCACCGAGGCGCGGTTTCTGTTCACCATGAACCAGCAGGGGCTGCCTAGCTACTCTCTATGGCTCATGGGCGCGGAACAGAGCCCAGTCCTGCGGGTCTACCTTAGGAAGTCAGAGAAAGAAGATACCAACCAACCCCGGCATGACCTCTTCATGGCCTTGCGGGAGAAGTACGGTGAACTGGTGCGGCTCCATCCATAAGGCCGTTTCTCGGACCTATTGGCAGGCCTGAAGGGGTACTATCGGCGAAGATCCAGCTCCAAGGGACCAGCAACAAGTGTCCAGTCAACGGCAGTCAGCAGAAAGCTGACTGCTACGGGAGACTCCAGCTTGGCATCAGTCGTCGTCATCGCGGGTGTAAGAAGCGGCGTGGGCAAAACCACCATTGCCACCGGCATAATGGGGGCGTTAACTCGCCGCGGCTATAAGGTGCAGCCGTTCAAAGCGGGGCCGGACTACATCGACCCCTCCTATCATGAGGTGGCCTGTGGTGTGCCCAGCCGCAACCTGGACACCTGGCTAATGCCCCACCGTACGGTGTTGGAGCTCTTTCACAGATCAAGCTCGAACCGGGACCTCGCCATCGTCGAGGGTGTCATGGGGGTTTTCGATGGCCATTCGAGCCTATCTGAAGAGGGCTCTACAGCAGAACTGGCTAAGCTAATTAACGCCCCCGTTATTCTGGTGGCCGATGCATCTAAAGTAGCGAGAAGCGTTGCGGCCGAGGTGCTAGGTTACCAGCAGTTCGACCTGGACATGCGCATCGCCGGAGTGATTCTCAACGGCGTTGGCAGTCCCCGACACCTAGAGTTTTGCCGCCCTCAAATAGAAGAGACCACGGGACTGCCAGTGTTGGGATACCTCCCCCGGAGGGACGACTTAGTCCAGCCGGAGCGCCACTTGGGACTCATACCCACGGTGGAGGGCACCGTCGCTGGTCAATGGTACGACGCCCTAGTCGCCCAGGTTGAGAAAACAATCGATCTGGACCGCATCGTCCGCCTTGCAGAGGGTCCTAGTCCTCCCTCGGTCCAACCGGAGGTTTACCCGGCGGAGACGCAACCCAAGCGGGCCCGTATAGCCATCGCCCGCGACAAAGCATTCAGTTTCTATTACCAGGACTCATTGGACTTGCTAGACGCCTGGGGGGCCGAAATGGTGCCCTTCAGTCCTCTGGAGGACGAATTCCTACCCGACGAGGTAGGAGGGATCTACATCGGCGGCGGTTTTCCCGAACTATTTGCTGCAGAGTTGGCCCGCAACACCCGGATGCACGCTGAGATCCGGAAGACGATCAGCGCCGGCACCCCGGTATACGCTGAATGCGGTGGCCTGATGTACTTGGGCCGGAGCCTCACCGACCTTGATGGTGTCCGCCATGCCATGGTAGGAGTGATTCCGGCAGCGTCCCGAATGTCGGACAAGCGGTTGACCCTGGGATACCGGGAGGTGGAAGCCAAGGCGGACAGTCCGCTGATGCAAAAAGGCCAACGGGTCCGGGTCCACGAGTTCCATTGGTCGACTCTGGAACAACCTCCGGACCCGGAATACTCAGTATACAAGGTGGTGGACGACGGCGACCGGTCTGAAGGATTTCGGGTCGGCAGTGTGTGGGCGTCCTATGTTCATATCCATCTAGGGAGCGACCCATCCCTGGCGCCTCGCTTCGTCGAGTCTTGCGCCGGTCAGAAACGAGACCATGTGGAAAAGGGGGAGTCCGAATGAGCACTGAGGAAGCCAGCCAAGAAGGCCCCCAGTCAGTCAAGGGTCCTCGTATCAACAAAGGGCTGGTGATAGTCAATACCGGTAATGGCAAGGGCAAGACCACTGCCGCCATGGGAATCCTGTTCCGGTCCTGGGGCCGGGACATGAACGTCATCATGCTCCAGTTCATCAAGCATTCCACCGCCAATTTCGGCGAACAGCGCGCCGCAAAGAAAATCGGGGTCCAGATGCGGGCTATGGGCGACGGATTTACTTGGCGCTCCAAGGACTTGGACCAGACCGCCGACTTGGCTCGAGCCCACTGGGAGGACTGTAAAGAGGTAATTGCTTCGGGAGAATACGACCTGGTCATCTTGGACGAGTTTACCTACCCCCTCCACTATGGATGGATTCCCGTGGAAGAAGTCATTGAGGTATTGAGCAACCGACCGGAAATGCAGCACGTGATCATTACCGGCCGGCACGCTCCAGAGTCACTGGTCGAATTCGCCGACTTGGTCACAGAAATGCAGGTAGTAAAGCATCCTTACAAAGAAGGCATCAAAGCTCAACCCGGTATCGAGTTCTAGCTATTCAGACCGAGCGATCTCATATCCGGTTGTCCTGAGCACCCTTGGGATGTTGTAGTAGACAATTGAAGGCCTCCTCGCGCCTGAAGGGCTGAACGCAGAGGCTACTGAGACAATAAATGCCGATATCACCCTTAATAGATCAGACGGTATCCAACATTGGTCCCTTGGACCAGGAGAAAATGGGGGAGGCCCGGGCCCGCCAAGACACCTTGACCAAGCCGGCGGGCAGCTTGGGACGGTTGGAAGAGATATCCGTGCATTTGGCCGGCATATTCGGCCAGCCGATTCCGCGCATCCGCGGAAAGACCATCATTCTCGCCGCGGGAGACCATGGCGTGGTGGCGGAAGGGGTCAGCGCTTACCCCCAGGATGTAACCCCCCAGATGGTCTACAACTTCCTGCGGGGAGGCGCCGCCATTAACGTACTTGCCCGCCACGCCGGGGCCAACATTGTCATCCTGGACGCGGGCATCGCCGCCGACTTGGAGCCGGACCCGGTCCTGCTTTCCGTCAAGATCGGCAGAGGAACAGGGAACATAGCCTCGGGCCCGGCGATGACCCACCAACAAGCAATCAGTTGTGTAGAAACCGGAATCCGTACCGCCCAAGACCAGATAGCAGCCGGGGCAGACCTGATCGCCTGTGGAGACATGGGGATCGGCAACACTACCCCCTCCAGCGCCATCACCGCAGTGATCACCGGCGCCGATCCGGAGCTGACCACGGGTCGGGGTACTGGCCTTGACGACCCTGGACTGGCTCACAAGGTCAGCGTTGTCCGCCGCGCCATCCAGGTGAATCAACCCGATCCCAAGGACGGCATGGATGTTCTGGCCAAAGTAGGCGGCTTTGAAATCGGAGTGCTGGCTGGCGCCATGCTGGGCAGCGCCGCCAATCATCGCCCGGTGCTGATCGATGGATTCATATCGGGGGCAGCGGCCCTCATTGCCTGGGCCGTCGCTCCAACTTCCAGCCAATATTTCGTGGCATCCCACCAGTCCGTGGAGCCCGGGCACATGGTCGGACTGCACGCCATGGGGTTGAAGCCCCTACTGGACATGGGAATGCGTTTGGGAGAGGGTACCGGGGCTGCATTGGCCATGCACGTGGTTGAAGCCGCTGCCAAGTGCCTGGCGGAAATGGCAACCTTCGGCGAGGCCGGAGTCTCCGAGCGAATTGGCGATGACGACGACCAAGGGGTCAATTCCTGACCTCCTTTCTAGCCGCTGTAAGCTTTCTTACTCTGGTCCCGGCGACCCGTGGTCGCACGCTGGACCCTCGGCAGATCAGCAATTCCCGGGCCTACTACCCCTTGGTCGGGTTGTTGCTGGGTATCTTCCTGGTTGGGGTCGAGCGGGGTGCCCGCGAAGTCTTTCCAGTCTACCTGACCGCCGCATTGCTGTTGGTTGTGTTGCTAGTGGCCACTCGCGGCCTCCACTTGGACGGTCTGATGGACGCATGCGACGGACTGTTCGGGGGGTTCGATGCCCAGCGTCGATTGGACATCATGCGGGACTCGCATGTCGGCGCCTTTGGTGTCGCTGGGGCCCTAGCCGTCTTGCTATTGAAGTACGGGGCGCTGGTAGGGCTGTTGGGGGCCGGGGGTGAAACCAGCCATTGGCCAAGGTACACTTGGGCGCTGCTACTCTTCCCGGCGCTTTCTCGATGGACCATGGTACTCGCATTGACAGCCTTCCCCTACGCCCGGTCCCAGGGCCTCGGGACACCATTTCACCAAGGCAGTGCCGCATGGGGCGGTCTCTTAGCCGCTTTCCTGGCCATCGCAGCGGCAGTCCTGCTAGGCGGCATCGGTGGATCGGCTATGTTTGTTGGTGTAACTATAATGGCGCTGTTGGCAGGGTGGTCCATGATCAGGATGCTGGGCGGTCTAACCGGGGACTGTTACGGCGCTATAAACGAGATGGCGGAAAGCGTGGCTCTGGTGGTGGCAGTCGGCATGTTGGCCCAGGGATGGATAGAACCTCTACCCTTGCTACTTGCTTAGACGGTCACCGCGCGAACGACTGCATGATGCTGGACTTACCCGATGATCTGGCCGTCCTAGTGTTGGCGGTGGCCTTGGACCTAGCGATGGGTGAGGTCCCTAATAGGTTGCACCCCACAGCCTGGATCGGCGCTACAATCAGTCTAGCCGAGAAAGCAGCGCCCAAGGTTGGAGTCCAGGCCGCAGTGGGCGGCGCTGTGTTGGCACTGGTTGTTGTTGGGGTCTGGACCGCTGCTGCTTACTTTGCGGCCCTCGGGTTGCACAGCGTCCACGATTTGGCCTACGTTCTGGTGGGCGCCTCCATGCTAAAGACTACTTTCGCCATAAGAATGCTACACCAAGCAGCAGCCCGAGTGGCTTCACTATTGACCAACGGGGACGTTGCCGGGGCAAGGAACTCCCTGCGGTCGCTGGTGAGCCGGGATACCACCACTCTCAATCAGGAACAGGCCACTGGAGCCGCCGTGGAGTCGGTATCCGAAAATATGACCGACAGCTTTGTAGGACCCTGGTTGTTTTTCGCTCTGTTCGGGCTCCCCGGCGCAGTGGCATACAGGGCCATCAACACCCTGGACAGTATGCTGGGCTATCATGGGTACTACGAATACCTGGGCAAGGCTTCAGCGCGGCTGGATGATTTGGCAAACTTGGTCCCGGCTCGGTTATCGGCGTTGCTGCTGGTGGTTGGCAGCTTTTTCTTACCCGGCCAAAAAGCACCGGCTGCGTTGCGTATCATGTGGCGAGACCACCGCAGGACCGAGAGTCCCAATGCCGGTTGGACTATGAGCGGGATGGCCGGTGCACTGGGCGTGAAGCTGGAGAAGACATCGCCCGAAGGAGGATACCAGTTAGGAGACTGCACCCGGCCTCTGGAGGTGAAGGATATCGCGCGGGCCGTCCAGAGTATGTACTTTGTCGGGTTCATGGCCTTGATAGTGGCTCTGGCCATCTCCTATTTACGTCATGGCGCCTTCTGATCCGATGCCTGATATAGAAGACTCTGAGCGCCCTTTAAGGACTGCTGCGGAAGGGGTCCGTCCGGTGCACGGCGGCGTCACGCCCGGCGAACTGCGTTCCCTGGGACTGCGGCCCGATGAAGTGGTGGATTTCAGCGCCAGTATCAGTCCCATCGGCCCGCCGACGGCGGTTTGGAACGCCATGAGGAATGTGGACCTGGGCGCTTATCCCGACCCCCAATGCCTGGCCCTCCGCGAAACCCTGTCCAGAAAATTGACCGAACAGTTCCCTCGGTCAGGGGACATCCGGCCTGAGAGCATCCTGGTGGGGAACGGCTCCACCGAAATAATCCATTTGTTGGCTCGCGTTTATCTGTCACAGCAACATTCAAGCTCTGCGAATGCCGCCTTTCTGCTAACTCCTACCTATGGGGAGTACTCCGGAGCTTGCTCGCTGGCGGGCGCCGATATCCACTACCTTCAGGCGGACGCCAAGTCCGGTTTTCGATGGGACCTGAAGGAAGCGGGCCGAAGAATAAAACGCCTCCAGCCCACTCTGGTTTTCCTATGCAATCCCAACAACCCCACAGGGGTATACCTGAACAAGTCGGAGGTAGACGGTCTAGCGGGTGCCGCGGCTGAGGCGGGATCATTGCTTATCATCGACGAGGCTTATGTTTCATTCGTCGAAGAACCGTGGAATAGCCAGGACCTAGTGGACCATGGCCAAGTGGTGATTGTGCGGTCCCTCACCAAAGACTACGCCCTAACCGGCTTGCGGTTAGGATACGCCTTGGCACCACAGCGCATAATCGCCCGTCTGGCCCGCTTCCAGCCCGACTGGAGCGTCAATGCCTTTGCCCAAGCGGCTGGGGAAGCAGTTTTGGGCGACCCTGATTATCTATCCAAGGCGAGAGCAGCGGTCTCGGTGGCCAAGGAGCGCCTGACGTCCAGCCTATCCGGCCTCGGATTTGAGGTACTACCTTCGGCCGCCAACTTTCTGCTGGTCAGGGTCGGAAACGCCGCGGTCTGGAGGCATGATTTGGCCCGCCGGGGCCTTTTTGTCCGGGACTGCTCATCTTTCGGACTCCGTGAATTCGTCCGAATCGGCGCCAGACCGCTGGTAGACTGTGAACGCCTCGTGGCTGTTATCGTTGAGCTATTGGCGACTCCCGGGGCGGCAGAACGGTACTCTGCTTGCTGATTAATTCCATGATGGGTAGAATTATGCCCAGCCAAATCTTGAGGAGTGCTGATGACGACCACTGATGAGACGGTGGAAACCAACCGCTTTCGAGAGAGCTTCGGCTTACCTGGGAGTAGAGCCGTTACCAAGGTTAAGGATTTCATGACCCCTTACGTCCAGGAATTCATTCAGAACTCACCATTCGCAGTGATGGCTACCAGTGGCACCGCCGGGCAGTGTGACGCGTCTCCCAAGGGCGGCAAGCCGGGTTTCGTCAAGGTGCTAGATGACAAGCACCTACTTTTTCCGGATGTTGCTGGCAATAAGCTGTTTCAGTCTTATCAAAACGTGGATGGAAATCCCAACGTAGGCCTTATCTTCCTTATCCCAGGGCTGAACGACACAGTTAGGGTTAATGGCTCGGTAACTATCGTCAGCCAAGAGGAGCTAGCGCACCAGAACGTGGAGCTGGCTCTCTACGAGCTGGACGACAATTCCAAGCACCTGCAAGGGATGATCATCGAAGTAGCTGAAGCTTACACCCACTGCCCTAGAGCGTTGAAGTTCTCTAAGCTTTGGGGTGTGGACGAGATCCAAGGCAACATGGCCAACAGGCCGATTCCGGACCGGGACACCCATATCTCTTAGTTCAATCCCGTAAACACAACCGGCCAGCCGCTAACTGGCCGGACACACCAATTGTGGCGTCTTGAAACCGCGGTTCTTGGCCTCCTGACGGCCGTCCAATTCGGCCTTGAGGGCCTGGCCTAAATCTTCCGTAGGGCAGCGTAGGGCCGCTCTAGGGATTGAGGTGCGCTCAACTCATGGTATCCGTCCCCTTCGATAAAACCACTCTCTCCAACGGTCTTGACGTCATCCTCCACGAGGACCATTCAATTCCATTGGTGGCGGTCAACGTCTGGTACCACGTAGGCTCCAAAGACGAGGAGGCCGGCCGGACCGGGTTCGCTCATCTCTTCGAGCATGTTATGTTCGAAGGCAGCAAACATCACAACCGCAGCCATTTCGAACCATTGCAAAAAGCCGGGGCTTCCCTCAACGGTTCCACCACATCGGACCGGACCAACTATTGGGAGGATATCCCCACCAATTACCTGGAACTGGCCTTATGGCTGGAAGCGGACCGCATGGGGTACTTGCTGGAGGCCTTGGACCAGCAGCGCTTCGACATCCAGCGAGACGTAGTCAAGAACGAGCGGCGGCAGACCTACGAAAACCGCCCCTACGGCATGGCTTATTCGCACATCCAAGGGGCCCTGTTCCCCGACCCTCACCCCTACCATTGGATGACCATCGGATCCCAGGAAGACTTGGACGCAGCGAGTTTGGATGATGTAATGGACTTCTTCCGCCGCTACTATTCGCCGTCCAACGCCAGCTTGGCTATCGCCGGCGACATCGAACGCGACCAAGCGCTGGAGTTGGCCAACCGCTATTTCGGCGACTTGCCACCGGGGCCTCCCCTGGCAAGAAGAGGCCGACAAGACTCGGCCTTGGCGGGCAGGGTAGAACTGGAGATGCGGGACAAAGTGTCCTTGCCCAGGCTTTACGTCACCTGGCCCACTCCCCCGGATTTCGACCCGGATGACGCCCCTCTGGAGCTACTCCAAGTCATTCTGGCCGACGGTCTGACGTCCCGGTTGCACCGTTCCTTGGTCTATGAACAGCAGATCGCGCAGAGCGCCCTGGTCCGCTACTACCCAGCGGAGATAGCCGGCCAGTTTTCTATCCAGGTAACCGCCGCGGAAGGCCAACCATTGTCCAAAGTCGAAGACGCCGTCGACGCCGAAGTCGCCCGAGTTGGCCGAGAGCCGCCTACCGAAGAGGAAATAACCAGGGCCAAGAACCGCATAGAAGCATCACACATTCGTCAATTGACACGGATCGGGGGATTTGGTGGCCGAGCCGACCAGTTGAACCATTTCAATGTATTCGCCGGCGACCCAGGGGCCGTGGAGTCCAGCCTGGAGAGGTACCTTTCCGTTCAACAGGATGACATCGTTCGTGTTTTTGAGTCGGTGCTCAACCACCGCCAGGTGAGGCTACGGGTGTTGCCTGAGAGCTCCCTGGAGCCTGCGCCAGCCGTTGTGGACCGCACCGTCATGCCTCCCCCAACCAAGGAGCCTTCATTCACCCCGCCGGTGCCGCTGCGCCAGCGATTGGACAATGGTCTCAGCGTAGTGGTGGTGGAGCAGCCAACGATACCAATCGTGGCCTTCGGGCTTATGTTGCCTTCCGGTGCAGCAACCGATCCCATTGGTCTCCCGGGGTTGGCCAGCTTCACCGCTCAACTTCTGGCCGAAGGCACTGAAAGCCTATCCAGCCAGGAAGTCGCATCAGCGTTTGAGTTCCTCGGCGCACGGCTGTCTACCGACGTGCGGCGGGAATACACATTGCTGGCTACCGAGACCATGGCGCGGCATTGGACCACTGGCCTGGGATTGATTGCGGACCTAGTTAAGCATCCGACCTTCCCGGAACATGAACTGGAAAGGATCAGAAGAGAGCACCTGACCGACCTGCGCCGTCTTAAAGACGATCCCGGTGGAGTAGCCGAACAAATAACCTCGGGGCTTGTTTTCTCTGCCGAGTCGGGCTACGGCCATCCCATACAGGGCACGGAAGCAGCAGTGGCGGCCCTTACCCGCAACGACGTGATGGACCAGTTCCGGCGAAGCTACGGTCCCGCTGGGGCGACCTTGATCGTCGTTGGGGATGTGTCCCTGGATGAAGTGGTTGATCGGGCCAAGGGCGCTCTGGGAGATTGGCAGGCCGTGTCACAAGTTCCGCCGGTTCCTGTGGACACCTCAACAAGTGGCCCTGATAGCGTCGCTGCCATCTATTTGGTCGACAGACCGTCCGCTCCTCAATCGGTGCTGCGGGCGGTGCACCCTACCATTCCCCGAAAGCACCCGGACTACTTTGGCCTGACGTTGCTGAATTACGCATTCGGGGGCCAATTCTCAGCACGGCTAAACCAGAACCTAAGACAGGATAAGGGGTATAGTTACGGGTTCAACTCGACGGTGCTCTGGCACCACGGCCCTTCCTTGTTCTGGGCTGGCGGCAGCGTCCAGACCGAAGTAACGAAGGAGTCAGTGGTGGAAACGCTGCGAGAGTGGCGGGACGTCAGCGGTGATCGGCCCATTACACAAGAAGAATTGGACGCTGCCAAAGCAGGAATCCTCCAGGGCTACCCGGCCAGCTTCGAGCGGTCCGGCCAGGTGATGAATCACCTGATGCAGTTGGTGCACTACGATTTGCCCGACGACTATTTCCTAAGGGTCAAGGATAGAGTTGAGAGCGTAACCTTGGATGAGGTCCACGCTATCGCTGCCCAAACCGTGAAGCCAGAACACCTCAAGATTCTTGTGGTTGGCGACCGTCAAACCGTAGAGCCCGGGCTACGGGAGTTGGGGATTCCTCTTGTATTACTCGACGACAATGGACGTGAGATATAAAGTCAACCGCTTGACGCAGGCTAGCCGGCCAAGGATAGAACTCTGACTTGTGGTTTGCGGGTTGCCCGGAACGGTGGCGCCGCTAGCATATCCTTCGCCAGAAGAAGGGCTTAATCCGATGGCCGCACTCCTAGGGTCAAGGTGATTGTTTCCAGGGAACTGTCCCGGAATAGCTCCAACACGATTTCCTGACCAGCGCGAAATTCCTGCCTCAGCAGCCTGACAAGGTCTCTGGCCGTCGGAACCTCGTGTCCATCCGCACTTCGCAATATGTCACCCGGACGAATACCAGCATGGTCCGCGGGAGTGCCCGCACCGACTCTAAGTATCACCACGCCCTTCCGGTCCGGAAGACCCGACTGATTCGCGGTCTCCGGTGTAACGTCCCCAAGGACGGTGCCCATGTAAGCCCAGGGTACCCGCCCCGATTCGATCAGGTGCTTGGCCACCCGAGCTGCTGTTTCCATATTGATCGCGAAGCCAATACCTACCACCGGCAAACCGCTCCTTGAGGTCCGCCGTACAGCGGTATTGATTCCGAGCAGCGCTCCCTCCAAGTTTACCAGGGGACCACCGCTGTTCCCGGGATTGAATGCTGTGTCGGTTTGTATGAGGTCGTTCAGCGTGACTCCCCCAATGGCTTCCCGGGACCTTCCCAGGGCCGAGACTACCCCTACCGTAACCGTTGGGCCTCCGGGTAGCGCCAGTGCATTACCCACTGCGATCACCCAATCGCCAACCCGCGTTGGAAGGTCTACTGTGAGGGGCAGATGGGGATGATTTTCCCCGGGGATTCTGATGACAGCAAGATCGGACAGCTTATCGGCGCCAACGACTTCCGCTGTTACCTCGGTGCCATCATCCATCGTTATTAAGATTGTCTGGGCGTCTTGTATGACGTGGTTATTGGTGAGAATCAAGCCTTCCGGCTGAAATATCACTCCTGTGCCGGTTCCGTATCGATACCTAGGTCCAAAGACGCTCGTCGTGACCACTTCGGCGGAGATTGATACCACTGCGGGCCGAACGCGTTCTACGGTGTCGGCCACGTTGGGTAGCTGCAACATCGTTACAGGGGCGGGTGAATCCGGCGTAGACGTTGGTGCAAGCGGCGGTGTCGCGGTCGGGGCAGGAGTGGCAGTCTCAACCTTTGTGGGCTTTGGGGTGGGCTGAGCGGGCATAGGAGTTGGGGTTTCAAGGAAGAGAGTAGGTGTGAGTGTCGGAGAGGGAGCTCTTGTGGCCGTCGAAGCAACTCCAGTACAACCCACAGCGACGATTGCCGCTAGGAGAGCCAACAAGCTGAAAGCCTGCAACGCCTTCAATTGGTGCTTGCTCCGTCTAGAAGGCTGGAAGTAGTCCGGGCCGGGAATGGGCCGATGGAAAGTTAGAAAATAAAGTCAGACAATCAGGAGGACGCTGGCCTTATCAAGGGGGCTCACAAACTACGGACAACTTCCCTTTGCGCTTTGAAGAGAGGTTCGACGCCCCGGGCGGCCAGCGCCAACACATCGACCACACGGTGGCGGGGGAAAGGGGCCGACTCGGTAGCACCCTGCAACTCAACGAGCTCGCCGCGGTCGGTAAGCACCACGTTGAAATCGGCTTGGGCTTTGGCGTCCTCCTCATAGCAAATGTCCAGCAATAGCTCATCATCCATGATGCCAACGCTTATGGCTGCCACGGAGCAACGAAGCGGCAGGGCGGGCAGAATCCCTCTGGACACCAGCATCTTCGTGGCCTGATACAAGGCCACGTAGGCGCCGGTGATAGCTGCGGTCCTGGTCCCTCCGTCGGCTTCGATGACGTCACAGTCGATTTGCACCGTGCGCTCACCCAATGCAGGTAGGTCGGTGACGGCCCTAAGAGAGCGCCCTATGAGTCGTTGAATCTCTTGAGACCGGCCGTTGATACGGCCCTGGTCCCGGTCCCTGGGGGTCCTTGTGGAGGTAGAGCGGGGTAGCATCGCGTACTCCGCGGTTACCCATCCCTGGCCCCGTCCCCGCAAAAAAGGCGGGACCCGCTCCTCCAACGTAGCGGCGCATAATACCTTGGTGGCACCGACTTGAATTAGTGCCGAGCCTTCTGGGGCATCCTGATAACCCGGGGTAATGGTGGAGGGCCTGGGTTCATCCCAACGCCTCCCATTAGCCCTAAGCAATGTCTCCCCTCCTAGTGCGGAACTCTTTCAGCCGTCCACGATTGGCCTTGGATAGGTTCAGGCTAATACCCAGTATACACGACCATCACCTAGTTAAAGCCAGCAGCTACCGTTCTCGGCGCGCCCAATTTCTATTGCCATCGCTGATGAACTCGATATCCCCATGCAGGTCTGTACGGAAAATAAGGTCCGGGTCTGCAACTTGCGCCAGCCGGTCCAACACTTCTTGATGAGGATGACCGAAGGGGTTGTCCTTCCCCGCGGAAACAACCGCCGCCACCGGCTTGACTTGGTCCAAGAACTCTCTGGTGGTGGATGTTTTGCTCCCGTGATGAGGGACTTTCAATACCACGCTTTGGATCGTTGAGCCACGGTCTGCCAGGTGCCATTCTGCCAGTTGCTCTATGTCCGCTGTCAATAGAAAACTCACTTGGCCGTGAGTCAACCGGACCACGATTCCATTGTTGTTCTGGTCAGCGGCTGTTCCGCCAATCGGCTCCTCCGGCGGGTTCAACACCTCCATAACAACGCCGGGCTCCAAGACTATCTGGTGACCTTCTCTCACCTCAATCACCGGCGCCTCCAGCCGATCGAGGGTGGCTTGCCACTCCGGATACATGGAGTGGGATGCATCATAGATTCCTATAATGGCGGCGCCGGTGCGGTACCGTTCAACAGCATCCAGCAGACCGCGGCTATGGTCGGCGTCTAAGTGTGTCAACACAACCAAGTCCAGAGTACGGTCAGAGCTTGACATGACCTTGGGCAAAGCGCGAACCGCGCTGCTGGCTTCGGGACCACCATCCATCAAGACTTGGCGTCCCTGGGGCGTGACTATCAAAGTGCTGTCGCCTTGACCAACATCGAAGAAGAACACGTGAAGCTTTCCATCGGGCCCACTAAAGACCTGGACCCACAAAAAGATGCTGGTAGCCACCAGCAATGCAGCGACGGATACAAACATCACTGACTTACCTGTAGGCCGCAGCCTCGAAGCTCCGTCAGTCATAGATAACAAGTTTTGGCTTTTTAGGGCTTGGGCGAGCAGCAGGAATCTCCTGACGCCGCCTACGTTGAGAAGAAGGCCACCGCCCAAGATGAGATACCAAATCCACAGAATTGGCCAGCTAACCCAAGCACCGGATATAACGGCGTGGGGCGCTGCCGAGACCAGTCCAATCAAGTATGAGAGTGGTACCCAGGTAACCCACCCGAATGACTGGGCAATGGCTGGATGGACCAAGCCCGCCAGGGCAGTCGCCGCTGAGCCCACCAATATATACGGTAGCGCCGGCAAGGCCAGCAAGGTGACCAATATGCCGGCTAGCGGTAATCGATCGAAGCTAAGCGCCACGATGGGCCAGGTGGCCAATGTGGCTGCCGCTGAGACCAACATCCCTCCGGAAAGCCAGGCGACGACTTGGCTTCGCCAGAGCCGTCGCCAAGTCGTCGCCGGCCTGCCCTGCGGATGCAGAAGCTCCTGTAACCGGCTGTAATAAGGCATGACCAGGGCGATACCTGCCACTGCGGCAAAGCTGAGCTGGAACGACACCTGCCTTACTATGTTTGGCTCCACCATCACCATCACCACCGCGCTCAGGGCCAGCGCCGGGAAAGCGCTCCGAGGGCGGCCCAGGGCCAACGCACACAGGTATACGGAGCCCATTATTGCTGCCCGCAATACCGACACCGGCCAACCGCTCAACAGTACATAGAGCCAAATGCATGCTAAAGGCAGGAGTAGATAGAGTTGCCCGCGGCGCCCCAGCAGCCAACTCGCCAACCCCGTTGCCATGAACAGCGCAATGCCAACATGCAAGCCGGATATAGCCAACAAATGGGCGGTGCCCGTCGCCCTGAAGTCCTCTACGACATCGTCTGGGATCCGGCCCCGCTTACCCAGCAGCAATGCTTGAGCTAGGGCCGAACGAGGGACCGTCAACGCTTTGTCGATGTTGCTCGCCAGGTTTCTTCGTAGGTCAAATATCCAGCCGCGCCAAGAACCTGAGGCCCCGACTCCTACCTGGTCCTTCAGGTTAATCTCTCTTGCCCACACAATTCCCGATACACCTTGGTTGGCCAAATAGGTGGGGTAGTCAAAGTCGGTCAACGCTGTGGGGCCCTGCAACCTACCCTCAATCACAAGGTGATCAAGATATTTAAAGTAAGGAGGTTCTCTCGTCGAAACTAATGAAGCAGGGGGCTGGGCGTAAACCAAGGTTTTGGCTGTCGTCGGCTTCGCTTCATCTCCCCTACCGAGGCTATCAACCTCCATGACGAACCTGATCCGCCGGCCGGCGGGCTCCGGGTCGTTTATTATCCGGCCTTGCAACGTTATTGACTGTTCAACGTTATGGACCAACAACGTTGGAGGACTCTCCGCACCAGCTCTCAGTAGACCCAACAAGAGAACGCAGGCCAACAGCGCAGGCCATAAAGACGCGCCCTTGATACGCAGCAACAGTGCCAAGGGGACTGCCGCGCCCAGTAGCAAGAGTATGGCGAGGGTCGGGACATCCGCTTCCAGACCCAGAACCACTCCGCCAACCCAAGCCCCAGCCAAGAACGCTTGTCTCACGGCGGTACCCTGGGAATGTCAACGGCTGGGCTGCGGAAGTCAGAGAGCAATGGTACCCTTTGACCTAAAGGGGACTCACCTTGCCTTCGAGGCGGTTGGTGGGAGAGCTTTATCGAAGTCGCCGGGCCCGTGCTATCGCCCGTCACCCACCGTCACCAGGTCCCGGATCTTTTCGAACGTCGTTGGTCCGATCCTGGGCACATTGGCTACCTCTGCCACCGACTGAAACGGGCCGTTCCGCGAACGATAGCTGATGATGGCCTTCGCCAAGCCTTCTCCGATGCCCGGGAGGGTGTCCAAGAGCTCACTTGAAGCTGTGTTCAAGTCGATCAAAGACCCAGCTTCAGTCCGGGGAGTGGACTGACCTCTCGGGGACAGGGAGGATATCACAGGGGTCTCTCCGGCGCTGGGGATATGATAATGGGCCTCGTCCTGGACTCTCAGAGAAAGATTTATCCTGTGCAGCTCCGCATCGTCCGTGGCTCCGCCCGCTGCCTCGACGGCGTCCTTGAGCCGATCCCCCAGCAGAAACGGGTAGACTCCAGGGTACCGGACAGCACCGCTAAGGTAGACTTTCAATTCCGTGTCTTTGGGAAGTGATTGCTGAGTGGAGGAGGTCGCTGCCTTGGGAGTTGGCAGCAGTATTTCAATCGGCGCGTTGTCGTCCCGCCGGACGAGCAGGACCACCGCACCCAGGATAAGGGCGGTAGCCAAGGCAGCGCAGAAGGCCGTAATGATGGTCTGAAAGTGTAACCTGAACATCAGCCCAATCGCCTTGGCACGCCTTCCCTTGTGTGCGGACTCGGAGACCGATTATAATTTAGCCCAATTCTAAGCGAAAGAGGGTCCATAGTGGTCGCCCCAAAATCATCAACTGACGGCCAGGGAGAGCTATACGCATACTTTCGTGGGGATTATGTTCCCCTGAGTGAGGCCCGGGTCAGCGTAATGACCCATGCTTTGCACTACGGAACGGGCGTCTTCGAAGGTATTCGGGGGAATTGGAACCAGGAAAAGGGGTCAGTCTATATTTTCCGCCTTAGGGAGCATTACGATCGGCTTCTGCGTGGTTGCCGCATGCTGATGCTGGATATTCCTCTTTCGTTGGATGAGCTTTGCGATATCACAGTGGAGTTGGTGGAGCGCAACGGCCACCAGCAGGACATATACATCCGGCCCCTGGCTTACAAAAGCGCCGAGATGGTAGCCAACCTAAAGCTTCAGGACCTAGCGAGTGACTTTACACTGATCACCGTGCCCTTCGGCAGCTATTTGGGCGCGGATAAGCTGCGATGTTGCACCTCGTCCTGGCGCCGGGTCGACGATCCCATGATTCCAGCCCGGATTAAAGTGTCCGGTATATATGTCAACAGCATCCTGGCCAAGACCGAAGCAACCCTCGCAGGTTTCGACGAAGCAATAATCTTGAACCACGACGGCCACGTCTGTGAAGGTTCCGGCGAAAACATTTTTGTGGTGGCGGATGGCCGTTTGATCACTCCCTCCCTTGAAGATAACGTCCTTCCCGGCATTACCCGCGACACCATTAAGCAGTTGGCCCAACAGGAGCTTGGTCTGGAGATTGTGGAACGCACCATTGACCGGAGCGAGCTTTACCTAGCCGATGAAATATTCTTGACTGGTACCGCAGCCCATTTGACCCCGGTGATAGAGCTGGATAATCGTAAAATCGCGAATGGGGACGCTGGCCCGATCTCCAGTCAGCTCCAGAGAATGTACTTCGATATTGTAGTTGGGCGGAACCCCAAATATATGCAATGGTGCACCGCAGCGTCGCCCCGGTTAGTCCCCGCCTAAAGTGAGCTTACCCGCCCGGGTTTTACCACCCGTGGCAGGTCCTATTCCTCCATCTTCAGGGCGGGCTCCTGGGCACTAGCTCATTCCAAGTAACCTCGGCCGGAGCTACCCTGAGGGACCGTCAGTGCCAGATGCCAATCTTATCTATTCAGTGTTTTGAAGAATCCGGCTAGCACTTCATCAGCTTAAGTGTGGGTTATTCAGCGCCCCCATCCTAGCTCGGTCCAGCTCCCGCCGAAGCCTCCTCCGTCGAGTGGGAGATATCAGTTGGAGAATGCAGCTAGTTTAGGCGGCCAAGCCGTGAAAATCCCAGCAGACGGCATTACAGGCTCAAAGACCTTCTACCGAGGCCTCCTAATTTGGCGTGGTTAGGTTTAACCTGGGCCGGCATGATCGTGGCCGCATATCTGATCGGGTCGGTACCCACGGCGATTTTGGTGACCCGTCTCCTCAAGGGCCAGGACATCAGACAGCTGGGAGACCAGAACCCGGGCGCGGCCAACGTTTACCGGAATGTCGGCCCCAAAGCTGGCCTATTCGTCGGTGCAATGGACATTCTGAAGGGGGCGGTGGCCATCCTAGTGATCCGGGGTGTGGTGGACTCCACCAACCTGGAAATCATCGCCGGGGTAGCAGTCGTGGCGGGGCATAACTGGCCTGTTTACTTGGGCTGGCGCGGTGGGAGAGGAGCCGCCACAGCGATCGGCGTAATGTTCGCCATGCTACCCGTCATCACGCTGCCTCTCGGCGCCCTCGGATTGGTGGTGTTGCACTTCAGCAACCGGGCCACCTATGCCATCGGATTCTTCCTCATAGCAACACCGGTGCTGGCGTGGCCAGGGGGTTATTCCTACCCTGTTATAGGGTACTCGGTAGGCCTGCCTCTGTTTGTAGGCTTCAGCCATGTGCTGAGCACCAAAGTATTTCCGCCCCCCGGCACCGTAGCCCCCGTAAGAAAGTAGAAGCGTAAAGGTAGCGACGCGGTGACCGACTCATTCATCCTCGACTACTACCTACTCGTCCTGTTGGCCGCCAGTGGTGTATTTCAAGTAGCTGCTGCTCGGGCGAGGTATCGAGGGTTCCTGATTATTCCTCACCGCGGCGCCTCCTATGTCTTGGGGTTAGCCATGGTGGTCGTCGGCTTTGCCTGGTTCTTCCTCTCCGAGGCTCGAAACGTGCCCGACAGCACTCTTGGATTGGACGGCAACCAGCAATTCGGTTACTTCTTCGCCGGTTCCGGGACCGCTCTTTTTCTCACTCTGATTGTCACGTCGATGCGCCATAGAAGGGGTAGGCTTCAAGGCGGAAATGCGCCTCCGGGCCTGGAAGCTCTAAGGGAGGCGAGCTACTATACCGCCCTTTGGCCGAAACTCACCGAGTGGGCGCAGCGTTTGCGCGGGCTGGCGCGATCGTCCATAGGAAACCAGGGGCGAAGTCCCAAGATGCCCATATACCAACGGGCTGTGGCCCATTGCAGGGGCTGGTCTCATAGAGCAAAGGCTCGCTGACCGTTATGGATCTGCTCTTGGAGTTTGACCGCGGCGTGGTGCTCTGGCTTAACCGGCTTATCGGCCAGCACGGGGTTCTAGACCAGGCCCTGTATCTGCTGGTAAGCGACTACTTCATACCCTTGCTTATGTGCTTTTGGGTGTTGGGACTCTGGTTCCAGGGCAAAGATTATCGGGCTCGAGGGGATAACCAGCGGGGAGTGCTGGGCGCGGCCATCGCCCTGGGGTTCGCCAATCTTGCGGTTTTGATCATCAACCAACATGTTTTCAAAGACAGACCAATAGCGCAACACGAGCTAGCAAATTTGCTGTATTCTCCTACGGACTCATCCTTTCCATCGAACCCTTCCGCAATCGCTTTCGCTTTTGCCACGGGGGTTTGGCTTAGAAACCGCCGCGCTTCCGTGGTCGTGTTCTTGTTGGCGGCCCTATGGAGCGCCGTCCGGGTGGCCAACGGGCTATTCTACCCCAGCGATGTACTAGCCGGGGCCCTGATCGGTGTAGCTGTCGCGGTGGTGGTGTGGGGGGTATTGCGGGCCATTGAACCAGTGCCCAGTTGGGTGCTGCGCGGCGCTGGATACTTACACTTGGCGTAAACGAACGTGGCCAAGGGAATCAGAGCCCATCCTGACTTTATTACGGGACCGAGACATCATGGGTTGGTCTATACATCATCCTAGTGGCTTGATCCATTACGCACCCCGGCACGCTTCTCGAGGTTATACCTTATTTACCAACCTCCAAGGCTACCACGCCAACTTGATTGACATGGAAGGCCGCATCTGCCACCGGTGGTACTCCCCGGAAGGCGCTAACTACGGCTATCTGTTGCCCAACGGCCATTTGCTTCTACTGACTCACGCGCCCGGTGAGCCGGTAGGAGCCAGCGCCCTTGGAGGGTCCTCGGCTTCGTTGATCGAGTTGGACTGGGAGAGCAACGTTGTCTGGAGATACCGCAACTCGTTGTTGCACCACGATTTTGTCCGCTTGCTTAACGGCAATACCTTGGTGATGCTGTGGGGAGTCGTTCCCGCTGACGTGACGCGCCGGATCAATGGAGGATTCAGAGCTGATGATGATCCAGATGAAATGTTCGGTGACGTGGTCTGCGAGATAGAGACCGATGGCACCGTGGTCAACGAATGGCGCGTGTGGGAACACCTGAATCCTGAAGAGGACGCCATCTGTCCTTTGGAGGGGCGCCAGTCGTGGACCCACGGAAATAGCTTGAACGTCACTCCCAACGGCGACCTCCTGGTAAGCTACCGGCACATAAGCACCGTAGGAATAGTAGACCGGTCCAACGGCGAGTTTCGGTGGAAATGGGGTCCGGGGAAGATCTCCCATCAACACAACCCGACCATCTTGGAGAATGGCAATATTCTGCTCTTCGACAACGGATCGCATCGTAGGGCGCCCAGCACCAACTATTCCAGAGTCATCGAGGTGGAGCCCGCCACCAACGAGATCGCCTGGGAGTACCGGGGTGATCCGCCGATCTCCTTCTACAGCTACCAAATCAGCGGCGCGGAAAGGCTGCCCAACGGGAACACGTTGATTTGTGAAGGAGCACCCGGACGCATTTTCGAGATTACCCCGGACCACCAGATTGTTTGGGAGTACATCAACCCTTACTTCGCCAGCAGCGGGAGAGTTGTTGGCAGCGCAATCTCCGGCCAAGCCAACTCGGTATTTCGGGCTCACCGGTACAGTGCGGATGACACAGCGCTAATAGGCAAGGACCTGGACCCGGACCGCTACGCCAATATGAACCGTTTGTACGCCGGGGTGTAAGCGGTTGACCATTGGTGTAGCCTTGCTGACTGTCCCACAATGGAGCAACAGCGAATTTAGGTTAAACCTTTGTTCGAACCCTCTGGTAAATTTGGTCTATGCTATACTTGTGTCCGGGTAACGTCGCCACTTGCTCAGGATATGAACAGGATGACCACTGGTTCCGCTCAATTTGGCGTGTCGGGTATTGTGCTCGCCGGAGGGCAAAGCCGTCGCTTGGGTCGGGACAAAGCGGTGGAGCCCATAGGGGGCCTACCGTTGATTCGGAGAGTCATTGACCGCATCGCCCAAGTGACGGACGAAGTGGTAGTGGTGATAGCCGACCAGGCCCGCCGCAAGGCCCTCCCCTTGGACGATGAGCAAACAACCTCGGTGGACCGCTACCCTGGTTGCGGTTCCTTGGGTGGGATATTTTCGGGGTTAACCGAGGCGGAGCAACCATGGGGAATTACCGTCGCTTGTGACATGCCCTTCCTGAATGTCGCTTTGCTGCGTCACATGATGGAGTTGCGTGAGAACGTCGATGCGGTCGTTCCTATTGTCGAGGGCCGTCCCGAGCCTACCCACGCCCTTTATTCCAAGGCGTGTTTGCCGGCTATGGAGCAGCGGCTGCAGTCCCGCGATCTGAAGATTTCAGGGTTCTTTGAACAGGTGCGAGTCCGCTACATACCAGAGGAGGAAGTCGCTTCTCTGGACCCGGATTTCCTTAGCTTCTTCAATATCAATACCCCTGATGACTTGAATAGAGCCCGAGACCTGATCGACAAGGGCGAATAAAGGTCTCACGCTCAGCACTTGACATATTGACAGCATTCAAGGAAACAGTTTCAGCTACACCCATGGCCACCGTAAACCGAACCATGGTTACCATCCGAGTAGAGCTGTTTGGGACGCCCAGGCTGCGTACCAAACGGAGCGTGATCGAGCTGACAACCCCACGCCATGTACGGCTAGATGAACTGGTATCAGCTTTGGCGCAGGCCTGTCCCGAGCTAGTAGGCCATGCTATCCAAGATGATCTCAGCGGTCTGCAAGAGGGGTTCGTCTTAAACCTCAACGGCACCCGCTTTCTAAGCCGGGACGATCTCACCTTTGGACCCGGCGATTCGTTACTGCTGATGTCCAACCAGGCCGGCGGCTGAGTCCCGATGTACGGCTACCGCGGCGAAGTGTTTGTGGTCGACCTGACGGAGGGGTCTTGCCGTTGGGACCCGGTCCCTGAATCGGTACTCCGGGACTATATCGGCGGCATTGGCTTGGGTACCTACCTGCTGTACCAGTATTGCCCGGTGGGCGCCGATCCCTTGGGCCCGGACAACCCTTTGATTTTCGTAGGAAGCCCCCTGGTTGGCTCCCACCTCACTACTTCCAGCAAGTTCGCTGTTCTAACCAAGTCACCTCTGACCGGGTTCATTGGTGACTCCCTGTCCTCCAGTTTCTTGGCCACCGAGATCAAGAAGACCTGCGGGGACGCTCTTGTCATCATGGGGCAGGCCTCGTCACCCACTGTCTTGTTTATCGACGAAGGTATACCTCATTTCATGAGCGCCGAAGACTTGATGGGTCTCAGTACCAGCGATACTGAGCAGTCTGTCAAAAAGCTACTAGGCGATCCCCGAGTGAGGGTTGCGGGCATTGGCCCAGCGGGTGAGGCATTGGTCCGTTACGCCAGTATCGCCAACGATGGAGGCCGACAAGCTGGACGCTGTGGGCCCGGCGCGGTGATGGGCTCGAAAAACCTCAAAGCTCTGGCCCTACGAGGAAAATCCCCGGTGCTTGTTGCGGACCCGGAGGCCACGCGGCGGTATGGCAAGGACTTGAGCCGCCGCAGCCTAGGCGTTGCCACCGAAAAATACCGAAACCTCGGCACCATGGCCAACGTCTCGGTCTTCAACCGCTTGGGAACTCTGCCCACGCATAATTTTCAACAATCCACTTTTGAAGGAGCGGACCAGGTCAGCGGGGAACACCTGCATCAAGGGCACCTGGTCAAGAACGCTCACTGCGCCAATTGCACCGTTGGCTGCGAAAAGATTCTGGTTACCACCGACAGCGGGGAAGAGGCTCGGGGACGCATGGAGTACGAGAGCCTGTTCGCCCTCGGCCCCCTCTGTGGCGTGTCCAACCCCAACACGCTGATTCGAGCGGCCAAGATTTGTGATGAGCGGGGGATGGACACAATCAGTGCCGGGGCCACCGTGGCTTGGGCCATGGAATGCTTCGAAAAGGGCCTGTTGACTAAGGACGATACCGAAGGAGTTGACCTACGATTCGGCAACGACGAAGCCCTCATGATTATGTTGGACCGGATAGGCCGACGTGACGGCTTGGGAGACCTGCTAGCCGAGGGCACCCGCAGGGCCGCCGAACGGCTCGGCGGGTCCTCCGGGGACTGGGCCATGCAGGTTAAGGGGCTGGAAATGCCAGGCTACGAGCCTCGCAGCCTGAAAACAATGGCCCTGGGTCTCGCCGTGAGCCCCCGTGGCGCCTGCCACAACCGGTCCTCCGCTTATGAAGCAGACTTTTCCGACCGCGTTGACCGCTTAACAGTGGACGAACACAGAGGCCATATCGCCGCGGAGAGCGAGGACTATTCGTCTGTCTTGGACTCCCTTATCTGGTGCAAGTTTCTTCGCAAAGCCTTCCACGATTTCTATGAGGAGTCTGCCCAGGTCTACACCATGGTTACCGGCTGGGAAATGACCGAGGGGGAGCTTAGACTGGCCGGGGAGAGAATCAACAACCTGAAGAAACTCTTCAATATACGGGAAGGCTGGTCCCGATCTGAAGATACGCTACCCCGACGGGTTTTCGACGAAAAGCTTCCATCCGGCGTGGTGGCGGGAGTGGGGCTTACTGAGGAAGAATTGGACTATATGATCCAGGGCTACTACAAGGCCCGGGGCTGGACCGAAGACGGCCTAATACCGGATTCCAAGTTGGCCGAGCTAGGTCTTTCGGACATGCTGGCGGGAGCCCGCGTAAGCCTTTGATCGTGTAAGGCCGGGACCAGGGGCTGCGGACAGCATTAACTGTCTCACCCAGGACTTCTATATTGGATCAAAGAGAGCTACGCCAACTATTGCGGCAAGCATTTCCTCAAGAGCGGACAAATCTGCTTCCAGTTCTCCATTTCGTTCAACTCAAACTGGGCCACTTGCCAGATTGGGCTCTGCAGACGGTGAGTTGGCACCTGCGGATTCCGGCCAGCGAAGTATACGGCGCTGCAACCAGCTACAGCGAACTACGTATAGAATCTCCCGGCGACCACTTGGTCCGGATTTGCACCGGCCTCCCCTGCTGGACCAACGGGGCCAGGGAACTGCTGGCCCATTTATCGGCCCATTTGGGTATCAAACCCGGACAGACCTCCCCCGAGGGATTCAAGCTAGAGGAAACGCCATGCGGCTTCCTGTGCCCCATGGCGCCGGTAGTCGAAGTAGACGGCCACTGGAAGGGAAGGGTGTCCCTGTCCCGACTTGTGGCTGATCTGGAAGGACTATGCTGACGTGCCTGCCCTCAGCGAACTAGCGGAGGAAGCCGGACAGCGGCTTAAGACCAACCAAGCTGGGAAGACCCGCGTGCTGGTCCAGGTCGGCCACTGCAGCGGGTCAGTGGACGCTTCAGATCTCGCGGCCACGTTGAGCAGTCGCTTGGCTGACCGCTCAGATGCATATCTAGTGAAAACGGGCTGCGATGGCGCCTGCTTCGCCGCTCCCCAGGTAGCGGTGGTCAAACCATCCGGCGAGCTAACTCGCTACGCCGGTGTTACCAGGCCTATCGCCCAGCAGCTAGCCGATTCAGTAAATACAACTCAGCCGGCTTCCCGCCGGCCATCGACCGATAATCCATCTGATGATCTTGAGGATTTCTTCAATAGCCAGCATCGCTTGCTGCTGGCCCAATGCGGCTGGATTGACCCAAGCAGCATCGACGAATACCTGGTGGCCGGCGGGTATGGCGCCCTGTCTGCGGCGTTGGCTCACACGCCTGAAGAGGTCATCGAGCTGGTGCTCGGTGCGGGGTTACTGGGCCGAGGCGGCGCCTATTTTCCAGCGGCCCGTAAGTGGCAGTCGGCCCGGTCGGCCGAAGGCACACCAAAGTATCTGGTGGTCAACGCCGAGGAGGGTGAGCCCGGCATTTTCAAAGACCGCCATCTGATGGAGGGAGACCCCCACCGGCTTTTGGAAGGGATGCTGATCGCTGCTTATTGCACCGGGGCCTCCACCGGCTATCTTTACGTGAACGCCGAAGCGAATTTGTCGGCGGAACGCGTTGAAACCGCTGTCCAACAAGCCCGCTCTTTGGGAATCATCGGCTCCCACGTTTTGGGACACGACTTCTCTTTTGAAGTGGAAATTCGCCGAGGGGCAGGGGGCTACGTGTGTGGTGAGGAGACGACGCTCCTTGACACTATACAGGGGTCTCGCCGGGAACCCCGCCTACGGCCTCCGTTCCCTACGGAATCGGGCCTGTTTTACAAGCCCACGGTGATCAACAACGTAGAGACACTGTCCAACGTTCCCTTTCTGGTGGACGCCCGAATACAAGACTCACAAACTCAGCCTGGGGTAGATATTCCCTTGGCTTCCTCTTGGCAACGGGGGGCAAGGGACGATATCCATTCCTCCTTGCACCGATGGGGTGAAGTCGGCCCGGAATCGGCTCGAGGCACCAAGTTGATCTGTTTGAGCGGCGCAGTAAGGCGGACCGGCGTGGTTGAGGTCCCCATGGGCACGACCTTGCGGCAGGTCATCTACGAAGTCGGCGGCGGCCTGGAGGAAGACCGTTCGTTGGGAATCATCGCAGTTGGTGGGCCGTCCAGCGGTGTGCTGCCAGCATCCGAGTTGGACACACCTCTGCTACCGGGAATGCTCCACCCGGCCGGAGTCGTTATGGGCGCCGGTGGAATCGTGGTCTTGGACGACACAGTCCCGGTTATTGATGTCGTACACCGCTTGGCTGCCTACAATGCGGCTGAGTCCTGCGGAAAATGCACACCCTGCCGGGAAGGGACGCCCCGGATGGTGGAGATTCTGGACCGGCTGGCTTTGGACCAAGGGACAAAGGAAGACCTGGGCAACCTTCGCTTCCTGGCGGAGATCGTCGGCTCTGCGTCTCTGTGCGGCTTGGGCCAGATGGCCGGCGGGCCCATCAACAGCGCATGGCATTTCTTCGGAGATGCATTGGGCCGCCCGGCGAGCCTATAAGGGATGATTCGCTGAAGTTTGGAAGTTATGGACATCACTCTAACCATCAATGACAAGCTGGTTACCGTTTCCGACGGCGCCAGTGTGCTGGATGCCGTCAATGCCTCTGGCCAATTCATTTCCCAATTGTGTAAAGACCTGGACATGAAAGCCATCGGGGCCTGCCGTACCTGCTTGGTCCAGATAGATGGGACCCGCGGTTTCCCCGCATCGTGCTCCGTGCTGGCCACGGAGGGAATGGTAGTTTCTACGGAAACTCCTGAAGTTAGGCGTATCCGCTCCGGTGTAATTGAGCTGACATTGGGAATGTTGCCTGGAGCCGCCGCCCCTTGTTCCCCCCTTGAGAGTAAGGAACAACCTGGGGATGGGCGCCCCCATCCTAACTTCTCCCCATCAACGTCGAAGGAACTTGGGGAGTACCGCCAGCTCAGCATGGCTGCCCAGCACCATGGTGTTCAATCGCCGCGATGGCAGCCCAGAGTCCGGGAAAACATCGACGACAGTAACCCTGTATTTAATCTGGCAATGGATTCATGCATTCTTTGCGGCCGGTGCGCCCAGGCTTGCCAGGAGGGCCACCAGTTCATCGGCGCCATCGACTTCCTTGGCGCGGGCCGTAACAGCCGCATCGGCACCTTTATGGACCGGCCCCTTACCGATTCCATTTGCACCACTTGCGGCCAGTGCCTTTCCGTGTGTCCGACCGGCGCGATTCATGCAAAGGAGCCGTCAGCAACCCTCCATCAACCGTCAACTCCGCCACCCAACCCGGTGAAAGAAGGGGAGCTTATAGCCGATGATCTGACCCCTGAAAATTTGAAATCCGTATCTACCACCTGCCCTTATTGTGGAGTGGGCTGCGGCATCAAGCTCCAAGTCAACGACCGGGACGAGATTTTGGAGTCCCAGGACGAACCTGGTAATCTGTCCAGCGTTGGCATGCTTTGCGTCAAGGGCCGTTTTGGCTACACCTTCGTGGACCATCCCGACCGGCTCACCACTCCTCTCATTAAACAAAACGGTGCCTTCCGGGAGGCGACCTGGGACGAGGCCTTAGACCTGATCGCTGGCCGATTGGTCCATTATCGGGGCAAGTCCTTTGCCACCCTATGCTCCGCCAAGGCCACCAATGAAGATGGCTATGTCCAGCAGAAATTCGCCCGGCTACTCATGCAGACCAATAACATCGATCACTGTACTCGTCTGTGCCACTCGCCATCGGTAGAAGCAATGCTCACGTCCTTGGGCAGCGGCGCCACCAGCAACTCTTATACCGACTACGAGAACGCGGCTTGCCTCCTGGTAATAGGCTGCGACCCCACCTCCAATCATCCCGTGGCTGCGTCCAGGATGCGACGGGCCGTGGTGGAGCGGGGGGCCAAACTCATTGTCATCAACCCCCGCCGCATCGACATGTGCGACTACGCCGACCTTTGGCTAAGAACCTACCCAGGAACTGACGTGGCTTTACTCAACGGAATGGCCAAGGTCATCCTTGACGAAGGCCTTGACGACACAGAGTTCGTGCAATCCCGCACCGAAGGCTTCAATGAGTGGAAGCATCTTGTCGACGGCTATCCCGTGGACCGAGTGGAGCAGATCACCGGGGTCCCCGCCGACGACATCCGGCAAGCTGCCCGTTTGTACGCTCGTCCGCCTCATCCTTCCAAGATACCGATCAGCCTTAGCGCCTCTCCCTCAGCGGGATGGGAAACCGAAGGTAAGGGTGGGAGTAACCCCGGGTCATGCCTGATCTGGGGCATGGGTGTTACCCAGCACACCAACGGCACCGCCAATGCTCATGGGCTGCTCAACCTGGCCCTGGTAGCGGGACAGCTTGGCAGGCCAGGGTCCGGCATCTCTCCCCTGAGGGGCCAGAACAACGTCCAGGGGTGCGGCGACGCTGGTTGCCTGCCCAACGCTCTGCCTGGATATCAGAGCTTGGTGCAAGGGACGCTGAACAAGTTCCAGGAGGCCTGGGGTGGCAGCCCGCTGCCGGACGCGGACGGTCTAGTAGTGACCGAGATGGTCGACTCCATGAAAGACCTCGACGGCGTCAAAGCAATGTACATTACCGGTGAGAACCCCCTTCTCAGCGAGCCGGACCTCAACCACGCTGAAGAGCTGTTCCGCAAGCTGGAATTCCTGGTCGTCCAGGATATATTCCTGCACGAGACAGCCCAAATCGCCGATGTGGTGCTTCCCGCCACCAGCTTCGCCGAGAAGGACGGCACATTCACTAATAGCGAGCGGCGGGTCCAGCGGGTGCGGAAGGCGGTCGAGCCTCGAGGAGGCAGCAGGCCCGACTGGGAGATTATTTGCGACTTGGGTAGAAGGGTGTGCCGTAAACTAGGTCTTCCCCATGAGGACCAGTTTACCTACGATCATCCTTCCCAGATATTCGATGAGATGGCAAGCCTAACCCCGCTCATCGCTGGTATAAACTACGACCGGCTGGAACAAGAGGGGGGCATCCAGTGGCCATGCCCCGCCGGTGACCACCCTGGTACGCCCTATCTCTACAAGGATAGTTTCCCGCGAGGGCCCAGAGCCCTCTTCGTTCCGTTCGAACAGGGCCCAGTTGCTGCTGAGACGCCAAACCCAAGGTTCCCGCTGATCCTGAATACGGGAAGGCTGCTCTACCATTGGCACGGGGGCACCATGACTCGAAGGGTAGCGGGGCTCATGGCCCGGTCCCCGGAGCTTCAGATAGCCATCAGCCCGGAGGACGGCGAGAAATACGGGGTCCAGGACGGAGCTGAGGTGCGGGTTTCGTCCCGAAGGGGAGAGTTAACCGGTAAGGCCCTGTTTACCGACCGGATGCGGGCCGGCGAAGTATTCATACCCTTTGTGAAACTCTCCGCGTCCGCTGCCAATTTCCTTACCAACGCCGCCTACGACCCGGACTCCAAAATCCCCGAGTACAAGGTCTGTGCCGTACGAGTGGAACCGCTGGACGGTGGTGGTCCTTCTGAGGTCAGGAGAGGGAGGCGTGGTCGGCGGTCGAACTAACGACCTAACCTGCCGCACCTTGGACCTCGGTCTCGAGACCCCAAGCCTGCCTTAGAGGATTAGGTTCGGAACACCTTTGCCTCCCTCCTAAACCAGGCTTACTACTCCCGATTAGGCCCCCCGTGGGCGGCTCTACAAGAAACTTTTGTCCTTGACCCGGCTAATGCCCTTGGATAGACTACCGGCAGCCCATTGTCCCAGAACGGACCCGCGCCCAAATCCCTGGTGCTCAAGGAGTTGCTAGTGGCTACCAACGCTACTGAGGAAGCCCGCGCCCAGATTGTAAGTCTGGTGCGCGAGTTCGTCCGCCGGGAAGTCGAGCCAGTGGCCTCCGACTTGGACCGGGAAGACACCGTCCCCCTTGAGCTGATCGACAAGATGAAGGACCTGGGGCTTTTTGGCATCACGGTCCCGGAGGAATATGGGGGACTGGGGCTGGACTACACTACCTTCGCCGTTATCTTCGAAGAGATCAGCAAAGGGTTCATGAGCCTAAGTGGCGCCATCGGGACCCACCATATATTGACCTATGTTCTCTCCCATTACGGCACCCCAGAGCAAAAGAGCCGCTTCCTCCCCGACTTGGCCTCCGGCAGAAAGCGGGGCGGGTTGGCGCTTACCGAACCCGGCGTGGGCAGCGACGTGGCCAACCTTCAGACCTCTGCCACCAAGGATGGTGAGGAGTACGTCCTCAACGGCACCAAGATGTTCATTACCAACGGCCGCTACGGGGACGCCTTTTGCTTGCTGGCCCGCACCAACCAGGAGGCGGAGCCGAAACACCATGGGATCAGTTGCTTTGTGGTGGAGAAGGGTGGCCCAGGCTTCAGGGTTGGGCGAGACTTGGACAAGATGGGCTACCGGGGGCTGGACACTTGTGAGCTGATATTTGAGGACTACAGAATACCGGTGGAGAACTTGGTCGGAGGTGTTGAAGGCGCGGGATTTGGTCAAGTGATGAGCGGGCTGGAAACCGGCCGGATCAATGTGGCGGCCCGGGCAGTGGGTGTGGCCCAGGCAGCCTTTAATGCTGCCATTCGCTACTCTCAGCAGCGTGAAACCTTTGGCGTGCCTATATCGCAGCACCAAGCAATTCAACTGAAGCTGGCGGACATGGCCACTAAAATCCAGGCTTCCCGTCTGTTGACCTACGATGCAGCCGCGAAAAAAGACCGGGGCGAGCGGGTGGACCTGGAGTCGGGCATGGCCAAGCTGTTTGCCAGCGAGTCCTGCCAGGAGGTAACCCTGGAGGCGATGCGGATTCACGGTGGTTACGGGTACATCAAGGAGTCGCCGGTGGAGCGGTATTATCGTGACGCGCCCTTAATGATCATCGGCGAGGGCACCAATGAAGTCATGCGCCTCCTGATTGCCCGCCAGTTACTGCGCCGTCCCGAATACCAACTCTAGAGACCTCAAGAATTATACAAAGCTCACCACCCTAGATGCCCGCTCCTTTGCCCGTTCCTCCTCTCACAACCAAAGGACTGGCGGACCTTCCTCAAGACCTTCCGATAGCTCCGAGACCGCCTAATTCACCGGACCTTTCTTGGAGGCTGGATCACCGCCCTTGCCATTGGGGCTTGCGCTTTTCAGCAAAGGCCCTGGGGCCCTCTTTAGAGTCTTCGGTTGCCAGTAGCTGATCGTACATGTGATACGTCAGCGCGGAGATGTCCTGGGTCGACATGTTCAAGCCCCGGTAGGCCAACTCCTTGAAGTATTGAACGGCCAACGGGGCATTCTCGGCGATTTGTTGGGCCAAGGCCAGCGCCTCGGCCAGCAACTGGTCTCCCGGCACTACTTTGTTGACGAATCCTATGTCATAAGCCCGCTGGGCGGTGACCGGCTGGGCAGTGAACACCAGCTCCAGCACCGCCGATAACGGCATCATCTTGGACAGTATGGTGCCGAAGGGCGGCATCAGGCTCCACTTGGTTTCGGTAATTCCCAGCTTCGCGTCCTCGGACGCGATTCGCAGGTCGCACATCTGGGCGATGGACCAACCGCCTGCCAAGGCAAAGCCGTTGATGGCTGCGATCATGGGTTTCCAGGTCTGAGGCCACATGTAGGGCCTATCTTGGACCATGCTATCGCCAGCCTTGGCTTGAATGCCCTGGGCGTTGTCGTCGGCCCGCTCCTTCAAGTCTCGCCCCGCACAAAACGCCCTTCCTGCTCCGGTTATGACAGCCACAAAGGAGTCTGGTTCCGAGTCGAACCGGGTAATAGCCTCGGCCAGGTCCTGCCTCAACTGGCGGTTGATCGCGTTCAGCGAGTCCGGGCGGTTTAGGGTAATAATTACGATGTTTTCTTGCTTCTCGTAAAGGACTGTCGCCGCCAAACTAATTGCCTCCTAACGTAATGCTTATCTTGTGAGTCTTAGTCTACAGAGGGCTGCTACCCATTTGACCGCTGCTGTCAGCTAAACCAAGCCTTCCCAGACCCTACGCATACGGCCCCAAGTGGGTCCCGCCTATAACGTGCAGGTGCCCGTGACCCTGGCTCTGCATGCCGTCGTATCCAAAATTCGACAGAATCCGGAAGCCGTTGGGAGCATACATGCAGCCTATATCCACGGCCACGTTGCCCAACCGGCCCAGCAATCCACTGCTCCACATCTCTATCTGGCTCATGTGTTTCTTGGGCATGACCAGCAACATCAACGGGACCCACGTCAGCTTGTTGACGAATACGATTATCTCTTCATCCAAATAGCGTATTCTGGCGGGGGAGCGGCCAGCGACAATATCGCAGAATACACAAGAGGCAGGGTTAGTCAAATTGGACCACTCCTTGACACTCGGCCTTGAAGCTTGGTCTGACCTGATGTGAATATAAGGTCGGGCATATCCACTGTCAAACCTGGGACCGCCCGTGGATCTCCCGTTTCCAGCCATGGGGCGCTATGGTAGTATAAGTACCGGAGGTGGTCATGTTCGGCCTAGGCGTGTTGACGATTAGCACATCCGGCTCTGTCGGCCAGAGGGAAGATACCAGCGGGCAGGCCATCAAAGATACTCTGGAGCCCCAAGGGTACCAGGTGGTCCGCTACGAGATAGTCCCGGACGACGGGACAATAATCGCCGACCGCTTATCCAACTGGGCTGACTCATCCGACGTGGACTTGATCATCACCACTGGGGGGACGGGCCTGGGACCACACGACGTAACCCCTGAGGCCGCCCTCTCTATAATAGACAAAGAAGTCCCGGGACTGGCCGAGACAATGCGAGCCGAAACCCTGCGCTTCACTCCCATGGCAATGCTAAGCCGGTCTGTCGCCGGGATCCGGGGGACCACACTGATAATAACCCTTCCGGGCAGCCCCAAAGGGGTGCGGGAATGTTTAGATGTGGTGAACCCCGTTATACCCCACGCTTTGGAGTTGCTGCGCAAGGAGACAGTCAGCGAGCATCCTCGCTAGCGCCCAGCGTTCACAGCCAAGGAAAAGCGCAGGGTTCAACACCTGAAACCGGGGTAGGAGACTTGACTAATAATTTGTCCATCAGCGAGACCGTGTATTGGCCCAGGGTCAAAGAGATCCTGGTCACCATCATGGACCGGTGGAAGGAACGTTGGGGCCGGAACCCGTTACCCGGAATCCACTCCTACTATTGGGACACACCCCAGGAGTTGAGAGACGCTGTGTTGTCCGGCCTGCGGGCCATTGAACCTGGAGTACCTGGCCGGGAGACCCAATTCGTGCGCGCATTGGCGCGGAGCGTAGGTACCTCGGGGCGAATGCCTTTGCGAGGTCCCTTCCTGACCACTGGAGAGATTGACGAAATAGTTTCCTGGATCGATGCCGGCATGCTTGAAGGGCCCGAAGATACTGAGCCGTGAGTTTTGAGCACATGACGCTAGCCCGCGCTGGGGCTGGGCTAGCGGCGAGAAACAAAGGCCGGAGCGGGAAATCCCGCTCCGGCCTTTTTTACTAACGGAGATAGACGGGTTAGTCTATCTTAGACCGTGAATGCTAGACCAGCACCGGGTCCTTGACCTTTTGGTATATCTGGAGCCTGCCACGGTTGTGGTCTACGATCACGATCCTACCCTGGTCGTCCACTTCCACGGCGCAAGGAGCAGACAGCCTTGTCTCGAATGACTTGTCCCGCACCAAGTTGCGTTGGCGGATCATGTCAGGATTGGACTGGAGCTTTTCCCTGCCCCATTTGGACATTACGTTGTCCCCCACTAGCTCGGCTACGTACCGGCCCTCGGGAGACAGGATCTGCACCCGGTCGTTTTTCCAATCGCATACATAGATCAGCCCCTCGTCGTCTACGGAAACGCTGTTGGGGCGGTTGAACTGACCGACGCCACTACCCGACTGCCCGAAGCTGGCCAGCCACTTGCCGTCCGAGGTATAGCTCTGTACCCGGTCGTTACGCCAGTCGGCGACGAAGACGTTGTCGTCCTTGTCCAGACCGATGCCCCAGGGCATATTCATCTGCTCTGGGCCGCTACCAAAGCTGCCGAAACCCCCAACGTGATTTCCATCCAGGGTGAATTTTTGCACCCTGTGGTTCCCACCGTCGGCGATGTAGGCCAAGCCATCGTTTCCTATGGTGATGCCATTAGGCCGGTGCATCTCACCAAGGCCTGATCCCTCCGTACCCCAGTTGCGGATGAACTCACCGTCCTTGGTGAACACAGTGACCCTGCTGAGCCACTCGTCGGTAACGTAGACATTCTCATCCTTGTCCAGGGCGATGGACGCCGGCCAAACGAACTGGCCATCGCCTTGTCCAGCCGACCCGAACTCGGTGATGTATTCTTCGTTCTGAGTAACTACTGTCACATGAATTCCATCGGGACGGTGCTCATAGGAGCGATTGATCACGTATATGACGTCGTCGGCTCCCAGGGCAACGTCCATTGCGTTACGAAACCCGGTGCCAGCAAACTCATTTCTGCCCACCGAGTGACTGTATTCAAAAGTCCAGTCTTTAAGTCCAAAAAAATGGGTAGCCATACCTAATCCCTCGTTCGTGATAGGTTGCGGGGCCTGGCATAGCGGCACACATGCCCCATACGTCAGGCCGCCTCAGCCGACTTGCTCGACGGCCACTGGGGTCCTCGATCAGATGGCCGCCGAGATTCGTCGTAGGTCTAACGGACTGGTTCTAGATGAACTTTGGACCCTCGAATTGGCCGCCCACGATTTCCACTGGGTCAAGCCCGAGCCAGTCTTGACTGATGGTGGTGTAGATGGACCGGAAGTCGAGGTTGAATCTCAGGTTGCCGCCCTCTTCTTGCTCGGAGGGCTCCAGCGAGGGGTACTCACCGTAGAAACCGCCCTTGACATTCTCGCCCACCATGAACGCGATGCCGGCGGCGCCGTGGTCGGTGCCGGAACCGTTGTCGTTGATCCGGCGGCCGAACTCGGTGAACATCAACAGAGCGACGTTGTCGCTGGCCTGATGGTCCCGCAGGTCGGTCATGAACGTATCGACATTGTTCGATACGTCGGTCCACAAGCCGGAATGAGCGACGGCCTGATTGGCGTGGGTGTCAAAGCCGTTGTACGGTGAGGTGGTATAAAGTACCCGGGTCCCGAAGCCAGCCAAGTGGGTCTGGGCGATGTTCTTCATGTACTGGCCCACCACAGAGCTGGAGTACTCGACCTTTGACGAGTACATTTGCGGAGCCGTGGCCAAGATGTCCGCACCCTTAAGAGCATCGGTGCCGGTGCTCTTAATATAGTCCATCACCGCCCCGGTGCCGATGGCCGGTGAATACATGCGGCCAAACACGTCCAACGCCTCGCCACGCTGGTCCTGCCCTTCAATACCCGTGAGAAGGCCATAGGTCTCCAAGTCACCGACTGAAGCCACGGGAACACCCTCTTTGGCCAGTGCCCGAGGCAGGCCCCGTCCAAAGTTGACGCCGGTCAATACGTTTCCCTTGGTGGGATCAAAGGCTCCGATGGCGCGGCCCAACCAGCCTTCTGCGCCTTGAGTGTCCGGCTCGCAGGTGTGCCAAATGTCCATAGACCGGAAGTGCGAATAGCTGGCGTGGGGGTAGCCAACACCCAGGAAGATAGCGAGTTTGCCTTCGTCCCAGTACTTCTTCAAAGGCGCCATCGTGGGATGGAATCCGAGGTCATCGTTGATTGGAATGATCTGGTCTTCTGGAATCGCCAGGGTGGGACGGTAATCCCGGTACCGACCGACTTGGCGAGGTATCACGGTGTTCAGGCCGTCGTTGCCACCCGAAAGGGAGAGCACTGCCAAGACCGTGTCTTTCTTGGTAGAAACCATGTCGTCTCCTCCGTTAGTTATTTTAACCGAATTGATATTCAGCCGAGGAAGCAATCATCTGGAACATCTCACCCGTGCGGCGGGTGAAGTCCTCCCGCTCGGCATCGCTGCTGTGGCTAAGCTCCCCGCCCTGTGCGGCAAGGGCCACCAACTGCTCTCGAGTAGCATCGCTTACGGTGATAGGACCAACCAAGTTCAGACAGCCATCCACCAACCCCTCCGGTGAGAGAGTTGGCCCTTGAGCTATCAGGCGGTCGACCAGAGACTTCACACCCGGCAATTCGGTGTTTCCTAGCAGGTCCGACATGAAGTTGATGCGCTCCACCAGCGTACCACTGTCAATCCACTCCCGGCCGGTGTGCCAGCCTTCCACGGTGGGTGGGTTCATCAGGTCCATGCCCATGTACCTGGGCTCCATGGCGTAGTCGAACAGCCCCGGCTTGATCTCCCGGTGCTCTTCCACCAAACGCATGGTACCGGCGACTACCTCCGCCGGGCTCCTGACCCGCGCGTAACGCACGTTCTCGGCCTGGAAGAAGTCCGAGTTAAACAGCGCCCGGAGCATAGCGGAAATCTCGTACCCAGAATCGAAGTAGGCCTTTTCCAGGGTATTGATAGCGTCCACATCCCTGGGCGGGGTCAAGCGCCAAGCGGGTACGGGAGGCTCGTCAGCTACAAAGAAGTCATACATCTTCCGAGCGATGAAGCGAGCGGTCGCGGGCTGCTTGGCGATTATGTCAATGACGTCCTCGCCGTTCCACGGCCCCGTCTCCCCCAGGAAGGTCTTTTCGCTGTCGTCATGGTCCGTAGGATCGTACCGGAACTCCCAGGTGCTGCGACCGTAGGGGAACGGCGGGAAGGCGGGGGCGACGTTCCAACCCGTGAATGCCCGGGCGCAGGCCTTTACATCGTCCTCGGAGTAGTTGAATTCCTCATCTTTCCCGACTCCCATGGAGAAGAGCTCAAGGAGCTCACGCCCATAGTTCTCGTTGAGGGCTAGTTTGTGACTTTCAGAGTTGTCCAGGTAGTAAACCATACCTGGGTCCCTGGAGAGCCTGAGCAACAGATCTCGGAAATTCCCCATGCCCTGCTCACGGAACATATCGATCATCTTGCCCATCATTTTTCCGTTGTCGATCTTGCTATGACCGGCGCAGAAGATCATGTGCCAGAACAAAGCCATCTTCTCCTGAAGCTGGCGGGGGTTATTGACCATCTTATAGACCCAGGCCATCATATTGGTCTCTATCGCCGCCGGGTCCAGGTACGCGGGGTGGTAGCGCTCCAGCAAGTCCAACTCAATCGTTGGTTGACTTTCCGGATCGAGCAACTCATCCACTGTGTGCTGGTAGCCGCGGGCGGCTCTGGCCTCGATCTCGTCTCGGCTCGCACCGAATCCGGCACGGCGCATTAGGTGGGACATCAAGGCAATTTCTTGGTCAGCCATGTGCTCCTCCCTCCTTATATATTGATACCATTTTCCTGGGTAACAGACCCTTGACGCCATACGCGGCGCTTGACCCTATACCAAAACCGCACTGCCCCCGGAGGAGGTGACGGAATGGTACCTCAAGCACCCTCTTTTGGTAACGACCACTCTTTTCTTGGTAACAACCATTCTAAGGAAGTCATACCCAGGGTGTCAACAACTAAAAGGCCAGTCAACGGGGGCCGTTCCCCAGTCTTTGAAGACTGTTGCGGGGCCATTTCGGTGTTCATGGGACCTGGCAGCCAAGCCGCGAATCCCCATTACGCGAATCCCCATCAAATGTAGCCTTGTTGCCCTCATTATACGCCGGCCGGCTCCACCAGGATAGGCCTCCATCCAACTATCGCCATCGCAATCTTGGACCCAAGTTGGGCCACCATTCCGAGTCATAAATATGATATTACTGGAGCTATCGGACGGATTTCTGCCCTGATCCTGCGCCAATCGACCTCCCCTTGACACTTTAGATCTTGCTTTGCTAGGATTTCTGCCATCGTTATACGATGTATTGGTTGGTATCTTCAGGTATAGTATCGCTATCCACCTTGGGTCTGCTGGATAGAAGCTATGGGCCATCGAGTAGCCCAGACACCACTGGTGCAATCACATTCCGGGCCACAGCTTCCGCCGATGTTCACCAGGTACAAGCAGTGGGTGGAACAAGAGCTATCCCGGAGTATGCCCGCCGCAGATGAAGCTACTCTCTACCTGCTATTGAGATACCATCTTGGCTGGGGGGACCGTCTAGGGCGACCTGAAGAAAACTCGGCCACCCAGGGGAAGTCAATGAGATCTACCTTATGCCTCTTCTCCTGCGAGGCTCTAACGAATGATTTCACCAGGGCGCTTCCCGCGGCTGCAGCCCTGGAAATTATTCACAATTTCTCCCTCATTCACGACGATATCCAGGACCAGGACTTGGAACGCCGGCATCAGTCTACAGTCTGGAACATATGGGGAGTACCCAAAGCTTTGGTGGCGGGCAATGCCATGCAGTCCGTAGGCGATCTTGCGTTGCTGAATCTGGCGCAAAATGGAACGCATCCGGAGAGTGTGCTCAAGGTCTCCCAACTTCTGACATCCAGCTACCTTGAAATGATTGAGGGTCAGTGCCTGGACCTAGCGTTCGAGTCTAGGACCAAGATCGCCACCAGCGAGTACCTTCAAATGATCGCGTACAAGACGGGGGCTTTGATTCAGAGCGGCCTTGAGATTGGCGCGTTGCTGGCCACCAGCAACCCCGGGCCAGTCGCTGCTTTCTCTGGATTCGGCCGCGGCTTGGGTCGTGCATTCCAGATCCGGGACGACTTTCTGGGGATTTGGGGTGACGAAGCCACCACCGGAAAAGCAACAGGCAACGATATCCGAAGACGAAAAAAGTCCTTACCGGTGGTGTTTGCGCTGGAGCAGGCCGGTGGCAGCAACCTTGACGACCTCTTTACAATATACAGTCAAGACGACCTGAGCGAAGACGACGTCGAGCGCGTGTTGGAAGTGCTCGATGACGTAGGCGCCCAGGCGTATTGCCAGGATTTGACTGAAGCCAGCGCCGAGGCCGCGTTAGATTCCCTTTATGCTATTTCGCTGCCGGCTTGGGTAATGGACGAAGCCAAGGGCTTGGTGGATTTTTTGGCGAGGCGGCTTTATTGAGTCTGTCGGGTTTCTTGCTCGGGTTTCTTACATCGACGCCAAGCCGGAGAATAGTCGTAGATTCCTTAGTCGTAGATTCCTTGGAGAGTTAGGTCAAGTGAAACGGGCGAAACGACCTTTAGAACTATCCGTGCGGTTGGCCGCTTATATTCTAAAACAGCGTCTGACCAGACATAAGCGGTTTCCTTTGGTCACCATGTTGGAGCCGTTGGAGATGTGTAACCTGGCCTGTATAGGCTGTGGACGCATTCGGGAATATAAACCGGTGCTCGATAAGATGATGCCCGTTCAGGACGCCCTGGCCGCCGTTCATCGCTCGGGAGCTCCCATCGTGTCCATTGCAGGCGGGGAGCCAACGATTCACCCCAAGATCGACGAAATCATCAACAGCCTGGTGGCTGAGAAGTACTTTGTATACTGCTGTACCAACGCGTTGCTCTTGGAACGCATGCTCAAGAAGATTCCCCCCTCAAAATACTTTTGCTGGGTTGTCCACTTGGACGGAATGGAGGAAAAGCACGACGAATCAGTGGACCGCAAAGGTGTGTTCAAGAAAGCCATTGATGGCATTGAGCTTGCGTTGAACGAGGGCTACCGGGTCTGCACCAACACCACGGTATTTCGGACAAGTGACGTGGAAGACCTCTGGGATATGTTCAGGCTTGCCGGTGACATCGGTGTCGAAGGATCGATGATCTCGCCAGGGTATGACTTTGAGGACGCGCCGGACAGGGACATGTTCCTGACCCGCCAGGAATCCAGGACCGTTTTCCAGAGATTGCTAGACCCAGCCAACACCGAGGGAATGCGATTTTACAACAACCCGCTCTACATCAATTTCCTTCGCGGTGAGAGAGACTATCAGTGCACCGCGTGGTCCAACCCAACCTACACGGTGATGGGCTGGCGCAAACCCTGCTATCCCCTGGCTGACGAACACACCCAGGAGTTTAGCGAACTATTCGAAGAGGAGCTCTGGGAGCACTACGGTGTTGGCAAAGACCCTCGTTGCGCCAACTGCATGATGCACTGTGGCTTCGAATCAGCGACCATCTTCCAGGCGGTCTCAACTCCCCATGACTGGGCGACCCTGATTAAGTCGGGCGCCGCTCATAAAGGCGGGTTCACTGCCGGATGAGCAGCGGGAGTCCAGCGTGCTAATAGTGGCCGCCACCATGAAGCGGGAGCTAGCGGGCCTCCGTGAGAGACTGCGCGGCTTTGAATCGGCCCATGTTTTTGGCCAAAAGCCCACAGATCAACTTGGTTGGGAAATCGACTTTCAAGTGCTGGGCATGGGATATGCCGCGGCGGAATCACTTAGGTCTACCCTCGCACGATACTGCGCCGGACAACGGGCAAGGTCGATTGGCGGAATCTTGATGCTGGGATTCGCTGGAGCGATGGACCCTTCGTTGGCCCCGGGCGACCTGGTATCAGCCTCCACCCACTATCATTCTTCGGGCGTGCATTCTTCGGGCGTGGCCCACAGCCAGATTGCTTGGAATGACGAGGCGACAACAGGACCCAGCAAAACTATGCGCCAGATCGCGGACAAGGCCGCTAATGCAATAGGGACTACCTTAAAGCATGCCCCTTCTCTAACCCAGGACCATTTGATGACGGCGGTGGAGGAAAAGCAGTCCAGCCATCACCAGACCGGCTCGGCGATAGTCAACATGGAAGATTATTGGCTAGCCTCCTTGGCCCATAACGCCGGGGTCCCGTTCCTTTCGGTCAGAGCCGTTCTGGACACTGCCCAGGAACCCCTTCCCGCCTATTTGGCTGGATGCCTAGCCACCTCTCCAACAAGAGTGGGCTTAGCCGCCTTGGCGAAACCCTGGAGAATCCCTTCGCTGGTCCACTTGGCACGCCGGGCATCTCAAGCCGAGACCGCCCTAACTCGATTTGGACTGGCATTCACCGAGGGCTGGCGTAGGACCGCCCAGTCAGAAGCGGCCACACCCTTGGCCGCTAGCGAGGGTGTCCTCCTATGAGAGTGCTGGTAACAGGCGCCACCGGCTTTATCGGCGGCAACCTAGCCAGGGAGCTTTGCCGGAGGGGCTACGAAGTCCGGGCCTTGGTTAGGCCGGGAAGCAACACTGCGGCCATCGACGACACCGACGTGGCCAAAGTCTACGGAGATATACTCGACCCCGCCTCACTGGATGAGGGGGTTAAAGACTGTCAGGGCGTGTTTCACTGCGCCGCAGCCTATACCTTTTGGAGCCAGCGGCCGGGTGATATCTATCGAACGAATATCGAAGGCACCCGAAACGTCCTAGCCGCGGCAAGGCGGGCGGGCGTCGATCGGGTGGTGTACACCAGCACCGTGTCCACGGTCGGTCCATCCAACGGGGTCCTGGCTACCGAGGACACTAGGGCAGACCCACAGCATTTGGTGGGACATTACAAGAAATCAAAATACGCGGCGGAGCAACTGGCGTTGGCCGCTTGCTCCGATGACCTACCCGTGATAGTGGTCAACCCCACGGCGCCGGTAGGACCCTGGGATGTAAAGCCTACTCCCACCGGACGAATAGTCCTAGACTACCTGTTGGGTCGCATCCCTGTGTACCTGAAGACAGGAATGAACGTGGTGGACGTGGAGGATGTGGCAGTAGGACATGTGCTTGCCATGGAGCGGGGCCAGCCGGGCCAGCGGTATCTTTTGGGGAACCGCAACCTGGAATTACCTGAGATCTTTGATATGCTCGAGGCTATCACGAGGTTAAAGGCGCCCAGGTGGTGGGTTCCTCATTGGTTGGCCATCGGCGTTGGCTATATCGATGAGCTGGTAGAGGGCTCCCTGTTGAGAACAGAACCTCGGATCCCGGTCGAAGGATTGCGAGTATCCAAAACGCCTGGGTATGTGTACTGCGGGAAGGCAGTGGCTGAGTTAGGCCAGCCCCAGAGTCCTGTGGAACATGCCCTGGAAAAGTCGGTCAAATGGTTCAGGGACCACCGCTACGCCCCGAGCGAAGCATGACCGGAACGATAGACAGGCAACTGAACGAAAGAGCCAAGGCAACCGGTGCTACCGTCGACCGGGCTATCGGCCTATGCCAAGACTACTTTCGCCGGCACCAATACCCGGAGGGCTATTGGTGGGGCCGACTCGAGTCCAACACATCGATGGAAGCTGAATACCTGATGCTGACCTACCTCCTGGAACGGGTCGACCAGGAGCGTTGGCGCAAGCTGACCAACTACATCCTTGGCAAGCAACAAGAAGACGGATCATGGGGCCAATATTATGCGGCCCCAGGCAACTTGAGCACCACCGTGGAGTGCTACCTAGCGTTAAAGCTGGCAGGATATTCGGCCGAGTCGCCACCTCTTCGCAACGCTCGCAAGTTCATTCTTGACTGCGGCGGCGTGCCCAAGACGAGGGTGTTTACCAAGATCTGGCTGGCGATGCTGGGCCAGTGGGACTGGAGCGGCACCCCCAACATGCCGCCGGAGATGATATTCCTACCCAGTTGGTTCCCTTTTAACATATACGAGTTTTCCAGTTGGGCCCGGGCCACCGTGGTGCCGATGCTAATAATTCTAACCCATCGGCCCACCAAGCTGGTGCCCGATTCGGCGCGGATTGACGAGCTATACCCCGAACCCCGGAGCCAAACTGATTACTCCGTCCCCGTTCCAAACAACGAGTGGGGGTGGGCCCGGTTGCTATCCGGTATAGACAAAGTGATCGGCCTTTATCAGCGGCTTCCGGTCCATCCGCTTCGCGGTCTGGCGGAGCGCAAGATCCTCAAGTGGATCCTACAGCATCAAGAAGTAGACGGCTGTTGGGGGGGGATCCAGCCCCCCTGGGTCTACTCCCTGATCGCGTTGAATTACATGGGGTCCGCTGATTACTCCGGCTTCATTGACAAGGGCGTTGCTGGATTCGAGGGTTACGCGATAGAAGACGAAGATACGTGGACGGTGCAAGCATGTATGTCGCCGGTCTGGGACACCGCGCTTGCCCAGATTGCGCTGTTGGAGTCCGGTGTGAGCCCCGGTGATCCCATGGTCCAACGCTCGGCTACCTGGCTGCTGGACCAGCAGGTCTTGGCACCCGGGGACTGGACCGTAAGGGCCAAAGGCACCCAACCCGGTGGTTGGTGCTTCGAGTTCCATAACGATGTTTACCCTGACATCGACGACTCATCTGAAGTGCTCATGGCCTTAGCCGCGGTGCCACTGGACCCAGCTCAGGAGCCCCGGCGGGAACGGGCCATTGCCTCTGGCGTAGATTGGCTTGTGGCGATGCAGTCCAAGAACGGCGGTTGGGCCGCCTTCGATAAAGACAACGACCGGCAATATCTTGCCAAGCTGCCTTTTTCTGACTTCGGTGAACTCTTGGATCCGCCCAGCGCGGATGTTACAGCTCACATAGTGGAAATGTTGGGAAAACTGGGATTCCCAGCGGACTTTCCGGCGCTACGTCAAGGTTATGATTATTTAAGACGGGAACAAGAAGAAGATGGTTCGTGGTTCGGCCGGTGGGGGGTCAACTACGTGTACGGGATCGGAGCGGTGTTACCGGCCCTGAAAGCTGCCGGGGAGGACATGGGGCAACTCTACGTCCGTCGCGCCGTGGATTGGTTACTATTCCACCAGAATGATGACGGTGGATGGGGCGAAAGCTGCGGCTCCTACGTCGACCCCAGGCTGAGGGGGATAGGGCCCAGCACTGCTTCCCAGACCGCTTGGGCCCTTCTGGGCCTTCTGGCGGCGGGTCTGGAGGACAGTGAAGCAGCAAGACAGGGAGTCGGTTTCCTGGTTACAACTCAGACCGAAGAAGGGTGTTGGGATGAACCCTACTACACCGGAACGGGGTTTCCGGGCTACGGGATCGGGGAGCCTCTCTCAGCACTACCTAATCCGGGACAGCCAGGGCACCAGGGCTTAGATATGGGCGCTGGTTTCATGATCAATTACCATCTGTATCGCAACTATTGGCCGTTGCTGGCCTTGGGCCGATTCGCCAAGCTGGGGGTCTCAGATGCCTGAAGGGGGACACAAGGACTCATGAAAGCCAAGACCTTTTGCCTGCAGGTCAATACCCAAAAGGCACCCGAGTTTATTGACATTACCGATTGGGTGTGCCAATGCGTAGCTCAGTCTAAAGTTAGCAATGGTTTTGCCGTCGTTTACTCCAAACACACCACCGCCGCGGTCAAGATCAATGAGAATGAGCCCCTGTTGCTTCAGGACATGGCCAACCTGTTGGAACAGTTCTCACCCAGAAAGGGCACTTATAGCCACAACGACTTCAGTATCCGCACGGTCAACATGACCGAGGATGAGGCTCCCAACGGCCACGCCCACTTGCAGCATTTGCTGCTCGGCACCAGTGAAACTGTCCCCGTCGTTGACGGTATTATGCAGTTTGGCAGGTACCAAAGCGTTTTCTTTATAGAACTGGACCACCCTCGGCTTAGGGAAGTGATGGTGCAAGTGGTGGGCGAATAACTCAGGCGCCGCCCACCAATGGAGTAACTCCCAACCCCCTAACGCCATCACCCTATCGCCTCTAAATCGGGCGAATAAGAGATAAGTGGTGATAGACCTCAAGCTAGCCTACGACGAGTGCCAGAGCATCACCCGTCGAGAGGCGAGAAACTTCTACTTTGCGTTCTTGACCCTACCCTTGGAGCGACGCAGGGCGATCTGTGTGGTATACGCTTTTTGCCGCTATTGCGACGATTCCGTTGATCAACTAACCAACGTTGATGACAAGTTGGCGGCGTTGGCCCAGCTAAAACAACAGCTCGCCGGCGCATTCCAGGGGTCTCCTGATGGTCCGGTTTTTCAAGCCCTAGCGGACGTGGCAAACCGGTACGAAATCTCTCAAGAGTACTTCCACGAGGTCATTTCTGGAGTAGAGTCTGATCTGGTCAATACCCGCTACCAGGATTTTGAACAGTTGCGCCGGTATTGCTACCAGGTGGCGTCGGTAGTTGGCCTAATTTGCATTCATATCTTCGGCTACAAAGACCCAGTAGCCAAAGAGCACGCCATCGACTTGGGCCTGGCTATGCAATTAACCAACATCGCCCGGGATGTCAAGGAGGACTTGGAGTTAGGACGCGTATATCTCCCCCAGGACGAAATGGCCAAATTCGGCTATTCGGAGGAGCAACTTCGAGCGGGCATCATCAATGAATCTTTTGTCGAATTGATGCGTTTTCAGGCCCAGCGCGCCAATTGCTTCTTCGACCGCGGGTTTCAACTGCTGCCTTATTTGTCAGTCCGCTCCCGTGCTTGCCCTGCTGTGTTGGGACAGCTATATCGCAAAGTCTTGGAACGGATCGAGTCGGCGGACTACGATGTCCTGCATCAGAGAGTATCTCTGAGCACTCAAGAAAAGCTAAGAGTGATGGCCCAGACCTGGCTCTCTAGTATGCTGCCGGTGGGCCGAATCGGTAGTAAATAAGGGCCATTAGCCGGATCGTAGACAGCACTCGATACCTGCTTGGCTCTTGATCGCGCCCATCAATGTCACTTGTCCCGGATGCTTGGAATGAGCGTCGCCCAATGCCCGCTGCGCAAGTACGCAGCTTTGTTATGTTACGCTGAGCACCAATTCCAACCGGCCGAAATATGATGGCCCCAAAAGTTGTAGCAATTACCGGAGCTTCAGGATATATTGGCTCACGGCTACTTCAAGAGTTGGAGGGTGAAGAGGACGTCCTCAGATTGGTGGCCATCGATGTTCGCCCTTTGCCCTTTCCCATCCACAACATATCTGTATACCGGGACGACGTCAGCGAGCCCTGCGACCACATCCTGCTGCAAGACCGGGTTACAACTGTGGTCCACCTGGCCTTCGACCCCCAGCGCGGTCGTAGCCGAAGAGAGGTAGCCGCCTTTCGCCAGGCCAATCTGGACGTTTTGGATACGGTCCTCGAGTCCTGTATCCGCGCCAGGGTAAATCACTTTATTTACCTTAGCTCACATACCGTATATGGGGCTCACCCGGACAATCCGATACCCTTGACCGATGAGGCCCCACTTCGACCACTGGTGGACTTTCCCTATGGCAACGACAAGTACGCATCCGACCTGCGCATCCAGCAGTTCGGTGCGGTGCATAACGATCTCAAGGTCACAATCCTCCGTCCCTGCATAGTCCTGGGACCCACCGCCGACAACTTCGTGACCAAAGCTTTCTTTCGTCCCTGGCTGGTTGGAGTCGGCGACTCCAACCCACCCATTCAGTTCCTATACGAGGACGACTTGGCCCGGGTACTAGCGATAATAATCAAGGACGAGCTACCGGGGGTGTACAACGTGGCTGGCGACGGCATGGTGCTGTACCGGGAGATGGCCAAAATCGTAAATAGCCGAATGCTGAAGTTACCTGCCATGCTGGCGTACCCATTGGTGCAGTTGACCTGGAACTTACGAATTCAAAACGAGTCTTCGGCAGCAGGCCTAGACTTGGTGCGGTACCCAATCGTGTTGAGCACCAGCAAGCTCAGACAAGCGACCGGGTACCGGTTCCGGCACACGGCTGAAGAGGCTCTGACAGCCTACGCCAATTCCAGATTCGCCTATAACGAGACCTTCTGAGGATGGTCCCGGCGCTGATCCTAGACACCGATCCCGGTGTAGACGATGCAATAGCGATCCTCATGGCGTTGGCTGCACCCGGGTTTAGGGTCGCCGGAATCACCACCGTGGGCGGTAACGTACCCTTGGCCCGCGCTACCCGTAATGCCTTGGCCCTTGTCGAACAGGCAGGGCGCCAAGACGTTCCGGTCGCCCGGGGGTCGGCGCGGCCGCTCCATGGCCGTTTCCGATATGCATTCGCATTTCATGGCCGCAGCGGTCTCCCCCGCCGCCTTCCCCAACCCACGACCCAAGCGGTTGATGCACGGGCCGTGGATTTCGTGTCGCATTTAGTCCAACAGAGGCCGGGTGAGGTCACCCTAGTAACACTTGGTCCCCTTACCAACCTGGCCAGGCTGCTGCAACAACGTCCAGGGGTTCTCAACCAGTGTGCTTCCATCGTGGTAATGGGTGGTGCGGTGGACACCCCCGGTAACGTCACAACTCAAGCGGAGTTCAACTTCTATAGCGACCCATGGGCCGCCAGCCAGTTGCTGGCCAGCGGTGTGCCGTTGACGCTGGTGGACCTGGGCGCTTGCCGTCAGGTGTCCTGGTGCAGAGAGGACGTGCCAGACTGCAGACCGCGGGCGCCCTTGGGAAAGTTGGCGTTGGAGATAGTCCGCAACTGGTTCCGCGCCCATCCGGCCCGGGACCGGCTGGAATTCTACGACCCTTTGGCTCTAGCTGTTGCCCTCGACCCAGGGATCGTCGCTACGCGGCGGGTTGCGTTGACCGTGGAGACGGATGATAAGGACCGGCGCGGAGCAGTGAACATGGTGGGAGATTATGGACCCGTGGGTGTGGTGACCAGCGTAAACCGGAGCAGTTTTTTCGGGTTGTTCAACGACCTCTTGGGCCTTAACGTCCCCTGATCGAGAGCCAATGGCACATATAGACCTGGCCATCGGCCGCGGGGAGATAAGGATGTCCTCAATGAACCCAGAAGGTAGGATGACTTTACCCTTGGGTTGGACCGTTGGATTGGCCCGTGGGTTGGAACGAGGGATCGACACGGTGTTGCCAGATACAAAAAGGGTTAGACCGGTCTAAACTTCCCGGAACTCCCGCTCCGGCTCAGCCAGGTCAAAAGCGTTGAGCCACAGGTCTTCGAGTTGGGATTGGTCCTCAACGGTCAGGTCCTCAACTTCCGTCGCCGACGTATACTCACTTAGCTCGTCCAGATTAGTGAAGTTGGGGAGAACGGAAACTATGGTTGGCTGCGCCAGGCAGAACTTGATGGCAGCTTGGGCCAAAGTTCGCTCTCCGGCATCATCCGCTAGGAACCGGACCCGCTCCACCTTTTGGAGTGCCTCCCGCATCCATTCCGACCGCCGGTGGGCCCTGTGATCGCCTTCTTGGAACTCCGGTACCTCGGTAAACCGTCCGGTTAACACCTCGGAGGCATGAGGAACTCGAGAGATTAGCCCCACCTCGTGTTCTTGCGCTATCGGGAAAAAGCCCCGGGCCGGCTCCTGTTCCAGGATACTGTAAATTATCTGTAGGCTATCGACGTGCCGCTCTTCCATGGAGGCCACGCCCTCTTCGAGCCATCCAATGTCCGGCCCCAGCGCAGCGCCATAATAGCGGACCTTACCCTCGAATTGGAGTTGCTCCAGCGCCTCGAACAGTTCATCCTGCTCCAGGGCTGCAATCCGGGGATTGTGGATCTGGTAGAGGTCAATGTAATCCGTTTGGAGGCGGCGGAGGCTTTGCTCGCAAGCAAAAACCACGAAGTCACGGTCGAACCTCTGTGGACGCTCCTGATGGCCTACACGCGGCGTCGACTTGTCGTAGAAGTCGTAACCAAACTTGGTGGCAATGACCAGTTGTTGACGGCGGTGGCCCAGCACCTTGGCCAGAATCTCCTCACCGTAGCCTTCGCCATAGGTGTCCGCGGTATCAAAAAAGTTAACCCCCAATTCCACCGCGTTTTCCAATAGGCCGGCCCTCTCGTGGTCTTCCAGTTTCCCCCACCAGTCGGTGGCCACAGTCCAGGCTCCAAAGCCCACTTCCGACAATGTGAGGTCGGTGCGAGGTAGCTGCCGATATTTCACTCTCTTAGTTTCCTTCTATACCGGTTTTGCCATACCAGTTTTGCTATATCAGTTTTGCAGAGCAATGGCGAACGGGTTCCCAGGGTATATGTATTCCCGAGTCGATGGCGCCGGTGGCTTGCGATTAGAAGTCGGCGGCTGCAGGGCTTGCCAGGCTGGCTTTGATCTCCGTAACCCTCCGCTGAAACTCTTCGTCGGAGAGCACGGGGGTCAGCCGGCCAAGGGGAACCTCGTTCAACACCTCTACCCAGGAAGTGCAGCCCTGATATTCCTGAAGTACCGGAAGGTCCGCGGGCTGCGCCAGCCGGTAAACCCTCAAGAGCATCACGGAGAGGGGCAACATCGGCTTCCAGCGTAGGCGGGACTGGGCGTAGGCATTGGTCCAGATATAATGAGGTGACAGGTCATCCACCTTTTCTTGCTCGGAAACTTCAATGGTTTCGACCACCTCAGCCCAATGGGAAAAAACAATCCGGCCCTCGGCCCGGGTCTCCTTCAAGACACGTTGTAGAACCGGCTGGTGGTCTTTCTTTATCAGGTCCTCTCGCTGGTGCTCGTAGGTAGGATATAGCAAGAAGTTAGGATGGATCACTCGAAAGTCTTTGCCCGCCTCGTGGATTCCACCCTTGCGGAGCAGCAGGATCTGCTGGCCGCTGGCCAGAGACCGCACCGTGACGGCCCATTCCTTTAGGGCTATATGACAACTATCCGGAAGCATGGTTTCTATCTACCAACCAGTCATCTTTGTACGAGCCAATGGTAACATCGGCCCGGAAGCATCACAATCGATCCTGGAGCTGGCTCAGCGTTTCTTAATTGTCCGCTCAACGCGAATCTCCCCGTTCGTTCTGAGCCCGTCGAAGAACCGTTGGTCCCTGGTTCGACAAGCCTGTCCCGAGCTTGTCCAAGGATCGTGCCGGAGGCATCACCACCAACGACCTCCCCGCAGCATACGAGACATAAGAGGCCCTGGAGCCGGTTAACCGTTGGGAAGCAGGCCCGTTAGTCCCAACAGACCCGCCAGGTTGCTGGTGGTGACTTCAGCAACTTCCTCAAGGGTGATGCCCTTCAGATCAGCCAGGCATTGAGCGACGGACTGCACGTGGCGGGGCTCCGTCCAATTGGTCCTGTATTTCTTGAACGGCTGCGGCGCGGCGTCGGTCTCCAGCACGATATGTTCCAGGGGAATGGACTTCGCTACTTCCTGGACTTCAGTGAGTCGCGTCAATGGTCTTGCGAAGGAGATGAAGAACCCACAATCGATAGCTTCTCTTGCTGTGAATTCGTCTGCTTGAAAGTAATGCATGGCCCCGCCGACGTCGCCCGCCTGCTCTTCCCGCAGGGTCTGAAACACCTCGGGATGAGACTCCCTTGAATGAAATATAATGGGCAGCCGCAGTTGGCGGGCCAAGCGAATCTGCTCTCGAAACACTTGGTATTGGACCTGCCGGTCGGGCGAGTTAGGCAGAAAATCGAGCCCAATCTCTGAGATGCACACAACCTTTTGGTTTCCTTCCGCCAACGTTTGTAAGTCCAGGTACGTGGCACCGTCGATTCGCTGATGGGCCTCCATCGGGTGGATTCCAACTCCGGCGTATAGGGCCGAGTAATCCTGGGACATCTGGATGCAGGCCCGGGTGGATTCCACGGTAGTCCCGGCGCAGACCACAAACCCTACTCCGACCTCGGTTGACCGGGCAAGGATATCCGGTATCTCGTCGGGGGCGTATTGGTCCAGATGGGTGTGGCAGTCACCCAGCGTGTAATTACTGCCCATTTCCCTGTACTCCTAGTAGGTCGTTGCTATACTATTGTGCCTATTGTATCGTCAGTCATTGGTGGATGTCTCGTTGACACCCTTCGACCCACGGTGATACCATAATTGTCGACTCATTTGGTCAACAATCCCCTTAATGGTGCCTGGCAGCACATCAAATCCCTAGAAGCCAATGAAGGCCCAGCCTTCATTCTGAGGAAAATACATGACCGAACCCAGGGTCATTTCCAGGACCGCCACTACCTCCGGCGACCTGGACACCGACTACAAGTGGGGATTCACCATCGACATCGAATCGGATGTCGTTCCCAAAGGTCTGACTGAAGATGTAGTGAGACTAATATCCGCCAAGAAGGGCGAGCCCGATTGGATGCTGGAGTGGCGCCTCAAGGCGTATCGGCATTGGCTCAAGCTTGATTTCAAGGAGCCCAAGTGGGCCAACGTCACGCACCCTCCCATCGATTACCAGGATATTATCTACTACGCCGCCCCAGCTTCAAAAGATGACGGGCCCAAAAACCTGAACGAAGTGGACCCCGAGGTGCTGGAGGCTTTTAACAAGCTGGGAATACCCTTGGCGGAGCAGGAGCGATTGGCGGGTGTCGCTGTTGACGCCGTCCTAGACAGCGTTTCCGTGGCCACTACCTATCAGGATATGCTGGAAAAGGCCGGTATTATATTCTGTCCGATTAGCCAGGCCATTCAGAACCATCCCGACTTGGTGAAGAAGTACCTGGGCTCGGTGGTACCCTACGCCGACAATTTCTACGCCACCCTCAATTCAGCGGTTTTTAGCGACGGCTCATTCGCCTACATTCCTCCCGGAGTACGCTGCCCCATCGAGCTCATGACCTACTTCCGTATCAACCAGGCCGACTCCGGCCAGTTTGAGCGGACCCTGATCATTGCCGACAAAGGCAGCTACGTCAGCTACTTGGAGGGGTGCACTGCACCCGCCAGGAAATCCCACCAGTTGCACGCTGCGGTGGTGGAGCTGGTGGCCCTTGATGATGCCGAGATCAAGTACTCCACCCTTCAGAACTGGTTTCCGGGCGATAAAGAGGGTAAGGGCGGGGTCTACAATTTCGTTACCAAACGAGGGAAGGCCCAAGGCCGGAACTCGAAGATATCTTGGACCCAGGTTGAAACGGGCTCAGCAATCACCTGGAAATATCCCAGCGTGATTCTCAAAGGGGATAACTCCGTCGGTGAGTTCTACTCGGTCGCCTTGGTCAATAACTATCAGCAGGCCGACACCGGCACCAAGATGATTCACCAAGGCAAAAATACCAAGAGCACCATCATCTCCAAGGGCATCTCCGCCGGCCATGGTAACGGGACCTACCGCGGGCTGGTCAAGATCATGCCCTCGGCCACCGGCGCCAAGAACTTTACCCAGTGTGACTCGCTGTTGATTGGGGACAAGTGCGGCGCCCACACCGTGCCTTATATTGAAGTCCGTAACCCCACAGCGCAAATGGAGCACGAAGCCTCCACATCCAAGGTTAGCGACGACCAGCTCTTCTATTGCCAGCAGCGGGGAATCGACGCCGAGGAAGCCCACTACATGATCGTCAACGGGTTCTGTAGAGGCATCTTCCAGGAGCTGCCCTTCGAGTTTGCTATGGAGGCTGGCCAGCTACTGAAAGTAAGTTTGGAAGGGGCTGTGGGCTAGATGGCCGATGGCAATAGAAATAGCCCAGGTGTCCCCTTATTGGAAGTGCGGGGTCTTCACGTTTCGGCGGGAAACCTGGAAATCCTCAAAGGAGTGGATCTTACAGTAAACCTGGGGGAAGTCCACGCCATCATGGGTCCCAACGGCTCCGGCAAGAGCACGTTGACCAACGTGCTAGCGGGAAGGCCCGATTACACCGTAACCAAGGGTGACGTTCTGTACCAGGGCGATGACCTGCTGGCCTTGGACCCTGAGACCCGGGCTAGAAAGGGCATGTTTCTAGCTTTCCAGTACCCAGTGGAGTTGCCCGGAGTGCGGGCTTGGCAATTTCTGAAAGGCTCAGTGGATGCCCTTCGGCAACACAACGGGGAAGAGGCGCTAAGCGCTCGGGATTTTGACCGGCTCCTGCGAGAAAAGGTCCAGATGGTGGAAATCGACCCCGACTTGGTCAAGCGTTCGGTAAACGAGGGGTTCTCCGGAGGGGAGAAAAAACGGCACGAGATTCTGCAGATGGCGCTGCTGGCACCCAGGCTCGCCCTGTTGGACGAGACTGATTCAGGACTCGACATAGATGCTCTCAGGGTCGTTTCCAACGGCGTTAACCTGCTCCACAACCCATCAAACGCCATTGTTCTGGTAACCCACTACCAACGAATCTTGAACTACATCCAGCCGGATTACGTCCACGTCCTGATGGATGGCCGCATTGTTCAGCGAGGCGGCCCAGAACTGGCCCACGAACTAGAAGCGAGAGGGTACGACTGGGTGAAAGCAGCCGCGGACGTGGCTACCTAATCCCTGTTCCTCCCGTCCAGTGCTATGACTTTAGTTTCGACCGGACCCTCCACCTACAGGTCTGATTTCCAGGAGTCACTGCGCCACTCCGAGGCCGAAAGCCCGGTGTGGTTCAGGAAGCTGAAGGAAGATGCTTGGGCACGTTTCGCGTCTATAGGATTTCCGACCGCCCGGCGTGGCAACGAAAAATGGAAGTACACCAACGTCGCTCCCATCGCCAAGTCCTCATTTAGCTCCTCACCGGACGTGCCACCGGATTGGACAGTATCCCAATCCGGGCTAGAGGATATCGCTCCCTGGCATCCCGATTGGATAAACCAGATTTTCATCGACGGCATATTCTCCAGGGAGCTCTCGACACCACCGGAAGCTTCCTACGGGGCCAAAGTCATCAACCTGGCGGAAACCATCAAATATGACGAAGCGCTGGTCAAGGAACACTTGGGAGGCCTGGCCAGCTTTGAAGACGACGGATTTACCGCGTTGAACACCGCCTTCCTCAGGCACGGAGCGTTTGTCCAGGTGCCGGACAACCACCCTCCAGGCATGGTCGTGCAGTTGGTATTTTTGACCACCGACCGGGGCCAACCTCGGGCTACCTACCCACGGACTTTGGTCCTGATCGGCCGGAATACAGAGGCCACTGTGGTGGAAAGCTACGTCAGTATCTGTCCCGATCAGTACTTCACCGACGCTGTGACGGAGATCGTTTTGGGTGACGGCTCGGCGGTGGACCATTACCGGGTGCTACTCGAGGGTTCTGCCTCCTATCACGTCGGCAGCACTCAGGTTTCCCAGGCCAGGGACAGCAGCTTCTCTTCTGCGTCCTTTGCATTGGGCACAGCCTTGGCCAGGAATGATCTACAAGTGACGCTCGACGCCCCAGGAAGCTATTGCTCCCTTAACGGTCTCTACCTGACCGCGGAAGAGCAGCACATCGATAACCTGATTAACATCGACCACGCAAAGCCTCACACCACCAGCCGCTTGCTGTACAAAGGAATTTTGGACGGTAAGTCTAAAGCGGTGTTCGGCGGCCAAGTCCTAGTGCGCCGGGACGCACAGAAAGCGGACGCTCAGCAGACCGACAAGAACCTCCTGCTCTCCAGGAGCGCCGAGATCGACAGCAAGCCAAGCCTCATGATCTATGCCGACGATGTGAAGTGCGCCCACGGCGCCACCGCCGGTCACATGGATGAAAACGCCATGTTTTATCTAAGAAGCCGGGGCTTGGACCAAGCCACGGCCAGCCAGATGCTAATTCAAGCCTTCGCCGCAGAGGTCCTAGAGAGAATAAAGCTAGAGCAGCTACGCAACCATCTGGATAAAGTGTTCCTCGGAGCTCTGTCTTCTCGAAGTCTTCCGACAGGAGCTGAGACATGACCGAGCGCGCCACTGGGAACCCTGGTGGGCTTTCCACGAAGACCGGGGGGGACTTCAACGTACATCTAATAAGGCAGGACTTCCCGGTTTTGCACCAGTTGGTCAACGGCAAGCCCTTGGTCTACTTGGACAACGCAGCCACCAGCCAAAAACCCCAGGTCGTCATCGATGCGTTGGTGAATTATTACGCAACCGAAAACTCCAACGTTCATCGAGGAGTGCACACACTAAGCCAGAAAGCCACCACTGACTACGAAGCAGCTCGCACCAAGGTGAGGAAATTCATCAACGCCGCCGAGGACCGGGAGATTGTGTTCGTGCGCGGGACCACCGAGGGCATCAACCTGGTGTCCCAGACCTATGGGCGACAGCACGTCGACCAGGGCGACGAAATCATTATCTCCGCTTTAGAGCACCATTCGAACATAGTCCCCTGGCAGATCCTATGTGAAGAGCGGGGGGCCAATTTAAAAGTAGTGCCCATCAATGACTCCGGCGAGTTCCTGGTCGAGGAGTATGAAAAGCTCCTCACTCCCCGCACCAAACTGGTGTCAATCCTCCACGTATCCAATGCCTTAGGCACCATTGTACCGGTGGAGCAGGTTATCGCCTTGGCCCACAGCCGCGGTATCCCGGTCTTGCTGGACGGAGCACAGGCGGTCTCCCACATGGCTGTGGACGTGCAGAAGTTGGACTGCGACTTTTACGCGTTTTCCGGACACAAGGTATATGGTCCCACAGGTATTGGTATTCTTTACGGCAAAGCCGGGCTGTTGGAATCGATGCCCCCTTACCAGGGGGGTGGTGAGATGATCAAGTCGGTGACCTTCGAAAAGACCCTGTATGCCGACCTGCCTTACAAATTTGAAGCAGGAACCCCCAACATTGCGGGGAGCATCGGCCTGGGTACGGCTATAGACTATTTGAGTGAGATTGGACTGGACCAAGTAGGAGCCCACGAAGACGACTTGCTCAAGTATGGCACCGAGTGCTTGTCCAAATTGGACGGGGTCCGTATAATTGGGACCGCCAAAGAGAAGTCTGGAATTCTCTCCTTCGTGCTCGACGGGGTACACCCCCACGACATTGGGACCATCCTGGACGCCGAGGGGATAGCCGTTCGCACTGGGCATCACTGCGCGCAACCAGTTATGGACCGGTTCGGCGTGCCCGCTACTGCTAGAGCATCTCTGGCGTTGTATAACACCAGAGAGGAGATAGACGCTCTGGTCAAAGGAATTGATCGAGTAATCGAGGTCTTCACCTAGTGTCGGAATTGAACGAGCTCTACCAGGAAATCCTGCTGGAGCATAACAGCAAGCCCCGCAACTTTAAGAAGCTCGAAGATGCAACCCAAAGCGCGGAAGGATTCAACCCCCTGTGTGGCGACCAGATCAGCTTGGACCTCCAAATTGCTGATGACGACACCATTGCCGACGTCGGTTTCCAGGGTGTAGGGTGCGCTATCTCCAGGGCCTCGGCTTCCATGATGACTCAGAGCATCAAGGGCAAGAGCAAAGAGGAAGCCCAAAAGATATTCGATGCCTTTCATCAAATGATGACCGACCCTGATACAGACTTGGACTTGGAAACCTTGGGCGACTTGGAGTCCTTGTCTGGTGTGGTGGCATTCCCTACGCGTATCAAGTGCGCCATTCTAGCGTGGCACACCATGCGGGCCGCTCTGGAGGGGCGGCAAGAGGCCGTATCCCTGGAGTAGGCGCCCATAGTCACGTTGCTTAGGTCTACCCTAACTCCCGATTGCTCCCCTGAAGCTCATGTTTCGGTGGTTGTGTTAATCTGTTCGCATATTTTCAGACAAACCATCTAAAAACCTTGCACCCCATGGGGACCGTCCTTCGACAAGCTCAGGACGAACGGAGGGGGAGGGACTTTCCGTTCGTGGTGAGCTTGTCGAACCACCCTTTGAGATAGTTTATGAGTCCTAGGTCCCGTCGGGAGATATGTCATCGATGGACCGCCACAACGAGCACCTCGCAACCAGCCGAGAACTGCTGGCGAAAGCCGGATAGGCGCTGGCCGAGGACGACCTGCTTCAAGCCTCGGAAAAGACGTGGGGAGCGGCCGCCCATATGGTCAAAGCTGTGGCTGAGCAGAGAGGTTGGCGTCACGATGGGCACGGCGAGCTTTACCAGGTGGTCAATCAATTGGCCCAAGAAGTGGATGACCGAGAGATCAGGGTCATGTTCAACTCTGCCAGTGCTCTGCACAGCAACTTCTACGAAAACTGGATGCCCAAGGAAATGATCGCAGACAGCCTGATTGAGGTCAGCCAATTTCTCGAAAGGCTGGAAGACCTAGGATGAGACCGCCGCTGACGGCTCTCATCAAGCCCATCTCAAAAGCAACACTCCTTTAAATCCATGGCACAAGTCCCCGACGTACCACTTCCCGGGCTCTACGGCGAGCTGATCCTACGCCATTATCGGAACCCACACCACACAGAACCGCTGGCGGGCCCCGACTTGGAGTCTGAGGAGTTCAATCCATTCTGTGGTGATCGAGTCTCCATCCAACTGGCGCTAGACAGCGACGGTAAGGTCAGTGGGGTTAATACCAGGTCTGAAGGGTGCTCGATCATCCAGGCATCGGCGTCAATGATGAGCGATGTTCTCGGTGGCAAGTCGCTGGACCAGTTGCACGAGCTAGCCGAAGTTTTCCGTAACATGATGCTGGAGAAGGAACCACGCGACTACCAACAGCCGGAGATGAGGGAACTGCTAGCGCTGCAAGTGGTGCGCGAGTATCCGGTTAGGATCAAGTGTGCGCTTTTACCCTGGACCGCTCTGGAAGAAGGGATTGAGGGTTACCAAAAGTCGGGGAGGAATCCACTCATCGGCTGACCCTGCGGGCAAAGGTTTGCATTGTCATCCTGCCTCAGTTCCTTCATGGATCTCCCGCGCGTTCAGGATGACATGCTCTCAATGTGACCGGTCCAACCACATCCTCGACCAAAATATATACTCCGAGAGCGCGGTGTTTGGTTGAAAACCCCTCAGCTCCCGATTATGTACCCAACGGGACTCCCTGGTGACGGTGCTGACAAGATATGCTTGATCCAGCACCCGGTGCTGAATATCCAGGAGTTGGACCTGACGTCGCTCTTCGTCGAATTCCGAAGCCTGTCGCTCTATTAGCCTGTCCAGTAGATCGTCCTGGTGGGCCGCGATGTTCCAACGGCCACCGCTGTGAAGCAGAGGGAACAGGAAGCTATTGGAAGTTGTCGCCGGTGGTAGCACCCCCAATGCCACTTGGTAATCGCGTTGGTTCAACACAGCCTCGCCGAACCGGCTTGGGGTCAATCGCCGGATGCGTGGATTGAACCCCACGTCTTTCAGGTCTTCGCTAATCCGCTCCGCCAACTGCAACACCTGGTCTCCTGCGTCTTTGATACCCACCGCGAGCTCAAGGTCTACAGGTAGAACACTCCCGGACTCGGCGATCAGGTCTCGGGCAACCGCAGGATCGGCAAAATAGCGGTCCCTCATTTCAGCCCGGTCCACCAACCATTCCGGGTCCTGCACCGGGATTCCCACACTGACAAACCCCTGTCCTTCCCAGGCAGTGCCCAGATAGTCCCAGGGATCAATGGCCTTGAATACCGCTCGTCTCAGAGCGCGGTCGCTCAGACCATCCGCAGCTACGTTTATGGACAGCCAGACTCCTGCTCCAGCCTGCCTGGAAACAGCCGATCCGACTGCCGGACCTTGCCGGTTAAGCTCCTGCCATGCCAATGGAGCTATCGGAGCCACATCTACCAATCCGGCCCGAAACGCCGCGACAATTCCTGAGTCAGGTGACTTTGGCAAGCCAGCCGACTTGATGACCCGCACCACTAACCGGTCAAGGAAGGGCAGCCCCTCCTCAAAGTAGTCAGGGTTGCGATTCAGGATCGTCCCCATCGCAGGGTCGGTGCTGTCCCACAGCCAAGGACCGGTGCCAACAACCGGACTCTCCCGCAGGTCGCCGTATTCCTCCACCACTTCCCGGGCTACGACCTTGCTGTGCCCATTGGCAAAGGACAATAACGCGTCGGCATCGGCTGAGGCCAGCTTGACTTCAAGACCATGGGGGCCGATGGCCTCGATACTTTGGACTGAAGAGAACAAAGAGGCGTGGGGCCAGGATGGGGTACTCAGGCGCTGGTAGCTATACACCAGGTCCTTGGCCAACACAGGCCGACCATTTAGCGGGGAGATGTTGTGCCAGTGGACATCGTCCCTAAGCTGAAACTGGTAAATGAAGTCAGGGTTAAGCTCCCAGCCAACGCATAGATCGCATTCCAAGATTAGATTAGGCTGCTCCAATTCAGGGCCGGTGCTCAAACGCAAAAGTCTGCTGTAGGCCAAACCGGGGCCCAAAGCAGTCAGCGCCTCTTGCAGCGTTTGGTGAACGTCCCGGTGCGCTATTTCCGAGAACCCTGCCACTGTAACAGTCCCGCCACTCTCGCCGATGGGCACAGGCATCGAGACCTCTTGGGGAACGGGGGTCGGAACCTCCGTAGGGAGTGGTTGCGGAGTGGGCTCTTGTGTAGGAAGGCTGGAGGCTTGGGGTGCGAACTGCAGGGGGGTTGGCGCCTCAGTGGGAATTGCGGATGGGGCAAGCTGGGGAGCAAGGGATGGCGCGCAGGCCAAGGTCAAAGCCACAAGTAGAGATACGATTCCGGGCATGGTCGCATTCCTCATCCGATCCACCTCACACCCCCTGCTTTCCGATGAACAGCCCGCCGTCGTTCTTACTTCTATTGCTTATCAGAGTCGATTATATTTCAACCGTTTCGAAACCTCTCAGATGGAGTGACTACGTATATAGACGAAAATGTGGCGGAAGGTCGCCTTATGCTTCGCCATAGCGCCGGGTAACTAAGCCGCAAGCTTATGGGTAGCCACGCTATCCCGGACGTTCTATTCGTGACCCCTAGCGCCACCGGTTAGGGCTGGAGTGGGACCTCTCCGCGGCCCCGTACAAATAGAAAATTCTTAACCTGCTGCCACGCCTGACCGCAGCAGCCCTTTCAGATAAGCAATGTGGCCTTGGTGCTGGTAGAACTCTCCTATTATCTGGCGAAATATCGCGCCCACTGACATTTCGGGCCTCTGCTCCCGGGGCACTACCGGGTAGTGCTCAGGATTCAATGACCTCAAGTAGATAATGGTTTCGGCGCGCACCGCCTCTCCGTAGCTGAGTAGCTCCGCCAAGTCCAGCGCCGGAAAGCTGGCTACCTGCTCAGCCGTGTGTCCGAAGCCGTTGTCCCGGGTGGGAAGGCCAAACCGTTCGTTCCAGCCGTCCCTCTCCCATATCTCCGGCTTACGCTGGATGAAGAACTGGATCCACATGTCTTCCACTCGAATCATGTGCCACAGGATCCAAACGATTGGGTTGGCCTCCGGCCCTGCTCTCCATACCATCTCTTCGGGGGTAAGATCGCGGACCGCCTCCGTCAAGACCTCCTGCTCTTTGACCAGAGCGTCTTCAATGAACTCATTTAGCATCATCTCGAACCTCCGGGGTGTCCTATACACTGTGGTGACCGATCAGTCAAGAAACCATCGATAAGGATGTGTCCCCGTTCGTAAATATACTACACGGCCACGATGGACTGACTCGACCGCAGGCATTGTTCCTGTGCTAAACTTCCTCTGCCGACGCCAAGCCACCCTGCTCAGCAGAGAGCTATTCATTAGGAAGGTCTCCCATGACCACCACGTTATTGACCCCTGAGGTCCGGGCCCTTATCGGCCATGAATCGCCACCGGAGCGGAACCGCTTCCCGATCAGCGAAGAGATGGCCCTGGACCTAGCCGATGCCACCCAGGACTACAATCCTCTCTATACCAACCGAGACCATGCCGAGGCTAGCCGCTTTGGCGGACTTCTATGCCCTCCCCTGGCGACCTGGAAGGACATAGTGCCGCCCATCGGCTTTTTTGGTGCTGGCCAGGAATCCCACTTTGAGGTCCCTCTTCCTTTTAATAGTTATGGCCTCAACGGGGGCAGCGACTGGCAGTTTCTTCGGCCTGCTTACGTCGGAAGCTGGATTACGCGTAGGTTCCGCATACTGGACATCTATGAAAAAGAAGGGCGATCGGGCACTTTAGTCTTCGTCGTCCGGGAGGAGCAGCAGACGGATGATCAAGGGCAGTTAATCAATCTGGCCAAAAGAGTGAGCATCCACCGGGCCCTTGCTACGAGCGAGGAGCCCATCGCGGCCGCAGCAGAATCGGACGAACAACCGGCCTTGAAGAGCGTACCCATCTCCCCGCCAGGCCCGGATGGTGTCCCGCCAAAGCCCCAGCAAACGCCCGGACCGCAGCAGTACTTTGAAGATGTGTCAGTGGGGATGGAGCTGCCCCAGGTAGCCAAAGGCCCCCTGACCACCACCCACTTGGTCCGGTGGGCGGCAGCCAACGGCAACTACGCTCGAATACACTGGGATTTACCCTTCGCCCAAACCAGGCAGGGACTGCGAAACGTTGTAGTCAATGGCTCCCTGAAGAATCAATACCTGGGACAACTGATGATCGATTTCGCCGGTGAAGAGGGTTGGTTCAAGCGGTTTTATGTCCAGCACCGGGGAATGGACTATCCCGGGGACTTGATCACCGCCTCGGGCTTCGTCACCGAGAAGAGAGACCAGGGAAGCTTCGGATATATAGACTGTCAGGTCGGTCTGCAAAACAGCCGAGGAGAGCAAACGGCGTCGGGCCAGGCCATCGTGGCGCTGCCCAAGCGTGGCCAGGCGCTACCGTTGGTCTGGGAAGCGGAAGAATAATGGTGGCAGGTCTTCTGGACGGGATTCGGGTCCTTGACCTGGGCAGCCACACCGCCGGACCGTTTTGCACCAAGTTGCTGGCAGACTACGGTGCTGACGTTATAAAAGTAGAACCACCCGGAGTGGGCGATGCGGCCCGAAGGCATGGGCCCTTCGTCGGTGACGACCCCCACCCTGAAAAGAGCATCCTGTTCCTCTGTATAAATACTAACAAACGAAGTGTCACTCTAGACGTCACCTCGGAGACGGGGAAGGCATTGTTGCACGACCTGGTTCGGAGCTCCGATGTCTTAGTTGAGGGTTTTACACCCAATGAGGCTGAGGAGTTGGGTCTCACCTTTGAGGCCCTCTCACTATTCAACGCTGGATTGGTGGTGACCTCTATCACCCCCTTTGGCAAGACAGGACCCTACAAGAATTATGCAGCTACCGATATAGTAACCTGCGCTCTCAGTGGATTGATGTACCACTCGGGCGACTCAGACCGGGAACCCCTGCGCAACGCCTTGAACCAGTCCAGCTACGTAGCAGGCGCCAACGCCGCTGGTGCCACCCTGGCAGCTCTATTTCAGCGTCTAACCACTGGCAAAGGCCAGCAAGTAGACGTTTCCATTGTCGAATGCCTGGCGACCCATTTGGTCCAAGCAGTCCCCTACTACACCTACATGGGAGCCATCAAGGGACGAAGGCCCGTCAGAGGCTCAGGATTCGAGGAGTTGATGCCGGCTCGCGACGGTTACGTGGTACCCTCAGTCCAGGGCTCCCAGCCTTGGTCCGTCGTGGCGGAACTCATTGGTTTGGAAGAGCTAAAGGATGAACGGTTCGCTACGGGGTCAGGACGCATTGAAAATGGGGAGGAATTGAAAGAGTTGCTGATCGAAGGCCTAGCAAACTGGGACCGAAAGCCGCTATTTGAAGCATCGGGGGAGCGGCGGCTCGTTTTTGGCATGGCCCAAGACGCCGGCGACCTATTCGAATGCTCCCACTTGCGGGAACGGGGATTCTACGTGGATGTAGACCATCCGGTCGCAGGTCCAGCGGAGTTTCCGGGAATGGGCCCAAAGCTGTCCGGCATGGAATACGAGGTCCGGCGGCCCGCTCCTATGCTGGGCCAGCACAACGCTGAGATCTATTGCGACGACCTAGGATACACACCGGAAGACATGGTCAACCTTCGGGAGCAAGGGACGATATAACCCAATCCGGTTACCACCGGAATATTTCATACGATATTTGGAATAAGGAGTTAAACGACCAATGACTACAGTAGGCAGCGGCAAGTACACCTATAACCTGATAGAGAACTGGGCCAAACTTCCCGCGGGGGAGAGCTTTGCTATGGTGAGCGCCATAGCCACCGATTCCCAAGACCAGGTTTACGCGTTTCAGCGGAAAGAACCACCCGTAGTCATCTTCGACCGTGACGGAAACTACGTAAGCTCTTGGGGCAACGGAGCTTTTCTGTTCGCCCACGGTTTCTTTATCACCAACGATACTGTGTACCTCACCGACCGGGACAGTTCGGTGTGCATCATGTATACGCTGGACGGCAAGCCCATCCAGATGTTGGGCCGGCACGGAGTCCATTCGGACACCGGGTGTGAAAATCCGGGCGACCTGGTACCCCGAGCGGCTGGCCCCTTCAATTACCCCAGCGAGCTAGTGCCATCCTCTTCAGGGGACCTATACGTCTCCGACGGTTACCGCAACGCACGGGTCCATCGGTTTTCCTCCGATGGGCAACTGAAGGCCTCCTGGGGACAGCCCGGCAAGACCAGTGCCAGCGAGTTTCATTTGCCCCACAGCCTGCTGATAGACCAGGATGAAAGAGTCATTGTGTGTGACCGGGAAAACCATCGCATACAGATATTCGACTTGAACGGCGAATTCATCACCATGTGGACCGACATACAGCGGCCCATGGATATCTCGGTGGACGGCGACGGCGTGTTTTGCGTCAGCGAGGGTACCGTCGACGATTCATCGGCCCGCATAAGCCTGCTAGACAAAGACGGGGCTGTTCTCTCACGGTTTGAATGCCGTGGCTCAGGCCATGGTAGTTGGATGGACTCCCGGGGAGACATCTATTTGGCTGGAGTCCCCGATGCCATAGACAAGTTCGTCCGCCAAAGCTAGACCAACCTGACTATGTGCACTCCAGGACTTGACCATGACTTCCAGCGGTAAGGGCCTGCCGCTGGCCGGAATTCGCGTCGTTGACCTTAGCAGGGTCTTCGCCATGCCCTATGCCGGGGCTTACTTGGCCGACTTGGGGGCGGAGGTTATCAAGATCGACACCCTCAGCCCCCAGTTCATGGACACCACTAGGACCATCACCGGTCCGTTCCCCGACAACGATCCGGGGGAGCTGTACTGGGAGAGGGGCGGTACCTTCCATACCCTAAACCGCGGAAAACGAAGCCTAACGCTGGACCTACGCTCCGATGAGGCCCGATCAATACTGAGGGACCTGGTGAGTGTCAGCGATGTGTTGCTGGAAAACTTTACACCCCGGGTGATGGCCCGCTTTGAACTGGACTACCATACCCTGAAGTCGGTGAGGCCGGATTTGGTCATGGTGTCCAACACGGGCTACGGTCACAGCGGGCCATGGACTAATTTCGGGGCCATGGCCTCCGCCCTGGAGCCAACTCACGGCACCGGCGCTTTCATGGGGTACCGGGAGCCAGGCCGGAACGAAGAGACTGGACCCCAAAGCATACCCAACAAAATCGGCAACTCCTACACCGATTTCTTAGCTACTTGGACTGCGCTGGTAGCAACGATGGCCTCCCTTATCCACCGGGCAAGCACCGGCCAAGGGATGTGGATCGATCTGGCTATGTACCAGGTGGGAGTCTCCTTTATTGGGGAAGGCGTCCTGGATTATGCTTATAACGGGCGACGGACCCGGCGCATCGGAAACCGCCACGAGTCCATGTGTCCCCATGGTTGCTATGCCTGCCTGGGCGACGACCGGTGGGTTACCCTGGCTGTGCGCGACGACCGGGACTGGTCGGCATTTTGCGAGGTGTTGGAGCAGCCGACGCTGGCGGCAGACCCTCGTTTCAGTAATTCCTTGGCCCGTCAGCAACATCAGGATCAACTGGACTCCATCATCACCCAGTGGACTTCAACCCGAAGCCCATATGAAGTAATGGAGCTCTTGCAAGCCAAGGGAGTGCCGGCAGGACCCGTGTTGGACGCCCGCCAGATGCTTGCCGATCCCCAATTCCGGTCCAGGGGCTTTTTCGAATCGGTCCAACACCCGCCTGAAACGGGCCTGGGACAACGGGAGTACATCGGCCGGGGCTGGAAACTCTCTGGGGCGGATGTGACCACGGCCGGTCCGGGGCCATTGCTTGGGGAAGCCAATGAATACACCCTTGGCGACCTCCTCGGTTTGGACGCTCATGAGCTCGACCGTCTGAAGAACCATGGCGTGGGTGGCCGGATTCCTAACGGCGGGCTTCCGCCGTCAACCGTGTCCATCGACAGACAGGCGGAACTGGGGTGGGTTGCCGCCAGGGACATCGACTACGTCCGGTTCCTTAACGGCGCTATGGCAGATTCAAGCACCCCCTCGGATGAAGGTTCGTAATTTCCTGCATTTCTGCCAGGGGCTTGCTTGACACGTTCAAAGCATGACACCTATAATTGAGTCGTATCCCATCTGCAACTTCCACGGGTTCTTTTTGCGTACTGCATAGCCACCATTCCAAGGCATTTACTCGTTCAATCATGCCAAGGCACTTCCTCAGCACATCGCGTTAAACGCATGGAATATGCCCACTAAATACATTTTCGTCACCGGGGGAGTGGTAAGCTCCATCGGCAAAGGGATAAGCGTTGCCTCTATCGGCCGGATCCTGAAAAGCCGAGGGCTCTCCGTCTCCGTCGCAAAGCTGGACCCCTACCTCAACGTCGACCCCGGTACCATGTCCCCGTATCAGCACGGGGAAGTCTTCGTCACCAAGGATGGCGGTGAGACGGACCTTGACTTGGGCCATTACGAACGTTTCATCGACATTGAGCTCACCCGGTCCTCTAACGTCACCGCTGGCCAGGTGTATTTGAGCCTGATCGGCAAGGAACGAAAAGGGGACTTTCTCGGGGGCACCATCCAGACTGTGCCCCATGTCACCAACGAGATCAAAAACAATATCATCCGCCACGCCGACGAGGCCCAGGTGGATGTGGTGGTTGTCGAGGTGGGTGGAACGGTGGGCGACATCGAAGGTCTGCCATTCCTGGAAGCAATCCGCCAGATCCGGAACGACGTCGGTCGAGACAACGTCTACTACATTCATCTAACCTTGCTGCCCCACCTAGCGGCGGCCAGCGAATTGAAAACCAAGCCCACTCAGCACAGCGTTAAAGAGCTCCGCAGCATTGGGATCCAACCGGATGCCATTCTCTGCCGTAGCGACCACCCGGTGCCCGACTCCATCCGCGAAAAAATATCTTTGTTTTGTGACGTCCCAACCCGAGCGGTTATCCCCCTGCCCACCGTGGACAACGTCTACGAGGTGCCAATCATATTGCAGGAGGCCGGGTTGGGAGAGATCATGATCGATGCCCTGGACTTGCCCGGGCACGACATAGACATGGCCGACTGGCGGGCGATGGTCGACCGAATGAACAACGTCCGGGAGACTGTTCCCGTAGCCCTGGTCGGTAAGTACGTCGAGTATCCGGATTCTTATATATCGGTGAAAGAGGCCCTGCGTCATGCCGGTGTGGTCCACGGGCGAGACGTAGATATCCAATGGGTACACTCCGAAGAGATCGAACGGGTCGGACCGGAAGCTCTATTGGGCAGCGCCTGCGGTATCGTGGTGCCGGGGGGATTCGGCGCCCGGGGGGTGGAGGGAATGGTCCAGACCGTCCGTTACGCCAGAGAGCATCAGGTGCCCTACCTTGGGTTGTGCCTGGGCCTTCAAGTAATGGTGGTCGAATGGGCCCGGAACATCTTGGGCCTGGAAGGAGCCAACTCCTCTGAGTTGGACCCCAACACCTCTCATCCCGTGATCCATATCATGCCGGACCAGCTCTCGGTGAAGGATATGGGCGGAACGATGCGGTTGGGATCATATCCATGCGTACCACAAGAGAATACTCTTACCAAAGCCGCTTATGAAAAGGGGATGGTTACAGAGCGCCATCGCCACCGGTTCGAGATTAACAACGCGTACCGTGAAGACTTGGAAAACTCAGGGTTAATCGTTGGCGGCGTGTCGCCCGATGGCCAGCTGGTCGAGACTGGCGAAGTCCGGGACCATCCCTTCATGCTTGGCGTTCAGTTCCATCCCGAATTCCAGTCACGGCCCAACCGGCCCCATCCCTTGTTCTCCAAGTTTCTCGGAGCAGCCAAGCACACCATTCGTGAGGGGGCCCAGCGGCCTTTACCCCTGGGTACCATGGACTCGGCGGGAGTTACTCCATAGAGAACCACTACCAACGTGTAAGCTGCGGCCTTGGGTCACCTTCCGTGGGCCGGCACACCTACATAGTTGGCAGGAGATCCGGCGCCGATTTAACGACGGAGATGTGGTGAAGTGAAGCTATTCTTGGACACCGCCAATATCCAGGAGATCCGGCAAGGGGCGCGCTTAGGAGTCATTTCCGGCGTGACTACCAACCCGTCTTTGGCAGCCAGCGAGGGAATCGGAGACCGAGAAAGCTACAAATCAGCCGTACAGGAAATCGCGGACATAATAGATGGCCCGATATCCGTGGAGGTGGTCAGCCAGGACACCGAGGGTATGGTGACGGAAGGACGGGAGATCGCGGAATGGATTCCGGAGCCTTGGGTGAAGATCCCGAGCACCGCCGCCGGATTCGAGGCCATTGCCCTCCTGGCCCGGGACGGGATCAAAGTGAACCAGACCCTTTGCTTCTCTTTAAATCAAGCGCTGTTGGGGGCGCAGGCTGGTTCCACCGTGATAAGCCCCTTCGTCGGCAGATTGGACGATATTGGCCACCAAGGGATAGACCTGGTCTCCGAGATAGTAACCGTCTACCGGAGCTACGGCATCGATACCAAGGTAATGGCGGCAAGTATCCGTCACAGCCTTCACTGTGTGCTGGCCGCGCGGGCGGGAGCAGACATTGCCACCGTCCCTTACAAGACCTTGCTTCAAATGGTGCAGCATCCTCTAACCGACGCTGGCGTGGCCAGGTTCCAGGCGGACTGGGATAAAGCAGGGAATAAGTAATAGCAATTTTTTGGCAACACTGCCAGCAGACCAAAGATGATTGCTATTCCATAGTCAAAAGGACACATCCGGTTTGAATCACACGGGACCAGGTTCAATGAAACAATAATCGCAATAACCGACGATCGGACCGTTACAGAGGCCCGAATCCCGCCTACGTATGGACTGGTCCATCCGCCCAGCAACGTCGGCGCTACGGTTGTTACCCCAATCTAGGGAGAGGTAAACATGGCAACTACACAGCGAACAATGGATGTCACGGAGTTGGGAGGTAAGAGCAAAGACGAACTCATGGTCGTGGCCCACGACGTTGGCTTGACCGACGGTGCAGCCCTTAACAACCTGAGACGTGAAGACTTGCTCAACCGGTTGTTCCAACTGGCCTCCTCTCACCAATCCTTGGTCTCCACCGGCATTCTGGAAATCATGGACGAAGGGTACGGCTTCTTGCGCCAGGCAGGGACCCACGCCGGGTCCGGTGACGTATACATATCCCAGTCGCAGATCCGTCGCTTCGGCTTGCGTACCGGCGACACTGTCACCGGCCAGGTCCGGCCTCCCAAGGAGGGGGAACGCTATTTCGGCCTGGTGCGCGTTGAGCGGATCAACGACATGGACCCGGACCAAGTGCCATCCCGGTACCGGTCCCAGTTCGAACACCTGACCCCCATCTTCCCGGAACAGCAGGTCGTGCTGGAATCCGACGCCAGCAACCTGGCAACCAGGATGGTTGACCTGTTCGCGCCCATTGGCTTGGGACAGCGGGGCCTGATTGTGTCTCCCCCCAAAGCCGGCAAAACAACTATGCTGAAGCACATCGCCCACGGCGTGATCAACAACTGCCCCGAAGCGGTGCTCATGGTTGTGCTCATCGGAGAACGGCCTGAGGAAGTCACCGACATGCGCCGGGCGGTGACGGGAGATGTATTTGCGTCCACCTTCGACGAATCAGTGGAGGAGCAATGCCGCGTCTCTGAGCTGGCGTTGGAGCGGGCCAAGCGTTTGGTCGAGTTCGGACGGGACGTGGTTATTCTCCTGGACAGCATTACCCGGTTGACCCGGGCCTACAACCTGGCTGTTCCCAGCAGCGGCCGAACCCTGTCCGGGGGCATCGACCCTGTGGCCCTCTATCCACCGAAGAAATTCTTTGGCGCCGCCAGGAATATAGAGGAAGGTGGAAGCCTCACTATCATTGCCAACTGTCTGGTCGACACCGGGAGCAGGATGGACGAGGTCATATACGAGGAGTTCAAAGGCACCGGCAACATGGAGTTGCACCTAGACCGCCGGTTGGCGGAGCGGCGTTACTTCCCCGCCGTAGATATCCTGCGCAGCGGCACCCGTAGGGAGGAGCTCCTCTTCAGCGAAGAAACTCTAAAGCAAATCTACCTGCTAAGGCGCATGATAGGGCTCATTTCCAATGATGGCTCGGTCAACGCCACCGAGCGGGTATTGGAGCGCTTGGCCAAGACAGAAAACAACCGGGAGTTCCTGGCGAATTTGAACAAAGATGTTGCCTAGCCCCGGCGGGTCCCATGCTGCCGGAGCGGGCGGCGACATAAGCTCAGTCGGTTAATCTTCAGGTCCGGCTTGGGGCTGACTTGGATGTTTTGAATAGGGTCAAGGGGCTGCGCACTGGCGGTGACGCAGTCGTCCCACGGTAGCAAGAATAATGCCAAAGGGCCAGATGTTTCCAAGCGGACATTACCGTTGAACGACTGGATTTACTGCTTGACATAAATGCTGATACTTAGTATAGTTCCCGCTGGCGCGGCCCATTGTGAAGGGAAAAGAATCGGCCCTGTTAACCAAACGGTCAGGAACGCCGGGGGACTTGCCCTAGGAGTTCGCCTCTTAGGGCGCTTTTTCAGTTAAAGCTGTTGCAAGATGTCTTGACAGCGTAAAGTGCCAAATGCTAAAAAAATTAATGAAATCTGGCACTATTTATTAGTAGCAATCCGGGGGCATGCATGATACCGTTTCGAATTGGTCTGGGTTCCTCCCAGTTGGATCCTTCCCTGATACCCAAGTGACACAAGGCGGCACAGGGGGTACCCGTCAGCCACTGGGACACAAGCAAGGCAAGCGGGGATCCCGGGTCTAAGCAGCGGGCGAAGTCCAAAAGGATTAGTCCAAAGGGTTTGAACCTTCCCTTAGAGCACCACAAAGGAGATAGAGGCACATGAGCACTAGAATCGGTACATCTTTTGGGCTTGCCCTGACCTTGGTCTTGGGCATAGTGGTTACCATGCTGGCCCTGGGCATGTTGACCCCGTCCAAAGTCGCGGGCCAGGCCACGGGCGTTAGCAAGGCGTCCGTGGTCGCCACTCCCAACGAGCCAGGCGCGGCGGCTAGGTACGTCGTAACCTTCGACATCGACACCGCCCTGGATATCAATGACGTGATTGTCCTCGAGTTCGAGAACGAATACCAAGTCCCCACCACTTTAGAAGCATCGGCCATTTCCATCTCCAGCGGCACTGGTACTAGCCAGCTCTCCGCCCATCCCAGCGACGTAACTGTCAGGTCCGTGGGAAGTCCGGCGAGCCAACACCAGATTACCCTCACCATTCCCGACATGGACTCGTCCGACGACTCCTCGGCAGGCGTCGCAGCGGGGGAGGTAAGGGTTACCTTCGCCCAGAACTCGGGTATGAAGAACCCCTTGGAGAGCGCCGAACGAACGGTGAAAATCACCACTACCCATGATACCTCGATCGATTGTCCAATAGCATGCCCGAAGGAGTTCTTCCCCCGCATCCTCAAGATCAGCAGCAGCGACGGAGGACGGGGTAGGGTCTTAGCGGTGACCGGCTTCGGCTACATCCCCGGTACCACCGCTACCATCTGGTTGGACGGGAACGAAGACGGGAATAGAGGCCCGGGAGAATTGAAGCTGGGTGAGGCCTTGGTCGGCAGCGACTTTACCTTTACCGCCACCGTCAACGTCAACAATCCGCCCTTCACCCCAGGCAAGGGGAGCATGAGCGCAACGCCACCTGACCGTAACGCCATCAACGCCATCGACGGTCGGGCGAACAGCATCAAGCCCACCGCCGCCGCCGAAGACGTCGCTAGGTACAGCGACTCGGGGAACACCCTTCACTCGGATAAAGGCGATTGTATCGCCCAGGGCGGGACGATCTCCTGTCTCCCGGTGTTCGAACTCCGCGGCTCGGTCAGCGTTAGCCCCAGCTCCGCTGCGGTGGGAGACACTATCCAGGTAACCCTCAAAGACTTCGACCCCATCAAGTCCATCGACCAGTCACACATCGACATAGGTGGTGTGCCGGTCAACCCCTTCAGCGCCATCACCACCAGCCAAGGTGACGCGACCATCAACGTGGTGGTCCCCAACGGGGTGCCCACCGGCAGGCAGCAGCTAAACGCCAAGAATATTTGCTGCCTCGGCAGCCCCGGGGGCAACCTCAGCACCCGCCGCTTCACCATGACCATCGCGAGCGCGGTTCTTACCTTGACACCCAGCAGCGACTTGGTGCCCAACAAGACCATTACTGTGGTCGGCCGCGGCTTCACCACCGGCGGCAACGCGACCATCAACAATACCGACGACAGCAGCCAAGTGGCCATTAGCGGTAACACCAATGGCCTAAAGGGTACGGGCGGCGCGAGACAAAGCAAGATTAATGAGGGCAAAACCATCAGCATTGACAACGGTGGAAACTGGGCGTCATCCATGGTAATGCCTATCAACAACACGACCACCACTCCGGGCACCCACGAGTTGAAGGTGACGGACAACGCAGGCCGGGAAGGCACGGTAAGCTTCACCATCGCCGCACGCACGTTAACCCTGGAGCCCCAAGATGGCAGAGTGGGTACCAGGGTGCAGGTGACTGGGTCCGGCTACCCTGCCGATAACACCAAGGGAATCGCCACTCCGCCCGTCACAATCACCTACGTGGTGGCCGGCGCTCCCAGGACGGTCACTACTCTCAATCCCGACTCTTCGGGCAACATCAGAGGCAGCTTCATCGTGCCCTTGGACGCGGGCATACCGTCCACCAACTCGGTGCGAGCGGTATACAGGTATCCCACCCCGGTGACCACGGCTACCACCCACTCGGTGCCTAGGGCCCTAATCACCGTCGAACCCGATAGCGGTCCTATTGGTACTACGATTACTATCACTGGAGTAGGGTTTAAGACCTTCTCCTCCCTGACTGAACTGAACCTGGGTGACATAGACGTCAGACCGGCGCCGATACCTTCCACCGACAACGTCGGCGACTTTAGCACCACCATCCGGGTGCCCCAGCTCAACACCGGTACCCAGAGCGTCACCGCTAAGGTTGGCGGGGACCAGGGCACCACGGCCAGCGCCACCTTTGAGGTGCTTGAGTCGGGCGCGGTAACGCCGACCCCACAGGCAGGCGCACCGCCAGCGGATGTCTTCGCTCCCATAGGGGATGCTTTGGTCCGGGCGTTTGTCTGGAACAAGGGCACGAAGTCCTGGGACCTCTACGACCCGAGGCCGGCCTTCGCTGCAATCAGCGTAGACATGGTCGCACCCGGTAATATTGTCCAGATTCTGGTCAATAACGACGCGCAGTTCCAGGGTGAGACCCTGACCCCGGACTGGAACGTGTTGACCCTTCAATAGGACGTGGGCTTCAAACCAAGGCAAAACACGAGGCCGCCGCCGCTAGCGGCGGCCTCGTAAGTCTGTAAAAGGTTGGAGAGGAGAGTAGATGACTAGACTGAAGATTGCCACCCTGCTCGTTGGACTCGTGATGTTGTTTATCATCCCTGCCACGGTCTCCGCTCAGGGGGTGCTCCCGTACTATTTCGTGGGTACCGCCATGATCGGCGACGACCCTGCGCCGGACGGGACGATGGTCGCCGCGTTGGTCGACGGCAAGCAAGTCGTGGATTCCATGGTTACGGGAGGCAACGGCAGCTACACCCTCATAGTGGAGGGGGATCACACCGGTAAAACAATAACTTTCCGCATCGGAACCATGGACGCCAAGCAGACTGCCGCTTGGACGGCGGGCGGGGCAGATGAGTTGGACCTTTCGACCGCCACCGCCATGATGCCCGGGCCTACCGCGATGCCCGCGCCTACCGAACCACCTTCGATGGTCGGCCCGGCAGGTCCGGAAGGCCCCTCGGGGAAACAGGGACGGCAGGGGCCCCAAGGACCCAAGGGCGATATGGGTGAAATGGGCGACAAAGGCGATGCCGGCGCCGCTGGCCGATCAGGTACGCAGGGACCGGCCGGTACCGATGGCGCCGATGGCGGTGCCGGATCCCAAGGCCCAGCGGGGGCCGCTGGAGCTCAGGGTGACACTGGTCCCGCTGGCCCGGCCGGCGCCATGGGAAGCAGTGGTTCCAACGTTATCGGCATCATAGCAATTATCATCGCCGCGGTAGCTGCCGTTGGCGCTGTTGGAGCCTTCGTAATGGGCCGACGTTAGACACCACCACACTTCGAACCCGAAACAGGGCGCCCTCAACGGGCGCCCTGTTCTTATTTCCATACCTAGGGCAGGGATAAGTCACATCCCCTGGCAAATGATGTGACGCTGGACATTGGAGAAATGCCCGCAATCCGGAAGTAAAGGTTGTTGCAATCCAGGTAGCAATCGGCCAGGATAGTACCCAAGAGTTGCGGGGCCAAGCGATGCAAGTCCAGCGGCAGCAGGTGGTTGACGGCCATCCCCACCCGGACCCGGTACGGCCACCAGACCCGGTAGACGAGGTGTGGCCGGAATGGCGCTGGTCATGCACGTTTTATTGTTCGCCTTCGGCTCAGAATGACATTATCGGGGAATTGATAAATCCCCGGACATGTAGGGGAGGTTGTTGACGTGTGGAAGTTGGTCGTGAACCTGGGGAGGCTCTCAATCCTCTTGGCGGTTGCTGTCAGTCTCATGGGGGCGCTCCCCCGGCAGAGCGAACGCCCTCCGCAGCCATTGTTCCCGGACCACTATTCCGGATCGGTCACGATTCAAGATGAGCCTGCCCCGGCAGGAACCACCCTGCTGGCCTGCATTGACAGCTGCTCCCTGGTATTTCAAAGCCAGCCGGTGACCATACAGCCAAGGGGTAAGTACCACCTCTTGGAGGTTAACCCATCAGACGAAGCGCTGATCGGTAGAGATGTTACCTTCTATTTGGTGAACGAATTCGGCCGGATTCAAGCCGCCGACTCCCGCGTCTTCGTTGGCGTATACAATTTCTACCTGCAGGACTTGAATTTCCCCCAGGGAATGCCCGTGCCGACGCCGACACCTACTCTTAGCCCCACACCAACCCTTACCCCCATGCCAACGCTGACACCCACCGCCGCACTGCCGGTAACGGGAGACCCCACCGTGACCATGATCCCCAAGCTCGCCCTCTGGATTGGGGCTGGGGCTGTGGTTGGCGGAGCGGCCCTGCTGTTAGTCGCCCGGCGTAGGGCTTCACTGTAGCCCCTGAGCAGCGGTGCTTGCCGCCGAACTCTGACCCCGCTATCCGCTCAGACTTGCCGAGCTTGAGGGGCCAAAACAACAACCCGCATATCTGAGGGCATGTTAGAGTTGGTTACTACCAACCTGGGTTGGGGCTGTATCTCGTTCAGGCCCATCCGCCGCAGGAACAGATCCACACTCTCCAGGGACACAGCAAGCCCGGGCGTGCTGTGGTGCATCGGGACCACGATCTTGGGGTCTAGGTCCTGCATCGTCTGCAACACTTGGTCCATGTCTAGTGTACAGCCACCCCCTGTGGGCATCAGCAACACATCGATGGGAGCCAGATCATCTACTTGGCGAGTTGTCAGCGGCAATCGAATATCCCCAAGATGGCAGATGTTGACATCCCCTATCTCGATGCAGTAAGCCACACTGCGCTGCTCCTGCGGGACATTCGGAGGAAGTGGCGTCATTACCCCGCGGACCGAAATTCCGTCAAACTCGTACTCCCCTGGCCCGCTGAATATCTTGGGTTCACCAGCTACTCGCTCCCAGCTACCATGGTTGGGGTGGGAGTTGCTAATGGTCACCACGGTGGCTGGCCGCCCGTCCGGCCTCAACCCAATGGCATCGGGGAAGGGGTCTGTCAGCACAACCTGGTCGTCTGACCGCAATCGAAAGCAGGAATGCCCAATCCAGGTAATATCCAATTTCAGCTCCTACGTAGGTATTCCATGTATAGTGCTTGGGAATTAGAAATGATTCATCAACGGGAGCGGCCACCTAGGCCAACAGTCCTGAGGGGGAATCGTAGTATAATGATACCAGTCTCTCTCGGTAGCCAGCCATAAAAAAGCATCCAACAAACCAGTGCTACGCATGCCAGTAACCAACGAAGAAATTTCCGACCTGTTGGAGAACATGGGAACCCTTCTTGAGATGAAAGGGGATACCGTGTTCAAAATTCGCGCCTACCAACGAGCGGCCCGCACCATCAGCAATCTATCTTTCCCTGTGGCGCAGGCGGTGCGAGACGGGACCGACCTCAAGAAGATTCCCGATATCGGCAAAGCCATCGACGACAAGATTCATGAGCTAATCAATACCGATAAGGTCGCCACCTACGAGCGCCTGCTCGGCGAGTTGCCTGACGGGGCCCTCGGTCTCATGAACATCCCGGGAGTCGGACCCAAGACTGCGGTGCTGATCACTAAAGAGCTGGGTGTCAGCACCATAGAGGGCGTAGAACAAGCTGCTCGGGATGGCCGGTTGGCCGCACTGCCCCGCATGGGCGAAAAAGCAGCCAATAACGTCCTGCGTCACATAAAGAATATAAGCGCCAAGGACCGGCGGACTCCAATCGGCGTGGCGTTGCCCTTGGCTGAAGCGACGGTTTCCAGCCTCCGAAGCGAATGTCCCGAGATCGAGTTTCTATTCCCCGCCGGGAGTCTGCGGCGGTGGGAGGAGACCATCGGCGACTTGGACCTGGTAGGCACATCATCCCAGCCTCAAAGGGCCGCCGACGTCCTGGTCTCCTTGCCCCAGGTCAAAGAAATCTTAGTCCACGGCCAGAAGAAGACCAGCGTAATCATGGAGCCCGGCATCCAGGTCGACCTGCGCCTGGGAGACCCTCAGTCCTTCGGCGCCCTCCTTCAATACTTCACCGGGAGCCAACAACACAATATCCGGCTACGGGACTACGCCAACAGAATGGGTCTGTCGCTCAACGAATACGGCATTACCGACTTGGCCACCGGGGCGGTGGAACAGTTCGCCACCGAGGAGGAGTTTTACGGTCGGCTAGGTCTACCTTACATCTCGCCTGAGATTAGAGCGGGGATGTGGGAGTTGGACGCCGCGTTGGAAGGCACGCTACCAGACCTGCTGATTGAGTCGGACCTTCGCGGAGACCTGCACCTGCACAGCGACTGGAGTGACGGCAGTGACACCATAGAGCACATGGTAGCCGCGGCTGCAGCCCAAGGCTACGAATACATGGCCCTGACGGACCACTCATCCGGCCGAGGTATAGCCAACGGGCTTTCCAACGACAGGTTGCTACAGCAAATCGAAGTCCTGCATTCCCTGCAGGAGGCTTACCCCATCAAGATTCTCTGCGGCTCGGAGGTAGACATCCGGTCCGACGGCAGCTTGGACTACCCAGACGAGCTGCTCGAACGGTTGGACGTAGTTGTCGCTTCGGTGCATTCCGCCATGGGGCAGGATAAAGCTACCATGACGCAGCGGATTATCAAAGCGATGCACCACCCTTCGGTCACCATCATTGGCCACTTATCTACTCGGCTAATGGGACACCGCGAGCCTGTGGAATTGGACCTGGATGCAGTACTCCAGGCAGCCAGAGAGACGGGGACCGCGCTGGAGATCAACTCCTCTCCCGAGCGGCTGGACCTGAAGGACGTCCACGCCTACCGGGCAAGGGAGATGGGTGTTCCATTGGTAATAAGCACTGACGCCCACCACTATGCCCGCTTGGACGAGCGCCGCTACGGCGTTGCTGTGGCACGCCGGGCTTGGTGCGAGTCCCAAGATATCCTGAACACCATGCCTCTCGACCGGTTTCTAGACTACATTCGTACTCCCAAGCCTGAGCGTTTTGAAAGGTTCCGCGCCAGGCGCAAGATCAGCGCATCATGACCGCTGACCCAGGTAATAACGGGTTCCACGGCGCTTCCGCTCTGACAGAGCAGGTCCCCGAGGCGTTGCTTCATTTGAGGAGATCGGTCAACTCCGGCGTTGAGTGGTCCCAGGCCTTGCTACAGACCATTGGGCTTTGGACGTTGCCGGAAGAGGTCTATCAAGGCCGGACCTACAAATACCTAATCCTAGGAGAAGCCTTTGACTGGCTGGTGCTGGCCGAGAGGTTGTGCGCCGAGCTGGACGGGGTCATACCTGAGACTCAAAAGATGCAACTCCTATTCGCCGGAGAGTTTCCAGACCCGGTGGAACCCGATGAATTCCGTGACATGCTGGGCACCAACAAATACCGGGCCTACTTGAACTTCTGGTACGGGGTGGTAGTTGAAGAGGCTTTGCAGTTGGCGGTGGAGGAAGAAGTCCGGAAGCGTCACATTGCCCGGTGCTACGCGGACAACGAGGACCTGGTGGAAGAGGCCTTCAACCACCTCTATGGCATGTCCAGGACCCTGCTTCTGGAGGAGTTCCGGTCCGAGACTCGCATCCCCAAACGCCGGGCGCTGACCTTGTCCGACGTAAAAGAGTTCACCTACTGGCTGCACAAGCGCCGCTTGGTCATGTGGGACCCGGCCAGGGTAGCCAGTGACACCCGCAAAGGCATACGGCGCCTGCATCTGCTGAAGCAATCCAGCAATCCTGGGAACGTTCCTGCAGCCATCGAATAGTTGGTCCTGCTCTCTTCGGCGTTGGACTTTAGCCTCACGCACCAACCCAATACGGAGCCGCTCCTATGACATCCCAAACATCGTCTGAAATTCCTAGAGTTTATGACCCCGCTGCAGTGGAGCGGCGGGTGTACGAGCATTGGCTAGAGAAGGGGTATTTCGCTCCTAAAATCGACGAGGCCAAAGCACCCTTTTCCATAACCATGCCGCCGCCCAATGTGACAGGTGAGCTACATCTAGGCCATGCTCTGGAAAAGGCCATAGAGGACGCTCTAGTGCGCTGGCGGCGCATGACCGGGGTGCCCACCCTCTGGCTGCCCGGCACGGACCACGCGGGTATCGCCACCCAATGGGCTGTGGAGCAAAGATTGGCAGCCCAGGGACGAGACCGACATCAATTGGGCCGGGACGCCTTCGTTGAGCTGGTGTGGGAGCACGTCCGCGAGTATGGCGGCATCATCCACGAACAGTCCCGTCGGCTGGGCATCTCCTCCGACTGGGAGCGCCACAAGTTCACCCTCGACCCGGGCCCAAGCAAGGCGGTGCGTACCACCTTCGTCAACCTCTACAACAAGGGGCTCATTTATCGGCACGAGCGGATTATTAACTGGTGTGTCCGGTGCGCCACAGCACTGTCTGACCTGGAGGTAGACTACCAGGAGCAGGACAGCAGGCTTTACTACATTCGGTATCCGCTGGAGAGCGGGCAAAGTGATCAGGGCCATATCACCGTGGCCACCACTCGGCCGGAAACGATGCTCGGCGACACCGGCGTTGCTGTCCATCCGGAGGACCCGCGGTACCAAGACCTGATAGGACAACGGGCCGTGCTACCGATCATGGACCGTCCCATCCCTATATTCGGAGATAGTGCGATCAACCCTGAGTTTGGCACCGGGGCGCTGAAAGTTACACCAGGCCACGACATGGTGGACTTCGACATCGGACAGCGCCACGATCTAGAAATTGTGACTGTGGTAGGGCCTGACGGCTCCATGACCGACGCTGCCGGCAAATACGTCGGCGCAGAGCGTTTCCAAGCTCGGCAGCAGATCGTGGCCGAGTTGGAAGACCTGGGGCTACTGGAGGAGGTGGAGGACTACCACCATTCGATAGGGCATTGTCAGCGCTGCGATTCGGTGGTGGAGCCCCTGATCAGCCTCCAGTGGTTCGTCAATCTGGGCAGCCACGACCAACCCGACAGCATCGCGGGCCGCGCTCATGCGGCAGTTGCCTCGGGAGAAATCAGAATCGTGCCGGAGCGGTTCACCCGGGTCTACTTGAACTGGTTGGAGAACATCCGCGACTGGTGCATAAGCCGTCAGCTCTGGTGGGGCCACCGGATTCCGGTTTGGTACTGCGGCGACTGCGATGATGTAACTGTGGCCGTGGAAGACCCATCAAGCTGCTCCGGGTGCCAATCGGGGGGCCTGCGGCAGGACCCTGATGTCCTCGATACCTGGTTTAGCTCCGGTCTATGGCCTCATTCCACCTTGGGTTGGCCCGACCAGACAGAAGACTTGAGCTACTTTTATCCTACCAGCGTTCTAGAGACAGGGTACGACATCCTGTTCTTCTGGGTCGCCCGCATGATCATGCTGGGCATCGAGAACACGGGGCAGGTGCCCTTTCGCACCGTCTTCCTGCACGGTCTCATCAGGGATGCCACTGGCGCGAAGATGAGCAAGACCCGGGGCAACACCATGGACCCCCTGGAGTTGTTGGACCGCCATGGTACGGATGCCCTGCGGTTTGCCCTGACCACCGGCACGGCCCCCGGTAATGATTTACGGTTTAGTGAAGACAGGGTGGAAGCTGCCCGGAACTTCGCCAACAAAGTTTGGAACGCTGCCCGGTTCGTCCTCACCAGTCTGGAAGGTGCCTCCAACTTAAATGGCTGGCACTCTTTAAACGCTCTCGAGCATAGAGAAGACCGGTGGGTTATTGGCCGGCTCGATCGGGCCACCAATGAGGTCAACCAGTCCCTTGCGAATTTCGAGCTGGGAGAAGCACAACAGAAGCTGTACGATTTCATCTGGAACGACTTCTGCGACTGGTATATAGAGATGGCGAAGATACGCCTGAGGTCCGGCATGGAGCCTTCACCACTGCCGGTGCTGGCCCACGTACTGGAACGGACCCTCCGGCTGCTCCACCCCTTCATGCCCTTCATCACCGAAGAGATATGGCAGAACCTTAGAAGCAAGCTGCCTGAGGAGGGCGACTCCTCCGAGTCGATCATGATTTCCCCCTACCCCCAGGTTGACCGCGACCGTCAAGAAGACCGGGTGGAGGAGGAGATGACCGCGGTCATGCGGACCATCAGGGCAGTACGGAACACCCGAGCCCAGCTAAGGATACCCGCCAACCAGCTCCTGGAAGCAATAGTAGAGGCAGACGGCTTGCGCCAGGCGGTAGAGGAAGAGTCCGAGGTGATACGCGCCCTCTCTAGGGTGGAACCGCTTCGGGTCCTCACGGGCGCCGCCGCCCAGGAGAGCGGCGTCAAAGGGGTAACGTTGGTCGTGAACCCCCTAGTGGTACGGCTAGCCCTGGAGGGGATTGTGGACTTGTCCTTGGAGTCCCAGCGCCTACAGGAGGAGCGAAGCGAATGCGTCCGCAACCTTGACCGTGTGTCCACGCTGGTGTCTAATCCTGATTTCCGGGCCAAGGCCCGGCCCGAGGTGGTAGAAAACGAAGAAGAACGCCTCCGGTCTCTCCAGGAACGGAGAGACCGGCTCGACGAGATTCTAGCCCAGTTGGCGGATTGAACGCTGTCTTTTCAGGTTATGCAGCCATCATCAGCGGTCGGGACACACGATGACCAGTAATCTCGGAATAATTGGCTACCCCATCGGCCATTCGATTTCCCCGGTATTTCAGCAGGCCGCTTTAGACCACTGCGCCATTGACGGCACCTACCAGGCTTGGGAAGTTAATCCCGACGACGTGGGGAAGTTTTTGGAGGGATTGAGGAGACCCGGCTTTCTGGGCATCAACGTCACCGTGCCCCACAAAGAGGCGGTAGTTCCTTACTTGGACGAGGTGGACGACTGGGCCTCCGCCGCCGGGGCTGTCAACACCATCGTCAACCGGGAAGGCCGTCTTACCGGCCACAACACCGACGGCATCGGGTTCCTGCGGGGCTTGCGCGAGGCAGCAAGTTTTTCGCCAGCAGGCCGAAGGGTATTGGTGTTGGGGGCGGGAGGTGCGGCCCGCGGTGTGGTGCTGGCTCTGGCGCGAGAGGGGGTGTCTCATCTAACTATCGCCAATCGGACTCTTGAGCGGGCCCAGCGGCTTGGGGATTTGGCCCGAAACAACGGTGTCGGTTCCAACGCTATTGCGCTTTCAAGCGACGCTCTAGGGGTTGCCGCGGCTTCCGCCGACCTGATTGTTAATTGCACCACCATCGGCATGTCTCATGGCCCCAATGAGGCGGGCACTCCGCTGCCCAGCACTCAGATACCTGCCACCGCACTGGTCAACGACCTAGTGTATAATCCCCTGCGAACGCCCTTGCTGACAGAAGCCGCCCGGGCTGGAGCAGCGGTTTTAGGCGGAATTCACATGCTGGTCTACCAGGGCGCCGCGTCCTTCGAAATGTGGACCGATAGGGACGCTCCGGTGGCGGTAATGCTGGAGACCGCGATCAAGGCGATGGAAGCCAGGCAGAGGCCGTGAATTTCTAAACTTGGTGTGTATCTAGGCATTAATTTGACCTCCAATAACCCCGGTCATACGGGGCTTGTCTCTTGTATTGGTCAACGGGTCTTCGTTCCCGGGCTGACCTCGAACGCCCGGACCTTAATCCCAAAAGGAGAGCGTCACTAATGGTCCGGTTCTTCACCTCCGGCGAGTCCCACGGCCAGGGTCTTGTGATCATCCTAGAAGGGATACCGGCCGGGGTGCCCTTGCAGGAAGAGTACATCGCGGGCCACTTGGCGCGGCGCCAGCGCGGCTACGGCCGCGGAGGCCGTATGCTGATCGAGCAGGACCAAGCCCGGATCGTGTCAGGGGTGAGGCACGGTTATACCCTGGGTAGCCCCATCGGTATGACCGTCGAGAACAAAGACTGGGTGAACTGGCAGGAATCGATGGCGGTTGGGCCGTTGGATCCCGACTCGGCCGACGGCAGCATTGAAAGGGTCACCAGACTAAGACCAGGCCACGCCGACTTGGCCGGCGCCATGAAGTACGGCTTCGAGGACGTGCGCAACGTTCTGGAAAGGGCCAGTGCCCGCGAGACCGCGGCGAGGGTTGCCGCCGGCGCCATTGCGCTTCGTTTCTTGGAAGAGTTTGACATTAGACTTCGGAGCCACGTCATCTCCATCGGCGGCGTGTGGGCGGCCGCCTCGGACCCCATCGACTGGGAAGCCGTGGAGGCATCGCCGGTGCGGTGCGCCGACCCGGAGGCAGCCGCCAGGATGATGGAGGAGATCGACGCCGCCAAAGAGGCTGGAGACACTGCGGGCGGCACTGTTGAAGTCATCGCTGAGAATTTGCCCATTGGACTGGGCTCTCATGTCCACTGGGACCGCAAAATCGATGGCCAAATAGCTCAGGCTCTTATGTCAATCAACGCAGTGAAAGCAGTGTCCATTGGTCCAGGTTGGGAGATTGTGAACCTTCGTGGTTCTCAAGTCCACGACGTCATCGAACCGGTCACCGACCCAGACCACCCGTGGCAGCGCAAGACCAACCGGCTCGGCGGCACTGAGGGTGGGATGACCAACGGAATGCCTCTCGTTGCCAGGTTCGCAATTAAGCCGATTGCAACCATGATGACACCCTTGCCGTCGGTAGACTTGGACACCGGTGACCTGGTACAAGCGCACTACGAGCGTTCCGACGTCTGCCAGGTACCTCCGGCGGGCGTCATCGGAGAAGCGATGGTGGCCTTGGTATTGATTGACTGCTTCATGGAGAAATTCGGCGGAGACTCGCTTAAAGAGACCCGCCACAACTTCGAAGGGTACATAAAGACCGTCAGGCCCAGAAAGATATATCAATAAGGCCCATGGCGTTGCCGAATACTCGGGGGGTGCAATCCACATCCAAATATCTAATAATATTTCCAGGCCAACATTGCGATGTACGGGTGGCGGAAAGCGGTTGACTTATACGGGCCATCAATTAAACTTATACTTAGACCCAAAGCATTCGTTCTAGGAGGATCCCGGATGGAAGGGAAGGTTCAGGTAGAGATTACTTACTGTGTACCTTGACAGCACCTAGGTACCGCCACGTGGATGGCGAACGAGTTTTTCCGGCACTTCGGTCCGGACGTTGCTGTGACTATATCCCCGCGGGGCCAGAGCATCATGGAAGTATTCGTCGACGGGGAGCGGATATTCGACAAGAAGGGCGAAGGGAACATCTATCCTGACCTTGGAAGGGTCAGGAAGATGAGGAACGTCATCAGGGACAAAATCGCCAACCTGGAACCAGCGCCAGCCGACTGAACCCGACGGACAAACAAGAGCAAAGGCTGTACAGCCCCTCCCTCAAAGGAGGGGCTGTATTTTGTCCCAAACCTGACTGGTCAACTCCCGTTGGGACTGGGCCCCATCCAGTACCACCCAACCCTCGGGTTGTTGCGCCGCTTGTTCGAGGTAGCCTTGTCGCACCCTTCGATGGAACTCCATCGGTGCAGTATCAAAGGTGTCGTTGGTTGACGGATCTTTCCTTCTCAACGCAATTTCTTCCGGGAGGTCCAATAGCACGGTGAGATCGGGTATTAAACCAGCGGTGGCGTCACGGTTCACGCGGTTAATCAACTCCAAATCTAGTCCACGACCGTAGCCTTGGTAGGCCACTGTGGAGCCGGAAAACCGGTCGGCGATGACGACATCCCCTTCATCGATGGCTGGGCGGAGTACGTCTTGCACCAACTGGGACCGGGCTGCGCAAAATAAAAGCAACTCACTCATTGAAGAAATTGCGGAGCCCCGCTTCAGAAGCCGCCTTAATGATTGCCCTAGAGGTGTGCCGCCGGGTTCATGCGTCAATACTGCAGCGATTTGCAACCTTTGGAGTCGGCGGAACAACGCCCGCGCCTGGGTGGTCTTTCCCGATCCGTCCAGACCTTCGAAAGCGACAAACAGCGCCACAACAAATGGCTGCTAGGTCTTGTAAAACATTACGGCGCGGTCCGGTTCCCTGCCGTGGCTTATCGACGCCACATTGTAGCGATTCCCCAGCAGGTGCTGAAGACGTCTGACATAAGACCGCTGGGGGTTCAACCGGACCGTGGACTCGCCGCTTATGACTCGGTTGGCCGCTTCCTCAGCTTCCCGCATAGCGTCTTCCATCACGGCCTTGTGCTCTTCGTCGGACTGGCCGGGTTGGTCGCCCGCATCTCCCCATTCCTTGGCGATAGTACGCAGGAACTCTTGGACTTGGGGCATGGTGTTTTTTCGGAGCACAAAGACCGGCGTTCCGCTGGATTCGGCGATACGCACCAATTGGGAGCCTCGACGATAGTGGGTCTTGGTGGTCAACACCACGTCGGCTCTTCTGAGCTCATTGGCGATCTGAAAGGTTACCCCGGCCTCCGCACCGGCCGCTTCCAGTTTGTCCCGGCCTACACCGAATAGAAATATTCTCACATCCACGTCGCGGCCGCTCCCGTTGGAGTGGCCCGCCAGCTCAGGCTCGGGTGCGCTGGGCTGATCGTAGGACGGAGACCAAGCCCCGGGGGTGTCTTCACTGCGCCGGGCAGGCTCCTGGCTTCGGTTTACCTGGCCGCCTTCGTCCAACCAACGTATTTCAGAGGAAATGGGGAATCCGCGCAGCCATTGGTCTACCACTTGGGCCACACCGTCATGTACCGCCAAGCGTTTCCAGCTTTGGATCTCCACCACAACGTCGAAGGTAGGAGGGCCTTTGCGTTCAAGTACGCTCTTCTGGGTGCCCCTGTATCGCGCCTCCTGGTCTCCCAAGGTGACCGTCTGCACCCCGCCGATCAGGTCGGACAAAGTGGGATTCATGATCAAATTGTCCAGGGTGTTACCGTGGGCGGTGGCGATGAGCTGGACACCTCTCTCAGCGATAGTGCGAGCCGCCGCGGCTTCTTCTTCGGTGCCCATTTCATCGATGATGATGACTTCAGGCATGTGGTTTTCTACGGCCTCAATCATTACCCCGTGTTGTCTCGACGGTGTGGTCACCTGCATCCTGCGCGCCCGGCCTATTGCCGGATGCGGTACATCCCCATCTCCGGCAATCTCGTTGGAGGTATCTACGATAATAACCCGCTTCTTGGCATCCTCGGAAAGCACTCGGGCCATCTCTCGAAGCATCGTCGTTTTGCCGACACCTGGCCTTCCCAAAAGAAGCATATTCTTACCGGAATAGGCCAGGTCTTCTACGATCTTGATGGTACCGAACACAGCCCGGCCCACACGGCAAGTAAGGCCGATGACGCGGCCTTTGCGATTGCGTATCCCGGATATGCGATGCAGGGTCCGCTCAATGCCGGCGCGGTTGTCGTCACCGAAGTCCCCCACCCGGTCCATCACGTGGTCCAAGTCCTCCGGCCTTACCTCCCGGTCATCCAGCGGGTGATCACCCCCAGGGAATCGGGCTTCGGGTAGCCTCCCCAGGTCCAGCACCACCTCCAGTAAGTCCTCTAGGTCATCACGCTGACGCAAAGAATCGGCGACTCTCTCAGGCAGGACCTTGAGCAACAGGTCCAATTCTCTCCGGACCACATCTTGCACCGTCACCAAACTTTAGCCTCCGCTGGCGCCATGTCCCGGTTCAACACTGGTACTGCCACGGTTTTGACCAAGGTAGTATACCTGGAAACCTCTTGTAGACCTCTTTGCAACAATAATTCGCCCGCCGTTGACTGATAGTCCCGGACCAGCCAACGTTTGGGGCCCTTTTGGTTCTTGGTAGACCGGAGGAGGTCCTGCCATATCTCAAGATGGTCAGCATCGACCATTGCTTCTATTACGGTCCCCCTGCCCTCCAAGGACATGCCAACCCAGCTTGCGATTCGGCCTTCGGTAGGATAGACCCACTCCCGCCGACGTCCCCAAGGTTCTCCACCGTCCCGCCACTGGTCGAAGGTCAGGCCCTCGACACAACGCACCGGCTGGGGCGTCGAGGCATTGTAGAGTTGGTACAGAGGGAAATCATCCGATACCGACCAATCCCGGAAATATGGGGGAGGCACCGGGTTTACATCCGACGAGCTGCCTCCTGTGTCCTCCAGCGCCGCCTCGTGAAAGCACGGGAAGAATCCCGCCCTAATAGCCAATGGTATTAGGGAGCTGGCTGCTGAAACCCTGAGAAACATGCGCTCGATACCACGCTTCCCAACGGCTTCCATGATTCCTTCCAAGAGCTCCGGCAGCCTGCCACTGTGGTCTCCTTGATCCGGATAATTGTTGGCATCTAAATTGGGTTGCCTTGGCGTCAAGAAGACTCGGTCCACTTCCCAGGCACGTCGGCCGTTGCGACATCGGGCGGAGACCAAGCCGTCAAGGCGATTGCCCGTCCAGAGGGACACCGTTGCCTGGCTCTGCTCATGCACAATCGCCTCTTTCAGGAGGGAGGCAGTCAACAGCCGCGAGGGTTTAGGAAGGGCTCCCCTGGGGCAAACGAGATTCGACCCCTTGGGAAGGTTAAGTAGCAAGCACCTTAGAGCATCAGCCACGCGCAAGCTGTCCATCATTCAGCAGTAGACGGACTACTTGTAGCGATGAGGTCTAGAAAGTGGCGGTGGAATCGGGTGTCGCCGGTCAACTCTGGATGAAAGGCCGTGGCCAGAAGCTTGTTTTGCTGCACCGCTACGGGCCGGCCGTCCGGCAAGGAAGCCATCACTTCCACGTCCTTGCCGACTCTTACTATAACAGGAGCCCGAATGAAAATAGCGTGGAAGGGGGGGTGGTCGAATCCATGAACCGTAAGGTCCTGCTCGAAACTGTCTACTTGGCGGCCGAAAGCGTTTCGTTGCACCCCGATGTCCATTAGGTGAAGGGGTACTGGGTCTTCCTCAGTTATCTCCTGAGCCATCATGATCATCCCGGCGCAGGTACCCCAAATAGCCTTGCCTTGCCGGGGCATCTCGGCGATCGGCTCGCGGAGTTGGTAGATACTCATTAAGCGACTCAGAGTAGTGCTCTCACCCCCAGGAATTATGAGGCCATCCACATCTTCTAGCTGGTGCGGCAGCCTAACCTCCCTACCTACCACTCCAAGCTTCGTGAGTACTGTGATATGTTCGGCAAAATCTCCTTGTATCGCTAAGACGCCTACTTCCAACGCGACTCGATGTCCTGGCCTTGTTACTCTATAAACTTCTGGGGGCCAGCAACTGGTCTTGGGGTATCGTTCGGGCACTGATACCCACCATAGGCTCACCCAGGTCTTTGGATACTTCGGCGATTATCTGTGGATCCTTGTAGTGAGTTACCGCCTGCACGATTGAATAGCCGCGCCTGGCCGGATCGCCGGACTTGAATATGCCGGAGCCGACGAACACGCCATCGGCTCCCAATTGCATCATCATCGCGGCATCAGCCGGCGTCGCCACACCACCAGCAGCAAAGTTGACCACCGGTAGGCGACCTTCTTCCCTGGTTCTTCTGAGCAGGTCCAGGCTCACGCCGAGGTTCCGCGCTTCTACTACGAGCTCATCCTCGGGCATGGTCTGGAGCTTGCGAATATTATCCTGGACGGCCCGCATATGCCTGACAGCCTCCACCACGTCGCCAGTCCCGGCCTCACCTTTGGTCCGTATCATAGCGGCGCCTTCGGAGATCCGGCGTAGCGCCTCCCCCAAGTCCCGGCACCCGCACACGAAGGGCACCGTGAAATCGTGCTTCCAAACGTGGTGCACCTCGTCGGCTGGGGTCAGTACCTCCGACTCGTCAATGTAGTCAACGCCCAGTGCTTCCAGCACCTGGGCTTCTACGAAGTGGCCGATGCGGCATTTGGCCATAACAGGGATGCTTACCGCGTCCATAATAGAAATAATCTTGGCAGGGTCGGTCATGCGGGCTACTCCGCCGTCTGCTCGAATGTCCGCTGGCACGCGCTCCAAAGCCATAACTGCGACAGCCCCCGCCTCCTGCGCTAATCGAGCCTGCTCCGCAGTGACGACGTCCATAATCACGCCGCCCTTGAGCATCTGGGCGTGACCCGACTTGACCGTAAGAGTCCCGGTTAGCACTTCAACCATCGCTGCCATCCCCCTGCTGGATTATGCTGATTATTTGGCTTGTATTATACGCCGCAGCTTTAGCCATTATCAATTCGGCGCGAGAGCAGCATATCGCGTCTGCCCGTCATGACCATACCTTTGTACTGTGCGGCTAATCGGGGCCAATTAGGTCCATTATCTCGAGTCGTTGGACTAGGGAGGTAGAATTTATTGCAGCCGCGCTTTATAGGAATAATTAGGCAAATAGTTGGACGCCATTGCCCGGGGGCAATACCCCCTTCCTTGACAGTATTTCAAGGCTAGAATTAAGATATGGACACTTGCCGAGGTAGCTCAGTTGGTAGAGCACGGCACTGAAAATGCCGGTGTCGACAGTTCGATTCTGTCCCTCGGCACCGCCGCCTAAGATGGGTTCCGGCGATGGGCCGTTAATGAGCGGAAGTGGCTCAGTGGTAGAGCACCTCCTTGCCAAGGAGGGGGTCGGGAGTTCGAATCTCCTCTTCCGCTCCAAGTCTTTCATTGGGCTGGACCCTCATCGCCGAGACAGTATTTCTGTGTCTATCCAACACCCTTCACTTACTGACCGTTAGAGTTCGCTAAGCTCAAAATGGCTTGGCTCGGACCGGAGGATGTCGGAAAGAATCTAGACCTCCAAGGCACAGGCTTTCCCCGAAGATCTCAACTGGTCAGCCACGACACGAGCCGTGATGCCGGTATAGATAGCCGAACCGGTGGGCGCGCTGGCTATGAAAGCCACCTACTTAGAGAGATGAACCAGTGAGTAGTCTGAACATCAGCAATTTCATCTGGGGCATCGCCGACGATGTGCTCCGCGACGTCTATGTCCGAGGCAAGTACCGTGACGTCATCTTGCCTATGACGGTTATCCGTCGCCTTGACGCGGTCCTAGAACCCACCAAGGATGCGGTCCTAGGGATGAAAGCTCAGCTTGACGCAGCCGGTGTCACCAATCAGGACGCCGCGCTGCGGCAGGCATCCGGCGAGGCGTTCTATAACACATCTCCCTTCCGTCTTCGCGATCTGACATCTGCGGCCAGACAGCAGCAGTTAAGGGCCGACTTTCAAGCCTACCTCGACGGCTTCTCACCCAACGTGCAAGAGGTCCTAGAGAAGTTCAAGTTTCACAACCAGATTCCGACGCTGGTCGAAGCCGACGTCTTAGGCTTCCTAGTCGAGAAGTTCTTGGACAGTTCCATCAACCTCAGCCCGAAACCAGTCTTGGGCTTGGATGGTTCCGTGCGTCTGGACGGCCTTGACAACCATGCCATGGGCACAATCTTCGAAGAGCTCATCCGGCGCTTCAACGAGGAGAACAACGAGGAGGCGGGGGAGCACTTCACGCCACGCGACGTGGTGCACCTCATGGCCCGCCTCGTCTTCACACCTGTTGCCTATAAGGTACTGTCAGGCACCTACTTGATATACGACGGAGCTTGCGGCACTGGCGGAATGCTCACCGTGGCCGAAGAAACCCTCACCCAGCTAGCTAGAGAGCAGGGCAAGGAGGTATCGGTCCACCTGTATGGCCAGGAGGTAAACCCGGAGACCTTTGCCATCAGCAAAGCCGACCTTATCCTCAAGGGGGAAGGTGTGGTAGCAGACAACATGCAGTACGGCTCGACCCTCTCTGGAGACGCTTTTTCGGGCCGCGAGTTTGACTTCATGCTGTCCAACCCACCCTATGGAAAGTCGTGGAAGACCGACCTTGAACGGATGGGCGGAAAGTCCGACATCACGGACCCGCGCTTCGTCGTGGAGCACCAGGGAGATACCGAGCATTCCCTTATCACCCGGTCCAGCGACGGTCAGATGATGTTTCTGGCAAACATGCTCAGCAAGATGAAGCGGGACACGGCCATGGGCAGCCGCGTGGCCGAGGTCCACAACGGCAGCTCGCTCTTCACCGGCGACGCCGGCCAAGGCGAGAGCAACATTCGCCGCTGGATCATAGAGAACGACTGGTTGGAGGCCATCGTCGCCTTACCCCTAAACATGTTCTACAACACCGGCATCGCCACCTACATCTGGGTCCTGAGCAACCGCAAGCCGGTTCGCCGGAAAGGCAAGGTTCAGCTCATCGATGCTACCCAATGGTTCCAACCCCTGCGCAAGAACCTGGGCAGCAAGAACTGCGAGCTCTCCGACGAAGACATCGGCCGCATCTGCGATGCTTTCCTTGCCTTCGAGGAGACGGAGCAGTCGAAGATATTCCCCAACGAGGCTTTCGGCTACTGGAAGGTTACCGTGGAGCGCCCGCTGCGGCTCACCGTCGATCTATCGCAGGACCATCGCCAGCGCTTCCGAGCCGCCTGCCGTGACGCAAAGGAAGAGCCACTCTCCAACGTCATTGATCGAGTGGCGGCAGTGCTGGGCGTCGGACCTCACCCCGACTTCAACCGATTCATGGAAGTCATTGTGGCAGATGCCTCCGCGCATGGCATCAAGTTGACGGCCAAGCGGAAGAACCTATTGCAGACGGCGTTGGCATCCCGTGAAGAGGCCGCCGCGCCCGTCATCAAGAAGACCCACAAGCCGGGCGCGGTAGAACCGGACCGGATCCGCGGACTGATCGAAGCTGCCCTGGACGGCCAGAGCACAGTCGTGGAGTACGAGCCCGACCCGCAACTCCGGGACACGGAGCAGGTGCCGTTGCTGGAGGAGGGAGCTGTCGAGGCCTTCATCCGCCGGGAGGTCCTGCCCTACGCAACTGACGCTTGGTACGTGCCCGACAGCATAAAGACGGGCTACGAGATCAGCTTCACCCGCCACTTCTACAAGCCAGAGCCGTTGCGGCCTCTGGAGGAGATACGGACCGACATCCTGGCGCTGGAGCAGGAGACGGAGGGGTTGCTCCTGGACATTGTGCAAGCTGGCGGGAGAACGTAAGCGAGATGACGGACGAGACGATTCATAAACTATCTCAGTCAATAAGAGATATCGTGTTTAGTGCGGTGACTGGGCATCTGTTCTTGAAGAGTCTTGACAATCGGTTCCAGATCGCAGCTTGTCTGGATACGATAGAAGATGTTCAGCTTGCCATAGACGAATATCGCCGAGTAGATCTCTCGGAGGACCAGACGAACAAAGGGAAGTTGTACCTTGCCATTTATGGAGTTCTGCAAGGGATGTTCCTCCAACAGGATGCGCTTATGAACTTAGCGAACGCCATTGGCTTTCCTTTTCAACTCGATGACTACCCAGGCATCAAGGACATTCGTGAGATAAGGAATCAGATTGTTGGGCATCCAACGAGCTATAGAAGAAGGAAAAGTGAATCGTACTACGCCATCAACAGGAATTCGTTGTCATTGAAGAGATTTGACGTGATGGAGTACAACAAGGTGGGTGGACAGTCCCAAGTAGCTTCAGTTGATCTCATGCAAAAGCTCTCTGACAGCGAGTCGATAATCGTTCAGGCATTGAGAGATTTGAGAGGCAACCTGGAAGGCGATATAGACAAACATAAGGCCGAGTTTCGTGGTAGGCATCTAGCCACTCTATTCCACGAATCACTTGACTATATGTGCGAGAAGTTGCTGACAGGGGCATTAGACTCTAGTAGTGTAAGCGACCGATATGCAGCTGCGGCTGCTGTTGAGGTCATAGATGACATGTTGTGCGACCTTCGTGAGGCCTTGTCGAAGCGAGGCAAGCCTCCTGAGGCCTGGTCAGGTGTGGACTCGGTCTGGGATGAACTCCAATATCCAATGATGGCAATAAAAGCGTTCTATATGGATGAGAATGACAATTGTGTCCAAACCCGAGAGCCGGAGGCGGTACGGATTTTCGCATCGTATGTGAAATCAAAGCTGCACGAACTCAGGACGATTTGCCGTGAGATTGATGAGGACTACGATAGTGATCAAACGGCTTGAGCAAGAGGGGCCTCCAAGGCGATATGGGAAGTCGGGAAAGAGCATAGGCACAGGACGGCCCTTCCAACCCTACCCCGCCTACAAGCCCTCCGGCGTCCCTTGGCTGAGCGATGTGCCGTCGCATTGGGAGGTACGACGGCTGCGAACCGTTGCCGACATGCGTGTCAGCAACGTGGATAAACACACTAATGGGGACGAGTTCCCCGTTCGTCTCTGCAACTACGTCGATGTCTACAAGCACGACCGCATCACACTGGCCATGCCTTTCATGAGAGCGACGGCCTCGCGAGACGAAATCACGAGATTCGGGCTAGAGCGAGACGATGTGCTCATCACAAAGGACTCCGAGGCGTGGGACGACATTGGAGTCCCGTCCTTTGTGGCGGAGTCAGCCGATGACCTTCTCTCTGGCTACCATTTAGCCTTGCTGCGGCCCTTCGAGGAGATACTCGGGTCATATCTGGCCCGGGCTTTGCAGAGTAAGGCGGTGGCCTATCAGTTTCACGTGCGGGCGAATGGCGTGACGCGGTACGGCATTACTCACACGGGCATCCAATCCGTGTGCATCCCCCTCCCACCACTCCCTGAGCAGCGCGTCATCGTCCGGTATTTGGACTACGCGAACCGTCGCATCCGGCGGTACGTCAGCGCCAAGCGGAAGCTCATCGAGCTGCTGGAGGAGGAGAAGCGGGCCATCGTCAATCAAGCCGTCACTCGAGGCCTTGACCCCAACGTCCGCCTCAAGCCCTCAGGCGTCGAGTGGCTCGGCGACGTGCCGGAGCATTGGGAGGTGTTGCAACTGGGTCGAATAGGCAAGTTCTCCAAGGGTGGCGGCGGCACAAAGGAAGACGAAGTAGATTCGGGGCTTCCGTGCATTCGATATGGCGACATCTACATGAGCCACAAGTATCACATAGAGCGCAGCCGTTCTTACATTAGCCTAGAACGGTCTTCGAGCTACACGCCTATGCAGCACGGTGACATCCTCTTTGCCGGGTCTGGTGAGACCATTGATGAAATTGGTAAGTCGGCAGTCAACCTTCTTGATGAAGAGGCCTACTGTGGTGGTGACGTGATTCTGTTCCGTCCGGGAATCGAGGTGAACCCACGCTTCACAGGCTATGCGGTCGATTGCGTCCAAAGCGCGTATCAGAAATCGTGCATGGGGCGTGGGATAACCATAATGCATATCTACAGCTCTCAACTCAAGTACATGCGCCTGGCCCTACCGCCCGCTGCCGAACAATCCGCCATCGCGGAATACGTCGACAAGGCCACCGCCCACATTGACTCCGCCTCCGCGCGCGCCCGCCAGCAGATCGAGTTACTTCAGGAGTACCGCACACGCCTCATCACCGACGTGGTGACGGGTAAGCTGGATGTTCGCGAGGCTGCGGCGCACCTACCGGACGAAGCCAGCGACCGGGGCCAGATAGAAGAGAGCGAACCCCCGGATAATGGAAGGGAGAGCGTATTCGACGCCCTTCCCACCGTCTCATCATCTCCGTCTTGACAACCACCCTCTGCTGTAACTACAATATTGTGGCTACGGAGATGTCTGCTTGGCACTTTGGACCTGGGACCCGGACAAGAACCGGCAAAATCTGCTGCGCCACCGGATCAGCTTTGAAACGGCATCTCTGGTCTTCGATGATCCGCTGGCGGCAACTCGAAAAGACCCGTATCAAGACGAGCAGCGTTGGCGGACCATGGGGTTGGTGGGGTCGGTGGTAGTGATGGTGGTGCATACGTGGCCCACTATAGATCCAGATAGCGGCGAAGAGGTAGGGCGCATCATCAGCGCTCGAAAGGCAACGACACATGAGCGAGAGGCTTATGAAGAAGGAGAGAGCTGAGCTGAAGACGGACCAGCAGGGAGAACTAGAGGCGCTGGAACAGATGCCCGACGATGAGATAGACACGGCTGACGTTCCGGAACTCCTCGACTGGTCCGACGCCCGGCGCGGCGTCTTCTATAGGCCAGTGAAACAGCAGATCACCTTGCGGTTGGACACCGACGTGGTGACCTGGTTCAAGGCCAAGGCGGGTGGCCGCGGCTATCAGACGGACATCAACCGCGCGCTTCGCGACCATGTTCAGCGGAGCGAAAGCGAGGCCTCGTAAGGAATGGAGTGGTGCTAATCCTACCCACGAAGGTACAACCGTGGCCACTGACACCACAGACAAGGGCCTTGAGCGGCTCATCTGCATTGCCATGGCCGGCCACCCGTGTGAGCCTGCGACTATTTCCTACTAAGACGTAGGGTTGCGAAGAACACACCATGTTCAAAAGCCTTAAGAAACTAATCTCCGGTCCGGATTCTCGCCAGACGTCTAGCCTTTATTCCGACGCACGGTGCAACGGTACAGTTAGTCCCGGACTCCTCTCGTGGTGGACGGCAGAGTTCACCAATGCCGAGCGAGAACATATCCTGAATGAGTATCAACCACTAGTTATGGGTATAGGGGGCAACCTGCCTACTGGTGTCAACAAGATCTTTGAACCCAATGGCAACCCGCGTATCCAGCTCACAGCCCTAGCGACCTGGTTCATTTCTCCCAAAGACGATTTGCCCTTCGCCATGCGGCTCCTCCGTAAAGGGGTTGATCGTGGAGAAGCAGCCCAGGGAACAGTCCTAGACCAGCATTTCACCCTGCTAAATATGATTAGGGTCTACTATCGCAACCGCGCTAATGACAGGATATCGCTCAAGCTTGCTATTGATGCCTGTGAAAGACAAATTGTACCGGCTCCATCCGCAGCCGAAAGGTTCAAGCATGAGGAACAGATGAAGACGCTTCCTGCGCACACGGGCTTCGAGCAGCTAGCTATCATCAGAGAACGGGAGCGGGACTTTGGTGAGGCGATTCGCCTGTCGAGAGAGGCGCAGGGACAGGGTTGGTCAGGAGATTGGGAGAAACGAATCGCAAGGTGTAGGGCAAAACAGGTCAAACATGGCTGATGGGAAGCGCCATTTCACTCACTCCTCCGCCTCGCTGTTGGGTATAGATGCATGGAAAAAGGAAGATGACCACAGACACCACTGAGAAGGGCCTTGAACGGCTCGTCTGTATTGCCATGGCGGGCCACGCGTGTGAGCCCGCCCAAGGAGGCGGTGTGGCGGAACGTCCGGCCAATTACGGCGTAGGCTGGATCGGCGGAGACCCACAAGATTACGACCGGGAGTACTGCGTAGACCTGGTCCAACTCTCCGCCTTCCTTCACGACACCCAGCCCGTAGCCGCCGAGTCGCTGGACCTGGGCCAGGACAGCCCAACCCGGCGCAAGTTCATGGCCCGGCTGCAAGGGGAGGTCGCAAAGCGAGGGACCATTGACATGCTACGCAAGGGCGTCAAGCACGGGCCGCACCAGGTGGATCTCTTTTTCGGTGCGCCTTCGCCGGGGAACGAGAAGGCCCGGGTCCAGTACGGGCAGAACCGGTTCAGCGTGACGAGGCAGCTCCACTACAGCCGGGACCAAGCCCAGCTTGCCCTGGACCTGTGCTTGTTCATCAATGGCCTGCCGGTTGCTACGTTCGAGCTCAAGAATAGCCTCACTAAGCAGACGGTGTGGGACGCCGTGAAGCAGTACAGGGAAGACCGCAACCCTCGCGAAAAGCTCTTCGAGTTTGGGCGCTGCTTGGTCCACTTCGCTGTCGATGACCACGAGGTGCGCTTCTGCACCCATTTGAAGGGGAAGGCCTCTTGGTTCCTGCCCTTCAACAAGGGATGGAGCGATGGTGCGGGCAATCCTCCTAACCCGAACGGGCTGAAGACCGACTACCTATGGAAGCAGGTGCTTACTCGCGGCGGCCTCACCAACATAATCGAAAACTATGCCCAGATCGTCGAGTCCAAAGACGAGAAGACCGGGCGGAAGAAGCGAGACCAGATCTGGCCCCGCTACCACCAGCTCGACGTGGTGCGCAAGTTATTGGCTGACGTCCCCGTCAGGGGAATAGGCGCGCGCTATCTGATTCAACACTCAGCGGGAAGCGGGAAGTCCAACTCCATCGCCTGGCTGGCCCACCAGCTAATCGCTTTGAAGAACGACGGTGCCCCTGCCATTGACTCCATTATCGTTGTTACCGACCGCCGAGTGCTGGACAAGCAGATTCGGGACACTGTAAAGCAGTTCGCCCAGGTTTCCTCTACCGTGGGACACGCACAGCGATCCGGTGATCTCAGAGCTTTCCTCAAGTCGGGCAAGAAGATCGTCATAACTACAATCCAGAAATTCCCTTTCATTCTCGACGAAATCAGCGATGAACACCGGGGCCGAAACTTCGCCATCATCATAGACGAAGCCCATTCCAGCCAGGGTGGCCGGACCTCAGCCGCTGTCTCCATGGCGCTGGGGGAGGCGGGCTCCTTCATGGACGAAGAGACGACCGAAGACAAGATCAACCAACTAATCGAGTCCAAGAAGCTGCTGGCCAATGCCAGCTACTTCGCTTTTACTGCAACGCCGAAGAACAAGACACTGGAGATCTTCGGGGAGCCCGTGGCCAAGGGTGAACAGACTAGTCATGTTCCATTTCACAGCTACACGATGAAGCAGGCGATTCAGGAAGGATTCATCCTGGACGTACTACAGCATTACACCACTGTGGACAGTTATTACCGGCTCACCAAGACGGTAGAAGACGATCCTCTCTTCGACACCAAGCGGGCCCAGAAGAAACTTCGACGATATGTCGAATCAAACGAGCATGCCATCCGCCAGAAAGCGGAGATCATGGTTGACCACTTCCACGAACAGGTCAGCGCGCGCCGTAAGATCGGCGGCCAAGCTCGGAGCATGGTGGTAACCAACGGCATCGAGCGGGCGATACAGTACTATCACGCCTTCCAAGAGTACCTGGGCGAACGGGATAGTCCCTACCGTGCCATTGTCGCCTTTTCCGGCGAGCATGAATACAGCGGACATAAGGTCACCGAGGCTTCACTCAATGGATTCCCGTCTAACCAGATCGCCGACAAGATACAAGACGACCCGTACAGATTCCTGATTTGCGCCGACAAGTTCCAGACCGGCTATGATGAACCACTCCTGCACACTATGTATGTCGACAAGGTGCTTTCGAGCATCAAAGCCGTGCAGACCCTATCACGGTTAAATCGGGCGCACCCCCAGAAACATGACACCTTCGTCCTAGACTTCATGAACGACCCGAATGGCATCAAAGAGTCTTTCGATCCTTATTATCGAACCACCCTCCTGAGTGAAGAGACCGACCCGGACAAGCTGCACGACCTAAAGGCTACTCTGGATGGGTATCAGGCGTACGATTGGGACCAGGTAGAAGAGCTGGTTGCACTCTGCTTGAACGGAGTGCAACGCGACAAGCTCGATCCGATCCTAGATGCCTGCGTGGCAGTTTACAGATCCGAGCTGGACGAGGATGGACAGGTCGACTTCAAAGGCAATGCCAAAGCCTTTGTGCGCACCTACGGATTCCTCGCCCCAATCCTGCCCTATGCCAGCGCAGAGTGGGAGAAACTTTCGATTTTCTTGAACTTCCTTATACCCAAGTTGCCGGCTCCTGTGGAAGAGGACCTTTCCAAGGGCATCCTTGAAGCCATCGATATGGACAGCTACCGTGTTGAAGTTCAAGCCACTATGGAGATTGCGATGGCCGACGAGGATGCGGAGATAGGTCCGGTGCCGACCAGTGGCGGTGGCCACAAACCCGAACCCGAAGTAGACCATCTAAGCAATATACTGCAGACGTTTAACGATCTGTTCGGCAACATTGAATGGAAGGACGAAGACAAGATTAGGAAGGTCATAGCAGAAGAGCTACCGGAGAAGGTCTCTGCTGACAAAGCCTACCAAAACGCGATTAAGAACTCTGACAAGCAGAACGCCCGCATCGAGCATGACAAGGCGCTGGAACGTGCGGTAACAGAGTTGCTTTCCGATCATGCCGAGCTGTTCAAACAATTTAGTGACAACGAAGCATTCCGCAAATGGTTGTCGGAAACGGTCTTCGCCGAGACCTACAACAAGGGTCTCGAGCTTACCAACGTCTAGCTCAACTACACTGCTACCGCACAACTAACATCCCTACTCCAACCACAGACGACGGGCCCATCGAGGTAGCTGGCCCTTGGCCCGAAGCCTCTATACTTCATCCAAGGCGCTCAGCCCAGAGCGCAATTGATCATTCCTCCACGTACCTATGAGCGGCTGCCACGACAGGCTCTTGCCTTGGGGTGGCTTTTCTTTGAGCAGCGTCGAATTCCCTTTGAGTGACCATGTCGGGCATTTCTGGCACCACTACAAGCCCCGATCCCTTGGGTTGCTTTATGCCCTTCTTCTCCTCTCCTTGCCGAGGCCATTGGATGGAGGGTCATTTTACGTTCAAAGACTTGACAGGCTACACTTCCGCCCTCGATAGAATAACCAGCTATTGTTATCACGCTCTTCTTAGGTTTCTTCGTTCTACTTAGCTGCCTACGATACAGGGTGCCCAAAGAGTTTTTCTTGGCTAATGACCCCGCCGTGATCAGTTGGGGCTTTACGCTATGACTGAGCATAGACGGTGACGTAGGGGATGGAGGTAGGGTTCCTTGGTGAAGGCCAGCCTGCCCCGTAGGTTGGAGTCGATCTCCACCACCTCGGCGAACAGCTTAGGCCACCGGCGCTTCGTCTCGGCGCACCTCTGGCGGGACTGGTAGGGGCAGCCGATGCAGGCCCAGCGCTCCAGCGACCGGTCGTATCGTGCCTTCCACAACTCCATGCAGTCCCTCCTGGACATCCCGGCCTCGATGGGGGGTAGCGGTTGCGTATTCACCCGTCGCGGGACGGCCTCATGCGAATAGCCTCGTCGGTGGAGATACCTAGCCACAGCTCGACAGCGATGCCGGTGGGGACGCGCTGTCCCCTTGCTGAGTCCTAGCAACTCGCGCATCTTCCAGCGCACGGGCGCGATCTTGTAGTGCTCAGTACACTGCCGCCGCCCCATCCCGTCACTCTCCCCATCTCGTCCCTTCAGATAGACGGGAAGGTCCAGGAAGCTCCGGTTGCCGAAGTGGTTGGTGAGGGCTTTGGCGTCCTCTCGCAGGCTGCGCCCGTTGTCCACGACGTACAGGGGAAAGCTCAGATTCCTGGACAGCCAGTGCAGGTGGGTGTAGATGGTGGGAGGCTCCCAGTGGGTGTCGGCGAAGATGGCGCAGTCCGGCAGTTGGCCGAACGCGCCCCCGCTTGCCATGAGGGCCATGACCGAGGACTGGACGCCTCCTCCCAGGCTGATGACGGTCAGCGAGTGGGTGGACTGCATCAGTCTTCGTCCTCGGCGGGGTCGTCCTTTGAGGGCGAAAGACAGGGCCTACAAGTGGCAGAACATCGGCGCCCGCATCAGAGAGGCCAGGAAGAAGGTGGGGCTAACCCAGGCCCAGGTGAGCAAGCTGGTCGGAGTCAGCCCCCACGCCGTCTGGTGCTGGGAGGCGGGGAAGATGAAGCCCTCCCGTGAGCACTTGGTGGAGCTGGCCTACCGTTGCGAGGTGAGCACCGATTGGGTTCTGGGCCGGGACGTGGTGGAGGCTGAGCTCCTCAAGGAGGCCGATGTTTCCTTCAGCAATGCCATCTCGGGCTTGCCCACGGAAGACGTGGAGTCGATCATGGAGTTCATCCGGTTTGTACGAGAGCGACGAAGGAGAACGTAAGCTCAGGAATGAACAAGGCGCAGCGGAGGGCCGTGGCGTTCCGGCGCAAGCTGGGGCTGCGCGGGCAGGTGGACGCCGAGAGGCTGGCCAACAAGCTGGGATTCGAGGTCATCCCGTGGGCTTTGCGGGCTCAGGAAGAGATGCGCATCGACCGTTACATGTGCATCGCCGAAGACCTGGAGCCTGACGAGAGGCGGTGAATGATCGCCCACTCCATATGGCACTGGTTCCTGCACCCCGGCAACCACCTCTCGATATACAAGCACACCAGTTTTGGCGGTCGGATCGAGCGGGAGGCCAACGACTTCGCCTGCGCCATGCTCATGGACGTGGAGAAGGCGCTGGAGGCTCGCCTCACCGAGTCGTGGGAGATAGCGGAGCACTTCGGAATCCCTGACAGGATGGTCCGGCTTCAGTTGCCCCTGCTTTTGGAGTGAGGGGAATATTGGAGCCGGACTGGTTGACCTATGTCGCTAGACCCACGAAAGGATTGGACCGACTGAAAGTGCTACTTGCAATATGAGCACTAATTCTGGTGTCTTGGTTCCCATGATAGACCGTGACATCACGCCCCGTCTGACCAAACCCCTTCGTGACCGTGACCGGGCTGCGCCAGTCCGGGAAGACCACCCTGTGCCGCGCAGCCTTCCCCAGTCTAGCGTATGCCAACCTGGAAGCGCCGGACCAACGGGCGTTCGCCGAATCCGACCCGCGAGCCTTCCTCTCACAGTTCGACGAGGGAGCCATCCTGGATGAGATTCAGCATGTTCCAGCCCTGTTGTCCTACCTCCAGGTCCTCGCCGACGAGAGAGGGCGGAACGGTCTCTTCACGCTCACTGGCAGCGAGCAGTTCAGGCTCTCCGATGCCACCAGTCAGTCTTTGGCAGGCCGGACAGCGCTGCTCAAGCTGCTACCCTTCTCCTTGGGGGAGCGGCAGCGAACGGGCACTAGCGATAATTTGAACGACATCCTCTTCTCGGGGTTCTACCCACGCATCCACGATCAGGGACTTGATGCACGCCAGGCCCTAGGGGATTGCTTCGAGACCTACGTCGAGCGCGATGTGCGCCGGATAGGCGAGATTCGCAACCTCTCCAGCTTCCGGCTCTTCGTCCGCCTGTGCGCCGGGCGGGTTGGGCAGTTGGCCAACCTCTCCTCTCTGGGCGCGGACTCAGGGGTCTCCCACACGATGGCGCGGGGCTGGCTCACGGTGCTGGAAACCAGCTACATCGTCTTCGAGCTACCGCCCTTCCACGCCAACATCCGCAAGCGTCTGGTCAGATCTCCAAAGCTCTACTTCTACGACGTTGGCCTGGCCAGCTACCTCCTTGGCATCGAACATGCCGATCAGATCGCCACCCATCCCCTGCGCGGAGCGCTCTTCGAGAATGCATTTATCGCAGATGCGCTCAAGCACCGTTTCAACCGGGGACAACAACCCAACCTATCCTTCTTCCGCGATGCTCGGGGCCTGGAGTGCGATCTGTTTTACCAAATTGGCCAAAGCATTGGAGCCATCGAGATCAAATCCGGGTCCACCATCGCCTCCGACTACCTTCCGGGCCGAATATGGCGATAGGGCCAGGGCAGGCCTGTTGCTCCACGCTGGCAATACCCTGGAATGGCTGGCACCGGATGTGCTTGCTGCGCCCTGGTGGAGGGTGCTATGAGGCGTCGTCTGACGGAGATGGTTCAAAAGTCATCAGGGTTTTGGGCATCGGCTCCCACGGGTCACCGCCAGGGTGGAGGCAGGTCTACCAAGGCCGGACCGGGTGGCAGCGATAAGCCCGCGCCATGGTTGGGTGGCCTGCTGCTCATCTCTCCGCTGTTGTTGCGATCCTACCGCCGACTCGCCATACATAACCAACTACCAGCTATGGAAGCTTGCGAAGTGTGCAAAGCTGACGGCCGACTTCCCAACTCAGTACAATGAATCCGAGTATACCGTAGCGGTGGACGGAGATACCGCGGTGATAGCACCGCCGGGGCGACGATTCCGGTACGGCTGGCGTGTTTATCAGGGGTTTGGAATTCGGTAGGAGGACCTTGGCGGCCAAGCTAACCGCATCCGGTGCCGACGACCAGGACGTTATATGAGGGCAATCCATATAAGAACTTTCCAGCGGCTGACAATCATCGGCGCAATCCTCGCCGCCGCGCTGCTGCTCGGCTCTCCGGCGCCGTCCGATGCCGCAGTGATCGTGCTGGTGAGCAACACCGGCCAAAGTGGCTTCGGTGGGACACCCGTAGGCGCCGACGACCATGCTCAGGGGTTCACCACCGGCAACAATACGCTGGGTTACGTCTTGACCAGTATCGAATTGCAGGTACACACGGCTCCAGCTAGTGGAACCCTGACGGTTTCGGTGAGGGGGGCCGACGGGCAAGACCCTAGCGACACGGTCCTATATACCTTGACCAACCCGAACAATCTAGGGACAGGACTCCGGACGTTCACCGCCCCTGCCAACTCCAGTCTCAGCGCAGAAACCACCTACTTCGTGCACATGACTTTCGCTGTCGGGCTCAATCCAACTCAACCTCAATGGAACCTTACGGATCGCACCCAGGAAGATTCTGGCGCCTACGCAGGGTGGAGCATCGCCAATGATCGCCACGTGAGGGCCACGGGCTCGACCGGCAATTGGGGTACGCCTAATAACGCTAGGATAAAAATCAAAGTCAAAGGGGAGATCCTCACCATGGCCGCCCCGGCGAACCTCACGGCCGCGGTGGGCGACGGCCAGGTTACCCTTTCCTGGAACGACCCCAACAACTCCTCGATCACCGGCTACCGGGTGTTGTGGATGGAGCCGATGGTCAAGCTGGTCGATCCCAGTCATTCCAGTAATAGTTCAGTCGCCATTCAGTCAGGCGACAGGTTCGGACAATCCGTGGGGATTGACGGGGACAGGGCGGTGGTTGGAGCGCCCCTCCAAGAATCTCTGAACAACTCAAACGACTCTATTACTGACGGCGGATGGGCGCACGCCTACAGCAGTGGTTCCAGTGGGTGGAGCTACGATGAGTTCCTGGCGGTAAGTGACCCGCAGGAAAACGGCCGGCTCGGAGAGTCGGTAGCGATCGCCAGCCGTACGGCCGTGGTTGGAGCACCGTCGTACTACGAGGTCACCGATCCAGGTAAGGTTATCATCGCTGCCAAGGGTGGAATAAGCAACTCATGGGCCATAAAGTTCACGGAGACCGGTGATGAGGACAATGACTATCTCGGGACTTCAGTGGCGATAGACGACGGCATTGCTGTTGCCGGCGCCCGCGGAATAGAGATCAACAACTTAGGAGACGCCGGTAAGGCCTTTGTATATACCAGGGATTCCGATAATCAGGATTCAGGTGTTTGGAGCGAGGAGGCCGCATTGGACCCCGGCGCCAATGTCGGCATCGGCAACCTTGGCAACCGTTTCGGCAGTTCAGTAGCGGTGCACGACGGCACCATCGTTGTAGGGGCTTGGGGGGAAGATTTTACCCGTGGCGCGGCTTACGTGTTCACCAAGAATTCCCAGGGCGATTGGACCCGCGTCGACAGGCTCACCGCTTCCAGCCGCGAAGTCGGCGATGCGTTCGGCAGTGCGGTAGCGATTGATGGCAACACTATCGTGGTCGGAGCCGACAACTGGGACGGTGGCGCGGAGGGCTCCCCTCAACACGGCGCGGCTTTCGTATTCACCAAGAACAACAACGTGTGGACCCAGGTCGCCAGGCTCACCGCTTCGGACGCCGATGACGACGATGCTTTCGGGTTTGCGGTCGCGGTGGACGGCGATACTATTGTGGTTGGAGCGCCGGTGGACGAAGACGACGACGACGATGACTCCGGCTCGGTTTACCTGTTCACCAAGCCCAGCGGGGGCTGGGCAACGGCCAACGAGACGGTCCAGTTGACTGCCTCCGACGCCGCCGCGGGCGATAACGTCGGATATTCCGTAGCGGCGGGCGGCGGTAGATTCATAGTCGGGGCACCCGGGTTCGCAAGCGACAAGGGCGCCGCTTACGTGTACAGCATCCCCGAATGGACAGACATCCCCGTTCCCGCCAGCAATTCGGGGACCATGTCTTACACGGTGACCGGGCTGGATAATGACGTGGAGTACACCTTCTGGGTCCGGCCGGTGGACAGTGGCGGCCCCGGGCCGGTCTCGGATAGCGTGACAGCCACGCCCGAGGATGCCGCGGCGGCCACGCCAGCCAATCTGACCGCGCGGGGAATTGACCGGGAGGTGACGCTGTCATGGGTCGACCCGAACGACTCTTCGATCGAACGCTATCGGTACCGGCAGAAAGAGGGCGACGGCACGTTCGGAAGTTGGAACGACATAGAGCACGCCAACATCGACTCCACCAGCGAACCGGGCAAGCTCAAATACACTGTTTCAGACCTGACCAACGGGATAACTTACACCTTCCAGATATATGCGAAGGACAACCACGAGGACAGCGCATCGGCCGAGGTCAGCGCCTCGCCGGCCCCCCCGCCGCCCCTCCCGCTCGTGCCCGTGTTTGTGAGCAACATCGGCCAAGATACCGACACCAGTGTTGGTGTCGATGCCGACTTGTCTAGCGACCAAGCTCAGGGCTTCTCTACGGGCGGGAACACGGACGACTACCTCTTGGGAAGTATCGACCTGTACTTTCAAAGTGGTACAGATAAGGAAGACCTTACGGTGTCGGTATGGAACGAAGAATTGGGCTTTCCCAAGGCCTTGGAGTACACCTTGACCAACCCGGACACCATAGAGTCGGGATTAGTGCGGTTCACCGTCGACGTCGACGCCGACGCCGACGCCGAGCTGGACGCAAATGCTCACTACTGAGCTTGTCTCAGAAGGACGTCCGTTGGCAGGCTTAATCCGACGCGAAGTATTAGGCAGACGATGGGGTGAGGGATCGCTGTCAATGGCCTCAGCTCACGAGACATGACAAGGTTCCAGACCGTCAGGTAGAGGGTTGAAGATGGAGGGAGGAGCGCCACATCCGGTAGAGCGTGCGCAGGTTGAAGGCGGTGGCCAACATGGTCCACTCGGCCGCCACGTTGGCGAGGCCACGCAGCAGGAACCTACGTGCCACCTGCTGTTCCTTGATGATTCCGAAGACCGGCTCGACCAGCTGCTTTCTGAGCCGGTACGCCTCTTTGGCGGCTAACGTGGTCCTCCAGGCGCGGTGGCGGCGTAGCACTCCGTCATGGGGCCCTATCGCCAGACTGCGGCCGGTCTCGCGGGCTCTCGTACAGACTCCGAAGGCCGGGCACGCCTGGCAGACGGCTCCAGAGGCTCGGTACAGACGCAGCGGAACTCCATTCGTATGTTGGATGCGAAGGAACTTGAGCCTCCGTCCCTGTGGACACGTAAAACTGTCGCTTTGCTCGTCATAGGTGAATCGGTCCTTGTGATACGCGTCTGTGAGGAACCGCTGCCGTGCTTCTGACACCACCACCTGCTGGCCTCGCCGGTCGCACTCCGCTAGGTGGCTCACGGCGAAGTAGCCAGCGTCGGCCAATGTCATCGGCACCCTCGTCCCGGTCGTCTCCTCCGCCTGCTCGATCATCGGCACCAGCAGGGCATTGTCATTGGCCGCATCAACCACGTCCACGGCGGTGACCACCATGCCGGCCGCTCCCTCGGCGGTCTCCATGGGTGAGACCATAGCCTGGGCATTGTACCCGGCCACGATGCCCTGCCTGCCCTTCATCAGCCGGGCCTCCGGGTCGGTCAGGTTGATCCGCTTGTGGCGCTTCTGATTCCCGAGGTCGGCCATCGCCTGCCTCACCCGGTCCCTCAAGACCTCCTTGTCGGCTAACTCTTTTGGCAGATGGGCAACAGTAGCATCCTCTCCCGCTTCGTTCTGTGCCTCAAGGTCGGCTATCGCTTTCTCGAGACGCTCCAACAGACCACTCAGTCCCGCAGCATCATAGCTCCTGTTCACTGAGGCGTTGGCCACCACCTTCGTCCCGTCCACGGCCTGCACCGCTAGGTCCACCAACTCCATGGCCACTGCCGTGCGCACCGAGCGCTCGAACAGCTTCCTCATAGCCTGTCGATGCCCCTTGTAGAACCGCCACAGGGTGTTGTGGTCAGGATGCTGCCACCCGGTCAGCCACAGGTACGGTATCTGGTCCCGGCAGGCAGCCTCCAGTTTCCGGCAGGAGCGCACTCCGGTCATGAAGCCGTACAGCCACACACTCAACAGTGCACGGGGATGGTAGGCTGGCGCTCCCAGCACCTCCCCTTCTATCTCGACGCCAAGCCCTGCCCAGCCATCCCGGTCCAGCGCGTCAACGAACTCAGCGACAAACCGCGCCGGATGGTCCATGGGAACCAGTTCGTCAAGGGTAGGCGGCAACATCCACATCTGCTCTCGGCCCATCTCTCGAAGCGGCATATCAGCATCTCCCCAACTGGTGTCGCTTCGAAGGTACACCTGACGACACACCCATTGCCAGATCAGACTTCTGAGACAGGCTCTACTTCGTACACCTGACTTATAGCGGCACCGGAACTCCTCCCCGATTGAGAACTACGACATCCACCAGTGAGGATTCCGGCGCGGCCACCGGGTGGACAATTGAGGGTTTCCGCTACTTTCCATTCGGCACAGGTTGGCAGGCCAGTGTCAACCTGCTAAAAATCAGTGTCAATCAAGTGCTCGACCTCCCAGCGGCCCCGGCCAATCTCGACGCCGCGGTCGGTGACGGCCAGGTTGTGCTTTCCTGGGACGACCCGCAAGACGCCTACATCACCAAGTATCAGTACAGCACCGACGGCGGCACGGGCTACACCGACATAGCCCTCACGGACATCGACTCCAGTGAAACGGGTAAGTTCAAATATACCGTTGGAAATCTGACCAACGGGACCACCCACACGTTTGATGTGCGCGCGGTCAACAGTGCCGGCAACGGTGGGGTATCCACCGACACCGCGGTGATGATGCCGGCCGCCCCGACGGAGTTCAAGGCAACGCCGCGCGACCAGCGGGTCGACCTTTCCTGGGACGACCCTGGCAACGACTCCATAACGAAATATCAATACAGCACCGACGGCGGCACGAACTTCGCGGACATCCCCGACAGCGACGCTTCCACCATTACCTACAACGTGACCGTCCTGAGCGACGGCACCGATACGGCCCTGGCCAACGGCACGACATACACGTTGGCGGTGCGCGCGGTGAACTCTTCCGGTGTGGGTGGGGCAGCCACTGACACCGCCACGCCGACGCCCGCGCCACTCGCCCCGCGGAACCTTCGGGCCACGCCTGGAGACGGACAGGTCGCCCTTTCCTGGGACGATCCGGGCAACGCCACAATCACGAAGTACCAGTACAGCACCGACGGGGGCGCGAATTTCTCGGACTTCGACGGTGGCAGCAACTCGGCCACCACTGCATACACCGTCACCGGCCTGACCAACAGCACCGAGTACACGTTGGCGTTGCGTGCGGTGAACCCTACCGGTAACGGCGAGGCGTCCACCGTGACCGCCTTGATACTGCCGGCCAAGCCCACCGGACTCACCGGGATCGAGTACAACTCTCAAGTGGAGTTGGGCTGGGACGACCCCGACGATTCCACCATAACCAAGTACCAGCTGTTGCAGATTACGCCGAGAAAGCTTACCTCCTCCGACGGCACGGTGGACGACTACTTCGGGATGGCTGTGGCGGCAGACGCTGACACCGCGTTGGTTGGGGCGTTGCAGGCTTATGACGCTGACCTCAACAATCGCCCGGGTGCGGCTTACGTATTCACCTGGAATTCGGTATCCGGGGTGTGGACCAAGAACGCCACGCTGAATCCCTCGGACGGGGACGATGGCGACGGGTTCGGGCGGTCCGTAGCATTGGATGGCGACACCGCCGTGGTCGGGGCCTACGAAAACGACGAGGGCGAACCGGGCGAGGGCCAGGTCACCAATACCGGTTCGGCTTACATATTCACCAAGGATTCCCAGGGGATGTGGAAGCAGACGGCCCAGCTGACCGCCTCCGACGCTGCAGACGGGGACCAGTTCGGTTATTCCGTTGCGGTGGATGGCGACACCATAGTGGTCGGCGCGCACATGGACGACGACGGCGGCGCTGAGTCCGGTTCGGTCTACGTCTTCACCAAGCCCTCGGGCGACGACGGATGGGACGACTGGAACAGCCTGAGCGCCGATGGCAAGGCCAACTTAACGGCCAAGGTGACCGCCCCCGGCGCCGCGGCGGGAGATAAGTTCGGTAATTCCGTGGCGATTGACGGTAACGCCATCGTCGTCGGGGCCCACAAGGCCGGTTCGGTCTACGCTATCACCAAGCCCTCGACCGATGCCAACAACGACGGCTCGAATGATTGGGAAGACTGGGACTCCCTGGACGCCGATGGCAAGGCCACTTTGACGGCCAAGCTGACCGCCTCCGACGCTGCAGCGGGAGATGAGTTCGGTACTTCCGTGGCGATAAACGGTAACACCGTCGTAGTCGGCGCGCACCAACACGACCAAAGTGACACCGTGAACAATTCCGGTGCGGCCTACGTTTTCACCAAGCCTGGCAACGCGTGGGCCACCGGTACTGAGACAGCCATGCTTACCGCCTCCGACGGGGCGAGAGGCGACGAATTCGGAATTTCCGTGGCGGTGTACGGCAACACCGTCGTGATTGGGGCGCACCTGGACGACGACAACGGGGATAAATCCGGCTCGGCTTACCTCTTCACCAAGCCCATTAACAGCGGCTGGGTCACCACTACGGAGACGGCCAAAATCATCGACCACGATGGCGCGGCGGAAGACCGCTTCGGGTGGTCCGTAGCGGTGGACGGTAGTACCGCCGTGGTTGGCGCGTACGGGGACGAGAGTAATAAAGGGGCAGCCCATATTATGGGCATCCCCTCCTGGACTGACATTTCCGACAGCGCGGCCAGCGGAGCGAACGCGACCTCCTACGCGGTGACAGGCTTGACCAATGACGTGATGTACACTTTCCAGCTCCGAGCGGTGAACACCAGCGGACATGGCCTGGCCTCGAACAGGCTCGACGCCACGCCCAAGGCGGTACCACACGCCCCGGCCAACCTGTCGGCCACGGTGGGGAACGGCCAGGTTGCGCTTTCCTGGAACAATCCAAACGACACCACAATCACGGGATACAAGTACAGCACGGGGGGCGCAAGTTTTGACGATGTCGTCGGCAGCAACACTACCACCACGACCTACACCGTAACCGGCCTGACCAACGGCAGAACGTACGCCTTGGCGCTGCGTGCGGTGAACAGTTTGGGCAACGGCGCGGCATCCACTGTCGAAGCCGTCATGGTCCCGGCCTCCCCCGCGAACCTGTCGGCCGCCCCGGGTGATGCGCAGGTCGCGCTTTCCTGGGACGATCCGGGCAGCGCCACTATCACGAAGTACCAGGTATGGCGGCACGCCGAAATCGCAAAGCTGGTCGAAGGCGACGGCGCGGCGAAGAACGACGTTTTCGGCAACGCCGTAGCCGTTGACGGCGACACGGCCGTGATCGGAGTGCCCGGGGACATGAACAACGGTGTTCAGACTGGTGCGGCCTTCGTATTCACCAAGGGTACCGATGGTTGGAGCCGGAGGGCTAAGCTCATAGCTAAGGACCCTGAGGGGGGTGATCAGCTCGGATTTTCCGTAGCGTTGGACGGTGACACCATAGTGGTTGGCGTGCTTTCGGACGGCCTCACCGCTGTGGAATCCGGCGGAAACGCTGACATCGCCACTGCCGGTTCGGCATACGTGTTCAGCAATCCTACCGGAGGCTGGGCCAATTGGGACGGCCTGACGGATACTGCCAAGGACGGGTTGACTACCAAACTGATCGCCGACGACGCCCAAGCGGGCGACGAGTTCGGAAGGTCCGTAGCGGTTGACGAATCCACCGGCACAGTAGTAGTCGGAGCTTGGCGTGATGACAGCAACAAGGGTTCTGCCTACGTATTCACCAAGGATTCCACCGGGTGGAGCCAGGCGGCCAAGCTCACCGCCTCCAACCCGTTAGCGAACGACTACTTCGGCCAGTCCGTCGCCGTGGACGGTAGCACAGTATTGATCGGCGTGAAGGGAGACAACGGCAAGGGCGCGGCCTACGTGTTCGACAAGCCCGGCAACGGCTGGACCAACACAACTACGACGGCCAATACTGTGACCAAGCTTGCCGCCTCCGACGGCGGGACCAACGACTTATTCGGTGCTTCCGTAGCGATGGACGGTAACACCGCCTTGATTGGGGCGGAAGGGCAGGAATGGGTTTACGTATTCATCAAGGAATCCGAAGGATGGGTCGAAAAAGCCAAACTCTCGTCCGACGACCCCGATCACGACGGCCGCGGCAACAACTTCGGAAATTCCGTAGCGGTGGACGGTGACATCGTCGTTGTCGGGGCGGACGGAGTCGACCAGAGTGCCGCCGTCAACAATACCGGTGCGGCCTACGTATTCACCAAGCCCAGCACCGGCTGGGCCGACCGTAGTGAGGCGGCCAGGTTCACCGGCTCCGATGCTGCGGCCAACGACAAGTTCGGGGGGGCCGTCGCAGTTGACGGTGACACGGCGATGGTTGGGGCGGATAACGCCGCCGGGACCGACGCTCTGGACAACAGCGTCTCGAACGCCGGCGCGGCCTACGTGTTCGACATCGGGGACTGGACCGACTTCGGTGGAAAGACGACTACGTCCCACACCGTGATCGACCTCACCAACTACCAGGAGTATTGGTTCCGCATCCGCGCGGCAAACGCCTCCGGCGAAGGGCCGGCCTCAAACAGCGCCAGCGCCACTCCCAAGGCTCCGAAGCCAGTCAAGCCGACCGGGTTGGGAGCGGTGGCTGGCGACACCCGAGTGACGTTGAGCTGGGATAACCCCGGCAACTCGACGATAACCGGGTACGAGCTAGCGAAGGTGGTCCCGGAGGACTGGCTCACCGCCGCCGACGGGGCGGCCAGCGCCCATTTCGGGATTTCCGTAGCAATCGACGGCGACACGGCGGTGGTTGGGGCGGACCGGGCAAATAATAAGAAGGGTTCGGTACACATATTCACCAGGAATGCCAGCGGCAAATGGACCCAGCAGGTCAAGCTCGAAGGCGAGAATTCGGGCGACCAGTTCGGGTGGTCGGTTGCGGTGGACGGTGACACCGTAGTGGTTGGAGCCCACGCATACAACGGCAGTGCTACCCTGACAAATTCCGGTGCGGCCTACGTATTCACCAAGCCCACCGGAGGCTGGGCCGCCTGGGCCGCCTTGTCACAAACAGCCAAGGACGGGCTGACGGCCAAGCTGACCCCCACTGTCCCCGAGGCGTACTCCCTCTTCGGAGGTTCCGTAGATTTGGACGATAGCACCCTGGTGATCGGGTCTCGCCTCGCCGACGTTGGCGGCCGGCTGAGCGCTGGTGCGGCCTATGTGTTCACCAAGGCTAACGGTGTGTGGAGCCAATCGGCCAAGCTCACCGCCTCCGACGGCTTGTCGCTGGCATATTTAGGGTACTCGGTAGCGGTGGACGGCGACACTGTATTGGCAGGGGCGTTCGGGTCGTCCACGGCCTTCGGTCGCACAGGAAATGGTTCGGCCTACATATTCGTGAAGCCTGACTCGGACGATGGCTGGGCCGACGTTAATTACAACGGTAATGAGACTACCAAGCTGACCGCCTCCGACCTCCAGCCGAGCGACTATTTCGGGTTTTCCGTGGCGCTGGACGGCGACACCGCGGTGGTAGGAGCAAGGCAGCACAACGACCCCGGAACCGGCGCCGGTTCCGGCGCGGCTTACGTCTTCACCAGGGAATCGGAAGTGTGGGACGAGAAGGCCAAGCTCACCGCCTCCGACGCCGCAGCTGGAGATAAGTTCGGAGTGTCCGTGGCGGTGGAGGATGATACCGTCGCAGTTGGGTCGTGGCAAGACGACGACAACGGACGCAATTCCGGGTCGGCGTATGTTTTCACCAAGCCTGCCCTCGGCTGGGCCAGCACCTTGGAGACGCTCAAGCTCACCGCCCCTGAAGGCGCGGCCAACGACAGGTTCGGATGGTCAGTGGCAGTGGACCTGGATGATCAACGCGGTGATCTCGCACTGGTTGGGGCGTACAGTGACGACATCGCAACTGGCATGGATGCCGGTTCGGTCCATGTGTTGGGCATACCCGATTGGATGGACATTACCGGAAGCGGATCGGGGACCACTTCCCACACAGTAGCCAAGGAGCTCGACGATCCCGATACCGATTTGAGCAACGGTGATGAGTACACTTTCCAAGTCCGGGCGCTGAACCGAAGGGGCGCTGGTCCCGCCTCGGCCGGAGCCAGCGCCACGCCCTTGGGGAAGCCGGTCGCGCCGAGGGGGCTGTCGGTAGCCGCGGGCGACACACAGGTGACGTTGAGCTGGACTGCGGCTACCGCCAACGCCACAAGAGCTCCCATCACGAGGTACGAGTACAACACCGACGGCGGCACGACCTTCATGAGTATTCCCGACAGCGGGCCGAGCACCGACAATTACACGGTGCTCGGCCTGACCAACCTCACCACGTACACGTTTGCGGTGCGGGCGGTGAACGTGATCGACGAAGGCCCCGTGTCCACGGTCGATGCCACGCCCGCTAGTGCGACACCGGCCGCGCCGATCCTCACCGCAACCGCGGGCGACACTCAGGTGCTCCTGAAGTGGGTCGACCCCCACGACTCTTCGATCGATAAGTATGAATACCAGTGGACCGGGAACGACGGCTCGTCGAGCTGGGGCGAAAACGGCAGCTCCGACGACTGGATCGTGGTTTCAAGACGCGTGGGCCGGTCCATCGCCCACCAGTACACGGCGACCGGCCTGACCAACGGCGTAGAGTACACCTTTGAAATCCGGGCCAGAGACGATCAGGACACCGGTCCTGGCGATCCCTCGGACGGTCTCGAGGCCACGCCCATGGGTACGCCGCCTGCCGCCCCGACCAATCTAGAGGCGAAGGCGGGGGACAAGGCGGTGCAGCTCATCTGGGACGACCCCAACGACTCTTCCATCGACAGATACCAGTACAGCACCAGCGGCGGGACAACGTACACCGACATCGACCCCGCCGACGTCATCACCGACATCGAAGCTGGCACCAAAGGCCTTACCGTTGATGAATTGGACAATGGTGGCAAACTGGAAAATGGCACCACATACACGTTCCAAATCCGGGCGGTGGACACGGTGGACCCGGAGAACGCTCTGGATGACGAATTTGGCCCCGCATCGAACGAAGCCAGCGCCAAGCCTTTGCCGATGCCGCCACTCCGACCGGACCTGAAGGACCCGACGGAGGGCAACGGTTGGGTGAGACTGGATTGGGGGGACCCTCAAGACGCGACCATACTCAGATACGAGGTATTGCACCTGCTCAAAACCAGCAAGCTGGACGGCGTGGGGGGCGACAAGTTCGGGTATGCGGTGGCGGTGGACGGTGACATCGCGGTTATCGGGGCGTACCAGGATGACGACAATGGCGCTGATTCCGGCGCGGCATAGGTCTTCACCAGAGTTGAGGGTGTGTGGACCCAGGCGGCCAAGCTGACCGCCTTCGATGGCGCGGCCTACGACAACTTCGGGATTTCCGTGGCGGTGGACGGTGATACTGTCGTGGTTGGGGCGCCTGGGAACGACGGCGCCGGCGCTGATTCCGGCTCGGTCTACGTATTCGTGAAGCCCACAGGGGGCTGGGCCACCAGTACTGAGACCGCCAAGCTCACGGCTTCCGACGGCGCGGCCCTCGACTACTTCGGGTATTCCGTGGCGGTGGACGGTGACACCGTCCTAGTAGGAGCGTACCAGGACGACGACGAGGAAAACGACTTAGAAGATTCTGGTTCGGCCTACATATTCGTGAAGCCCGTCAGCGGCTGGGTCGCCACCAGTACCGCGGCCAAGCTCACCGCCTCAGACAGCGCCGATGACGACTGGTTCGGGGTTTCCGTAGCATTGGACGGTAATACGGCTGTGATCGGGGCGCCCGGGGACGATGACAACGGCATTATTGACTCGGGCTCGGTCTACGTGTTCGTGAAGTCCTCCGGTGCCTGGGCCGACGGGAATGAGACCGACAAGCTGACCGCCTCCGACGGCGAGGCGCAGGATAACTTCGGGTATTCCGTAGCGGTGGACGTTGATACCCTGGAGGTTGATGGTGCCGAGGTGGAAGTTGCCACCGTCGCGGTGGGAGCGTATCAGCACGACCCCATTGACCCCGATTCAGACCCCAATTCACCCTCGTACCTTCTGGATGCCGGTGCGGCCTATGTGTTCACCAGAGATTCGGGAGGCCTGTGGGACGGAGGGAAAAAGCTGACCGCCGCCGACGGCGATGCTCTCGACTACTTCGGGTATTCGGTGGCGGTGGACGTTGATACCGTGGTGGTTGGTGGTACGGCGGTGGAAGTTGCCACCGTTGTGGTGGGAGCGTATCAACACGATCCCATTGACCCCGATTCAGACCCCAATTCGCCCTCGTACCTCTTGGACGCCGGTGCGGCTTACGTCTTCACCAGAGATTCCAACGGTGAATGGAGCCAGAAGAAAAAGCTGACCGACGAAGACGGCGAGGCGGGCGATTGGTTCGGGTATTCCGTAGCGGTGGACACTGCCGCTCACACGGCCTTGGTGGGGGCCGGCTCGGCCCACGTGTTGGACATCCATGACTGGGAGGAGGTGCCCGGAATCGAAGGCCAACTTCCCACCGGGCACACGGTGGAAAACCTATTCAATGACCGAGTATATGACTTCCAGGTCCGCGCGGTGAACCTCCGCAGCCCAGGGCCCCAGGCAGAAGGGGAAGCCATCCCTCAAGCCAACATTAAGCCTGCATTCGCAAACGAAAGCGTCACCTTCAACGTGCCGGAGAACATGGCGGCAGGCGGCAACGTTGGCAGTGTTGCGGCCTACGACCGGAACGGCGATGAGCTCAACTACTCCAAGTCAGGGAGCGGCGCGGCTTACTTCGGCATCCACTCCTCCACAGGGCAGATCATAGTGGGCCCGGGCACCGGGCTCGACTACGAGTCCGGACACAGAAGTTACAAATTCACCGTGTCCGTTACAGACGGCATGGACTCCGACGGCAACCCCGACGACAACGTGAGCGATGATTCCATTGACGTCACCATCAGCGTTACTGACGTGGCCGAGGGCGGAGGGGGATCTGGAGGGGGACCCGGAACAAATGGGGGACCGGCCAACAACCCGCCCGCCTTCAGTGAAGGCGACAGCACGGCCCGCACGGTTCCAGAGAACGTGGTAGTGGGGACCGATGTAGGGGCTCCGGTGACAGCCAGCGACATGGACAATGACCTGCTGGAATACTCGATGTTGGGAACAGACCAGGGGTCCTTCGCTGTGGACCTTAGGAACGGCCAGCTCACCACGAAGACCTTGTTGGACTACGAGGTCAAGAACGAGTACTCGGTGCGGGTGAGGGTACAGGACGGCCAAGGTGGAGTTGACAACATCAACGTGACCATCACGGTAGAGGACCTGGAAGAGCCGCCCCCGCCGCCAGCAGCCCCTGAAGTGAGTGGCGCCAGCCCGACCGGCCTAACGGTTAATTGGACGGCGCCCGATAACCGGGGGCCGGAGATCACCGGTTACGACGTACAGTACCGGGAGGATGGGGGACAATTCCGGGACGCTGGGTACGACGGCACCGGCACTTCTGTGACCCTGGGGGGCCTCACCCCCATAAGCAGCTACGAAGTGCAGGTACGGGCTATCAACGCTGAGGGAATGAGCCCTTGGTCGGAATCGGGCCGAGGTGAGACTGAAGACGGGCCGCCCACACCCGACCCTACACCAAGTCCTGTGCCTGCTGATACATCTACACCGAAACCGACACCAGCAGTCACTTCTACAACAACTCCCGAGCCGACTGGAGGGGTCACTCCAATGGCAACGGCTCAACCTACAGCAACGTCGGGCCCTACCGTGACTCCTATACCAACGCCGACGCCGGAGCCTGTTGCTACACCAACAACGGAACCCGAGGCAGCCTCAAGATCAACGCCGGAGCCTTCGAGGACTCCTGCACCAGTGTCCACAGACGCGACTGCGACCGCACCACTCACACCTACCTTAGAGCCGGTGTTGTCCGAGGAGGACGGCGGAGAGGGGGGATTCCCTTGGTGGGACGGAGGATCCCCTTGGTGGGAAGGACGATTCCCTTGGTGGCTCATCGTGGCGGCAGTAGTCATTGGTATAGCTGTGGTAGCTGTTTTCATCGCTTGGGCCCGACGTAGCCGGAGATAGGAGAGAAAGCTACCGTTGCATCCGTCTTGAATGACATCTCCAGCTACGCCACCGCCGTCATTCCTCCTGACCAGGCAGGAGAACTCTTCGACTCTGGCAGGTGGCCCGCCGCCGATGGGATGTTCGGCAATGCGCTACGGGCTGACCCTTTGATCCCGCTGAGCAGAAGAGCTATCGCATGTAGTCCTGGAAAGAGGTTTCTATCACTCCTGGTGTTCAAGATTCGTGCCTCTAGCCAAGCCCTACTCTTGAACAGATTCTTGGCCTCTTGTTTGTTGTAGCCCTACGTTACACATCCTGCAGAGCAGCAATCTCAGCGCTCCCGCTGCGGTCCCCCTTCCTCTTAGAACTCTACCCTCCTACGGTCTTTGAATATCTAACCACCAATGAGAGCTATCACTTACGAAACACGGAGAGAACATACCAAAGAAGATTGTGAATTATGTCACAACGGCCATGTTACTACGAAACGTCTGTGAAATTCATCCCAATGTTGACATTTTGTTGTAGGTTGGGATACTGTAGGCGAACCAATTGGATCAACGTTGTTTCTACCTTGGATGGACAGAAGAGCGGTCCCTTAACCATATAACGACCTCGAGTGAACCAAGGGGGTGATGAGCATGATGTTGAGAGACGTGGACGAGCAAGTAAACTTGGTTGAACTTGCCCTTGGCAACTGCCTCTATTTGATGCAATTCGCCGGAGCCGCCGCGGCGAATTATTACAAGATGGTGGTCCCGCTGGACAAGTCCCCGGAAGCGGAATCAATTCTTCCTCAAGTCCAGAAAATGTTGGCTTCTAACGGCGTGGGGATTCTCCTACATGTGATTTACCCTCGCAAAGACCGCGAACCAAACTACCGGGAGCAGGCCTTGGAATATCTCCACGGCGTGGCGTACGGATTAGGCGGGAAGATCGGTCAATGGCAGTGCGAAGTAATTGAAGCCAATTCAGTAGCCGAAGGGATCGCTAATTTCGCTGCCGATGAACAGGTCGAGCTAATTGCTATGTTCACCCATGACCGGAAGGGTTTGACTAAATTGCTCAAGGGCAGCATTGCGGAGCGGGTGCGGGACAGAGCATCGACGCCCGTGCATATCTTCAAGCCCCGTGAGATGACCGCCGTTTCCTAGACACCGGGCGGTGAAGCTTAATTGGCTCGCCCACCCTGAGTTCTTGTCGTCACTACCGTGATCTAACTCCTCAATCCTTGTCGGGGCTGCCGGTGGTAGCCCCAGGTGTGCCTAGGGCATTGTCTGCTCCTGGCAACCAACCTTCCCCCAGCCTTACGCTGTGTACCACACCCGTCCGTATCTATCGCCATTTGGCTGAAGCCCGCACCAGCGGCTAAACTATTGAGCATTCAACCAAGCCTCGTCCCATCGTGGCTAGGGACATTGAATGTCCACACCAACTCCTCGGTTGCCCCTGGTGCGCAAGCTGCTCTACGCGTCCGACCAGATCGGAAATCAAGCCATTGCTCAGACTAGGAACCTATGGCTTCTCTTCTTTCTGGTCCCACCGGAGGATTTGGGCCTCCCTGCCGCAGTACCTGGCCTGGTCTGGGGACCTATAATCGCTGACCCCAGGGTGCTGGTGGGCGGCCTACTCACCGTTGGACGCATCATAGAAGCCCTGGATGACCCCATTATTGGTTGGTGGAGCGACAGGACGCGCAGCCGTTGGGGCCGCCGCATTCCCTTCATCCTATTCTCTACCCCACCTTACGTCTTATGTTTCGCGTTGCTCTGGATTACACCCTGGGGAAACGCCAGCGTCGCCAACGCGGTGTATCTCTTTGTGATCTTGGAGCTGTTCTTTCTAGGCGCCAGCCTGTCCGGAGGACCCTATGAGGCGCTGTTTCCGGAGTTAGTGAGAAGCCACCAAGACCGAATGAGCCTGGTGCTATGGCAGCTCTACTTCGGAATCCTGGGAGCGGTGTTGGGCCTGGTGCTCTCCGGGATCATAAGCGGTGCCTTCGATTTCAAGGTCATGGGCGCCGTAATGGCAGGGGTAGGTCTGTGCTTTAGGTACCTGGGCCTAAGCGCTATATGGGACCAGGCTCCCCGCGACACACCTGTAGCCAGGATTCCGCTGCGGGAGGCTTTTAGGCACACCCTTACGAACACCCAGTTCCTGTATTTCCTACCCACCTTCGTCCTTTTTCAGCTAGCGGTGGTGATGATCACCGGCTGGTTGCCTTTCTTTGTCACCGCGGTTCTGGGCAGTAACAACAGCGGTGGGGCGATCTCCTTGATAACGTTATCCGCGCTGGCAGCGATGGTGCTTGGGGCGTTCGGTCTCTGGAAGTTGAGCAATCCCTTGGGCAAGCGCTGGGTGTACTCGGCGTGCTTGTTGGGTACGGCCATATATATGCCGTTCCTGTTCTTCGCCGGCTTCATTCCGGGTATCCCGAAGTTGGCCCAGGGTCTGGTTATGGCATTCCTGGCTGGCATCCCAATGGCGGGAGTTAACCTGTTGCCCAGGGCCATCACCGCAGACATCACTGATTACGATCACTTGAGGACCGGCATGAGGCGGGAGGGCATGTTCTACATGACTCAAAACCTTTTCGAGAAAATCGGATCATCCTTTGCTCCTTTGCTCTTGGCCTTGGTCCTCACCCTTGGAGAGACGGCCGAAAACCCCCTGGGCATCAGGCTTGTAGGGCCGGTGGCTGGATTTGTGGCATTCTTCAGCTACTGTTTGTTCAGGGGCTACGGATTGCCCAGCACAGTGACCAGGGAATCCGTAATTGCTGCGGGTCTCGATGTAGACACCTCTCCCCTCGACGGGCGCCAGTGACCCAGCCGAGTATTTCCAACCTGATATATTCTCAGAGGAGAGGCCACCGTGGACGCTGAGTTATCCTGGCTCAAAGGCAGACCGATCGCTCATCGGGGGCTGCATTCCGGCGATGGCAGATACCCCGAAAACTCCATGGCCGCCTTCGCCCGAGCCATTGACCGAAGCTACGGCATCGAGCTAGATGTTCGTCTCCTGGGCGACGGCAACCCAGTGGTTTTTCACGATGACAACACCGCGCGCATGACTGGGGATGTCCACCAACTATCCAGCCTGCAACGGGACCACTTGCGGGACCTGCGGTTGTTGGGCTCCGGCCAAGGGGTGCCATTATTGGCTGAAGTTTTGGAGATGGCGCAAGGCCGGACGCCAATCCTATTGGAAATCAAGAACGATGGGGAACCTGGAATGCTAGAGGAATCCATCCTGGCCCTTCTCAACACCTATCAAGGCCCCTTAGCTGTTCAGTCCTTCAACCCGCGTTCATTGAGATGGTTCCGGATCAACGCCCAGCCGATCCCCAGGGGATTGATCATTGGCAGGACGCCCCATTCAGGGGGCTTCAGAAAACAGTTGCTGTTCTCCCGGTCATGCTGTCCCGCATTCGTCAACTACCGAATAGGAGACCTGCCCAACTGGGCGGCTGCCAGGCAAAAAGGGCAGGGGCTGCCAATTCTGGGATGGACTGCCAAGTCCCTTGGCGAATACAAGAGATCCCTCAAGTGGTGCGACAACGTCGTCTTCGAGGGATTCGAGCCTGGGTAGCGAGCTCTCCCGATTCCTTCTAAGCTAATCAAAGGTCCGCCACCAACGGACTATCCCGTTCGGCCTGAGCTGGTCGAAGGCTCGCCACCAACAGACTTCTCACGGTCTACGAGGACAAACAGCCCCCACTAACTCGCGGCGGGTTGCTGAGAGCCCTACCCCATGGGATACTTGACCTCGTCAGGTCGCAGGCCGCCCATCGAGGCCAGGCATCGTAGGGCAATGGGGTAGCGTGTATGCGATCGCCATCTAAAGTCAACTATAAAGGACAGCAACATGGAAATTGGAGTTTCAACGTCGATTTCCAGCCACTCGATGGATATAGCAGTGGTGGCCCAGAGGACCGAAGCGCTGGGTTTCGCGTCTCTCTGGCTCCCCGAACACCCCATAGTCCCGGTGCACACCACCTCCCGCTATGGAGGGACCCCGGACGGCTCCATCCCCCCCTTCATGCACGATCTGGGAGACCCCTTCATTGGTCTGGCTCGGGCCTCCGGAGTTACGCAAAGAATCAAGCTGGGGACCGGAGTCTGCCTGGTGCCCGAGCACAATCCCTTGGTACAGGCCAAACAGATTGCCACCCTGGACCATTTCTCCAGTGGCCGGGTCATTTTCGGAATCGGAGCAGGCTGGCTCAAGGAAGAGACGGAGATCATGGGTGGCAACTTTGAGCACCGATGGGGCCAGACAAGAGAAGCAATTTTGGCGATGAAAGAGCTATGGACCAAGGATGAAGCGGAGTTTCATGGCCGGTTTTTCGATTTCCCGCCCGTCCGCTCCTACCCCAAGCCGGTCCAGAAGCCGCATCCTCCGGTATTCCTAGGCGGTTTCGCCCCGAACGTGTTCAAACGAGTGGTGGCTTGGGGCGACGGCTGGATGCCGGTGCGGGTAACCCCGGAACAAGTCAAGATGGGCCGGGCCACGCTGGATGAACTCGCTGAAGCCGCTGGGCGCGACCCCAAGTCGATACGCCTCATGGTATACAACGCGACTCCGGACCCTGATGAGATCAACCAGTTGGAAGAGGCTGGCGCCGATAGCGCTACCGTGTCCCTACCTTCCGGGGCGGGCGACGAGACCCTGAATTCGCTGGAAAGCCTGGCCGAGAAGTTGCTCCGCTGACGCAACACCCCGCTGAGGCCTGACTTGGCTTAGCCGACAAGCTCTCGGCGGGCAATATCCACTCCCGCCACCATGTTCTTCAGCTTCTCGAAGGCCAGCCACCGCGGGACCGGGAAGAACCCGCAGTCGGGGGTTACAGTGATTCGCTCTGGGGAGACGTGCTCCGCGACTTGCTTTACCCGTTGGGCGATTTCTTGGGGAGGCTCAATCCAGAAGGACTTTACGTCCACCAGTCCCACGCTCAAGTCCCGGTCCGGCCCGACCTCTTTCAGCACCTCCAGCTCAGTCATCTCCCGGTTGGCGAACTCGAAGGAGAACTCCTCGGCAGTAACGTTCCCTAACGCCGGAAACAGCCGACCGTACTGGCGTTTGCCCCGGGGCCGACTGAGCAGATTGCCAAAGCAAACGTGAAGGCAGCGGCGAGCGTCCACGCCATCAAAGGCCACGTTCAGCAGTTCCACCCATTCGTCGATTGACCCTTCAACGATGGCCGCCGACGGCTCGTCTATTTGGACGTAAGCGGCGCCCATCGCTACCAGATCCTTCAGCTCCGCGTTGATTGCTCGAGCGAACTCCATGGCCAGCTCGGTGCGGGATTCATACACTGACGAGTCTCTGAGCCTGATGTGGATGGTGAGAGTTAAAGGACCGGGGCACGTCGCCTTGACCGCCCGTTCCGTATTCGCCCGGAGATAGCGGAACTCATCGGCCACTCCCAGCCCTTGCGGGATAGTGATGGGGCCGGTCAACAGGTACCGAGGCACGCTATCGTAGGCATAGAACCCAGTCTGCCGGAGCGGAGGCTGCGACTGTAGGCCTTCCACCCTGGCATAGAAGTTTTGGACAAACAAGTAGCGACGCATCTCGCCATCGGTGATGATGTCCACCCCCGCCCTTTCCTGGTCCCGGATTGCGATGTTTACTGCGTCGTCGAAGGTTTCGCGTTCATCCGTTTGACCATAGCGGCCAGCTTTGATCTCCTCCAGGGCGGTCCACAGCCAGCCTGGGGTAGCATAGCTCCCGATTACAGAGGTTGGTAGAAATTTATCGATTGCGGGCAATGATTGGTCCTAAGACATAGTCCGGACGCCAACGAATGTTGGCCAGTCACCCGAACACCTGGAAGGTCCCCAGACTAAGTGAGCTTAAACCGGGCCGGCGAGCTCGTACAGTTGCGCCCTGGCCTTGATCTGCTCGTCCCATCCTCTCACTCGCATGTCGATCATGAGCCCGTCCGGACCTTTGTACTTACGGTTAGCGGCAGTACTCCCCGGGCACTCAGTGGCGTTGGCTCCCTCAATGGTTGCCCTGGACTCTTCCAGGTCATCCACGTAGAAACCAATGTGGTGGACCCCCACGACGGTGGAAGGCCCTTCTCCTAGATTGGGAGCATCGTCACTGCCGTATTTGAGCACTGCGAAATAGATGTAACCGTCGGTAAGCCACACACCATCGGCGCCGGTATCGGCAGGCTGCCTGCGCAGCTCACTAAGGCCGAAGACTTCTTTGTAAAACTCCGCAGTTTTTGCTGGGTCCTCGGTGGATAGGGCGATATGTTTAATCCTTGCCATCACTTCCCCCTCTGCGCAAGGCGGCTCTCGACGATTCCTTTAGCGGACTACGATTGTAGGAGGGAGCATATAGCATGTCAATTTCCGGGTTCCTACAGCCGGGGCCTGTTGATGGGAAGTCCCTTTGTGGCGAGCCCTCCGGCAGGCGCAGGACGGACGGGGTATATCCTTTAGGTGGATAACTAGACGATCAACGGCCCTTCGGCGAGCTCATGACGAACGGAGGCGTTTGCGTTAGGTGGAGAACCAGAAAGATCTGCGAAAGCTCGCCATTTGGTGATAGCGTTGCAATCATAGTATTATATTATTGCGTTGCAGATGGAGGGCTCTATCATGGCTAGTATCACCGTGCGCAACCTGGAAGAAGGATTGAAACGTCGGCTGCGCATTCGCGCCGCTGAGAACGGTCGATCCATGGAGGAGGAGGCCCGCGACATATTGAGAACGGCACTCAACCACCAGCCCTCAAAGAAAGAGAATCTGGCCAGCGCGATTCGTGCCCGGTTCTCGCCCTTGGGTGGTGTCGAGCTGACCTTGCCAGCCCGTTCGGCCATGCGCAAAACCCCTCGATTCGACTGACGCGACAATTATGATCATCCTAGACACCAACGTCGTCTCTGAGCTGATGCGTCCCAGTCCTAGTGATAGCGTTATGGACTGGGTTGCCCAGCAAGCAGCTCTCAACTTATACCTGTCGACCATTAGCGAAGCCGAGCTGAGGTACGGTGTTGAAATACTGCCGGCAGGTGAGCGGCGAAACAGATTGCTTGCCGAGGTTGAAGGGATGCTCCAAGATGATTTTACCGGCCGCATCCTCCCCTTTGACAGTGCTGCGGCCCGGGCTTACGCCACAATAGCCGCTGCTCGCCGTGCCGCTGGCTATCCCATCAATCATGCCGACTGCCAGATAGCGGCCATAGCGCGCTGTAGAGCAGCGTCGGTGGCAACGAGAGACGTAGACGGCTATGAGGGGTGTGGGATTGAGGTAATCAATCCTTGGTCAAATGGATGAGCACAGGCGGCAGTAATGAATTAGCAACCTTAGGATAGGCCTAGCTTAATCGAGGGGGATCACTCCGGGCCATAACAACAGGCGCCAACAAGAACCGCGGTCACCAAAGCATCATCAACGACAACACGGAAACACGCCCTGCGTAGCCAGCGACGGGTAAACAAGCGCCAGGCAGGTGACAGCAAGCCGGTTGAGCAGCAACTATCGTGGGCCTGGACGCAGCCAGCCGTCACGGGTTGGCAGCAACAAATGGAGGGGAGGGTCACATGCAAGCACAACCGCTCTCTGGAAAAATCGCGATGGTCACCGGGGCTGGAAGCCCGATAGGCCTGGGCCGGGCGATGACCCTGGCCTTGGTGCGCGCTGGGGCCAGAGTCGCCATGGTCGACGTCAATGATAAGTGGCTCCAAGAGACCGCCAACGATGTTCGCGAGGTGGGTGGTGATGAATGCGCTCTTACCCTGACCGCCGACGTGTCCAACGCCGACGACGCCGAGCGCGCGGTCAACAAGGCCATCTCCGAGCTGGGGGGCCTTCATATACTGGTCAACAACGCCGGCATCTCTCCGCGCGGCCTAGTTACCGGCCCTGAAAGCCCCGATAAATTCTGGGACATCTCTCCCGACGTTTGGGACAAAGTAATCTCGGTGAACTTAGGCGGGCCCTTTTACATGGCGCGAGCAGTGGTCGGCCACATGTTGGCCCAGAGTTGGGGCCGCATCATTGGCGTCACCACCAGCCTGGACACCATGTGGCGCAGAGGAGGCTCACCCTACGGACCATCGAAGGCCGGCCACGAAGCCCTAATCGCTATCGCAGCCCAGGAGCTGGAGGGCACAGGGGTTACCGCTAACGTCCTGGTCCCCGGCGGGGTGGCCAATACCAACATACTCCCCCTCGAAACCGAGTACGACAGAAACGCGATTATTCAGCCTGAGGTTATGCAGGCCCCGGTGGTCTGGCTGGCATCTGAAGAGTCGCGGGAGGTCAACGGCCGCCGGTTCATCGCCTACCACTGGGACGAAAGCCTGCCGCTTGAGGAGCGTCTTGAGCAGTCCAGCGCGCCAGCAGCCTGGCCTCAGTTGGGCCGACAGTCTATTCGCCCAGACTAAGGTCGACGCGGTACCGGTCCCCAGAATTACTACCTAGCAGTCCGGGACCCGATGTTGTGTCCTTGAGGGGCACCACCCCTGGACTCCGGAAACGTGATCGGGCCGTTGTCGATGCCCCGTGCGAGCGTTGTTCGATCGGTTGAGAGCCGACGGTTTAGGGCCGGCGGTTGAGAACCGATAACGCCGGGAGGTGCTCTGCCCTATACCCCGAGGCACGCAACAGCTATAATCTTTTCAATCATGGGAGCCGATTCCTACCATAATTCGTAGACTTGGGACGCCTACGGATGGTGCGTCCCAAACGGCCTTGGAATGGAGTAGCTGATGCCTGATAACAACTTTACATCCTGGGTCCACGGGTCCAGCATGCAGGTGGAATATCCCAACCGCGTAACCTCTGTTCGACACACCGGCCCCTTTGTGCGCATCGAGGGGGCCGAAGGGCAGAATACCTGGGTCCACTTTCCTGTGCCTACGCCCACTGTCCTCGATGGGACCAGGACTCGGGCCGGGACCGCACTGGTTAGTTTCCGCACCCGTTCGCACGCTTCCGTCCACGAGGTAATCGTTTATGATGGGGAGAAGCGGATCGCTGAGCATACCGGGTTGGACTTGCGTGACGACAACCTGGATTCGAGATTTGATGTGCCGAACAACCCGGAAGTTGGCCAAGGAATCAACATCACGGTCGGGGTGACCTTCGACCGCCAGGCTCCGGACGTTCGCTCAATGCAGATCGAGATCATAGGCGCCGGGGTCGAGTTCCTCGCCTAGGATCAAGGGGTCACAGCAGCCGCCTTAAAACCGCAAGTCCAGGGCGTCCCTCTGCTACAGCATTTAGCGGCGCAGGCTTTGGGCCCAAAAATCCACCTACATTCGAGGGGAAATATACATGGCTACGCCAGCGGTGAACATTTACAAGAATTTCATCGGTGGGGAGTGGGTCGACTCCGTGTCCGGTCGTACCTATCCCATCACCAGCCCGGCCAGCAAGAGCACAGTGCTGGGTGAATTCCAGACTTCGGCGCCCACCGACGCTGAACGGGCCGCGGCCGCTGCGCAGGACGCTCTCTCCTCTTGGGCCAACACTCCGGCCCCCTTAAGGGCGGGGGTGCTGTTCCGCGCCCTGGAGATCATGCGGGAAAGGGGAGACGACATCGCTCGCACTATCACCATTGAGGAGGGTAAACCCTTGGCGGACGCTCAAGGGGAGGTCAAACGAGCGATGAACATCATCGAGTACGCCGCTGGAGAGGGGCGGCGGATGTTCGGCTACACAACTCCCTCCGAGCTGCCTAACACCGTTGCTTACACGGTCCGAAGGCCATTGGGAGTAGTGGCCATCATCACTCCCTGGAACTTTCCGATTGCTATTCCTGCCTGGAAGATCGCGCCGGCGCTTATCTGCGGCAACACCCTGGTCTTCAAGCCAGCTTCAGGGACACCACTCAGCGCCATCAAGCTGGTAGAGGTGTTCCAAGACGCGGGTCTGCCACCCGGGGTGCTGAACCTAATCACCGGTCCCGGCTCTTCAGTTGGCAACTCTCTGGTGGAGAACCCCGACGTCAAAGGGATCTCCTTCACCGGCTCCACAGAAATCGGCACCGACATATACGCCCAAGGAGCTCGATTGCTAAAAAAGGTCCAGTGTGAGATGGGCGGCAAGAACGCTGTAATAGTGTTGAGCGACGCCGACTTAGACAAGGCCTTGGGGGGCATAGTCCAAGGCGCCTTCGGCTCCACCGGGCAGCGGTGTACCGCCACCAGCCGAGTAATTGTGGAAGAGCCGGTGTATGACCAGTTCATGGAGGAGTTGGTCGACCGGACCAGCAAACTTACGATAGGCGACGGACTGGACCCTACAGTGGATGTTTCGCCTCTGTCTTCCCAGTATCAGTTCGAGAAAGTAATGGAATATATAGGCATCGGCACCGAGGAAGGGGCCCGGCTGACCTACGGGGGCCACAGCGTCAACGGCGGCATATACGACGAGGGCTACTACATTGAACCCACTATTTTTACCGACGTGTCACCCGAGATGAGGGTTGCCCAGGAAGAGATTTTCGGACCGGTGCTCACAGTGTTCAAAGCCAAAGACCTAGAGGACGCCATTGGGATATCCAACAACGTCAAGTTCGGCTTGTCGTCGTCGGTCTACACCAAGGACCTGACCCAAGCGTTCCAATACATCAACACCGTGGACGCTGGCATGGTCCACGTCAACGCGCCAACCTTGGGCGGAGAGGTCCACTTACCCTTCGGCGGGCTGAAATCATCGGGTGTTGGCCACCGGGAGCAAGGCACGGAAGCGGTAGACTTTTTCAGCGAAGTCATCACGGTCTACATCGACCACGCAGCCGCAACCAGACAGCAGGCCCGGTTTATTTAAAGGACGCTTGCGTCAGGGCTAGTGGGGTCAACGGCCAACTTGGTCTGCAGCGGCATTACAATGCCTGCCTATCCGAGAACCCCACGTTGGTCTCGTGCCAGAAGCCTATTTCCTCTTCTCCTAGAATCCAGCACAAGTAGATTTCTCGCCCATCTCTGAAAGACGGGAAGTCCACCAGTCCGCGGGCCAGGTCCCTTATCAGAATCCCGCGCCCGGTGATTTCTTCAATCTCAGCGCGCAGTAGCTCAATGATCCGGTCCACCTCACGCTGCAGGTCGACAGTGGCCTGCTCATCGCTGGCGGTCCCGTTCCCACCTCGGCGCTCAAGCAACGACCTCTGCTCTTCTTGCCGGGCCGTTAGCTCTTGAGCCATGGGTGAGATCCGAGAGAAAGTTTCCACCAGCCAAGGCAACTGGGCGTTGGCTTCCTCCAGGCTGAAGTGTTGGCGTTCCATCATTGAATACAACTTTAGCTCAACCCGTTCCTGCAATCAAATCGCCAATCATCCCTCAAAAGCGGGCCTAGCCTGACTGAATCAACAATCAAGTCATCCTAAGGGGCGCCGATTGGCGTACAATTGCTAGCGAGCTTTATTGGATGCTTGAGCCTGGGGTTGCCCCCGAATCTATAGTTGGATAACAAATTTGGCGCATCACAAAAACCAATTTCAGGAAGGTGACCTAGCCCTTTTGATAGACAGGAAAGGGCGGCGCTACATGATCAACCTGTCGCAAGAGCAGACTTTCCACTCCCACCTGGGCCGACTGGCCCACTCGGACTTGATCGGGAACACCGTGGGCGGGTGGTACCGGACCGACCGTAGTCACACCATGCTGGCGGTGCGCCCCACCTTGGGGGACTACGTCCGGGAGATGCCCCGCGGCCCACAGATCATTTACCCTAAGGACCTAGGGAACATTATCAGCCTCGCCGATATTTACCCTGGCGCAACCGTGATTGAGGGCGGCCTTGGCTCGGGCTCTTTGACCGCGGCGCTGCTCCGGGCTGTAGGTACCGAAGGCCGGGTGATCAGTTATGAGATCAATGAATCTGTGGTGACGCGCGCCCTCCAGAATATAAACCGGACGACAAGCTGCTCCAAGAACTTGAGCGTTAAGGTGGCTGATTTATACGATGGGATTTCCGAGCGAGATGTCGACCGCGTGGTGTTAGACGTGCCGGAGCCCTGGGTCGCTGTGTCCACAGTGGGTGATGCTCTGGTGATGGGAGGGATCCTGCTGAGCTTCTTGCCGACTATCTTACAGGTGCACCAGCTAGTTATGGAGCTAAACCGCGACTCCCGGTTCCAGCTAGTGGAGACTGTAGAAACGTTGCTGCGCCCGTGGCAAGTAACCGAGCGAAGCGTTCGCCCTGCCCATCGCATGGTGGCTCACAGTGGCTTCTTGACCACTGCGGTCCGCTGCGAACCACGGTTGCTGCGCCGCTCCGAACCTGCCGACGAGGACGTGAACTAAACGCTCATTTCAAATCCATGAGCAGCTAACAAGGTATCTGCTTCGCAGTCAGGCCCTCTTTACCAAATAGCATGTAATGCCAAGGCCGCCCAGAAGCGGATAGCCAAAAATACGAACCAACACAGGAAGGGCAAATGAGCACAGACAACAACGATTTTAGGCCTGATGTGTCGTTTCGGTCCAACCGGCAAGTTGCGGTCCATGTACCAGATTTGGCGAAGGCGGAAGCGTTCTATTCCGACGTTCTCGGGTTCAAACTGGTAAATCGTACGGACGACTATCTTGAGTTGGACACCGGGGAGCTTCAGCTCTATGTCAATCGGGACGCCGGTGATGCACAATCATTCATTCCGTCGTTGGACGTGACAGACTTCCAGGCAGCCAAGCGGCTATTGGAAACATCCGGTTGCACCATCGTCCGCGAGGAGTCGCGCAGCCTTTACTTCCGGGACCCGTTCGGTTTCCTTATCGACATAGTCGAAAGCTAGGAACACTATAGATATTGGTGACGATTGCCTAAAATCTTGGCTCGTCTGGGTCTCCCCAAGGCCACAGATGCTCAAAACCCATGCCTGCGTTCGGATATGTGGCCTCCATCAAGGAGAGGTGCTTATCGGTCAACAACGGCACCGGCATTGCGGAGAGGAGTTCCTGGGCCTCCGTCGAGGGTGCGAATCCCCAGAGGTGCGGCCCCTCAACATTCTTGCCTTGGGCTAGCACTCTGAACTTGCCGAGACCATCCGGACGAGCTAATTGCAGCATACCTACTCGGTTGGATTGAAGACTGGAACCGGGCAGTCTTAACGAAGCCAACCCCTGCCTGAGATACTCCAACCCCAGGTTAGAGAGGAACTCCCCCTGGGTCGTGTAGCCCAGGGTCTTAATGCCGACCTTTCGGCCCGCATTAACCAAGGTAGTGAAGTCCACTTGAGCCGTTATGTCCTGACGTCCAACTCTCTGCAGCGGCGCATCGGTTTGAACATGCTGGTAAAAAGTGGTCAAGGTACCTCTAAACCGCCGCTCAGGAGAGTAAAGCTCTTCGGCTATATCGCCGTAGTCGATGCTCAGTAGGAACCCTGCGTCGAGAGCTGCTGCTGCCTGGCCAATCCGTTGGTCCAGCTCCAGATTTAACTCGGCGGTCTGGCCCTCTGCCAAATTGAGCCTCAGTCCATCCAGGCGGCTTGCAATCCCCGGCGTCGAGGGTTCGCCCGAGGACTCGACCAGTTCATCCCCATCCAGGGTAACGTAGGTCTCTTGGAGTTTGCCCCCGGTAAGCGTCACGCGGTGAACAGGCATAGCGTCCAAGAGCTCGTTGGACAAGATACAGCCCCGAATTCCTCGGAGAGGTAGCCCTGAGGCAGCTATCCGCCAGACTCCAGAAGGGCTTTCAGAAAGCTGCCCTTCCAGGCCCCATCGGGCTCCAAGATCAATACAAAGGTATTCCAGGGCCCGTGCAAATTTCTCCGGCAGGCCCGCTGCGCTAGAGACTATGTCGCTGCACAGCAGGCCGTTGCCAGATCCCGCCTCCACCACTGTGAAACGGTCGGGCTGCCCCAATAGCTTCCACATTTGGAACAGTTGCAAGGAAAGAAGCGTACCAAAGGCGGGATGCACCATGGGGCTTGTGTAGTAGTCGCCCGGCAACTGGCGCTCTTGCTGCTGATAATATCCGCCGTCGGGCCAATACATAGCCAGGTCCATAAACTCGGTAAAGGGTATAGCGCCCCTATCACGAATACGGCGACGAATTTCTGATTCCACGTTCATGACGTAACTGTGGAAGCTTTATCCTTTGATCCCAGGTTCAAAAACGAAGGGGGCCGTGTCGGCCCCCTTTAAGACATCGTGTTGCTAGCGGGGTTTAACCGCGCTCCTCCACTGACACGTACTCCAAGTCCATCTCACCGGAGTATTCCAACAACGGCCGGATCAGCATGTTGTCTTCGTATTGCTCCGCACACTGGAGCGTCCAACCAGGGATCCTGCCCAGAGCAAATATAGAGATGAAAAGGTCATCGGGGATATTGAGCAAGTAGTAGATTGATCCAGCAAAGAAATCAACGTTTACAAAAATCCCCCTGGACCGATAGGGCACCATAACCTCGTCTTCAAGATAGGTCAGAATCTGGAACCAATGGGGTTGGCCCATCTTCTCGCCGAGGATCCTAGATCTCTCTCTTAGGTGGCGCGCCCTGGGGTCTTCGGCCCTGTAGACCCTATGACCGAACCCCATAATCCTCCCGCCACTGTCGAGAATTTTGCGGCAATACTCCTCAGCGTTTTCCGGCTGCCCTATGTCCAGGGCCATTTTCATCACTTCTTCGGCGGCCCCGCCATGCCATGGACCTTTCAAGACCCCAATTCCGGTAGTGACTGCCGAATGCAGGTCCGAGAGGGTTGAAGCAGTGACCCTGGCCCCAAATGCCGACGCGTTGGCCCCGTGCTCCGCGTGAAGGATAAAGTCGACGTCCAAAAGGCTGGTAGTGTCTTCGTCTGGGACCTGGTTAAAAAGCATGTAAAGGAAATTGGCTGCGTGGTTCAGGTCCGGGTTGGGCGCCACCGGTTCGAGTCCCTGCCGCAGCCGGTGGTGGGCGGCAACGATCGTTGGACCCATCGCCGTCATGCGGACACCCTTTCTAATGGTCCCCTCAACCGAGTTGTCACTAACGTCGGGGTCGAAGGCAGCCAGCGCCGAGATCCCGGTGCGCAAGGCGTCCATGGGGTGGCTTTGTTTGACCAAGTCCAACACCTGGATCACTTCATCGGGGATAATGCGGTTGGCGCGGAGGGTCGCGTCGAACTCGCGCAACTGCTGTTGCGAGGGAAGAGCCCCGTAAAGGAGGAGGTAAACAACCTCCTCGAAAGTGGACTTTTCCGCCAAGTCGTGGATATTATAGCCACGATACAGGAGTTTTCCCTCCTGACCATCAATGAAGCTGGACTCAGTGGTGTCTAAGTAGACATCTTTGAGGCCCTTCATGATCTCGGGAGCCATGGTATGTCCTCCTTCCAGAGGTTGGCGACTTTGCCCTGATGGAAGACCTGGGGCAAGGAAGACGGTGAGGGGGTGAAGCGCCAACGTAGCTACGGGAACAGCGTTGGAAGCGTCGCCTATTGTAGCATTCGCCCATAGGGGTGTCAAGGGAACGTGAGCCGGGCCCGATCTCGCATCTGGCCGTACACTTAAGGAGTCCATGCGATTCGGAATAGTACTGCCAAACCTGGGCCAGCTAGCCGCACCTTCAACCTTGGTCAGACTAGCCCGCCAAGCTGAAGGGTTGGGTTTCGATGGAATCTTCTTGAGCGACCACCTCACGCTCCCCACCACGCCCCACTCTCGCTACCCGTACCGCTCGGACGGGACCTTTCCTCTGAGGCCCGATCAAGACATTCTGGAGCCTGTCACTGCGGCCTCCTATCTCGCTGCTGTTACCAGTAGCATACGCTTAGGGTTTAGCGTATTGGTGCTCCCATACCGCCAGCCTGTGCTCAATGCCAAGATGCTTTCCACTTTGGACGTGCTATCTGCCGGCCGGTTGATCGTGGGTGCCGGAGTTGGCTGGATGGAAGAGGAGTTCGTCGCATTGGGTTCAGACTATGCGCACCGAGGCGCAGTCACCGACGAGCACATTGAGCTCTTGAGGGCCTTGTGGACGCGGGACGAACCGAAATTCGCCGGACGCCATTTCCAATTGTCCGATATGACCATGTACCCCAAATGCGTTCAGAAACCGCATCCGCCCATCTGGACGGGCGGCATTACGGACCGGGCCCTACAGCGCGCCGCCCGATTGGCTGACGGCTGGCATGGGATTCGATTGGTCCCGCAAGACTTGAAAGAAATCGCTGGCAAGCTCAAAAACTTGCGGGAACAATCGCGATCAGACTCCAATGACTTCGAAGTATCCCTTAGATTGGGGTTGGATATCACCAAGTCATCGCTGCCTGATTCCCGGCTTCCTTTGCGTGGCTCTCCCCAGCAAATAGCATCAGACATCCATCGATACGCCGAGGCCGGCCTCACTTACGTGGTTGTCGAGCCCAGGGCCCGGGATGTTGAAGAGATGGCGGAGCAAATGGAGCAACTGGCCAACCAAGTCTGGCCCAGCCTTGAACCCGTGGCCCAGTAGCCGCTGGTTACTTCCCGATTACTCCTACACCTAAGCGCTGGACGGCTAGGAACGGCCCACCGACAAGTCAATCCTGGCCATCAACTCAGCGTCCAGGCGCCCCTTAGCCTCGGCTTCGATGCACTCTCGTAGCTCGACACGGTTTTTTATACCCAGCACCACGGTGGATACCCCATCCATTGACAAAGCGTAGCGATGGGCCAGGGAAGCCGGGGATTCTCCTATTTCCCGGGCGAGGGCCCGGAAAGACTCAGCGCGGTGAAAGTCAGCCAGGTCAGGGGAGTCGTCCGGCAACTCCCGGTCCAACGCACTGGTTAGAGCGCCGGCCTGGACCGCTCGGATTCCCATCACCCCTACGCCGCAACGGTGCGCAGTGAGCGCGATGGCTCTCGGTCTCGGCGGCTCGTCGTAGCGTTGCATCGCTCCCGGAGAATCGAGGAGGTTGGTGACCACCTGGACCGTCGCAGGCCTGGGTTCGGCCTGAAGCGTCTCCAATATCACAGTTGGCACTCCGATACCGGTAATCGCCCACGCTCCAACCTTTCCGGAGGCTATCAATCCTTGGAAGGCAGGCACTACAGACCCCAGGAATAGGCTTCGCGGGGTCCCAACGTAGCGATCAGCATCTGCGTCCGCTACTATCTGGTTGTGCAAGAAGAACAGGTCGACCCGGTCCAGCTTCATTCTCGCCAGGCTAGCGTCCAGGCTTTCCTCGATGAGGGACCGGACTTGTTCTCGCGGAGGATTACCGACATTGTATTTGGTGGATATACGCACTCCGTCGGGCAAATGCCCATCGAAGGCCTCGCCTATGACTCGCTCAGCCTCTCCGTCCCCATAGGACGGCGCCACATCCAAGAAGTTGATTCCTGCGTCCACCGCCTCCCGGACGGTCGCGACAGCTTCATCTCGGGATGTGGGACCCCAGACTTGGCCGGTGCCGCCTCCACCGAGGGTCAGCGCGCTGATTGTTCCTAGATTGCCAAATTGCCGCTCTTCCATTCTGACCACTCTCCTTTAGGGCGCTGCGAGGCCCTGGTAGGTATCGGGGCGCCGGTCGCGAAAGAATTGCCAGGTGTGGCGCACCTGCTGGATCTCATCCAAGTCTAGGTCGGCGATTACCACTTCATCCGCGTCCCTGGCGCCCTGGGCGATTATCTGTCCCCTGGGGTCGCAAAAGTAGCTCTTGCCGTAGAACTCGCCGATCTCCCAGGGAGGTTCGTAGCCAACCCTGTTGATAGCCCCCACGAAGTATCCATTGGCCACCGCGTGGGCTGGCTGCTCCAGCTCCCACAGGTATTCGGAGAGTCCGGCAACCGTAGCCGATGGGTTCAATACCACCTCCGCCCCGTTAAGGCCCAGGGCTCTGGCGCCTTCCGGAAAGTGCCGGTCGTAGCAAATGTAAACGCCCACATTCGCGACCCGAGTCTTGAACACAGGATAGCCCAAATTACCCGGCCTGAAATAGAACTTCTCCCAAAAACCAGGAGCCAGGTGGGGGATGTGGGTTTTCCGGTACTTGCCCAGGTAAGCGCCATCGGAGTCGAAAACCGCGGCCGTGTTGTACAGCAGGCCGGCCATCTCCTCCTCGTAAACCGGCACGACCATCACCATGCTAAATCGTTTGGCCATGGCGCCCATGAGCTGCGCCGTTTCTCCCTCCGGCACCCTCTCGGCCATGGCGTACCACTTGGGGTCTTGCTCGGCGCAAAAATAGGGCCCATAAAACAGCTCCTGTAGACAAAGCAACTCCACGCCCCTGTTGGCGGCCTGCTCTATCAGGGCCACATGCTTATCCACCATAAACTTCTTCAGACTGGACAAATCGGTTGGGGCATCTGGGCCCACCCTAGCCTGAACCAAGCCGGCTCGTACTACCCTTGGCATCTCGCCTCCAACAACAAACTTCTTCGTCAAGGACACCAATCGTAGGACTTGAATCATAGGACTTCAATCGGTTGAGGAGTCCACCAGGCTGGTATTATAACGCGGAACTGAAGTGTCCCACTGATCTCTAGCAGCTCAGGCCAAGGCTCCAGCAACAACGAATGGAGGCAAGCAGATGGCGCGAGAATACATCAACCCGCCAGACGTGGCGAGTCCACCAGCCAACTTGTACAACCATGTGGTGAAGGTTGGCAACACCCTTTACATATCCGGGCAGGTGCCCAGGGGCCTGAACGGGGAAGCCCTTCACCCAGGCGATGCCGAAGCGCAGACCCGGGAGGTGTGGTCCAACCTAGGCAAAGCAGTGAAAGCCGCTGGCGCCTCCCTGACCGACATAGTGAAGACGACCACTTATGTCGTCGGCGCCGAGAACCTGGGGAAGGTCCGCCAGGCCCGCTTAGACGTTCAGCCACCCGAAAACAAGCCGACCAGCACCACGGTGGTAGTGGCAGGCTTGGCCGACCCAGCGTTCCTCGTGGAGGTAGAGGCCATCGCCGTCATTGGCGAAGGTTAGCTGAGCTAGCAGGTCATCGGAGGGAGGGCCGATCCTAAGGTCTTTGGATTGTCCTACTACAATAAAGCAAGTCCATTCGTGGTGAGCCCTTCGGCTAGCTCAGGACAGGCCCTTCGGCTAGCTCAGGACAGGCTTGTCGAGCCATGACGGTGGGCCCTTCGACAGGCTCAGAGCTTGCTCCTGGCTCGAACAGGAGGCGAACGAGGGAGCTGGCGTTAGGGAGAAAATTGAATGACCCTAGGGACAATCCAGACCATAAAGCACACCCCACAGAACCATGCTATTATTTCAAGATTCCTGGTTTTTTGTGAACATTTCTGTTAGCGCAACTAAAGGAGTCTGACATGACCCAGTCTGTCCACCAAATGGAGCAAGGAAACCTGGTGCTGCCGCCCACCGGGCGCCCGGTTGTCCATTCAAGTCAAGGCGTGATCTCCAGTGGCCACTACCTCACCTCTATGGCCGGGATGTCGATGTTGTTTAACGGTGGCAACGCCTTCGATGCCTTGGTGGCCGCTGGGTTCGCCGCCGCTGTGGTTGAGCCCATCGCTTCCTACTCGTTGGCAGCGGAGGGTGTGTTCATGGCCTACCACGCCCCCAGCGGACAGCTTCTATCCCTCAGCGGCCAAGGAGTCGCTCCCGGCAAAGCAACGGCCGAGTTCTACAAGTCCCGGGGTATGGAGCGGATACCCACCGGTCCAGGGCAGAAAGCCCACTTTTCCTTCACTGTTCCAGGAGTGGTCGACTCTTTCTTGGTAATGTTGGAACGCTTCGGGACCAAGACGGTCCAGGAGGTCCTGCAGCCAGCGATTCGTTTCGCGGATGAGGGCTTCCCCAACTACGAATACATGATAGACCGATTGAAGAGCCCGGTTACATTGGAGCAGTTCAGCCACTATCCTCCCGGAGGATCGGACGTCTTCTACCACAACGGGGGAGTCCCACGGCCTGGCTCGCTACTCATGCAACCGGGATTGGCCAATACCCTTAAAGCGATGGTCGCGCCTGGAGACGGTGGTAGAGGCATCGAATTCGCTCGCCACGCCTTCTACGAGGGTCAGATAGCTGAGACGATCGTGGGTTGCGCGCAGCGCGTCGGAGGTATCCTCAGCGCCGAGGACCTGGCCAGCTACCACGCAAAGTTCGAGGAGCCGGTCAGGACCACCTTCGGCGGCTACCAGATCTGGGGACAGAATACCTGGACCCAGGCACCCATGTTGATGCAGACGTTGAACATCCTCGAAGGACAAGACCTGAAGAGCATGGGCCACAACTCCCCGGCCTACATCTACACCGTGACTTCGGCCCTGAACCTGGCTTTCGCTGACCGGGAAGCTTATTACGGAGACCCCGACTTCGCGGTCGTGCCCATCGATGGCCTGCTATCCAAGGATTACGCCGCCCAGCGAGCCCAGTTGATCGACCCGGAGCGAGCTTTCCCGGAGACACCGCCCCCAGGCGACCCATGGCGCTACTCAACGCGGGTAAAGAGCAATGGCTCACCAGACGTGGCGGTCCCTCACCAACGGGGTGAGGAGCTTAGTCCCGCCACTGATTCGGGCACTACCCACGTTTCCGCCCTCGACCGGGCTGGCAATATGGTCTGTGGCACCATAAGTGGAGGGGCCTTCGCCAAATCAGCATTCTTTCCCGAGATCGGGTGCGCCCTTAGCACTAGGATCGAGATGTTCAACTGCGAAGACGGCCATCCCAACGTGGTTGAACCGGGCAAACGCCCCAGGACTACTCTGATCAACTACATCGTTTGCAGAGACGGCCAACCGGTGATGACCCTGGGTTGCCCCGGTGGTGACAACCAGGCCCAGGCTAATGTTCAATTAGCCCTGAACGTCCTAGTCTTTGGCATGAACCCCCAGGAAGCAATCGAGGCTCCCAGGTTCGCCAGCCAGAGCGTCGTAAACTCCTTCTACCCCCACGTTTACTATCCGGCCCGGCTATCCCTGGAGGAAGCCATTCCAGAATCTACCGCCGACGCCTTAAGGTCCCTGGGCCACGACATAGTACGCGTCGCCGACTGTGGAACGGGCGCTACCGTAGCGCGTAGGGACCAGGAGACGGGCGTGATGAGCACCGGTGGCGACCCCCGAAGGGCCTGCTACGCCCTCGGCTGGTAGCGGTACATACCAAGTCCCCATACCAATGTGCGAATAGAGAAGCCCCAGCAGATTTGGCTGGGGCTTCTCTATTTACTTGATAGAGGCTTCCTAGGGAGACTCACCCAAAGGCCAACTCGCTATTGACTGAAGCCTTTGAGACCGGCGCCAGGCACCTAGAGTCTCTTGACCCAGACCCTCCTAGACAAAAAGCTACGTGTTCTCTAGCGACGCGTTACCCTCGTCCACGTAGGATGTGTTGCCCACATGGGCTATATTGATGTACTGACGGTAGGTCTTTTGGCCGGCTTGGTGTTCGGCAGCATGCCGCTCGACGGTCCAATTTATTGCGCTAGCCTCAGGCCCCTCGGCCAACGCTTCCTCCAACACTCTTCCGTCCATGGGTTCGTCCGTCGATATGCCCAGAATCCGTAAGATGGTGGGGGCCAGATCAATCATCCCTGATGGAGTATTGATCTCGACGCCACGCTTGAAGCCCGGGCCCGCAGCGAATAGCACATTTCTTAGCTCATGCTTACTCAAAGAGCCATGGGTGCCCTGCCCCGCAGCTCCCCCCGAGGCGTACACCGACCCATGGTAGCCAGAGGTGTTGGGGTTGGAGTCCCATCGGAAGGACATAGTAATGTCCGGCGCTCTAGGACCCTCATTGCCCAGGAAGGACGCGGGCAATGTTCCCGGAATGTCTGCTACGCCATCAGATACCGTAAGCGTGCCGCACCAAGGCTGCTCCATCAACCAATTCACAAGCGCCTTAGCGGTGGCGAGGTCCTTTTCAGCCAAATAGAACAACACCGAACCTCCGTTTTGGGCCGCCACTACCCCGCCAGGTTCACCCCCGGCCGCAAACCCAGCCTCATAAATTAAGGCCTCCACATTGACTGGCTCGATTATGGTCGAATAGCCGTGGTCGGAAGCTACTATTACATCGGTATAGGTGGCGCGACCGGTCCGCTCAAGAAACTCCATCAGGTCGCCAAATTGCTCATCCGCTTCCCTGACGGCGGTGTTGGACAGGTCGGAACCTACGCCGGCATGGTGTTGAGATTTATCCGGTTCGGAAGACCATATCAACGAAACTGCGGGCATGCGTTCTGCCAAGATGTACTCCGTCATGATCCGGATAGCCCGGGCGAATCTTGGCGTGTTAGGGTGGGCCTCCTCAGGCCAAGCGCGGAATCTAGCGCCAATGTCGTGATGCAGACTGTAGGGAAGGGCGAAATTGGGGTGGATCGTGGCACCACCGGAACGGCCAGCCGTTGGGTTTTGTAGGTAGGCGTTGCCGGTGGTACCGACCCCGATGGCTATGTACTCCTGTCCATGCTCGCCAAGAATTTCGGCTAGGGTGGGCGCAAGAAGTACTCGGCCTGTTTTCTCTGCTACTAGAGTTAACTCAGCCTCCAGGGCTGGAATGGCCCTGTGGGGGTCGAAGTCTCGGACTACAATGGTATTGGCTGCTATGCCATGTCCCCCAACATTACGCCCAGTAACGAGGCTAGCCACGTTGGCACGGGTCGTTGTAGGGAACACCGAGTGGTGGTTAGCAAACGTTACGCCTTTGGCGGCCAGGGCGGTAAGGTTGGGCATTAACCCCGGCGTTACTTGAGACGGCTGTAGCCCGTCGAAAACAACTATGATCACAAACGGGAGCACAGACCGCATATGGCTCTCCTGGACAGTTTGCAAGTAAATCTCCGCTCGTCCGTCATACTACGCCGAGGGGTATGCCGGCACAACTAGGCCTCCTCTGCCTCTAATCCCCTGCCTTTCGATACCTGCTAGTCCTAATGATCAGAGCAACCCATGACTCGCCAATGTCGGGGCGCTTGTTATAATGCACAGCGAAGCTGAAGTCCAATGCATTCATGCAGGAGGCAGCAATGGCCCGGAACACCCAGATCGTTGACGTGCTGATCATCGGCGCCGGTGCTTCAGGTGGGGCCTTCGCTTGGAGCCTGGCTGAAGCCGGCATTAACGTTATGTGTCTGGAGCAGGGAGACTGGGTGGACCCTAGCACCTACCCGTCGACTCAGACCGACTGGGAGATACGCAGACAGACGAATTTCAATCCTAACCCCAACTTCAGGGGACTACCCCAGGATTATCCAGTCAATGAATCCGGCACACCCATCGCGCCGCTAATGTTCAACGCGGTGGGAGGCAGCACTATTCACTGGAGCGCGCATTTCCCCCGCTTGCACCCGTCCGACTTTCGGGTACGAACGCTGGACGGTGTAGCCGACGACTGGCCGGTAAGCTACCAGCAACTTGAGCCCTACTTCAGCCTCAACGACCAGATGATGGGTGTAGCCGGAATCACGGGCGATACCGCGTTCCCTCCCAAGTCCGAGAGGCAGACCCCGCCGATACCGCTGGGCAACCCGGGGGATACCATGGTGCGCGGGTTTGAAAAGCTGGGCTGGCACTGGTGGCCCTCGGATAGCGCGATCCTCACGGCTCCCTATGACGGACGAGCCGCCTGTAACAACTGCGGCCCTTGCGAAGCCGGATGCCCTATCGGGGCCAAGGCGAGCACCGACGTTACCTACTGGCCCAAGGCGATAGCCAGGGGCGCGATACTCAAAACCAACGCCAGGGTCAGAGAAATAACCGTCGGCCAGGATGGACTGGCCGATGGAGCGGTCTACTATGACCCTGAAGGACGCGTGCAGCAGCAGAAAGCACGCATCGTGGTGATGGCGTGTAATGGGATTGGCACGCCCCGGCTGCTTCTGAACTCCAGGTCCAGCTTGTTCCCGGATGGCCTCGCCAACAATAGCGGTCTCGTCGGCAGGAATCTGATGTTCCATCCGATGTCAATGGTAATGGGTGTTTTCGACGAGCCACTGGAAGGATACAAAGGTCCTCTGGGTTGCTCGATCACAAGCTCGGAATTCTATGAGACCGACCTGGCCAGAGGGTTCGTGAGAGGATACCAATTCCAGATACTACGAAACTCCGGCCCCACGGTCACAGCGCAAGGATTTGTAACGCCGTCTCCGATTCCCTGGGGCGCGGACCACCATCACGTGTTCAACGAGCGCTTTGGGCGGACCATCACCGTAGGTGTGATGGGGGAAGACCTGCCGGAGGCTCACAACCGTGTGGGCCTAGATCCAACCCTTACCGACAATGATGGTATTCCCGCCCCTAAAGTAGATTACAGGATGAGCGAAAACAGTCTGAAGATGATGGACCACGGCATAGCGAGAGCAACGGAGGTCCTCCAGGCTGCTGGAGCCAAGGAGGTTGTGGTTAATCCACTGCTGCGTCCGTCCGGTTGGCACCTAATGGGGACGGCCCGAATGGGCGATCATGTTGCCAACTCGGTGGTGGACGGCTATGGCCGGTGCCACGACGTCAAGAATCTCTTTATCATTGACGGCAGTATTTTCGTCACGGCGGGCGCGGTCAATCCCACGTCTACCATACAGGCGCTGGCGCTCCACATCGCCGATTACTTCAAACAAAATGCTAGACACCTGCTGGACTGAGGAGAACCGGATGGCCACCTTGAGCTCGTTCTTCAGCGATGCCCAAATTGAGCTGGTAACTCCAATTCTTAACCGGATTATTCCGCCAAGCGAAAATATGCCCGGCGCAGGAGAGATTGCCGTCGGTTTCCTAGATAAAGTCGTCAGTGGCTCGCCACGGCTCAAGCGGATTTTCAGCCGCGGTCTCTCACTCATAGAGGTTGGCAGCTATAGGTCTTATAGGCTAGGCTTCCTTAGCTTATCCGGTGAGCAGAAGGATGCGGTATTGCGTCAGGTCGAAGCTGACGATGGAGAGTTCTTCGATCTGCTCGTCCGGCAGACCTACAACGGATACTACACCGACCCCAGGGTCGTCAAGCTCCTGGGCCTTGAAGTCCGTCCTCCTCAACCTCTGGGGCACCGGGTCGACATGGGTGATATTCGGCTCATTGAGAACGTCCAGAATCGCGGTACGGTCTATCGCGAAGCGTGAGGCCCTAGCCTGGGGCTTGACCCCTTCAATACTCCAAGATTGCGCCGCGAAATCCATCGGCCCATTAGTATTGCGCGTCACCCACGGTCGCGGGGCACCATCGACGGTGCTCAAGCGCGGTCAGCGGACCAGGTGCAACCCCACTCTCGTCCTGAGAGTCTCTACGTTTCCGAGTATTCCGCCGACTCGGGAACCATCTGCTTTGATGACCTGCATCAAGATTTTGGCTCCTGACGGTGTTCATCCCTTGGATGGTAGAGCTGTGTAGCCATCGCCTGGCTAGCACATTCCCTGGCAACTCTACCGGATGTAATTGCTTCACCATTGAAACTTCGATGACCTCGATCTTGGACTCAGTTGCACCCGGTTTGCGAGCCAGTGTAGCTATAGGGAAGCCGTCCGCCCCATGACTACGAGTCAAAGCCCGATAAGACCACCTCAGATACATCCCCCGATGGGCGTCTGGCGTCAGACATTTGTCTCGCTGGAGAACCGGGATTTCCGACATCTGTGGCTGGGCATGCTGCTCATGGTGGCAGCTATGCAGATGCAGATGATCGTCCGAGGCTACCTGGTCTTCGACATCACGTCTTCCCCGGCCCTCCTAGCTCTGGTCAACGGTGGCTTCGCGTTGCCCCTGTTGTGCCTGGCTTTATTCGGCGGCGCGATCTCGGACCGGCTGGAACGCAAGCGGATCGTGCAGCTTGGGCAGGCGGCCTCGGCACTGACCGCTCTCTTCGTCGGAGTGGCGATAACCACCAACACAGTGACATGGGTCCATCTCTTCGGGGTGTCGATATTTCAAGGCGCGTTGTTCGCATTCATGATGCCTGCGCGGCAGGCAATCATACCTCAGTTAGTGGGCAAAGACAGGCTCACCAACGCGATGGCTCTCAATGCCATGGGCATGAGCGCTATATCATTGCTGGCGCCGGCCGCTGGCGGGATCCTCTACGCGGCTATGGGTCCGGACGGAGTCTATTACCTCACTTGTGGCATGGGGTTTATGTCCTTGTTACCTACCGCTCTACTGCCCAAGCTGACCGGCGGTGATGTGACAAGCAAGTCACCAATTATTAAGGATATTGGGGATGGGCTATCGTATATGAGGAACAGCCCATTGGTGCTTGTCCTGTTGCTGATAAGCCTGGCCATGGCCCTCCTTGCTATGCCATTCCCAATGCTCCTGCCTGTTTTTGTGGTTGACATCTACCATCGCGGCCCGGAGGCCATGGGCTTGCTGGTGAGTTTCATGGGGGCCGGGTCGCTGGTCGGTTCTTTCATCATTGCGGCGCTGGGCAACAAGTGGAAGCCAGGGCTGTTGGTGGTCGGTGCCTGCTTTTTGACCGGCACGGTCCTTCTGCTGGTAGCCCTGGTGCCTATTTACTCCGTGGCGTTGGGGTTCATGGTCCTACTGGGACTGGGATTCTCGGGTCATAGGACCTTGAGCCATGCCCTCATTATGCAGTTGACAGAAGACCAATATCAGGGGCGGGTGATGAGCGTATTCATGATGAGCTTCGCGCTCATGCCTCTGGGGGTTATCCCGGCTGGAATCGCTGCTGAGTTCGTGGGAGGGCAATGGGCCGTAGGAGCCCTGGCTGCTGTGTTGTTGGTCACCGTCATAGCGATACTCGCTACTCAGAAGGGTATCCGAGATATGGGATAGCCAATGGGCTATGGCTCCGCTTCCTGGCGGGCTTTTTAGGCCGTTCAGGACCTGGATGTGATGCCTCGATCGAAAGAGGCCGCGACAAGAGACCAATTCAAATATAAAATGACCTGCGGAGGGATGGCCGAGTGGACGATGGCGGCGGTCTTGAAAACCGCTTCCGCCTTTTGGCGGACGTGGGTTCGAATCCCACTCCCTCCGCCATGTACCCTCTTTTTCTCAGCTACGAAACTGCCCACAACCCCTGGCAAACGCCCGGTTTCGCTATGAGTAGACCCAAGACTTACTGTCCATAGAAGGTTGTTCCGTCCCTAGAAGTCCATTACAATCCATGCATAAAATGTATACGCAAATGGACACGTATACATGCAAGAATGCATTGGTTTCGGGGGACGGGATGGCGGCCACCATGCTTACCGACCGACGTATCAAGACTCTCAAGGCCCCTGGGATGTATTCCGACGGCCACGGGCTTTATCTCCGGGTTGACACCAAGGGCCTTAAAAGGTGGGTCCAGCGTATCAGGGTCAAGGGTGGCTCGTTGCGAAACCTGGGCCTGGGGTCTTTTCCGCTGGTCGGCCTGGCGGATGCCAGGGAGATGGCATTGGCCAACCAGAGAATGGCCCGCGCCGGAACCGATCCACTGATCCAGAAGCAAGTCACGAGAAAGGTCATCCCTACTTTCGCTTCGGCCGCCCGGACGGTCATTGATTTACGCCAGGCTACATGGACCAACAAGAAACACGCGAGTCAGTGGGCTAACACGCTAAGGACTTACGCATACCCAACCATTGGGTCGATGCCTGTCGACCAGATCACCAGTGGAGATGTGCTGGCCGTCCTGACCCCCATCTGGACAACCAAATCGGAGACTGCCACCCGAGTTCGGCAGCGCATCGAGACCATCCTTGATTGGGCCATCGCCCAAGGCCACCGCGTCGACAACCCAGCGGGGAAGGCTCTCAACCGAGCCTTGCCGAAGATGCCCCGGGTGAAAGCCCACTATCGGGCTTTGCCCTATGAGGACGTGCCAGCCGCCTTGGAAGAGGTCCGCAACTCAAGTGCTCAGCCAGCAACCCGCCTCGCCTTCGAGTATTTGGTGCTGACGGCCGCCCGCAGCGGCGAGGTGAGGATCGCTCAGTGGTCCGAGATTGATTGGACATCAAAGACTTGGAACGTCCCAGCGTCTCGCATGAAGGCGAGGAGAGACCACCGCGTCCCGCTGTCGGACAGTGCACTGTCAGTCCTTCTAGCGGCGCAACGGCTAGAGGCGAAGGACACTGAGGATACGGGACTGATCTTCCCAGGGCTCAGGGGGCGGCCGCTATCAGACATGGTGCACACGGCCCTGCTGCGGCGCCTGGGGATACCCGCTGTGCCCCACGGCTTCCGGTCCAGCTTCAAGGACTGGTGTATCGAGTGCACCGACACGCCGTGGGCGGTAGGTGAGGCAGCCCTGGCTCATACCCTGGGTAACTCGACTGAGACCGCCTACGCCCGGAGCGATCTGTTTGACCGGAGGCGCGAGCTTATGGATGCATGGGCAGCGTATTTAACCGGCTATTGAATCAGGCAGCCGTGACCCTCGTGATGCTCTTGGTCATGGATAGCGGGCTTCGGCTGGGTGAGCTGGCCAGCCTTCGATGGCCCGCAATTAAAGATGATCATCTGGTAGTAAGGGGTAAAGTTGGCGATAGAGTCGTACCGGTTAGCAGGGTGGTCCGCGAGCAACTCGAAGGCCACGGGGATGGGTACTATGTCTGGATTGGTAAGAGGGGTCCCATGAGCAGGTCTGGCATCCAGACGGCATTCAAAAGGATGTTCATGAGGTCCGGCATCGGTACACGGAAAGCAGGGCCACACACTCTACGGCACACCTTCGGGACTTGGTACATTTCTGCCGGCGGCAACGTCTTCGCCCTCCAGGAGATCATGGGCCACACGCGGATTGCCGCCACCCAACCATACGTCACGCTGGCGTTGACTTAGGTTAGCAATGATCATGCCCGTTACTCCTCCGTGGTGACTATGGGGTTAATGACGGGGTGAGTAAGTGCCAAAGTCGGGTCGGGAACAACCGGTGCGCTCTATAATTTGGGATGTCAATTTGTGCAGTCCGCTGTGGAAATTGAGCACACGATGGGAGTGAATACGGTATGACAGTATCTCGTCGCTTGGTAGAATTCAAAATACCACCGGCCTGCCGCCGGGTCGTGTGCATTGTCCTGATGTGTGTAGCGACCACTGCTCTCCTGGCGGCGTGTGATGATGAGCCCATACCCACAGCTACAACGCAGCCTGCTAACACGCTTACTCCAGTAGCAACATCAACCCCGACATCCTCAGCCACGCTCACCCCGACACCAACTGCGATGGCCATAGCCACGCCGACCCCAGAACCCGCTGCCACGCCGACCCCAGAACCCGCTGCCACGCCGACCCAAGAACCCGCTGCCACGCCGACCCAAGAACCCGCTGCCACGCCGACTCCAGAACCCGCTGCCACGCCGACTCCAGAACCCGCTGCCACGCCGGAGCCACTCACTTCCCCCCAGATATTCGATAAGGTTTCTCCGTCCATCGCATTCATAGAAACAGTGACCGGCACAGGCAGTGGCGTGCTGATAGATGGCGGGTACGTAGTAACAAACGCGCACGTAGTCTGGCCATTCGATACCGTGCGCGTCGTATTCCCCGATGGTTCAGAGTTCCACGGGGTACCGGTGAAGGGTTGGGACCTGCTGGCAGACTTGGCAGTGCTCGGGCCCATTGATACCCTGGCGCTAGTCGATGGTGAGAGCTTGCCCATCGGCACCGATACGTTTTTGATCGGGTACCCAGGCGAGGTCGAGGAGTTCCCTCAGCCAACAATTGCACGGGGCCTGCTCTCCCGTATCCGAGAGTGGGAATCTATTGGAACCACCTATCTTCAGACTGACGCTCCCGTTATAGGTGGCCAGAGTGGAGGAGCGGTCGTTTCGAACATGGGTGAAGTGATCGGCATCAGCGGGTTAGCGTTCACAGAAGGGAATTTCGGAGTCGCTGCATCATCAGCCGATATCTTGCCGAAGGTCAGGCAGATCATCACTGGCGAGGACCCGTCTGGACTAGGTGACAGGCGCGTTCCCCTGGAAGGAGGAGACTTAAGCCATGAAGTTGTATTGCCGAGCTTTTGGGCCCAGCGCGCCTATGTGGTCAACGAGCCGTCTGGAACGGTGATCGACTTCGAGTTTGCTGGCGACAACGACGGTGCACTCACGGCATACGACTCCTTTGGTACGGAGCTGCTTAATCTCGACGATGGAAGCACGGGTGCTGAGGTTGGTTCGTTTGTCACCGAATACGATGGGCCTCGCTTCTTGATTGCGCGGCAATTGTCAGAGACCCCAGATGACTTCACTTTGACTGGTAACCGCCGGTTGATACCCCTCCACGACCCAGACGATGGCAGGCAAATCCAAGTAGGACAATCCATTCGGGGGAACATAGACTTCCCCGGGGACATTGACTACTTATTCGTTCATCTAAAGGAAGGAGAGACAATTGAGATTCTAGCGCGATCGGCCCTGGTTGACACCTTCCTCACTATTGACTATCTGGGAGCGGTAGATGAACAGATAATCATTGATGACGACAGCGGGGGCGGATTGTTCGGCCTCGATTCAATGATCGTCTATCGAGCACCTCATTTGGGGAGCTACTTTGTCGTTGTGGAGACCGTCATCGATCACGCCCCCGGCGGATACGTCATCACAATTGACGCGGCTGGACCTGATGCGGCAACGACGTCAATGACACGTGCCTCCCTATTCGGGGAACCAGATGCTACCTCTACGATAGGTCCACCCTCCGATTTCCGGCTGGCTGAACTGCGGTCGGCCTTCACTGGGCTGCCTGCCTCATTTGAAGAAGTGGAACCGGCAGAGCTAGAACTCTCGATTGAAGCGTTGGGATTGGAGTACTACTTCAGCGATCTTGCAGTTTTCCTCAACGCAGATCCCTTCGAGGGGATTATGGCGGCGAGTGGACACATCGGTGAACCTGAGCGTAAGGCGCTAGATCAGGAAATGTCTTCTGATGCGATTCTGGATGACCTGGTGCAAGGATTCCTTTCCACAGGAAGTGCAGGCCAAGAGGGCTACGAGCTTCATGAAAGTGGATTGCTGGATTCGTCGACGGTAGGCGCTAACTCGTTTGGCGGATATCTAGAATTCACCACTGAAGGAACACCGCTACGAGTTGAACTCATCATGTTCAGGCGCGGAAACCTCGTCGCAGTCGTCTACTTCTTGAGTCTGCCTGGCACACAACCCAGCGTCTCAGTGCAAGAAGCGGCGAGGATGCTTGACGCAAAGATGAGCGACATCATATTGGAGAGATAGTTTCACCAAACTACTCCATATCCAGACCATTACACCAACTGCGACGGTAGGTCAGCACCCGGCCGCTTCGGAGCTTCCTCTCCAACGCCTGCGCCAGTCGCTCCATAGCATCGTTGCGTGTCCTCAACCGATCCTGCCCCGACTCAATGCCGAGTCGAGTCCGGCAGATGGGTTGCCCCCTTCACTGGGAACGTGGTCACCGATCCCAGGAAGCTAGACATCGACCACATGGTGCCACTGGCTAAATGCTCACAAGTCAGGAGGTCACACGTGGGACCCTGAGCGTAAGCGGGCTTACGCCAATAACCTAGCCTGGCCCGGGGCTACACACTCGGAGCATACACCTGACCGAGGGCACGGCGGCGGATTGCACCCAAGCCGGGTCACTGCTGGCAGACATCACAGCGGAATATCTGCTGGCGGACCGGGGCTACGACACCAACGCCATTGTGGCTGCGGCCATGGCCCAGGGAATGGAGCCGCCTCATTCCTCGCCATTTGCAAGATTCGAGCACTTGTCCTTTGGGCCAGTTGATATTGACGACACTACCTGAGGACCGATGTCCTGATGGAATTATAGAGACGAAAATGCGAATATCATACCCACTTCAGCAACGCTAATGGTTGAACTCATGAAAAGTGTGCGCGCGTTCAAGCACCGCAATTCCGTATGGAGACTGGTAGCGGCGCTGCTGTTGTTGATGGCAGTAGCCGCAGTGTTATTGGTGGCCGTGCCACAGGTGGGTCAGGCCCAGGGCACTGTGCCCGCCAAGCCCGATGGGCTTTTAGCCACCGTCAAGAGCACCCAGGTCACGCTGGGGTGGACTGACCCATCCGACAACAGCATCACCGGGTACGAATACCTGCAGGCGCAGATCGCCAAGCTGACCGCCTCCGACGGGGCGGCTGGCGACCTATTCGGGCATTCAGTGGCGGTGGACGGAGACACCGCGGTGGTGGGCGCCTACGAAGACGAAAGCGGGAAGGGAGCGGCGTACGTGCTGGCCAAGGATTCGTCGTCGGGAGCCTGGAGTCAGGTTGCCAAGCTGACCGCCTCCGACGGGGCGAAGGGCGTCGGCGGGGTGGCGGGCGACCACTTTGGATGGTCGGTAGCGGTGGGCGGGAGCACGGTAGTGGTGGGCGCCCACTTTGACGATGACCAGGGCGGAGGTTCCGGCTCGGCCTACGTGTTCATCAAGCCCAGCTCCAGCGGGGGATGGGCCGACTGGGACCCCTCTACCGATACGGAGACGGCCAAGCTGACCGCCTCCGACGGCGCCAGCGGCGACTCGTTCGGGGAATCGGTGGCGGTGGACGGGGACAACGTGGTGGTTGGTGCCTACTTTGACGATGACAAGGGCACTGATTCCGGCTCGGCCTACGTGTTCACCAAGCCCAGCGGGGGATGGGCCGACTGGAGTACCTCTACCGATACGGAGAAGGCCGGGCTGACGGCCAAGCTGACGGCCTCAGACGGGGACGAACTCGAGGAGTTTGGGAAATCGGTAGCGGTGGACGGGGGCACGGTGGTGGTGGGCGCCCCCCAAAACGATGGTTACGGCTCCGCCTACGTGTTCACCAAGCCCGGTACGGGATGGACAGCGACCAGTACCACGGCCAAGCTGACCCCCGGGCAAACCGGCAACGCCGCCGACGGCCTAGCTGGCACTTTTGGCGCTTCGGTGGCGGTTGACGGGGACACCGTGGTGGTCGGCGCCTCCGCCTACTCTGGCAGTCAGGGCCGTGCCTACGTGTTTACCAAGCCCAGTGGGGGATGGGCCACGACTACTCAGGCGGTCGAGTTGGTGACCTCCGATGCTGAAAAAAACCAGTTCGGGTGGTCGGTAGCGGTGGACGGCAACACTGTAGTGGTTGGCGCTCACACGGATGATGCCAGTGACACTGTTACGGATTCCGGGTCGGCCTACCTGTTCACCAAGGCAGCTAACTCGGTATGGGCCGATGCCACCGAGACGGTCAAGCTTACCGCCGCCGACGGCGCCAGCGACGACCAGTTTGGGTGGTCGATCGCGGCGGGCGGGGGCACGGTGTTGGTGGGCGCCCGCTGGGACGATGACAAGGGCGCAGATTCCGGCTCGGCCTACGTATATGGCGTCTCAGGCTGGGACGACATACCCGACAGCGCGGCCGGCGCAACCAACGCAATCTCCTACACGGTAAACGACCTCATCAATGACGAAGAGTACGGCTTCTGGATTCGGGCGAAAAACTCCGTGGGCGCCAGCGAGGCCAGCGAACCCGTGACCGCGACGCCCTTCAACACCGCCCCAACGGCGGTGGACGATGCCGCCACCATGTATGAAGACAAGGTGGTGACTATCGTTGTGACAGCCAACGACTCCGACATCGATCCCGTAGACACCCTCTCGGTGACGTTGTTGACCATACCCGGCAACGGCACAGCGGCGTTTGCGCCGGGCAGCAGTACCACCGTCACCTATACCCCCAACGCCAACTACAACGGCACCGACAGCTTCGGCTACACCCTGTCCGACGGGACCGATACCGATACCGGCACAGTGACCATCACCGTCACGGCCGTGAACGACCCACCCACGGCGTTGGACTACACCGTCACCACTGATGAAGACACGAAGGTGAACATCACCGTGGTGAACAACGACACCGACCCCGACATCGGAGAACGTGTCACCATATCCTCGTTCACCTCGCCCAGCAACGGCACGGCGTCGCCCTCGTCAACCAGGTTCACCTACACCCCCGACGCCAACTATAACGGCAGCGACAGCTTCGTCTACACCGTGTCCGACGGGACCGATACCGATACCGGCACGGTAACCATCACCGTTACGGCGGTCAACGATGCGCCCACTGCAGTGGACGACACCGCCACCACCGCCACGGACACGCCGGTGGACATCAACGTGGTGGCCAACGACACCGACGTTGAGGGAGACACGCTCTGGGTGACCGCGGTGACCACGCCCACGCCCAACAACGGCACGGTGGTGATTGTGTCGGGCAGCACAACCACCGTCACCTACACCCCCACCTCCGGCTACACCGGCACCGATAGCTTCGCCTACACCCTGTCCGACACAGCCACCGGCACGGTGACCATCACCGTCGCCGCGGCGCAGGCTCAACCCGCCAAGCCGACTGGGCTTACTGCCAGCGCCGGGCTTTCGCAGGTCACGCTGAACTGGACCGACCCATACGACGGCAGTATCAACAAGTACGCATACTCCAAGTCGGTTTCGGCCTCGGACCCGAATTTGGTCTGGACCGACATACTAGACAGCGCGAACGGCGGAACCAACGGAAGTTCTTTCACGGTAACCGGCCTCACCAACGGCACAACATACTACTTCTGGATTCGGGCGACCAACACCCCGGCCAACCCTGCGACCAGCGACGCCAGCGATGCCGTGGACGCCGTGCCTGGGAACGCGGCCCCAACTTTCGACGAAGACGACGCTGCCAGCCGGTCGGTAGAGGAAAACTCGGAACAGGGCGCCAACGTAGGTGATCCGGTTGCGGCCACCGACCCAGAGGGGGATATGCTGACCTACTCGCTGTCCAGCGATGGGACCGACGCCGATTCTTTCAGCATCGACGTCAACGGGCAGATTACGGTTGCATCGGGCGCAAACCTCGAGTATGAGGGGGCCAAATCCAGCTACAGCGTCAAGGTGTCGGTTCACGACCGCAAAGACATCGATGGCCTCAGCGATACCACTAACATCGACGACACCATCGACGTGACCATCGAGGTGGGCGACGTGGATGAGGCGCCCGCCAAGCCGACCGGGCTGACTGCCACCCGCGGCAACGCCCAGGTTACGCTGCGATGGGAGGACGACCCGTACGACAGACCAATCTCCGGGCGCCAGTATCTCAGTGAGCGGCAGGTTGCCAAGCTGACCGCCGGAGGCGGGGCGGAATATGATTACTTTGGGTATTCGGTGGCGGTGAACGGAGACACCACAGTGGTGGGCGCCTACGGAGACGATAACGCCAAGGGCGCGGCGTACGTTTTGGTCCGGCAGTCGGGATCCTGGAGCCAGGTCGCCAAGCTGACGGCCCTCGATGGGCAGGTTAACGATCAGTATGGAAGGTCGGTAGCGGTGGATGGGAACACAGTGGTGGTGGGCGCCGCTTTGGGGAATGGTGGGCTTGACAATGCCGGCGCGGCCTACGTGTTCACCAAGCCCGGCACGGGATGGGCCGATGCTACGGAAACGGCCAAGCTGACCGCCTCCGACGGGGCCAATCTGGACTTATTTGGATTTCCGCTAGCTGTGGACGGGGACACGGTGGTCGTGGGCGCATACTGGGACGATGACAAGGGCGACGATTCCGGGTCGGTTTACGTGTTCACCAAAGCCACCGACTCGGTTTGGGCCGATGCCACGGAAACGGTCAAGCTGACCGCCTCCGACGGGGCGGCTGACGATAGCTTTGGGGTTTCGGTGGCGCTAGACGGGGACACGATGGCAGTTGGCGCCTACCAAGTCAACCACGTTGACGGTGACGGCAATACGGTCTCGAATTCCGGCTCGGCCTACGTGTTCACCAGGCAGGAGGGCGCGTGGAGCGAGGTCGCCAAGCTAACCGCCTCCGACGCCGCGGAAAACGACTACTTTGGGAGGTCGGTGGCCGTGGACGGAGATACCGTGGTGGTGGGCACCACTCAGGACGATGACAAGGGCGACGATTCCGGGTCGGTCTACGTGTTCGCCAAACCCAGCGAGGTATGGGACGACGCCACTGAGACGGCCAAGCTGACCGCCTCCAACGGGGCGGCGGGTGACGAATTTGGGAGTTCGGTAACGGTGGATGGAGCTACCGTGGTGGTGGGCGCCCCCCAAACCGATGACGTTGACGATAACAATGTGTCAGTCTCTGGTTCCGGCTCGGCCTATGTGTTCACCAAACCCGGCGCGGGATGGGCCACAGCCACGGAAACGGCCAAGCTGACCGCTTCCGATGGGGCAGCAGACGACGAATTTGGGACATCAGTAGGAATCAACGGGGACACGGTGGTGGTGGGAGCCTACAATGGCGATCACGTTGACGGTAACGGTGACGCGGTCTTGAATTCCGGCTCGGCTTACGTGTACGAGGTATCCGACTGGACTGCCATGGCCAACAGCGGGGCCGGCGCAACCTCCTCCACGGTAACCGGCCTCACCAATGACGCAGAGTACGACTTCCGGATTCGGGCAATTAATACCCACGGAGAGAGCGACGCCACCGATGCCGCCACCGTCGTGCCAATGGCGCCAATGCCAACTCCCACGGCGGTTCTGCCAACTCCCGCCCCTGAATACGGAGATTCACACACGACGCCCAACACCGCTCCAATTGCGGTGCACGACGCCAGGACAACCGCCGCGGGTACGCCGGTGGATATCGAAGTGGTGGTCAACGACACGGACCCCGAAGGAGATACACTCCGGGTGATTTCGGTGACCACACCCAGCAACGGCACAGCCGTGATCAATTCGGGCACCAACACGGTCACTTACAGCCCCAACCCCGGTTTCCACGGCACCGACAGCTTCAACTACACCCTCTCCGATGGCTTTAACACGGGCACAGGTACCGTAACCGTTACAGTGGCTCCGCCCAACCGCGCTCCGGAAGCGGTGGGTTCCATAGCGTCTGTGAACCTGACGGCGGAAGGCGAGGCCATTTCGGTCGACGTTTCAGACGGCTTCACGGACGAAGACATCGGCCTCCTGACCTACAGAGCCGTCTCGTTCGACGCCGCAGTGGCAACGGTTGAGGTGATACGGAGCATGGTTACCATCAAGCCAGTGGGGGCAGGGTCGACAACAATCGAAATAACGGTATTGGACCCCCAAGGGGAGGGGGCGACCCACTCGGTGCCAGTTACGGTGAGGGCAGCCCCCGACCCGACCCCGGAGCCGACTCTAATAACGATTCCGACTTCAACGCCGGCGCCGACTCCAATGCCGACACCGACTCCAATGCCGACACCGACTCCAATGCCGGCACCGACTTCAATGCCGGCGCAGGCGCGGACTCCAATGCCGACACCGACTTCAATGCCGGCGCAGGCGCGGACTCCAATGCCGACACCGACTTCAATGCTGGCGCAGGTGCGGACTCCAATGGCGACACCGACTTCAATGCCAGCGCCGACGCCGGTTCCGCAACCGGCCACACCCACCGTCGCGCCATCTCCACCGCAGGCGGTTGACGCTGGAGGTGGGTTGCCGCTATGGCTGATAGCGGGGATCGCTGTCGCGGTGCTGGTCTTGGTCGGCCTGGGCATTGCCGCACGGCGGCTGCTGAGGGCTTAGGATAGTTCGTCGCTGGGGCCGAAGCTCTCCAAGGTTTGTTTCGTATCAGCGTCCGGTGTTCGCGGGGCTGATGGCAGTTACGGTAGGTGGAGGACAATCCTCAAGCGTGGGTTCAATTCCCCTTGTGCGAATCGACAATTGCTAACCCCAGATGACTGAGGCTACCAAGTGCAGGGCCGACAGAAAGTATAAGCTCTTCCTGTCGTACGTATCACCAAGGCTTGGGTAGGGTGTCTGTGAGTGTCAATATTGTTAGCCCGAAAATCGGGCAGAACCAGTACCGGGGCACGTGCGGCATGTGTCAGCTAGGGGGAATTGGTTTGGACAACCTACGTCAATGACTCGCAGGCAATGCCGATGTTGTGGGCTGAGGTAGAGCGGGGAAGCGTCGGATGAGAAGGGCCGACCTAAGGCCTGTTCTTGCCCTTACAGGAAGTTGGCTACCACCAACTGGCTGACGCCTGCCCCTGTCCCAATGAAAGTACCAGAAATGTACTCTCCCCACTGGATGATAGACTATTCCTGCACCCTCCGATCCTCCCACCACTGGTAGGGACGGTGACAGCAGAGTTGGTCCTGGGTAGGGGTATGTGCACAGCGAACGGGAGGGAGAGAAAGGGGGTACAAACCGGCTAGACTGGTAACAGATGAACCGGGAACATAGGTAACACTTTCCGATGGAGGAGAGGAGATGGGGGCTGGGGGGACAGTGTTGCCTTGGACCGAGACCAATCCGAGAGTGGAGCAAGAGAAGTTCATCCGCAGGCACCTGGGCGGCGAGGAGAGTTTCGCCCAGCTCTGCCGCGCCTTTGGCATCAGCCGGAAGACCGGCTACAAGCGGCTCAAGCGGTTTGAAGAGTCGGACTTTGAGGGCTTGGGCGACCGGAGCCGGGCTCCTCATTCCTGCGTGTAAAGCAGGCGCTCTAACCGGCGTCAACCATCCACTACATTTGGGGGCGACTGGGCCGTAGTTCGAGTCCACTTAGGCCCACCGGAACAGTTGTTCGTGCCATTGATATCGGCAGTGGGGCTATTGCTAGATTTTGCTCCGTTCCTATCCAAGAAATAGTGAGCGGCTTAAGTTGTCAGATTTAGCCCCAAGTCGAACGCGGACTCTCCACATCTTCCGGGACAGGGACGCCTTGCTGAATTCATTTCATCTAATTCGCAGGGTTTTACAGACCTGTGACGCGGAGGCCTTTAGGCCACCCTATTTCTGGGTCCGGGCGAGCGGCGGTGGCCGTGTTATCTGAAGGGAGTCAAGCTGTGGTAGAGGTAAACTTTACTTGCGCCAGTCCACACCCACGCGTGTACGCACTTTGGGTTAGTGGGTCGAGAAAGGTCGGTTGTCAATTTCGATAAGGAACGAGGTAGCAAGCTCCGTTTTTTCCGAGGAGGCCACCATGTCATGGTACCGCCGGTTCGCAACGTTCCTCCATGAGGCGGTGCCGCAGTTACGCGCCATCCGCCGGACGAATCTGGCCTTGCTCTCCGGCCCTATTATGGACCGACACACGCCGGTGCAATCGGCGTTTAAACCGCCCCACATATAGGGCCGAACCGTGTTGCCGGTGGACCAAGCCTTCACCTGCCCTGCTGCAACTCCCAAGAGGCGACCGAAGAAACAGTCCAACGGAGCACTTATTGCGGTTCTCTGTCCCATCTGACCATAATAATTCAGACGAACATCCCAGTAGGCCCATAGGTCTCAAGGAAACTGAATTGTCGGATACACAACCCATCCCCGACCAGAGCCATATCAACAAAGTGCGTGATGCCTTGAGTATCCGTCCTATCTCAAGGGCTTCCGTAATGATTGGCAGTGGATTTAGCCGTAACGCGCAGAAAACCCGATTCGATGCTCGTGACATGCCCTTGTGGGCCGGTATAGCTGAGGAACTCTTCCGCCAACTGTATCCTGAGGGTGCCGGTGGTGGCTCCTACGGCGGAGGTGTAGTACCTCCGTCGGTTGACAATGCTTCGAGATTAGCACAAGAGTATGAGACTGCTTTCGGGCGGAGCGACCTGTACAGACTCCTCAACGAGCTTGTTCGAAATAGCGAATTTGCACCAGGAGAGGCGCATGTCCGGTTGTTGAAACTGCCTTGGCGTGACGTCTTCACCACTAACTGGGATACGCTATTGGAACGCGCGAGCTCAGACACTTTGGAACATCCGTATCGGGTCGTTCAGAGTACGAAGCAACTTCCCATAGTGAACCCTCCACGTATCATCAAGTTGCATGGTTCATTTCCTTCGCAATTTCCGCTAATCGTTACAGAAGAAGACTACCGGACCTACCCCACTGAGTTCGCGCCATTTGTAAATACGGTCCAGCAGGCAATAATGGAGACCGTTTTTTTCCTCATCGGCTTCTCAGGCGATGCCCCCAACTTCCTCAGTTGGTCAGGCTGGGTGCGCGACAATCTTGGCGAAGCAGCCCCCAAGATTTACCTAGCCGGTTGGCTGGATCTATCGCCTCATCGACGTCGCCTGCTGGAAACGCGTGGCGTAGTACCCATTGACGTTGCGAATCACCCGAAGGCTTCGAGTTGGCCTGTGTATCGTCGCCACCAGTACGCGACAGAGTGGTTGCTCCATGCACTTGAGCCAAGTCGACCCTACGACGAGACGACTTGGCCTTCACCGCCAGAAGAAGAGGCAACCCCTATACGGGAAGACCTACGGCCTGTGTATAGAATCGATCCTGATGTTCCGATGGTGGAGCCTGAATACAGGGAAGCACCAAGATAATGCAACCCAGCAGTAGTGAATCGCTAGACCGCATCAGAAACGTCCTCGACATTTGGACGCACAACAGAAAGCTCTATCCAGGATGGCTAGTTTTCCCATCCGGCCAAGAACGTTCTGACCTCAGTCACCGCACAGGTGATTGGGAGCCGCCCATTCTAAGTGCATTTCCTCATTTCACGCCGGTAGAGGAGCTGAAAGCTATTCGTGAGCTGATATGGCGCAAGGAAATCCTACTTGAACCGATCACGCCTGACCTTGAGGCTGCCGCGAAACAGGCATTGCATAAGATCGATTGTGAGAAGCACACAATCGGGGGCGTTCACACAACACGTGACGACTGGGCCGAGGTACGTGAGGCTTGGATTGCGGTAGCGCTCGTGTTGGTAACGGATGCGCGTCTTGATTGTAATCTGTCCCTATTTGAACAACGTCTTGACGCCTTGAAGCCATTTGTCAACGACGGACCCGATATCGAACATAGAATCCAGCAGGAACGTTGTCTGTGGGCAGTCTATTCGCTGGAGTTTGGTCATCTGAACGAATTGCTTGATGGATGGACAGTCGAGAATTGTGACCCTGCATGGATGCTTCGCAAAGCCGCGTTGCTAACGGAGGCGCGCCGTTACGATGAATCAGTCTCGTTGGTTGAAAGGGCACTCAATTCCCTGCGACAAGACCCCGCAGAGAGTAAAAGCATTGCAAGCGCATCGCGGGAGGGCTGGGCTTTAGCTTCCACGCTCACGATGAATAACCGGCAAAGTATCTTCAGAGAATGGTCTAAGCTCGCTCCCCTGAAGTGCGATGCGGGAACTGAGACGGACCATGTCCGGCGCGCCATGATGCGTACTGATGGGCAAGATGAGGCACCGTCGTTCGATGTGGGAGTGAGACAGGGGACCCGCGTTCGTTTTTCCAACCTAAGTCGCTCCCGCCTGATAGCCGCATATAGGGCGATTCGCTTGCTCGAAGTAGCAGGAGTGCCTCCAGTCAACAACCCTGGGCGCGGTACGGACTTACCCATGTCGATGGTGTCAAACCTCCTGACTCTGGCAGCGGACGAGTTGGTTACGACTAATCCGAAACTGTCGATGAGGCTGGTGCTTCGCATATGTACATATGACAAGGACAAGATGCTCCAACGGGTGCTGTCACGAACCCACCTTGCCACGCTGACAAGTGAAACCGTGGCTGAGATTGCCCAGTTATGCATGGGTGTAATCGAGTATGCGCTTCCTCGCATGTTTAGGTCGGACGAACCTCACAGTGGCATTTCCTGGGTTGAACGAATGCGAGTCGCCTTGGAGGTCTTGTCTCGGCTTGTACTGCGCCTTCCCCCAGATATGGTCAATGATACTTTAGATATTGGGCTTAAATGCTATCGCACAGATCGAGTAGCCCAACACTATTGGTTGGGACCTCCACTCGGGAACATGCTGGCGCGCACTTGGGAAGCTCTATCGAAGGACGTCCGCACAAGTCGCGTGTTCGATCTGTTGACTGCACCTATAGCGGGACTGGACAACTTCGCTGCAGATTCGCACTGCCCAGACCCTGGAGATTTCATAGATGCCGGCGATTTGCCGCAACATCGCACGACTGGAAACGAAAATTACTACCAGGAGGTCGTCAGTTTTCTGATACGTGGATTGCTTGGTAACAGTGATGCGCGCAAACGAGCGACGCTCAGGTTAATACCATTAGTTATTTCAAACAGTCTCACAGATAAAGAATCATCAGATATCGCCAATGCTCTGTGGAGCAAATCTAACCCTATACTACTAGACTCAACAGGTCCCAACGCACCTTTAGATTGGGTTTATTTCATCCTGCCGGAAATGGAAGAAGGCGAAGCTGAGCGATCATTCAGACTGAAGTGGCTAACTTCGAACCCTGAGAGTCAGGCCAAAGGATTGGATTACTCAAGCAATATGCTGGTCGAGGTTGGAGCTGCTGTTACCGGGCTGAGAGAGCGGGGACGGCCATTTGTGCTGTCTATTGAGGAGGAGCATCATATCGCGACCCACATAGAGAAACTAGTCGAGATGTTCTCTTCAAGTTCACTCAGTTTCAATTTTGGCATTTGGTCTACAATCAGGCATGTGGGCTCTCTAGCAGCCGAAATTGCGATGCCCGGGCACATCTTCCAGAACCTTTACCGACGGCTGGAATTTATGCTTGGGACGCAGAGCCAATCAAAGGATTCTCTGCTCGGACCGGTAAAAGATATACGTGTAGCTCTGGGCTTCGCAGTTATCCCGGGTTTAGTTAGGACGATGCCTGACCGTTTCGACGAAATTGCACTTTGGTTAAGGACAGGGTTGGCGTCTGAGGATGACACACGAGTTAGGGGCACTATGGTGGCGTTACGGTCTTGGCTTTCAGCCTATGCCGCTTCGACGTTGCATCCGGTTCCAGATGACTTGATTCGCGAAGTGGGAGTGATTATTGCCTCTGACCGAAGGGTCGCACTTTTAGAAGCTTTGGTTTTCGCCACTTTAGTGTTTGACAGAGGATCAGAATCACATCGAGAAACAATGAGGCCGCTTGTGTTACAAGGTCTTAGTTACCTTGCTGAGAAGCTAGAATATGATGCACAGGAAGACATTGGCGGGGATGTGCATACTCTAAGATTACTCTGTGCTCAACTAGCAACAAAAATAGCGCCATATGGGTTTGAGAACGACGCTGCCGTTGCCAAGTGGTTAGACATTGGCAGAAGCGACCCATTCCCGGAAACTAGAAACGTGGTGATCTCTTACGAGTCGGAGTGACAGCGGCGGTCCACCAGTTGCGGGAGGTCTTTATGGAGATGGGTTCATGTTTGGAGGTACTCTTCTACGACTCGACGACAGGATCCGAGGGCACACTCTGGTCCCAGTGATCCCGTAGGTACAGTCCCTCCAGGCCATGACCTGAGCTCGTGGGCACCAGAAGAATATCCTTGACATTGTAAGGAATATTTAGTAGATTTCTGACAAAGCAGAGCGACCGCATGCAAGGGGTAATCAAATGACTCCCATTGCCCACAAGATCATGGCGAGGATATCAGAGCACGATAGAGGGAAGTGTGTATTCACGCCTAAGGACTTCCTAGATCTAGGCAGCCGTGAGGCCGTCGATCAAGCGCTGTCGCGCCTCGTCAAAGCGAGCCAACTGCGCCGGGTCGGCCACGGGCTCTACGACATGCCCAGGATGAGTAACGTGCTGAAACGGCCTGCGCCGGTTGACTGGGATGCCGCCATCGCAGCACTAGCACGCCGGGACGGTATCCGAATTATCCCTGACGGCATGGTGGCGGCCAACCAGCTCGGTCTCACCAACGCAGTGCCCGCAAAAACCTCTTACGTGACGGACGGCTCCACGAGGACGCTCAAGATCGATGGACGAACGGTCCAGTTCCGACATGCTGGTCCTAGCGTCATGCAGTGGGCTGGAAAACCGGCGGCTCCTGTAGCGCAGGCTCTGCGATGGCTTGGCCCCGACAATGCTGCAGATCCTCAGGTTGTTTCGACTCTAAGGAGACATCTCCCAGACGATGTAAAACACGACCTAATGCAGAACAGCGGATGGTTACCTGGCTGGGCATTACCGCTGGCGCAAAGTATAACGGCTGATCAGGCTGTTGCCGTATGAATGGAACCCTCGAGTCGTTCGAGTCGTTTCTCGTTCTTCCGGGGCAAGACAAGCGGGACGTGTTCGAGGCCGCAGCAAGCCGACACGATACGCTGCCCAGTTACATAGAAAAGGACTTCTGGGTCTGTCTTGTGCTCGAGTTGCTCTACAATCGGCTGCCTGTCGGGCATCCAAGATTGCTCTTCAAGGGCGGAACCTCCTTGTCTAAGGGCTTCAATCTCATTCAGCGGTTCTCAGAAGACATTGATCTCGTCGTCTATCGTGACGACCTAGGCTTTGCGGGCGCCTCCGACCCGACCGCCCCGGACAATCTCTCGAACAGCGAACGGAATGCCCTCTTCGCGAAGCTAAAGATGGCGTGCAGTAGCTACATCCTCGGAGACTTGACGAATGAACTAACTACATTGATAGACCAAATTACCGAGGGGTGCCGGGTCGAACCAGATGAGAATGACGTCGATCGGCAGACGCTATTGATCGAGTACCCCACCCAATATCCTAGCAGCGGTAGTGCCTACGTGGCCCCGCGCGTGAAGATCGAGGCAGGAGCGAGATCGGCCCTAGATCCGACCCTAGACTGTACCGTCACTCCTATTCTGGCTGACGAACTGCCCGACTGGTCACTTAAGGTAGGCAATCTTCAAGTGATTGCGCCTGAGCGCACTTATTGGGAGAAGTTGCTGATTCTGCACGGCCTGCATTGTGGATACCGCGACGAAAAGCGTTTGCCAGCGGACAGGGATCGCATCTCACGCCACTATTACGATGTAGCGATGATCACGGTCACGGAGAGGGGAAGGTCTGCCCTGTCGAACATGGCCCTGTTGGATGCGGTGCGCAAGCACAACCTCATTGCCTTCCGGCAGGCTTGGAAACGGTTTGAAGAAGCCGTTCCCGGGTCGCTTAAACTAGCCCCACAGGCTAGACTTCGCGAAGTGATCGAAAGTGACTATGGAGCCATGAAGGGCATGATTCTCGGAGAGGCCCCGGAGTTCGAATGGGTCATGGAACAGATTCAGTATGCCGAAGCAACGGTCAACGATATGGTGATAAGAGGATGGTCCGAGAATCCAACATGACGCCAAAGCGATAGCAGTGAACGTGTACTCTGCCTTTCAATGTACACCAGGAACCGCAACCCGAAAACGGCCAGCCTGATCCCCTGGAGACCAAGCTTGACCCGATAGGAGTGCTCATTTATGAGCACCCCTATAAGCCTTACCGGACTGGATTCCTACAGCAGGACCTCCCACCGAAAAGTTCGCAATTGAGCCTGTCTCAGAAGGCCATTGTTGTCAGTCTGATCAGATTCTCGGGTCAGACCAAACAAGAGGGGTGAAGAGATAATTAGCTTCAGTTAATGAAACGTTTTACGGGACGAGGTTAGGGACCGTCAGGTGGAGGGCTGAAGATGGACGGAGGAACTCCACACCCTCCAAAGTGTGCGCAAGTTGAAGGCGGTTACTAAGAGGGTCCACTCGGCAGTCACGTTGGAGAGGCCCCGCAACAGGAATCTCCGTGCACCCTGTTGCTCCTTGATGATTCCGAAGACTGGCTCGACCAGCTGCTTTCTCAACCTCTGAGCTTCTTTGGCAGCCGCGGTGGACATCCAGGCGCGATGGCGACGTAGCACTTCATCGTGCGGCCCTATGGCGAGGCTTCGCCCGATCTCCTTGGCTTTGGTACAGGCTCTGAGGGCTGGGCATACCTGACAGATAGCACCTGCAGCCCGGTACAGTCGCAAAGGGACTCCGTTCACATGTTGTATGCGGACGAACGCGAGCGTTTGCCCCTGGGGACACCTGAAGCTGTCACTGTGCTCGTCATAGGTGAATCTGTCCTTGTGATATGGGTCTTTGAGGAACCGTTGGCGTGCCTCAGAGACCACCACCTGCTGACCACGACGGTCGCACTCCGCTAGGTGGCTGGCGGCGAAGTATCCGGCGTCGGCCAATGTCATCTGCGACTTCGTCCCCGTCGTCTCCTCCGACTGCTCCATCATCGGCGTCAACAGGGCGTTGTCATTGACTTCATCTACCACATCCACTGCGGTGACCAACATGCCGGATGTACCCTCTTCCGTCTTCGTAGCCGAGACCATCGCCTGGGCATTGTATCCAGCCACGATTCCACCATGCCTACCCTTCATCACCCGGGCCTCTGGATCGGTCAGGTTGATGCGACTATGACGTTTCTGACTGGCGAGGTCGGCCATCGCCAGCCTTACCTGCTCTCTCAGTACCTTCTTGTCGGCCAATTCCTCAGGCAGGCGGGTAACGGCAGCGTCTTCTCCCGCCTCGTTCTGAGCCTCAAGGTCGGCTATCACCCCCTCCAGACGCTCCAGCAGCCCCCTCAGTCCCGCAGCATCGTAGCTTCTGTTTACCGAGGCGCTGGAGGATACCTTCGTCCCATCCACCGCCTGGACCGCCAAATCCACTAGCTCCATCGCTACCGCCGTGCTTACCGTTCGCTCGAATAGCTTCCTCATGGACCGCCGATGCCCTTTGTAGAACCGCCACAGGGTATTGTGGTCGGGGTGCTGCCACCCGGTCAGCCACAGGTACGGTATCTGGTCCCGGCAGGCCACTTCCAGCTTCCGGCACGAGCGCACTCCCGTCATGAACCCGTATAGCCATACGCTCAATAATGCACGGGGATGGTACGCTGGCGCTCCCATCGAGTCACCTTCTATGTCCACCCCAAGCTCTGACCAGTCCTCCTTGTTCAAGGCGTCTACGATCTCCGCCACAAACCTCGCTGGATGATCCTGAGGCAACAACTCGTCTAGGGACGGCGGCAACAACCACATCTGCTCTCGGTCCATATCTCGAAGCGGCATCCGATTCGCTCCTGTACCGGTGTTGCACCACAGCTTACACTCAAGCCTTCTCACAGACTTCTGAGACAGGCTCAATTCGGTACGTGTAGGCCCACCAACCTGCACGGTAGATAGAACGGCATCGGGAAGGGCCACCTTGTCGGTGGCCTTTCCCGGCGCCAGGCTATCGTTGGGCATGGGGACGGTGTAGCGCATCAGGGCGTCGCCGGGCACGACGAGAATCTCCTTGACGAAGGTCTCGATGAAGGCCCGCCGCTCGGTTAGCTCGCTCTCTTCCAGAAAGTCCTTCATCTCCCTGGCGTAGGCGGCGACGGCGTTCACGTCGTCCAGGACTTTCCGCCGTTGGGCCAGGGCGGCCCTGGCCTCCTCCGCCGAGCATTCAAGCCGGTCCTGCCGCTCCCGGAGTTCGCGGATGCGGGGCTTGAAGTCATCCACCTCCATGTCGGTGGTCTCCACCAGGTTGTAGAGCCGGCCCAGCCGCTGGCGCACGTCGGTAAGCTCCGTGTCGATGGTCTCCAGCCGCTTGCGCTGCTCCCGGGTCACGCCGCCCATCTCCGACTCCACCGCCTTCACCAAGTCGTGGATGCAGTCCTCGGTGAGGATGTTGGAGCGAATCCGGTTGACCACCAGCTCCTCGAAGCGGCGGGCGTTGAGCGTGGGAGTCTCACAGGCGTGCTTGCCGACCTTGATGTTGGTCGGGCAGACGTAGTAGGCGTACTGGCCGCTCTTGGCGAACCGTCCGGTGAGGGGCGAGTTGCACGCCTGGCACTTGGCCAGGCCGCTGAGCAGGTAGGAGCTTCCGACCCTGCGAGGGTGGCTGAACTTGGGCGCGCGGGAGCGCATGAGCTGGTTGACGCGGCGGAACTGGGCCTTGGATACGACGGCGGGAAACGCCTTCTCCACCCGCACCGGCTCGCCCTTGTCCTTGGCGCCTTCACCCCACACCAGAGTGCCGGTGTAAGCCTCGTTGGTGAGGATGCCGTGGACGCTGGTCTTGCCCCAGAGCTTCCCCCTGGGACTGGCGATGCCCTCGTTGTTGAGGATGCGGGTGATTTCCTGGGTCCCCTTGGCGGCCTCGGCCAGGTCGAAGATGCGCCTGATGATGCGGGACGTATCCGGGTTGATCTCCAGGGTGGGGCGCTTCTTGGGTCCGTCGGGGACCATGATCCGGTTGTAGCCGAAGGGGGCGTGGCTGGAGACCCAGAAGCCCCTGGAAGCGGCCTCCCGCATTCCCCGCAAGACCTCTGTGGCAAGATTTTCGCTGTAGAACTCGTCCACGCTCTCGATGATGGCCTCCATCAGCTTGCCGGTGGGCGAGTCGTCGGCGTGCTCGGTGATGGAGACCACGCGGATTCCCTTTCTGCGGAGCATGGACTTGAAGGCGACGGCGTGTTCCCGCTTGCGGGTGAACCTGCTGAATTTCCAGACAAGAATCTCCCGGAACGGGGCCTGGGTCTTGCTGGCCTCGTCGATCATCCTGCGGAACTCGGGGCGGTTGGCGACGCGGCCGCTCTCGGCCTCGTCCACGTACTCGCGGGCGACGGTGTAGCCGTTCTTGGCGGCGTGGTCGCGGAGCGCCCGAAGCTGGGCGGCCACGGACAGGTCCACGTCCTGGCGGTCGCTGGAGACCCTGGCGTAGAGGGCCACTGGCGTGTAGTCGTGTAATTCATTCATCTGTGTGTCCTCCTTGTGCTCTCTGTATGCTTCAGTCCTGGGAGGCCCTGGCCTGGTACTCTTCCAGGAGCCGCTCCACGTCCTCGGGGGAGATGCTCATTTCACGCGCACGGCGCTGTCCGTAGCGCAGGCGGCTTCTCCACTCCCGGTCGTCCATGTAGAGGCGGAGTGCCTCCCGGATGAGCCCGCTCATGGTGCGGTCCTCCTCCTTCATCAGTCGCCTGACCTGCTCAGCCATTTCCGGGGGCAGCGAGAATGTGATGACCTCTGTCGTCCGTGGCATTTTGCCTCTTGAAGTAATACTGAGTCATACCCTTATCATGAACGAACCAGCTTGCTGCTGTCAAGAACACCACTGCCGCGCGAGGTCTTCAGGTAGATAGCTTCGTCAGTCGAAGTGCCAAACCTCGACAGACGTTGACGCCGGACGGAATCCTATGGCCCCTCCACGCCATCGCCCTAGAACTGCGGTCCAGCCCGCAGGTACACCTACTCCCTCTGTGTATTGGCGATGTATAATGGACTGGACAAGTTGAAGGCTAGGTTCATTTGGCAAGTTAGACGTACCCTGCGGATCGGTAGGCTACGGTGCAGCAGAAGACCTCTATGATTAAGAACCAGAGCCGACACTGGGAAATCCAGTCGGCAGTGGACAGTTTTACCTTCGAGCGGTTTGCCGAGTGCGTGGCTGATATTGCGGACTCCGTAAAGCAGATCAATGCGTTGTGCCTCGAAGGACAACTTGAGACCTACTCGCTCAATAGAGCCGCTCGCAACGTATCGGTTGCTGTCAGAAAGCTCATGTTTGACGGAAACGGGTATCTGTTCAAAGAGTGCGTTGAACCGCGGCTCCATCCGTTGAAAGATCCCAAGAGGAGACCAAGAAAGGGACTTCGTGCGGACGTGCTCGTAGAAAGGATCGGGGGTATGTCGATTGACTACACCCTCGGCGAACCGGAGGAGCAGAGGACATACGACGCACCCGCCTATGAGCATAGGACCGTGGTGAACCCGTTGTACGGGCTGCGCAGGACCGGCAAGGAACAGTACCAGTTGGATGACCCATTCGACTTGTCGAGACAGCCGATAAAGTACGGCCAGTGGATGAATATCAAGGTGTTGCAGGTTGGCGACGCCGTTCTGAGCGCTGAACGGATATTGCAACTGTTGGCCAACTATGAAGGCGCCCATGTCGAGTCGAACCAGATGACCCGCTCCCATGCGTCTTCGCCCGTTGACATAAAGCTGCCTGACCTTAAGGATGAGTTGTACAGAAAGGGCACCTGGATTACGTTCGGTGGAGTTTCCTACCTCCATATCTTTACGCTCCTCGTCGGCATCTATCTCGTGAACATGATGAAGGAAACCCTAAAGCGTGTTCCAGAAGAAACCGGCAACCGACTTCGTATCACTCAAATGCCCGGCTCAATAATGCAAGGGCCGTCGCGGATCGCGACTCCTGGATTGCTTCTGAAGAAGGGCTTCGCCATGGGCATGGTCCTCCAAAGCACCGGCGACTCGTTCGAATTGGTTGGTAACCACGAAAAGCCCGGTATCACGACGATTCAGATTCCAGGATGGACGTAATCACGGGCAGTTCTGCGGTCTGGGTTGCCTGAGTGCTCGCCTTATGTGTTGTTCTTGTCTCTATATCACACCCCACAATGTCCCTCGCACTCGTTCCCGAACCTGTCCCCCTGTCCGCATGCCCTCCGGCTTAAGCTCCGCGTCGTCCATTCCGACGGCCTCATCCAGGGGCATCCGCAGCAAGTGCAGGTACGGCTCCCTGTTGATGGCCAGGCCGTCCCGCATCCTAGCGTCGATCTCGACAGCCTCTGCGAACAGCTCCGGCCACCTGCGCTCGGTCTCCACCCACCTACGTCGTGACTGGAATGCACAGGCGACGCACGCCGAGAGTTCCACGGGTCTGTGTAGCGGCCGGCCCACCAGTCGGCGCAGTCCCTCCGGGACATCCATGCCTCGAAGAGCGGGTAGCGGTTCGTCATCCACCTTTCGCGTGAGATATTCATGAGGATGGCCTCGTCGGTGGAGATGCCGAGCCACATCTCGACGGTGGTTGTGGCAGGGACGCGCTGCTGGGGTTGCAACCCCAGCAGCTTCCGTATCCTGAGGCGGATGGGTCTGACCTTGTAGTTGGTGATCCACTGCCGTCTGCCGATGCCGTCGCCGTGCCCATCGCGTCCTTTGAAGTAGACGGGAATGTTCACATAGCTGCGTGAGCATGAGTGGTTGGTGAAGGCCTTCACGTCCTCGTGGAGGCTGTGACCTTTGTCAACCGCGTACACTGGGAAGGGGAACCACCCGGCAAGCCATTCGATAAGGTGCTCGTAGACGCTGGGCGGCTCCCAGTGGGTGTCTGCGAAGATGGAGGAATCCGGAACCCGGTCGAAGGTTCCCTCTCCAGCAATGGGCTCCTTGACGGAGGAATGGACACCTCCGCCCAGGCTGAGAACGGTTAGGGTCGGGTGGGAAGGCATCAGAAGCTTCCCTCCCCGCTGCCGTCCTCCTCAGCCTGGTCATGTTCCGCCTGCTCCCGCATATAGGAGCGGATGGCGACCCGGGCCAGGATGCGAAGGCCCTTGAGGATGGCCCGGCGCTGCTGGGGGGTGTAGGCCAGCAGGGTTTCGTCCCGAAAGTCGTTCCGTTCATCGTCGCCGTTTCCGTCCGGCGCGTTCTCTTTCGTGCTATCTTTCATAGGCTCAGTCGCAGCGGCGGTTGGCGGGCCGCTGGCCTCTCGTTTCAGGTTGCGGCCAGGGGCCGCCGGCGCCGACGGAAAGGGCGAACGCCGGCGGCCCTGAAGCCGCTTCAGACCCCGCCGCGCCGCCGTTGCGCCTGCGCCCGGCGGGGTCCCGGGTCTAGCCGTCCAGGTCTTCCTCCTCTTCGTCCACCTTCCGGTCCTCCTCCGCGTCCACGCCGTCGTCCTCCTGGCGCTCCTGCTCCCCATCATCGAAGAAGCTCAGCCGGTAGTCCTCGCCCATGAGGATCTGCGGCCCGCCTGGCATCCGGGATGCGAAGCGGTGGATGGAGTGCATGGCCCCGCCGCAGGGCTCGACGCCCCGGCGCCAGTTGGCCAGCCGCTTGGGGTCCACGCCCAGGGCCCGGCCCAGGCCGCGCCAGGAGAGGCCGCTGGCCTCCTTGAGGCGCTCCAGGCGCTGGGCGAAGTCCTCGGGCAGGACGCCGGTCTCCATGGGTTCGGTGCCGTCCGCCGGGCGGTTGTGCCGCCCTTCGGACGGGTTGGGGTCGCTATGGTCGTTCATGTTTTTCCTCCGTCTTGAAAAGCTCTTTGGAGTTGGTCACTCCCAGGGCCTTCCGCATCCGGCGGCGGATGCGGCCGGAGGGCGAGCGCCCGCCGTTGACCAGCATCGACACGTAGGCGGGGCTGACCCCGACCTCCCTGGCGAGCCAGTTCTGGGAGCGGTCCAACAATTCGAGCCGCCTCCAGAGGGCCGCCGCGTCGAGCCGGACAACCTTCCGTCTCCCGCGCCTCCGGGGGCCTTTCCTTTGGTGATTGTTTCGTGAAGGCATGGGTTTCTCCTTACTATTGGTTACTATTGGTTGAGTCATTGGGGCGGCAGGGCCTGGGGCGACTCCGGGTCGTTGGGCGTGCGCCAGGCGCGGCCCAGCGGCCCCATTTCCTGGACGGCCACCCGGTGGGACACCCACAGAGGGACGGTCACGCCCTGGGCCTGCATCTCCTCCCCTGCCAGGCGCAGGAAGTGGGTTTGAGCGATGTCGTCGCCGAAGACGATGAGGACGCCGGGCCTGGCGCCGTGGTCGTCTGTGGGCCGGTGGGACGAGTAGTAGCGCAGGTAGGGGGCCAGGCGGGCTGACATCGTTGACGGGCGCACGGCGCGGCGCTCCCACTCCAGGAAGAAGGGCCAGTGGATCCCACCCTTGCGCAGCAGGCCGAAGGCGTCGGGGTTGACCGAGCGCATCCGGTCGCCGTGGCGGAAGAAGCGGGAGGCCCGGCGGGGTGGGTCAAGCTGGACCACCTCCCATTCCAGGAGACCCGCCTGGGTGGTCATGGCGGCCAGGAAGGCGTGGACCGCGGCGGTGTGCTCCAGGTTGCGTAGGAGCTGGCGGCTGCGGCCTCCGGAGACGTTGGTCCAGTCGAAGGGGGCGGCGGGGAACAGGGGAGCGGCGCTCCACCGGCCCTTCGCCATGCTCAGCGAGGTGCGGTCGCGGCGGGCCAGCAGCGCCAGCGCCCGGTCGGCGAGGGCCAGGCGCCCGCCGGACTCCGGGGGCCGGACCACCAGCTTGAGGGCTTCCAGGGGAATCACCACCTGGGAGGCCCGCTGGTGGGAGACGCCCAGCATTCCGGCCAGGTCCTTGAGGGCGATCCAGGGCCAGTCGGACACCAGGTCGATGGCCCGCTTCTCGGCGGGCCGTAGGGTTGCGGGCAGCAGGCAGTCGGGGACGGCCCACCCAGGCCCGGCGACGGCCAGGTCGGCGGGGACCGAGGCCCGCTGCGGCTCCGGCTCCTCGGGAAGCTCGCCGCCGGGACTCAACCGGTCCAGGACCTGCCGCAGTCCCACGGCGTTGTTGACCGCCTGGGGGCTCCATACCGGATCGTCGGGCGTAGCCTGGACAGCCTCGCTCTCGACGGCGAGGAACACCGGCGCGGGAAAGCCGTCCAGCATCCGGCGGGCGTGCCGGAGCCGCACCGGGTCGGGCATCAGGACCAGGACGGCGCCGGGCAGCGGCATGTTTCGCAGCTTCCACATCCGGTTGGCGAAGGGGGAGCGGTCGGAGGTGTGGCCCCGCCGGACGATGCCCACGGTGCGGCCGTCGGGAAACTCGATGGCGGCGTCTAGGGGCGCGGCCCGGTACCAGCGGAACCGGATGGGGTAGGCGATGCCGGAGAGGGCGGCGGCCAGCCGGTAGATTACGGCCAGGGCGTCCAGGCGCTCCAGGAGGATGCGCCGCCAGCGGTCGGAGACGGGGCGGAGGCGGACCAGATCGTCAACAGACACCCCCTCCTCGTAAGCCAACCGTTCCAGCCCGGCGGCGGTGAGGTGGAACCGTTCGGTTGCGGGAAGTAGGCTGGTGGCGTGGCTCACAGCGTCGCAGTAGCCGCCCGAGTCCAGCCGGTCCACGGCCTCGTACACCGCGCCCCGGGACCAGCCGGAGACCGCCGCCAGGTCCATCCGGTCGATGAAGGGCATCGACGCCAGGAGCCGCAGAATCTCGGCCTCGCAGCCGGCGGGCCTCATTGTTTTGCTCCTTCGCCGTTCCCGGCGTTGTTCTCCTGGTCCCGCTCGGCCAGCAACCGGCGGTAGTCGCTCACCTTCTGCTGGTCGTCCGCGCCGGCGAAGGAGAGGTCCCGGTCCGACAGGGTGTAGGCCGAGGCGGCCTGGCGGATGCGCTCGGCCACGGCGGGGTCGCCGTCCTCGGGCTTGCGCACCATCATGGAGAAGGCGGGCATCCGCTCGGTTCCCACGGTGGCCCGCACGTAGCAGTGGTGCACGTCCAGGGACACGACGTCGTCCTCGCTCACCCGGTCCTTGCCCAGCTCCCACACCAGTTGCCGGGCGTCGTTCCCCGCCACCTGGAACACCGCCAGGCAGCCCACGTTGGCCAGGATGGTGTCCCGCATGGTCGGCGAGAGGTCGTCCAGCTTGGCCAGGCTCTGGGTGGCCAGGATGAAGCTGGCCCCGTACTTGCCCAGCTCGCTGAGCATCGACTCGTAATCGACGCCGGGCATGGACTGCATCTCGTCCACGACCACCAATGCGCCCCGGCGCTGGGCAATGGGCAGGCCCTCCTGCTCCCGGATCACCGAGTCCACCAGGTTCAGCAGGGACGCGCCCACCAGGGCGGACACGTCCCGGCCCACGGCGCCCTGGGCGGTGGACACCAGCAGGATGCCGCCGTCCAGGATGGTCTCCCGCAGGTCGATGGTGGAGCGGGGCTGGCCCAGGATGGCCCTGGCCCTTTTGGAGGAGGCGTAGTAGGACAGCCTGGTCTGCACCGGTGCCAGGGCCTCGGCCCGGTACTGGTGGTGCCAGCCGCCGAAGTCCCGGGCCCACCACTCCAGCAGGTAGGGGTCCGAGACCTTGGCCAGCACGCCGTCCCGGAACTTTCTATCCGACAACAGCTTCAGCCCGTCCAGGATGGTGTGCTGGCTGCCCTGGTCGGTGTCGGGGTGCTCGTTGGCCTCGTGCAGGGTCTTGACCGTCTGCTCCAGGATGGACTGCATCCTCGGCCCCCACTGCTCCCACAACCCCCGGGCCACGCGCACCACCGAGTCGGCGGTGCGGTCCCGGTCGGCGAAGATGCGGGTGTCCAGCAGGTTGATGCCCGGCGCCCGCTGCCGGTCGGCCAGGTCGATCAGCTTCACCCTGTCCACCAGGGACTCGGGCACCTGCCGGAGCAGGCCGGCCACCAGGTCGGCGTGGGGGTCGATTACCACGATGGCGTCCGGGTCCCGGCCTGCCGCCTTTTCCCGCATCTTGTGGACGGCGATGTGGTGCATCAGCGTCGACTTGCCCATGCGGGTGCGAGCCACGTAGAGGTGGTGGCGGCGCAGCAGGTCCTCGGGGAACCGGATGGGCCGCGGCTTGCCCGCCGTGGTGTCGCCCACCGGCGCGCCGCCCCGCACTCCCTTGGCCGAGGGCAGCAGCGCCCTGGCCCCGGAGCGCTCCACCAGGGGCGTCTCGTCCCCCGCGCCCGGCGGGTGCCACAGGGCGGCCGCCTCGCGGATGCCCAGCACGCTGCGTTTGCCGAACAGGCCCGGACCGGCGGGGTGAAGGTTGGCCAGGGGAGCCACCGGCCTGACGTTGCTCACCTTGAACCTGGCCCCGGCGGGGTGGTCGAAGTGGCGGTAGGCGGCGGCCACCGCGCCCAGCAACTCCTCGGCCCGCTGGGGACGGGTCGAGTCCGGCAGCACGGCGATCACCTGGAGCTCGGCGTCGAAGGCGACGCGGGAGACCTTCTCCCGTACCAGCAAGGGGTCGTAGACCCGGCTGCGGGCCTCTTTCCAGCGCCACCAGCCCCAGCCCGCCGCGGTCAGCCCAAGCACCGAACCGGCGCCCAGGAGGGACGCCTTGAGGAACTCGCCGTCCTGCACCCACAGGTAGCCCTTGAGGGCGGCCAGCGCCCCCGCGCCCAGCACGGCCATGGTCACGCCGTCCAGTTGCAGGGGCTTGGTCTGGTAGGTGGAGGAGGGTTCGCGGTTGTCCGGCACGGCCTGCCGGTGGGCCCGGGCCTGGTGGGCCTGGGACCAGTCGGGGCCCAGGGAGCGCAGCAGCAGGCGGCACAGCACCCGCTCCCCCTGCTCCAGCTCGGAGAGGGCGCCCATCAGGGCGATGAGGGGGTCGGAGCCGGGGTCCAGCAGGTCGTCGTCCCGGAAGGTGCGCAGGGGCACGTACTCCGGGCCGCCGGCCCTCAGGGTCAGGCCCCAGGCCTGCTCGCCCCCGTGGACAAAGATGGGGTCCTCGTCCACGGGCACCTGCCGGATGCGGGCCTGGGGGTAGTGGGCGGCCAGCTGGCCCCGCACCACCTGGTCGTCCTGGCAGCGGGCCATGAGGGTCACGCCGTCCATGTCCCCGGCCAGCTCCAGGGAGAAGGGTTCGGGGACGGCGATGGACTGGAGCAGGTTCTCCACTCCCAGCAGCGTCCGCTCGCCGGTCCTGGGCGGCGTCACCGCCAGCAGGACCGGGGGACGCTTGTTGCGGCCATTCCCGAACAGGATTTTCTTGACGTTGGAATTCATAGTGGTCGGTTCTCCTTATGGGAATAGGTGTTGGCGGCTAATGCCGCGGCCCTGGCCGCCACTCGATGACCTCGGTCTCCTCGGGGGTGGCCTCGATGCGCACGGGAAAGCGGTTGCCCCTTGCCAGCAGCAGCCCGTCGCCGCGCGGACAAGAGAGCAGCCAGCGTTGCAGCTCCACCGGCAGGTCGAAGGCTTCGCCCACGGTGCTGATGGCCGCCGCGTCCTGCTGGAGCAGCAGCTTGAAGGCCGCGTTCTGCAAGAGCGCCCTGCCGGAATGCCCCGTGATGGTCCGGGAGGAGTCCTCGGAGAGCAGGTCCTGCACGTCCTGGGTGATAAACTGCAACCCCAGCCGGTGTTTCCGGGCGCGCTTCGCCATGCTGACCATGAAGGCCGCGCCCTCCGGGTGCTGCATGATGCTCCACACCTCGTCCACCACCAGCAGCCTTGGGCGGGGGTCCTGGGCGGCGGCGGCCCACACCGTCTCGGTGCAGACCATCGCGGCGGCGGGCCTGAGCTCCGGCTCCAGCAGGTGCAGGTCGAAGACGGTGACCAACGCCTCGTGGGTCAGCAGGTCGTCGCCCTCGTCGGAGAGCAGGTGGCGCAGGCTGCCGGTGGCGAAGGGACGGAGCAGGTGGGCGATGTCGTTGCCGCCGCTCTGCTCCAGGAAGTTGTAGAAGTCACGAAAGCCGGTTCGTTCTCTGGCCTCGGCGTAGTACCCCGCCAGGGCGTGGTCCAGGGAGGACCGGCGCTCGGCGCTGAGCCGCTCCCCCACCATCACCTCGATCAGGCGGCGCAGGCTGCCGATGCGCTGGAGCAGTTCCTCGCTGTCGCCCCGGTCGATGACGAAAGGGTTCATGCCCTGGCCCGCGATTCCAGGAGACAGCACCCGCCCGCCGGCGGCGCGGGCCATGTCGGCGTACTCGCCCTCCGGGTCTATGACGTAGGCCCGCACTCCCCGGCAGACTCCGCGCAGGACCCCCAGCTTGGTGGCGAAGGACTTGCCCGAACCGGAGCGGGCCAGGACGGCGGTGTTGGCGTTCAGGTGGGTGCCGTCGAAGGGGTCGTAGACGATGGGCGCGCAGGCCCGCAGGTCGATGCCGTAGAGGGTGCCGCTCCTGGTGTCCAGGTCCGGCGGGGAAAAGGGGAACAGTCTCGCCAGTGACGACGTGTCCAAAGTCCGCCACACGGCTACGGCGTTCAGGCCCAGGGGCAGGGTGGAAAGCAGGCCCTCGCGCTGACGAAAGGCCAGGTTGTCCAGCTTGCCCAGGGTGGCGGCGAAGTGGGCCCGGGCCTTCTGGGTCAGGTCCTTCAACCCATCTTGGTCATTGGCGTGGAGCGTCACCGACAGGGAGGCGTGGAAGAGCCGCTCCCTTCCCCGCTGCACCTCGTCCCTGAGACGGCTCACGTCCTCCAGGGCGATCTCCGCCTCCGGCGACAGGCTGCGGCCCCGGTTCAGGGACATGGACTGGGCGGACTCGAAGCGGACCTTCTGCCACTCCAGGGTGCGGGCCGCCTGGTCCGAGGGGATTGCGTCAAGGTGGAGGGAGAGGTCCATGGGCGCTCCGGCGGCCATCAGCCCTTGCAAAAAGCCGGGGGCCAGGCTGCGGGGCCACTTGCCCAGGTGCAGGGAGCGGGTCAGGTGCCCGCCGACGCGGATGTCCCGGCGGTTGATCTCCACCTCCAATTTGACGTCCTCATCCCGGTCCGTCGGCGAGCCGCCCAGGGCCGAGGCCAGGAGCAGCAACCGTAGCGGTTCTCCCTTCAGGGCGAACACGCCCAACCCGGCGCGGGACAGCAGGCCGCGCAGTTCGTCGGCGCGGCTGTGCTCGCAGATTGCGTAGAAGCGCCGGTCCAGGATGCCTTCGCGGGTCTCCAGTCCGGTCAGCAGCCGTCCCAGGGACTCAGCGGCTTCGCGGGTCTGCTGGGGTAGGTCTTCCGGCTGGGCGGCTTCCAAATTGCTCCTCAGCTCCTCCAGCACCGGCGGGTGCTGGCGCACCAGCAGTTGCACCGGGAAGTCCAGGGCGTTGAGCGAACCGGCGAAGGCGCCCAGCTTCGGCTCGTCCAGCTCCAGGCCCATCACCTCCATCACCGCCAGCTTCACTCCGTCCAGGCGCACCGGCCCGTCCTCCTCCAGGTGGGACAGCATGAAGAACAGGGACAGGGCGGGCGGGGGCTTGGGTTCCACCGCCGCTTGGTTGCTTTCGATGTCGTCTTGTTGGATGTCCTCCGGGCTGGCAGATTTTTCCGCCTTGCCTCGCCCGGCGAGTTTCCTGATGTTGGGTAGTGTCGCTTTCATTTCTCGCTACTCCTTTCTGGTTCTATGGGATGGGCAGGATCGGGCCGAGCCTGCTGTTCAACGCGAGGGCAATGGCCTTGGCCAGCAGCAGCACCACGAGGCCGACGATGGCCATGATCACGGCGTTCCTGGTTTTGCCACGGCCCGGTCCCTGGCCCTCCGCTCCCTCGGCCATCAGCACGAACCCGGCCCAGACGATGGCGAAGAGGCACAAGCCCACCCCGGCGTAGGCCATGCCGGTCAGCACCGCGTCGAAGGCGTCAAGCATCTGTTCCCGCTTGTCCTCCGGCGCGGCGGCGATGGACGCCAGGGCCGCACCGGAGGCAAGCAGGATGTATGACACGCGCCCTACCACGGCCAGCTCCACCAGCTTGAGTCGCCCGCCGTCGTCTGCTGCGCTGTTGGCGGCGGGGGTTTGGGCGGAGGAAGGTAAAGGCTCACGTATGGGGCGTCGGCTCCCATGCTTGAGGCCAGGGCTATGCTCTCCGGCCGGGTGCGCGTGACGGGAGCGCGCTGGGTCTCCACGGCCCGCACCTGCTCCGGGTGACGGACGTAGATGCGCACCGTCTTGATCGTCGAGCTCTCGCCGCAGCGGCAGGTCACCCGACGGGTGTACACGTCGGTCCGGGCCGGGTGGTGGGTGGTCTGCAACACCGGCGGCAGCGGCACGTTCAGCGTCGCCGTCAACTCCGCCGTGATTTCCAGCCCGTGGACCGCCTTCCTGTTGGCGACGGGCAGCCGGAAGCGGGTTTCACCATTGGCGACAAACGCAGCCGTGGTCCGGTGGCTTCCGGCGGTCACGTTGACCCTTCCGGAGATGCGGGTGACGGCGGCGTCCAGCAGGGCTGGGACCGTCTGGCTGAAGTGGCCGCCGTACACCGGCAGGGCAATCTCCTGGCGGGTGTCCGCGATGCACTCCGAGGCGATGACGCCGGATATGCTCCCCGGCGTCCACTCCAGGGAGGTCATTTCCAGGTCGCACAGGCCGCCGTCGGCCTGGGGCAGAGGGTAGGGGATCTGGCGGCTCTTCAGGGACACCGCTCCCGACCGGCCCAGGGCGTCGGCCCAGGAGAAGGTGAAGGACGGTGACGGGCCGTCCAGGGTCAGGTTGTAGCTTTTGGCCTGGCCTGCGCTGAGGCTGGTGTTGGCCCCCATCTTCAGGGTCCTGCCCTGCCTGCCGCCGTAGACCCTCACCTTCAGGTCCAGGTCGTGGGCCGCCCGCAGGGTGACGGCGGCGGTGTCGCCGGTGACGGCCAGCCGCTCAATGAAGATGCGGCGTCCCGGCACCGGGTCCGGCGGCACGAAGTAGATTTCGTCCAGCCGCCAGCCCGGGTCCTCGTCGTCGGGGTCGTCGGCCAGGGCAGTCGTTGGCAGCAGGACCACCGCCAGCAGTCCCAGCGCCGCCACCGCCAGGAGGCGGTTCCAGGGTTTCTTGCCCTTTCCGGTTTCGCGCTCGGTCCTGGGGCGATTGACATCGGCGTTCCGGTTGCGGCGCTTGCCGAACCAGCTGTGGGGCCGGAAGGGAGGCCGCCCCTTCTTGCGGGCAGCCTTTACCGCCTTGCCCACGCCGCTCGCCGCCTTCTTCGCCAGCAGCCGCAGCAGGTCGGGCTTGGCCTCCGGTGCAGCGGGAGGCTCGCTCCTGGTCATTTCCAGTGGGGACCCGGCGTAGCGCCTGGCCCCCAGGTTGAACTTCAGCAGGTCGGCGGCCACCAGCGGCAGCCCCCGGCCTCCCACCTTCCCCACGGTCAGGGCGATGCCCACGATGCCGATCAGCGCGCCAACGGCGAGGCGGACCGCCATCGGGCCGAAGGGCAGGTAGTGGTAGACGCCATAGGCCAGGGCGCACACCGCCACCACCGCCACGATCTGGGGGAAGGTGAACCACAGCAGCACCTTGTCCTCGGCCTGCACGTGGGTGGGGACTTCATGCTCTCTCATTCCATCCCTCCTAACCGCCGTCGCCGGTGGTTGTGCCCGTGCCGGAGTTGGTGGGGTCGGGAACGTCCACGTCCACCGGCGAGCCGACGACGGCGTTCATCACCAGCTCCACCACGCCGTAGGCCACCAGGGCCAGCACGATGCCCGCCAGGGCGGTCATCATGGCCGCCTTGCCCCGCTCCATCTGGTTGGGCGCGCCGGAGGCGGTGAGGTACATGTAGGCCCCGTGTAGGGTAGGCCGCCGGCGAGTTACCCCGCATTGGCGGAGCACTTTTCCGTCGGCCCCCCTCCGAACCGGACGTGCGGCTTTCACCGCATCCGGCTCTCCAATGGTTTATGTCTGCGATTGCGGATTGCCTCGCCCGTGGTGGATGTTCATGTGACACGTCCGGCAGACCACGAGGGTCTTGCGTTGCCGCGCCGCCATAAGTTGTACCCACTGGGGCTTTTCCCGTTGGCCTTTCACGTTCAGGTCGCGCAGGGCGCGGATGTGGTGGACTTCTACGTCCACCGTTGAGCCGCACATCTCGCATTCGTCCGCCAGGAGCCGTTTGATAAGCTCGGTGCGGTCAGTCCTGTACCGTTGAGGCTGTTGGTCTACGAGGACAGCCTGCCGTTGCCGTTTCAGGGGTATGCCACCGAAGTACGCCACTAGAGGGCGTTTGCCGTTGTCCCGCTGCTTTACAACCTTGAGGCAGACACGCGGCCCGTGCTCGGTTTCAACGATGCCCTTGTAGAGACGGCGCATCTTCCGTGCGGTGGACTTGTGCTTTGCCGCCAGGCTTCTTGCCAGCGACATCTCCATGACCGTTCGCAGTCGCCCGAAATGAGAGACGTTGGAGGCCAAGAGGTAGTACTGGACGACGCCCCGGAACTCCGCTTGATACCGGCTGACGATGGTGTAATCATCATCGGCCAGCAGTTCGTTGCGGTGCGCCGGTTTGCCGTTGCGCATGTAGGCTCGGCAATGTTGGTCGATGACTTCGGCGGGAACCCGCAACCCGATTCGACCATTGACCTTGCGTTGACCACGGTGGTCGTGCTGATCATTGGCCTGCTGGTTCACAAGTTCGTAGCCGAGAAACCGCGCCGCCTGGCTGGTGGCGTGGGTTATCAGGGTCTTTTCCTGGGATAGCTCCAGCTTGAGCGAGTCGCGCAGGAACGTCTCCAGGGACTCTTTCACCTGTTGGGCTTCGGCTCTTGGCCCGATAAAGCCCAGCACGAAGTCGTCCGCGTAGCGCACGTATCGAAGCCGCCGGTAGTCTGGGTCGTGGGGGTCGCCCGACGGCAGTTGTTGCATCTGCTTCCGCAGTTCCACCGCCAAGCTGTGGTGCCCCACGTTCCGGTGATAGACCATACGGCTCCTCAAGCGTATGTACTCGCGGTTGTCTCTCCGGTCTGTGCCTCGGGTGTTTGCTGGTATCAGCACGTTCTCGACGTACTTGTCCAACCGGTCTAGGTAGATGTTGGAGAGGATGGGGCTGACCACACCCCCTTGCGGCGTACCGCTCAGGGTGCGGCCGTATTTCCAATCCTCCACGTAGCCCGCTTTCAGTAGGTACTTGAGCAGGCGCAGGAATCGGTTGTCGTGGAGCTTCTCGCCGAGCACTGACAGCAAGACCTCGTGGTCGATGTTGTCGAAGCACCCTTTGATGTCGCCCTCGACGAACCATCGGACACCGGTCCAGTGGTCAACCACGTTGCTCAAGGCAGTATGGCAACCCCGTCCGGGCCGGAAGCCGTGGGAGCGGTCGGAAAACTGCGGCTCGTAGTAGGCTTCCAGAATCATCCGGATGACCTCTTGCAGCAGCTTGTCCGTCCACGTTGGTATGCCCAGAGGACGGGTTCCCCCCTTTGGCTTGGGAAGGTTGACCCGTCGCACCGGCGTCCATCGGAACCTTTCGTAACGCAGTGCGTCAATCAGGTCGTCGATTTTCGCCAGGGACATTCCATCCACGGTGTCTGCGGTGGTTCCCCTGGTCATCGCCCCCTGGTTTGAGTAGAGACGACCGTAGGCCCGCAGGTACAGGTTCCGGTTGTAAAGCAGCCGATAGATGTTCTCCAGCGGCAATCCTCGTTCTCCGCGTTCACGTAAGACGTTCAGTACAGTTTCGGCCTCTTGCATTGTGCAAACCTCCCTGTCGTATTCCGTCAGAACCACCTGTCCTCCTTCGCCATGTGCCGGGCTTTCCCCGGCTCGGACTACTACGAGGACTCCGTTGCCATAGGGGTCGCCCCCCGTAGGCAATCCCGCGTTCCGTTGACATAGGACGTGATAGCGCGACTTAGGTGCCCCGTTCGTTCCCTTGAATGACCGCATCGGTCATCGTTCACCCATCGGAGGTGCACTGGTCTCACCTACGGGCCAGTGCAATGGGTGGCGCCGGGTTGCAGGCGTTCTACCGGCGGGTGGCTACCAACACCAACTGGGAACTGGGGTTCAGGCAATCCAGCTTTCACCGTATCGCGCGGGCCTTGCGGAACCGGCCTTGTAACGCCTTCAGACCGTAGCCGCTTTGCCGACATGCTATTTTCCCCCTTCGGCTTTCGCCTCAAGGTGGGTCGGTTGGCCCAGGAACTCCCTCCGAGTTCCTCCCGATTGAGCCGGGTAACCTATGCCACGTGACGCGGCGCACAGATGAAGTAACCCACGCCCACGACGCCCACCAACCCCAGCAGGATGCCCACCAGGTTCGATATGGTCTGTGTCAGGTCGTCCATAAAGTCGTTTCTCCTTGTTGGTCTTTTTCTCGATTGCGCCTGTCTCGGGGTCAGTTCCCGGTCTGCTACTGGCACATGGCTCCACCTCCTGGGCGGCTGACGGCGCGAAACCTGTCCGCGCCGGTAGTTGTCGTCGTTCCGGTTGCCGCTACGGCCCCTGGCTTCTGGGCGTCGGGCCGCTCTGGGCCGGGGCCGTGGAGCCCTGGGCCGCCGAGTTCACCGCTCCGGCGGCGGTGGTGGTGGCGGCTCTGGCCGCGCCGGTCGCCGCTGACGCGGCGGCCATACCCGCCGGTCCTCCGGCGGCTCCACCGGCAATCAGCCCGATGGAACGGGCGGAGCGCATCATGGAACCGGGCAGCGACATCCCGAAGTAGAGGGTGTGCAGCCAGGCGTCGAAGGTGCCGTGATGCCCCAGCATCGACGGGACCCGTCCCGCCAGGTACATGAAGGCGATGGCCATCAGCAGCTTCCACACCAGGTCCTGGGCCGCCTCCCCGCCGGTGATGTCGGCGAACTCTTCGAGAAAGGCGAAGGCCAGGGCCACCGCGATGAGCTGGATCGCCTGCTGGAACACCGCCGTCATAAACAGCCGCAGCCAGTGCTTCCCCCAACCGGCGGTGTGGGGCAGAATCCACAGCCCCAGGGCGATGGGGGCCAGGCAGAGCAGGATGTCGATGAGGGCCAGGCGCAGGATCATCTGCACCAGCAGGTAGAGGACGAAGAAGCCGAAGACCAGGTAGAGCAGGGCGATGAACACCGCCAGACCGGTGTTGGCGGCCTGGACCGCCGTCAGCAGCGGCTCCAGGGGGGCCCGCAACAGGTCGCCGGGGGTGACCTCCAGCTCGGCGGCGATGAACTGGGATACGGCGTGGGCCACGTCGATGACCAGGGCGCACCACCAGAGAGACGACGCGGCGGCGGTGAGACCCAGCACCAGCCGGGGCACCATCTCCCGCCAGCCGGACTGGTGATGGCCCAGGTGCTCCTGGACGATGAAGCTCAGCCCCATCCAGCCCAGGATCACCACCAGGGCGCCCGAGGTGACGGCCCATACCACCATCCACGCTTCGCGGACGAAGGGATGCAGGTAGGTGAGGTCCGGAGGGGTTCCGGTGAGGATGTCTCCCATAGCGCTACCCCTCCCCGCACTCGGTGATTTCCGTTTGCGTGATTCCTTCCACCACGCCGCACAAAGTCCCGTGGACTCCCTGGATCACCCACTTTGCGGCGGCCCGCGCCCAGCGGTCGGGGTCCAGGGCGCCCAGCACCCGGTCCCACAGGCCCCTGGGCTGGTGGACGGGAATCAGGGCGTGGAAGACGTGGTGGTCGCCGCCGCCGATTCGCGGGACGGCCAGCACCAGCAGGTATGCCTGTTCGGGGTGAAGTTCCGGCTGCTCGTCCAGGGCGGGATACTCGAAGGTGTACTCCCAGCCCTCGGAGAGCTGTTTCTCGCCGCCCCTGACCCGGTAGGTGTTGCTGATCCAGTCGCCGGTGTCGGGGTGGCGGATGGCGTAGTAGAGAACGCCGGTCTGGCGGCTGAAGACGGGGCGGGCCACGAAGTCGCCCTCCTTCTTCCGCTCCACCAGCTGCCGGTCGCGGTTGACCAGGGTGACGTCGTCGGTGTCCGGGGGTGGGGACTGGGCCAGGGCGACGCCGCTGGCGGGTATGGCAACCAGGGCCGTAAGCAGCAGGGCCACGGCCAGGGGGATCAGCCGCCTGAACGGCTGGATTCTCGGTTTCTGGATCAACTCGTTCACCTCTGTTCGATTTGCTGCGGGCCGGTGGCTCGCGGCAGCCGCCCCAGAGTGTGAACAAATCGGACTCCGGAAAAGACCTCGCATAGGGGGCCGCACCGGTGCGGCCCCTTACAGGCCCTCTTTTTTTCGGCCCCCGTTTTGCATCATTGGGGGTGTACAGGGATTTGGGTTTTGTGGTAAAGCTGGGAACAGAGTCGTGTCAAAGCTGAAACAGGCACAAATGCAGGCGAAATGGCCGGAAAGCTGTTAACACTTGGTCGCAAGTCCCCGTTCCGGCCCAGGTATGCAAAACCGGGCATAGGGGTCTACATCAACAAATGACCGGAGCGGGCCGGAATCGTGCATTTCCCCCTACAGGGGTCCACATGACGCAGCCCGTGGCGGGCCGGGCCGGGAGTCCGGGGCGAAGATGGCCGGTGGCGATGGCCGGTGGCGATGGCCGGGAAAAGGAGGAGGACCTGATGAAACCGGGACCGGGCGGAATAGACAACAGCAAGAGCGTGCGGGACATGCACCACCTGCGGCTGATGTCGCTGTTGCAGGAGCAGGTGCGGGACCACGGGCGGAAGCGAGCGGCTGAGATTCTGGGGGTGGACCGCCGGACGCTGGACGCCGCCCTGGAGCAGGGGATGCTGACGCGGCGCATCCGGGGGGCGCTGGAGAAGGCGCTCCAGTCGGGGGTGGGTTCCGCCGCCGCCCAGCAGCGGGACCGCAACGACCTGCTGGCGGACCGGCTGGGGGACCTGGAGGGCGTCGTCGAGGAACAGGGCGAGGAGCTGCGCGCCGGCCGCCGGGCCGCCGAGGATGCCATCAGGGAGCTGCGGGAGGAGCAGGCCCAGGCGTTCGGCAAGCTGGATCAAGCGCTGGCGAAGCTGAATGCGGCGGGCGGAGACAGGGATGAGGAGGGGGCGAAAGCGCCAGTCCCGCATCCGACGGGTGGCAAGTCCACGCTGCGGCGCGAGTACCCCGAACTGGCGACCCTGGAGCCTGCCGAAGACGACGAGGACGTGTTCGGCGACGCCTGGCCGTTGATTCAGGAATGGCGGGAACTCAAGGAGACCCACCCCAACCAGGGGAAAGGGCTGTCCTGGCTGCGCACGGAAGAACGGTTCCTGGCAGTGGAGCTGGCGCTGCTGGAAGAGCACGGGCTGACGCTGCCCCCGGCCCGGTTTCCGCTGCGAGGCTTCGACCGGAACGGGCAGACCGGCTGGCGCCGGAAGGCCCTGGATCACACGCGGCGGAAGCTGCGAAGGCGGATGCTCCTGGCGTGGGCCGGGCACGTCCTGACCCTGGGACGCTGGCAGCGGTAGCCGGTCGGGGCGTCGTTGGGACGGTGGGGGTGGCAAATTCTGTTAACAGTTTGGCGAAAATCGCCGGGGGGGTGGTGCAGGACCTCTTTTAATGCTCCGGAGGCTGTGATAATGACCGTGTTGTTTGGCTTTACCAAGGTTTCCGACCATAGAAATCTTGGGGGCACGATCCCTGTTGCCCGGGTATGACCTGACGGATCTGATTCGCTCTCTGGAAGGGTCGCCCACGAGGGAATGCTGCCGCTGCGGATTTGACGTAGCTCTCCGCAAGCAGCACGGACCGGACCAGGCGGAGTTGATGTAGCCCTCCGTCCCCGGTCCAGTCCAGCGGGTTGGAGTGTTTAAGTCCTTGGCCCGTGGGACACCGTTCGGTGGCCGGGGTTGATCCCTCCGGTCGCTGGGCACCCGTCTGGTGATTGGGGTTGATCGCTCCTGCCACCGGGCGACGGGGACGGAGCGTTTGATCTTGCTCTGTTCTCACCCAGGCTGAGGCGTTGATGGCTTCCGCTCTCGGCGCCCCAGCCGGAACCCAACCCATCGAGGCGCAAGGTCGCGCTTCACCAGGCATCCCTATCCCAGGCTCGGAATACCAACCCAAAGCGCGGAGTACCAACCCAACGGCGCATCATCATTGTCAAGGAGGTGGCATACAGAAACAGGACGGCATCCCGGATTCCCCTACCCTTCTCGGACTGACTTTCCTGCGGAGCGGCTGACACGCTTCGCGGTCTCTTGCGACTGCGGTTGGAGCGTAGACAACGCCCCGCTGCTTCCCCACCAGACTGCGGCACACCTGCTGAAAAGCATTGGCAGCGGCGCCGCAGGTTTCACACGCTCCGGTCAAACGCCGACGACGGCAGACCGGACGCTTAACCTTGCAACGCAGTTTCCGCCTGGCTGGTCGGCAGCGACGTAGCCACGGCCCTGAACTGCGTTCCTCTCCCTTTCCCTCACGTAGCAGCTTCCCAGGAATTACACCCTGGCCGAGCTGCGTCTTTCATCAACCCCCATCCGGCGTTTCCAGTGGTGGCCCCTGACCCTGGGCGAAGTGCGTCCGACGCTGGGCGTATCGTGTGGCCTGCTGCACGAGACCCTGGCCGATCTGCGTCTGGCGCCAGGCGGGGTAGGGGCAACGTCATCCAAGCCACCACGGGCTAGTTGGCGGTACTGGTGGTTCAAAAGAGACTCAAGGCCCGTCTCTCCCTAGCTGAGGCGGTGAAATGCAAAGCGGCCATGTGAGCCGCCACTGACAACTGAAAATCTACAACTTGAAAACGAGCGGGGTCGTCCTCATTGCGAGGGCGGCCCCGCTTTCTGTGTTTCGGAGGAAGCGACATGAAGGCAACTACCAACATCGACAGCACCGGGGCAATCACCCATCCCACCATTGGTTTCCAGGGCAAGGACAACGTCGTACCGGCTGCGGGACAGGCCCCCGACACCCAGTCCGGGGTAACGGAACAGGGACAGGGCAAGGGCAAATCCGAGAGCGAGCTCCGGGCTGCGGCCCGGCGGCACGGCCTCACCCTGAAGGAACTGGCGGTGAAGATGGGCGTGAGCTATCGCTACCTGTCCTCGGTGGCCAGCGGGCGGCGGCCCTGGACTCCCATGCTCCGGGAGAGGGCTATGGCGGTGCTGGGCGAGGTCCCAGGGCAGGGAGTCGTCTACCGCCAGGGCGGCCTGGTGGAGGGGGAGAGCACCTTCATCCGGGAGCGGGCCCGTGAGATGGGCATGACCCAGAAGGAGCTGGCCCACCGGGTGGGGGTGTCGGTCGGCTACATGTCGGAGGTGGCGCGGGGCCGGAAGAACATGGGCCCGGAGGTCCAGGCGCGGGTCGAGACGGCGCTGGGCGGTCCGGTGGAGATCGCGCCCGCCAGTTGCGCCAACCGGCACGACGGACCGGTGAAGGGTGAGAGCACCAGCATCCGGGAGCGGGCCCGGGAGCTGGGCTTTAGCCTGAAGGGGCTGGCGGAGCACGTGGGGGTGTCCTACGGCTACATGACACAGGTGTCGCGGGGCCAGCGGAACATGAGCCCGGCGGTACAGGCGCAGGTGGAAGAGGCGCTGGACGGTCCGGCCAGGATCGAACCCGCCCAGCCCCGCAGCGTGGACCCGCGAGCACTTTGGGAGCGCATGGATGCCCATGACCTGAGCCAGAACGAGACCGCCCGGTTGGCCGGAATCAGCTCCGGTCATCTCTCCCAGATCATGAACGGCCAGCGAAACCCGTCGGGTGAAGTTCTGGCGAAGCTGCACGGGGTGCTGTTCCGGCCGACGGCGGCGGAGTTGGTCGTGCCCGCCGAGGTCAAGGTGATGGCCTGGAAGAAGGGTTCCCGCAACGGCGTGGTGGTGCGCGGCGCCGGCGGCCCAGGGGCTGGCGGCAACCAGCCTGGCGGCGGCACCGTGCGTATCGGTGGGCGTGTGCCCTGGGGCGCCGAGGTCGAGTACGCCTACCGCGCGGGGTATGACAGCCGGGGCAGGGTGTCGGTGACCCACCTGGTGGACGAGCGGGGCTACGGCGCGATGCTGACCAAGCCGGAGCCGGACGGCGCTAGTCCCGGAGAGGACCGGACCGGCGCCTGAGCGCGGCTACAGGGAGCGACCGACCATCACGTGGATGGGGAGACCGGCGCCGATGTGGTGCTGGTCTCCCCAAGGTTCTCTTGCTATGGGTCTGTTCAGCTGCCGGTTCAGCTTCCCTCTCCTACCGCCTCCGCAATGGCCTGCTGTCTCTCCTCTCTAACGGACTCGTCGTCCAAGTCGAGGCGGATGATCTCGTCGTAGTCCCGCACCGCCTTGTCCGGCTCTCCCAGGTCGCGGTACAGCATCGCCCGCTTGCGCAGGGACTCCACGTTCTCCGGGTCCAGGGCGATGGCCCGCCCGAAGTCCTCCACCGCCCGGCGGGGCTGGCCCAGTTCGGCATAAGCGCACCCTCTCCCGTAGTACCCCTCCGGGTCGTCCGGGGTCAGCTCGATGACCCGGTCGTAGTCCCCGAGCGCCTCTTCGTGCTCCCCCAGCGACTCGCGGGCGAATCCCCGCGCCAGGTGGGCGGCGGCGTGGTCCGGTTCGATGCCGATGACGGCGCTGAAGTCCTCGATTGCCCTGCCGTGCCGCGCCAGGTGCAGGTTGGCGATGCCCCGGTTGCAGCGGACGGCCGTGTTGCCGGGGTCAAGGTCGATGACCCTGGTGTAGTCCTCTATCGCCAGCTCGTGCCGCTCCAGGCTGGTGTGGGTCAACCCCTTGGCCGTGAGGGTCTCCGCGTTGTCCGGATCGAGGGCCAGGGAGCGGTCGAGGTCCCTCATCGCCTCGTCGTTGCGGCCCAGGTTGCCCAGGGCGACGCCCCGGCTCCGCAGCGCGGCGGCGTTGTCCGGTTCCAGCTCGATGACGGCATCGAAGTCCTGGAGGGCGCGGTCGAACTCGCCCAGGTTGAGGTTGGTGATCCCCCTGACGTAGCGGGCCGGGCCGTAGTTCGGTTCCAGCTCGACGGCGGCGCCGAAGTCGCGGACGGCCTGCTCCAGCTCGCCCAGGTCACAGTGTACCAGCCCCCGGAGGAAGAGGGATTCGGTGTCGTCGGGGTCAGACCGTATCCGTTCCGTCAGGCGCTCGACCATCCGGCGAAGGTCCTGCCGGCCAGCGGAGTTCATCATCCTGCGGAGCTCGCGGTACTCCTCCGACGGCTCCCGTGGGTCCATCCCGTCGCGCTCCTCGGCCATGACGCTCCTCTTGCATCTCTTGATAGCCCGCTGCCGGGCAGGTTCCCCGTTGCGGGACCGGCGCGAACGATGCCATATGATGGTGCGGTCGTTCCCTTGATGCAACGCCGGGCTGTCAGCAGCGGTTTGTTCCGGGCAGTCGCCTTCTGATGGAACGGGCGGGTATGACGGCCTTTTGGAACTTCAGCCCCTGCTGCCCCGCTCAGTCTCTGAACAGGTGGCCCAGGCCGAAGGAGTCCGCCACCACCAGGAGCGCCGCATAGTTCCGCGTGCTGGGGAGCACTCCCTTGTCCCGCCAGCGCCTCCTGGTTTCGGGATCGATGCCGAGACGGCGGTCCAACTCCGCCCACGGCAACCCCGACTCCTGTTGGAAGCGCTTCAGGCGCTGCGGGAAGTCCTCGGGGAAGGCGTAGACTATTCTGCTGTGGTCGATGCGCTGTCGCGGCATCCAGGCGGTCCTCCAAAACCAAGTGTGCGCCGTCCCTCTCTAGTACTACAGTCGCAGTTGGTCTCCTGAGGCATGCGTCAGCCTTGATTACTACAGCGTGCAGCTACGGGCAACGTCTTTTGCCTTAACGAAATTGGGCACGATCTAAGGTCGAAATTACCGAGTCAGTTTTAGTGCGACTGTAGTACTAGGGCGGGAGCGTCCTGGCCGTCCGCCATCCAGTGGGCGGGACTGGACCGGGGCGCAATCTCAAGCCGTGGTCCTTCTTCGGGGTGGGCGTTGGCGCTTCATATCGTGCGCTTCCTCTATGGGCGCGTCCCGCCGGGTACGGTTCGCGCGGCTGGGAGCCTCTGCGGGGGCAGGGGACGCTAGGATGGTTTGGGTGGTGGGCGGGGAGGCCGGTGCAAAGCGCACCGGCCTCCCCAGTTGGTCCGTCCGAGCGGCTCTTCCGGCAGCTCCTTCACGGGGCCTAGGCTGCGGGCGCTAGTCCTCCTCTTCGATGGACACCTTGAAGGTCCCGGAGCGGAAGCGGCTGGCTATTGCTTCTCCTCTATCATTGAAGACCGTAAACAGCCGGCCGCCCACCTTCAGGAAGTGGGTTCCGTCCTGGTCGGCGGTGAAGACGAAGCGGGTGTTGCGCCCCTCACCGCCGCCGTAGAAGTGCAGGACGGTGCCGCCTATATCATCGTCAGAATCGTCGAAGTTGCCGTCGCCTCCTACGTAGTCGCCGTCGGGAGCCTGGATATTCCCAAGCATGGTGTAGTCCATCGTGCAAGTGTTGCAGGTGTCCTTGCCCTCGATGTCCACCTGGTACTTCTGCTCGGCCTCCAGGTCCACCGAGAAGAACTCCATGTAGCCGACGAACCCGTAGTAGTTTAACGTTGGATCATCCGTAATTGAGGGAAGATCGCCCCGCACCGACCCGCCGACCTCCAGACTAGGCGTGACCTTCTCCAGGGTCGCGATGTAGTCGCCGGAGGCGCCCCGACGCATCTCAAGCAGGACGTAGTGGGTCCCGTCCATGCCCGGACGGACGTCGAAGGAATGGCTATCAATTCCCTTTCTACCCGTCGGATCGGGTTGCGCCCGTATGATCATGGTGTCGTCTTTGCCGTCCCTGCGCAGGGTGGCGTGGATGGAATCGATGGTGCCAGTGCCGAAGTCCACGGTGTAGCGCCCGACCTCCAGGTCTTCCAGGGCGAAGTAGTACGAGTTGGTTCCGTAGTTGGTTGGCACGTCCAACGTGCCGCTCAGAGTGCCGCCCACCCGCAGGTGCCCCTCCAGGGGCATGATCCTGCCGTAGCCGCTGCCGGCCGCCTCCTTCATGCTCAGCCGGTAGGTGCCGGTGGCGTTGCCACCGTCCTCTCCGACCACTATGTAATAGGCGTCGGAACCGGAATCATCCGGGAGGGGGAACGTCAGCCGGGCGTTCTCCCCCTCGCCACTGTCCGTGTCGGTTGAATTCAGAATATCCTTAATACTGCCGTCGTTGCGGAGAGTAGAGATGTTAAAAATCTTCGGGTCCGCCAGCGTTCCCTGTTCTGTTTCAGATCCCTCCAAGTTGAAACGGTAGGTTCGGTCCTGCTCCAACCAGACCAAGAAGGCGTCTTGGTCTCCATTTGAGTCGATGTTGCCCGTGACAGACTCGCCTACCGAAAGAAAACCCGTGGTCGTGGCGTCGGCGGGAAGGTCATCTCCGTCCGGCTCGGACACGGGAATGTCGAAGCGATGGAGCAGCTTCATGCTCAGACGGTAGGTACCGGTGGCGCCTGCGCTGCCCTCCCCTACCACGATGTAGTAGGTGCCACTGTTGTATCCCGACGGGAGCGCAAACGTCTTCCGGGCGTTCAGCCCCTCGCCATCGTAAATGTCGAAGGAATTTGGGAACCGATTGTTATCGCTGTAGATGCCAATAATCCCTGGATCCGCCAGCGTGCCCTGGCTGGTCTCAGATCCCTCCAGGTCGAAACGGTATAAACTACCCTGCGCCAACTCGACCACGAAGGCGTCGCGGTCATCATTTCTGTCGATGTTGCCCGTGACCGACCCGTCCACCTCCAAACGGCCTTGCGTGCTGCCATCTGCGGTAAAGTCGTCCCCCGAAGGCTCGGAGACGCTCTGGCGGACCTGCGGGGTGCCCTGGCTGGGCAGACCGCGAGGCCGGTCCGGCGGCGGCACGGGCACGGTGGTGCGGACACGCACTTCTTGGGACGGCTCGCTCACCCCGCCGGGGCCGATGGCCAGCACCCGGTACACGTACACCCGGTCGTTCTCCACCGTGTCGTCGGCGTAGCTGGTCTCCGCCGTGCCGGTGTCCTCCGCCAGAGTCAGGAAATCCTCCGCCTGGTCGGCGATTCCCCGCCGCAGGATGCGGTAGCCGGTGACGCTGTCATCCTGCGGATCGGCCCAGGAGAGCAGCACCAGGTCCGAGGCCGCCGCGCTGTTCACCCGCCTGGGGGCCGACGGCGGCAGCTGCACCCGCGCCTCGCTGGAATCGGCGTTCCTCTCCCCGCCGCGTATCGCCCGCACCCGGTAGGCGTACCGCTCGCTGGCCCCACTTGCGGAAGCGTCGGTGTAAGTGGTGGCGGCATTGCCGGTGTCCGCCACCAGGGTGGTCAGTTCACCCTCTCCCTGGGCCCGGAGCACCTCGTAGCCCGTTACCGTGCCGGCGTCCTCCATGGGGGCCTGCCAGCTCAGGAATACCCCGCCCACGCCGAAGCTGGCGATCAGTCCGGCGGGGGCCGAAGGCGGCGGTCCCGGCAGTTGAATCACCACCGGGTCCGAGGCCTGGCTCCGTTCCCCGTCCCGGACGGCCTTCACCCTATAGGCGTAGCTCTCCCCCGGGGCGTCGGCGGTTTCGTCGATGTAGGCCACGGCGGCGCTGCCCGTGTCCGCTGCCAGGACGACCGGATCATCCCATCCCCTGGCCCGCAGGATTTCATACCCCGTTACCGAACCGGCGTCCTCGGCGGGAGCGTCCCAGCCCAGGGACACCCGCCCGTCCACCAGTTCCACGGTCAGGTTGGCCGGGGCCAGCAGCGCCGGGTCGGGCGCCTCCGGCGTCTTGACCCGCAACCACTCGGACTTCTTGCTCTCCCCCTGGCCATTGATGGCCTTGATGTGGTAGAGGTATTCGTTCTCGGCCTCAACCGTCTCGTCGGTGTAGCTCGGGTCCGCCGTTCCCGTGTTCGCCGCGATGGTGACGAACCCCGACGAACTGTAACCGAGGATCCAACGCACCACCGCGTAGCCGGTGACGCCGTCGTCGTTGGGCGCGTCCCAGGTGAGGGTCACCGTGTTGTAGGCGACCGCCGGGGCGGTCAGGCCCGTGGGCTTGGCGGGCCTCAGTTGCACCCGCTGCACCCGCGCCTCGTTGGACGCCCCGCTGCGCTCCCCGTCCCGGATCGCCTTGACCCGGTAGACGTAGCTGAACCCCGCGGCCACCTTCGCGTCGGTGTAGGTGGTGGCGGTACTTCCGGTGTCCGATACCAGGGTGGAGAGACCGCCTTGGCCCTCCGCCCGCAGGACCTGGTAGCCCGTTACCGCGTCGGCGTCCTCGGCGGGTTCGTCCCAGCTCAGCATCACCTGCCCGTCCGCCAGTTCGGCGCTGAGGTTGACGGGGGCCTGGTCCGCCGGACCGGGTTCCGCGTCCGGCGGCGCCTGCGTGTCGATGTGATACCAGCGGGAACGCTCGCTCGCCCCGTACTGGTTGATGGCCTTGATCCGGTAGGTGTAGCGGGTTTCCGCCGACACCGTGTCGTCGGTGTAGGTGGTGGCGGCGCTGCCCGTATTCGCCACCAGCTCATCGAAGTGTCCCTCGGCGTCGGTATCGCGGTCGCGCCGCAGGATCACGTAGCCGGTGATGCTGTCGTTCTGAGGGTCGTTCCACGTGAGGACCACCTGGTTGTGGGTCGCCGTGGCGGATAGGTCCGTAGGCTGGGCCGGAGGCTCCGTGGGTTGCGCCGCTGCCACCGCAGCCGTTGGCGCGCTGGTCAGCGTCTCATCGTTGCCCGCGCCGTCGGTGAAGTTGACCCGCACCGTGATCGCCTTGCCTTCATCGGCTTCTACCGGCGTGTAGGCGTTGGCCGTTGCTCCCGATATGGCGGTGCCGTCGGCCAGCCACTGGTAGCTGAACGCGGCGTCTTCCAGTCCGTCCTCGTCGGCGATGCCCGACGTGTCCACCGTCAGCGTCTCTCCGACTTGAGCCGTGCCGGTAATGGCGGGGGTGCCGGTGGCGGGGCTGTTGGCAGCAGGCTCCGTGGGTTGCGCCGCTGCCACCGCAGCCGTTGGCGCGCTGGTCAGCGTCTCATCGTTGCCCGCGTCGTCGGTGAAGTTGACCTGCACCGTGATCGCCTTGCCTTCATCGGCTTCTACCGGCGTGTAGGCGTTGGCCGTTGCTCCCGATATGGCGGTGCCGTCGGCCAGCCACTGGTAGCTGAACGCGGCGTTTTCCAGACCGTCCTCGTCGGCGATGCCCGACGTGTCCACCCTCAGCGTCTCCCCCACCTGGGCAGCGCCGGCAATGGCGGGGGCGCCGGTGGCGGGGCTGTTGGCAGCAGGCTCCGGCGCGGCCGGGGTGTCGATGTGATACCAGCGGGACCGCTCGCTCACCCCGTGCTCGTTGATGGCCTTGATGCGGTAGGTGTAGGTGGTGCTGGCCGCGACGGTGTTGTCGGTGTAGGTGGTGGCGGCGCTGCCCGTGTTCGCGACCAATACACTGAAGTCGCCCCCGGTGTCGTTGACGCGGACGCGGCGCAGGATCACGTAGCCGGTGATGCTGTCGTCCTGGGGGTCGTTCCAGGTGAGGACCACCTGGCCCTGGGACGCTGTGGCGTTGAGGCCCTTGGGCTTGTCGGGGACAGGAGGCGCCGGGGTGTCGATGTGGGACCAGCGGGACCGTTCGCTGGTCCCGTGCTCGTTGATGGCCTTGATGCGGTAGGTGTAGGTGGTGCTGGCAGCCACCTCGTTGTCGGTGTAGGTGGTGGCGGCGCTGCCCGTGTTCGCGACCAATACACTGAAGTCGCCACCCTGATCGTTGACGCGGACGCGGCGCAGGATCACGTAGCCGGTTATCGAGTCGTCCTGGGGGTCGTCCCAGGTGAGGACCACCTGGCCGTGGGACGCTGTGGCGTCGAGGCCTGTCGGCTTATCCGGCGCCGAGCCCTCCTGGGCGTAGGCCGGATAAACGTAGATTGCGAACAGGGTTGCCGCCACCGCCAGCGCCGCGAGAGCGGCCAACAGGGGAAGCGGTACCGGTTGGGCGGCCCTCATCGTGCCGCCACCCCGCTGCCGGAAGGACAAAAGTCGGGGGGGGGGGGGATAGAGAGGAGACGAGGGCGCGGACGAAAGCCGCGCTCCGGGCGACCAGGTTGGTGGGAGACAGGCTGTTCTTCATTGCTCAGGAACTCCTTGTGCTATTCATCGACATCTACCCGGCGGCCCGGCAGTTCATTCGAAGGAGGATCAAATCATGGTCAGGAGTCGCTCAGGTTGCGTGCCCAACGGCTGTCTGTTATTACGGCCCGCCGCATCCACCCCGTCTGTTAGTCTGTCGAATGCCAAGAAAATGCTTCCCCACCGGAGGTTGGGGTAAGTTGCCACACAGTGTGACATAGAATGCTGTGTAAAGTCAGTCGAAACCCTGCCACTTAGCACCCCAATTTCCCACCAATTTCCAGCCAATTTTCCCCTGTGTAATTTCTCGCAAAGCTGATACACTCATTTCGGAGGCCCGGTGGGCCGGGACATCGCAGGCCGTTCATACTTGAACGGAGGCGGAGAGGATGGGGAATGCCGGGGAGCTGGCCCGGGAAAACGAGGCCCTGCGGCAGCGGCTGTCCCGCCTCAGCGAGGCCAGCCTGCGCATCAACGAGAGCCTGGACTTCGGGACGGTGCTCCAGGGCGTGCTGGACAGCGCCCGGTCGCTGACCGGCGCCCGCTACGGGGTCATCACCCTCCTCGACGATGCGGGGCGGATACAGGACTTCCTCTATTCCGGGCTGACTCCCGAGGAGAGCCGCCAGTTCGCCGAATTTCCCAACGGGATGCTGTTCTTCGAGCAGCTCAGCGCCATCAGCGAACCGCTGCGGCTGCGGGACTTCCACGGCTACGCCAGGGAGCTGGGCCTGCCCGAGTTCCGCCCGCCGATGGCGGTTAGCTCGCCCCTGCCCTTCCTGGCGGCGCCGCTCCGTCACCGGGGGGAGAGCGTCGGGGGCATCTACGTGGGCGAGAGGGAGATCGAGTTCACCGCCGGGGACGAGGAGACCCTGGTGATGTTCGCCTCCCAGGCGGCGCTGGTCATCGCCAACGCCCGCCGCCACCGGGAGGAGCAGCGGGCCCGGGCCGACCTGGAGACCCTGGTGAACACCACGCCGGTGGGCGTCCTGGTCCTCGACGCCAGGACGGGGAACCCGGTGTCCATCAACCGGGAGGCGAGGAGGATCGTCAGCGGCCTGTGCGAGCCGGGCGGGACGGCGGAGCAGCTTCTGGAGGTGCTGACCTACTGGCGGGCCGACGGGCGGGAGGTCTCCCTGCGGGAGTTGCCCCTGGCCCAGACCCTGGTCACCGGGGAGACGGTGCGGGCCGAGGAGATGGTGCTCCGGTCCCCCGACGGGCGCAGCGTCACCGCCCTGATCAACGCCACTCCCATCCTGTCGGAAGAGGGGGAGGTGGAGTCGGTGGTCATTACCATACAGGACCTGACGCCGCTGGAGGAACTGGAGCGGCTGCGGTCCGAGTTCCTGGGCATGGTGAGCCACGAGCTCCGGACCCCGCTGGCGGCCATCAAGGGATCGGTGGACACCCTGCTGGAGAACGCCCCAGACCTGGACCCGGCGGAGATGACCCAGTTCTTCCGGATCATCCGCGACCAGTCGGAGAGCATGCGCCACCTGATCGGCGACCTGCTGGACGTGGCCCGCATCGAGACGGGGACCCTGCCGGTATCCCCGGAACCCGTGGAGGTGACTGTCCTGGTGGACGAGGCCAGGAGCCGGTTCCAGAGCGGTGGCGGCAGGGCCAACCTGGTGATCGACCTGCCGGCGCGTCTGCCCCGGGTGACGGCTGACCGGCGGCGGGTGGTCCAGGTGCTGACCAACCTGCTCTCCAACGCGGCCCGCCACTCCCACGAGCTGTCCCCCATCCGGGTCTCCGCCGCGCGGGAGGGGGTCCACGTGGCCCTCTCGGTGTCCGACGACGGGGTGGGGGTGCCCGCCGAGCATCTGCCCCACCTGTTCCGCAAGTTCTCCCAGCTGGACGGCGAGGAGCGGGTACGGGAGCTGGGCGGGTCCGGCCTGGGCCTGGCCATCTGCAAGGGGATCGTGGAGGCCCACGGGGGCCGCATCCGGGCCGAGAGCGACGGCCCGGGCCTGGGCAGCCGGTTCACCTTTACCCTTCCTGCCGTGGACGAGCCGGCGAGGCGCGCCGCCAGGAGGCCCCGGCGGAGGCAGCGGAGGGAACCGGAGCCGGTGCGCATCCTATGCGTGGACGACGACCCCCAGACCCTGCGCTACGTGCGGGACGCCCTGACCAGGGCGGGCTACGCGCCCATCGTCACCGGGGACCCGGAGGATGTGCCCCGGCTCATGGCGGAGGAGCCGCCCCGCCTGGTGCTGCTGGACCTGGTGCTGCCGGACGCCGACGGCATCGAGCTGATGGGGCAGGTCCGGGAGATAGCCGACGTGCCGGTCATCTTCCTTTCGGCCTACGGCCAGGACGAGGTGATCGCCCGGGCCTTCGACGAGGGAGCGGCCGACTACGTGGTCAAGCCCTTCTCGCCGACGGAGCTGGCGGCCCGGATCCGGGCGGCCCTGCGCCAGCGGGCGGCGCCGGAGCTGGCGGAGCCCTCCCGGCCCTACGTGCGGGGAGAGCTGACCGTGGACTACGCCCTGCGCCGGGTGACGCTGGCCGGGAACCCGGTGGCGCTCACCGCCACCGAGTACCGGATGCTGGTGGAGCTGTCGGCCAACGCCGGGCTTCCCCTGACCCACCAGCACCTGCTGCAACGGGTCTGGGGGCCGGACAAGGGGGAGGACTCTGGGCCGGTGCGGAACATCGTCAGGAGGCTGCGGCGCAAGCTGGGCGACGACCCGGACGATCCCACCTACATCTTCGCCTTGCCCACCGTAGGGTACCGCATGGCGGAGGCCGAGACGCCGGAACAGGTAGGGGCGTGAGCGGCGGCAAATTGAGGGTTTTGTTTTTGTGGAAGCGCGGCGGCGATAGCCAGGGTTTGGCTCTCATGTCCGGTGGCCGGAGGCCCTTGTATTCTTGCCGGGGACCGCTTGGCCTACTTCCTCTATAAAGGAACTCCCCGGGTATAGAGGAACTCCCCGGGCAAATTGCCTGATCACCGGCAGTGCAGCGCCGCCGGAATCCCGTCCCTGCTCCACACCGTAACCGGGCCGGTCACCGGCCCGGCCAAAGCCTGCTCCAACGTCGTGGTCAGCATGGGCAGCGCCCCGGCGGCGGCCCGGAAGTTCCGCCTCCCCCGCGCCGTCTCGCAGACCATCAGCAGCGGCAACGGCCTTCCCGCCGCGGCCATCCGGCGGTAGGGACCCAGCTTGTGCTCCACCTGGAATGGGTGAACCGCTTGGCGCTCAAACTCGATGCAGTGGATTCCCGCCCCCAGCGTCCCCTGGCTCACCTGCACCAGCAGGTCGGGCCGCACCTGGGTCAGGCCGGGGACGTTGACCTCGCCCCGCCAGCCGGCCACCGCCAACACGCCCTCGCGGGCGAAGCGCACCACCAGCCGGTTCACCCCGTCGTTGTGGCGCTGCTCGTGCTCCCGGTACCAGCGGTCCAGGTAGGCCCCGTGGCGGCTTTGGATTATGGAGGGCAGCACCCGGCTCATGTTCGCCGCCCGCCTCATGCCCAGCTCCGACAGGTAGTGCCGCCCGTCGAATACCGCCACCAGGCCGGTTGTAACGAACCGCTTCAGGTGCCGGTAGACCTCGCCGGAGGAGTTGCCCACGATCTCCCGGAGCCAGGAGGCCCGCATGGCGGGGAACTGGCAGATGGTCAGGAACAGCCGGTGGGCGGCCAGCCCGTCTATGGCTTCCATGTCGGGGTTCTGCCGCAGCCACAATTCAGCGGACTCCGGCCTGCCCACCGAGGGATGGCCGGCGGGGTCGGACACCAGGTCCCGGGAGGGTCTCAGCTCCACGGCGGGGGTGCACCGGCCGTCGGGAGTGCAGAACAGCGTGGGCGTGGAATCGCTCAACGTGTTGCGGGCCAGGTCCCTGGCCCAGGCGTCCACGGCCACCACCACCAGGGCCGAGGGTTCCACCTCCTGGTCCGGGTCCTCGTAGAAGGTGCGGTTGCCGATTCTCAGGTAGCGGTCCTCCTCGTGGGAGTAGGAGTCCACGCCCCAGAATCTATGCTGCTCCTTGCGCCGCAGCACCCGCTCGGTGGCGTGGAGACCGGCGTAGGTGAAGGGGGTCCAGACGTCCTCGCCGTAGCGGGCGACGGCGTGGTAGAAGCCGCCGTGCCGGAGCAGCCGGAAGTCGGTCATCCTGGCCTCCCGTGAGGCCGCCCCGTCGCCGTCGGGCAGGTTGACCCTGCCGCTGCGGACCAGGTCCGGGGCCAGGCGGTAGACCGGTTCCAGCATGGCCAACCGGCGCAGGGACATCTCCACGCCCCGCGACGTGGCGGTCCAGGGCGGATGCTCGTGGTCGGGGCCGCCGCCGGTGTGGTCGTGAGTTTCACCACCAGCGAAGGGGGAGTTGTCTTGCCCTTCTAGGTAGGCGGGATGGTCGTGGTCCAGGGCGAACCGCTCCCGGTAGTCCTCGGGCAACTCTCCCTGGGGGTGGAAGGCGGCACGCCCGGCGGCCCCTGCTTCCTCCCTGGGAGCGGGATGCTGATGGTCGGTGACGTAGAGCAGGTCCACGGCCCGGCGGGTCAGGAACCAGCGGTGCTGCCTGCGCTCGGTCATGCCCCGCACCACCGAGGTTACCCAGCCGCCCCGGCGCAGGGCGCCCAGCATCCTCCTGACCCTCTCCTCGTCTAAGCCCAGCACCGGGGCTAGGTTGGCCACGCTGGTTAGGGGCATCCTGGCAGTAATCCTTAGCAGGCGTCTTTCATCGTTGTTCAACGGCTGCTGTGCCATCGCCGCACCTCCGGTTTGCCCTGGGACAAGAGCCGTTGGCTGGTTCCCACCGCCGGCAAACCGGAGCCCGGGCCCGGTACTCGGCGCCATTGACAAGCCGAACCGCGGGAATCTCGCAGTCTTGCCCTGCACAACAATCCCTTGACGGACTTGTTGTGCATCAATTATTATTGTTCGGGATTGTTGAGCACTTCGGCAAAGCTGAAGAACCGGCCTTCGAGGGCCTGCACAAAAACGCCCGTTTGTTGAGCCCCTCGGAGCAATAAATAGGCCAAGGCCTCAATTGATTAGCCCAGCCTAGGAGACCCACTCTTATCCTATACAGGAGTCTCAAGTTCTTATTCTCCCCAATGATGGAAGGTCTCCATGTCTACGCACCGACACCAGCAATACCCCATTTCGGATTTGTATGGGTGGATCAAGAATAAAGAGCTAACTCTGGTCCCCGAATTCCAGAGAGGCGACACTTGGCCAACTTCTGCGCAAAGTTTTTTCATAGACACCCTATTAAGAGATCTCCCAATACCGCCCATATATATTCGCCTCGTTACAAACGCGGATACGAAGACAAGCTACAGGGAAGTCGTCGACGGTCAACAACGGCTGTCCGCGATCATGAAGTTCATTGACGGGGAACTTGTCTTAGACAAGCGATCCAAGGAGTTTGCCGGCAAGACTTACGCTTCACTGGAAGAAGACGAACAAAAGACATTCCTCGCATATCAGATGGGGGTCGAACAACTCTTCGGAACTGACGACGACAACGTTCTTGACATTTTCCATCGCATAAACGCGTATGGTCTCTCGCTCAATCGCCAAGAGCTACGCCACGGGAAATTCCAAGGGGGTCGGTTTCAGGGTGAGTTCCGATGGGCAGTGATTAGAGTCGCCGAGCGTTGGGAAATTCTATGGTCCAAATACAGCGTGGTCACTGTGCGCGGCCGAGTTCGACTGCTCCACCACGAACTGGTCGCTCAACTTCTCGGTATCCTTCTCGAGGGGGTAGCTGACGGTGGTCAACCGAAGATCGACAAATTATATGAACGATATGATTCATCTATTCCAGAAGACGCAGAAGAGCACTTTGACCAAGTTTGTAGTTACCTAGTTCAGCACTTCGCATACGTTCTTGACAGCAAGTTGGGGAACGGCCCGCACTTCATGATGCTGTTCGCCGCGGTTTCCCATGCACTGTTCGGAATCCCTAAAGGAGACATGAGACAGCAACAAGGGGGCATGCCACAGTGGGACTCTAGTGCTCTTAGCGATCTGGATAGGGCAAATTCCAATCTCATGGCTCTTGCAGACTTGTTTGATATGTCTGGGGAGGATGTACCTGAGCGCCTAGCAGGGTTCAAGGTTGCCATTGCTGGCACAACACAAAGAATTCGGAGTCGCAGCGTTCGTTTCCTCACCATATTTCGAGCGTTGTTGCCGGAGCCCATTTAGCGATGGTGCGCAGCCGGCTAGACGTGGCAGCGTCCACCTTCAAGTTGGGCGCTGAAGGGCTTCATAGTAAGTTCTTAAAGATTGTATCGGACACTGCATGCACGGGGTGCCAAAGCGCGGGGTTCGGAGAAGCTATCCTAGCTGCTTGGTTGCAGAACGAGTGGATCAACTTCACCCGAAACTTGATCGTTGCTTCAGCACTTGGCACTCGGCGAACCAGAGGGACCCCCGTTAGACCAATCGCAGGTGTGACGTCCCTAGACGATGCCGAAAAGAGGGTCAGGGCTGCCGCTGCATCTGAAGCTAAGCAACGCGGATCCGACCATCCTATCTGGCATATGCCTGCTTTCACCATTAACGTTGGTGCTCTCCTGGGGCTGAACAATCAGTTGGAAATTGAGGCTGCATTGGGGGCCACCCTTGTCCCTGGACAGATAACTGCGTTCCGCAATTACTTGGTTCACCCAGGTACCGGAACACGCCAAAAATACGACGATCTTCAAGTAAAGCTAGGCATGCATCGATTAGATCCGGAGCACCTCCTTCACCAACATCAAAGACCCGGCCTGCATATCTTCACTTCGTGGGTAAGGGAGCTACAGCAAATTGCAGATGCCTCTACTCAGTAGGTCGCGGCAGACTCCGCGTATTCATGCCTATGCGGCCAGCTTTGGTGAAGATTTCGCTAAGGAGATCATTCACGAGCACACCAGCAAAGGTGGTGTTGTGCTAGATCCGTTCGTTGGTGCAGGAACCACTGTATTGGAGTCAGTCTTGTCGAACCGAAATGCAATCGGCATAGACGTAGACCCAATAGCCTGTAGGATCAGCCGGGTACTAACGTCGAGCTTTGATGCCCCGTACTTGGTCTCTGCCACACAGGGGCTCAAAGAAAGGTTGCGCACCTTCGAGTCGTTGCTAGCCTCGGATCCTGCGACCTTCCAGAATCTGAGTCCAGGTGGCACCTTCAAATTGGGCTCTGCGGAGTTCTGTGTGCCCAGTGTGCCCGCCATTGCATTCTGGTTTGACCCCAGCCACATGGCGACACTTTCAGTCATTCGGAAAGCAGTTTCTCAGGAAGAGAATCCGTTGGTACATCAAGCACTTGAGGTCGCGATTTCATCTTGCATCATCAGAAAGTGGCCAAACACTCTGAGTTATGCCATGGATATTGACCACTCTCGACCACATAGGCCCAACACCCTAAAAGCACGACCGATTACCGACCAATTTGCGCTTTTCTACCGAGTTCTGGACCGGGTAAAGGATACTATTCTTGGCATCCAGGAGAGCCTTGCATCTGTAGAGTCGTCGGCGACAATCTTGGAGGGCAATTCGACCTCATTACTGAAAGAGCTTGACTCCAACTCTATCGGGTTTGTGCTGACTTCCCCGCCATACCTCAATGCAATTGATTATCCCCGTGCTCACAAATTTTCTCAGTGGTGGCTATCGCCAGAAGAAGCACCACTAGGCCGGTCTGAATATATAGGGCTTCGTCAGTCAAAGGCTAACGAAACCGACGAGAACTCCCTGTATCAAAATCCAGTGCTCTCTGACCTCTTCGCTGATTTTAGGAACACACCGGTCTACAAAAGCATCTTGAGCTACGTGGCAGATTTGACAGCGGTGATAAGTCAACTACATCGGGTTGCCGCAGCGAGAGCCAAGGTAGCTTTTGTTGTAGCCAATAATGTTATCGGAGGAGTGGTTTTCCCTGTCTCAACAATAATTGAAGAACTCCTTAAGTCTATTGGTTTCTTATGTGTGAAAGTGACTCGTCGCACCATTAAAAGAACTAGACGACGATATCCGTTTGGGATAAACGGATTTGCTGGTCCTATGAAGGACGAGTATCTCATCACTGGAGCCAAATAGGTTCGAAAGACAGAATCCCATCTCTATCTATTGAATGTCAACGACGGGAGGAACCTATGATCCCCGTCACCTACGGCTACGCCCGGGACAGCAAGGCCGAACGGGACGAAAGCAACCTGGAGACGCAGCTATACCAACTCGAGAAGTATGGCGTCCACAGGGATCTCATCTTCGTTGACGACGGCTCTGGCATGACGTTCAACCGAACGGGCTGGAAGGACCTACTCGCCCACGTCCAGCCCGGCGACGTCATCGTTGTCTACAACCTTGCCAGGTTCGGGCGGCATTTTGAGGAAGGGGTAGCGATTCAGCATGACCTTACAAAGCGGGGGATCTGGATCATCTCCATCCAAGAGAACATCAACACGGCCGACGAAAACGCTGGCGCCAGGTACTACCGACGCATGATGATGGCCAACGGGGCGCTGTACGCCGAGAGCACCAGCGAGCAGATCCACGCAGGTCTTGAACGCGCCAGGGCAGAGGGGAAAAGACTTGGGCGCCCGCCTGTACTCACGACCGAGCAGCAGGAGGAGTGCCGGCGCATGTACGCTGAGAATCCGTCGATCCGGCGGGTCGCCCGGATAATGAATGTTTCCCAGGGAACCGTGAAGAAGGCATTGGGACTGGCCTAGAACACGCGGAAATCCCTGACAACCTGCCGACTATACAGTTGCAAGTTGTGGGGTCGCGCAAATAGCCGGCCGAGGAGTAGGCGATATTGCAGAAGCCGGCGCCGTACCTCCATAATTCTGCACAGAGGGGGCTTGCCCCAACCACATCTCGAAGATAGTACCGCCTACCGTGCACCCAAGCCCACCTAACTGGACAAAATCAAGAACCTTCAGCATTTCCTTCACTCTGGCGGTCTAACCCAGCCTTCAGTCCGGCGGTGATACTGCCAAGTGACGAGCGGTCAGCCACTCCTGTAGTGGATAGAGTTGCGAAGAAGCCCCTGCTGACACGGCGGGGGCTTTTGGTTTGGGGATTTGTACTTTACTACGCACACATAGCGCCACCGGGTCGCCTAAGGGGCGCGATTGGGGTATTATACTTCCAAAAGTTGTGCTGACGGAGAGTAGTTATGCCCCGCTCGCACAGGCCCGGGAAATCGTACCGTAAGGGCATCAACCTGATTGAAGCGGCTCACCGCTTTTCCACCGTTAAGGAGGCTGAGGAGTTTTTACTCCAACAACGATGGCCCGACGGTCCGACCTGTGTGGCCTGCGGGAGCAAGGAAATCTCACGGCGGGCCAACCGCAAGCCCGCTCCCTTCCGATGCCGCACCTGCAAAAAGGACTTCTCGGTAACAGTAGGAACTCTGATGCACAGTTCCCACATCTCCATTAACAAGTGGGCCATCGCCTTTTTCCTCTACGCCACCAACCTCAAGGGCGTAAGCTCCTTGAAACTGCACCAGTATCTGGGAATCTCCCAAAAGTCCGCCTGGCACATGGCCCATCGGATTAGGGAAGCGTGGAACCCGCTGCCAGACAGGTTCACTGGCCCCGTCGAGGCCGATGAGACTTATATCGATGGCAATGAAGCTAACAAGCACGCGTCCAAGAATCTGCACGCTGGCCGGGGCATGGCGGGAAAGAACCCGGTGGCGAGGGTGTTGGACCAGGCCACCTACCGGATAGTGACCGAGGTGGTGAAATCCACCGATGCAACCACGCTACAAAGGTTTGCCCGCCAGCACACCGAGACGGCGGCCCAGGTCTACGCTGATGAAGCCTCCGACTACGTCGGAATCAACCAGCACCACCGGGCGGTCAGGCACTCGGACAAAGAGTTCGTGGACGGGATGGCTCCACCAATGGGGCCGAGTCGAGTTGGGCGCTGCTCAACCAAGGATAGGTAGGAACGTACCACCACTGGTCGGCGAAGCACCTGCCCGGGGAAGTCAACGAATTTTTGCAGCACAATCAGAGGCCGATGGACAGCATCGACCAAGTGTGTCGGATGATCCCAGGGGCCTACGGTAAGCGTTTCGAGTATTCGATGCTGGTTGGTTCACTGGAGACCCCGGCAGCGGAGGATGCTGTAAAATGGTAAGGGATTCCAACGGGTTCCTGCGGGACCCGGGTTTAAGGGCAACCCTCTACTACAACGCAGATGGCTTATGTCAGAAGTGCGGCAATCCGTTGCCAAACGATTGGCACGCCGACCATGTTATTCCTTGGTCGGTGATTCAGCGAACCAACGTCTTTGAGATGCAGGCCCTGTGTCCGACCTGCAACTTACGCAAGGGAGACGAGACCGTGCAGCGACTACCCGTTTTCGAATTTAACAGGGATAAGTTTCGGATAGGCCAACGCGATGCCTTCGACGAAACTCTACTCCGTATTCAGCAAAGGGGCGAGAGCCATACAGCTATTGTGTTACCGACTAGGTATGGCAAGTCCGATTATATGCGAATGAGCGGCCTCTATCTGCTACATCAAGGGGTAGTCAGCGGCGTGATGGTGATGACACCGAGCCGGGTGCTTCGCAATCAGATGGTCAACGAGGCGAAGCTGGCGCAGAGTTTCCGATTGTACGAAACAAAGTTGGAGCGTATCAATTCCAAAGGCGAAAGGGTTCGAGGCATCTTTCCGTACAACATGGCCGACAGACCTGAGATTCAAAAGATGGTGGACAGCGAACTCGTTGCTACAACCACTTCGATGGTGAGTCGCAATTTGGCAACAATCCTTCACTGGATAGATCACCTCAAGTCTCGTTACGGCGTGTACCCTGTTATCTTTGTCGACGAAGCTCATACGGCCAGCAACCAAACCGCTTGGGGCAAGACCATTGAGTCCTTGGCGGATGCCCATGCCAAGATCGTGCTTTGTACCGCCACTCCCTACCGGACTGACGGCCAACCGATACCGGGGTTTGAGATAGAGACCATATCGGTTGAGGAAATGTCAGGCCGACAACGCCTTGGTGCCTACGTTTACCTTAAGCAAGGGCAGCGGGTTGTATACAAACTGGTGGCCCACCACGTCACCACGTTTCAGCAGGCATGGCAAGAATCGGTGTTGTGCCAAGTGAGCCGTGAGTCCTACGATGTGGACCTGCGGGAGCATGGGATGGATGGCTATGAGGACTATCTGCTATCTGGATTGGGTGAGATTTCTTCGCGTCGCGCCCTATACGAGGCGGTCCGCAATCCGGCTGTGGTCAAGGAGGGAGTTCGCCGCCTGGTGAGAAACCTCAGATACCGTCAGAAAGACGCTCCAGAGACAGCGGGAATAGTTTTCGTCGGGGCTGATGATGGTAGCGACTTAGACGATGAGCACGACGAAGTCAACAATCAAAATGTCAATCAGTATGCCAACATGGTGCAAGAAAACTTCCGGGAAGAAGGACCAGAGTTCAAGGTCGTCATCGCTACCTCCAAGATTGACGGCGACCCGGCTCAAACCATTGAAGAGTTCGCCAATGGACCACGTGGCGGGGATGTCCTTGTGGTGAAGATGATGGCCAGTGCCGGACTGGACATTGCCCGCTTGAAGGTGGCCTTGGACCTATCCACCGTCCGCACTCCAGTGTCTTTTGTCCAACGCGTTATGCGAATTTGTACCCGCTGGGAGCGCGATGCAGGGGAAGCCGTGCTAAGGGCCACGTATATCACACCGGACGAGTGCAGGGGCAGGGCGCTTTACAACGACCTCATCTACGATTTGGGCGGTGCCAGTGCCACAATCCAATGGGATGAGGAAACGGGCGAGGTCATCGAAGGGACTTTCGAGCCAGCCCTACCGCCTGCACCTCTCACCACATGGGAAGCGACAGGGACGCAAGAAGGCGAATTCTTGACGGACTCCGACGGCACAATTGCCCCGGGCAGCACCCGGCCATACGTCGACGCCATATTCGACGATGACTCTGCTCTAACGCGGGTTATTGGCAAAGCCAAACTCGGCGATGCTATTGCGAAGGCAGCCCAAGAATACGCCAGGGACCACCTCGTCGGGACCGAAGAGGCGCCGAAAGCGCCCGCTCCGTCCGCTGCGATTGCCGATGAGGGTTTCATTGATAACGTCCAAGGGCGCATGGAAACACTGCGGAAGAACATTGACAAGCGAGTTAAAGCGAAAGCTGCCAGTCGTTTGCGAAAAGCACCTGGAGGCAATTCCCCAAAGGACAGCCTGGGGTCGGAAATTCAGGAGAATTGGAAGTCGTTGTACCGAAAGGCCGAGATTCGCTGGCAGTCAGGAGTGCGCTCTGGCGACCTGCTGAGAACCCTGGACGAGGACCAATTGCGCCGACTGTTGTACATCCTGAACGAGGAGGCATAGGCGATGGCATTGGAACTGACCGAGCAAGATATAGCCAACGTCGGCCCCTTGGAGCTGAAAGATCCCGGGTCTCCCGTATGGTGCTGGCAGACCGTAAGCTTGTTGCAAAATATGTGGAAGTCGATTGACTTCAACGTGAACCGGTACAGGGAAGTATGGGAAACCGCAGAGGAATATCGAATTTGGGAGAAGATACCCTACGAAGCTCCCTACGGTTCCATAGAAGCCATGAAGGAAAAACTGATGGTCGGGGATGCGGCGGAGGCCCGAGCCAAAACCGCGCTCCTTCCTATCCAGGCGCGGCCACTGCGGAAACACACCGCAAATGATTACATGGCCGCTCGTATCAAGCGCGACCATCCAGAAACAGCGCAACGTATGGAACGTGGCGAATTCAAGAGCGTCGCAGAGGCGGCGCGGGCGGCCGGCATATACAACCGGCCCAAGACTATTACAGCATCTCCAGACAAGGGAAAGTTGGCTAACTCCCTCCTGGAGCTCTACGGAGTAGACGGGTGCCAGGAGTTGATTATGGTCCTGAGACGGGTCATGGACGACGCCTGCTGAAGGGCAACCCCAGGATATGGACTAGGAGAGGACCATGCCCCGCAAGAAGAAGGAGATGGGACGTCCATCAAAGCCCCTGCCGCCCAGGGTCAACGCGACTCCGGAGCAATTAGCCCAAGTTTTCCTGGCCCTCCCGGCTAACTACGAATGGAAGTACATCACGGAAGGTCCGCCAGGGTATCGGTGCGTGGACTGTGAACGTGCGATCAGCTACCCGGAGACCCTGTACGATGATGGGCGGTGCGAGGAGTGTCACGCCAAGGTCGGAAGCTAGGGAAGTGCCATCATGCGGATTGATGGCTGGCTCGTGGTGATGCCGGAACAAGTCAGAAAGTTCCTTGGCTTTGCCCCTGCGATGAGCGTGTGGAAGGACAACAACTGGGCCTTAGTACAAATCCCTGTTGTTCATGCACGACCATCCGAGAAGAACCATAACTTATCAACCAAGGTGATGTTGCGAATTGTTTTGGCCGTTTTGGGCTGTTCCAAGGTATGGCAGCCAGCGTCCAAATGCAGTCACAGGAGTCGGGGGATGCGCCCATTGTCCGCTGGCGCGGTTGAAGTATAATCAAGCCGATGAGGTTTGGTGGCACTTTCGTGGAAGACCGGGAGGCCAAAGATGACTGTCTGGGTGGTTCGAGCTGGGAAAAGGGGCGAATATGAGGAAACATTCATGTCCCAGGGTCTAGCGGGTATAGACTTTGGCGTGGGACAGAGCGCTGCCGGTTTCGACAGCAGGGAGTCTCTTCGGGAACATATGCCGACAAGGAATGCGGCAGATCAGGTGTGGAGCTTCATCCACGAAATTCACGTCGGCGACATGATTGTACTGCCTCGTAAGCGTCCCAGAGTCATAAATGTTGGTAGGGTGTCCGGCGATTACCAGTACAGGAACGACTTGGAAGCCCCCCACGTGCGCCCGGTGGACTGGGAGGCACAGGATATTCCGCGCTCCGACTTCGACCAGGACCTGCTGAATTCCATGGGCGGACTGGCGACAGTATTTCGTGTACGGGCAAGCGACGCCGAATCGCGTATTGATGGCATATCGGCCAAGCATCTAGGTCGGGATGTAGCCGCAGACGCCGAGCTTGCCTCCCTAGTCAACGGAGATGCCGAATTCAAAGTCGACTTGGAAGAACAAATCAATGACCGAATCATAGAACGCATCCGTCAGAGGTTTTCAGGCACCCGGCTGGAGTACCTCGTCGCTGAAATCTTGCGGGCGTCAGGTTATAGCGCGCTGGAAACGAGGCCAGGGCCGGACGGCGGGATAGATGTCGTTGCCGGGCAGGGCGATATGGGCTTTGGCCATCCCCGGCTATGCGTTCAAGTGAAATCCGGTCGCAACGCCGTAGACCTGCCCGACTACAATCGCCTCCAGGGCAATATCGGGTCATTCGGCGCCGATCACGGTTTGCTGGTCAGCCTCGGCGATTTCACAAGGCCAGTCCGCAACGAGAACGAACGCTCTTTCTTCCAGATTCGGTTATGGGGCCCTAATGACTTGGTGGAAAAGCTGTTGGAAACTTATGACGACCTGCCGGATGACATTCGAAGCGAAATACCCCTGAGAAACCGCAGAATCCTGATTGAAGCGGAATAATAGACGAAAGTACCCTGGAAGTACGCTCCCGGAATTGTCTAGCTCTATGACTGGACCGTCGCCGAATTAAGAGACTGCGTCAAGAACACCCGCTACAAGAGGGTAACTTTGGAATTAGCAGGGTGGAAGGCATAGATCCGGCGGACGCAGACACTCTCTCCTGCCAGTTGGAGGAGACCCACGAACCCGGCGACATTTATTGACGCCAACATCCCATCTGCACCGCAAGTAGACCACCCTTACAAAAGGAACCGGGCACCCGAAACCTCCATATGGTGGCGGATGAGCCGCAGTCATGCCGATGAAGACCAGCCCGGCTCTTTGACCGTCAGGCAATCCTAAGGAACCGCGTGCAAGCATGGCGCTACACATCGACATAGACGACCCCAAGTATCGTGATGCAGCGGCGCAGATCCTGCTGAGGCATGACAACTTTCAACCCGAAGCCAACATCACCAGCGCAGTCCGGGACTTTCTCATCCTCACCGGCTTGGCCCGCAGCGAGGAAATCGTCGAGGAGAACCCACCCTCCGACGACTCCCGGCGCGCCGTCGACCTGACCGCCCTGGACACCTTCATCGAGTTCAAACGCCGGATTGGGACCACCGCTGGAGGCGAGCCCGACCCGGAGAACGTGCGGCAACTGGACGACTACCTAGCCCAATCGGCGGGTCAGGGTAGGGTCCGCATGGGCGTTCTCACCGACGGCAGGCGCTGGCTGCTGCGCTGGCCTGGAGCCGGGGATGTCAGGCTGACCCGGCCCTACACCTTCACCCTGGATGGGCCGGACGGGTGGTTTCCCCTCTACGAATGGCTCCGTGATTCCGCCCTGGTATCCCTGGAGGGCATGAGTCCCGATAGGGACGGCATCGCCGGGCACTTCGGCCCCGGCAGCCCCTCCTACCAGCGGGACATCGCCGCCCTGAAAGCCCTCTACCAGGAGAATGCTGAATTGGAGACCATCCGGGTCAAGCGGCAGTTGTGGCACGACCTGCTGCGCACCGCCCTGGGCGAAATCGCCGGCGATCCTGCGGAAATGGACGACCTGTTCGTCCGCCACACCTACCTGGGCGCCGTCATCGGAATGGTGGTGCAGGCTTCCTTCGGCATCGACATCCGCCGTCTGGCCGAGACCGACCCCGCCGACCTGCTCCAGGGCCGGGAATTGTACCGCGCCACTGGTTTGCAGGGAGTACTGGAATCGGACTTCTTCGCTTGGCCCATCGAGGTCGGCGGGAACCCGTTGCTGCAAACCCTAGCCCGCCGGGTGGCCCGGTTCAACTGGGCCGAAGCTCCGCCGGACACTGCCGCCACCCTGTACGAGACGGTCATACCGGCGGAGGAGCGGCGGCAATTGGGCGAATACTACACCCCCGCGTCGCTGGCCCGGACAATGATCAGGGAACTGGTGGACGACCCGCTGAACCAGCGCGTTCTGGACCCGGCTTGCGGCTCCGGTACCTTTGTGGCCGAGGCGGTGGCCCACTTCATCGCCGCCGCCGACGCGACCAACTGGGAACCCAAAGAGGTCCTCGACCGCCTCCGGGAGGCGGTCACCGGTATCGACGTTCACCCGGTGGCTGTGCACTTGGCCCGGGCCGCCTGGACGTTGGCTGCCCGCCCGGCCATCAACGCCGCCGGCGCCTCCGGGTACGAAGCATCCCTGTCCATCCCGGTCTACCTGGGCGACGCCATGCAACTGCGCTTCCGCACCGGCGATATGTTCGCCGAGAACGAGATAACCATCCAGACCAGTGACGAGGAGAACACCGAGCTGGTCTTTCCGGTAAGCCTGGTGGAGCGGGCCGAGGACTTCGACTCCCTGATGGGGGACATTTCGGCCCACATAGAGAAGGGCGACGATCCCTTCCTTGCTTTGGACGACAACCATGTCAACGACGTCGCCGAGCGGCAGACCATAGGGGAGACCATCAGGACCATGCAGCGCCTTCACGACCGGGGGCGCGACCACATCTGGGCCTACTACACCCGCAACATGGTGCGCCCGGTGGCCCTGTCGCACGCCAGGGTGGACGTGGTGCTCGGCAACCCGCCCTGGATCAACTACAACCAGACCGCCGACGTGCTGCGCACCGAGTTGCAGAGTCTGAGCCGGTCCCGCTACGGCATCTGGACCGGGGGACGTTACGCCACCCACCAGGACGTGGCCGGACTGTTCTTCGCCCGCAGTGTTGACCTGTACCTGAAGGACGAAGGCGTCATCGGGTTCGTGCTGCCTCACAGCGCGTTGCGGGCCGGGCAATACTCCAAGTGGAGTCCTCCGGTATCACCGACACCGGCGCAGCGGGCGATTCTCCCTACGGTGGTTACTCCCGCCAGGGTGCGGTCATCGTCCCCCGCTGTCTGTTTTTCGTCAATGAAACGGCCAACAGTGCCATCGTGCAGGTGGCGCCGACAGTAACCGTCAACCCCCGCCGGGGCAGCCAGGATAAAGCACCCTGGAAGGACCTGGACCTTGCCGCAATCACCGGGCAAACCGTGGAGAACCGGCACATTTTCGACGTTCACTTGGGGGAGACCATCGCGCCCTACGTTGCCCTGGAACCCCTGAAAGCCCTGCTGCCGCTGAAGCGCGGCGACACCGCTATCCCCAAAGATGATAACGGCACTGGCGGCATCCACCTGGGCGGGCTGGAACGACGGATGCGGCAACGTTGGCAGACGGTCAGCGCGTTGTGGGAGGACAATAAGGAATCAGTAAACAAATTGAATCTGTTGGGGCAGGTTGACTACTTGCATAAGCTAACATCGCAACTGGAGTGGCAGCATAACTCGGAGGAAAGACAAGTGCGTGTGGTGTACACCAAATCGGGTGAGCCGACGGCTACGTTGCTTCAGGATAGCGGGGCGCTGGTCGACCATCTTCTCTACTGGATTCCTTGCAGGACCATACAGGCAGCCAACTATCTATTGGCAATCATCAACAGCGGCGTGCTACAAGAAGCTGTCACGCCCTTGATGTCCAAAGGCCAATTCGGGGCGCGCGATCTGCACAAGCATCTGTGGAAGCTGCCCATCCCTGAGTTCGACCCGGCGCAGGAACTGCATGTCGCCGTAGCTGAGGCAGGGGAAACGGCGGGAGTCGCTGCGGGGAAGAAGCTGGAGGAACTACGGGGGCAACGAGGCGATAAGCTGACCGTGACCATCGTGCGCCGCGAACTGCGGAAGTGGCTGCGCGCTTCCTCGGAGGGTAGAGCCGCGGAATCCGCCGTGGGAAGGCTGCTGGCGGGTCGATAGAAGTGTCGGGGCGACCTTCGTCGTCCCGCTCACAGCACGGTGTCCGGGATGGCTACTTCCACCATAGCCCCAGTGTGAGTGCCCGCCTCACCCAGCGAACCCGCTCCGCCCTTACCAACTCTCTGCGGGCTTCCGCCAGGGCCTCTTGTCGCCAGCGAAGATGATCGCCCCTTCTCGCATCGTCCAGGGGCTGCGTCTCCGGCGTCAGCGTCAGGTGGAACTGGCCCAACATCTCGACCTCCAGTTCCCACCGGCGCACTGCGTCCCTAGCCCGCTCCACTCGGCTGACCACCCGTCCACCGCTGACTTGCAGCTGCCGCCACTCGCTCACCAGCGGCGCTGCTGGGCCGAAGGCGTGTTCCTCGTCGGCCTGCTCCTCCAGGGTAACCACGCCCGCATCGGGCGTTCCGGGCCTTCGCCGGGGCGGTCGCCAATCCCGCTCTTGGCTCTGTCCCTGGTCATGGTTCTGGTCATCGCCAGCGTCAACCGTTTCCGTCTCGCGGGTCCGTGGCTCCCGTCGTTCCAGCGCGGTCACACGGCGCCCCAACTCATCCAGTTGGGGCGCCTGCTCCGCCACCAATCCCCGCAACCCGCGATTATCCTCCTCCAACGCCGCCACCCTTTGCTCCAGGGGTTCGGCTTCGCCTTGCGCCTCATCGTCGCCGTCAAAAACGTCCGGTTCATCCCCACCGACACCGCCCGCGTCGCGGAACTCCACGAGCGCCCGCCGCATCCGCCGGGACACCCGCCGGGAATCGTAGCAGTTCTTCATGGTGCGGTAGTTCACGCCCAACGCCTCGGCGGCGGCAACCCGGCCCCGGTCATCGACCAGGGCGTCCAGCAGGGTCCAATAGGGGGGCGCCATCGCTATCGCGGAGCGTTTCGACACCACTCATGATGGAGTATTTCATGCGTCACCGGCGCAACTTCTACAAACAAATGGCTGGAAACACCCGACACAGAGTCACGAAAAACTCGTTCCCCAAATCACCCTCACCAGGCCAGAAATCCGCCCGATCCAGATAGGCAACAACCCCTAATTGCAGCGTGCCCCGTTGTTCATTTCCCCTTACAGGGCTGCCACTGTAAATCCGGCTCCGGAGCGATTGTATCTTCCCATTTCCATATGTCATCCCCAGGGTCTGCCGGGGTTGGCGCCAACTCCGGGCAGGCCCGGCCCACGCCCCGGCCCACCCCTTCGGGAGCGCCGGAACAGCCGTTCCCGCATTGCCATTCCAGCCCTCGGACATTAAAATACGAACTAATGTTTCATACCACGCGCAATGTCCGAAAATTCAGGCCCAGCGCCGGCGCCAGCGCACAAGTTACCGGCCTGCCCCAGAGGAGGAACCAACATGAAACCGAATCCCATTGCCTGGTTGTTACCGGGCAAACCCAAACGTCCCACCCGGCTGCTGGCGATTACGCCGCCCCGCCGGGAGGAGCGGAGCCTGCTGGGGGTGGAGAACCTGCTTGGCTCCATCGCCGTCCCCGAACCCTTCTCCCTGGAGATCGCCGGCGACGCCGAGGGAGTCACCCTGCTGGCACGCTGCCGGGAGGGTTCCTACGTGGAGCAGCAACTGGGCGTCCACTACCCCCAGGCCCGCGTCAACGAGGTGTCCCCGGAGGAGGACCCCCTGCGCCTTCGGGAGGGGGAGCAGGGGTCCGACCCCCTGATCTCCGTCATCGGCTCCCTCTCCGGCCTGAAACCGGGTGAGCGGTTGGTGGCCAGGATCAAGCTGACGTCCCTGGGCCACCAATGGTCCACCCAGCACCAGGAGAAGGCCGATCCCCGGGTCCGCACCGAGCCGACCCCATCCGCCTACACCGACCAGGCCCGGATTCACACCAAGGACGGGGTGAGCCTGGCCATCCTGGGGGTGGCGGCCTTGGTGGGACTCCGGGGCTACTTCTGGATTCAGGACGGCGAGACCTGGAAGGCGGCGCTGCTGGGAGTGAGCACGGTGGCGGCCCTGGTGGTAGCGGGCTGGGCCTGGTGGCGCATCAAGAAGGCCCGCTCCGGCGGCAAGTTCCGGGACCCGCTGCAGATCAAGGAGAAGGTCTCCCGCATCGCCTACGAGGCCCAGCTGGAAATCACCGTCATCCTCCCCGACGGCGGCCCCGATGGCGGCGGCGAAGAACGCGCCAGGGCGCTGCTGCGCAACGTGGCGGCGGCCTACAGCAACTACAACAACCTGGCCGGGGCCAGCTTCAAGGCGACCAGGGTCAAGCCCGTCCTTCCGGCGACGGAGCCGTGGCCCCCGTCCCGGGGGATGCTCCAGGCCCGCAACGTCCTGTGTTCGCGGGAGCTCGCGGCTCTTTGGCATCCCCTGGGCGGAGGCGACGACCTGCCCATGGTGGGGCGCGCCGGCGCCAGGGCGCTGCTGCCGTCGGCGAGAAGCGTCGCCAAGGGCGCCCCCGTGGGCGACACGGTAAGCGGGAGACCCCAGGAGATCCGCTTCAGCGAGGACCTGCTGCGCCGCCACCACTTCTACGTGGCCAGGACCCGCATGGGCAAGTCCACCCTGATGTTCCACGTCATCGCCCACAAGCTCAGGGAGAAGGCCGCCGGTAGAGACGACGACGCCATCATTGTCGTGGACCCCCACGCCGACCTGGTAGAATCACTGCTGGGCCACGTGCCGGAAGAGATCGCCGACCAGGTGCGGCTCATCGACCTGGCCGACGACAGCCGGGCGCCGGGCATCAACCTGCTGGACGCCCGGGTGTTCACCGATAGGGACCGCAGCGCCGACTCGGTGGTGCGCATCGCCCACGGCCTGTGGGACCAGTGGGGGCCGAGGATGCAGTCCATCCTGGAGCACACCGTCAAGGCCCTCCACGAGTACAACCGACACCCCGACACCCGGGAAGATGAGCAGCTGACCATCCTGGACGGGCTGCGGGTGCTGTCGGACCTGAAGTTCCGCAGGCAGGTGCTGCTGCGGGTGGCGGACCCCTTCATCATCGACTGGTGGTCCACGATACTGCCCCAGTGGAGCCGGGAGACCCGTTCCCAGGCCCAGGCCCCGGTGCAGACCCGGCTGGCCTATTACTCGTCGTCCAAGAAGGCCCGGGACATCCTGGGCCAGCCCCGCTCCACCATCGACCTGCGGGAGACCATCCTGAAGGGGGGTATCCTGCTGGTGTCCACCGCCCAGGGCGCGGTGGGTAGGGACGTGTCGGCTCTGGTGGGGGCGTCTTTGCTCAACCTGGTGGACGCGGTGATTCGGGAGCAGGGGCAGTTGCCGCCCGACCGGAGGCGGGGCGCTTTGGTTGTCGTTGATGAGATGCAATCCATGCCCGGCGTCGATTACGATTCCATGCTCAGCGAGCTGGGCAAGTTCGGTGCGTCTTTCATCCTGGCCACCCAGAGCCTGGCCAAGCTGGACGACCTGTCCCCCACCATGCGGGACACGGTGTTGGCCAACGTTGGCTGCCTGGCGGTGTTCCAGGTGTCGGCCACCGACGCCCGCCTGCTCACCGGCGAACTGGACAAGGCCCGGGTGGACGAGGAGGACTTGGTGTCCTCGGCGGCGCACCACTGCTACGTGCGGGCCATCGTTGATGGGGAGCGGCGGCCCACCTACTCCATGCGGGTCCGGAAGCCCGAGGGGGGAGACCCGCAGCGGGCGCAGCGCGTCAGGGACTTGGCGTGGAACTACACCACCCCGGCGGACGACCTGGCCTCCCTGCACGCCGAGGCGGAAGAGCGGGCCAGGGAGTACAAGGAGAAGCTGGAGCAGGAGGGAGACGATGACGAGGCTCCCCCGCCTCCGGGCCACCAGCCGGCCAAGCCCAAGCCCAAGCCCTCCCACAACCGTCCCGCCGGGGAGGCCGCGCCGGGCAAGAAGGGGCGGACTCGGCGGCGGAAGGAAGGGGCAACCCCGGAGCAGGCTCCTGCCGGTGGCGGGGACGAATGAGAGCTCTGGAGAGGGACCTGTTGGCGCTGCGTTGGCTGGCGGCCATGCCCTTCCTGGACCGGCTGGAACTGGCCGCCGTCGCGGGAATGTACGAAGAGGCGTCCCACCTGGCCTTGAGCAGCCTGAGACGAGAGGGCCTGGCGGAGTTCATTTCCCACGCCGCTCCCCATATCCCGTCCTCCCGCCGCTGGCGACTTACCGGCCAGGGAATGCGCCATTTGGCCGTGGAGGACGGCATCGGCGTGGACCGCCTGCTGCGCACCCGTCCGGTGTCCGGCCGCTGGCAGCGGCTGCTGTTGGCGAGGCTGGACGGGGTGGCGGTCATCTACCGGCTGGCGTCGGCGGTGGCGGGGGCGGAGGGACCGCCGGGGTTCCGGTGGTACCGCGGCGCGGCCCTGGACGCCGCCATGACCCTGCCCGGCGGCCGGACCCTGGGGATTGGAGAGGAATTACTTCCGAGTCACAGGCCATTATCACAACGGCGCGGAACTCCAGGCCCTTGGCCAGGTGCATGGTGCCAATTGCCAAACGGTCCTCAGTGGCTTCCATCTCATCGTCGAGCACCGCACACGGTATGGCCGAGAGTTTGACTGCCTGCACTGCCCGGCCAATCTGGTCCAACGAGCGGACAAACACGCCAATCTCGCCGGGTTGCAGGCCCTCGGAGATTCTGGCAGTCAAACACTCCTTCACGGCAGCGCACTCGGCATCCTCGTCACCAAACACTTTGATAGTAGGCGTTGGACCGTTGAAGACGGAGACCGTGCCATTCCGTTCCTCATGGTGGCCGTCAACGTCGGAAATCTCCGGGTCCAACAGGCGGTCGGCATGAGTCCTGATTTGGTGGGAAGTGCGGTAGTTTATGCGCAGCGTCTGGGAGCGTCCACGAATATCAACGCCAAGTTCCTTCCAAGAGAAGGGCTGCTGGAAGATACGCTGGCCGAGGTCACCCGCGAAGAAGAGCCCGTTGGGTCGGCTTCCGGCCAATGCGGCAAGAAACCTCAATTGAGCGACACTCACATCTTGGGCTTCGTCGACAACAATGTAGTCAAAGGGCGGTCGTTCCTGTCGTATAAGTTCCCGGGTCAACTGGCCAAACATCTCGGCCCTAGTTGTCAGTCCCTGTTCTCTTAAGCCTGACCTGACGTGATCGAAGGTCGGCCAAAGGGACTTCCGTTGCGTCTCTGATAACCGGCGGTAGCGGCCGATACGGGTTATGTCCCGATAGGCTTCCCAGGAGTTCAACTGCCAGGCGTCCACCACCCTGTCCCATTCCGTCAATAGAAAGTTCGGGGAGAAGTTGGTTCCTGTCGCTGCGGCGGCCTCGTTCACAAGGGCCCCGATGGTCTCCTGTGGGGCCAATTGCACGGGACCCAACTCGGTTTCATACAGGCGGAGGGCCACGGTATCCAGAGAATCAACTGAGATACTGCCCTCGGGCTGCGGAGCCTGGTGGACCAGCAGTTGCAGCTTGGTCGTCAACAGGTTCGCCAGCGCATCGGAGAAGGTAGTAAGCAGGACCCGCGAACCGGGGGTGGACTTGGCGAGAAATGCCGCTCGGTGGAGGGCAACGACGGTCTTGCCAGTGCCGGCGGAGCCGGAAACCCGGGCGGGGCCGTTGTAGTTCCGTTCCACCAGGCTAAGTTGGGCCGGATGGAGGAAGATGGTCCACTTCTCCCAGGGATACTCCAGCGCCTCCGCCAGTTCTTCCACGTTACGCATGACTCGGAAACGGCGCAGGGCGTCGGGGTGACTGAAGGGGTCGGCCCCGGAAGGTGCGGGAAGGGAGGGCTGCGGCGTCTTGCCAACGGCCAGTTCCAGTAGTGCCTCCGCCGCCTCCGACGGCAGGTGGTCGGCGAGGTCCAGCACGCTGTCTTCATCGGAGGCTTTAACGTCTTCCAGCCATTCCACTGGAACCCCATAACCCAGCAGTTGGTCGTCGGGCAGATGAGTGAAGAGGAGCGGCTTGAGCGGCGCCTGGACCTTGGCCTCCACGTATACCGGTACGGCAATTTCCTGCACGACTTCCCGTAGCTCCACCAATTGGGCCGCGCCGGTGGCAGGATGGGTCTCCAGCTTCCTGCGCTCGGCCCACCGGTAGGCGTCGTCGTGGCTGCCCACGTAGCAGAGAACAACATTCTCCCCGGCCCGGTGCAGGATGATGCGCAGGTCCAGGTTTACCCGGGCCGACCAGAAATTCGGATCGCTCGCGCCGGTTAGACGGTGCAAGCCGAGGCCAGGGTGCGCAAGGTTAGTCTGCAAGTCAAAGGCGGCGGTCTTGGCCGCCTTTTGATGCTCGTTAGTAAGCCTCCCCAAGCTGGAAGTGAAGGTGTCGGCTATGCGGAATTGCATTTGTGACTCTTGTCGAGTTCCGCTACTTCTAATCCACCATCTGCCAATCTTGACGGGCAGATTCGACTCTCAATAATCTTTCTTGCACGCTCTCTAATCGCTGGTGTAGTGGTTCCGCATCAGGCAGGTCAAAGTACTTGTCCAAGTAGGCCCGAGCTGCTTCGACGACGAAGATGCCAACCGGGCTGAGAAGTTCACCATCAGTAGTGAGTCGGTCGTAATTGGGTTCAAACCCATCGCCCTTGGGCAGGAGATGGTTTTTGACCAGATCGACCCAGTCCCCATGAATCGCGTGTGAAGGTATTCTTTCTAATACTGTGTATGCTGGCCAGTCATACCCGAGGGCCGTAAGTTTATCCCGGAAACTACCGCCCCACCTTCCGGCTTTCGGGTTAATTTCCTCGACTGTTAGACCCGACTGATCGCACGTGTCCTTTATCGAATTGAGCATACCCTGTTCGATTGTCAGTTGTTCTCCGCCCCTGGCCGTTACATTTTCCTGAATCGTGTCGTAGAGCTCGCGTTCTGCTACAAGACCGTTCTTAACGAATTTGTCGTAGACTTCATCATCGTCTTTGAGCAACAAGTACCGCAGATTGACCGCGGATTCGATGATGCACCTGTTCAATGCTTGAACTGTTTCACCGTGCTCAGTGTCCGCTGACAACTTGACCGCCGAAACCATGTACTTGGTTATACGAACCAACAATCCGGCACAAATGGCCTGATTCCGATTTAATTTGATTGCATCCGCAGTATCACCGAAATGTACGGCACTACTAATACACACCAAGCCTCCGGCTTCTTTGTAAAGCTCGTACACCAAAGATCCGAATTGGTCGTCTGTTCGGCAAGCCTCAAGCATTTCCTCGGTTACTTCTACCGGAGGTCCCACCAGGCCTCCCACTTCATCATGGAATTCCATCACAATACCCAAATTTCCTCGTCTCAGTAATAACGTCTCCCTTCACCAACCCTGAGTGAGCCGGTACGGGCAAGCCTATTATCACCCCACCCGAAAAACCTTCATGACCTCGTCCCCCAAATGGTTGATGACTTTCACCGCTATCCGCCCCGACTCCGGGCGCGGGAAAGGCCGAGACGTGGCGCTGTGTAGCGTGGCCCAGGCGTCCTCGTCGATCTCGGCGCGAAGCGTGGTCTTCAGCGACTTGTAGGGGTCGCCGGCGCCCAAGAAATAGGCGTGGCGGACGAAGAAGCTCTCCTGGTTATAGTCGGTGTCGATGAACCAGCAGGCGATGCCCTCCGGCCCGTCGCTGCGCACCTCGCCGGTGTTGGGGTGGAACACGTCCACGCCGTTTACCCGCACCTGGACTTGACCGTCTCCGGCGTCCAGCACGTCGATGTCCGGCTCTCCGAAGATGACGAACAGGTTGCCGTTGCCCGTGTTCTTCAACTCGCCAGCCATGTGCAGATCGGCGTTCATGCGGGCCTTGAGCACCGGGATGCGCCCCAGGCTCTCGAACTCGGTCGTGTGGGCTTCGTAGTTGAAGGCGCAGGCTATCAGCACGTCGAACCCGCACTCGGCCGCCTCCCGCGCCGCCTCCACCAAGTCGGGGCGGGAGACGGTGCCGAACTCCGGGCCGATGAAGATTCCCGCCCGCTTCTCCGGGCCGGACGCCACAGTGTCATCCTCCTCGTCAACGCTGCCCCCCTCTATGTACCGCCCTTCAGCACAGACGAATCGGCCAGGCTGGGCATTGAGGGAGGTGAAAGTTATCCGGTCCTCCCGGTGGGCCTGCTGGACGCCGGAGCGTTTCAGGTTTTCCAGGATGACCTGGCCGAAGTCGTACCCCACGCCGTAGCCGTTCTTGGGTTCGGCGATGCCATCGATAACGTCGCCGTTCTCGTCCACGCCCAGCACCCGGTGGGGTGAGATGCTCTCCACGGTGAATGGGCCGGCGACGCGCACCCTGCTGCGGTCCTCGTAGGGCTTGTCGTACAGGTATTCGTAGTCGGCCCGCGCCGCGATGGAGGCGTCTATCTCCTTCTGACGGGCGATGCGCAATTCCCACCATTCCTGATGAAGGGTTTGCGCCTTCTTTGACCAGGACTCCTCGGCATCCCGGGGAATCTCCCATTCCACCCAGGCGGTTTTCAGGGCCTGGTTAAGCTCCTTCCGGAGCGGCTCCAGCTTTTCCTGGTACTTCTCGTAGATGACGTCTATCTCGGCGTTGTTGGCTATGTCCCGCAGGGTGATGTGGGGCACCCGCTCGTAGACGAAGCCCTGCCGCACGTTGCCGTAGGTGGGCATTTCTGAGGGAGCGCGGCGGGAAAGTTCGGCTTCCTTCAGTTGCCCTTCCTTGCTGTCGGCTAGGATGTAGTAGGGATAGCGGGCGCCCATGATGCGGGCGCGGGCCAGGGCCAAGGCGACCCGGGAGGTGTCGATGGTGATCCACCGCCGACCCCACTGCTCGGCCACGTAGGCGGTGGTGCCGGAGCCGCAGGTGGGGTCCAGCACCAGGTCGCCGGGGTCGGTGGCCATCAGGATGCAGCGTTTGATGGCTTCGTTAGCTGTTTGGACCACATAGACCTTTGGGTCGGTTCTACTTTGGACTCCACCAATGTCTAACCATACGTTTATTCGGGGTACTGCGGCAAAATCATCTATAAACCTCAGATAGCGTACCGACCTTCCCTCTTGTATGACCCGTGAGGCTTTGTTTAATCTTTCCATTCCTTGGATAGTCGTCTTCCAGTGTAGGCCACCCGGTGGATACCAACTCTGGTCTCTATACTGGAAATGTTGGTCAGACTGAGGGGAGGTCAAAAGTAGAACGTATATTCTTTATTTCCCTGTACTTTGTGGCTCCTTCTTCACCAGCCTGCTTTTCGTCGTACAAGGCCCTGTACTTTAGTCTCTCGACATTCTTTCCATACCAAACGATGTAATCTGAAACTGAGGATAAAAACTGTCCAGAAAATCCTGTGGTCTTGGTGTAATCAATCAGTGAAACAAAGTTACCCTCCCCGAAAACCTCGTCCATAATCGCCCGCACACGGTGGACATTTTCGTCGCCGATCTGCACGAAGATGGAGCCGGAGTCGGACAGGAGGTCACGAGCCACGGTGAGGCGGTCACGCAGGTAAGTCAGGTAGGAGTGTATGCCGTCGCGCCAGGTGTCTCGGAAGGCCTTGACCTGCTCCGGCTCGCGGGTGATGTGTGCCTTGTTGCCGTCCTTAACATCGTGGCTGGTAGTAGACCACTGGAAGTTGGAGTTGAACCGGATGCCGTAGGGAGGGTCGATGTAGATGCACTGCACCTTGCCTTGCAATCCCTCCCGCTCGGACAGGGACGCCATCACCTGGAGGCTGTCGCCGAGGACCATGCGGTTCTGCCAATAGCCATCGTGCTGGTAGAACTCGGTGCGGTCGGCGCCCTCAGGCAATCCGTTGAAGTCGGCGAACATATCTATCTGCCGCTCCGCCGGTTCCCGGCTCTCCTTCGACTGGCGCACCAGGTCGGCGATGAGGGCCTTGGGATGCACCTTCTCCTGGATATACAGGGGCGGCACGTTGACCACCAGTTCGTCCAGGTCCTGCTCGTCCTTGCCCCGCCAGACCAGTTGCGGGTCCAGGTCGCGGTTGCGCCGCTGGTAGGCTGCGCGTAGGGGCGCTTCCTGTTCCTCACGCACCAGGGACTGGTACTCGGCGGTGGGAATGTTGGTGCGGGTATCCTGCTCATGGCGCAGGGCCTCCACGGACTTGCCGGCGGTGGTGCGGGTTCTTCTGGCTCTGGGCATATTGGTTTCCTCCTATAGGGATCAGCGTCAACGCAATGGTACAACTTCCAGCGCAGTCCCATCGACCAGACGGTAGATGTAAAATTCTTCATCGAGAGTAAACACGCGGCGAATGGAACGACTCTCCGCTAATGCGATCAATGACGAGTCGGCCAAGTCCATCGGCGTGTCCTGGTACCTCAGCATCAATTCGGCCATCCGGTCGGCTTCTGATTCTGTCGTTGAATGTATTTCCAGCCTTCCGTCCCGGCGCATATCCCAAAGATTATCCTGTAGCCGATGCCCGCCGCCACTTCCCAGGAAGTGCATGGCCTCGGTGAAACACGGCCAAGTAGTGAGCATCTCTTCCGTTCCCAGGAACTGCATCGCTTCAAGACAAACTGCTCGGTAGGAATCATTGGGGTTTATCAGGGCAACCAAAGGCCCGGTATCAGTTAGTATCATTGGTATCGGGTTGAGGATCAGGACCGCTGGAAGTTGAAGAGCCGGGGCTATGCCGCTCCATGTGCTGGCGTTCATGCTCCAGAACACGGAGGTAGCGTTCTCGTCCTTCTTCACTGAGGTGTCTCTCGTGTTCCAGGAACAAAAGATAACGTTCCCGTTGGCTCAAGTTCCGCTGGCTTTCGCCCAGTCCACGCTCGAATTCCTGGAACTTCATCATGCGCTCGCCTTGGCTCCGATGCTGCTCTACAAGAAAATCCGCATACTCCTCGCTTCTGCGCCGTGAGATGTCCTCGACCTGGGGTTCACCGCCGCCAGCGTCGGATAGCCAACTGGCGGCTTCATTTGGTGCAGCGATTTCCTTTTGGTTGGTTATACCGGCAAGTAGGGAGTTGAAGCCGGATTCGATGTCGTATACGTCGGTGAACTCGGCGAAGGCCCAGCGGCCGTACTGGCCCAGAGTGTTGACTCCGGGCAGCCAGTAGGCTTCCATCGTGTTCTTCTTTTCCCTGGCGTCCTCGCCACGGTAGCCCTTGATTTCCACGATGAGGTTCAGCGGGTCTTCCTGCTCGTCATCCACCTGCACGATGAAGTCTGGGATATAAGTGCGCGGAGTTGACCCATACAGGTAGGGGACCTCCAGGCCCAGGTTGTGGTTCTTCACGTAGGCTTTCACCAGGGGGTGAGACTCTACTGCCCGGCAAAACTCGGCTTCCCAATCGCTGTCAAGCACGGCCAGGTTTACGTGGCACTTCCGGGAGTCAGTCGTCCAGAGGCCGGTCCTGGAAGTGGTGAAGTTAACATGGCGCGTTGAGCCGGTGGGATTGTACGAGTCCAGCAGCGCCTTGATGGACCGCTCACCCTGGCTGCTGGTGATGGCGGCGGTGATGCGGTTACAGGCCATGTCCGCCAATGACTGGTACATTAGCTGCGCCGGAAAAGTCCCCCCACGGCAGACCAGGCAGGTGTCCAGCCACTGTTTGACCACGTTCCTCAGCTTGCCGAACAGGTGCATCTTGATGTCTTGGTTGGGGTCCCGCCACTTGGTTTCCAGTAGCCGCTTGGTCAAGTGCAGCACCAGGCTGGAAGTGCGGAGGTCGCCGGTGTGGACCAGGTTCAGGTCAACGCCTTCGCCAATGATTCCCTCGTTCCTGGTCTGCGTCGGTCCAACAAGGTCCGGCGTCAAGTCCAGCCTGGAGTCGTCAGTGAAGTTGGCAACCAGGTCTTCCTTGGGTGGGTCTTCCCGGTAGCCGGAAACCCGGGGGAAGGTTAACTCCAGATGGTCTCGCTCAGGACGCATGGCCCTCACATGCACCGTTTGACGCGGCTTGCCCGGCCCGACCACCACGGGCCGGGCTGTGAAATCAAAGGGTATGCCCAGCACGTCGGCGTATTCGACGTTGAACCTGTTTTCTTCGTTCAGATCGTAGGACTGGCGCCGCAGCGCCCGCCCGACCACCTGCTCGCACAGGAGTTGGGTGCCGAACGCCCGTACTCCCAATACGTGAGTCACGGTGTTGGCGTCCCATCCCTCGGTGAGCATGGACACCGACACGACGCAACGGATGGACTCACCCAGCCGTCCTTCTTTGCCGACGGTGTTCATCACTTCCCGCAGCAGTTCCTGCTCCGTGATGTTTTCCGCCTCCTCCCGATTGCCGGAACGTTCCTGCCGCTCCCAGCGGAATCGCTCGATTTGAGCGGCGGCGGCACGGCGAAAATCATCGCTGAGCTTGTCGCCGGACTCCAGTTGTTGGCTGTCAATCAGCAAAGTACGGGGTATCGGGAAGCGGTTATCGTATTCGTCGAAGTTGCGGAATAGCGGCAGCCGCCCGTTTTGCACAGAGGTAGAGCCATCGTCATTTTCCCGCTCAAATCCTGAAATGTAGTCATAAACCAGCTTGGAAGTTGAAGTGTTGTTGCAGACCACAATGAAGCAGGGGGGCACCGTAGTTCCGCCATCCTGCCACTGCTCATAGGTAGTCTTGTAGTGCCCGTAGAGGGCTTCCAAGGCCGTTAGCAAAGGTGTGGGCAAATCGAGGGGGTCCAGGTTCCCGGACCGGTTCCGGCCAGCTCGGGGCATGGCTTCCCGGATATGCTCCCACAAGTTGCGGAAGACCGGGACCTGTTCGCCGGGGATGTTGTCTGCCACCGGGACCCGGGGCAGCTTGACGATGCCGCATTCAATGGCGTCCATCAGGGAGAAATCGCTCACAGTCCAGGGGAAAAGGGTCCCCTCGGCGTAACCGGAGCCGCGGAGGAAGAAAGGAGTGGCCGACAGGTCCACCACCTGGCGTACGCCCAGCTTTCGCTTAACAATCTCCAAGCCGGAAATCCACACCCGGGCCTCTTCGTTGTTCCTGTCCGCTTCCTGCCGGTCTTCCCTGGTCAACGGGCCTTCGTCATCGTTGCCAGGCTTGCGGCGATAGCAATGGTGTCCCTCGTCGTTCAACGCCATTACGTTTTTCATGCCCATGAGTTCCGGCATGACCCGCTGGACCATCTGCCCTTCGGTTTCCAGCGTTTCCAGGGGCTGTCCCGGTCCTTGCAGCAGTGCACGCCCCCCGCTGGAGACTTCAAGGCGTTCACGCAACCGCAAGGCATGGTAGTTGGTGATGACGATTTTGGCCCGCTGTAGGTCCTCCAACATTTCGCCTGGCACAAGTTCACGGCTGGCGTAGTAGCTGTCCGGGTCATTGGGCTGGAGGACCCGAAGGCGGTCCTTGATGGTCAATCCGGGGGTCACCACCAGGAACCCGCGAGTAAATCTCCGGCTGTTGGGATGGCGGACGGCGTTGATGGTCTGCCAGGCGATAATCATGGCCATCACGGTGGTTTTGCCGGCGCCGGTGGCCAGTTTCAAGGCAGTCCGAAGCAATTCCGGGTTGGCTTCGTTATTGACGTCGGCCAACCGGTCCAGGACCCTCCTGTCTGCCGCACTCAGCTTGGGGGCAACCTCCGTAAGCCAGATGAGAGTTTCTACAGCCTCGACTTGACAGAAGAACGGACGATAATTGCTGAAGTTGTGCTGTCGCCAATGCAGGAGCAGCCGGGCCGTCTCCGGCGTAACGCCCCAGTTGTTGGGACCGGGAACAGTCCTCCACTGGTCAACATGCCGCCGAATCTCGTTCACCGCCGCAGTAACGTCGTACTGCTGTTCCTGGGTGGAGAGGCCCAATCCTTCGTCAATGACAAATTGTTGCTGTCCGCCCCTGGCCCTTCCCCTCTGCCTGGGCTTGGGGATTGGGGTTACGAATTCGGCCCCTCTCCGGCTTTCTATGATTCGTTGAGTCGGTTGGCCTCCTTCGTCCAACTCCCAGTGTTGAGAGGGATATTTGTATGGCGAGTTGATTATGGGCCGGTCAAAGAACGGGTTTTCCATGATTCGCCTCTTTTAGGGCAGTCACAAGACCGCCATTTGAAGGGCCAGATTCCCTAAAACGCCAGTCGCGTCTGGCCGTGGTATTCCTGCAATGAAGGGTAAAGCTGGCCGTCGGTAGCGACGTAAAGGACCCCCAGCCGTTCGAGCCTTATTGTTAGAGCCGAAATAGTAACCTGAAACAGTTCTCGCAACCTGTACAGGTTCGTCCAACTGGTAAGTTCGACGTCGCTGACGGCTTCCCACAACAGGCTGGAAGGCATCAGAAGAAAAGCCATGAATCTATGGGCCTGAGTTTCCTTGGGCCCTTGAGCACAGGTGGATTCCTGGTAGAGGCACTCGTAAACATGGTCGAGGTTAGGCAGTTGTTGTTGGGCTGCCGGGTCATGATCAACGTGCAAATCCCAGTGGCCGACTTCGTGGCCCAACACGGTATTGTATAAGCCCGGAGTTTCCTGAAAGACTTGCTGACGGGACTCGTTGAATTTGATCATGCGTTCAGGCGGGTTCAAGCCAGCCAACGTGGACGTGCCAGCCGACTCGGGGAGAGCGTCCCACAAGATGCGCAAGTCCAGCAGGCCATCGGCGATGTCCTCAACCGGCACTGGTGGCTCTGTTACAGCCCCGAATTCACGCTCATACCGATTCAACAACCGGGTTGCCTGCCTCTCTATATGGACTTCGGGCATGTACCTTGTAGTCATCCTTCCTCCGGTTGTTCTTCCGGCGACCGCCCCGAAAAGAGCTTTCGCCAATCGGCTGCCGAATGTACATCACTCCCCACGGAGCGCAGTAGCCGCACAACCTCTGGATTGCGGGCGAGAGTTTCGGCCAAGTCCGACGGGATTTTTCCGGCGAGGGTTATTAGTTCATCGGCCAACGCGGTCTCGTCCTTCCCCAATTTGCCTGCCAGTTCTTTGGCAATCCGCAGGAGGACGCCTTCGCTGGGAGGCTCGACCCGACCGTTTTCGATCTTGCTCAAATAGGTGAAATCTACCCCGACCCGCTCCGCCAGCGCCCGCTGACTCATCCGGGCAGCTCTCCGCAACTCGCGCAACCGGTCAGGAAAAGGCATCGGAACCTCCGTGTTCAGTCTCCCAAAGTTTGTGTTGAAAGTCAACAACATAGACTGTTACAATTTTGATTGAGAGGACGTGCCATTCCGGTACAGTAGATGCCATTTGGTTTCCGTCTAGCTACAAGCAGAGGATAGAAGGTGCGTTAGGCGCTGTTTGAGAGAGGTACCCCTTGTTGACAAGTTACAAACATTGCGTGGTCTTGATGAGCGGGGGCATTGACTCCTCCGCAACTCTGGCTACCTACCAAGCGCCTGGTACGTCCCTGAGTGGAATGTTCGTGGACTACGGGCAACCGGCGGCGCGGAGTGAATGGGAAGCAGCCCAGCGGATTGCAAGCCATTACCAAATCGAGATTGACAAGGTAGATTTGGGTATCAGCTTGGTATCGGATCGGGGAGAATTCTTCGGCAGAAACGCCTTGTTCATTTTGACCGCTGCCGGAACCATCCCACAGAGGCCACTCACCGTAGCTTTGGGGATCCATGCGCTCACCGATTACTATGACGCGACGCCTCTTTTCGTCAAGCACGTGGAAAGACTCTTGAACGGATATTCCGGAGGGTGGGTTACTTTGTCGGTCCCTTTCCTAGCTGACACCAAGGCCGAAGTTATTCGATACGCGATGGAGAAGTCGGTGCCGCTCCATTTGACCTACAGCTGTGAACGGCAGAATGCGCCCGCCTGTGGAGAGTGCCCGTCTTGCCGTGACAGGATTGAACTCAATGCAGACTGAACGCACGCACGCCGAGGTCCGCAAAGTCCACAAGCTGGAGGTCAGCACACCGCTCATCTCGCCGTCCTTTTGCAGCCGAGGGTTTCCCTACGTATCGGACATCTGGGAAGAGTTCCGGCATAAGCTGTATGGTATTAGCCTTGTGAGCGCCTTCGACGTAGCCGTGGGGCGTATCGCCCCTGTCGTGGCCGAAATGGTCAATGTCGTCATTATTGACAGTGGCTTGTATGAGACCAAGAACGGATCTGTGGAATCCAGTTACCTGCATACACCTTCATCGACAGTCAACTGGACAAGAAAGCAGTACCGTGAGGCCGTGAAGAGCATGGGCGAGAGGAATAACGTAATACTGGTCAACTTCGACCATGTTGGCTGCTTGGAATCCCAAATCGTCAGAGCGTCGGAAGACTTCTCCCTTGCCCCCTATGCGGCATGGGACTTCCTGGTTAAGCCTGCGGATGAGACAGAATGGGTCAACGTACCGAAGTTAAGCCGTCACTTGGAGGAACTGAAGCAATTTAGCGTCATTGGGATCACCGCCCGCGAAGCAGGCGATTCGTTCTTGAAACGGTGCACTTCCATTGTGATGCTGCGCGATTTGCTAAACGACGCCGGCCTGGACACCCCAATTCATGTGTTTGGGGCGATTAACCCCTACGAAGTACTGGCCTACTTCTTCTGTGGCGCTGACATCTTTGATGGCCTCAATTGGCTCCGCCTGGCTTTCCGCGAGGATGGTTCCGTTCCGATTGACGAATCAGCAATAGAGAATATGAAATGGAACCTATCTGACCTAGACCTTCTGTCCGGGGAATGGACAAATAACCTGAGATTCCTGTACCGATTGCAGGAAGCAATGCAAGAGTACACTGACAATGGGTGCCTTGAATCCCTTGTAGAAGAGTTCCCGATAGCCCGACGAGCGGCGAATATCGCCGAAATCGCCGGGGCAGAAATCCGAAAATAGAGGAGCAGGACAATGGGTGGCAGTTCAGGTCGGTTTGTCTGGCAGCCCACACGACCAGCAAGCGATGACCAGATAAACGGGTGGTTGCGCGACAAGCTGCGGGACTACAATGACAGGGACACAGAAGCGATCAATCGGCACATCCGGGGTTTGCGAGATGCTTTAGAGCAGACCGGGAACGATGTGCTGCCCGTTAGGTTCGGTGGTTCAGTGAGTCGCCACACCTACGTGGACGGTCTGAGCGATGTGGACGGGCTAATCAGGGTAAGCGACTCGTCTTTTTCAGGCCAATCCCCCAAGGCTGTGATCCAGGCAATGGCGGAGCTAATCCGGCAGCGAATGCCCAGAACGACGGTGGAGACAGGCAATTTGGCGATTACCGTCAAGTATGCCGACGGCCACGAAATCCAGTTGCTCCCCGCCATACGGACAAGAACCGGCTATAGGATTGCAAACCCGACTCGAAATGAGTGGAGCGGGGTGATACACCCGGAGAGGTTCGCCCAAAAGCTCACCCAAGTGAATCAAGCGAACCGAGGTCAGGTCATACCGGCTGTCAAGTTGACTAAAGCCCTTTCCCATCGTCTCATACGAAGCGACCGGGACAAAATTACGGGCTATCACATCGAATCTCTGGCCGTAGAGGCATTCAAGAACTACCGGGGACCTACCGATCTGAAGAGCATGGTAAGCCACCTGACGGACTACTCTTCGACGGCGGTACAGCAGCCCATCAAGGACTCCACTGACCAATCAAGATACGTTGACGATTACATGGGCGGCCAGGGAAGCGCCGCTCGTCAGAGGGCAGCGGCCAGCTTCAAGCGGATGCGGGACAGCATCAATAACTGCAAGTCCCAGGCGGACATTGATAACCTGTTCGACTTGTAGGTGGAGTCAACTACCCCAATGAAAGGGAAGTACATACTGATTAGCGGGAGCGCAAGCAATTCGTGCTCTGAAGCGAAGTTAGACCGGGCCATCGAGTTCGTCGAGCGTCTCGTTGGCGAAGTTCTGCGACGCGGGGGAGGGTTGGTGATATTGGCATCCGACGACTCAGCAACCCTAGACTCCAGGGGCGTCCCCCGAATTTTCGACTGGGTAGCGCTGCGGGAAGTGGAGCGGTACGTGGAGAACACTACCGAAGGCCCCAGGAAGTGCGCGCGGATAGTGATGCCTGACCATGTTGTGGAAAGCAGGCTAAGCGACGGTAATTTGCGGACGTTGACCAGTTTGCAGCAACGGGGCGTCGTAGAGGTTGAACGGATCAGGAGAGAGGAATATACCGGGGGGAGATACAGAGAGTCCCAGGTTGACCTGGCCGACGCGATGGTGGCGATAGGAGGTGGGAAGGGGACTTACAGCTGCGGTACGGATATGCTGGCCGCGGGGAAGCCGGTATTGCCTCTGGACCTGAGAACAGGGGCCTTTTCAGAAGACGGAGAAGGTGCCATTCTTTTGCATCGGGAATTGACGGACGCCCCGGACCGCTTCTTCCCAGGCATTCACGAAAGAGTCACTGACCGGCTGGACACTTTGACGTTAGAGCGTGAGATTGACGGACCTTCAGTTGTCGCACAAAGGGTCACAGAAATCCTGTCCCTGGAGCTGGGCAGGGAAAGAGCTATGCCCCGGTCGGGGATACGAAAAGTCTTTAGCCATGTCCATGATGCCGTAAGCAAGTTCGTAACGTGGGTGGGGCTGGCCAGGGCCGTTGAGTTCTTTAAGGGGCTATAACTCTACTCTGCACACACCGAATGGCACCCCAAGTCTCAAAATGCAGGCAGTTGGAGGCTACATTAGGGATACTCTGAACAAGTCCGTGGATTGCGCCTAGCCAGATAGGGAATACGGTCGTGTTGACGACTTATTCAGTCTTGCGAATCCTACGACCTTTCAGGTCCCGAATCGTTCAATTCGACCGCCCACGAGTACCGGAGTTTTTGGTGTTGATTGGATAACTGATAAGCTTGCTCAAGAGGTTGTCCGGGGTATGCGGGAATCGGCGTCCAGGGGCTACTTCCTGGCCTCCAGGGCCCCCTTCGGCTACAACCGCATCAAGGTCAGCGACGGAATGAAGGACCGTCCCACCCTGGAGGTTGACCCGGTGGCCGCGCCCATCGTCAAGGAGATATTCGAGAGTTCCCGGCGGGGCAACGGGCTGAAGGAAATCTGCAAGGAGCTGAACGGCAGGGGCATCACCAACAGGGGAAAGCGCTGGCAGAAGAACATCGTCCACTACCTTTTGACCAACGAGGCCTACACCGGCACCGCCGTCTGGGGCGTCAAGAGCAAGGACGAAAAAGCACAGGAGCCGGTAAGGGTTGAGAATGCCTGGCCCGCACTGGTTTCCAGGGAGCTGTTCGAGGCGGTGCAGCAGGGCCTCCACGAGCGGGCACCCACGTTGCAGCGGCCCGCACGGGTGGGCAGCCAGTATCTACTGAGCGGGTTGTTGCGCTGCGGGGTGTGCGGCAAGCCCTACTCCGGCCAGGGCGCCAAGAGCGGCCAGTTCGCCTACTACGTCTGCGCCAGCCTGTTCCGCGAGGGAGCGGGGGCCTGCACCGCCCGCTACCTGAACGCCACCAAGGTCGAGAACCTCGTAGTCGAGAAGGTCAGGGAGCGGATTCTCACCGAGGAGACCATCACCGAGCTAGTGACCCTGGTGGCCGAGGAGATCGACAACATCGCCGGTGAGGTCAACGGCAGGCTGACGGCGATTGAGTCGGAGCTAACGGATGTAAACAGCCGGTTGGAGAACCTCTACCAGGCCCTGGAGACCAAGCAGTTGCCCATCGAGGCGCTGTCGCCCCGCATCCTCTCCCTGAAGGCGAGGCAGGACCAGCTTACGGCGGCGCGGGAGGAGGCCGAGAGTCAGTTGGAGCAGCGGCGGGCGGAGTTGCCGACGAGTAAAGAGATAAAGGGATACGTGGCGGACTTCCGCGAGTTCCTCCAGGAAGGGACGTTCCCGGAGCGGAAGGCCCTGATTCGCAACTTCGTGCAGGGCATCGAGATCGTGGAGAACGAGGCGGTTCTGACGTACACCATCCCCATGCCGCAGGACGGGGTGACGTCGGAATCGGCCTCGGTTCTTGATTTCGTCCAGTCCGGCCCACCAAACTAGAATCGACATCCTTTATCGACCGGGCCCAATCAAATTCTCCTGCGACCATCGCACTTGGCTTTTGTCTGATAGTTTTATACACCACAAAGTGTAGCCTGACTTTGATATCTGCCTGGCATAGGATCGCCGAGGCCTACGACGGTCTTCTTCACTTCGGCGGAAAGATTCGGCAGATCTAGGACTCGGGTGATAAGAGCTCTTGAAACTCCGAGTTCGTGTGCGAGGGCGGCCCTGGGCCCAACGTCGTTGTTCGGGGCATGGATTGTCTTTGGCTTGGGACGAGGAGGGGTTTGAGTCACGGAATTTGAACCTCATCCACAGGGAAGTTCGTAATATAGGGTTCCCAGGGGAGCCACAGGCTCAAAAACGGACTCTGGATCTGTCAAAACGGCGTGAACGACTTAGCGGTTATGATTGCCCTCAAAGCTGACTCAGCTTCGGGCATGACTCAGCGGCTACCCGAACTCCTGGATTTCTAAGTTCAGTACCACTACATCCAAGCAGGCGCCGGTTTTGTTGTATTTTGCGAATCAAGGGGGACTCGTGGTTGATTGGGGAGGAGCCAAGAGTGATCAGGTAGAAGCGGTAGTCCGCGACCTTTGCGGCTACCTGTCGGTGGAGGTGCCGGCAATTCATGTCGAGCCTCCGGAGCAAGTGCCCGGTAGCTACCACAAGCTCTTGGTCCACAACGCCGGCATGACTGCAACCCTTGAGGCGCACTGGGGCCAACGGCTGGCCGTGGACCTCATAGCGGATGACCTGCTTGTCGAGGAACACTCGCTCTACCGTTTCGTCGCGCTGTATACAGCGGAGGACGAAGAGCGCCAAGTGGTGGAACTGGCCGCCTGGCCGCCATTCGCATTGCCTTGGACGCCTTCCCTCCGTTGTTGCGTCCCGAATTTATTGAAGGTGTCCGGCCCTTCGGGGGCATCCTGGCCGGCGCGGGCATCAGTTTCAGCGCTAGGCCGTCAGGATTCTTCCGGCTCGAAGCCGACGAATTCATCGCACAGAAAGCGAGTATAGCTCTCGGCGCAACGCTCTACGGCCGAGTGAACGAACTGCGCGGCGAGGGTGATGTGCTGTTATGCGAGACCGCGGAGATGTTGCCGCGTGCCTGAACGTCCAAGAACGCTTATCAAGCCGAGTTCCGGCCCAAAGGATCTCCGCGCGGTGCGCTACCTCGGCCCGCTCGACACGTAGAATTGCCATCTAAAGCCACTTCCCGCTCTAACCCTCTTGGGTATTTACGGCGACGGTCACGGCACCGATGCCAACCTGCCCGCTGGGTCAGGGATCAGCTCCAGGTAGATCAGCGTAGTGCTGAAAGACCGGTGGCCCAACCACCGGCTGAGGGGCCAGCCACCATCACTCCGGCGGCCAGAGCGCCTTCCAGCATGTGCCCTAGGTAGCCGTGCCACCACCGGTAGACGTTGACAGGAGGGACTGGGACCCGCCACCTAGCCATCATCATCCGATGATGCCCCTCCCTTATGGGTAACTTCAAGAGGGGAGGCCATGGGCTCGGGATGGTTTCGCCACATGCTGGAGAGGCTGGCCAAGCGGGCTGGACTTCCCGGCTTGCACCCGCACCAGTTCCGTCACACCTATGCGATCAACGCGCTTCGCTCCGGTATGCCTGAGCGGGTGCTTATGTTAAGTGGTGGCTGGAAGAAGATACCGGAGACCTATTTCCGGACCTTGGGCGCCGAGGACGTGGCCAGGGTACACCGGGAGATCTCCCCGGCCGACCGGTTGGCCAGAAGCCAGCCCTCGAACCGGGACAGGGCAGGGGTAAGCAAGGCTAGGGGTAAGCTTTGATGCCGGGAATGGGCCTTTGTCTTTGATCGCGTTGAATGGGTTGGACAGTTGCCGCCCTAGAAGCTGAAAAACGTCAAGCGGCAATGTAACCTTCCTGCCCGAATGATATACGGAGTGGCTTCTCTTGCATCACGGAGAGGACTGGATGCCGATCTTGAACACTTGGAGAGTCAGTGGCGGCCACCCCATTCGCCCCAGTCCGTCGGCTAGAAACGACCTCAGATAGGGCCAGGTGTTGACGGGGAGGTTCACATCTTGAAAGACAGTAAACAACTCCTCTGACATGGCTTGTTCGGATTCGAACTCCAGCCCAAACGTAACGCTGATGTTTGCCACTTTGGAATCAGTCGCTTCTATTTTCACGTCGTATGCGTGAAATGCGACAAATCCACCCACCACAGATTCCCAGCGAGCACTGGCAGCAATCCCTATGCTGGCTTCCCCAGGATTGCCGGGGCCACCGGAGTTTTCTATCAAGGAATAACTTAGCCAGATTGAGGAGAGTTCAATCTGGCCGATGAACGCGTTATAAATCGCCGGGTCAATAGGCTCCGTTGGCAGGTGATGCGAAGACGGATTGCTGTCCTCCGCAGTCATGCTGCAACGGGGTCTTGGACCCAATTGTTACGCTGTACCCGAGGTTCGACAGGATTACCAAGCAAACGATAAGGCAAACGTTTACTCAGCTGACGCTCGAGTTGCATGTAGGTGTTCCCACTTGAGAGCAACGTGACCACGTACTGATTGAGGCTGACACCGTCGTGGGCGGCAGCATCCGCCAGCGCACGGTGCAACGACTTCGGTATGCGCACGTTGAACTTGCCGCTGTACTCCTGGTAAGAGGGCTCGGGAATGTTTCGTCCCTCTTCATACTCCGTCTCGATCCACCCCGTCCGAGCATCCTCCGCCATGGCGGGGATTTTATCAAGGGTCTCAGCCTGCGAGAGACAGCCTGGTAAATCCGGGTAAACAATGACGTATCCCCCATCCGGATCCGCGTGGACCACGAACGGGTACTGAAGGCTTAAATAGTGATCTAAAGGCTTTCGATTAGTGGGCGTAACCATCTCATTCATCCAATCCGAGTCGTTCAATGATTTGATCCAAGATGTAGCGCTTCACGGAGCGGCCCCTTACCAATGGGACGGTCTGGGTCCCCTCTCCTGGCCTGGTGAAATGGAAGTGACTTCCCTTCTGGCGTTTGAGGACCCAACCGTAGGCTTCAAGGAGGCGACGGACATCGTTAAAGCTCGCTTCTGGAGGCCGTGCGCAGATTCGTTTGATCAGTTTGTCGAGTTGGGTCACGGCTCCGCCTTTGAATGGTACTATACACGGTACTATAAATACAATCCTTGTCAACCGTGGTGAGTGAACACCACGATTCGTGGTTTGTCAAGAGCCAATTCTGTACGCAAATGTTGTGAGGTTAACAATGCTGGCCGAACGATTGGCAGAAGCCCGCAGGCGTGCTGGGATGACGCAAATAGACCTTGCGGTCGCTTTGGGCGATGAGCGTACCCAGCAGATGATTTCCCTGGTCGAGCGAGGTCATAGAGGGTTACGTCCAGATGACCTTGTGAAAGTCGCCAGGGAACTTGCTGTAACAACTGATTATTTGCTGGGGGCCTCTCACGACCCGGCCCCCGCCTCCCAGATCAGGGCGACCTACGATGGCGGGCGCAATGAGGACCAGGCCGAACCAGGCATCCGCCCAGTAGCAGTCCTGGAAGTGATGGCCGCCGTCGGTTCCGGGGCCCAGGTCTACGACGAGACGCCGGTGGGCGTCCTCTGGTTTCGGGATAACTGGTTGCGCCGCCACCGTATCAACCCCCGGCACTGCCACATCATCGGTGTCCGGGGGGATTCTATGGAACCAACATTAACCGATGGCTCTCAAGTCATTGTGGACCGCAGCCGCCAGGAGTTGCGGGCAGGCCGCATCTATGTGATGCGCACTGAAGAAGGCGTGGTAGTGAAGCGGGCCAAACGGAATGCCCAAGGCTGGTGGCTGATGAGCGACAACCCGGAGTGGCCGCCGCTATTTCTAACCGAGGAAACGGACATCATCGGCGAGGTCCGGTGGATGGGAAGGGCTTTCTAAGAGATTGAACCAGGCGGCACTAACTTACGGGTGCGGCATGTCGGGCGTGACTAGCGAATAGGTACAGAAAAATGTATACGCAGCGGAGTGAACGGGCACTTTTAGCTACGAATAGTAATCCCACTCCCTCCGCCATCTTTATAGCTCATCCATTCCCGTAGCTGATATCCCGTATTGGCGCGTCCTCGGTATGCAGAGGAGGATGGGCCTTAGCAACGTCTCCCCGATGTCCCGAACAATTTTTTGCTGATACCGATTCACGCGATTCTAGGCCTGCCCCTGCCATCGAGGCTTATAATCGCTGTGATGGCAAACTACGGAATTCTTTGCCTCAACCATCACTAGGAGCGGAGAGAATTGATCCGGAGAATGATTGGCGCGGCGATGCTCAACCCGCACATCTATGAAGAGGTTGAGGCCGACCGTTCCGCGACGCTGCAGGCGATGGCGGTAGTTGTGCTTGTCGCGTTAGCCACAGGAATCGGTAACATTGGCCCTGGTAGCATCTTCGGCCTCTTAGTACTACAGTTGCAGAAATGTGGTGAGGAGTTTCAGGCGGCGTCGGTAATGGCAGCGCCGGGCCGTTGCCTGGTGCCGCCGTCTCCACCGGGACCACCGCAGCACTGATTCGTCCGTAGGGTGGTGTCTCCATATCAGCCGGTAGAGTAACCGCCGAACCTCGGGCACCGTCAGCGGTATCAGCCTTTCGTCCAAACTGGGGCAGCCCCCTTTTCTCCCAAACGGCCCTGCGACGATGCCTGGTGCCGTACCACCGCCAGGTAGGCGTGGGCCAGCATCGCCAGGGTGATGTGCCGGTACCAGCCGTCCCACCGGCGCACCTCGTATTGGTCCAGTCCCACCTGTCCCTTGGCCTCCTCAAAGCATTCCTCAATGGCCCACCGGGTTCCGGCCACCCGCACCAGTTCCTTCAGGGTTGTTCCCGCCGGGCCGTAGCACACGTAGTAGGCCAGTTCCTCGGGCTTGGCCACGCTGCGCCGGACCAGCAGCCAGTACCCCTTGCCCGGCTCCTTCAGGGGCCGGATCTCCACCCGCGCCCAATCGTATACCCGGGGTCCCTTGGCGCCGTCGCCCGCGCTGCGCCGCACCCAGCCGGGTTCCTCCACCCCAGGCGCCAGCCGGTCCGCCCGCACCTGGCGCGGACCCTTGTCCGTCCAAGCCCACAACTTCTCATTGCTCTTGATGGCCAGCACGTGGGGAATGTCTCGCCGCTCCAGCCACAGCCGCAAGTTGCGGTCATTGCCGTAGACCTCGTCCCCAGTGGCCCAGCCGAAGGGGACTCCCGACTCCACCGCCCGTTCCAGCATCCGCCGGGCCAGTTGCGGCTTGGTACGGAACGCCACTTTCTCTGGCACACCAGCCTCCTCCCTACGTTCCTGGTCATCGACCCACACCTGGGGCAGGTAAAGCTCCCGGTCCAGCAGGGTCCTCCCCTTGGCAGTAGCGTAGGTCAACAATACCCCAATCTGGCAGTTCTCGATCCGTCCCGCCGTGCCGCTGTACTGACGCTGCACCCCTGCGGACTTGTTCCCCTTCTTGAGAAACCCGGTTTCATCCACCACCAACACCCCGTTGGCGTCGCCCAAGTGCTCCACCACGTAGTCCCTGAGATCATCGCGAACCAGGTCCGCGTCCCAGATGTAACTTGACAGCAGATGCTGCACCCCATAGGGTGTGGCGTCCCCGGCCTGCTCCGCCAGTTGCCAGCCGTTCTTGCGCTCCACCGGACTGAGCAGCCCTTTCAGATAGTCCAGCGATCGTCGACGTGGTTCGGGACGCCGGAACCTTCCCGCAATGCACTCGTGTACCCGGTCGATACCCTCAGCCCACCGACCCACTTCCGCCACTTCATCCTCACCCGCAACCACCGCCTCACCTCACCACCGCTGGAATGCCTCAATTCTACCCATTATTGTTCTGCAACTGTAGTATTAGGCGGTGTCTTAGTAGGTCTGGTTGGATGGATGTTTTGGGCGTGGGTCACCTACTTGGTCGGCACATCCATACTTCGGTCCGCTGAGACTCATGCGGACTGGAGCCAATTAGCACGGACCCTCGGCTACGCCCAATCACCCGGGGTCCTGAAAATCTTCGGGTTTATACCTGCCATCGGTCCTATAGTGGTTGTGGCAGCCTCAATTTGGCAATTCGCAGCGATGGTTATCGCGATTAGACAAGCCTTGGACTATACCTCCACTTGGCGGGCCATCGGGGTGGCGGTCATTGGCTTTATTGTGTACATGGCATTGATCGGCATCATGATCGCGCTGCTGTAATCATGGCCAAAAGAGTGACTCCAAGCGATCGGTCTAAGAGCCGACGCACGATGAAAACAAATGAGGCAGGTGGAAGACCACCTGCCTCATTTGTAAGTGTTCCGTTACCTCGGTTAGGTTCAGGCCACCATCCACCAAGGGTCTTCCAGGTACTGCTTGACCGACTGAAGGAACTCGGCGGCGGGCGCGCCGTCCACCACCCGGTGATCGAAGGTTAGGCTGAGGAACATCATGTCACCCTTGGCTACTTGGCCGCCTTCTATTATGGGCTTCTCCACCACCCGGCCTACCCCCAAGATCCCCACTTGCGGTGGGTTGATTATGGGGGTGAACCCGTCAATGTCGTAGACTCCCAAGTTGGTGACAGTGAAAGTGCCGCCCAACACATCTTCCGGCCTGGCTTTCCCCTCACGGGTCCTGGTGGCCAAGTCCCTGGCTTCGCTGGCAATTTGGGCAAGACTCTTCCCGTCCGCCTCCGGGATCACCGGCGTAATCAGACCTTCAGGCAACGACACCGCGATGCCGATGTTGATCTGGTCCAGCAGGCGCACCTGTTCATCCTCTTGATGGCCATTCATGCGTGGATGGGCCTTTAACGCCCTGGCTGTGGCTTTAATAACCAGATGCAACGGACTGAGGCTCTGACCTTCCCACTGGCGCGATAAGCCGGCCCTTAGGATCATCGCCTGAGACACATTGGCTTCGGTGGTCAAAGTAACCTGGGCCATTGTTTGCAGGCTTAGCAGCATCCGCGTGGCAATGGTCCGGCGGATGCCCTCCAGCGGCACTACTTGATCGGGGGACTTGGCGGGGAGGTTGATGGCCCGTTCCACGTCCTCGACGAGGATTCTGCCCCCGGGGCCGGACCCTTGGACTAGGTCTAGGTCCACCCCGTTCTCCTGGGCCAATCGCCGCGCTGCGGGCACTACCTGGACTCTCCCTGCAGAAGGAGCCGCAGTTGGAGGTGACAGGATGGCCCGTTCCACGTCGTTTATCACGATTCGGCCTCTAGGCCCGGTCCCCTGGACGGAAGCTAGGTCGACGCCGCGCTCTTGGGCCAAGCGTCTAGCCGCCGGCACCACCTGGACGCCCGGTCGGCCATCGGCGCCAACTGAGGACCTAGATGGAGCGGCCGCCACCGTCGCTGCCTGTGGCTGAGAGCTAGCGGGCGCTGGGCTGCCCCCGGGCCTGGCCACCTCTTCCCCGGGCGCGGCCACTATGGCTAGTATCGCTCGAATCGGCACGGTTGCCCCCTCGGGCACCAGGATATGGGCCAGCACACCCGAGGCGATGGACTCCAGCTCCGTCTGGAGTTTGGCAGTCTCCACCTCGACGATGGGCTCCCCCTCCTGGATGACATCCCCCTCCTGCTTCAGCCACCGAACGATGGTGCCGTCCTGCATCTCCATGCCCCACTGGGGGAGAACGATTTCCGCAGCCATTGGACTCCTCTCTGTCGCTGCTGTGGTCTATACCGGGAAACGCTTACCAGCCAGGGCTTATAGCCCACCTCGAACGGACGCTTTCCGGGCGCCGTAGCCCATTATTCAGCATTCCTGCTATTCCAGAGTAACCTTGGCGGCCTCGGCGATGGTCTCAGCGGTGGGATAGCACAACGGCTCCAGCGCCGGGCTGAACGGTATGTGTACGTTGGCGGTGCCCAGGCGCTGGATTGGAGCCTGAAGGTGCCAGAAGCCCTCCATCGCCACTATGGCAGCGATCTCGCTGGCTGCGCTGCAAGTCTTGTGGGCCATGTCTACCACCACCAGCCGACCGGTCTTCTCCACGGACCCCAGAATGGCCGCCTTGTCCAACGGAACCATGGTCCGGGGGTCCACGACCTCGGCGGAGATCCCGTCCCTTTCCAGCATTTCGGCTGCTTCAAGAGCGCGGGGCACCATGCCGCCGATGGCAACGATGGTTAGATCATCACCGGGGCGCTTGATGTCTGCCACACCCAACGGAATAGTGTATTCCTCCTCAGGAACGTAACCCCGAGCCCCTAGAATGGTCCTGTCTTCACAGAACAGGACGGGGTCGTCCTCCCTGATGGCGCTCCTCAACAGTCCCTTGGCGTCATAGGAGTTGCTGGGGAACAGGACCTTGAACCCGGGGATATGCATGAAGATAGGGTACGACCTATCGGAGTGGTGAGCGGCCATGCTGCCACCATAGTACAGGGAGGCGCGGTATACGATGGGCAGGTTCACCTGGCCCCCAAACATATATCGCATCTTGGCCGCTTGGCTTACCAGCGAGTCCATTGCCACCCACATGAAGCAAAAGGCGCTTTCCACGATGGGCCGCATCCCCACGGCCGCAGCTCCCACGGCCGCGCCCATGAAGGCGTTCTCCGACAACGGGCAGTCCCTGACTCTCTCCCCGCCGAACTCATCGAACAGCCCGCCGGAGGCGCCGTAGACTCCTCTTCGGATGTCCTCACCCATAATGAAGACGCGTTCGTCCATACGCATCTCCTCTCGCATGGCCTCGTTCAAAGCCTGGGTCAAAGTGATGTCTCTGGTCGGAACCTGCGTTTGGGTCATGTCGTCACTTCCATTGAATAGGATGGTGGTCTGCAGCAGAGCTAGTGGACCGTATGAAGAGGTTCACTCCAACGCAATTGGGTTGGCGTACATGTCCTCGAATAGAGCAGACGCCTCGGGATATGGGCTCTGGCGAGCAAATTCCACGGCGGCGTCGATCTGATCCATAGTTTGTTGTTCAATTTCGTCGATCTCCGCCTGGGTAGCAATACCCTGAGAGAGGAGAACTTCTTTGTGAATGTCTATGGGGTCCCGTTTCCTCCACTCGTCAACCTCTTCATCCTGGCGGTAGAGGTCGCGCACGATCCGGTTTAGGCCCAGGGAGTGATCGTAGTAACGGTAAGTGCGGCCCTCGATGAGGGAGGGGCCCTGCCCCGACCTGGCCCGGGCAACTGCTTCAGTCACCGCCTCGTACATAGCAATAACATCCTGTCCGTCAACGAGGACGCCGGGAATGTTATAAGCGGCAGCCCGGTCCGAAATGTTCTCCGAGGCCACCATTTCCTTGAAACTGCTGGTAACAGCGTACTGGTTGTTTTCACACAAGAAGACCACCGGCAGCTTCCAGACCGCGGCCAGGTTGAGCGACTCGTGAAAGGCCCCTTCATTGCTGGCCCCGTCACCAAAGAATGGCACAGCCACTCGGTCGTTGCCTTGGAGCTGGCTGCCTAGGGCGGCGCCCACGGCTGTCGGAATGGAAGAACCCAGAATACCGGACTCCCCTAAGATTCCAACGCTGAAGTCGGCCAAGTGCATGGAGCCTCCTTTGCCTTTACAAAAGCCGGTGCTCTTGCCTAGGAGCTCAGCCATAGCCTTATTGACATCGCCTCCCTTGGCAATCGGATGGCCGTGAGAGCGATGGTTGCCGGTCATCCAATCATCGTCCCTGAGGGCTAGACATGCACCCACGGCGACTGCCTCTTCTCCTATATAAGAATGGGCCGCGCCGACTATCTCCCCGCGCTCCACCATTTGAATGACCCGTTCCTCAAACCTGCGGATCCTCAACATCCTTCTAAGCATTTCCATTAATAGGGGTTTCTCTAACATTGGTTCCTCCTCTCCGATCGTTCTGGCCCGTAAGATTTAGCTGCCGACCTCTCCCGTTATATCTTCAAGACCTCCCAGGCTATAACACCAACCGGGTTAGCGATGGAACTTATCGGGGCACGATGGGCAAGGTGACGTGGGAAGGATGTTCGGCGTTGTGGATAACTGTCTGCAACGCCGGCTTGAGCACAGCGTCCTCAGCAACCAGGTTGCCTGTGTTGGGGTTGCGGTCAAACCTGGGGAAGTTGCTGCTGGAAATCTCCACTCGAATCCTGTGTCCTGCTTTAAACACGTTGCTGGTGGACCATAGGTCTATGTCATAGCGGTAGGCTCTTCCTGGTTCCACAAGCTTAGGGGACGCCATGGACTCCCGGTACCGGGCTCGCAAAATTCCGTCGGTCAGGTTCCGGGCGCAACCATCCTCGCAAACGTCGACTAGCTTGGCCGTAAAATCCGTGTCCTGGGCTGTCGTGGCTGCCCACAAGGTCACGGTTATCGGCCCGGTTACCTCCACCTCTCGTTGTAGTTGCGGGGTCGTATAGACCAGCACATCCTCGCGAACCTCTATCTGCTGTTGGTCGAAGGCCCCATTAGCCGCAAAATAGGGGTTACAGCACAGAGGCCCTCCCTGGGTGGGCACCGGGTTCGCCGGATTGTACAAGTAAACGTCGGAAGGCTCATCGCCGGGGGGCTGGGTGCTTATAGACCCGTTACCAGCAAGGGTGTTGGCGCTTCCCTGGCTGTGGAAGTAGTAGTTGGTGTTCTGGGCCCGGGCTAGCGGCCACTCCTGCTCGTCCCGCCAGACATTGTCGCCCATGACGTAGATGCGGACCGGTGGGTCGTTCAAGAGGCCGTTGTCTACCCCTTTCAGCCAATAATCGAACCAGCGATAGTGGAGACCGTCCAAGTCGATGGAGAGGGCATCCGCAGCCAGGCCGAAATAATGGCTGCCCACCAGGCTGGTGCCTCTGGCGCTGTGTTGCCAGGGGCCGATGAGCAGTTGCTGGCCTTGCCTGGACTCGTCGCTGGCGCTCTTCTGTCGCATGCCAAGGAAGTTGCGAATGGTGCCACCCAGGAATATGTCATACCAACCGCCGATGTGCAGCGCGGGTATGCTCAGGTTGGAGTGGTTCTCCTCAATGCACATCTCCTTCCAGTAATCGTCGTAATCGGGATGGGCCAACCAATCGTAGTAGTAGTCGGCCAAGCCCCCTTTAAGGTGAGGGAAATCCTTGGTGGGCAACTCACGAAAAGAGTCCCACATTGAATCGACGGCTTCCACCAAGCCCTGTCTGCGCCCTTGATCGACGCTCTTAACCGCCGATTGAGTGTTGAAATTGGCCAAGGTTAAATTGAGCAAGGTCCAGGAGACGTTGAAGCCCAATTCAAAGGCCCCTCCCTGGTAGGTCCAGCCGTTGTGGTAGTTGGATGCGGTCACATTGGGCACAATGGTGGTCAGGTGCGGTGGCCGGGTGATGGCGGCCAGCCACTGGGTGGCGCCCACGTAGGAAGCGCCGAACATACCCACTCTACCGGAAGACCAGGGCTGGGCCGCTGCCCATTCGACGGTGTCGTAGCCGTCGTTGATATCGTCTTTGAAACAGTAGAACTCACCCTCAGAGGTATATCTGCCCCGGGTATCCTGAAGTATTGTGGCGTAGCCATTCTTGGCAGCCTTGACCGGGTCCAACATCGCCATCGTCAATGGAGTACTTTTGTCATAAGGGGTACGCTGCAGCAGAACTGGAAAAGGTCCAGGACCTTCCGGTCGATAGACATCAGCGTACAGGACCTTGCCGTCCCTCATGGGCACGGATAGATTGGTCTCCACCTTAATAGAATCTGAAATAGAATCTGATTGAGGCATGCCGAGCCCCCTCTCTCTGCCTGATACATCAGGCCAGGCGTGGATGGTGCAATTGTACTCCCAAGGTGACTGGGCCGCCATAGGTGTGCATGTATGTGGTAGCGGGCAAGTCCTCCAGCTAACTCCTCCAGTTGATCCACTTATATTTGTGGTTGAAGATAACAAACACAACCCCGTAAGACACCAGTTGCACCATGATGCCGGGGAGCAGAGCGTATTCGACCGGTGGGAGCACAAATAGGGAAGGTGTCTGGGACACCGATATTTCAGTGTTGGCTATCAAGGAGATGAAGAGGTTGTTTATGGCGTGGTATCCCACCGCCAGCTCGATCCCGCCGTCCAGCAAGGTCATCAAGGCTAAGAATGCACCTACAGTGACCAACGAAATCACATATGGGATGAGCCCATATGCCCATGGCTCCGGGTTCAGCAGGTGGGGGATGGTGAATACTACCCCCGATGCCAAGGCCAACATGGCCTTGTTCTTACCCACTAGTGTGAACGCTTGTAATAAATACCCTCTAAAGAAGATCTCTTCGAAACCGGCTTGATAAGGGACCAGGACGATGGCGAAGAGGAAGAATGTCAGGTATTCCCACGGGTTTGGCGCCTGATACGTCAACTCTGCTTTGAAGACCAATATTTCGAGTATGAACACCGCGAAATAAACGCATAGGCCTATCCAGATGGCGTAGAGTACCCGATTGTAATCGAATGAAGTCCTCCCTGTTGTGACCTGGGTCAGGGACTTTTTGTGCAGCAGTTTGATTGCGATCCAAACACCAATGATCCCCAAAATGAACGCGTAGTTGCTCAATACAAACTGGGGTATTAGGGAGTCACCTACGATTATGAAATCTTCACAAGTGAATGCGGGCAGGTTGACTCGCTTCAGATATTCGCAGGAGACGAACAAGGGAATGTTGCCAATCCCTTGCCATATCAAGATGATAAAGACTCCGCCCAGTACCCACCGCCACACCCGGTTCAACCCAGCATTGGCATTATTCAAGAACTGGTTTGCGGCGGTTCTGGCCTCGTTACCTACCGGAGGTGGATGCCCAAAGGATTGACTCATTGTTCACTCTGTGAAGGCCGGAGAACCGGGCGCGAAAGACTCAGTTGGTCGTCCCGTATCGGGTGCGTTAACGGTCGCCGCGACGTTGAGGAAGTACATGACCCCAATCTGCGCAACACCTCAATAGACGTTACCGGTTTCTCTAGTGGCGGAACTGAGGTATCACCCGGTCAGCAAACATCTCCATCTGCCGGTACAATCCTTTGGAATCCGAGGCGAGGAAGCTGAGGTTGAAATCCCGGACGCCAGCTTCCACCCTGTCATGAACACCGGCTGCGCAATCTTCGGGTGTCCCCGCCATGCACAGGGCTTGAGCAATGTCTTCCGCACTGCGGTCGGGTGTTACGTAACGGCTTCCGACGTTGGTCACCGCAAGTGCCAAGGACTCATTCCGGTCGTCGGATACAGCAGTAGGTTGGTTGAGCCCCCAGTGAAACCCATCCAGGTCTCGGCCCGCTTCGGCAGCGTACCGGCGGATGGTCTCGTTGCTGCTCTTCAACCTTCGTACGGTGAACAAATACGGGTACCAGCCATCGCCCAGCACCGCGGCCCGGCGCATAGCAGCATCGCTGCGGCCTGCAACCCAGACGGGAGGGTACGGGTCCTGTATTGGGCGGGGAAGCAGGGTCACACCCTCAAACTGGAAGAACCTTCCCTGGTGGGTGACCTCCTCCTCGCACCACAAACGCTTCATCACTCGCAACATTTCGTCGGTGCGACGTCCCCGAGTGTTCACCAGAATCCCCAATGCGTCGAACTCGACCCGAGTGTCCCTCTGGCCGCTGATCCCAATACCGAAGTCCAGCCTACCGGAAGAAACCACGTCCAAACTGGCCACCAGCTTAGCCAGCATTACGGGATGATATAGAGGAGCGATGACGATCCCCGTCATCACCCTTAGTTTGGTTGTAGCGCCTGCCGCAGCAGCCATAGCCGGGATACTCAAAAGAGTGGGGCGGGGAGGGTCCAACTCCATCACGTGCTCGCCAATGGTTACGCGGTCGTAACCGAGCGCCTCGGCGCGTTTGGCGAACTCCACCACGTCCCAACGGCCCTCGACTCCTTGCACGTTGAAGCTACAACCGAAGGACAACTTCGGTGTCTGCATTGAGGCCCTCCTATGGTAAGTCATTAACCACAAGACGTTAGAATGTTGGCCCGTATCGGCAGCCTGCCTGGCGGGCGTTCAGTCTCGTGTTGGGTTAATATACACGTAGATTCGTAGCTGTGCCGCCCCCATTTCTCAATGGGGTTCAATCACTATCTCACATTCCTGTGCCACAATAAGACCATACTTGGGAGGGTTCAGGGCGTGGCCGGAGGGACCTTTTCTGTTGATAGTAAGCCCTTGGTGAGGTTGAGCACAGGTTTGCGCCACCACCTCTTGAGAATTCATTACTCCCAGGACCAGTGACACCGATAGCAGCCCAGGAAGCTACCCAATGGGGCGTATGAATTGACCAGCCCAAATCAGTCTATGGCCGGCAAGACCTGCCTGGTAACGGGGGCCACTTCAGGTATTGGCAGAGTGACGGCGTTGGAGTTGGCCCGTCTCGGCGCTGCTGTAGTGGTCGTGGGCCGGGCCGACGCCAAGAGCGCCGCAGTTGTGCAGGAAATCAAACAAGAAACAAGTAACCCCGAAGTCCGGTACTTGCTGGCCGACCTCTCCTCCCAACAAGAAATACGTCAACTAGCAGACCGAGTGACGGAGCTATACCCCAGGCTTGACGTGGTTGTAAATAACGCCGGGGCCATCAATCTGTTCCGCCAACTGAGCGTGGACGGCATCGAACTGACCCTCGCTCTGAATCACCTGAACTATTTTCTGCTTACCAACCTCCTCTTGGACATGCTGAAGGCAAGCGCTCCCTCCCGCATCGTCAATGTGTCGTCCAGCGCTCACAGAGGCGCTAGCATTGACTTCGATGACCTTCAGTCCCAGGCCGGTTACCGTGGGTTCCACGTCTACGCCCGGTCCAAGCTGGCCAACCTTCTGTTCACCTATGAGTTGGCGCGTAGGCTGGAAGGAACAGGAGTTACCTCCAACGCGCTACACCCGGGCTTGGTGGCGACCAACTTATTGTCGAACAATGGATTCTTTGGCAAGCTCTGTAATTTTGGGCTGCGGGTCAAGGGCATCAGCAAAGAAAAAGGGGCGGATACCGCGATTTATCTAGCCACTTCTCCAGAGGTGGAAGGGGCGACCGGCCAGTACTTCGAACAACGACGTCCAATTAGGTCGTCTGGCCTCTCCTATGACGTCGATGCCGCCGCCCGGTTATGGAGAGTCAGTACCGGTCTAACGAGTATTGTCCCGTATTGATGAGGTCATGGCCTTCGGTTGACACCCGTTGAGGGCACTCGGATAATCTGAGTCACTCTATCCGGTGTGGGAATCGAGCTTCATGGGTCAATCTGTAGATGTAGCAGTGGTGGGTGCAGGGGTAGTGGGCGCCTCGGTAGCCTACTACCTGGCTCGCCAAGGCGCCAAGGTCACCATTCTGGAGCGGGAAGCCATTGGTAGCGGAGCCTCGGCCCACGCCACCGGCTCCCTCAGTAATTTGGGAACCGAGTTCGCCCCCGGCCTTTCTTTTCAATTCGCCCTGGCCGGCTTTAGAGAATTCTCTGAGCTAGCGCCCCTCCTAGCCCAAGATACCGGCATAGACCTGCTCTATCAGCGCCGCCCATCTCTCCGGCTGGCTCTGGACGAAGACGAAGAAGAGCTTATAAAAGGTCTGATGGTCTGGCAGCAAGAGCAGGTAGAGGTCGAGTGGATCAACAGCGAAGAGGTACATCGCATAGAGCCGAGGCTGACCCATGAGATCAGAGGGGCGGGCTACGAGTCCGAGTCCGCCCAGTTAGATAGCTACCGGCTGACCTTGGCCTTGGCCCGAGCCGCCGAGCAGCAAGGCGCCAAGATCGTCCTTCGGCAGGTCACCGGGTTGGAAACCCAGGGCTCCAGAGTAACCGGCGTCACGACGGTAGATGGGCCGCTGGCCTGCCAGACTGTCGTTCTGGCCGCAGGGGTCTGGTCCTCGGAGTTTTCCCAAACCCTGGGCTTTCCGGTGCCGGTCCGGCCTTTGAAGGGGGAACGCTTGGTGTTGCGCTACAGAGGAGAGCCCTTGCCGGTGCTGATAAGCTCCCCCAAGAGAGGCCATATGGTCAGCCGCTTGGACGGCTTGCTGAGCGTGGGGAGCACTGGAGGCCGTGACTACGACCGGCAGGAGCTATTCATGGGCGACCAATTTGACCGGCAGCCCACCGAGGCCGCCCGGTTGGAGTTACTACAGCGAGCGATAGACGTCTTTCCGGCGCTGGAGGAAGCGGAGTTGGTCCAACAATTGGCTGGCTCCAGGCCCCTCAGCCCGGACCGCAAACCCATTATCGGACCGGTGCCTGGGTGGGAGGGCATTGTACTGGCCACTGGCCACACCACCAAAGGTATCCACCTTGGCCCTATAACCGGTCGCGTCCTGGCCGACTACATTCTCCAAGGATGTCGAGAGGTCCCTCCGGAGATCGATTCTTTTCTTCCATCCCGATTCGCCGGAGTGGCCGAATCAGACTTTTACGCCAGTGGCCAACGGGTGGAAGAGTGATCAAGTCAGCTCTAAATTGCGCTAGGAGGAATAACTCATGGGCATTCAGATAAAGCGGATCGGCCACGTGGGAATTCTGGTGTCCGACTTCGAACGGTCTTACCGGTTCTACACCGATGTCATAGGGTGCACCCTTACCAACCGCCGCAAGAGCGAGGACGGGACGGAGACAGCTTTTCTGCGTTTCGACGAGATGCATCACGACTTTGTTATTGCCTCGGCGCCCCAAGGTGTCGATGTTACCTCGGCTGGGCCCAAAGAGCGGGTGATCCAACAAATCGCTTTCGAAGTCGAGAGCCGCGACGAGTTTTTGAAGGCTCTGGCCCACCTTCATTCCAGGGGAGTCGAGCTCGTTACCGGGCCGTTGGTCCACGGAATGGAAGCGGGAGGCAACCTGGGGGGCAGCGGAAGTCACTCTTTTTACTTTAACGATCCCGACGGGAACCGCCTGGAGATCTACACCGACATGATGCGGGTCCCCGATGGCGAGGAGTTCCCCAGGAAAGAGTACGCTCAAGCCATGCAGGCACTCATGAACAGCTAATACTATTGCCTTCCCCGGATATCAGGAAGGGCTTTTGCACCTGCTAACCCCAGCGGTCAGGCTGGGGAATTCCTCAAGGACCGTCCACTCCAATCCTTCCTCCACAAGTGGGGAGAATTTTTCAAGCGATCAATCTGCAGAGGTCCAGCAATGAAGAAAGCCGTTGAGTTTTACAGCGAGGGGTTCAAGCTTTGCGGCGACGTATACACGCCGTACGATCTGGCCCCCGGGGAACAGAGAGGGGCGGCATTGCTCTGCCACGGCTACACCGGTGTCAAAGACCTCTATTTGCCCGACAACGCTAGAGCATTTAACCGGGCAGGCTACGTGGCTATGACCTTCGATTACAAAGGCTGGGGAGAGAGCGAAGGGACCAGAAGCCGCCTGGCGCCTTACAGCCGGGTCATGGATGTCCAAGCCGCTATGACCTTCTTGGGACTACAGCCGGAGGTGGACCAGAGCAAAATCGGCCTCTTCGGTGTCAGCTACGGGGGCGCAACCGTCACCTGGGTAGGCGCGGTGGACCAGCGGGCCCAATGTGTGGTCAGCGTGGTTGGAGTAGGGAACGGCAATCGCTGGATGACCCGGGTCCGGCGGGTAGACGAATGGTACGACCTTTTGGAACGGTCCGAAGCAGACAGGGAAAGGCGCGCTACCACTGGGAAATCTGAGCTGGTGGAGCGGAGCGACATTTTGCTCCCGGACCGCAAGTCGGCTGAGCTCGCTGCAGCCGCCCGGCGCAACAACCCCGCAGCGGTTAGCACCATTCCACTGGAGTATGTTGATGATACCCTGGGCTTCAACGCTGAGTGGGTGGTGGACAAAATTTCTCCTCGCCCAGTGCTTTTCATCACCACAGACAATGACCGGTTGGTGCTGCCCGAGGAGTCGGAGCAGTTATACGCCCACGCCAAAGAGCCCAAGAAACTCGTGGTGCTCAAGGGTTACAGCCACTATGAAGTCTACACCGAACCGGCCTTCAGTGAAGTGATGGCGGCAACACTGGACTGGTTTGGGCGATACCTCCCAGCGCGATAAGCTGGAACCGCTGGCGTTGAACTGGCAAATGACAATCAAATCCCAGGCCGGTAATCGCTTTCAGCAGCTAGCCACACACACCGGTGGCAGATGATGTAACTATTCAGAGTTGAGGGCCATCCCCGCCCCTCAGGGCCATCCCCGCCCCAGGTCCGTCATCCTCGCGAAAGCGGGGATCCAGAAATGTCGAGCAAATGTAATCTTGTCTGGTTGCAAAGGCTATGGATTCCGGCTCAAAGCCCGCCCCGTACTGGATACGGGGGCCGGAATGACGATGGAGTGGAAGGGATACCGCATTTAGTCTGAACAGTTACGTGTTGAGACCAGCTTCAACCTCCGGAAGCGTAACAAGAGGGACAGCATGAACGACGAAATAGCCGAGGCTCTGGAACACGACCGTACCATCGACATCACCACCACCGGCAGGCGTTCCGGTCTGCCTCACCGCAAAGAGATCTGGTTCCACAACATTGAGGGTCGCTTCTACATTACTGGCACCCCGGGACGCCGGGACTGGTACTCCAACATGCTTGCTCATCCGGAGTTCTCTTTCCACCTTAAACAAAAGGTCCAAGCCGATCTTGCTGCCCGCGCCACACCTATCGTGGAAGCGGCTGCACGCAGAGAGATTATGTCAAAGATTCACCAGAAAATTGGCGGGTCTCGGGACCTGGAGGCCTGGGTAGCTGGCAGCCCCTTGGTTCAAGTGGAGTTTATCCAGGTATAGCCGCCGCCAGTGGGCACCGGGGTAGCGGCCGCCTCGGCAGGCCACCACCACTAGGTTTGGATTTACTCCAACGGACGATGGACGTTGGGCGTCAAAGTAGAAAGTTGACCGGCCCAGCGAAAAAACGCCAGGCGAATTCCAACTTACCCATTTCCGGCAGCATAAGAATACGCTCGGTGAAGAAATACATCAGGGTGAAAAACAGCCAGCCAAAAGCAAATAAGGTGAGAAACCCCAGGCAACCGCCACCCCCTTCATCGTCCGGGGCTTGGCCTTGATTCGTAGACAAGTCCAAGTTCTCCATTGTCTATCCTCTGTGCTGTGCTGCTCGCGGCCACTAGTTTAGTGGGCCAGACCGGATTGCCGCAATGGTTGGCGGCAGTCCGGAGACCGGGACAGAAGCTTGACACGCTTGGCCGCCCAACGTAGCATGTAATCCAACGGTTCCCAAAGGGGATTCGAGACCTATCATGGCGTTAACTACCAGGTGGATAGCCGTTGAAGTTAACGGTGCTGGAACTCTGGTAACTACTCATCGAAACCCGCCTTCCGGGACCATTTTTTAACGGTTCCCTAAGCCGGGAAAATAGGAGGTAGAGGGATGCCCAACCGAGACGAAATGGCACTTATGGCCCACCTGATGCGGAGAGCTGGCTTCGGGGCGACCCGGGCGGAGTTGGAAGCCCGAGTGGCCAAGGGATACGAGGCCACGGTGGAGGAATTGCTCCATCCAGAGGAGCAGCCCGAAATAGAAGAGGAGCTCCTGTACCGGTACTTCCCCGGCTACGAAGCAGCGGGGGCGGTATTCATAAACCAGGCCGATTGGATCTACCGTATGATCAACACCAAGCGGCCGCTGGAAGAGAAGATAGCCCTTTTCTGGCATCAATTGTTTGCCACCGGTAGCTCCAAGGTAGACAACCCGCCCGAGCTTACCCAGCAGATAATAATGTTCCGCAAGTACGGTCTGGGCAGCTTCCGGGACCTGCTGGTGGAGTTGGCCAAAGACCCAGCCATGATCTACTGGCTGGACAACAACGGCAACCACATGGGAGCGATCAACGAAAACTGGGGACGCGAGCTGATGGAGCTGTTTTCCTTGGGTGTCGGCAACTACTCCGAGGACGACATCAAAGAAGCATCCCGTGCCTTCACAGGCTGGACCATCGGTTCCAAGATTCCGCGTAACCCCTTGGGCCGCTTCCACTGGAACTTCGAGTTCAGGCCAGAGGACCATGATGAAGGGGAAAAGACCTTCCTGGGCCATACCGGGAATTTCAACGGCGATGACATTATCGGTATCATCGTCGACCAGCCGGCTTCCCCCAGGTTCTTGGCCCGTCACCTTTACAACTTCTTCGTTGCTGACGAACCCCAAGTGCCCAGTTGGAACATAACGCCGCCTCGGGACCCGGAAGCCGTTCAAACATTGGTGGACACCTACATAGAGACCAATGGCGACATCCGGTCTATTCTGCGGGTCCTGTTCAACTCGGATTTCTTCAAGAACGCCAGGTTCGCCCGAGTGAAGAGCCCAGCGGAGTTAGTGGTCGGCACCGTGCGTATGGCCGGCAGCCACGACGGCCCTCGGCCCGGTTTCGACAAGCTGGGGTTCGAGTGCACTTATCAGGGACAGGAGCTGCTCAATCCTCCCAGTGTCGAGAGCTGGCACACCGGCTCCGAGTGGATCGACGGAGGTGCCTTGGTGCGGCGAGTGAATTTCGCTGCGGGTGTCTTGGGTGACACCTCCCTTCCCGGCGTCCAGTCCGTTATCAGCCAGCTAAAGTCCCAGGGCACTCTTTCGCCGGTGGACTTTGTCAATGGCTGCCTCGATGCCATAGGTCCTTTGGACGTCAGCGAGATGACTTACGATGAGTTGCTGACCCAGGCGAAAGAGGGCGGAGACCTCGTTTGGGATACCCCACAAGAAATTGAGAGCTCAGAGAGAAGAGTCGGCATAGTTCTAGCTCTGATTGCTGCTTCAAGAGACTACCAGTTCGCCTAGGGGAAACGGCCGATCTAATCTCACTACAATAGGAGGACCACGAATGGCATCAACGAAGAAAGACCCGGTTCTGGTGATCTTGCAACTTACCGGAGCCAATGATTATCTCAACACAGTAATCCCATACACCAACGGACATTATTGGGACAACCGGCCAAAGGTCAGTATTCCTCAGGACGAAATGCTGCCCATAAATGACGAACTGGCCTTTAGACCCAATATGGAGCCCTTGAAAGAGATGTTCGATGACGGCAGGATGGCCATCATCCATGGTATCGGCTTTGAAAACTCTCCCCGGTCCCATTTCCGCGCCATGGATATTTGGCACACCTGTGAGCCGGATATCGTGGGGACCGAAGGGTGGGCCGGCAAAATCATCCGCGACCTAGACCCCAGTGGAGAGAATGTCTTAAAGGGCGTGAACTTTGGACAGGGATTGCCCAGGGCCTTGGCTTTGCGTGGTGTCCCGGTCACCTCGGTGTCCAACCTCGAGTCTTACGGTGTGTTGTCGAGTGTGCCTGGAATCGCTGGCGAGCACGACAGGACTCAGATGCTAGAGCGTTTCGCTCGCATGTACTCTCCAGCCATCGGTACGGGGCCAACGATGGATTACTTGGGACAGACCGGCCGTGACGCGCTGAAAGGCGCTGATATCATCAAGTCGGCCCCCGAGAAGTACTCTTCAAATGTGGAGTATGCTGACAACCCCATCGCCAAGTCCTTAAGGGATGTGGCGCGAGTACACTTGGCCGACTTGGGGACTCAACTGTTCTACACCCAGCACGGCCCCTTTGACACTCACTTCAACCAACCTCCAATGCACACCAAGCTGTGGACTGATGTGTCGGGAGCTGTCAGCGACTTCTTCGATGACTTGAAGGAGCATGACGCTGGGGACAACGTGGTCATGATGCTCTTCACCGAGTTCGGTAGAAGGGTCAAGGATAACGGCACCGGCACCGACCACGGAGCTGGCGGAGTGGCCTTCGTCATCGGCGACCGGGTGAAGGGTGGCATGTACGGTACATATCCATCCCTCAATCCGGAAGACCTGAGCCAGGGGGACTTGGCGCCAAACTACGACTTCCGGGGCTTCTACTCCACCGTCGTAGACCGGTGGCTTGGCCTGGACCCAGTACCCATCGTCGGCGGCCAGTTCGAGCAGCTAGATTTCGTATAAGCCCATATTAAACAACCCAGAACAGGCGCCAACAGTCAGGTTTCGGCCACGGACTCTTAACTGGAGTCTGACTGCTGGTAATCTATGACTAATTAGGAGCTGACCATGCTTACGACGGTGGCAGCCGGTAGGGTGTTCGACTACAGCTATTGCATTGGTATGTTTGCTGCGTCCGGCCAGGGGTTAGCGATACCCCAAGATTTCGCTCTGGGGTCAAAAGGGAAGATGCAAGTCGTTTGCCGCGGCACCGAGGAGTTGGGCCAACGCATCTCCACGCTGACCATGGACCATGAGTTCCTGGGCCAATTCGGGGGCTATGGTGCCGGCGATGGCCAGTTCGTTTGGCCGCGCTCCATTGACCTGGACCAGGATGAGCGAGTGTATGTCTCTGACGAGTACCTCAACCGGGTATCCGTTTTTGATACCGACGGCACTATTCTCTCAACCTGGGGCCACACCGGCAGCGGTGACGGGGAGCTCAACGGTCCCTCCGGAATCGCTTTCGACTCCGAAGGGAACCTCCACGTCGTGGACAGCATGAATCACCGAGTCCAAAAGTTTACCAAGGATGGGAAGTTCCTTAGCAGTTGGGGACAGCAGGGCGACGGTGACGGCGACCTCGATATGCCCTGGGGTATTTGCTTGGACGGTGAGAACAACGTTTACGTCGCCGACTGGAAAAACAACCGGGTGCAGAAATTCTCCCCGGATGGCAAGCCGTTGGTAAAGTTCGAGGGCACCAAGACCGGAGTGGGCAGTCTCCGCGGGCCTTCCGGCGTAGCAGTGGACTCGGATGGTGATGTCTACGTGACCGATTGGGGCAATCACCAGGTCCAAGTCTACGCTCCTGACGGGAGTTTCATCTTGACCTTGGTCGGTGACGCCCAGCGGCCTTCACCCTGGGCCCAGACCTACATTGACGCCAATCCAGACATTGTCAAAGCCCGTCGGCGGGTCAACTTGGAAGAAGAGTGGCGGTTCAACCGCCCGGTAGCAGTGAACGTGGACGCTGACAACCGCGTCATCGTGCTGGAGTCTTCTCGCAGTCGACTCCAAGTCTACGACAAACTGAAGGACTACGAGGAACACTCGTTGAACCTCTGAGCCTGGTGAGTTCTAGAGCAAGGGGCGCCCCGATACCATCGGGGTGCCCCTTGCTTTTTTGGTTAGGTTTTGAGTGCACTCAACCCCCTGGGACTTGGGCTCGGCGCGACGGGGAACAGCCTTACCTAGTCCAACTTTCTTAAGAACTCCTCAATGGCCCGGTTGACCTCTTCCGGCCGTTCCACCATGGGGAAGTGGCCCGCCCTTTTCAGCTTCAGGTAACGCGACCCGCGCACTGCTTTGTGGATCTCTCGCTCGTACTCAGGAGGCGATCCCGGGTCATCCACTCCCCGAATCAAGAGCAATGGTGGCTTCAGCGACGCGATGCGGTCCCGCACATCGAACTCGTCGATGACCACTAGGTCATGATACTGGGAGATGGGCCCCACCTCAGCGTGGCGCTGCATTAGCTGGCCCCTCATTTCCGGCTCCACGAATTTCATCATGTGCCGCATGGTATCCAGCCACTTATCCAGGGCGTCCGGTTCCTTGGCCGCTCTCAGCCGCATCTCGTAAGTGCCGCGCCGCCGTTCCTTGGGCCGCATGGCCACTGTCATGAGAGCCAATGCCTTGACTTCCTCCGGATAGTCCAAGGCGTATTGCAGAGCGATGCAGGCCCCCAGGGTGAACCCACACAAAAACAGGTCTTGGCGCTTATCCTGGTCCTGCAGCCAACCCCGCAGCCAATCGGTGTATTCCTTGACGTTGGCGCAGGGTTCTCCGGACAGGTGTCCCGGCAGGTCCGGGGCCACACTGCCGGGGAAACGCCTTAGCTGATGATAAAAACCCTCCGAGCATCCTCCGGCGCCTGGCCCATGAATGAAGACAAAGTTGGTCAACGGCTCCCTCCTGTGGCTCTTACAAGAATTGGGGTAGGACCTCTTCCACGCACCTTCTAAACTGGGCGCGCTGGTCCCAGGAAGGAAATCGCAGGAGGATGTCCGTGGCACCGGCATCTACGAAGCCCTGTAGCTGGGTTACGCATGCTTCGGGCGACCCCAACGCCACCCAGTTCTCAATGGTCTCCCGCTTGTAATCCAAAGAATAATACTGGTCCAGGTATTGCTTCGACTCTTGATAGGCGGCTTCCCGGTCCTCATTGATGTTGATGTTGTAATACAAGCAGCAGGGCAGCTCATCAAAGCTACGGTGGTAGTCGCCCGCATATTCAAACACCCTTCTGCGAAGCTCGGCAAACTCGGGCGCCGGGTTTGCGGTGGTCATCCAGCCGTCGCCTAGCCGTGCCACACGGCGCAGGGAGCGTTCAATGATATGGGGTTTACCGGTGCTCAGCCCTGGGTTGCTGGTCACCCAGATAGGTGGATGCTCTTGGACCGGCTTGGGTTCGATAAACGCGCCTTCTAGCTGGTGGAACTGCCCATGGAAGGTCACACGGTCCTCCGCAAATAGCTGCCGAAGGATCTCTATGTTCTCCTCCATTCTCTGGGCGCGGTCAGAGGCTTTGATACCCATGTTGGTATATTCGGTGCGGTGCTCCTGCTGGTCCAAGCTACCACCCATGCAAGCCGCCAGTATCATGCGACCGTTGGACAGAGCGTCGAGGCTGGCCCACTGATAGGCGAGGATGATGGGGTTCCGAGAAGGAAAGCTGGCCATGCAGGCCACGCCTATCCTGATCCGTTTGGTACGGGCCGCGATGCCGGCCATCAAAGTTATTGATTCCATCCGCGGCTTGGCCATGATGGAGTCGCCGACCCAGACATGCTCGAAGGCGCCCGACGCCTCAGCCAACTCGGCCATTTGAAGAATCTCTTCAGGCTCGGTCAACCCGAGCAGTACACCTCGATTGGATAAGGTAAGGCCAAACCTAACTTTCTGCACCATTATGGCTCCTCTGGCTTGGTCAGACAATCGGCCAGCGCTGGGGATAGGAAATGCCCGTCCGGGCCATCATGTCCCGCCCGATCTCCTGGACTTGTTGGATTAGCCCCCATTCGTCCACGAACACCGGCTGGTGGTTTTCAACCACGACCTTCCCATCGACAATCACTGTGTGGACGCTGCGACCATCAGCGTTGTATACCAGGTTGTTAACCGGATTGAATATCGTTCTCCACTCGGGCCTCCGGGTGTCAAAGAGCACCAAGTCAGCTTTCTTCCCGGCTTCCAACGACCCGATTTCGTCGCCCATGCCCAGGGCTCGGGCCCCTTGGATGGTAGCCATCTCCAGGGCGGTCTCCGCCGGGATTACATCGGTGGTCTGCCGCGCGTCTTTGAAGACCACTGTGACCAGGTACATCGATCGCAGCGTTTCGATCAAATTGGAGTTGTTGCCGGCATCGGTGCCCAAGCCAACGCAGACACCTTGCTCCAGCATCTCCGGCAGCATACCTCTGGAAGTGATGCCGGCGCCCATCTTCAAAGCTGCCGTGGGGCAGACCACAGCTTTAGCGCCGCTCCGTGCCACACACCCCACCTCGGCATCATCCAGGCCCACGACATGGGATAGGAGGAGGTTGGGACCCAGCACGCCGATATCTTCCAAGTATTCCACCGGACGCTTGCCGTAATTATTAAGATGCGCTTGCACAGCACCGGGACTATTGGTCTGGTGCAGCGTCATACCCGTGTGGTGAGCGTCAGCAATCCCCTTGGCGGCGACCAGCAGGTCCCGGCTGCAATACATAGCATCGAAGGGCATGGCCCAAGCGCGGACTCTTCCGTCGAGCCTGCCGTCGTAGGCGTTGATGGTATCCTCCATAACGGACACAGCATCCGGTACGGAGTACACCGGCAGGTTCAGAGGGTTCGGCATATCGACCACCTGACTACCAACTACGATGCGGCAACCCGCTTGCTGGTAAGCCCGCATACAAGATTCCAGGTACTTGGTGCTCCCCGGGTCCAGAAAGCAAGTGGTACCGTACTTCAGCAGCTCAGTGATCCCAAGAAGCGAAGTTAGATACTCTTCTTCTTCGGTCATAGCCGACTGCAGCTTGAACACATTAGCCAAGTAATCACCCGGCTCCAGGTTGTCCGGAAAGATACCCCGGGTGGCATGGGCGTAGCTGATGTGCATATGGCCGTTGCAGAACCCGGGAGTGATCACCATTTCCTTGGCATCGATGACCCGGTCTGCCGTCGCATCGGCCAATTCCGCAGCCTTGCCGACTTGCAGAATACGCTGGCCCTCAATCAAGATCGACCCGTCCTGGATGATCCTCCTCTCAGGGTCCATGGTGATCAAGAACCTGGCGCCGTCGATCTTGATCGTTGGTGTAGCCATCCTCTGCCCCCTCTAAAGTCCCAGAGGCTCAAAACGAACATAAATATAACGCAGGCGGCCCACAATATCTCTGGATGCGAAGCCGAAGTCAAGCCCCCGGTCAAGGATCGCCGATGACTTCCTCAGCCCGGTCAGCCCGGCTGGGGAGTTGACCTGAGAATAAACCCCGCCTATGATGCTTTAGGGCTTGGTGCCCCTGGTTTCCGGGTCAGATTTAGTCCGAGCAATCGACCGGTTTGCCCTGGCTACTAACGAGCAACCTGACAAAGGAGCATCCATGGATAAAGCAGAGATCCCATGGTTGTCCGCTTCTCAGCTCTCTGACTCCATAAGGACGAAACAGGTATCTCCCGTGGAGGCTGTCGAGGCCTACCTGGAGAGAATCGATCTGCTGAACGACCAGCTTCGCGCTTATCTGACGGTTTGCCCTGAGGAGGCCATCGAGGCGGCTAAGGAAGCCTCAGCGGAGATTGCCCACGGCTATCACCGTGGACCGATGCACGGGGTGCCCTTCGCCGTCAAAGACCAGATTTACACCCGCGGAATTCGCACCACCGGCGGTTCGCCGATCTTCAACGACTTCGTGCCCGATGAGGACGCGACGGTTGTTGCCAATCTCAAACAGGCGGGTGGAATACTGCTGGGTAAGCTAAGCATGACCGAGTTCGCCACCACCGGCCTCTCCCATGCCTTTGACACTCCTCGGAACCCCTGGAACACGGAACGGCATCCAGGAGGCTCTAGCAGCGGCTCCGGAGCAGCGACGGCCGCTTTCATGTGTGCCACTTCCTTGGGCGAGGACACGGGCGGCTCGGTTCGCTTCCCTGCCGCTTGGTGCGGCTTGGTGGGGCTAAGGCCAACCTGGGGCAGGGTTAGCCGGTATGGGGTGATGAAAGGGGTTTGGTCGATGGATGCCATCGGACCCCTGAGCCGCAGCGTCGAGGACTGCGCCATCACCTTTCAAGCCATCGCGGGCCACGACCCTAAGGACTCCTACACTTCTGAGGCTGCGGTGCCTGACTACCGGCAGGCCCTGGATGGGAACGTACGGGGACTCAAGGTCGGAGTGATCAAAGAGTTCATGGAATCCGATGTGGTGCAACCGGAGGTTAGGCAGGCGGTCACTTTAGCCACCGATGTCCTGGGTGAGCTCGGAGCGTCGGTGCAAGAAGTCTCCATCCCCCTCACCAGCTACGCCGGGACCATTTCGGCCGGCCTCCGCGTAGAAGCTCCCATGACTTACGACGACTTGGTGAGGAACCGGCTACGGGAGATTCGCCACGACAACAGGATCGGTTATTTGACTGGAAGCCTCATCCCGGCCCAAGCGTATTACAAGGCTCAAAAACTACGCACATTGCTGCGCCGGCAGGTGCTGGAAGCGCTGGAGGATGTGGATGTGTTGGCTCTGCCCACCACCGGCATACCTGCGGTCAAGATTGAGGAAGACCCGGTTATCGACAGCAAGGAGAATGCCAACCGTGTGCCGTGGCTCCTGACCACCGCATTCAGCCTAGCGAGCATCCCCGCATTGACGATCTGCTGCGGCTTTAGCTCAGACAACCTTCCCCTTGGCCTGCAAATGGGTGGTCGGCCCTTCGCCGAGGAGACTCTCCTAAGAGTGGCCCACGCCTACGAGCAAAGCACACCCTGGCATGAGCGACGGCCGCCTATCACGTAACAACGTCACAGGCGACTCTACCGGCCGGTGTAAAGGCCAGCCGATGGTCCGGTGCAAGAGCTCTGAGAGCAAGAGACTGACTTGAACGTCAACGTTGATTTCCCCCGCCGGTTGCTGGCCGGGAGGTACAAATCTTCCCTTCGAAGCATGCTTACACCGAAGGGTATTAGCCGGCGCCACCCCTTAGCGCCCCACGGATTCTTGGGGTTGGCGCTGATTGCTATGGCCTGGCCCGCGTCTTGGCTTCAAGCAGGACTGCTGGGAGAGTATGCTTTCTTCCCTCTGTGGCTGGGCTATATCTTTACGGTGGACGCTCTGGTGCTGAGGAGCAAGGGTTCGTCGCCGCTAACCCGCAATCCCAAGGCCTTCGGCGGACTGTTTCTTGTGTCCATCCCCCTCTGGTGGACCTTTGAGGGCATCAATCAGTTCACCCAGAACTGGTACTACGTGAGTTCCGAGGAGTATTCAACCCTTCGGCATGCCCTGGTCGCATCATGGCACTTTTCAACAGTGGTGCCCGCGGTAATCGAGACCGCCGAGCTAATCGGGACACTCAAGTTTTTCGACAAGTTTCAGTCTGGACCAGCCTTGCAGGTCTCCAAGCCGGTCTTGGCAGCATCCATGATACTGGGGCTGATCCTACTCCTTGGATTGATGGTCTGGCCGACCTACTTCTACCCGGGTACCTGGATGTGGATGATCCTTCTGGTGGAGCCTATTAACTACCTTCGTGGGCGACAACCCAGCATTCTTGTCTGGCTAAGTAAAGGGGACTGGCGACCGCTGGTAGCGTTGGCTTTCGGGGCCCTAGTGTGCGGTTGGTTCTGGGAGATGTGGAACTATTGGGCCGATCCAAAGTGGGAATACGTCATCGCCTTTTTTGACTTCGCGCCCATCTTTGAGATGCCGGTGTTGGGTTATGGGGGTTACCTGCCATTTGGGTTGGAGTGTTATGTAGCCTATGTATTCCTGACCGATATCTTTGGTGGCGCACCCAGGGACTTCATTCGAATTGACCGCCCGAAGCTTCAGGTGCCCCAAACCGAGCGAACTGCAAATCTCCGGACGCAAGTCCAATAGTTGACTGTGGCGATATAGACCACTACACTCGGCTAAAGGATTCCAGGCATATATTCAGCACAACTTCCTGGACCCCGAGGAGCGACCAATGGATTTCGGCTTATTCACAGATTTCCACGTAAGGATTGGCATGGACCAGGCCGAGGCCTTTGAAGAGTCCTTCGATCAAGTCGCGGTGATGGAGGACTTGGGCATCGACTCGGTATGGCTGGCCGAACACCACTTCAGTCCCGAGCGGTCGGTCCTGGCCTCCCCGCTGGTTATTGCCAGCGCTATTGCAGCCAGAACCAACAGAATCAGAGTGGGACTGGCGGTCCATGTGCTCCCGCTCACCAACCCCCTGAGGGTAGCCGAAGAAGCGGCCACGGTTGACCATATCAGCAAGGGCCGCTTCAACTTTGGGATCGGGCGGAGCGGATTGACCAAGTACTATCAGGGTTACAACGTACCCTATCCAGAAAGTCGGCCCCGGTTTCTAGAAGCATTGCAAATTATCATGAAAGGCTGGCACCAGGACACATTTTCCTACGAGGGGGAATACCACACCTTTCATGACGTCACCGTGGTGCCCAAGCCCTTCCAAAAGCCCAACCCGCCAACTACCGTCGCGGTAGCGGGAGAGGACACTTTCCCCCTGATAGGGGAAATGGGATACCCCATTTTCGTAAGCGCCAACATCCCGATACCCCAGCTACAGGAACGGCTGGGGCAGTACAAACAAGCTAGGGAGAAAGCAGGATATTCGGGTCCTCCCGATATAACGTTGCGTATTCCGGCTTACGTGGGTGAAGATGCCGAGCGGGCGTTCACCGATCCCAAGGAAAGCACCATCCACGCCATTCAATACGCCGCTCGGGAATTGATTTCCTCTGCAGCCAACGAGGAAAACCGGCAGCGGCTGCGGGAGATGGCCGCCACTCCCTATGAGGACATAGTCCAGCAAAGAGTGATGTACGGCACACCGGACGCAGTATGCGACCGCCTACGGCAATATCAAGAGGAGTTGGGAATCACCGGGGTGGTGCTGGAGATGAACTACGGGGGACAGGTTCCCTACGAGAACGTGGTCAAGTCTGCCCGGCTGCTGGCTGAGAAAGTAGTGCCTCAGTTCAAATAGCCCAGCGGCCAAGATCAACTCTTACTTATCAAGACCGCCTCGGACCACGGACGGTGGAGGCCCGGGCTGAGCCAATAGTTTCTACCCACGGCAGCGCAGTTGCTACCTCACTGGCCCACCCAAGGGGCCCCGGGGCCCTTCGCAGGATAGGAACTCACCGTAGCCGGGTTTCTGCTCCAACTTTCCTTGGTTCAGCAGTACCTTCCCTCTGAGTAGCGTCATCCAGGGCCTACCGCTGATTGGCCAACCTTCAAACAGACTGTAGCCCGCATTGCTCAGGTGGTCCTTAGCCGTTACAACCCTGTCCTCATAGGGATCGATGATCAACAGGTCGGCGTCCGACCCGACTTGGATAGTCCCCTTGCGGGGATAGAGACCGAAGATCCGAGCGGGGTTCTCCGACATTACTCTTGCGAGCCACCAAATAGGCAGCCCGCGCTTCACCACCCCTTCGCTGTACATAAGGGCAACGACGGTCTCGATGCCCGGGGACCCGAAGGGGATCGACATACCATCCGCGTCGACGAAGATGTTGTCCCAGCCCGGCCGCTTCAGCTCCTGAGGGTGAGGGGCATGGTCGCTGGACACGATGGACACATCGCCGCGCTCCAGTCCACTCCAAAGAGCATCCCGGTCGGGCCCGTCCTCAGCCCTCAGTGGCGGTCCTATTTTTGCCAATGGGCCATACTTGGCCAACTCAGCGTCCGACAGCAGCAAGTATTGGGGACAGGACTCGCTCCACACCCGTTGCCCGATGGCCTGAGCGCGTTTGATGCGCTCCAACCCCAGTTGAGTGCTTAGGTGGACCACATAGGTGGGGCAATCGGTGGCGGCACCCATCTGGATGGCCCGGTTGATCGCTTCCTCCTCGGCCCAGTCGGGGCACGCCGCTGGGAAGTCCGTGGGGTGGGTATGTCCTTCGGCGATCAGCTTGTTCTCCAGGTATTCGATGATGTTGCCGCTCTCACAATGGAGCTGTAACACTCCGCCGCCTGCCGCCACCAACTCCATGGCTTTGCAGATGTATTCATCATCGCACATGCGAGTCAGCCGCTTTTTGTAGGTCATGAACATCTTGTAGGACTTGACACCCATCTGCATAGCCTGGGGCAGGCTTTCCAGAATGTGGGGCCGGTTTTGCAGTATGAAGTGGAAACCAAAGTCCACGACCGCTGAACCCTGTATCTCTTCCTTGATCCGGTTAATAGCTGCAGGGAGAGTTTCCTCGGTCTCCAGATCGTAGGTCCCGAAGGGCACCAGCGTGGTAAGACCGGCGTAGGCGGCGGCCTGGGCTCCCAGGGCGTAGTCGTCGTGCCCGTCCAAGTGGACGTGACAGTCAATCAGCCCCGGCAAGACCAGCTTCCCCTCCGCGTCTATGTAATTTTCCGCGGCTGGTAGAAGCTCCTCGGGCCCCAAAGCAACTATCTTCTCCCCTGAGATAGCGATGGCGGCGTCCAAAACCTGGGTTGAGGTGACCACCTGCCCGCCTCGAACTATAGTGTCTACTTTTCCATTGGCCATGATAAACCGCTCCATCTCAGACCGTTCTGGCGTAGCAAAAAACACTCAGCCGGTCCGGCTCAAAGTCTAACTCGTCCCAATCCATGTAAATCAGTTGGCAGCATATCAATAACTGGGCGCCTCAAGCAATCTATCGCTGTTGAACCGAATCCAGCCGCGTTGACACTCACCAGCGTGCAACGTAAACTCGAAATAAGCAACGCTAGCTTAATCAGGAGCGGACCTACCCAGTTAGCGCGGGTTTCAGGAGGCCGATGATGCAAAACCCTGGGGGAGTGAAGGACCGCTACGGACTCACTATGTCCACTGGTTCCAACGCGGCAGCCGAGCACTATTCAGAGGGCTTAGACCTGCTGCTTTCTCAGAATTTTGGTGCCGAAGAGAAGTTCGTTCAGGCCATAGAGGTTGATGAAGGGTTTGCTTTGGCTCATGCAGCATTGGCCTTTTTGCTCCTGGCCCGAGTAGCCGTAGCGGAGGCCAAGGAGAGCGCGGAACGCGCTCGTTCCCTGGCGGCTGGCACGTCCCGCCGGGAGCAACAACAGATCGAGGCCCTTGCTGTATTTGTAAACGGTGAGAATCAACGTGCGTACGCCCTGGTGAAGGAGCATCTAGCCGAGTTCCCCAGGGACGCTCTGCTGCTCAGGGTAGCTCATCGGTTGTTCGTTCTCGGCTGCAGCGGAGCAGGAGTGCAGAATTACCCACCGGTCTTTTATGACCTCATGAGCAGCGTGGAGCCGCAGTACAGGAATGACTGGGCCTTCCTGGGACAATACGCCTGGGCCAACCACGAGGTCGGCCTCATGGACGAGGGTTTGCGCCTTGCGGAGCGCTCTTTGGACTTGCGCCAGGATAACGCCGTTGCCGCGCATTCGGTTGCCCACGTGTTTTTCGAGCGGGCGGATAACTCCAACGGTGGGGATTTCTTGGGCAACTGGCTCGTGGACTACGATCGTCGGGCCACCTACCGGGTCCACCTCACCTGGCACCAAGCTCTGTTCCAACTGGCCATGGGGAGATACAGCAAAGCCATCGAAATCTACGAAGCCGATATACGGCCCGCGGTATCAGCCAAGAGCTACGCATCGCTAGCCGACAGCGCATCACTGTCCTGGCGCATGCATATTTACGGCGACGCCAAGGTGCCTGGATACCAGGACGAGTTGTTGGCGCTGGCCGCACCCGCCTCGGAGAGACCCGGGCCAGCGTTCCGGGACGCTCATGCCGCCCTGGCATTTACCGCCGCAGGTGACCAAGCGTCCGTGGACCAAATGATCAACGGTCTAAAGAAGGTCGCTGACCAAGGCGATAGCCTAGCAACCGAGGTCACTCTGCCCTTAGTGCAAGGTATCGACGCCTTCGGCCACGGCGCCTACGCCGACGCCGTTCGACTGATGGAGCCGGTCCATTCTCAGCTGACTCGAGTCGGTGGCAGTCATGCTCAGCGAGAGGTCTTTGAGGACACCCTGTTAGAGGCTTGCCTCCGCGCCGAGGAGTTCGATAAAGCCGAGGACCTGTTGAGGACCCGTTTGAAGCAGCGGGAATCGGTACGCGATTTGTACTGGCTGGGACGCACCCAAGAAGGTAAAGGGCAGCAAGAAAGCGCCACCGCCAGTATCCAGAAGGTGTCAGCGGGGTGGGCCAACGCAGACCAGGATACCTCCGAGTTCAAGGCATTGACACTTATGTCTGACAGGTTGGGTTGATTCCGCCATGCTATTAGATAATAAAGTAGCGCTGGTTACTGGTGCGGGACGAGGCATGGGCAAGGCTATTGCTCTAGCCCTGGCCCGGGAAGGGGTCCACGTGGCTGTTGCCGACGTCAACGCTTCGGCGGTCGAAAACACTGGAATAGCTGTTCGGGAGCTGGGGCGAAGAAGTGTGGTGATCGAAGCCGACGTTGGTAACTTGGCAGACATCGACCGCATGGTGACGCAGACCGCCGACGACCTGGGACGGGTCGATATTCTGGTGAACAACGCAGGTGTCACTCGATACCTGGACATAATGGATGTTCAGGAAGCTGACTGGGACAACATCCACCGGGTAAACGCCAAGGGCGCTTTCTTCTGCATGCAAAGGGTCGCGGAGAGGCTGATCCAGCAAGGTGATGGGGGGCGCATCATCAACATTGCCTCCATCGCCGGCAAGGGGTACTCCGGTACTTCAAACGCTGCTTATGCCGCCAGCAAAGGCGCGGTTATAGCAATGACACAAATCGCCGCCCACCAGTTAGGCCGCTACAACATTAACGTTAACGCAATCTGCCCAGGTTCCACCCGTACGGCCATGGCAGAAGCTACTATGGCCGGTCGAGCACAGGCGCTGGGTGTGCCGATTTCCGACCTGGAAGAGCAGCGGGCCGGTAACATTCCCATCGGCAGGGCTAACGATCCTGAAGATATCGCTGCCATGGCGGTTTTCTTGGCTGGTGCCGGAGCTAGAAACATTACGGGACAGGCTTTCAACGTTGACGGCGGGCTGGTGATGCACTGAAGGTCTAAGCGCGCCCGTTTGAGATATTGCTCAGGCGCGATTAGCGCTCCGAACACCGAGGCTCATTCCATGCATGGTGGGTGGGTTCCGCGTGTGGGATAATGCAACCAACGGTCGATCGTTGAGTCATGGCGTCAGAATTTCTCTCGGGAGCCTAAAGAGTTGGTAGGACAAAAGGAAGCGGGACAGAGATCCGGTCTAGCCCTCGAAGTCAGATTTTTCGCCCTGTACCGGGAGCGGGCCGGGCGCAATAGCTGTTCCTTGGAGATAACCGAGGGAGCGACGGTGGCCGATTTGACTGCTGAGATTCGCCGCCAGTTCCCCAAGTTGGCTCCGGATGGGGTGCAAATCGTCGTCGCGGTCAACGCTGACTACGCCGAGCCCGAGCAAGTCCTGCGAGCGGGAGACGATGTGTGCCTGATCCCACCGGTAAGCGGAGGGTAAGACGATGATCGAAATCACTCAAGAACCCCTGGACCCCGACCAGATCACCAGCCTAGTGCGCAGAGATAGCAACGGAGCTGTGGTGACCTTTCTTGGTACCACCCGTGACAATTTCGAAGGCAAGAAAGTGTTGCTCCTGGAATACGAGGCCTTTGAGGAGATGGCCCTCAAGAAATTGGCTGAGATCCAGGAAGAGATCAAGGCCGAGTTTGGTGTCAACGACGTCGCCATATCCCACCGAATCGGCGCCGTCCCCATCGGGCAGATCAGCTTAGTGGTCGCCGTGGCATCTCCCCACCGCAAGGAGGCCTTCTTCGCCTGTCACAAAACGGTGGACCGAGTCAAAGAGATCGTGCCCATCTGGAAGAAGGAGGTCTTCGAGGACGGCTCCCGGTGGGTCGCCTGCGAGGACCACGAGTTTCCGAAAGAGGAGGCCGCTCAGGCCCATTCCCACCTGCGTTAGCTTTCTTCCAACGTGGAAGATAGCGCGAAATCTTCCACCCATTTATTGCTGGCCAGGACCGACCGCAGGGCTTGCCTTACTGTCTTGGCTGGTATCACTTCCATGTTCCGGGGAACCTCTACGCCTTGCAACCCCGATTCAGGCAGGATACTGCGGGTCATGCCCAAGCGAGAAGCCTCTGCGAGTCTTCTCTCCACCTGGGGTACGGACCGCAATTCTCCGCTCAACCCGACCTCTCCGAACGCTACCAGGGTGGCGGGCAGAGGGTGGTTGCTCAAGCTGGAACCCATAGCCAGCATCACTGCCAGATCCGCCGCTGGCTCGGTGATGCGGAATCCCCCCGCCACGTTAACGATAATATCCTGAGCCCCCAACTCCAGGCCGGCCCGGCGGCTCCCCACCGCTGCCAACATCAAGAGCCGGTTGAAATCAAAGCCGTTGGTCACCCGGCGCGGTGCTGAAGCCTGGGAATAGGCGGTCAGCGATTGCACCTCCAACAGCAAGGGACGGCTACCCTCTACGACAGGTACTACCACCGTTCCCACCGCCGGCTCATCCCGCTGTCCCAAGAATGCCCTCGAGGGGTCAGGCACCTCCTCCATCCCCCGCTCCGTCATCTCAAATACGCCGACCTCGGTGGTGGAGCCGAAGCGGTTCTTAGTATTTCGCAGCAACCGGTAGGCAGTCGCGTCTTGCGATTCCAGGTAAGCTACCACATCGACCATGTGTTCCAGCACTCTGGGCCCGGCTACCGACCCCTCTTTGGTCACATGCCCTGCGACGATGACCGGCACATGGTTGGTTTTGGCCCATCGCATTAGTCGCAGACCGGCCTCCCTTACCTGGGCAACGGTGCCGGGACTGGACGGTGCCTCTTGGCAATAAAGAGTTTGAATCGAGTCGATAATGACGAGGCCAGGTCGATGCTCCATCAACAGATCAACGATGCGGTCCACATCGGTCTCTGACCAAACCAATATACCCTTACCGGCCATGCCAATCCTATCGGCCCGGATCTTGATTTGATGGGGCGATTCCTCCCCGCTAACATACACAACCGGTTGGTCCAGAGCAGCTACGGACTGGGCGACTTGCAGCAATAGAGTGGATTTGCCCACCCCTGGCTCTCCAGCAAGTAACACCACTGAACCGGCCACCAATCCGCCGCCCAGCACCCTGTTCAACTCCGCCGAGGCCAGTGATATGCGCGCTCGGCTCTCGGGTTCCATGGCAGACAGCTCTACCGCTTGCTCCCTTTGGTCCGCAGTCCAAGCTCTCCTCAGTGGGACAGGCCCGGCGAGCATGGTTTCAACTAGGGGAGTGCTTGACCCGCACGACGGTGATGGGCAGAAGCCGAGCCACCTCGGGCTTTCGTACCCACATTCTTTACAAACAAAAAGGCCACGTTGCCTCTGAGAACCCCGCATAATCCCACTCAACCCCCGAAATTTGGCCAATTATATAACAACAGACCCCACTCACGTGGGGTCTGTTGTCAGTAATCGCTGCGGGGGACTTGTGTAGAGAAATTATGCGGAAGGAACAGCCGGTACTTTGGAGCGAACAACTACCTTCCCGTCCTCCACGTCTATCACTGCAACGTCACCGCTCGTCAACCTGCCGCTCAGAATCTCATCCGAGAGGGTATCCTCGACCTCATTCTGGATAAGCCTGCGCAGAGGCCGCGCGCCGAGCACTGGATCGAAGCCCTTCTCACCAAGATAATCCCTGGCTGCGTCCGTCAACTCCAACTCGACCTGCTTATCCTCTAGCTCGCTCCTCACTTGGGCCATCATGAGATCAACGATTGCCAGGATCTCGGACTCTGATAGCTGATGGAACACGACAGTCGCGTCGATGCGGTTGAGGAATTCAGGGCGGAAGAATCGCCTAACCTCCTCCATCACCTTGTCTTTCATCCGCTGGTAAGAGCTTTCGGCGCTCTGGGCCTCGTCAGTCTTGATACTGAACCCCAGGGTAGTTTCTCGCTTGATCAGATCGGAGCCGAGGTTGCTGGTCATAACCAGGATTGAGTTCCTGAAATCTACCCTGCGCCCCCTGGCATCGGTCAATTGACCGGCGTCGAATATTTGCAGCAGGATATTGAAGACCTCGGGGTGCGCCTTCTCGATTTCGTCCAGCAGGACTGCGCAGTAGTTCTTGCGCCTCACACCTTCAGTTAGCTGACCGCCCTCATCGTATCCAACGTAGCCCGGAGGAGCACCGATGAGCCGCGCCACCGTGTGCCGCTCTTGGAACTCCGACATGTCCAGACGGATCATATTATCTTCATTACCGAACATGAACTCGGCCAGGGCCCGCACCAACTCCGTCTTACCTACTCCGGTCGGCCCCAGGAACATAAACACTCCGATGGGACGACGTGGGTCTTTGAGACCGGACCGGGCCCGGCGGACTGACTTGGAGATATTGACGATGGCCTCATCCTGACCAATGATCCTCTTGTGGAGCTCTTCCTCCATCCGGAGCAAGCGCTCCGTTTCTTCCTGGGCCAGACGGGTGACCGGGATTCCGGTCCACATGCTCACTATTTCAGCAATATCCTCTTCGGTCACCACCTGCCGCTCTTTTTCCCGGCCTTCTTGCCACTCTTTCTCCAAGTTGTCCAAGTCTTGATTGTGCTGCAACTCTTGGTCCCGCAGTTCAGCCGCTGCCTCGTACTGCTGTGAGGCGATGGCTTCGTCCTTTTCTTTACGTACCTGTTCCAAGACATTCATGGCGTCCTTCACCGAGGAAGGAGTCACGCTACCGCGGAGTCTGACCCTGGAACCTGCTTCGTCGATCAGATCTATAGCTTTGTCGGGGAGGAACCGGTCGGGGATGAATCTTGAGGCCAACGTCGCGGCCGTCTTCAACGCCTCGTCGGTGATATCCACCTGGTGGTGTTCTTCGTACCTGTTCTTGACACCCCGCAAAATCTCTACGGTCTCGTCATTTGTCGGTTCATCCACCTTAACCGGCTGCAACCGGCGTTCCAACGCCGGGTCTCTCTCCACGTATTTGCGATAGTCGTCCATGGTTGTAGCGCCGATGCACTGAAGCTCACCCCGGGCCAGGGACGGCTTCAAGATATTTGAGGCATCCACAGCGCCTTCGGCAGCGCCCGCGCCGACGATAGTATGAATTTCGTCTATGAATAATACACAGTTACCTGAACCCTTGATCTCTTCAATGACTTTCTTTAAACGTTCTTCAAACTCGCCGCGGTACTTGGTGCCAGCAACGAGAGCTCCCATGTCCAGGGTCACCAGACGTTTGCCTTGTAGGGTGTCCGGGACCTCACCCTTACCAATACGCTGGGCCAGCGCCTCGACGATGGCTGTCTTTCCAACCCCTGGTTCCCCAACCAGCACCGGGTTGTTCTTGGTCCTACGGCTGAGAATTTGCACCACGCGCTGGATTTCTGACTCGCGGCCAACCACTGGGTCTAGCTTATCAGCCCGGGCCGCAACGGTCAGATCAACTCCCAACTGGTCGAGAGTAGGGGTTCGGGTACTGGTCCGGGCGCCTTGTGCTCCAGTTCCGGAACTGTGGCTCAAGATGCGGTGAGTCTCAGCCCTGACCTTGTCCAAGGTCACCCCCAGGCTCTCCAAGACCCCGGCTGCAACGCCTTCCCCTTCTCTGAGGAGTCCAATCAAAAGATGCTCAGTGCCGATATAGGTGTGGTTCATGCGGCGGGCTTCATCCACCGCCAACTCCACCACTTTCTTCGCTCTTGGGGTTAGTCCTATCTCCCCCTGAGTAGGCTTCTCCCCTCGCCCGATGATAAACTCCACGGCCGACCTTACTTTGCTAAGGTCCACCGACAGGCTAGACAATACCCTTGCGGCTACACCTTCTGTCTCGCGCACCAAACCTAGGAGAATATGCTCGGTCCCGATATAGTTATGGTTGAAGCGTTGTGCCTCTTCCTGGGCTAGGGACAGAACCCTCCGTGCCCGTTCTGAGAACTTTTCAAATCTGCTTCCCATAATTCCGCTCCTGGTGGGTGAAAGTGAGACCCCTTGGATGAACCCAGGATATTGTCAAAAGGATCGCGCAGACTGAGCGGCTAGCCAGCCCAACTCGTGTGTTCGTCCCCGTTACTTATCGGACCACTGGAGGGTCGGGCTAAACCGCACCTAAATCTAGCTACTCAAGTCCAATTATAGGGGGCACTCTATTTTGTGTAAAGGTACAGAGGCTCCGGCATGTAGCAAATAACCACCGCTTTAACTCGCTAGAGCCTAACGTTGGCCATGGTCTGCTATCTATCCGTGTCCTGAAAGTTGGATCGACGGGGACTCAACGCCGGAGATTGTGCTTCCTGGGAGTGAGTTCCTGAAAGGTGTTCTCTATATCCCGGCGGTGACCTATTTTCCCACCCCGTTACCAGGGCAGTATCGTCGGCGCTGAGACGTTTCACTTCCGTGTTCGAGATGGGAACGGGTGGGTCCGCCTCGCTCGAACCACCAGGAATCGAACGTGCCCAAGTATGCACCATTTTTCACAACCTTGCAAGGCTTTCCCATATGGGCCGATGTAACAGATTTGTTTCACTTATCGGACAGCAGGCCGGGCAGCTTTGGGAAGGGAATATATCTCCCCTCGCAAATTCTTGCCAGCATCCAATGGCTCTTGTAAACTGACACTTACTACGCGAGCCTGCTGGCTTAAAAGGATCGAGGTACAAAGGGATGGGGAAACGCCTTTTTAAAGAGTTGAAAAGGGCTTACGGGTTTGATGAAGTGGCGATTGTGCCCGGCCAGGTTACGATTAATCCCGACCTCACGTCTACTAAAATGACCATTGGCGACCTAGGCTTTGAGATTCCTGTTCTTGCATCGGCTATGGATGGCGCTGTCTCCCCCAAGTTTGCCACCCTGATGCATCAGATGGGAGGTCTAGGTGTTTTAAATGCGGAAGGGATCTATACCCGATACGAGGACCCCTATTCCGTCCTGGAAGAGATCCTCTCCATGCCGCAGGAGGATATCACCCACTATCTGCAGCAGGTGTACTCGGAGCCGGTCCAGGACAACCTGATCGGAGAGCGAGTACAAGAGATTCGCAGGTCAGGGTCCATTTGCGCAGTATCTTTTACGCCTCAGAGCACCAAGAGGATGTCACCGCTGGCGGTGGAAGCGGGAGCAGACATGGTCGTGGTGCAGTCCACTGTTACCACCGCCCGGCATATGTCGAGGAGCTATCAAGGGCTGGTATTTTCCGACCTGATCAAAGTCATTAAGGTGCCGTTGGTAGTAGGAAACTGTGTAACCTACGAAGTGGCGCGAGAGCTGATGGAGACAGGAATAGACGGTGTTCTGGTCGGAGTGGGGCCGGGCGCCGCTTGCACCACCAGGGAAGTGGTAGGGGTAGGGGTACCTCAGGTTACCGCTACCTTGGAATGCGCTGCCGCCCGGGAGGACTACTTTCGGCACACCGGCCGGTACGTCGCAGTCATCACCGACGGCGGGCTGCGGACTGGCGGGGACATCGCCAAAGCCATTGTTAGCGGCGCCGATGGGGTTATGTTGGGTACGCCGTTTGCTCAGGCTGAGGAAGCACCAGGCGGCGGTTATAACTGGGGCATGGCCAATCCTCACCCGGAGTTGCCTCGGGGCACACGTATAAAAGTGGGAACCAAAGGCGCTTTGAAGCAGATTCTCTACGGGCCGGCCGCAGTCACCGATGGCACTCAAAACTTCGTTGGTGCCTTGCGGGTTACCATGGGGATGTGCGGCGCGTATACGATCCGCGACCTTCACAAAGCAGAGATGGTCATCGCTCCTTCGATCAAGACCGAAGGAAAATATTTCCAGTTAGGTATCTAACCACGTAGTTCTGCGGTAATGACTCATCAAAAGAGCATCAGGGCGTTTCCCGAACGGAGGTAGTCGCAATGGCGGATGATACGCGGACGCTTCAGATTCTTGACCCAACAGCGGAGGACGTGCCGGAAGAGGTAGGCTTGAGCGCCAAACTTCCGGACTTAAACGGAAAGATCGTTGGTGTTCTGGAAAACCGGAAGTATCACGCGGATTCCTTCTTGCAAGAGCTTCAGGAAGTGCTAGTCAAAGACTACGGCGCAGAAAAAGTAATCTACGCCACCAAATTCACCTTCAGCTCCCCGTGCGCGGACGAAACCCTCAACTCCCTATCCTCAGAATGCGACGTCATAATTCATGGGGTTGCTGATTGAGGGTCCTGCACTGCGTGGGGTCTCCACGACACAGTGGTCACAGAATCACAGGGCGTACCCTCGGTGAGTGTAATCACCAGCTCCTTCACCAGAGCCGCCCAAGTCCGGGCCACGGCCTTGGGAATGCCCGGCGTCCGTCTGGTCGTTTTGCCAAGTCCTCTGGCGAGCCGGAGCGCGGAGGAAGTTCGTCATATGGCCCACGAGTTCGCGCCTGAGATCGTGGCCCACTTGACGGGAGACTGACCACTCGCCGGAATCTCACTCCAACAGGACACACCACTCCTCACTACCATGGGCACACCGTTGGATTTACAGTCTCGCCGCGTCAGGGTGTCCGACTCCTTCGAAGCAATCCAGGATTTTTGCTGGGAACAAGGCTGGACCGACGGATTGCCGGTGGTGCCAGCTACTGAAGACTCGGTCCGCAGCATGCTTATGACCTACGGTGGCGACCCCTCTGCCTCTCTAGGGATCATCCAGCCTCGCAACGCCCAGGTTACTTTGGAGAAGGTGGCTATCAACTCAGTAATGGCAGGCTGCCGCCCCGAGTATTTTCCTGTCGTGGTGGCAGCGGTCAAGGCGGTGTTGCAGGAGGATTTCAACGTAGCCGGAGTGTCGGCTACCACCGGAGGGGCCGCCCCGGTGGTGATGGTAAACGGCCCGCTGGCCCAAGCACTGGGTATTAACGGAGATAGCGGCTGTTTTGGCCCAGGGTACCGGGCCAACGCTTCCATCGGGCGTGCCCTGAGGCTGGTCATTCGTAACCTGGGGGGCTTGATCCCTGGCGAGATGGACAAGGGGACCCTCTCAACACCTGGCCGGTACAGCTTTTGTTTCGCCGAAAACGAAGCTCGGAGTCCGTGGGCGCCCAGGCACGTGGAGCTGGGATTCGATCCCAACGACAGCATCGTGACCGTCGCTGGAGTCCGGGGTGTTTACAACGTCATGGAAACGACGGTCCCCACCGGCATCCAGATCATGCGCACCATTGTTGCCACCATGATAGCCGGTGGGATATCCAACTACTATCAAATAGGCACTGGCGCTCAAATTGTGTTGGTGTTGTGCCCGGAGCACGCCGCAGAGATCGCCGAATCCGGGCTTTCCAAGGCCGATATAAGAGAGTACATACATCAGAACGCGCGAATGTCCCTCAGTGAGCTAAAGGATGTAGCGCACTACGGCAACCGCAACTGGCCAGCCTGGATCGATGAGACTAACCCCCACGCTCTGGTCCCCATTACACTGTCTGCAGACGATATCGTAGTCCTTGTAGCCGGTGGCGACGGCCGCCACTCAGCTTGGCTGGCCGGCTGGGGGGTCACCAGGATTTCTACGGAGAAAATCACCACCCTCGGTTAGTCCCGATTCCGCTGCGCTGACTTCAGTGTGGTCACGCTTGCTGCCTTCCGGATGCCCGCGAGGAGTCTACGCGTCTAGTTGCTGCCGGTCGTCTGGCTGCCGACATTGGAAAGGCTTCCCGTATTTGACCAAAAGAGGCCTTTGTACTTATGTATATTAAGCATGTCTCATATGTATCATGTGAATGTGCACCGAATTCCCTCGCCAGACTTGAGCCACGGCTGAATATTCAATGCAATACCCCCATCATATTGGTGACAGAATGCGTCACAGATGATGAAACGGTGCCAACAAGAGATTGTCGGTATAGCAATATTCAACACTACATTTTCCAGTATGTTGACGAAAGTCGATAGTATCTGATAGCATGATGGTCTACAAAAAGGAGGACAGATAGTATATGACTCAACCTGCTTCCATACCTCCCCTCTCTGAACTCGAGGAGCAAATTACGTGCTGCCACCACTGGGTGATCCAGCCGGCCACTGGCCCTGTTAGCCAAGGTATGTGCCTGACGTGCGGGGAGGAGCGAGAGTTCAAGAACTACGTAGAGGCCGCCACCTGGGGCGATCCCAGACTTTCCAACCGGTCGGGCTCCAAACGCCCGGTAGCCGCAGCAGAGGATGAGGTAGACGAGGAGTAACTTCGGGTCCACCTAAAACAGTCCCCGCCCACGCCCTTTCCCCACCGGCTCCACTCCTGCCGCGCTTGAACGGATAGGCCTCTACCTATACGCCACGTCATTGATTGACGTCATTACCCAAGCACGCACCTTCGCCTTTGATCCATGACCGGAGGCTAGCACCGGTGCCTTGGGTCATAAGGTCTGATTCTCTATTGAGTACTTAACGTCACCCTAATTACCACATCTTGTGGTTTTCCCCTTGACAACGTGCTATCCAGCGGGGGGTTATAATACCCTTCGCCGGAGGTCACAGTCTGCATGTTGGGTACTGAGCCACGCTTCACACACCTGCACGTCCACACCGAATACAGCATGCTGGACGGCATCAGCCGCATCCCCGACCTGGTGACCCAAACCAAGAATCTGGGGATGGATTCCCTGGCCATCACCGACCACGGCACCTTCTATGGTGTCATTGATTTCTACTCGGCGTGCCAAGAAGCTGGGATTAAACCTATCATCGGCTGCGAGGTCTACGTCGCCCATGCCAGCCGCTTTGACAAACAGGGGACGGAACGCAGCCCCCATCACTTGGTGCTCCTGGCCCAGGATCACACTGGCTACAGAAACCTGATCGAGCTGGTCACTCGGGCCCACGTCGAGGGTTTTCACTACCGTCCCCGCATAGATTCCGGTCTATTAGAGGAATACCACAGCGGGCTCATTGCATTGTCCGGCTGTCCTTCAGCAGAGGTGCCCCGGCTGATTGCGGGCGGGAATTTCGAAGAAGCTGCAAAAGTCGCAGGCTGGTACAAGGAGCTATTTCCCAGCGCATACTTCTTGGAATTGCAGCGTCACGAACAAGTGCCTAATCTGAAGGAGATAAATCAGGGTTTAATCGGCCTGGCCAAGCAGTTGGATGTCCCCCTGGTGGTCACCAACGATGCCCATTACGTTAGACAGCACGACTCCACCTCACAAGACGTCTACATCTGCATCCAGACCAATACAACAGTTAATGACGAGAAGCGTCTCCGGATGGAGGACGATTCATACTACGTAAAAACCCCCGCCGAGATGGCTCTGCTGTTTCCTGATTTCCCTGAGGCGCTGAATAACACCCAGCTCATCGCCGAGATGTGCAATCTGAAGCTGGGATTCGGCGAGACCCACCTGCCCAAGTTCCCTACACCCGCTGGTTATAGCGCGGATGAATACCTGGCCGAGCGATGCTGGGAAGGGTTCCAGCAACGTTACGGCCATGCTAATGAGCATGCTGCAGGGCGTTTAAAGTATGAGTTGGAGGTCATCCAACACACCCAATTTGCCAACTACTTCCTGGTCGTTTGGGACATCATAGGCTTCGCCCAGCGTAGCGGTATCCTGTACGGGGTCCGGGGTAGCGCCGCGGCCAGCGTGGCGCTTTTCTGCCTTGGCATCACCAACATCGATCCTTTGGAGTACCGCCTGGTCTTCGAACGATTTCTTAACCTGGAACGTAAGGAGATGCCCGACATCGACTTGGACTTCCAAGACGACCGCCGGGATGAAGTCCTGCATTATGTGATAGATAGGTATGGCAGCGAGCGGGTAGCCCAGATCATTACATTTGGCACTCTGGGGGCCAAGGCCGCCTTAAGGGACGTCGGCCGCGCCCTAGGCATGACCTACGGCGACGTCGACCGGGTTGCCCGAATGGTCCCCTTCAAGGCCCGTAACTTGGACCACGCGCTGCAGGTCAACCCCGAGTTGAGCAATGCCTACCAGGACAACGAAGACGTACACAAACTGGTGGACCAAGCCAGGGATCTAGAGGGAATCGTCCACCACGTCAGTACCCACGCCGCCGGTGTATTAATCGCCGATGATCCCTTGACCGAGACCGTACCCTTGCAGCGGCCCGCCAGGGGAGACGAAAACAGTCCGGTATTGATGACCCAGTTTGCGATGGACCCCGTGGCCCAACTCGGCTTGCTCAAGATGGACTTCCTCGGGCTGACCAACCTGACTATCTTGGACCGGGCCGTCAAGCTGCTCAAGGAGAGCAGAGACGTCGAAATCGACCTGAACACGTTGCCGTTGGACGATCGGCCCACCTTCGAACTGTTGTCGTCCGGCAACACCAACGACCTGTTCCAACTGGAAAGCGCCGGCATGCAACGCTACATAAAGGAGCTGAAGCCGTCAAATCTGGGTGACATCGCAGCGATGATCGCTCTCTACCGCCCCGGACCCATGGAGAACATAGACAACTTCATCAACTCTAAGCACGGCAGGGCTCCCATCACCTATCCTCATCCTAGCCTGAAAGAGCTTTTGGACGAGACTTACGGCGTTATCGTATACCAGGACCAGGTATTGCTCGTTCTGCAACAGTTTGCTGGCTATTCCCTGGGCAGCGCCGATATAGTCAGGAAGGCGATGGGCAAAAAGATCGCTTCTCTAATGGCCCAGGAACGCGACCGCTTCGTCTCTGGGGCTCAGGAGAAGGGGTTTGATGAGGGCTTGGCGGTGGACATATTCAATCTGATCGAACCTTTTGCTGGTTACGCCTTCAACAAAGCCCACAGCGTCAGCTACGCTCTTATCTCTTACTGGACGGCTTATTTCAAGGCACATTACCCGGTGGAATACATGACTTCAGTGTTGAACTCCCGCATGGACCATCCTGACAAAATCGTGAGTTCCATCAACGAATGCTTCCGCCTGGGAATTCCTGTGTTGCTTCCGGACCTGAACAGGTCCGAAGAATTCTTCACCATCGATGCCGAAGATGCTGCCAAACCTGTCATTCGGATCGGGCTGGCAGCGGTCAAGACTGTGGGCGCGGCCGCAGTCAGGCCCCTGGTGGCGGAGCGGATAAAGAACGGCGCTTACGCGTCTATAGAAGACTTCTGTGGTCGGGCCGACGCCAGAGGTCTCAATAGGAGGACTCTCGAGAGCCTGGTGCGGGCCGGAGCCTTCGACCATTTCGGTCCCAGAGGACCAATTCTGGGTATTCTTGATCAAATCATAGCTACGGCACAGCTCCGAGCACGGAGCCGAGACTCCGGACAAACCACTATGTTTGAGGTAACTCACTCCGGGGACAATTCGGGCTTGGAGCCCGGATTCGTCCTCAGCGGCCCCGATGTGTCCAAGGAACAGAAAGCGGCATGGGAGCAGGAGCTATTGGGCCTGCCACTGTCATACAACCCGCTATTTGCCCTGGCTACCGTTAACTCCGACGGCGCAATCTCCTCCCTGGACCAACTTGACGATGAGATGCAAGGCCAGACCCTCTCGCTATTGGGGCACGTCTCCACCGTTTCTCAGCGGTACACCCGCGACCAAAAACAGTTCCTAATCGTGAGCCTGGACCTCCTGGGGGGACCAATTGAAGTCGTCGTCTGGCCAGATGTGCTTGAGCGTATTGGGACACCCATCTGGCAAGCCGGCAAGGTGTTGCGGCTCACCGGCAAGCTCAGACACCGAGGCGATCAATTCTCTTTGGTCTGTGAGCAGGTAGTGGAGTACGACCCTGTAACCACAAATGGCGACAGTCAGAGCGACGAGGTCCCGGAGAATAGAGCTACCCCAAACGTCCAGGGTGCCGGGGGCAAACCCAATGCAGTATCGTCCAACGGTAAGCACCAGCGCACCATAACATTGTGCGTTACCGAGTCCGAAGACCCTGCTGGAGACGCTCTTGTTCTCAGGGAAGTAATTGGGGTGTTACTGGAGTACCCCGGCAAAGACCGCGTCAACTTGAAAATCTCCACCGGAGGACGCAACGTCAAGATGGAGCTGCCGGTGGTCACGACCCAGTGCTGCGAGAGCCTGACCGAACGCCTTGAGACCTTGTTGGGCTCTCAATCAGTGGCGGTCGATACCGAAGCCAGGCCCAAATGGAACGGGTCCCCTCCTTAAATAAATAGCCATCACCCCCACTGCTTTCACCATCTTCAAAGGCTCCCCCGCCGGTATTGCCTCTAAAAAGAGTCGCCAGCGCAAGGGTAAACTCTATCTCTACATCAACCCTGAGCCTTAACCACTACATCCTCTGCATCACCATTCCGGGGTCTGCCACCCCTGGGGTTCAGGCACCCAAAACCTCCTTGCACAGCATGGGTAGGGCACCTTCAGGCACCAGAACTGCCATTTTAATCTATACCGTAAACATTAGTATCTTAGGTGAAGGTATTGATATCATGAGCCATACTATTTTCCGAGAGTGCTCACCCAACCATGCCTTGGTTGGCCATAAGCGTCAAGGGCTTAGCTGATTTTGGTTGACTAAGGCATCGCACGCTGGTAAACTGCCCCGCGTAGTCAAGGTGCTGTTAAAGCACTTTGGGATACCAGAAGTGGGGATGTGGGTGTGGGCCCTTTCGGTCAAACTGGCTTGACGATAACATATAGATGTTGTTGTGTGAAATAGGAGGTCGGTGGCACCCACCAACTAATGTTGCGGCAAATCGTCGGTCCCGGCGCAAACCCGTGATCCCCTGCGAGCCTTGACTCCCCAACCCAAAGTGTCCCGGTGTCCCGCGCTATTCCCTCCTCTGTAAGAGTTCTCGTCCTCTCCTCGGCCAAGCCCTCTTCTGCCCCTAAGGTTGTGGCACGCCCATCGTCAGGAAAGATTCACGTAGCTGCCCGTATGGTCACATGGGACTTGAACTGGCTTTGGCGAAGCGAACGATCTGCAAACCGCGCTAACATGCCGAGCAAAATTAATGATAAGAGGTATATTTTGAGAGAAGTACTTAGATCAAAAATCCATCGAGCCTGGGTTACGGATAGCAACCCCGATTACATCGGAAGCGTCATCATAGACCAGGCGCTAATGGATAAAGTTGACCTATGGGAGTACGAAAAGGTTCTGATTTGCGACGTTACCAATGGCAACCGGTGGGAGACCTATGTTCTACCTGGTGAATATGCCTCTGGCACCGTATCGGTGCAAGGCGCCGGTGCCAAACTTTGCCAAAAGGGCGATTGTTTGATAATTCTCTCCTTTGAGGTTAGCGAGGATCCGATCGAGCCAAAGATGATATTGGTCGACCAGGACAATAGCTTCGTGGAATACCTGGAGGGAATCAAACATGCAGAGCAAGTTCACTGAGCAGGACACCGAAACCTTCTACGACGCAGAGGATGCAATCTACCGGTCTTTCTGGGACCGGGAGGGTAGCCTCCACTGGGGTATTTTCGACGAAACCACCGGGCCCGACTTCCTCAAGGCCTGTTCGAATCTAAATGACATCATGGCCGGGAAGGCCAGGATCGGCAGCGATTCCAACGTGCTGGATCTTGGATGTGGGAACGGCAACACAGCCACATGGTTATGCCACCATCATAACTGTCGGGTGGTGGGTGTAGATCTAAGCGGCGTTCGGATCGACAACGCCAAAGAGGATTTACGCTCCCAGCCCGAGGATGTTCAGGCGCGGTTGGGTTTCGAAAAAGCATCGGCCACCGACTTGCCCTTCCCAAATGGTTCTTTCAGCCATGTGTGGAGCCAGGCTACGATTTATCACATCCACGACAAAGTGTTGGCTCTGAAGGAAGCTTATCGGGTCCTGGCCGATGGTGGTATCCTGGTCTTCGACGACCTATTGAAGCCCAAGGAGAACGTCAGCCAGACCGCCCGGACCTACGTCTACGATCGGTTGCTTTTCGATACGGAGTTCAACTTCCCCTCCTACCAACAAGCCCTCACAAGTGTGGGGTTTGATGTGATAGAGGCCATCGATCTTTCGGACCACCTCAAGACTAGTTACCAATGCCTCAGCAAATTGGCTCTAGAACATCCGGACGGGCATGAAGAGAAGTTCCAGGCCTTGTCTTTCGCCTATCAGCAAATGGTGCAGGCGGTGGAGAACGGTGAGTTGGGCTGGGGCTTTTATCTCTGTAAAAAGTGACTACCAGCGGCAAGGGGCAGCAACGTTAACCCTTCAACCCCGAGGCAGGTGACCTTAATGGCCGAAGAGAATAGGGTCCAATGGGTGTACTCTTCCCGAGACAACGCTGAGCTAGCGGAGCGTTACGACCAATGGGCCAAGGACTACGACACCGACTTGGAGGATGAGTTCGGCTGGCGGGGTCCCCAGGCAGCCGCCGAGGCCTTCTCCCGGAACGTCCCCAAAGAAGCCAAGGTCCTTGACGCTGGAGCTGGCACCGGTCTGGTGGGCGTCGAGTTGGCAAAGCGGGGCTACTCTAACCTAGTGGCAATGGACCTATCCACAGGAATGTTGGAGGAATCCCGCAAGAAAAACGTTTACCAACAATTCCACCAGATGGTAATGGGGGAGCCTTTAGACTACCCTGATGCCGCCTTTGATGCCATTATCAGCGTTGGTGTACTGACAGTGGGGCACGCGCCAGCGAGTTCGCTGGATGAGTTAGTCCGCATCACCAAGCCAGGGGGATACATAGTTTTCAGCTTGAGGCCCGACGTGCATAGCAGGGACGACTTCCAGAACACGCAGCGAGGACTGGAGGAAGCCGACAAGTGGCGGCTGGTGGAGAGGGGCGACCCGTTTCAAGTCCTGCCCAAAGGCGAGCCGGACGTATACCACCAGGTATGGGTCTATCAGGTTACTGGGTAGAAGGCGCCCCGCTCAAGAAATCCCCGATCACCCGCGCTAGTTCAGCAGGTTTGTGGTAGCCGATATCGTGGATTGTGTTGGGGATCCAATGCACCGTGCACTCACTTAAGGCCTCGGCAGCAGACGCCACCATCTGTTCCTTTAATAGAGCAAACTCTGACCCTGCACGCTCCGGACTAGGGCCGGCCGGGACCAATAGAGTGGAGTGAGGCACCCTTGGCAGGACTCTGGATGGGGGATAGTCCCACATCTGTCTTATCACCTGTGCGTGATTCTGGGGGTCTAGTATGTCTCGGATCTGTCCCTCACGATCTTCGTAGACCATGGTCTGCACTATGCGTTCTAGGTCATCGCTCCAGCAATCGGCCAACTGAGTCCGCAGCCGGTCCAAGAATTCATCCCTTTTACCGGAAACGTCCCTGGGGCGCACTCGGTGGGAAAATCCCTCCCAAGTTGCGTCTGGGCTGATCCGGGCGTCGAGATACCCGCCCTCTATCATTACCAGTTTGCTCACCCGCGCTGGGAACTCGGCTGCAAGTCCAATTGCCACATGACCTCCCCAGGAATGCCCTATGACCGCCGCTTGGCCGATGTTCAGATTGTCCATTAATCCGACCATGTCAGACCCCAGGGTCCTCCAGTCGTATCCGCTGCTTGCTTGGGTGGTCTTGCCATGTCCCCTTTGGTCCGGAGCGATAATCCGGAATCGGTCCCGGAGCAGGGGTGCTATCACGTCGTACCAGTGGGCGCTGGAAGCCAACCCGTGGAGAGCTAAGACGGGCTGGCCGCTTCCTCCCCAGTCCAGGTAACGGATCTTCAGCTCACCCACTTCCATCCAGGAATCCTCGGGGTATTTGGCGACCGATTCCGAGCTAACCAAGCTAGGCCTCCTCCATATTTATCGATGATGTCATGCTCTACCGGCAATGCTGCCCTTTTCGAACGCCAGAAGATCAGCCTTCACTTTCAGTCCTCCGGCACCGTAGCCCCGCAGGTCACCGTCGCTGGCTATCACCCGGTGGCACGGTATCACCAGAGCGAAACGGTTCCTCGCCATGGCCTGCCCCGCCGCCCGTACAGCCAATGGGTTACCGACGGCTTCCGCCAGCCAGGCATAGCTTCTGGTCTCCCCGGCGGGTATGCTCCGGCAGACCTGCCACGCGGCGCTAAAGAAGGGCGGAGCCCCGTCTAGGTCCAACTCAATCTCATCCAAGGCGTTCGGGTCACCTTGGGAGTACCGGAGCAAGCAGTCCTGTACCTGGGCAAAGGCTTGAGGGTCATGTTCGGCAGCCTCCAAGTCCTTCCCCAGACCGTCCAGAGCCTCCTGAGGGGTGGGCTTCAAGCTCAATCGCCGCAGCCCTTCCGGTCCACCGAGCACGCTCACCCAACCTACCCGTAGCTGGAACAGATGGTATTTGTACTCTGTCATCGATTGCTCCTCCGCAAAATTCTCCAGAACAGGGGAATCCGTAGACGCATCCAGGCTTCCACCAACTCCCCTCGTTCAATTCTGGTTAAATCCTTTCGACCATAAAGGTTGCGGACGTAGGATTCAAAGATGGTTGATAGCTCCTTGCTTTGGGCCGGCAGTGCTACTGTCAGTCTATCCCGGTATTGAAACGGGGTCTGGTGGGCCACAGGAGCCAGCGTGGCCAAGCCGGCCAGCATGGACAACCGGCCGAAAACAGCTTTAGGGTCTTCCGAAGGAGACATCAACCGACGCCAACCAAACCAGATAGGACCCAGAGACAACAACAGGATGCCAAGAGCCACCAGCATCCACACCCATGTCCTTGGGCCGCTCCCCAAGATCCCTTGGGACGCCCCCTGCGCCTGGGGTAACTCGCTGCCCAACACCTCGGCGCAATCATCCAGTATGTCGATTATGTCGATACAAGTTGGCCCAGGTGAAGCGGCAAGGTCTTCCCCGGCCGTGAGAGAAGCGTTAAACGCCGCATCTGGAACAGAAAATTGAGGTAAGCTGTCGCCTGGAGTGGGCTCGAAAGCGATCCATCCGTGGTCGGGAAAATAGACCTCGACCCAAGCGTGACTATCACTGTCGATAACAATATAAAGGTCTTGACCCTGGACTTTATCACCGGGGGTATACCCCGTGGCGATCCGCGCCGGGATGCCCATCGTTCGAAGCAGGACAGCCATCGACGACGCGAAGTATTCGCTGTATCCAGCCTGGGAATCGAACAGGAAATAGTCCACCCCGTCGGCATCGTAGGGAGGGGGGTCGATCTCGAAGGAATATGAGAAATCCGCCAAGTGCTCTTCTATCGCTTTGGCTCGGTCATAGGGGGTATCTGCCCTGGTTGCTAGTAAAGCGCCCAGGTCCCTCACCCTTCTAGGCAAGTCTTCGGGCAACTGGGTGTACTTGACCAGCACCCAGGTTGGGTAGTCGGTGCCTGCTTCTCTTAGCTGTTTAACAGTGGCGAGCGACACCGTGGATGTGATTCCGTAACTGTCATCGGGCAAAACCCTACCATCGGAGCTCGCAATCGACAGAATATCAGGCTTAGTGGGGAGCAGTTCGCCCAAGGTCACATACTCCACATCTCCCTGTCTCCTCTCGACGTCCAACAAGCGAAACTCCGGCGGCAAGCTTTCCGACAAGCTGGAATACTCGACGCTACCAGCATCTTCCTGAATCACCTGCGAAAGGTTCCCCCAAGCCTCGGCCAACCTGGGAGGAAGCACCTGCGTTGCTTGTGGATTGGTGAAGTCCAGCACATAAGTAGGAGAGTCGTAGGTTTCTATGCGCACATCGCGACCCACGGCGGAGACGAAACCCCCAGCAAACAAGCCTCTGCTGGCGTACTTGGGCATCACATCGTAGGTAACTTCCAGTTGGTCATGTTGTGGTGGCTGAGGTGTCGCATAGGAGGGTGACCAACTAATGGGCTTGTAGGTAGTGTTCTCAGTGACCCATCCCTTGGCTGTGTAGGTACCGTAGGTACGCGCCTTCCAGTACATGGGTATTGGGGAGATGACCCGAAGAGCCTCCGTGGAGCCCGGGTTGATAGTGCCTTGGAAAGCCATTGAGTCGCCCCAAATCCGGTATCCAATGGGGCGCCGTGCAGGCAATCCGGCGAAGAGGCGATTGAAATCGTTCTCCCAAGCCGCCATTGGGGAACGCAGAAAGTCGTAAACCTGGCTGGTCCCCCCAATTTTGTGCCCATGGGGCAAAACGAATAGGGCCGCCAACACAATAATGGCGCTTGGCAGAATGCTCTCGGTTATAGAGCGCGTCACCAGATGTTCTTCGGGCGTGACGTTTCGGGAACGCCATTCCAACCGGCGCCGCACTGATTGCACTCTAGCCACCACCAGCAGGCCGCTGAACAAATACAACCCCAGGGTCAGAGTGGTGTTGGGAGGCAAATAAGTCAGATTCGAGAATAGTCCAATGCCTCCCAAAACAAAGACCGCCCAGAAGTTTCGATGCCGACAGAAGAACCAACCAGCTAGATACCCCGAAAGCCAGGCGGCCACCGTAAGTCCGAAGGCAAAAGGCACTGGGTCTATGCTAATGCTGCTGGTCTTAACTGCTTGGAGCCATAGGCCCAAGCGGTCCCACAACTCCTCGGCGCCTTGTAGGGACATATTAGGATGTTGATAGTTACCGAGTTGCCAGACGACGACGAGGACACCGATGGCCAAGCCGATGGGTAAGACCAAGAATCCCCGTAAGGGCACGCTGGATAGCAAAACCGCCGTGAGCACTGCCAACAAGAGGACCAGTATCAAACTCGGAGTCGGGACCCAGTCGGCCCTTTCCACCGACCAGACTACCACCATCAAATTTAGCGACAACAACCCCAGCGACAGCCACCCGTCACGCGGTCGAAATGATTGGACAGCAGACATCAACCATTCCGCCGTATCCTGAGCGTTTAGTCGGCCGATGGTTGGCGAGGCCTCTGCTGCGTTTATAACGCTCATTCCCCTATCTCCAGCGAGACTGGGTGACCAACAACCGGTTCCCAACTTTCATCTACACGGACCGGTGTACTCAGTGCGTCGTTGATAGAACGACCTCTCCTTACAACGTAGAATGGCACTTGCTGGTTGATGAGAGCATTGGTAAGTATCGGCGGATTCGCAGGGTCGCCGAAGCCGGCGCGGTCAATCAAGACCGCCACAGCGTTGACGCCCTGCCTCCGCAGACCGCTCACCGCCGGGACCCAGTCGGTGCTGGGTGAGGAGGTGATCACAGTAGCGGTATTTAACCGACTAAGAACAGGCCTCATCTCATGGATAAACCGGTCCAAGCGCATGGTCCCTGAGGCCCGAACCTGGGCCAAGGCTTCCATTAACTTGGTCTCCTGGCCAGGGCTGCTATCGGGCCGAATTTCTATGTCCAAGTCCCCCTTGGCCGCCAACCCTGTTGGGAGACGAAGCTCCGCCAATCGCCGCACCAAAGAAGCGGCCACCGTCACGGCCAACTCTTCTGTGTTCTCGGCAGGATCTTCATCTTGGCCTAATTGGGAGCGCCGGTCCAAGTCCAGAACTATCCACGCTTCGCCTGAGATGCCGATATCGAATTCCTTGACCATGAGGGAGTTCATGCGGGCAGTGTAAGGCCAGTGAATCCTGCGCACCGGGTCCCCGTCCACATAAGGCCGGACCGCCGCGACGTCGGTGGTAATTTGCTCCCAGTGACGGTTAACTCCGGTTTCACTGGGCAGATTCGCCATATATGAGTGCAAGTCTGGAAGGGTCTCTGTGGCAGGGAGAACCGTGAAGCTTTGCGGTTCTAGCAGACGGCGGCGCAGATGGAATAGCCCAAAGGGGTCCCGACTGGTCAGTTCCACTTGTCCGATCTGGTAGATTCCTCTTCGGCTCAGCGGTGTATCGTACCTCCATGTCCTAGCCTGCTTCCGGAGCATGGAGAGGACCCTGCCCTCAGGCATATCAGGTAAATCCGATACCTCCACCACTTCCAGCCAAGCTTTGGGCACTAGAGTACGGTTTACCAACCGGATCTGGCCTTCCACATGCTGTCCGACCTCCCCCCTTGTGGCGCTCCGTATCAGCTCCACGTCCAGCCCCCTGAGGTTGAGCCACGTCCACACATAGCCGATTGGCACAACTATGAGCAGCACGTAGAGGAACTGGTAAAAAAAGGGGAAGCCGGTACCGAGTGCGTAAAACGTCACCACGGCCAGCAACAATAGTATTGCCAAATTCCGTTTATTCACTGCCGGTCCTAAAGCTTCGCCTATGGCTTAGACGTTCTTTTCGAGTGAAGAATCACGGAAACCCCAGGGGTCCCAAGGCCTGCCGGTACGCGGCTGTAGGCGGAGCGGGTTCAAGGTATTCACAGCCCCATTAAATGTGCTTAACGAACAGCGCCTGGCACCGGAAAGTTGTTCAACAGCTCTGTCACCACTTGGTCTGTCTTCAGGCCGCGCATCCGGGCGGAAGCAGACATAATGATTCTGTGGCTTAGCACCGCAGGGGCCAGAGCCCTAATGTCGTCCGGAATGACGTAGTCACGGTCCCGAATCAAAGCCATTGCCCGGGCGGCCCGGAACAAGCCGAGAGACGCCCGGGGAGAAGCTCCCAATGAGATGTTTTGACTCTGCCGAGTGGATTTGACCAACCCAACTATGTACTGGCGTAGAATCTCGTCCACGTGGATCGACCTAGCGGCGGTCTGCAAGTGCACCACGTCATCAGGCCCAACCACAGCCTTCAAGTGGTCTATGGGATGAATTTGCTCCTGCTGGTCGATGATGGACATTTCGTCGTCAAACTCGGGGTACCCGATGCTAAGACGCAGCAAGAACCTGTCCAACTGTGCTTCAGGCAGAGGGAACGTTCCTTCATATTCAATGGGGTTCTGGGTGGCAATGACTATGAACGGATGGCTCAAACCGTGGGTTACCCCATCGACAGTAACCTGGAGCTCTTCCATGGCCTCTAACAGCGCCGATTGGGTCTTGGGGGTGGCCCGATTGATCTCGTCGGCCAAGACGACCTGGGACATAATCGGTCCAGACCTGAACTGGAACTCCCCGGTGCGCTGGTCATAGATTGAAATCCCGGAGACATCGCTGGGAAGCAGGTCCGGAGTAAACTGAATCCTTTTGAAGGAACAGCCCACCGAGACAGCAAGGCTTCTGGCGAGCATAGTCTTGCCCACACCCGGCACGTCCTCAACCAATACGTGACCTCTGGCAATAAGCGCGGCCAACGCCTCTTCTATGACCGACTTCTTACCTACGATCACCTTTGAGACATTCTCGACGATTCTTAGAGCGGTCTGGACCGCTGTGGCTGTTTCTTGCAAAATCACATCTCAGGCTCAGTCACCACCTGAGCCTCGTGTAGTTAACCTGAGTTTAACATAGGCTGATAGCCTCGGCACCACCTGACAATATCCGCCTTCATGACTGCCCATCTATAAGGCCAGCAGGAACGGGCATTAGAGATCTAACGTTCCAATTGAGGAGCATAGCCTCCATAATGCAAGCTTGAGGCGTTCGGTGTTCCAGCCCTGTGTTAAATGTAAGTCGCCCGGCCAAGACCGAATCCTGCTTGCATCCATCAGGCTGAGTCAACCGTACTTACAAGAGAGAGTGGATATGGCCTTGGGCGCCGAATATATTCAGGAGCCCTAAGGGCCACGAGACAATTCATTCGCTTGACCCCGTAACTAACTCGCATCTCGCGTTAAGTATTGTCTTAGTAATCAGCTTTCCAGATAGGGCCACTCATTAATCCTTTAACGAAGGGATCGGCATTGAAATCAATAACCAAAACATCGTTACTCATGATTGCTGTCGTCTGTAGCATCGTAGCCCTCACGGTCTTGGTGGCCTGCGGGGGCCCACCGGACACAGGTCTGTCGGCTGCGCCGGCTGACCGTGAAGGCAGTGGCCAGGAACGAGATTCCGCCCAACCTACCGTGGACCCTGCACCGCCATCACCCGCGGCAGTTAACTCCGCCGACGCAGGGTCTGATACTTCTCCACCTGAGAATCCGAGAGACTCTGAGAAGGCGACTGAAGCATCCGCTACGAGATCACCCACAGCGGTACCTGAACCCACAGAGCAGCCAGCATCCCCAACTCAGGTCAACCCCACGGCAGTGCCTGCGACGGACATACCTGTGGCCCAGCCTAAAGCGGTCCAGCGGCCGACGCCGGTCTTAGACCTCGCCATCGGGGGCCGGGCGGGTAATCTGGCACCCGAGTTCAAGGGCATCTCCAACTGGATCAACTCGGAGCCCCTGACCATGTCGGACCTCCAAGGGAAGGTAGTGTTGATCGACTTCTGGACTTATACCTGCGTAAATTGCATTCGCACGTTTCCTTTCTTGAAAGAATGGCACGCCAAATACGCCGGCCATGGGCTAGTCATCGTGGGCGTACATTCCCCAGAGTTCGACTTCGAGAAACTGCCCGAGAATGTGGCCCGGAGCACTGCCGAATCGGGGTTGTTGTACCCTATTGCGCAAGATAATGATTTCGAGACTTGGAGAGCCTACAGCAATAGATATTGGCCCGCCAAATACTTGATCGATCACAATGGTGTCGTCCGCTACACCCATTTTGGGGAAGGAGCCTACGACGAGACCGAGCACTGGATACGCGACGTACTTGGGGAGACCGGGGTTGATCTGTCGGGGATCGAGGCCAACGCCGATCCTGGGCCTTCCCCGGACCCTAAAGCATTTACCAGCAATCACAAAGAACGAATCACTAGAGAAATCTACGCCGGCTACCAGCGAAATTCCTCGCCCATGGGCCTCTACATTTCCAACACCGAATATTACAAAGGTTCAGAGCGCGTCGTGACCTACTCCGACATGGAGCCTCATCAGAATCAGTTCATGTATCTGCAAGGCCCCTGGTTCAACGGCCTGGAAGAGCTGCGCCACGCCCGGGAAACACAGAACAATGAAGACCACATAGCATTGAAATTCTTCGCTTCCAGTGTCAACGCAGTCATCGATTCCGCTAATGGTGATAGCTTTCAAGTAGATGTTACTATGGACGGGCGAGCGCTCCTCCCGGAAGAGGCGGGGGCCGACCTCATATTGGCCGACGGGAGAAGCTTCCTTGAAGTCGACGAGGGCCGTATGTATATGGTGGTAGAGCTATCCGAGTTTGGAGGTCACGAGTTGCGGCTGAGTTCCAACTCGGATAAGTTCGAGTTCTTTGCATTCACCTTCGGCGCCTACCCATCAGGACCTTAGCTGGGATGACTAGCTCCATTCCCGGCTTCGGCATCCTGCGGAGGATAGCGGCCATTGGGTTGGCCGCTGCTCTGGTCGCATTGGCCTGTGGGGAAGCAGCATCACTCGCTCCGACAACCGTCGCGCCCTCCGAAACTGCCGCTAGCGCTATCCGCCCCATCCTGGCCACGAAGGAACTAAGAATTGGCACCCAACGTTTTTCTCTCCTCCTTGCTGGAGAGACCTCCCTGATCAAAGCCCCTGAGGCCTTGGTAGCAACCACCTATCTGGGGAGTAATGAGGAACCTGGTGAGGTCAAGCGAGCTGGATTCCATCTCTGGCCCTATGGGGTACGGGGTTCGTATACGACGGACCTGAATTTCGACCGCGCTGGCCCTTGGCGCGTAGACATAACAGTTGACACCCCGAGTGGGCCTAAACACACGGACCTAATGGTTGATGTCGCCGAGCGATCGGGAGTCGTTGATATTGGGGAGGTGCCCCCGTTTGGCCTCAATAAAACGGTCCGCACCGTCTCTAGTCTAAAGGAGTTGACGTCCGACTATACCCCCGACCCTGACCTTTACCAGCTGACTGTGGCAGAGGCAGCCATCACCGGTATCCCCAGCGTGATTGTATTCGCCACGCCGGCGTTCTGCACCAGCCCCACCTGTGGCCCCCAGGTAGACACCCTTTCCGAGCTCAAGGACTTGCATAAGCAAGAGGCCAATTTTATCCACATCGAGCTCTACGCTAACCCGGAGATTATCCAGGGAGACCTGAGCAAAGCGGTCCTGGACGATTTGGTCCATCAATGGGGGCTTAGCTCCATTCCGGACTGGTTCAACGAGTCTTGGACTTTCGTTATTGGCACTGACGGCCGCATTGCTCAGAGGTTTGAGGGATTCGCTACTCTGGAAGAGTTGGAACAAGCCCTCCGGCAAGCCATGACCCAGACTTAAGGAGTCTTGTCAGAATACTGGTAAAATAAGGAGCATCTTGAGCTTGGAGAGACCTAAGAAGTCACAATCCACGACCCATCCCGCAGCGGCGTCCCAAATGGTGGAGGCATGCCGCAGCTTTTTGGACAGCCTAACCCCCCATCAGATGACTAAAGCAACCTATGATTACATGGACGGAGAGCGCCTGTTCTGGTACTACCCTCCCCTCAATCGCCACGGACTGCCGCTACGGGACATGGAGCCCCAACAGAGGGAGCTTGCTTATCGGGTGATGGCCACAGGGCTCACTGACAAATCTTATGAGCAAGCCAAGCTGATAATCGAACACGAAGACGTTCTTGGTCCTCTGGAGAAGGAACAGGACCAGGAGACATTCGTGCGAGACCCGCGCCTCTACTACTTCACCGTATTCGGAGAGCCCGGAGACCAAGACCCCTGGGGCTGGCGGGCCGAAGGGCACCATGTGTCACTGCACTTCAGCATTTGGGCGGGACAGGTTATCTCGGTCACCCCCTTCTTCTTCGGCGCAAACCCTGCCGAAGTCAGAAAGGGTCCTAAAGAAGGCCTCAGGATCTTGGGGGAAAGGGAGGACTTGGCGTTCGAGCTAATGGACAGCCTGGACTCCGGCCAACGGTCCAAAGCAGTAGTCTACGACCGCGCTCCATGGGATATCCTGACCTTCAATAGCTCCAAAGCATCGCTGCCTTACGAAGAGGGACTTCCCGGGTCTCAGTTATCGGGCACACAAACTGAGATGATGATGGCCCTGATCACCGACTACGTGACCCAGGTCCGCTCCGACATCTCCCAACCTAAGCTGGCGGCACTACGAGAAGATGGACTGGATAACTTCTATTTCGCCTGGGCCGGGCCTACTACCAAGGGTAGGGAGCATTATTACCGGATCCACGGCGGGGATTTTGTAGTAGAGTTTGACAACCGCCAAAACGGAGCCAATCACATCCATTCAGTGTGGCGCGATGTGGAAAACGACTTCGCGCAGGACGTACTCCGGGACCACCTCCTTCTTTATCACGTGCTCTGACGCCCGTTCACAGTTGATGTTCAGCGTCCGGTCCCACTGAACGGCGGTCAGGTCATCGATGCCCCCGGTGCTGGAGACGCCTGCGGTGCTTACCAGCACGTCGAGCATGCCGAACCGAGACACCCCAGTAGCTACGTGCTGCGGCCAATCATCTTCATTGGGCACGTCCAGGGGCACGTCCAGCCGAACGAAGACGCATTCGTCGCCGGCCTCGTTGACGGTGGCCTCTCTCTGGCTCCTACACATCGCAAGGCTACCGTGTTCTCCAGAGGCATGGCGGACTCCTATCACTGAGATTTACTCAGCAATATAATAGGTCCGGACAGAATAACGGGAACCGGAGGACGCCAGTGGCCATTTATCGAGTTTTCGCCAGCGACGACGGGGAGAGCCATATCGAAGAGATTAGCTTGGGAGACCATCCGGAATTGGGCGCCTTGACCAACCTTACCGAAGTCCGGGTGCAGGAGTTCGACGGGTCGCGGAACATGGACTTCCATCCCCTTCCCGAAAGACGCCTGATCGTGCACCTGTCGGGCGAGGTCGAAATCGGCGCCTCCGACGGCTCAAAGCAGTTGTTCCGCGCCGGTGACATTCGCCTGATGGAAGATACAACAGGCCGGGGTCATTCCCACGTTGATCTCAGCTCCTCGGCGGCGGTCTACGTATTGTTGAAAGACTGAGTATAATTCGAGGGTCCTTAACTGACTAACAGGGTGAGTGATATGGCGAGCAATCGGTGGCGGCTGGAAGGCGAGTACTTCGAAAGCTGCAACTGCGAAATATTGTGTCCGTGTATCGTCCGCGGGACCACGGTGACGCCCACCGAGGGCCACTGCGACGTCGCTCTGGCCTTCCACATCGAGGACGGTGACTTGAACGGCGTCCAACTGGGCGGATTGACCTTCATCGCATGTAACTACACACCAGGCCCAATGGGCGACGGCGGCTGGACCTCGGCCCTATACGTGGACGAGCGCGCCAGGCCGGAGCAACGGCAGGCCCTGGAAAACATACTCTCCGGAGACATGGGCGGCCCGACCCAGCGCTGGCGGGCGATGACTACCAACTTCATGGGCATCAAGTACGTGGCCATCGACTTCCGGGTTGAAGGGCGAGTCCACTCGGTCACGGTGCCCGACATCATGGACTTCAGCGTCGAGCCGATCATGATTCCTGGCCGTGACGACGCGATGAAACTGGTCAACACTAGCCACCTGGCCAACTCCGACCTGTACCTTGCCCGAGGCACCACGGCCACTTACACGGACCACGGTATGACCTGGGACAACACCGGGCGCAACGGCCACTATGCCCCCTTCGACTGGAGCTGGCCGTAGAACGCTCCACCGCCTCCATCGCCATGCGGCTGGTTCTTGCCACCACTGCGGCATAGTTCGCGTTGGCGGGATGCCAATGACCGCCTCACCCACGCCGTCGCCTACTTTTCCACCTACATCGGCTCATGCCGCTACCGTCACTCCCGTCCCCACGGCCACGGCTGCACTTGCGGGACCGCTGTCACCCCTATATCCCGTCGTGAGCCGCCAAGAACATCTGCAACCAATTGGCCATGCACTGGGCTTGCTGCCGCCCGCTCCCATCCTCCCTATCACTCATTGCTGCTTACACTCAACGGTTTCTAGTCGAGAGCCCCATCTAGGGATATCCACCAAGGCCGGTCTCCTGAAGATTAACGTTATGTCAATTTTGAAATTTGACTAATTTTGGTACAAAATCAATAGGCAATTCCAGAAAAGAGATCACTACAATGTTCGGGATAGGAATTGCAAAAGTCGGGCCTGGGTGGTGCGCGTTACAGACTCAAGATTTCCCCGGTTTTCCTACCCAATCCCGGCGAGTGAACACCCAGCAACAAAGGAGCGACCAATGAAATTAGTCATCGTTGGAACTGGCCAAGGTGGATCAAATATCGCTGATGAGTTTGTGAACGTTGGTAAGTGGGTGTGGAAAAATCGCCGCATCCGAGTATTTACAGGCGAGGAAAGCGACGACACTTGTCGAGGTGTGTTCGCCATCAACCTGGGCGCGGGCGACCTGTACGGGCTGCAGAATATCCCTCACACAGAAGACCACACTATTTTGCTGGGAACAACCGACGAATTCCGTGGCAGGGGCGCAGGCAAGGTCAACGCCGATGGGGCCGAGCAGGCCCGCAGGGACGGCAGGAAAATCGTCGGCACTATACGCGAGCACGGAGACATCCCCAGCGCGGATGCGATCATGGTCATCGCCACGACCGCAGGCGGTACCGGCTCCGGTTCAGTGGGGGTCATCGTGGACCTGTTGAAGGACGCATTCCACAAACCAGTCTACGCCATGCTGGTGCTGCCTTTCTCCAACCAGTATGACGATCCGGACAGTATGGTCAATACCGCCACTTGTCTGAAGCGAGTTCTAGAGAACTCCCAGGCCGACGCGGTGTTTCTGGTAGACAACCAGAAATTTGTCCGTAGCACCGAATCCATGACCTACAATTACTCGGAAATCAACCGGCGTATTGCGGACTCCTTCCTGGATATCCTGTGTGTAGGTGAAGAGACCGACCGCCGCTTCATCGGTGAAGTGTTGGACGCCAATGACGTAATCCGGATCCTACATGGCGCCACTGCCATCGGTGTCGGTCACACTCAAGTCCCCAAGAGGTCGTCATCCTGGCTTAGCCGTATCCTGGGAGGTGGTGCAGACAGCAAGCACTTCGCCACGTCCAAAGCCCAGATCGAGCGGGCCCAGAACGTTCTGAATCGGGCGTTGGGAGAGCTGTCTATAGATTGTGAGCTCTGGGACAACGGCCAGTCCATATATGATGCCCAACACGTCCTTGGGCTCTTCAGCGGCCCCAACGAAGAAGCGACTGAAGAGATTGTGGAGATGATGGACAACCACTTGGCCGAGCGAGTACCGGCAGCGGGCAGGCGTAAGGGTACCTACCCGGGCAGGACGTCGGACACCATAAGCATCACTGTCATTGTGTCCAATCTGGGGAAAGGCGCTGCCATGGACCGGGTCCAATGGTTCTACACCGAGGCGATCCGGATGATGGAGGAGGTCCAAACCAAGCGGGAGCACAGGGAGACCCGTTGGGAAGAGACCGCCAAGGCTGGCAGCCTACTGCCGAACCTGTAGGCTGCTGTCGTCAACAAATCAAGCTTTATATCAATCCCAGGCAAAGGAGCAAATATGAGAGCTTCAAGAGCACCAGAAGGCAGGGGCTCTGCCGGCAAACGAGTACTGATCTTATCCTTTGTCGTAGTCTCCGTACTTGTGTTAGCTCTCGGAATATATTTTGCTGCGCCCTTCGGCTCCCTTTCAGCCAAGGACCAACAGTCCGAAGCGCCGAAGGCGGTCCAGCAACCCCCCGCTGCCCAAGTCGCCAAACCCGTGGTTCAGGCACCCACTTCGACTCCTAGGCCCACCGCAACGCCAAGGCCAACAAGAGCACCGGCGCCCACACCCGTAGCCGTTGTTGAGCCCAAATCTGAAGAGAAGATAGCGGCCGCCGTCATTCCGGAGCCGCCCCAAGAAGTTGAGGCTGCCCCGCAGCAGAACAATATTCCGCCGGTGCTGCCCGATGCCGACTTCGGGGAAGTGTTGGAAGAAGGACTTGTAGAGGTCAAGTTGCCCAACGGCGAATTGGCCGACACATGGTACTCTTTCCAAGTAGACACCAAGAGCCGGGAGATAACCCTCTTCTACGCACTATACGACGATGAGCTTGAAACACTGATCAGCACCGTCAAGTTGGACAATTACACCAGGGACCACGACCTGACCATGGCTGAGGTAACACTGTTCTATACCGACGGCTCAGACAGGATCCTTGAGTTTGACAGCGACAAGGGCACCATTTCTTTGCTCCAGCGGTACCCGGTGCCCCACGAGCCCAGCATGTTTTCGGCTGACCTGCGCCGTGGCCTGGTTTACTACGGCATGGACCTGCGCAACGAGGATCTAGCTATTGAAGTCCAGCTTCATTTGGACCTCAGCGGCCTTTCCAAGAGTGAGGCCCTAGAGTTCAAACGGTCCGCACCACAAACGGTGGAAGCCGCGCTTGCGGAGATAAAGGCATTGGTTGACCAGATAGAAGAGAGGCGCGTCCAATCTTAAAGGTCTGCCACGACAGGGGCGCTCCCTCGATTGGGAGCGCCCCTGTCCTCTCACCAACCACTCCCCTGTACCACTTCTAATCGTACCGAAGGCACCTCCCACGGGGAACGATGCATGGATCTGCGAAGAACCCCCTTGCTCCAATGATGTCGCATCGCCGAAGGCTGCTGCCTCGGACTGAATACCTCAAGCTTGAGTGTCACTACTGCCTTTGTTAAAATCGGGGCTGCCCGGCATCCTTAAGCAAGTCGAAAGCGCTCGCGGTGCCCATTACTTGGTCAGAGTTTAAAGTGGCGAGGGGGCTGCTTCCGATGGGGATTGCAATATCTGGGGTCCTTATAATTAAGAGGGCGCCGAATCTGATTACCTAGCAAAGGATTCGAGGAGGGAACAACATGACGTCATTTTGGGAGAATCTCCGGTTTCCTGGCGAGCGTGAATTCGACGAATTGCAAGGGCAGCAAGGTCAGGACATGGCCACCTACGTTAGCCATCCTCCGCCCAGCGCAGGCACTAATTTTCCCGCCATAATCGTAGTACAGGAGGCCTTTGGCGTCACCCGCCATATCGAAAAAGTATGCGACCGGTTTGCTGAGGAGGGCTACGTAGCCGTTGCCCCGGCCCTGTATCACCGTGAACATCCCAACCCCAAACTGGGATATGGCGATCAGGACGCCGCCGCCAGGCAGCGATACATGGAGAGCTTCAGGGACGATGAGATTGTCGAAGACCTCAACGTGGCCATTGACTACCTGCAAAACCGATACGCCAGAACCGCAGGACGTAAGATTGGAATCGTGGGATACTGCGTTGGCGGGCGCATCACCTATCTGGCTGCCACTAGCTGCTCCGGCCTCAGCGCCGCCAGTGTCTACTACGGGGGCCGTATCCTGCTACCCTTTGGCGATGGTCCAGCTCCCGTCGACCTGACGCATCAAATCAAAATTCCGGTCATGGGCAACTTCGGGGCGGAGGACACCAACCCGAGTCCCGAAGACGTGAGCCAGATTGAGGCCAAGCTCAAGGAAGCCGGTGTGACCTACGACTTCAAGGCGTACGAGAATGCGGGTCATGGCTTCAACTGCGACGAAAGGGCCGACTACCGGGAGGACGCCGCAAATGACGCCCTATCCAGGACTATTGCCTGGTTTGACCAATACGTAAAGAACTGACCGGCGGCTACCAGGGACGACAGACACTCTACGGTCAACTCTACGCACCTGGATCACCATCCCGGCCTGTACCCCTTTCGGGTCCATGGCCGGGATATATTTGTCGCTGCGCGACGCCACCAAACACACCGGTTCCGGCCGTTTATTAGATCGCGTGCCTAGTTGCCCAATCAGGTCGACCAGGTTAAAGCCAAACGGAGACCGGGGAGGGTCGCTTCCCCCGAGCGGTTGGAGGACGGGACTACTTGAAGGAGTTTCGGAACCTATAAAGCGTCATCTCTGGCTCTATGGGGGCCACCGGCAGGTATTCCGCCTCCTCGATCTTGGCCACGATGAACCAGGGGCCTTCCTCTCGCAGCGCGGTCAGGAAAGTAGATTCCAGGTCTTCTAGATTCCGGACCGTGTTGGTATTGCGAATACCGCAGCTTTGTGCCACCTGGGCCAAGTCTGTGCCTTTAGCGGTGTGACTGGCTTGGTGACCGGTTTGGGCCCATTCTTCATTGTCCCAGACAATCACGATTAGATTTCCGGGCTGCTCCCTTCCCACTGTAGCGATAGTGCCCATGTTCATCAATAACGATCCGTCTCCGTCCAAGGAGACCACTCTTTCATCGGTGGAGAGGGCAATACCCAGGGCAATGGAAGAGCAAAGACCCATGCTACCGTAGGTATAGAAGTTCCGGTCCCGGTGTCCAGCGTGCCAGAGCTCATCGGTGGTGGGCCCCAGGTTACTCACGATGGGGAGATCGCCCGCCAAGTCCACGATCAATTTGGTGGCCTCGAATCTACGCAATCTTACCCCCGTGCAGCATTTGGGTCAGGCATATGGCCACGGGCTGGCGGTTAGCGTGGCAAAGCTTGAGGGCGCCATCCACTAAGCGGTCCATATTGTATTCATCCTCTAGAGTAAAGTGGACCAGACCCAACAGGTCTAATATCGGACGAGTGGTCCTGCCCATGGCTACCTGGGCTATGTTGAACTCCCCGGTCCCACCACGCAGGTTGATGAACAGCGGTATGGGCGTGCGGCTGGGTATGCACAAGCTGGCCAGCGCATTGACACTGTTGCCGAACCCGCTGGACTGCATAAACACCGCCGAGTTCCGGCCCGCCGCGTATGCCCCGACAGCTACGCCGATAGCTTCCTCTTCCCGAGCTGCTGAAACCAGGTGGAAGAAGGGGTCGACATCTATCAGGCTGGTAACCTGGTGTATCGAAATGTCAGGCACATAGGCCACCAGCGAAGTATCCCAGTTCTTTAACGCCTGCACAATCGTCTCGGCCCAAGTCATCGATGAAACACCCTCTTTGCGGCCAACAATGGGGCGGCACTTCGTAAATGAAGGAGCCGCCATGGCGACGAGCTAAAGCGGGTTAAACATTAGCAGCGGGCTTCGGGATTGTCAAAAACCCGCCTAGATTCCAATCATGGGCACAGGCTACTCATTTGACGCCATATACCCACGTTGCTAAAATCCCTGCTCAACGCCCTTGGTTCTTGCAGCTCCATGTGGCGGGGGCATCTCGCCCGTTAGTGATTACCTGGTATTCAGCAAGCAGGATTACATGGGCTTTAACCTCCTGGAAAATGTCAATGTCCTAGACCTGGGTCGAGAAATTAGCGGGCCCTTGTGTGCCAAGCTGCTTGCCGACCTGGGAGCTCAAGTAATCAAGGTCGAACCACCTACGGGCGACCCGGCGCGGTCCATGGGGCCTTTCCCCGGCGACCTTCCCGACCCGGAGCAGAGCGGGCTGTTCCTCGCTCTCAACGCCAACAAGCTTGGGGTAACTATCAACCTGGAAACCGCCACGGGCCGGGAGTTGTTGCTCCAATTGGTGGACCAGACTGACCTGATCATTGAAAACTTCCCCCCATCTTATTTGGGGGACCTGGGAATCGGCTACAACGTTCTCAGCGCCCGGAATCCCAATCTAGTGCTTACCTCCGTCACCCCATTTGGCAATTCCGGCCCGTGGGCCGACTACCTGGCCAATAACCTCACCGTTTGCAACCTTAGCGGCCACTCCAGAGAGCACCCTGGACCAGTGGAAGACCTGCAGGCCCAGCCACCGTTGCAACTGGCGGCACGGCAGGCGGAATTCGTCGCTGGTCTAGCCGGGGCTACCGCGTCGGTGACGGCTTTGAACCGGCGTCGCAGTCAAGGTAAGGGATGCCACGTTGATGTGTCGGGTATGGAGGCTCTGGCGTTACTGCTCCAGACCACGCTGGCAGAATTTTCTTTGGGCAATCCAGTCCGTCGCCGCGAAGATGTTACCCGTCAGTCTCTACTCGCTCTCTTGCCTTGCATAGATGGCTACGTCGCTATCTCGCCGCGCCAACAGGACCAGTGGGAGCGCGCTATCGGCTTTATGGACAACCCGGAGTGGGCCTCCGATGTTAGGTTCGCCACCCGGGAGTCCCGATTAGCCAACTGGGACGATCTGGAACCGTTGTTGGCTTCGAGGACGTCTCTATACCACAAGGAAGAAGTATACCGGCTTGCCCAGGCGCACCGGGTCCCAGCTTTTCCTCTTAACACCGCCGGCGATCTATTCGAGGCCACCCAGTTTCGTGCTAGGGGGTTCTTTACCCAGGTCGAGCACCCCGTCGCCGGAAAGCATTGGTACCCAGGCTTTCCTATCCGCTTGGCTTCCGGCCGGGAGTTCGAGCTAACTCCGGCCCCATTGCTGGGAGAACACAACAGCACCGTCTTCAGGGACAAAGTTGGGGGAAAGGACTTCAGGACCCTACGAGAGACGGACGCGGTATGACCACTACGGAAATATTGCCATTAACCGGGGTGAGGATTGCCGACTTCAGCTGGCAGATAGCTGGACCCACCTGCACCCGCTATCTTGGCCTCATGGGGGCCGAGGTCATCAGGATTGAAAGCAACAGGCGTCCGGACCCTTACCGGGAACGGACCATCAGTCACTTTATCAACCAATGCAAAAAGAGCATCACGCTGAATCTGGCTGACCCGACCGGTGTCGACTTGGCCAAGCGGTTGATCAAGCTCAGCGACGTAGTGATCGAGAACTTCGCTCCTGGGGTAATCGACCGGATTGGGTTACGGTACGAGCAATTGCGTCAGGAAAGCCCAGACCTGATTATGGTTTCCTCTGCGGGATTGGGCCACACGGGCCCGGATACCAACCATGTGGCCTACGGGACGCTAGTCCAGTGTTACACCGGGTGGAGCGCGCTTCAAGGTTTTCCGGGTAGGGAACCGGAGATTGGCGGAATCTGGACGGACCCAATGGTGGGTATGCTTCAAGTGTTCCTGGTGAACGCCGCCCTGTACCGGCGTTGGGAGCAAGGTGAAGGTCAATACATAGACCTCTCCATGGCTGAAGCCACAACCATGTTGCTCCCCGAGATTATCCTGGACTACTCCATGAACAGCCGAGGACGGCCCGCCATGGGTAATCGACACGAAGCTTGGGCTCCCCACGGCAATTATCCCTGCCGGGGGGACGACCAATGGATAGGGATCGCGGTGGCCGACGACGGCCAGTGGCAGGGCCTGTGCTCGGCGCTGGGCAGGGACGATTTGATTCATGATCCGCGATTTGCCAATCCCCTGGACCGTCGGCGGAACCATGAGGCTCTAAACGAAATCATCTCATCCCATACCAAGAGCCTCGATGCCGCGGATTTAATGGCCAGGTTACAAGCATCGGGAATAGCAGCAGGGACTGCCTTAGACGCGGGACAACTGTGGTCCAACGCTCATCTAAGAAGCCGTGATTTCTTCCAGACCTACGAGGGCCAAGGTGGTGCCACGTCGAGAGAGATGCCAGGGTCTCCCTGGCGGTTTAACGGCTTGGCGGAGGGCACAATCAGCGGCCAGCCGGTTCGCGGCGAGCACAACCAGTACGTGTTCCGGGAACTCCTTGCTCTATCAGACCAGGAAATTGAAGCGCTGGTTGAAGCCCAAGTCATCTATTAACTAACTAGGGTCCTGACTCCAAACTGCTAGACAACGCCGTTCACTCCCAGGCAAACAAAAACCCCGTGGCACATGTCCCACGGGGGTTGGAACCCCAGTCGCCCTGCCAATCTTCCTTAGTAAGGCGTGTCCGACTCTTCTCCCAGGATCTCCTGCTTAGGTTGACTACCATGGAAATTGTCCAATGCTTCGTCCAACCGGTCCCGGAACTCCCTGGGATTCTTTGTCGGCAGCATAACCCTCCGCCCGTTCTCCAGCCGCACTTGGAGGCGTTCTCCTATTGGCGTAGTTAGCGTCTCCGGATGTGATATTTGGGTGAAGGGTATAACCCTTACTCGAGGCCACCCAAAGGCAATAACTAGAGCGTTGAGATAAATGAGAAACCGTCTCGGGGTCGTGAGCCAGGAATACACAGCCATGCCCAACCCCAAGACAATGAACCACCACACCGGCTCCCCCCCCCCAAGGCCAAAGCCCAACACGACTACAACCAACGCCATGATGAGCGTCAGGTTCATGGCGGCCCGGTTGGTATCGAAGTGGATCGGCTGCTCTTGCCCTTGCTCCATGTGGAACATTCTAACACAATCAGTTACGGTCATCCCAGCGTGTGTCGGTTTCGGAACGACTTTCCTCAGTTGGTGGAGAGACGATTCCGGGCTCGCGGGTGAGGGGAAGTTAACCGCCGTGCCATGCCATCCGGTCCGGCGTTCAGGGGAACTTGGGCCAAGACAACGCGCATGATAGAGTTGAGGCGTAGATGGGGCGGCTGAACAAAGCCGGCTTTGGAGTGTCCGAGCTTTGAGGATGGTTGAAAGAGAGGCAGGGGACACTTCCCCAGGCGAAGAAAAAGGCCGCCTGAGCCGGTGGCCTTCAATAATGTCCTTGGATTGCTTTCGGGGGCTGTTGGTCGGGGCGGCCAGATTTGAACTGGCGGCCCCCTGCACCCCATGCAGGTGCGCTACCGGGCTGCGCTACGCCCCGACGCAAGTAGATTATCATAAGGGCCTTGAGGCTTCAAGCTACCAACTTTCATGTAACAGTTCGGAGTTGAGGGCCATCCCCACCCCAGGCTCGTCATTTCCGACGAAGCTTGTCCCCGTGAAAACGGGGAGTGGGAATCCGGCAATGCCAAGCATAGGGAACTTAGTCTATTTGAAAAGGCTATAGATTCCGGCTCAAAGCCTGCCCCATACTTGACACGGGGGCCGGAATGACGCGTTAAGTCTAAACAGTTACACTTTCCCGGCAGCCTTGAGCCTGATGTCAATGCATGGCAACCTGTTCCCCGGTAGATAAGGAGAGCTGGCAAATGTCTGGTCCCTTGGACGGAGTGAAGGTAGTCGAGTTCAGCGAGATAATCGCCGCACCCATGGCAGGTATGTTGCTCGCCGACCTTGGGGCGGAGGTCATTAAGGTTGAGCCGCCCTGGGGTGATCCATGGCGGTTCGTCCAATCATTCTTACCCAGCGAAAGCCGACAATTCATGGCGTACAATCGAGGGAAAAGGAGCTTGCCGTTGGACTTGACCCGGCCCCACGCCAAGGAAATTTTACGGAGTCTGATCGTTGGCACCGACGTGGTTCTGGTCAACTACCGGCCTGACGTGGTTGTTAGGCTCGGCGTCGACTATGCCAGCCTTGCTGAAGTGAACCCAGGCATTGTTTACTGCGACCTGACAGCTTATGGCCGTGAGGGGCCGGACTCGCAGCGGCCGGGCTATGACTTGGTGCTGCAGGCTATGTCGGGAATGATCGCCGCGGAAGGCAAGTTGCAACAGGGCGTCCCCCAACATATTTGGTCCAGCCCCTTGATCGATACCACCTCCGGGTTTTGCATGGCCTGGTCTGTATGTGCCGCGCTATTCGCCCGGGAGCGTACTGGACGCGGCCAGCGAATCGAGACCACGCTTCTGGGATCGGCTCTTGCGTTGCTGGCTATGCGGTTCCTGCAAGTTGACTCCTTGGACATTAAGCACCGCTCCGACATCCTCGCCGAGTTAACCGCGATGGCAGAGGGCTCAGCCACCTATGACGTAATCAACGAAACTTACCAGGCATCCCACCAACCGGCGCCAGGAAATATCTACTATCGGGTCTACATGGCCAAGGATGGCGCGCTGGCGGTCGGTTGTCTCAGCGACCCTTTACGCCTGCGGCTGTTGGAGGCCCTTGGGTTGAGTGACATCCGGTTCGACCCTGGATATGACCCTAATTCCCAAGAATCCTTGGCCTTCGGCCAACGCCTGGTGGCCGAAGCGGAGTTGATGTTTCGCCAAAAAGCCGTGGCGGAATGGCTCGACTTATTGGAAGCACGGGGCATTCCGGTTGGCCCAGTCCGATTCGTTGAAGACCTAACCAATGACCCCCAGGTGCAAGCCAACGGACTCGCTGTTCAAGTCGAGCACCTGGAGGCAGGAAAAGTAACCATGGTGGGTCCCTTGGCGCAATTCAGTGATGCCGGCGTCGCTCCGACCCGGGCCTCTCCAGCGTTGGGCCAGCACACCGGTGAGATCCTGAAGGAGCTTGGCTACAGCAGTGATGACATAGCCCGTTTGGGGGAGGAAGGTCTTTTCGGCTAATCGGTTAGAAGAGTCACCGCATAGCGCCACGAAACAAAAGGGGCAGGTTTCAGACCTGCCCCTTTTGTTTCGTGAGCTGGACTCGAGCTTGGGAAGAGACTAACTTAGCCCCGTCAGGAACGCCGCAACTGCGCTATCGAACTCCTGAGGCTTTTCGATGTGGGGCTGGTGTCCACTACGGTCAATGACCTTAAGAGTGGAATTTGGAATGGCTTTCTGGTAGAGCTCCCCACATTCCAACGGGATGATGGCGTCCTCGCGGCCCCAGACCACCAGGGTAGGAATGCGAAGTTTCCTCAAATAGAACGGCAGGCTGGGATTGTGCAAGTAAGGCTTCCACGCCAAACGGTAGGTCATCTCCATGTTCGCGTGGGCCACGGCCTGCTCCTCAGGCGTCAACTCCCTGTTGTGCCACTCGTAGTTGGGCACCTGAGATGTGTCGAAGAATACCTTCTGCTTCCGGGTCTCGGCAGAGACCATGAACATCTCAGTAATCTCACCCTCTTCGGGCTTGATGCCTGCAGCATCGACCAAGACTAGGCCTTTCAGGTCGCTCTGAGCCATGGCGGCGATTTCTGCGGCGATCCAGCCGCCTAAAGAGTGCCCCATTAGGACATACTGGGTCAACCCTAGAGATTGAGCCAACTCCAGTGTGAAGTGGGCCACATCATTAACTGTTGAAACCCAGGATGGCCGGAGTGTACCAAAGAAACCGGGGTAGGTTGGTGCATAGACCGTGTGTTGCTGTCCTATCGGCGTGTTCCACGGTTCCCATCCCGCCAGGCCTTCCCCGCCGTGGAGGAACAGCAGAGGGGCACCCGAACCGCCGGTAGACATTTGGACTTGAATGTCTCCTACAGTCACGCTGGTTTCGTTTGAACTAGTCGTAGTCATCTAAAAGACCCCACGTTTGACCGACTTAAATGCGCCTGACTTCATGGCACGCAACCGCCCAAACACAACCCGCTCAGCTTTGAGACTAGGCGCGGACTGATTCTGGTACAAATCACCGGGGTTGTCAAGGAGAGTAAATTCGGTGCCTTGACTCGCCCTAATACCGTACCTACCATACCTGCACTGGCCAGTCTGGGCAGGGAGTCCATTTTGGGTGGTAAGGTCCTGGCTGTTTTGGGAAACCAAGAGGGGAACCGCATGAGTTCTTAAGAAAGCTGGGGCGCTGCCAGTTGCGGGGCAGACGTTCGACGGGAGGTTCTCTGGCGTCATCCTTGTCAGGGCCTCCGGCTGGAGGTCAGTGCTATGTGCTGGTTTGGGCCAAGTGCTTTAGGTCTTGGAGGTGTGGCTAGTGAGTGCCGAACTATCCGTAGCGATCCGTCAGTCAGAGTCAGAGGAGAGAATTTCGACTCTACGGTCTGAGATCCATCAGCACTACGCGCCGACGGCCGACCTCCGTGCGTTGGAGACAAGTCTGATCAAAGAGATGGGGAAGCAACTCAAGTGGCTGGTCGTCGTGCAATTGCTTGGAGTATCTGCTGTCGCTGCTATCATGGGTGCTTTGGCTGCGATCATGAAACTCTAACTGGCGGAAACGACTGGGAGGATAACGAATGCCGGAGATAGTTTGGGAGCGACCTGGGATTCGTGTAGTTCAGGGATTTGGCAAAAACGGCGCCGAATGTTGGGTCAATTGGCATTTTAAAGAGATACCTCTAGGAGAGGGGTTGAATGGCCCACCCCTGGTCGGCGTGGAATACACCGCTTACAGAAATGGGGAGCGTGTCGGAGGTGTATTTCAGTCCCTCGCGGACGCAGAGGCGGAGTTGGAGAAAGTCGACGCCCTCGCTGTAGCCTCGAAATAGCCCCGCTACGCCGCTTCTGCCACAGCGAAGCACACTGTACTCGGAGTATTGCACACGTACTGCCTCCGTAGCCAGTAACGCCGCGACGACTCAGCTCAATGCCCCCTTTGCACTCATTCCTCGGCGGTTGCCAGCAGGAGCTCCGGACCGGATTGCACTCATAACCGCCAACGCTGCGGCAGAACCACCCGCCGTCGCCTCTTTGGGGCGTTCTGAGCCGGTGGTGCCGGAGCTGGTGTTCAAATAGGCCCTTTGTATGGTTTTCACCCGCTCTGACCCGCTCTCCAGTCACAACGCTGACACCCGCCAATGGGAGAACCCCCAGGAAAACTATACAATTCGCCTAACCAGTTACTTGACGGGTGTATTTACCGTGACCCTGGCTCGGCGTAACTTTCCGGCAATCCGGGACGCAGAGCTGAGTACCGCGGCCTTTGTCCCCCACCTGGACCTCGACGCGGTGCAGCGTTTGATTGCAGCGGCAATGGTGGCCACACCAGGGCACGGTCAACGGAACGGCCTGTTGATTGCCGCCATGTTCGATGGTTGTCTTCGAGTCTCGGAGGCCCTGGGGCTGCGGCCCGTAGACCTCAGCGCCACCGATGGCGGTTGGCTGGCTACGGTTGTGGGCAAGGGAAGGAAGACGGGCCAGGTGGCCCTCAGCAGCTCCCTCGTGGCCAGGCTGCAAGCCTTCGGGTACGAGACCAACTTGCCCAAGGACTCAGTATTCTTTCCCATCACCCGCGGCAGGGTACATCAGATAGTCCGGCAGGCATTCGACGTGGCGGGGATCTCCAAACCTGCCCATGTTGGAGCGGTACACGTCCTCCGGCATAGTGGCGCCATTGCCCGTTTGGAGCAGACGGGGAACCCCAAGGCGCTCCAGGACCAACTCAGACACAGTGACGCCTACGGCAACTGATACGTCTTTGTGCGGACCAACCAAGATGACACTTTCCGCCGCGCCTTGAGGAGATTCGGAGACGTCCCTTGGTACTCTCTTTACCCTCTCACCGGCCCGGTTCCAGATGAGACCGGGCGCACACTCCCAGGGCCAATCAGATGCGGATGCGCTCGATCTCGTCCAGGGAGAGCTGGTCGTCGGTGTGGTCGTAGAGGCGGGTGGTCTGGGAGGATTCGTGGGAGGCAAGGGCGCGGGCGTTCTCCAGTGACCCCCCGTTTGCCAAGTAGTTGGTAATGGCCGTCGCCCGGAAGGTGTGGCACCTGGTCGTCTCCGGCAGTCCCGCCGCCCGCGCCCGCCGCTTCACCATATCCAAGGCCCCCTTGCGCTCCAGCCGTCGCCCAGTCAGTTGCCCCTGGCGGTCCACCGATTGGAACAAAGGCATTTTCGGGCTGCTCCAGAGCTCAGCCGCGTCTAAGTATGCCTCCACGTACTCAACGGCGTTGTGGTGGGCGGGCACCATGTGTTCCTTGCCCCCCTTCTCGTGGAGCCGGAACATGCGCCGCCTCCCGCTGAGGTAGTAGTCCTCGACCTTCATGGCGGTCACCGCCCCGACGCGCCCGAAGGTGTAGACCATCGTGGCGATAAGAGCCCGGTCCCGCAGACCCACCACCCCGGTCTAGGGGAATGGAATCCAGGAGATCCCTGGTCTGCGCTGCGTCCAGCACCGGTGTCTTGCCCCGGCGGACGATGTAGCGGGGACCCTGGACAGTGCTGGACGGGTTGGACTCTACCGCTCCCCCGGAGACCAGCCAGTCAAAGCACTTGCGGAGGGCGGCCAGGTGTTGCTTAACCGAGGGTTTGGATAGCTCCAACTGCAGATGCTCGACGTAGGCGGCAACGTGGATGGGCCGGATACAGTGCAGGTCCAAGAGGCCCTGGTCCTCGCACCAGTCTAGGAAGCGGGTCACCGCCCGATAGTACGCCTCCCTGGTGTTGGGGTTGCGTATAGAAGCCGTGAAGAAATCGACGAAGCGCCAAGCGGTCCGCTCGCCGGACCGGAGCACGGCCTGGGGCAGGGTAGGGAACGTCTGGGAGAGGTCGGCGGCGGGGTGGAACGGGGCGATTGCCTAGGCCATCAAAGGGGTACCTCCAGGGACGGGATCGGAGGTCGTTGTCGGGATAGCATAACGTAGTTATGCTATCCCAAAAGACCCAACTGTCAGTACCCCGCTCCCGAGCGGCAGGCTCCGGGCTCCGCCCCATTTGCGCGACTCAACGCACCCTGAAAAGTGGAACTGGTTGCGGTTTTCCAACCGGTTCCACGTTCGCTCTTCCCGTGTTGGGGCCAGACGATGCCCCAGGGGGATTCTCATGAGTCCGGAGAGGGAATGGGCGACGAAGCCGTATCGTGATACGTCCACCGAACAAGCCTCTAGCAGGTCGTTAACGGTCAAATTCCTCGGTAATCACGTCCAGCTCATATGCTCCGAAGAGGGACATCTTGTCAATTATGTCGAGACCTTACGGATGGATCCGTTGTTCGACTGTAAACGCGAACAATCAACTTGGCGATGGTACTGGATGTCCCGGCAACTGCTGTACTTAAGTCGCCGGTCTTCTCTGCGGCCAGCTCGAAAACGCGGTCGCAAGCCATGAGGACAACTTCTGGAATGTGGGCCGTAGTCTTTTCCAAAGCATCAAACAAAGGATTGTGGTCTGGTTCGAAGGCGGGGCTTTGTATAAATTCAACGACGAGGCTCGTAGCATCACTCAGTTCTCGTCCTTCAAATCCGTAGAAGCATCCGGCCGCCTTGTGTCGTACTTCCACTTCTGAATCATAGAATAACTTCCCCAGAATTTCTTCGGAAACCGACCGGTGTGCGCTCAACTTAAGATTGGCTGCATACACCTCGGCTGCGCCCAATCTTTGCGATTTAGATCCAGACGGACACTGGCTTGCAAGAGGCAAGGCCTCCTCAACCGTTAATGTAGCGTAGCAGGACCAACGAGCTCCGGCAGTTGCCACAGCTTCATCCCCCGACTGGATCATTCGGTGCAAGACCGTTTCCAATTCGGTGAAATGGGTTGGAATCGCGTATCTTAAGAAGTCTTCAAAAAACCGAGTCGCCAGTAACCTTTCGTCGGCGTCACAAAGTTCGAGAAAAAGCTCACCGGCCAAGTCACGATTGTGGCGCAAGACTCCCAGCAGTGCCTCCGCGACACACGCACGGGTCGCGTCCGAGGGATCCCTTACCATTAATCTGAGATGGGGTTCGAAGAAAGAAAGATAATACTCATCTTGGAACAACAACCTGGCTATGGTCCCTGCTGCCGACCCTCTCACCGAATTGATGCCGACCATGATTGGATCGTAGCGCTGGTTTTTCCTGCCGCCCAGGTAGTATGGCGTCTCGGATGAAACCATTTCAGGGTCGGGATTGGGGTGCTCGGTCGCATACCACGCCACCATCTGTAACGCTTTATCCGGCAATTGGGAGCCGGCAAAATGAGCAAGCGGTCTGGTCACCCAACGGCCGAGCGGGCATCCCGGAATCTGGTGGCAGCGCAGACACGCCTGCACCACAGCTTCCATGTCTATATCGGCCCCGTCTAAGCCCCTGAGGATGGCTTCGAAATAGGAGGTATTGGAGTTATCAGGAATGCGATGGACCAATTTGGCAAACCTGGAAGGGTCTTCGTTTGTCTGAGTTTCAAGCAGTTGCGATAGCTCGTGGGCGCCTCCGACTAAGAATTTCGCTGGCTCGTTACTTGGTGAGTTGGAGGAGTAATGTTTGATTGCTCCCAACCACTCGTCATCGCTCATCTTGCTGGCGGACGATTCAGGTATCGGAGAGGCGACCCAACCGCCCTCTACTCCTCTCGGTTCTAGGAGACCAGGATTTTGGAACTTGCGCTGCAGTTCCTGAAAACGACGAAGGCCCCTTTCGGACAAACGTGAAGGCTCTAGATTCGTTAAGAGCCGGAATTGGGAGAGACCCCACGACCGCCGACCTTGCGGGCCACGCTCGTGTTCCGGGTAGTAATCAAGAATAGCTACTTCCAAGCTGCGATATAGCTCTGACGAACAAAATGGTGTTACTGCACCGACCAGGTGCTCCGCGGCATGAGCCGAGCTCGTGGACACGTAGCCGATTGAAAACCTCTGCTTTGGGTCTTCCAAGAGATATCCGACTGCCTCATCGGCGAATAGCTTGCTTGCTACTGCATATGAACGGAGAAGCAGGTTTTGTGCTGTCGCAAATTCAGATTCCTTCAATGCGTTCGCGTACGCCCGAAACTGATCAGGATCGTTTAGTGCCATCCAGCATAGAGAGAATTCCAGCCCCGCAAGGAGACGGTTATCCAATCCATCTTCGCGCGCGATGACACCATGTCCCCACACTCTATCGGGCCATGGGGGGCCGTGGCTGTGGTATGCGTAAGTTTCCATCATGCTGATCATTCGGGGGAACAACAATTCCACGAATCTCTGAGGGGCAGAGTTGGCTGCATCTGCGATCACCTGCTCTCCGGTGCTTTCCCGACTGAATTCGAGCGGAAACTCCTCTCCATTTCCGGGTCCGCCGACAACCAAGAGCAACCGGTCCAAGTACGCGGCTATTAGCTCACAGATCCAGTCTGGGTGGCTCTTGACTACCTTCTCAACAGGTAACCAGAAGTGGTCGCCTCCTCGCCCGGGATAGAGCATGCCATCGACTGCTCCCGTACTGATCAACGTGAGCACGAAATCGAAGAAGGCTCTGCTCGATGCGATGTCAGAACGGGTGAAAAGACCGGCAAGGCGGGTATTCCACAATTCGGAAGAGCCGACAAACCGGGACAGTAACTCTGCGGTCCTTTCAGACCTTTCCTTCTGGACGAACGTCAGCAACCACAATACCCTGTTGATCGTTCCCTCATCGCCGCTCCGAAGCCATTGTTCCATCGCCCCGAGGCTGTCCAAAAGGTCGAACCAACCAGTTGAACCGCGAACGGCCGCCCATACATGTCCTTCAAGTTCCGTCCCCAAAAGGGGTTCTACAACGTCCCACTCTTCCTCGGCGGGATCATCAAACGTACCTAGCAGGGACAACACGATGGTCTTGAGATGCGGGCGAATTTCTTTATTTGTCAGTATGGTTTCCAGGTTGCGGGAACAGTCTCGGGTAGAGATGTCGCGCACATGCAACAATACCTGTCTAACCTGAGAACGTATGAACAGGCTTTGCCCTTGTTCCAATATGTACGAAACGAAATCGAAGTCTGGGTCGGATACCATCCGACGGGCGAAAATATAGTCGAAGAAACTCTCGTGGAAGAAGGAGACCCTTTGGCCATCCTTTACAAGCACGTTCTCGGAGACCATAACGGATAGGGCATCCTCGTATTCGTCGAGCAATCCTGCTGGCACCGAAAGGACTTGGCGGTCAGTCATATTCCTAACTATGCGGTGCATGACGCCTTCCACACGGGAAGGACCGACACGACGGTGAATTACCTTGAGTTTATAGTTCCAAAACCTGTCAAAAAGGTCCTTCGGGGTCTGAAACCCGGTGGAGTTTCCATCTCCTTCGGGCAGGGCTTCCTCCAGCAATCTCAGGTGAATGGGCAACCTGAGCAAGTCAATCTGTTTTTGACTGAGTGCTCTTGGGTCGATACCCAACTTTTCGGTCAGTGCTCTAACCGTTTCCTCGTCGAATTGGTCTACGGGAATCTCTTTCGCGATTCCACCGTCTCTCGTTAGCTCTCGAATCCTCGGGTCGTTGTCAATGTCAAATTTCCGACAGGCGGTAAGGACTTTGATGTTGTCATGAGCCTGTGCCTGATGCAGCATGGCACTGATACAATCGAAGAACTCAGGATTGCGCCCAGACGCCTGGCTAACGGCGTCGACTTGGTCGATTACCAATAGGCAATCTCTTCCATCGGCTATGGCGGCGAGGACACTGACAGGGGATGCTGGCAATCCCAGGGCACTTCCTAGCTCAATAGGTGTGGTCGAAGGGTCGAGGCGGTCAACCCTTAAGGCCAGCATGGGCCAATCCCTGTCTTTGATTCTTTGTAACGTTTGGGAAATGACCGCCGTTTTCCCCACACCCGCTCTTCCTGAGACCATCACCGCCCTAGCCGAAGAATCGTCAAAGGAGTCGAGTATCAAGTCAACTTCGGCCCTCGGAACGACCTCCCCGCCAATCCCAAGGGGCTGTATACCTGAAAGGTAAGTTTGGTTAAGGTCTACGATCGAGTCAGTTACAGTATGATCAGTGTCCCACACCTGTTTGGCGAATCCTCTCAATTGGAGGAATTCCTAAATTTCTGTAGCCGACAAAACTCGGTGAACCTGTTGGGATGCGAAGTCAAGGAGTGCACTCAGGACGTTGGATGGCTCGCCAGATACCAGGGATTCGAGTCCGAATTCGGCTGATTCACGAAGTCCGTCCTCGTCCATCATCCTGACACTGACCCGCTTGAGGCGGTTGTATGTCTCTTCTCTATTTGGTGAATTCCACCGATTGTGTAGGTCGTTGAACTTACTGTTCCAATCGTTGGACGAAATAAAGTTCGCCTCAAAGTCCTCCCATGAACTGGAATTCTTAGCACGTTTCTCCAGTTCATCAAGTGGGTGAGCGGCGTGTGAGGATGTAAATACGCAACTGGAGCGGGGGTCTTGCAGCTTCTGACAAAAATGCGATAGGACTCCTCGGGATTCCAGTTCGCCCAGGGGCCAAACCCCTCTACCAGTCAACTGACGCTTAACTTGATGGTGTTCAGCCCCAGAAGAAGTTTGAACGGTAAATTCGATTCCCTTGCCTTCGTCTCCCGCTGGTTCCAAATGTATCGAGTCTGCTTCACCCTTCATCACGCGCATCATGCACCTGACGGTCCACAGATACTCATACCGGTTACCAGCTTTATCGCTGGGTCCGCCTGGGAGTGGCATTAGGTTCGTCCTCCTCACATCGGAGCCGTGAGTGCTTAGTTCGAGGAGAATGTCCGATGTTCACATAAAAGAGAAGACAGGGGAGCCATTCCATTTTACAGCATCCGACTCCGTTCAAGTTGGTTGGTGTCCAGGTTGCGTCAGTCAAAAGGGGAATAGAGGTTCCCCGTAGGTGAACGTTGCCATCATGGTAGGGTTCTCAGGTCGGCGTCACATAACAGTTGTATGGTCCCAATGTCCAAGCGATTGCCACTCCCGTCCTAGCGGCCAGAGTCGTCCCGTGGCAGATTCGTGGGCGACTCGCCCGGGAAAGTTTCCCCTAGCACGGACCATCTCATTACCCACAACCCGTAAGAAGTGGCTGGCGGCGATGCCGTCATCAAAGACCACGAGAACGGCAGGCCTGACTCCGTTGTCGTCGGTGGGACGTTCCGAGGAATAGTCGCGGATGTAGGGGGCCAGGCGGTCGGCCATGGTCCTGGGTCGCACGGCCCGGCCCTCTCCTACTACATGGCTGGATTGGTGACTACTTGACCAACGCCAGCGTCTTGATCGGCGAATAGACGGCATGGTCCTCGATGACGGCCCGGCCTGCCAAGTGGACATAGATCATGGTGGTATTCAACGATTGGTGGCCCATGATCTCTTGCAAAATACGAACGTTGCCTCCAGCTCGGCAATAGTGAGTGCCAAAGGTATGCCTGAGTAAGTGGGGGCCTAACTTCGGACCGGTGAGTCCAGCCCGCCGAAACAGTCGCCGGTAGGCCTTTTGAATGCCAATCCGGCCTAGGTTCCCCTTCCTACCCTTCCATACATGCCGGGAGTCTCCAGCCAAGGACAACAGCATGTCTCTGACCGACCGGCTTAATGGCACTAGGCGGGAACCTACTTTTCCGGTGACCCGAAGGGTTTCCGTACCTATATCCCTCCTCGTCAGACTGGCGACCTCGCCCAGACGAATACCAGTGTCCAGGACCACCGCCACCATCCCCCGTTCCCGGCCCGATTCACATGCTTCCCATACAACCTCTATTTCCTCTGGGGACAACACTCTGGAAACAGACTTAAATTTGGGCAGAGGTTCCAGATGTAGTGTCGGATTGACCTGGTGAAACTCTTCGGCAACCCACCCGAAGAATCTGCGGAAAATGCGATGCAGGCACCGCCGTGACTCTTGGCCAAGCAGCGGATTAGCACCTAGGATAGACACAATTTCCCTGCGATGCTTTGGTAGTACCTCATAGGCCCGCTCCAGGTAATCCAATCCCCATGCGTAAAATTCCAAGGTCTTCGGTCGTAGTCCTCGATAGCCACAATACTCCAGGAAGGACGCGGTAGCCCTCTTCGTCTCCACACCACTACCTCCTTCAATCTAGATTTGAGGCTGTTCATCCTACTTTAAATCGCCGTGCTCGCAGGCGGGTGGTCAACGCGTCCTTGCCCACAATACTCGTCCGTCTTCTGATATCATTTGGGAGTCGCAGGTCGACACCCACCCGAGAGGGGTCTAGGTGACCTCCTGGGTTCCCGCTGGGGATTAGTCTAGTGGTAAGACGCCTGACTCTGGATCAGGTATCGGAGGTTCGAATCCTCCATCCCCAGCCACCACTCGTGTTCTCAGAACCGGGTCCTGTAGCGCGATGTTCCTCTCCATCCATGCCTTTCATTGGGCGGTCTTGCGGCATAGATGCAGTGTACTTAATGGTGGCTTTGCCCGGGGTCACCGCGACCTCCCTCACCCTAGTTCTGATGAACATCCGGGTTCTCGTGAGCCCATGCTCCTTTAAGAAAAAACCATGTAAGAAAAAGCTCATGCCTTCGGCGACTCTTGTCCTGATCCGGCGCCAAGAAAGCGTTCTCTACTGTCATTGGAGAAGCAAGAGCAGGCCTCCAGGCCTTTCAGAGTCGAACAGGCGATTCGCTCGCTAGGTTGGTAACGTCATTCCAACCGTAGGACACCTCTGGAAGCTTCACGCCTCCAATTGAAATGGTTTTCCGGTTGACTCGCTTACCTCCAAGGGACCTGTAGAACCGGCAGGCGGAGAAGTTGTCTTCCAGCACCCATACCAACATCGACCGAATGCCATCGGTTAGCAGACGATTAGCTACTGCACAGACAAGCCTGCGACCCACGCCCTTACCCTGAAATTGTTCGAGCAAATAAATGACATATAGCTCCCCCTGGTAAGTCCGGTCTCCTTCCCGTGTCGGCCCTCCACTGGCGAGGCCGATAACGCCGCCATTGGCACTCAAGGCAACGAAGTTACTTGTGGCGGGTTGTTCCTTTGCCAGGATGTCACGCCACCATCTTTCCCGGTCCTGGTACGAGAGTCGAGACAAGAAATCAGTTGGCATGATGCCTGAATAGGCGGACCGCCAGGTGTCGACATGAACCTTCGCCATGGGGAAGGCGTCCTCTGGATTAGCCGTCCTTATGCGTATTCCCATTCCGGCTCCTGTCGTCGCGATTGAGGAGACTGGCCAGATCTACAGGTGCAACCCTAACGCGTGTCCCACACTCCATCAACTTGAGGACACCGACGTATTCGCTGTTCGGATGCACCCCCTACCACACACCATTAGTCAAGCGGGCACCCAGGGTCAACGAGCATAAGGCATCAGTTATAGTTACGAAGACTCGAGAGAATGTAGCTTGTGTTCCAGAAGGCCTAGGCATGTGTTGACCTCGACCAAGTCTTGGCGTTTGTCGTTGTTGCCATTGATTGCCGGTTCGCCCCTTTGTTAGAATCCGAGAGTCGGCCCAAGCCGCCGGGCGACAGCGTCCAAGGCCTTGGAAATACCTGGGCGCCGCTTCATGTGAGTAACTTGGGCTTGGCAAACCATGGTGACCGAGAGGATGAAGTTGACGTCGCTGACCAATGGGACGCGGGTCACATGGGATGCGGCGAGGTCATCATCCTGCTCCGAATTCGGATGCAAAAGCTCGAGGCTGGCCAGGTCCTCAAGCTGACTTCCCAGGACCTAGGCGCACCCGCAGACCTGCCGGCGTGGTGTCGTATGACAGGCCGCAGGTTGCTCCGCGCAGAACACCCTGACTATTGGATCGAGCAGAAACAATCCTGAAAAATCAAATTGGAGTGACTCACTTTGGCCCAAAAATTCTGTGTTAATCTCACCTGCGCCAAGGATGACACCGACAAATCCACCGTCGCCTTCGTTATAGCCAATGCCGCGCTTGGCTCGGAGAAAGACGCCTTGGTGTTCCTCAGCACCGAAGGAGTCCGCCTCTCTCAGAAAGGATACGCCGATGATGTCCACGAGGAGGGGTTTCTACCCCTGAAGGAGCTCATGGACAATTTCGCGTCTGTTGGCGGGTCCATTTACGTGTGTGCCCCCTGCTTCAACAAGCGGGGGCTGGACCCCAAAAACTTGGTGGACGGCGCCCAAATCGTAGGCGGTGCCGTGCTGGTGGAGTTCTTGTCGGACAATAGTCCCGTTATTTCGTTTTAGATAACCCTTCCACGTTATTACAAGTATTAGAGGCCCAAGGACCCCGTGATGGACCCGATCCCACAGCACGCTTATCAACCCGATTTTAGCTTCGACGGCGGCGATCTCGATTGCGGCAGCGGGCTGCTGCTTTTGATCCGGCGGCACATAGACCCCTTGGACCGCGGTGGGCTTCTCGAAATCTTGTCCACCGATTCCACGGTCGAAATAGAACTCCCGGCTTGGTGCCGTATGACCAAGAACGAGTTGGTGTCTTGGACGAGGAACAACGGCCAACGCAGCTTCCTTGTTTGTAAAGGTCCACTAGCCGAGCGTCGACATACACCCGCAATAGCAACGACGGCCTCCATCGGCGAACAGTTGAGAGTGAAGGTCACTATCCCCACATCCCTTCCCACCCCCGCCCCAGGCCCGAAGATTGAACCGCTGTCGGTCATGGGCATCGGCAGTTGGCCTAGGCCTCGGTGGATGTTGCAAGCGATTCACGACCACTTGGAAGGCAGGCTCGACGAGGTGGAGTTCCAGGCCACGGCGGATGACGGGGCGCGGCTAAGTATCGATTCCCAGGTCCGGGCCGGTGTAGATGTGATCACTGATGGCGAACAACGCCGGGACAGCTACGCCAGCTTTGTGGGTGGTCTGCTGGACAACTGCCAGCTCATTCCCCTGAACGACTTGACTACTATGGTGGACGACCCGGAGAAGTTTGAAAAGGAGCTCCGCGCCCTAGATGTTCCAGCGGGGGAAGTGCGCCACCCAGTGGTCTACGGGAACTTGGGAAGGAGCCGGCCTCTCGCGGTCCATGAGCTAGAGTTCTCACGGGCTTGCACCGAACTGCCGGTTAAGGTGGCATTACCAGGGCCCTACTTGCTCACCCGCACAATGTGGCTCGACTGCCTCAAGGACCTTCCATATGAGACCCGCGATCAGTTGGCCCAGGATGTGGTTCGAGTACTGCGCGAAGAGTTGCATTTCTTGCTAACATCGGGCGCCGCCTTGGTGCAGTTCGACGAACCGGTCCTGACCGAGGTCGTCTTCGGCAGTGCTGGAGGGAACCGCACGTTTATGTGCGGGGCCCTGAGCGAGAAGCTGGAACCAGCAGTGGAGCTTGACTTCGCCGTGGGGTTGCTCAACAAGGTGGTCCGCGGTCTTCCGCCGGAACGCTTAGGCCTGCACGTTTGCCGAGGTAACTGGACTCGCGACGAGTCGGCCGCTCTTTCCGGCGACTACCGGCCTCTGCTGGATGCTTTAAGCCGGGTCGATGTGGGGGTATTACTCCTTGAATTGTGTACACCGCGCGCGGGGGAGTTAGACGTACTTCGCGGCTTACCCAGCGACAAACGCGTCGGCGTTGGCGTAGTCAACCAGAAACTCGACTCCGTAGAGAGCGTTGAGGAAATTCGCCCTCGCATATCCCGCGCCGTCAACCTTTTCGGGGCAGAGCGGGTGCTGCTGACTCCGGACTGCGGCTTTGCTACCTTCGCAGACAACCCCGTTGCCTCCGCCCGTACGGCTGAAGCCAAACTCAAAGCCATCGTCGCCGCCCGGGACCTGGTTCGCGCGTCGCCATGAGACCCCCACCGGTGACTTGGGGCGCCCCCTGGCCTCGGTGGTCGTCCCTCCTCAACTAGTTGTCGCTGGGCTATCGCTTTCAAGACCTGAACCCTCAGCCCAGCCTAAGCTTGCCCTGGGGTCACACCGTTAGTATGATGCTTTCATAGTATCTAGGTGCGATTAACACTCTAGGTGGTGAGACGATGGATTTGGGTAAACTCGGCGTGTGGTGTTATACCGACCCGCTGACCCCAGCGCAATTGGCGGAGTTGGCACAGCATAGTGAGAAGCTAGGCTACGGGGCATTGTGGTACGTGGAAGCCGCTGGTTACGAAGCCTTTTCCCTGGGAAGCTTCCTTTTGAGCCAGACCGAAACATTGGTTGTAGGGTCCGGTATTGCCAACATCTACGCCCGCGACGCCACCGCTGCTAAGCAAGGTCAGCACTCTTTGGCCAGGTTCTCTGGAGGACGTTTTCTGTTGGGGTTGGGCGTCTCCCACACGAGGCTGGTGGAGCGAGCCCGGGGACATCATTACGGGAAACCCATACCGACGATGCGGGGCTACCTGGATGCCATGGAGAAGGCGGGAGCCATTGCGCCGGCGCTAGACGAAACACCACCAACGGTATTGGCGGCTTTGGGCCCCAAGATGACAGAACTGGCCGGGGCACGTACTGCTGGGGCTTTGTCCTACAACGTTACTCCCGAACATACAGCGGGAGCGAGGGAAATCCTCGGCCCGGACAAATGGCTCTGTGTCGAGCAAAAGGTCCTCCTGGTTAACGACCCCGGCAAAGCGCGACAGGTGGCGCGCCAAGTATTGGGCCTATATATGCCCCTGCCCAATTACCGAAACAACTGGCTGCGTCTCGGCTTCAGCGAGGCAGACTTGGCCGACGGCGGCAGCGATCGTTTTATTGACGGTATGGTCGCCTGGGGGAATGAGGAAGTGATCCAGCAACGTATTCAAGAACACTTTGATGCTGGAGCAAGTCATGTTTGCATCCAGCCCTTGCACCCCGAGGGCCAGCCGGTCCCCGACCTGAATGCTTTGACGGCCTTAGCTTCCTAAACAGTGGACCACAAAGTCTGCGTTCGACTCAAGGCACTCTAAACGCAGGTGGGCAAGTCCACAATCACCCTCGACGGGCGGTGGATCAATCAAGCCCCACGTCGCTTTTCGGGCAGAAGCTCCGGACAAACGTCAATAGCCTCCACCCAAAGACCGAGGACGTACCGGCGACCTCTAACGTCATTGGTTTAGGATTTCTTGGGACTTGGGCAAGCCCATTGTAACCTTTCCACTCGCTATTGATTCAGCTAGAGCCGCGTGGTGTCCGACGCTTCATGGGCCAGGACATCCAGACAGCCGGTTGCAGCGTAAATATATTAGCGTTGTACGTGTAGTGGAACCATGTTAATCTTGGCTGAACCCGGGTGGTGGGCCTTACAATTACAAGCGATATCCAGCCGACGCAAACTTCCAGGAGTGTGAGGTGGGTCCGTCATTGGGTTCGGTTGGACTGAAGAATTAATAGGACCTGGGAATGGGTGGACTCTCTGTGATCTGGCGCGTAATCCGAACATGGTACTTTAGTGTACTTGTTCTTGTTGTCTTGGGCCTGACCTTGGGATCGACGGTGTTCTTCTATGTCTTTCCGGGAAAGCCCAAGATAGGAATAATAGACCTCCCATTTACTGTAATAAGCAGTAACTCGTCCTTTGTCATTGGTGCTTTCCTGGACTACGCCCGCGAAAACGACGACATCAAAGCGGTCGTTGTGAAGCTGAACAGCCCGGGCGGGGGAGCAGCGTCCAGCGAGAAGCTGTTCCTGGAAATGCGCGAACTGCGTGAAGTAAAGCCGGTAGTGGTGGTTACCGAAACGATCGCCGCCAGTGGTGGATATATGATGCTGCTGGGGGCCAACAAGGTCTATGTCAAACCGACGTCTTTGGTGGGAAGCGTGGGTGTTATCCTATCGTTCCCCGGCCCGATGATCCCATTTCCACCCAATGAGCAGGTGATCACGTCAGGGCCCTACAAGGCAGGAGACACCCGCCGCCATTGGATTAGGCTGGCGGACCAAGTCAAAGAGGGCTTCGGGCAAATGGTGGTCACCGAACGCGGCGACAAGCTAAAGATCACCCGGGAGGAGTTGCTCAACGCCCGTTTATACTCCGGGATAGAAGCGGTGCGACTCGGCTTGGTTGACGAATTAGGCAGCGACACCGATGCCATCCAGACCGCGGCGGACTTGGCTAACATATCCGGTTATGAACTGGTCGACGTTAATACCGAAGTGTTCCGAATTTTCGTCCAGAAATCCCAAAGGATTTTTGGCTCCGCCACCGATGGAGGTCCTCTACACCAGGACGCTTCGCTCCGAGCCCTCGTGACTTCCGCCAAGGACGACCAGGGGCTTATTGGACCGTTGGATGAGCGGTCCAATCTGGATAGCTTTCGGCGGCCGTTCCTGCCCTCCGGTGTCATAGAGCTTGAAGCAGAATCTCCCCCTGGGTTCCCCTTGAACGTAAATACGCCCAGGATTTACTACTTGTATGTGGGCCCGCCCGAATAAGCTCTGGCTGCTGCTCCTCTTGCCTCTGGCCGCCCTGATTTATTTTCTGGCGGCGTACTTCCACTTCCAAGGGGGAGGCTATGATGCGCCGGAAGCAGTCTCTATACCGCTGGAAGGGATACCCGTGCCTTCCTCCAGTATTCTTACCTTTACTGAGGTGCCCAAAATCCAACGTGGAACGTTGGTGCTTGACGCGACCCATTCGCACTCATACACCAAGGCCGAAATAACCACGCTAACGAACCGCGTCGCCGACAGGGGATTTGACGTGGAGTATTTGGGCGATGTGGTCCCCGTCAACTCGGAGTCGCAACGGCTTGAAGCGCTGGACGTGGCCCTGCGTAAAGCTGACAGCATGGCGGTTATTCTGCCCAGGCAGCCGTATACCCCAGCAGAGGGGGCTCTGATAGAGCAATTTGTAGACAAGGGGGGCAGGCTGTTGCTGATCGCCGACCCTACCCGTCGGCACCGGATCAACTCTCTGGCCCAGCGGTTCGGAATCTCCTTTCTACCCGGTCATTTGTACAACACGACGGAATACGACCTAAACCATCAGAACATATTCCTGAGCGATTTCCCACGGGCCGACGAACTGACGCAAGGCTTGCGGCGCATCGTCATGTATACTTCAGGATCGGTAAGAAGCGCCGGTCCCGGTTTAGTCCGGGCCGACACCAATACCCGATCGTCGACGGTCCACCGAATCGAGCCCTTCTATCCAGTGGCCAAGGGAAGGGACGGACGCGTTGTAGCGATCTCCGACCTTACTTTCATGATTCCACCCCAGAACTCCATCCTGGACAACGACAGGTTCATTTCCAATATCGCGGACTACCTAACTTCCAACATCAGAGAATTCCATCTAACCGACTTTCCTTATTTCTTCGGAGACCAAGTGGACCTTTTGTTGGGGCAGTCGGCTCTGTTTGAAGTTGGGTCCGATGCTAAGACACTGTTGGCTGCATTCGGCAAGAAAGCGGACATCAAGCCAGTGGAAGACATTACCAGGGATACAATGTATTTGGGATTATATGAGGACTCTTTCGAAGTAGCCCAATACCTGCAACTGTCCGGGATACAATTAGATGGGTCCCTGCGTACGCCCTTTACTTCCGAAATCGATGCCACCGGGACCGCTACAATATTCTTGCAAGCAACACCGGATAGACACGTACTGGTGGTACTCGGCGAATCACGAGCGGCGCTGGAAACGCTGTTGAGCCACCTGGAATCGGGATCGTTCCGAAACGGGTTAGTGGGAGACTTTGTGGGAGTATACCGGAATTAATGAAGTTTAAGCTTGGACTCCTAATGGCCATCGCTACCGCTGGTCTGATCACGGCGGGCGTGGCCTGCACCTCTACAGAGCCGGCACCATCGGACAACAACCTGCCACGAGTAACCCCCGATATTCAAGCCACCTTGGAGGCTCTAACTCGCACCGAATTGGGGGCTCCCACGCCGACCCCCGTATCCCCCCAAGCAAAAGCAGCGGCCATGCAATTTGCTTCTGGCCACTTGGCAGTGTCCGCAAATTGGGACCGGTTTCACAACGAGTTCGACATGTGGCGTGGAGGGCTAAACGCCTGTGAGGCCAGCACGGTTCAGGTGGCACTTAACCAGTTTGTCGGTCAATTTACCGACGTAACCGAGACCGCGCGTGGAATATCCCGGCCTTACGTGGCTAGACGCCTCGCCGACAGATTGATCTCCGCCGCTCAACAGGAGGAGGAGGCGTTGCGGCTCCTCAGGGACAATTGGCGACAAGGAGTGGGTATGGGGGTAGTCTTGCCAACTACGGCTGAAGCCGAAAATGGCAACGCCGCGGAGAAGACCCCTGACGCTGCGAGAACCGTTGCCAATCCCGCTACCGTATCTGCATTCGAGACGGTGGATTCGGCCCGGGCCACAGCTTCCGATATCCGGAAAGAGGTAGCCGACGCCTTGGAGGACCTCAGGATTACCACCGGACCGGACTCCCTCGCAGAGGTCAAGGACTTCTCCAAGAGCTTCAGATCGATTGAACAGAGTTGGGACTCATTTAACAGAGACTATGACTCTCTCCGGAACGAAGAGGGCCAGCTATCATCCCAACAAACGGTGGATAGGCTGGGCAGTTTGGTAACTCGATTCAGAGCAATTGTAGTTTCCATCGGTAACCTACCCACTCTTGGGGTCACCCGTCCGGTTGCCGAGACTTTGGCCCAGTCAGCGGAAGAGACGGACCTGGCGATTCGCAAGCTCCGGGGTACCTCCCAGAAAGATGAGGACTCACCCGGAGCAAGTGCCGCCAGAGTGGAGCCGGAGCAGGGCGGCGAGGGGGAAGAGTCCGAGGAATCCGCCGACGCTGGGAGGCCACCGGCAGACTTCACCACCGGGGATCAGGACCTGTTCGACGAATTTGATCGCCAGTTGGTGGAAAGCGATGCGGCGCGCCGTCAAGCCCGCCAAGCCCTGGCCGACGTTTTGGGCCACGTATCCGAGCAGACCCAATCCGCCTTGGGCGCGTTTACTCAGGAATATGAACTCCTGCTTCAGAAATGGGACGATTTCCATGAAGACTATGACGCTTGGCGGCGCAGTGAGGGAGGATGTGATCGGGCCGAGGCGGTGGATAAGCTGGCGGGTTTCTCGGTCGGCTTTCGCCAGATTGTCAGCGATGTCCGCGCGCTGCCTGGGGCAGGGTTCTTGCGTCCTCTCAGTGAGATCCTGGTCGAAGCTGCCGAGAGTGAATCGGAGGCTCTCCAGCTCTTACGGGATGATTGGCAGCCATATGACGCCTCGGTGTACAAGGCTATAGCCAACACCCGAAACCTGAGCGGCAGAATGAGGAGACAGGTATCCGTGGGAGTCCAGGACCTGTTGGACCGATACAACATCTCGTCTTCGGACCTGAACCGCTAGCCCAGTCTCTATGAGCTGCGTTCGACTCCCATAGATACTTCCTCAGGCCCGGCAATAACCTAAGGTAGCAGCGCTATTACAGGCCGGACCCGCGAACCGTCATACCCGAAAAGGGCCGGCGGACCCGGGTCATCTGCTCCTGAGCGGGCCTCTCAATTCTCCCCTTAGCCCGCGCCTCCCCTTAACCCGCACCTCCCCGTTCTTCCTGAGCTTGTCGAAGGACCGCTGGTTCGACAAGCCTGTCCTGAGCTTGTCGAAGGGTTCACCAAAAGAACGGACCTCTCACGGCCTATGAGAATTAAAAGGCCCTCTTCTCCTGACCGGCTCTCTTTTCACACCCTGGGAAATAGGGTATCTTGGAGTCCTAGCGCAGGTAGCGCAACTGTAGTCCTTTCCTGAAAGAAGTCCCTTGGTGTGCCCCATGAATAAGGTTAACCGGCAGGGAGATTCGATTCTAGAACGTTTGGCCAGGGGCGAGGTGCTGGTCTCCGACGGCGCCACTGGGACCTACCTTCAAAGCCGAGGCCTCGAACCCGGCGGATGCCCGGAGGAGCTAAACGCAAGTCGGCCTGAGGTTGTCCAAGGGATGGCCCGGGACTACTTCGAAGCCGGCTCGGACTTGGTGCTCACCAACTCCTTCGGTGGCAATCGCTTCATGCTTGAGAAGTACGGCCACGGTGACAGGGTCGCCGAGCTAAACCTGTTGGCCTCGCAGCACGCGCGCAGCCAGGCGCCCCAAGGCTGTCACGTGGTTGGCTCTGTCGGCCCCACTGGTGAGTTTCTTCATCCATTGGGAGAAGTCAGCCAGCAAGAGATGCTGGACGCCTTCGCTGAGCAGGTCATCGCACTGGAGGAGGGGGGCGCAGACGGCGTGGTAATCGAGACCATGACGGCGTTGGAAGAATCGACCTTGGCGATTAAAGCAGCCAAAGAGAACACCAGCCTGGTAGTTATGGCAACCATGGTGTTCGATAAAGGACCCCGGGGCTTCTTCACCATGATGGGGGTGACGCCGGAGCGAGCGGCCGTGGAATTGATGGCTGCAGGCGCCGACGTGGTAGGCGTCAATTGCGGGAATGGCATCGATCTCATGGTGGAGCTAACCGCCGAGATACGCCAGTCCACTGATGGTTACCTGCTGGTCCACTCCAATGCCGGTATCCCTAAAATTCAAGACGGTCAGGTGGTCTATCCAGAGTCTCCGGAGTATATGACAAAAGGGTTCAAGGCCCTTGCGGAACTCGGCATCAACATCATTGGGGGCTGCTGTGGGACCGGACCGGAGCACATCCGGGCACTGGCCGCGCTGCTGAAGCGATAGGGACGCAATCCCGAGGCCATCTCTAACTGAAATAGATGAGTACCACCTCACCCCTGGCGGGTCCCCCATTAGTAACGGGTCCCCCATTAATAATGGAGCCACCCTGGCCAAGTTGATGAGCTATTACACCACCAAAGTAACTCAACCGTACGGTGAAGTATATGACGACTACCGGGACAGCTCCCCAGACGCGAACAGCCGACGTCATTGAACGTTACGGGAACTGCCTGGAGCTGGTGCCCATGGACCCCCACTTCCACAACATAAGTGTGGGGGCTTACGTCAAAGACGGGATCTGCACCATATGGAGCTTCAGCAGCAGGCCCGGGGTTGACGGTCGGCTGCGGCAAATAAGGGACCAAATTTGCGCCCTCGGCGGGCTAGCCGCTGTCGAGGGATCTTACCATCAAGTCAAATATAGCTGCGGACACCTGCACCGGCGAGCATTGAAGTTCCTGTTGGCTCAAGCAGTAGGCAAGAGTCCGGACTACTCGCCAGTCCAAGGCGAAATGAGCATCGCTGATACAAGGACCAAGTTAACAATCAAGGTCGGCGGAAGCGAAGCAGCATCGGGTTGGATTTACGAAGTATCCAGCGATGGGGAGGCGGATAACATCCCTCTCCGGCTCAGGATGATCGTAACCGGGTTCTTGCGGTACGGCGAGATGGAAAAAGTAACCGATACCCAGGTGGCGTTCCCCTGCACCCACCGCCATGACGAGTTGGTCCGGTTACTGTTGCCCTACGCTCGAAACGTCAGCGCCGTGGAAAGCATGATGGAAGCGGAATCCCTCCGTGGCCAAATGACCACCGGCACCCTTGGTTTCACTCCCACTTAGCCTGGCTCTGGGCACAGAGACCATATAGGAGGTGACACTATGGCGTTCACAGAGACTATGAAACCCCGGGAGCGAGTAATGAACGCCTTGGCCGGGAAGCCGGTGGACCGCCCGCCGGTGGCCAACCCCACTAATGTATCGACGGTCGAACTCATGGACCTGGTCGATGCTCCCTTCCCTGATGCTTGCCGGAAGCCAGAGCTTGCAGCCCGCCTGGCAGCCACCGGCCATACCGAGCTGGGCTTCGACTCGGTTATGCCCTACTTCACCATCATCCAGGAGTCCTCGGCGCTGGGCTGTGAAATGCAGTGGGAGGAAAAGGACAACTGGCCCACGGTGCGAATGTACAATCCCATATGGAAAGGCCCTGACGACATACACATACCCGCGGGATTCCTGGAGCACCCCGACAACCAGACCATAACTAAATCCATCGAGATCCTGAAGCAAGAGTTTAAAGACGAAGTGGCTGTCATCGGCAAAACCATGGGCCCTTGGACCCTGGCCTACCACGTTTTCGGCGTGGAGGACTTCCTGATAATGACGGTGGACGACCCCGACATGGTGAAGCGTTGCCTGGAGCGCTTGAAGGAAATATCAGTGCTATTTGGTGAAGCTCAAATAGCAGCCGGTGCCGACGCGCTCACCTTTCCCGACCATGCCACCGGCGATCTGGTGAGCGGCGAGTACTATAAGAGGTTCCTTCTTGAGATCCATCAGGAAATGGCCGAGCGGCTCAAGGTCCCACTCATTCTCCACATTTGCGGTAACACGTTAGACCGAATGGACTACATAGCCCAGTCCGGAATGGCCTGCTTCCATTTTGATTCGAAAAACGATCCTCAAAAAGCTATGGACATCGTCGATGGCCGGATTGGCCTGGTAGGCAACATAAACAATCCAGAGACCCTTTACTCCAAGGGGCCCCAGGAAGTACGCCAAGAGGTATACCGGTGCATGGACGCCGGAGTAAGCATGATCGCTCCTGAGTGCGCCGTACCGCTGGCAACCAAGCTGGAGAACTTGATAGAGATTCCCAAGGCGGTCAGGGACTGGTGCGCCGAACACCAAGGGGACGCCTGAGCCCTTCGACAAGCCCGTCCTGAGCTTGTCGAACCATGAACCAACGGCCCTTCTACAGGCCCTTCGGTTGGCTCTGGGCAAGCTCAGGATGAGCGGGAAGATTCGCGTTAAGTGGACAACTAAGAGTCTCACCGCCCAACGTTGAGGGAATGCTTACACGCTGGTAGAATCGATTCAATTATGCTGAGTTTCGTGTTTGATTGGGGGCTTTGGAGCGGTTTTCACCATGCTTAGATATATCAAATGGCGCGCTGAAACTGGTGCAGAGAGCTTGCAATGCCTGTGGTAAACGAAGGGCTGGAGAAGGAACTAGAATACGTTACCAACTCCTTTGAGCAGAAGCACATCCGGGGTCTCTTCGAAGGTACCGATCCCCTGATGCAAGAAATTTCCTACAACCTTATCATTGGGAACAACCACGAAGTCGACCGGTTGACCAGCCAGGCCCTGGCTGATGGATTCGAAGCCAACACCATACTGGACGACGGCTTGGTGGCCGGTATGGCCGTGGTTGGTATCAAGTTCAGAGACAACATCATCTTCGTCCCCGAGGTGCTGGTGGCCGCGCGGGCAATGAAAGCGGGAATGGCCTACATTGAGCCGATCCTTTCAGCGTCCGGGGTACAACCCATTGGCACCGTGGTCATGGGCACAGTGAAAGGCGACCTCCACGACATCGGCAAGAACCTGTGCATCATGATGCTCAGGGGCTCCGGATTCACTGTCCACGACCTGGGGGTCGACACCAAGCCCGAGGAGTTCATCGACGCAGTGCTGGAGCACGGTGCCCAGGTCCTGGGCATGTCCGCTCTGCTCACCACCACCATGCCCAATATGGGAAAGACCGTAGAGGCCTTTGAAGAAGCCGGTCTCCGGCGTGATGTCAAAATCATGGTGGGCGGCGCACCTTTGAACCAGGACTTCGCCGATGACATGGGCGCCGACGGGTACGGCAAGGACGCCATGTCGTGTGTTGAGCTGACCAAGAAACTAGTGGGCGCAGAAGGAGTGCAAGAAGCAGCTCCAGTTAGTGGGCGGTCTTAGATTGGGCAGCGAAATCGACATCGAGCGGTACCGGGCCAGTGTTTCCCGGCTACAAAAGATATTTAGTGACATCAACGAGACCGCCAACCGTGTCTCCATGTATCGCTGCCCTTACAAGAACGCTCAAGACCTCTGTACGGCCAACTTCGGCTGCCGCAACCAGTCCAAGACCCACAGCACTAGCGTGCTGCCGAAATGCACCGGCAGCGACGATCTTGACTATCGCAGCGCCTGGCGAGTCTAGCCCCCGCGAGCCGGTTCACCAACCCCAGCCACTCCGTGGCGCGCTTTATTCGCTTGCCCAGCTTCAGCCGCCACCCCGTGCTAAAATGCCTCCATGTCTCCTCTTTACCACCAGGGCAGGGAGATGGATTTGGTCCCAGGTAGGAGCCTCTTCGACTACGCCGATGAGGCAAAAGTCCGGGTTCCCACTTCCTGTAACCGCAGCGGCGAGTGCCACGAATGCATAGTTGAAGTCCGTCGCGGCTCCGAGGCCCTCAACCCTCCAAGTGGACCGGAAGCCTTTTTACGGGAAAATTACCGCCTGGCTTGTCAGGCAAGAATTATCGATTCCCAAGCCTCAATCGAGTTCGCTGTACTGCGGCGGCAACCCAGAATCCTAGTCGATTCGATACGGCGCCATATTACCTTGGACCCTCTGACGACTAGACGAGGAGATTCAGTATTCCAGAGTGACCTGAGAATCGACGGTTACCAGGGAAGGATCTATGGGCTCGCCATCGACTTGGGTACCACCACCGTGGTCATGAATCTGGTGGACCTGGAAAGCGGTGCAACCTTAACCACTGCCTCTTTCGAGAATCCCCAGCGTTTCGGCGGCAGCGACATCATGCACCGGATTTCTTACGACGGAGGCCCTTACAACGGAGAGCTTCGACAAGTCATGCTCTCCGCCATCAACTTCGAGGTGGGAGACATGGCCCGCCGTGTCGGATTCCATCGCAGGCATGTATACGAGGCTGTGATAGTCGGCAACTCAACCATGCGTGATCTGTTCTTCGGACTGGACGTCCAGCCAATCGGCCAGAAGCCCTACCGGTCCGTGGTCGAGCAAGAGGTGGCGGAAGGGCTTCGAGAGACCACCGCTCTCAACGCCACCGCAGATGAGCTAGGCCTGCGGGTGTTTCCCGGGGCCAACGTCTACTCAGGGCCGTTGATCGGATCCCATGTGGGAGCCGACGTGGCTGCGGACCTGCTAGCCGTCGGTATGGATGAGATGGAAGAAGCGGTGATGTTGGTGGACGTGGGCACCAACACGGAAGTGGTGGTGGGAAACCGGGAACGCATGCTGGCCGCATCCTGTCCCGCAGGACCGGCTTTTGAGGGCGGCCAGGTTACCTACGGGATGCCTGGATACGACGGAGCGGTGGAGTCCGTCCAGATCACGGGCTCGGAAGTCCGGTACCGGACCATCAACGACGCCGAGCCCCAGGGCATCTGCGGTTCGGGCTTGGTAGACCTGCTAGCCCAACTCCGGTGCACCGGCAAGATGAGCGACTTGGGCGTGCTGCAAGATGGCAGCAACGAGTTTGAGTTCGTCCCGGAAAAACGGATGTCCCTTTCCAGGTCTGACATCAGTGCCTTGGCCCAAGCCAAGTCGGCCAACTATTCCGGGCAGTATATAACGCTGCGCCGCTACGGCATCCCGCCGGGGGCGGTCAACAAGTTGTTCCTAGCGGGTGGGTTTGCCAACTATGTCGATGTCGATAACGCACGGCAGATAGGCTTCATCGCCGATCTGCCCACGGAGAAGATCGTCAAGGTTGGCAACGCATCGTTGGAGGGTGCCACCATTATGCTGTTGTCAAGGGAGATGCGGCGGACAGCCGAGCAGATGGTACGCCGCATCGAGCATGTCGAGTTGGAGACGACGGACGACTTTTTCGAGATCTTCGTCGAGGGTTGTATGTTCAAACCGATGCCCAAGGCCTTCGACCAGTTCTAATTAACGATCTCGACGCTCTGCGCCACAACGGTACCCACCCTTCGACAAGCTCAGGCCGAACGGATGGGGAACCTCTGCGTCGTAGTAAGGCCCATGTAAAGGCCCAGGACAAGTCCCTAGAACCACCATTGACATAGTTTCTAAGCCAGCCCTTTAGACACACTGGTAGTGGGATGGCACCTCCTGTCTTTCCCCTAATGCGAATCTTGCCGTTCGCCAGTCGAAGGGCCGCCCTTGTATCTTAGAAGAGGACGTGACCCCCGGCGAGGCCGCATCCCAAGGCCCTAATTCCCCACCTCACGCCAATACCCCGTCCGCCCAGAGCCTGTCGAAGGCCCGCCCGTTCATGGTTCGACAAGCTCACCACGAACGGGCGGGCAGGCTTGTCGGACCACCAACGGGCTTGTAGATGGGCAGGGGAACTAATCGGCGGCCCACTCGTTATCGTGGACCGCTTCGCGGGTGAAGCCCAACTCGGAACGGAGAGCTTCGAATTCCGTTTTACGAACGCCCCTCCATTCGAGATCAGCTAAGCTCTCATCAAGGGGTACGTCTAAACGCAGTGTTGCCAGGCTCTTGTAGAGGATTGCCTCTCGCCTATGCTCAGCCAGGCTGGCGGCGATGGCCGGTGCGCCCCGCACTGGTACCTGCCACTGGGTTGCATCGTCAGGAATATTCTCGATATGAGCATAGCTCCTCAATACAAGCCCGGCGGTCTTAGGCCCCCACTTGGGTATGCCGGGGATTCTATCGGCAGTATCTCCCACCAAGGCCAAGTAATCCGGGATTGATTCGGGGGAGACGCCGAATTTCTCCACTACCACCCCTTCGTCCATCACCAGATTCCTTCGCCTATCGAGACAAACGACCCTCCGGCCTTGCACCATCTGCGTTAGGTCCTTGTCCGGCGAACAAATGACCACCTGCTCCACCCCAGGGGCATCCCGCCACCGTGCGGCGGCGGAGGCCAATGCATCGTCCGCCTCGAACTCCACCATCGGCCACACGACCAGACCCAGAGCGGCAGCGGCCCGCTCGGCCAAATCGAACTGCCTCAACAGGTCGCCAGGGGTGTCCTCCCCAGTCTTGTAACCAGCAAAGAGACTGTTTCTGAAGGACTGGACCTGATGATCGAAGGCGCAGGCTACGTGGGACACATCGCTCCCTCGCAGCAGGGATAGCAGCGTCTGAACAAGTCCCAGCACCGCACCGACGGAACGGCCGTCTGGCGCAGTCAAGGATGGGATGGAAAAGTAGGCCCTAAAAAGCTCGTAGGTGCCGTCGACGAGATGAATCTTCATGGCCGGACCTGTCATCACTTGACCGAATCAACGGCGAGTGTACGCCATTGGCGGGGGTTCATCCAAAAAGCCAGCCGTTCCGGCCGGAGGCCCGCTAAGGCTGGGTCATATACACGTAGCGGAGTCTGGGTATGACCAGCGGAAACAAGAAATAGTCTTGGACGTATGGCTTAACCAATACATACCCTTCATTGCCGTGCCACAAGGGGACCCATGGCGCGTCGTTCAGGATCATCTCCTCTACTTGGTGGTATATATTGAAGCGCTTTGTTTCGTTCAGCTCCAGGCGTGCACTCTCCAATAGGCGGTCGACTTCTTGGTTGGCATAACCGGTGTGGTTGTTGCTGCTCTCGGAATGGAAAAGAACGTCCAGGAAGTTCTCTGGGTCTGGGTAATCCGCTATCCAGGCCAGTCCGCCAAACATCTGGAAGCGCCTCTGGTGTAGGTCCTGCAAGTAGATGGCCCACTCGGTCTGCAGTATCTCCACTTCAATACCCAGGTTCTCCCGCCACATTTGGAGGATTGCTTCCATGGAGGGACTGACCGGGGCGCCAAAGGAGCCAGGCAATGTCACGACGACGCGGGGAAAATCATCCAAATTCTCCCCATATTTGGACTCCTTCAGGAGCTGCTTAGCTTTCTCAGGATCGTATTGGTACCCCTTGAGGCCCGGATTGTATCCTGGAAAACTGGGAGGAAGGATGCTGTTGGCTGGCGCCGTCAGGTTCTGGAGCAGCGATTCGGATATGGTCTGTTTGTCCACTGCATAGTTGAGGGCTTGCCGGACCTTGGTATCGTCGAAAGGAGCTTCGTTTACGTTCATGCCCACGTAGGAGATGCCAAAGCTGGGCGGTGCCCGATGTAGCTCGCTTTGCAAAGGGTTTCCCGGATCGCGGATGGCCTCCAGGTTCAGGAGTCCGACGCCCGTAACGTGGATTTCATCGTTTTCGTACATCAACAGCGGGTCTCCACCGCTGAGGACAAATTTAACCTCGTCGAGCTTGGGAGGGCCGAGCTGATAGTGCTCGTTGCGCTCCAACCTCAGGATTTCTCCCGGTAGGTATTCGGCCAGCCGGAACGGGCCGGTGCCGTTGGGCTCGAACATCCACGACGATCCGATCTCCACGTTATTCTTATCCAGAACAAAGGCCGTGGGATAAGTAAGTTTGGCCAGGAAATATGCCTTCGGCGCATCGGCGGTAATAGCCAGGGTGCGTTGGTCAATAACCCGTACGCCGGGGACGTCGTTCCTCTCTCCGGCCAGCTTTTCAGGGACGCCTACAATATCACCGAGGAACACATCGACAATGGACGACTGGGTAGCCGGGTCCGCTGCCCTCTCCAGGGACCACTTGAAATCCTCCGCAGTAACCAGGCGGCCATCCTGGAACTTGCCATTTTCTCTAAGCCGAAAGGTGTAGGTTGTGCCATCCGGACTAATTGCCCAGTCCTCGGCCATGTCACCCACGATCTTTAGCTGAGGGTCTCGTAGGTCCCGCGGGTTTTGGGCCTCTATGGTGACCAGTCCACCGAATACTTCCACTATGATAACCGCAGAACTGACGTCGCCAGTCAGATGGGGGTCCAGAGTGGGAGGGTCGTCTCCCAACCGGATGAGCCTGCCGCCAACAGGCGCATCAGCAGCGGGTGCGGTGGCTTGGTCCGGTGAGCTGGTGGGGTTTGGCGCAGCGGCCTGCTGTCCCCCACAAGCTACTCCGATAAAAATGACCAGGGACAGGAGCAGATATAAGCGGCGCATCCTCAGCCTCGTTACGAACAAAAAGACGTCCACCGTCTATCAGGAATTCCAAGTGCCTGAAATAGCCGCTTAGACTCGCCAAAAATGGTCAGGCACCGTCAATTTGAGTGTATTGGGCTTACTCAGATCATGTCAATCTATTCGACTTAATCTAACTGTCCAGAGGTTGAGGGCCATGCCCGTTCCAGGCCCGTCGTTCCCGCAACAGGAGACCTTTGAAGAACCGTCATTCCGGCCTTTGCCGGAATCCATCCGCTCGGGTTTGCAAGCAGGCGGGAGTGCTTCACCACGTCGATCTTGCCCCGTCTGGGGAGTTATGCAAAGGTCTCCTTTTGCGGGAGTGACGGTATCAGGTTGGTTCATCCTCCGTCTGCCCGCGAAGCTTGTCCCCGTGAAAACGGGGAGCGGACATCCACCGTTGATACCCCTAGACTCCCGCTTTCGCGGGAGTGACGGTGTCAGTTTGGTGGCCGGCGGCAAAAACGCATCGAGTCTGATCAGTTGCGACTCAATATGGTCAGCATCAACCGACGCCGTGCAGCTCAGGCCTCATATATTGTTTACGCTGAGAGTAGCCGGATTGGCTTCGAGAGCAGGCAGTAGTCCTGAACGAAGGCGTTAGCTTTGGCCCAACGCCTCAGCAACACGTTTAAAGTCGTCCAGACGGGGTAACAGCAACGGCATGCCGACGCCAGCCTCCCGGTACTGGGCTATGCGCTGTTGTAACCGAGCCTCGTTGCCCACCAGGTAGAACGACTTCACCATCTCATCGCTAACAAACTGCATGGCCTCTTCCTCTCTATTCTGGCCTGCCGCCAGACGCAGCGGCGGCAGAATCGAGGAATCGAAACCCCCTTTCTCCAGGAGAATTTCACCCACGTATTGCTCGGCCAGTAGCCTCACAACCCGCCTCTGCAGCTCCGGGAACAGGTCCTCAGGAGAATCGGTCAACCGGACAACTAGCATACAAACGATGTCAAGGGAGTCAGGATCTCGCCCAGCATCCAGAGCCCCTCTCCGTACTTCGTCCACCGCGTACTTGACGTAGTTGACCGGGGTGTAGGCGTTGAGCAGGACACCGTCTCCCACTGCTCCTGCCAACCGCAGCGCTTTAGGCCCGATGGCCGCCAGATATATTGGGACGTTGTCTTTCAAGGGAGGAGGGGTCAGGCGAGCGTTGCGCAAACCGAAGGCGGCGTGTTCCTGGGAGACCTGTTCGCCCTTCAACAGTTTCCTTATGTCTTTGACACACGATTCCAACCGTCCCAAGGAATTCCCGTAGTGAATCCCCATACGATCCTCAATTACGGAGCGTTCACTACGGCCGATACCAAGTAGGAAGCGTCCTGCCGACAGCCGGTCCAGGGTTGCCGCGGCCATGGCTGTCAGGGCCGGGCTGCGGGTATAGGGGTTGACTACCCCCACTCCGAGCTTGATTCTCTTCGTAGCTGCCGCCAGGTAGCCCAGGAGGGTGAAAGTCTCTTCATGAAAGTAGCGTTCGGTCACCCAAAGCGAATCGAAGCCGGACTTCTCCGCTATCCCCGCGTAATTCGCCAACTCCGGGCCGCCCTCTATACCATGGTATAGAACCATCCCAAGCTTTGGCATCTTTAACCTCACTGGGTTATATAGCCAAGAGTCCCAGGGGCTTGTCCTCTGGGACTCTCTAACACACTGGACTCGGTCCAGGGATATTTGGGACCGGACCTGGGTTGGATTAGGTGGCCACTGCTTCCTTCACCGGCGCTTCTTGACGGAACTGGGGGATCACCTCTTTCCCGAACAACTCGATGGACTCCATCACCTTCTCATGAGGCACGGTCTCGGTCTGCATGATCATCATGACTTGGTCCACGCCGATGTCCTCGTACATCCGGACCGTCTTGGCACAGCTCTCCGGGTCTCCGGCGATGATTACGCCCCGGTCTGAAAGGGTTTCCGCATCTAGCTGGGCGATGGCGGCCCGGGCGGCGCCCGGCCCGGAGTCCAGCGAGATACCGGCTTCAGCGGCTTGTTCCTTATGGGACTCGTCAGACTGCCGCAGCCAGCGGCCGAAGTCGGCTTGAAGGTGATCGGGCACACCACCCCAAGCCTCCAGTAGCTCTTCGTAAGCGCCGATGCGGTCCCTGACGTAGGGCTTATCAGGCCCGAAGAAGGTCTTCATGGACTCGGCGCATAGCTCTTTGGCTGCCTTATCGTCTTTGCCGCAGTAGGCGTGGACGTTGTTGCCCCAGAAGTCGTTAACAAAAGCCCCTACCGGGTCGGCGTCCTTGATGGCGTCACGGTAGACCTTCACATGTTCGGCCAGGATGTCTACCGCATAAGAGGAGGACGACAGCACGCCGATTCCCTTCTGCGCCGCTAGACGGAAGCTCTCGGTCTGGGTGCAGGCCAGGTACATGCGGGGATGGGGTTTCTGAAAGACCCTGGGCAGGACCCGCCGCGTGGGGACGTTCCAGAACTTGCCTTCCCAAGAGAACTCGTCTGCCTGCCAGATCTGCGGCAGCATTGATATGGACTCGTCCCACCGGTCCCGGGTCTCCCGGGGGTCGACACCCTGTCCGGTCTGCTCGTAGGCGTTGGACCGGCCGGTGCCGAACTCCACCCTGCCATCAGTGAGCTGGTCCACCATAGCCACCCGCTCGGCGACCCTTATCGGGTGATGATAGGGCAGGATGGACACGCCGAAGCCGATGCGAATGTTCTTGGTCCGCTGGCTTAGGGCACCGAAGAGGACTTCAGGGCATGGCGAGCCTGAGAACCCCATCAGGAAGTGGTGCTCCACAAACCAGAGGTTATCAAAGCCCAGCCGGTCGGCTAGCTCGCACTGGTCCAGAGTCTCTTTGTACAGGCTGTTCCAATCGACGTCATTACCCTGGAAGGGCCTCTGCCCCTCGTAAAGTAGTCCAAACTTCATGGTCATTCTCCTATCGAAAAATTAGCTGCGAGAGCGTGTAACGACCGTCAAGATACCGGAGATTGGCCCACAAACCCTCACGCTGACTCCGGCGTATGGATGGTTTTAGTATACCCTAGTCAGGCTTGGCCTGCATCGACGGCCATTAATGTGTCCCAGAAGTCATCCGACGAAAATATCCAGCGGAAGAAAAGCCGACACCAAGAAGTTGGGAACATCCACCATTTCGCTCAGCTTCAAGTCTACGGAAACACTACAAATACAGTAGGCCTGTTCCCGGGTCCAGCCGCGCTCCATCAGCAACTGGATCATGTTCAGCAGAGCGTTACGGGCCGCCATGGTGGCGTTCTCCGACTCGTTGACACCGTCGGAGATGCACATCCCGGTGGATGCAAGAAAGCGGCGGGGCGCCGCCATCTCCGGGCTCATAAAATATTCGTCCCGTTCGAAGTAAGGAAAATTGATGTTGCGTTCACGCGCCCCTCCCTTGTGCACCTGGAAGCTGGCGTGCAATGTGCAGTCCATCTCGATGGCAGTGCCGCAGCATTCCGAGTCTCCCTGGGCGAAGTGGGCGTCACCGGCGGAGAACAAAGCACCTTCTGTAAATACGGGCAGCATCAGCCTGGTGCCAGCGGTAAGCTGCTTGATGTCCATGTTGCCGCCGTTTTCCCGGGGCGGCACCGTACGCAGGCCTTCTGAAGCAATGGGGTCGGTGTTTGGCACAGCCCCACCCGGATCCGGGCCAAGGACGGCGCCACCTCTCCGCATTAGCTCATCTTCCCGTAACAGGATCTCCTGGCGTAAGGTGCGGGAGGGTGCGACGCCAATGGTGCCCATGAACGAAGCACCGGGAACACGAACCCCTGGAAGCTGGGGTGACTCGGCGTATCCATCCTGGATATTCCAATGCACCACATAGGGGTCCAGGAACACGTCCCGTAGGAACCCGAACCCAGGAATAATCGTGGTGAATCCCCACCGGGCCGGCTCAATGTCCAGGATATCGACCTGCAGCAGATCGCCGGGCTCGGCCCCCTGAACGTAGACCGGGCCGGTCAAAGGGTGCACCAACCCTAGGTTGATGTTGCTCAGGTCTTCTGGCCTGGAGTCTGGGGTGACGCCGCCGTCGATGGCGTTTCTGGTCTGCATCACCACTTCCTCGCCTTGGGCCACTTCCACCGCCGGGGGAATATCCGGATGCCACCGGTTGTGCCCTTTGGTAGGCTCGTCGGCGCAGTGCTTGCTGTAGTCAAGTTCGATAGTTTTCAACCTAGCCCTCCCGAAAGGTGAGTTGGAACAGGCAGCATTATAGCCTACGCCGAAGAGACACCCAACTCTATCAGTTATACCTCGGGCCCCAAGGTTGTGGGTGTGAACTCTCTGGCCCGCTAATGGTGAGCCTGTCGAACCATGGGCCAACCCTTCGACAAGCTCAGGGTGAGCGGGAATGTTTTTCCCGCAAAGGGTTCTTTACTAGTGCGTGTGAACTCCCTTGTGATGATTTCTTCGGTCCGCTCATGGTGAGCCTGTCGAACCATGGGCCAACCCTTCGACAAGCTCAGGGGTGAGCGGGAATGTTTTCCCGGCAAAGGGTTCTTTACTAAACCAAAGCCAAGGTGGGATGTGCATTTACAATACATCGGTGATTGGGCTGGGATTCTCGCAGAAAGCCTTCGGCCTTTGATTGCAGGACGGTGCGGCAGCGGCCCTTGACCTCGTCTTTCCGGATGGACAGCCCGCAGAGGAAATTCCCGACCCTCTCCTTTACCAGGGCCTTGGTTCCCAAGCACAGGTTTCCGGTGGCTTCCTCTCTTGCCCAGCCCCAGATGGCCTCATCGGCGTTGAAGTCCGGGCTGTAGCCCGGCAGGTTCATCAGCCGCAGCCCCAAGCCCGGCGTCCGCAGATACTCACGCACCGCTTCGCCGCGGTGCGCCGGCGCGTTGTCCCAAATCACGTTGAGCGGCCCGGAGTGCCTCTGCCGCAACCGCTCCAGGAAGGCAGCCGAGGTTCCGGAGTTGCTATTCCCCTCCAGGTCCATCCACTCCACCTCACCGGTCTCCAGGCACACTGCCGAGTAGTAGCTGGCCTTTTCGCCATAGCTCGGGCTGGTCGAGTCCACCAAGGCCGGCTCTCCCTTTAGCACCCATTTGCCTCTCAATTCGGCATCGGCCCGGAAATGGGCCTCGTCGGCGAAGAATATCTTCGCTCCCGTACGCCACGCCTCGTCCGACAGGGTGGCGTACTCCGCCACGAAGGCCTCCCGCTTCTGCTCATCTGCCTTGACCAGACGCTTCTTGGGGCGCTTCAGGACAAACCCCAAGCGGTGCAGATAGTTCAGGCAAGTGCTGCGGCTCAGGCCAATGCCGAAACGCTTCGAGACAAACTGCCGCACCACTTTCCAGTTCCAGTTGGCCATTTCTATGCCCGACATCTCGGGCAACTCCTGCACTGCCCCCGTCAACTTCGCCTGTTGCGTCTCGCCAAGTGCGGGGGGGAACCCCCGGTCTGCTCGAATATCAAGGCTGCAGGCCCTCCCTCGCCGAAGGCGGCGGCCCATCTGCCGATGGTGTGAGCATCCCGGCCCAGTGCCTGGGCGGTGCCCGAGGCGGTCAGGCCCCGGCACAGGAGCCACAGTGCGTGCCACCGTTCTCTCTCCCGGGGTGTCGGCGCTAGGTACATCCTGCTGCGCACACTCGCCAAGTCCAACTGCCACCCCTCCAAGTCCGGCCTTATCCCCCTCATACCCATCACCATCCCCACTCAATCTGCTCCCAGTCCTGACGCTATGCCTCCCTGATTCTAGCCGACGCAAATGCGGGTTTCACCTTGGCTTTGGTTTAGTGCGTGTGAACTCCCTTGTGATGATCTCTTCGGTCCGCTCATGGTGAGCCTATCGAACCATGGGCCAACCCTTCGACAAGCTCAGGGTGAGCGGGAATGTTTTCCCAGCTAAGGGTTCTTTACTAGTGCGTGTGAACTCCCTTGTGATGATCTCTTCGGTCCGTTCATGGTGAGCCTGTCGAACCACGGGCAACCCTTCGACAAGCTCAGGGTGAGCGGGAATGTTTTCCCGGCCATTCGGCCCAGTACGCCCGTTGACGACATAAGACAAACCCAGGATACTATCGGTGGCCGCTGTCCGAGACATTCACCTACAACAAGGAGGGGCGCATGCAGTTGGGAGCGATTTTCCCCCAAACGGAGATTGGAGCGGACCCTTCAGGGGTACGAGACTTCGCCCAAGCCGCCGAGTCGCTGGGGTACGATCACTTATTGGTATTCGACCACGTTCTGGGCGCGGACGCCAGCAAGCGGGAGGGCTGGGCACGGCCCTACAGCCACGTGGACATGTTCCACGAGCCTTTCGTCTTGTTTGGCTACCTTGCCGCGCTAACCGAGACTATTGAGCTCACTACCGGAGTATTGATCTTGAGTCAGCGTCAGACTGCGTTAGTCGCAAAGCAAGCCGCCGAGGTCGACGTGTTGACTGGAGGACGCCTGAGGTTGGGAATCGGAGTTGGCTGGAACGACGTGGAGTACGCGGCCTTGGGTGAGAACTTCGGGAATCGGGGCCGCCGCTCCGCAGAGCAGATTGAGCTGATGCGGGAGCTTTGGACCAAGGACGTGGTCACCTTCAAAGGGCGGTACCACCAGGTGACTTATGCCGGAATCAACCCGCGGCCGCCACGAGGTAACATACCCATCTGGTTCGGTGGCAACGACGACCGGGTGGTGCGGCGAATAGGCCGGTTGGGCGATGGCTGGTTTCCCCAGTTCGAGCCCGACGGTGCCGGGCACGAGCGCATCGGTTTAATGCGGGAACACGCTCGGCAAGCTGGCCGTGACCCAGATGCCATCGGGATTGAGGGCCGTATTAGCTTGGCGGACGGCGGCAATCCCAGCGATTGGAACAAAGGGTCAGCGGCATGGGCCGAAGTCGGGGCCACTCATTTGTCCGTCAACACCATGAGAGCTGGCCTCAATGGTCCTGACCAGCATATAGAGGCCATCCGCCGGTTCAAAGAAGCAGTGGGGAGCTAGCCCTGCAGTCGACGGCTAACGATGTGCGCGCACCCCTTAGGCCTTCGGCTTGGCGCCAATCCCTGGTGCGTCCTGAGCCCGCCGAAGGACGGTGCCGAAGGGCCCAACACCAACGGGCTTGCTTGCTGTGGCGGGACAACTAAATGACCTTAGGCATCGCATCCTCTACCGTAGTGGGAGAGGACTGAGGTGGGGGGCATGGCCCCAATGCTTCCGCCTCAGGTGGGTTTCCGTCAAAGGCGGCGGGGTAGAGAAACCTAGCTGCGGAACAGGCTCCGAACTCTATCCAATATCCGGTTCCCCACCTCGTATTTGCTTAGTAGAGGGAGTTGCTCCAAGTGCAACTCCCGGTCGATTAGAGAGACTCGATTGGTGTCGACGCCGAATCCGCTATCAGGCTCCGTGATGTCATTGGCCACAATCAGGTCAAGACCCTTGGACTGGACTTTCACGCCGGCGTTCTTGATCAAGTCCTGGCTCTCAGCGGAGAACCCTACCTTAACAAAGTCACCGTGAGCCGACTCCAGGATGTCGGTGGTCTTGACCAAAGGAATGCTCATTTCTGCGGCTGATTTCTTGATTTTCTGTGGTGCTTCGGCAGCAGGCCGGTAGTCTGCCACGGCTGCCGCCATTATCAACGCGTCAGCACCTTTCACCTGGGACAGTACCGCGTCGCACATTTCCTGGGCCGTGTTTACCCGGACGACCTGCACCAAGGCTGGGTCCGGCAGGCTGGTGGGGGCTGCAACCAGCACCACCGAGGCTCCCCGGTCCCTGGCGGCCTCAGCCAACGCGTAGCCCATTTTGCCGGAGGAGTGGTTGGTAATTACCCTGACCGGGTCTATCGGCTCCAGAGTCCCACCAGCGCTGATTACTATAGTCCGTCCCGACAAGTCGCTGTTTTTACCCAGAGTGGCTGCAATGTATCCCAGCAACTCCAGCGGCTCAAGCAACCTCCCTGTACCAGTCAGTCCTGAGGCCAACCGGCCCGAGGCTGGTCCCGCGATAACGACTCCCCTGCCCTGAAGCTTGGCTAGGTTCTCTTGGGTCGCTGGGTGGTGGAACATATTAGCGTCCATGGCCGGGGCCACCAAGAGAGGCGCCTGGGTCGCAATCACGGTGGTGGTAAGAGGGTCGTCAGCCAATCCGAGGGCAAGCTTGGCGATGCAATGGACGGTGGCCGGCGCGATGACGACAATGTCTGCCCTTTGGGCCAGCGCAACATGCTGGTTGCTGAACTCGGAGCTTTGATCGAAACCATCGGTGACGACCTCCCGGTGGGTGATACTCCTAAAGGCAAGAGGGGTCACGAATTGGGTGGCTCCGTAGCTCATGATAGTATCCACCGCAGCGCCGGCTTGGACTAATTTGCTGGCCAAATCCAGCGCTTTGTAGCAAGCGATACTACCCGTAACACCCAGGACGATATTCTTATTCTCCAGCGCACCCGGCATCAGACCGTCCTCAGTCGTCCGTCTTGGCGGAAGTCACTGGCGATTGCGGCCGCTTCCGGTTCATCTCGTAAATGAGCTTTAGCCCAACCAGCGTCAAGTCTGGGTTGATCACGTCAAAGGCCTGGGTCTCTTGGGATATGATGCTGGCAAGGCCGCCGGTACCAACGACGTACGCATCCTGACCCAGCAGCTCCTTGAAACGGTCTACGATGCCATTGACCAAGCCGGCATATCCGAAAACAAGCCCCGATTGGAGCGCAGCGGTGGTGTTGCGGCCGATGGCGGACTCGGGAGCCACCAACTCCACGCGCCGAAGCTGGGAGGTATTAAGGAACAAGGCCTCGGCCGAGACGTTGATTCCTGGAGCGATGGCCCCGCCAAGGTAGTCCCGGTCTCGGGACACAGCGTCAAAGACCGTCGCCGTGCCGAAGTCGACTATGATCACCGGCGCTCCGTAAAGCTCCAAGGCCGCCACGGCGTCCACTATACGGTCGGCGCCCACGTCCCTGGGGTTGTCGTACAGGATTCTGAGACCGGTGAGGACTCCGGCGGACACTGTCAGGGGTTTGACGTTGAAGTAGTTTTGGGAGACCTCTTCGAAGACCGGAGTAAGCGGAGGGACCACGCTGCACATACATACATCGGAGACGCGCGACGTGTCTATTTCATTGAGGTTCAAGAGGTTCGACAGTAAAAGCCCATACTCGTCGGCCAGCTTTCGGGCATCGGTCGCCACTCGAAGAGTAGTGACCAACCTAGACCCTTCGAACACGCCTAGGGTCAACTGGCTGTTACCTATGTCTAGAGCGAGCAACATTTTACGGGATTATATTCCTATCCCAGCGCAATTTGGTAGAGAAGGGGTCAGGAAACAATACCGGCGCCGATTGGCGCCGGTATTGTTTCCTGAAGTCTTAGAAGCTACTGCTAAAGGTTTGCTTGGGGGTCCAGGTAATCGGTTTCCTTTTCATAGACCTGAAGGCGCCCGCGTTGAGTGTCGCACACAACAAGCCGGTTGTGCTCTCGGTCAAACGCCACTCCCGTGGGCACCCTGAAGGCCCGCTGTTGCTGCTCCAGGTCGTGCACTCGCCGACGGGCTTTCCGCATGTCCGGATTGGCGTCGATAGAAAGCTGGCCCCAAGGCGACATATCAACTGCGTCACCGGTGAGGTAGGCCATAGGTTTGGCGTCGGAATCGTAAATCACGACCCTCTCGTGCATGGAGTCCACCACGTACACATCGCCATCGCCGTCGACGGCCACGCCTGCAGGATGTTGCAGCGAACCGGGGCCGTTGCCCCCATGTCCGAAGGTCTGCAAATGGGTGCCACCGGGCGTGTACTTCTGGACACGGTGATTGCCCCAGTCGACCACAAAAATGTTCCCGTCTTGCCCAACTGTGATGGCCCAAGGCATTTCCAGATCAGCCTCACCGCTGCCCTTGCTGCCGAAGCCACTGATGTAGTTGCCATCCTTGGTGAACTTTTGCACCCGGCTGTTGAAGCTATTGACGGCGTATAGGTTGTCGTCATCGTCGAAGGCCAAGCCTGCTGGCCCATGTAGCTGGCCTTCGCCTGGTCCAGCCTCACCCCAAGTCCTGACGAGGTTACCCTCACTGTCGAAGACAGTGATGCGATTCAGCCACTCATCAGAGGTATAAACGTTCTCATCCTTATCAACAGCAACGTCGGTCAGCCATTCGAACTGGCCGGGTTCGTTGCCCGGGCGGCCAAACTCATTAATGAACTGGTGATCGACGGTTACTTTGCTGATTCGTAGACCGCCAGGATTAGTATCGCTGGCCCTATTGGCAACAAACAGCACATTATCTTTGGCGGGGGCCACCCCTACCGGATAACTGAAACCCATACCGGCCGCGGCCTGCCGGCCGACATTGTGGCTATAGATCCAGGCGCGTCCCGCGGCCACCGTATTTTGCGCCATCTTACATCTCCCTAGGCTTAAGCTAATCTATAGGCCCGGTGAGTTAACCTCACCTAAGGTCCAATCCCTCATCAACTTAGTTATAGTGGGGCCAGCTCCCCCATCCCAACTTCCCTGTTGGAGAGGCAAATCCTCTCCCTTTGCATAGGGGAGAGTCCGAGTTGTCCCGGCCTATAGAAAAGGCAGCTTCTCGAAGTTGCCATTCACTATTGGCTGTGGGTCCAAGCCCAGCCAATCTTCAACGATGGTGGAGTAGGCGCCCCTGAAATCGTAATTCGGCACCAAGTCGCCCTGCTCCAGGTCTTCTGCCTTCCGAGAAGGATACTCGCCGTACATGCCACCCTTTACATGGTCCCCAATCACGAAGGCCGCACCTGCTGCCCCGTGGTCGGTGCCGGAGCCGTTGTCATGGACCCGGCGGCCAAACTCCGTGAACAAGTACATTACAATGTTGTCACCCTCTCCATGCTCGTGAAGGTCATCGAAGAAGGCCCTGACGCCTTCCGAGACCTCTTGCCACAACTGAGGATGCAGCGGGGCCTGACCAGCGTGGGTATCGAAGCCAGCGTGCTGAGTGTAGAAGATGCGTGTCCCCAAATCGGCCAGATAAACTTGAGCTATATCTTTGAGATGTTGGGCGATGGGGCTATTGGGGTACTCCACGTTGGAGGAGTATATCTCAGGCGCTACCTTTACAACTTCGGCGCCTTTAAGGGCGTCCATCCCTGTGTTCCGCAGATAGTCTCCGATGGCCCCTGCACCGACGGCTGGTGAATACATCCTGGCGAACAGGTCCAGGGCTTTGGCCCGTTGTTCCTGGTCGCTGATGCCGGTGAGCACTCCGTAGGCCTCCAGGTCGGCGATAGCAGCTACCGGTACGCCGGGCACAGTCAGCGCCCGGGGCAGGCCGTGGCCGAAGTTGATGGCGGTCAGCACGTTTTCTTTATTTGGGTCCAACTCTCGGGCGACACGGCCGGCCCAACCTTCGGTCCCGACCTTATCCGGCTCGCAAGTGTGCCAGATGTCCATAGACCGAAAGTGGGACCTGGGAGAGTCAGCGTAGCCGATGCCGTGGATGACCGCCAACTTCCCTTGGTCGTACAGCTCTTTCATCGGTCCCATACTGGGGTTGAATCCCAAGTCATCGTTAATCCTGATGACTTGATCCTGGGGGATGCCCAATGCCGGGCGGTTATCGTAGTACAGGGGATCGTTGTAAGGAATCACCGTGTTGAAGTAGTCGTTGCCGCCAGTCAGTTGCAAGACCACTATCACGGGGTCTTTTTTCGTTACGGTCATAATCCGTATTCCTCCCTTTGGTGTTGGTCTGCCCTAGCCGAATTGGTACTCGGTGGTTGCTCCCACCAACGCCAGCATCTCGCCGATACGAGTGGTGGCGCTGGCTTCGTCGCCCCAGTCCAGGTTCCCAGATGCCGTGGCATGCTGCAGCAACTGGTCTCGCGTCTCTTTGCTTAACTCCAGGTATCCCATGCTTTCCAATGACGCATCAACCAGATCCTCGGGACTGGACACTTGGTCGACTTTCATCTGGCCCACGATGTCCTTAACCCCGGGCAAATCAGTATCGGCCACCCGGTCGGCAACGAAGTTGACCCGGGCCAACAATGACCCGCTGTTGATCCACTCTGGCCCGGTATGCCATCCCTCTACGCTGGGCGGGTCCAGCAACGCCTGCCCCATGTAGCCCGGCTGCAATCCGATGTCCTTGATGCCCGGCTCGGGGAACTTGAAAGTGCCCACCATCCGCAGCGTCCCAGCCACGACCTCTGCGGGGCTCTTTATCTTGGCATACCTAGCGTTCTTGAAGAAGTCTGAGTTGAACATGGTGCGCAGCACCGCTTCCATCTCGTAGCCAGACTCTTCGAAACTACTGATCATAGTCTCCAGGGCCTCTTCATCCCGGGCCGGCTCAATTGTCCAAGCCGGTACCTGGGGCTCGTCGGCCACGAAGAAGTTGTAGAGGTGGCGGCAGATGAAGCGGGAAGTCGCCGGCTCTCGGACGATGATGTCGATAATATCCTCACCGTTAAAATTGCCGGTCCGCCCAAGAAAAGTTTTTTCGGTATCATCGTGGTCCTCATCTCGATACTCGAAAGACCAAGGAAACCGACCATAGGGTAGGCGAGGAATCTTATGGGCCATGGTCCAACCGGTGAAGGCCCGGGAAGCCTCCCGCACATCGACCTCGGTGTAGTTGCTGACTCCCATGGAGAAGAGCTCCAGCAGCTCCCGGCCCCAGTTTTCGTTGACGGCGTCCCGATGATTCTCGTTATTGTCGAGCCAGAAAAGCATCGCCGGGTTCATTGCCAGGTTAACCAACATCTCCCTGTAATTACCCAGGCCGTCCCGGCGGAACATATTGAGCTGCTCCAGCATCTGGTCGCAATTGTCCACCTTCGAGTTACCGGTGGCAAAGATATGATGCCAGAACAGGGCCACTTTCTCTTCCAGGGGACGCTGCGTGGTGACCATGTGGTACATCCAGGTGGCTTGACCCATGGTCGGTACACCGCCGGGTAGCAATGCGCCCGGGTGGTAACGCAGCATCAGGGCTGCGTTTCCGCCTGATAGGTGTTCGGGGGGATTCAGGAGCTCTTCAACTGTGGCCTCGTAGCCTTTGGCCACTCTTTCTTCCAACTCCTTTCGACTTGCCCCGAACCCAGCGCGGCGCATCAAATGAGCCATCAAGGCAAGGTCTTCCTTTTGCGACATCCCGTGCCTCCTTCCGCGTTGAGTAAACTTCTGGACTAGATCTAGGGTACAAAACCTAATGTTCCAGAGTAAATATTATTGCAGGCCGATGAGGGTGTCAACCGCTTTCGCGCTCCAATGGCATTAAGAGTAGGTGATGATAATCGTTCTAACGTAGTAATCCAATCAACAAATCATGATCGATGGTTAGGACGAAAGGGGGTCTTCAGTGGCGGGGGCATTGCCGACAAATAACACAGCATGCAGTATAATTGGTGAGAGGCAACCCCACAGCCAGGACCCTCTCTCAGAGGGATACTCCAACATTCCACTCCTATACCCTACCCTGTTGTTTAGGGAAACCCGAGTACCGCTACTTTAAGAGGATACATGAGCAAGCTTATTGACCGATTGGCGCAGATTCGCCAGGGTGCCCCGGGCCCCCTGGGGTTCGGCGCGGCCCGGGCGGAGAAGACTCCCGGAATGGCTCTGATATGCCATTATTCCACTGCATCAGGTTCGACCGCCTCAGAGGTGGCTGCCCTACGACCGGATGGAGTGCTGGTGTCCAGCGACGGTGGCGCCAAACAGGCCAATGACTTAGGTAGAATCCCCTGGGGCGTCCGGACTTCCTCTCTGACCGAACAACAAGTCCAGGAATACCGGGAAAGCGGTTGCGATTTCCTGGCTGTGTCGCTGCGAGGGACTCTCATCTCCGCAGTTGCCACAGAAGAGCCGGCGCGTATTCTCAACCTCGATATAGATGTCGATCCCGACCAGTTGCGAGCAATAGACGCTCTACCTGTGGACGCGCTGTTGGTAGCGATGACCGGCGTTTCCGATCAGTGGAACCTAGAGGACCTGTCCAGGGTGGCGTTGATTGCGCAACGGGTTAACAAGTACGTCTTGTTGGAGGTATCGCGGCCACCCCAAGACAAGGAGCTGGAGCCCCTGCGCAACGCTGGAGTTCACGGTTTGGTCTTGGACCCGGCTGCAAGCAGCCTCGCTAATATAGCTGAGCTCAAAGCCGCGCTGCTGGACATTCCCCGCCCCAGGTCCAGTAGAAGAGAACGGACCACCGCTATTCTACCGGGCGCGGTCAACTTGGGTGACCCGGGGGTCGAGCCGGGACCGGAGCCCGACGAAGACGAATAACCGCTGACCCGCTGCGATGCTCCTTTCCTCATACGAACTGTTGTTTAACGACCCGGCCAGCTTCCTAAGACTGGCTGTTCTGGTCGGTATATCGTTGGTGGTCGCTATTACAGTCCACGAATTCAGCCACGCGGCGGTGGCCACCCGGTTGGGCGACAATACCTCTAGAAGGCTGGGGCGGCTTAGTCTGAATCCGCTAAGGCACTTGGACCCCAGCGGAACCGTTATGCTTTTTCTGGCCGGTTTTGGGTGGGGTAAGCCGGTACCGGTGGACCCGGGCCAACTGGCCCATGGCCACACCGGTGGCGCGTTGGTTGCTGCTGCCGGTCCACTGTCCAACCTCGCGCTCGCTTTCTTGCTGGCGGTTCCAATCAAAGCCGGTCTCTTGGATTCCAGCCATCCCGCCCTGGACCGGGTCACTCGGGTGATGACGGGCGGGTTGATGGATAGCGCCGCCGACATACTGGGGCTCATGATTTTCTTCAATCTACTTCTGGCAGTGTTCAACCTGATTCCTCTGGCCCCGCTTGATGGCTCTAGGGTGTTGGGCGGTTTTATTCCTCGAGACCGGATTCGGACCTACGAACAGCTACAGCGAAGCGGCCCTGTAATTCTGGTAGCCTTGATACTGATGGACTTCGCCTTGGGATTCGGCATACTGTGGGGCGTAATTGGCCCTGTGGTGCGCAGCCTGACATCCGTCGCCACCGGTTTCTGATCCAGCCTGGTTCCAGTCACGCATACCCTCGATTCCCTTCCATTTAACCGGGTTATTACCTAACCGTGCTAAAATAAGTGTCTATTACCTCCTCGATCCTACCGACGAATCGCGGCGACTGGCTGTTTCCACATTTATGACCGAAGATCAGTCCAATCAAGAAGAGCTTCAGCTGGATGGCGCTGTGTTGCCGGAAGCGGGGATAGTGGACCTATCGGACAACCTGACAGGCTACATGACTGAGATTGAGTTGGGAGGGATGCCGGATGTCTTGGGCCAAGTCCTAGATGACTTCCTGGAACAGTGCGGCGCCATGCCCGAAGACCTAAGAGACCCGGGGGCTTTCGACCAAATAACCAGGAACCAACTGGCTGTAACGTTGGGCTACCAGTTGGGACGCCTGGAAGGCCGGTCTCCCCAGGTAGTGCACTTGTTGATCCAGCAGGCGATCGAGAAATGGGGCTCCACTCAGGTCGAGGAATCTCCCAACATTTCAGATGCCGACTTGGAAAAGCCCAAGGAGTTGGTCTATCCTCGGCTGAGGCGCCTGGAATATGACGTGCCCGACGAAGAAGACGCTTAACCTGACTTGGTGCCGACCATACCTTAGGTGGGGGCCAGCGATACCACAACTACGGAGTACCTTATGACGGCGTCTCCTCAGACCTATGATCTGGTGTTGACCGGGGGAACATTGCTAGACCCGGCACAGGGGATCCACGACCGCCGGGACATCGCATTCAAAGATGGCAAGGTAGCTGCGGTGGCGAACCGGATCGACCCGGCATCATCAACCGCGACTATCGACGCCACAGGAAAACTCGTCACCCCGGGTTTGATTGACTTACACGGGCACTTTTACCACGGGGGCAACGGTACATCGGTTCACCCCGACCAGATATGCCTATCGTCTGGTACGACCACTGGAGTGGACGCAGGCAGCGCGGGATTCTCCAACTACGAGGCCATGCGGGACTATGTCTTTCCCGCCCACCGGACCCGCTTGCTAGCGTTCTTGCACGTCAGCGCGGTGGGCTTGGCCTTGAACAGAGTCCTGGGCGGCGGTCTGCACGATATGCGGGTTATTGACGCGGACCAAACTTCCGATGCTATCAAAGCCAACCCCGGGTTTTGTTTCGGCGTCAAAGTGCGCATGCACGTCAACGCTGTTGCTTACTGGAACGCCCATGAGGCCATGAGAGCAGCCCGGACCATCGCCGACCAGTCAGGGTCTCGTTTGATGGTCCACGTGAGCGGCACTCCAATACCACTGCCGGAAGTCCTGGAGTTCCTTGGTCCGGGAGACATCTCCACCCACGCCTATAACGGCAACCCCGAGTCAATCCTGGACCGTAACAACAAGATCCGCCCGGAAGTGCGTGCCGCCGCCGACCGTGGAGTGATAATGGACGTGGCCCACGCCGGTATCCACTGCGACGTAGAGGTAGTGAAAGCAGCCTTGGAGCAAGGTTTTCCGCCCGACACCATCAGCACCGACATCCACAACCCGCCTCCGGACCGGACCGTTTACTTGATGAACGACCTAGTCAGCCAGTTCCACGCCTTGGGAGTCCCGCTTGAAGAGGCAGTAGCAGCCTCCACCAGCCGACCGGCCAAAGTGTTGGGGTTGGAAGAGTCTCTGGGCTCCCTCGCGCCGGGGATGGCTGGAGACGCAGCCGTGTTTGACCTTCGAGAAGGCAGGTTCGTCTGGCACGATAGCGCCGGAAACAAAGTCGACGGCAAGGTGCGCTTGGACACCTACCTCACTGTGCGAAACGGTGAGGTAGCGTGGCGGGAGGGCCGGTTAACCAACATGGGTAACTGTTAATCCAGCCTAGAGGAGTTCCAACGCAGCCTGAGCGTTCTCCCCCAAGATACGGTCCTTTTCGAAATCGTTCAGCCAGGGCAGCTCCTGTAGCCAGGTGACAGGGGATTGATAACCCATGTCGAAAGGGAAATCGCTGCCTAACATTACCCTGTCTGCCCCCACCCGGTCCACCAGGTACTTGAGTGCCTCACCACTGTGAGTCAAGCAATCGTAATATAGCCGGGTCAAGTAATCGCTGGGTGCACCCTTGATCCGGTTGATCTGGGGTTCCGCTCTTACCCTGATCCCGTGGTCCATGCGGCCGATTCCAAAGCAAGCGTAGCCTCCACCGTGGGCGAAGCACAGCTTTAGCCCAGGGAACCGGTCAAGAACCCCGCCGAAAATCAGGCAAGCGATTGCGATGGTGGTATCCAAGGGGTTTCCAATGAGATTGCCAAGGTAATAGCTCCCCGTCCTGTCGGCCGCCGCCGGAGCATTTGGGTGAAAAAACAGGAAGGCGCCCAGCCGCTCGGCCGCTTCAAAGAAAGGGTAAAAACGCTGGTCGTCCAGGTTCTGCCCGTTCACGTTGGTGAGCAGCAGAGCACCCTTCATTCCCAGCTCCAACATGGCTCTCTCCAGCTCCGCAGCCGCCGCTGGAGGGTCTTGCAAGGGCACGGCGGCCAAGCCGACAAACCTTTCCGGGCCACTTGCGGCCATCTGAGCTATATCGGCGTTTACCTCACGACAGGCTGCCAGGCCCTGCTTCGGCTCCAAGTGGTAATTGCTGAGGTTCGGACCCAGGGATACCACATGCACATCCACCCCCTGCGCGTCCATCAACCTAAGCCGCTCTTCTACCGTGGAGCGCCACAGGGGCTCCACGGGCCCGGACCGCCGTCCATCCGCAGTGATGAATTGCTTGCCGTCATTATGAGTGACGAGGGAGAATCCATACCAGTTGCCATCTTGCTCCATGCCTCTCCAGAAGCAAGGAGGCATTAGGTGGCTATGGACATCCACTACTGTCATTACGACGCTCCTTGGTCTCTAATTTATCAAGAGCGAATATACTATTTGGCTGCTACGGGACTGCTAAACCCAGTCGCTTGCCAATCATTGTAAGGCCAATACTGGGTGGCCAAGGGACGCAATGGTAACAGACTTGGTCAGCGGCATGGTGTTGCTCGCTCGCTCCGACGAGCCAATGGCTCATTGGCCACAGCAAACAGGAATTCCCTGCTAGATATAGGACTTGTAAATGCCCAAGCACACTGTCAAACTAGAAAGGTGCGGTTAGGCGATTTCGAATTCAGTGAACCGGTCCCAGAGCTCAAGGAACCGCACGTTCTCGCCGTGTTGCGTCCCTGGATCGACGTGGGAAGCGTCGGCACTCTAAGTCTTAGCAGGTTGGAGCGGCACCTGCACGCCCAAGAACTAACCCGCTTGGGGCGGCCCGGCAGGTTTTATGACTTCACCCGCTATCGTCCTCGCTCTTTGGTGAATCAAGGGAAACGGGAGTACACAATCCCCAACACCATGATTCGTTACGCTGTCCGGGAGCACGGCCCGGACCTGATGTTCTTACACCTGTTGGAGCCCCATTGCTACGGTGAAGACTATACCGAGGAGATAGGAGAGGTCCTCAAATACTTCGGGGTCCGGAGATACTCCTTGATCGGCGCCATGTACGACATGGTGCCTCACACCCGCCGGTTACTAGTATCAGGCGGTGGCGGAGAGAAAGACAGCGAAGAGGAGTACCGCATGGTGGGGGCCCGCCCCAGCAACTACGAGGGACCGACCACCATAACCTATTTGATCTCTCAACAAGCCCAACAACTAGGGATAGAAACCAGGACCTTTGTGGTCCACCTACCCCAATACTTCCAGGTGGATGAGGATTTCACTGGTACCGCGCGGTTGATGGAAATCCTATGCACCCTCTACCAGTTGCCAGACCGGCTCATCGACCAGCAAAGGGGTACCGAGCAATACGGTGCTTTGCAGAATATCGTTAAGGACGCATCCGAGGTCTCCTCCTTGCTCACTCGCTTGGAGGAACGGTACGACCGGGAGCAACTGGACCAAGGCAAGGAGGCGGTGCCGCCGCCTCCCCTAGCCCCCAACATAGAGCAGTTCCTCCGGGAACTGGATGAAGGTTTCACCCCTGAAAAGTAGCCAAGTTCCCCAAAACCTCCTCACGATTACCGTCGCATCTCGCCACAAACCAGCACCATAACTATCAATTAATGCATTCACCTGTATTCTATCAGTTAAAGAGTTGACTCATTAGGCACTGATTGACGTCTAACTGGCCTTGTGCTAGAGTGAATCGAGCCATAGAAATAGGATTACCAAAGGATTCTGCCACAGGAGAATTAGTATAGCTAGGCAATATCGGGTCAACGAGAGGATAAACGCACCTCAAGTAAGGGTCATTGGAGAGAATGGCGAGCAGCTTGGTGTAATGAGCATCCAGGAAGCGGTTCGGGCTGCGCGGTTCGCCGATCTCGACCTGGTAGAGGTGGCCCCCAACTCCGAGCCCCCGGTGTGCCGCCTCCTAGACTACGGTAAGCTGCGCTACCTAACCTCCAAGAAAGAAAGAGAGTCCAAGAAAGGTCAAAAAAGCACCGATCTCAGAGAGGTCCGGTTCCGTCCCAATATCGGGGCGCACGACTTGGACTCTAAGACACGGAAAGTCAAAGAGTTGATCCAAGACGGCTCCAAGGTCAAGCTGACGGTGCGGTTCAGGGGCCGAGAGGCAACTCATCAACAACTGGGGTTGTCGGTGTTGAAGCGCGTGGCCGATGACTTGAAGGACGATGTCCGGTTGGAAAAGCCGCCGGCCCTGGAAGGCCGAGCTCTATCAATGATACTCATCCCCAATTCTCAACGGAGTGAGAAAGTCGACAAAATAGTGGAAGACTTGGCCGATGCCAAAACTTAAGACCCATAAGGGAGCCAAGGCCCGCATCCACGTTACGGGCACCGGCAAGTTGATGCGCCGCAAAAGAATGAGTAGTCACCTGCGTCGCAAGAAACCGACGAAGGTTACGCGAAAGTACGCCGACAAGCTGGTGGTCGACAAAAGCGATGTAGCCCGATTGGGCCGCTTGCTCCCCTACGGCTAGATAGTTGGAGACAATAATTTGCCCAGAGTGAAACGAGGTGTTACCAAGCACCGTCGGCACAAGAAGGTGCTATTGGCCGCCCGCGGTTTTAGCGGGTCGTCCCACCGTAACTATAAGTGGGCCAAAGAGGCCCTAATGCACGCATGGACCCATGCCTACCGTCACCGGCGGGAGCGCAAGGGGGAGTTTAGGCGGTTGTGGATAGTGCGCATAGGCGCCGCCTGCCGCCAGTCCGGCATGAACTATAGCCAGTTTATGAACGGCCTGAAGAAAGCAGGCGTTGATCTGGACCGCAAGATGCTAGCGGACATGGCTGTACGCGACGCCGGAGCCTTCGAAAAGCTGGTGGGAATCGCTTCAGAGCAACTTGCTGCCTGAAGCTCCTTAGCGGACATCAGAAGAAAAAGGGTGTGGCTTAGACCACACCCTTTTATTTTACCCCACATCCTTTTTGTTACTTAGAGAATACCGATGCCTTTACGCCTATTCTTCGGCGGTCACTTGAGCAAAGCCGTAGTAGGTGTCAGCATCAAGTATTTTGGCCAAGGCGCTTTCGGTGATGTTTATAGGGCGTATCGGAGTCGCCCACCTTTCGGTAAGCTCATAGTGGATCTGGTGGAGATCCGTAGGTGCATTGTTCCTGGTGAGAAGCAGCCGGAACACAATCTCTTGGATTGGCATTTCCGTGCGTATGAAGTCCTCTTGTTGGTTGCCGTATTCAGCGACCTCCGCAATGAGAGCGTTAATGTCAGCCGGCTTCTGGTCCGACCTTTGCCCCGACGCGCTCGGATGAGGAAGGCGTGCCTCTAACAAAGCAACCACCGATCGCTTCAACTGTTCCAGCCGTTCAAAGCTTATATAGTAGACCAGTGACTCCTCTTGTTGAGGCGCCTCCTGCTCAGGAGCGGTCATATATCAACCTCTTCGTTCCAGTCCAACATAATAATTTGAACAATTTCGCCGGCCCCCTTGCTTTCCAGGTCGTCGGGGCAAATGGCGAGTCCATTGGCCCGAGACATGGAGGTTAGAATATTGGACCCTTGTGGCCCGGTAGGGGAGGCGTAGTAGGTACCTTCGCGCAGCTCTACCTCGACCCTGGCGTATACCCGCCGACCGTCGTTATTGTATATGGGCCCGGTCAAGACTCCCTCAACCATGGGACGGGCCAATGGTCCACGACCAAGCATGGTCCTAATCGCTGGTCGAGCAAACATTTCAAAAGCAACCATTGCGCTTACCGGGTTCCCGGGCAGTCCCAATAGAGGTACTTCCTTGCCACCTTCCCCGCGCAGATGTCCAAAGGCCAAAGGCTTCGCTGGCCTCATTCTCACCGACCAAAAGTTGATGTCGCCCCGCTCGGTTAGAACGTCCTTCACAATGTCGTAGTCCCCCTTGGAGACTCCGGCGGAGGTGATGATCAGGTCGGCCCCGACAGCTCCGTCGAGTTTCTTGTGCAGGTCCTCCAGGTTGTCCCGGGCAATTCCCAGTGGCTTTGGAAGGCCGCCACAGGCGGCCACAGAAGCAGCTACGCTGAAGCTGTTGCTATCGAAAATTTTCCCAACGCCCAGCGGCCCTCCGGCTGGAACCAGCTCGTCGCCCGTGGCCAGGACTGACACTACCGGTCTGCGGATCACTGAAGCTGTTTCCAGGCCCAGGGATGCCAGGACTCCTACAACGGACGGGCGAACCACGGTGTTTCGGTCCAATACCATCTCTTCCCGCTGCACGTCCTCTCCAGCCGGGCGCACGTTACATCCCCACGGTAAGTCCGCCATGACGGAGATTTCATCAAGGGATTGGCCCTGAGTGCGTCGGAGGACCTCATCCGTCTGTTCGAAGGGCACAACGGTGTCGGCCCCTTCCGGCAATGGCGCGCCCGTCATGATCCGAATCGCTGTTCCGTCAATAACTTCCTTGGTGGAGACCTGTCCGGCTGCCACCAGCCCTATCACTTTGAGGGAATGGGGAGCTGTGGGAGATGCGCCTCGGATATCCTGCTGCCGGACCGCGTAGCCGTCCATACCGGAGTTGGCCAATGGCGGCAGATCCAGCGGGGAACGAACATCTACCGCTAACACCTGCCCCAGGGCCTGCAGCAATGGTCTCTCCTCGGCATCCAGGGGGCCAAAGGAGGCCATAATGCGGTCATAGGCCTCTTCTACGCCGAGCATGTCTTCCGCCACGTGGCTGTGCCCGTGGGAATGATGTCCATGTCCCGCATGATGACGCTGCATCGGTGTAACCTCCGTCTCCGTCAGGCCCGTAGCGAGGCCTGGACTTCCCGCTCCAGGTTCCGCAGCAATCCCTGAAGCGCACGATCGACCTCTTCGTTGGTCAAAGTGCGGTCCTGGGCTTGAAAGTACACATGGAAGGCCAATGACTTGGTGCCATCAGATATCTGGTCCCCGGTGTAAATGTCGAACAATTCGGCTCGGGACACCAGCCGGTGGCGAAGGATGATCTCTTGTACGCTTCCGGAGGGCACATTGCCCCCCACGACCAACGCCAAGTCTCGAGTTGCTGTGGGGTACCTGGGCAAGGTGGTGAATTGCCGCTCGGAATCCGGCATGGCCTTGAGCAAGTCATCGAGATTTAGCTCGAAGAAGGCCACCGGCTGGGCCCCCAACGCGAACTTCGATACCACCGATGGGTCCACCTCCCCCAACACTCCCAGGGTGATGTCCCCAGCCGACATTTGAGCCGTTGCCCCTGGCCGGAGCATCGGGTCTTCCGCTGGCAGGTATCTAGCGCTGATCGCCAAGCGGCCCAGCAGACTCTCCAACACCCCCTTGGCGTCGTAGAAGTTCTGGGCCTCGGCGCGGGGGTCGGATGGATTCAACCATGACGCCTCCCAACGGCGGCCCGCCAGAGCACCCACAATCTGCTCTTGCTCCCTGGGCAGGTCATTGGGCCGGGACTTGAACACATGACCGACCTCGAATAGGCGGAATGGTCCTTCTTCATGGCCTAAATTGGCCGCCAGTGTCGAAAGGAGGCTCGCCCGAAGGGTCGGGCGCAGAATCTCTTGCTGGGCGCTCATCGGGTTGGCTATTTGCAGAACCGGACCCGACGCCCCATCCTGGTTGACGTCCTCCAGGTCGCTAAAACTGATCAGTGGATAGCTGATGATCTCCTGCATTCCGCTGGCGGCCAACGCATCCTTTACCAAATCTCGCAACCGGGCGGCCGGGTCTCTGTCCTGGTGGGGAATGGGGGCAGACAACGGAGTAGTCGGGACGGTGTCATACCCAATAATCCGGACCACCTCTTCCACCAAGTCTTCCTCGATGGCGATGTCATTGCGCCAGTAGGGGACGGTAGCGTCCAAGCTGCTATGGTCTGAGACCTTTGTTTCGAACCCTAGGGACTGGAGCACACGATCCACGGTCTCAACATCCACATCCATCCCCAGGACTTTCTTCAACCGCATCGTAGTCAGCGGCACCCGCTGGACTGGACGGTCACCTTCCGGGAACACATCGATAATGCCCTTGGCCACTTTGCCCCCGGCTACTTGCTGAATCAACTGGGTAGCTCTACGGAGAGCAATGGGAGCAAGCTCCGGCCTCAGTCCCTTCTCAAACCGCAGAGTAGCTTCGGTACGCAAGCGGAACGCCTGGGCTGTCTCACGGTTGTTGAAGCTGTTGAAAGTGGCCGATTCAAGGAGCACGTCGGTGGTATCCGGCCCAATTTCCGTATTGGCGCCGCCGATCACTCCACCGATTCCTATGGGGCGGCGTCCATCGGCGATTACCAATACATCCGGGCCAAGGGGGCGATCCACCCCGTCCAGGGTAACCAGGGCCTCCCCCGGGGCAGCTCTTCTCACTATGACCTTGGCGTCTTGAAGTTGGCCGAAGTCGAAGGCATGGAGAGGCTGGTTAAGCTCCAGCATAACGTAATTCGTTACGTCCACCACATTGTTGATCGGTCGGAGCCCAGCTCTTGTAATGCGTTCCTGCAACCAGTTGGGAGATGGCCCAATGGAGAGCCCTCGAATAAGGCTGGCAGTATAACGATGGCAAAGGTCGGGGTCGGCGATGGATATATCAACCAGCTCAGCCACACCCGGCTCTAAGTCGGGATAACCAATCTCCGGCTCACTTACTTTTTGACCCGTCAGGGCTGCTACTTCGTGGGCAACCCCCAGGATAGATAGGCAGTCTAGCCGGTTGGGCGTCAGCTCCAAGTCCAGGATAGTGTCACCCATGTATTCGTCCAAGGGCAGGCCAACCGGGGCGTCTTCCGGTAGGACCATGATCCCAGCGTGGTCCTCCCCCAAGCCCAATTCCAGCTCTGAACAGATCATGCCCTGGGACACTACACCGCGGATTCTCGCCGGTTTAAGCTCCTCGTGCTTTCCGGAGTGGGCATTGTACAAGTATGCACCGACGCTGGCAAAGCAGATCTTCTGGTCGGCGGCAACGTTGGGAGCGCCGCATACCACCTCCACCTCTTCCTGGCCGGTAGCTACCCGGCAGATTGTCAACCTATCGGCCTGGGGATGAGGCTTAACATCGAGCACCTGCCCCACGGAACAATCTTTCCAATTGCCGATCTCGATGATGTCGCCGACTTCGACCCCAGCCATAGTTAGCCTATGGGCTAGATCTTGCGCCGGGAGGTCCACATCGACGTAGTCTCTTAACCAGCTAAGGGGCACACGCATCTTTATTCTTCATAGAGGGATAGGCGTCTGGACGCCGGAGATGGCCCATTTAACCCCAGCGCTCGGCCCTGCCACCTTGAATCAGTTTATTCCGATGAGAAAGCGACGAGGAACCTTGAACGGAGGCAAGGATAACCGCTATCCACCAGTTCCTTCGCTTTGCTCAGAATGACCGCACCGGTATGGTTAGAGGCCAAAGACACCGAAAGGGATTCTATCAGAATTGGCGAAGAAACCGCAGGTCATTGGAGTAGAAAAGGCGGATGTCATCAATACCGTATTTCAGCATAGCGATGCGCTCGGGACCGAGGCCAAAGGCGAAGCCGGTGTACTTTTCCGGGTCGTATCCTACCCCGGCCAACACTTTGGGGTGCACCATGCCGGCCCCCATTATTTCAATCCAGCCAGTTTCTTTACAAATCCTGCAGCCATCCCCTGTGCCCTGGCAGGCAAAGCAATCGATGGACATGTCCACGCCTGGCTCGACGAAAGGGAAATAGTCGCAACGAAAACGTACCCTGCGTTCTGGCCCGAACATCACCCGGGCAAACTCGTAGAGGGTACCCTTCAAGTCAGCGAAGGTGATACCGTCATCGACAGCAAGTCCCTCAACTTGGTAGAAATGCCACTCGTGGGTGGCGTCGGTAGCTTCATAACGGTAGCATTTTCCAGGGACCACCACCCGGACGGGCGGCTGCCTGCTCTCCATGACCCTGGCTTGCATTGGCGAGGTGTGGGTCCGGAGCAGCATAGGATAACGCCCGGCCTCGTCCTGATAATCGACCCACAAGGTATTCCACATATCTCGCGCCGGGTGGCCCCGGGGGATATTGAGCATTTCGAAATTATACCGGTCCCACTCCACTTCCGGTCCCTCAACGACGCTGAACCCCATGGCTACGAAGGCACTGCAGATCTCGCGCACAATCTGGGTCGTCGGGTGGAGCCGGCCCTCAGGTATTGGTCGACCGGGTAGAGTAACGTCTAGCCGCTGGGAGGCAGCAGACTGCTCCATTAGGGCGCGGCTCAAATCCTCGGTCCGTTGCTGAAGCATCGCCTCCAGGGTCTGCTTGGCCTGGTTGCCCAGGGCGCCGATGGTGCGCCTTTGTTCCAAGTCCAATTGGCTGAGTCCCCGAAGGATGGTGGTCAATCTTCCGCGCCGGCCCAGGTAGGCCACCCTCCATTCCTCTAAGGCCGCTTGGCTATCGCTCTTCCCTAGCTCCTCCAAGGCGGTCCGGGTGACTTGATCGATCGACTCACCGAGATCCGTGGACATTATTCCCCGCTTGTAACCCAGTGCAAGATAGGCAACGTTTATGCGTCGCTGCTAGTGGCACGATTATAGAATTCGTAAACGAAGGGGTCAAGGTTCAGTGACCGGTGCTGGCCAGGTGTCCCCCGTTCTCCGCCTAGAGCGGAGCAAACGTCCTCTGGTTGCCGCTGTGTTAAGCCAGCGGCAACCAAGACAAAGTGGACTAGAGATAGCACATATGTTCTGTTCCTATATTAGGCATCGGGAACAATAGCGGTCGGTCAAGAGGAGGAAGCGTGCGGTGGTTCCGCCTGAAGGCATGCCCCAAATGTAGAGGCGATCTGGTCTTGGACGAAGGGGACTGGCTATGCTTGCAGTGTGGCACCTACTATTACACTGGACTCTATTTGAACACAGCAACTAACCATTGGGATTACCGGGACCAGCAGCTCCGTGGCGGCCACACAGTCAAGACCATTGCATTGTCTAAGCCTGGATCCTTGGATGCCAGACTCAGTAACCTGGCCGTGATTCGGGAATCCCACGACAGAACTCTAACTGCACCCAATCTCCTCCAAATGACCGGTTACTTGAGGCCATAACTTCTCTGGTGGAACACCCAACGGTGCTGGCGCTGGACACCGGGGTCCGGGAGACAGGCTGGGCATTGTTCGCCCCCGGCCTACCAGCGATGACCGGCGTCATTAATGTCAGCGGCCGGCGCGGAACCAAGGCCGAGGCAAGGGTTCGCCAGCTAATGCAGAGCTTGGACCGGCTGGTGGTCCGGTGGCAGCCAGAAGGCGTCGCCCACAGCCAGCCTTCAGGCATTCACTGGCGGGTACCGGCGCTGGAACTCTTAGAAGGGGAGCTACACAAATGGTGCCAGCAACGAGGCCTAACGTTGCACTCTTACACCGCTCAAGAGGTACGAGGAGCCATCGCTGGACACTCCAACGTCACTCAGGACCGGCTGGCCTACGCGGTCATGGTCAAGCTGGGGCTGATCGGCCAGAGCAAGACCAGCCATGAGTGGGAAGCCCTAGCGGTAGGACACTACCACTTGAGCCTTGGCACCAAGGATTGGTGACTCTTGCCAAATCAATGTCAAGAGGCCGGGCACGAACTTCTTCTTCCAGGCTAGCATATTTGCCGGGAAGGCCCATAACGGCCTCCCACCAGCCCATTTGGGTGGAACCTGCTCGACCATAGGAGTTGGAGACGGCAGGATAATCGTTGGCGTTGCCGGCTGGATAGGAATGGGTTGTAAACTAAACTAGCCCACTCCGGTTTCCACCCAGGAGTGGGCCAGCTATCAAGGCCTAGATGCCACCGGCCTCGGGGGCAGCAGGCTCCAGATTAAGAAGCCACCAGGGGCCGTGAGCCCGGCTCCCGTTCGTAGGGCCCTGTCAGGTCCAACTCGGCAGCGATCTCCCGCATGGCCGGCAAGACCTCATCCCCCAGGAGCCGGATGCTAGTCATCCGGTCTTCATGGCCCACCGGTCCGTGGTGGTGCCACATGGAGAATATGCCGGGCCGCAGGGTCTCGAGGATGTTGCGGATCTTCGGGATGACGGTATCCGGAGTACCCACTATGAGCTGTTGGTTGTCCTGCTCCGTTTGGTACCTACCGTAGATTTTGGCCCTGGTTTCCTCTATGTCCGAGGCTGACTCGGTGGGAGTGAACGCAATGAGCTCCTCGCCGCTGTTGGGGTCGGTGAAGACGCTGGCCAGCCGCCGGGTAGCGGCCTTGGAGTTATAGCCCGGCGGAAACATCCATTCGGCACGGGCAAAGGCGTTGATACCACCGCCGAACATGAATCCCTTGCCCAGCTCCTGCGCTTTCTCTTCAGTCTCTGCAACCACTATCCGTTGCAGATAGCCAATGTTTTCGGGCCCGAACTGATAGCCCTCCTCTGCCGCTGTGTCAGCGTAGAGTTTGATCATCTCCAAGGTTGGTTCCAAGAATGTGGCCAGCGCCAGGTACGGATAACGGTGCCTGGCGCACCATACCACGGTCTCCGGACTCACCAGGCCTGGAATCCAAATAGGCGGATGTGGCTTCTGAAGGGGCAAGACCCACGGATTCACGAACCGGTAGTGGTAATGCTTCCCTTCGTAGCGGAACGGACCGGGTGTGGTCCAAGCCTTGATAACAAAGTCGTGGGCCTCGTTAAAAAGCTCGCGGTTGTAGGCTGGGTTGGCATTGTTGTAGAGAGACTCACTGCCCGCACCTCGTACCCAGCCGGGCACCAGCCTCCCTCCAGAGATCATGTCTATCATCGCCAACTCTTCTGCGAGCCTGAGGGGGTCGGCGACGGGCAAGGGATTGCCCAGAAGAACGATCTTGAGCTTTTCGGTGATGCGGGCCAGAACGGCTGCTTCGACGTTCATCACGGCACCCATGCAAAAGGGCGTTCCATGGTGCTCGTTGAGCATGATCCCGTCGAAACCTTTCTCCTCCATGTAGAGGGCTTCGTCGAAGTAAGAATTAAAAAGCTCGCTGCCCTTCGATGCGTCGAAATGGCTGTTGGGAACCCCGAAGTAGCCGGCGTTCTTGATAATCTCATCTTCCGGTAGGTCGTAATAAGGACGTTCGGTGAATCCCATGATATGCATGACGAACTCTCCTTTAATGATTCCTAGGCCAAGAAGCTTTGCACGCGATCAACGAACTCTTGAGTCTTCTCAATTTCCGGTCTGTGGCCGCACTCATCGAGAGTCAACAGTTGAGATCCCCGGATCGATTGGTTGTAGACCTGGCCAGCGCTGATGGGAACGGTCCGGTCATCCGCACCCCAGACTACCAGAGTGGGCAGGTCATTTACTCCTTCCAGAAGGGGTCCCAGGCTCGGATTATACATATAGGGTTGCCAGGCGAGGCGTGCGGTTTCGGCGCGGGCATCCTCCCATGCCTCAAATTGCTCCGGCGTGGCTTCCCCTCCGTACAATCCGGCGAACTCCTGCGTTTGGTCCGGGTTTAGCACGCTGGCGTTCAGGTATGCCCTTCCGGTTATGGTGAACAGGTCCATTATCTCGCCCTCGGGAGGGCGGATTCCGGTAGGAGCCACCAGAACCATACGACGAAATTGATGAGCGCAACTCGCAGCCATCTCAGCCGCGATCCAGCCTCCCAGGGAAAAGCCTATGACGTCGATGGGGCTGAGGGCCATTTCCCGCACCACGCGGGAATAGAAGCTGGCCAAGTCTCGCACACCGCCAACCCACTCAACCCTGGGCGACTTACCAAACCCTGGGTGAAGCGGTACGTGGAGTGTGTGGCTTTGGGCCAACGCTGAGTGCCAGGTTAGCCAACCAGGAAACCCCAATTCTTCATGTAGGACCAGCAACGGACTACCGGTCCCGCCTTTGATAATGGTGAGATCGGTACCCGCCACCTGCACCGTCTCCTCTTGCCATACCTGCGAGCCGTCTCCCATGTGTCGGCAGCCTCTCTGATTTCAGAATTTATGTGGTGCTGAAAGCAAAAAATGGATTATTAGGCTACCCTATTTTTGACGTTTTGGTGCCATATGTCAATCGCTGTGTGCCCAAGCCGGATATCATCAGGGTCTTCAGGGCGTTACCGCCAAGACTTAACGTAATTGGGTGGTCCTGCTTGCAGCCTGGACCGTCCTCGGCAAGAACCAGTTGAATAGTCCGGCAATGCCCAGGAGGACTGCAGCAGGAAGCAGAACATAATAATAGCTTCCAGTCCGGTCGAACACCCATCCAGAGTAAAACGGGGCCGCGAAGGACATGAGATGTGTCACCATCAGCATTCCTCCCCTGATGGTCCCGAAGTGTCTACGACCAAAATAGTCTGCGAGAAGCGCGAAATTCAAAGGCCAGGACCCCTCGTTGGTTGCCCAGAGCGCTAAGATCAAGGCCATCTGCCACACTGAAACTTTGTCGGCAAGCAAGAGCAGAACCATGGCCAAAGTGCCCAGAAAGGCCGGGGAAGCGGCGATCCGCGCCTTGGACCACCGGTCGGCGGCCCACCCCATCACCGGCGTGGCGACCATCCACACAAGGGCAAAGCCGCCAATCAAAAACCCCGCCGTTGCCTCATCGAGTCCTTTCCAGGTCATGATCGCCACCAGATGTACTCCCGTAGCCAGGAACACCATGGCCCTTAAACCGCAGCTTATGCAAAGCATCCAATAAGCCCGGGTCCTTAACGCTTCTCCGGTGCTGAAATCATTACTCGCCACATCAGGCGCCGATGGTGTTGAAACCGCTCCTGCCGCGCTTGGCGCCGATTCCCCGTCGGGCTGTTGACCCCTGGACTCTGGCGATCGATACAACCGGGTGGCCAAAGGCAAAACCACCGCCCAAACCCCAAGCCCAACGATAAACGCGGTCCGACGCCAGCCAAAGGTATTTACTCCTAAAGCGACCAACGGGGTTAGAACAGCTCCACCAAAGGCGAATCCCATGTAGGCTAGGGCCATGGCCCGGCCTCTTTTCCGGTTAAACCACCGGCCGGTTGCTATGGTGGTTGGGGCATCGAAAGGCATCATCCCAAGGCTCACTATGCAAAGGAAGACAATCATAAAGAGGGTATATGTGCTGACTTGGCTGAGCAGGAGGTACCCGAGACCGCCCAGCAAAGCACTGAAAAATAGCACCTTGGCCGGCCCAAAGCGGTCCACCAGATATCCGATCAAGGGACTCTGGACGATGGCCAACGCTCCCCTCAGGGTAAAAGGCAGGGATGCGGCGGCCCGGCTGATCTCCAAGTCTCTACTCATCGGAAGGAAGAACACCGTGAATCCCAGCCAGTAAGCCCCTGTGCCTAGAGAGTTGACCAGGAAACTGATGGCTACGATCCACCAGCCGTAGAAGATGTTCCGTAGTCGGTTGACCAAGACTAAAGGCTCACCATTTGAATGCAACTTGAGTTCAACGCGAACCGTGGGTAGTTAATAGCAACACATGGGTGTTGTCGACTATCGTAAGGATGGAATAGGCCGGGCCAAAAAGCAACCCGCCCGTTCCTTGACCGGCTAACGATGGATTTGATCTACCAGGGGAGGCTGATTGGACAGAATGGTAGAATGATGCGCCAAAAGACGATTGCATCTTTATCGCAGTCGACCGACGTGTATAATTGGTCTCCGGTCATTACAAACTTGAGCGTTCATTGTCGGCTTGGTATCGAACCACGTCTGACGAGAAGCATATCCAACGGGAGGGCTCATGCCGATCATACAACGGCCCTACGTGCCTCCAGAGGACCAAGTGCCTGAAGAGCAAAGCTACGTCAACCCGGGCGACTCGCAGGCCTCCGACGGATACTCGGGAGAACCGATAACGTTCTATAGCGATTCCATGCACATTTTCAGCAGTCTTTACTCTGCTGTATTGTTCTTCGGTGAGCAAATGGAGGAGCGGGAACCGATTCTACGGGTGCGCATCAAAGTAAGCCCTCAGATGCTCAAAGCCATTGCTTTGTTAACTAACAAGCACGTCAAGGAGTACGAGGAAGCGGTGGGCCCAATCACCCTCCCCGAGCAGGTGCTGTCTGCCTGGGAGATTCAACCGGAGCATAGTTAGTGGAAGAGCAAGAGGACCGCCCATTGGCGGAAGACCTGGCTTGCCCCGTGGTGGTGGAACCCGGGGTTGACAGCGCCCTGCCGCCGGATTGGTCTTGGAGGCGTGTCGACACTAGTCAGCCCAACAAAGCAACATTTCACATCAACCACAGCGACGTAACCCGGGTGCTTGTGGACGTATTGCGCCCCTCCGATGGTCCCCCTGACTCCCCGTTAGTCATATCCCGAGATATCCCTATCGTGGTTATAGACAGCCTTGACAGGTATTGGGCCGGAGAGTCGAGGTCCACCTTGCCCCTACATGGTCTTCGAGTGCCGATGGAGGCCGATACTCTGGAGGGCGCGAAGCGGGCTCTGGCCGAGGACCTGATAGCCCAACTCCGTTTGCTGATCCTACTGTCGTCTTCCCACCGAGGGGAAATTGCCGCCGAGCTAAAACAGAACCTTATACGCCTCACTGAATTCTTGTCGCCAAGCCCTCCACCGCAACAAAAAAGCGGTTAGCCCGCCTAACCGCCCTTGGTCCCATCACCCGGACTTGCGACCAGGGAATCTTCTAGCTCCGGCGTTGACCCTCCTCGATGAAAGCCACCACTTGGTCCGCCGGTACCATGACGGACTCAGCCTCCCCTCGCTCTTTTATTTCCACCACGCCGTTTCCTAGGTTTCTTGGACTCACCACCAACCGCACCGGCAAGCCAATTAAGTCGGCGTCGTTAAGTTTCACCCCTGCGGTCTGATCGGTCCGATCGTCGTAAAGGGTCTCGATCCCCTCCTCCCAAAGCTGTTGATATAGGCTCTCTGAAGCCGCGGCAACCTTCTCGTCAGACGCATTTAGCGCCACCAAATGGGCCTGGTAGGGAGCGATGGGGGCTGGAAACATAATGCCCTTGTCATCGTGGTTCTGCTCTATAGCAGCGGCGAGCAGGCGACCTACGCCAATGCCGTAGCACCCCATGATAATGGGTTGCTGGGCCCCGTCCTGGTCTACGAACATCGCACCCAAGGACTCGCTGAAGAAGGTGCCGAGCTTGAATATGTGACCCACTTCTATACCCCGCACCGCATCCAAGGTCGCGCCGCATGTGGGGCACGGCTGTCCGGGCTGTGCCAAAGCAATGTCGGTCAAAACATCCACCTGGAAGTCCCGGGGATAGTTGGCACCCCGGAGGTGTGCGTCCTCTTTGTTACCTCCCACCACAAAGTTGTTACCCTTGGTGATTGACAGGTCCGCTATCTTTTGGACCCCGGAAAGCCCAACCGCAGAAGCTGATCCCGCTACCAAGCCTGCAGCACGCACCTCATCGTCCCTGGCCAATCGCAGGTCATTGCAGTGAAGAGCATTCTTTAGCTTTACCTCGTTGACTTCCAAGTCGCCCCGTATAGTAACAAAGACCGGGTTGCCGTCCGCCACATAGAACACCGCTTTCAGGGTCTTATCTGTGGTGATATCCAAAAATTCGGCAAGCCCAGCGATGTTCTTCACCCCCGGCGTTGACACCTCCTCTAGAAGCCTCTCCGGCTCCAAAGGCACATCGGCCAATGTGGCGACAGCCTTTTCAGCGTTGGCTGTGTAGCCGCAACTGGGGCAGGTGATCACCGTGTCCTCCCCCGTGGGAGTGGATAGGATGAACTCGTGGGAATCTTTGCCGCCGATGGCGCCGCTGTCGGCCTCGGCCATGAGCACCGGCAGATTGCATCGCTGGTAAATGTTCCGGTAGGCCTGGGCCATGGCTTGATAGCTCTGCTCCAGACTATCCTCGTCGGCGTCGAAGCTGTAGGCGTCCTTCATGTCAAACTCTCGGACCCGCACTAATCCCGCCCTGGGCCTGGGCTCGTCGCGAAACTTGGTCTGGATTTGATAAAGAATCAGCGGTAAGTCGCGATAGCTTTGCACGTTGGCCCGCACGATGGACGTTATGACCTCCTCATGAGTCGGTGCTAACACCATGGGCCGACCGCGGCGGTCTTCCAGGGAAAACAGGTTCTCACCGAACGCAGCCTTCCGCCCTGTGTGCTCCCAGAGCTCCTCCGGCTGGAGGGACGGCATCATCAGCTCCTGACCCCCGGCGGCATCCATCTCGTGCCGGATTATGCTTTCAATCTTCCTCAGGGCCCTCCAGGCCAAGGGAAGATAAGCATATACGCCGGCAGCCACCTGATAGATGAGACCGGCTTTCAGCAATAACCGGTGGCTGGCCGTTTCAGCTTCAGGGGGGTCCGCACGTTGGGTCTTGGTAGCTAGACGAGAGAATTTCATGCTCGGATTCCAGGAGGGACGAAGTGAGATAGAGGTTGGACTGGATTATGCACGGATCAAGAGCTGAGTCAACCGGCCCAAGCTCGTGGCATGGTCAGGGCTAGCCACAAATCTTGGCCAGCACTACCCTCGTGAGCCCCTTTTCTAAACCCTTCGGGCCGTTCCGTTAGCCCGACCCAACCGAGGCTGGAGTCTGCTCCACCTCTTCCATGAGAGCGGTGAGCATTTCTGTGTCTGACACGACCCTGACTTTTTGACCTTTACGGAAAATGACGGCCCGGCCGGCTCCGGCGGCGATGCCCACGTCGGCATCCTTGGCTTCCCCGGGACCGTTGACCTCGCAGCCCATCACTGCGACTTTCACTTCTTTGTCGCTTTTTCTCAGTAAAGAGTCCACATCGTTGGCCAGCTTAATAACGTCCACGTCCGCCCGGCCGCAGCTAGGGCATGCCACCAGCACCGCGCCCTTGCGCCTCAGGTTCAAGGACTTTAGTATCTCAAAGCCAGCGATCACTTCGTCCTTGGAGTCGCCGCTGAGGGAAACCCGAATTGTATCGCCGATCCCTTCGTAAAGCAGGATCCCCAGTCCTACCGCCGTTCGAATGGAACCGGCTTGGACGGTCCCTGCCTCGGTAATACCTAGGTGCAAGGGATAGGGGACCATCTCCGCCAAGCGACGGTACGCTTCCACGGTAGTGGGCACGTCGAAGGCCTTCATGGATATCTTAATGTCGTCAAAGTCCTGCTCTTCCAGGAGGCTGATTTCCCAGAGGGCGGTGGCGACCATGTGGTCGACGACGCTGTATTCACCCTCTTGCTCCTGGCCGGCCTTGGGCAATTTATTCACTAAATCCATATGCCGGGAGAAGCCCCTGGTTCTGCCGATGCCTCCCACGGGTGGCAGACTACCGAAATTAACTCCAATCCGAATAGGTATGTGGCGCTCTTTGGCTGCCTTTACCACCTGGAGCACCTGGGCTTCGTCCCGAAGATTTCCGGGGTTTAGACGTAAACAGTCCACACCCCCCTCTACGCATTCGAGAGCAAGCTGATAATGGAAATGAATATCAGCTATTAGGGGAATGTTAATCTGCTTCTTGATCTCGGCCATAGCCTTGGCCGCTGCCATATCCGGTACCGCGCTGCGAATGATCTCGCAGCCCGTTTCCTCCAGCTCATGGATCTGGCGCACCGTTGCAGCCACGTCACGGGTATCGGTCTTGGTCATTGACTGGACTGTGATGTCGGCCCCGCCGCCAACTTTCGTCCCGCCGACGTAGACCGGCCTGGTAGCCCGGCGTTTACTCATATCCAGTTCCTATGCTCAACTATCAATCAAATACCTCGGGTATCGGGGTAAATCTTACACGATACGGTGAAGAGGTGCCAGCGGCCAATGTAGCAACCCTGCACCTCATTTGGAGCTACCGGATTTGGAGCTACCGGGGCAAGCAGCCCGGCTAGCCGAGAAAATTTTTCCCTTGTATGAGCCGGTTGATGTCGTTGGCACTGACGATCAAAATCACAGCGATAAGCATAGCAAAGCCTATGAGGTGCACCATACCCTCTTTTTCCGGAGGGACACGCTTCCCTCGGCGAAGCCATTCCAGGATGACAAAGAAGAGACGCCCTCCATCCAGCATAGGGATGGGAAGAATGTTCAAGATGGCAAGGTTAACGCTAATCAGAATGCCCAGTGCCAGCCAACCGGTCAGTCCCGCCTCCCGAGTGACCTCGCCGGTCAATTGAGCAATGCCGATCGGCCCCGAAAACTCGGGCGCCGACCCCGTGGAAATGGAGCCAAAGATTGCTTGCTTTACCAACACAAGAAGCTCCCAAGTGCTGACAAAGCTCTCCGGGACCGCTTCCCACAGGGGTTGGGAACGGCTCACTACTCGGCGGTTTTCCAACGTCGGAAGGATTCCGACCAACCACCTGCCTGAATCGGAGTCGAACATGGGCTGGACAGGGATCAAGTCTTCGCGGTTCCCTCGCAGCACCAACCACTCCATCTGGGAGCCGCCGTTAAGATTGATTGCCCTGGTAAGGTCTCCCAGGTTTTCAATCTCATTGCCGTCGGTTCGCAGGATCGTGTCCCCCGGTTGGAGTCCTGCCTGGGCCGCCGGAGAACCAGGAGACACCTGGTTGACTACCAGGTTCCCGATGGTGACATCCTGGGGGACCATGAAAAGGATCGTGAATATCGCAATCGGGAGCACCGCGTTCATTAACGGGCCAGCTACCAATACAATGAATCGGGTGCCCACTCCTTTGCCCGCCAGGCTGCGTGGCACCGCAGGATTGCTCTCCCCGGCCAGCCGGACAAACCCGCCCAGGGGCATCACATTCACGGAGTACAGCATATCCGCGACAACCAACGCGTCTTGTTCGACCGCTTTGACCTTGCCTTGATGCCTCAGCAGTTCATCAGGGATTGACGCCGCCTCCGCCTGGTCTTTACGAGAGAACCGGTTCATCGTAGTTCGGGTTGGCGGGGCTTCAATTATCTTCGCCAGAAGATTGCCGTAGGGGTCCTCAGTGGAACCCACGGTAACTATTTGGCCGAGACGAAGACCGGAGGCGTCCGGAACGTTGACGAACCGGGTTTCAGCGTCGATTCTGATGCCGGTCTTGCCTGTATAAATCCCGAAGAGCTTTGGCGGGAACCCGACGCCGAATTCTAAGACCTTGACCCCCAAGGCCCGGGCGGTAAAGAAGTGCCCCATCTCGTGAACGACAACGAGGATGAGCAGTAAAGGAGCGAGGGTGCCAATAGCGATCAGCGCTGTTTCCATAGAAGTCAGGGGCCTAGGACCGGACTAGCTCCAGCGCCCGGTTGTTCGCCCACCTATCCGCCTCCAACACTTCCTCCGGGGTCCGCCCCGATAGGGACTCGTGCTCCTCAAGAACCTGTTCTATCAGCTTGTAGATTCCTGTGAAGCCGATTTTTCCCTTCAAGAAGGCATCGACCGCCACTTCATCGGCTGCGCTGAGCGCAGCCGGATAGGTGCCCCCTCGCTGTCCTGCAGCCACCGCCAAGCCGAAGCAGGGGTATCGTTCCGGCTCCATCGGCTGAAACGTCAATGAATGAGTTAACCCCGTATCCAGCTTCGGTATCATTTCGTTTGGCAAACGCTTGGGGTAGAACATCGCGTACTGGATCGGCAATCGCATGTCAGGGGGCCCCAATTGTGCTTTGACCGAGCCGTCTTCAAACTCCACCATGGAGTGGATTGTGCTCTGAGGATGTACTACTACTTCTATGCTATCCCAAGGAACTTTAAACAGCCAATGGGATTCTATGACTTCGAATGCCTTATTCATGAGTGTTGCTGAATCGATGGTAATCTTTGGTCCCATCTTCCACGTTGGATGCTGCAGCGCTCTTTCGGGTGTCACATCCACCATTTCTTCCAGTGGTGTGGTACGGAAGGGCCCTCCTGACGCGGTAATCATCAACCGACGGATTGTATTGTCCTCCCCTTGAATACACTGCCATATGGCGCTGGGCTCACTATCCACTGGCAGCAGGGTCCCACCGTATTCAGCTTCATAGGCCTTTAGCAACGACCCCGCCATGACGATGGGCTCTTTATTGGAGAGGGTCACGATCTTCTGGTGTCTCAGCGCGTTCAAAGTGGGAATGAACCCAACTCCGCCCATGGTTGCCACCATGACCAGATCGACCTCCTCCAAGCACACCATTTCTTCCATGGGAATGTATGCTGCGCCATTTGGAGTTGCGTCTTCGGGTGAAATACAACAGAAGTAGTTGGGCCGGAATTCCCGCATTTGGTCTTGCAGTAATTCCTGGTTGTTCCCGGCAGCCAGTCCAATTACTTCAAATTCGTCGGGAAACGCCCGGACGATATCCAGGGTCTGTCGGCCAATTGAACCAGTGGAACCGAGAACGACAATTTTCTTCATGGTTTAAACACCAAAGCGAGAAGATAGTACACCGCAGGAATGGAAATCACAACGCTGTCCAGCCGGTCCATTACCCCACCGTGTCCTGGGATTATACTACCCGAGTCTTTCACTTCGGCAATCCGTTTAAGCTTGGATTCAAAGAGATCTCCCAGTTGCGCCAGAATGGCTACGGTTACACCTATGACTCCGTGTTGCCACTTGGCCAAAGACAAGTCTAAACCGAGCCCGATGATCAAGGCTGCAGCAACGCCGAAGACGAGCCCTCCAACGCTGCCTTCCCAGGTCTTGTTCGGGCTAATACCCGGTGCCATGGCATGACGGCCCACCGCCCGCCCTACAAAGAACGCCCCAGTGTCGGTTGCGAAGGTCACCAGAAGTGCGAACAGCAGCCAATTCCGGCCCAATGCCTCAGAGTCTCCAATATCCTCCAAAGCAAGTCCGTGGGCCATTAAGAAGCTGACGTATACGGGTCCGCCAATGAGATATAACAGGGCTTTCAAGTATTCCCCGCTTGTATAGAAAGCGATATACCACAGCAAGCAGACGAAGCATCCGGAGGCAATGATCGATCCTGTGATCGCCAGGAAACTCGCCAGACCATTGCTTGCTAGTGCTCCTAGGACCAGAGCCAGCGCCCACAATGATCCCAGAAGAAGCGGTAGAGGCCCGACTGTAGGGGGAGTTAAGCGGTAAATCTCGCGGACGCCCAGAATAGCCAAGGGCGCAACCAGAAGGGCCAATAGCCACGATGGCCCCCACCAGATGACGCTCATCACCACGGGTATGCCCACCATGGCCGTGAGCGTCCTAAGGAGCAAGCGCTAGTCCCCGGGTCTCACTCTGCCGAAACGCCGCTGACGGTGGCTGAAAGCATTCAGGACCTCTTCCAGCTCAGCCGGGTCCAAGTCAGGCCAAAGAGTAGACGTATGGTAATACTCGCTGTAGGCGGACTGCCATAGCAGGAAATTGCTGATCCGTAGTTCGCCGCCGGTCCTGATGATAAGGTCGGGATCAGGACAATGGCTAGTGAACAAATAGCTGCTGAAGAGAGCTTCGTCGATCTCCTCGGGGTCCCTGCCATCCCGGATTATGCGGCGGATGGCCTCCAGGATTTCGTCCCGGCCGCCGTAGTCGAATGCTACATTTAGGGTCAAACCAGTGTTGTTTCTGGTCAGCTCTTGAGAGGCAGCCACCGCTCGTCGCAACTCGGGGCTCAATCGTTCGACTTTACCGATGTGAACGATCTTTACGTTGTTCTCATGGAGTTCACTGGTCTGTTCCCGCAACGCATCCGAAAGGATCTCCAGAATACCCTCTACTTCCTCTTCAGGGCGCAGCCAGTTCTCGGTGGAGAACGCAAAGAGGGTAACGAACTTTACACCCTTGCCGGCCAGGGTACGAAGGACGGTCTGGATGGAATCAACCCCCACCCGATGCCCCGCCACCCGGGCTAGGCCCCGCCTTTGAGCCCACCGCCCATTCCCGTCCATGATGATGGCCACATGAACAGGAACGTTTCCAGCTTCCAACGGCGGTGATTTGCTTGACACCGACTCGGCCCGCATTCGTCAGACCTGCATTATCTCCGACTCTTTGGCGACTCCTACCTGCTCTATCGCCTTGGTGTGCTCATCGGTAGTCTTCTGAAGCTGGTCTTGGGCCCGCCGATTCTGGTCCTGGGAAATCGCTTTCTCCCGTTCCAGCTTCCTCAGACCTTCCAACCCATCGCGTCGCACGTTGCGTATAGACACCTTGCCATCTTCAATCTTGCCTTTGAGCAGGCGCACCAACTCCAATCGCCGTTCTTGATTTAGCGGTGGAATTGGTACGGAGATAATATTGCCATCGTTGGATGGGTTGAACCCCATCTCGGATTTGAGCAAGCTCTTCTCTATTTCTCGAAGAGCCTGCCTATCCCAGGGTTGCACCATAATCACGCGGGCGTCAGGCGCGGAGATTGATGCTATCTGTTGCAACGGGGTGGGGACACCATAGTAGTCCACGGTCACGTTCTCGATCAAAGCCGGAGTGGCGCGCCCGGTGCGTAAAGTGTTCAGGTCCTTCCTCAAAGCCTCGATAGTCCGGTCCATCTTCCGGCTGGTTTCCTCCAGGACTGCCTCCGGGGTAGCTTTGTCGGTAGCCATAATTACACTCTCCCGCCGATGAGAGTTCCCAATGAATCTCCACAAAGGATGTCGTTGATGCTCCCCGGTTGGAAAATGTCGAACACGATTATCGGCAACTCGTTGTCCATGCACAGCGATACCGCAGTCGTGTCCATGATTTCCAAGCGCAGGTTCAGGGCATCCATATAATCCAGAGTTCCAAATCTCTTGGCCTGGGGATTCTCATGAGGGTCTGAATCGTACACGCCATCGACATTGTGCTTGGCCATTAGCAGCACGTTGGCACTGATTTCCAGAGCGCGTAGTGCGGCTGCGGTATCTGTAGTCATAAATGGGTTGCCCGTACCCGCGGCGAACAGCACCACCCTGCCCTTCTCCAGATGGCGGATGGCGCGTCGACGAATATACGGTTCTGCCACTGCTTGCATCTGAAGCGCGCTTTGAGTCCGGGTGCTATAACCGAGTTTTTCCAGCCCATCCTGAAGGGCCAGAGCATTGATGATGGTGGCCAGCATACCTGCATAATCGGCGGTGGCCCGGTCCATACCTTGAAGCTCAGCGGTTTCGCCACGCCAGATATTGCCGCCGCCTATAACTACTGCCAACTCGACGCCCAACTCTAGGGCGGACCCGATCTGTTTCGCTAGAAAATTAACCGCAGTAGGCTCAATACCGAAAGGAGCCGAGCCCCTAAGGGACTCGCCGCTGATTTTGAGGAGGACTCGCTGATAACTGGGTTTTCGCATCAGATGAAGGGGGTTTATTCACCTAAAGCCAGGCGATTGAACCGGATCACCCGAACATTCTCTCCTAGTCTGGCCGCTAATTCTTGAACAACATCTCCCACCGAGGAGGAATTGTCTTTTATAAAAGGCTGCTGAAGCAAACTAACCTGGGCTGCTGGCCGGTCGTCATCCTCTTTGATGTCGTCTCCGTCCAGATATATAGGGCCCATGGCAGCGACCTGCATGGCTATATCGTGGGCCAAGGCTTTAAATTCGGGAGTTCGCGCCACGAAGTCAGTCTCACAACCCAGCTCGACCATCGCGCCCACACGACCACCGGTATGTACGTAAGCCTCTATCAGTCCCTCGTTGGTAGCCCGTCCGGCCCGTTTGGCAGCCTGAGCAAACCCTTTTTCTCTGAGGGCCTCAGTTGCTTTCTCAAGGTCACCCTGATTGGCTTCGAGGGCTTCCTTGCACTCCATAATCCCGGCACCTGTCAGATCCCTGAGGGTCCGGATAAGCTCTACGGTAACCTGCAACCGCGACCTCCTGTTACACCTGGCGCCTGATTAATCTTTGCCTACCACTGGGTCTAAGTCCACGACGGGAGGTAGATTATGGGGCGCCTTGACCGGTATCAACAGCAGGGACGATAGTCTCCTCTACCGCAGGGGCTTCTGAAGGCGAAGCGGAGGATGCGACTAGGCGACCAGGATCAGCCGATGGCTCTTCATTATGCTCAGGGGCGCCAGACGCTGCTCTTCCTCCAGTGAAGTCGGATTCGTCGACCTGGATTTGCGCAGTCAACGCCAGCTCCTCTCGCTCCGAAAGGCTGGACTCAGCATCCTCGTCCAGAGCATCAAGGCCCAGTTCTTCTCGTTCAGCCTGAAGCATCGCCTCCCGTTGGGCTAACCCTTCCAACACCGCGGTAGCCATCCTGTTAGTAATCAACCTGATGGAACGCACCGCATCATCGTTTCCGGGGATGGCGCGGGTTACCTTATCGGGATCACAGTCGCTGTCCACGATCGCGAAAATTTCCACTCCCAACCTTTGGGCTTCAGCTACGCAAATATCCTCTTTGCCAATGTCTATGACGAATAGGGCTTTTGGCAACTCGCTCATTTCGCGCATGCCCAGGAAGTACTTCTCAAGGCGATTTAAGGTGTCCCGAAGCCTTACACCCTCTTTCTTGGGAAGGACTCTGAAGTAGCCCTGGTCCCTCTTTTGCTGAAGTTCAAGCATGTAGTTGATGCGGGTCCGAATAGTTTGGAAGTTAGTCAACGTTCCGCCAAGCCAGCGCTGGTTTACGTACCACATTCCGCACCGCTCGGCTTCACTCTGGATCACCTCTTGGGCTTGGCGCTTGGTGCCGACGAACAGCACTTTCCCACCCTCGGACGCGACCTGCACCATCGCCCTATAGGCTTCATTGATCATGCCTAGAGTCTGCTGAAGGTCAATAATATGTATGCCATTACGTTGGGTGAAGATGTAGCGCTTCATCTGCGGGTTCCAGCGCCGCGTCTGATGGCCGAAATGCACCCCAGCTTCCAGAAGAGATTTCATAGTCAACGGTTCTCTCGCCGGGGCAGGGCGAGGCTCAACCGGACGTTCCAGGGACTGTACCATATATCCTGCCTTCCTACTCCACGTGCCTTAATTCTTGGTCAACCATGTCCTATCCAATGGAGGCCATAAACAAATCGAGACAAGTAACGGGCCCACGGCGGCCCTGGTCTCATGGCCCGGGGTCAGCTAACCTGACCGGCGTCGTTGGATAGTGGGAAGAGAGTTGAGCAGGAGTATATCACAGCCCCATTGGGGGAGCAACGCTGGTAGGCTGGGCGGGCAGGGCCTTTGATACTCTTACCTTGACCCATCTCTCGTTCACTCTGAGCTTGTGGAAGGGCATTCGCAGGTCTGGCAGCAGCACCGACAAAGGACTCCTTCGACTATAATTGGGTTCTCAATAAGCTCCGTACGGGCGCGCACCAGATGGCAAGATCAGCCAAACACGCCTAATCGCAACACATTTAACAGGGCTGCGCCGTACAGCCCTACGACAGCGTCATCAGCCATGATCCCGACCCCACCGGGTAGACGTTCCAGCCGCCGGGCTGGCCAGGGCTTGAGGACATCGAGGACTCGAAAGCAAACAAAAGCGGCTGCCATCCAAGGCCAAGTCTTGGGGAGCAACAAACAAGTGAGCCACATACCCACGAATTCATCCCAGACGGCACGATTAGGATCTGGGTCTGAAGGGCTACTCAAAACCCAAGTAGCCCAAACGCCGACCGGGAAGCCGATACTCACAAGCAGGTAGAGGCCGAGTCCATGCTCCTGAAGGGGGACGAATATATATATCAGCAGTGCTGCCAGGCTTGCAGCCGTCGCTGGCGCGAACGGCACCAATCCAGTGCCCAGGCCGGTGCCCACCACCCAGGCCAATTGCTTTAACGGACCAGGGGCCAACCGGTCAGCCATTCATACCCAATTGCTCCACACTACTTGGACTGGCTGGTGCAGGCCTGGTACCTCATCAGGGGTGCCTCATTAATCGTAGCCGAGCCGACGCAAGTCCTCTTCTCCCATGCCCAGTGCATGGCCTATCTCGTGTAGGAGGGTGACTCTTATTTCCTGGGCAGCTTGGCCAAGAGTGTCGCAGTTCCTCAATATGGGCTGCCGGTAGATTACGATCCGGTCAGGCAGCAGGGGCTGGCCGCCATCTCGCTCGGGCAGGGGGACACCGGTGTACAGACCAAACAGAGTGCCTTCGCTATCAAGCAAGCTTAGCTCATCAGGCTGGGGCCACTCTTCAACAGCAATGTCCACATTATTCAAGGCGTCACGCATTGCCGTTGGGACTTGATGGTAGGCTTGGCGGACCAGATCGACAAAACGGTGACGGGGAATTGTAATCAACTGACCAGACCGATTTTCTGGCGTATCCGCTTCAATATGTCGATGTTCTGTTGGTCCGGACCTTTGGCCTCGAAGCCCGGAACCTCCAGCAGGAAGGGCACATCCTTGAAGGCTGGGTTTCGCATGACGGCCTCAAACCCGTCCTCACCGATAAAACCGTCACCAATGTTATCGTGGCGGTCCACTCCGGACCCTCGCGGGCGCTTGGAATCATTGGCATGCACTGCCGCTAATTTATCCACGCCTACGTCCCGGTCGAACTCCTCTATCATGGCGTCGATGCCTTCGCCGGTAGTGAGGTCGTAGCCGGCAGCGAAGCTGTGTTGGGTATCCAGACAGACACCGAGCCTCGGGCTGTCTACAGCCTCCAGGATCTTGCCCAGGTCTTCGAATTTCGCCCCTATGTGTTGGCCCATGCCGGCCATATTTTCCACTACCAGCTTGGGGCCTTCCGGCGAATTCTCAAGCACACTGCTTACCGAAGACACGATCTGGGTGAATACAGCCTCATATCCCGCCCCACCGTGACTGCCCGGATGGAAAATCACTCCGTCGGCGCCTATGTCCGCTGCGAGACCCATGTAGTTGATCAGAGATTGAATTCCCTTGCCCAGGTTGTCTTCTTTTGGTGTCCCCAGGTTTATCAAGTAAATGGCGTGCAGGAAGACAGCGCCGATGTCGGCTTCGGCTATCCCTTGCTTGAAGGCTTCGATTTCCTCGCCAGGCACGGACTTGAAGGCCCAGCCCTGAGGAGGGGAGCCAAAGATCTGAATCGCCTCACACCCGATTTCCGCCCCTCGGCCAGGGGCCTTGCTTATACCGCCGGATGTTGAAACATGTGCACCCACTTTCATGTTGTTCCTCCAGGGGCTGAACTGCAGTGAGTATAGCAAGATGCCGCCAGGACGAAGTCATTCTTCGCCCTGGGGGAATTAATCCTCTCTATAGCTGAGGGAGTTAAAGCGGGGATGAAGCCGGCCTCATCAACTCAGTAACAAATAGTACTAAACCAAAGCCAAGGTGGGATGTGCATTTACAATACATCGGTGATTGGGCTGGGATTCTCGCAGAAAGCCTTCGGCCTTTGATTGCAGGACGGTGCGGCAGCGGCCCTTGACCTCGTCTTTCCGGATGGACAGCCCGCAGAGGAAATTCCCGACCCTCTCCTTTACCAGGGCCTTGGTTCCCAAGCACAGGTTTCCGGTGGCTTCCTCTCTTGCCCAGCCCCAGATGGCCTCATCGGCGTTGAAGTCCGGGCTGTAGCCCGGCAGGTTCATCAGCCGCAGCCCCAAGCCCGGCGTCCGCAGATACTCACGCACCGCTTCGCCGCGGTGCGCCGGCGCGTTGTCCCAAATCACGTTGAGCGGCCCGGAGTGCCTCTGCCGCAACCGCTCCAGGAAGGCAGCCGAGGTTCCGGAGTTGCTATTCCCCTCCAGGTCCATCCACTCCACCTCACCGGTCTCCAGGCACACTGCCGAGTAGTAGCTGGCCTTTTCGCCATAGCTCGGGCTGGTCGAGTCCACCAAGGCCGGCTCTCCCTTTAGCACCCATTTGCCTCTCAATTCGGCATCGGCCCGGAAATGGGCCTCGTCGGCGAAGAATATCTTCGCTCCCGTACGCCACGCCTCGTCCGACAGGGTGGCGTACTCCGCCACGAAGGCCTCCCGCTTCTGCTCATCTGCCTTGACCAGACGCTTCTTGGGGCGCTTCAGGACAAACCCCAAGCGGTGCAGATAGTTCAGGCAAGTGCTGCGGCTCAGGCCAATGCCGAAACGCTTCGAGACAAACTGCCGCACCACTTTCCAGTTCCAGTTGGCCATTTCTATGCCCGACATCTCGGGCAACTCCTGCACTGCCCCCGTCAACTTCGCCTGTTGCGTCTCGCCAAGTGCGGGGGGGAACCCCCGGTCTGCTCGAATATCAAGGCTGCAGGCCCTCCCTCGCCGAAGGCGGCGGCCCATCTGCCGATGGTGTGAGCATCCCGGCCCAGTGCCTGGGCGGTGCCCGAGGCGGTCAGGCCCCGGCACAGGAGCCACAGTGCGTGCCACCGTTCTCTCTCCCGGGGTGTCGGCGCTAGGTACATCCTGCTGCGCACACTCGCCAAGTCCAACTGCCACCCCTCCAAGTCCGGCCTTATCCCCCTCATACCCATCACCATCCCCACTCAATCTGCTCCCAGTCCTGACGCTATGCCTCCCTGATTCTAGCCGACGCAAATGCGGGTTTCACCTTGGCTTTGGTTTAGAGGCAGAACGGACAACTGCGACAATGGGACGGGGATAGTGATTACCCAGCCAACGGGTATCTTTAAAGCCGGATTAGATGTAACAAGCCGGCGGCTGCAGCAGCGGGAGCACGACGCCCGAAACGAAGCACCTTGCCTATCTCTCCCTGGTCCCACATGACCAGGAACTGGCTGGCGATGAATATTGAGCTGTAGGTCCCCACGATCGCGCCAATAGCAACCACCAAAAGCAGCTCGCGAATGCTAGGACCACCAATCAGCAGCATAGCCAGGAGCACAAATAAGGTCGTAAAGCTGGTGTTCAAGGAACGGCCCACGGTGTCCATGATGCTCAGGTTCACCATGCCAGCCAAAGGACGGTCAGGGTGCCGGGACACGTTTTCCCGGATCCTATCGAAAACCACGATCGTGTCGTTGACGCTGTAGCCAGCCACGATCAAGATGCCCACGATGAACATGGAGTTGACCTCCATGTTGATCACTTTGCCTAGGATGGAGAATACGCCCAGCACAAACACAATGTCGTGCAACAACGCCAATATCGCGCTGACCCCGTACCGGTAGGCCTTAGGCACCCGGCGGAACGCGTACCAGACGTAAAGGAGAATAAATACCGAAGCCGCCAATACGGCGTAGAACGCGGTCCTGACTGTTTCGCTTGCGATAATCGGGGAGACCGAGGCAAACTCCACAGATTCAGTGGGAGAGCGGATAAACTCACCGAGGTCTTCTTCGATGCAGGCCCGTTCGGAAATACCGCGTTCAATGCACTGAGCCTTGTACGGCCCTTTCTCCAAGGACCGTTCGTCATCCAGCAGCTTGGTGCGGACAAAAACGGAGCGAGTGCCGATTTTTTGAATCAGGGCTTCAGGATAGCCCAGAATAACCAGCCTATCTTGAATCTCCTGCTCGGAAACCGGCCCCTTGAAATTGATGTGCATCACGGAGCCGCTGCTGAAATCAATACCAGGGTTTAGACCGGAGTTAAGAGACGACCAGCCTGGAGGGATGAGCATGGAGACCAACCCGGGCAATATGATCAGCGCGGAGAACAGGAAGTACCAACCCCTTTTGCCAACTATATTCAACACCGCTACCGTCCCCCTCCCACGGTGGAAGCGGTCCGCTGGACCTTCTCTGGTGTAAACAACGCTATCCGCCGCCCCAGGCCGACCCAGGCCAGCAATTGCAGCATGTTCCGGCTTAGCACCACTGCAGTAAACATGCTGAGCAGCACCCCTATAAGCAGGCTTATAGCAAAACCTGTCACGAGACCACCACCAAGACGGTCACCGAACCACAGGAGCACCAAGCAAGTAATGATTGTGGAGAAGTTGCTGTCGCGGATAGCGGGCCAAGCACGGTTGAACCCGACTTCCATCGAGGATGCCAAAGTGCGTCCGATGCGTACTTCCTCTTTCATCCGCTCGAATATCAAGATGTTGGCGTCAACCGCCATACCGATGGACAGGATGAATCCCCCGATGTGGGACAGAGTCAATGTGATGGGTATCAGCTTGAATATTGCCAGGACCACGATAGCGTAGAACACCAGGGCCGTGGCAGCGACCACACCTGCCATCCGGTAGTAGGCCAACATGAACAATATAACCAAACCCAGGCCCACCAAACCAGCGAGGAGGCTATTGCGCAGCGACTTGGCACCCAGAAGGGCACTGACATCGTTTTCCTGGATGAGCCGTAGTGGCACGGGTAAGCTCCCCGCCTCCAACTGGATGCTGATGGTTCGGGCCTCTTCTCGAGTGAAGTCTCCGGTGATCCTGGTTACTCCGTCCCGTATCCACGCTAGGGCCACCGGGGCAATGATCTCATCGTCATCCAGGAATACCGCTATTCGTTTTGTGTCTTGGTCCACAATGCGGCGAGTCAACTCAGAAAAGATGTCTGTCCCTCGGCTTTTGAAATGCAGGATGACGGCCCAGCCACCACTTTCCTCGTCGGCGGTAGCAAAAGCGGTTTCCAAGTCATCTCCGGTTAGGCCGAGGTCACCATCGGTAAACTCGCGGCAGGAGACGTCGGTACAGGTCCTTTCCTTGAACTCCAATCGCGCTGTTAGCCCGATCAGGTCCTTTGCTTCATCGATGCCGCTGGTCACGTTGAACAGTTGAATTGCGCCCAGCGCCTCCTCCAGTTGCGCACGGGCCAGATCCCTCTTGGGAACGCTCACGGTACTAGACCTGACCTGGAATGTACGCTGGTCCAAACGCTCGACTTCCATCGCTTCGTAGCCTGAGGCGAGCAGTATCTCTTCCAGCAACACTTGGTCCGTCACTGGATCAAAGAATTCGAGATCGGTAATCGACCCGCTCGCTCCGGGCAGTTGCACTATGACCCGGTCTTCACCGAACAGTTGAATAATGGGCTCCTCGGTCCCAAACAGGTTTACTCTCCGGTTGATTTTATCCAGTACCCCTTCCATCTGCTCCGGAGTTGGATCTTTAAGATCAACAACCTCGTAGGACTCGAGGGCCCCCAACTGCTCTTCCAGGACGGGTTGCAAGTTTTGGCGGGCTGGGTCTTCAGGATCGAGTATCTCGGTCGTAATGCGAATACCGTTGTCGCCACGTGGCTCCAGGCTGAACGCAGGGAAAGGTGAGCCCTCGAACAAATCGGGCCTATTCAGGACATCGCCCAATTCAGTTGTACTGACGGGCTCGATGAAGGTTACGTTAAATTGGGTCCCGGTATCCGCCTGATAAACTAGGTGCCCTCCGCCCCGCAGGTCCAAGCCCAACTTGAGGCCCAGCGGGCCGGTACCGCCCCGGTTTAGAGGGGAAAACCCCGGCAAGTCGATGCTGATATCGCGGAAGGCCAGGGCAGCTAACGCCAGCCCCAGGACCGCAAGTATCAGAACAGTTAGTCGAATGCTGCGAGCGCGCATCGTTCAGCTTTGCTGATCATGATTGGCAAGGGCGGCAGCCGCGAGGGATAAGGCCTCATCTCTGGTAGATATCTCCCCGGTCGTTTGTGCTTCGCTTAAACACTCAAGGACACGCCCTATAAGGGGTCCAGGACCAAGGCCGAAGTGTTGCATTATGTCATGGCCGTTGATCAACCGGTCAATCCCTAGAGCCGGGGGCTTGTGAGCGCCCGTTTCGAGGACGTGCGTGATCATTTTAGCATGGTTGGCCCAGTCATCTGGAGAAATCTCCGGCCCTTTCGCAGCCAAAAAATCAGCAAGACACAAGTAGAGGGTATCGACAGCAACATCTCCCAGGTCACGAAAATAGCGATAGATGGCCCGGCCGGTGGGCATCTCAATTCCGTTCTTCATGTTAGTGGGGCGGAGGTGTTGCTCCACCATCTTTGCCACCATGGCCACTCCCCGCGCACTGAGCCGCAGCGTGGTTAACCTGGCTTCCGCTATCTCGGCGCCCAGCTCCGAATGGCCGAAGAACCGAGTTCGGCCTGATCCGTCCACTTGCTTCGTCTGGGGTTTGGCGATGTCGTGGAAAAGTGCGGCCAGCTTGAGCACTGCCCGCCGGTTGAAGCCGTCAGTCACCTCTTGCCCGAAATATATTTGGGTTTCCTGGTTCCAGGGCACCATGGTGTAGAGCGGTGAGTTTTGGTGGCCCGCTGTGACTCTCTCGGCGTACTCCACAGCGTGCATAGTGTGGCCCCACACATCCCAGTAATGCTCTCTTGGCTGCTCTACGCCTTTGGTGACGGAAAGTTCGGGTATGACACGGCAGAGCAAGTCCAGATGGTCCAATACCTCTAGGTGCCCGCTGGAGCCATTCATTGCTAGGAGCGCCATGAACTCGTTTCGCACCCGCTCTCCGGAGACCCGAGTTACCTCTGGCGCTGCCGCCAACACCAAACTCACGGTGGACGGTTCCAAGCGGAACCTGAGTTGGGCCGCCAAGCGCACAGCGCGGAGAAGGCGGCCCGGATCGTCTTGGAATACGTTGGGGCCTATTGCCCGGATGGTTTTACGTGGCAAGTCCTGGAGTCCATTGAACGGGTCGATGACCCTTTCGCTGGGCACGGAAGACGACCAATCTTCCACCGGCAAGGCGAGGGCGTCGATGGTGAAATCCCTTTTGCCCAGGTCGTACTCGATGCCCTCGTTCAAGCTGGAAAGGTCAATGGTCCAGGGATCGCCAGTTGAATCCTGCGCGGCTACACGGCATACCCCCCACTGGGCGCTGAGGGGTATGCAGGTGCCTCCCATCTGACGCGCCAGTTGCTCGCCGATCCCCTGAGCGTCCCCCGCAACTGCGATGTCTATGTCTCTTCCAGGCGGAAGTGATAGCAAGGAGTTGCGGAGATACCCTCCCACCAAGTAAGCCGTAACCTGACCGGCGAGGAAATATTGCTGCAATCTATCAAGAATTCCTTTTGCCTGGTTCATGAATAGGCTTCCGCCTTTGATCCTTCCTCAGTAGGCATCAAGATATATTCAGATTGGGAGAGTTAGCTGCAGGACAGAGAGACACTCCCCTTGGAATGGGGAGGAGATACATCCGATACTCCGTTGCAAGCCGGTCAGGGGTGAATTTCAGGACGAAGGTGTTGAACAGAGTATCAAATCCATCTGAGAGAAGTATCTAAGTGTCGCCGTCGGCAGCCGCCGGGGCTACGGCAACGCCAGGCTCATCCTCAGATTCTTCAATTTGGCCGTCCTCCTCCTCATCATCGGGCTCAGGGATTTTGCGAAGACTATCCGGCGATACCAAGTGATCTATGTAAAGAATGCCGTTGAGATGATCGATTTCGTGTTCAAGCGCTTGAGCGAATAGGTCATCGGCCTTAAGTCTAATGGTCTTGCCGTCCAACCCCATAGCTCTGGCGCGGACGTTGACCGAGCGCGTCACCTGACCCCGGTATCCAGGGATGCTCAAGCAACCTTCTTCTACCTCGCGCTCTCCCTCTTTACGAACGATCTCGGGGTTGATCAAGACCAGCGCCTCCTCCCAATCGGGTAGCTGGATGACAGCCACCTTTTGCAGCGAACCGATCTGGTTGGCGGCCAATCCCACGCCGTTGTGGGCGTGCATGGTCTCTATCATGTTGTCGGTCAGCTTCTTCATACCGGCCGGAATTTTGCCAACCTTTTTGGCCTTTTGCCTCAAGATAGGTTCGGGCACAATGCGCATGCGCAGTTCAGTCATTAAGGACTCCTCAAGCCCCTGATTGGGCGCAGCAACCTGGCCAGCCTTGACTGGCCAATGCCAGCCCCCCAAAGTGAATGCCCACAACAGCCTGCGGGTGTCAAAATTAAGCGGCCGAAGCCCATTATATTTAAACCCAAATTGGAGTGTAAAGCAGCGCTACAACACGTGGACCGGGTCCACATCCACGGTGCACTCAGGAGGCAGGTTAACCCCCTCCAAGAATCGGTGAAGGCCTTGGCCCCTCACCAACACATGCCATCGGTAGCGCCCTCGAATTCTGGATGGTATACCCGGAGCGGGTCCCATGACTTCCACGTCAGTCGCTCCCTGGGCATAGGCCCGTTGGCGGAGTTGGCGGACGGTGGCCGTCGCTCTACGTTGGCTAAGGCTAGCGTTGACGTCCTGGTATACCAGGTGCATCAACTGATTGTAGGGCGGGTTGCCGAGCTGCCGCCTGGTCTGGACCTCATGCCGGTACATTTCGCCATAGTCTTGACTGGCCGCAGCGAGGATGGCGTAGTGTTCCGGGCTATAGGTCTGCACGAACACCCTGCCCGGGACCGTGCCTCGACCCGCCCTGCCGGCTACCTGGCACAACAAATTGAACGCGCGCTCTCCGGCCCGAAAATCAGGCAAGTATAAACCGACGTCAGCCAGCACCGCTCCCACCACAGTTACTTTAGGGAGGTCAAGGCCCTTGGCCACAAGCTGAGTGCCCACCAGTACTTGGGTTCCCCCGCTAGTTAACCGTTGCATCACGTCCTCGGGTTTGTGGCCAGAACGGGTGGCGTCGGCGTCCCATCGATCGACCCGAACCCCCGGCAGCAGCGCTAGAACTTCATCCACCACCCTCTGGGTCCCAATGCCCAGGTGCCGTATATGCCCACCTCGGCATTGCCGGCACTGCCTTGGTGTGGTCGACTTTCGGTTGCACCGGTGACAAAGCAGGTTTCCCGACAAACTGTGGTAAGTCAGAGATATGGAGCAGCGGGGACAGGTGGCTACATATCCACAATCTCGGCACTGGACCATGGGAGCGCTACCCCTTCTGTTAAGGAAGAGTATCGCTTGCTGGCCGGTGGACACACATTCCTTCAATGCCTCCGCAAGCTTGCCGCTAAAGATTCCCCGGTTGCCCAAGCGGAGCTCTTGGCGCATATCACACACTTCGACCTTAGCCAGCCCGCCATCGATGTGCCCCGAGGCCCCGATCCTATGAGGGAGCTCGAGCAGCCGGTGACGACCTTGCTGTGCGTGGAAATAGGTCTCCACATCGGGCGTGGCGCTGCCGAGGACCAACGTGGCGTCAGCCAAACGGCAAAGCTCTTCTGCTACGGTGCGAGCATGATAAAAGGGATGGGCTTCCTCTTGTTTGTAAGTCCACTCATGCTCTTCGTCGATTACAACCAGGCCAAGCCGTTTGAGCGGAGCGAACAACGCGCTCCTGGGGCCGACCACAACATCGAACGCGCCTTCCCTAATGGCCCACCACTGGTCGAACTGCTGGCGAGGGGTCAACCGGCTGTGGAGCACAGCCACCCGGCCGGGGAACCGTTGATTTACTCGTTGCAGAGTCTGGGGCGTGAGAGCGATTTCCGGCACCAACAATATCGCTTGTCGGCCCGTTGCCACCACCTCCTGGATAGCCCGCAGGTACACCTCGGTCTTACCACTGCCCGTTACTCCGTGAAGAAGGAAGCTCTCGGGCTTCTGACGCCGATTGACCAGAGATCTGCAGATCGTGGAGAAAGCATCCGATTGTTCGGCGTTCAAGGCAGGCTGGGGCGCACCACCGGAGGTGGGAAGCAAGGGCGCGGGACTGGACTTGGACCTGACCCACTCCATCCCCAAAAGCCCCTTGCCCAGCAATGCTTCAGCAACACTATGGCCGAACTCTTTATTTGCCCTGGTCCTGGGGTAGGGCTGATCCGAAGATTCCACCGCATTTAACAGCGCGTGTTGCTTGGCGCTGAGGTCTGGCAACGTTGCTGACCGATCAGTACCGCCGTCTTGCCACAATACAGGCAGCAGGAAACTGTCATACCGGGGTTTGATCTTCGCTCGCGGCAACTCCACCCGGCGCCGCACCAATCCCCTGTCCAGCAGCCTGTTCAATGCTCTCTCGCCAGAGCTCCCCAATAGCTTAAGAACCTCGCCTTCCGGGAGAGCCTGCTTGGCACCGAGGATGGACAATGCTTTGTGGGTCTGGGGTGATGCTACGTCAAGACTGTGCTCGTCCAAGTTACCGGGGACAATCACGGAGCGTACCTGGACCGCGAATCCCGGGGGAAGGAATAGAGAAATAGCAGCAAACAGACTGCAACGGTAGTAACGGCTTATCCACTTGGCCAGGGACAGCGAGTCCGGTCCGATCAGAGACGGCGGCTCTACCGTCTGGAGAATATCTCGGGTGGCCTCGACCTGAGGAACCGAAGCAAAGCTTGCCACCACACCTTGGGCTACTCTCCGGCCAAAGGGGATCCAGACGAGTTGGCCCAACGCAACGGCCATGGGTGACGGAATGCTGTAGGAGAAGGTGCGGGAAGGACCCACCGGGGCATCCACCGCCACTTCCGCGTACCGAGCCCCCTCCCCAACCAGTGGGTGTTCCATAAGCCGATGAGCCGCCTGTGGCTACATCGCTCCCGGAGCCGCTCTCAAACTAGGGCCGGCGCCTGGGTGCGGTCTTTTCCTTGATACGAGCAGCTCTGCCTTGAAGTCCGCGAAGGTAGTAGAGCTTGGCTCTCCGCACAGCGCCGCGACGGGTAACCTCCAAGGAATCGATAAGGGGCGAACTCAGAGGAAATATCCGTTCGATACCAATGCCGTTGGAGATCCTTCGCACAGTGAAATTCGCGGCGGGCCCCTTCCCGTTTTGCAAACGAATGACCACTCCCTGGAAGGCCTGGATGCGCTCCCGCTCCCCCTCCCGGACTCGAAAATTTACTCTAACTGTGTCCCCGGGCCCGAAAGCGGGGATGTTAGGATTTGACTCGGTTTTGAGCAGCGAAGCGGCGTCCATAATTACATTCCAAGCTTTTATCTGTGGGGCAAGAATTTCTCTGGTCTTGGCTCTGAGGGGCTTACCAGAGGGTAATACGCATTGTAGCAATCAGAGAAGCGATCCAGCAACATGTTCTCGCCAGGAGTCACGACCATCCAGTCCTTGCGGGCGGCGAATAGGCCGTCCCTGGTGAGCCCTTGGGCAGCGTCCTTGCGCAAGCTCAGGACGAGCGGCAAGATTCGGGTTATGCGGAGAACCAACAGACCTCGCCGTAGGCGCGCCAGTAAGAAAGCCAAGGCCATTGCCGCAGCGGCTATTAGCAATAGTTGCACTTGTACCTCTACCAGGCCACCCAAGGCGAACCCCGGTATCAATAACACAAAGAGCCCCGGGTTGTGGGGACTCAGTAGATTACCGTCTACAGACAAGACCGATTGTTGCCACAAGCCGCCGGGGTGATCGACAAAGCACTCGCAAGACTTAGTCCCGTCTTGGTTGACCAGATCGAGGTCCCGGTCCGGCAGGACACTCTGGGTAGTCAGGAGATAGGACGGTTCGTCACCCGATGTGGATACCCGTGGCTGGACCGGATTTCGATGGAAGAAACGTAGGCAACGGAGAGGAAGAGGGCCGCGACTCAGAGCGGCGGCCCTCTTCCTCAAACTAAACGTCTCACCCTGTTCAGGGGATAATGTCCACCTCCCGCAGCAGCGCCAGCGTACCCTGTAAATCGGTCAAATCTCCCAGGTCAACGTCGGGCGGCTCCAGGGACGACAACGGAGGCAGGTCGCCTTTCGGCTCTACGCCGGCGATCAACGGGTACTCCTTGGTGGTCTCAGAAAAGTATTCCTGGGCCACATCGGAAAGCAAAAACTCCACGAACCGTTCGGCACCCTTGGGGTTGTCAGTGTTTCTTATGATGCCCACACCGGCTACTAGGACCAAAGCGCCCGGGTCTCCCCTGCCGAGGAAGTGGTTACGAGCCCCAAACCCTGGCCCTTCTTCCTCAAGAAACCGCTGCAGATAATAGTGGTTAACGAAGCCAACGTCCACCTCGCCTCGTCCGACGGCAGCAACGGTGGTTGTGTTGTTGGGGTAGGCCCGCGCGCCGTTGGCGTGAATGCCCTCAAGCCAGGTGCGGGCCGCGTCCTCACCCCATTTTAGGCGGAATGCTGTAACAAAGGCTTGGAATGATGAGTTAAGTGGTGCCCAACCTATACGGTCCCGCCACTCAGGGCTGGTGAAGTCCCGAATCGATGGGGGCAAGTCCTTAGCCGGGTCTATCGCCGCAGTGTTGTAAACAACGGAGCGAGCCCGGCCTGAGGTCCCCACCCACTGACCGGCCGAGGAACGGAACCCCGGGGCCACTTTGGACAGCAGTTGGTCGGGTAGCTCCCTAAGCAGTCCCGCTTCGGCCAGGGTCCCCAGGGAGCCCGGGTCCTGCAGGAAGACTACGTCCGCCGGAGTGTTTTCCCCTTCCTCAAGAATGGTGGATGCAATGGATGCGCTCCCGGCATACTTGACCCGGATGTCAATCCCACTTTTTTCATTGAACGTATTCAAGATCGGATCCACGAGGCTTTCGGACCGCCCGGAGTAGATAGTTAGTTGTTCGTTGCCTCCGCCACAGGCGAGGGACATCGTCAAGGCCACCGCCAGCAAGGTGCCGACTAAGACGACTTTAGACATGAGCTTTTTACAACGGGAGCTGGTCATGCCACGGGACCTAGTCATGTGTCTCCTCTCACGTTGCGCAATCGGTATGGCGGGGTCACTCTGACAGGGCTTGGACCACGTCCACCGCAGGAACCGGATTTAATGCTTCTCTACCGTCGAAGCGGAACCGGCAGACGCGCTGACCACGGCGAAGCGAATGGCCTGGTGGAAGGCCTACGATGAATACCGCCAACGCGAAAACCACTCCACAGGCCGATAACGGCCGTGGCCTCATGGGTCTCGTCTCTGACGTGGCACCCCTTGTGAAGGGTACACTATCTTCCGTTAATTGGGCCAACATATCTACGGTACACGTTACACCATTATCTAAAGGAATGTGTACACGTATGTGTTTAGACTGGGATAAGATATCTCAGACATTATTACATGTCAAGTATTCTGTGTTAGACCAGTGATTATGACATGGGCTAAGAGTTCGGTGAAAATGTCACCCTATGGAAAGGGTGGCGGTAACGTTAAAGGACAAGGAGCAACAAAGGGCAATGGTGCTTAACCGGGTGGAACGGGGACTACTCACAGGGGAGGAGGCTGCCGGGCTGATGGGACTGTCCTTGCGGCAGGAGCGTCGGCTGTTGGCGGCCTACAGGAAGGAGGGTGTGGCTGCCCTGGCCCACGGCAACCGAGGACGGAAGCCGGTCCACCGCATCGGGGAGGAGACCAGGAACCGGGTGGTCGAGTTGGCCCGAGGGCCATACGCTGGGTTGAATCACCACCATTTGCGGGATGCACTGGAGGAAAGGGAGGGGCTGCGATTGAGCCGCTCTACTGTGCGGCGCCTCCTTCAAGAGGCCGGGGTGCCCAACCCCAGAAGGCGTCGCAGACCCCAACACCGCCAGCGTAGGGAACGCTACCCCCAGGAGGGGATGCTGCTGCAAGTTGACGGCAGCCGCCACGATTGGCTGGAGGGCCGGGGGGCCTACCTGACCCTTTTGGCAGCGGTAGATGATGCCACCGGCACCATTCCCTATGCGTTGTTCCGGGAGCAGGAGGACGCCCATGGCTACTTTCTGCTATTGAGGGAGATCGCCGGCCGCAAGGGCCTACCCCTAGCCATCTACTCCGACCGTCACAGCATCTTCCAGGTGAACCCGAAGCAGCGGGAGACGGTGGCGGAGCAATTGGCCGGGGAGCGCCAACCAACCCAGTTCGGCCGGGCGCTAAAGGAACTGGGGATCGAGTCCATCGTGGCCCTGTCGCCTCAAGCCAAGGGCCGGGTGGAAAGGTTGTTCGGCACCTTGCAGGACCGTCTCGTCAGCGAACTGAGGCTCAAGAAGGCCAACACCCTAGAGGAGGCCAACCGGGGGCTATGGGAATATCTGCCCCGGTTCAACCGGTGCTTTGCTGTACCCCCGGCCCAGCCCGGCAGCGCCTACCGGGCAGCGGCGGGCAGCGGCGGACTGGCCGGGATGCTCTGCTTCAAGTACCAACGAACCGTGGCCAACGACAACACAGTGAAGCTGGAAGAGCATACGCTGCAGTTGCTGCCGGGACCGGAGCGCCTTAGCTACGCCCGGGCTCGGGTAGAGGTGCGGGAGCTGTTGGACGGCAGCTTCTCGGTGGTCTATCAGGGGAAGGTCGTTGCCACTCAAGAAGCGCCGCCTCTGCCGGTGGTGCTCCGCAGCCGGGACAATCCCTGGCGACCAAGCATAGCCGGGGAAGGTATTGCTGGTTCGGAAGACCGGGCGCTCCAAGGACCGCCCCAGCAGCGGGAGCGGCCTAATCCTGTTCCTAACCAAGCAAGCAACCCCAAGCCCCCAGTCCACAGACCAGGCCCCCAACACCCTTGGCGGACCCCCATAGTGACTAAATCATTGAACCATTAGGGGTGACACCTTTACTGAACTACGACACTATTCTTAATGGTAGACGCACATGATCAAAAAGTCTCTCTATTACCCCGGTAAAGGTAACGAACCAATACAACGTGCGAAGTTAGCCGGTGGAGTAGAAAATCGAGGCCACAGGAGCGGACCGACATTGGAGATCACCGTAGGGGGTCTCGGTCATTTGGGCACGCTTGCCGCCGCGGGGCTCGCTGCCCAAGGGCACACGGTGGTGGGAGTAGACCTTGATCATCTGCTTGGGGGGATGCTGGGGGTAGGCGCTCATTTACCCAGCCGACTCTGGACGCATGGCGAGAGTGCGGCTTGGAGAAAAGCCACTTCTGGAGCGGGTTCAGGGGTGTTAGTAGAAGTGCTCTCTCCTGTCCTTGTAGTACCTGTAGGCGATGACGCCTAGGGCGAGTAACAACGGGATCAGAAGCAGTAGTAGCCACCAGAGGGACCAACGCCCGTCTTCCTCCGGCGCAGTAGCGACAGGCTCAGGGGCCGGCACGGGCGTCGGCGCGGTACCAGCCGCCGGCTCCACAGTGGGCACCGCGGCCGGTGCGGGGGGCACTGCCGTCGGCGCTGCTCTAGGGGCTGGCTCCGGCGGCGTGGGCTCCGGGGTCGGCGCTGCTGTAGGCGACGGTGTCGGCGTCGGCGTAGGTATTGGGGTGGGAGTAAATGTAGGCCCAGGTGTTACCTCCAGCACATCTGTCACGGTGATGGTCACCTAGGCGCTGTTGGTCCATCCCCTCACATTCCCTACGTTGACCGCAACCCGGTAGTCGTTGTCTTCGTTGGCGTCCTAGGGATCCTCGAAGTCCAGGGATACCACGGTGCCGATCTGCCCTGTGTTGGCGTCGATGCTGAAGAATGCCGAGTCGGGTCCGACGAGAGAGTAGGTAATAGAGCTGCCGTCGGCGTCGCTGGCTGTCACCGGGGCCCCGGCCGGCGTGTTCTCCGGCAGGTTTCGTCTAATGGCATCTCCTTCGTCGAATACCATGGTCCGGCCAACGGCCTCAGGGTCAATAATCACCGGGTTCTCGTAGCGTGCTGTGATATATCCCTCCGGCTCGATGCTGGCAGTAATGATCAGCGGATCGCCGTCTCTATCCCTAAAGTTTTCTACTACTTCCACCTGCCGTGGCGGTTCTTCCTCATCCATCTCCTCGTCGTCTAAGTTACCCAGGGCTTCAGGCGGGTCGTTGACCGGCCCTACTTGCACCATCACCGTGGCAGACTCCCCGGTGCCCTGGACCTCATATTTGAATTGGTCTTGCCCGTTGAAGTCCTCGTCATGGGCTTTGTAGGTGACTTCACCCGTGTTCTCCACCACCACGTCGCCGTGTTCTGGGTCGTCCGTTACTATTGGGGTACTCCCAGGGACTCCAGTGATTCCGGTGTCGTTCGTCAGCACGTCGATGGAGATCTCCTCCGCCTCGTCCCCTTGCCCGAGGTCGTAGAACAGTGAGGCCCCGCTATCTTCCAGATTCACCGTTGCCGTTGTCGGCGTCCCCCCAGTTATCCCGTCAGGAAGGGTGCCGAAGCTAAGCTCCACCATCTCGTCCACCAAGTCTGTATCGGTAGTGTGCTGAAGGGTGAAGCTGGCTGTTCCACTCCTGCCGGCTATGGTTAGCGTCCCGGTGGTGAGCCCGCTAACCACCGTGCAAGGCGCGCTCCCCGTCTCACAGGGCGGCGTTATCTCTATGGGTATAGCCACATTACCGTCGACCGCCGGATGAATGGTCACTGTTACTAGCACCGCAGCACCAGCCTCCACTACAGCGTAGCTGGCGCTTTCGAAAGCGACGGTGGTAATGGCCTCGGCGTCCACTAGCGTGATTGAGGCGGGCGTTACGGTATAGCCCGCTGACGTACCGGATATTTGGATGGTCTCATCCCCCTCAACGACTAGGTCTTTCACCGGGGTAACATCTACCTCCGCGGTGGCGGAGGGTTGGTTTGCTGGGATGGTGACAGTTGCTCCGGTAATTACAGCGTAGTAGTCGGCGCCTGGCGCTGCTGAGCCCCCCGGCGACAGGGTCACCGTAGCTGGAGAGGCCGGTGGCGTTTCCTCATGGGTGGCCGTCACCGTCACCTCTGTGGGGCCGTCCCTCTCATCAAGGGACACCGGGCTGACCGACAGGATGATTTCTGTAACCGGTTGCTGAGAACCCAATGGCGTTCCGGTCTGGGTTGACGACCAAGCACCGTCTCCATTTTCACTCACTCCCCGGACCTGCACGTCGTAGCTTTCACCACCTAACAAGTCTGAAATTTCGTATTCGAGGTCGCCGGACGTCCGGACGCCGGTCTCCACTGCCCAGTTGCTGTCATCGGCTTTGTCAGCGGCACTGGCGCTGGACAAGATGTAGCGCAGGTCATAGGAGGTGATGTCTGAACCGCCGTCCCAGCAGGGCTTGTTCCATTGAACGGTGAGCTCGCTCACCGTTTCGGTTATCGAGTCGAAGGTGGGCTCAATGGGGCCAGGCCGTTGGTTGCCGAACTCTCCCCAAGTGGCTTGGCCGTCTCCGTTGAAGTCCGCTTTCAACACCGGATTCTGGCGCAAGCTGCCGAAGTCCCAGCGGCTGCCCTCCCAGTTGGCGTAGATACCAGAGGCGCTGGTGGGGGCCCTTAGCTCGCTGGTGGTCTTGCCATAGCTGGTGTTGGGCTGCTTGGTTCCGCAGGTGGCCACCGTGTCCCAGTAGCTGTCGTTGATACCGACCACGCCCGCGCGTTGGGAGTCCGAGCCTACGAGGCCGCCGATGTCGCTGACAGTCTGGCCGCTGGCGCTGGCCCGGCCGGTAGCGTAGCTGTTGGTGATGGATGCCTCGTTGTTGTAGCCCACCAAGCCACCGGCCTGGCTGCTGCCGGCCACGGTGCCCGTGGCGTAGCTGCCGGTAACCGAGGAACCGGGGTAGTTGTAACCGACCAGGCCGCCGTTGTTGGCCCCGCTGCCCTTCACATCGACCCTGGCGTAGCTATTGGAGACAGACCCGTTGTTGTTGTAAGCGACCAAGCCTCCTACGAACAGGTTGCCGGATACCGTCCCCGTGGCGTAACTCGTAGCCACGGAGCCATCGCTTTGCCCTACCAAGGCCCCGATGTGCCAGTTCCCGGTCACGTTCACCGACTCCAGACCCACACTTCGGATGACAGCGGAGGAATCGGCATTTCCGAAGAGGGCGACATAGTACGCGAAGCTCCGAGCAATGAACAGGTTGTGGATTGTGTATCCGGCGCCGTCGAAAGTGGCGCTGAAGGCGTTCGAGCCGTCTCCGATGGGCTCCCAACCGCTACCGAGATTCCAGTAGCCGTCGCCAGCGTCCACTACGCCGTCGCCGTTGGTGTCGAAGTCCAGGTCTGAAGTGAGCCGGTACCCCTCGCAGGTGCCGCTTGGACCCGCCGTGCAACCGGTGACTCCACCGGGGAATGCGGCGTCATAGGAGGTTTGGTCGGTCAAATTGTCAGCCACGCCATCGCCATTCAAGTCCCAGCGGATTGCGTTCAGTTGGTCAAGGTCGGACACCTGAATCAGGGTGCCCGGCCCGGCGCTCGTGAGATCGTCGTCGGTGATGGTGGCCACCACCGCCGGTATGGTGTAGAAGCAGTTGGTAGTGGGGCACAGGTTGGGAGGCAAGTCATCGGCCACGCCGATCAAAGCCAGCGTCTCATCGCCCTCCTCCTCTTGGTCGTCTATTGGAGACAAGATGAACTTAACTGTGTCGCTGGCGTTGGCACCGGCCAGGATACGGACTGGGAAAGAGGTTACCGGATCGAAGTCTAGCCCGAGCCTGGCTGACGGGTAGCCACCGGAAGTGTCCTCGCCCACCACTACGTAAATCACAGTATCGATGGACAGGGTCAGGCCTTCGGCCAGGTTGGCCGTGATCTCAAGCTCCTGTTCGCCACCGTCTTCATCCACCGAGGTCTTGTTCAGGGTCCATTCGATCCTGGGCTCGTTGTCCTCGATGGTCAAAGTGGCGCCTTGGGAGAAGGCGACTTCCCCGTAGACCTGGTTCCAGGCCGACTTGACCCGGAAATCGATGGTCTCGTTGCCTTCGATGATCTTGTCCGGGAGCTGGTCCAAGGTGACGTAGTCGCTGCTGTTGGTGCCGATTAAGGTCATGGTGAAGTCGTCGATGGCGGTGTAGTCGCTGCCCTCGGTCGCCGCATACACCGCCCCGGCTACGGCCTCCACGTTGACGGTGGTGGGGGACGCACAGAAGTGCCCGTATTCGTGCCAACGGCCTACTTCGACCCGCACCTGCACCGGGTGGTCGGCATCTGATACGGTCGATGGAGAAACCGTTAGTCTTACCTCGTTGGGCGGATCGTCATCCTCCTCGATGATGAGGACGGCGCCCGTGACCGCCAGACCTTGGGCGGCGCCGTTGAACAGCACCGTCTCGTCGCCTTATACGTCGGTGGTAAAGGAGCTAAGCTGGTCAAAGCGTACCGACCCGCTCCCGCTGGACTGGCCCGCTTGGATGGTAATAGTGAAGGTGTCGCTAGTGTCCAGTTCGTAGTCGGTGCCGCGTATGGCGGTGTCGTCTTCGACGGTGACCGTCACGTCGACGTTCCGGCTGGCAACTCCTTGCGACAGGGTGGCCGTAACGGTGATAAGCCGGGCATTGAAGTTGCTCTCGTACTCGGACAGGCCGGTCTTGTTAAGGGTGAGCTCCACACGAAGGTCGTCGTCGACTATGGTGGCTGTGGCCGGGGTAACCTGGTGATTGCTCGTGGTGCTCCCGCTGACCAGCACGGTCTCGTCTTGCTCTGAGTCAGTGTCCTCCACGGTAGTCAAGGTGAAGGCGTCGGTAGCGCTGTTGGCCTCGTGAGGTATCACGGTGTTGAAGCCGCTCACGGCAGTATAGTCGCCGGGGGCATCCGCAGTCCCGTCGCCCACCGACACGGTGACCGTGGTGGGACCGGCAGGCCGCACGCCGTCCTTGAAGGCCGCGGTGACGGTCACGGTCTGTTGGGGGTCGCCCTCGGTGACCTCCGCAGCCGCTCCCGCGTTGTCGAGGGTCAGCCCAATCTTAGGGTCGTCGTCGTTGATGGTCAGCGGACGGGCATAATCGAGGGACTCTGGGCCAATCAGGGTAGGATCCGCCGCGGTACCAAAGGATAGCGCAAACTGCTCGTCGGAGCTGTCGGCGTCGCTATTGGCGACTACGGTGAAGGTCTGGAAGGCGTCGCCTTCGTTGAACACCAGGTTGCCGCTGGTAAGGCCCTGCAACTGGTACTTGGTGCTGTCCGACGACCCCACTGGGGTCAGCACGATTGGAATCTCCAGGTTCTCTCGGGCCGCGCCGGGGTCGAAGGAGAAGCCATAGCCGCCCCTAAAGCGCCGGTAGGCGGTCGAGCGCCACAGCCCAACGTGGACGGTGATCTCCTCTCCCTCCTTGGCTCCATAGCCGATGTCCGAGAACCACACGATGTACTGCGGCCCGCTGTCGTCGCGGGGCAGCCTCCCGGTCAGGGTGAAGGATGTGTCTGCATCGTCTATGCCGAGGATGCTGACGAAGCCCGGAAGAGTCTGTTCCAGGGTGGTCAGCTTGCCCGAGTAGTCCTCTATGGCATCCCATGTGCCGACGCTTGCAGTGAAAGTCTTTATCTAGTCGCCCTTCTCGAACGTAACCCACTCGCTATCAATGCGTCCGATGGTCGAGTTCAGGCAGAGGCCGAAGTCGCGAGGCGCGGCTTCGCTCAGGAAGATCGTAATCGGCATCGACTCTCCGGCTGTCAGCCACCCGTGGGGACCCGCGTAGCGGGCAGCCGTGAAGGAGGCTGTCACCGGGTCGACCAGCTCGGTCGTGGTGGGGACTGGGGCGGGATCCCAAGGGTATCCCCCTTGGGCCGCCAAGGCATACATGTCCGCCCAAGGGCCTGTTACGGCCTGATGGTCAAATCTGGCCCTGATGTTCAGGTCGTAGGTTGTCTCCTCATCTAGACCGCTGAACCTGATTCCCATGTAGCCTCCGGGCCAGTCGAAGACTGGAACATCCTCTATGATCTCCCATGCGCCCACCGGGTCTTTAGCACAGTACCGGATGTCGAACCGGGGCTGGAGATTATACGCTATGCCGTCCCAGTGGCCACGCTCCCAGCTGCCAAACAGGGTCAGGATCTCCGTATTAGTGATGCTGTTTCGCGGGATGCTAACGTTGAAGTACTTGGGGAGCTCTGGGGTGTTGACGTGGATGTTTCGCATGGAGATGGTGGAGGAGTTCCCGTTGCTGTCAGTGGCCTTCACGAAGAAGGTTCCGTTACCGGTGCCCGCCTCGTCGGTCCGAAGCTGGCCGGTGTTCTCGTCGATGGCGAACCTGTCTCCAGAGTTCATGCCAAGGCTGTAGGTGTCGGGTTAGTCGGCGGGTCCCACAGGACGGTGATCTGAGTAACTCCCGGGCCGAGGTCCGGCGCATCCGGTTTGCCGGGGGCTTCGGCGTTGTCGTCGGTTATGTTGATGGTGACGTTGATGGCGTCGTCGATGACCGTGTCGGCAATCCCGGCGGGGTCCTTCTTGTCGGTGACATGCGCCGTGACCGAGTAAGGTCTGCTGCTTTCATGGTCGAAGCCTGCGGAGCCGACCGTGATGATCTGGCCGTTGTTGTCGATGGAGAAGAGGGCAGCGTCGTCGCCGGTCAGGGAGAACTCGAAGACCGTATCGTCGGAGTCGGTGACCGTCAGGGTGCCCACCGTCGCGATGTTCTCGGCGACGCTGAGGGTGGTGGAATCGCCGGCACTGAAACTGGGGACGGCGTTGGTGGAGGCAGCCACAGCGGCCCGGAGCCGATTGCCCAAGTCGCCCGCCACTGGGGTGTAGCTGTCGCCGGTCTCGCCGGCGATGTCGCTCCAGGTCGAGCCACCGTCGGACGAACTCTGCCACTGCCAGGTTGGGGCGACGTCCTGGTCCACCCACTTGAGCGGGTCCGCCAGCCTGGCGGTGAGGGAGATGCCAACGTAGGCATCTGAGGAGGAAAGGGTCACCTCTTGCAGGTTGTTGACGGTGATGGTCATGGTGGCAGCAATCTTGGGGCTCGAGGGGCGGATATTGTCGGTGTAACTCGCGGTGAACTCGTAGACGTTATCTCCGTTGGCGTCCCGTGGATTATCGGCGTCTAGGGCCGTCTTGGTTGTGAGCTGTCCGGTGACCTCGTCTATCAAAAACCACTGGCCGTCGCTCCCGGGTAGTACCTGGTAGGCATGTAGAGGGTTGCCCCGCTCGTTGGTGGTCAGCGGCGCGCCCAACTTGGTGCCGCCGGGGAGGCTCTCATCGACTGTGCGAGAGATTACGAACTTGCCGTTCGTACCTGGCCCATCCGGGTCCTCCAGAAAGACGATCTCGGGCCTGATTTTCAGGTAGAAACTCTGAAGCAAGCCGCAAGTCGGATTGACGGGGTCACTGGACCCGCACCTATCTCGGACGTATACGGTGTAGGCTGTGTTAGCAGTGAGGTTGTGGGTGAGGTGGGTCGCACTGCCCTGCGGACCGGATGTTGCTAGTTGGGTGGTGGAATTATGGTCTCCTTGCAGGAGGACCAGCTTGGTATATGTTTCGTGAGTGAACGTGACGTTGATATCGCTGTCGACCTGGAAGGTAAAGTAGCGAGCGGGGACGCGGGTATGGGGGTCGGCCGACTGCAACACCTTGCAGCTTTCGATCCAGGTGCTCCGTCCGTCACCGCGCTCGAAACCTGCGCCCGCGGTAAGGGTCCCCAAATAGGTCACGCACTCGGGCATCGTGATGACGCCGGTGTTGTCGGCCCTGACTTGCACCTCGTACCTATAGCCGGGCCTCAGACCGGTTATGGTGGCCGACGGGGTGGTACCAGTGACGGGTTGGTCCACCCAGCCCAGCCAGCGGTAACGCACATCGTAGTCGGTGATAGGCGGCCCGTTGTTGGTGTTGACTGGGGCGTTCCACCGCACCAACACCTGGTCCCAGTTGGGGGTGAAAGTCGGCGGGTCCGGCTTGCCCGGCGGGTCCAACCCATCGGTTAGGGTGATGGTCACGGTGATGGTGGCGTCGACGAAAACGTCGTTGTTGCCGTAGCTGATATCCGATACGCCGCCGGCGTCGAGGCCGTCGCTGACGGTGGCCGTAAAGGTGTAGCTGCTCTTCGCCTCGAAGTCGAGGTTGGCGCCTTCGGCGACTGTGATCTGGCCGGTGTTGTCGATCTGGAATGAGGCCGCGTCGGCCCCGATCAGCCCGAAAGTGAGGGTTGCGCCGGAGTCCGGGTCGGTCGCCGCGAGTGTGCCAACCTGCGTACCGGGCAACGAGTTTTCCAGGGCGCTTAGGGAAGGCGCGGCGCCGAAGGACGGCTCATTGTCTGTGCGATTCACTACTGGTGTGGTGGCGACACTCGTCGCAATCTGTCCGCCACCCCATTTCGCGTCGGTGTAACCACCCTAGCCTGGAGCTGGCTTCCGAGGTCGGTGGCGACGGGTGTGTAGGTGGCGGTTGTGACCCCCCCGATAGGAAGCCACCCCCAAGTCTCGCTGCCCGCCGTAACGCCGTCGTCATCATGGAGCGTCGCGGTGATCGGAACGCCAACGTAGGCGTGAGGCCAATACACCCATGCGCCGGTTCCCACCCCTGGGCATCGGCGGGTGTCGACGACGCCGGGATCGTTGGCGTCGGTGACGTTGATGGTGACATCGATGGTCGTATCGACGACGTTGTCAAGATCGTTCTGGTTGTGGTCTGTCTTGCCGTCGGAAACCCCCACCGTCACATTGAGGGGATTGTTGTTGGTGTCCTCGAAGTCCAACACGGCACCGGCGGCTACGGAGATTTGCCCGTTGGTGGAGTCGATCTGAAATCTGCCGTCCGCGTCAGCGCCAGGCAAGAGCGAATAGGTCAACGGCGTGTCGCCGTCGGGATCGGTGGCCGAGACTGGGAGACCAGGGCCGACCGGGGTGCCGGTCGGGGAGTTTTCGGCCATGCTGCGGGTGGGAGAGGTCTCGTTGAAGACCGGCGGCTGGTACAACAACCTTCAGAGTGAAGGCGCCGCTTTCCCTCCAAAGGGCTCGCTGGCCTCCACGGTGTAGGCGCCCGGATCAAGGTCCGCTTAGACACGGGCGGGGATGTGGCTGCCGTCCCGGGCGATGGCCGTCCCCTTCGGCCCTGAACCGGACACCAGATCGACGGAGGTAAAGCCACCCCCCGGTATGTTGTCGAGGACTCCGGATATCTCGACTCTGACCCGTTGAGCCTGGGCAATCTGGAAGGTGTAGTAGCGGGCGTAAAAGTCGTCCAAATCGAGATATGCCGAGTTAACCGAGAGGCAGTCGCAGGCCAACGTACCGTTACGGCTGGTAGTACCAAGAGTCAGCGCGCCCATGTCTTCGCGGCAGACGATGGCCGACCCGGAACCCGACCAGTCGCCGTCGTACCCGGGGCCGTTAGACGCTTGCACTTGCACGTTGTACTCAACGCTCGCTGAGAGACCCATGATGGTGGTCTTCCGGGCTGTCCCGCCGAACGCGGCGTCGTTCCATGCGGAGGCGCTGGTCGACTGGTACTGGACGTTGTAGGTAGTCAGGCCGTCGAAGGCGTCGGTTGGCCGGTCCCAGCTCACCGCCAACCCATCGAAGACGGGCGTTATCGCCGGCGCGTTCGGCTGGCCCGGCACCCGCGGCTCGACGATCACGGAGGTGGCGTCAGGTCCGGCCAGGGTGCCGGTGGGCAGCGACCCGATGCCCAGCGTCACCTTCTCGTCATCGGCCGACTCGCCGTCGGCTGTGGTGCTAATGGTGAAGGTGGCGGAGGCCGGCTCGGAGTCACCATCGGCGGCGATGATAAGGTCGTTGTTGGTCAGACCGGTAACGCTGTACTCGCCGCTCTCCGGTGGGGCGTCCGCATCGTCGGTGAAAGTAATCGGGACGGTCCAGGTCCGCATCCACGCTGACCGTCACCGTCGTAGAGCCGCCCTCGAGACCACCAAACACATCCTGGCTGAAGGAGACTTGCTGAGTCTCGGTGAAGCTGCCGGTGGCGACGGAGAGGTCTTTGAAAGTTACGGTGTCCTGCCAGAACTCATAGAAGCCCACCTTGCCGTCGCCGAAGGTCCCCTCAACATCCAGCTCCAACGTGCCGTCCACGTAGACCTTCAGGCCGTAGCGGCCGAAGTCGATGGTGAACTCGTAGTCCTGGTTGCTGAAGGTGGCAGTCCCCAGATTGGTTCCGCGGGCCAGCTCTTGGACGCCGTTCTCCTCGGTGGTGCCGCTGAGGTCCTTGTGCTGCCAAAGCTCATCCAGGTCCGGCGCACCGGTTACCCGGGATACCGCCAAGCCGGCTTTGCCAAGGCCACCGGCACTGCTGGAATCGCCGCCGAAGTCGTTGTTAAAGTCCGTCTTTAGCCAGTCGATGAGCAGGTAGTCGGCGCTGGCGCTGGTGGTGTTGCCCGCGTTGAACCCAACTACGAAACCGACGTAGTACTCCTGGGTACCCGGGTCCACGGTGACCGTGAACTCGCGTCCGTAGGAATCGGACCCGCCGAAGAAGACACTCGGACCGCTGATTACTGTCTGTTGGACCGATGCTCTGTCGTAGGCGACGCTCCGGTTGGCACTTGAGTAGCTGGAAGCGGGGAGGTTCTCGCTGGTCCAGGCGCTCAGGTCGACGGGAATCGTTCCCGTCGCTGAGCCGGACCAGGTTCCGACGTTCCCAGTGCCGTTGGAAGCCCGTACTTGCACGTTGCATTCGGAGCCCGCTTGCAGTCCGCTGATGGTAGTCTTAGTCGCGGTGCCACCGTATCCAGCGTCGGTCCAGCCTGATGCGTCGCTCTTCTGGTATTAAACGTGTAGGTGGTCAGCGTGGCGTAAGCGCCGGAGGGCGGGTCCCAACTCACCGCAAAACCGTCGGCCGTGGGCTCCAGGGTCGCCGCCGACGACTGGCCGGGCGTTGCCCTTTCGGCGATGGTGACGGTGGCCGACGGACCATTCTTTACATCGCCTGCCACGGTTCCAAAGCTCAGGGTCAGCTTCTCATGATCGGCGTCGCTGTCCGATGTGTTAGTGATGGTGAAGCTGGCCGAGTCCCATTCCGTGTCCCCATCGGCGGCGATGGTGAGGATATTGTTGGTTAGAGGGTTGGTGTAGTCGCCGCTCTCCGGGGGGTCGTCAGCATCGTCGGTGAATGTGATGGGGACGCTCAGGGCGGCGGCCAAGTCCACGTCCAAGTTAACCACGACCGTGATCGGGTCGCCTTCCCAGGCAACGTACTCGGCCTTGTCGAAGGACACCGTCTGTGTCTTGGTGAAGCTGCCGACGGTGTGGTGAACGTTCTTGAATACTACATTCTCTTGGGAGAGCTGATAGAACCCGAACCTTCCGTCGGTGAAGTCACCAGGGATGTCCAACTCCAATCCGCCGTCGACGTACACCTTCAAGCCGTAACGACCGAAGTCGATGGTGAAGGTATATTCGGTGTTGACCGAGTAACCAGTGTCCGACAGAGTGCTGCCGCGGGCCAGCTCCGTCACGCCGCTGCCGGCGGCGGTGCCGCTCAGGTTCTTGTGTTGCCAAAGCTCATCGTAGTCCAGGCTACCGGTAACTCGGGATACCGCTAGCCCTCTCTTTGCAGTGCCGCCCGGTGAATTGGAGCCACTGACGAAGTTGAAGTTTTGGTCCAGCCTCCTCCAGTCGATGAGGAGGTAGTCAGGGTCGCTATTGGTGCCAGCGTCTCCCGGATTGAACCCCACCACGAACCCGAAGTAGTCGTCGTCATTGGTGGAGGTGTCGGTGGTGGAGTTTACTGTGACCGTAATCTGCTTGCCGTGGGCGTCGAAATCGCCTATAGGACGGCCGACCGGGCATTAAGGATCGGCTTCTCGATCGAGAAGTTAATCCCTAGTCATAATTCTGGGGATATTGGGAGAGGATAGGTCGCATTGTAGCAAATCAACTCACAACGAATAGCTACAGCGAAAATATACGTTTAGCACTCTGACCTGCTAATCCATGGCATCGGCCATCAGTTGCCCCTTCCACGCATCAAGGCTATCTCTTCAAGCACAACTGCTTCCGCCTCAGCCGCGTCCTTTCGCAAGGCTCCGGGGATGAAGAAGCCGTCTATCAATGCCCAAATCCCAAGACCCCCCAGAGTAAGTGTCATAGCTATGCCCCGCCCGACGTTTCCAAGGTAATAGCGGTGACCACCAACCCCACCCATGAAAAACCATAGAAGCCAGGTGATGAGAGGGGCTTTCTTACGCTGTTCGATGCGGTCTCGGTAGATGAGTAGTTCTCTCTCGTTAAGGTCATGAATAGTCAAGTCTGGCAGTCGCTGTACCATAGCAGGTGCCCCCTTAGGTCGGTTATTTGCCGAAGTCACCGTGTGCGATGCAGTCCATTCAGTAATAATGTCAATCCTAGCTACGGCTTGCGAAAAGCCGTACCAAAACGCGCATTGTAGTAACCCTCATGATAGATGAGCCTCTAAATTGTGTCGAGTGGATACTTACCTCAGCAACAACGCCCATCGGATTTTCACCGGAGTCCTGTTGGGTATCGCTGTAGGTTTCGCGGTCCATGGGCTGGTCAGTCACCAGTTCCTTATGGCCCCGTTGCAGATCGCTTGGCTGGCGGCGCTGGAATGTTCTGTGGTCTTGATTCTGCATTCCTACGGGAAGCTAGAACCCCTGATACAGCGGTATGAGTGTGGGGTGCACAAATAAGCGGTAACCCGGGCGCAAAATGCCAACCAACCCGTATCTGACTTAGCTGCCGGGTTGAGCCGCTATCCCCACTACCCGACGACATCCATTAACCGGGTATTGATTACCCTCTTTTTGACATATAGAATTAGCAATCGTTGCTTTGAGCGTTAAAGATTGTAGGAGGGCAGGTGATTGAATGTACTAGGTGTGCATCTGTTGCTAGAGCTAAGAGAGTGTAATCCCCAGCTACTGAATGACCTTGATTACATCCGCAGTACCATGCTCCGCACTGCCGACGACATAGGGGCCACCGTCGTGGGCGAATCATTCCACCGGTTCAGTCCCCAGGGCGTCACCGGCATTCTGGCTATCGCAGAGTCTCACATTTCGGTCCACACCTGGCCGGAGCACAACTATGCAGCCGCGGACATCTTTGCCTGCGGGCCGTCCTTCGAGGCTCGGGAGGCTGCTCAAATCCTGGCCCGGCGTCTGGAGTGTCAAGACTTGGACGTGAAGGAAATCAGGCGAGGCGTGACCCTCACGGCACCGGTAAGTTAGCCTCAGCCAACCACGTAAGTAATGGACCTATCCGGTAAATGGTATTTGGAGACAGTATTTCCGGACCTGGCAATCATGCTCCGAGTCCGGGAAGTGCTCTATTCCGGGGAAACCGCCTACCAGAAGGTCGAGGTGCTAGACTCCAGCGTGTTCGGCCGTAGCCTGGTGCTTGATGGGAAGACCCAGTCCACCGAACGGGACGAGCACATCTATCATGAAGCGCTGGTGCACCCAGCCATGTTGGCTCATCCGGGGCCGAAGAGCGTATTCATTGGAGGTGGAGGCGAAGGAGGCACGCTTCGGGAGGCCCTTTCCCATCAGACAGTGGAAAGGGTCGTTATGGTGGACATAGACCGGGAAGTGGTCGAGTTATGCAAGCGGTTTTTGCCGCAGCACCATAAGGGCAGCTTTGATGACCCCAGATTGGTTTTATTGCATGAGGATGCCAGAGGGTTTTTGGGAAGCAGTTCGGAGTCCTTCGACGTGATGCTCATGGACCTGGTAGACCCGTTGGAGGGCGGCACCGCCTACCTACTTTACACCGAGGAATATTATCTCTCGGCCAAGGCCAGGATGAATCCAGGGGGTATTCTGGTAACCCAATCGGGACCTGCCGGCCTTCTGAGCCACGACGAGTGCTTTACAACCATATACAAGACCTTGGCCAGCATCTTCAAGTACACAAGCGCTGCCCAGATACACGTGCCCGCGTTTCAGACGCTATGGGGGATCACTTTAGCTTCCGACTCCCCTATACCTGAGTTGTCAGCCCAAGCCGTGGACCAGCTCATTACGGAACGCGTTGTCAAACCGCTGAGATTCTATGATGGCGAGAGCCATCAGAGCATGTTTGCTTTGCCCAAGTACTTGCGCGATGGGATTGAACAAGAGCGCCGGATAAACCGGGACGCCAGCCCGGTTTTCATGGTGTAGTCGAGCCTTTACTCTCAAGGGCTTCCGCAAGCCCGACCGCGCGAATTCCTCTACGCCTTTACTCTTCCTCTCCGTATTGGTCTTTCAAGGCATCCACCACCGCCGGATCGGCCAGGGTTGTTGTGTCGCCCAATGCCCGGCCCTCGGCCACGTCCCGGAGCAACCTTCGCATGATTTTGCCGCTGCGGGTCTTGGGCAACTCGGCCGCAAAGTAGACGTCGTCCGGGCGGGCCATGGCCCCTATTTTTGATGCTACGTGAGCTTTCAGCTCGTCTACCACATCCGCCGACCCAGCCACTTGGTTCTTTAGTGTCACGAAGGCGACGATAGCCTGGCCCTTGATTTCGTGGGATTTGCCAATGCATGCTGCTTCAGCCACTTTAGGGTTATCGACTAGAGCGCTCTCCACCTCCATGGTGCTTATGCGGTGAGCGGATACGTTGATAACATCGTCGACGCGTCCCAACAACCAGAAGTCCCCATCGTCGTCCAACTTGGCTCCATCGGCCGTGAAATAAATATCGGAATAGCGGGACCAATACTGTTGGACATATCTTTCCGGGTCCCCATAAATGCCCCGCAACATTGCGGGCCAAGGACGTTTGATGGTCAGGTAACCTCCGCCACCGGGTCCGACGGGATTGCCGGCTTCGTCCAATATCTCGGCCTCAATACCCGGGAAGGGTTTTGTGGCAGAACCCGGCTTCAGGGTAGTCAGTCCCGGCAGGGGCGCGATCAGCACCATGCCGGTCTCGGTCTGCCACCAAGTATCCACCACCGGGCAGCGTCCTCCACCGATGTGCTCCCAATACCACATCCAGGCTTCGGGGTTGATGGGCTCACCCACCGTACCCAGCAGCCGTATGGAGGATAGGTCATGGCGGCGAGGGTACTGTTCGCCCCATCGCATGAACGTCCGAATGGCGGTGGGCGCGGTGTAGACGATGGACACAGCGTATTTGGCTACTATCGCCCAGAACCGGTCAAGGTCCGGGTGGTCTGGGGACCCTTCGTACATGACAGAAGTGGCCCCGTTGGCCAAGGGGCCGTACACGATGTAGCTGTGCCCCGTAACCCAACCAATATCGGCGGTACACCAGTAAACATCCTCTTCTTTGATGTCGAAAATCCATTTGGCGGTGGTATAAGTGCCCAGCAGATAGCCCGCCGTGGTGTGAACTATCCCCTTGGGTTTGCCTGTGGTGCCGCTGGTATATAGCAGATACAGCATGTCTTCGCTGTCCATCGGCTCGGGTTCACAAGTCATAGGTTGGGACGCTAGGAGTTCGTGCCACCAGACATCCCTTCCCTCCACCATCCGGTCGTCCGCATGACCCGTCCTACGCACCACCACCATCTTCTCCACGCTGGGTGCGCCGTCAAGGGATGCGTCCGCGTTCTGCTTGAGCGGGATAATATTGCCTCTCCGGTAACCTCCGTCGGCTGTAATCAAAATCTTGGACTGGGAGTCGTTGACCCGGTCTCGGATGGAATCTGCGCTAAACCCGCCGAATACCACGCTGTGCGGCGCGCCGATGCGGGCACAGGCCAGCATTGCAATGGGAAGCTCAGGCACCATTGGTAGATAAATAGTGACCCGGTCGCCCTTGGTCACGCCCAGGCTCTTCAGCCCGTTGGCAAACTGGCAAACCTCCCGGTAAAGGTCCCAATAGGTATAAACCTTCCAGTCTCCGGGCTCGCCCTCCCAAATCAAGGCCGCTTTGTTGCGCCGCGCCGACTTTAGATGCCGGTCGATGCAGTTGTAGGACACATTGAGCTTGCCGCCGGTAAACCACTTGGCGTAGGGCGGGTCCCATTCCAAGACCCGGTCCCATTTTTGAAACCAGTCCAGTTCCTCCGCAAGCTTGGCCCAGAACGCCTCGGGGTCCTTGAGTGCTTCCTCGTAGACGCCGGGATCGGCCATATTGGCCTGTCTCCGGAACTCCTCCGAAGGGGGGAAGGTCCGCTCCTCCTGGAGAAGCGCTTCTATTCCTCCCGTATTTTCTACCATGATGTCATCCTCCGACTTTGGTTTTCCCCTTCCGGTCAACGTTGAAAGACTGCCATAAGCTCTTACTCATACGCCCCAGCGCCCTTGGCGTGCGTTTCGGGAAACCGGTCCAGTATTTCGACGAACCGTCGCATTTCCGGGTTAATCCAACCGATTGTATCCATTACTTGAGAATGTTGTGATTTCAAGTCATGCCAATACTAAATTGGTTCGTGGTGAAGCACGCGATTGCGCAATCGGCGTATCCTTTCCAATCGAGTACGGAGGTCTTTCATAGAACGGTTGCTATTGGGCATATGTGTGAAAATAGAGGTGAGCGCACGCGACCATGGACTGTGATGGTACCGTCCGTCGAATAAGCTTACCCAGAAACCGAACGTGAATTCCGCGACATAATTTCCGGTAGTTAGTTGCTTGCCCTTGGTCTTGAGCACGCTGGTGGTGTAGTTCACAGTCTTTGGTTCTCTTGTATCTATATTAGTAAGGTACCAGTCCTGCTTAGCAAATTCGGCCACGGCGGCGTCATTGATGCTATTGCGCAGGGTTATCTCAATGCCTTGCAACGCTGGGTAGAGGCTTTCGCATAGGGCGATATTCCAAGCATAAGCCCCGTATAATTGCGATTCACATTGATTGAATCGGGCCAGATACGATGCCATCCGATCGCTGGATATGGCCTCACGGATCTGGTTGAAAAAGTATTGTTGACTTGGTCCCATTGTAATGCTATGTTGGATCAACAGTCCCCGGGATAGCCCTCTCTCGGTCCAGCGCCGATGATGACCCCGGGGTTTTTTCTGGCCATCACCGTTTCGGCATTTGTAGCACACGCTAACCCCCTTGTAAACGCCCATGCCCCGGTCCGCCGGCAGTCCACGCACGCGCATTCCCTGCCTATGACGTAGAATTCATAGGCTTTGAGTTCTCCCATCAATTCCATGACCGCCTCCAACGCCGCCGTCCCCTGTTGGAGAGCGCGCATGGTGGCCGCGGCGGCGGTCTTGGGTATGTTCCTGGCGGCCTTGGACATCGCCCTCAACGTTGCTCTCCCTTCCATCACCGCAGACCTAAACACCGATCTGCAAACGGTCCAGTGGGTAATAGTTGCTTACATTGCGACCCGGGCTGGCCTGGTGATGGCGGCGGGAAGTTTTGGGGACCGGTTTGGCCTGAGGCCGGTTTACTTGTTTGGGACCGCTACTTACCTGGCATCCATGGTGCTCATCGCTCTCTCGCCAAACCTGGCCATGGTAGTGGGGTTTCGAGTCCTGCAGGCGGTAGCCGCTAGCTGCTTGTACGCTGTATCTCCGGCCATCGTTGCTGGCCTGTTTCCGGCGCATCGCCGCGGCTTGAGCATGGGACTGGTCACCGCCGGTCAGGCGCTGGGGATGCTGGCGGGCACCCTTGGGGCTGGACTACTGGTCCACTGGTTCGATTGGGAGGCGGTGTTCTTCGGTCGAATCCCCTTTGCAGCAGCGGCCCTGTTCTTGGGGGCCAGGTTCATGGTTAAAGAGCACCGAGTAAATCAGGACCAAGTCAAACAGGATCGAGTCCGGCCCGGTCCGGCGTTCGATCTGGCAGGCGCGGCGGCGCTCACCGGCGCGTTGGTATGCTTGGTTATTGGCCTGCGCCTGGGGCGGTCCGCGGGTTGGGATTTCGTCCCTGTCGTAGTGTTGCTGCCACTGGCCGCATTGTGTGTTGCTTGGTTCTGGCGGTCCGAAAGCAGAGCGGCATGGCCGGTACTCCCACTGTACCTCTTGAAGGTGAGAGGTTTCGTTATTTCCGCTTTGTCCATGTTCCTGTCCCAGTTCGGTACCTTTGTAATCTGGTTCATATTTCCTTTTTACATCGTGCAGACCTTGGGCCGGGGGCCCTTTACCTTGGGGGTAATGCTGGGGGTAATGGCTATACTCAACATGGGCTTCGCTGGCGTTGGAGGCTGGTTATGCGACCGGGTGGGGACCCTCCGCGTAGGCTTATGTGGGCTGGTTGTGATCCCGGCGGGGCTAACGTACATGGGTTTCTTGGACAGCACCTCAAGCCTGGGAGGGGTGGCGCTACCCATTGCCGTCGTGGGCACTGGCTTGGGGCTATTCCAAGCCGCGTCCTATGCGTTGATGATGAGCAGCGTTTCACCGGAACGCTTCGGCACGGCCTCTGCGGCCTTGTCCTTAGCCCAAGCCTCCGGGACAGTGCTGGCGGTAGCGGTGGTTGGCGGCATCTTCGCGTTGAGCTACGGACACCACCTGAGCGGGCTGGCCGACCTCGGCGTCTCCCTAGCAGAGGGTGACAGCCGAGCGTTCATCCGGGCCTTCCAGGACGTATTCCGTTTAGGAGCGGCCATTGCTTTGTTGGGGGGGATCATCTTCCTGTTCAGCCGGAGAGGTCAAGAAGCTCCGAGGGTATAACAGTGGTCCGGGTGTCGAGTCTGGGTGGCTTCTTGTCTCTGGTCGAATGCGGCTCGCGTAACCGTTCAGAGTCGATGAGTGGTTCCTCCCACCCTAGTGTCATTCCGTCACCCGTATCAAGTACGGGTCGGGCTTTGAGCCGAAATTCATAACTTTTTAACCTAACAAAGTCCCCTATATCTTGGCATTCTTGGATTCCCGCTTTCGCGAGGATGACAGACTTGGCCCGGGGACGGCCCTCAGTTCTGAACCATTACCGGCTCGCTTCTATTCTTGACTCCCAACTACCTCGTTGGTACCATCGAGCCACTGTACCGTACGGGCGGTTAGCTCAGTTGGTTAGAGTACTTGCTCGACACGCAAGAGGTCAGTGGTTCGAGTCCACTACCGCCCACCAACTCCCCTGATAGCTCACCCAGAAGACGCTTATCTACCCTGACGGCCAAGGAATAAACCCCAATGAAGGATGAGATTCCTACCTATTAGGAAATGTGTAGCCGTCAGGCCATGTCACTTCAACGTGGCATGTACTTCAGAACGCACCCGACGCACGGTATCATATTGATGTAACGGCGTCCCAATGCCCCCTACGATGACACTATGAGTCCGGATGAAAGTATTCTCATATATGAGGGCCATGATGTGCGCCGCAACAAGGAACTACAAGATCCTAAAAGGCCCAGAGAGTCTTCTGAAGTAGGCGCCTCCTCTAGCCGCCAAATACCGTCGCGGGTAAAGTAACTAGTCTTCAAACGAGACAATGGCCGCTGGGTAATGTGTGGTTCAATAGATCAACTGCATTTCGACCACGACTTCCCGTTCTCCAAAGATGATACCAGCACTCTACCAGAGAACGTCCGCATCCTTTGTGCAAGACACAACCTTGCAAAGTCGGTGTAAACCTGAATGTTGTTCCGCGACTGTGATACTACCAAGCAATTCAATGGAGCATAATATGGTTAATGCCCTCTAACCGGAAGCTTCGAATGACTTCAGGAGGTCCTGTCGCGATTACCACATCGCATGCTTAGTTGCTCTGGCCGGCATTCCGATGCATGCGACTTTTGTTGAACGATTGATGGCGAAGCACCATCATAGCCGGGGTGATCCGTTTAGGGAGGGTGCGGGAACTCCAATCGAGCTGGACCCAGTCTAACGCCTTCAGTTGGCCGACTATCGTAATTGACTGGGCGTACTGAAGGACAGAGTATTACTGTTCTTAACTGCCCTCTGGGAAACTTGGCGGAACGACTAGTTGACTAACATTGTTCTGATGTTGTATTGATGAGAAGCTTAAGGTGGGCCGCTGAAAGGCTTTGACCAAAACCGCGAGAACTGCCAAGCCCAACGCGTGATCGCCTTCGCAAAGGAGCGCCGGCGATTGTAGCACCGGTGCTTTCTGGCGGGTGACAACAACAATCGGATATTCTGGACTCCGGGTGGAGCTGCCCCGAGAACCTGTCAGGAAGCACTACGGAAACGCTGCCCTTGACGTTTCCAATCCATTGTGCGGGTCTGGTGGCACGCGACGACCCCCGAGTCCTCCCAAATGTGGACGCCATCGAAGGACAACCGACCGACGGCCCGCTGTATAACTGCCGAAAGAAACGGGCCACGAGCTAGAAGGCCAGCCGGAAGGCGCTTTCACCCGGATCAGGTCTGGCTGATTGGAAACATCAGCAACGCCAGGTAATCCCGACCGGCGCTTCGACTACTTCCACACAATACCTTCACGGCACTCCAAGCATCTGGAGCTGAATCGCCGAAGATCGACACGGACTCTAAAGGTCATTTACCTCGGTAGTAATGTTGCCCGTGAGGCTACCGTTGCCGTCCCCCTGCCCTTCACTTAATTGCATAATCCCTGGGATGCAGACTCAACCGGACGTGTTAACATTGGTCAACGGCTGCGACTAATGCAATGTCTTGGTTGAATCCATGAAAATGAGACGGTCTTGAGGGCTCGGTAATGTACTTTGATTGGCGGCTGTTCGGTCTCACTCGCGGCGTTCGATTGCAGGTCCTGTTTGCGGTATTGCTTGGGTTGACCGCCGTCGGCGCCGGGGTCGGGCGGCTCGCTGTGTCGGGTGTTGTGATCTATCGGGTTTTGACCGGGCAGGCAACCTTCTCCTCCCTGGCCACGCCGTTGCTGATAATAGCCGGCCTCATCATGGTGCGAGGGCTGTTCCAGTATTGGCAGTATGCGGTCAACCATCATACCGCCAACATCGTGAAGATCAGGTTGCGCCACGATGTCTACGAACACGCCCTGCAACTGGGCCCTAGCTACTTCGACCGGAATCGCACCGGCGACGTGGTGCTCACGCTAGTCGAGGGCATCGAGAGGCTGGAGACTTTCTTTGGCCAGTACCTGTCCCAGATCATAGTGTGCGCAGTGGCCCCGGTGGCCATCTTCGTCTTCATGGTGACGCTGGACCCGGTGATCGCGCTAATCTTCCTCGCGTTCGCGGTCGTTACTCTGGTCGCGCCAGCAATGTTCCACACCCGGAATCGGGTCAGCAGCTACCGACGACGCCAGTCCTACGGAGCGCTGGGGTCCGACTTTCTGGACAGCGTCCAGGGTCTGGCGACGCTGAAGGCGTTCGGCCAGAGTGTCAACCGGGGCAGGGCCCTGGCCGAGCGTGCGCATCACCTCTACAGAACCACGATGGGAGTGGTCGCGGCCAATGGCGCCACCAGTGCAGCGTCTATCTTCTTCATGGCTGCAGGCGCCGCAGTCGCTTTGGCTGTGGGCGCGGTCCGGGTCAGCAATGGAGACATGGAGCTTCGGTCGCTGTTGATTGTCCTGATGCTGGGGGTTGAAGTTTTCAGACCAATGCGGGAACTCACCAACCTCTACCACCAGGGAATGGTGGTGCTCTCATCAGCCCAAAGCGTGTTCGGAATCCTCGATGAGCCGGTCACGGTTCGAGACCCGGAGCGTCCAGTCCAACCCACAACCACTAGGCTGCAGCCTGAGATAACCTTTGGCGGGGTGAGCTTCGGCTACCAGGGAGGTCACCGACCGGCGCTCGATAACGTCTCGTTCGAACTCAGAGAAGGGGAGACCCTCGGCGTCGTTGGCGCCAGCGGAGCAGGGAAGTCAACCCTGGTGTGGCTGATGTACCGGTTCTATGATCCGCAGGCGGGTTCCATCAAACTGGGAGGCCACGATCTTAGAGACCTACCGCTCAGTGTGCTTCGCGACAACATATCCGTAGTTACCCAGGACACCTACTTATTCCACGGCAGTGTCGCGGACAATCTGCGATTCGGCAAACTTGACGCGACCCAGCAGGAGCTGGAGTCGGCCGCTCGGGCCGCCAACGCTCATGAATTCATCGAACAACTCCCGCATGGGTACGAAACGGTGGTGGGAGAGCGGGCCGTTCGGTTGTCGGGAGGCCAGCGTCAGCGCATCGCCATCGCCAGGGCGCTCCTGAAAGACGCGCCAGTGCTGCTCCTGGACGAGGCGCTATCCAGCGTCGACGCCGAGAATGAGGCGCTGATACAGACGGCCCTCGACCGGCTGATGGAGAACCGGACCACGCTGGTTATCGCCCATCGATTGTCCAGTGTCATTAACGCCGATCGTATCCTGGTACTAGACGAAGGCCGCGTGGTGGAGATCGGCGCCCACGCCGAGTTGATCGCCGCGCGCGGGACTTACGCGGGGCTAATGGAGCAACAAACGCGGCTGGGAGTGGGCGACTTCGAGCCTGCATCGAACCAACCCGTCCACCGACATTCAGCCGTAGAACACCAGCCGGAGCTGCCCAACCTTTCGATGGGACACCATCACGCAGGACCGCGTCGCGCCACCACACACCATCACGACACGCCCGTCAAGATTGGTTCCCTCTCGATCTGGGTAAGGCTCTTCGGTTTGGTGAGTCCTGTCAAGTACCAGTTCCTGTTGACCCTGGCCCTGGGCCTGCTCCACCACGGCTCCGTTATCGCGTTGGGGGCAGTGAGTGCGCTTCTTGTGGGTGCCGTTTTCAGGGGAGATCCACTGGGCACCATGCTAGTGCTGGTGTGCGTAATGGCACCGGTTTCCGCATTGCTGTTTTTTCTGGAGACCTGGCAGGCTCATGACATGGCCTACAGGCTGCTGGCCCGTATGCGAATCGATATATACAACAAGCTGGAGCCACTGGCGCCCGCGTATATGGTCCGTCGCCGCTCCGGCGACTTCGTAAGTGTGGTGGGCGGGGATGTTGAGACCGTGGAGTTCTTCTTCGCCCACGCTATTTCGCCCATGATCGTCGCGGTGCTAATCCCCGGTGGACTGCTCATCGCGTTGGCGGTGGTCTCATGGCCGATAGCCGTGGTGCTAGCCCCCTTCCTGGTAGCCGTGGCGGTCAGCCCCTTCTTCGCAAACACCCGCATCGAGCAGCTGGGTAACGAGATCCGCGGACGCATGGGAGACATTCACGCCTTCATGGTGGACAGTATTCAGGGCATGCGAGAGATTGTGGCTTTCGGCCGCGGCAACGACAGGAACGAAGAGCTGACCCACAAGAGCTGGGACTACGCAGGTCACCTGGTGAGGTTCCAGAAATCGCAGGCGTCGCAGATCGGCTTCATGGAGGCCATGATGGGCCTCGGCGGCCTGGCAGTGCTAGCAATGGGCGTATGGCTGGTGCTGGGGGGTGCGATAGAGAGGACGTTGTTGCCGCTGGTCAGTGTCTTGGCGCTGTCGGCGTTCAGTCCGGTCATGGAACTTGCTCGTACCATGAAGCAGATGATGGAGACCCTGGCGGCCTCGCGGCGCATACTGGAGATTCACGACGAGTCGGTGCCAGTAAGCGACGGCCCTGGCGTGCCGGTCCTGGCCGACCAAGACCGGGCCTCGCCCCCGTCGGTGGACTTCTCAGCAGTCGAGTTCGCCTACAGCGAAGCCGATCCGCAGGCCCTGCACGGCGTTTCCTTCGAGGCCAGCGGGGGCAAGACCATCGCCATCGTCGGGCGCTCCGGGGCTGGCAAGACCACTTGCGCTTACCTGATGATGCGCTTTTGGGATCCCCAAAGTGGGGCCATTCGTCTGGGGAACCATCGGTTGGACCAGTACCTGCTGGACGATCTGCGCGGTGAGATCGCTCTGGTGGCGCAGGACACTTACCTGTTCAACAGCACGATACGTGAGAACATCAGGCTCGGTCGGCACGACGCCACGGACTTGGAAGTCGAGGAAGCGGCCAAGCAGGCCAACGCCCATGAGTTCATCACCTCCTTTCCAGAAGGGTACGACACCTACGTCGGCGAGCGTGGGATGCAGCTCTCCGGAGGCCAACGACAGCGGATTTCCGTGGCCAGATCGATCCTCAAGAACGCTCCCATCTTGATCCTGGACGAAGCGACGTCACACCTGGACGCTGTCAGCGAGGCTATAGTCCGCGATGCGCTGGACCGGATGATGGGTGAGCGGACCACTCTGGTCATCGCGCACCGGCTTTCGACCATCCGCGACGCCGACACCATTTTGGTGCTGGACGACGGCCGGATGGTCGAGCAGGGAACCCACGAACAGCTTCTCGCCAAGGGCGGCTTGTACAGTCAGCTCGTGTCCTCCCAGCTGGTAGCCAGCACCCCGCACTCTTCGCATTAGGGAAGTCTGGCCCCGGTGGTCCAGGGATATCTCCCGCACCGGGGTCCCGGTTCAGGCCGCTTGTAGGCACACCCCTACCGTTGAAAGGCGCCCCGGAGCGTGGGCCGCAGTCCCCAAGCTCAGGCTCCAATCGTTGGTCAACAGCGTGGTCAACCCGACCCGCTGGTTCACCCGCCCGCAACCGTGACTGAGAATTTTCTTATTAATTATCGTCCGGCGCCTGACAGGGGGCGGTGGGGCGACGCGACCCGAGCCACGGAGGCAGCCATTCCGGTGACAGAAACCCGGCTGGTGGTTATTAAGATCCTGGCCATCCTGGTCCTCACTTACTTGTTCATAGCCGGAATAGGGGCGATGGGACACTCGATTAACCCCTTCGACCAAGGAGTCTCCGCAAGGATCATGACGGCAACAAAGTCACCTCTGATCGCCCTATTCATCGCGATTCCCGCCACATCACTGGTACAGAGTTCGTCAACGACCTCGTCCATAGTTGTGGGGATAATCGCGGCAGGGGCTATTTGCTGTTTGGCATCGTGAGAGTCCTGCGGAGCCTGGTGCTTAGCCGTGTGGAGGCAGTCTTCGACGAGCACGTCCTCAAGAACGACCGACGGTCGATGCCTGCGGGGGTGGTGATAACGCTCCTGCTACAGAGCAGCTCCATCTCCACCTCGCTGGTGGTCCCATTGGTTGGAACGGGAGTGTTGCGGCTGAAGCAGGTTTTTCCTTACACGCTGGGTGCCAATGCCGGTACTACTATGACAGCGAATCTGGCGGCGCTGTCCACCGAAAATGTGGCCGCGGTCACGGTGTCGGTAGCCCACCTGATGTTCAATGTGTGCGGCATAGCGCTGATTTGGCCGGTAGGTGGGGTGCGACAGATACTGGTTGTGCTGGCCGAATTGATGGCATCTGCCACAATGAGAAGTCGGTTGGTGCCCCTCGCTTACATCGCCCTAGCCTACTTCGGGCTACCGTTCCCGGCGATTCTGCTCTCAAGGTAGAATTCCCCTGTCAACGCCGGCTGGCCAACGCCGACGGGGAGCCCATCGGTTATTGGACATCAAGCCCCCCATCGAGGGGATTCCTTATACACCCAGTACCGGGGCGAGACTTGATAGAGTTGGCGACCAGTGTCCCTGAGGACCGCTACCATCCATAGCGACCGTGCCGTTCACCGGGTAGGACTCGGACGCTTCATGATAGCGACGGCTCTACTCGCTTTATATCGGACGCTGGTCATGCCGCATCGATATCGACGTCCTTCTTCAGCAGACGCAGGACTTCCGACAGCCGCGCCTTGGCATCCGCAACCGTCCACACGCGGTGAGGTGGAGTTCTTCAACGACAATGTATCCTCCAACACAATGTCCTAGTCCATTTATGGACTAGATTGCAGGCTGCAAATGGGTCCAATGCGTGGGCGGCCACAATCCAAAGGAGACCATCTTCTATGTGCAATAAGCCTGCCCTCTTTGTATCTCATCTCACAGCAAAAGTTGTACAATTACGTGCTCCACTCGCATTGTGCAGCAATCATTCCTCGGTTGTCCCCTCTTTGCGGCCCTAGTATCGTGGGGGTGTAGCTCAGCGGGAGAGCACCTGCTTTGCAAGCAGGGGGCCAGGGGTTCGATTCCCCTCACCTCCACCACTACAACTACTGCCACGGGCGAAACAGAAGAAACCTGTGCCAACTTAGACCCCCCGCCGTCCTCTGCTGGTGTGCAGCACAGCCGCGGGCTGGGGAGATAAGTCGGGTGGTGGAGCATCGCCGTGGGCGGGAGAGACGTTCACGTTCGTCATTAGCGGCCCCATCACCGTGCTGCACTTCAGAACAGCAAGTATGATTCCAGATCGCTGGACTAGCGGCGCGATGCATGGGACGTGCCGGCTCCAACGTGGGCGTCCATCACTTGTATGCCAGAGGGGCCTCAGCAGGCATTTGCTGCCCCGACTTTCAACGGTTCGAACCATATGGTATTCCGACTGGCTTGTAGATGAGTGAATTGAGGAATCAGAAGCGTGGGACCCGGGCGGCGGTAGTTGGTGGAGTAATAGGCCTTATTCCCGCTGCCGCAATAGCCTTCTTCTCGCTCTTGTCACAGGAACCTCATGTCGCTGGGCACCGTGCGGGCTATATATCGTTGGCCTTACTCTTCCTCTCGCCGTACACGATGGCGCTCATTGCCTCTAGGGTGCGAGACCCTGGGGTACGAGGTGGACTGCTCTTGGGTGTGGGTTTGCTGTCGTTGGTCGCAAGCTTTTCACTCGTCTGGCTCACGCTAGTCACTGTGATCTTTCTGCCCGCGACATTCGTGATTTGGTTCGCCGCGGTCAGAAGTCTGAGCGTGGCGGGGCGTCTGCTGGCGACCGTGGCACCCGCCACCGTGGCAGGACTGGCGATGGCTGCGATTGTAGGCTTCGGCTTCTTTTCCCTGTTGTGGATGCAGAACCAGGACTCGGAGGTTCGCTGTTGGGTGCTGACTCGGGGTCCCGACGGACACTCCAGGTGGGAGTCACGACCCAACGTCGGAGGCCGAGGGGTAATTAGCGCCGGACCCTTAACGGGTACCGAACGGTCCATATGCACCAACGGCATCATCACTACCTCCGAGGCCGCGATCAGTATAGGCGCGGTTGCAATAGCCCTTCTGGGCATGATGATGGTGTCAAGGTGGTCAGGACATCTAGTACAGCCTAGCTACGGGGACTCCCGGCGGCTTTAGCGATTCGCTCTCTATGGTCGCGGGTAATTCTTACCTTGCGGACCTCCACAATTCGACCGCCGATTCGAAACCGGAATTCCCTACCGTCAGTTAGGGTCCACTATTTCCTGATTAACCTGGACTGCTTGAGCTAATTGTTGAGTTCCTTGCCCCTAGAATACAATTCGGGGAAAACGAGCTATTCATAATTAGTACTGTCCACCGCCAACTCAGACCCACCATCCTGGACAAAATCAAGAACCTTCACACTGAGGTTCGGTCTCGACCTGAAGGACAGAGGGTATTCTTTGCACCATCAGGTCCTCGGCGTGGAATCCCAACACTGCCCGGAATCATCGAAACCCTTGAGTAGCGCTCTACATACACGTATACTTGGTACGACCATTAGTATGCATCCAAAGGGGATGTCAAGTCGCAATGAAACAAAAGCTCACCATCACGGTGGATGCCGACCTACTCCCTATAGCCAAGCGGTACGCCCGCTCTCGTGGCGTGTCGCTGTCGTCGCTCATCGAGCAGTCTCTCAGGGAGGTTGCGGGAGAGCACGCTCCGTCCTTCTCGTCGCGATGGCGGGGCCAGTTTCGCGCGGCGGAGCGTGACGACCCACGTTACGATGCCCTGGCAAAGAAGTACCTCCAATGATACTTCTGGACACCGATGTGCTCATTGACGTCGCCCTCGACAGGCGTCCGTATTCTGGTGCTGCCTCGGAACTCCTGGATCGGATCGAGCATGGTGCAGAGGCCGCATACATCGCTTGGCACTCCGTCTCGAACCTCTATTACATTTTAGCTCCAGCACGTGGGAGTGTGAGCACCCGCGACTTCATCGTCGAGTTAACTCGCTTTGTGGCAGTAGCACCTACCGACGCCGAATCCATCCGCTACGCGGCGGAGCTTCCGATAGTGGACTTTGAGGACGCGATGCAGGTAGCTGCTGCCCGTGTCTGCGGCGCTAGACACATTGTCACTAGGAACATCAGAGACTACGAACGCTCTCCAATCCGTGCGGTCAATCCCCAGGAGGCGCTCGGAGGAATGTTCTGACGCTTGGGAGACTAGCCTGGATCAATTGGGGCGTCTCCAATATAGAGTAAACAAACATGACATCATCTGCTGTAGCTCCCGCATCAGCCCGTCTTGAAGCTACCATGTGCACTGGCGCCCCATCGGAGAGCCTGTTGGGGTGGGCCACAGATCCCAAGCCGGCCGATTGCGGCCGGGATGAGCGACTGCCTGTTGGAGTCCTGAGACTGTTATTGGACGGTCAACCGTGAGCGAACGCGAGAGCGCGGTACTCAAACTGTGCTTTGCCGACCTTGCCGTGCCGCACACGTTCACCCTCTAGGAGGTGGAATATTACAACGCCGATAACCGTGCCAATGGTGACCCCGGTTGAAGCCGTCGTGCAGCGGTTCCGCAAGTATGCCGATTTTGGCGGGCAGGCAACCCGGGTGCCCAAGAGAGAATACATGCCAGCCGACGAAAACAACGATTAGTAAACAAAGCTAGAGCAGCCTGATCGCTGCCTTCCCATGCAGGAAACAAAGAGAGGCCCGGGGATTGTCCCGGGCCTCTCATGTTCAGTCGTGAACTCTGGCTAGGTAACGTATCGGGGCGAGTCTACTCGTTCTCGTCCCACTCAGTGTCCAGGTCTTCCTCGTCTATAACGTGCTCTTCCTCCAGGTCTTCGTAGTCGGGGAACCGAACGAGGCTGTCACCCAAATACACCCGGTGCTCTTCCTTGGTCTTGCTGGGGAAAGAGCATACTTTCCGAAGGCTGCGGTCGCGGTGAGTCTCACGAATGATGACCGAGACACCATGGTCGTTGACCCCGACAATCGCTGCGTCGTATTTGTTGCCGCCATCCATCAACCGAATTAGCCGTTGCCCCAGCTTTGGTTCAATCTGCCCCAAATATGCGCCTTCTAGTGAATGTGCTTTTATGGCGTTGTTCTCAACGACCAGGTTTACTTGGTCACTCGGTGCCATATTGGCTATCGCCTGGCCGTTTCCAATCTTACAGAGCACGGTGGTCCCAGACTTTCCGCTTTCTTCAATGAATAGCTGAGGCGCGCCACCGGCCTTCCTGGCCTGGGTCTTGGAATTGGAGGTGCTTGCCAGGTTGGCCAGGCGGACCAGATTTTTCTTTGCGATGGTGTTGTAAGGGGCAGTATCAACCACGCGGCCCAGGACATCCTTCGCTTCCTCGTACCGGCCCAATTCCATCAACGCCTTGCCCAAACGGTTCATGGCATCAACGTCGCTGGCAAAAAGCTCAAGGATGGCGCGGTTCACCTCCGCGGCGCGCTCCCACTTACCCGCCAACGCTAATCCGATGGCGTCCCGGCCCAGGTCTTTTCTCAGCCTAGTGCTATTCGCAGGCTGTGTTAAGTCCATCCCCATCGAGTCTCCAGTGTAGTAACCAATCTCTGAAATTGCGAATCCCCACTGATTTTCAAGCCCAGGCCAACCACTGCAAAAGGAGGTAATTAGTTCTTAAGCCCGTGCTTCAAAATCACCAATCCCAGGCGTGATCTGACCGTGCCTAAGTAGTTACAACATTCCCGCGCTGCCGGTCAAGCCCCGTTCTGAGCCGTTTTTTAGACGTTTTTTGAGAATATACCCAACATAGTAAGCAAGCAAAGGTTTCGCGACGGCTCCACGAGCAAGCTAGGCTAGTCGGATATTAGGTGGTAAAGCCCTCTAAAATAGCGCCACCGAATTGCGAGCAAGTCCAACGTCATGCGAAAGGGGTCCCGAAGCACTCGGACTTTACTGCGTTCTTGGTAGTACCAGTCCACAGGGACCTCTTCCATCGCAAGCCCCGCCTTACCCGCCAGAAACAACACCTCTACGTCGAAAGCAAACCCGTGGGTGGCTTGGCGATTGAACAGGTCATCAGCGACATCCCCTCGGAAACACTTGAATCCACACTGGGTGTCCTTGAGGTTGGGGACGGCCAGCCTCCGGACCAACCAATTGTAGACCCTCCCCATAAGGCGCCGGCGGGCAGGCTCTCCAATCCGACGGGCTCCCAGAACCTCCCTGGACCCGATGGCGATGGCTACATTCCCGGCTAACGCTTTCAACAACCGCTCCACTTGGCCTATAGGGGCAGAAAGATCAGCGTCGCACAAGCACCGGTATTCGCCTTTCGCGGCGAGCATCCCTTGTTGAGCAGCCCAGCCTTTCCCCTTGTGGACCAAGTCCAGGAGCTGAATATTCGGGGAATTTGCGGAGAATTCGGCCACCAAGCGGTTTGTGCAATCGTTGCTACCGTCGTTGGCCACCACCACTTCCCAGGTGTAGGCCCGGGTGTTCAAGTAGGCGACTATCCGCTGCAGCGAGCCTACGATGCGAGCCTCCTCGTTGTAGGCCGGGATTACTACGGACAAATAAGGAGTGGCCAAAAGGAAGACCTTGGGCCATCAAGATAGGGGGCGAGTCCGGCGCTCCAGCCCTACTACGGCTGCACCTCTTCATCGAGCAGGAAACCCCGGTGCAACGCCCTCATCGCCTGCTGGGTCTGGCTTTCCTGGATAATGCATGAGATACGAATCTCGGACGTGGTTATCATGTCTATGTTGATATCTGCTTCGGCGAGGAACCGGAACATTCGGGAGGCATAACCCGGGGTGTTCTGCATGCCCGAGCCGACGATGCTGACGGCGGCAAGACTAAGATCGCTAACTACGGATGCCCCACCGACCGATTCACGCACCTTCTCCATCTCCGCTACAGTTTGTGCAAGATCGGTACGGTTGACAGTGAAGCTGATGTCGGTTAACCGCTCAACGCTGGTGTTCTGGACAATGGTATCGACGCTAATGCCCACTTGAGCCAACGGCTCAAACAGCGAAGCAGCTATTCCGGGTCTATCCGGGACCGAACGTACCGTAATTTTGGCCAAGTTCGCATTACAAGCGATGCCCGTAACTTTGATTCTGTCTTCCATTGCTGTACCGGTAGTTCCTTGATGAATCAGGGTACCAGGGGAGTTGCTGAAACTAGACGCTACGTAGATCGGCACCCGGTAGGAGGCGCCCAACTCGATGGACCGAGGGTGCATCTTAGCGCCGTAGCTGGCCAACTCAAGCATCTCCTCGTACCCGATCTCTTGAATTTTTTGTGCTTGGGGCACCACGCGAGGATCAGCAGTGTAGATCCCCTCCACGTCAGTATAAACTTCGCACCGATCCGCTCTTAGGGCGGCTGCCAGTGCCACTGCGGTGGTATCCGATCCGCCGCGCCCTAGGGTAGTGATGTTATCGTCTTCGGTGATCCCTTGGAAACCAGCCACTACGACCAATTGGCCTTTTCCCAGCTCCTTGGTCAGGCGGGACGTGTCTATCCGGTCTATTCTTGCTCTACCGTAAATGGTATTAGTGTGGATCCCGGCCTGGAAGCCGCTCAAACTTATGGCGGCGTATCCTAGATTACGCAGCGCCATGGTGAGAAGGGTACTGGACACCAGTTCTCCTGTGGACAGAAGCAAATCAAGCTCACGCGGGTCCGGCTCTCTGGACACCGTGTGAGCCAACTCAATGAGCTCATCGGTGGTGCTGCCCATGGCAGACACCACGACCACCACGTCCGTGCCCGACTCTTTGACTTTTCCGACCCTTCGAGCAACGTTGAGGATCTTGTCTGCGTCAGCGACTGAGGTCCCACCGTATTTTTGTACAACCAAAGGCATCGACTACCGCCGTAGGAAAGCATTAGTGCTGTCACCCTGGGGAAATCCTGGGCAGACGGAGGGTCTAGTACTACAGTTGCAGAAATGTGGTGAGGAGTTTCAGGCGGCGTCGGTAATGGCAGCGCCGGGCCGTTGCCTGGTGCCGCCGTCTCCACCGGGACCACCGCAGCACTGATTCGTCCGTAGGGTGGTGTCTCCATATCAGCCGGTAGAGTAACCGCCGAACCTCGGGCACCGTCAGCGGTATCAGCCTTTCGTCCAAACTGGGGCAGCCCCCTTTTCTCCCAAACGGCCCTGCGACGATGCCTGGTGCCGTACCACCGCCAGGTAGGCGTGGGCCAGCATCGCCAGGGTGATGTGCCGGTACCAGCCGTCCCACCGGCGCACCTCGTATTGGTCCAGTCCCACCTGTCCCTTGGCCTCCTCAAAGCATTCCTCAATGGCCCACCGGGTTCCGGCCACCCGCACCAGTTCCTTCAGGGTTGTTCCCGCCGGGCCGTAGCACACGTAGTAGGCCAGTTCCTCGGGCTTGGCCACGCTGCGCCGGACCAGCAGCCAGTACCCCTTGCCCGGCTCCTTCAGGGGCCGGATCTCCACCCGCGCCCAATCGTATACCCGGGGTCCCTTGGCGCCGTCGCCCGCGCTGCGCCGCACCCAGCCGGGTTCCTCCACCCCAGGCGCCAGCCGGTCCGCCCGCACCTGGCGCGGACCCTTGTCCGTCCAAGCCCACAACTTCTCATTGCTCTTGATGGCCAGCACGTGGGGAATGTCTCGCCGCTCCAGCCACAGCCGCAAGTTGCGGTCATTGCCGTAGACCTCGTCCCCAGTGGCCCAGCCGAAGGGGACTCCCGACTCCACCGCCCGTTCCAGCATCCGCCGGGCCAGTTGCGGCTTGGTACGGAACGCCACTTTCTCTGGCACACCAGCCTCCTCCCTACGTTCCTGGTCATCGACCCACACCTGGGGCAGGTAAAGCTCCCGGTCCAGCAGGGTCCTCCCCTTGGCAGTAGCGTAGGTCAACAATACCCCAATCTGGCAGTTCTCGATCCGTCCCGCCGTGCCGCTGTACTGACGCTGCACCCCTGCGGACTTGTTCCCCTTCTTGAGAAACCCGGTTTCATCCACCACCAACACCCCGTTGGCGTCGCCCAAGTGCTCCACCACGTAGTCCCTGAGATCATCGCGAACCAGGTCCGCGTCCCAGATGTAACTTGACAGCAGATGCTGCACCCCATAGGGTGTGGCGTCCCCGGCCTGCTCCGCCAGTTGCCAGCCGTTCTTGCGCTCCACCGGACTGAGCAGCCCTTTCAGATAGTCCAGCGATCGTCGACGTGGTTCGGGACGCCGGAACCTTCCCGCAATGCACTCGTGTACCCGGTCGATACCCTCAGCCCACCGACCCACTTCCGCCACTTCATCCTCACCCGCAACCACCGCCTCACCTCACCACCGCTGGAATGCCTCAATTCTACCCATTATTGTTCTGCAACTGTAGTACTAGAGGCCTTCACATCTCCGATGACCCTTCGTGGGGCTTGGCGGGTTCAGGAAGGCATGGCCTACCATATTACTGAAGCCCGTCTAGGCAATTACCCCCCAAATCGGGTCAGCTAACTCCCATTAACTAAGTGAGCGCCTTGGACTGTGGGCCGGGTTACTTGCACCCTTCCCGCCACGCCGGCTTGCTTGGCGGCCTCGGCCATCTCGTAAGCCACCGTCATTTCTCGGCCATGGGTCAGCGCCAGTACTGAAGACCCGCTACCGGAAAGGAACACCCCCAAAGCGCCTGCGTCTCGGGCCGCCTTGAATAGCAGTTTCATCGCCGGGAACAAGCTTTGCCGGTAAGGCTGATGCAACCGGTCCTGCGTAGCCAAGCCCAGATACTCGAACCGGTTCGTGGTAAGACCTGTGGTGAGCAACGCGACCCGGCTCATATTATACACAGCGTCCGCCACAGCTACGGTGCTGGGCAAGACAGCGCGCGCTTCCGAAGTGGGGATTTTCGTATCCGGAACGAACAATACGGCGTGGAGCTCCGCTGGGACGCTGATGGGGATGGTGTAGAGACGCCGCTCCTCCATGACCACCAGTTGCAGCCCGCCCAAGACCGCCGCAGCGACGTTGTCTGGGTGGCCTTCAATCGTGGCTGCCATCTCCAGCAACTCATTAGGGGAATAAACGTTACCGCAGAGGGCATTGGCCGCGACCAGCCCGCCAGCAATAGCCGCTGCACTGCTACCCAGCCCTCGCTCCAGCGGGATGTCGTTATGGCATTGAAGAGTGAGGGGCGGCACCTCCCGGCCGGCTTCCTCATACAGAAAAACCATCGACCTGTACACCAGGTTGTCCCGGTCCCTAGCTAGCTCGGTAGCCCCTTCTCCTGTGATCCGGACCACCGGGTCCGCATCCCTACTGTGGTTGCCGAGCTCAACTTCCAAGCGGTTCCAGATATCCAGGGAAAGCCCAAGGCAGTCATATCCCGGGCCCAGATTCGCTGTGGTAGCAGGAGCGATTATCCGGATTGGCGGCATATTCAACGAACAAGCGTGGGATCGCCTGGCGTAGAGGCCCCGTCAGGACAGGACTCTCTCAAACACGTAGCGGCCCAAGTCTAGGTTCTCTTCAAACTTGAAGTCTCCAAAGGAGTCCCCATAGCCGATGATAGGCACCGTCTCCTCATGCAGCGAACCGTGGGAGCGGAGACTTTGAGGCAACGTCACCTCAGATGGGTCACCAAAGACCGTATCGGCCGAGGCCATAACCATAATGTCGCCGATCCGGTCTGCCAACAGATGATATTTTGAAGCCGCTTGTTCCCGGGGCAGGGCTTCGTCAACTCCATCGAGCTCCGACAGAAGCTGCACGGCGTCCTGGACATCACTGGCCTTCAGGTACAAATAAATGCAACCGCCTAAGTTGGAGTGATGCACCGTGTACCGGTCTTTGATGATGGGTACGGCTTGGGCTTCGATGCTGTATCGACTCAGGTACTCTGGCAAATGGACCATACGGTCCTTGGCGGACATGCCGTGGTCGGCCGTGATCAACACTCGGGCCTCGGGAACAGCATCTACCAGCTCGGTGATGGCTTGGTCCAACAGGGCTATGTGCCTGGCTGACTCAGGTTCTTCCGGGGCGAAGGTGTGCATTGCGTAATCCGTGGTGGCAATGTACAGCAGGTCGAAGCCCTCCTGCTGCCATAAATACCTAGCGGCGTCGATGGTCCATTTGTTTACTTCCAGGGAATAAATGGGCGGCGGCTCCCCAGCCAAGTCTACGACCCAATCCTGGGGCTCTTCTGAAGACACACTCAGAGTGGCGCCGTTGCTCAATAGCCGCCGGAGTTTATCCTTGGCTGTGATTAACAAAGAGCGCGCGCCCATGGCTTCCGCTCGTTGGAACATGGTAGGCGCCTGGACGAAATCGCCGGACTCCATATAAGACTCGTTACCTTGGGCCCGATTAAACCAATAGTTGGAGGTTATCCCGTGGACTTCTGGATAATTCGCTGTCACCAGAGACACATTGTTGACGTTGGTGACCGTCGGCATCATTGCTTTGCCTTCAACCGAAAACCCACGGCGGCTAAGCTCTAGAATTCCCGGAGGGGAGCAAGCCTCCAGATACTCCGGGTCCAACCCGTCGATCATCATGACTATTGTAGGCTTGGGCACAGAACCTCAGATTGGCAGGCGTTTCTAAAAGTAACTTGAAGCAACTGGTTAGACTCTAACCTATCATCCCTAACGCGGCAAGCGAGGAGGTTTAAAGGCCCGCGCGGAGGGTGGGCTGGGGTATCCCGGCTGCTTGGACCCGTTTAATCTCCCAGGGAAGATGCGCTTGGAGGGCTTGGTGTCAGAAAAGTGTCCAGCAAATCAGGTCCAGTAAAGTCTTCGGCTGGAGAATTGTTGGAAGAAGGCACCAATTCCTTGGCCGCTTCCAAGTAATCCAAGGCCAGTCTAGGCAACAAAAACCTCTGGCGTACCGATTCTCGGGCCGACTGCCCCAATCGAGTCCGCAACTGGGGGTCTCTCATTAATTGTACAATCCGGTGTCCGCAATCCTCAGTGGAGGCAATCCGGTAGCCATTTACACCGTCATCGATTTGAAGTCGGATTCCTCCTACATCGCCTCCGACTACTGCTTTCCCTTTCCACATTGCCTCGGTGACCGTTAGGCCGAAGCCTTCCCGCAGCGACTTCTGGATCACCACCTGGGAAGCGACTTGGAAGGCATTGACGACGTGGTCGATGGTATCCGGGGCTATCTTGGGATCGAAGTAGATATGAATGTCCGGGTCTTGGGCTGCATGTTCTTGCACACTGGAAACGATTTCTTGGGCTTCGGGGTCGTCCGAGGCTTGGTTCAAGCCCAGCATTGCCAACTGCGATCCGGGCACAGACTCCCTGGCCAATCGAAAAGCATCAATGACGCCCCAGGGGTCCTTCCATGGGTCGAACCGGGATATTTGAGAGACCAGGGGACGGGCGGGGTCGATTCCCATGGAAGCGACCAATTGCAAGGCTACGGCCTCATCCAAGGACACATTCTTATCGGTTAGAGGGTCTATTGCCGGGGGCACAATGTATACCGGCAGTTTTGCATCCAGTCCGTACGGTACGTAGGAGGACATGGACATTATTAGTCCGTCATAGTATTGGGTCAGGGGCAGAAGCTGGTCCAGAGTTTCACGGTTTGGAGCGGTAAGGTCAATATGACACACCCATAACCTGGTCGAGTTCTCGGGCTTGGGCAAGAACCCTGCCAAAGGAAGGAGCTGTGGATCGTGGAGGAACCAAACGTCCGCCTCGACCCTATCGCGTCGAATATCCTCGGCAACCTGGCTTATACTGCGGAGATAGGTCTCTGCTTCTTGCGAGGACAGCACCCCATCAGCCCCTTGGAGCAGGTTGTGGATACGCTTAGTGACCCTAAAAAACTCCTGAGGAGGGTTGATTACCAGCCACTCGGTGGGGAAGCCGAGGGCGTTCATGAAAGGAACAACGGATTGGAGAATCTCGGCAACGCCGCCGGTGGCTGTGCTGTTAACGTGCAACACCCTAAGGGGCCAAAGGTCAGCCGATAGGCGGTTTAGCCGCTCCGTTATTTGAGCAGGCGCCAGGCCTCGGTACTGAGCAATATCCATTGGTGGACAGGTGATTCTGCTATTCATATTGCGGTTCTATACTGTGACAATAATACTTAATCCGACGGTGGGGTAACGAATTAGGTAGAGTAATGATTTCACAGCGCCCAATAAACTTCAAGCGCAAAGCCATGGCTTATTAAGGGAATTAGTGGTTACCTAGCCAACTATCCTAGACCCTGACCGCTACCTGGGTCCTGCAAAACCAAACAGAGCTAATGGAGTATCAGGAACGCCGCTGGCGGTGGCCCTTCGAGTCCAGGGGCGTGGGTGGGGTCAGGTTAAACGCAATGGCGGGACTTGGGTTGCCAAGGCGTTATAGAGCTACTCCACGGTTACTGATTTCGCCAAATTGCGGGGCTGGTCCACATCGCAGCCCCGTAGCATTGCGATATGGTAGGCCAGCAACTGTAGTGGCACCGTTGCCAGCAGGGGGATGAGGTGCTCTGGCACTTCCGGGATGTAGAGCGCGTGGTCTACCTCGTGCCGGACCTCCTCGTCACCCTGGGTAAGCACACCTATTACGACCCCATCCCGAGCTTTTACTTCTTTAATGTTGTTTACCACTTTGTCGTACAACCGGTCCCTAGGCGCCAAGGCCAGGGTCGCCATCCCCTGATCGATCAAGGCGATGGGACCATGCTTCATCTCTCCAGCGGGGTATCCCTCCGCATGTATGTAACTAATCTCTTTGAGCTTCAGGGCTCCTTCCATAGCGATGGCCGCGTTGCTGCCCCGGCCCAAAAAAACAAAGTTATTATATTTGTAGAAAATTCGGGCCATTTGCTGATAGACCGATGTATCGGCCAAGAGCTGACCAATGAGCCTGGGGACATGGGCCAAACTGTCGACAAGGTCTTGTACCCGTTCCGGCGGCAGAACGTTTCTAACTTGCCCCAGGTATATCGCCAGCAGATTGAGTATGACCAAAGACGCAGTCAATGTCTTCGTGCTGGCGACGCCGATTTCCATACCGGAACGCATGTATAGTGTACCTTCGGCCAGGCGGGTGGCTTGACTGCTCTCGGCGTTACATATCGTTATAAGCCGGGCGCCTTTTTCACGAGCCAACCGCATAGCAGCAATAGTGTCAGCCGTCTCCCCCGACTGTCCAATGGCCACCACCAGGGTGCTGCTGTCGATATAGGGGTCCCGATACCGGAACTCGGAGGCGCTCTCCGCTTCCGCGGGAAGCCCGCTCATCCGCTCTATGAGATGCCGTCCTACTTGGGCTGCATGGAGACTAGTGCCACATCCCACCAAGATGACCCTGGATAAGTTTTGAATATCCTGATCGGATAGACTCAATGAAGGCAAGAGCACTCGGCCATTCTCAAAGTCGACCCGCTCCCGCAGGGCGCTGGCTGCCGATTGAGGCTGCTCCATGATTTCTTTAAGCATGAAATGACGGTAGCCGCCTTTATCAATGAGCACATCCTTGGGGGAAACCTGACGCGTCTCTTTCTCCACGGTGCGGCCTTGAAGGTCTTGGAATTCGGCTCCCTCTCTGGTTACGACGGCCATCTCACCGTCGTCCAGGAAGGTGACGCAGCCAGAAGATGATCTATCCCGCAGCAAAGGCAATAAGGCGGGCAAATCGCTGCCCACGATTGCCTGCCCTTCATGATGGGCTACAACAATGCCTCCGGCGTAGCCAAGCTTCAGCGCGCACATAATGGGGGTGTCATTCTCCAGGGTGGCAGTGATCGCTTGGGACCCTTTCAACTGCTGGCCCATCCGGACAAAGGCCTGCTGGAAGGCTAGGCCTTTGTCCATCCCTTCTTCGATCAAGTGAGTTATGACTTCCGTATCCGTTTCGGAAGAGAACACGTGCCCCGAATTTTGGAGACGCCTCTTTAGCTCGACAAAGTTTTCCACGATCCCGTTGTGGACCACCGCCACTCGGCGGTGGCAGTCGGTATGGGGGTGGGCGTTATCTTGACTGGGTCTGCCGTGGGTGGCCCACCGGGTGTGGCCCAGCCCGACCGAACCTTTTAGACCATCGTCATGATGGGCCGGTGTAAGGCCATCCACTTTGCCTACGATCTTTCGAAATTGCAGGCGTCCGGAGGGGTCAATGACAGCAACTCCGGCGCTGTCATAACCCCTGTATTCCAGCCGTTGCAGACCCTCGAGAATTATCGGCCACGCCTGGTTATTTCCGAGATAGCCAACGATTCCGCACACATTAGCTCCAGACTATTCCTGTAGCAAGCTAGGGCCTTTGGATTTTCACCCTAGCGCCAATTCCCCCGTTCGCCCCCTGTTCCGGCCAGGGGCAGGCTTTTAGCTTATCAAAGGCCTCACCACCAGTGGTTCGACAGGCTCACCACGAACGGTCTGACGGGCCTGTCCTAAGCCCGCCGGAGGCCTCACCACGAACGGTCTGACGGGCCTGTCCTGAGCCTGGCGAGGGGCTCATCACCAGCGGCCCGCCCCGTTCGGCCTGAGCTTGTCGAAGGCCCACCAAGAATGGTTCGACAGGCCTGTCCTGAGCTTGCCGAACAAATAGCGGAAGGCCCTTCGACAGGCTCAGGGCGAACGGACTCTCACCAAATTTCCGTGAATCAACTCTCACGTAAGTTCTGTGAATATAAGGGCCTAAGTAGCAAGCTGCAATCAGTATAGCTGGCGATTTTTGGCCTCATGATAATTGGCATTGGCCCGTGACCGAAGTGCAGGGGGTACGCGAAGCGCGCTTGCTACTGTAGCGCGTCACAACAACGCTACTGGATTTACCGGCGAACCGGTGCCACCGACCACTCGGAGCGGGTTAACGGTAAGCATGAACTCATACCGGCCCTCTTCGGCGCAAGCATCGGCCAAGGGCTCAAGCAAGCCATTGTCCACTAGGCCGATGCCGTAGGCGAAAATGGAGCCATGGACCGACCAAGGGATGTCATAGCCGTTGGGCGCAAAGTCCATCATGTCCCAGACCAAGAGGCAGCAGTCCGACTCTCGTATGAACTTGAGGCAAGACGCGTGCAGTCCGGGCCGTTGGTCGGCGTTGCTCCCCCAAAGTGGGTTGCCGTCTGCGTTCCACTTGTCCCTGCCGCTGTAGACCACCAAGGCATCTCCTGGTTCCACGGTTACTCCCTCGGCCTTGGCGATGTCCTCTAGTTCCCAGCCATGCACCGGCGTGTCCATCGTAACGTAGCTCTCACCACGGTGTTTGGGAACGTCCAGGAGAACGCCTTTGGTAATGATGCCATCCTTCCAATGGTCCACCGACCCCCAAGTAGCGCCTTCCATAGTAATTACTTCGTCGGGGTTCCGGCCGTTCCACATTCCGTTGGCGTCCCAGGTGTGACACAGTGCGTCCAAGTGAGTAGTGGAGGCGCCGTGATAGGAGATTCCGTAGTAATCCACCGATGCCCCGCCGTGCTCGCCGCGAACCAAGCGTTTCATATAATGGAGCGCAGGCGTAGGGTTATTGGGAGCCGGAGTCTTGGGAAACTCCCTACTCAAAGAGACCGCCCGGCCGGATTTCACCAGCTTCGCTGCCGCGGCCCGTTTCTCCGGTGTCACCAGACTAACGGCGCCCATCTGGTCGTCGTCACCCCACCGGCCCCAGTTGCGGTCATCCTTCAAATACGCCGCAACTTCCTCTTTGGTCGGCACTCTCCGTTCCATTACTCCTCCTGGTTGGTGTTTCGCCAGCTAAAGACCTATTCGATTTCAATTAGCTGTCTTTTGTAGACAAGTGAAGAACTGATTGAGCATCACCCTGGCCACGCTGTCCATCATCCGTTGGCCCACCCGGACTATTGGGCCGCCCGCTTGAGCATCGCTATCCACTTGCACTAGAGTCTTGTCCCCTTGCTCCACCAGGGTGATCTTTGCTTCACCATTCACGAAGCCGGTAACGCCTTTGCCTTGCACCACCAACGCGTACGAATGGTAAGGATCCTTGTCCTTCATGGTAATCTTAGCGCTATATTTGCCCCGGACCGGGCCAACCCCCACCGTGAGTTGGGCCTGGTATTCATCGTTTCCCTGGGGCTCCAGGCCTTCGCAGCCCGGAATACAGCCCGCTAGGACCTTGGGATCGGTTAACACCTGCCAAACCTGCTCCGGTGAGGCACTAAATTCGTAGCTGCCGCTGATTTTCATGTCGGGTCCTTCAACGTGGGTAAGTTGATAGTTAATTGTAGGCTGTCCCCGTCGCTGTTCTCGTCGCTGATCATTGAAGCGTGTAACTCTGGCCTACAACTTTTCATCCGCTAGGAGAAGAAGATTCATGAGCACCTGGGCGCCGTTGGCGCAGTCTTCCGGCGTGGAGAACTCTTCCGGAGAGTGACTGATCCCATTCACGCTGGGGACGAAGAGCATTGCGGAGTCGGTGATAGAGGCCATGGCCTGAGCGTCGTGGCCCGCTCCACTGGGCAGTCTCTCCTGGGCCAACCCGGCTTGGTTTGCAGCCTCCTGGACTAGGTCCTGCATGTGGACGCTCACCGGCACCGCGTCGGTGAAACGATGGCGCTCAATTGAGATTTCTACTCCGTCGGACGCCGCGATTTCATTGGCAGCCCGGCGCAGCTCTTCTTCAGCCGAGCCGATAGAGGCCATACTGATGTCCCTGAACTCCACGCCCAAATGAACGTTCCCTGGGATCACATTCACAGCGTTGGGATGAACCCGGATGCTGCCGACGGTCGCCACCCGGCATGTCTCTAGCTCTCGAGCCAGACGCTGCACGGCCATGACTAACCTGGAAGCACTGACCAATGCGTCCTGACGCGCTCCCATAGGAGTGGTCCCGGCATGGTTGGCGAACCCTTTGATGTCGACCTCGAAGACACCTCGCCCCGTGATGCCAGTGACGACGCCAACAGGAGTGCCGGACTGGTGTAGCGTGGGCCCCTGCTCGATGTGCAACTCGAAGTAAGCTGCCAACTCGCCCCGCTTCCGGGCCCCCTCTTCTATACGGTCCAAGTCCCCGCCGATGTCCAACAAACGCTGCCTAAGGTGCACACCTTCGTCGTCAACCGCATTAAAGTCTTCGGGCTCCAGAAGACCGGCCATGGCCCGGCTGCCGATGAGCCAGCGATGGTAGCGGGTCCCCTCTTCGTTGGTAAACACGATGGTTTCCACCGGATGGCGGAGGGTTTGGCCCAGGTCCGATAGGGTGCGAATGCACTCCACGGCGGACAGCACACCAAGAGCGCCATCGTACTTGCCGCCACTGGGGACGGTGTCGGTGTGGGACCCCAGAGCTATGGCGGGAGCGTCGGACGCCCAGCCTGACTTGCGTCCTATGATATTGCCCGCCGCATCGATCCGGGTCTCCAAACCGGCCGCCCGCATCTGCAACATGACATATTCCCGGCCCGCAACGTCCGCGGGAGAGAACGCCAGACGCTGCATACCTTCGGCAGTTTCACCGATGCGACCCAGCTCCTGGAGAGTGCGGTTGAGCCTAGCAGTATTTATGCTTGTGTTAGGCAAATTCACTGTCCTTGGTGATGAATCGGTCCGACAGACCAGAGCACACTCTTGATTCTGGATTTTATACCCCTACACCAGTACCTTAAAGCCATAGCCACCTTGGTTTAGCTTACCCTCCTGGAAGCGGGACATACGTAAGGGCGCTATATCAATAGTAGTTGCCTGGCCGTCTAGGACCAACTCCGCCATCAAAACGCCGACCATGGGAGACAACTTGAACCCATGGCCGCTGAACCCGGTGCAGACGTACATCCCTTCTATACCTTCCACCCTGTCCATCACGGGATGCGAGTCCGGCGTCGACGTATACAGCCCGGCGTAGCCCGTACTGTATTCAGCATCAGCCATTGCTGGGATCCTTCGGGCCAATCGGCTCCATACCTCTTGTATGAAGCTCTGGCTTGGCCGGGGAGCGTAAACCTCCGGGTCTTCCACCAACTCTTCAATGTTGCCATTACCCACCAGGGTCAGGTCGGTGCTCTCCGGGCGGAAGTAAATGAGATTGGTGATGTCCCCGCCCCCAGGGTGGTAGGGCAATTGGTCCAAGGGCCGCTTCAAGTGGACGACTTCGTGGCGGGTAGCTTCCAGGGGCAGGTCTAGGCCGTGTTGAAGCAGGAAGGTCCGGCTCCACGGGCCCGTGGCTACTATGGCCCTGGGCGTTTCGATTCTTGAGGAAGCGGTATTGACGGCCACGACTCTACCGCCATCCACCTCTACCTTGGTAGCGGGGTCCCGCAGTCTCACCGTGGCACCCAACTCTCGGGCTCGGGCGGCGTAGGCGAAGGCCGTCCCAGAAGGGTCAGCATGGCCGGACAAAGGTTCATAAGCGATGCCGGCACGATCGTCGAAATAAAATCCGGGCGCGATCTCCCGGGCGTCCTCCTGGTTGATGACGCTGGTACGGACTCCCACTTCTTGCTGCATGGCCACGTTACTTTGGAAGGCCTCCAGGTCGCTTGGCCCTGCGAATACCAAGTAGCCGGTCTCCACAAACCCGCATTCTCCACCCACCACCTGGCTAAAGTCCCTGTAAATGGCTAGGCTGTTCCAGGCCATCTTGGCGTGGACTTGGGTGGAGTAGTGCATCCGCACCGCTCCCGAGGAACGGCCGGTGGAGCCCGAGCCCAGAAGGTCCCGTTCGAGCAGCAGGACGTTACTCAATCCTCTGACTGCCAGGTTATAGAGGATACTGCAACCCATTACACCGCCGCCGATGATTACTGCGTCAGCTTTCGTCGTCACCAAGGCTCTCCGCTATTTTGCAACTATGCCTTTTTATTCTGTTGCAACATTGACATCCACTGGCAATTGCGCCGGCCTCCTGGAACGGTTTGAGAATCTATAGCAATCAGCACTCCTATGCCCCATTGTCTGGGGGTGTCTGCTGCTAGCCTGTCGCCAGAACGGGGCGATGGGTGCTCCGTGAATTATACTCTCACCCCAAAAACCGATGAGGGGTTCAGAAGTCAGCCATTGGAGACGCAGAACGGATGCCCCTAGTCCAGCCGCTGACGTACGTGTTGCTACGCCTATCCTTACCCATGTACTATTATTTAGCTCTTTGACGAACTCGCATGACGGGAGGGAAGCCCATGGGCGCGACGGAAACCATTGCCAAATGGATAGTCAATACAAACTACGAAGACATTCCGCCGGACGCAATCCGCGTGGCCAACGAGTCCTGCTTCGACTTGCTGGGCGTGATCCTGGCTGGCTCGGTAGAGCCCGTGGGACGCATCATAGAGCAATATGTTGCCGACCAAGGGGGTACGCCTGAGGCGTCTGTACTGGGTTCAGGACAGCGCAGCACACTGGCGAATGCCGCCCTAGCCAACGGGACCATGGGCCATGCGTTGGACTACGATGACTTCGGCGGGTTCGGTCACCCCACGGTGGCCATATTTCCTGCTCTGCTAGCTATCGGGGAGAGCATCGGCGCCAGTGGGCAGGACCTGCTGGAAGCCTACGTTATTGGCTGTGAAGTGGGCCTGGCTATTCAGCACACAACCAAATATGAACAGATGCAACGGGGATTCCACAGCACCGCCGTGGTGGGGCGCTTGGCCAGCACCGCGGCCTGCGCCAAGCTGCTCAAGCTGGACCAAGAGCAGACGATTACCGCCTTGGGCATCGCCGGTTCCATGTCCAGCGGCCTGATCCATAACTTCGGCACCATGACCAAGCCGTTGCATGCAGGGATGAGCTGCCGTGATGGGGTGACCGCAGTGCAATTAGCCCAGCGGGGCCTGACCTCCGGGGACCAGGTCATTGAGCACCCCTTCGGCTTCGCGGCGACCGTTCTTGGTGAAGGAATCTACGACCTAGACCAGATGGCCGACGATCTAGGTCAACCGTTCCGGATTCAGGACGCTCTGATTATCAAAAAATACCCCTGCTGTGGCGGAAACCACGCTATGCTGGACAGCCTCTTTAGCCTAATGCGTGAGCATAACTTCACCTATGAAGACGTGGCAAACGCTGAAGTGGACCAGTCCTTCTATTCCGTGGTGATGCTTTACCAAGAGCCCGAGGATTCCCTCAAGGGCAAGTTCAGCGCCAAGTACAACGTCGCCGCGGCCTTGGTCGACAGCGAAATCGGCATCGAAACCTTCCGGGACGAGAAGATAGACGACCCCAAGATCCAGGAGACCATGGACAAGGTGCGAACCCGGGTCATGGCAAAGTCGGAAGAGGGCACCACAGACCAGTCAAAGGGCCTACCCATCCGCATTACCCTAAAGGACGGAAGGGTCTTTGACCATACCACGGCGAGAGCGGATATCTTGGGCGGCCAGAAGAACCCTTGGGGCTTCGATAATATCAGGAACAAGTTCGAGGTAAACGCGGGGTTGGCATTGTCCCGGGAGGCTGTTTCCCAGGCGGTCAACACTTGGTCCGACGTTAGCCAGGTGCCGGATGTGGGCGGTGCTCTCAGGCAGACCCTGGTGAAACCCGAATCCCAGTGACGGTCTAGACCGACTTATCCTTCCAAATAATAGAGATAGTCCTTAGGACGCTAATCTGGGAGATAGTAATCGCTAGTTGACCGGCGCAGGTTAATCGCGGCTAAGCGGTGCAGTGGGATTAGCCGCTTAGCTTTGAACCTCCTTTGTTCCGGCCGATGGCGGGTCATTCGATCAAGTTGCAGACTTACAGGCAGCAAGGAGGCCGATGATGGCACAGCAGGGACCAAACCCTATTGAGGTCTACGAAGGCGCGGTACAATCGATGCAATCAATCATCTCCGGGGTGAGGGCCGATCAGCTAAACGCCTCGACCCCTTGCACCGAGTGGGACGTGCAAGCCTTGATCAACCACAATATCAAGGTGTCCCAGTTTTTCAACAGCATTTTGACAGGCACCGGCGGCGTCAACCCCATGGAGGTTAGTGGACCACTGCCTCCGGAGGGCGCCGCAGCCGGGTTCGAAGCGGCTACCAGCGGCTTGCTTACGACGGTCAAGGCCACCGACCTGGAAAAAGTGATCGAAGCGCCCTTCGGCTCAATGCCCATCGGCCAGTTCATCCTGATTCCCTTTGGGGACATGTTCATCCACCAGTGGGATTTGGCCACGGCCACCAGCCAGAGCACCTCTTTGGACAGCGGGTTGGCTGAAGTGTGCTATGAACTCATAGGCCGGTTGCTCGGAGGTGGCAGGGACACGACTAACTTCGCCCCAGCCATTGAGGTGCCCGCCAACGCCACCATCCAAGACAAGCTATTGGCCTTCAGCGGACGCCAGCCCTAGTCCTATACCTTTCGTAGCACGGGGATAAGTAGCACTGTTGTACATATGATGTGAGACATCGCCCAAGTCCAGTTCCCAGTAGCAAGTGTAGCAACGCTTCGAGATTAAGGTGGCTTGTAGCCAACACCCTTGCCGGAAAGTTGGTTTCCATCATGGCCGTTGCACGAAAGTATCTCGTTACCAGCATGTGGTGGGGCGGATTGATTACGAACGTGTTATCAGCAGGCGCCTCCAAAATGCCAGCCCTGGCTGGAGGCTTATAAGGGCGGAGAGCCACATCTGCTGCTGGTGGTGTATCCCTCGACTCAAGGTTCTGTTCATTTTCGAGAGCGACCGATAGTTGTTTCGTGACCATGAGAACTCGTATCTATTCGTATCGGTTGTCGTCGTTCTTTGCCCCACTGGTGTAATTGCCTGGTATGAAGTCGCGTATAGAGTAGAGGACACGCTCCCTGAGACCATCCTGGCCATAGGCCGGGGATTTAGCACAGCGATTGCGGTCACATTGACAGCCGTCGCTACTTGGGAGGTTGCGGCAATGTTTGCAGAGAAGTACAGGGCCAGGCGCTTCAAGGAAGGGCGCGAGGCTGGCCGGGAGGAAACGCATAAGGCCTGGGAGGCGTGGTATGAAAGACTGAAGACCGCCCTCGACAGGAACGAGCCGTTCGACGAGCCGCCGCCCTCTGTCCTGCACCGGGAACAGAGGGATGCCGGGATATGAGGAGGGTAGAATTTGACTTGTAGGGGACCGGCGGAACATGATGATAGCTTCAGGTGCGGGTGGCAGGCCTTGAACATGCAACACGGGCGTTGGGAGCGGGCCTCTATCGATTGGGCTACGCCCGCAAGAGATAAACAGAACGAGCCGCTGGGGCCGCGCCTCTGGCTAAGGTATTCTCAACTGATAAACCGGTTGCTTGGAGGGGGCAGGGACACGACTAACTTCGCCCCGGCCATTGAGGCGCCAGCCAACGCCAGCATCCAAGACAAGCTATTGGCCTTCGGCGAACGCCAGCCCTAGCCTTAGCGCCGATAAGACATGAAAGCCCTCCCGAAAGCCATCGGGAGGGCTTTTTTATCGATCTCGTATGAAGAGCGGGCTCGAGAATTGCAGCCCGTCCTTAGGTTAAGGAGACCAGATATTGTTGGCCGGTGGCTAGGGCTCCACGCGGATTGGGTCGCCCACCTTGAAGGGCCCGCCGTTGACCACCACCGCCAGCATGCCCCGTCTGTGGTTGAGCTTTTGCTGTAGGCCTTGACGGATAGCGTCCATTTTGCCGCACGGCTCGCACTCGCCGACAATCTCCATCGTCACTTCGTCGCCGATAAAGAACACTTGACCGGCCTCTGTCTTAGACAAGTCCAGACCGGTGGTGGTGATGTTTTCCTTGATCTGGCCTGGGTTGAGCTCCATCTGATCCAAGGTCTCTTTGTCCATCACCAACACCTGCCGCGGGTTGCCCACTTTGCAACTGCGGTCACCCTCCAGTCCCTGGGCCGAAATAGCGGTGGCTTCCTGTACAGGGTCAGAGGGAGTCTCTTTCACTCTGGCGATGTGAATATTTATAATGGTGCCCTGTTGCATAAGGGTGTACCTCCCTTGTTGTTTACGCCGCAAGCCATATGCTAACCTTTCTCTACATTTCGGCGTCGGCGTTTCTTGTCTTCAGTAGCCTGGCGTCGCTGGCGATTCTAACACCAACCTCAGAGATTATAGACCCTTGCTATTTTTCCTGCTACCGCCGGGCGAATAGTCACCCTCTAAGGTTAATGAGACATCAGGCCGCACGGCAGCCCAAGCATGTCTGAAGCACAGAGGAATTATGACAGAGTACCAGTTCATCAAGACCGAAAACAGAAACAACGTGTTGATTCTAACCATGCACGACCCAGCCACTAGGAACGCTCTGGGGCCGGACATGGCGCTGGAGGTGATGGACGCTCTGGACAGTTTCGAGGGTAGCCCTGACCAGCGGGTGGTTCTATTCACCGGAACCGAGCCCTCGTTCTGTTCCGGGGCAAACGTACGAGGGTTTAACCGGACGATTCAGGAGAGGGACCAACACAGCCCAGAAGACGGAGCCGCTCCGGCACTGCCTTGGGGGACAATGGAAGCCCGGTTGGCCCGGAGGACCGGGAATATACAGTTTGCAGGTCGGGCCAGCCAGATCCCTTTGAGGATCCACCAGCTACAGAAGCCGTCCATCGCCGCTGTAAACGGCCACGCAATGGGCGTGGGCCTGGGCCTGGGCGTGGCCCTGGGCTGTGACATTCGCATCGCGGCGGAGAAGGCCGTGTTCTCCGAAGCTTTTGTCCGCATGGGCTTGATACCTGGGGACGGGAGCTCCTGGCAGTTGCCTAGGCTAATTGGCCTGAGCAACACCTTGCTCCTGCAATATACCGGGGACAGGATAGACGGGAACGAGGCCTACCGGATGGGGCTGGTCAGCAAAGTGGTGCCCGATGAGACGTTGATGGAGGCCGCCATGGAGCTGGCGGCGCGCATCGCCCAAGGGCCTCCCCAAGCTCTCTCGCTGATCAAATACTTGGCCCACCGAAGCCTGGACTCCAGTATGGAGGAGAGCCTGGAAATTGCTCACGTGGCCCAGGAGCAAGCCCGGAGCACAGAGGACCACAAAGAGGCGGTGCAGGCTTTTCTGGAAAAGCGGCGGCCGGAGTTTAAGGGGCGGTAGGCGGATTTAGCGCTGCGTCTTTAACGATCTTAGCGAGGGGAAGGGACACCAAGTTGGCGGCAGATCCGTATAGCCGTGAAGTTTGGGATGTCTCGGTGGCGTCCTATCGATGATCTACGGTTGAGAACCGGGTTTTCCCAGATCGCATGGTCGCCTCCTTCTCGAACAAACTGACACCCGTGTTCGCGCAAATGTTGTAGTAGGTCGCGTCGCCTCACGTCAATACGTCTTGTGGCACAAGTGCCACTCTCGACGCCGCCTGAAGAAGAAGGTAGATAGGCTCCTCCAGATCGGCCTCTTCATCTGTAAGAGTCGGGTCGGGCTTGGGTAAGGGCTCGCCGCGTTCGAGATGCACTTCGGCTAGGTCTACCAGGGCACTGGCCAACAGTAGTCTGGCTTCCGCCAGGTCTTTTCCGTGCGTGATCGCTCCCGGAAAGTCCAAGGTTTCACCATGGACGCCCTCGTCCAGGAATTTGAACATAGCTTTGTAGACCAGCATCTTCTTCTCCCCAGAGTCGTTAGCGAATTGTACAATACCATGTCTACGAAACTACCTGTCGCCCACGTGGCCCAGGAGCAAGCCCGGAACACAGAGGACCACAAAGAGGCGGTGCAGGCCTTCCTGGAAAAGCGCCAGCCCATTTTCAAGGGCCGGCAGGTCTTCCAAGGACCGTCTACTTACATTCCACCCCAGGATCTTCAGGTTAAGGGTGCCATTCGATCCCAGTGCCGCGTTAAAGCCCTTGACGGGAGCCCGGAACGTCCATATAATTGCTTTTCCACAAGGGAGCGGTTTTCCGTAAAGAATGCGCGAAGCTTGATAAAAGACACAAAGGCTGGGAAACCTGGGCGGTGGCTCGGGGAATGCCCCAGCCGCCGTTTCTCTTGTAGCACCTTAACAACTGAATAAGAAGTCGAAATCCTGCGATAGCGCAACAACATCAAGTTTGAAGTTCCTAGCGTGGGTCAAGTTAATAAGGGCTTACGGTGGATGCCTTGGGACCAAGGGCCGAAGAAGGGCGTGGCAAGGCTGCGTTAAGCCTCGATGAGCCGTCTAGCGGGCATAGTCGGGGATACCCGAATGGGGAAACCCGGTCCGGTGTTGAGTCGGATCACCCCGGTTTCAACCGGGGGGGTAAGCAGGGGAACTGAAACATCTAAGTACCCTGAGGAAAATAAATCAACCGAGATTCCCTTAGTAGTGGCGAACGAACGGGGAATAGCCCAAACCAATGCGACTTAGTGGCACGAGGGCCTATGTCGTATTGGGGTTGTAGGGAGCACCTAGGGTCGCCTCGCCAGACCCGGTGGAGTTACAAAACTTATCTCTAGTCGAAGGATCCTGGGAAGGACCGTCATAGAGGGTGAAAGCCCCGTAGACGAAAGAGGTAAGACTCCCGGTGCCAACCCTGAGTACCACGGGGCACGTGAAACCTTGTGGGAAGCTGGGGGGACCACCCTCCAAGGCTAAATACCCTTGGTCACCGATAGCGTACCAGTACCGTGAGGGAAAGGTGAAAAGAACCCCTAGCGGGGAGTGAAATAGATCTGAAACCGTGAGCCTACAGAAGGTCGTAGTCCGCCTTAGGGCGGATCGCGGCGTGCCTATTGAAGAATGATCCGGGGACTTACTTTGTGGAGCAAGGTTAAGGGACTGGAGTCCCGGAGCCGCAGCGAAAGCGAGTCTTAATAGGGCGGCTAGTTCCATACAGTAGACCCGAAACCGGGTGAGCTACCCATGGCCAGGTTGAAGGTTCGTTAACCCGAACTGGAGGACCGAACTCGTGGCTAGTACAAAAGCTTGGGATGAGCTGTGGGTAGAGGTGAAATGCCAATCGAACCCGGAAATAGCTGGTTCTCCCCGAAATGCATTTAGGTGCAGCCTCGGGCCCAGGTGGACGGAGGTAGGGCACTGAATGGGCTAGGGGGCGTGAGCTTACCAAACCCAATCAAACCACCAATGCCGTTCAACCGATACCCGGGAGTGAGACTGGCACAGATAAGTGCGTCAGTCGAAAGGGAAACAACCCAGACCGCCGGCTAAGGCCCCCAAGTGCAGGCTAAGTGGGAAAGGAAGTTAGGTTCCCCAGACAACCAGGAGGTTGGCTTAGAAGCAGCCACCCTTTAAAGAGTGCGTAATAGCTCACTGGTCGAGGGGTCTGGCGCCGAAAATGTAACGGGGCTTAAGTCTGCCGCCGAAGCCGTGGACGTTTAGGTGCAAAGGTGAACACCAGGCACTTGAAGGTGGACCCAAAGGGGAAACCCCTAATGGGCGCCCCGGCGCAAGCTGGGGTAGCCCGCTTGTGGGGGACCCCGGCGGAGAACCCTGAAGGAGCTTGGTTGGATCCTTTGAGTACCGCCTATGCGTGGTAGGGGAGCGTTCCTCGGGCGATGAAGCCACGACGTGAGTCGGGGTGGAGCGCGGGGAAGTGAGAATCCCGGAATGAGTAGCGTAAACTAGGGTGAAAATCCCTGGCGCCGAAAGCCCAAGGTTTCCTACGCAACGTTTATCGGCGTAGGGTTAGTCGGTCCTAAGCCGTAGGCAAGCGCCGAAGGCGATGGACAGCAGGTTAATATTCCTGCACCGCCGTTATTTCGCTTAAAACCAAGGAGGGGTGCGGAAGGGTAGGTAGAGCATGCCTATTGGACATGGTGTGTCCTCCTCCGTAGGCCAAGCCGGGGCAGGCAAATCCACCCCGGCGTTAAGAGCTGAGGGTTGAGGGAATCGGGCCTTCGGGCTGCGAAACTCTGCTGATCCCAAGCCGACGAGAAAAGCTTCGTGGTTATGGAGTAATGGCGACCGTACCGCAAACCGCCACTGGTGGGCAGGGATAAAAGTCCCAAGGCGCTCGAGCGAACCTCCGCTAAGGAACTAGACAAAAGAGCCCTGTAACTTTGGGAGAAAGGGCCCCCCGGGGGGTGAAGCCACTAGCTGGTGGAGCGTTCTGGGGGCGCAGAGAAGAAGGCCGGGCGACTGTTTAACAAAAACACAGGTCTGTGCTAAGGGGAAACCCTACGTATACAGGCTGACGCCTGCCCAGTGCCGGAAGGTTAAGGGGAGCGGTGCAAGCTGCGAACTGAAGCCCCGGTGAACGGCGGCCGTAACTCTAACGGTCAACCGAACATCAACAACGTATCAGCTACCTGCATGAGGTGGTCGAAGCGGAATTGGTGGCTTAAGGCCGTTGTAAAATCTGGCTATATGCTGGGAAGTCCGGTTAGTATCCGGCGCTACTGGTCCCTTACATCATACGGAGACCAGTGACAATGCGTCCGGTGCGGACAATCAGCAGGAAAGACCCCAGGTGCGAAGCGCTTTCTTGAGTCCATTGGAGAGTGCGAAGCCTTGGGGAATCCTCAGAGACCATACGCCGGACCCGCTGGCGGAACGTGCGGGAAGATATGGTCCGATCTGTGTGGCGACATGCAGAGGCCGGCAGAAATGACCGGCCCACTCCGAGGCCTTTTCCAAGGCAACGGAGGAGTAACAAAATGCCTAAGGTAGCGAAGTCCCTTGTCGGGTAAGTTCCGACCCGCATGAATGGTTGAACGACTTGGCCATTGTCTCGGCGGAGGGCTCGGTGAAATTGCGGTGCCCGTGAAGACGCGGGCGACCCGCGGCAGGACAAAAAGACCCTGTGGAGCTTTACTGTAGCCTGGTATTGGGCTGGGAGCCGTCATGTGTAGGATAGGTGGGAGGCTATGAAGCCCCGACGCCAGTCGGGGTGGAGCCGCCGTTGAAATACCACCCTTGTCTGTTTTTGGTTCTAACCTCGACAAAATCGGGGGACAGTGCCTGGTGGGCAGTTTAACTGGGGCGGTTGCCTCCAAAAAGGTAACGGAGGCGTCCAAAGGTCCCCTCAGGACGGATGGAAATCGTCCATAGAACGCATTGGCATAAGGGGGCTTGACTGCGAGACCTACAAGTCGAGCAGGGACGAAAGTCGGGCAAAGTGATCCTACGGCACCGCGTGGAAGGGCCGTGGCTTATCGGATAAAAGCTACCCCGGGGATAACAGGCTTATCTCGCCCAAGAGTTCACATCGACGGCGAGGTTTGGCACCTCGATGTCGGCTCGTCCCATCCTGGGGCTGAAGGCGGTCCCAAGGGTCCGGCTGTTCGCCGGTTAAAGGGGTACGTGAGTTGGGTTCAGAACGTCGTGAGACAGTTCGGTCTCTATCCGCCGCGGGCGCAGGAGGCTTGAGGGAACCTCTCCCTAGTACGAGAGGACCGGGAGGGACAGACCTATGGTGTGCCAGTTGTTCCGCCAGGAGCAGCGCTGGGTAGCCATGTCTGGCAGTGATAAGCGCTGAAGGCATCTAAGCGCGAAGCATCCCCCAAGATTAGGCCTCCCTACCCGATTAGGTTCGGGAGTAAGACCGCAGAGAGACTATCTGCTTGATAGGCCGGATGTGTAAGTCCCGTAAGGGATTCAGCATACCGGTACTAACCGGTCGAGAGTCTTGACCCACGCTAGGAGTTTCAAACTTTAGGTTTCGGCTTCTTATTCTTTTGGTTCGACAGGCTCACCCAATCCCCCAAGAGGGGACACAGGGTTACGCTGGGCAGCGGGGCAAAAGCCCGCTCACCTTGAGCTTGTCGAAGGGTGGCAACGCGGGGTGGAGCAGTGGCAGCTCGTCGGGCTCATAACCCGAAGGTCGTTGGTTCGAGTCCAACCCCCGCTACCAACTACAGCTAAACAACAAAACCCTCGGCAGCCGCCGGGGGTTTCTCTTTTCTACGGGTCCGTGTGCTCTTCCAGGCGGCACGGATCATGTGAAGCCTCGGCTACGGGTTCGGCGAATGTTCGAGGTCGATAATATGAGGCCAAAGTCTCGACCTCCTCCTTCCTTCTATTATAATTATTGCACGACACAGAATCGTGGAATCCGCGTCTAGATCGCAGGATTCTGCGTGAAGGTTCAGGTGAACAATCATGCCCCCTCCCGAAGACCGATTCTTCGACCAACCGATCCTGAACTCCCCCTATGAGTACCCGGGACAGCACTGGGAGTTGGACACGGCTGGTCAACCGACACAGCGGATTATCGAGAACCGCCGTAGCGCTGAGTTCCTTACCCCCATCCCCAAGCCCAGGAAGACCAGTCGTGCCGCACAACAGCAACTCGTCTTCGAAGATGATGCAGGGCTCTCCACCCAGGACCAGCAGTACGAAGTAACCGCCGCTGTAAATGAGATCCGCCGCCACGTTGACCAGTGGCGGACGATCCCCAACCCGAATAGCTGGGGTGTCACTCCGGAGACGGCTAGGCTACTTCAGCACTGGCGCCACCACCAGTTCAGTCATTTCCGGCCCTTCTTCTGTCAGATCGAGGCTGTCGAAACAATGATCTGGCTGACTGAAGTAGCCCCCAACCTCGGCCCAACAGGCAGGCGGATCCTTGACCGGTTGGCGAGGGTCAATGAGGACGCCAATCCCGAACTATTCCGCAACGCCCTCAAACTGGCCACGGGCGCCGGCAAGACCACGGTGATGGCCATGATCATCGCCTGGCAAACAGTCAACGCCGTTCGCCGACCGAACAGTCCCAGGTTCACCAAGGGATTCCTGGTGGTCGCGCCGGGCATCACCATCAGAGATCGGCTGCAGGTGCTCAAGCCCAACGATTTGAACAGCTACTACGCGAGCCGTGAACTGGTCCCCAACGACATGCTCGGCTACCTCGGGCAGGCCCAGATCGTCATCACCAATTTCCACGCCATGCGCTTGAGAGAACGCTCCGATCTCTCCAGCGGCGGCAGGGCGCTGCTCAAGGGCCGAGGCCCGGAGTTGAACACACAGGAGACCGAGGGCCAGATGATTCAAAGGGTCATGCAGGAGCTAATGGGCATGAAGAACATCATGGTCCTCAACGACGAGGCGCACCATTGCTACCGCCACAAGCCTCTGGAAGACGACGAAATCCCTCTCAGGGGCGAGGAGAAGAGAGAAGCCGATAAGAACAGCGAAGAGGCCCGGATTTGGATATCTGGGCTAGAAATAGTCAAACGAAAACTTGGCATTCAACGGGTCATCGATCTCTCCGCTACCCCGTTTTTCTTGCGGGGTTCCGGCTACGCCGAGGGGACACTGTTCCATTGGACAGTGAGCGACTTCTCCTTGATGGACGCCATCGAGTCCGGGATCGTCAAACTTCCCCGGGTGCCGGTGTCCGACAACATCATGGACGAGATGCCCAAGTTCCGAGCCCTATGGGAGACCATTCGCACCCGAATGCCTAGGGCTGGCAGGAGTAATAATGCCAACTTGGACCCCCTCAGTCTCCCGGTGGAACTACAGACCGCACTAGAGGCCCTTTACGGACACTACGAGAAGGTCTATGAGACCTGGGAGAACGATGAAGACGCCACCGTGCCGCCCTGCTTCATCATTGTCTGTAACAATACGTCGACCTCCAAGTTGGTCTACGACTACATATCGGGGTTTAGCCGAGAAAACGAAGATGAATCGCTCGCGTTCAACGAGGGGCGGTTGCCTCTGTTCCGCAATTTCGATGAATACGGCAACCGCATCCCCCGGCCCCGGACCCTCCTGATCGACAGTGAGCAGCTAGAGTCCGGAGAAGCATTGGACCGGGAGTTTCGTGCGATGGCCGGTACGGAACTGGAGGTGTTCCGCCGGGAACGTGTTGCCCGTACCGGAGACCAGCGGGAGGCCGACAACCTCACCGACCAAGACTTACTGCGCGAGGTAATGAACACCGTAGGTAAGGAGGGCCGCCTCGGCGAGTCCATCCGCTGCGTAGTCTCAGTCTCCATGCTCACCGAAGGATGGGACGCCAACAACGTCACCCACATCCTTGGCGTACGGGCATTTGGGACCCAACTCCTGTGCGAACAGGTCATTGGACGGGCGCTACGTCGCCAATCTTACGATCTCAATGAAGAGGGCCGGTTCGACGTTGAATATGCCGACGTCCTAGGGGTTCCTTTCGACTTCACCGCGCAACCTGTCGTTGTTGGTCCCGGCACCAGACGCCGTACTGTCCAGGTAAACGCAGTCCGCCCTGAGCGCGACCACCTGGAGATTCATTTCCCGAGGGTTGCCGGCTACCGGGTGGACGCTCCGAAGGAAGAACTGACTGCCGACTTCACCGATGATTCCATCTTGGAACTCACCCCGGAGCTTATCGGCCCGTCAGTGACCAGGAACGAAGGAATAATTGGGGAGGGCGTCGACCTCACTCTAGTACACACCGGCGACCTCCGGCGTTCTACCCTTTTGTTCCACCTCACTCAGCGACTGCTTTACACGAAATGGCGCGATGCTGGCGAAGAGCCTCAGTTGTACCTCTTTGGCAGACTCAAAGGGATAGTCAGACAGTGGCTCGATTCTTGCCTGGTCTGCAAGGGCGGGACGTTCCCCGCCCAGTTGATGTACCAGCAGTTGGCAGACACGGCCTGCGAGAAAATTGCCGCTGCCATTGCTCGCGCCCACGCAGATGAGAGACCCGTCAAAGCGATGCTGGACCCGTTCAATCCGTCGGGTTCCACCAACTTCGTCAACTTCACGACATCCAAGGAGAACCGGTGGCGGACTGACTCGCGCAAGTGCCACATCAACTGGGCCGTGCTGGACAGCAATTGGGAAGCCGAGTTCTGCCGAGTGGTGGAAGGACACCCCAGGGTTAGGGCTTACGTGAAAAACCACAACCTCGGCCTGGAAGTCCCCTACCGTGGTGGATCGACCAGTCGCACTTACATACCGGACTTCATCCTTCGCGTCGATGACGGCCGAGAAGACATGCTGAACCTGGTGGTCGAAATCAAGGGTTACCGGGGCGAGGACGCCAAAGAGAAGAAGGACACGATGGAGACCTACTGGGTCCCAGGCGTCAACAACCTCGCCCAGTACGGTCGCTGGGCGTTCGCCGAATTCACGGACGTCTATGATATGGAGGCCGGGTTCGACCGGGTGATCGCTCAGATTGCCGGCGAGACGCAAAGCGGTGAACCTGTGGATTACGAAGGCCTGAACTTCAAAGAACTATTGGCCGCTGCTCCCTTGGAAGGGATCGATCTCACCCGATCGCGGGAGTTTCCCCGAGAGATCGATTTCTAATTTTCCTGCTGGATACCAATGTTGTCTCAGAACTTCGGAGAGGTGAGCGTGGTAACTGTGGCGTCCTCGGCGTAATGTGGACAACTGCTAAGGTTAAATGACTAAGCGTAGTCTGGTAACCGAAGTGTTACAATTTGCTCCCGGTAGTCAACCGGGCAACAAGCCCAATTCAATACTGGGCACCGGACCGTGACGAAGGAGGGCACCATGGCCGGACTCAGCGAGGAGTTAGCCGCTTACATCGGAATGCTAGACCATTTAGAGGATAACTATCTTGCCCAATGGGTAGTGATACACAACGAAGAATTAGTCGGGAGTTATCCGACATTCCAAGAGGCCGCGGAGGACGCTGTCCGACGGTTTGGACGTGGACCATACCTCATCAGACAAGTCGGCGCACCTCCATTAACTCTGCCCGTCTCTGTCGTTCATAGGCCAGGGCGTGCCGACGGCTAGGTTAGGATTCGGGGAAAGCGTTGGCCAATCCGGCCAAGACGCTCTGGCACGAAATGGTCCGACGCTCTGTGTGCGGATAGGCTTCGATTCCAACTACCAGCCCAACCGCGAGAACCTACCCAACCTTCCGAATACACGGCTACCAGCCCTGGTCGACACTGGTGCGTCGGCCAGTTGCATTGACTCTGCCCTGGCAGTAAGTTTGGATCTGCCCATCGTGGATCGCCAGACCATCTCCGGAGTCCAAGGAGCCACCGATGTCGACTTCCATTTGGCCCAAATATCCGTCCCCGACTTGGGCACAACAGTATACGGGAGATTCGCTGGTGTCCATTTGTCTGCTGGCGGACAGCAACACACGGCTTTGATCGGCAGGGACTTTCTCCGACACTTCACAATGACATACGAAGGTAGAGGAGCCGTCACCATCAGCAACGACTAGGTTTATATGTCTCTGAAGCTCGCCCCCGCCGCCTGAAGACTTCGGACACGGAGAATTAGAGCTCATGCCAAGACCAAGAGCCAAGTCAGTTGAAACTATCACCCACGACGAAGCCAGCCGACGCAACCTGCCCAGCGCGGAGCATCAGCCGTTGATGCAGTCCGAAGAAGCCTCTCCAGTGCGGATTGCCTACGAGCGCCGCAACAGGGACCTGGACCCCCAGTTGGTCTGGCGGGGCAAAGACCTGCAGGACCTGACCGATTTGGAGGTCAACGCCCCGCCACTGTACATCCAGGAGCGGGTCCACCCCAAGGTCCTGATCGACGATCTAGTGCAGCAGTCCAGGAACGGCCACGACGCCGAGACTGAGGGCTACCAACACGGCTTCGCCGACCTGTTCGCTGACTTCAACGGCCTGCATTCGGAAGCCGCCAAGACCGAGTTCTACCAGCACGACGCTAACTGGGCCAACCGCATGATTCTCGGCGACAGCCTGCAGGTGATGGCCTCGCTGGCGGAACGGGAAGGGCTGCGGGGCAAGGTGCAGTGCATATACATCGACCCGCCCTACGGTATCAAGTTCAACTCCAACTTCCAGTGGTCAACTACCAGCCGCGACGTCCGCGACGGCAACCGCGACCACATCACCCGGGAGCCGGAGCAGGTCAAAGCATTCCGCGACACCTGGCGCGACGGGATTCACTCCTACTTGACCTACCTGCGTGACCGGCTGACGGTCGCGAGAGACTTGCTTGCCGACTCCGGCTCGGTCTTCGTTCAGATCGGGGACGAGAACGTTCATCGGGTTCGGGCGCTGATGGATGAGGTGTTTGGTGATGAGAATTACGTTGCTATCATCAACGCAAGTAAGACAACTGGACAAACGAGCAAATTTCTAGCCGTCACCACCGATTACATTCTGTGGTATGCCAAGAATTCGAATCGCTCGAAGTTTCGACCATTGTTCCGGGTCAAAGATAAGCGGGCCATCGCTGAAGGGAATTACCAACATCGGGAGGTAGATGTCGATCAGTACCAGGGTCTACCCGCGGAAGACTACGAAACGCTTACGAGCGACGAGCTGCGCACTATATTTCGCAGGCGAGACTTAACATCGCAACGGCTCGGAAGGGCCAGCGGCCCTGGAACCGCGATGTATTTTCCGGTCAGATGGCACAAGGAAGACTATTACCCTACTCGCGACAGGGGCTGGTCCACTAACCGGTCCGGAATGCATCGACTTATCAAGGCCAACCGATTACTAGGATCCAGAAGAACATTGGGATTCAAACAATATTTGGGAGATTTTGTCGCCTCATCCATCTCGAATGAGTGGCCTGACATCGGGGGGGGGCGTCTGATCGGATTTTCGTTGTGCAAACCAACACAACGATAGTCCAGCGCTGCATCCTAATGACCACCGATCCCGGCGATCTCGTTCTTGACCCAACCTGCGGCTCCGGAACCACCGCCCACGTCGCCGAGCAATGGGGTCGCAGGTGGATTACCGTCGACACCAGCCGGGTCGCCCTGGCGTTGGCCCGCGCTCGCATTATGGGTGCCCGCTATCCCTACTATCTGTTGGCCGATAGCCCCGACGGACAGTTGAAGGAGGCCGAGCTCTCCCGTCGCGCCCCTTCGGAGATGCCCACCTACGGCAATGTCCGGCAGGGATTCGTCTTCGAGCGGGTGCCTCACATCACCCTGCGGGCCATCGCCAACAATGCCGAGATTGATGTCATCTACGAAGGGTTCCAGGAGAAGCTGGAACCCCTGCGGGAAGAGCTGAACCGAGACTTGGAGACCGCGTGGGAAGAGTGGGAGATTCCTAGGGAACCGGGTGATCCGTGGCATGACGGGGCCGCCGAGGCATGGCATCTGCTTCGCGTCGCAAGCGACGGCGAAGAGAAAGGGGAGCTACTGCGCGTTCTGAATGGTGAACTGGGCAGGGACTACACGTTGGACGACCTGCCCGACCAACCGCGAGACCCGTGGGAACCCGCGGCAACCAATCTTCACCAACGCTGGTGGCAGCTTCGCATCGCACGCCAGAAGGAGATAGACGCCTCAATAGCAGCCAAGGCCGATTACGAATACCTTTACGACAAGCCCTACGAGGACCGGAGCAAGGTCCGCGTCGCCGGCCCCTTCACCGTCGAAAGCATCTCGCCCCACCGGACGCTGGAGGTAGACGAGAACGGCGACACCTTCGACCGCATCGGAGAAGGGGCTAGAAGCGGGTACGGCGGGGACTACGACTTTGCCAGGGTCATCCTGGACAACCTCAAAACTTCCGGGGTGCAGCAGGCGCACCGGGAGGACCGCATCGAGTTCTCTTCCTTGACGCCTTGGCCTGGGCGGTTGGTCTGTGCTGAGGGTCGTTATATGGAAGGGGCTACGCCCCATGACGACGGCTCCGGCACCGAACGGCGGGCCGCCATCTTCGTCGGTCCGGAGTTCGGCACCGTCTCCCGCCCCGACCTGGTGGAAGCGGCCCGCGAGGCCGCGGATGCCGACTTCGACGTGCTGATCGCCTGCGCCTTCAACTACGACGCCCACTCCACCGAGTTCGAGAGATTAGGCCGCATCCCGGTGCTCAAGGCCCGCATGAACGCCGACCTGCACATGGCCGAAAACCTGAAGAACACCGGCAAGGGCAACCTGTTCGTCATCTTCGGCGAGCCCGACATCGATATCCTGGACGCCGATGACGGTCAGATTCAGGTCAAGGTCAACGGCGTGGACGTGTTCCACCCCAACTCCGGAGAGGTGCGCAGCGACGGTCCCGAGGGCATCGCTTGCTGGTTCATCGACACCGACTACAACCAGGAGAGCTTTTTCGTCCGCCACGCCTACTTTCTGGGCGCCAGCGACCCATACAAGTCTCTCAAGACCACCCTGAAGGCCGAAATCAACGAAGAAGCCTGGGCCACTCTGAACCGCGACATATCCCGCCCCTTCGACAAACCGTCCACCGGCCGCATCGCCGTCAAGGTGATCAACCACTTGGGCGACGAAGTGATGAAGGTGTTTCGGACAGAAAAGGGTTAGGCCAAGGGAAAACAACATGTTGAGCCAACGGAAGATAACAGTGGTCTGGAATAAGGCAAGTAGAGTCAGAGGACGAAGCCCAGCAAAATATCGTCGCGATCCTTACGGAAGAGTACTTTTCCGGAGAAGCCACGGTAAGAGATCACCTATGGGGTGGGAAATCGACCATATTAAGCCGAAGTCGCGGGGAGGTAGCAACTCCACCAGAAATCTGCAAGCGTTAAGTACGGGGATCAATCGAGCCAAGGGCGCGTCAAGGATCAAGCGCAGTCGACTTTCCAAGCGATAGCACCCAATGGAATTCCGTATCGCCGACACTTTCACCAGCAGTCTGGCCAAGCTGACCAACGACGAGCAGAAGGCGGTGAAGACCACCGCCTTTGATCTTCAGACCAACCCCTCTCAACCGGGACTGCATTTCCACCGGGTAGACAGAGGGAGGGACTCCAACTTCTGGTCGGTCCGAGCCGGTCGCGATATCCGAATAATCCTTCACCAGACCACGAATAGTCTGCTCCTGTGTTACGTCGATCACCACGACGACGCCTACGGTTGGGCGGAGCATAGGAAGCTGGAAACCCATCCCACCACCGGGGCCGCACAAATGGTGGAGATCAGGGAAACGGTGCAGGAGATCATGATACCGGTCTTGCTGGAAACCGAGCGGGAGAGGCCTCCCAAGCCACTTCTGTTTGCCGTCTACAATGACGCGGACCTTTTGAAGTACGGTGTTCCGGAAGACTGGTTGCCTGACGTTCGCCTAGCCAACGAAGACAGTCTCCTGGACCTGGCCGACCACTTACCAACCGAAGCTGCTGAGGCGCTCCTCGAGCTAGCGGTGGGGAAGACTCCTGAGCTTGCGGTCCCGGCTGTTGCAGCCCATGACCCCTTCGACCACCCCGACGCCCGGCGGCGCTTCCGGACTATGCGCGATGTCGAGGAGCTGGAACAGGCTTTAGATGCTCCGTGGGAGACCTGGGCGGTATTCCTGCATCCGGCCCAGCGCCAACTAGTCGAGCGAGACTACAACGGTCCCGCACGAGTCTCCGGCACGGCGGGGACAGGAAAAACCGTCGTCGCCTTGCATCGGGCAGTCCGCCTGGCGACGGGTAATCCAGATGCCAGGGTCCTGTTGACCACATTCTCCGATGCCCTAGCCAACTCTCTGCGAGCCAAGCTCCGGCTCCTATTGGGTAACCAGCCCATGGTTGCCGAACGGTTGGAGGTGCATAGCCTCGACGCCATAGGCGCGAGACTCTACGAGAGAAATCTCGGTCCTCTTAACATCGCCTCGTTGCAGAACATACGGGATTTGCTCGACCAAGCGGTATCAGAAACCGGAGAACAACGTTTCCCATTGCGATTCTTGCTTGCCGACTGGCAACAGGTGGTTGACGCCCGGCATCTGGATACGTGGGACGCGTACCGGGACGTCACTCGCTTAGGTCGTCGTCGAAGGCTTTCGGAAACTCAACGGAGTGCTCTGTGGGCCATATTTCAGCAGCTCTGGAATGCCCTGGAGACCGCAGGGGTAGTTACCCGCTCAAGCATGTTCCACCAGCTAGCCACCTTGTTCTCAGGGAGAGAACGCCGACCCTTTGATTTTGTGGTAGTCGACGAAGCCCAGGATGTAAGCATCGCCCAGTTGAGATTCCTGGCGGCGCTGGCTGGCGATCGACCCAACGGGCTATTCTTCGCTGGGGACCTGGGCCAGCGGATCTTTCAACAGCCCTTCTCTTGGAGGGAACTCGGTGTCGACGTCCGAGGCCGCTCGCGGACGCTCAGGGTCAACTACCGAACATCACACCAAATCAGGGCCCAAGCAGACCTGCTCCTGGACCCGGAAATCTCCGATGTTGACGGCAATACGGAAGAGCGAGGAGGAACCGTCTCGGTCTTTAATGGTCCGAGGCCAATTGTTCGAGTCCTGCCGAATGTGGAAGAGGAGGGACGCCGCGTTCACGAATGGCTTTCCTCAAGGGTGAATGAGGGGATTCAACCAGAAGAAATCAGCCTCTTTGTGCGGTCTGAAGACCAATTGGAACGAGCCACATCAGTGGTCAACAGCGCCGGCTTGTTGCCCAAAGTTCTTGATGAACATGTCGAAACGATTCCAGGCAACGTCTCGGTAAGCACGATGCATCTAGCCAAAGGGCTGGAATTCCGGGCGGTGGCGGTGATGGCATGTGACGATGAATTAATCCCCAGCCAGGAGCGAGTAGAGGCCATCACCGATGAATCGGAGCTGGAAGAGGTCTATAACTCGGAAAGAAATCTTCTATACGTTGCCTGCACTCGGGCGAGGGACCATCTGCTGGTAACCGGAGTAGAACCTGCCTCAGAGTTCTTGGACGACCTGCGCATGTAACCTCTTAGCGCGCTAGAGATGAAAGCGTTCAGCCATAGGGTTAGGATCGTGCGCCGCAGTGACGCGGGCGTTCTTTAGTTGGGCTGGTTTGGCAAGACTATGTGGCCCAAGTCTTTGCGTCATCGTTCCGGAAGAGGAGTACCCCTGTTGCAGGTCTTGATCGTCGGAGCCAGTGGATTCATCGGGCGACACCTGGCGCGTCGTCTGAATGAAACTCTTGGTTGTTCAGTCGTTGGCACTTTCTGGTCTCGCGCCCCACTGGACAACCTTCACCCCTGGTATCGAGTCGACCTAACCGACGGTGCGATGCTGGAGCGGGTATTCCAGTTGGCCAAGCCTGACGTGGTGGTACACCTGGCGGCCATGGCCGATGTGAGTACGGCTGAAAGGGAACCGGAGCGGGCTACGGCGGTCAACGTGGGTGGGACGTCATCGGTCGCCCGGCTGTGCGACCAACACGAGGCCAAGTTGGTTTTCGTTTCCACTGAGTACGTATTCAGCGGCGAGCGCGGATTCTACTCGGAAGATGATATTCCCAGCCCCACGACCCACTACGGCCAGACCAAGCGGGAGGCCGAGCAGGAAGTGGCGAAGCTGGACTCCGACTGGAGTATCCTCCGGACCAGCATCGTCTATGGCTGGCCGGCACCGGGAAAGCGGAATTTCGCTCCCTGGTTGATAGAACGTCTTCAGAGCGGCCAACCTTATGACGTTGCCACCAGTGTATATCGTACGCCGGTCTACGTTGGCCACTTGACGGAGGGCATCGTGAAACTAGTGGAGGGGGATTACCAAGGAGTCCACCATGTGGCCGGTAGAGACTGGGTGAGCATGCATGAATTCGCGATGGCTATCGCCGACGGGTTCCACCTAGACCGCGGGTTGGTGGTCCCGATGGATGCTGCAGCGACGGGAGAGTCGAGGCACCCGGATTTGCTCGGATTGGACTGCGCCAGAACGATGCGTTCACTAGGGCTGGACTATCCTAGTCTGAACGAAGGAATCTCCGCCATGAGATTGGCATCATCACCGGCCCGATAGCAGCCGGACTTGTCCTTGGTGAGGCGGATGCGCCAGAATTGCCGTTCCCGTTTGAAACCCGAGTGATGTAACAATCGCCTGCTGCCGGACGTCCAGGGTGATGAAAGCAATTTGGGTCGGGTCCTGGGCTAGGTAGAGGGCCGTGGCCAAGTGCCACAAAACCGGCTCGTCGAAGGTGGCCGCCAGCCAAGACGATCTTAAACTCCGGGGTCAAAAGCCGGTCAGGCAGGACCCTGTAGATGTCGGCCAGGTAGTCAACGTGGAATCCAAAGCCCTCGGGGTTCAAGGCAGCTCGGATTTATGCTTCCAGGAGGTTGGAGGACAACAGTGGCAAAAGCTGGGTTGACCGGCCAGTAATGGAAATGCCTCTGGCATCATTGCAGACCACGCCGCGGCCAATTCTGCTACTCCTAATTCGGAATTCGGAGTTACCAACTCTAGCACATCTTCATCAGGAACTGTGACCTCAGCGTAAACTGTCGCCCCCTTTTGCTGCCACTGGTCGATTTGGACTCCTTCTCCGAGTCCGACGCTTCGCCACCGGGGATCGGTCTGCTCCCGCAACCAGGCGTTGGCCGTGGCCGCTTGTTCGGCGTTGTCGAACTGCATCAGGAAACGCAGCGTGGTGGCCGCGCCGTCCGCCAGGTTAGCGTGGACGCCATTGAAAACTGCGGCTCCCATTGGATTTGACTGGGCATCTTCACCAGAGCCTTTCCGCCAAGAACCCATCAGGTAATCGGGGAGTCCCCACTCCTGCAAGATCATTGTTAAAGGCTGGCGTAGGCTAAGCCCTTCCTGCCGTCGGTCGATCATCTCCCGCACTGCGTCCAAGTTCGGGCTTACTGCCAAAGTATCCGGGTTCGGCACGGCGAGATAAACTTGGGACTTATAGCCAGAATCCTTTGTTCTGGTCAGGGCAAAGATTTCGACTTCCTTGTAAATCTCAATCATGCTGCCAGAGAGGCCCATCCCGGATTCGGCGGCCAACCGCAGCGCAGCCTGCACCCGGGCAAAATCGCCATTCAGGACGCAAGCCCAGGTTGAACTGCTGTAGGGCCTGGCTAGGGTCAAGGATCGAGTGCCCATCGAGCGAAGTAATTCCTCGGCAAGCGGGATCTCGCCCTGGCTAACAAAGTGGCTGAGCTGGAACTCCACATGCTTCTGAAACCCGGGCCTCTGCATCGCGGCATCAATGTCAACATACATCAAGCCTTGGCTCTCGGAGGGCAACATGGCAAAAGCCGCCGCAGGATGGTCTAGGGCGGTCTCGGTGAGAGGCTGTTGGGCCGTTTTGGTAGGAGGCTCCTCTGTCGAACCGGTTATCGGCCGCTCCGGGGCTAGAGTTGCGGGCTGCTCCGTTGAGGTGGGCGTTGGACTACTCCCGCAGGCCGCTACTCCGGCCAGCAGGACTAGTGAGCATATCCAGAAACTAATCTTTAATGCCCTGCACTGGCTCTGAGCCCGGCCGGTGGATAGCGGTTTAATCAGGCCAACAATCGAGAGGTCCTCCATGACAAGGCTTCCGACAAGGACTTCCACTGTCCTCTTCTTCCTACACCTCTCCGACCCTGGGATTCCGGCCCTCCTAAATCGACCGTCACCTGGAGCATACCGGCGAAGACAGCAGCTAGCCGGCGGTCCTCACCACTTCGGTCCACTTCTAGGTTGAACGCCATCGTTGTCCCTTAGGTTATTACAACGCTTTCTGCTCAGCGTCAATCACCAGATTGATGATGGAGATGGTCCGGTAGATACTACCTCGGGAGCGGAATCTAGGACCCCGGATATGCTCGGGTTGCACTGCGCTAGGACGATGAGTTTGCTCGGGCTGGATCATCCGGGCCTGAAAGAAGGAATCGCTGCTATGCGTTCAGCATCATCTCTCCGATAACGACCAGACATGCCTCTTCATGAGCCATCTCCGTCGGACCGGTCAATCAAGTTTGAAACCCCAGCGCTTCAGCGACTGCCTCCTGCCTGACGTCCAGGGTAACGAACGCGATCTCAGCCGGGTCTTGGGCTAGGTAGAGGGCAGTGGCCAAGTGCCACAGATCGGCGCCACGAAGGTAACCGGTAGCCAAGACAGTTTCGAACTCCTGGGTCAACGGCCGGTCAGGAAATACCCACTCGATCCCCACCAGGGTCTCAGCATCAAATTCAAGGCCCTCGCGGTGGAAAGCCGCTCGCGTTTCTGCTTCCAGGAGATTGGATGACAAGAGGCTCGAATATGTCCCCAGGCGAGTAGTAACTCGGCCATCCACGGAATCGCCTAACCCAATCGCGAGGACTGCAGAAGTGTCGACGTACGCTACGCTCACTATTCTCGCTCAGCGAGAAACCGCTGAAGCGCACCTGGGACATGGGCCACCGGCTTGAACTCGCGGCGCGGCCCACTGGGAGGATGCAACACGCCCCGGCGCCTCAACTCTGCGAGCCGCTCTTCAATTGTGGCCGGTGCCTTCTCAATGGGCCGTACCTCGGCCACTGGTTCTCCGCGGTAGGAGATAGTTACTGTCCGACCCTCTCGCACGTGCCGTAAGACCTCTGATAACCGCGCCTTGGCTTCGTATGTCGAATATATTAAATCCATAGGATAACGATACTAGTCAGACTAGTCATAGTCAATAGGATTATAGTCCCATGAGCCTGGCTCGCTGGCTATCACCGGGTGATGAGTGGTCCATCATGTACTGCTATTGGTGATAGCGGTCTCCCACCTAAGACCGCTTGCGACCCCCTAGGATCTTCCGTGATACAATGAATACAACGATCGCAGTGACGGAGAACAGCGGTATGGCAACCTCGATTCGACTGTCACCAGACACCGAAGAGCGGCTTGCCTTCTTGGCGTCGCAGACTGGACGAACCAAGGCGTTCTATCTGCGTGAGTTGATCGAGCGCGGGCTTGAGGACCTAGAGGATTACTACTTGGCCACTGACGTTCTGGAACGCGTTCGCAAAGGCCAGGAACAGGTACATGCCGCCGCTGCCGTGAGGCAACAGCTTGGCGTGGCCGATTGAATATACCGACACGGCCAAGGACCAACTGAGAAAACTTGACCGGCAAACCGCTCACCGCATCATGGATTACATGGACGAGCGGATTGCCGCCTCGAACAGTCCGAGGGACATGGGCCAAGCGTTGGCTGGTCCATTGGGTAGGTTGTGGCGTTATCGCGTAGGGGACTACCGCATTATCTGCGATATTCAAGACGATGCTCTGTGTGTCCTAGTGGTGAGAGTCGGGGGGCGTGACAAAGTATACCGTTGAGGCTAGGGCGGTCTGGCCCAACACCTGGAAACTCCAAGTGGGCCACCATGTACTGGGGGTTTTTGTGTTCTTGGAATCCGAAGCCCTTTGCCCACGGGGAGAAACGACCGTTAGTTTCTGGAGATCACCGACCCCACGCCCCGGGTCTGTTCGCTAACCAGGAATGATGCTTTGTCCCTGCCCTGCGGGGTATCCAGCTCAGCGTCAAACCTTTGCCCACCCAGGGACCCGATCACTTCGTACTTCTGCTCAGTCGTTATCTTGCCTTCAAAGCCGGCCTGTTTGATATTGCGCTCTCCTTCCCCGGCCAAGTACATCTCCACGGCCTGCACCATCAGGCCGTGGGCCTCCTCGGCTCTGAGATAGGACGCTGCGCTCAAAAACACGTAGCCCCATCTAATTCCCATATGCTCTAGCATGATATGGCCCGATCCATCCTAATACATCATGGCGTAACAATGCTACAGAGTCGCGTTCCAGCGACATCCATTAGACAGCAGCACCCCAGTCAAATAACAGCAACCGATGGACACTCTCTCGATCCAACCTAAGCAGGGACCACGTGTCCTGGATATCGTCGCCCTCGAACACAATGGAGGGCTTCCTTTCCGCAGTCCTCCATCATCGATCTAGGATAGACCACCAAGCACGACTCCGCCCCCTTTGGACCAACCTCCAGCCAATGGCCCGACGGTCCCATGGACAGCCTGGTCCTTATCTCGAAGCCGACTTGCTCGGTCCAGAAGCCCAAGGCTGCTTGTTGGTCTTCAACATAAACGGCAGCCGTTGCGATCTTTCCAATCATCGTAACTCTCCCTCAGGGGATGGCCCCAGCCCAGTGGCGTCTACAATACACGAAGGCGGGAAATGGTACGTAGATAGTACTATCCCAACGCTCGATGACTAGGCCTTCTGCTCATTGGAAGTTCACTTTGTCGAAGAGGTCTACGATTTCCTTCGGTGGCTTTGGTGTGAGGAGGGAGACAGCAACAGCCACGGACATGGCGATGAGGAAGCCCCGCGTGGCCGGCTGAACGTCCCAAATATTGCCGGGACCGCCGTCTTGGAACGCCCACACGGAGGCCGTCAACGTCCCCGCCAGGATGGACGCCGTGGCACCCCAGAGGTTGAACCTGCGCCAGAATAGAGCCAAGATCGTCACCGGGCCAAATGTGGCACCCATTCTCCCCATGCGTAACTGAAAGGTCGAACACCGATTCAGGGTAAAACAGGGAGATGGCGACTGCGCCTACAACAATCAGCAGCAGGCGCCCTAGCCAGATTCTCGCCCTGGCCGCGATGCCACGGGCCACTCTGTTTACGAAGGGAAAGTCGTCGCAGGCGACGGCGGACGCCAGAAGCAACTGGGAATCAGCGGCGCTCATTACAGCAGCGATCACCGCTGTTAGAAGTAGCCCCATCACCGCCGGATGAAAGAATGCTTCCGATACCACAAAGTAGATGCGTTCGGCGTCAGTGACTCCTGTCAGCAAGTTGGCTTCGGATAGGGCGCACCAAGTGAGCAATCCGAGCATGACAGCAAGTCCATAAACGGCCAATAGGCATACGATGGAGATGTCGCAGCTCTGAGGGACCAGGTCCTTGCGCTCCAACGCCATGAAGCGCTGCAGTATCCGTTGAGCGGCAAAGGCACCAAAGGCCCACCCCGCGATGGACAAGAGGAAGACTGCGGTTAAAGGCGACCCGTCGTCGTTGGTAAAGGGACTTAGGAAGCTGGCAGAGGAGCCCCCTATCCCTGAAAAGGGGCTCTCGGTGGAGTTGGTCAAAGTGACGACGATGATGACTAGGCTGACGACCATTAGCATGGCCTGGAACACGTCGGTCCGGGATACTGCTAGAAACCCGCCGATTAGGCGGTAATTGAGCCAGGGAGATGTGGTCGTAGGGTCGGCAATCGTCACTCGGCTCATACAGATGTCGGCCGTTAACTCGCCCGTCTCAAAGAGGACCACAGCAACGAAGCATAATATCAACTGCCGTATCGGTCGATCCAGACTCACCGGAGGTAAGCGCCTGATATCGTCACGCCCGGTGGCGCTCAAAGAAACACTCTCGCTGGATGACGCCAACCGGACGGCGATTCGGGCACTGATCCAGGGCGCGCTAGTTACCCGCAGAAAGTCGTCCGCTAACTAACACCCCTCAGGCTCTCCCTTAGTCGGCGCTCTTGCTATAGTGAGGCTGGTATAGCTGCACTCTCACTCTACCCGGCATCTCGAAATAGGTTGCCAGGCCGAATCCCTGGTCCGTTACTTCGCCGTCGATTACAACCCCGCGGCTTGTCAATTCCTCCACGGTGGCACCAATGTCGTCGCAGTAGAATGATATGTCATGGGTGCCGGCGCGGTATTCGCCTTCTCCGCTAGCCGGATGAACACCCATATCCGCCTCCGGCAGGTTGAAGATGAGCCAGCCGCCACCGACGTCGGTGAATGAAGAGAACCCAAGTTTGTCGCGCAGGAACGCACGCAGAGCTTCCGGCTCGGACGAATAAAACATAGTGTGCACGCCTTTGATCATCCCCTTACCCCTCTTTCCATCCAGATCATCCCGCCAAAACCCCATTAGTTGAACTTTGATGTAGGCAAGCCGCTGACCCACTTTTGATTTTACCCAAAGTTAACTAGTTCTGGTCCCCCTTGGCGTCTATTAGATATGGCCGCTCAGACGGACTCATTCATTCAACGCTGTCTACGAGAAGTCCGCAAACTATGTAAATGAGAGTAAGCTTTTAGGTATAATCGGCGGGGCCGAGGGGACCCTATGTGTATCGGCTTCCCGACGGTGATGGGTTGCAGGATATTATGGATGGCTTTGGACAGTTGGAATACCGGCCTAGTCCTCAAATGGCGAGGCAGAGCCTGTTAATGATCGACTCCCTCACCAGACTTGGGCTGCTTGTATGTAGCCTTCTGTTTGTAGCGGTTTTGTCGGCTTGTGCCGGCGATGCACCCACGCCGGTGGCTGCGACGGCCACACCTACGCCGTCCTTTGAACCTACGGAGTCCCCGAGCTTGGCGGTGGGCCCGGAAGTTGGGGACTTGGCGCCGGAATTTGAGTTGACGACGGTCAACGGAGAGACGCTGGCCCTGTCAGACCTCTCTGGCTACCGGCCCTTCATCCTCTACTTCTTCGCCACCTGGTGACCTCACTGCCGCGCCGAGTTACGGACGCTGCAGGAGTTGAACAGCCAAAGGGGCGATGTCGCTGTCATTGCCGTTGGGACAGATCCCTCGGAAACCGCGGAAATTATAGGCGCATACAGAGAAGCCCAGGGCTACGAATACCCTATGGCTGTCGCCCATCCGGATATTCTCCGTTCCTATCAAGTAACCAGCCAGTCCACCAAAGTGGGAGTGGACCGTAATGGGGTGATCCAAGTCCGAGCGGGATTTGGGACCAAGAACCAGGGCTGGTGGTTGGATGTGTTCAGCACCCTGGCAGAAGATTCCTAGGTAATGAATCCTTGGCCGGTGCTACCGTCGTATTAAAACGCCAGCATCTGTCCCAAAACGCCGGAGCATGAGGACGGCTTGTGATTGACATACCAACCTGATTCGGGTCGGAGGCACATCGTTTTTGCTTCCCGGCATAATGAACGTCTACCACCGATAGTGAATCCTAAATCGGTCTTCAGACGGATCAAGAACACATAATCGATAGACACCATTGCTGCAAGAAGGAGTCGAGTGATGGCGGCAAATGAATGTCTCTCTGATGTCAAGGCTCTGCGGGAGCGAGCACGGCGACATATCGAACAAGGCGCAGTAACACCCAGCTACCAGGCAAACGTCCAGGCAGTCGTAAAGTTATTGAACGAAGCCCTGCGACAGAGATCGTTTGCGTGTTGCGGTACAAGCGCCACTACTACATGGCAGCGGGGATAAACGCACCTCAGGCACAGCAGGAGTTCCTTCAACATGGCAACGACGAGCAGGCGCACGCAGACCTAATTGCGGCGCGGATAGTCCAACTGGGCGGAGAACCGAACTTCGCCCCAGAGGGCTTAGCATCTCGCAGCCACTAAGAATATGTCGAGGGCGAAAGCCCAGATGACATGATCAAGGAAGACCTTGTGGCTGAACGAGTCGCCATTGACTCATACTCCGAGATGATCCGCTATATAGGCGACAAGGACCCGACAACCCGGCGCATGCTCGAGAGCATCCTGGCCATGGAAGAGGAGCACGCAGAAGACTTGGCTAGCCTCCTTACACAAATCGGGTAGGAAAGGACGCGGCGTTCTGGCCCAGGCCCAACTAGACTCATGTCGCCTCCGGCAACGTTGATAACCCGGGGGATCCTTGGGTTGGGGTCCCGTAGCCCAGGGATGAATGGATACACCTGCGAGGATAGTAGTGCTAGCAGAACGTGGGGACGGGTTCCCAAACGAAGGGTTATAGCCCAATTGCCACCGGTCAGAGTCCGAGCCCCGCTAGGAAAAAATTGCGACGTTCAGGCCCAGCGCGCCCGTCGAGGGCATCACGATGGCGGATGTGGCGGGGTTAGGGGCTAGATGCACCCCCGGCGTTGTGCGTCGAACGTCGCAAGCACACCGTGATCCCGGCCCACTAGTGAACGGTCTTGCCTCTCTGCCGCCCATGACGACCGAAAGGCCGGGGAATTGCCTCACACCAATTTGTAAATAGACGTCATTAGGGTTACGGTATACGCTGCACCCGAGCAACCAACAGAAGGGTTCTTATGTATATTAACCGGCTTCTTCAACCTATAGCGACGAAACGCGTGACCGGTTGCCTAGTGTTGGTGTTCATGGCGATCGCTATCATCTCCCTTGCGGCGAATGTCGTACGGGCGCAGCAGCCATCGAGCGATGCCACATTGAGCGCGCTGGCGCTTTCCCAGGGGACGCTGGCGCCAACCTTCGACCCCGCCACTACGACCTACAATGCCACGGTCTTTAACAGCGTGACAGACGTGACGGTGACCGCGACGGCGAACGACTCCGGCGCGACTGTAGAGATTACCCCCTCGGACGTTCCGGTCAACCTGAACGTTGGAGTGAACGAGATCAAGGTCACCGTGACCGCCGCGGACGGGGTCACCAAGGAAACCTACAGCGTCACGGTGACTCGCGCCACGGACAACTTTGGCGACTACTTCGAGACCGATTCCACATCTGTGGACTACGGCAAGCCCGTGCCCGGGAAGATAACCGACGGCGACACCCTGGAGTTTGCATCGGGGACCTACAACACACCGATTCACTTGGTTGGGTGGGACAACGTAACACTGCGGGGCATTGAGGACACCAACGGCGACCGGGCCATCTTCAAAGTGCCGGATGAACGCCTGCTGACGGCAACTTTCGATTGGAGGAACCACCAGTACAACATTCCCGGCATATTGGTGAACGAGTCTTCCAACATTGTCATCGACAACTTCGACCTTGATTTCTCGCAGGTGACCAGCGAGTTGTCTATTGGAACTCATCGGACTATCGGGGTTTTGCTGCTTAACACTATGAATGCCACGGTGTCCAATAACCTGATGAACGACATTGGGTCGGAAGAGCAGACCACCCAGGCCCCTCTGACTATCGAGGCCCGAATCACGCCTGGTTATGCGGCCGCCAACGGCATTACCCATCAGACCCGCGCCGACGTGGACATCACCGGAAACACCATCACCAACGGTGGGAGGGTCGCCATCGCGGTCTACGGATGGATGGAAGCAAGCATTAGAGGCAATACCGTGACCACGACGGATGACCCGAACTTCGAATGGGACACCTTCGGTTATGCCATTCAGTTCACAAGTGGAGCGCAAGGCACCATTGAAGGGAATACCTTCTCCGGGTTCATCCCAACGTCTTTAGACCGGGCTTCCTCCACCTCTGGCGCGCTCAACCTGCACTCGGAATATAACACTCCGGGCAATCTTGGCCAGGTAGTCGTCAACATCCTGGTCAAGGACAACACCATAAATGATTCTAACTTCGGCGCAGTCGTTGGGATCGTTTGGTGCGAGTCGCGAGACGGGACCGAACTGGACCAAGTAGTGACTTTTGAAAGGAACACCTTCACCGACACCCCCTTGGGCATCGGCGGAGCCTCCTGCCTGGGTAACTCGCCCGACGATGCTGCCAGTCCCGGTGACAACCAGGACATTAGTTTGATTGTCAACAACAACGTGTTTAGGGACATTGGCGACGACGCCGAGGACGACATCGCCATGCACCTCACCAACGGCGGCGTTGATTCCGGTAGCAGCGGGTCCATCAGCTTGTCTGCAGAAGGCAACACGATAGAGGGATTTATCCAGGGCTTGGTCGTCGGCCTGCAAGAAGACCCCAACGAGGACAACCCGGACCCCAATTTCGGAGGCAGCCTACTCGTTTCCAAGCTGAACGTCTCCCACAACTATTGGGACACCGCTGAATCTCCCTTGGCTGGCCCATTGGAGATCGAAGACGGTGTGTCTCTCCCCAACGGGTTCAGCTATGAGCCCTGGTATGCCGACCAAAGCCTTACCAACTTGCGAACAATCCGGTACATCAACCCCCTGATCAGCACCGAGGCCCTGCCGGTGACCACCCCCCTACCGTCAGCGGCTCTGGGGCTAGCTACACGCTATCGGGCGTCGATGCCGACAAATTTGACCTCGGCTCTTCCACCGGCCAGATCACTATCAAGGACGGCGTCGACTATCCTGCCGAGTCCTATACGGTCACCGTCAGTGTGACCGATGGCACCCAGAGTGATATTTTCGACGTCATCATCAGGCCCATGTCTGTCGATAAGACCAACCCCAACCTATGGCTCACTGGAGGTTGGCGTACTGCCACCCCGGGCTCGACTTTCACTTGGAGCCCCGGTGACGGCGCCGGAGGATACGCGTCGGGAGATGCTGCTGCTCCGGCCGTTACATCGGCCCGATGGACCGGCGATTCGGCGGTGATTTTCATACGAGAGGATGTGCTCAAAGAGCAAAACGTTACCACTTTGGCCGACTTGGACACCGTCGAGTGGAACAACGCTGACGTCACTGGGTATGCACCCTTTATGACCGTGTCCTTGAGCAACAGCGAGTACCTGGTATTCGAATATGCCAAACTGGCCCGCCCCCCGGAGTGCGACGACACCGCCGACTACCCCACTGGCGCCGTGGACACCTTCGGTGACAAAGGCATTGCCGATGGTAACGCTTACGCTTGGTTGGTCCCGGGAGAGGGCGGAGGATGCAACGACCAAGCGTTCGTGGACAACCACCTGACCATGACCCAGTGGAAAGCGGAAGCAAGAAATGGCGTCTCCTACGGAAACTTAGAGGTAATTGGCATCTTCATCGGGTTCGACAACCGGCTGCCAACATTGCCGGAGACCGGCATCCCCAGTCTTTCCGCCTCGATCAATAACGTTGCGGTCAACGGACTCATCCTGGACACCAAGCCCTTCGCCGACACCAGCAACCAGCCCCCAGGGGTTTCAGCGAAAAAGAGTCCCGTGTCGGTGAACGCTGGCGGCGCCGTGACCCTTACCGCCACCGCCAGCACCGATGACCAGAACGAGACCCTCAGCTACGCTTGGTCGCAGATTAGCGGCCCCTCAGTCACCCTCTCGGGCGGCGCCACAGACACCGCGACTTTCACAGCCCCGGCGACAATGGCCGCTGACGACCGGTTCGTCTTTGCCGTCATCGTCGGGGACGGACGAAACGACATCGGCAGGCTGGTGACCTTCAACCCCGGCATCTGCGGCCGCACCCAGCAGGTGCGGGATGCCATCCTAACGGCGGTCGGGAAGACTGACTGTCTAACCGTGACCGACGCCGATTTGAAATCGTTCAACAGGCTGACAATAGAGAGGGCTGGGATCACCGGCCTGAAACCCGGCGACTTCGCTGGGTTATCCCTCATTGTGCTTGATTTGGACTTCAACCAAATCGCCGAGCTGCATCCAGACACCTTCTCCGGTCTCGAAGCGCGGGAAGTGCTCAGTCTCCAAGGCAACCGCCTCACCACGCTGCACCCCGACCTGTTCGATGATATGGGATTGGTGAAGCATCTAAACTTAGATAGCAATCGGCTGACCGAGCTTCCCGCCGACGTCTTTGATGGCCTCGCTGGACTGCAATCGCTGGCCATGAACAACAACCTGTTGACCGAATTGCCGGAAGGTATCTTCGATAACCTCTCGACTCTGCAAGGCAACCTAAAGCTGGGCAACAATCTACTGACATCGCTTCCCGAAGGGCTGTTCGACAACCTGTCGTCCGTTAAAGCCATTCAGCTACAGTACAATAGGTTGACCGAGCTGCCTCCAGGCATCTTCGACAACCAGACGGGCCTGTCGCTCCAGCTTCGTGTGGACAACAACCTGTTGACCGAGGTGCCTGAAGGCATTTTCGACAACCTCACCGTGCTGACGCGGCTTTACATGGGCGGGAACCGTCTGACCGAGCTGCCCCCGGGAATATTCGACAACCTCACCGCGCTGACGACCCTCCGCATCTACAACAACCGGATCGAAAGTCTAGCAGACGACGTATTCGCGAATCAGACCAATCTGGAAATATTGCGGCTAGGTGGAAATGAACTGACGTCGCTGCCCGCCGATTTCGTCGACAATCCTCCGCAGACGCTGCAATACGTTCACCTTGGCCCCAACCCTCTGGGCCAGTTGCCCCAGGGATTCCTTGCCAGGCTTCCTCAAGGGCTAGCGGTTCTCAACCTCCACGCCGCCGGTTCGGGCCCCACTTTAACCCAGGACGATGTGGACACCATAGCTACACATTTCACAGGCTTGAATAGACTGCACATCGCAGGATCGGGCCTCAACGTTGACCAAGTCCGCCGCCTCCTTATCGCCCATAAAGCCACCCTCGAGCGGGTCTACATCGGAGGCGGGGACAGCATGAGTGGGATCGTCAACAACGACTTTTCATGGGCCGATCTGCCAAATCTCGTCGGAAGTCAGCCAACGGTCTGGACCAGCGGCAATGGGACGTTGGTCATTTCGGACGCCCATTTGGTCTCCGATGACATCGTTGAGATTCTGGAAAACGTCGACCCTGGCCTGGATGTATTGTACCTGAATGGGAACGACATGAGCGGTCTGACAACCGGCCAGCTTCAGAAACTGCAACGGCTTACAGACCTTAAATACTCCAGCTTTTCTCGGACCAGCCTGAGTACTACCCAGACGGAAACGATCCTGGACAGCGTCGCACTCGACATCCTGTCGCTGTCCTTCAATGAAGCCGATTTGGCTGGCTTGGACACCAGCAAGTTCTCCAGACTCACTAAGCTCACAGGCTTGGGCCTCGGCAGCTCAGGGCTGTCCGATGCGCAAGTGGACGTTATGCTGGCCAGCCTTCCCCGTACTGTGAGCGGCCTAGACCTATCCCATAACAACTTGACCAGCATCGACCCCGCCGACTTCGCGAAGTTCGGTAATCTTTCTTCGCTCTATCTCCATGGCAACCCCTTGGCCCAAGTCCCACAGCGTAGCGATTTCGACAATCTGCGCCTCCGAGTGCTCACCGTAAACCGGACACCGCCCGCTCCAGGCGCGTTGCTATACCTCGAAGCAGGTTCAACGTTCACGTTGAGCGTCGCCCCAGACCCGGATGGAGACACAGTAACCTACACCGCCCAGTTTCCTTCCTGGGCGCGATTTGATCCTCGCACCCGCCGATTTTTCTTTAACCCGTTGTTCGATCAGATCGGCACGTACCGGCTCCGGGTCACCGCCACCGACGACGGTGACCCGCCACTGTCCTCCCAAGGGACCATCACCATTAACGTAGTGCAACCGGCGGACGAGGGCGACGACGACCAGCCTGCACCGCCGCCAGCAGCCTCGGTAACGGTGGATCAGGTTAAAGGCTCCGTGGAAATCGTCGCTGAAATGGAAGGCGAAGCGACCGTCCAAGTGCCCATACAGGGCGCCAGTTTAACGGTCCAAGTAACTGTGGAGGAGGAGACCGTCGGCGCACGCATCGTCCTTCAGGAGGACCCAGCCCTCAGAACCCTAACCAGCATTACCTTCACTCCCTCCATAGCCCAGGAGCCAGAGCAAGCTCCTCCGCCCCAGGGGTTCCGCATCGCGGAGAGCCAGACCATCGTGGACATCACCCTTAGCGATGCCCAGGGCAACGCCATTACTCAACTTAGTCGAGCAGCGACGGTGTGCCTGCCAGTGAGCAACGAGTTGCTGGCAGAAGCGGGAGACCGGGAGTTGGCGCTGTTGCACTACGACGAAACAGACGGCTGGCGACCGGTCCCCGGTTCGGAGCGGGTCACGGCCGATGACGGCACGGTGTCGGTGTGCGCCGACACAACCCAGTTCTCACCCTTCGCAGTGGGATACAAGATACCTGCGCCTCCGCCGCCCCCGCCGGCGCCGACAGCCGCGCCCGCACCTACCCCTGCGCCTCCTCCACCCACGCCAGCGCCCACCGCCGCGCCTCCAGTTACACCGGTGCCCCCACCTGCCACGCCAACTGCTACACCGGCACCTACCGTTGCGCCAAGAGCTACTCCAGTGCCCCCAACTGCCGTGCCGACAGCTACGCCGGCGCCTACCGCTACTCCGGCACCCCCAATTGCCGTGCCGACTGCTGCTCCAGTGCCCACGGCTACTCCGGCGCCCACTGCAATACCAACGGCTACACCGGAACCTACGGCCGCGCCCGCAGCTACACCGGTGCCCCCGCCTACCACTCCGGTGTCAGGGCCCCCGGACGACGGGGGCCTAAGCACGGTTTGATGGGTGGTCATCGGCATAGTTATCGCCTTGGGGGTGATTGCAGTAACCGGATTGGCTGTTGCTAGGCGTCGCCCGTTCGCCTGAAGATAAGCGCACCCACCGTAGTGCACCCCGATTGGAGTAGGCGTTGCGGTGGGTCAGCTCACTCTCAGGATGGTTGCCTGTCTCTGGGGAAGGCCGATATGATCTATAAGAAGATGGATAAAAATGGTTAGAGCTAATTGGTACACCGAGCACCCTCCCGCTTGCACTTGCTCTTATTGCGAGGAAAAGCGGACGATCCTCAGACAACACGGCCGCAAGATCGGCAGGAACGAAAAGTGTCCCTGTGGCAGCGGCAAAAAGTGGAAGAAGTGCCACGCGTTATAAGGGTTTGGTACGAACCCTCCACCAAACGCTCTAGGGTATGATGGCTCCGTGCTTTGGAACGTGTTCCGAGCTTGATAAGATGGCCCCGAATGAATCCATTTCGGGGCCATTGTAAGTCAAGGCCACCTCCTAGAGTCTGCCATGAACGATGACATGAACCCTTTGGCAAGTCTTAGGTGTCGATGATGGAGGTGCTTTCCATTGCGGTCGGCGGCGCGCTGGGTGCTCTCTCCAGGTACTATCTGAACCTCTTGGTGAGCAAGCTACTCGAATCCACTATATTGGGAATCTTTATTGTTAATGTCACAGGTTCATTTCTTCTGGGACTCTTCGTGTCCGCCACCGCTGCCAACCCCCTCTGGCAGCCCAACCTGAGGCTATTCGTGACCGTTGGTTTTCTGGGTGCCTATACGACCTTTTCAACGATAACCGTAGCCACGGTGCAGCTTGCGGAAGGCGGGGACTTGGCACGAGCCGTGCTGAACATCGTTGGCAGCGTCGCTGTTGGCCTTACCGCCGCTCTCCTTGGATATCTATTGGGTAGAGCTGTCTAAGCGGCTTCAGCACAAGACCGCGATTCTTGCGGCCCACCGTAGCTAGTTGCCATATCCTGAGTTAACGCCATATGGGAACACCGAACAGACTCCGAGAACCTACGTTGCTTCAGGGCAAAGTTGCCATAGTAACCGGCTCCAGCCGCGGCATCGGGAAGGCCATCGCCTTGGGCTTGGCTAGCCAGGGGGCCAGCGTGGTGGTGGCCGCCAGATCGGAGGAGGACAGGCCGGACTTGCCGGGGACCATTCACGCGACCGTGGCCCAGATTCAAGCCGAGGGCGGCAACGCTTTAGCGGTCCGGTGTAACGTGAGGGAAGAAGAGAGCATCACCGGTATGGTTGAGCAGGCAGTGGCCGCCTTTGGCCGAATTGACGTTCTGGTCAACAACGCCGCCATCGCCAGCTACCGGCCCTTCCTGGAGACCACCACCAAGCAGTGGGACCTGTTGATGGACATCGACCTAAGGGCGCCCTTCATCTGCTGCAAGGCGGTGGTACCCCACATGATGGAACAAGGGAGCGGCAGCATCATCAACATATCGTCTCACGCGGCCACCAATATTTTCTCCTCCACCCTAGGTGGAGACCCGCATGCAGAAATCGCCATAGCGGGCCAAGACTATGGCGCCGCCAAAGCTGGCCTGGAGCGGTTTAGCTGGGGCCTGGCGGCGGAGCTGGGCTGTTACAACATCGCGGTAAATGTCTTGAAACCGTTACGACCGGTACTTACCGAGGGATTCCAAGCCCAGCGCCCTGACGCCGACTTCAGCACTTGGGCCACCGCCGAAGATATGGTCAAAGCAGCGGTTTTCCTGGCCCAGCAGGATGCCAGCGGCCTCAGCGGGGTCATTGTCACAGCCGAGGAGTTGGTGCGGAGGCTGGGGTTGTAGAGCCGCCCAAGTTCGAGACCGCGTCGATTGGCCGGACGTCCACCTAATTCATTGAGGTAGCACATGGACTTCAGCTTATCCCCCCAAGAGCAGGAGCTACAGCAGCAGGTACGGCGGGTGGCCGAAGAGGAGATCCTCCCCATAGCCTCCACCGTGGACGAGTCCGACCGGGTGTCCCCGGAGGCTGATTCGTATTCTTTCAGATGCAGGCCTCCTGCGCTACAACGTCCCGGAAGAGTACGGCGGGTTTGGAATAAAGGTGGTAAATCTGTGCCTGGTCCGAGAGGAACTGGCCCGAGTTTCGGCTCAAGCGGACACTAACTTTATTATGCAAGGGCTAGGCAGCTACCCAATTACCCTGGCCGGGACGCCCGAGCAAAAAGCCAGGTATTTGCCTCCCATTGCTACTGGTGAATCCATCGCCGCTTTCGCCCTGACCGAGCCTCACGCCGGATCAGACGTGGTCGCCATGAAAACCATCGCTGTTGTTGAAGACGAAGAGTGGGTACTGAACGGCTCCAAGAAGTTCATCAGTCAAGCGGGTGACGCTAGCACCTACGTGGTCTTTGCCAAGACCGACCCCGAAGCAGGCAGCAGGGGCATCTCCGCTTTCATCGTCGAACAAGGGACACCCGGATTCGACGATTCGCGACGGATGGCGTTGATGGCTGCTCATCCCATCGGGGAACTAGACTTTCAGGACTGCCGCATCCCGTATGCCAGCATCATAGGCGAGCCAGGGCAAGGGTTGCGTCTGGCCTTGGGGACCTTGGATACATTTCGGACCACTGTGGCCGCCGCCGCTGTGGGTATGGGCCAGGCCGCGTATGAGGCAGCGTTGGATTACGCGCGCAACCGCACCATGTTCGACCGGACCTTGGCCGACTTCCAGGCTACCCAGTTCAAGCTCGCCGACATGGCCGTATCCCTGGACGCGGCCCGTTTATTGGCCTACCGAGCGGCATGGCTCAAGGACTCAGGGCAGAGCACGGTTATCAAGGAAGCGTCCTTTGCCAAGTTGTTCGCCACCGAAGCCGCGTTCCGCATTGTCAACGAGTCATTACAGATCCATGGCGGAGCGGGGCTGGAGAAGGGAACCCGAATCGAACGGCTCTACCGTGAAGTGCGAGCCTTGACGATATACGAGGGAACCTCGGAGATCCAGCGCCAGACCATCGCTCGCCAATTGCTAAGGGAAGGGAGATGAAGCAGTGTGGAGTTCAATAACGTACACCTGGGGGTTATTGGCGTCGGCACAAACGCCAAGGGAAGGGTGACCCAGATAGCCCAGGGCCACCGGCGAACCGCTAATCAGCTATTAGCCTCCGTCAACCAAGATCAGACTGCTTTCCGTTGATTGAAGGCGTAACGCCAAGGCTGCCTGGTATTCAGGCCCATTGTACCATTCTCTGGCACGCTCGATACTTTCGAACTCAACTATGATTGCAGTGATAGGCGACCAGTCCCCGTCGCCCACTTCGACTTTCGTGCCACCACCCACAACCTTGCCCCCATAGGGTTCGAGGGTGGGCCCCGCCAGTTTTTGATACTCCGCGAATACCACTGGATCATTTATTTTTTTTAGTGTACCAATTACCCACGCTGGCATGTCTCCTCCGGAATCCCTTCGATTAGTGCGCTGGATGTATTAGTCCTACTTACACTTCCATAGGTGTGTCGTCCCGGTTGGCCCATTCTCCCATGGAACCGTCGTAATTCTTGGCATGCTGGTAGCCCATCAACTGGAGAACAAAGTTGCCGTTCGCCGAACGGATTCCGCCTTGTCAATATGAGTACACAGTCTTGTCCGGCGTGATGCCGTTTTCGGTTAGGATGCGCCGGATCTCTTCCGGCGGCTTGAACCGGTGGGTCTCCCGGTCTATTACGTGGAACCACTCCAAGTGGACCGCCCCTGGTACGTGACCCTGGTGCTTGTTGCCCCGGTCCCCGCTGCCGTCCCATTCGCCGTCGCTGCGCACGTCCCATACAACCACGTCGGGGTTGGCGTGTTTCTCCTTTAGCTCGTCCACTCGGCACATGATAGCTTCATTGGCCCTGGGTGTGAAGGAAACATCGGGGGCGGGCTGTGCCCGGCCCAAACTAACTTCGCCGCCCACGCTGAGCCAGGCATGCCAACCGCCGTCCAGCACCTTCACGTTGGTGTGTCCGTAGTAATTCAAGGCCCACCAGAGCCGGGCCGCATAAAGATTTTGGGAGTTATCGTAGGTTATCACCAGGCTATCGTCGCCTATCCCTAGGCCTTGGCACATCGCCTTGAACTGGGCGGGGTTCATGATGTGAACCCGGTCGGTATCCGGGTTCTTCTCAAAATTGTCCGGTACGCGGACCGCGCCTGGGATGTGCCCCCGGGTGTAGGCTGGCTCCAAGTCGGTATCCACAATTACGAGGTTTGGGTCATTCTTGTGCGCATTTACCCACGCTGCGTCGGTCAAGAACTCCGGGTGCGCATAACCTTGTTGAGTCATAGCTCCCCCATGTGCTTATCTTCGGCTCACCCCGGTCCGTGCTTGGCGGGGGCTAGTAAGGGGCATGTTGGCGGACTGGGATACAAGCTCAAATTGTAGGTTACGCCAATGAGGGGGTCAACCGGAGCCGGTGCCCGGCTGTGTTGCTGGCGTGTGGCGCACCCGGTAGAATGGGGCGGTTTCCAAGCTACCGCCATTAATTATTGACGGTTGATAGTTAGCTGATCCACGAGGGCGAAAATATGGTACACCAAGGACAAATAGACCATCTACTCCAAGAGTCAAGTGAGATTCTGCCGCCGGCTGACCTGGTGAATCAAGCGACTCTCCAGGATTTTGACAGTGCGTACCTTCAAGCCTCGGAAGACCCGGAATCTTTTTGGGCCGCGGCGGCTTCCGAGCTGGAATGGTATAAGGGGTGGGACCGGGTGTTCGAGTGGGACTACCCTACCTTCAAGTGGTTCGTGAACGCGACCTGCAACATTACTCACAACTGTCTTGACCGCCACATCGCCTCCGGACGTAGAAACAAGGCCGCTTTCATTTGGCTGGGTGAGGACGGTTCGGAGAGGGTGTTCACCTACGGGCGGCTATACCAGATGGTCAACCGCTTCGCCAACGGTCTCAGGTCGCTGGGTGTCGGCAAAGGAGACCGGGTGATCGTCTACATGCCATTGACTCCGGAGGGGGCCATAGCCATGCTGGCCTGTGCCAGGATTGGGGCGGTCCACAGCGTGGTCTATGCCGGATTCAGCGTAGGGTCCCTGCGGGACCGCATCATAGACGCCCAGGCCAAGGTGGTGATCACCGCCGACGCGGGGTACCGGCGAGGTAACCGGGTGGACCTTAAAGGAATTTGCGACGAGGCGGTCGCAGACCTGGATCTGGTCCAGCATGTGGTGGTGTGGCGCAGGGAATCGGACAAACCAGCCCTGGCGCCCAAGGAGGTCGACTTCGACGATCTGATGGCCGCCAGCGACGTCGAATGCCAACCCGAGGTCATGGACTCCGAGGACCCTCTCTACGTCCTCTACACCAGCGGGACCACCGGGAAGCCCAAGGGAGTGCTCCACGTCCACGGCGGCTATATGGTGGGTACCTACTACCACTTCAAGACTTTCTGGGACGTCAAGGACGACGATGTGTTTTGGTGTACCTCCGACATCGGCTGGGTGGTCGGCCACAGCTACATTGTCTACGCACCCCTTATAGCGGGGGCCACGACGGTGTTCAGGGAAGGCGCCATTGATTACCCCCACCCAGGTGTGTTCTACGAGGTTATCGAGAAGTACGGAATCAACGTGATATTCACCGCCCCGACCGCACTAAGGATGCTGATGCGGTATGGTGAGTCCTACCCCCAGCAATACAATCTTCGCTCGTTACGGTTTCTAACTTGCGCCGGGGAACCACTGAACCCCGAGGCGCTGCGGTGGACTTACCAATATATCTGCGGCAGCGGGGAATGGGGCCACGTGGTGGACAACTGGTGGCAGACCGAGACCGGAGGTCCGTGTCTGGGGACTACGGCCACCATGCCGGTGAGGCCGGGCAGAGTGGGTAAACCCCTTCCGGGAGCGGTCATGGACATCGTAGACCGCGAGGGCCAACCCATCACCGAGCCTGACAAAGGGGGCTTGTTGGTGATCCAGAAGCCGTTCCCCCACTTTTTCCGCACCGTCTTCGGCGATCCGGAGCGGTACGCTCGAGACTGGAACACTATCCCGGGCTACTACTTTACGGGCGATGTGTCGCTGCGCGACGCCGATGGCTATTACATGGTGGTAGGAAGGGCGGACGATGTACTGAACGTGTCCGGGCACCGCATTGGATCGGCGGAGGTGGAGAGCGCCTTGGTATCCCACTCGGCCGTTGCTGAAGCGGCGGTGATCGGCAAGCCCGACGAGGTCCGTGGCGAGTCCATCAAAGGCTTCGTGACCCTCAGGATGGGCAACGACCCGACGGAAGATATGGTTGCGGCGCTCAAGGCCCACGTGCGGCATGAGTTGGGCCCCATCGCTGTACCCTCGGAGATCGAGTTCACCCCCACGTTGCCCAAGACACGCTCGGGCAAAATCATGCGCCGTCTGCTGAAGGCCCAAGAGCTGGGGCTGGACCCAGGGGATATAACGACGTTGGAGGAGTAGGAGTCCAGCATCTCGGGGCGAAAAGATGACTCTACCCTGGGGAAAGGATTGGGAGAAACTCACGGGCCTGTGGTTCGACAAGCTCACCGCGAACGGACTGTCACGTGGGGCTTGAATTATTCGGGGGCTCACCACTAACGGCTTGTTCCCGTTTGGCCTGCGCTGTTTGAAGGCCCACCACCAATGGAGTCTCCCGTGTAGCCTGAGTTGGTTGAAAGCCCGCCACCAGCGGACTTTCACGTTTGACTGAGCCGGTTGAAGCCTAAGAGTAACAGGCCCTCTAGGGAAAGGATTTGGGAGAAACTCGCGGGCCTGTGGTTCGACAAGCTCACCACGAACGGACTGTCACGTGGGGCTTGCATTATTCGGGGGCTCACCACCAAAGAATTCCCCCGTTCGGCCTGAGCTTGTCGAAGGCCCACCACCAGCGGACTTTCACGTTTGACTGAGCCGGTTGAAGCCTAAGAGTAACAGACCCTCTAGGGAAAGGATTGGGAGAAACTCGCGGGCCCGTGGTTCGACAAGCTCACCACGAACGGACTGCCACGTGGGGCTTGCATTATTTGGGGGCTCACCACCAAGGAATTCCCCCGGTCGGCCTGAGCTTGTCGAAGGCCCACCACCAACGGACTTTCGCGTTTGACTGAGCCGGTTGAAGCCTAAGAGTAACAGGCCCTCTAGGGAACGGATTGGGAGAAACTCGCTGGCCTGTCGTTCGACAAGCTCACCACGAGCGGGACCGACCGTTCGGCCTGAGCCTGTCGAAGGCCCGGTTTAATCTCGAGTAGCACCATGCCATTTCTCGTGTACATTCTCCGCTGCGCTGACGGCTCTTACTATACGGGCCACACAGACGATCTAGAAGCGCGCTTGGCCGCTCACCACCTAGGAACTATCCCAGGTTATACCGATACCAGGCGACCGGTTAGTTTAGTATTCGCTGATGCGTTTTCCTCAAGGGATGAAGCTCTAGCACACGAGAGGCAGATCAAAGGCTGGTCGAGGGCTAAGAAACAGGCCCTTATAGTAGAGGATTGGGAGAAACTGGTGGAACTTTCGCGGACCCGTGGTTCTCCAAGCCTGTCCTGAGCTTGTCGCAGGGCTCACCAAGGATGGGCTTCCACTGGCCCACGAGAACTTAAAGACTCTGAGCTATTCCCGGCAACATCGCAGGTTACCTTATTCTTCATGCGCATCCCCCTTAGATGCTGTGGTTCGACAGGCTCACCACGAACGGATTCCACGCCGTGGTCCTCTCCAAGCCTGTCCTGAGCTTGTCGCAGGGCTCACCACGAACGGCTTGTTCCCATTCGGCTTGAGTTGATCGAAGGCCCGGACAGTAAGAGTCGCCAGTGCACCTGGAACCTTCGCGGGCCAGTGGTTCGACAGGCTCACCACGAACGGACTCCACGCCGTGGTTCTCCAAGCCTGTCCTGAGCTTGTCGCAGGGCTCACCACGGATGGGCTTGTTCCCATTCGGCTTGAGCTTGTCGAAGGCCCGGACAGTAAGAGTCGCCAGTGCACCTGGAACCTTCGCGGGCCAGTGGTTCGACAGGCTCACCACGAACGGATTCCACGTCGTGGTTCTCCAAGCCTGTCCTGAGCTTGGCGCAGGGCTCACCACAAGCGGACTGTTCCCGTTCGGCCTGAGCTTGTCGAAGGCCCGGTGTCAGAATTGAGGGAGTGATGTGCCCAACCCGGTTTCTAGACCCTCACCGGTCTTGGAACCACGGCTTACCAGCCAATGGCGCAACCATCTTTCCGGGGCTCCGAGCCACCCCCGAGGACACCTGTTTGCGGGTCCCGCTGGATCACTTGAGCACCTCCCAGGCCACCGACGATCCCCCGAAGGTAACCACTGATGGTTCTTACCCGGTGGCCGCGCCGCTCAAGCTCATTGATTGTCGCCTGGGATTCCCCCTCCTCCAGAGCAACGGAGTCCCAAGTTACCACGAAGCGTAGCGCATTGAGCGCCGCCTGAGGGTCCATTCCAAAGTCGACCATGTTGGATATGACTTGTAGGTGGCCCTGGGGTTGCATAAAAGCGCCCATCACTCCGTAGCAAAGGAAAAGCTCGCCACCAATGGTCGCCATGGCTGGAATGATGGTGTGATAAGGCCGTTTGTTGGGCGCTAAAGCGTTGGGATGATCCGGGTCCAGGGAAAAGAGGGAGCCCCGGTTGTGAAGGACAATCCCGGTCCCGGGGACCACCATTCCGGTCCCGAAGTTAGCGTATATGCTATAAATAAAGGAGCAAGCATTGCCCTGGCCATCCACCGCGCTAATGTACACAGTGTCGCTCTCGCCTTGCACTTTGCCGTAGGGAACGGACGCCATGGCCTTATGCGGGTCGATCAACGCTCGACGGGTGGCGGCGTAACTTTTGGATGCAAGCTCAACGGTTGGCACATCGGCCATGGTAGGGTCGGCTACGTACTGAAAGGCATCGGCGAAGGCCAGCCGCATTGCCTCTATCAAGTGATGGTAGGCGTCGGGGCTCTGCGCTCCCATACCAGCAATGTCAAAACCCTCCGCGATGTTCAAGGCTTCCAACGCTGCAATCCCTTGGCCGTTGGGCGGAGACTCCCAGCAGGTGACGCCTCGATAGTCGGTGGAGATGGGTTCCTCCCAGTCTGAAGTGTGCTTGGCCATATCTTCAACGCTCAACCAGCCGCCCTGTTCTTGGACGAAAGAAGCGACTTTGCTGGCGATGTCGCCCGTATAAAAGGCCTGGGCGCCTCCGTCGGCAATGGCCCTCAGGGTGCTGGCCAGGGTCGGAAGTCGCATTAATTCACCGTGGACCGGCGGTCGGCCGTTGATCAGCAATTCCTGGCCCGAGGGTAATCTGCGGAGCTTCTCCAGTTGTTTACCCCAAGAGAATGCGATCACATCGGTGACTGGGAAGCCCTCCTCGGCATATTGAATCGCCGGCTGAAGAAGCTTTGACAATGGCATGGTGCCACAAGCTTCCAAAAGGGATTCCCAACCGTGTACCGCTCCGGGCACAGTAACCGTGTGGACTCCGAACTCGGGCACTTGGTCGAATCCCTGTGCCCTAAGCTCCCCTAGAGATGCTTCAGCCGGGGCGCGGCCGCTGCCGTTGATACTGCGGACTTTCTTTTCCTTGTTGTCCCAGACCAAGGCGAACATATCTCCGCCCACCCCGGTGGACCCGGGTTCTACCACGTTCAATACCGCGGCGGCGGCAACGGCGGCATCGACGGCATTACCTCCCTCCATCATCACTCGCACACCGGCCATGGCCGCCAGTGGTTGACTGGTGGCCACCATGCCGTTGGTGGAAAGGACAGTAGACCGCCTTGAGTCGAAGTACATAACGAGCTGCTCCGCTAGTTGATCTCAGTTGGTGATAGTGGTTGAGAAATCGCCGGGCAATTCTACCATAGGCCTCAGGACCCCGCATTTGGTGCGGGCTGCCACACCTGCCTGTGATAATATTAGGTCTGGCTTTGAAGCCATCATAACGGAATTCAATCCCGCGGCCGGCTCCGGCATTGGCCGCTAGATTCAGGAGGAAGGAACATGCCTGTAGATGTTGGACAATCGGCGCCCGGATTCACTCTGTACGACCAAGACCGGCAGCAGCGGTCACTAGCGGACTTCCAGGGAAAGAGCGTGGTCCTAGCGTTCTTTCCGGGAGCGTTCACCGGGGTATGCACCACCGAGATGTGCACCTTGAGGGACAGCATCGAACAGTTCAATTCCTTAAACACTCAGGTCCTTGGGATCAGCGTAGACCCACCTTTCGCCCAGAAAGCGTGGGCAGACCAGAACAGCCTCAACTTCCCGATTCTCAGCGACTTCAACCGACAAGCCACCAACGAGTATGACGTGGCCTTGCCTAACATGGCCGGTATGGAGGGATATGTAGCGTGCAACCGGGCTGTTTTTATCGTCGACAAGGACGGTGTGGTCCGTTACCGCTGGATAGCCCCTAGCCCAGTCAATGAACCCGATTACGACGAGATCAGACAGAACCTGGACCAGCTACCGAAATAGCTGTTGCGTCTGGAGTCCTCGTTGCCGGACCAGCCGGCAATAATCCGAGCCCCGGCGCCGAGGCTCCGGGTATTGGCTTACACCTAGGACTCCACCTTCGGGAGCAACCCCGGGTCAATTCCGACGACGTCGGCGGGGACGCCGCCCTCGCGTATAGCACTCTGCGTCCGCAGCAGACCCCGGGCCACCTATGAGCCCAGAAGGAGCCGCTTCCATGAGACCCATCGTTCTGGTCCACGGCGCGTGGCATGGAGGTTGGTGCTGGCGCAAAGTGGCGTCATTGCTGCGTAATGAGGGGGGCGAAGTGTATACGCCGACGCTAACCGGGTTGGGTGAGCGGGCTCACCTCACCTCCGTCATCGGACCCGATAAATTGCATCTTAGTCTGCACGTTCAAGACATCGTGCAAGTCCTTGAATTCGAGGAGCTCTGGAACGTGGTGTTGGTGGGCCATGCCTATGCCGGCATGGTAATAACCGGGGTGGCTCAAGCTTGCCGCCAGCGACTACACTCCCTGGTCTACGTTAATGGTGTGGTCCCGGGTGACGGGGAGTCCATGGTGGACCAACTCGAGCCTGTGCGGGGCCCCCAATTTACTGCGTGGGTCAGAGACAACATCAAGAGCAACACCGGGTTTCTTCCACCTCCGGCAAGCCCGGAGGAGATAGAGCGGCGATGGGGAATTCACGACGCAGCGGACCTGGCCTGGGTGGGCTCCAAGGTCACTCCCCAACCCGCCGCGGCTTTCGACCAACCTTTGCATTTGGCTGACGCCGACGCGGTGCCCAAAGTTTTTGTGGGCAGCAGCGAGTCGGGGTTCGATTCCGTGGCCGAGAGGGCGAGGCAAGCGGGTTGGACGGTATTCCATATAGACTCTGGACATGATCCAATGATCACTCATCCACAAGAGCTGTCGGAGATACTACTGGGTATCTCCAAGACGAGTTGATATGGCGAGATATCTCTCGATGGAGTATTGACAATGGACACCTCAGACATCAAGGCTTTGATTTTTGATGTCTTCGGCACTGTAGTAGATTGGCGGACATCGATCATCAGACAAGGAGAGCAGTTCGGCCAAGCCAACGGCGTTTCGGCAGACTGGGAGGCATTCGCCGATGCCTGGCGGGGGAAGTACCAGCCGTTCATGGCCAAAGTACGCGACGGGGAACTGCCTTGGACCAACCTGGATGCCCTGCACCGGATGGCGCTGGAGGAACTGCTATCGGAGTTTGGAATTCAGGGTCTCTCTGAAGAGAAGAAGGCAGAGCTCAACCTGGCCTGGCACCGTCTTGACCCATGGCCGGACTCGGTCCCGGGCCTTTACCGGTTAAAACGCAAGTTTATCATTGCTCCCATGTCCAACGGCAACGTGGCCCTGATGACAAATATGGCCAAGAATGGTGGGCTTCCCTGGGACTGCATCCTGGGGGCCGAGTTGGCCCGCCACTATAAACCGGACCCTGAAAGCTATCAGACCGCCGTGGAGTTGTTGGGCCTGCAGCCTCACCAGGTCGTCATGGTGGCGGCGCATCAGAATGATCTGCTAGCGGCCCAGAAATTGGGCCTCAAGTCCGCTTTTGTACCCCGCCCGATGGAATTGGGACCGAGACGAAGGCCTGATGCAACACCTGATCCATCCTTCGGCCTAGTGGCCCAGGACTTCGTGGACTTGGCCGATCAGTTAGATTCCTGACAATCCCGGTAGACGTTACGCGGGGACGATACCGCAGGACTGGGCTACCAGCTCGTAGGACCGCAGCCGGTCAGAGAAGCCGTGGCAGATGGTTACCACGCTCAGGTCATTGGTCTGGTAGGCCTCCGCCACATTATGGAGCCCCTCTTCTACCTGCTGCGGGTTTCCGTCAACGCACAAGACGCGGTACTGCTCCATATACGCCACTTCCTCTGGCCTGAGAGGATATTTCATGGCCTCATCAGGAGGGGGTATCCCCTTGGCCCGGCCGGTCACGGACTGGAGCCTGGCTATGTTGCGGCTAGAGGCCAACCGCGCTGCCTCCTCCTCAGTCTCAGCGCATAGGACCTGTACCCCTACGTTGACCTTGGCCTCGGGCAAGTACTCGGAAGGGCGGAAGTTTCTTCTGTAACCTTCACAGATCGCTGGTCCCTCCTCTACACCGAGGCCAAAGAAATGAGCGTAGGCGAACGGCAGCCCCAACTGGGCCGCCATGTAGGCGCTCTCATACCTGGAGCCCAATAGCCATACCTGCGGCATTGACGGGCAGGTGGGTGAAGCCCTGATCTCGGAAAAAACGTGCTCCGAGTTCAGGTTGCCCCTAAGGTGTCCCAACAGGTCCGTTACCTGTTGGGGGAAATGACTGATGTCGTTGGGACGCCCCGGATAGGCCAGGGCTGCTGCGGTAAGCTGATCGCTGCCGGGTGCCCGGCCAATTCCCAGATCAATGCGGTCGGGATACAGGGCTGACAGAAGCTGAAATTGTTCGGCCACTTTGAAGGCGCTGTAGTGGGAAAGCATCACACCGCCACTTCCCACCCGGATGGTCTTGGTCTTATTGGCAACCTGACCGATCAATATCTCAGGGCTGGTGCCCGCAAAGTTCGGCAGGCTGTGGTGCTCGGCCAGCCAGTACCGCTGGTAGCCCAAACCCTCAGCAGCCACCGCCAAGTCGATCGATTCCCGTAACGCATCCCCTGCGGTGGCACCCAAGCGCACCGGGGACTGGTCAACTACGCTCAAAATCAAAGGCAGTGCCAAGGGTCTATGCATCTCCCAGGTCAATATCCAGACTGCGCTTGGAATCATATCCTAACCCGGATTGCCGTACAAGAACACCGACGACGAAGGAATAGACTGCCGCTCCACCCGTCCAGATGATCAACTGGACACTCGGCCTTAATGGCGGGTTCCCCGAATCAATCGTCGCCGGTATAATCCTTCTGCTGATCGGGCTTCAGACCATGAATGCCGACTCCACAACACTGGACAATAAGTTTAGAAACCCGTCACGAGGTTAACCCCTTGCAACAGGCAGATTCAATCCTCGAAACCAAAGACCTGAGCGTGTATTACGGCACCAAGCGGGTTGTAACCGACGTATCCCTGGAATTCACCAGAAACCGCATCACCGCGATCATTGGACCGTCCGGATGTGGCAAGAGCACTCTGCTTCGTTGCTTCAACCGTATGAACGATCTGATACCCACAGCGCGGGTGATGGGCCAAGTACTGTTCGAAGGTCAGGACCTGTACGCGCCAACCGTCGACCCCACCGAGATTCGCTACCAGATCGGCATGGTTTTCCAGCGCCCCAATCCTTTCCCAAAGTCGGTCTACGACAACGTTGCTTTTGGGCCACGGGTCAACGGCTTTAAAGGCGATCTATCTGAGCTGGTGGAGCAGTCCCTACAGCGAGCGGCGCTCTGGGACGAGGTTAAGGACCGGTTGAACAGTAACGCGCTGGCCCTCTCGGGGGGTCAACAGCAACGGTTGTGCATCGCTAGAGCTCTGGCGGTGGAGCCAAGGGTTATCTTGATGGATGAGCCATGCTCTTCCCTGGACCCCATCGCCACCCTGGCCATCGAAGAGCTGATGCGGGAACTGTCCGAGGATTATTCCATCATAATAGTGACCCACAACATGCAGCAGGCAGCGCGGGTATCCAACTTCACAGCCTTCCTTATGGTCGACGATGTACGTATTGGCCATCTGGTCGAGTACGGTGAAAGCCGCCAGATTTTCACGAATCCTCGGGACGAGCGAACGGAAGCTTATATCACTGGGAGATTCGGTTAAGGACCATCGATCCTATCGTAAGCTCCCTCCGGCTTCCACACCTAACTTACCTCTTGTATAATTGGTAGCCTCAGGTGTGAGTCCCTGTGACCTCCCAACGTGCGATCATGAGACCTTGATCCATGCTTACCGGTTGCATCCGGGTCAGTGCGGAAGATTTGATTGATGGCGGCACCTTGGAGCCGGAGGAGATATGCCCGACAAATACCAAGATGAGATAGAGGAGATCCTGAAAAGGGCCGGCGAGGTTGCTCCCAAGGAGTCACGCCGGGAATCTGAGCAGCCGCCGGAAGACCAACCACGGGCATTGCAGGAACGTCGCCACCCTAATTCGGGGGGCTCCGGTCGTAGGCGCCGGCTAACCATTACTCCTGGTAAGATCTTGATTGTTGGGCTTGTCCTATTCCTGATCTCGTTGGTGGTAAAGTTGCCCATCTTGGTATGGATTGGACTGGGCTTGCTGGCGCTGGGGTATTTGCTTTATTTCATGTCCCCCAAGTCCGCACCCAGTGATAAAAGGTGGCGCGGGATGCCGGTGGGCGCGGTGGATTCCTCCCCATGGGAGCGGGTGAAGCGCTGGCTCAAGGGCGCGCCCCGGTAACCGGAGATAGTATTCCCAGGCACCCAACCGAGCAACAGCGCAAAAAGGGGCGATACGCGTATCGCCCCTTTTCATTTAATGCCACTTGCCGGGGCCCCACACTGTCGAGGAAGCCGCCCAGATGATTAACAGCGGCGTGGAGAGCCATTTATCGCCACTGCCTATCTTATGTGGTCAAACCTCTGCGGCCTGTCTCGATTCGAAGTGTTCGGCCAAGGCCATGATCAGATTGCCCATATGAGGATGATCCGGCTCCACATCGACCTCTATACCCGCCCCCCGAAGACGCCGGGTGCACACCGGCCCCACGGACGCAACCACTACTTTCGGCCCATTCAGGCTACTAAGCAGGGCTTCCCGCTTGTTGGCTTGCTCCGCGATGGTAATCAGATTGGGTACCTGGGGCTGGCTGGTAAAAGCCAAGGCATCGATCTGACCCTGGTTCAAGTCGTCGATCATCCGGGTTACCGGCGCAGTGTCTTCGGGTAGCCCCCATGTATATAGAGTAACTTCCCGAACCTTGGCGCCTCGCTCTTCAAGGCTGCTGGTCAGGAATCGATTGGACGCGCCATACGCTTGAACCGCCAACTCTTTCCCGTCCAAGTCAATATCCTTGATGGCATCAATGAGGTCTTCCGAGGTGTAGGGCTCCGGAGGCATGACGTCTATGTGGATTTTGTGCTGACGCAGCACCCTGGCTGGCTTGGGGCTCCTGGCAATCACCACGCGTTGGTCAAGGAGCTCAATAAACTCCGCCTCCCGGCCCATAACCGCAGCCGACTCGACCAAAGCCCGTGTGCCAACGCCCGTCAACAGCACGACTACCTGGACAGTTCCATCGCAAATATCCTGGACCAGCCGTTGTACTTCCGGGCTATTCTTTAGGTAGTTTTCCTGAAGCACCGGGGCTGGGTAGGGAACACCTCCGTGGCGCTCTATGAGTGAGCCCATCTCCGAGCGCATACGGGCTTCTACGTAGGCAATTATTCTACCCTTAAGTCCGGCCGTCACTTGGGGACCTTATTAGACCGCACACTCCCCCTCACCGCGCTCCAGCTTGTATAGGTTGGTCCTTTCCCAGTCTACATACAGGTCGGACCCGGCCTCGGTGCCCTCCACTTGCCGTTGAGATTCAGCGGCCACCGCGGTCAATTCCTCCAGCCCCACTCTGTCCAGAAACGCGTTGAAGGCCTCTTGGTCTTGGCGGTTCTCCTTGTAGTAAGTAGCAATGTCCCGGACTATGCGCGGGGCCGCTTTGGCCGGGACCTTGATTTTCGGTATCCGAGTGCCGATACGGGAGTCTTCCACACGATTGTCACCGTAGTTACCGCCCAAGAACAGTTCATAGGCTGGCAACTGCTGCCCATCGGGTCCTTTCAAAGCGGCGCCGTGAAAGCCGATGTTAGCGATGTGGTGCAACCCGCACCCATTGGGGCATCCACTCATCTTGATGCGGATCTTTTGGACCCCTTCATCTTCAAGAAGTCCGTCCCACGTCTCGATTTCCTCTCGCACTGCTTTGGCTAGTCCCATGGACGCGGTGATGCCGAGCTTGCAGCTATCGGTTCCCGGGCACGAGACCACGTTGGAGATGGTGTGAGCCCCTGGCTCGGCCAGGCCAATGTCTTTCAGCGCTTGCCAGACCTCATGCACATAACCTTCCGGTATCCAACGGAGCACCAGGTTTTGCTCCTGGGTGGTTCTGACACGCCCACCGGTGTAGCGCTTGACTATCTCAGCGAGAGCCCGAAACTGGCTATCGGATATATCTCCACGCGGTGCCTTAACGTAGGCCACGCAGTAACCCTCTTGCCGCTGACCCGCCACGTTGGTTTCCCGCCACTGGTGGAAATCGCCGCCGCCGTTTCGCCCGTTACTTGGTACAGACGTCAACTGGGGCGGGACTTCCCGATGGATCTCATCCACCGCCATCAACTCGGTCGGATCAATGGCGCCGATATTTTCAAGCTCCGCGTCCACCAATTCCCTGAATGCATCGAGGCCGATTCTGTCGATCAGGACCTTGATACGGGCCATCATCCGGTTCTTGCGCAGCATGTCGGCGTTGTTGAAGACCGTCCATATCGCCAAGGCGACACGAAGGTAATCATCAACGGACACGAATTCGTAGAGGGGTTTGGCTAGGCGGGGCATTATGGAAGTGCCACCTCCCACATACACCCGGAACCCCTTCTTTACCTCTCCGCCCTCTTCCTTCAACTGGGAGATGAAGGTCAAATCCTGGATAGCAGCGGCTACGTTGTCGTGGGAGTCACAGCCAGTGAATGCGGTCTTGAATTTCCTCGGGAAGCTTTGGGTTATTGGGTGCCTGACCCCAAATCGGACGTAGGCAGCCAGGTAAGGCGTAGGGTCGAAAATCTCGTCGGGACAGACCCCGGACTCGGGATTACCGACCACATTACGCACCGTGTTGCCGCATGCTTCCCTGGTGCTGAGTCCCACACTGCCCAGCAGTCTCATGACCTCTGGGCATTTGTCCAAGGGGACGTGGTGGAACTGAACGTTCTCCCGAGTGGTTATGTGGCCCTTTCCCAGTGGCGCGTAAAACTCAGCGATATCTCCCAGGGCGTCCAAAGATTCAGGGGTTAGAATCCCCCCTGGGATTTTCACTCGAATCATCTGCACATCGGCCTGGCGCTGCCCGTAAATCCCCTGCCGCAGGCGGAACGGAGTAAACTCAGTGTTGTCCAGCTCACCGGAGGTAAATTTGTCCGATTCTGCCTCAAACCGCAGGACCTCATCCTCAATAAACGGGATGATCCCCCGGGAGGACTCGGTTAGTGCCATACTCTCGCTGTGAATCTGTTCTTGGTCTACTTTGGGAACGTTGGTACTCCGACTGGTCAACTCGGGCCTCCTGGCTCCAACAAGAAATAAATAACGCCCGTCAAACGGATTTGAGCTTGGCGGGCGCAGAGAGGTCAAACGGGTGGGTAAATTAAAGAGCTGCCTGCCCCCTATGTAGGGGGACGCATACACAAATGAAATAAATCATCTTCGAACCGCATCGTGCAAAGTCTACCGTTCGGGTCAACAATTGTCAACAAATCTAGCTAAGAAACCCGCGATTTGATGATAATACACGCCATCAATTATTCACCGGCCACGTTTGGGGAGCAAGAGCTTTTAATTCTCCATCTAAAGCGAATCTCCCCGTTCGTACCTGGCCTGTCGGAGGACCGTTCGTTCATGGTTGGACAAGCCTGTCCTGAGCTTGTCGAAGGACCTAAGCCCACCGAAGCTCCCTTGGAATCCCCCCGTTCGTCCTGAGCTTGTCGAAGGGCCTGTCCTGAGCTTGTCGAAGAACTCACCACGAACGGACTTCCCAAGACCTATCAGAACTAAAAGGCCTTGCCTTGGGGAGGATGCTACGGGCTTCCGCTATGAATTCATGCTATAACCTAATGGATATGCGTTGGACTATATCGTCCCACCAAGTACTGAATATTTCTCACGGCATCCATCTGGAGACAATAAAGCCATGAGGCAAACGGCGGACGTAGTTATTATTGGCGGTGGCGTGATGGGTTGTAGCATTCTTTATCACCTGGCCCGCCTAGGTGTCACCAACTCGGTCCTTTTGGAGAGGGACGTCCTTGGCTCCGGTTCAACAGGTAGGTCCCAAGCAATCTGCCGGATGCATTACTCCAACCCGGTGACTGCTTCCATGGCCTGGGAAAGCCTCAAGGTTTTCACCAACTTTGACGAGCTTGTTGGCGGTGCCTCCGGATTTGTCGAGACCGGGTATCTGGTAGTCGTAGAAGAGGTGGAAAGGCCCGGAATCGAGCGCAACGTTGCCATGCAGCAGGAACTGGGAATTGACACCAGCCTAGTTACAGCAGCGGACCTCCGGGAGTTGGCGCCAATGGTGGTTGCCAACCAGGGGGAAGTCCTGGCCTGGGAGCCCCGGTCCGGCTACGCAGACCCTTATCTTGTGACTACTTCCTACGCCGCGCGGGCCCGGGACATGGGCGCGGAGATCACCCTTAGAGCTCCAGCGACCGGCATAGAGGTCCTGGGGGACCGGGTGAGAGCGGCTATCACGGAGCAGGGCCGGGTGGAAACACCTATTGTGGTCGTGGCCGCTGGCCCTTGGTCTCAGCACGAGTTGGAGAAGGTGGGAGTGCGTTTGCCCCTGGTTCCTGTGCGCCATCAAGTGGCCTCCCTGACCAGGCCTGTCCAACAGATTCCTCACCACCCCACCGTGGGAGACATCGCCCAGTCCTTCTCTTTTCGTCCGGATGGCGCCTCTATGACCCTTATGGGATTTGGGGAGGATGAAGAGGTCGATCTGAACACTTACAATCAGGGAGTCACCATGGCAGATGTACCTACGACTATGGAAAAGTTGGCACGTCGCATGCCAGCGATGGCGGACTCCTACTTCCGAGGTGGATGGTCCGGTCTGTTTACCGTAACTCCAGACTGGCATCCTATCTTGGACCAGGTGCCAGGAATTGAAGGACTGTATTGCGCTGTTGGGTTTAGCGGCCACGGATTTAAACTATCCCCGATGATAGGGGCTACCATGGCCGAGCTGATCACTCAAGGCCAGGCCACGTCTGTGGACATCTCACAGCTACGGTACACTCGTTTCGACGAAGGCGACTTGCTGTCCTCCAGCTACCGGTACAAGGTACTGGCCTGACCGGACGGGGAAGGGCCGAAGACCTGGCTATGGTGACACTCCTGCGCCGGGGGTCTCTGGTATTATTCCTGGCTTTCCTGGTGCTCCTTTCCGGACTTGGTGACTACCGCCCAACGTCGCTGGACCTCATTGTTGCCCCCCACAAATACAGCCTCGTCCGTTGGGAGCTAGCCAACTTCTTGGACAAGTGGGTCAACAAGATAGGGAGCACCCTGCCGTGGAACTCCGAGTCAAGCCGGGATCAGGGGGTTGCTCTGGCTGAGGAATTCTTTTCTCTAGGCTTACGGGTGCGTGAACTGGAGCGAAAACGAGCCGCTTATGGAAAAGCCGATAGCCAGAGCGCGACGTCCAATCTTCAAATAGCTAAGCTAAGATCCGAACTCGAGGCTGCCCAGGAGAGAAGGAGCAGCATCCGGGCCGTCGCAGAAGAGACCGTGGAATCGGAGATCAGCTCTGTTTTGGCCAAAGAAGGGTTATCGTCCCGAGGGGGATTTATTTTCCCTCCGGTGGACACAGTCTTCACTGGGTCTCCCACAGTGCTGATCCTATCACCCAGGGACCAGATCTTGCGCCAAGAAACAATTTTGTTGGAGCCTGGGCTGGCGGACGCGACGCGCGAAGGCATCGAGAACGGGGTGCTTGTTCAGGATAACCTGTCAGCACTGGTGGAGAACACCGGCGGGGTCGCCAGCTATCCCAGCGTAGTCGCCCAGTCGGTTGGATTACACGACGCCTTGGTAATCACGGCCCACGAATGGCTTCACCACTGGTTCTTCTTCCGGCCTTTGGGGCAGCATTTCTGGGACAGCGCCCAAATGACCACCCTCAATGAGACAGCAGCTACCTTGGGCGGCGAGGCCATTGGAGACCTGGCGTTTACGGCCATGACCGGGCGATCCGTTATCCGCGGCCACGAACCTACTTCAGGTCTAGACAGCCAAGGATTTGATTTCCGAGCCGAAATGCAGAAGACCCGGTTGAGGACCGAAGAACTACTGGCCGAGGGCAGAATCCCTGATGCGGAAGCTTACATGGAGGAGCGGCGCCAGTTCTTGGCCGCCAACGGCCGCCCCATCCGAAAGATCAACCAGGCCTATTTTGCGTTCCACGGCTCATACGCCGTCAGCCCTGCGTCCATTAGCCCCATCGAAGGCGAGCTAAGGGAATTGAGGGACAGGAGCGCGTCCTTGGAGGAGTTCATCAGGACTGTAGCCCAGTTCGGAAGCTACGAGGAGTTCTTGGAATATTTGGACCAGTGAGAGCTGGGGGGCCTTGAAATCAAAACCGATGCTCGACGTCGCCTGAACAGCAGGTTGCGCCTTATCTATTCGACCCGACCGTTCTCTTTCGGCGGACAGGGCGGTCAGCTTCCGAGCAGTCTACCGGGTCGGCTCTCAAGTATCTCCTGAGCTTCAGCCACGATTCGCCGGACGATGTCGCCCGCGGGTTCCAGATGGTAAATCAAGCCGGCTACGGTACCAGCGCGAATCGGCGCGGTCTTGGAGTCGCCAGCTTGAGTGGCCGCGTCGATCCGGCCTTGGAGCTCCGCGCGACGCGCTACCACCTGCTCATCACGCCCGTGCCAAGCAGCAGTGAAGTCATTGCGAAGCACGCGGTCGCCGATGTCCAAGGGGAACGGCGAATCCATGGCAAGATCAAAGGCTTTGGTGAGCACAGTGTCGTCGGTACCGGCAGCCACCACCTGCTGTTTTGCCCAGCCGGCAATGGCTGACTCCGGCGTGGCGACGAACCGCGTTCCAATCCAGGCGCCGTCTGCCCCCAACATCAACACTGCCGCCAGTCCGCGCCCGTCTCCGACGCCCCCGGCGGCAACCACAGGTATATCGCCGACGACGTCTAGGACAGCCGGGACCAAGGGCAGAGTACCGCTATATCCGGTATGACCCCCGGCCTCAGTACCTTGAGCCGTAATGACGTCCGCGCCGGCTCGGGACGCCCTGAGCGCCTGAGACACGGTCTGGACCTGCACCAATACCTTAACGCCAGCAGCGTGGGCGGCTAAGACATAGGGAGTCGGGTCGGCGAAAGAGTGGCTCACCGCCGCCACTCTTTCATCCAGAGCTACTTCTATCATCTCCGCCAGCCCCGGTGCGCTGGAGATGAAGCCTACACCAAAGGGCCGGTGGGTTAGCTCCCTGGCTGTGTGGATTTGCTCCCGCAGCCAAGCACCGTTGGGACCGATGCCCGCCCCGATCATGCCGAATCCACCAGCCTCCGACACTGCTGCGGCCAGCTCGGCTGTGGCGCTGCCCGCCATTGGGGCGCTTATGATGGGATGCTCAATCTCTAGAAGTTCGCACAAGCGAGTTGTTAGCAACGAGCCTCCTGTGGGAACTCAGCAACAACCTACAAACCGCGGTTCGACAGGTTCACCTAGAGCAGTACAGGGCCTTGCCACTGGTTGGTCCTGAGAGGCCTAACGGGGACAATCCGCTCGTGGTGAGCTTTCAAAGGACTGTATTCCTGCAACATAAGGTTTAAGTCGGTTGTTAACGAGTGAGTTGGATTAGCTGTCCCTTGTCGGTTGGTCACAACCACGGCATCCGTTTCGAAGCATCTTTTTGGGACGTGTACGCTGGCAAACCTCGGCGTTCCAGAGCATCGGACACCAGCTCCCTGAAGAGGCGGCGGTCTGTGGTGTTCACCACTGCTTGTTCGTGAGCTTCGGAGATAGCCACCGGGTACCCCTGCCCTTTGCGGCACTGGTCCGCAATTAGACTGTGGCTTAGGGCCAGCAAGGTTTCGTCGTGGGCCACCCACTCAGGTATTTCCACCCTGCCAATCTCAGCCCCGCTATGGATGTAGTAGAAACAGACCTGATGTTCGCCGTAGTGCTCCCTTGGGACCGATGAGTTGGTCCGGTACACGGGCGAGCGATAACCAGGCTCCAGCAGAGACTGGAACAAGTCCCGGTCCATCAGGTCGTTGGCTAAGTCGCACGGAGCATTCGTCGACCGGCGGTTGTTACAGGTCTGGCGACATTGGCCCGGGGAATTCGGGCACCGGCAGCACTTGACCGCGTTGACCACCTCGGTACTTCGAGGGAAAGAGACGTATGCCGCCAAACTAACCGGCCTGCTCCGTGACCGTTCCCGCAACTGGTCGAGGGCCTTCAGGAGATGGTCCTGGATTATGGCGTTGCGGACAAAGGGCCGGTAGGCCTGGCCGGCCAGCCCCCACAGAATCAGTGAGCCGTCGATCAACGCGAGGACTGGAACTCCCGGGGGGCAACGGTCGACCGCCTCCACCAACTGCTCCAGCTCGGTGACCGCACGCCGCAAGCCAAGCAGGACACCGGTGACCGGCTCCTCGCGTGTGGCATGGTCGGGGTCAGTTATGAACAGGTCCCCGGAGTTGGTGGAGAGGGAGGGGTCGCTAAATAATTCCGCACTTGGTTTGGCGCCATAGGTCAACACACAGCCGCCAATGTTGATCAAATAGCAATTGACGAGTATATGCCGGTCCACATCAATGTGCGAGCCGTCAACAGCGGCCACGGACCAGTCCAGTGGCGGCTGTTTTGGAGGATAACTGCCGATGAGAGTGTCCACGACCTGGGCCGCCAGGAAAGGCCTGTCTAGAGCTTGCTGTGTGGCTTGCTGGGCTGTCAGAGGGTCGACTCGGGCGGCGGAAGACAGCAATTGGTCCCTACGCGCCGAGCGATGGTCCCAGGTGTTAGCAAGATGGCCGGCGGCTTCGTCCACTTGCTGGGTCGTCCGGCTCAAGTCCAAAGGCATTAACGGTTACCGTAGCACCCGAGAGTCACCCACCCGGCGTGTCACGTGCTGTTGGTCCAGGTATTCCAACAAAGGCAGAACGTACTTGCGGCTGGAATTGAACATGGTCCTTGTCTCGGCCACGGTGATGCTGGCATTTGTGTGGAGATGCAAGATGATCTTGTCCGTCATCTCCCGGTAGGTAGGCGCGGTGAACACCACCGAGTCGCTCACTTTCACGACTTTACCGAAATCGACCAGAACTCCCAGAAGCTCCGAGTCCACGGGGTGATCGCTGGCCGGGGAATAGGGGTCTCTACCCAAGTCCTTGATGTACGCGTCGGCTTGGCGTTCCATCTGCGGATTCAGGTATACCTGGTGCTCGGCTGACCGCAGAGTCTGGCCGTCTTCCACCACTTGGCCCTCGGTCGCCAACCTGGTTAATGCTTTGTTGAACACCGGCTGGGACAAACCAACCCGACTACGAATTTCCTGGGAGGGTGCGCCGCGGCGCAGCGGGTACTGGGAATGGTATGCCTGTAAGGCGGCCCCAAATTTGCTTTTGAGGCTAGCCCATCCGGTGGCAGCATAAACTACCGCATCGGCCTCATCCCCCAAAGCTCCAAGAGCCACCAACTGCCCGTTGGCAGCCAGATCATCGGCTCGATCGAGGACCTCAGATACCGGCAGATTAGTGCGCCGGGAGAGGGTGGTCAGGTCGCATGGACCCCATTGTTCGGCCACGCTCAGCAAAATGTCCTCGTCGGTACCCTGGTCGAGCATCATTAGCTGCTCAATTACCTGGGTATTAAACCGCCGGTGGCGTCGCCGCGGGTTGGGATCCACCACTTGTCCTCCCCCCAAGGTATCTTCCGCGGAACGAACAACGAAGAAATCACCCTTGACCATGGCCAGGGGTTCGGTCAAGAGAATCTGGACCCAACCCTCGCCGCCGGGGGATAGCCGGTCAACGTCCAAGAGCCTCACTCGGGCCCCGGCCTCACTGGTCAACAGGTGGAAAGTCACGCCTTCATTGTGGCGCAGGGCGTGGGGTGCCCCAGTAACCATTTTGAAACGAGCATCCAACCTGCGGGTCGACGTCAACCAGTCGGGCGTGGTCAGTACCTCTCCTCGCTGGATATCTCCGCGCGAGATGCCGGAGAGGTTCACCGCTAACCGGACGCCCGGCTTAGTCTGTTCAATCTTGGTCTTGTGACTCTGTAGGCCCCGAATTCTAGCGTGCTGTCCCGAGTTGATAAGCTCCACTTCCTGGCCCACTGACAGGGTGCCATCGATGAGAGTCCCGGTGACCACGGTGCCGAATCCGGAGATGGAGAAGCAACGGTCCACCGGAAGGCGCGGGCGGCCCAAGTCCTGGCGCTCCTCGGTTTGCTCCAAGACCCGGTCGATGGTGGCCAACAAGTCGTCCAAACCGTGTCCTGTCTGGGCAGAAACAGCAACCATGGGGCAGCCTTCAAAAGTGGTGCCCGCCAGGACGTCTTCCACCTCCGCTTTGACCAATTCTACCAACTCCGAGTCTACAAGGTCTGTCTTGGTGACCACCACCAGCCCTCGTTTGACCTGCAGAATGTCCAGGATGGCTAAGTGCTCCTTGGTCTGGGGCATTACGCTTTCGTCGGCGGCCACTATCAGGAGAGCGAGGTCGATGCCCCCTACCCCGGCCAGCATGTTCTTGATGAACCGCTCGTGGCCCGGCACGTCTACAATGCTTACTTCCCGGCCGCTGGGAAGGGTCATCCAAGCGAAGCCCAAGTCCACAGTCATCTCCCGGGCTTGCTCCTCGGGCAAGCGGTCAGGATCGATATTGGTCAGGGCCTTGACCAAAGTGGACTTGCCGTGGTCTACGTGGCCGGCAGTGCCGATAACGTGCAAGTTGGCAATCCTCTCAAACAGCTAACCTTTGAGAATCCAAGAAGGACGGGAAACCGGAGGGACCGGTGGGGAACGCTACTCTTCGTCGACGACCCTTGAGGACCCATCGACCACGTTGTTGGGATCATTGTCTTCTGGCCGATTCCGGTTTGGTATTCTCCCAAGGTGCTGATCCACAACGTCGGGGGGCGACATCTTTACCAGAAGGAACAGCGCCAGCCCCAACACAATCAAGTCGTCGAATCTTCCGAGGATCGGAATAGTGTCCTTTAACAGGTCCAGGGGCGACAAGGCATACAATAAGGCTAAAGGAACGAGGGCGCGCACCACCAAGTTCACCCGTTTGTCGAAAGTCAGCCGCCATATCAGGCGCGCGTAACGTATGACAATCGGCAGTAGCCGCGGGCCCAGCATCAATATGAGTGGCATCGCCAGTCGGTGCATCACACTAATCAATCAGCAAATCTAAGTCTTGCCTTTAATTATAGTGTAACGCAAGCAACCTGGGAACCAAAGAGGGGAGAGGTTAAGGTCTATGTTTTTCAGTCCGCGAGGAACAGTCCGTTATTGGTGGGGCCTTTGACAAGCTCAAGGCAGGCCCTTCGGCAGACCAAGGCCGAACGGAACAGCCCGTTCGTGGTGAGCCCTTCAACAAGCTCAGGACAGGCTTGTCGAACCACAGCATCTACTGGTAGATGTGCATGAGGAAACACGGAACCTGGGATATCGTCGGGGATAGCTCCGAGCCCCTCAGTTCTCGTGGGCCAGTGGAATCCCGTTCTTGGTGAGCCCTTCGACCAGCCCAGGACAGGCTTGTCGAACCACCAGCGCGCCAGTTTTTTCCGATCCTCTCCCATAAAGGCGTGTTGCGTAGCCCGTCAACAGGCCCAGGCAAACATGAAAGTCCGCTGGTGGTGGGCCGACCAGCTCAGCCCGAACCGCACAGTCCGTTCGTGGTGAGCTTGTCGAACCACGGGCCCGCCAGTTTTTCCGATCCACTCCCATGAGGGCATGTTGCATAGCGTTTCACAAGCTCAGGCAAACGGGTGACTCACCGGGGGTTAGTCCTTCCACAAGCTCAAGACAGGCCCTTCGAACCATAAACGGGGTGTCTTCGACAAGCTCAGACCGAACGAAAATTGTTGAGACCTTCCACAAGCTCAGGACATACCTGGGGGAACCAGGACCCGAGAACCTTCGGAACGCTCAAGACGCACGGGACAGGTGAGGTCCTTCGGCAGGCTTGGGACAGGCTGGTGGGCCGGGGGCGGGGGCTGATGCTGAGCATAACCATCGGTTATACTGTGTATCGGCAACGGGCTCAGCCTGAGCCGCCTATCTTAACGATTGACCTTTCGTTTGGACTAACAAAGTCCCCTGCCAAGATATCTAATTCCAACCTGGAGCTTGCATTATGACCCTAGACACACGGCCTCAGACTCTTGGGGAGTTGCGGGAGTCTGCTTATCAGGTCCTACCAGTGCGAGAGGAGCTACGCAAGAATCTAATCGCTACCATCAGGGCCGAAGAGATCGTGTTCCCGGGCATCATCGGGTTTGACGATACAGTGATTCCTCAGTTGGAGAACGCGATCCTGGCGGGCCAGGATGTAATACTCTTGGGAGAGAGGGGTCAGGCCAAGTCACGTCTGATCCGAAGTCTGATCAACCTGCTGGACCAGGCCATTCCCAAGATTGGCGGCTGCGAGATTAACGACAATCCCTACAATCCAATTTGCCGGGCCTGCCGAGACATAGTAACCGAGCAGGGCGACGAGACTCCGATAGAGTGGGTCGCGCGTGAGGAACGGTATTCCGAGAAACTGGCAACGCCGGATATTTCCATCGCTGACCTGATAGGAGAGATAGACCCGATTAAAGTGGCCGAGGGCCACTATCTGTCTGACGAGCTAGTAATCCACTATGGTCTGGTTCCCAGGACCAACCGAGGAATCTTTTGCATCAACGAGCTACCTGACCTAGCCGAACGGATTCAGGTAGGCCTCTTTAATCTCATGGAAGAGCGGGATGTCCAGATCAAGGGGTACCGTGTTCGGCTACCCTTGGATGTGTACGTGGTTTCCACCGCCAACCCGGAGGACTATACCAACCGCGGGCGAATTGTCACGCCCCTCAAAGACCGGTACGGTTCCCAAATTCATACCCACTACCCCAGGAGCCTAGAGCACGAAATCGCTATCATGGAGCAGGAGCGGTCCTCATTCCCCGGAGAAGAGAACTTGGTGGTGCCGGGCTATATACGCGAGATCATTGCGGAGATCACTGCTCAGGCCCGCAACAGCAGTGAAATCAACCAGCGCTCGGGTGTCAGCGTGCGGGTATCGATTTCCAACTACGAGACACTGATGGGCAACGCGGTCCGAAGGTCCATCCTCCACGGGGACCAGTGGGCCTGCCCGCGTACCAGCGACCTGCCATACATCGTTGCTTCCTTTGCTGGCAAGATCGAGCTGGAGACCTTTGAGGAGGGCCGGGAGAGCCGGGTTACCGACGATCTGACCCGGCGGGCGTTGCTCCGTATTTTTGGCAATTACTTCGATGCCGCGGAGTTGGACGAGATCGTAACCGCCTTCGACTTGGGCAATACAGCGGAAACCAGCTCCGAGAAGCACGCTTCGGAGTACCTGGCTTTGCGTGACGGGATCGATGGGTTGTCTGACGCCGTAGCCCAATTGACCGATGACCAACGGCCGGAGGTTGTCGCCTCCGCGGTTGAGTTCGTCCTCGAAGGACTGCACCTGAATCGCCGGTTAAACTGTGAGCGAACAGGCAACGGCTACGTGTACCGGCGATAGTTGTTGGTGCGGGAAATCACCGGCGAGGACAGGGGTGAAGGCTCGGTCTCTCTCCCTTGAACTAGCTGACACTCTTACCTTGATGTACTGGGCAACCTGACCTACCATTAGCACATACGTTCCAATATTGGCTTTGCTGATGGAGATTCTATGGCGGGTGCCGAAGTACAGGAAATTCGCTGCAAGACCCTTTTGAACCGCACCGACGTCCCCAACTTCCCTTTCCGATGGACGTTGAACCCATACCGCGGCTGCCGCCACGCTTGCCGGTATTGCTACGCTCGGCCCACCCACGAGTTTTTGGGCATGGACGCTGGCCGGGAGTTCGAGCAGCGGGTTTTTGCCAAGATAAATGCGCCGGAGGTGCTGCGAAGCGAGCTCAAGCGCCCACGGTGGACTGGCGAGTCCATTGCCATCGGCACTGCGTCAGACCCCTACGAGCCCGCCGAGTCCCAGTATCAGCTCACCAGACGCATCCTCCAAATCTTAGTGGAGTTCAGGAACCCTGCATCCATCACTACCAAGGGTGTGTTGGTTAGGCGTGATGTCGACGTTTTGAGGGAACTTACCGAAGCGAGCGAGGTGAGAGTGAACTTCAGCGTCGGGACGATTGACGAAGAGGTATGGAAGCAAACCGAGCCCGGAGCACCAAGGCCAATGGCCCGCCTTGAAGCCATGCAGTTCCTTGTGGAGAACGGTGTCTCGGCGGGAATCATGATGGCCCCTCTGCTACCAGGCATATCCGACAGCTCAGAGAGTATCAATGCTGTGGCGGCAGCGGCCGCTGCTCACAAAGCCCAGTTCCTTGGCGCCAATGTTTTGTTCTTGAAGCCTGGGTCCAAGGAATGGTTTATGCCCATGTTGCGGGAGGCGCACCCGCATCTGAGCCAAGCCTACGCTGCCATGTACCGCAAGACCTACGCGCCCAAGGAGTATACCGGCCGAGTTATGGCCATGGTGGACGAAGCAAGACACACTTGGAGTCTCGGTTCCAAACGCCCTCCTAGAACAATGCAAAGCCCTCAGCGTCAACTGGAACTCGCCTTGACCACATGAGCTGAGGGGCCTCAAGACTGTTGCAGACGGAGTGAACCGGGACACAGACCCGTAAAAGGATGCTGCACCAAATAATGGGTAGCCTGCGGATGTGGCCGGGTCTAGGGGCGTTAGGACCTAATACCGGGATACGTTGATTTCCACCATCTTTCCGGTAACCAGAAATATGACGCGCTCGGCGATGTTGGTGGCGCGGTCTGCGATGCGCTCCAGGTCATGGGCTACCCACAGCAAGTAAGTGGCCCGTTGAATTGTCGTTGGGTCCTCGATCATGTAGAGCAGTAGCTCTCTATAGACCTGGTCGTATAGGGCGTCTACTTCGTCGTCGGACTGGCATACGTTGTAGGCTTTGACCACGTCCCTACTGAGCAGCGAGTCTATGCTGTCGCGCAGCATTTCAGTTGCTTTGTCAGTCATGCGGGGGATATCTATCAAAGGCTTGAGGGGAGGAGCCTCACCCATAGATAAGCTGATTTTGGAAATTCCTTCAGCGTAGTCGCCCATTCGTTCCAACTCCACCACTATGTGGAGCAAAGCGATGATCGCCCTCAAGTCCCGCGCCATTGGCTGCTGGGTAGCAATGAGGTCGACACACCGGTCCTCTATTTCGAACCGTTTCTGGTCAATGAAGTCGTCCTCTTGGATTATCTGCCGAGACGCCTCAAGATCGCGGCGCTTCAGTGCATCAACCGACCGGCTGATGGCCTTTTCAACAGTTCCAGCCAAGACCTCAACGTCGGCCTGCAGTAAAATGAGCTGGTGGTCGAAATCTATTCTCGGCATATTTGAGCCTCCTCCCAAAGCAGTGCGCAGTGCTTTGATCGACGAACTAGCGGCCGTTTACCCCGGCAAGCAAGTGTTGGCACGTAACAGGCCTGTTAATCATACTTGCGTCCAGAAGGGTTCTCGGCCCCTTTGCTGCTCAAGTCGGTCTGGGTCCAATAGTGCAGGATCGCTGCTTTTGGCCTGTGGTGTCGGAAGAATATAACCTATCCCTTCAAATACGTTGGGATCTGTGTAATACGCGTTGTAGGTCTGCCGTACCAGCTCATCGAAGAACGCCGGAAGACCCGTCTCCACACGTTGGAGAACGACGTCCTTGGCAGTGCTCGGCAACTCTGTGAAGCCCGAGCGCTCTTCCCGTGTAGTGGTTAGACGTATTTGGTCTAAGCCCTCAAGGAACAGCCTTAAGACCCGTGGGTCCTTTTGCACCACACCCTCGATGTAGTCTGCCACTCCCAGCTCGCCAGCCCCCGGCATGTGTCCCTCTGGTGGAATGATCCGGTCTAGGACCGCCACCAACAATTTCTTCTGGTCTAAACTGAATACACGGTTCATGTTGTTCATCGCTATCTCGGAATTATGGGGAGGACAATGTAGGACGGGTAGGTCTGGGAATGAAACACCGTCTGATGAGCAATCTCAGATCGGCTGTCCTGGCCTATCGGGTCCCCGGTATTAGGATTCCGGTCGAACCGCGGGAAATTGCTGCTGGAGATATCGACCCGCAGCCGGTGCCCGGCCCTGACCACTTGGCTGGTAGCCCATAAGTCTATCACGTATTCGTTAACCGAGCCCGGAATTATCTGAGACGGCTCGGCGGCGGAAGTCCTGAAACGGGCCCTGACTATGCCATCCTGCAAGTTATGAGCATAGCCATCCGGTCTGACGTCTATCAACTTGGCGGTGAAATCAGTATCGACAGAGCTACTCGCCGCGTGCAGGTGGACCTTGATGGGTCCGGTAATTTCCATATCCCGTTGCAGAGGGTCCGAAGTGTAGACCAAGACGTCCTGCCGGTCTTCCACTTGCCGTTGATCAGCCACTCCCTGGGGGATGATTAACGTGTTGCCACCTTTGGTTGGCACCGGGTCGGAGGGATCGTAAACGTAGCTATCAGGAGTCTCGTCTGACGGAGGTACCGTAGAGAGGGTACCGCCGCCGGCACTGGTATTAGCCGGAGCTTCAGAATGGAAATAGTACTTATTGTAGTGGGTCCTAGCCAATGGCCATTCGTGTTCCTGGCGCCAATGGTTCTCCCCCATGACGAAAATGGACACGGGAGGCTCTTCCAGGATACCCGTGTCGATATCCTTGAGCCAGTAATCGAACCAACGGAGCAGAAAATCGTGCAACTCGATTCTTGCCTCGGGTCCGAAGTCAATGTCGCCGGTCTCGCCCGAGGTTGGCGCCGTGTAGGGGCGGATGTGGGCCCAGGGGCCCACGAGCAACTTCTGGCTGCGCCTGGCCAGATCATTGCCACCGTGATCCCGTATCGCTTGGTAACCGTTGAGGGCGCCTTCCAAGAAGATATCGTACCAGGAGCTGACGTGAAACATGGGCAGCTCGATGCGGCTCGCATGGTGAAGGAGGTTGATCGGCCACCAGTAAGGACTGTCAGCTTCGTGTTCTAGGTACTCCCCAAAGTAAGGAGCCGTTTCTTTGAGACGGGCTATCCAATCGTTTAAGGGAAGGTGTTTGAACCACTCATCACGCAGCGGCTGGGCGAAATTATCTGGAGGTAGAACATAGTCGTCCATTTGGGGCAGCAGGTCTTCCCGGACAAGCCGCTCCAGGGTATTGCGGCCTTTGTGGATAGCATAGGGCACCATCCAGCCCCATTCCATCGCTCCCCCGGTGTGGTATACCCAACTCTGCCGCGGGTCCGCTGAAGCCGAGACCGGGGCCATTGCCTGAAGATGGGGAGGCGCTGGATTGTGGCAGGCCAGAGTGTACTGGGTCGCTCCCAGATAAGACTGGCCGGTGGTAGCAACCCTCCCGTTGGACCAAGGCTGGCGGGCAGCCCACTCCACGGTATCGTACCCATCCTGGCCTTCCTGAAACAGCGGATTGTAGTAATCCCCTTCGGACCCAAACCGGGCCCGGCAGTCCTGGCTAACCACCGCGTATCCATGCTCGGAGAAGTACCAAACTGAGTGGTCGGGGTTACCCAGGTAGCCGTCCTTTCCATACGGACCCCGAGTGACCAGCACCGGATACCTGCCAGGAGCGTTGGGACGAAATATATCCGTAGCCAATCGGATTCCATCCCGCATAGGGACCATGACATTCGTCTCGTGGATCACTTTGGACTTGGTGGTTTGAGTCATACAGACACTGTCTCCCGGGAGGGTAAGCGGTTTCCGACGCCAAACAGCACTGGTATGGGGGAAGAATAAACAGGATACTCCGCTACTGCGGAAAGAGTCAATTAACTAACATAGGTTAGCCGGGATCTGTGCCGGGAGTGGAGCGCACATTGAAGGTGCTAGCTGTCCGCGCCTTGTTGAATACCATGGATTTCGAGATAGTGACTTCCAAAGCTCGAATTATATCGAGACTCAGGCGGTTGTAGGGCGATTCTCGTCAGCAGTATGATTATTTGGCCTGATTTAGATGCCTGGGCCGGTATTTTATCTTAGGGACATCAGACCTATTTGGGCTATCCACTTTAAAGGATGACGGCTCGCAGTTGAGATCAAGACAAAGCAACGACACAACGCTTCGGCACTTGGCCAACATTCGTTCCCGCCTCTAAGCGATGCCATATTTATCTCGGATTTGGGCATGGAAGTTGCATTTCTTAGAGCTTGGGCTCATTCTGGGTTGCTACTTCGTATACTTTTTCACCCGCGGCGCGGTGTTCTCCGACCTGGACTCCAAGGGGTTCGAAAACGCGGAACAGGTGGCGTCGGCGGAGATGTCCCTAGGAATTTTTTGGGAAGCGGGTTGGCAATCGTGGGCATTGGCCAACGCAGAAGGTCTAGTAGCCTTTCTCAACTGGGCCTACATCGTGACCTATTGGCCCATAATCCTTACCCTGGGCTTTGTGCTCTACGTTACCGCGCGCCCGCGGTATTACTATTACCGCACCGTGGTGCTGGTCAATTTTTCCTTTGCATTACTGATATTCTTGTTGTTTCCTGTGTCCCCACCATTCGATCTGACTGGCTATTTCATCGACACTATTCAAGAGTTCGGGCCCACCTACTATGGCAGCCCCGCCATGGCCGCCTTCTACAACACCACCGCTGCCATGCCCAGCCTGCACGTTAGCTGGACCATCATCTTGGGAGTCGTGTTCGTAAGAACGTTTAGAGGCTGGTACAAAGCATTGGGAGTAGTTTATCCAATCTTAACTCTGGCCGCGATAACCATTACCGGGAATCACTTCTTGTTGGACGCCGTCGCGGGCGCATTTCTGGCCGTAGTAGCGTTCGGCGTAGTCTGGCTGTGGGACCGGCGCACCCGTTGGACTCCCGGGCCACAGCCCAATGGGACGACCAAGTAGAAATATTCCCAGTAGCAGTGATTCTCATTAAGGATGGGCCCGCGGAGGTGTAGGACAGTCTTGGCGGGCCGGAAATCAGTCACAGCCAGACCCAGGCTTTATGAACCGGTGAAGCACTAATCTTTGGATGTTAGTGTCCGCAGGAACGGCGGCCGTTACTATTGCCTGCGCCCCCACATTGGATGCCGAAAGGTGGGCAGTGGGCCCGTCTCAGCTACCTGGGATTCAACCCGCGGCGCTGCCTGGGTCTCGGCTTGTTCAGCGGCTTTCGGGGGTTGATAGCGCCGGACCGGTGCACGTTGGGGGTTGAGCTGACTCAAGTGCAGGGCCAGTGCCTCCAAGCTGTTAAGGTTGTTGGCGGGCAGGAAATCGTCCACATATGGTAGGGCCGCTTGCATTCCCTGGGTCAGTGGCTGATACGTGGGTGACCCCAGCAACGGATTGAGCCAGACAAGGCGGTGGCAACTCCGCTGCAAGCGCGATGTTTCCCGGGCCAGAAGCTCCGGGGCACCTCTATCCCAGCCATCCGATATGATCAACACCAGTGCACCGCCACCCAGCACCCGTCTCAGCCATTGGAAGTTAAATGTTTTCAAGGCTTGGCCGATGCGAGTGCCACCAGCCCAGTCCGGGACGGCTTTGGAGACCTCGCTAACGGCTTGGTCCACGCTGCGGTAATTCAAATGCCTGGTGATACGAGTCAAGCGAGTAGCAAACAGGAAAGCCTCTACGTGGTTCGTTCCTCCGGCGATGGTGTGAATGAAGTGGAGCAGCATTCGAGTGTATTGCTCCATAGAGCCGCTAACATCACAGATCAGGACCAAGGGTCTCGTCTTCACTTTAGGCTGGCGATGGGCCAGCTCCAGTAACTCACCGCCGTATTTGAGATTGCGTCGCAAGGTTTTACGCAGGTCCAACCATCTGCCTGGCCCAGCGACACGCCGTCTGGTACGGTGATGCCCCAAATTCCAGCGTAGATCCTCCATCATGCGTTTGGCCGATGCAACCTCGGCTGGGCTGTAATCGGCGAAATCTTTGGCCCTCAAGACCTCCTGGGCACTGTAGGTCCGGGTCAGGTCTATCCGGTCTGGGGAATCGGAGTCATCGCCTGGAATGGTCCCTTCCGGTTCGTCGGCTCCAGGGGGTGGCCCAACCTGAGGTTTCCGGAACCGGCGCTGTTCGCCCATGGAGCGCAGGTCTCGCGTCGTGTGCCCGGAGGCGGGAGGCCGCCAGAAAACCTGAAACGCCTCATCAAATACCGGAAGGTCCTGCTTCCTGTGCACCAGCAAACATCTGGCGGACCGATAGAAGTCCTGCTTTTGTCCGATGGGAACGTGCTCCGTGGCCCGGACCAAGTCCAGCACTTCCCCCGTTCCTACGTCGAGGCCGACTCGACGCAAGACTTCAGCAAAAAGCAAAGTGTTGTGCAGTATGTGTCCGGGAGGATGATTCCCGGATTTATTGTTCGTCCCACCGTCGGCCATCATGAACTACCCGGTTTCTGAATTACCTGCTCGATCGTTGGCTTGAGGTCCGCGAATTGAGGGACCGGTTAATTGGGGGAGTCGCTATGAGCCCCCACCGCCCCCTCCACGCCCACGGCGAGGCCCCCGGTTTTGGGACCGCTCTAGCATTGCGCGTACCGGCTCGCCACGAACCGAGGCGATGTCATCCTGGTACTTGAGCATTATCCCCAGGGTATCGTCGATCACCTGCGGGTCCAATTCCGCTTGATTCAATGCCAGCAGCGCCGCCGTCCAGTCCAGGGTCTCGGAAATGCCCGGAACTTTGTAAAGCTCGGTGTCCCGCAACTCCTGGATAAAGCCCGTTACCTGCTCTGCCAACCTGCGGGGAGCCTCGGGAATCTTGGCCGTGACGATTTGCATCTCTTTTTGAAAGTCAGGGTATTCAATCCAGTAGTAAAGGCAACGCCGCTTCAAGGCGTCGTGGATCTCTCTGGTGCGGTTGGAGGTGATGATGACGACCGGAGGATGTGCGGCCCGGTAAGTACCCAGCTCCGGGATCGTGATTTGGAAGTCCCCCAGCATCTCCAAAAGAAACCCCTCAAACTCTTCGTCGGCCCGGTCCAGCTCATCGATCAGCAGCACCGGCGGCCGGTCCCAACTATCGTCGACGGCTTGAAGCAGGGGACGCTTGATCAAATATGCCTCGCTGAAAAGGTCTGCGCTGGCTGCCTCGCGGTCCACGTTTCCAGCCGCTTCCATTAGCCTTATTTCCAAGACCTGGCGCGTGTGGTTCCACTCATACACAGCGTGGTTGACGTCCAGGCCTTCGTAGCATTGTAGGCGTATCAACTCGGTGTTCAAGCCGGAAGCAAGGGCTTTGGCAATTTCAGTTTTCCCTACCCCGGCCTCCCCCTCGAGAAACAGGGGCCGGCCAAGTTTGAGAGCGAGAAATATAGGAACGGCCAAAGCCCGGTCAGCAACATAGACTTGGTCGCTTAGCAGTTGCTGCACTTCCTCAATGGAGTTTGGCGTGGTGGTAGTGTTGATCAATGCGGGTCTCCATGAACATTCAGAGTCCGTTTCACAGTTGAGAGGAAGGACTCTGTTGCTGGGCTAGGTGCTATTGTAGCCCAAATTGCTAGCTGTTCACCATGCGGAGATGTTGGGCGAAGAACCTGGTCACCAAAGGGCGCAATCGGGACCAATGGTCTCCAATCTCGACCTTCTGGTCCGGCGAAAGCCGGTTGTAGAATTTCTGATATTGAGGAAAATACCACAAGGAAAAGGCCCAAAATCCGCGCCCGCTGATAACCTGGTCCGGGGCTGTCGCTATTTCGCCGCTGGCGCCCTCGATCGCCCAGGAGGCCAACACCTCACCGCAGTTGGCTACCGCCAAGGCCTCGACCCACGAAGCTTCCCGTTGACGACCTTCATAGGGCTCCATTAGCTTCACAAGCCGGCTTATTCGGTCACGGTCGTCGGCTGTGTCCCCCGCGAAGCGGTGGGTGAACCGGCTCTCCCATCCGCTTCCCAAAGCGGGCACCTTCATGCCTCCGTCGGAGGCGATTGCCAGCATAGACGCTGCTCGGGACCACTCTTTGGCTTTATCCTGAGCTATGGTCTCATGGCCCTCACCCCGCTCTTCAGGTACTGCTTCCAAGCCCAAATCCCCCGGTGTGACCGAAGATAACGGCAGCCCCTCCAGCAGGTTGGCCAAGGCGTGCCGCTTGGCTGGGTTGGAGGTGCCCAGTAGGATGGGTGTCGGTTTGTGAGTTTGTGGGTCAACCGTCATGGCTACCGATGAGGGAACGGATAGGGGCCCATTTGACGGACCTGGTTACTTACTCCAAAACACGTGCGATGGCCCTAGAGTCGACGGCAGTGCTCATACCTCTAATTCCGTGACGATCAATCGTCCAGGCTGATGAGGTCTTCAGTTTCCGGAATATTTTGGCCCAGAAACAACCGATGGGCCGGGAAATCCTTGATGGTGGACACAGAAGTGGGCGGGTGCTGCTCTACGAGAAGGCCAGTCACAGCACAGGGTGCCGTCGGGCCAAGGTCTGGACTAGGCGGGGTGCTGCCGTAGCGGCAGCACCCCGCACAATGGACTCCGTGGGTACTGGAATCCGCTTAGCTAACGATCACCGCGCCGCTACCGTGCCTCTACTTGGAAGGCGAACACCATGTTGTTGCCATAGCCTCTACCATCCCACTTGTTGGGAAACTCCATAGGCTGGGTTTCACCCTTGTCGTTGGTAGCGCGGCACATCAAAGTGTAGTTACCGGGGCTTTGAGGGCGCCAATAGTGCTCCCAGCGGTACCAAGAGTAGCCGCTGCGCGGCCTCAGGGTATCTACCGGCCTCCAAGTGGCGCCGTCGTCGGTGCTGATGTCCACCCCGACCACCTCATCCTCCCCGGACCAAGCGGCGCCCGCCAATTGGTATCCTTCTGTCGGCACAGCCTCGCCCGGCACCGGGTTGGTGATGATGGACTTGACCTTCATCTTGGTGTGGTAGGTATAGAACGAGTCAGCATCGGGGCCGTTCATGGTCTGGTAGCGCTCTGTCTGGTAGAAACCCTTAAATTCGTGGGCCAAGACGTGAATGCCGACCAGCCATTTGATCGATGTCATGCCATACCAGCCCGGCACCAGCAAACGCACCGGATAACCGTGAGGCGGGGGAAGAGGCTGCCCATTCATCTCGTAGGCCAATAGAGTATCCTGGTGGTTGGCTTTACCCAGGGGCAGGCTCCGCTCGTAAGTTACTTCGTCAGGGTCGCTGGCGACCTCGTCTGGACCGTGGTCTGCGCCCTCGAACATAACCTCTACCGCCGACGGCTTCACACCTGCGCGGGACAGGACATCGGACAGGGCTACTCCGGCCCACTCCGCGTTGCCCATGATCCCGTGACCCTTGATCTGCTCCATCACCGAGCTGGTGCGGGTTATCTGTCCCCAATACTCGGGGACGGGGCTGTTACCACAACACTCGAAGGTGACCTGGAACCGTTTCTGCGGCATCGACAGCAGGTCCTGGTAGCTTAGGTCGAGGGGCCTTTCCACCTCCCCATCCACCACCAACCGGTAGCTGCCAACATCGATCTTCGGTACCTCTCGCCAATGGTTGCGGACGTAAAAAAGGTCGTTGGGCACGATGTCCTCTTGCAGCGCCTGGGGAGGGGCGGCGAACGTACGGTAGCCGGCGTTGGTGGGGATGAGCTGAGGCTTGACTTCCGTACGTGTCTGTTGGATGGCCATGTGGTACCTCCTGTCGATGGGCCTACGGGCTATTCCAGGTAGTCGGTTTCCAGTTGGGCTGTAGGGTAGGTTACCAACAATCGAACCGGGACCCATAGCTGGTTGACCAGTTTATGGGGAACGCCGGGTGGGGCAAGGACGGTGGTGCCGGCCCGGATGGTGCTGGTTTCGTCATCTATCACTATTTGAACAGCACCTGCCTGCACCATCAGGGAGATATCCGTAGGGTGGGTATGCAGCCTGCCGGTCCAACCGGGCTGCAACTCAACCTCTTTGATAGTCAGTGACACAGCACCGTCGCTGCTGGACACCAAAGAACGCTCCCTGATATTGCCCTCAACCGGCGGCATCCGGATTTCGCTGTGTTCTATGATCGGCATGATTCGATTCCCAATGTGATCAATAAATAGACTGGGCTCGTAAGTAGAACTCTATTCAATGGTCAAGTCATAACCAACGATGGCACTGAAATTCTTCCGCATATTATTATACCTGGGCTCCCGAGATTGCACCCTGCCAACTTCATCAGAAGCCCTGGACATAATCGAGTACTTACCGGGCTTTGTGGCGTCCCAGAGGTAGGACCATCTCACCCACATAAACCGGTCTCTGGGCTCCTCCAAGTGGGTCGCGTGCCATGTCTCGCCGCCGTCCACACTTACTTCTACCTGGGTAATGGCGCCTGCGCCGCTCCAAGCGTATCCCCGGATAACGTGGATTCCAGGACGTAGAGCCTCCGTGTCGTCGTTGGGGTGAGTTACCATGGACTTTACGCCGATGGTAGTGATCAGCTCCTTGTTGGGATCGTCGGGGGAGTCCCCGTAATAGTAGAAATTGTAGTGGTACCAGCAGTCGGGCATGTGGTCCATCAATTGAAGCCTTCGAAGCCATTTGACCGACCAGTTGCCAGACCAACCGGGCACCAATAGCCGTACCGGCGCTCCGTGGAGGTGCTGCAACCGTTGCCCGTTCTGAGCCCATGCAAGTATGGTGTCCGGATGCAGGGCCTTCTCCAGCGGCAGACCCTTGTCGTAGAAAAAGGCTTGGGTGCCAGGATCAGCGGTTGCGGGGACCCCATCGTCCCAACCTTCGGCGCGGATATAGGCCGCGCTGTCCCTTAAGCCGGCCGCATTCAACACAGCGGCCAGAGGTGCCCCGGTCCATTCGCTAGCACTGAGGATCATACATTCCTGGGTGCGGGAAGGCTTGGGTCCCTCACCCTTGAGATACTCGAAGTAGGTCGCGTCGCTGCCGGAGCATTCCATGATCGTACGAACACTTCTGCCGGGGAACCGCCGTAATTGTTCATAATTCAGAGTCAACGGACGCTTGACGTCCCCGTCGATCTTTAGCTCCCACTGGTCCGGCGGTATGACCTCGGGTATATCGAAGTGTTGGACCACATAGTGGAGCTCCGTGGGTGTGATCAAGCCTTCCAGGTCCATCACCGGAGTCCGTACCCGCACAGTGCGGCCTTGCTCGTCGGAAAGGGTTACCGGCGTCTGCTCCTTGCTGGGCCAGCCGTACCAACTGCCATCACCCACTGGCTCCGGAGCGCCAGCGCCATCCATCCGCAGGAAGTCGGGAAGGGCGCCTTCCTCTTGTTGGGTTGCCATAGTTCTGCCCTCCAAGGTCTTGCAGCGTTCAGTCGTTGTTTTCCGCGGCCAACGAGACTTGCTGGTCTCCCATGATTGACCGCTAACCGTCTGGCTACCAGCTCAATCGAGTTGATGATGTGCTATTTATCCGTGGCGTATTTTCCCCCGAGGGCGGTCTCCCAGCGAAGGTAATTTACCATGTCGGCGTAGCTGCGGTCCGGGCCAGCATACAGCACGTCAACGGGCGGCCGCATCACGCCGGTAAGGCCTGTCTCCACAGGCAAGCCTGCCCGACGCCATGCTGCCATGCCGCCTTCGAGAACTGTGACCTTCATATACCCTAGCTCTTTCAAAGCCGCTGCTGCCAGGATGGAGTTGGTGCCGTCGGAGCAGGTGAGGCCGATAGCAGTTGCCAGGCTCGGCGCCACAGTATTAATTTCCAACTCAAGCCAGCTACGGGAAAGCCAGTGGGACCCGGGGATATGGCCCGCGGCGAAATCCTGGCTGGTATCCACGAAAATCGTCACTGCGGAGTCAGTACGTTGGAAATCATCCGGGGACTTCACCTCGGCTTGCTGCAGGGCTTCAGCCAGGCCAAGGACCGGCGATTCGGGCATACCTGTTTTCAGACTCTGCCCCAACGCGCCCCAGGCGCCGATGCCACCCTCCAGAACGTAGACTTCTTCGTAGCCCATTTGCCGGTACCAGGAGCCGGTGATAGTGGCCCTGGCCTTCTTGTCACAGGTCAACACGATAGTACTGTTGTGGACGGGCACCGCGTCATCTGAGCGTTGCACTGCTTGGCCTCCGGGGAACCAGCGAAACCCGGGAATGTGGCCTTGTTGATATTCCTCCCTGGTCCTGACGTCTATTAAGTAGATCGTCTCCTGGCCTCGGCGGGAGATTAGCTGCTGAAGTTTGGTTATATCTATAAAACGGACTCCATCTTCCGCCGCAATCCTGTCTGCGTAGGCTTCGGCAGCGGCCAGTCCCTCCGATGACACCTCTGGCAGGGTCACACGGTCGGCTCCCGACTCAAGCTCGAATCCGGCTAGCACCCATCCTGAGGTCCCGTTTTTCAGACCTAATACGTTGGAGCAGCCCATTCTCTGCAAAGCCCTTGTGCCAATGATGCTGCGCGTGCGTCCCGCGCAATTGACAATGACCGTGGTATCCGGGTCTAGGTCCTTGGCAATGTCGGAAATACGTAGGGCAAGCTCTCCGCCGGGAACGCTGCGGCCCCCGGGAATGCAAAAACGCTGATATTCCTCCGGTGTCCTGGTATCTAAGATAACCAACTTATCCCCGCGCTCGATGCGCTGGTGCAAGTCCACGGCCTCCAGCTCCGGCACGTGGTGGACCACCTCCATCTTTTCACCGAAGTCTTTGCTTGGGACGTTGGTGCCCCATTCGGTAGGGTAATCTTGGCTAGCCCATCCGTTGATGCCCGCTTCTAGAAACGAAACATTACCGTATCCGAGCCTCTCCAGGGTTGCTGCTGCTCTCTCCGCCCGACGGCCGTCGTCATCGCAGAGGACCACGTTAGCGCCGGTGAAGGGGACCGCGTCCTTGATCTGGAACTCCAGCAACCGACGCGGAATCCAAGTGGAACCCGGTATGTGGGAAGTATTGAATTCCACGGCCTCTCGAATATCGATCAAACCAAACGGGGCACCGCCGTGGAGCAGTCCATTCAGGGATTCAGCGGAGATTTTCGCGGCCATTATCCGTCTCTCGTATAGCTCTAGAGTCAGCGCATGATTCTTGGTTGCTCAACCCACCGCAGGGAGCTGAAACCACTTAACAGTTATCGTAGCGTGTGGTCAGGAAAGGACTAATTTTCTCGGTTTCAAGGTCGAAACGGGACCGGTTAAGGCCGCGGAGGTCTGTACCGTATACATGCACCTCTATAGTGGGGCGGTCCGTAAAATTGTCCATCTGGTGAATTTCGTCAACTTCGGGGATGAGCAATGACACCTCACCCGGTTTGACCAAGGAGCGTCGGTCCTGCTCCAATTGAGCGAACCCATCCTGGGAACGGTCGTCAACCCGGCGGAACCGGGTTTCAGTCAAGGCATTTGCCAAGACCCCAATCATACCCCAGGTCCGATGGTCGTGAGGTGAGGCATGGTCACCGGGCCCCCAGACCACGGCGGTAACCGAAAGACCGCTCTCTCCTTGGTACAATAAATAGGTCCCATGATTGGGCCTGGGGCCTGTTCCCGTGGGAGCGCGGAATTGGGCTGGAACAGCGTCCGGGTTTTGGACCAGCTTTGCTAGATAGGAGGAGCCTGTATCAAAAATCTTCTTCTGGTCGGCCTGGTCCTCTAGCAGGGCCTCTAGGTCATGGACCAAATCATCCAAGGCGTAATTCAATGTCGTCATAGCTCACCCTCGGTGGATTATTCAGCGATGTGTATCATAGTCCAAAACAAGAGATAGCCGAGGCCAATTATGGTTTCCGCCATATATAGTGTCAAGCTGAATGGCTTTAGGCGACCATCGCAAATATAGAAGAACCGCTAGTCCATGGTGTGACGAACTTGTCCTGAGCTTGTCGAAGGGCGCGCGGGTGTGGTTCGACAGGTTCACCACGAACGGACTTCCCTTAGAAGTCTTGAGCTTGTCGAAGGGCGGGGCGTGGCTCGACAGGCCTGTCCTGAGCCTGCCGAAGGGCTCACCACGAACGGACTTCCCATGAACCTCGAGAGATAAGCGGCCCTAACTTGCCGGCCAGGGTATGTGGCAGTTCCTTTCTACTGGAATCTCCCCGTTCGCCCTGAGCTTGTCGAAGGGCGGGGTGTGGTTCGACAAGCCTGTCCTGAGCCTGCCGAAGGGCTCACCACGAACGGATTACCCTCAGAGGTCTTGAGCTTGTCGAAGGGCGGGGTGTGGTTCGACAGGCTCACCACGAACGGAGTTGCCATGGCCCGTGAAGATGACTAGGCCCGGTTGATCGAGGCCACCGGGGGCATGCAGGGACCGCGACGGTGGTAGAATAACCTCAACCAAGCGGTCAGCAATATCTTCTCTGTGCTTTCCCGATAACCAGGCGTGAATTGGAAGAGGGTGGTCGGAATGGACGACGACCAGTTCGTTCAACGATTGCAGAACAAGATACAGCGTTCGACGGGCCAGCGAGTCGATTTACGGATAGATCAAAACGATGCAGACCAGTTGCAGGTGGAGTTGGACGGCGAGGTACCCCTGGTGGTGCTGGGCTCCAATATATTTAACTACGCCGGCTTCGCGCGTATGTGCGTAGAATACGCAGTGGCGTCAATCCGCCAGCACCGCCACATCGACATGCTGGAATTCCATCTACTGCTGGCCAGGAACTAGAGGCAGGCCGCCGGGTTGCCATGAGCGAAGGACAGGCACCACCACCCCTTGAAGTCCAACGGCCTTGGTATTTCCACAACATAGTCCTTGTCCCGGTCTTCATTCTGGGGCTGCCAGTACTGCCGTTCTTCCTAGCGTGGCCGTTATGGTCGACGTTGATACTCCGCTCTCCTTGGCATACCGGCCTGATATTCAGGTCAGTAGCTTGGGCCATTCTGATTACCGGAGCCGGCATGCTGGTCTTGCTGCTGCAGCCAAACGCGGTCGGCTTCCTGGCCTCGCCACTCGACTCAGAGTTAGCGACCGGACAAATAGTGGCCCGGGTGGTCCCAGGTATTGTGGTCACGATAGTGATACAGGTCATGTGGACCTTCCATAAACGGAAACTCATAGCAACGGGCCAGCTTCCTAACCTGGCGGCTAGCCAGCCCTCTGGGACCCGGCGCCGAGCCTCCCGCCGCAGGGGTTCCCGGCCCGGCCGGGCCTCCCGGCATCCTCGCTAACCGCTTGCCCAAACTTCACAGGCTTACTGTCGCGGCGGCTTGAGCAACGGTCTCGCCACGTTGGTTTTCTACTTGAATCTCACACCTAACAAGCCTTTGATCCCCGGCTGTCTGCTTGTCCACCACCCATCCAGTCAAGGAGATGGTGTCTTCCAGCAACACCGGGAGGATGGCCCGCACCTCCAGACCATCACCCGCCGTAGCGCTGGGTATGGGGAACGCTTTTTCCAGCAACTCGGCCATGTAGGCAACCAACGCGGGAGTAGCTATAGTCTCCTGAGTCTCCCATTTGACCAGAATGGGTAGCTGGTCTCCCACATTTACCGATCCAAAGGTTGTTGTCATGGCCCATAGTCTGGCCATTAAGGACTCCCCACAGGCTTAACTTGCCGCTAACCTACCATCGGCGCTACTTACAAGCAATAACTGGCAAGAAAGCGCGATGGTTTTTACTTAACGAATGGATGCGTCGTATATCTGATTAGGGGTTGCTTAAAACGAAATCATTGAGCAGGGATTCGTATTCGGTTATGTTAAACTCAGATATAACCGTAGGGATGTAATAAAGCCTACATCCTTGGCCAGCGATACCGTAACCAACATTCGGAAATTGACGCGATCAAAGGGAGACAACGATGGCTGATCTAGAGGAGCCGTACCGCCGTGGCATGGTCGTGTTTGCTCACGCCGATGACGCGGAGTGGGGCTGCTCGGGCACCGTAGCCAAATGGTGCGCCGAGGGGTGGCAAGTCGTATACGTTGTATGCACTGACGGCAGCAAGGGGAGCAGCGACCCCAACATGGCGAGCCAAGAATTGGTGCAACTGCGCCGGGAGGAGCAACAAAACGCGGCCAAGGTCTTGGGTGTTGAGAAGGTGGTGTTTCTAGGGTATGAAGACTCCATGCTTGAGCCCTCCCTGGAGCTACGAAAGGACATTGCCAGGGAGATCCGCCGCTACAAGCCGGACGTGCTTATTTGTGAAAACCCCACCAGGCGACTGGAGGAGGATGGCTGGATCGGCCATCCAGACCACCTAGCCGCCGGTGAAGCCGCTATGTCCGCTGTCTTTCCCACCGCTCGGGACCGTCTTACGTTCCCTGAGCTATTGGATGAAGGACTTGAGCCCCATCACGTCCGCGAGTTGTGGGTGATGGACTCCAGTGAAGCCAACAATTACTTGGACATATCAGAGTACATAGACACGGCTATCGATGCTCTAAAAGAGCACAAGAGTCAGGTCGGCGATGAGGAGGTGGATGTCCACATGAAGAGTTGGCGCGGCTCTGTGGGCCAAAAGGTTGGTTTTCAGTACGCCGAAGGCTACAGACGGTTTCGCCTAGGCTGAGCACCGCTTTTCTCGACACTGCTTTAATCTTCCGAGAGGATGTCATCCAAAACGCAGGGAGTTGCGACTGGCTCCAGTGCCAATAATCATCACGTTAGAACGGTTGTCTTGCGCCCCGGCGGCCGTCTTTCTAAGCGGTGCTGGCTGAGTTATTGCCGGGCTTACGGGCGACCACCTTCACGCTGGCGACGTTGGTTGGAACGGATGCATCGCCCAATTGCGCTGTGTCCTCGTTGATCTCTATGTCGACAAAGCCCGCGCCGCGCAACCTACCTAGATAGGTTTCCAAGTCCTCAGCCCCCGCGATACACGATGCCCAGGCCTCCGGGTCCGTCAGCGCCGGACCCTCGGAGGTGAGGGCCATCATGTCGGATATGTGTACCCGCCCGCCGGGCGTTAGGACGCGGAATGCTTCCGAGAAGACGCCGTCCTTATTGGGAGACAAACACACTACGCAGTTGGAAATTACCACGTCGACACTGGCGTCGGGCAGCGGGATCTCCTCCATCTCGCCCTGGATGAATTCCACATTGGTGAGGCCCAAGCGGGCTTGGTTCTGCCTGGCCAACTCCAGCATGTCGGTCGTCATGTCCAAGCCGAAGACCCGGCCCTCCTGTCCTACCTGCTGGGCCGCGATGAAACAGTCAATTCCCCCGCCCGAACCCAGGTCAAGGACTTTTTCCCCCTGGTGGAGCCCTGCCAAAGCAGTGGGGTTGCCACAGCCGGCCGAGGCCGCCACTGACTCCGGGGGTAAGCCCGCCAACTGACCTTCGGAATAGATCGTAAAGGCCCGCTCCAAGTCCGCTGGGGAGCAACAAGCCTGGAGGCTATCCGCGGGCTGCGAAATGTCCGTCAACTCGATGACGCCCCTTGCTTTGGCACCGTATCTCTCCCGTACAAGTTCTTTGATTTCTTCAGGGTTCTCGGCCATGGGCCACCTCCAATTGCAGCACCGGTCTCATGAACGGAACGGCTGTTGTTCTCCTCCCAGGTATTGTAGACCATGGCGCCGGTCGGTCCGCAACACCCCCGGCAGGCCCGGGGCCCTGTGATAGAATTAGGTACGCAGCTCGCTGAAGCTTATTGGTTGTCAAGTATTGCTGGAAAGGCAAGCGCTATGAGAGTTACAGGCGCTAAGACTCGAGTGTTACGCACCCCCGCCGACAGCCCCTTGGTGGTGGGGATCCCGGTAGGGGATGCCACCCGAGATTTTGTTACCCTTGAGCTGGAGACCGATGAGGGAATCAAGGGCATCGGCCTGACCTTTATCCCAGGCACTACCTCCAACCCCATGACTCCTTCTTTAAAGGCAGCGCTGGACTCCCTGTGCCAGTTGGTGATTGGCCAAGACCCAATGCGCGTGGAGGCAGTTTTCGATTTTCTCAGGGCCGCGTCTGGCGGGGCGGGGCCCGGTGGGATATTGACCCTGGCCCTGTCAGCGGTGGACATGGCTCTCTGGGACATAAATGGCAAGGCTTTGGGCCAGTCAGTGTGCGCTTTGCTGGGGGGTTACCGGGACCGGGCACCCACCTATGCCAGCGGGGCATTGATGCGCAACTACCACCTGGAATACTTGATTGAGGCAGGGCCTCGATTGGCCGAAATGGGGTTCAAGCAAATGAAGACCCAGTTGGGCGCAGAGCCCACCGTGGGCCGGGAATTGGAGCGAATTAAAGTCCTGCGCGACGGGATCGGCGAGGACATCGACCTGATGTGCGATATCAACCAGCTTTGGAACGTCAACCAAGCCATAGACATCGGCCGCAGGCTGGAGGACTACCACTTATACTGGCTCGAGGACGTAGTAGCCCACGACGATTACCAGGGTCTGGCCCGGGTGGCCGACGCATTGACCACGCCCATCGCGGCTGGGGAGTACCACTATGGGATCGTTCCCTTCCGGCACATGTTGGAGCACCGGTCGATCGACATAGTCATGATCGACCTGTTACGGGTGGGTGGAATCACTCAGTGGCGGAAGGTGGCCGGGATGGCCGAGGCCTTCAATTTACCGGTGGTCAGCCACCTGGTGCCGGAAGTCCACGTGCAATTGGTGGCGGCAGTGCCCAACGGGCTGACGGTGGAGTATATGCCTTGGACCTTGAGGCTCTTCGAGGAAACGCCGGAGCTGGTAGACGGTGACATCGTGGTGCCGGACAAACCCGGGCTGGGGCTAGAGTTCAGCCAAGCAGCTATCCGGGACTACCAGTTGAATTAGCTTTCCTGTCTTATCCTGATTCAAATTATGGAGGGGAGCAAAGTGGTCTCCCAACTGAGGATTTACACCATCAACCGAGGAATGATGGATTCCTGGCTCAAGCTCTTCGAGGAGCAAATTCGACCCATACACCAGAAAATGAGTATGCCGGTGGAGCGGACCTGGGTCAATGCCGACCGTACTGAATTTCTATGGGTACGCAGCTTCACCAACGCGGAAGAGATACCGGCCAAGGAGGCCGCTTATTTCGAATCTCCAGAGCGGAAGGCGTTAGGGGACCTGCCGCAGACCCACATCGCCAAGATAGAGGTCAAGGTCATCGAGCCGGTACTGTCAGCGGCGCCGGTGGTGTAACCCAGCGGACAACTTTCGGCTTTTAACGGTGACGGCGGAAATTAACACTGAGGTATGAGGTCTCATAACCCCTTTCTCATCTCGATGTGGGGGATATTGACCTCCAGAAACGACTCGCCGTGTTGCTGGTAGCCGTGGCTCGCATAGAACTCCTTGACGTATTCTTGGGCGTGCAGTACGGAGCGTTGGTACCCGCGGCCGCGCGCTTCCCCTTCCAGAAACTCTAGGATTGCGCCCCCTATACCCCGGCGGCGCTGCGGTGCATCCACGGCCATGCGACCGATGTGGACCGTGTCGCCGTCTCCCAGCAGCAGACGGCCGGTCCCTACCACCTCACCGTCCAGAAGAGCGATAGCGTGGATCGCGGTGGCGTCGGCTTCGTCCAACTCCTCCTCCGGAGGGACCGATTGCTCGGCCACAAAGACCCGGAAACGGACCCCGATGGCCGCTTCCAACTCCCGTTCTGTCTCCACCAGCTTTACTAGAATCCCGTCCAATGTGGCCTCCTGCCAGGCAACGACGGGCCTGCACAGGTGGGGAAGGTCACTCTTGACTGAAAGCAGCCATAGGGGTCTGGGGTTTCCATAGCCCGAACCAACTCGTCGTCGGAGTGATCACGGCGGCTTTGCCAAGTATGAGCGGCCATGTCTCACATGCCGCGTTACTGGAAAACTATGGCCCCCCGGCCCACTTCGCCTCGGTCCAGGTCGGCGTAGGCGTCGTTTACCTGGTCCAAGGAGTAATGGCGAACCACCAAGTCGTCCAAGTTTAGCTTTCCCGAAAGGTACATTTCGGCCAGTTTGGGCATGTCGACCAGCGAACGGACCGACCCGTAGTAGGTCCCCCTGATTGTTTTCTCGTTGCGCACCAGATCCACTGCGTTAATGGGGGCCTCAGCGCCAAATGGGGCGATACCCACCACGGTCACTGTCCCGCTCTTACGGCACATCTCGTAGGACGCTTTTATCGTATCGGCGGAGCCAAACACTTCGAAGGTATAGTCAGCCCCCAAACCTCCGGTCAGCTCCTTCACTTGAGCAACAGGGTCGCGGTCCGAGGCGTTAACCGAATGGGTGGCTCCAAACTTCATAGCGAACTCGAGCTGGCTCTCCCGTATATCCACCGCGATGATCTTGGCTGCATTGACCAGCTTGGCGCCCATGATCACGTTGAGGCCAACCCCGCCGCAGCCCACTACAGCTACCGTACTACCAGGCTGCACGTTGGCCGAAAACAGCGCCGCCCCCACACCGGTGGGCACACAGCAACCGATCATCGCCGCTTTGTCCATGGGGACAGGGCTCGGGGTTGGCACACAACCTGTCTCAGGCACGACTGCGTACTCGGCGAAGCACGCTACCTTACCCATGTGGTGGATGTATTGGTCGCCTTTGTGCAACCGGCAGGTACCATCGTACATGTTGGGTCCTGTGGCCATGTGGTTGTCGCACACGTTGGATTTGCCTTCCAGGCACGACTTGCAGCGTCCGCAGGCAGGAACGAAAGACAATATCACCTGTTGGCCGGGGTTGACTGAGGACACGCCGGGCCCAACCCGCTCCACTGTACCGGCGCCCTCATGGCCCAGTACCACAGGCAAGCTGATTGGGGCATCTCCATGCATGAAGTGACGGTCGCTACGGCAGATGCCCGCGGCGCCTATCTTGACCAGCACCTCTCCCTCTTTGGGTTCGTCCAACTCTAAGTCTTCAATTACTAGGGGTTGTCCGGTTTCATAAAGGACAGCGGCTTTCACCTTGGGGCCTCCTGGGGGGGAATAGGCGCCTATCATCGCGCTTGGGGCAGGCGGTGTCAATCGGTGAATTCAGAGGCAGGTCTGCCGGGACAGGCTGGTTGCTATCCCTCAATCTTGGTAAGAGGAGCGAAGCTGAGCAGCAGCCTCTTGACGCCGACACCGTCCCGAAACTCTACGGTGACTTCCTGGTCCCCCGATACGGCCTCGCAAGCCATAACCACGCCCTCACCGAAAGTGGAGTGGTGGACAAGGTCGCCGATTTGTAACGTCGGCCGAGTCGGCATCGGAGACGGCTGAACCAGCGGGGAGTTGGCTAGTCCACCCCAGTTCTCGCGGATGGACCGGCGCGGCTCGGAGGTACGAGCGGCCTTGGAGGGAGCGCGCAGGTGCTCGGGAATGTCCCGCAGGAAACGGGAAGCCAGAGTCGGCCTGCCGCTACCCATGAAGCCTCGCCGAAAGGCCCGCAGCAGATATAAGCGGTTTTGAGCCCGAGTTATCCCGACATAGCAGAGGCGCCGTTCTTCCTCCAGTTGGGCTTCGCTCTCCATCGACCGGCTGTGCGGGAGCAGGCCTTCTTCCAGGCCCACGATGAAAACCACCGGGAACTCCAGGCCCTTGGCCTGATGGAGGGTGATCAGAGTAATCGAGTCCTCCGACTCTTCATAGGTGTCCACGTCGGCTACCAGGGACAGGCGTTCCAGGAAAGTCGCCAGGCCGTTGGGTGGTTCCTCCGCGTTGAACTCCTGGGCCGTTTCCCTGAGCCCCAGTATGTTCTCCCAGCGCTCTTCAGGCCGGTCATCACTGTCCTGGATGTACTTCTGGAAACCGGTCTCCTCTATGACCCGGTCGATAAGGTCGACTACCTTTAGCTGGGTGCTTTGGTATTGAAGCCCCTCCATCATGGTCGCGAATCTGGCGATGGAAGTGGCCGCCCGCGGCGTCAGCGGCACCGGACAGACCTCACCGTTGTTCCGGGCAGCCCCAATCCGTTGGACCGCAGTCACCAACGGGACTTGCTCAGTACGCGCCCAACGAACAACTTCGGAGACCGATTTCGCTCCAATGCCCCGGGGAGGTACATTGATAACTCGCGCCAGGTTAACCTCGTCGGATGGATTATGGAGCAACCGCAGGTAGGCCATCAGGTCCTTGACTTCCCGGCGCTGATAGAACCGCACGCCACCTACCAAGCGATACTTAGTGCCTTGGCGCAGGCACGCTTCCTCGAGGGCCCGAGACTGGGCGTTAACCCGGTACATAACTGCGCAGGCCCCAGGGCGTAGCTTTTCCTCTCGGACCAACCGATCGATTTCGGAGACAACGTACGATGCCTCATCCTCTTCGTCGTAGGCTTCGCGGACCTCCACTGGCACGCCTTGGCCGTTCTCGGTAAACAGGTCTTTTTCCAGCCGCATGTCATTGGCCGAAATCAGGTGGTGCGCTGTCTCCAGAATCGTCTTGGTTGATCGGTAGTTCTGGTCCAAAGAAATTGTTCTAGCGTCGGGGTAGTCCCGCTGGAAGCTCAGAATGTTACGTATGTCCGCGCTTCGCCAAGAGTAAATGGACTGGTCGGGGTCACCCACCACGCAGATGTTCCTGTGTTCCGAAGCTAACAACTGGGCCAAGCGGTACTGGGCGACGTTGGTGTCTTGGAACTCGTCGACCATCAGGTTGACGTACCGGCTCTGGTATTTCTCACGTGTCTCTTGGTGCTCTTGGAGCAGCAGGACGGCCCTAAAGAGCAGATCGTCGAAGTCCACCGCATTATTGCGGGACAATAACTCCTCGTAGTGATGGTAAACCCGAGCGCAGCGCTCCTCAAAATAGTTCTGGCTATGTTGGGCCAGGTCCTGAGAACTTTGCAGCACGCTTTTGGCCCGGGAGATTACGCCTAGCACCGCGTGGGGGGAGTTTTGCTTCGAATCGATCTCCGCTAGCTGCATGGCCTGCTTGATAACCCCGATCTGATCATCGGTGTCATAGATAGTGTAGTTGGACGGAATCCCGACAGGCCTTCCATCCCGGCGTAACATCAGGGCGCAAAAGGAGTGGAACGTGCCCACGGTCAGCGAGTCGCTGCGAGTGCCCACCAACCTTTGCAACCGATCCCGCATCTCCCTGGCTGCTTTGTTGGTAAAAGTCACCGCCAGCAGCCGGTATGGGCTAACGCCGCACACTCGCACCAGGTAGGCGATGCGGTGGGTGATGACCCTGGTCTTTCCGCTCCCCGGCCCGGCTATAATCAAAACAGGGCCGTCGATCGCTTCAACGGCCTCTTTTTGGGGAGGGTTAAGGCCCTCAAGTATCTCTAACCCCAAGGTCATGGGGACATTATAGCACTGGCGCGGTGCTCCAGACCTCCTGACTTACCCTTTGCGGACATTATGGTTTCGGGCAAGGAAGCTCTGGGATTCTTGGAATATTAAGGCCAATGGCGGGGCATTATGCCGGATGTTATAATCCGCTGGATTTGAGCCCAATTAAGCTAACACCGTGTTAGCCCAATATCGTCAACAAGGTTAACTCCTGGAGTCGCAGGGGTGGTGGAAGAGGGATGCTAAAACTTCCCAAACAAAATCTAAGGACCCCTGGTCCCACGCCGGTGCCGGACGACATTGTGGCCGCTATGGCCAACCCGATGATCAATCACCGCGGGCCGGAGTTCTTGGATCTCATTGAAAAGACCACCGAGCAGCTAAAGCAGGTGTTCATGACTCAGGGCGACCTGTACATTCTGACTGCTTCGGGTACAGGGGCCCTGGAGGCCTGCATCGTCAACACCCTATCTCCAGGAGACAGGGTACTGTCAGCTCCCGCAGGCGCCTTTGGCAATCGATTTACAGAGATCGCCGAAGCCTATGGCGCCGACGTGGTGACGCTGGAGTTCGAATGGGGTACGGCCGTGGACCCGGAAGTGCTGCGGAAAGCACTGCAACGTGACCCTTCCATAAAAGCGGTCCTTGTTACGCACAACGAGACATCCACAGGTATTACCCATCCGATGGAAGACATTGCCCGGGTAGTGAAGAAGGAGTTTGGCAAACTCTTGCTGGTAGACGCGGTCAGCAGCCTGGGATGCATTCCATTGCCGGTGGACGCGTGGGACTGTGACGTGGTGGCGACGGCTTCTCAGAAAGGTTTTATGGTTCCTCCGGGCCTAGCTTTCGTCAGCATGAGCCAGCAGGCCTGGGAGGCGAATAAGACAGCTACCATGGCCCGGTTCTATTTTGACCTTCAGGCCGCGCAGAGGTATCTGGAGAGGGGACAGACTCCCTGGACCCCCAACCTATCGGCTATGTATGGCCTCCTGGCCGCTTTGGAAAAGCTGTTGGACGAGGGCTTGGAAAGCGTATTTAGCCGCCACGCCCACATCGGCCGGTATACCAGGGAGGGAATGAAGAACCTGGGGTTGGAGCTGTTCGCCCAAGACGAGAAGTTTGCGTCCGATACGGTCACAGCAGTAAAAATGCCGCCCGAGGTTGATAGCGCCGGTTTCATGAACCTGGTGCGCAGCAACCAAAATGTAGTCCTGGCTGGAGGCCAAGGCAAACTCAGCGGTAAGGTCTTCAGGATTGGGCATCTGGGACACGTATCTGTGGCGGATATCGACGAAGTTATTCAAGCGATCAAGGCAGTTCTGCCCGAGGTAGGATTCGGTCGCGGGTAGAGAAACCCCAGATCGAGCCTACTCTTCGTAGACTGCCATACATTCCTGTCAGAGAGGTCGAGCTTTGGCGACTTCGCAGTTACAGAAAACGATGGCCATGCTGCGTTTGGCCCTTGCCGAGATACAAAACAAAGAGCGGCAGCTCGACTCCATGGTCAACCAGTTCCGGACGCAACTCCGCAGGTTTCCACGCCAGGTGCTGTATGGTAGTACCGGGCTGGACATGTCGCTCACCGCCATGGCGGAGGTAGAGGAGCGCCTTTTAGATGCGGAGGCCAACCGGCGGCGTCTTTCAGAGATCAAAAAGACCGCGGTTGCTGAACTGGAGGCATTGGAGCTGGTGAAGCAAGTGGACGAGGCCCGCAGATCCCTGGCCGACCTCACGCAACGTTTTCCCGCAGGGGAAGAGCATGCAGAAATCCAGGCTGAGATCAGACGGCTGGAGCAGTTTATCGCCGAGCACAGCAAGAGGGCCGAGCTGGCTATCACCGCCAATTACGCGGAGCGGCAACAGTCCACTTGAGGCTTAAATCGGTTAACCCGGAAAGTACTCGGTAAGCTTGTTCTCCACCTCGGCTTGAATCCGTCCCTCCAAGGGCTTCACCAGTAACGGTAGCCCCACCTGTAATTCCACGTCGGTGTCTGTTACGGCCATTTGGCCGCTGACGTCGAAGCCGCTGGCCCTGATTGCAAACTCCAAGACATCGCCGTTCCAGGCATGTGACTCCCGGGAGATATCACTGCCGAACTGGGATAATAAACCAGCCAGGGCCTCATCGAGCTTGGCGCGGGCCACGGCTCTGGTCGTATGGTGCTTTCTAACAACTATCATGCTTTCACAAGTGAATATGATCCGGACTAAGGTGGAGCGGCCTGGGGCTCAGATGGCCTCGTCTAGTTGGTTGATCACCAGGCCGGTGGGAAGTTTGGGATAGAAGAAGGTGGACTTCCTGGGCAGCCGGTGACCCTCGCTGACGATAGCTTGAAACTCGGCCATCGGAAAAGATTTGAGTATGAAAGCGGCCTGAGCAACTCCCGACCGCACTTGTTGAAAAGCCTCTTGGTGGTCATGAATATAGCCCAGGTGCCGGAGGGTCTCGGCGCCCAACACAGGCCGCAGGACCTGCTCCTCCAGAATCCAACCCTCCGCTGTTGCCAGCGGACCCCAACCGGGCTGCTCCGCTTTTTCCTGGAGCGTCAGCAATCGAGGTTGCTCCTGGTGGGCAGTCACCATGCCTATAACTCTGCGTTTACCTCCCGCGGTGGCCACCAAGTCGGTAAGGTCGTCAGCGCTAATCGAGCCCGCCGGGACTGTTTCGCTTTCGAACAGGTCGCTTAACCGGCTCTCTATCCGGGCGAATTGGTGTTCAGATAGGTTGCTCAGCAAGCGATGGTAAGGTAGCACCAATAGACCGGGGTCATCGAACCCGATCAACGTCATCATGACAAAGTTGTGGCCCGTATCAAGGCCTCCATCCCCGGTGGCTTGGGCATTCGATTCTTCGGCAAATCTGCGGGCTGCCTCATAACGATGGTGCCCATCGGCCAAGAATATCGACGCCTCGGAAAAAAAGCGCTGGGTAAAGCCCACTGTTCCGGGGTCGGAAATCCTCCATAGCGCCATCTCTTGCCCGGACTCATCGATGGTAGAGGCTATGGGCGGACCCCTCATAACATCGTCGAGCACCCGGCCCAGCCGTTGGTCCGCATCCCTGTAAAGCGCCATGATGGGGCTGAAATTGGCATCGCAGGCCCGCATGATGGTCATACGGTCTCTTATTGCTGGCTCTTCAGTGTATTCGTGAGGAAGGACTTGACCCTTATCGTAATCCTCCAGACGCACGCAGCCGGTCAGTCCCAACCTGGACCTTTGCTGTCCCTGATGCTCGAAGCCGTGCCTTGAAAGGTAGAAACACGCTCGGTCTTCTCGCCGTAACACCCCTTGTTTCGTCCATTGGGCAAAGACCTCTGCTGTGCTGGAGTATTGACCTTCTTCGGGCGCACTCCAATCCAAGCCCTCTCCGGCTTCCAGATGGACCACGTTATAGGGGCTGCGTTGGCGCAGAGACTCCTGTAGCTCTGGGGTCACCAGGTCATACGGAGGGCCAAGGACTGAAGCCAGGTCCCCAATAACAGCCTGGTTGTAGCGCCAGCCACGGAACGGTCGAAAATCAACCATATTACTCAGTCCTCCAAGCGTTGATTATAGAAGATGAGGATCAACCCAGTCTATTGTCACCCGATGTTGCCGGGTATAACTCAGGGCCTTTTAGTTCCCGTGGACGGTGGGCAGTCCGTTCGTGGTGAGCCCTTCGGGAAGCTCTGGACGGACGGGGAGATTCGTGTCGAAATGACAAGCCGGCGATGTTATCTAGGAATAGAAGCCTCAGCTTCCGAGCCTTTGGGCGCTGTGTTATACTCCAAACCTGTTTTCGCCTGGAAATTTATAGAAAGGGGCCAGTCAGATGTCAGGCGGCATCAATCTGGTGGAGCGTGGCTCGGTTACCACCCCCCAGGGCTTCCTGGGTGGGGCCACCTACGCGGGTATCAAGACCTACTCCGAAGACAAGCTGGACCTGGGTTTGATCTATTCCCAAGCGCCCTGTGTAGCCGCAGGAGTATTCACCACAAGCTCAATTCGATCACCATCGGTTACTCTCAACCAGGAGCGCCTATCCGGTGGCCTGATTCGAGGTCTGGTGGTTAACTCGGGCATAGCCAATGCCTGCGTGGGTGAACAGGGGTACGAAGACGCCAAAGAAATGTCGGCGCTGGCTGCCGCCCGTTTGGGCGTTGAACCATCTGAGGTCCTGGTCTGTAACACCGGAATCATAGGCGTCGAGCTCCCCATGTCGCTGATTCGGTCCGGCCTAGAGCAGATTGAAGTAGCGGAAGAAAGCGGACTCGACGTGGCCAGGGCCATGATGACCACCGACTCCAGGCCCAAGACGGTGGCTGTGTCGTTTGAGATCGATGGGCGGCAAATCCACGTAGGAGGAGTCGCCAAGGGCTCAGGAATGATCCACCCCAACATGGCAACCATGCTCTCCTTTATAGCTACCGACGCCGCGGTGGAGCAGGAGTTCTTGGGCAGCTGCCTAAGGGAAGTCGCGGATGCCTCGTATAACATGCTCACTGTAGACGGGGACAGCAGTACCAACGACACAGTTGTGGTGATGGCGAACGGCTTGGCCGGTAACTCGGTCATCACCTCCGGAAGCCAGCAAGGGGAGACTTTCAAGCAAGCTTTGCTCGTTGTGGGGACTCACCTAACCAAGGAGCTGGCCAGAGATGGTGAAGGCGCTTCGCGGCTCATTCTAGTAGACGTGGCCGGTGCCAAGGATACTGCCGATGCCCGCAAAGCTGCCCGGACCGTCGCCTCGTCCAGCCTCGTTAAGTCGGCGGTCTACGGCGCTGATCCCAACTGGGGACGAGTTCTCGCTGCTCTGGGGCGTAGTGGCGCTGCGGCGGATGAAGCCAAGATAGATCTCTTCGTTAATGGAGTTTGTATCATGCAAAGCGGGAGGCCCATTCCTTTTCATCGGGATGCGGTGGTAGCTTTGATGAGAGGCGATGAAGTGACCTTCCGGCTTCAACTGAACCTGGGAGACGGAGAAGCGACCGCCTACGGCTGTGACTTGACGGAAGAATATGTTGTTATCAACAGTGCTTACACCACCTAACCCGGTGTAAGCGTTAGCTGAACGCGTAGGTCCCGAAGCGCTCTCCAGTTCCCCGTACCCCACTTGTGATAGTCGGTCGTTTCTTTTCCATTTGATGTGTTTGATAATCGCCATTTTTATTGGAGGACGGAGTGGCGAAGCCGCCAATAGTGGTGAAAATCGGCGGTAGCACCCTGGGCAGTCACGACACCAGCTTGCAAGACCTAGTCGCACTGCAACGTGAGGGCGCTAGCGTAGTGGTCGTCCACGGGGGAGGAAATGTAATCTCCCAATGGATGCAGCGACAAGGAATCTTGCCGCGCTTCGTTAACGGCCTAAGGGTAACCGACGGCCCCAGCCTGGAAATCGTTGTTGCTGTGTTGACCGGCCTCATCAACAAGGAGCTTGTCTCGACCCTGCACAACCTGGGGGGCCGGGCCATTGGTATAAGCGGCATAGACGGCGGCTTGCTTGAAGCTCGGATCGCCGACCCTGAGTTGGGATTCGTTGGAGAGGTCGACCGAGTAAACTCCGAGCCTTTAGACATAATACTAGCCAGCGGGTACATACCCATGATTGCTCCCCTGGCCATCCACCGGCAGGACGGCTCGGCCCACGCCGGTGAGCCCCTCAACATAAACGGCGACACTGTTGCCGGAGAGCTCGCCTACGCTTTGGGGGCGGAGCGCTTGATATTCTTGACCGACGTGGAAGGGGTCATGGATGGGTCCGGGCGAGTAATCTCCAGATTGGACGGCCGTCGGGCCAACCTGTTATTCCAGTCCGGGGTAGTACGCGGGGGCATGATCCCCAAGCTGGAAGCATGTCTCAAGGCGCTGCAACGCTCGCCGGTGGCTGATATTGTCGACGGCCGACGACCGGGGGCGTTGCTGGACTGCGTGAAAGGCCGCGGCACAGGGACCACCATCGTTGGGGACCGGCGACCCTGATGCGCCATCTTCCGATGAGTCCTTCGACAAGCTCAGGACGAACGGGACAGGATGTTGGTGTGAGTCCTTTGACAAGCTCAGGACGAATGGAACTATTTGAGTTAGGTGGAGAATTGATAGACCTTAGACTGGGATTGTTTGAGTGTCAAAAGAGTGGCCTACGCCTATAATGGTGACGCTTCTACTCCTGCGTGGGTAGCAGCTCCGGCCCCGTTGTGACTCGCTGATATTGATCGCTTCCACCCTTTGGTGAAATCAAGTAAGGAGGTTCAAGGTGACGACGAGCAGCGAATGGATAGCCGTGGAAAACAAATACTACGCCCAGACCGTACGCCGCCAACCGGTAGTAATAGTCCGAGGCGAGGGGACCCGGGTTTGGGATGCCGACGGTAAAGACTATCTGGACTTCGTGGCTGGCTGGGCCGTGGATAACTTGGGCCATTGTCATCCGGCTGTAACCCAGGCCATAGTGGAGCAGGCCAACACCTTGCTCCAAACCTCGAACCAGTTCTATACAGTGCCCCAGCTCCTCTTGGCCCAGCTTTTGATTGACAACAGTTGCTTGGACCGAGTCTTCTTTGGCAACAGCGGAGCAGAAGCCAACGAGGGCGCCCTGAAGCTGGTACGCCGCTACGGCAAGCTACACCGGGATGGGGCCTACGAGGTGATAACTGCCTATAACTCTTTCCATGGAAGAACAATGGCCACCGTCGCCGCCACGGGCAACCCCCATTACCAGGAATCCTTCACGCCGCTCTTGCCCGGATTCGTTCATGTTGACTTCAACGATGTCGAAGCCATCATGAATGCCACCAACGATAATACTGCAGCGGTGATGCTGGAGCCGGTGCAGGGTGAGGGTGGTGTCAACATCCCCGATGATGATTATTTGAAGCGGGTGCGGGAGTGGTGCGACCAACAGGGGTTGCTGCTAATACTGGATGAAGTCCAGACCGGCATGGGCCGGCTCGGCAGTCTCTTCGGTTACCAGGAATACGGTGTTGAGCCCGACGTGATGACTTTGGCCAAAGGGCTGGGCTATGGCGTGCCCATCGGAGCGTTCTTGTCCAAAGAGCATTGTATGGCCTTGGTCCCGGGAGACCATGGCTCCACTTTCGGTGGAAACGCTTTGACCACCGCCGCGTCCTACGCCGGCACTAAATATTTGATCGAGAATGACATTCCCGCTAAGGCCAAAGAATTGGAAACACACCTCTTAGACGGGCTGAACCGATTGAAGTCCCGTTTCTCCTTTATTTCTGAGGTGAGAGGAAAGGGCCTGATTGCTGCCCTCGAGTTCGACAGTGATATTTCCGGCCAGGTCTTGACCCAAGCGAATGAAGCAGGGGTGTTGCTTAATGGCGTAAGGCCCAACGCCGTCCGGTTCATGCCGCCGTTGACCATCACCAAGGAGGAGATCGACGAAGGGTTGGGCCGCCTAGACGAGGCGCTGCAGAAGATTTGATGGCGTATTGGCCAGTCATTCCGGGCTTGGGACACTGTAGTCTTAACCAGTCGCTTGCACTACTGCCTTTCGCTGAGGAGGGACCATGACTGTCGCCAGCCGGATGATGGACCTGGGCACCGAGACCGCGTTTGAGGTCTTGGCCAAGGCCCGGGCCTTGGAGGCCCAGGGTAAAGAAATCATTCACCTAGAAATCGGTGAACCCGACTTCGATACACCCAGGCACATCGTCGAGGCCGGAATAGACGCCCTCCGTGAAGGTTATACCCATTACGGGCCCACCCCCGGCCTACCTGAGCTGCGGGAAGCGATCGCTCGAAATAGCCGAGAGGTGCGAGGCATAGACACCGACCCCGCCCAAGTGGTCGTCACCCCCGGCGCCAAGCCAATAATGTTCTACCTCCTGTTGGCGTTGGGCGAGCCTGGTGTCGAGGTAGTCTATCCCAACCCGGGGTTCCCTATCTACGAGTCCATGATCCGTTTTTCGGGCGCCACTCCGGTGCCCATGCGGTTATTGGAGGAAAAGAGCTACCATCCGGACCTAAACGACCTGGCCAACAGAATAACCGAACGGACGCGGCTGATCATATTGAACTCTCCGGAGAACCCCTGTGGTTCGGCCTTGTCTCGGGACGAGTTGCAAAGAATTGCGGACCTAGTGAAGCAGCACGACGGCGTCTATGTTCTGGCCGACGAGATCTATAAAGACATTCTTTACACCGGGGAACACCACAGTATCGCTGCTTTCCCGGGCATGGCTGAACGCACCATCATTCTAGACGGGTTTTCCAAGAGCTATGCCATGACCGGTTGGCGGCTGGGTTACGGCATTATGCCGGAGGAGTTGGTACCCCACGTTACCCGGTTGGCGGTCAACAGCGTTTCCTGCGCAGCCTCTTTCAGCCAAAGGGCCGCCATCGCCGCGTTGGATGGCCCTCAGGACGGCGTAAGGACGATGGTCTCCGAATTCGCGCAGCGGCGGAGATTGATAACCGACGGGCTGAGAAGCATTCCCGGACTCAATTGCCCGGAACCCGAGGGAGCATTCTACGTATTCCCCAGCATCCACGGCACCGGACTCACCAGCAGCGAGTTCGAGGCGCGAGCAATGAATGAGGCGGGAGTGGCGCTTTTGTCCGGAGGAGCATTCGGTGAGTTTGGAGAGGGGTACGTCCGGCTGTCCTACGCCAACTCGCAGGAAAATATACACAAAGCCGTGGAGAATTTAGACAGATTTGTCCGTAATGTTATCTAGGCGCCGAGTGTAAACTCATAACCGGCAACGAATTGGATGTAAAGGTCACACCCGGTACCATGACTCGCCTTGCCGGGGCATCCAAGGGCCTGATGGCTAGCTTGAGCCGGTAACACCGTTTGGATATACTGGCGTGGCTCTGGTAATGGACACTTCATCCGGCGCGACCCGATCGTCAACCAACTACTGAAGAAGCCGCAGACCTCGTGTGCCACTTTTGGCTTGTGGCTCGGGCAGGCTCGACCACCCCCAAGCATAGGAGGCGCCTACATGGACCTCGGCCTAAGCGAAGTCCAGCAGATGCTAAAGACCAGCGCTCAGGAGTTCCTGTCTCGGGAATGCCCTCTTACTCTGGTCAGGGAGATGGAGGAAAACGAGCGCGGATACACCGCAGGCCTCTGGCGGCAGATCGTCAGCCTGGGATGGACGGGAGTGGCCTTTCCGGAGCAGCATGGCGGTACAGGAGGCAACTTCCTTGACTTAGCCGTATTACTCGAGGAAATGGGCCGGAACTTGGTCCCCGGTCCTTTCTTCCCCACCGTGGTGCTGGGAGGCATGACGGTGATGGACGCTGGGTCTGAGGCCCAACAACGGGACATTATTCCCCGGATTTGCTCTGGGGAACTGACCTTGACCCTGGCTTTAACTGAGCCCTCCGCTTCATATGAGGCCTCAGGTATCAATGCCACCGCCACCCGGCTAGGGGATAACTATATCCTTGAGGGGACCAAACTTTTTGTTCCCGACGCCCACGTGGCGGACCTGATCATAGTCGTGGCCCGCACTTCATCTGATCCAGACCCCTCGCGGGGCATTACCTTGTTCCTAGTGCCTGCGGGGAGCGCCGGGCTGGGGGTCGAAGTGCTGAAAACCATCTCCTCCGACCGCCAATGCGAGGTGGTGCTGGACCAGGTTAGCGTGCCGGCTGCTTCGGTGTTGGGTGTTGTGGATGAGGGATGGCCCGTAGTTGAGCGGGCGTTACAACGGGCGACTGCTGGTAAGTGCCTGGAAATGCTTGGCGGCGCCAACGCAGTGCTGGACATGACCGTGGAATACGTGAAGCAAAGGACCCAGTTCGGTCGGCCCGTGGGCAGCTTTCAGGCGGTACAGCACCATTGCGCCAAGATGGCCACAGACGTTGAAGGCTCGCGAAACGTGGCTTACCAAGCAGCTTGGAAAGTAGCCGAAGGCGAACCCGCACAACGAGAAGTCTCAATCGCCAAGGCCTGGGTCAGCAAAGCTTATCACCGAGTTTGTAGCACTGCCCATCAATGCCATGGCGCTATAGGCTTTACCAAAGAGCACGATTTGCAATTGTATACCCGCCGCGCTAAAGCCCAAGAATTGACCTACGGCGACGCCAATCATCATAAAGAGATAGCGCTACAAACAATGGGGCAGGAATGACGCCGGACCTCTACTATAGCTGAAGGTGTCGGATGTGCGGTTGCGTGCCGGTAATGGAGACAACAGGGAGTGACTACCGGAATGAGTACCAGGGACTGCATCTTTTGCACAATGGCCAATGACACTACCCATGAATCTCCGATTTATCGGGACGAAAGGGTGTTCGTGGTCCGGGATATCAATCCGAAAGCGCCGCTGCACTTGCTGATAATCCCCAACACACACCTTGCGTCCCTGGCTTACATCGGTCCGGGCCAAGTACCCATCATGGGGCACATGTTCGTGGTGGCTGAGGAAATGGCAAGGCGAGAAGGTGTAACCCTCAGCGGGTACCGCTTGGCCTTGAACCAAGGCCAGGATTCGGGCCAGGAAATCGAGCATCTCCACCTGCACTTGCTGGCGGGCCGTAGGCTCGGTGTAATGGGGTGATGGCAGAGCAAGTGGTCGAATCGGACCCGAAAGCGGAAGGCGACATCCCTCACCGGGTCCAGCGCAGGGTGGACCTACTTCCTGCCGGCCTCCAGTCCCACATTTACCGGGTCCGGGACATCGCACAAGAGTTGGCCGAACACCACGGCACCGAACCGGCCCGCGCAGCGCTGGGAATGTTAGCCCATGACGTTGCTCGAGCCATGACCAACCAGGAATTGATGCATCGGGCTGAACGGTTAGGATTGCCGATAGGTCCCGTTGAGCGTGTGGTCCCCCTGCTGCTGCACGGCCCCGTGGGAGCAGAGATTCTACGCCTAGAGGACGGGCTCAACGACACCTCCATTTATCGTGCCGCGTACTGGCACACCACAGCCCATTCCTCCTTGGACCCTCTGGGTAAGGTCGTGTTCTTGGCGGATAAGCTGGACCCTCAAAAGCTCGCCGCCTACCCTTACCAGGCAGAGTTAATGGAGTTGGCGCTGGAGAACCTGGACCTGGCAATTCTGGAGTTTCTGACCCGTGAAGCGGTCTCGCTGATGTCCCGGGGGCAGATGGTCCACCCAATAGTTGTGGAAACCAGGAACTACCTGCTGGAGTCCCTCCAACCCACAAAGTAGGTGTCACCCACTCCCCTGCCGAGATTGAACCACCTTGCGTCCCATGGGCGCCGTTAGCATCAATTGCTTGCGAACGTATTGCTAATGACCTATTTTCTAACGGATTGACCGACCTCTAAAATACTGGAGCCAGACCTCAGCTTAGGGTTGCCGCTAACGTCTGTAAGCACGGCCGCGCGGTAATACTCGAAGAATTAACAATGTATTAGTCCGCTCTTCGAAGGTCAGGAGAACACGCCACCCACCTACTCTTAGACGCCACTCTCGTTCCCTTCCTCGCAGGCGGGCTATGTCTCCATAGCCTGTCTCAGCTAACCGTTCAATCGCCCTTGATACTCGTGCAGCGACCGGTCTGTCGAGATCTTGGAGGTCACGGACGGCATGCTCTGTCAGGGCTACTGGCCATCTCACAGGCCCAACTCGCGCTTAAGCTCCTCCATGGATACGGTTCTGCCCGCAGCTACGTCTTCCCATGCCTTGTCGAGGGCAGCTTGCTCTTCTGTGGTAAGCAGTTCATCATCGTAGGGAGCTTCCATGAACTTCAGCGTTCGAGGGTCGCTCAAGTTCCTCAAGTAAGCCAGAAAACGTCTAGCGCCGTACAGCTCTTTGTCAGGTAGATCATCGACCAGGCGATGTATCTCTCCCCTGAGAATCTGGGCCTTTGTTTTACGACTAGGCATCCTTGTGCCTCTCCTTGATGTCTTCCTCAGCGCTATGGCGATAATCGAACAAAGGGGAACATTGCAAGTCAGCATTCCTTGAGCCAGCAATTACTTTGCCCGGTATTCCGGAGCTCGCTTTTCTACGAAGGCCTGGCTGGACTCTTTGAAGTCTTCGCTCAGGTGCAGCTTGAGGGGTTGGATGTACATGTCCGCGTCAGCGGAAGGCTGCACCCACTGACGCCGGGTGAGCCGGACCCCGGCCCGGGATGATAAGGGTGGGGCCTTGAGTACCTTTCTTGCAAGTTCCTTCGCAGCGTTGAGATGCTCCCCGGTGGGGACCAAGCGGTTGATCAGCCCCAATCGGTAAAGCTCTGATGCGCAGAGAGGCTCTCCGGTTATTAGCATCTCAGTGGCGACCTTGGAGGGCATGAACTCGTTCAGTTTGGCCCACACCCGGCCACCGGGAAGCCCCCTTCTGGTCTCAGTTATACCAAATTGTGCCTCTTCGGAAGCAGCAATCAGGTCGCACTCTGCGGCGATGGCCATGCCCGCTCCAAGAGCGTAGCCATGGACGGCGGCAATCACCGGCTTCCAGTTGATCGAGCGTCCCAAATAACTCTCCGGACTGTTGCCCCGCTCTCTGGTCGCCCTCTGCTGAGGTGTCATGTTGGCGAACCGTTGCTTTATATCCGCCCCAGCGCAAAAGGACCGGCCGGAGCCGTGGACGATGGCCACCCACGCGTCCTCGTCGGTATCAAACTCCAGCAGCGCCGCGTGGAGGTCGCGCTCAAACTGGTCATTGACCGCGTTAAGCACCTGGGGCCGGTTAAAGGTGATGTATCCAATCCTGTCGGTGCGCTGGTAAGCCATGGTCTCGTATTCACTCATGGTCTCTCTCCTGGGTGACCACCTGCTAACGATGGTCTGCAAGAATCGAATCTTATCTCTTGGAATCCAATCAGCAAATTGCTTGAAAAAGCATTGACTGCGTCAGAACGTGCGTTCTATAATTACTTCATAATTTAGAACAAACGTTTCGGAGAAGGAAAATGCTTAAGACAGCGACAGCGAGTTCCCGGGCAGATACCGTCCCGGAATTCTATCATTACGAAGACACAGGGTGTGAAGTATCGGCTTCGTGTCTTACCTGCCCGCTGCCTCAGTGTAAGTACGATGATCCGGTATGGTTCCAGCGGCACCGGCGCATGGCTCGGGACCTCAGGGTGTGGTCCGCCATACGCTCGGAGGGTCTTTCCGTGGAGGAAGCGGCAGAACGATTCTCGGTGACGGTAAGGACGGTCTTTCGCGTCATCCGCCGCTGCCGGGAAGCGGATGAAGAAATGGATGGTGAAGCTTTACAGGCTTTCGCTGCGGACTAGCAGTTATTCCAATAAAAATATTTCATTCAGCGCCAACCCCCATTCTAACTCTCCCCTGTTAGAGTGGGGGCAAATTATATTCATCGCTCTGAAATGTAAAAGGTAGTAGTACCATTTCCAAGAGGCTATGTTGGTCCGGCACTGGGCCCGGCCCATGGCTTGACCCCGGTAATCACCCGCGGGTCAGGCTACCCCCTGGGGAGACCCAAGCCCCGGCTGGCAATGATGTTTCTTTGCACCTCAGAGGTCCCTGCTGCGATCTTGTGGGAAAAGCTGACCAGCCAGTGTTCTTGTATCCGCCCTTTCAAGGGAGCCCACTTCTCATCCCGGCCCAGCACGCCGTACATGCCCAGAATGTCTAGTCCGGCTACGGTAATTCTCTGCAGGGTTTCACTACCAAACACTTTGCTCATGGACGCTTCTTTGTTGGGGACGAGTCCCTGGCCCTGCATGTAAGCCACGTTGTATGCCATCAAGCGGGCCACTTCACATTCAATATACCGGTCGGCCAGCAAGTTTCGTACCCAGGGCGTCTCGATTAGTGGCTGGCCGTTACTCTTGCTCTCGGCGGCGTAATCACGGGTCTCGTCCAGCAAGCGGCGGCCCATGGCGGAGTAATCAATGCCCGACCTCTCAAAGTCCAGCAAGGTGACCGCCACGTACCAGCCCCGGTCTTCTTCCCCCACCACGTTCCGGCGGGGCACTCGAACGTCGTCGAAGATAATCTGGTTAAACTCGTGCCCGCCCGCCATATTAATAATGGGGCGAACCTCAATACCCGGAGATTTCATGTCCACTAGAATAAAGCTGATGCCCCGGTGCTTGGGGGCATCGGGATCGGTGCGGGCCAAGAGCATAATCCAGTCGGCACGGTGGGCCAAAGTGGTCCAGATTTTGCTGCCGTTGATAACGAAATCGTCGCCGTCGCGCACTGCCCTGGTACTGAGGGAGGCCAGGTCAGAGCCGGATTCGGGCTCACTGTACCCCTGGCACCATTGCACCTCGCCACGGGCCACCGGGGGGAGATGGGTCTGCTTTTGCTCTTCCGAACCATTGATCATCAACGTGGGACCCAACATCCGCACGCCGAAAATGTCCCGGCCCGGTGCCCTCAGGTAAGCCAATTCCTCGTTGAATACCGCCGACCGGACGGGAGAAACGTCCTGGCCACCGTATTCCTCCGGCCAGTGCATGGTCAGCCAGCCCCTGGCTGCCAGCTTTTTGCGCATGTCTTGGGTTAATTCCCAGTTGTTCTCTTCAGGCCAGCGCCCTCCACCCTCCCAGTCCGAGGGCAGTTCCTGGTTAATAAATTGCCGCAGTTCCTGGCGAAAGGCTTCGTCTTCCGGGCTGAGGTTAAACTCCACTACGATGCTCCTGGATAATGTCTAACAGGATAGCGCGGCAGGCGCAGTTGGCCGGAGACACCACAAGGCCCTAGGCCCCGACAGCCACGCAGGTTACAGTGCGCACCACCCCGGAAACCGTGTGAATGCTGCCTGTCACCACGTTCCCGACTACTGTCATATCGGCCGCGTTGATTACTGCGATGATGTCGTAGGGGCCGGTGACAACGTCCACCGACTCGATGCCTTCCAAGCCCTTTAAGGTGCTGGCCACGTCTCTTGTTTTACCGACAGCGGTCTCCACCAGCAGGTACGCCCTAGTCGCCATAGTACTGCCTCCCAGGGATGCCGGGTAGGTCCCAAATAAGCCTGATCGCGGTTACAAGTGACCCAATTCTACGGGCGGTACTTTGGGAAAGTCAATTAAGCTAACGACTAGCCGGGGTCAATCTGGGTGTGTAAGTCTGTCCACCAGCGCGCTGCCTTGGTTGCAGGTTCGTCGGCTGCAGCGCAGTGTCGATTGGATATAATGGCCGCTATGTCGGAGCGAATGGGAGTCCTCTTCCGCGGAGCGTCTGAGCTGGGGGTAGAGCTGACCCCGGACCAGTTGCACAAATTCGAAGTCTTCTACAAGGAACTGGAGAACTGGAACCGCCGGGTCAATCTTACGGCGATAACCGGCTACCATGAGGTGCAAGTAAAGCACTTCCTGGACTCCTTGAGTGTTTTTCAGGCCATTCCAACGCATTTTGCTGCAGCCGCTAGGATCATTGATGTTGGCACCGGCGCGGGGTTCCCTGGTGTGCCCCTCAGGATAGCATTCCCGAATATTCAATTGGCCTTGGTCGAATCGGTAGGGAAAAAAGCGAGGTTCCTAGAGCACCTGCAGCAACTCCTGGGCCTGACCGGCGTTCAGGTGTATTTGGGCCGGGCCGAGCAGATAGGCCACCAGGCCGAGGTAAGAGAAGGCTTCGACCTGGCTGTGACGCGGGGCGTGGCAGAGCTCTCGGTCCTCGCTGAATATACCCTGCCATTGTGCTGCTTAGGAGGTAAGGCAGTGGCTTGGAAACATGGCGGCATACAAGCAGAAATCGGCAGGGCTGCCAGCAGCCTTAAAATATTGGGTGGCCAAATCGAACGAATACACCAGGTTGAGTTGCCCAGGCTGATGGATGACCGGGTGCTGGTGCTGGTGGATAAAATCCATCCGACGCCTGACCAATACCCCAGGCGCCCCGGCATCCCAGCCAAGAGGCCATTGTAGCTAAGGTGTCGCCTCACCGCCGCTACAACCCAGGGAGCCCTTCGGCGGGCACAGGGCGGTCTTATGGGATCACCAATGGGGCCTTCGACAGGCTCAGGCCGAACGGGGGGGCCGGTGGAGGATTAGAAAGCCCCAATGCTGGGAGTGGACAACGAATCGGGCTCAGATTGCGGAGTCTTTCCTGGATTTGTACCATGAGGCCCGTTGCTATTCGAAAAACCGGGGGCAGGCACCCAAATCTGCTATCGCATTAGCCTTTAGGAGACACTCCTATGTCAATCATGGTCACCGGCGGCACCGGGTTCATCGGCAACCGTATCGTGCGGAAACTGGTGGAGCGGGGGGAAGAGGTTGTTTGCTTCGACTTGGCACCGCCCCGGGCTAACCTGGAGCCCTACTTGGACCGGATACGCGTCTACCGGGGTGACGTCACCCAGATACCCCATCTGCTGGAGGCGGTCAACAACCACCAAGTCCATAAGATAGTCCACATGGCTGCTCTGTTACCCCCGGACACGGAGGAACGGCCCCACTTCGCGATGCAGGTCAACATCCAGGGCACCAATAACGTGTTCGAAGTTGCCCGCTGGACGGGTGTGGAGAGGGTGGTCTACGCCAGCTCCATCGCTGTTTACGGAGTCCAGGAGACTTTCGGTAACCGCCCAGTGAACGAAGACGACCTGAAAGACCCGATCAACGTCTACGGGTTTACCAAGGCAGCCAACGATTTCTCGGCGGGCAAATACACCGAACGCTATGGGCTGGACTTGCGAGGAATCCGCATCTGTACTGTGTTCGGCCACGGAAGGGTCACCGGCATGACGGGAATGATCGGCGGCCTCATGATGTCTTTACCCGCTGTGGGCAAACCCGTATCCATGCCTTTTCACCAAGATGAGCCCTCGCCTATGATCCACGCCGAAGACGCCGCTGAGATATTCGTCCGGGCCGCCCTCAGTGATGGGCTTAACCACCGGTTGTACATCAGCGGCGGCCACTTGGCCACCATCCGAGATATGGCGGACATGGTCCGGGGTTTCATACCCGAAGCTCAAATCACTACGGGAGACCAAGCGGTGCCGCATATCTACCTGGTCGACAATAGCAGGATGCTGGCCGACTTCGGCTACGAGCTTGCGCCCCTAGACGTCCGAGTACTGGAGCACATCAACGACGCCAGGAGGGAAGCAGGACTGGCTGCAATTGCTCCCTAGCTCCCCAGCTTCGGCGTTGGGAGCAGACGGGCCCATTTAACTGTTTAGAGTCCAGGGTTATTCCCTTCCCCAACCCGTCATTCCCGCCTGCGGAGACCTTTGAAGAACCTTGCCATACGGTGTTTTTCCGGGTGCATGGGCTGGATTTCTAAGAGATGTTGGACTTCACCGACCCAACTTTGGGGTGGAGCGACCCTTGATGTCCTACTGTCCCTGCATCCATCAGGCGGCGGACAGGGTGATTTTGTCCGCCCTCCTCAGGTTGTAGGCCATCAGCTTGAACCACATCTCGGTTGCGTTGCTCCCAAGGCCCCGGTACTTCACCCGGTGATACTGGTAAGTACGCTTTAGGGTCCCGAACACCTTCTCCACCAGTGCCCTCCGGGGCGAGATCAGCTCATTGCGCCGCTGCAAGCTTCCCAGGATATTCATAAGTCGTAGCAGTATCGTGAACGGCAGTTCACCATATGAGCAACCTACGAAACGAGAGCAGAAAGTAGCACATGAGGATCTGTAGTGAGCCGATCATCAAGAGATTAGAAATGTAAAGACAAAGCCATACAAGAAAGAAGACCCCTGAAACCGGTAGGACACAGAATTGACGTCCCCCACCGCCGATGGTTAAATACCCCGCCGACTCCCAGTGCAGCAAACGCAGGCGGTATTCCATGGCAACCAACCCCAGGGTCATAGGACTTGACCTCCTGAGCGACGCTCCATACGGCGCATACGCCGTGAACCTGAACCAGATCATCTGGTACTGGAACCCCGCAGCCGAGCGAATCACCGGCCACAAGGCATGGGACGTCATCGGTCGCCCATGCTTCCAGGTAATCCAAAATCTCGCAGAGTATGGAGATGCCCCTGTCTGTCAGGGCGGATGCCCTTCCCTCAAAGCGACCACAGAAGGCAGGATACCCCTCGTCTACCATGTATGGATGCTCTGTGCTTCCGGCGAGCGCAAGCTGATGATCCCCACCCCGCTGGTCATTGGCGCAGCAGAGGCCAGCAGGACAATGTTAGTCCACCTATTCTACGAGCATGGTAACCACTCCAGCACGGAGAGGGCGGTTGAAACAGTGGAAACCACGATTTCCGTGAAGCCAGATCGAGAGACAGGGAAACCATTCGGAGAAAGCAGTCAGGTAACAACACGGGAACTTGAAGTACTCCGCCTGACCGCCTTGGGAATGACACAGGCCCAGATCGCGAGGGCACTGCACATCAGCTACCACACCGTCAGGAACCACAACACCAGTCTGCGCCGCAAGCTAGGTGCGAAGAACAACCTCACACTGGTACTAAACGCACAAAACTTAGGACTACTCTGAATCAAGCGCCGGCTGCCCTCACCAAGACAGAAACCTAGCCAACAACAGTAAAATAGTGCAATTGAACTATTGTCACCTTGGGCGAATGAACATATCATGCGCCGCGGTATTTCAATACCAGCGGGCCAATCTGGCAACAATTGACGCCCAGGAGGAAAGAATTGAAACGGCGAACCCTACTGATACTCACGATACTGGCTGTGACCGCTGCCCTCAGCTGGTCTCCAACAGCCTTGGCGTCTGGGTGGACACCCTACTCAACATCCTTAGCTAACCTCGGCGGTTGGGGGAGCAACTGCACCTTCGATACCTTCCAACTCATTTACTACAAAAATAACACCTCGTCATCAGTAACCCTAAAGAAGACTGGGCAGTATATCTACCCAACCGGTGCTTGCTCAATCGTCGGTGGCCGTATGTACGTGGAAGAAGGGAGTGGCGAATACCCCACAACTAGAAGTGCAGACTTCCCCGAGCCAGTAGACCCGGGAGATAGCTACACTGCATGGTGGAACCAAGGGGAATACGCGTACCAAAAGAATGCAACCTTTTACTATGTCGATTCGGTTGCCAGCGCGGGCCCATGGGGCCAGGGAGGAGCCACGGCCGGACATGCCATCTACTTCACCACGTTTGATATCCATTTTATGCTTTACGATTAGGACTTTCACCGTCGATTCAACGTAGGAACCGTCTTGCATCAATTAGGATTAAAGTTGAGAATATTCAATGAAAATACCACGAGCAATACCAAACTCAAAAATCGTGCGTATCGCCCTGTTAGCAGCGGTACTCACAGGCGCGGTCGCAATCAGCCTGGTAGCCGGAGGCGCAACCAGCGGATCCCGGGAAGCGAGTGCAGGACAAACGATAACACGGGGGGACGTCTCGATCACCCTAGACGCCCTGAGCACGAGCGACGAAGGGACAGAGTTCACATACTCATATAGGTCGTCAAAAGGAGGGCAGATCGAAATGATCGACCTCCCGAATATAACGCTCCCCAACGGGCAATTCCTCAAGGCAACCAAGGAAGCATCCACGCCAACTTCAGGGAGCGAAGGCACAAGGGATGCAAAGCTGCCTCCCATACCAAATGAGACAGACAACGTTTCCCTAGACCTCTCGTCAGCCATCGTATATATTGACAGCGCTGACGATGTGAGCTTCTCACTCAGTGATCAACTGAGCGACACCAATCTCGACGAGATAAAAGAACGAACTGATATCCCGGTAGAAATACCATTCTCGGTCGGGTCAGCACAATTCGAGTTCACGTCTCTAATCCTATTTCCTGACACCTTTGCTCTGGTGTATGAGCCCGTCAACGAGAATGCAGAGAGCAAAGTGTTTGCCGGCGGGCTGTCCGGGGTCGCACTTAGCGACGACCAAGAAGGTACATATGAGAGTTTCCTGAGTGGGGCTGCGTGGAACATGGACGGAGGACACTCGGTAGAGTTTCAGGGACTGTATTTCCAAGGATTGCCAAACCCTGAGGCCACCAGATTCAACCTCCACCTCAACGGCACCGGCGAAATTGACGGACCATTCGTGTTCCAAGTCCAAAATTGCCCTAAGGACCCAGTCCGAACACACCTGAACCAAGTTCTGCCAAGGCACTTGATACCCAGAGCTAAAGTTGATCAACGTGGGGAAGCAGGTTAAGTACATCCATACAGTGCTGTTAGCCGCGCTGCTGACCAGCGTCATGCTCTCGTGTGCATCAGAACGTCACGAAACCCCTACCGTAACGGAAACTCCGACCTCCGAATCGGAGGGCGCCGGCGTCCCCCAAGGAACTCCGCTCAAGCAAGACCTGAACAAACTGTTGAACATAGTGCCGTCAGAATTTTCGGACGATACCCTCGTGTTCTCATTCAACGACCCCGACCACGGGGTGTTCTCCGAGGGAAGGGCCATCCCCCCGGAAATCTCGATGAGCATTGTCACACTGAACGAAATGTTGGGACTGGACTTCAGGTCCTATGAGCAGGGAATCTGGTCATTGAGACCGGTAAACAATCCTTTAAAGACGTTCATGGCAATCCAAGGACCCATAGTGGGACAACAAACCACGAACAAGCTCAGAGACCTGGACTTCAGGGAAACCAGCTACAGGAATACGACATACTTTGAGCTCGACGAGGATTTCATGTTCGACTTCAAACATCCACTGAGCAGAGCGGGGCTGTTTTTCAACCGATTGGCCCTCTTCGAAGACTCCATCCTCGCCGCTCCAGCCACGGAGATAATTGAGAGCTTGATTGCAGCCCGGCAACCAAAGTCCCAGACTCTGATGGACTCAGTGCCCCATTCATCTCTAGCGAATGCAGCCGGTGATGGGTTGGTGAGTGGCGCCTTTTTCAGGCCGCGATGGATAGTCGAAACTTGGAATTCGGTTAATCCCAGACCGGCAGACCGGCTAGATCGCTATAAAGCAGGCTCTGGAGCCTGGGAAACGCTGTCAGACTACAGCCTGGCATTGCTAGGCTACCGCATTAGGGAAAATAAGGACGAAATGGTCATAGCCCTACATTATCCCACCCCCACCAATATCAAGGCCGATTCACAGGAACTGGCAATACGTTGGAACAACTACATTTTCGATCCGTCCGGGCCGTTTATTGAGGATGACGACATACCACTGAATCAGGCGTGTTCCCCTCTCTCAGTTCACACGGTCCAGCATACCGAGCACTCGACAATCGTCGGCAGTTGCCTGCTCAAAAAGAACGGGTACACCCCTTCTGTAACCTTTGGTCCAAATTTTTGGCTTATGCTCTTCATAACCAAACAGCTGGAATTCCTGGCCACGGATATAGAAGACCCCAAATAGAAGAGCAGGAAGCCGACAATAGAATTGAGCAACGATGCTCCCGCACTTCTTGAGAAATCGGGGACTCGGGACGATGAAACACTTGATTTAGTTTACCCAACTGGGCTCCCTCGCTTTCTGAATAAGAAGCAATGTCCCGGACCACAGAGTTCATGGACGAAGCCCGGGTATTGTTGAGCCAGCTGCATCGCCCATCCAATTGTAAACCGAAGTACTCATGGGCAACCAAGCAACTCAAACGCTGAAGCCTGGCCAAGGATAGCCTCGAGCTTCGCATCAGCGTCAGGCGCTAAACCTAGAATTCGAATTAGTCATGCTATCTCGATACCAGTGCAAGATACATCGTCCATGCTGTTGAGGCGAACTTCTGGGTAGCTATCGCCTGACCGCCCTTGCCCAGCTGGGATATCGTCTGGTATTCCACTTGGATACAAAAATAGTGATATGTATAGCGGATAGTTGATGGCAGATCTTGCTACCTTTATACAGCGGCATCGAGTTGGCATCCTAACCACTCTGGTGGTGCTTACACTAGACCAAGTGGCCAAATTTTGGGTCATTCGAGCGCTAGATGTGAGTGAGTCATGGCCGGTTGACGGTTTCTTCCAAATAACTCACGTAACGAACTCGGGGAGCACCCTCGACCTCTTCAGCGGTCATACTATCTCACTCATCGTTGCATCCTCTACCGGCATCGCCCTGCTGTTCGCCCTCTACCGGCCTCGTCCTAAAACCGATGCACGACCGCAGATTGTTTTTGGACTAATGCTAGCAGGCGCGGCAGGGAACCTTTTAGACAGGGTGGTATTCGGCCACGTAACCGACTTCATAGACATAGTCCCATGGTTCATCTTCAACGTGGCGGACATGTCAATTCTGATAGGACTCATCGGCTTTGCTCGGGATATCCCAGATGTAACTGGTCAACTTCTCGCAAAATGAAGTGGACATAGCCAAGCCTAAAGCAGCAGATTCTGAAAACCAGCGGGTTGCCAGACCTCCATCCGGTCGTGGTGTCCGATAAATCTGGGGATCTCGTAGCTCTTCTCCAGCCGGTAGTGAACAAGTAGTAACTGCTCGGAACTAAGAGCCATCCCGCCCCCAACCCGTCATTGCCGGGAAGCTTGTCCCCGTGGAAACGGGGAGTGGGAATCCAAAAAGCCGAGGATAAGGGACGTTGCTGTTTGGATACGCTTTTGGATTCCGGCTCAAAGCTTGCCCCGTACCTGATACGGGGGCCGGAATGACGGTGGGGGGCGGGAACGAATCATCGAGGCTGAACATTACCGGCCTAGCTCCCTGGGTAGTGCTTACTGGCCGTTCCCCGTATAATGCCCCTACTAGGTGGGTGCGACCAATAGGATAGCGCGTAAAGGAGCCTATGAGTATCGCCGTCGGATATATGCCTGGAGCTTTCGGACAAGGTGGAGATGAACCGGACTTTTTGCGCCGGTTGGTGAAAGTTGGGGATGAATATGGCTACGATTCTATATGGCTGAGTGACCGGATTGTGAGCGATCGGTTCAGCCTTGAACCCATGGTAGCGCTATCTATGGTGGCAGCTTACTCCGATAAGATGAAGTTTGGCACCAGCGTCCTTGCAATGCCTCTGCGCAACCCGGCAGTACTAGCCAAACAAATAGCTACGTTAGACTTTCTTTCTCAAGGGCGGTTCTTTCCCGCCGTAGGGCTGGGCCAAGAGGAGCCCGAGGAATACGAGGCTTGCGGTGTCTCCAAAGAAAACCGGGCGGCCCGTACCGACGAGGCTATCCGCTTGATGCGCCGCTTCTGGGAAGAAGACCGTGTAACCCACGAAGGGCAGTTTTACGCCTGCCATAATGTGAGCATCACCCCCAAACCCTTCTTGAAGCCCTCCACCCCTGTTTGGATCGGCGGACGGAGCCACGCCGCAGCCCGCCGTGTGGGGCGGGTTGGGGACGGGTGGCTAGTGTCCAGCGCCACATCGGACGAAGTACGCGAAGGACGAGACCTGGTGTTCGAGACAGCCCAAGAGCACGGCCGGGACATTGAGGAAGACCACATAGGAGTCCTTTTGGGCTATTACATCGCCGACAATGTTGAGGAAACGGTCAGCAAGACCTACAACTTCGTCACGCGGCACCGCCCCGACGCCTACTTCACCGAGTACAGCGCCTTGGGCCCCGCCGAGCGGATCGGCGAGACCATTGAGCGCTACATCGATGCTGGCGCCTCTAAATTCGTCATGCGTCCCCTCTGCCCGGCAGAGGAAACGATGGAACAGTTAGAGATTCTGGGCAGCGAAGTCCTGCCGGAGTTCCACAAGTAGGGACGCCACCGAAAGTGGGCATGGCTTGTGGTGCTTGCCCTGGGCTGATAAAACCACGCGAAGGTTTTTGACCCGGATGCCGCTGGCGTCCAAGGTATGGCCAGCCGGGCGAATCTCCGTCTACGATCCCAATTAGTCTTGGTAGTTTTCCCTCCTTCTGACCGGCGATAGCGTTAACGAAGAACGCTCTACTCCAAGCCTTAGTTGTCCGAAACGCTGCGGAGTATACTATTTCTGTTGGCCGGAGCGATGCTTACAGGCCCATTAACCGGATATTCTGTAATGGAGTGTTCTTTGCCTAGGGACTGGAGACCCGGATCTGCGGGACCATAATAAGCACGGCGTGAGGACCTAACATCCAATGACTGAGCAGAAGCAAGCCCAGAAAACAACCGCAGCGGGATCCGAATCACCCAAATATCTCTGGCATGCCGGGGAGCTGGTGGAGTGGGACAAGGCCATGGTCCACATTTCCATGTTGGGCTGGACCGCTATTTCGTCCGTCTTCGAAGGAATCCGGGCCTATTGGGACTCGGAGCAACAGGAGTTATATGTCTTCAAATTGGAGGCTCACCTGAAGCGGCTGTTCCAGTCTATGAAAATCATGAGAATGACGTCACCATATACTCACCAAGAGCTATCCGAAGCTATAGGCGCGCTACTACGGGCCAATGAATACCGGGCCGATGCCTATATCCAGCCGCTGGCGTATTTTGCGGGAGGGATTCCGGGCTACCTGGCAACGCCAGAGCAACCAGGAGAGCTAGTCATAACCGCCCGCCAGGCCCCTTCCAACCTGACCTCACCTAGAGTAGTGCATTGCAACATCAGCAGTTGGACCCGCATCTCAGACAACGTCATGCCTCCTAGAGCCAAGGCTATTACCAATTACCAAAACAGCCGGTACGTCTCCACCGAGTCCAGCATCAACGGCTACGACTACGGCATAATTCTCAATCAGGCAGGCAAAGTGAGCGAAGCGAGCTACGCCTGCATATTTCTGGTCCGGGACGGCGTGGCCATCACTCCCACAGTAAGCTCAGGAATTCTAGAGAGCATCACTCGTGAAGCAGTAAAACAGCTCATGAAGCAGGAGCTGAACGTGAAGGTCGTGGAGAGAGAGGTTGAGCGGACGGAGCTTTACATTGCTGACGAAGTATTTATCTGCGGCACCGCCGTGGAGATACAAGCGGTGGGAAGTGTAGACCGGTACCAGGTGGGGGACGAAAAGGCGGGTCCAGTAACCTCACAACTCCAGCAACTCTTTCACCAAGTCGTACGCGGCGGTCACCCCGATTATCCCCATTGGTGTCACCCAGTGCTCAAAACCAACAAGACCCCAGCTTAGAGTTTTTACCAACACGCCTAGGCCCCGCTAGTTAGCGTGCCGTAGCGCCACCCCCACTTTGCTGAAAGTGGTCCGTAGGTGAGGATTTGGCTCGTCTTTGCTGTAGAAGGATCCAGCATCCCTCTTGACCGGTCCTTCAATAGAGGCCTCAACTTCGCGCATGATCGCCTAACCAGGCTTCTTCCCATCAGCCAACGCCTACAGGATGTGTTGTTGTGCGGTTGGAGGAAGGAGCCGGTGAGGGAGTCGGAGTTACCGGTGCAGGTGCTTTAGGCTGGGCCGGTGGAGCTTGCGCTTCCAATGGGAAGCAGGTCAAGCCTACGCCGTGGTCCCATGCCTTGGCCGAGAAACTGCGATCAACGTCCCTGAGTTGGGCCGAATCGGTGGAGAATACGGCGCATAGCTCGTACTTGGAGTCACCAATAACCCTATATTCATAGGGCTGCATGGACTCTGGATCGTGTATGGAGCGAATAGAATACCTGGGACCCGACATGTCTTCCAAACGCTCGGGCATTTGCTGGTTGAGTTCCCAATAGGTATCGATATTGCGGGCAATGTTTCTCAGATTGGATATTCGTTGTGAGTCAAGCCTCAAATCCCGTTGCTCACCAGGAGTGCCCAAAAGGAAGATTGCATATCCCAGGCAGGCGACAACCACTACGACTACGGTGCCCAAGAGCCCTCGCAGCGTACGTGAAGCGTTAACGCTGGCAACCGTCGTCTCAGTTTGCCGCATGTCCCACAGGTAATACCCAAAAACGCAGGTGGTAATAGCAAGTATTGCGGCCCCCTTCAAGAAGAACGGGAGGGTCGGGTCGCCCATCAGCAAGTTGGCGATTAGCGCTATCACGTCCCCGAGAATGATTCCAGCGGCTATCACCAGTGTCAGGTAGGTCAGCCATCGCCGTACCAGTGACTGCCGCTTCTCCGGCTCGGCAGCTACTTCGGAAGCTAAGCGTTTCATCAACAACAAGTAGAGGGGGAAGGCTACGACCACTGAGGCCATAGCAATTGCTTGTCCCCCTGATGGATACCTGTCACGAAAATCGAGAACGTTTGGGAATGCATGGTCGATGAGGCCGAAGACCAAGGTGGCGAAGCTGATGGCCGAGACGTACAGGGCTATAAATGACACCAGGTAGAAAAAGGTTTCACGCGCGTGAAGGTACGGAGTTGGTCTGGGTACCGCGACGGGGAAGTCGACATCGGCGAAGGCCGAAAGCCCGTTTCTCACCTCACCATCCTGCCACCCGGACCGCATCAGGACCTCCCGGATGGCGTCCTTGGCCTGTCCCCGTTCCAGGGACTCCTTGATGAATGAGCGAAGTTCGTTATTCATGGACGTGACTTCGATGCCAAGACAGCCTCGATTTTGGGAAACCTTGGGTCCGGGCCCAAGAATTCCGGTGCATGTGTACCACTCGCGATTAGAAGATATCTGCCAAATAGGGAAGGCTGCAATTAGGCCGGGGCGCCGTTGGTTTCCAGCGGAGCTAGCACGACGGGCGCTGGTTTACCTCTTAGAATGGAGATGACACTCTAAGGGAAGCTAAGGACCCCCGTCCGATGAAGTTCAGGACTTTGGTTCCAAGCAATCTCAGAACTAAGCATCCTACTTAGATCGCGTCCACAAATGGGCTCTGTGTGGTCAGCCGCTGTATCTGCTGGCCGTGCTGCAAGTCTTCAGCGCTCATTCATCTCATCCCGTGTAAACTTGCGTCCACCTGTAGAGATCGTTTCCCGTAGGGCGTGTATAACCGCTAAAGCGACCTCGGCCTGGTGTTCTCGCCCGACATAGTCCGACAGCCACATCCGGAATTGCGCGTTCAAGGTCGTTCGCTCCGCTGGCTCGCCTCCGGGCCGCATCAATCAAGTTCTCGTCTGCACTCAGGGTTATGTTCTTCACATCGGTACCTCGTCACCGGTTAAACACGGAGCGTTCTCTGTCCATAGGCGTATGCTAAGCTGGCGCTGACTGGAGAGACTGCCCAGTTCCGGAGGTATCCGCCCGCTCAAATCATTAATGCCGACGTCCAACACAGTCAGGTTATGGAGGCTACCCATGTCAGGCAGTATCTCTCCGCTCAACCGGTTGGTACAGTATGGTAGGCCGTGTGGGACTCGAACCCACGACACCCGGATTAAAAGTCCGGTGCTCTGCCAAACTGAGCTAACGGCCCGATTCTAGGCGTGGTATTGTAACATGCGGGTAGGGTAGGGTGAACCGGCGGCGGCGCGAGGGATTTGGACGCGCATAACCGTTACCACCGGCGTTGCTCAAGGGGCGGCTCCCGCCTGGGAGATACTAACCCAACACTCCCCTGCAGCAGGCAGCATAGTCTGCCCAGCCGTTGAATGATATACTTTCTTCAAGAGAAAAAAGGTCGAGATATAGGACTATAGGAGAGCGAAAATGGGTTACACACCGAAATCTCTGGGTCATGTAAACATATACGTCCGAAACGCGGAACGCTCCCGCCAGTGGTATGAGGATGTGCTGGGACTGCATACCTACGACTTCATGCCCGGAAGAGCCGCCTTCATGTCGGCCGACAAAGAGATCTCCCACGAAATCGCTTTGATGGAAGTGGGGGATGACGCTATGGGGCCGCAGCAGGGGCAAGTGGGTCTCAACCACATGGCCTGGTATATGAACAGCCTTGAGGACTTGAAAGAGCTTTACCTCCGGATGAAAGAGAAGGGTGTGGCCATAGACCGTGTGTCCGACCACGGTCTGTCTCTAGGGATTTACCTTCAGGACCCTGACGGCAACGGCATCGAAGTTTCCTACGAGTTGCCCAGGAGCGAGTGGGGCCGGGAGGAAAACCAATTCATGAGCGGGGGGTTCACCGAGCGCGGCCGGTTCCCCGGGCCCTGGGACAAGGAGTTGGCCGAGGTCGGTTAGCTTACTCCCTTATCAGCCACATAAAATCGGGGGCTCGCTGACAGCGAGCCCCCGATTTCTTTTTCTGCAATTTGCAGTCCGCATCGGCTATAAGCCGTACAGCTTGGCGGTATTGGCCCCGGCTATCTTCGCCTGCTCTTCCTCCGGCACACCATCCAAAATCTGCTCCAGGATCTCCCTGGACCTAGGGAATGTGGACTCGGCATGGGGATAGTCGGAGCCCCACAGCAAATTGTCCACTCCGATGTGATGACGAAGTTGGATGCCCAAGTCATCTTCCTGGAATCCAATGAAGACATTGTTGCGGAAGAAGTCACTGGGCAGAATGTCGTTCTTGAAGCGGATGCCGTGAACGCCCACCGCCCGCTGCTGGTAGAACTCGTCCATCCGGTTCATGAAATATGGGGCCCAAGCGATCTCGAACTCGACCACTCCTACCTTCAGCTTGGGATAGCGCTCGAACACCCCGGCGAAAATCATGTCGTTGACACACTGCCTTGGGTTGTACTCGCGGTTGGCGAACTCGAAGGTGCTCTGTACTTCTAAAGAGGTGGTATTCATGCCTGGCTTCCAGCGCATAGTCCCGGTGTGGAGGCTCAATGGCATATGCAGGTCTTGGGCGGCGGCCCAAAACCTATCGTAAGCCGAATGACTGTAAGGAAGGACGGGGTCTACGGAAATCATTGCGCCAACCAGACCGAGCTTGGCCGCGCGATTCAGCTCAGCAACACCTTCCTCCACGTCATCCACGTTCACCATGGCGATGCCCTTGAGTCGACTAGGATATGGGCTACAGAACTCCGCCAAGTAATCGTTATATGCCCGGAAAGCTGCCGACACGATGTCGCTGGCGGGGACACGAAACAGAGTGAGCCCCTGGGAGGGATATAGCACCCCGGCGTCCACTCCGTCCAATTCCATGTCCTTCACGTGTTCGGTGGGATCGAGCCCGCCCAACGGCACGGTGTCCATACTGCCAGCTATGCTGAGCTGTTCCGGGTCTTCAAAACGGACTCCGGCCTGCTGGTTGATCCCAATGGCGCCGAAACTCATCCCATCGCAGATCCACTGGTCGGCGTCCTCTTGGTGGTGCAAGCGGGGTGCCCGGTCCCGAAATCGCTTGTCGATTCTTTCTTCCCACAGGTCCTCCGGTTCAATGACGTGGGAGTCCGAGGATATGATCCTGTATTCACTCATGATGCCTACCCCTGAATCTGCAAAATCTTCCGTACGGGGAGACGTCCTTCCCCTGGCGGTGCAAAGCCCTCGTTGCTGGCCTTTATAAGGGGATTCTAGGGTCGCTTCCTATCTGGGTCAAGTCCGGTCAAGCTCCCCACGGTTACCTCCATTCACCGTCCGGAGGCCAGATATTGTGGCTACCCCGGGCTGCGCCTTGTAAGCCCTCTTCCCGCCAGTCTTTGACAGTGTCACGCCATTTGATGAGATGCGGAGACTGCAGGTGGGCCTCGAACGCTGCTTCATCCTGGTACACTTCGTATAGCCAGATCCTATTCGGATCGCCCGCATCCTGGATGACGTCGAACCTCAGGCACCCCGGTTCGTTGTCCACTGAGCCTCGAGCGTCCTCCAGCATAGCCTCAATGAACTCAGTCTTGTATCCTTGCTTGATCTGAATGGGCGCGATTATCACGTACATGTCCCCTCCCAGAGATCAGTCCTGCCCAGGTCGCTTGGTTTCTGCATCCTACAACCAGTGGCTAACGTCGGCAACGGCGTGGCCCGCCCGGATCTAGGTGCAGCAATGGTCGAGCGTGGCAGTATGGCAGCCCGATGCCGTGGACCAAGCGCTTGGCTAGGGGCCCGAATCTTGGTATCATCCGCTTCTTCCCAGGACGCAGCCCTGAAGCCTCCAATGGCCCGTGGAGTTCTGGTGGATGAGGGGCAATTGGTTCAAGAGCTGTGACCGCGACATTATCCGTCCAGGACCCCCTATTATCCGGAACAAGAGCAAGGAGAAAATTATGCCGTCCCCTCGAGTGATTTTCCACGACAGCATAGACCACGCGGAAAGAGCGCCAGGCGTAACCGTGTCGGGGATGGTTGGCGCGGACACCGGCGCTACCCAGATTTCCAGCGGTATAACAGCGTTCGCCCCCGGTTGCTCCAACACCACCCATTACCACAATGCAGAGGAGTCGGTGATAGTGATCGAAGGCCAGGGCATCTTGGTGATCAACGGAGAGGAGCATCAGGTAAAGCCCCACGATGCTGCTTTCATAACCCCGGGAACCCACCATCGTCTGATCAACACCGGAGACCAACCGTTCAAGATCGCTTGGTCTTACGCCACAGTCAACGTGTCCCGCACCTTGGTGGAGTAGCCCTCCCGGGCGGAATATTGGCACTAGGTAATAGCTCGCAGTCGATGCCAGTCACGGACCCGAAGACCTACACGGAGGACACCAAAGGTGGCTAGAATACCTGCTGTAACTAGAGACACAGTCCCAACGGACCAACAGGCCATTTACGATGAGATCGTGCGACAACGAGGAAGCCCACCTGTCGATGGTCCTTTGTCGGTGATGGCCAACGTACCGGAGATCCTTAGGTTGGGGGAGCAGCTCCGCGGCTACCTGAGGGGCGATGCATCGACTCTGTCTGCAAAAATCCGGGAACTGGCCATGCTGGTGACAGCACGGGAGTTGGACTGCCAATTTATTTGGAACGCCTACGCCGCTCAGGGACGCAGTGCGGGTCTCAGCGACGACGTGGTCGATAACCTTCGAGACAACATACCGCTGCCCAATCTATCCTCTGAAGAGTCGGCGGTAGTCAACTATGGCAGGGAATTCTTCAGGACCCATAGAGTTAGCCAGGCGGTTTTTGACGCCGCCCACACCCAGTTCGGGGCCCGTGGCCTCACCGAGCTGACCAACCTCATGGGCTACTACGCGCTGCTGGCCTTCAACGTCAATGCTTTCGGTGTGGAGCTTCCTCCAGAAACCACCGAGAAGCCTTTGCCGGTGTGAAGAGAGCTAGCTTAGGACAGTCGATTAAGTTGGCGCACCCATCGAATACTTTGTATGGGCCAAATCCCCTCAGCCCAAATCTGGCGTTGCCAGCCAAGGTCCGGTCCAATGATGGCCGGCGGACGTGAGCGGGTAAGTAATTGATGTTGCCGGAAGCCAAGTTCGCAGTCCGGATACACCAGAGCGGCCAAACATACGAGTCATTGAAGGAAGTCTGGACCGCGGCTGACCGGCTGGGTTACTATTCCGCCACCCTTTACGATCTCCTCAATGCTCCGGCTCTGGAGTGCTGGACTACCCTTGCGGCCCTGGCTGCGGTAACCGAGAGTATCCGCCTCACCCCACTAGTGCTGGCCAACGCCTACCGCCCGGCTCCCCTGTTGGCCAAGATGAGCGCCACCCTAGACGTTATTAGCGGCGGTAGGTTGGAGCTAGGCATCGGCGCCGGAGGCGGCAGGGACGACCACTTGGCGTCCGGGGTCCCCTTCCCTTCCACAGCCACCAGAGTGGCGATGCTGGAAGAGGGGTTACAAGTAATCAAGAGGCTATGGGTAGACCCCCGGGTCAGTTTCCAGGGTAGCTTCTATACCCTGGAGAACGCCGTCAACGACCCCAAGCCCATCCAGCAGCCCCACCCGCCGATATTGATTGGCGGGCACGGAGAAACCCACCTACTGCGGGCAGCCGCCGGATTCGCTGATATTTGCAACATCGGTTTCGAAATGAGTCTTGAGGAGCACCACGCCAAGCTCCGTATACTGCCTGCCCACTGCCGAGAAGTTGGCAGGGACCCCGTAGAAATCGAGGTGACCCACAACACCCGCGTTGTTATCGCCCAAAGCCAGCGGGAGTACCGCCAGTTAGTATCCGAACAAGCCGCCCGATCCAACGTCACTGCAGAGGCCTACGAAGAGTCTCTTGCCAGAGCAATTCACGGAGGCCCCGACCAGTGCACCGAGCAAATAATGGGCTACGTGAACCAGGGGATCAGCTACTTCTTCCTGTTGTTTCCGGAGCCCACTTCGGTCACCGACCTGGCCTTATTTGCCCGGGAAGTGATGCCCAACTTTAGGACCGCTCTTAACTGAATAGACGATTCTCCACCCTCGGGTCCTTCACTCTACGGGCCAGGATAATCCTCGGGGCTTCCTACCGCTGTTAAGTATTGGCTCCTGCTTTACCGTCAGGCAAACCTGGTCTTGGCCCAACCTTCCTCGAAGGGCGTGTTGAACAGGACAGTGGACGACTTGCTCTTATACTTCCACTCGCCGTTGACCCGCACGTATTCTTCGTCGTCGATTCCAGCACGCCACATGGCCCGGTTACCGTCGCCTACAATGCACGGCATGAACAGGTACCATCTACCCGTGGCGTGATCGCCGTTGACCTCGATTTCAGGGTTCAACCCATAGTGAATCGCGAATGGGAAAATTTCAGAGGCGCCACGGAAGAAACCGCGTATCGCTTCCCGCCCTTCAAACTTACCCAGGCCGGGGCTTATCCAGACTGCGTCCTCAATAAAAAGCTCGGCGATATCATCGGGATTGTAATTGTCGTCGCAGGCCGCAGCGTATTTGGCCTTCAAGTTTCTGATAGCGTCCACATCCTCCAACGCTCTGACCCGATTTTCCAACGCCTCGAGACGGGCCGTTAAATCTCTGTCTTTTGTGTCGCTCATCCGGACCCTCCTCTAACGAATTCTCCTCTAAACGGAAGTCGAGTAGCGGGCTGGTCAGGGAGGATACTTCTCCATCCACCAACGAGCGATGTCGATCCTGCGGGCGAACCACACACCTGGCTTGCTGTTGGCATACTCCAAGAATTGTTTGAGCCCGGCGGCCCTGGAGGGCTTGCCGATTATGCGGCAGTGGAGCCCGACCGACATCATCTTGGGGTGCGTGTCACCCTCTTGGTACAGGGTATCGAAACAACTCCGGGCAGCCTCGAAGAAATCGCTGGGCCTGATCAACTCACCCCGCCAAAATTTGAAGTCATTCACTTCCAGGGAATAAGGAATGACCAGCCAGTTCTTTCCATTCACCAGCGTGTAATATGGCAGGTCGTCGTTGTAGGCGTTGCAATCGTAAAGGAAGCCCCCTTCCTCCACGACCAACTCCCGGGTGTTGATGCTGGGGCCGTAGCGGGTGTACCAACCCAAAGGCCGTTGACCGGTGGTGCGGGTGATTGACTCCACCGCGTTTCGGATTGCCGCCCGTTCGGTTTCCTTGTCCATGTTGTAATATTCTTCCCAACGGTTGCCGTGGCCGAAGACCTCATGTCCTCGCTGGACAATCGCGGGGCCCACCAGGGGGTTCCGCTCCAATGCCAGGGCACAGCAATAGAACGTGGCCTTGACACCGTACGCGTCTAGAATGTCCATGATGCGCCAGACCCCGACCCGGCTGCCGTACTCGAAGAAGGACTCGTTGGCTAGGTCTCGCTGGCCCGGGCCAGCGGGTGATGGCGATTCTCCCGCTGTTTCACCCCGAGGGTCGCCGTCCAGAGTGGAGTACTCGGCGCCCTCCTCATAGTTGACTACCATGGAAACAGCGATCTTTGCTCCCTCGGGCCATTCCACCACCGGGGGATTCGGGCCGTAGCCCACCATGTCTCTTGCAATCATTCAGCCAGCCTCCGCTCCTTGGAGCAGGTGGGAGTGTAGCAGCGGCCTGATTAGACCGTCAAACAAGTCCAGATGTCCAAGATGACGAGGAAGTGCCAAAACGGGAAACCCCAAAACGGCGGCGGGGCCGCCAGCAATATTATTTTCCACCGGCTACAATAGATGCATGTTAACAACAGGGATGCAGAGGGTTCACCAAGCGAGATAGCATTTTCTTGTTAAAGAAGGTAGAATTTCTCAATACTGTAGTTAAGGGTCGTTGTGGTTCTCGATACCTCTAATCCAAGACAAACCACGTCTTCGGGTGAGAAGAATGGGGTAGCAACGGCCAACGCCAAAGAGCTCATCGACAGGTTGTCGGGTTATCTGCCCACCGAAATGATCGACTTGGTAGGGCAGGCCTACATCTATGCCGACGAATGCCACCGCGGGCAGACCCGCAAGTCGGGTGAGCCCTACATCGCACATCCCCTCCAAGCTGCCGTGGTACTGGCCGACCTTCGCCTTGATGCCCATACCATCATCGCCGCTCTACTCCATGACGTGGTGGAAGACTGCGGCATCAGCCTGGAAGAAGTAGAATCCCGGTTTGGGGCAGAAGTAGCCACCCTGGTAGACGGCGTCACCAAACTAACCCGGATAGATACTCGGCTGCAGGACACCCCTGACCCTAGATTTGACTCTCCTGATGACGCAGACAGCCTGTATTCCGAAAGCCTCCGCAAGATGCTGGTATCCATGGCGGAGGACATTCGGGTAGTGCTTATCAAACTGGCGGACCGGCTCCACAACCTGCGGACGTTGGACGCGTTGCCTCCTGACAAACGCCGACGGATCGCCCAGGAAACCTTGGATATCTACTCTCCTCTAGCCCACCGTCTGGGAATTTGGGAAATCAAGTGGCGGTTGGACGACCTGGCTTTTCGCCACCTTGACGAGGACCGCTACCGGGAGATTTCAAAAATGCTGGCGGCCAAACGGGAGGAGCGGGAAGCCTACGTGGAACAAGTCGCCGAACGGCTCCGGACGGAGATGCACAGCTTCAACGTTGTAGGCGAGGTGGTGGGGCGGCCCAAAGGGATATATAGCACCCACTGCAAAATGGAGAAGTACGCTGCTCAAGGCAAGGAGCTTCAGGATATATACGACCTCTACGCCCTCAGGGTCTTGGTGAATACCTCGGAGGATTGCTACAAGACACTGGGGGTGGTGCATCAGCTATGGCACCCGATTCCAGGCCAGTTCGACGACTACATCGCCAATCCGAAAGAAAACATGTACCAGGCCCTGCATACCACCGTCGTTTGTGATGGCGGTACGCCCTTGGAGGTACAAGTCAAAACCTACGACCAACACCAGATCGCCGAGTACGGGGTTGCGGCCCACTGGAGGTACAAGGAAGGCAAGGTCGGGGACCTGCGTTTCGAAGAAAAGATGACCTGGCTGCGCCAGCTCCTGGAATGGCAGAGGGACGTGGCCGGCACCGCCGAGTTCATAGAATCTGTAAAACAAGATATTTTCCAAGACCAAGTCTTCGTTTACACGCCCAAAGGGGCCATTGTAGAGCTCACCGCTGGCTCAACACCCATCGATTTCGCATACAAGATTCATACCGAGCTGGGGCACCGCTGCACCGGGGCCAAGGTCAACGGCCGGTTGGTGTCGCTGGATACCTCGCTTCAAAATGGCGATACTGTTGAGATCGTAGCATCCAAAGCAGATCGCGGACCTAGCTTGGACTGGCTCAATCCCAACCGCGGCTACGTTGTTTCCGGTAATGGCCGCCAGAAGGTCCGCCAATGGTTTCGGAGGCAAGCCCGGGGAAGCAACATTCAACGCGGCCGGGAGTTGCTGCGCCGCGAAATCCGTAGGCTCAACCAGAACCTGGATGACCCAGAGGTCCTTGCCCTTTGCAAATACGACAACATGGACGAGTTGCTGGCCTGCCTTGGGTCCGGCGTCTTGACCGAGAGTCAGCTCGCACATAGGCTGGCCCAGGCCCGGCAGGAAACCGAGCCAATCCCAGAGCAGAGCAAGCCCAATCTGCCCCTCTCCAGCCCCAGTTCAGGAATCTCGGTATTGGGGGTGGGGGACCTTCTCATCCGAATGGGCCGTTGCTGCAACCCCATTCCCGGCGACCAGATCCTGGGTTTCGTTACTCGTACCCGGGGAGTCACGGTCCACAAGAAGGACTGCCCCAGTATGCGCAATGAGGACGAGCATGAGCGCTTCGTTAAGGTGGAATGGGGCAGCGTCAAGGACCTCTATCCGGTCCGGGTCAGAATGAAAGCGTACGACCGAGTGGGCTTGTTACGAGACATCACGGTCCAGGTGTCAGAGGAACATGTCAATATCGCTTCGGTGATTACCGAGGAACTGCCCGATGGCACAGTAACCATCGAACTGACTTTGCACACCACGGGCCTAGACCAGTTGGGCAAGCTTTTCGCCAAACTGGAGGGGGTCCGCGGCGTGACCGACGTCACCCGAGACCGGTCCAGCATGCCGGCGCCGGCCCGAGCCTGACCGGTCCTATACTAGCCCCTGGAACCTCACCCCATAGAAGTCCTTCGGGACTCCGGCTACGCCAGGCCAATACCGTTTCCCATGATTTTGCAGGCCGTGCCGGCTAAGCTGGGAATCGGTCCACCGACCTAACGGTCAACAGTCCTTCAACCCCTAACCCCCAAGTCAGTAAACGCAGTAGGGCCAGCGTAAGATCAACTGAACAGGAGGAACCGAATGCCAGAGCGACAGGTAATTAAACCATCCGGTATTAATCCGAACCCGGCGCTTTCCCCGGGGATCAGAGTGGGAGACTTTCTGTTTGTATCAGGGAACGTGTCCACGGACGCTGGCGGTAACCTGGTGGGCGAGGGGGATTGCGAGGCCCAGTCCAGACAGGTCATGTCCAACATTCAGACCATCGTTGGGGCTGTGGGAGCCTCCATGCAGGATGTGGTCAAGATTACATGCTTCCTCACCAATGTCGCCGACTATCCCGCTTATAGTAAAGTGCGGGCCGAGAATTTTCCCAATGATCCTCCAGCTAGCTCTACGGTGGTTGTGGCAGCATTGGTGCGGCCTGAGTTTCTGGTGGAAGTGGAGGCGGTGGTCCGAATTCCCAGCTAGCCCCGCCTTTTGATGACAACCGTCTGTCCCAGGCGACTGTTCCGGACTTCGGTTGCCCCTAAAGCCGTTCCCGCTATCGGGCACCTCAAGTCCCTGTAGGCCGCGGGAAGTCCGTTCGTGGCGAGCCCTTCGGCACCGTCCTTCGACATGCTCAGGACGAACGGGAGGGGGGCGATCGGGGTGGGTTTTGTTAGGAGGAGACCTGGAAAGTCCTGAGCCTCCCATCAGATGCCGATGAGGTTAGAGGTCTTTAAGATATAATACGGTGGCCGCTCAATCCGAGTTGGGACATTCCCTATGCCCGAGTTCTTCAACGTACTACCCCCCGAGCAGGCCAGGCGTCTGCTGTTGAAAAACCTCTCTGCCTCCCGGGTACCTAGGAGCCGCATCCCCACCAGCCAGGCCCTAGGCAGAGTAGCTGCATCCGAGTTACTCGCTCCGGAAGACCTGCCTTCATTTCCGCGGTCGACCATGGACGGGTTTTCCCTCAGAGCTGCAGATACTTTTGGGGCTTCCGAGGGACTACCGGCCTACTTTACTGTGGTCGGTACCGTCGACATGGGCCAGGCTGCCTCCGTGTACGTGGGCTTGGGGGAGGCCGCCACGGCTTATACGGGCGGAATGCTGGCCCATGGCGCTGATGCCGTGATCATGATGGAGCAAACTCAGCGAGTGGATGACCGGACCATCGAGGTCCTGCGGCCTGTTGCGCCAGGCGAGAACGTAGTCCAAGTGGGAGAGGACATCAAAGCCGGAGACTTTATCCTGCCCAAAGGGCATGTCCTTCGCCCTCAGGACCTTGGGGGGCTGACTGCGCTGGGCGTGGCCGAGGTGGATGTTGCTGATCGACCCCGGGTCGCTATTCTGTCGATGGGGGACGAGGTCGTGCCCCCGGCGGCTAGCCCTGCTCCAGGCCAAATCAGAGACGTGAACTCCTATACCATCGCGGCGCTAACCCAGCAGGCCGGTGGCATTTCTGTTCCTCTGGGGATTTCCCCAGACAATTTTGAGCAACAGCAGTCATCAGCCCGTCTGGGACTAGCAGATGCGGAGGTTTTAGTCTTTTCAGCGGGAAGCTCGGTTAGCGCCAGGGACATGACCGCCGACGTCATCAATAGCCTGGGAGAGCCCGGCGTGCTTGTACATGGCCTGTCTCTTCGTCCTGGCAAGCCGGCGATTATTGGCCTAGTCGGCAGCAAGCCGGTATTTGGCTTGCCTGGCAACCCTGTTTCCGCAATGATCGTGTTTGATCTGCTGGTGCGTCCAGCCCTCTACTACCTGCAAGGTTGCACCAGTCCCCCGGAACCCGAGTTTACCACTGCCGAGCTCGTTGGGAACGTGGCTTCCGCGCCGGGCAGGGAAGATTACGTCCCGGTCCGTCTAATCACATCGGGTGGCAAGAGGACCGCGGAGCCGGTGTTCGGCAAGTCCAACCTCATTTATACCCTGGTGCGGGCTCATGGCCTCATCCAAGTACCGCTGGACAAGGGAGGCCTGTACTCGGGCGAGCAGGTGCCGGTACGGCTATTCTAGGGCTGGTCTTAAGCCTCTGAAAAATCCTCAGGACCACATTTATGAGCTCGAGTGAGCGGCCGAACCCCAGGCGATACTTTCTGGTAGACGTTCCCCTGGACGAAGCCAGCCAGCGGTTCTTCAACGCGTTGGAGACCTCCGGCGCGCTGACGGGTCTGCCGGAGGAATCGGTGCCCTTGGTCGATGCCCAGGGACGGGTGACCTCTCAGCCTGTCTGGGCCAAGATATCATCGCCCCACTACGACGCAGCCGCCATGGACGGAGTGGCGGTCCGTGCCGCTGAGACCTCCGGCGCCAGTGAGACCGCGCCGGTCCAACTTACGCTGGGCACCCAGGCTGTTTGGGTAGACACGGGCGCCCCCATGCCCGTCGGCTTCGATGCGGTGATAATGATCGAGCACCTGCAGCGTCTCGATGACGCCACGGTACAGATCATGACGCCGGTAGCGCCGTGGCAACACGTGAGACCCTTGGGGGAAGACATAGTGGCGACGGAGTTGGTGCTTCCGGAGGGGCGCGTACTCACCCCGATAGACCTGGGAGCCGTTGCCGCAGCGGGCTTGACCCAGGTCCCGGTCAAGCGGAAACCCAGGGTAGCTATCATTCCCACTGGCAACGAGCTTGTCCCCTTGGGATATGAACTGAAACCAGGGGACATCATTGAGTTCAACTCCATCATGCTGTCCGGGCTCATCCGGAATTGGGGCGGAGACGCCCAAGTCCTACCCCCTGTGATAGACGACTATGAGCTAATCAAAAAGATTACCGAAGAGGCGTTGCCGGACTACGAATTAGTAATCATAAACGCCGGGTCCTCGGCCGGGGCTGAAGACTTCACTGCTTCCGTAGTGGAAGGCTTGGGAGAGCTGTTGGTGCACGGGGTAGCCGTGAGGCCTGGGCACCCAGTGGTACTTGGGTTGGCCGAGGGAAAGCCCATTATTGGATTGCCGGGCTATCCGGTGTCCGCCGTGCTCACCGCCGAGCTATTCGTGAAGCCGTTGCTGGAGCGATTATTGGGATCGGCCATAGTGCCGCGGCGGATGAAAGCTCTCGCTACGATCACTCGGAAGGTGTTATCGCCGCTGGGTGAGGACGAGTTCTTGAGGGTCAAGTTGGGCCGCGTTGGGGAGAAGGTAGTCGCGACACCTCTTCAGAGGGGTGCCGGGGTCATTACTTCACTGGTGCGCGCCGATGGCCTGGCGTTGATCCCCAGGTTTTCTGAAGGCCTCGATGCGGGAACCCAAGTGGAAGTGGAGCTACTGCGTCCCATAGAGGAAGTAAAGAACACGATCGTAGCCATAGGCAGCCATGATCTCACGTTAGACTTGATGTCCAGCCACCTAAGAAAGCGCGCCAGTGGCGTTAGCTTGTCCTCGTCCCACATAGGCAGTCTTGGCGGCTTGATTGCGCTCAGGCGGGGTGAAGCCCACTTGGCCGGCTCCCACCTGCTGGACGAAGGCACCGGCGAATACAATATATCCTACATCCGCCGATACCTCCCGGATGTCCCGGTGGTGGTGGTCAATTTAGTCGGTAGGGTCCAGGGACTGATGGTCCCAACGGGGAATCCCAAGGGAGTCGATTCTTTGAAGGCATTGGTGCGTCCCGGCGTGGGATTTGTAAACCGCCAGCGAGGATCCGGTACCAGGGTTCTGTTGGACTATAAGCTGAAAGAGCTGAGCATAGACAGCAACCGCGTCAACGGCTATCAGCGGGAGGAGTACAGCCACTTGGCCGTGGCGGCAGCCGTGAAGGGCGGTTCGGCTGATGCCGGTTTGGGGATACTCAGCGCGTCCCGGGCCCTGGAGTTGGACTTTATACCGTTATTTGAGGAGCGGTACGATCTGGTGATCCCCCAAAAGTACTACCATAGCCCGCTGTTGGCACCGCTGCTGTCGTTGCTACAGGAGCAGGCTTTTCGCGAAGAGGTCACCAACTTGGGCGGCTACGATGTCTCGCACATGGGCGAGGTGGTGGCGGAGTTGGGATAGGACAGAGAATGCGAAACAAACGTATGGGATGGAAGCAGTCGACCACAGTGAAAATTTGTTGAGCAAGTCACTCACATTCAAGTAGGAGGTAGATTTCATGCGAGTGGAGCAAAAGATCGCGGACATGGGCCTAGAGCTGGTGGCGGCCAGCGCTCCTGTAGCCAATTACGTACCCACCGTCCGCGTGGGCGACCTTCTCTTTGTGGCGGGCCATCTTCCTCGTCAGGCCGACGGTTCGGTGCTCAACCCCGGTAAAGTTGAAAAGGACGTGACGGTGGACCAAGGATACGAGGCGGCGAAGCTGGCGGCTATAAACTGCCTGACAAGCATCAAGGACGCCATCGGCGATCTGGACAAAGTGAAGCAGGTTGTGAAGCTCCTGGTCTTTGTTAACGCCGATCCGGACTTCGACCGCCACTTCTTGATCGGCAATGGTGCCTCGGACCTGCTGGTGGAGCTATACGGTGACCAAGGGCGTCACGCCCGCTCCGCGGTCGGCATGGGCAGCCTCCCGTTGGACACCTCAGTAGAGGTGGAGATGATCGTAGCCGTGGAGGGGTAAGGGCTTTCGACCCTTCTAGTTCTTATAGGCCATGGCAGGTCAGTCGGTGGACCCTTCGGCGGGCTCAGGACATGCTTGCTGAACTATCTTGGTGGGCCTTCGACAAGCTCAGGCCGAACGGGACAGTCCGCTCGGGGCGAGTCCTTCGACAGACTCAGGGCATGTTGTCGAACCACCTTGGTGGGCCTTCGACAAAGCTCAGGCCGAACGGGAGAATCCCCTGCTGATGACCCACCTAATAGCTCAGGCCTACCGGGGCAACCCGTTCGTGGTGAGCTTGTCGAACCACGGGGCAACGGTCTTTCGACAGACCCGGGACGCGCAAGACGGTCTTTCGTGACGGGCCTTCGACAAGCTCAGGCCGAACGGGACAGTCCGCTCGGGGCGAGTCCTTCGACAGACTCAGGGCATGTTGTCGAACCACCTTGGTGGGCCTTCGACAAGCTCAGGCCGAACGGGAGAATCCCCTTATGGCGACCCAGCTAATAGCTCAGGCCGACCGGGGCAACCCGTTCGTGGTGAGCTTGTCGAACCATGGGGCAACGGTCTTTCGACAGACCCGGGACGCGCAAGACGGTCTTTCGTGATGGGCCTTCGATAAGCTCAGGCCGAACGGGAGAATCCCCTGATGGTGACCCACCTAATAGCTCAGGCCTACCGGGCAATCCGTTCGTGGTGAGCTTGTCGAACCACGGGGCAACGGTCTTTCGACAGACCCGGGACGCGCAAGACGGTCTTTCCCGACGGGCCTTCGACAAGCTCAGGCCGAACGGGACCTGCTGCTCGGGGCGAGTCCTTCGACAGACTCAGGGCATGTTGTCGAACCACCTTGGTGGGCCTTCGACAAGCTCAGGCCGAACGGGAGAATCCCCTGATGGCGACCCAGCTAATAGCTCAGGCCGACCGGGGCAACCCGTTCGTGGTGAGCTTGTCGAACCACGGGGCAACGGTCTTTCGTGACGGGCCTTCGACAAGCTCAGGCCGAACGGGAGAATCCCCTTATGGCGACCCAGCTAATAGCTCAGGCCGACCGGGGCAACCCGTTCGTGGTGAGCTTGTCGAACCATGGGGCAACGGTCTTTCGACAGACCCGGGACGCGCAAGACGGTCTTTCGTGACGGGCCTTCGACAAGCTCAGGCCAAACGGGACCTGCCGCTCGAGGCGAGTCCTTCGACAGACTCAGGGCATGTTGTCGAACCACCTTGGTGGGCCTTCGACAAGCTCAGGCTGAACGGAATAGTTCGCGTTAGGTGGAGGATTAAATGACCCTGCTAGACCTGGCGGTAGCGGTTGACAATGGGTAGGCGCCGGTCCTTGCCAAAGGCCCTAGCGGTAATCTTGACACCTGGGGGCGCCTGCCGCCGTTTGTATTCGTTGCGGTCTACGAAGTTCATCACTTGGCGTATGACCTGTGGGTCAAAGCCGATGGCTACCATGTCGTCGTAGCTGAAGTCGTCTTCAACGTAGGCCTTCATCACCGGGTCCAGCTCCTCGTAAGGGGGTAGTGTGTCTTGGTCCAGTTGGTTCTCTCGGAGCTCGGCGCTGGGCGGCTTATTGATTATGACCTCGGGGATTGCTGGCTGATGGTCGCCATGTTGGTTGCGCCAGTTGCAGAGCTGGTACACAGTGGTCTTAGGTACGTCTTTGAGGACCGCGAAGCCACCGGCCATGTCCCCGTATAGGGTGGCGTAGCCCATGGCCATCTCGCTTTTGTTGCCGGTTGTCAAGACAATCCAGCCGAACTTGTTTGAGACACTCATTAGGATGTTGCCTCGGATCCTGGCTTGAACGTTCTCCTCCGCTACGTTGGGCTTGGTATCACGAAAGTGGGGCTTCAGAATTTCTGTAAAGGCCAGATGGGCCGGCTCGATGGGAATTGACCAGAGGTCGATGCCAAGATTGTCGGCCAGCTCCTTGGAATCGCTGACGCTACCCTCGGAGGAATAGCGTGATGGCATGGTGATGCCCACCACATTGTCGGGCCCCAGGGCATCGACGGCTATGGTGGCGGTAAGAGCCGAGTCTATACCCCCTGAAAGACCGACGAGGGCTTTTTGAAACCCTGACTTCAGCAAGTAGTCCCGGGTGCCCAACACCAACGCCTGGTATATCTCTTCCTCATCACCCATCGCTGGTCTCGTACCTGGTCCATTTTCAACCAAGGGCGGGCGGTGGCTTGGTTGGGAATCGGAAACATGCACCGTTTTGGAAGTGCCGATCTCCCGGAGTATAGTGGGGCTCTCTTTCCGGGGCCTTGGGTCCCTCAATCTGGAGCGGACGACTGACTCAATATCCAGATCGGTGATTAACAAGTCCTCTTGGAACGCAGGGCCCTGAGTGACTATTTCTCCGCCGGGGTTATAAATGACACTTGCGCCGTCGAACACCAGCTCGTCCTGTCCCCCAATCGTGTTCACGTAGGCTACGAAAAGCTGGTTGTCCAAGGCCCTAGTGGCGATCATCTTTTCTCGCGTAGCTCGCTTGCCGGCATGAAACGGCGACGCATTGATGTTGACGATCAACTCGGCGCCAGCGTCCCGTTGCACCGCTATTGGCCCCAAGGAGTACCACATGTCTTCGCAGATGCCAACGCCGACGCCGACACCTTTGATGGTGTACACGGGGCAGGTGGTGCCGCGCCGGAAGTAGCGGTCTTCGTCAAACACACCGTAGTTGGGCAGGTACATCTTGTGGTAGACGCCGACCAACTCACCGTTGTGGGCGATGGCGGCGGCGTCGGCGATGTCTTGGCCCCAGTCAACGAAGCCGACGATTACCGCGATGTCCCTGGACGCGGCTGCTACCTGGCGCATAGCGCCCATGTTGTCTTGAAGGAAGGAGGACTTGTAGACCAAGTCCTCAGGGGGATAGCCAGTAATCGCTAGCTCAGGGAAGGCCACCAAGTCTGCCCCGGCTATTCTGGCCTTCTCCAGGTACTCTAGAATCTTGTGGGTGTTGCCCGGAATGTCCCCCACGGTGGGGTTGATCTGGGCCAAAGCGAGGCGGAAGTACCTTGCCATACTCAATCCACTGAACCTTTTATTCGAGTATACAGACATCGACAATCCGGCATCAACAATCCAACGGCAACCGGAGGTGCTACCTGCCTTGGGCGAAATATTCGTTACGGTTCCACGTGGAACGACATATGTCATGCCCACTTGGCTAACAGCGCCGAGATGAGTGGGATGCTAAAGCGCCCAGGTGCTAGGTGCTGAATAACTGGAACCGGGACCGTTTTGTAGGTTCCGTGCCGTTCTACTACGGTTGGGTCATTCTCGCTGTCTCGACATTGGTGGCCTATTCGTCCAGACCATTGATGGCCGTAACAACTCTTTCCGTGTTCGTAGTTCCCATGACGGAGCACTTCGGCTGGTCCCGCGGCTTGTTCTCCGGGGCAGTGAGCCTTGCCGGGCTGTGCGCCGTGTTTATTTCACCTTTTGTGGGGCGGTTGATAGACCGGTTCGGCTCGGGCCTCGTCCTTGGGGTTACTTCATTGATCGTCGGAGTATGCGCCATCGGGGTTTCCTTGATAACTCAGGCATGGGCTTTTTACGCGTTCTACGTGCCCGGCAGAACAGTGTTCGCCAGTCCATTGGAGTTGGCCACCTCTACAGCGATCAGCAACTGGTTCATTCGACGGAGACCTCTGGCCTTGGCGTTGCTCGGAGGGATCCAGGGCAGTGGCTTGGCGGTGATGCCACTGGTCGCTCAAGCCATCATTGGGGGATGGGGTTGGCGAGTAGCCTGGATGGCTTTGGGGGCGTATACGCTGTCGGTTGGCGTGGTCCCCGCATTGGTGTTGATGGTGCGCCGACCCGAGGATATCGGGTTAAGAGCAGACTCCTATCAGACGCCTAACCCTGGACATAGCCCTCCGTCAGACCCATCCGGGCACGATGCCATATTTGAGCATGAGACGAATTTCACCGTAGGGCAGGCGCTGCGCACCCGAGCTTTCTGGATACTGGCGATTTTCTCAGGGACAGGATTCATGGTCCAAGGTGGAATTGCTTTGCACCATGTCTCCCACTACATCTATCAAGGGCTGGCACCCTCCCTGGCAGCGATCGCCGCGACGACCTTTGCTCTATCCCAGATCGCTGGTGGATTCATGTGGTCGATATGGGCCCGGTCTATTCCTGTCCGTTTTCTACTCTCCCTTGCGGGATTCACCGTAGCGATTGGCGCCGTGGGTACCACGTTCAGTGCCTCTTTGGGCTGGGGGCTATCATCGGCGATGGCTCTGGGAGTCGGCGTGGGCGGTCTGCATTTGCTCTTAAGACTTGCTTGGGCCGACTACTACGGACGGCGTCACCTGGGGAGCATTCGTGGTTTGGCTCTGCCCGCCCAGATCGGCGGCCAGGCTCTGGGTCCGATATTGGCCGGCTTTGTATTCGATGCCAGGGGCACGTACGACGCCGCCTTTCTGACGATGGCCGTCGCAGTATCCTTGGCCGCGCTGCTCGTAACGGCCGGTACCCCGCCGGGAAGGAGCAACATGACGATCGACCGATAGAAAACTACTCGCTGCCACGTTTGCGGCTGACCACGGAAAAAAGAGGGTCCCCCGGGGGGCTGGTCTCCGGATTAACGAATGCGCTGCGGATATCCTCGAAGTTGCCTGCGGCTTCCATATAGCTCGCAACTACCCGCATACGGCCTTCATCACTGGAAACCCGCCATATTCGCACGGCCTTCGTCGGGAACATGCGGTTAGAAAAGGTGACTATAAACACACCGTTCGACTTCAAGATACGGTGAACTTCTTGGAAAGTCTCCACTGGCCGAGTAAGATACTGGGCGGAAACCGTGATCACGACCGCGTCAAAGGTCTCATCCTCGAAGGGAAGTGCCGGGTCCTGGTTCACGTTGTGGACTAAGTAGTCGTCCAGGTCCGGGTTGTTGGCCATCTCCTCGGCGTTCAAGCCAAGGCCGACCATTCGGGCCTTGGGATGGTCCTTCGGCCAGTGAGACCTCCAGCTGCTCATCAGGTCCAGGATAGCCGAGTCCGGCGGCACCAGGTCTAGGAACACCCGTCCCACTGCCTCGATGGCTTGGTCGTCGATGTGTACCAGCAGCCTGGGAAAGGAATAAAATATGCTATCGTCGCTTTGGTCTTCGCGATCGAAATACTCTTGAGGAAATTGCTGACTCGTAGCTAACTCCTTGATATGCCGATTCTTATCGCCCTACCCTGGGCGAAGGCAATTCTATCACGGTGGGCTTTCTTTAGAAGTGGCGCCCAACGGACGGACAGCCGCCCGCTCGGACGCAAATAGCGCCTGAGGGATTGACGATATGACTCTACCTCAAGAAACACGGAGCAGCCACCCCTATTTTATGTATGATGCCATTCTGGGCCAGCCCCAAGCCATCGAGGAGATGCTCCGCAAGCACCCAACTAATGCCCAGGAAGTGGCGGCATCTCTGGCTAGTAAACGCCGGTTGTATATAGTAGGCATCGGTACCTCCTGGCACGCCGCTCTGGTAGCTCAGCATTGGTTTAGACGCTTCTCGGCCCGGCTGTTTGAAGTACAGGCCTGGCATTCCTTCGAGTTTTGTTGCTATCCGCCTCCACTGGACCAAGATGACGCTGTCATCGTCATCAGCCATCGGGGTACCAAGACCTACTCCTACCTGGCGTTAGAGATGGCCAAGACCAGTGGCGCTTACACCGTTTCTATCACCTCCACCGATCCTGGCCCTAGGATTCAGGTCGCCGACGTTGTTCTCAACACTGTGGAGCAAGAACGTTCGGCGGCTTTCACGGTGAGCTACATTACGGCTTTAACGGTCCTGGGACTGATTGCCACGGCCTTGGGGAGCCGGACCGAGAGCACCCAAGAGCTTCCAATGTTGCGGGCCCAGCTTGAGGAGGTGCCCCAGAAGGCTGCTCAGGTCTTGGCCCAACGTAGACTGGTCCAACAAGCGACTCGCCGGTTTCAGAGCAGAGGGCGGTTCGTGTGCGTGGGATGGGGGCCGAATACCGCCAACGCCTACGAGGTAGCGCTAAAGATCAAAGAGACCAGTGCCTCCGATAGTGAAGGACTTCAGGTGGAGCAAATTCTTCACGGCCCTTTTTGCTCTGTCGACGAGAAATGCCTCCTTACCCTGATCTCTCCACCGGGCCCGGGCTACGAGCGGGCCATGAACATTGCCCGAGCTTCGCTGGAGGTGGGTGCGCCCGTGTGGGCGCTGGTGCAGGAGGGTGATTCCCTCCTCTCGGACCTAGCAACGGAATCATTCACTTTGCCAGCCGTAGCTGAATTCTGGAGCCCCTTGGTCTACGTATTGCCCCTGCAACTTTTCACTTACTATCTGGCGCTGGCCCGCGGCACCCATCCCGACCGGTTCCAGCAAGACAACCCAAAGCAGGCCAATGCCAGGCGGCATTATGACCTGTAGCCTGGGCAATAAAGCAAGTTATTGGATTCGGACTTTATTTCTCACTGAACGGAGTAGAAGATATGGCGACGCAAGAATCTGAGGCATTTCTGCAGAGGGCGGAGCAGCAGCGGGGTTATTCTTTGGAAATGCACCGTATTTTGGCAGAGGCCGACTTGGAATGGGCCCAAAAATACAACGAGTTCATAGAAACGACCTACACCGGCCAAAGACTTCTTGACCGTAAAACCAAGGAGCTGCTTCAAGTGGTGGTGGAGGCCGCGCTGCGTGCCGACGTGGAGCAGATTCAGGCCCACGTCCGGGTCGCTCTCAGAGAAGGAGCCACTCCCCGAGAGATATTGGAAGCGCTGCAGGCAGTGATAATGCCAATGGGAGCGCTGGCTTTCCGACGGGGTGTGCAAGCGTGGGCCGCCGAAACCGGAAACCAAGTGGGGTAAGGTGGTAGGTTGTGGTGCCCCTCATAAAGCTGGCCTTTAATCCAACGAGTCTTAAGGAGCAGGAAGCACGAAGTTAATTCCCTTCCGGTCGATGGGGGAAGGCCGGGCTTGGGATGATACCCCCACATCTCCTCGCAGTTGGAGGGAGGAGATGTGGGCAATGTATAGCTTCTAAAGGGCCAAATTTCGCCGCTACTTTTCTCGCACCACGGGGTTGCGCAGGACGCCGATGTCGCTGATCTCAACCTCCACCACGTCGCCGTCCTTCATATTCTTGCCGGCGCCCTCGGTACCCATCCATAGAACATCGCCTGGGTACAGGGTCAGGTACTTGCTCATCTCGCTGATATAGGTACGGACCCCGAAAAGGGCGGTACGGACGTCATACTCCTCCACCACTTCTCCACTAAGAGTGATCTTTACGTGGAGATCGTCGGGATCGAGGCCGGTAACGATCCAAGGGCCCATCGGCTTAAAAGTGTCCGTATTCTTGGCCCTCCACAGGGTGCGGTCCCCACGCTGCCAGGCCCGCTCGCTCACGTCGTTGCCAATGGTGAAGCCCAATACATAATCAAGGGCCTGGGCCTCCGACACATTCTTGCATTGCTTGCCTATGATGGCCACCAGCTCTCCTTCGTATTGGACTTCTTCGGTGGCGTCCTTGGGTACCACAATGGGCTCGTCGGTCCCAATCAGAGCATTGATGGCACGATAGCCCACGTCAGCCTTCTTGGGCAGGTTGGGTTCCTCCCCTCTCATTTGGGCTGCCCAGGTTACATGCTCCGGGTAGTTGATGCCGGCAGCGTAGAAAGTTGGTGGGACCACCGGAACATCCAATTTAACCGAGCTGAGGGGGAACGAATTCGAGGTCTTGGTGTGCTCCTCAAAGGGACTGCCCGACACCTCCACCACCGTGTCCCCTTCGATGATCCCGAAGGCCGTCCGATCGCCCTGCTTGAATCTGCACCATTTCATGGCCAGCACCCCCTTGGCGTGAAACTTTGATCTTCCAAAGCGCCCCAATTCTCACACCAACCACTCCCAGGGTCAACTACTCGAATTGACTCATGAATACTGTTACCGAAAGGCGCGTCGATGCCTCAGAAATTACCAGCGGTTGACGTGACGCGAGGCGTGAAGGAGTATTGGGCAGCGATTAAAGAGCCAGTATGCCAGGGCAGACCGGAAGGCAAAGGAGAGGATTCTAGACGAAGCGGTCCTGTAGTTTGTCTAGTGACGGTGTCGTTATTTACTCGATGGCCGATGGCTGCGTAATTGAGTGAGGATACGATTCTAGGTTCTTGCTGGAGCGCATGTGCTCAATAACATCGCTGCGCCAACACAGTCCAAGGGCGGCGTCCTCCTCCCGCCCACTAACACGGCCGCTGTAACAACCTACAAATTCCCTCGCCGTTGCCGCCAAGAAAACATCGGACCGATTCCAAAATCCAGGGGCGTCATACTTGTTCCAGCAATATAAGAACCTAGTTTGACTTTGATATATTCGAGAAAGCGCTTAGCGGGGTGTAAAAGCTCCGCTGAGGTTATGCCAATTGGTTATTAGAAACCAATCGCCAGCCAGTTAGTAGAAGAATCCAGTTCCAGTAGCAATAAGTCCTTGCCGGTCCCACATTTGGATGTGAAACGGACAGTGAGAGTATGTACTCCTGATTCCCTTGCTCAGGCACTATTGCCTCCATTCAATCAAGGGCTGGTTAGCCGTATACCGCATGTACAACCCAATCCTACCTAACTATCGGTCCTGCTGGGACGGCCCGCGACTCCAGAAGGGCCACGGGTCGCAGGAATCAACTCCACGGGAGTAGGTATTAGCCACTCCTGCCCGGTCTTGATTGCTCCCTTCACACGTCCCTGGCCGGCCAACTTACGCACCCTGCGGTCCGAAACACCCAGTCGGGCCGCGGCCTGTTTCACCGTGACGTTAACGACATCATCGGCGGCTGCCTCGGAGACAAGCTCAAATTCTATAGGACGCGGCTGCTTGAGAGTGCTGATCCCGTGGATGAGAAACCCGATGACCTGGCCATCGTCGTTGAGCCGCTTGAGGATACGTTCGTCATCGGTTGGGGTGAAGTAACCTTCGCTGAACGCCCACAGCACCTCAAGCATGTCCCCTTCGTCGTCGTACCAGACGGACACTCTTCTGCTCGTCATGCTCAATCTTCTTTGATCTTTCTATCTAGATAGGCCGTTAGAATGAGGGAGTAACTCCTACGCCCCCCTACCACCAAGCAGAGGTAGCGATTCCTTCCTCTCAAGTCCGGATAGAGTCGATGGTAGAGCCGGACGGTCTGGCTGGATCTAGAGGGCCGTACCGCGTCTGGACCAGCAAGGGTCTCGGCGAACCTGTGGAGCTGGAAGGCCATCTCAGGGTGCCGTCGCAGGATATGCGTAAGCCGCTCATCAGTGAGGCTGACCTCGCTTCCATCCTCATCAGTGAAGCGCCGGAAGATAGTCTCCATCAGGTATTTCTATTCCGAATAATATACCACATACGGAATAGTAATGGGCCCGCTACGTGCCCAGTGGGACGAAAGCGCCGGTCATGCTCCGGCCATAGGCCGATTCCAGAAATCGCCCCCATGTGTTAGCCTCTTGTGCTGGAGCTAACGCGTGTTGGAGGGTTACCAATGCGGCTACAAGGAAAAGTTGCGCTGATCACCGGAGCTAGCCGGAACATCGGGCGGGAGGTCGCGTTGACCTTCGCCAGGGAAGGCGCCAATTTAATCTTGAACACCCGGGAAAGTGAACAAGAGCTCAACGCGGTCGCCTCGGAGTGTCGGGAGTTGGGCGTCCGTACCCATACTGTCTTGGCGGATGTTTCGGACCCGGACCGGGTTGCCAACATGGTGGATGAAGGGACCCGAGAGTTGGGCAAGATCGATGTGCTGGTAAGTAATGTAGCAATCCGGCCCCACCGGCCTATATTGGAAGTGTCCGATGAAGAGTGGCACCATGTGATGGGGGTTAATCTTCACGGAGCATTCTATCTCTGCAGAGCTGTGTTGCCGGGCATGATCGAGCGCCGTCAGGGCAGCATCATCGCGTTGGGGGGCCAGTCTTCCATCACCGGGAGACCGGGTACAGCGTCGGTAACCACGGCTAAGACTGGGCTATTAGGCCTAATCCGGGCCATCGCCGCCGAGATGGCGCCCTACAACATCCGGGCTAACATGGTTAACCCAGGCTCCACCGACACCGAGCGGGCCCACCCCGAGTGGTACCCTGAGTTCAATGAGATATCTCGGGACTCAGCGGAGCACCTGAATTCCATCCCTATGCGTCGGCAGGCCACGGTCCAGGATATCGCCAACGCTTGCCTCTTCTTCGCCTCAGACGAGTCTGCCTATATCACTGGTGACCGTTTGAACGTGGTGGGCGGGCGTTACATCGTGTAGTTGGCAGCCTTAGCTGAAGAGCAACTAGCTACCGCCTCCGAGAGCTTGCCACACCATCGCACTCGCGCCCACCAATCCGGCGGCGTCTCCCAACTGGCTGGAGATCAGAGATACGTCTCTGTGGCGCTGGCTCATCGCTCTTTGCAGCATGATGGACTCAATCCGGGGCAGGAGCCCCAGGCCGGTAAGCCCAATGGTCACTCCGCCTCCCAACACCACCAAGTCCGGATTGTACGCGTGGAGGACGTTGGTCAGGCCGATTCCCAGGGCTTGGACCACGCCTTCCAGAATGTGCAAGGCTAGCTCATCTCCCTCAGCCGCCGCCCTGAATACTGTTTCCGAGGTAATGGACTCAAGCCCTTCGTCGGCTAGCTCGTGAATTCGTGAACCGCTCCCGGGTACCTTGGTACGCGCGATGCGGGCAATGGCAGTACCTGAAGCCAGGGATTCTAAGCAGCCCCGGCCGCCGCACGGACATTCAGGGGCATCTGCTGTCCGATCAATGGTTATGTGACCAACCTCACTGGCCAGACCGTGGGCACCCAGAAATAACTGGCCCCGGTGTACCACGCCGCCACCGATTCCAGTGCTGAGGGTTATGTAGGCCAGCGTACGAGGCGGAGTCCCTCGCTTCAACCCTTCTTTTCCAGCGCCATGGTGGAACTCCCCCAATGACGCTAGGTCGGCGTCGTTGCCCACCAGCACCGGTAAGCCGAAAGACTGTTCCCACCGGTCTTTCAACGATACGCGGTTCAAGATGCGAAGGTTGGGCGGATCGTACAGGGTGCCGGTCTCAGGGTCCACCGGCCCCGCAACCGCCACCCCCAGTCCAATGATGGACTGGGGGACCGGCCACGCCAGCGCCGCCTGGAGCAATTCATCCGCAATAGCAAGGAACTCGTCACGGGTTCCGTTTCGCGGATTGGCTTTCCGCGATTGCCATTGAATTTCCCCACCGCGGTCGACTACCGCCGCGCGACTCCAGGTACCTCCCCAGTCCATGGCCACTGCTACATCGGGGCTATCCGCCATCGGTACACAATACCCGATTCCAGGCTCCGAGGGAAGTTAGACAACCCGGATAGGGAGCCACGCTAAAACCAAGCCGTGCTGGATGTATCTGAAAGACGGTGCCTCTAATCCCCCCATCAACAGGGAAGGCATGTAAACTGGGCCGTTGACCGCGTCTTCCCTGTCAATATACCCTTGCCGCTGTGACAGCCCTTGTGGGTGCGCCAAAGCACCGGATTTAGAGTCTGTAATGCAGCATACAGAGCCGCGAGGAGAGAATTGCTGGCCCAAGCAATTCGGGAGCTATCGCAGGGAGATGTTCGGCAAGCCTCTGAAAAGGGATGGGGAGCAGCAGCGCAGATTGTAAAAGCCATGGCAGAAGATCGAGGATGGCAATACTCCACCAATAGTCCAGGGAACGATTGTGGGGCTAACGGTTATTGGGAGGAGGTGGAGCTTGATGCCAAAAGCTCATTCAGAGAAGCCCGAAGGTCCTCAGCGGACATGGGACCCTCGAATTTTCTGGTGATTAATCCCGCTGAGCTAATAAAGTATTTTTCCGGGATACCGCGGACGCCATAGTCGATAGCAATAATTCCCCGTGAGTCGATGCCGTTGGGGTAGGGGACGCTGAACTGGTTTACGTGCTGCAGCGCTCCCTCCTTCTGGTCCCACAGATTGATACCAACGAACTCGACAGGCAGGTCGGCGTATTCAAGGTACACTTGGGCCAGAGCGGGCGCCTCGTGACGGCAGGGCCCACACCAAGACGCCCAAAAATCCAGCACCACTGCTTTTCCTTCCAAGTCGGCCCATTCTAGAGTGCCACCTTCCAGCAGGTTTAAAGAGAAGGGCCGGGCTGGAGCGGTATCGATTTTCACTTGGCCGAAATCCCGATTCACGGCCAGGCCTCCGGGATTGCCGCCAGACTGGGCGGATGCCCAGCCTAGAACGGCAATCAAGCCCAACACCGGAATAGCGGAAGCAAATAATATCCAAGCCCGCTTGGTCACGATTACCTGTCCATCGTGGATAGCTGAGCATCGTCGGGCTTTACTACCAGGCCATCAAGGATCCGGCGCTTCAAGTCCTGTCGGCGCTGCTGGTAATCGGGATTGAGCAACTCTCCTCTATGAAACTGCTCGTCCAGGGAGGCCAGTTCGCGTATCATCTCTTCACTGCCGGAAAAATCGGGAGTTCCCCCGTTGGCTACTGAGATTTCTGGGATGGCGCCGCCGCGGTACAGCCTAGTTGCCCCAAGAATCAAGAGAATAGCTAGCACTGCTCCCAGGGCGCTGGGAATCGCAACCTGCCAGAACGCCCCACGGGTGATCGAATGTTCGAGGCGGGCCAGCACGCCGCGTTGAGGAAGGCCGGAGAGTTCCAGACTCAACCCTTGTCCAGATTCAAAATCCGTGCTCTCCCAGGCGCGGTACAAGGTTCCTTCTATGTTAATGGCTTCTGTAGGAGTCATAGACTGGACGTTGATGCTTGAGAAGCGATCCGATACTAGGACCTGGACGAAGTCGGCCCCTTGGTGTAGACCCAAGCGATACAGCAGAGTCTCGTCACTGTATGGAACCAGAAAAGAGTACTTGATGCTGTGGTCGCCCGGAGTGACGGCGGAAGTTAAAGCGAATCCTGTACCTACGGAGATGATGTCCCCGCTGGGCAGGTCCGATTCCACACTGAGTTCCTGGGCTTGAGGCGGCAAAGAAAACCTCAGAAACCTCATCTGACCCGGGTTACTGAGATCGGGCGTTAGCGTTCGGTCACTGTTGTTGACCAGCCTGACAAATTGCACGACTCCCAACCGTTGGTTTGTTTCGTCCACATCCACTATTACCATGACTTGCCTCAGGACCCGCAGTACCGTCAAGTCCAGGGTTGTTTCAAACACATTTAGGGTCACGCCTTCCTGCGCCTCCTCCAGGGACCAAGAGGCATTGTAAACAACCCCGGCGTATTCCACTCTAAAAGAGTAGACACCGTGCTCAACTTCAGGAGACGTATCAAATCGGAATTGACCCGAATCGTCTGTGTGAGTCCTGCCGGTAAACACCAAGTCCCCGGAGATGCTGGACACCAACATCAGCACCAACAGGTCCTGAGGTGGCTCTCCTCCATCGGTACCGTTGACCACACTTCCCTGAATGGAGAAGGCCTGCTGAGCCGAAACATCTCCCCAGACAGCGACACTGGCGGCCAGCGCCAGACCGGCCGCCAGTAATACGGGTAATAATATCGTCGGTCTGGGGAAGGGCATGGTTCCGTTTCCACGTTTCACTGGGCGTCCCCGGTGTCCTCTACGACTGATGGCCGGGCGAGACCCATGGTCCCATCGCTAGATTGCAAGTCCCCGCGGGCATTCAGGACCTCCTGCTCCAGCAGCCATTCGGCTGCCTCCGTTTGGCTCCTAGCTTCACGTCTCAAGGACTGGGCTGCCTGCAACCGATAGCCCCGAAGTTGCTCCTCATACACTTGCTGCGCAATGTTTCCCAGTTGATGTTCCAGTTGTAAAGTCCGAATGCTTTCGTAGAGACCAGCCAGCTCTGTGTCCCCGCCCGAGGAATCTTCTCTAACCTCTGCCGACAGCGGAAGGCGGCGGCGAATAAAGGGATAAATCAATATCGCGATACTGAAGGCCGCCAGAAGGCCGCCAATTAGGTAGGGCATAGCAAAATCCGCAGGTCCTCAGGCCGAAGAGGGGCGGTAGCGGCTTGGGACCCGCGCTGCCACCCTGGCCCTTGCTGGCTCGCTGCTTATTTGAGGCCATAGCGCCACCACGGTGCCCAGTATCAGCACCGGGCCGGCCACCCACATCCACCAGATTAATGGGTTCACCAGTATCCGGAACCCAACGCTGCCGTCGGGCAAGTTCTCGCTGGGGACCACGTATAGGTCTTCCACTGGATTGGACCGGATGGCGGCGCGGGTGGCGGCCATGTTGAAGGACGGATAGAAGGCCCGGTCCGGGTGTAGCGTATCGATCAGGTTGCTGTCTCGGCGGACCTCCACGGTAGACACGAATTCGGTGCGATTACCTTCGATTTTTTCCACCGTGCCTAAATAGGTTAATTCATAGCCGTCAACGGTGACCTGCTCACCCGGCGCCAGCACCACGTCCCGTTGCGTGCTGAAGAAAGAAGCCCCGATTACCCCCAGGGCCACCATTACAACGGATAAATGAACGACATATCCTCCATAACGCGGACGGTTGGCCCAGACCAGCCGGGCGAAGGCCAGCGGGTATACTTCCCCCAGAGAAGCATGCCTAGACCGAGAACCCCTCGCCCATTCAAGGAATATACTCGCCGCGACCAGAGCACCTAGCCCAAACCCGATGAGTGGATAATATTCCCGAATTCCCAAAGCGACCAATGCCAGAACGACTATGACGGCGACGCTGCCGGGTATAAGTAAAGACCGGGCTACCCCAATGGGGCTGGTCCTGCGCCACGGCAACAGCGGCCCCACTCCCATTAGAAACAGCAAGCCCAATAGGAGTGGGCCGTTCACTTGATCGTAGAAAGGCCGGGCTACAGTTATTTCTTCCCCACCGGTGAGCCGGGAGAGCAACGGGGCCACGGTACCCCAGAGGGTGACGAAGGCAATACCCAAGAGCAGTAGGTTGTTCACCAGGAAGGCTGCTTCCCGCGAGAGCATCGAGTCCAGGTTTTGTGCGCTCTTGAGCTGGTGATAACGCCAGAAAAAAATGGCGAACGGCACCAATACCCCCACGGCAAGAAAAAGCAGGAATATCCAGCCCAGGGTGGACGCCCCGAACGAGTGGACCGATGGCACGGGGCCACCCCGGTTCATGAACATGCCATACAGCGCGAGCCCGAAGGCTACGTTGATCAGCACAATGTTCCACATACGAAACATCCGCCGGCGTTTTTGGACCATGATGGAGTGGACGAAGGCAGTCAATGCCAACCAGGGCATGAACGCCGCGTTCTCCACCGGGTCCCAGAACCAGAAACCCCCCCAGCCCAGGATGGTATAGGCCCACCAAGACCCCAACAACAGTCCTCCCGCTAGCAAAGCCCATGAGATGATGCCCCACAGCCGGCCCGCGTCGACCCACTCATCTCCGGTCTTACCACCGATCAGAGAGCCCAGTGCGAAAGCCAATGGCAAGCTGACACAGATTAGACCGGCCATAAGGGCCGGTGGATGTACGAACATACCCAGGTGGGTCAACAGTGGGTTTATGCCTTGGCCGTCGGGAGGCACAAATGGGAGCTTATCGAAAGGGTTGGCCAGGAACGCCATGACAGCTACAAAGAAGGCCAGCACCACCATTAGAATCGAGGTGGTATAGGGCAAGGTGTCCCGCACCGTCGCCGGGGCCCGCCACACTGCCAGCGCCGCCAGCGCCGAGAGGGCAAAAGCTATGTAGAGCAGCGATCCCTCGTTGCCAGCGTAGAAAGCCACCCAGGTGAACCGGTCCGGCATTGCTAGATCGCTGTGGCCAGCCACGTAAGCGATTTCGAAGTCCCGGGTGATGAAGGCCATGATCAGGCTGAAGGTGGCGATCATTAACACCAAGACCGTCAGGTACATGGCGCTTCGGGAGCTTTCAATTAGGGCATCGCCGCCTCGCACCTTACCAACCGCGGAGCCGATGGCGGAATAAGAGGCCAGGGCCAAGGCTATCCAAAGACATATCGCGCCCAAGTCAGCCATTTTAGCCTTGTCCTCTGTCCGGTGAGAGGTCCATGTCTGCTTCGCCCGCCGCTGGCGGTGATTCAGGCCCAACGAGCGGCCGCCTTGAACCTGCCGCACCGTAAGATCTCACTTTAGGCGCTGTCGGATCATCGGCCAACGACAATTCGCGGTCCACTTGGTCTAGATATTCGTCCAAGTCATCCCCCGGTCCAGGCTCGGTAATTGGCTCTCCTGAGCCGCGCCTCGACATGGTCCGAATCACAAAAAGGCCCGCTATTAACACGGCTACCACGGCCACCACGGGCAGGACCCAGACCAGTAGATTGGCTCCTGTCTTGGGAGGAGCAGCCAGTACGTCGGTGCCATAGCGCTGGGCAAAAAAGGCAAGTATCTCGTCCCGGCTGGCGCCTTGGCCCAGCATTTCCCGTACCAGGCTCCGCATTTGCTGAGCCAATTCTACATTAGCTTGGTCGATGGTGATCGCGGGGCAGACCGGGCACATCAACATTTTGTCGATGGCTTGGGCCTCTCGCTCGTCGTATCCCGAGGCAGGTGGAGGGGTCCCCTGGCGGTCCTCCTGCTGGGCCAGCAACGGGCTGCCAGTCAGGAACAGCACGACAACCATCAGGGCAATCACGGCCGCAAGGTACCTCGCCCTTCGGCTAAGGCCCAAGAGAGTAATCAAGACAGTCGATGCCGGAGTTGGGCGAATCATGAGGTTATAGTTTGGAGGGGATTCTGCGGAGTGTCTAGTGGGTAGGAACCGGGCCTCTCATCTTATGCCGCGGGAGATCATGGCTGTTGTAAATCTTCCATAACGTAATCGACTATGGAATCCATTTCCTCAGGCGTTAGCAACTTGGTGAAGCTGGGCATGACCACAATTCCGCTACTCATGTACCCCATCATACCTTGCCGTTGGAGGGCGACGACCGCTGCAGATGTCAGGTCAGGGTCGACCAGCGGCTCGTAGTCATACTTGCTCATCAGTGTTTGAAGCACCGGGCCGTCTCCCTTGCCCGTCGGGCCGTGGCACATGGAGCAATTCACTGTGAACAGGTGCTCCCCGCTGTTGTAGGAGGTGGACTGGGTGGGCGGAAACCAAGGCACGGCGCTCTCCGGCACACTCAACCGGGGCGGCTCGTGGGACTTGTAGGACTGCTGATAGTGCATCTCATAGAAGATGTCCAGGGGATAAGATCCCTGGCCGCAGGCTAATGCCAACATGCCCACTACCAAGACCATCCCCAGGACCTTCCACCCGCTTGCAGGGAGCTGCCCCAGTCCCTTCATGGTATGTATCACCCGACTTAGTTTCACTCCGGTCCCCGTCGTGACAATAAGGGATGTGCGGTATTCTGCCAGCTCACCACCAAACGCTTTTCCTGAACTTGTCGAAAGACACCAGAACAGTTATCAGTTGGTTTCCCTCACAACGTCGACGGCGCCTGCCTGGGTAAGGATACCTGATACCCTGGGCAGTTGTTCTTCCTCCGCGTTGACTAGGACGCCTATGTAACCTTCGGTTATTCTGGTGTCGTACAGGCCTAGCTTCGTCTTGGGCAAACGCGACTCGAAGATAATGCCCAGTACAGTGAATATTATGGCCCCCAGCATAGTGCTTTCATACGTCACCACCGCCATTGGTGGCAGGGACAGGATGGGCTTGCCCCCTTGCACCAAGGGGTAGGCCATCTGGGTCATGGAAGTCATTATTATCCCGGCGGTCAAGCCCAACAGAGCACCCACGAAGGGGAACACATACAGCCGATGGCGCTCGTGCCGCTCCCCAAAGGCCCCTTCCGGATACGGCGCGTCGGTGAGGAAATCATAGTCTTGGTTGGATACGCCTGCTTCCTGCAGGGCGTCGCCGGCCTCGGCCGCATTGTTGGCGTCCTCAAAGATCCCTAGGATCGGACGTCTAGCCATAATTTCGTCCCTCTCTTACCTGCCCGGGCCTACTAGTCTTCCCGGAAGGTGGCCGGCACCGTGCGCCGGCCCACCTGTATCTCCGTCTTGAGTATATCCCCCTCTTTAATGTCATACAGGGGAATCAGCGGCACCACTCTGCTGAGCAAGAGCATCAAAATGGCCACCAGGGCAAACGTCCCGATGATGATGGTGATTTCTACGGCACTCGGGGCGTAGGTATACCAAGTAAAGGTAAAGACCTGTTTATGAGTCAATCCGGGCACGATGATCAAGAAGCGTTCCAGCCACATGCCGATGTTTACTGAAATACAAGCAATGGACATTAGCCAGAGGTTTCGCCGCGCCCTGCGAGTGACCCACAGGGCCATGGGGAGGAAGTAGGTTAGCCCGGCGAAGAAGATCATCCACAGGTTCCATGGGGCTTCGGTGAACTGTACGTTCCGGACCGCGATTTCGTCGGCTTCACGGCCGTAGAAGCCGAAGATAACCTCCATGACAAAGAAATAGAACCAGCCGGTGGCCACCACCATTAGGAGACGCCCCAGAGAATCGATGTGTTCGTGGCGGATGTGGTCCTGCCAGCCATATATATACCGGAGAATGATCATGACAAAGGCTACAGCAGAGACACCCGAATGGACGGCGCCGACCACGAAATAGGGAGCAAAGATGGTAGAATGCCACGACTTCACCGCCATGGCCATTCCGAAGTCCCAGGAAACTATGCTGTGGACCGACACGAATACAGGAAGAATCAATGCGGAGAGCAGCACCCCAGAGATAATCTGGAGCTTCCACTGGCGGGGATTGCCTTGCCAACCCATGGCCAGTACCGCGTAAATGCGATGGGAGATGCCGGTGGTCCGGTCCCGCAGCACCGCTAGGTCGGGCAGCAAGGCGATCAGCACGAAAAGTATGCTCGAGGTCAGGTAAGTCATCACGGCGCTGGGATCCCAGACCAACGGGGACCGAATGTTGGGCCAGATCCCTCGAGCGAAGTCGTAAGGCACGAAGGGCAAGGTGTAGATCCAATAGATGGTGCGCCAAGGCCGGCCGGTGTGGATCACCGGCATCAACAGCGCGGTCATCAGGGAGAAGATGGTCAATACCTCGGCGGCCCTGGTGGCTGGCCTGCGCCACTCAGCTTTGGACAACCGGAGAATGGCCGAGAGCATTACACCGGCATGGCTGATGCCGATCCAAAAGACGAAATTGGTGATGAAGAAGCCCCACATCACCGGCCGGTTCATGCCGGTGAGGCCCAGCCCCTGGTTGATCATTAAACCAGCGGCGCTCATAGACCCCAACACAATGATGCCCAGGACACCTACAGCGAACCAAAACCACCGGGGCGTCTCAAGGATGGACCGGAGCAGGCTCCGGTTCACCTCCGCCGCTGGCAGGGCCCTACCTTCCTGCATGAAGGCTCCTTTTAAGAGTCTGAGCCAGCAATCGTTCTACACCCTTAATCATTCCGGTTTCGCCAGTACCAAGTACCGGCCCCGGATGAAAGTATCCATTCGTTGTAAACGGGCCCCTTCTTTGACTTCCCACAAAGACATTATAGGAACCAGCCTAGTAGCTGCGAGGTAGATTAAGGCAACCGCGCCGAGGCCTCCCAACACTACAAACACATCCCAAACGTCTGGGAACACTGCCGCCGGAACATGGTCCATGCCAATCGAGTAGATATCTCCCGCGTTGAAGGAGCCGACAAATACCCGGAGGTTGAACAGAAGAGCTCCAACAAGGGCTGACAAACCGGCCAGAGCTGGCCCCCAGGCCGTCTTCCTCACCGGGTTCCACAAGAGAATGCCGAAGGGCAACACCCAACTGAAGAACAGGTTCGGCGCGAACAACCCTCCGTAAGATTGGATAAAAAAGTATTTGATAACGTTTTGCTCTATTTCCGTCCGCCCAAACCAATAGGTTATGAAAAAAGCGAATACATGGTAGGCCCAAAGCAGGGTGATGCCCAGCAAGACCTTGCTTGCCGACCAGAAGGGAGAAACACCAACGTACTCTTGATAGCCTCCGAAACGGCGGAGCAGGAACAGGACCACCAGAATCAGACCCAAGGCGGACTGGAAACTGGTCACGGTATAGAGTGGCGGAAAGATGGAGTCCTTCCACCCCGGCACCAGGCTCATGGAATAGTCAGTGCTGATAATGAATTGTACGTAGAGAAGGAACATGAAGTAGAACGCGCCCAGCAGGCCGAGGCCGGCCTTTTGAACGATCCATTGCCTTTTCGAACCATACCAGTGACCGGCAAGCAGCCCATAGATCCTACGGCGGAGTCCGGTTGCAGTCAGACGTGCTTGCGCCATGTCGGGCATGGCGGAGAGCCAAAGGATGCCCAAGGCGGCAAACGCCAGGAATGAAATGCCCAGCATATCCCACCAGTGCGGGGCCCCAATGGGGACTTCAAACCAGATGGTCCGGCGCAGGTCTAGCTCATGCGCACCGACCTCGGGGTTGTTGATGGACGGCAACACGACCATGAGCGGAATGAATAGGATGATGTTCAGCACGCCAACCACAGCGAACAACTCCGAGATTCGCGACACAGGCCGCCGCCAGTGGCTCTTGGTGAACCGAAATGCCACGGCCGCCAAGGGCGCCGCCCCGGTGACCATGAACACAAATGAAAAGATTGCAGCGTAATAGCCCCAAGGCGAGTGGTTTGCGAAACCGTCGTCCGCCGCCTTGATGATGAAACCGATGACCCCCAAGGCGAACAGGATGCCCGCAAGTAGCAACGCTAGAGTAAGCAGCCGTGGCATGGAGTAGGTCTTACTCGTGATGTCCCGAGTGACTTCCTCAGCCCGTGGGAATACCCACATGTCGTTGTGCTGCTGTTCGCTAGCCGCCATGGCTGCTCGTTTGTTTCAAGGGGAACAAATCGACTTTCTTCAGGTAGATGACATTGGGTTTGGTGGAAAGCTCCTCCAACAAACGATAGGCCCGGCTTTCTCCGTCCTCCGAATGCTGGTCGGCCTCCTCAAAGCGCTGGCGTACCGGGCCGGTGGTGTCGGCCTGGTCGGCGAAGTTCAGTGCATTGGTGGGACAGGCCATAACACAAGCCGGCAGGAAGTTGCGCTCCTTCATAGTCTCATGGTTCAGTGTCCGCCGTTCCCGCCGTTCTACTGTCAGTTCAGCCCGCCGGATCCTTTGGACGCAAAAGCTGCACCGTTCCATGACGCCCCGGCTACGAACCGTAACGTCGGGATTGAGATGGTTTCTCAGGCGCTCGGGCCAAACCGGTTCCCAGTAGTTGAAGAAGCGGACCTGGTAAGGACAGTTGTTTGCGCAATACCGGGTGCCAATACAACGGTTATAGACTTGGACGTTCATTCCTTGGTCGTTGTGGTAAGTAGCAAAGACGGGGCACACCGGCTCGCAAGGAGCGTTTTCACAATGTTGGCACATAATAGGAATGAATCGCGCTTTTACGTTGGGGAATTCCCCTTCCCAATAACGTTCGATGCGGATCCACTCGTAGGCCCGCCGCTGCAAGAAGAGGTCTTTGGTGTTGATGGGCAGGTTGTTTTCCGACTGGCACGCCACTACGCAAGCCTGACAACCGGTGCACCGGTCGAGATCGACCACCATACCCCACTTGTGATCAACCCGGTTAGTTACCATTTCTCCTTCCGCTACTCAAGTATTGATCTAACAACTTACATCACTGCCTCAGGTCCCATGAGGCGTCACCGTATGGATTATGCGCTCTCCCGGATGGGTGCCGACCTCCACGGCGCGAACGATGCCCTCGAACTTGGACACTTTAACACTGTCGCCGGTGGGTGACACTCGCACTCGAGTATTAGCCCAGGCCAGGGCGCCGGTTCCGTCTATCTGATTGGGCTCTATGATGTCCAGCACGTTGGCGCTTTCCAGGCCCGGTCGCCCGGTGGCGTAATCGGAGCCGCTGCGCCGCCCCTGCCCCAGAGGCACCGACACCGTACCACGGGGGACGGCGGGGGTTGGGTACACCAAGGCTCTTATCGACCCCCGGGATGACTCGATTCGCACCACGTCACCCTCTCGCACTCCCAATGCGGCGGCGTCCAGGTCATGCATCTCCACCCAGGTCTGCCAGGTAATGGTGGTCAGAGGGTCCGGCGCCGCTTGCAGCCAGGGCAAGTGTGCATTCTGCCCGTCCAGAAGTGTGTTGTGGGAGAAGGGCAAAAGGTAGAAAGTATCAGCGGATGGGCTGAGTCCAGGGAACTGGGGCTCGGTTGCTTTTTCAGCAATCCGGTTCAATAGCCCGTTGGGTGGAGTCACGGTTGTTGGCCCAGCCGTATCCTGGTCCCACCAACCGCCCCGCTGCAGCAGCTTGGTCCAAAAATCGTCCGAAGAGCCGGCATCGACCGAACCACGGTTCAGCTCAAATAGGCTTTCTGCGCCCTCTTTCAACATTTGCTGATAACTGTTCCAAGGCAAGTCGCCTGACTTGTCCAATTCTTGGGCCACCGCCAAGAGAACATCGGGGAAGCTTCGCGGGTCCAGATCGTGCAACGGGTTGACCACCGGCTGTTGGAAACCCAGCACCTGATAACCCGGACCAGGTTCGGGTACATCGTCTCCCCAATCTTCCAGGTACACTCGGTCAGGCAATATCAGGTCTGCCAAGATAGTGGTGTCGTCCAAGAAGGGGGAGAAGCTGACTACAAACAGGTCATCTGACTCGGTGATGGCCTCACGTAGGCGCAAGGAGCCTGGTAGACCATGGACTGGGTCAGCGTGGTGCAGCATCATCATTCGGATTTGGCCGGACCGTAATTGGTCTGTTATTTGGCCCCAGTCTGCCAGAGTCCCGATGTTTGCAGTGGCTGGAACCCCCTCGAGCGGCGACGGAGGATTGAATTTGATTCCTCCCGAGTTACCCACACTGCCCACCAAGTAATTCAGTGCGTATATCGCTTCGAGGCTGAACAAGCCATTGCTATGGGCGCCCGCAGAGCCGCCACCAATAGCAAGGCCGGGCCGGTTCCCAGCAAACCTTCGGGCCAACTCTCGGATAAAGTCCGCTGGGTCTGCTCCCACCAACTCCCGGGTGAACCCAATCCTTTGGGCAACAGCCTCGGGCCGGAATGCTTCCAACGCTTGAGGGCCCTGCCCGTCGGTTAGGGCGCCAACGTCGACTCCGGGAGCCTCTAGGCCCTCGGACAGAATGACGTAGGCGAGACTCAACGCCAGGTGTCCCTCCCACCCTGGGTCTATGGGGACCCATCTGTCGGCGTTGGCCGCAGTCATAGAGAATCGGGGGTCCACTTGGTAATGGACGCCTCTCTCCTTCCCCTCACTCCGCCGAAGTTCTCCGTAGCCCAGACTCCAACGGGTAGGGGACAGCCAAGTGGAGAGGAAATCTGCGCCAAAAGAGAGCAAGAACCTGGTATTGGCCAGGTCAAAATCGGGCATCTGGTCTTGGCCGAAAACATTCTTGATCGCGGCCCGGTAGGTATTGTTGTCCAGGACCTCAAACCCCAGGTGTCGGCCCCCCATGGCGTTGGCGAACCGGTCCACCAGCATCCCCAAGTGTCCTCGGAGGGGCTCCGTGACCATCACCATGGAGTCCCCGCGCTCTTCAAGCCGCTGGCCGAGGATGTCCAAAGCAGTGATGCCAGGGCCGTCACTCCATGGTACCGGGCTGTAGTGGCCGGAGCCACGGACTCCGCTGCGCCACATTGGGCCTGTGACGCGGTCTGGGTGGTAAACGGCTTGTAGACCTGCTTCGCACCTGGCGCTCTGCTTGCCCTGGTTCACAGGATACAGAGGGTTGCCCTGGATCTTTTTGGCGCGGCCTTCCATGACCCGCACCACCACCCCCTCTCCCACCGGGCAGGTACGGCAAATCGTGGCGTACCAGTTGTCCTTGCCTTTGACCAAGTCCTCGGGCAGGCTCACGGGGCTCTGTAGGTCGAACTCCCCATGACGGATGCCAAAGCCTTCGCAGGCAACGGCTCCAATGGCGGAGAGCCCGGCCCATGCAAGGAAATTGCGCCGCGTCAGCTTCATATATTCCGAACCCTATCCGCACTCATTTGTGGCAAACGGTACAGTCGGTGGCGACGTTGTTTTCCCGGTGGCAGTCCAAACAAGTGCCCATTTTCAGCGATTGAAAACGCTTGGGCTTGACAACGTCCATACTGGCCACATCCCCGTGACAAATAGAGCAGACCTCGGCCACCTCGAGTTGCCGGTCTGGAGTATCCCCTTGGGTGTAAAATCGGATGTGCGCCTCGTGGACGAAGCGCACATGGTCCGGCACACGGTGGACGCGCTCCCAGTTGATCGGCGTATTGTCTGCAAAACTCTGCCGCACCTTGGCGATTTCGGTCTGGGCAGTGTTGGTGGTGCCTTCAATTTCTTTGTGGCAGAAGAGGCATTGCTCCAGCGCCGGCACGGTTGCCGCTGCGCCTTTAGTTACATTGCGGTGACAAAATTCACACTGAATCCCGTGGTCCTGCACGTGAACGGTGTGAGGGAAAGCCACTGGTTGGGGAGGCGCGTTACCCCATCCGAAAGGAGGATTGGAGAACCAAGATATAAACAGGACTACCAAGAAGAAGCCGACGATTACCGTGACCCCCCCACCTACCAGGAGGGCTAGCGTTTTGCCTTTAAGTCTCATCGGTAATCAAAACCGTCGGCAGCGCGGTATATCCTCCTAACAAAATCTGAGTCAGGTTACAACAGGTGTGGCCCAATCTGTCTGGGACGACTACGGTCACTATATCAAGTAACGGTCCCAGAACCGCTCCACATCAAGGGTCTTATTGATCCCGAAAACCAAAATCACCACCGCAGCAACAAAGACAAGGAAAGCGAACGCATTTAGTGGGAGCTTAAACCTGCTAGCAGATGCCGGCAGGTGGCCAGTTATGATCAACGAAGGAATTATGGCATGGGCGATCAAGACAGTGAGCCCGAAGGTAACAACCAAAGGGAGATAGGTCCAAAACCACTGTAGCCAAACATGGATCGCTGTCCAGTTGGCGCTGGTCAGCGCGCTGGGATCATCATGCATGCTTACGCAGTTCCGTCAACGGGTTGGGTTCTAACGGGTTGGGTGCTAAGGAAACAGGGCGAAAAATATCACAGCATTATATGGGTGTCAAGGGGAATTTATAGCTAATGGACCGCCACGCCACCGTCATCACAGGAATGGTAGGTCATGGAGCCGGTGCACGATTCGGCGACGTGATTCTTCGGAAATGGATTTCAAAGCAGCTAGGAGACGATAAACATGTCCAACATCGTCTACGAGGTACGAGATCGCATTGCTTACATCACCATTGACCGCCCCGAGGCGATGAATGCTCTTGGGCCACAGGACAACGAAGACATCATCAAAGCATGGACTGAGTTTGACTCGGACCCCGATGCCTGGGTAGCGATACTTACGGGGTCAGGTGACAAGGCGTTTTGCGCTGGGGCTGACCTCAAGACATACACCCCGATGCTAGCAGAGCGGGACATCTACGACCTGAGGCAGGACAGCAACCGCCCCGGATTCGGGGGCATCACCCGTGGACTCGACATCTGGAAACCCATCATTGCCGCGGTTAACGGCTATGCATTGGCGGGCGGATTGGAGTTGGCCCTGGCTTGCGACATTCGCTTGGCCTCTTCCAACGCCCAATTCGGCTCCTTCGAAGTAAAAAGGGGCTTCCATCACTCCGACGGTGGCACAGCGCGCCTTCCCTTGATTGTGGGTTTGGGTAACGCCCTTAGAATGTTGTTAACCGGGGAGGCGATAGATGCTCCGGAGGCTCTGCGCATCGGGCTGGTTAGCGAGGTCGTAACCTCGGAGGAGTTGATCGTAAGTGCGGAGCGTTACGCCAGCTTGATTATGCACAACGGTCCTTTGGGAGTTAGGTCGGCCAAAGAATCCATGCTGCGCAGCCTGGGAAGGACTCTGGAGGATGCCCTGCGCTACGAAAACATCCTCTTCTCGACCCTCACTAGGACCGAAGATTTCAAAGAGGGACCCCGGGCATTCGCTGAGAAGCGGGAACCGGACTGGAAGGCCAAGTAACCGGTCCCTATTGATCAAGGCGCATTTTGATCAGGACGCATCAATCCGGCGGCGCCACCAAGATATCCTCGCCCTCGATCCTGACAGAATACACCGCAAGGTCATCGACTGCCGGAGGTGTGATGGCGGCGCCCGTTTTGAGGTTGAATGCGCTACCGTGCACGGGACACATCACCTCGTTGTCGTAGACCTGCCCCCGGGAGAGCAATGCCTGGGCGTGAGGGCAGGTCTCCTCCACCGCATAGTAGTCGCCCTGCAGGTTCACCAAGAGTACCCGGTCCTCTCCGACGAAGACTAACTTCTTCTGCCCAGGGGATAGCTCCCCTAATCGAGCGACCTTTACGTACTCCTGTGGCATGGTGACCCCAATCCGTGAATCAATCCAGTTTGCCGCCGTACATGATCGCCAGTTTCTCCGCCATGCCTTCCTGCTTCTCCATCTCCGCCAGCGGCTCCGACTCTTGGTCGATGATCTCCTGCTTGGTCAATCTCTCATACTTGGCGCCGGTGGGACTGCTGGACTGAAGGGAGTTGATCCTTGGAGCCGAAATCAATCGCTGCAATGGGCCTGCGGCGCATCCAACACATACCGTAGGCGGGTCGTCGTTCATACCGTGGCTAACCTCGAAGGTGTGGCCGCACTCAAGGCATCTGTAATCGTATTTAGGCATCCTACCCCCTTCCAGGGTTAGACCAGATCAATATTATCCCTCGTCGAACCCGGAACCAACGGCGACTGATTCCAGAGCCGTTCTTTGTGAGCCCTTGGCCAGGGTGGTCGAACCGGGGATCTTGCTGCCGGTCCGCAGTCTAGCGCAGAGCAGCTCTGGCAGCCGATATTCTATCGCCTTTGACCTGGTTCATCACCGACTCAACATCCACATTGTACAACCTGGCCATGTTTCGGCCGAATATCAGCTCCTTATCCGCGTCGGTAAATTCGGGGTAACCGTAGCCAGCGATCAGTTCGTCGGGAATAGTCAGCTTACGTAGAGCTTCGATTTGCCATTGGGGTGCGCCCCAGATGGGCGTGTCCGTGCCCCAACAAATGTGGTCGGCGCCGATCCACCGCAGCAGCTTGCCCATACAGTGGGCCAGGGCCACAGGAGTGTTCACCTGAAGCGCGAAGGTCGAGCCGATGTCCACATAGAGGTTGGCACGGGGCCGCCGGCCTATGTTTATGGACGTTAGCTCGTCGACGTACGGGAATCCTGCGTGGTAGACAATGAAATTCAACTCAGGAAAGTCCCTGAGCGGCAGGTCCAGGTCCTGGGGGTGAACGTATTTGGCCATGGTGAAGGAGGCGGGCAGGCCCTTGTGAATGTGGATTTTATCTATTCCTAGCTGCAAGCATTTCTGCCACAAGGGGTATGCCAAGCTCTCATCATCCACCCACCAGCCTCCCCTGGAAGTGGCGTCCCAGGGGTAGAGCTTCAGCCCCGTCATCTTGAGGTCCTTCACGTAATGCTCAAGACGGTCCAGGTGTCCCTCTCGGTTCGGCTCTACCGTGCCCAAGGTCAACACCCGCCCCGGGTATTGCTCGTTGACTTCCTGAGCTACCTCCAGGCACTCTTCGGTCCCGAAGTAGTCCCTTCCACCGAAGTATTCGCCAAAAGCCAGGGTGTTTAAGAAAGTCACGTCGGTATCGGACTGGAAAAAGACCTCGTTAATCCAGGTGTCCTTGGTCATGTCGACAATGCCCTGGCTTCCGGGAACGATGCTTTGCCTACCGCCTCCGAGTGACTCCAGGAACTCCTTCCCCTCGTCTGAGGCGTCGCCGTATCCCCCCTGTCGGAAGAATATATGGGTCTGATCGTCGAGGATAAAGTTGGGCCCGGCACGCCTTGAAGCGATGGCCGACTCATCGAAGGCTTCGTCTTCAATGACGTCATACACGCGCATGCCACTGGCATTATTCAAAGCGAGTAGAGCAGCCATGAATCCTGTGTGGCTCTTGACGTAATCCTGGTAAGGAGTGCCTTGCCTCTGGGCGTACTCCTCTAGTGAGGCACGGATGCGGGGCCCAATGCTGCCCCCGAGTATATTGTTGACCCCAGTTTCGTAGTCAGCCATTTCCCCCTCCTTCGTAACTCCTGTCTATCGTTAGCAATGAAGGTTGGCCGCACGCCAATCAATAATGAGCCAACTGATACGCCGATTCGGTAACAGAAGCGGTGCCTACGGTGCCAAGTATAGCTAGGCCCCTTGGATTTGCAACCCTTTTCTAAGGTGGCTGGCCCTTTGCCTCTTCATTTTCGGGAATTGGGTGAGAGTCCGCATCAGCAGGCTTGGGGCCAGCTAGTTGAAGCATGGTGGGCCTTCGACGAGCTGAGAACAGTCCGTTGCTCAATCAGCTCATGCGGAACGGGGAAGTTTGGTGGTAGGCCCTTCGACAGGCTCAGGGCGAACGGAGGCATTGGCGGCAGGGCCAGAATACAGGAAGTCGGTTGGCGGTGAGCCCTTCGGCAGGCTTAGGACAGGCCCAGACCAGTCCGTTCGTGGTGAGCCCTTCGGCAGGCTCAGGACAGGCTTGTTGAATCACGGTTGCAGGAAGCACTTGTCTGGGAAAGTTCTGTCCTTCAGCAGCCTTAGGACAGCCCACCGACAGGCTCACGCCGAACGGGGAGTTGACGTGGGGGCTAATGGGTTAGCTGACAATGGGCCTATAGGGTAGCTGACAATGGGCCTATAGGGACCACAGCCCATTGGATTAGGTGGCTGGAGGATTGGTCCGGTACCATTCAATGATTTCAGACCCGGTGGCAGCCCAAACCCCTTGCCGCCTCATCATGTAGCCCAACGCTCTGTCCAAGTGCCCAATGCGGAAGGGTTGGCCTATTACCCACGGATGAAGGTTTAAGACCAAGACCCGTCCCGTGTCCTCCCCGTCGCTATATAGAGTGTCAAAGCTCTCTTTGAGCAGCTCTCCGTAGCGTGTCACGGCTACCCGGCGCTCCCAGAGGGCGTGGATGTCTTCCAGCTCCAGCATAATGGGCAGGGCGAACAGCTCGCCGGGGCGGTGTCTCAATGGGTATGGCTGCTCGTCATTGGTCCAGTCACAGATATAGGACACTCCCGCTTGGCCCAGTAGCTCCGGAGTCCTGGGAGACTCTCCGTACCCAGGACCCAGCCAGCCGGCGGGTTCTATTCCCGTGGCCCGTTTCAGGGCCTCAACGGAGGCATGAATGTATTCTCGCTCCTCCTCCTCAGGCATGGTCCCGGAGATCATCTGGTTGGCTGAGATGCCGTGGCCGATGATTTCACAGCCACGCTCTTGGCAGTGTTTGACCAGGTACGGGTAGTTTTCGGCCGTTTGGACGTCCATGGCTACCGTCGGCTTGATTCTGTGTTTTTCCAGCACGTCCAGGATTCGAAATACGCCGACCCGATGGCCGTATTCCCGGTGGGAGAGGCGCGCATAGTCGGGGAAGGCGCGGTCGCCCAGTCCCCCGGCCAAGGCGGCGCTGAAGCTGCCTTCGGGCGGACTCCATTCCATGTGTTCAAGGGTAACAATTACGCACAGGGCCACCCTGGCGTTTCCCGGCCACCGTAGAACTCCGCGTTTGCTCAGAGGAGACCAATCGTAATGGTCGTGGTCCATTCCAAAGCGCCGCTGGGCGGGCATATGCCACCTCCTGCAGGCCGAATCCCCCTCTCCAGAGTGGGACTGGGAGAGTCTATCTTTCAGAAAATGATCAATGGTCTCTGTTAGACGTTGAACTGGGCCGCATGGGCCACGGCCTCATCGTAGTAGTTGGCGATGTAATACTCGGCGATTTCGTCTGCGGTGGTCTGCCAGACGCCATCGTGGGACATGATGTAGCCCAGGATGTCGTCCAGGTATTTGATGCGGTGAGGTTGGCCGATCAGATAGGGGTGCAAAGCGATGCACATTACCCGGCCGCTTTCGGCGCCTTCCTGATAAAGCTGATCGAACTGGTCCTTGCATATCTGGGCGAAATAATCCCCCTCGTAGTTGTTCCTGAAGAGGGGAGCGTCGTTAAGCTCGATGGAATAAGGAACAGAAATGAGCTTGCCCGTCTTGACTTTGATCGGGACAGGCTGGTCATCGTGCATCCAGTCGGTGTGGTAAATCAGTCCCGCCTCCGCCATCAGATCAGGCGTCCGTTCGGTGCCGGAGATAGCCGGGCCCAGCATCCCTTTGAGCTGCTTCCCGGTGTGCCGCTTCAGGGTGGCGATACAGTCTTGATAAAACTCCCGCTCCTGTTCCTCGGTATAGTTATTCAAGTAGCGGGTGTTGTAGATGCCGTGGCTCATGAAATCCCAGTCCCGCTGTACCATGGCTTCCCCGATTTCGGGGTAATGCTCCAACACCGCCATATTTAAAGACACGCAGCATTTGATCCCATACTCGTCCAGCACCTCCGCCATCCGCCAGAAGCCAACCCTGTTGCCATAGTCGCGATAAGCGAATTGCTGCACGTCGGGGTAGGGTGTCCTGGGCCAAGGGTCGCGTTGCCCGTCGTAGTCGGGAAGGTATTCGTAATGCTCGATGTTGGGCGCAATCCAGAGAGCAACCCTGGCGTCGCCCGGCCACTTCAGGGTTGGCCGCTCTATGATAGGGCTATAGTCGACACGGTAAGGTGGCAAGGCCATAGCAAGCTACCTCCTAAGGCGCCCGGCCGGTTCCCGCACTTCGCCACCGGAGCGAAGTTATATTGACCGTTTGTGATGTACTCGGCCATGTAGATGCCGGGTGCTCGTCGCGAAGCGTAGGATACGCCTGTCTTCATGTCAACCCTGCTGAGTTCACCTGCTAGCGCCGTGTCCCAGGCTTTTCATCGACCTTGTCATCGGGCACAATAGGAATAGGCACCGCGAGGAGAGTAGAGCATGCCTGCCAGGACCGGAAGCCAATTTGTGGATGGACTTAGGGAAAGGTCTCCTGAAATTCACCTTCAGGGGCAGCGAGTAAAGGACATTACCAATCATCCTGGGCTACGCAATGGCATTAGCACGCTGGCCCGGCTGTACGATCTTCAGCACGACCCGGAATACCAAGAGAAGATGACCTACTTGTCACCGACCACCGGGGACCGTGTAGGGTTATCCTTCATCACGCCTCGGACATCGCAAGACTTGGACCGACGGCATGACATGATGGCCAGTTGGGCTCGGGTTACCTGCGGAATGATGGGACGAACTCCGGACTTTCTCAACGCAAGTATCATGGCCATGGCTGCGGCTGGTGATTACTTCGGGGAGAACCGCCCGGAGTTCAAGAAAAACATCCAAAATTACTATGAGCAGATACGCGAGCAGGACTTGGTGTTAACCCACACCCTGGTCAATATGCAGCGAAACCGCTCGCCGGTGGGGACTCCACTGGATGACGCCACGGACATCGCGTTGTCGGTGACCAAAGAGACCGACGCGGGTGTGGTGGTCCACGGCGCACGTGTCTTGGCTACCCTCCCTCTTGCCGACGAGATTGCTGTCTATCCCGCCAGGTCCCACCGGTTGCCCCAGGGCGCTCCCGACCGCACATCCTTCGCCTTTGCCATTCCTTGCAATACCCCCGGACTGCGTTTCCTGTGCCGGGAAAGCTTCGACTTGGACCGGTCCCACTTCGACCACCCGTTGGGCTCCAGGTTCGAGGAGATGGACGCAATCGCTTTTTTCGACAACGTCTTAGTGCCTTGGGAGCGAGTTTTCCTACTGGGTGACGTAGACCGCTGCAACAACATGGCCAACAGCACCCACCAGTACCTTCATTCGGGGCATCAAGTAGTCACCAAAAACGTCGTGAAGTGCGAATTCATCCTGGGCTTGGCCAACCTGATGGTCCAGACCCTAGGCTCAGGCCAACTCCTCCAAGTCCAGCAAATGATGGCCGAAATCATTGAGAATTTGGAGATCACCAGGGCCTGTCTTCGGGCCGCCGAAGTCGACGCTGAGTTGGACGCATGGGGGGTGATGTGCCCTTCCGAAACACCCATAAGGGTGGCGCGGAACCTTTTTATACGCATGTACCCCAGGATGGCAGAGATACTGCATTTGCTGGGCTCCAGCGGCTTGATGGCATTACCCACCGAGGCAGACCTGAATGGCTCACTGGGCCCGGAGGTCCAGCACTACCTGGCGACCGACACCGCTTCGGCCGATGAAAGGATCAGAATTTTCCGCTTGGCGTGGGACACCTGCTGCAGCGCCTTTGGGTCCAGGCAGGTGCTTTACGAGCGTTTTTTTCAAGGCGACGTTTACCGCAACGTCGTACTGCTAAATAGCCTTTACGATAAGGAACCTATGACCAAGTGGGTACGGGATTTTCTGGAGCTGGAGTAGACACTCCTAGTTTCATGCAAGCGCCGGGCAATACCTAGGCGGCTGGGAAACTAACTACCGGTAGCGAACCGGCTTTGCCATCAACGGTTTCGCCCAACCAAATGGCAAACTTGCCTGCTTATATCAAGAACGGGGTGCCGCCTATCAAATCATGATGTTCATTTGCTGCACCACTGTCTCGCCCAGTGTCCGGTCCCCCTGTATCCGGACTTTCCCGGCATTGATCGCCTGGGCAGGCTCCCACCGGCCGCAGCTCAAACAAGCAAAGGTCTCCGCGTCCATCGTCAGACGAACGTCGGGGGACTCCGGCACAGTGTCGGTCAGGTTTCCCCTGGTGCCCTCCATGCGGATCGGCAGGACCCGTCCCGCAGGGCCGGTAACCTCGAAAACTACGGTGGTACCCTCGGATGGCTGGACTTTCCGGCCTACCACGTAGGGCATTGCCATGGCGACCCGGCTAATAGAGTGGTCGGCGACGGCACCCTCCAAGTCCCCCGGCCGGTTCACCGCGCGGCGCATATCCTGCTCGTGCACCCAAGCGTCGAATATCCGGATGCGCAGGTGATCAGCGGCAGTGCCTGGGCCAATGGGCGTGTCGGCTGGGGCAGCAAAATCATCCTCGGTCATTTTGCGGAGCTGTCCCGCCCGCTCGGTGGTGACCTCCCGGAACTCAGCTAATACCGCAGCTCCATCTCGGGGACGCCTCCAGTCCACGACAACCTCGTTGTTTCGGCCAATGTCGTTTCTGACATAGCTGAAGTCCGGAGCAGTGTGTTGGGGTGCGGGCCGTCCCAGGATCCCGCATTCGGAACCTACCAGGTGGGAAAGCTGGTCTTGAACCGACCAACCGGGGCAATCGGTTGTTAGCCTCCACTGCTCTTCAGTGAGGGTTTCGCCCAGATCGGCGATGGATTTCCACACCGCCTCCATGCGGTCGACCAGCACTTGGCCGCTCATAGTCATACCTCTAGCTGTTCCTTGAGTAAATGACGGCGCCCTTCGGATGCGCCGCTAGCACGTCAATTGCTCTTGCTGCCCCGGTCTGTTCCCGGCCAGTTGTCCGGCCCACCTCGTTGGCTCCCATCCCGCTGGCTGGACGTACCCGCCCGGGTCCTCGCTCCGCCACACACCGATAGATTCCGAATCTTCCTGGATTGCGCCGGATGCAATGAGGAGACCAGGCCTAAGGTCCTCAATCAACTGTAACAGACCCCTGTGACAGACCAAGGTAACCATCGAAGGGGTCTAGTGCGCAGGACCATAAGTGGGAGTCGGGCACGGTCAGGTAGTTTCTTCCTCTTCCGGTCCCTGCTCTTCGCCCTCGGAATCCTCGACCTCCCCCTCGGCAGCCCAAGTTTGGGGCTGCTGTTGGGCCAGCCAGTTCTGGAACCAGCGCCTGAACTCGTCCAGGGCCGGTGGAGAAACGTAGAAAACCTCGATATCGGAGGGAAACTGGATTTGGTGCCTCTCGCTGACCAGGAGCAGGCCCACCTGGTTTTCCTCCAACGTTGAGTCTATCTGTTGAGCAATGTGCTCGTAACGCCCGCGATTGCTTTCAGTGAACCACTCTTGGATCCGGAGGGCCACCTTATTGCTATTGAAAGGCATCATCAAGCAACGCTGGAGGTCCAAAGCTTCAGCCAGCCCTTCGGCGTCCTCTGTGGGTTGCAGCACCGCCCCCGCCTCGCATTTGGATTGAACGAACAAGTGACTGCGTTGGTCTATCTGGCTGAGATGCTCCAGCCCCTCCTGACCGCCAAACACCAGGCTCTCGTGGTACACATGATGCAAGCCACCCAGCGCCGCCTCCAGCGAGGCCACCTGGACTTGCATCTGGTCCCAGTAGTTTTGAAGGGCCGCTACCCCCTCCACCGCTTGGGCCGGGGGACCGTAGACCAGAGGGACCAGCAGTAGCTTTCTGAGGCCTTGGTATTGCTCGGCGGAGGGCCTGGATATTCGGCCGAGCTCTTGCGCCATTTTGCTACCTCTATACTCCTTGGATGATCCTGACGAAGGATACCGCTCCCGGCGACGCCAGGTCTGATATTCGTGGTATTTCCGGCTAGATTACCCTATACGGCCCCTTCAGTCGAGCCCGATGTTGTAGACTTCAACCATCCCGGCTAATACGACCGGGACACGGTAAAGACAGGAGGGAGACATGATAGTCGTAACCGGTGCGGCAGGCCGCCTTGGGAGGCGAGTGGTGCAGCTCTTGCTTGACCGGGGTTATGAAGTCCTGGCTACTGACCGGATTCCAACCGATGACCCTGCAACCGAGTTCATCCTGGGCGACCTGAATCAGCAGGAGCTGGTGGAAAGCCTGTTGAGAGGCGCCGAGGCTGTCATTCATATGGGTGCCATCCCCGGGCCATTGTCCGCTGATAGCCGGGAGATTTTCGAGAACAACGTTCAGAGCACATTCAACGTCATGATGACAGCAGCGGAGATGGGGCTACGTCGGGTAGTGTTTTCATCAAGCGCCTTCGGTATGGGGTGGGCCCATGATGGGGCAGCCTTTGTTCCCTTGTACTTGCCATTGGATGAGGAACACCCCATGATGCCATTCGAACCCTATGGTCTATCCAAGCAGCTCGGCGAAGACATCGGCCAGATGATCGCCCGCAACTCGACGACCTCGGTGGTCAGCCTCCGCTTCACCAATGTAGTGTATCCCGACAAACAAGAGGAGTTTCCTTGGCCGGGACCCACTCCCGACAGTCCCCTGACCTTGGTAATGTGGGCCTACGCCGACCCTCGGGACGTTACCGAGGCCCACGTACTGGCGCTGGAGGCAGACATCCAGGGCCACGAAGCGTTTCTGATCGCTCAGCCCTCAACCCGTTTTACTGAACCCACGGTTGATCTCATCAAGAGAAACTTCGGGGAGAGGGTGGAAGTCCGGGGACACCTGACGGGCACCGCCAGCGTCATCAGCACCGCCAAAGCGCAACGGATGCTCGGTTGGAAACCCAGTTGTATCTGGGTTTCCTCTGCTTGACCATGAGCTAAGCGATATTGCCAACCTGTCCATGGCAAAGTTAAAGGTTACCGCCGCAATTCTAGGAGGTAAACCATGAGCACATACGTATTGGTGCACGGGGCATTTCATGGCGGCTGGGCTTGGGACAAAGTTGCTCCGCTCTTGGAGCAAGCCGGTCATTCCGTAGTCGCCCCCGATTTGCCCGGGCACGGCCAAGATAAAACACCTGTCGCTGAAATCAGCCTCCAATCCTATACCGACACCATTTGCAGGATTCTGGATGCTCAGACAGAACCAGCAATCCTGGTGGGGCATAGTCTGGGAGGCATTACCATTTCCCAGGCAGCCGAGCAGCGGCCGGACAAGGTGAAGACCCTCGTGTACCTGGCCGCCCTGCTCCAGCGCAACGGGGAGTCTTCCAGCGACGTCATGAGCACAGACGAGACGTCCCAGGCGCCTCAGTACATCATCACGTCAGAAGACAAGACGACCGTAAGGTTTGAGTTGGAGGATTACCAGCTAGTGTCCTATAACGATTGCTCCGATGAGGATATAGCCTGGGCTGCTCCTCTGCTGGTTCCCGAACCCACGGCACCCATGCAGACCCCGGTGAGGATTTCCAGCGAGAATTTTGGCAGGGTACCCAGAATTTACATTGAGACCCTGCGAGATAATGGGGTAACACCCTGGCTGCAGAAGCAAATGTACACCGCATTACCTTGCCAGAGGGTCATCAGCATGGACACTAGCCACTCGCCTTTCTTGTCGGCGCCAGAGGAATTGGCCGCCCATCTGCTTGCTGTATAGCCTCTATCGAAAGTGAGACCAGGGCTTGTTGCCCAAGACGACAACTTTTAGCTAGATTTGCATCTAAGAGGAGCCAGAACGATAACGCAAGGGGGGATTTCCAGTCTGACTAGACTCAATTGGCCCGCTCCCTGGCGGCAGCAGCCCGGTGGCGAGAGCGGCCTGCAGTGGACAACTCTTTCTTGCGCATGCGGAAGTTTTGCGGCGTTACCTCCACCAATTCGTCGGCGACGATAAAGTCCAATGCTTCGTCCAGACTCATACGGACAGTAGCGTTGAGCCGCCTGGTTACATCGGCAGTGGACGAGCGCATGTTGGTCAGTCTCTTTTCTTTGCACACGTTAATGGGAATGTCTCCCTCACGCCGGTGCATGCCTACTATCATACCCTCGTACACCGGGGTGCCGGGGTCGATGAAAGTCTCGCCCCTCCCCTGAGCGTTTAACAGTCCGTAGGTTGCAGCGACTCCGGGCTCCCAGGCCACCAGCACTCCGGTGTTGGTCGACTTTACGTCTCCCTCCATCGGCTGGTAGCTGGTGAATACGCTGCTCTGCACCCCGTTGCCCCGAGTCGTGCGCAGGAAAAAGGAGGTGAAGCCGATGAGTCCCCGGGTGGGGATCTGATATTCCAGGTTCACGTTGCCTGCATCATCGTAAGCCATGTGCACCATTTGGGCCAAACGGCCTGACAAGTAATCAGATAGCGGGCCGATATACTCGTCTCGGGTGCTTATATTTAGCTGCTCGTAAGGCTCGTGGACCTTTCCATCGATAGCCTTGGTTACCGGTTCGGGCTTGGATACTTGGAACTCGAACCCCTCCCGCCGCATGGTTTCGACCAAGATAGACAGGTGCAACTCGCCGCGCCCAGAAACCAAGAATACGTCGGATGCGTCGGTGGTCTCCACACGGAGGCTGACGTTGGTCCGGAGCTCGTTAACCAGTCTTTCATGGAGCATCCGCGACGTGGAGTGAGTGCCCTCTTTGCCCATAAAGGGCGATGTGTTGACGCCGAAGGTCATTTTTACGGTTGGCTCGTCGATCTCGATGGTAGGCAGTGCTTCAGCGCCTTCCGGTGCGGCGATGGTGTCGCCTATGGACACATGCTCTACGCCAGTCACCGCCACAATATCCCCGGCCTGGGCCTCCTGTACTTCCAAGCGTTCCACGCCGCTGAATACGAACACTCGCTCCAGTTTATGATACGAGGTCTGGTTCCCCAGGCTAAAGAGGGCTACTTGGTCGCCCAAGCGGATAGTGCCACGAAATACCCGGCCAATGGCCACTTGTCCCAGGTAGTTGTCGTAATCCAGTGCAGCCGCCAACATCTGGAGGGGCGCGTCCGGGTCTCCTGCCGGAGGCGGGACATATTCCAGTATTGCGTCGAACAGGGGCTGCATGTCTTTGGGCTCGGAATCCAGGTCGCTTACCGCGTGGCCATAGCGGGCTGAGGAGTATATGACAGGGAAGTCTAGCTGCTCCGGCTTGGTAGCCAACTCCAGGAATAGATCCTGCACTAAGTCAACCACTACAGCGACCCGAGCCTCAGGCCGGTCGATCTTGTTGATAACTACCATGGGGGTGACATTCTGGCTTAGAGCGGTCCTCAGCACGCTGGTGGTCTGGGGCATAGGCCCATCAACTGCGTCAACCAACAGGAGGCAGCCGTCGGCCATGTTCATGATGCGCTCGACCTCACCACTGAAGTCTGCATGGCCCGGGGTGTCGATGATGTTGATCTTAACTCCCTTGTAAGTGATAGAGGCGTTCTTAGCCAGGATGGTAATGCCTCTTTCTCGTTCCAGAGGGTTGGTGTCCATGATTAGCTCGCCAACCTGCTGGTTGGCACGAAAGACCTGGCTCTGCTTCAATAAGGCATCCACCAAAGTGGTCTTGCCGTGGTCCACGTGGGCAATGATGGCCAAGTTGCGGACGCTATGGTTGGCGTGGTTTTCCATGATGCTCCAGGTGATGAAGTTCCTCACAACGGGTTGGTAACAAATACCCGGCTTGAACGGTGCTGGCGAGTCAAATCCATGATAGCATTCCGTTGCCCGGTGCGGTGGACTAGCTGCCGTCCCATGGACGCATTTACGAATGACGCCTTAAGTGGTTAGGCGCATCCTCAACATGAGAGCAATCGCCCGAAAGAAACCACAACCTCTAACAGATGTAATCAGAAATGACTCAGTCGATATTAAAAGCTGAAACCGAGCGCGTAAGAGTGACCGAATGGCGGCTGCCTCCCGGCGAGGCTACCGGGCACCACACCCACCAATACGACTATGTTGTGGTGCCCTTGACCGGTGGCGAACTCACCATCGTGGACCCCGCGGGCAACTCGACCAAGACTGCTACCGAGATGGGCGGGGCCTACGCCCGGCAGAAGGGTGTGGAACATAACGTTTTCAACCTCAGCAAAAAAGAAATACGGTTCACTGAGATTGAATTGCTGGAATAGCAAACCTGCGCTGTCGCGCCCGCCCAGCTAACATGGCGGAGAGAGTGGGATTCGAACCCACGATACCCAGAAGGTATACCGGTTTTCGAGACCGGCGCTTTCGTCCGCTCAGCCATCTCTCCGCGGATTTCCAGAATATCCCACCCCTCACCGACATTCAAGGTGAGTATAAACCCTCCGCCATGAACGGAAGAGGCCAAGCCCTATTGCTGGGCTTTACTACAACTGCTCTATTCTGTTCCGGTACCAGACCACCGGTTAAGGGCTTGCTACCTTGCCGGAATCCGGTTATAGTAGGTGGAAATTCGATTGATTCGTGTAACTATCCCATTGGTCATCGTGCTCAAGACCTCGCAGGCCCCCCGGAGCTCTCATGTTCACACGGCAGCAACTGGTTGAACAATTGCGGCAGTGGTCAGTTCGGGTGACACCCCAAAGGCTCGCCATCGCCGAAACAGTGCTCAACTCCACAGACCATCCTACGGTCCAGCAAATCTATGAACGGGTCCGGGACCATTTCCCATCGATGACCCTGGCCACTATTTACTCGACTTTGGGAGTCCTGGAAAAAAGCGGGTTCGTTCAGGAGTTGCCCTTCCAGCGCATGTCGCGCTACGAAGCCAACAAAGAGCCCCACGTCAACCTGGTGTGCATCGAGTGCGAAAGCGTGATGGACGCTGACGCCGGACACGAGGCGGTAGCCAGGCTGCGAAGCCGTATATCCAGCGAGGCCGAGTTTGAGGTTGCTTGGCAGAGAGTGGACTTCTACGGATGGTGTCCCCGCTGCGCCGCCCGAAAGCGTCAGGAACAACCCTCCCAGGTGTAATTCCCTGGTCTAGGAAAGTTCTCAGCACCGGTTGGGTTCCCTTTGTCCCCCTTCTCGAAGGGGGATTTTTTGCTCGCCGTCAACGATAGCCGGACACTAACCGCCGCTTTGCCGGGAGACGAATATGATCACCGGGGTAATTGGGCTAACGCTGTGGACCGACGACCTGGGCAGGATGTTCCACTTCTACCATGACACCATGCGTTTGCCGTTGCACGCCCGGCACGACGACTTTATCGCTTTCGAGTTCGGAGGGTTCCGAGAGTTCCGGTTCAACCTTGGGTTGCACGGCGAGGTCCAAGGACAATCTCTTGACCCGTACCGGGTCATGGCCAACTTTGGAGTGGACGACATCAGCCAGGAGTATCAACGGCTTCAAGGAGAAGGCGTGGAGTTTATCCGCCCGCCCGAACAGGAGCACTGGGGGGGTTGGGTCGCCACTTTCAAAGACCCGGATGGGAATGTTTTGCAACTGCTGCAGTTGCCGTAAGTTGTGCCAGTTTCTTAGCGTAGCAACTTGTTGGTACCGGAAAAAGCGGCAGCAGGCTTCGTTGGTAACCTTATCAGCCACTCCCACCTACAAGATCAGCATTGCGTCCCCGAAGCTGTAGAAGCGGTACTGAAGGTCAATCGCTTCCTGGTAAGTCTTGAGGATCACCTCTGACCCCGCGAAGGCTGACACCAGCATCAGTAGCGAAGACTTAGGCAAGTGGAAGTTGGTTAACAAGGCATCCACCACCCGGAACCGGTAGCCAGGGAAGATGAAAAGGTCTGCCCACCCGGATGTGGGTTCGAGGGCATGGAACTCAGCCGCCGGGGAAAGGGAGGCCGCATACTCCAGCACCCGCACCGAAGTAGTACCCACCGCGATCACTCGATTGCCCCTTTGTTTGGCGCGGTTTATTAGGTCTGCCGATTCGGAAGAGAGCTCGAAGTACTCCGAGTGGACCCTGTGCTCCGCCGGGTCCTCCACTTGGACCGGTCTGAAGGTGTCCAGTCCGACGTGAAGGGTGACGAAGGCCAGTTCCACGTCTCTGGCGGACAAATCCTCCAGCAACCCCTGGGTGAAATGTAGGCCCGCTGTGGGGGCCGCCGCGCTGCCCGGTTGGCGGGAGTAAATCGTTTGATAGCGCTCCGGGTCGTGCAGAGGAGTGTGAATGTAGGGCGGTAGAGGGGCTTGCCCGAAACTCTCGATGTCCTCGTCGCCTGAGAAGCGGACCACCTTGACGCCGTCGGCCTTCGTTTCCAGTATCTCCAGCTTTAGCTCACGATCCTGGGACGAGCTATGTCCCTGGCTCGATGGTTGTTCTCGCTGCTCCGGGGGCGGCTCGACCTTGATCCAAGTGCCGGGCCTGAGTCTTCTTCCCGGCTGCGCCAACGCTTGCCATACGCCCGGACTCTCACTGCGTAACAACAAAACCTGGACCTTGCCCCCGGTGTCCTCCCTGCGGCCATGGAGCCTAGCTGGTATGACCCGGCTCTGATTGAAAACCATGACGTCACCGGGTAGGGCGTACTCGACGATGTCACGGAACCGCTTATGCTCTGTTCTTCCGGAGACCCGGTCCAGGACCATTAGGCGGGAGGAATCCCTGGGTTCCAAAGGCACTTGAGCAATGCGGTCCGGGGGCAGGTGGTAATCGAAGTCACTGGTGCGCATTGATGAATATTTGTCGGTCAGCCAACGGCCTCAGCCTATTAGTAGAATTCTTGCTGAAGGTTGAGCGCTCTAATGGCCATGGATGCTAATGCGGGCAGCGCTCAGAGTGTTGACCAGCAGCATAGCGATGGTCATCGGCCCCACGCCACCGGGAACGGGAGTGATAGCGGCTGCTTTCCGGGCCACCGCCTCGAAATCGACATCTCCCTCCAGATGGTATCCCCGTTTGCGGGTCGGGTCCTCAACTCGGTTGATTCCAACATCGATGACCACAGCTCCCTCTTTGACCATATCCGCGGTGATGGCCCGAGGACTGCCCATGGCGGCAACCAGAATATCGGCCTGACTGGTTAACTGGGAAAGATTCTTGGTGCGGGTGTGACAAACGGTCACGGTTGCATTGGCGCCCTGACGGCGCTGCATTAAAAGAGCAGCCAAGGGCTTGCCGACGATATCGCTTCTGCCGCAGATCACTACGTTACAACCCTCGGGGTTGTAACCGTTCCTAAGCAGTAACTGTTGGATGCCCGCCGGCGTCCCCGGGACGAAACGGGGACGGCCCTGCAAGAGGCGGCCCGCGTTTAAGGGGTGGATGCCGTCAACATCTTTGGCAGGGCTGACCGCCTCGATGACCTCACTCTCATCAAGCTGGTTCGGCAACGGCAACTGAACCAGAACCCCGTGAAACCGCGCGTCACGGTTCAGTTGGTCGACCAGTTCCAGGACCTCGCCTTGGGCCACGGAAGAGGGTCTCTCGAAGGTCTCGCTGTACATTCCTACTTCCGCACAGGCGCGCCGCTTGTTTCTAACATAGATGGCTGATCCTGGGTCTTCACCCAAGAGGACCGCTGCCAACCCGGGAGTCACCCCGTGTTTTAGCTGCATCTCTTGGACGCCGGTGGTTACCTCGCCCCGGATCTCCTTGGCCAGCGCTGCCCCGTCCAGAATCTTGGCCATGCCTGAAACCTCTTCGATTCGCCCCTTAAAATCGTAGCATCGGCACAAATAGGCATCAATCAACGGCCCGACTGACAGAGCAATCGGAACGACAGTGGCTGACGTCCCGCCGGTCAGCACAAGATGCGACCGCTTGATATCTCGGATGCCCTGTACCTATACTTCTGGTATCTACAAGGAGAAATTTTAGCATATGCGTATCTGCTCATTGCTCCCCAGCGCCACGGAGATGGTGTACGCCCTGGGATTGGGCGACAGTCTAGTGGGAGTTTCCCATAGCTGCGACTTTCCGGATGAAGCCCAGACCAAACCGGTGGTCAGCCAGAGCATACGCAAAATCACTCACCTTAGCAGCACCGAGATCGACGGCATTATCCAGCAAGCGCGGGCAAACAATAACCCGCTCTACTGGATAAACGGGGAATTGCTGCGGGAGCTTCACCCCGACTTGATTATCACCCAAGAGCTTTGCGAAGTATGTGCCATCGGAAGCGGCTCGGTTTTCGAGACCGCGGCGAAAGTTCTAGACTACACCCCCAACATAGTGACCATCCGCCCCGCCAGTCTGGCGGATATCTTCCAAAATATCTTGAACATCGCCCGAGCGGCCGACGCAGCCAGCAGCGGTGACGATGTGGTTGGCCGGTTACGCCGTAGGGTGGCATACGTAGCAGACGCATTGGTCGAGGTCGAGCAACAGCCCAAGGTATTCTGCATCGACTGGCTGGAGCCTCTTCGTAACACCGGGCAGTGGGTGCCGGAGTTGGTGGAAATTGCTGGCGGCTCCGAGGGACTTGCTGAAAAATGGGGCAAGTCGAGAGAATTAGGTTGGGATGAAGTGCTGGCTTACCAACCCGACTACGTAATGGTCATGCCCTGTGCCTTCGATCCCCTCCGCACCGCCCGTGAGGCGGAGGAACGGTTGCCCGCTGTTCCCGGCTGGTCCGCTCTGTCCGCGGTGCAGCAAGACCAAGTCTACCTGTTCGACGGGCGTATACCCAGCCGCCATGGGCCTCGGGTGGTAGATGTTTTGGAAGGCCTTGCCGAGGCGATGCACCCGGAGCTTTTCAAGGGCCTGGCTCCAATCGGTATGTTTGAGAAAGCCAAACTGCCCTCCGCTTGACGCTGGCTACGCCGCCTTAGGCATCCCACCCCCGCGCATCCCCATGGAATGCCTTGCCTCTTCCTATCCCCAGCGACCAGAGTTTGACACGTCTCTGCAGTTCCGAAGGCATCAAAGTTACCGACGAATTTGGCTTGATGCCAGTTAATACACAAAACCGTTGGATGCCCGGGGGCGTAAAATATAAGTTGGCAACCGTCCAGGAGAGTTCCCCAATCGGTGCTTGAGATCAGGCTAAAGGAAGTGAACCTATGGCGTGGGCTTTTGTTGCCTGTGTTGGTAGGCGGCGCTGCCCTGGCGCTGGCCTTTGTGGGCGCAGCCCTGCTAGGCAATGGTGGTGGCGTCGACGGAGTAAACCGTTTCGTCGAGAGTCTATCGGGTAGCTCGGGCACTTTCTTGGGGGGCTTGATAGGTGCTTCAGCATTATTTGCCCTAGCCGCCGGCATGGCATCTGCGGTGAACCCCTGCGGATTCGCCATGCTCCCCGCTTACCTAGGGCTTTACCTTGGGGCCAACGAGCCTGGTTCGGAGGGCCGCACCCCTGTACGGCGGCTCAGTAGGGCACTGTTAGTCGGGGGAGTTGTCGCCGCTGGTTTCGTAGTGCTGTTTGGCGTGGTTGGTGGAGTCATTGGGGTGGGTGCGTCCTTCGTTAAGGAAGTCGTCCCATGGCTTGGCCTCATAATCGGGTTGGTGCTGGTCATCCTGGGGGCCTGGATGGTGGGAGGAGGTAAATTGTACACCGGACTGGCCGCCCGGGCAGCCAGTCGCATGGGAAACCCTGGGCAGGTGCGTGTCAAAGGATACTTCATGTTCGGGTTGAGCTACGGAACGGCGTCTTTGAGCTGCACACTACCTATATTCTTGTCTGTTGTGGGAATTGGCGCTGCGGGGTTAAGCCCTCAATCCGTGGTAAGTAATTTCTTTCTCTACGCACTGGGCATGGGTCTTGTAATCATGGCTCTAACCCTGGGCATGGCGTTGTTCAAAGGGACCATGGTCGGCATGATGCGAAGGGCACTCCCTTACATACAGCCCATCGCATCGGCATTTATGGTGGTGGCAGGCACCTACATCGTTTTCTACTGGTTGACCATCGGCCGCGACCTGCTTTAAGTGACCCCACCGCCTCATCGCACACCTATCCCCCATCGGCCAACCGGATGACGGCTACGCTATGCGGTGAGTTCATTAGACATCAGCGGCTCAGATGATGAAACCAGGGCTCCCATGGGATCACAAGGCTCTTTCGTTCTCGGAAATTATGTGAGGTTCCGCTCGTGGTGAGCTTGTCGAACCACTGGTCCGCCAAAGTTCCGGCTGCACTAACGGCTCTTAACATCCCGTCCTTCGACAAGCTCAGGCCAAACGGGAACACACCATCCGCTCGTGGTGAGCCCTTCGACACGCTCAGGGTGAGCGAGGAAATTGGCGCTAGGGCGAAAATTGAAAGCCCTGATGGGGACCACCTCGATCCTCATGCCGATTGGCGGTCCCGCAGCCCTCACCTTGTCTGTTGCCTGGCATAGACTCCACGGGTAGAATTAGCCAGTCCCTGAATATAGCCACCTTATCGGTTTGATTGCCTTGCGGCTTTAGGGGACTATCCGTCAGACGGAGATGGATGGCTTGGGCTCATCCTTCACCCCACTCCGAATACGAGTTTGAAGAATTTAAGACCTCGCTGACCCTGACAGGAGGGACGATGTCCAATCCGCGGGCTGAATACTCCCCAATATTTCACCGGGAGCCGTTGAAGCTACCGGGCAATGCTAGGATCGCGGTGTGGCCCATCATCAACGTGGAGGAGTGGGACATCAACCAGCCCATGGCCCGGACGGTGCTGCCCACCCCACAGGGGGTTGCCACCATTCCAGACATTCCCAACTTCGGTTGGTTCGACTACGGGCTGAGGGTCGGTTACTGGCGCTTGAAGCAGGTACTGGACCGCCACGGCATCCGCGCGACGGTCAGCCTTAACGCTTCGGTGTGTCTCAGCTACCCTCAGTTGGTCCGAGAAAGCTTGGACGCGGACTGGGAGATACTGGCCCACGGGTTCATCCAGCGGGTGATCAACGTCGAGCCGGACGAGCGGGAGGTTATCCAGCGGACCATTAACACCATCAAAGAATTCTCCGGAAAGGCCCCGCGGGGCTGGATGGGACCCGGATTGGCAGAGACTTTTGATACCCCGGACATTCTGGCGGAGGAAGGGATCGAGTACCTATGCGATTGGTGTAATGACGACCAGCCTTACGAGATGAAGGTTAGGAACGGCCGATTGGTGGCGATCCCCTACACGGTGGAGCTTAACGACATACCGATCTATTTGATCCAACACCACAGTTCAGAAGAGATATTCAACCGGGCTCGGGACCAGTTCGACACTCTGTACCGAGAAGGGTCGGAGAGCGCGCGAGTTATGGCTATCTCCACTCATCCCTACATCACCGGTGTTCCTCATCGCATCAAGTATTACGACATGATTTTTGATTACATCCGCCAGTTCGAGGGTGTTGTATTCATGACCGGCAGCGAGATCCTGGACTGGTATAACGCTGCGGCCAAATAGATGATCGCATTGTCTGGCTTACTAACTTCCCATTCTCCCGCTCCCCGGCCGAAGGCCAAACCTACCAAATAGCGGTAAGGCTGCCACGCGAAGAAACTGACACCTGGTGGGTGGCGAATTAATATATTCACCCCATGGGTGAAGTGAGGATGTGACATTTCGGACGCCCGTGCTGGAGCGGTGCTACTTTAACGCCCGTGAGGCTCAGCGTAGGTGGGGGACCACCGTCGGTTTCAAGTACGTCCAACGAATCACGGTCCTTCAATTAACTCCTAGTTTCGACGACCTTTTCTCCAGCCGCGCGTTGAGGCTCCATGCATTGAGGGGCGATCGCCAGGGTGACTACGCTATAACACTACATGGGCGATGGCGGTTAGTCTTGACCCGTGGCGAATCCGTGAACCAATTGATTGTGAAAGAGGTGAGCGATCATTATGACGATTAGCGCGACTCACGTCTGGTCTGACCTCCCGGTCTCTCCTGGTAGTGTCCTTGAGGAGGAAATTGAGGCAAGGGGCATGAGCCAAAGGGAGCTTGCACGGCGCATGGGGAGGCCCGTCCAGGTCGTGAATGAAATCATTAAGGCCAAGAAGGCGATTACTCCGGAGACTGCCCTTGAACTTGAAAAGGTCCTCGGGATGTCCGCTCACCTCTGGCTCAACTTGGAAACCGTCTATCGTTTGACGTTGGCCAGGAACGCCGAGCGGGCGACACTGGAGCGCGAGGCATCCTCGTTATCTCAATATCCGGTCGGAGAGATGGAAAGGCGCGGGTGGATTAGTCGGTGCAAGGATCGGACGGACAAAGCCCGAGCCGTGCTGGAGTTTCTTAGCGTAGCTTCGTTCGAACAAATGCAGACTGCTGGTGCGTTCCGAATTACTGGCGGCGACAATTTCTCGGAAGGATCCCTGTCGGTCTGGTTGAGGAAAGGCGAAGTCGATGGGCAAAGTATTTGTACCGCTGTCTACGATAAAGACCGCTTTACCGGTGCAATTAAGCAAATTAGGAAGCTGACTCTGGAATCCCCCGACAGTTTCGCGCCTCAGATGCAAGCTCTGTGCGCAGAGGCTGGGGTTGCCTTTGTTTTGACCAAAGAGCTGCCCAAGAGCGGGGCGAACGGGGCTGCCCGATGGCTTGGCCCGCATAAAGCGCTAGTTCAACTCAGCCTGAAATGGAAATGGGCTGATGTGTTCTGGTTTACTTTCTTCCACGAGGCCGGCCACATCCTCTTGCACCAGCACCGGTCCTTCGCGGAAGGAGTCCAAACCGATGGACTAAGCAGGACCAAAGAAGATGAAGCGGACCGCTTTGCAGCAGACTGCCTGATCCCGCCAGAAGACTGGGATGGCTTCGTATCCAACTATAATTGGACCGAGCCGGCGGTACATCGGTTTGCCGAATACGTCGGAATTCACCCAGGGATCGTAGTGGGGCGCCTCCATCACGAAAAGCTGCTGCCTTATAACCGCCTTTCCACCTTCAAAGAACGCTTTGTCTGGGTGGAATAGGATGAGACAATGACAACAGAAACGCCCGCCTACAGGCTTCCTCTCCGCCTGAAAAGCCCGAAGTGCAGGCTGGCGATGCCTTGAAGTGAGGTTGCCCACGGCAGTGGCTGGAATTCGTTGCTAGGTTGGAGCAGTGCCCATGTCCATCCCTGACTACCAAGCCATCATGTTGCCTCTCCTGGAATTGGCGAGTGACCTGGAGGTTCATCAGTTCCGTTCAGCAGTAGATTTTCTCGCACACAAGTTCCAGTTGACGGAAGATGAAAAAAGGGAGCTCTTACCTAGCGGGCGCCAGCCAAGATCCCAAAACCGAGTGGGCTGGGCCCGTACCTATATGACGAAAGCTCGGTTGCTGGAGTCACCCATGAGAGGAACCTTTCGTATTACGGAACGAGGCCAACAGGTTCTTAATCAAACCCCCAGTAGCATTACCTCCAAATACTTGGAGCAGTTTCCTGAGTTCATAACTTTTCGTTCCACCTCCTATGGAGAATCCAGTTCCGACGATACTAGGCCAAATACCATAGACGCCAGGATACAGAATGATACTCCCGAGGAAAGCCTAGAGACAGCATACCGGGCGATTAGGGAGGACCTTGGTTTGATGCTGTTAGAAGGGGTAAAAAGCTGCTCTCCTGATTTTTTCGAGCAGCTCGTGGTCGACCTGTTGGTTGGTATGGGATATGGAGGCTCCCGTCAAGAAGCTGGTAAGGCTGTTGGCCGGTCGGGAGATGAGGGAATCGATGGAATCATCAACGAAGACCGTTTGGGTTTGGATGTCATCTACATCCAGGCCAAGCGCTGGAAGGACGTTGTTGGGAGGCCAGAGATTCAAAAGTTCGCCGGTGCCCTACAAGGCCAGCGTGCCAGAAAGGGGGTGTTCATAACTACTTCTTCGTTTTCCAGTAGTGCAATTGAGTTTGTAGCTGGAATTGATACGAAGATTCGCCTGATAGATGGAATCGAGCTCTCTGGACTCATGATTGATCATGGCGTGGGAGTGACCACAACCGTTGTCTACGAGCTGAAAAGAATCGACTCGGACTACTTCTTGGAAGAGTGAGGTTTACCCACTAGTCAGGCCCGTCAGCTTCTGATTTTCTACCCATACCCGGACAGGCCTGTACAAGCGCCGGAGCCGACGATCACGGTGGCCCACCGGGGTTACGGAGGTGAAGGCGCCAGTTCGAGGGTGTTGTATTCATGAACGGCAGCGAGATTCTGGACTGGTATAACGCTGCGGCCAAATAGGGCTCAGGCACCAGCTAGGGGGATAACGTGAAATTCGAGACAGGAAAGATCCGCAGCATAGCCGGTACGGGCGAGAGGGGGTACGCCGGGGACGGTGGACCGGCCGCCACCGCGTTACTTAGCGAGCCCTTTATGTGTGCCTTCGACTACCCTCAGGGGAACCTGTACGTTGTAGATGCCATGAACCACTGTGTACGCCGGGTCGATCATGAGACGGGGATAATCACCACCGTGGCTGGAACCGGCAAGGAAGGCTACTCCGGTGATGGCGGCCCCGCTACCATGGCCACCTTCAACCAGCCCTACTCTTTGCAAGTGGACACCAACAGTGACATCTACATCGTTGATAGGCTGAATGCCGCAATCCGCAAAGTGGACGGCCGCACCGGGATTGTCACCACAGTGGCCGGCACAGGGGTGCCTGGGTACAGCGGCGACGGCGGGCTGGGCACCGAGGCCCAGCTACGTGAACCCAACGATTGTTTTCTCGACGGAAGTGGCGGCCTATTGATAGCGGACGTTCAGGACCAGCGAATCCGGAGGCTGGACCTAAGTAGTGGCACAATCATCACCGTGGCCGGCAATGGGGAAAAGTCCCGCGCCGGGGACGGCGGGCCAGCAGAGCAAGCCAGCATCATGGGCGCACGGGCGGTGTGCTTGGACCGCCGGGGCAACATGTACATCTGCGAGCGGGAGGGCAACGGGGTCCGCAAGGTAGACACCCAAGGAGTGATCTCGACCTACGCTGGGACCGGGGACGCTGGGTACACCGGCGATGGAGGCCCGGCCTTGGAAGCGACCTGGGGCGCCCCCAAGGCCATCAGGTGCGATTCTCAGGACAATCTATTGGTTGTGGACACCGAAAATCATGCCATCCGAAAGATCGACGCCTCTACCGGGGTGGTGACTACCTTGGCCGGTGGCCAACTAGGAGCCGGCGGCGATGGGGGTTGGGCAACTCAAGCGGGCTTAGACCGCCCCCACGGCTGTGAAGTCGACCAAGCAGGAAATACCTACATTGCTGACAGCAACAACCACCGCGTAAGGGTGGTAGGAGCTGGGTAAGCGCCCCGTCATAGCTCTAGCTTTCTGACGACCGAGTAGATTCCAGCCTCTTTCGTTCCTCTTCCGGGACCTGACTTAGCCGTTGTCTGTACGCGGTTTGGCTACGTTCGGGGACCCGGTAAGCCGCTTCCACCAAGAGCTCGATGCCCCCGAGGTAGTCGTCCCGATGAATGAACTCAGCGGCCACCTCACCTTCCGGCCCACTATTGTGGTAGTTGCCCAAGGGAAAGGCGATTCCGGTGGCGCGGTAGCCATGGAAGACAAACGCGCTGGCCTCGCACACACCGCCGCTCATAAGCTGACGCTGGGCTTTGAATCCGTCGGGCCGGTCTTGGAGCGCCTCGCGGGCCCGGACCAGCACTGCTTCCGCTTGATCGTTGAAGGTAAAAGCAGCATCACCCACCCGGACCACAGGCCCGCCGCCCATTTCGGCTCCGCGCAGGGCTCTGCTGGACTCAGCGGATATGATCAAGCACTCCGCTGGCAAGCCCCTGGCTTCAGCCAGTAGCCTAGCGCCGATGAGACCCACTTCCTCGGCCCTAGTGAACACCCCATAGACGTCCCCGGGAGGATGCCGCCTGGCCAGAGCGGACAGGGTCGATAGAATTGCCCCGCAACCGGCCAGATCATCCACTGCACGCATGCGAATGATCTCCCCATCCAACTGAAAGTCCGGCAGGTCGAAAACCACCGTTAGCGGCGGTCTCAGAGACCCTAAATCCTCAGCACGAATGCGTACCTCCCTGTTGGAGGCGTCACCAATGGACCCAATGGTTACGCCACGGACGCGACGCCCGTCGTCGGCCAAGATTAGGACCGGAACGTCTTCCGTAAAGCTGGAGGTGGGAACTCCACCCAGGGCCTTGGCCACAACGTGCCCTTGGTCCAAACCCACGGCTTCAAACCCCGGATGGTCCATGTGGGCCACGATAGCCATGGAATCGTTGGAAGGGTTTTCTCCTCTGATGACCGTGATTAGGTTGCCGTAGTGGTCCACTTGGCAGCCCAAGCCCAGACCTTCGAGGACGACCTGTATCTCCGAGGCCACAGCGTCCTCGCGGAAAGCAACGGAGGGATGGGCACCTAGGAGGGCCAGGATATCCAGGGCCTGCTCTTGGTCAACGGCCATAGAGACGCGCCTCCATTAGAAGTTGACGAGATTATATCAAGGGATGGCTTCTTAGTTAACGGAGACGGGCCCTTCGACCCGCTAAGGACGGGCTCGTGGAACCAGTACCGGGGGGCCCTTCGACACGCTCAGGGCGAACGGAATGGTCCCATTCTGTGGTGAATCTTCCGGCACACTCAGGACAGGTCTTTGGAACCGGGAGCGGGGGGCCCTTCAGCATCGTCCTTCGACCAGCTCATGGTTCGACAGGCTCACCACGATCGGACTCTCACGGGATTTCCGAAAATGAAGAAGACGAGGGTCTGCTACCTCAGGTCCCTTTCATTTTCGCCATAGCGCCAATCCGCCGTTCGCCCTGAGCTTGTCGAAGGGCTCCCACGAGCGGACTCTCACACGATTGCCGAAAAAGAAGAGGCCAAGGATCAGCTACCCTAGGTCCCTCTCATTTTCGCCTTAGCCTCAATCTCCCGTGAACCGGGAGAGTCGCGTTAGGTGGACGGAGCAGGGTCCTTCTCCGTGGCCCTGTCGTTGGTGACTTTCCTCTTCAAGTGCTATACTGCCAGGCTGTCCGGTCCAAGGGTCGCCTGGGTCTATGACTCAAGCTGTGTCGCCGCTTAAGAGTCAGCGTCCGTGAAGGAGTAACAATGCTAGAGCAGTTTCGGGTTAACCTCGAAGATGCAATTTTTGTCCAATCTGATAACCTCAAGTCCACAGTGGCCTCCATTTTCGAAAAAATGGGGGTTTCGCCAGAGGATTCCCTGCGGGGAGCCGATGTGTTGGTGCTGGCAGACCTGCGGGGAGTCGACTCCCATGGAGTCTCGAATATGCTGCGCACCTACGTCGGCGGCTACCAGGAGGGCCAGATTAACCCTCGGCCGGACTGGAAGATTATTCGCGAGACTCCCAGCACCGCCAATATAGACTCGGACCGCGGACTGGGCATCATCATCACACCAAAAGCCATGGAAATAGCCATCCAGAAGGCCAAGCAGGTGGGTGTCGGCATGGTAACCATCGGCAACGCCCGTCACCTGGGCATGGCTTCCTACCATTCCATGATGGCCCTGGAGCATGACATGATCGGCGTGTGCATGACCAGTTGCCCTCCCCTCGTCGTCCCGACCTTCGGGGCCGAGCCGCGTTTGGGTACCAACCCCATCGCGGTTGCTGTACCGGCGAAGGAGGAACCTCCCTTCGTATTCGATGCGGCCACCAGCAGCGTAGCCGGTAATAAGATCGGCATCGCCCGGCGCCTGGGAGCCAAGTTGGAGCCGGGGTGGTTGGCCGACGACGAAGGGACACCCATCATGGAAGAGATAGACGCACCTCCGGCTTACACCCTCCTTCCCCTGGGGAGTACCAGGGAGTTAGGATCCCACAAGGGCTACGGCCTCTCCTGCGTGGTCGACATCCTCGCCGGAGTGCTCAACGGGTTCGGCTTCGGGGCCGTTCCCGGGCGCCCCAACTTCGGCCATTACGTGGCTGCCTACAGCATCGATGCTTTCGTTGACGCCGACAGCTTCAAAGAGATGATGGACGACTGGTTGCGGATGATGAAGAGCACCAAGCCGGCCGTCGGCCAAGACAGAGTGATGGTGGCCGGTCAACCGGAGGCGGAAATCGAGTTGGTCCGCCGCGCCGAGGGAATACCGTTGCACTCTGAAGTGGTGGAGTGGATGCGGGACACTTGCGAAGAGCTGGCGGTGCCCTGTTTGGTTTAACGAACGCCGTCGGGCTTAGCTGGCCTTTTCATGTCGGGCAGTGACCGTTTTTATGTGACCTGCTCTGTCTCCGGCCTTTCCAGTTGCTAGTCGCGGCGTGATTGCCTGGGAGCTCTCGCGTCCGCCATCCCACGCAGTTCTACCCCAGCCCATGCTGCGGAGGGATTAGTCCTGCAAGGCCGGAATCACTTCTTTCCCCAATAGCTCCACCGATTTCATGGTGTCCCGGTGGGACAGAGGGGCTCCCTGGGCTTCCAGCAACAATGCTCCGATTCCCAGGCGTTCTTTGATGTCCCGTAGCTTCTTGATCACATTGTCGGGGCTACCGACAATCAGATGGTTGCGCTTTTGAAGCTCTTCGTAGGATAGCTGGTTAAGGGGCGTCGGCCTGCGGCTGGCCACCGCAGCGGCCCCGGCCCTGGAGAAATAGCCCGGCGGTGCAAAGTACTCCCGTGGTCCCCGCAGCGGGTGTCCCATCCTCCACATGAACGCTTTGCCTGCTTCTTGGGCCTTCTCCTCGGTCTCGTTCACATGGCAGCAGACCATGAAGGCGTACTTGTCGGGTCCAGGCTCCCATCCATCCGCCACGGCATACACTCGGTACTTCTGAAACAGCTCTTGAGCCACGTCCAACGGCGTGAGGAATGCGGCGTAGGTGTAATGGTTTCGGGCAGCCCAATCGACGGTCTCCGGACTCCCTGTTCCAGGGACCCATACCGGAGGATGCGGTTGTTGGATTGGGAGCATCCAGGGGTTGACCGCCCGGTACTGGTAGTGCTTGCCCTCCCAGCGAAACGGCCCCGGTGTGGTCCAAGTCTTGATTATTAAGTCGTGGCACTCTTCGAAACGTTCCCGGTTGTGGACCGGATTGGTGTTGTTGGCCCAAGTCTCGATTCCGATGCCCCGTACGAATCCTGAGATAATGCGGCCACCGGAAATCACGTCCAGCATCGCGATCTCCTCAGCCAGCCGTACCGGGTTGTCCGAGGTCGGGAGCATGTTGCCCAGCATTAGAATCTTGGCCCGGTCCGTAATGCGGGCAAGAATGCCGCCGGTGATGTTGACCTCTACGTCCATGCAAGACGGGGTATTGTGGTGCTCGTTAATCATCAGTCCGTCAAAGCCCACTTCTTCGGCATACTGGTACTCGTCCAGGTAGCGTTTAAACAGGTCACGGGCTTTGTCCGGGTTGAAATAGGTATTGGGAAAGGTGAGCCGCATCGAGGGGTACTTGTCGGCCTCGGACTCAGGAAACTCGGGATAGGGCATTTCGGTGAAGTAGTAAACTTCCATGTTCGGTTGACTCCTTGGTATTGGCCGGATCAGCGGTGAGTAACCGCTCAAAACCCCTTATGTCGCCCTTTTGGAGATGTAATGCTCCCATTGACGCAATGCTAGGATTGGCCCTAAGTTACGTTATTGATAGCCTACTATACAGGAAGCAATAGCCCCCTATAAGACCATGACCAACTTCGCTCACAAGACCGTCCGGACGGGCGACAACCTGCGACCGCATCAAGGGCGACCATCCCCAGGAGTACCTGGTGGCTCGGCTAGCGGAGATGGTGGCGTAGGTGTAAGGAGAAGTATATTTGATCTACCTTACTCCGATCGGGCTGGGATTTGACATTGTAGGGTTCACTGTAGTTGTTCTGTATGGCCATGCTATTTTCATGAGACAAGGCAGCCGTCCTCCCACTCCTGACGAGGGAAAGGATGGAGATTTTTACATGCACGTGCTAGGCGGAGATACCAGTGTGGATACACAATACAGACGCCTTTTGGTAAAGGCATGGGTAGGAGTTGTGATGGTGGTATTTGGATTTATTCTTCAGATGATTGGCTCGATAGCCGTTATCCTAGAATCATCTATATGAAAGGCTCACTCCGACCGCGCAGCCCCGGCCCGCCATTCCGTATTTTGAATTCAGACCGCTACCATATCTTCAACAACGAGAGAGTATCCAACAGCGCGGAGGGCCTTCACAATCTGGCCGATATGAGACTGGTGCATAGGATCGACAATCCGCCGGACAGCACTCTCGTACAGACCCAACCTGGCCGCAAGAGCAACATTGGTGACTCGCTGCTCACTCATGGCGGTGTAGAGGGTCAGCTTGGCCGCCACGAGGGGTGGCACCGGGACCAACGCTTGGCCATCGGTCAATTGGCTAGGCTTGGGGATGTCTTCATGGGCCTTAACATACCCGCTCAAGGCTACACCCAGGCACTCTTCCGCTATCTCCAGGGCCTCTTCCCAAGACCAGCCGCAAGCATTGGCACCATATACATCGGGGAAAGTCACGTTGTAGGCTTCCCGTCCCGACGCCCTCTCCTCTTCTTCGTCGCGGATGATATTGCAGGGATAAGCATATCGCATGGCCTAGAACTCCCTTCTGTCGATGTCCAAGTCCTTGAGCATGGCGGCCAAGGTGTTTCTGGCAATCTCGCCTCGCTGAACGAATGTCCGAAACCGGCCCACGGCAAGCAATCCATGACTGCCTTTCCCTCGGCTGGGGTTGAAGTCGAAATTCAGCCCGTGCTTGCGAGCATACCTCCTGGCCCGTCTGATGAATTCGCTGCCGTCCATGCATTTATATTAGCATACATCTATGCGAATATTACGGGTTGTGACTTATGAAAGGCTCGCTCCGGCAACGCAGCAACGGACCCAGGAATACCTAATGGTACGTCTGGCGGAAATGGTCGCGTGAAAATCACGTCCGTAGGGGTTAAGGGAAACATCACCTTCTGGAAAGGGAAATATTTATCGCCGCCAGCGGCACTGAAGGCCAAGAATAGCGATTGCTCAGTTCAGAAATTCCAGGGCCGCATTGAGGAACTCGTTGGGCTTCTCCATCTGAGGTACATGGCCGCATTCGTCGATGATTACCAAGTCGGACCCTGGAATCGCATTCTGATAGAGGTGACCGCATTCCAGGGGCACCAGTTTGTCTTGCCGGCCCCAAACGATACGCGCGGGAACATTGACCCTGCTCAACAGTTGGGGTAGCCGAGGATCGTACATATAGGGCTTCCAACAAAGTCTTACCGTCATCTCGCGGTTACGCTCTGCGGTCTCTTGCTCTTCCGGCGTCGCATTCTTGCCGTAGACCTCTTGGTACTCCGGCGCTTGGCTGGGATCATGGAAAGCAAGCTCCAGCACTTGGGCCGGATTAATGATAAATACGTCCACGATGTCGCTGTGCTGAGGTTTGATGCCCACTGGGTCTACCAGCAATATTTTGCTGAAAGCGTGGCGGCAAGCTACGGCGATCTCGGCGGCTAGCCAGCCTCCCATGGAATGCCCGATGACCCGCACTCCGTCGAGGCCCTGTTGTTCCATGAACCAAGTGTAAAAACAGGCCAAGTCGGGTATCGACTCCAACCAATCGGGGCGCTCAGACTGGCCGTACCCCGGGTGGGACGGCATATAAACAGTGAATCTATCCGCCAATCCCTGAGCGTAGCGCAACCAGCCTTCGCTGCCGCCGCCTCCGTGTAGCACCAGCAGAGGCTCCCCGGTACCCCCTTTAATGAGATGGACTCGGGAGCCCCCCACATCTACGAATTCTTCGGTAAAGCCTGCGGCCATCGGTCACTGTCTCCTGTTTCGTGTATTTGGGATGCCATCGGCTATCCCTTACGGTGCTTTTTGGAAAGGGTCATGGAGCTCCAACTCCTCCCCGATCTCCTTTAGGGCGGGCAATACTTCCTGGCCCATGAGCTCCAGGCAACGCATTGCGTCTTGGTGGCTCGTCGAGCCATCATTGGTCCATACCCCAAGAATGCTGGGACGCACTGAAGATAGGACCTCCCGCAGCTTCCGTACCACTGTATCGGGGTCCCCTATAACCCAACGGTTGGCATTGATCGCCGCATCATAGCCCGAGGGGTCGAACTGTACCTGGCTGAAAGGGTCGCTGTTGACGCGCTGTCGCAGCCGCTGGAAACGCGGGTCCGTATTGGTCTGCCTCCGGCCGCCGCTGTTGTATCCCACGGGGGCCATGTAGTCCCTGGGCAGAGGTACTTGTCCGACGCCGACGTTGCCCGCAAGGAAGCCCCTTCCAGCTTCTCTTGCTTTCTCGTCGGTGTCCTGCACGTGAACGCGGATGAGGTAACCGAAATGTTCCGGACCAGCCTCGAATCCGTTCTCACGTGCCGTATCGGCGTAGATAGACATCATGTCCTGGGTAGCTTGGAACTCAGTCTCCAGGAAGATGTATGGGTAGTGGTGTTCGGCGCACCAGGTCAGGGTATCCGGGCTTCCCAGGCCGGGGACCCAGACCGGCGGGTGAGGTTTCTGTAAGGGCAGCTCGAATGGATTTACCGTTCGGAAGTGGTAGTGTTTTCCTTCCCAGCGGAAAGGGCCCGGCGTTGTCCAAGTCTTGATGACTAGGTCGTGAGCTTCCTCGAACCGCTCCCTGTTGAATAGCGGGTTGGTGTTGGTGGCAAGGCTCTCGATACCAGTGCCTCGGACAAAGCCCGAGACCAAGCGCCCGTGGGATATCATGTCAATTTGGGCCAGCTCCTCGGCCAACCGGACCGGGTTGTCGAAGATGGGCAACGGGTTGCCCAACAGCACGATCTTAGGCTTTTTGGTTGTACGTGCCAGGATGGCGGCCTCCAGGTTCATGGTCGCGCCCAGACAGGTGGGGGTATTGTGGTGCTCGTTGAGCATCAGACCGTCGAACCCTGCCTCTTCCGAGAGCTCATATTCGTCTAGATGCTCGTTATATAGTTGGGCCCCCAATGCCGGGTCAAAATAGGAATTGGGGAAGGTCAACCTGACAGCGCTATTGACGCTGTTTCGTACGTCTTCTTCCGTATAGTTGGTGTAGGCGCGTTCCGTGAATCTCATCAAGAACATGGGGCGTCTCCTACATCGTTTTCTGGAACGGATCGGTCAACTCCAACTCCTCGCCGATTTCCCGAAGAGCAGGCAACACCTCCTGCCCCATCAGCTCCAGGCAGCGCATGGTGTCATCATGGCTGATTGACCCATCGTTGGTCCAGACCGCTACTATGCCCGGCCGCATATCTGCAAGCACTTCACGGAGGGTGCGGATCACCGTATCCGGACTGCCGATGATCCACCTCTTCGAGTCCAGGATGGCGTCGTAAGCCGCGGTGTCCAGGCCACCCACCCGGAACGGGTCGCTGCGTATCTGCTCCCTCATCCTGAGGTATCGTGGGTCGCGACTGGTACTGGCGTAGCCCACCGGCGACTGGTAGTCCCTCGGCAGGGGGATGCGCCCGACGCCGATGTTGCCGACCATGTAACCTTTGCCGACTTCCCGTGCTTTTTCGTCTGTATCCTGGACGTGGATCCGGACCAGATAGCCGAAGTTCTCAGGTCCGGGTTCGTACCCGCTTTCCCGGGCAGTCTCAGAGTAAATAGACATCATGTCCTGGGTGCCTTGCTGGTCGGTTTCCAGAAACAAGTAAGGATATCCATGCTGGGCCGACCAAACGAGAGTTTCCGGGCTGCCCGTTCCCGGGATCCAAACCGGCGGATGGGGCTTTTGCAGCGGGACCTGGAACGGGTTGACCACGCGGAACTGGTAATGCTTGCCTTCCCACCGGAATGGTCCGGGCGTGGTCCATGTCTTGACTACCAGGTCGTGGGCTTCCTCGAACCTTTCCCGGTTGAACAGAGGGTTGGTGTTGGTGGCCAGGCTTTCTACTCCGGTGCCTCGCACGAATCCCGACACCAGCCTCCCGTGGGAGATCATATCGATCTCCGCCAACTCTTCGGCCAGGCGCACGGGGTTGTCGAAGATGGGCAATGGGTTGCCCAGCAACACGATCTTGGGCTTTTTGGTAACCCGTGCAAGGATAGCGGCCTCCAGGTTCATGGTCGCGCCCAAGCAGGTGGGCGTATTGTGGTGCTCGTTGAGCATCAAGCCGTCGAATCCCATCTCTTCAGAGTATTCGTACTCGTCCAGGTACTCATTGTACAAATGGGCTCCCAACTCCGGGTCGAAGTGGGAGTTGGAGAAAGTCAATCGCACAGCGCTGTTTGGGCTGTTTCTAACGTCCTCTTCGGTGTAGTTGACGTAGGCTCGCTCGGTGAAACGCATCAAAAACATAAAGGCACTCCTGATTTTGGTGCCGTATCCGATTTAACGCCATCCTACCTTTGCTCTAACGGAGGGTCAAGGGACTGTAGGGTCTCAACGGGTGGCGTGACGGCGGCAGCCCCTATGGTCACAAAAATATAGCCGCCGGCGAGTATCACCAATCCTGTGCTATATTCTTAAGCTAGAGGCAGCTACAAAGCACCTACGAGACCCACCAGTGAACGCGTCATGTCCAAGATATTGATAGCCGACCCCATCGCTCCCGAAGGGATAGAGTTGCTTCGGGCCCAAGGCGAGGTGGTTGTAAAGACCGGAATGAAGCCCAGCGAGTTATTGGACGCGGTCAAGGAAATTGATGCTCTGGTGGTGAGGAGTGAAACCAAAGTAACCCAGGAAGTCATCAACGCCGGCAAAAAGCTCAAAGTGATTGGAAGAGCGGGCATCGGGGTGGATAACATCGACCTAGAGGCTGCCACCGGCGCCGGGATCGCGGTGGTGAACGCTCCGACAGGCAACACGGTCGCCGCCGCTGAACACACATTGGCATTGATGCTGGCTCTCGCGCGGAAAATACCCCACGCCCACCAGTCCACCAAAGAGGGTGAGTGGCGCAGGAGCGCCTTCATGGGTATCGAGGTCCGCAACAAGACCCTGGGTATAGTGGGACTGGGCCGGGTCGGCTCCGAGGTCGCGCGTAGAGCCCAGAGCTTCGAGATGCGGCTGGTGGCCTACGATCCCTTCGTAGCCCCAGACTACGCCCGTCGGCTGGCGGTGGAGTTGCTGCCCCTGGAGCAGCTACTGGCCCAGTCGGACTTTGTGACTCTCCACACTCCCTTGACGGATAGCAGCCGTGCCATGATTGGCAACAAGGAGCTTGGACAGATAAAGCCTGGCGCCCGTCTCATAAATGTAGCAAGAGGAGAGCTGGTTGACGAGGCAGCCTTACTTAAGGCCCTGGAGTCCGGCACGTTGTCTGGGGTGGCTCTGGATGTTTTCGCCACGGAGCCGCCGGGTGTAAACGCTCTGGTAGCCCACCCAAATGTGGTGGTGACTCCCCACCTGGGCGGCCTCTACCCAGGAGGCCCAGCGAGAGGTGGCAATTGAAGCCGCTGAGCAGGTGCTGGCCGTTTTAAACGGTGAGCCAGCCCCGAATACTATCAATGCTCCCTTCATGCCGCCTGAAGTACACGGGGTGCTCGCTCCTTACATCAGTGTGGCTTCCGTGGTTGGGAAGCTGCTCACCTATTTGGCCGAAGGCCAGTTCATAGGAATTACCATCCGATACCAGGGGGAGATTGCCCAGCATGACCAGTCCATACTAAAAGCCGCGGTGTTGGCTGGCCTGCTGGGACCTGTAACCACTGGGCAAGTGAATCTCATCAACGCGCCACGGCTGGCCCAAGAGCGGGGACTAAGCGTTACCGAGCAGCGCAATGAGGTTGCCCAGGAGTACGCCAGCATCGTGAGCGGCACCCTCGAGACCACCGAGGGGGTGATCACCATAGCCGGGACATCCATGCGCGATGAGACCCGCATAGTCAAGGTCAACGACTACTGGCTGGACATCGGCTCGTCGGTGCCCTACTTGCTGTTCGTGGACAACCGGGACCAGCCAGGGTCCATTGGTGCGGTGGGCACGGTCACTGGACGCCACAACATAAATATAAGTTTCATGGAGGTGGGCCGCCTGAGCCTTCGAGGCCGGGCGATGATGGTGCTGGGCTTGGACGACCCCGTGCCCACCCATGTACTGGAAGAAATCAAGGCGCTGCCCCAGATTTACAATGCCCGCCTGGTGACAATGTAGACGTGAACTCTTGTGACTATGACAATTGTGATTGACAAAACAACGACCCCATGCGATATTGCCGTCGCTGACCGCGCCACTTGACGAGCGATTTCGTAGGCAGGAAGCTAATGGTGTGAACCTTTTCGCGAACATTACGCATATAATCTTGAGATCGGCGCTCAGCCAATCTTAGTGGGAGGTCAAATCCGTTGGGTGACAAAATAGCGATTATGGGTGCGGGGGCTTTGGGCAGCTATGTGGGCGCGTTTCTTGCCAGGGAAGGGGAAGACGTTACCATGGTAGACATGTGGCCCGAGCACGTGGAGACCATGCGGAGCCATGGCTTGAGGGCCAGCGGAAGTCAGGGGGACTTCACCGCTCCCATTCAAGCGCTTCACTTGACCGATGTTCAAGGTGTAAAAGACCTTTTCGACTACGCGTTCATTTCCGTCAAGTCTTATGACACCGAGTGGGCCACCCACTTTATCAAGCGTTACGTGAAGCCGGACGGGTTTTTTATTTCGCTGCAGAACTGCTGGAATGACCCCGTCATTGGAAACATCGTCGGCAGCCACAGGGAGGTAGGTTGTGTCGCGTCCCATATCGAGGTTGCTCTATGGGAGCCGGGCCATGTAACCCGAGGTGGCGCGGTGGGCCGGGATTCTGGTCATCATGTGTTTAGGATCGGGGAACAAGACGGCCAGGTGACATCACGAATTGAAGAGGTCGCGCAAAAACTGAACTGGATCGACGGAGCCTACGCTACCGATAATCTGTGGGGGGAGCGTTGGGCCAAACTCTGCCAGAACTCCATGGGCAACGCCATCTCAGCTATGTCCGGTCTGGGGTCCCAGGAAATGGCCGAAGACTCCCGTTGCAGGATGATACGGATCAACCTGGCCAAAGAGGTTGCCAAGGTAGGTCTGGCCATGGGTCTTGACGTGGTGGCAGTCGATGGAAAGCCAGCCAGCATGTGGGCTGATGCCGACCAAGGTGATATCTTCGAGGAGTTGGACGACTACCTGAGCACCCGGCGTGGCAGGGTCAATTGGTTGGCGTCGATGGCCCAGGACGTCAAAAAAGGGAGGAGGTCGGAGATTGACCATATGAACGGTTTCGTCTCCGAGAAGGGCAAAGAAGTATCCGTGCCCACCCCGTTTAACGATGCCATTGTCGACGCCATGCACGGTATAGACGACGGAAGCCTTCCCCAGGGGTCATCAAACGTGGACCGAATTCTGGGTGCCGTGGGGCGCTGAATGGGCGCGAACCAGCCTTATTGAGTCCTTGGACATTTGATCGTGGAGGTATCTGGTGCAGATCCAAGTTGAGCCGGCAGACTTTTTCATGTACCGGGTGAAGCTGATTTACGATCTGGAGAACCCCGACTCTGAGGACTAACAGGTCAGAGACTACCTGGAGCAGCACGAGTTGGAGCCCAAGTTCCAGGGCAACGGTGAGTTCGAAGGTCGGCAGAGTGAGCTGATGCTCTTCGGTGGCTGCTATCTGGGGAAGCACCTAGACCAGATTGGGCAAATACAACGCCACCATGTAGAAGTGGAACTTCTCAAGGCTGAGGTGGAGCGGCACCTGGACGCGTCAGATGCTAGTACAGCATTGTCGGCCCAAGAGCGAGAGCTAGCTGCTGTGGACGACCTTGTGGGCGAATTTCACCAGGAATCAGCTTTCCAAGCCAACGAAAACGGTGAGTTGGTGGCTGTGCTGGATGGGGACGACGTGAGAACGGCGGCGCGCCAGCTAATCACAATCCTTGGCAGCTCTTGAGGTGACCAGTTGAAGGCCCCGCAGTCGTGGGGCCTTCAACACTTAGCGTTCTTGGAGCGGGCGATGGGAATCGAACCCACGTGACCAGCTTGGAAGGCTGGAGCTCTACCACTGAGCTACGCCCGCCGGGTTAGAGTTCCGGGTTAAATATTTCCAGATTAATTATAGAGGGCGGTGTGGGAGGATGCCAGGACTAGAGTCCACTCCTCAGACCTGTGTAACAGCTAGGGTTAGACCCTGTAGCTGGCCGAGTCGGATGAGGAGCTAATCCGAGTCTAGCGGAATTATTGAGACCGCCCTGTTGGTGGATCAAACAAGCTGGACAAAAACCTGGTTGGAGCGCCTTCCTGTCCTAGCGTGTGTCTCCTCAACCGCCGGCGGAAGTTGCAGCCGTCATACCGTTCAATCAACTGCTATGAGACGGTCCAAGCTGCCCATGAAACCCAGTGCGGGCTCAGTGAATTGGCGCTCAGTGCTTATGTTTGCCAATGGCTTGAATCCCCCGCATTCAAGGATGAATTTTCAAGCGCAAGAAGGAGGAGAAATATGCCCGGTGTCAGACGCAACTACCCGGATATTACCCCCTCGGGACCCAGTTTTAGCAGGGGAGTACGCAGCGGGAACCAACTGTTCATAGCGGGGTGCACAGCACGAGCCACAGAAGCCCAGGGCCAGCCCTTGATGGACCAGTTGCGGGTAACCCTGGACCGGATTACCCGGATCGTAGCCGCGGAAGGTGGCACACCCGCAGACATCGTGAAGATTACAACCTACGTGACCAGCATCACAGACTGGCGGTCCCATGCCGCGGACAGCGACGCCTTATTTGCTGAATTCTTCAAGGGGGAGTACCCAGCCAACACCCTGGTCGAAATCGGCGCCCTAGCCGAGCCCGGGCTGGACATAGAAATCGAGGCGATTGCCGTCCTTGGTTAGAGAGGAAGTTGCACCAGTGGGTGGATATGTGCCTCGAGAAATCCTCTCGGAGCTTGTCGAGGGGTCCAGGACGAACGGAACTACAGTGACCCGTTCGTCCTGAGCATGTCGAAGGACGGTCTACGGTGTGGGGCAGTTTTTAGGGACTTACCTGCCACCCGCTTTGTGATATATCCAGGACAACGTCGTCGGGCCCGCTGAACTTGACCTCTGCATTGCCGACGGTCCCCATCCCGCCGCCGAAGAGGCCACCCGTTCCTGGAGCCGCGGTGCGCGTAAGCCTTGTGCCCCCGGCCTTCTCCAGCTTGTCGCCGTGCTGTTCAGCGTCGTCCACCAGGAAGCCGAAGTGGTGGATGCCGTTGTAGTTGGGCCCGTTGGGCCCCACGTCGGCATCTTCCTCGGTCTTCCACTTGAGGATAGCCAGGTTGATATATCCGTCGCTGAGGAACACGCCGCTGTCGCTGCGGCGCAGTTCCTCCATATCGAAGGCTTCCTTGTAAAACTCCGCGACCTTAGCCGGGTCCTTGGTTGTGAGGGCGATATGCTTGATCTTCGCCATGGGCTTCACCTCCACCTGTAGTACTAAACGCGAAAGGGACGCTTGAGTATAGCTTTGGGCTTTGGCAGGCTGCAACCCGCTCTCGCTGGAGCACGACGTGACAGCAATGGCTTCAAGTCACCCGGCAGTAAGCAACCGGAAGATAATAGGCCTTCGACAAGCTCAATACTAGAGCCGCAATCAAGATAAGGTAGAATATGCCGGTCGTTGCGGACCTAGACGCCTTTCGGAGGTGAAACGGCGATGCCGAGCAGGGAAGAAAAAAGCCGGATAGACGCGCAGTGGCAGCACTTGCAGCCCGGTTGGGCCCCCAAGGACTACGAGGGCGAGCGCAAGATGCTCTACGATCTGCTGGATCCCGGCGAAGAGATCGAGCTGCTGCACCCGTGCAGCTTCGTGACCAAGAACATAGCGTGGGGCATCAGCCATGACCGGGCGGTGGTGGTCGCGACCGGGCGCCGTGTAATCTTGCTGAACCGAGGACGATTGTCCAAGAACGACTTCACTCTGACTTACCTGGAAATCGACGATGTGACGGAACCGGAACCCGGCAGGGTTAGGCTCAGCGGGCCGGAATACCTCGTTGAGTTTGACAAGGATATCGACTCTCGAGATGGACCCGTCTTTGACCTAGACTTGCAGTTTGGGGCCGCCGAGTTCTCCCGGTTTGTAAGAGGCCATCTGCTGAGCGACGAAGAGACGGTCGCGGCGGCATTTTCCCATGTCCTGGAGCTTGGAGAACAAATCCAGCACTGGGCGCGCTGCTCAGCGGCACCGGAAAGTGTCTTTCACATTCCCGGCAGTAAGGAGACGTCGGAATCTTGGTCTACGTCCCGGTTTTTGCGGGCGGCTCTCGCCGTCGTCACCGATCAGCGGATACTGTTCGTTGGAGCGCGGGAGGAGGATCCAATCGCCAGCTGCCCCCACGGCACCGTCCTGGCAGTGGAACACACGGGGGGTCAGGGCGTCAGGTTCGTGGACCAGCGAGGCCAGGTATACGCGGTCGGGTTCCAAGGGGAGGACGACGCCGCGCCTTTCGTGAGCATGATGCGGGAACATGCGGCCGTGGCGCAGCAGGTGTCGCTGCAACCCAGGATACACGCCGAATGGAGGCTGCAACACCCGATATGGGACTTCAGGGACGATCACGAAAACGAGCGCAATAAGCTGGGCGAGATTCTCGACAACGCCGAACACCTGGAGGCCCTGCTCTGGGGAAGGTACCGGCCGCAAGAGGAGGACTCCCACGCCGGTGTCATCGCCGCTACCAACCGTCGGCTCCTGTTCGTGTCTAACAGCTGGGACGACAAGCACGTCTCCCAATTGCTGCTCGATGGGATCGCAGGTGTATCCCGGGACGGCGGAAGACTGCTCATCGACGCTTCACCGGGATACGCCGGGTACCTGATTAACGGTTTGGACGACATGAGCCGCCACGATTCTCGGGAGAAGGGGCAGGTGGAGGTGTTCGCGGCCCGCGTGAGGAGCCTGGTGGCAGACCCGCCCCATTATGCCGCCACCCCGAAATCTCCGACGGAGCCGGAGGTTAAGGCATCCGTCACCCCGGAATCGCCGGCGGAACCGGACGTTCCGGCAGCGAACAGGGCGCAGCCATCGGAAGCGAAGCGTCGGCGGGTCGCCCAACAGTGGCAACAACGCTCCTCTCCTCCAGGGGAAGGCCAGAATTGGGACACTTCCACGCACAAAAACGAGATGTCGATACTCTACGAAATCCTGGCCGATGACGAAGACATCGAGTGCCTGATTTACGGCGCCTGGAAGGAAGACACCCCAGGGCAGAGGACCGAATGGGGCGTAATCGCGGCGACAGACCGCCGCCTGATCTTCGCCTACAACGGGACATACGGGGTGAATGTGGCCGAATTTCCTTACAGCGCCGTCGCCTCTGTCAAGATCAAGGATGGCCTGACCGACAGCCGCATAACCATTGCGGGCGGCGGCGCTAGAAACGATTGGGTGATCAACGGCGTTGGCGACAGCGAGAGAGCCCTTTGGTTCACCGATTGCGTGCAGAGCCTGACCGCGAACCCTCCGAGCTTGCCAGAGGCTCCCGAATCGCTCCCGGGCGCGGAGATTCCTGCAGCGGTAGCGAAGCGGCAGCGGGTTGCCTGGCAATGGAAGGAGCGTTCCAACGGCTGGGACCCGTCATACGCCAAAAACGAGCAGGAGAAGCTCTGCGAAATCTTAGCCGATGACGAAGACATCGAGTGGCTGATCCAATGCTACTGGAAGGAAGACATCAAAGCTCTGGAAAGCAAATGGGGCGTAATTGCGGCTACTGACCACCGTCTGATCTACGCCTACAACGGGAAGGACGGGGCGAAGGTGGCCGAATTCCTCTACGACGCCATCGGCTCGGTCACAATGAAGAGGGGCCTGATTGACTGCCGGGTAACGGTTGCGGCCAAGGGCACCCAAAAAGATTGGGTCATCACCAATCTCACCAACGGGAGCGGCCGCAGGTTCGTCAATTGCGTGCAAGGACACATTCTGCCCAACGCGGATCTGTACTGGTCACGATGAAGGGATCGCAAACTGGCTCTATGCCTTCCTGCGCCGGCGCTATTGCTTGTCCTGTGCTTCGTTCTGGCCTTCCCCCTTGCCTGCGGCGTCATCCAAATCACCGGCGGCGGCGAGACGCTGGACAGGGAGGCGATAGTCGCCTTTTATGAAGCCACTGGCGGCGCGAACTGGAAGGACAATTGGGGATGGCTAAGCGAGTGGAGGGGCGCCAGTTGATAGGCGAAATTCCGCCCGAGTTAGGCAAGTTGACCCGACCTCGAATGGCTGGACCTCAACGGGAAACCAGTTGACCGGAAATATTCCCACTGAACTAGGCGACCTAGCCAATCTAAAAGCCCTAGCCCTCCATCACAACCGGCTTAGTGGCGAGGTCCCGCCGGATTTGGGCAAATTGACAAATCTGAAATATCTCTATCTCAACGACAATCAACTTGGCGGCGAGATCCCGCGAGAATTGGGCAAGCGCACGGAACTAGAACGACTTTACCTCGGCGGGAACCGGCTGACCGGGTGCATACCGAGAGGGCTGAAGTCCGTTCCGGATAATGACCTTGCCGACCTGAAACTGCCATTCTGCGGTCGATGAGCCTGGCCCCTCAACCTGTTCGCCAGCATTGTTCGGGATCCGTGGCTGGCGCCAGTTTGCGTGATGTTCGGCGGAACTTCTGGGTAGGTTGCGCCGTTATCAACTGTGGCCGGTCAGAAAGGAGCAGCGTACTTGTTAGGCAAGTCTTGTCTACATATTACTAGTACCACAGGTGCACTAATAGTGACTCGGCACTCTCGGCCTCAAACTAAACTTGATCGCGTTTAAGAGGAGAGACGTTGGCTGTGGATGGTCGTTGCTTTTTTTGAGACTGACCAACATTTCAGGAGACCATGTGAGACTTTAGTCTTAGGCCGAAGGGGATGATATCCCTGTGAGGGGCCTTCGACAGGCTCAGGCCGAACGGGATCGTCGCTGAAAAGAGGCCTCGGTTGAGGGGTCTCAGGATTTAAGGATACAATTGGCCAAACAGCAATTCAGCTTTCTGGCGCTGGCCGGCCGTATCGGACCGGACAGGAGGCGACATGCCCAGCAAGAGTAAGAAGGACTGGCAAGAGAATACTCTCCGTCCTGCCATCCAGCGGGTGCCCGAGCGCCGCGAGGAATTCCAGACCGACAGTGGACTGCGGGTCGAGCCCCTGTACGCCGCAGAGGACCTGCAGGCTGAGGGCAGGGACTACCTTCAGGACCTGGGATACCCCGGAGAGTACCCCTACACCCGTGGGGTGCAACCCAACACCTACCGGGGACGTATCTGGACGATGCGCCAGTATTCAGGGTACGCCACTGCCGCCGACACCAACCGGCGGTACCGCTACTTACTGGAGCAGGGGCAGACCGGGCTTTCGGTTGCTTTCGACCTGCCTACCCAGATCGGCTACGACTCAGACCATGCTCTGGCCCAAGGGGAAGTGGGCAAGGTCGGTGTGCCCATTTGCAGTTTGGAGGACATGGAAGTCTTGTTTGAGGGCATTCCCCTGGACCAAGTCAGCACCTCCATGACCATCAACGCTACTGCTTCGATCTTATTATGCTTGTACATCGCTGCCGCCAATCGCCAGGGAGTACCCCAAGACCGCATCAACGGCACGATACAAAACGACATCCTGAAGGAGTACATCGCCCGAGGTACCTACTCTTACCCTCCGCGACCGTCCATGCGGCTGGTGGTGGACGTATTCAAATACTGCGCGGAGAAGGTCCCCCGTTGGAACACCATCAGCGTTAGCGGATATCACATGAGGGAGGCGGGCGCCACCGCAACGCAGGAACTGGCATTTACCTTCGCTAATGCCATCGCCTACATCCAAGCGGCCTTGGACGCAGGCCTGAAAGTAGACGACTTCGCTCCTCGAGTCTCTTTTTTCTTCGTGGCGCAGAACAATTTGTTTGAAGAAGTGGCTAAGTTCCGCGCTGCGCGCCGCATGTGGGCCAAAATCATGAAGGAACGGTTTGGCGCACAGGACCCCCGTTCCATGATGTTACGATTTCACACCCAAACCGCCGGGGTTACTCTAACCGCCCAACAGCCGGACAATAATCTGATCCGGTGCACCGTTCAGGCCCTGGCGGCGGTCCTGGGTGGGTCTCAATCCCTTCACGTCAATTCAAGGGACGAAGCCTTGGCCCTGCCAACGGAAGAGTCGGCCCAGCTTTCCCTCAGGACGCAACAAATCCTGGCCTACGAAAGTGGTGTGTCGGATGTGGTCGACCCCCTCGGCGGCTCCTACTACGTTGAGTCCCTCACCAACCAACTGGAAGACGCCGCCTTGGAATACATAAAGCGGATCGACGACATCGGAGGCGCGGTCGCTGCTATTGAGCAGGGTTTCCAGGTGCGGGAAATCGGTGAGTCAGCCTACCGCCACGAGATGGAGGTTGAGTCAGGGGATCGGACCATAGTGGGAGTCAACCGGTTCGCAGCGGAGGAGCCGGCGATCGAAGGTCTGCTGAGGGTAGACGCCCAAGCGTCTCAGTATCAGATAGAGCAGCTCAAACGGCTGCGCAACCAACGGGATAGCTCCAAGGTGTCGTCAAGTCTGGCTCAATTGAAGCAGATTGCTCAGGGAGACGAGAATACCGTGCCGGCCATTCTCGAATGCGTAGAGAGCTATTGCACCATCGGTGAGATATGCGGATTATTCAGAGAGGTATTTGGGGAACAGGAAGCAAGGGAGCAATTGTAGCGACCCACAGCCATGAGAATTATTTGCTACCCGGAGGCAGATGGGCTTATGTCTCCAAGACGTGGTTGTGTATCGAAAGGGCGCACGGTCCCGGATTGACCTAGGCCGGATCTGATTAGGAGGTACCAGCAGTGGCGGACTTGATACTGACCGAAGAGGAACAAATGCTCCAAAACCTGGTGCGGGACTTCGCGGACCGGGAGCTGGCGCCTCGGGCTAGAGAAACCGACGAAAAAGCGGAATTCTCCTGGGAGAACTGGCACGGCATGGCCAAGCTTGGTCTTACCGGGATCGGTATAGACGCCAAATACGGTGGTAGTGGTTCCGGGGGGTTCAGGCAAGTAGCCATCGTCGCCGAGGAAGTCGCCCGGGGCGACGCTGGCGCCAGTGTCAGTGTCCTAGCCCACCTCTCTTTGGGAACTAGCACGATATACCAGTTCGGCAATGAGGAGCAGAAGCAGCGGTTGGTGCCATCCCTGGCCTCTGGAAAAGGAATCGCAGCCTGGGCACTGACCGAGCCCGGTAGTGGGTCCGACGCTGCGGCCTTGCGCACCACCGCCGTGGAAAAGGACGGTACCTACTTCCTCAACGGCAGCAAAACCTTCATAACTAATGCTTCGGTGGCCGAGTCCATCGTCGTGTTTGCCACCCAAGACCGGTCCAAAGGATACAAGGGCATCAGTGCCTTCGTAGTCAATAGGGACTCTCCTGGGTTGCAGGTGAACCCGCTACACGGAAAAATGGGGATGCGGAGCTCCACCACCGATGAGGTTGTATTCCAAGATACGCCGGTGCCCGCCAATGATCTTTTGGGCGAAGAAGGACGGGGCTTCAACTACGCCATGAACATTTTAGACGCCAGCCGCATCATCATTGCGGCTCAGTGCGTGGGCATCGGCCAGTCAGCCCTGGAAGCAGCTTTGCGCTATTCACAGCAGCGGGAGACCTTCGGGAAACCAATTGCCCAGCATCAAGCAGTGCAGTTCATGCTGGCGAATATGGCTACCGAGGTACATGCTGCCCGACTCGCCACCATGCACGCAGCAACCCTAAAGGATGAAGGACTACCGTTCCTCGCTGAAGCTTCCATGGCCAAGCTCCTTGCCTCGGAGATGTGCGTGAATGTATCATCCCAAGCCATGCAGATCCACGGGGGGATTGGTTATTTCCAGGAGGCGGGGGTTGAGCGAATCTTCCGAGATGCCAGAGTTACAACTATTTACGAAGGCACTTCCGAAATCCAACGGTTAGTCATCGCCCGTCAGTTGCTGAACCAATATCAAGCCAAGGGCTGAATCGCATAGCGGTCAAGGACATCCCACACTTGTATAAATGTAAGATATGAGCGAGGACAACCGGCACATCCGGGTATTGGTGGCTAAGCCCGGCTTGGACGGTCACGACAGAGGTGCCAAAGTGATCGCCCGGGCGCTGCGGGATGCGGGCATGGAAGTCATCTACACCGGGATCCGGCAAACCCCTCAAATGATCGTGCAAGCTGCGGCGCAAGAAGACGTCGACGTTTTGGGATTAAGCATACTTTCTGGCGCGCACCTGGATATACTGCCCTCCATCATGGACCTTTTGCGGGAGCAGCACATGGAAGACATCCTAGTGCTAGTGGGCGGGATCATTCCCGAGGCCGATCGGCAGCCTTTGGCTGACCTGGGGATAGCTGGTATATTTGGCCCCGGTACTTCAACCACTGCTATAGTACATTTTATTGAAGACCAGGTCGCCCAGGACAAGAATCTCTAACCAATGAAAACGAATGAAAACGAAGACATCCAGTACGAGTTGCTAATTGAGTAAATTTGGTGAATACGCCAAGCTCCGGCCTTGACATATGACTGCTATTGACTCTTATAATACCACCTGATTCGGAGCTAATTGAGGCTCTATGTGGTATAACGTGGCGCAACTGCTCAAGGAACCTACTGGCGCTACACGCAGCTACCAGCTAAATGAAGAATTCACCGGACCGCATAGGATCGCAGATCTAGCAGGCGGTCCGGTAAATATGTTACGGACCCATCAAGGCGTGCTGGTATACGCAACCCTCGATGTCAGGTCCACGCTATCCTGCAGCCGGTGTCTCTCCGATTTTGCTCTCCCGGCTGTGGTAGATATTGAAGAGGAATTTTTGCCCACGATCGATGTCAATACCGGCCGAAAGCCCAATCTACAGGACGAAGACGTGGATGGGGAACGTATCGGCGAGGACCATATCCTAGACCTTAGTGAAGTGGTCCGCCAGTCCATCCTCACCGAGGTGCCAATGAAGCCATTGTGCCGATCCGACTGCCAGGGTCTGTGTCAGTCTTGTGGAACAGACCTGAACCGGGGCCGATGCAACTGTGGAGTAGAATTGAACGACCCGCGGTGGGGAGTTTTAGGCAGCTTGCTAACGCAAGGGAATACCTAGTCGGCCTGCGGGGATCTAGAGCCAGGTTGAGCTCCACCCAAGAGGAGCAACTACTAATCAAATACACTGCGGACTGAGAAGAACGACTCCTGATATTTTGCTTCGGCTTCCACCCCCCTGTTGCTCACAAAGACCCTCCTTTGCCGAATCCAATATGGAGTCAAGTCTCTTTGAACTTAAAGAAGGCATAGAATATGGGTGCGCTACCAACTAAGAAATTGACCAGAGCTCGCCGAGGTCGAAGGCTCAACTCTGCTTACAAACTGAAACCTTTGAATCCGTCTACATGTTCCCGTTGCCGAAGCGCTAAATTGCCTCACACGGTGTGTCGTAGTTGTGGATTCTACAAAGGCCGGCAAGTAACCGTTGCTTCGGTATAGGTGAATATATTTCTACGTCTTAAGCTAAGGCAAGTACATTATTGGCCTCTCAGGTGGAAGAAACAGGTAATTCCAATCGCGGATTAAAGTGCACTATTCTAGTCAATAAATGTAGTAGCTCGGCATGGGTGGGTGGTAACTGATTGACGTGCAATGCGGAGGCAATCACGGATAATAGTAATTTGACCAAACGAGCATATGTGTTCCCGGGGCAAGGCTCTCAAGCGGTGGCGATGGGGTCCAGCCTATATGCCACTTCTTTGGCTGCCCGGGAAGTTTTTGAGGAAGCCGACGATCAGCTCGGGTTTTCTCTCTCGAAGCTAATCTTCGAAGGGCCAGCCGAGGAGCTTCAAGACACAGTTAATTCCCAGCCAGCCATTATGACTGTCAGTATCGCGTGCCTGAAGGCATGGCAGGAAGCCGTGGGACAAGACCAAGCGGCTCCGTCGATGGTGGCGGGGCATAGTTTGGGTGAATACACGTCCATGGTGGCTGCTGGTGTTCTGAGCTTTGGGGACGCTGTGCAACTGGTGCGAGAGCGGGGCCGGCTAATGCATCAAGCATCTATGGACCGGCCTGGTGGAATGGCGGCTATCATAGGCCTTGACGAATTGGCGTTTGAGCAGATTTGCGCCGAAACCGGCGTCGAGTTAGCGAACGTTAACGCCGATAATCAAATAGTAATCAGCGGAGACAAGATAGCTGTCGCCAGAGCAATGGACCTAGCATCTGCAAGGGGCGCCCGAAGAACCATACCGCTGCACGTTAGCGGTGCGTTTCATTCCACCTGGATGATGAACGCTCAAGCGGGCCTGGTGAATGCAGTTTCCAACCTGGAGTTCCAAGACCCCAAATTCCCGATCGTAGGCAATTGTGATTGTGTTCCATTGACGACTGGAGTTGAGGTCAAACAAGAGTTGGTCCAGGGACTATGCCGGTGCGTCCAATGGAAAAAGTCCGTGGAATATATGCTCAACGACGGTGTGACCCAGTTTATGGAGTTTGGTCCCGGTGGTGTCTTGGTAAGCTTGATCAAACGCATAGACCGGGATGTGGAGGCAGTGGCCTTGTCCAACCCTGATTCAATCCAACAGCAAATGGAACGGGTTCATTAAACGCCTGGTCGGAACCGTTTGTGTCAAATGCAGAAGTTAAAGTCGAGCGACTTGAGGCGGAACGCAAGAGTTGCTGCGCTTCAGTCTTTGTTCGCCGCCGATGTGAGGGGGTCCCCCGACAACAGCTCTCTGGAATGGCTGGTAGCTGAAGATTCCTTGGCCTACAGTGCCTATTGGTTCGCTCAAGAGCTACTCCGGGGGGTTTCGGAATTCGAGCCGGTCCTAAATGATGTAATTCGGCGATATGCTCCCGCCTGGCCGGTCAACCAATTGCCATTGGTCGATCGGAACATATTGCGTATCGCTATTTTCGAACTCATGTATACTCCTGATGTGCCTCAAAGAGCAGTGGTGAATGAGGCCGTAGAGTTGGCCAAGACTTTTGGCAGCGACAGTTCCGCACGTTTCGTTAACGGAGTCCTGGGTTCAGTGCTATCGGGGCTTGGGTTGGGGGAAATCACTCTCGTCAAGACAACTGTCGAAGGGAGATGATCGTGTGCCCACGGTTTATGAACGAGTAAAGTCCATTGTGGTCGACAAGCTAGGGGTCGAAGATGGGGAAGTTAACGAATCCTCATCCTTTGTCGACAACTTGAACGCCGACTCTCTTGACTTGGTGGAGTTGATCATGGCCTTTGAAGAGGAGTTTTCTACCTCTGAGAAAGCGGTGGAGATATCCGATGAAGAGGCCGGCAACATTGCTACGATCAATGACGCTGTGAATTATTTGAAGGAGCAAGGGGTTCAAGACGGCTAGCTCGTCTCTTTGTAGGTTTGCCTGCAAGTCGATCCAAGTTAACCTTCCCCTGTGGTTCAAGATGCCAGGTCCCCGGTCCGGCATCGGCAGACCTATGATGCCAGGCTAGGGAACCTTTCAGATCGGTCTTCGTGTACATCACTTGGGGCATAATTCCTCTGGTTGTAACGCGGGCTCATAGAGAGTTAGCATTTAATCACTTGGAGGCTACAGATCGGGTAAAATTTCGGGCGTTAGTGGGAGGTTGGGAAACATGGACACGTTACGAGAGGTAGCAGACCTAGTTAACATATGTACCGATTGCGCTCTCGGTCATGGCCGCACCAACGCTGTTCCCGGGGAGGGTCCGGAAAATGCGGAACTGATGTTTATCGGTGAGGGGCCCGGCTACCACGAAGACCGTCTCGGCCGGCCCTTCGTTGGGGCGGCTGGACAATTCTTGGATGGGCTTCTTGCGTCCATTGGGACCAGCAGAGACCAAGTGTTTATCGCCAACATGATCAAATGCAGGCCGCCGAACAACCGGGACCCGCTGCAGGAGGAAGTCGATGCGTGTAAGAAGTACTTGGACCGGCAGATAGAGCTGGTGAATCCCAAGTTGATCATTACCCTCGGTAGGTACTCTTTGGCGCGTTTCTTCCCTGGTGAAAGCATTAGCCGAGCGAGAGGCAAAGTCCGTGAGAAGGGCGGCCGGTATATTTACCCGGTGATGCACCCGGCGGCGGCACTGCACCGTCAAGCCTTACGGCCCGAGATAATAGCGGACTTCAAAGCCATACCCTCTATTCTGGAACAGCTAGGCAACGCCAAGCCAGTTGAGCCCGCGTCGGCGTTGTCCGTCCAAGACGCACATCCAGCGAAACAGATCAGTCTTTTCTAGGAATTCCTGCTGAATTGGAACCCTCACTGCGAATAATTCCCCTTGGTGGGCTAGGCGAAATCGGCAAAAACATGATGGCCATTGAGTCTGGCGACGATATTATCGTCGTCGACTGTGGCGTCCAGTTCCCGACGGAGGACATGCCCGGGGTTGACTTGATAATTCCCGATGTGTCCTACCTGGTGGAACGCCAAGACCACGTGCGGGCCATTCTGATCACCCACGGGCACGAAGACCATATCGGTGCTCTTCCCTTTGTTATACCTCAGGTTAATGCACCAGTGTACGCCCCCAGATTGGCCCACGGACTGATATCGGTAAAGCTCCAAGAGCGCCGGCCCACTCGCGGAGCAACGGTTGAGGCGATTGAACCCGGTCGACGTTACCGATTCGGGTCTGCTTTCAGCGTAACCTGGTTTCGGGTGGGGCACAGTATTCCTGACGCCATGGGTATGGCGATCGAGACCCCCTTGGGTACCATCATCCACACCGGTGATTTCAAAATCGACCACACTCCGGTGGATGGTCAGACCATTGACCTAGCCGCTCTGGCAGGTTATGGCTCCCAGGGGGTGCTGCTCCTTTTGTCGGATTCCACCTACGCCGAGTTACCCGGATATACCCTATCGGAACGGGTGGTAGGGGATGCACTGAACCAAGCCATTCGGGACGCCGAAGGCAGAGTGATGGTTGCCACTTTTGCTTCCCTGATCTCCCGCGTCCAACAGGTTGTTGATGCGGCCGCCCGTTACCATAGAAAGGTCGGTCTCGTTGGCCGCAGCATGGTAGATAACGTCAACGTCGCCACGGAAATGGGCTATCTGAGTGTCCCCCCTGATTTGATCGTTCCTTTGAGCGAGGCTCGCCGGTTGGAGCCCAGGGAAGTAGTGCTTATGACTACCGGCAGCCAAGGTGAGCCGACCTCTGCTTTGGTGCGTATCTCCAACCAGGACCATCGAGACGTTCGGGTGATTCCGGGCGACACCGTAATTATCTCTGCCACTCCAATTCCAGGGAACGAGTTGGCCGTGAGCAAAACCATCGACAACCTGCTGAGACAAGGGGCCAAAGTTCTGTACGACCGCATCGCTTTGGTCCACGTTCACGGCCACGCCAGTCAAGAGGAGTTGAAACTGGTCTTGAGCCTGGTTCGTCCCCGATATTTCGTACCCGTGCACGGCGAATACCGCCACTTGATGGCCCATGCCGATCTCGCATGGCAGCTTGGTGTGGTCCAAGGCGAGATCTTCGTGCTGGAAGATGGTGATGTCCTAGAGCTCTCTGAAGCCTCGGCCCAAGTAGTGGAGCAGGTCCCGGCAGGAACTATTTACGTCGATGGGGCCAATATTTTAGACGAAGGGAGCGATGTCCTTCGGCAGCGGCGGGCGCTGGCCAGAGACGGTGTAGTGGTAGTGGTTCTGCCATTGGACAAAGCATCCGGGAACCCGGCCGGCCATCCCCGTGCCATATCCAGCGGGTTCCTAGACAACCCGGAATCAGACAATTTATTTGAGGAACTGAGCGTCGCTATCGAACAATTACTGAATGAAAACCCCTCTTTTGCCGAGGATCCGGAAGCAATGAAGTCAAAAGTCCGGGAAAATGCCCGCGATTTCCTATTCAAGGCAACGCGCCGACGCCCTATGATAATTCCAGTGGTATTGGAAATGTGAAATCTCCAAACCCATGTAGCCGCCTTGGTGGGCTGCCACCATAGGAGGTTCTAGATGGCACGTTCTGCCCGACGAACGAGCCCCACTGGAACTACACCGTCTGTCAAGAAAATATTCACCGCCGGTCCACTCTCTTGGCTCATAGCCCTCAGTGTCGCCGTCTTGGGTTTGGCGTTGGTCCTGATTCTTGCACTATCCGCAAGTTTCAGGACTTGGGGCATGGAAAGCCTGGGCTTCGGCTGGATACCCGTAGCGATTTGGGCCGGCGCTGCGACTTTTACCCTGAGGTTTCGCCCAAAGGCCCTGCTGGCCCACTGGAAATGGTGGGTCGGCTTGGCCGGCTTGGCGACCGTCTCCATCAGCCTTCTTTCCTTGTTCCACCCTGGAGATGGCATGGCTGCCAAGGTAAGCTTGAGCGGTCGTTGGGGTAGCATCCTCGGCGGGGAACCCATTGCACTGGCGGGGCTTAAAGTGGCCGGCCTGTGTGCCTTGGTCCCGTTGCTTATGTTCCCGCGGACGGTAGCCAAGAATTACTGGCTGTGTTTACGGAGCTTAGCCCTAGGCGTCAGGTTGGGCAGCATTTATCTTTACCTAGCGATTTCCCATACAGCCGATTTCCTAGGTCGTTGGATCAGGGCGACCTTATACCATTCATATCAACACGGTATGTTAGCGAAATTGAGGAGCGCCGTAGGGCAACGGACCCGAACTCCGAAGACCGGTGCCGACCAGGTTGGGGTCGGCTTATCCGGCCAGGAGGCGGAGGTGGACCTCTGGGGAAATTCCGAGACCGGAGCCATACCCCGTCTGGAGGCTGTTGAGGAAGCGCAGGCCGCCACCACAACCCTTAGCCTGTCGGACGCGGTCGGCTGGGATACTCGGGGGTCCAGGTGGCACCTGCCAACCATGGACCTTTTGTCCCCACCGGATGCTCATGCAACGCCTGAAGCGTCCTTGATTCAGATGGGGCATCTGGTTGAAAGTACGCTGGCTGACCACGGTGTTGCCGTGGAGGTTAAGGACATCAAGGCCGGACCCAGGATCGTGCGCTTTGGGCTTGTGCCCGGCTGGCTGACCAAGAGAAGCGAAGCCAACCGGGAAGATACCTCAGACAGCAAACAGGAGCGTAGCAGGGTCAAAGTTCAAAGCATTTTGATTCGGGAGAAGGACTTGGCCCTCGCGTTGAAAACGCCCTTCCTGCGGCTTGAGGCCCCGGTGCCAGGCGAAGCCTTGGTGGGTTTAGAAGTGCCCAGCCCCAGTCCGAGTAAAGTCCACTTGCGGGAAGTGATGCAGACTCCGGTATTCGCAGGCATCGCCAACAAAGGCGGTCTGCCCATCGCGTTGGGACAGGACACCGCTGGTGACCCAGTAGTCACAGACCTCCAGGGGTTGCCCCATGTGTTAATTGCAGGTGCCACCGGCAGCGGGAAGAGTGTCTGCATTAACTCCATAGTCGCCTCTCTGCTGCTTACCCAGCCCCCGGACCAGTTGCGGTTACTGATGGTCGATCCCAAACGAGTAGAGCTTACGCCGTTCAACGGCATCCCACACTTGATTACTCCGGTCATCGTAGACACGGACGAGGTCAATACGGCCCTCCGAGGGCTGATGCGGGAAATGATGCGCCGCTATAAACTGATGGAGGACGTTGGAGCCAGGAACATCACCGGCTACAATTCCAAAGCCGCTGACCGTCTACCCTACCTAGTGCTGATAGTGGACGAATTAGCGGACTTGATGATCGTCGGCGGCTTCGAAGTGGAGCAAAATCTGGTCCGGCTGGCCCAGCTTGGGCGTGCTACCGGCATCCACTTGGTGCTCGCAACCCAGCGTCCCTCCGTAAACGTTGTGACCGGATTACTCAAGGCCAACGTGCCCGCTCGAGTTGCTTTCTCAGTAGCGGCCCAAGTGGATTCCCGGGTAATACTGGACACTGTGGGCGCCGAAAAGCTCCTCGGCAAGGGCGATATGCTTTTGCTGCACAATGAGTCGCCGAAACCACGCCGGGTCCAAGGGACGTTGGTCTACGACACTGAGATTGACCAGTTAGTCGACTTCTGGGCAAACCAAAAGGGGCCGCCCCTTCCAGAGATTTCCATGGGGGACCCAGGTAGCGGGGAGGATGACGACGAGGAACCCGCAGACCAACGATTGCTCCACGAAGCCCGGGATCTGGCCATCCGCAATCCTCAAATCTCGTCATCCCATCTTGAGCGCAGATTGAAAATTGGCGGGCGCAGAGCGGCCCAGATCATGGATACCCTTGAAGAGGAAGGCTTGGTCGTGGGACGTTAACCCTGTCGCCGGACAACTCGCCTTAAATTGGCCCGAATCCCGGACCGGGATTCGGGCTTCTGACTTAGACCAAACATTCCCCTGCTTTGACAACCTCTACCACAGCGTCTCGTGCCGAGAGACCGTTGACCCCGCTGGACAGCAGACCTAGCCTCATTCGTCCTCTTGGGCTTCCGCCCTCACATAGCCTTTGGTATTATGGCCTCAGTACTCACCAGTGGCAAAGCCACATTGTCCGCCGGACTGGGCCCGAGAGATTTATTGTGCTGATCGACCTTCACACTCATTCCTACCCCAAGTCAGATGACAGCTTCATGAGTGTGGATGAGTTGATAGATTCGGCCAAAGCTACCGGCCTGGATGGTGTCTGCTTGACGGAGCATGACATCTTTTGGTCCGCCGATGAAGTGCATGCCCTGGCAACAAAACATAATTTCCTGGTTCTGCCCGGCTGCGAAATCAATACTGATACAGGCCACCTGTTAGTATTTGGGCTGGAACGCTATGAATTCGGGCTGCACAAACCATCGTTTCTTCGTCATGTGGTGGAACGAGAGGCCGCTGTAGCCATAGCGGCCCATCCTTTCCGCCGACGGTTCCTGGAGGAGCCGGGACGGCATCCCGAGGCTCGGGCTGAGATGCTGCAGAAGGCTTCGGAGGATAGCATCTTCCAAATGTGCCAAGCCATCGAATCGATCAATGGCCGGGGCACTCCCGAGCAGAACAAATTCTCCACGAGCCTGGGGCGATTCTTGGGCGCTAAGATGACAGGCGGCAGCGACGCCCACCGGGTCGCACAGTTCGGTACCGCAGCTACTCAGTTTGAGCGGCCCGTAGCCAATGTCAGCGAACTCATAACAGAACTTAAGGAAGGCAGGTTCAAGCCAATCTATTTGAAGAATGGTAGGTCAAGAAGTCACGAGTCTCACTAACGTTGACATCTTTGTCTAATGAAACCAACCAGTAAAGCCAACCAGGAGTAAGACCCGCATGGCGCATGCGCTAAGGGTGGACAACCTCACGGTGCGTTTCGGTACCAAAGTGGGTGATGTTAAGGCCCTCAACGGGATTAGCTTTGACCTGCAAGAAGGCGAAGTATTTTGCTTGGTGGGAGAGAGCGGCGCGGGCAAGAGTACCTTGGCCTTGGCTATCATGGGCCTGCTACCCTACAACGCGACGGTACCAGAGGGCAGCATATTCTTCGGGGACCAGGATTTGCTCCGGGCCGGTCCCGAGGGAGTGCGACGTCTCAGGGGCAAAGAGATATCAATGGTATTTCAGGACGCCCAAGCGGCCCTGAATCCGACTCAGGTCGTTGGAGACCAAGTCGAGGAGGTCATCCTCTATCATCGGGATATCAGCCGACGAAATGCCAATCGTATAGCCCAAGACATTTTGAGGGAGATGGGGTTGTCTGACCCGAAGAGCATAATGGGCCAGTACTCGTTTTCCTTGAGTGGCGGAATGTGCCAGCGGATCATGTTGGCCATTGCCTTGGTCAACCAACCGCGGTTGTTGATTGCCGATGAACCCACTTCCGGATTGGACGTAACATTACAAGCGGAGATCCTTGCCCGGCTAAAGGCGCTGGTGAAGGAGCAGCATTCGTCTATATTGCTAATCACCCACGATATGGGGGTTGTGGCCCACATGGCGAACCGGGTAGGCGTGATCTACGCTGGAAGCATGGTGGAGACCGCCGACGTTGTCCCCTTGTTTCGGGCACCCAACCATCCTTACACATGGTCGTTGATTAGGTCTTTACCTCGCCTCGACGAGCCTACTAGGGTACTACAACCCCTCCCAGGCAGTCCGCCAGACATGGTGTATCTACCGGATGAGTGCCCGTTCCTACCCCGTTGCCCCAAAGCAATTTCCCGTTGCCGGGTGGAGCTAAGGCCGCCCTTGACGGAGACTCAGGTCGGGCACCACGTCGCTTGTTACAACCCTGTCTTGAGTAGCTGGGACTAGGCCCCTCAGTCTCGGCCCGTGCTGACTTGGTCCGCCACTAGCAGCTCTAGGGCCAGGTCTGGGCCCAACCGACCTCTCTTGATTGCCAGGTCCGTCTCCAACAAGCGCTGGTACCTCCAGACGATGTCCGCCATCGGATGACGGCGGGCTTGTTCCACTGTCTTCCTGATCACAAATTGAGACGAGAGCCCCAGTCGGGACCCCAAGGATTGTTGAGGAATTCCTTGGTCCATCAAGTCCCGTGCCAGAGCCATCAGCCTTAATTGCCGCTCCACCAAGCCGATAATGGAAGACGCCTCTTGGCCGTCCTGGCGGAGCTGTTGAAGCAGCCGGAGAGCGACCCCCGGCTTGTTGTCGACTACTGCATCAACTGCATTAAATATATTTGCTTCCCTGACCTGGGAAACCAGCTCCTGAACATCGGATTCCTCGATGCTCCTGCCGAAAGCGTACAAGGAGAGCTTTTCCAAGTCCCGGTCCAAGGTCCACAGGTCGTTGCCCACTAGATCGGCCAGATTGTGTATGGCCGCCGGGCTTATGCTGGAACCCTTTTGCTGGGCTGCGTCCTTAATCCATCGTGCCAACGCCTCATTTGAAGGTGCTTTGAGATTCTGGACTTCGGCCAATGGCCGCACCAAGATCAATAGAGGATTGGTGTCGGATAGTGGGCCATCAATGAATACTAGCAGGGTAGACTCCGGCAACTGTGGTATACCGACGTTCAATGCTTTCCAGCCACCCAACCCAGGATTAGTCGAAGCGTTTGAGTTCCTCTGACCCCGACCGGAGCGACGCTCCAATGCAGCAAGCAGGCCTTCCACTACCACGAGACGATGAGAGTCGAGAAAAGGGAGGGCGCCACAGGCGCTGAGCAGCTCTTCCGGCTTGGCTTGGGCTCCCTGAAAATGGTGCCGGTTGGCATCAAGCAGATCGTCTGCTCCGGATTCGGCCCGCAATTGCTTCAACCGACGGGCTACCAGGAAGCTGTCGCCATATAAGACGTGGGCGGTCAAATGGGGTCTCCGGTTGCCTATTGATGGTGGTATTTGCAGGATCTGTGGCCTCGCGAGTATATCACTTGAGCCATAGGAATGACCCAAGTCCCTCTCAAAACATGGCGGTGCTGTCAGTGTCTGGAGACTGTGGCAAGTCTCTTTTTGGTGAGTGCTTCGACGATTTCAGGGCAGGTTTGTGGAACCAGGAACAGGGACCCTTCGACAAGCTCAGGGCGCACCGGGGGTAGCGTTGAGTAGGGGCCATGGATAAATGCCACTCCCAGGTGAAGCCTAACCGCCTACCGGAACATCGTCGGGGGAGATTGGACAAATCAATAACGGTTTCAGGCCATCGAACATTCCCAGCCCTTCACGGGCATAGTTGATGATCGTAGCAGGGTCTGGAAGCGGTGACGGGGCTACCGGGGACCGGGAGGGCCGAACTTCCCGGATTCTAGCCCGGGGATGGAGGCCGGCCAGTTCCCTGGCTTTGGCCGCAGCTTTGTCCAGGCCACCGATTTCGTCCACCAATCCATGCTCCAGTGCTTGCAGCCCGGTCCACACCCGGCCTCCGCCAACGGCGTCTACTTCCTCGAGGGTCAGACGTCGGGAGGTAGCCACTCGCTCCAGGAAAACATCGTACACCCGTCGAATCATCTTTGTGACTATATCGCGTTCCTCATCGTTAAAGGGTTTCTCGGCGTCGAAGAAGGTGGCGTGGAAGCCTCTGCTGATCGTCTCCCTACCCAGGTGCAGCCTATCCAGAAGTCCGGCGCTAATCAGCTTGCCGGTCAACACACCTATGGACCCGGTGATAGTGTCCGCTTGGGCGACAATCCATTGAGTTGGAGTGCAAACATAGTAACCGCCCGACCCAGCCACCGCCCCCATCGAAGCAACAACCGGAATTCTGGTCGCCACCCGGGCCAGCGCCGCTGCCATGGCCTCCGAGGCTGTGGCTGATCCCCCACGGGAGTCCACGTATACAACCAATGCTGCCGCCCGTGTGTCGGCCAATACGTTGCGGGCGTCCTGTACCACTGAAAGGTCTCCAGTCCTCCGGTTGAATAAGAAGGGAAAGGGCATGGGGGGAGCAGCAGGGGGACGTTGGCTGCGGCCGTCCATAATGTCGCCCTCTATCCTAAGCAGGGCCACGAACCGCCCAGGAGGAACCGGCCGCTCCCGCAGTACCAGGTTGCGGACCGATTCCCACGGCGCAAAACGTGCTGGCTTTCCATTGGTGCCTAAATGTGAGGGCAGGTCCTCAGCGCTGACCAGCTTGTCGACCACCCCTGTATCAACGGCGTGCAAGTCAGTATACGGCGCTTGGTCCACCAGGTCGCGGGCATCCTCCTCCGTTATTCCGCGCCCTTCTGCCACGCCGCGGATGAACTCATTGTATCTGGAGTCGATCAGCCAATTCACCATCTCCCGCATCTCGTCAGACATGCTGGACCGCGTTAGTGCATCCGCAGCGGACTTGTAAGGGCTAACCTGAACGAAGTCTGCTTTCACTCCCATTCGTTCCAGTGCCTCGGCTAAAAACACAAAACCGGTCCGGACCCCCATAGGGGTGGCAAGCCCGCCGGGCTGCATCAGGATTTCGTCCGCCGCGCAAGCCAAGTAGTAGGTAGCCGCGTCATAGGTTGACGACCACAGGACTACTCGCTTTCCTGAAGCGCGAATCTCATGTATCAGGTCTCGCAACGTTTGGATTTGGGTCAACGACAGACCTGGTTGCGCCAAGTGGAACACCACACCCTTGATGCGGGCATCTCTCTTGATCGCTTGTAGATTCTGGACCAACTCCTGGAGGGCCGGACGGGGTGAATAGAGCCGCCGCTGCAAGAATCTGCCCCTGGGCGCTCGTAACTCCGAGTACGTTCCTTCCAGGGTTATCAGAATGAAGTCAGGGGGCCGACGCATCCGGCGTCGAAGATTGCCCAAGAGCCACGGGATGTGCCTCAGTAGGTAAATGCCATATCCAATCACGGACGATTCGCTCCTAGGAAGGTCTCTTAGCAAGCATCTCAAAACCGGAGCCAGCGGCCCCTCGACAAGGGCCTTCGGCATGTTCAGGACAGGCTTGTCGAAGCGTAACTTAGGTGAGTGCCCCACATTCTGAGATAGTGGTCAACCAAGCATCGGCAGAAACCCGGGCTTTGGCATCCCTTTACATAGGTAGTTTTTGGCTACGATAAATTTGTGTGGAATAATAGCATATGCCCAGGGTGCCCGATGCGCGGCCCTGCCATCGTTAGTCTGACGGCAGTATTCATCCAGACCAAGGGGGTCTCCTTATGCCAACAATCGCTGAGGGCCTGGCTTCCTACGCCTGCGGCCTGCGCTACCAAGACCTGTCCCCGGAGGTGGCCCATCAGGCTAAGCGCTTGATCATAGATACCGTTGGCTGTGCTATTGGAGGTTACAGCAGCCAACCCGCAAAGATCGCTCGGGATATTGCTTCCACCGTAACCAGCAAGACTCCGGGCACCATTTTGGGAAGTTGTCAGCCCACAAGCCCGGACTTGGCCACTTTTGCTAACGGGGTCATGGTGCGCTACCTTGATTACAATGATGGCTACACCAGCCGAGAATCGGGCCATCCCAGTGACAGCATCGCCGCAACCCTGACCGCTACCGAGGTCGCCCGCTCCAGCGGCCGACGCTTCATCGCCGCCACCGTGTTGGCCTACGAGGTTTTTTGCCGTATTTGCGACGCAGTTGACATGAAACCCCATGGGTTCGACCACGTCACCGTTGGCTGCATTGCCAGCGTGCTGGGTGCGGCCCGGGCCTTGAGACTTACAGAGGAACAGACCTTGCAGGCCTTGAACCTGGCCATCGCCCCCAACCTAGCCCTCTATCAAACCCGCATAGGCGACGTCAGCATGTGGAAGGGTTGCGCTTACGCCAACGCCAGCCGGAACGCAATGTTCGCTGTGCTCTTGGCCCAGCGGGGAATGACCGGGCCGTCTCCAATCTTTGAGGGCGCCGGTGGATACTTCACTGCTGTAAGCCGGGGGCCGTTCCAACTCGAGCCATTTGCTGGGACTACGGTCCCCTTCAAGATTATGGAGTGTAGTATCAAGCGCTTCCCATTGGGCCAGTACTCTCAGACGGTCGTGCAGGCTGCTCTGGAGGTGCGGGAGCAACTACCGGAAGGTGAAGAAATTGCCACCGTTGATATTCGGACATTAGACACTGCAGTGAAGATCATGGCTGGAGACCCGGAAAAATGGCGCCCCATGAACCGGGAGACCGCCGACCATAGCATGCCATACACAGCCGCGGCGGCGCTGCTTTACGGCGCTGTTGACCAGAGACATTTCGGAGACAAGTACTTGAATGACCCCGATCTGCTCGATCTAGTGGGCCGGGTCCATGTGGAAGTATCCGAAGAGGCCAACCGGCGAGCGCCCGAGGCGATGCTGTGCGACTTGGTGGTAACCACCAAGGACGGAACAGATTACTCCTCCCAGGTGGCCTACCACAGAGGACATTTTAAGAATCCCCTGTCTGACCGAGAAGTCGAGGAGAAGTTTCGCTCCCTGGCCCAAGGGTTGCTCGGAGAAACCCAGACCGAATTGCTATTGGACCGGTTATGGCGCTTGGAGGAGATAGAGGATATCGGCGAAATCATTCGGCTGACCCGGATCTGAGGCCTGTTGAGAACATCCACGGAAAAGAAACCCAGGGCGGAGCCTGGGCTGTTTAACCCACGAACCTTACTGACGGGGCATTAGGTGTCCCAAGCGGGCGCCGATGGTGAAATCTATCTGTCACCAGGCCGATAGTCGAGCTAAGTTTCCTCCGCCCCTGACAATGCGTTGACCATCCCCAGGAACACCTCGGCCAGTATCTCAGTGTCGAGGACCGTTTGGGGAGTGCCGTCGTGGACCACGCGGCCTTTGTCCAGCACATAGGCCCTGTCCGAGATGTTCAGAATGCCTTTGATATTATGCTCGACGACGAAGACAGTGGTCCCAAGCTTTTCATTGATCTCGGAGACCTTCTGAAACACCTCTTTCACCACTATGGGCGCTAGGCCCAGTGTAGGTTCATCGAGCAATAGCACCTCCGGGGCCGCCATCAGTCCACGTCCCAAGGCCAACATCTGCTGTTGTCCCCCGGACATTTGGCTGGCCAAATCCCGGCGTTTTTCCTGCAGGACGGGGAACAGCTCCATAACCGAATCCAGGCGACGCTCTTTCTCTGCCTTATCGTTTAGATACAGACACCCCATCTCCAAGTTCTCCGCAATGGTGAGATGAGTGAAAACCCGCCTGCCTTGGGGGACGAAGGCGATGCCTTCCTTAACTATTTCGTGGGTGGCCACCGCCAGCGGTTTTTGCTGCCAGTAAACGGTCCCGGCAACCACCGGCGCCAGCCCCATGATGGCCTTGAGGACAGTGGATTTGCCGGCTCCGTTGGGACCCATGACCGCCACCACTTCACCCTTTTGGACTCCCAAGGACACTTCATCCAGGGCTATTACAGCCCCATAGTGGACAGATATATCGACCAACTCTAGGAACATCAGGCTTCGCCCTTCCATCTCCTTGGCCAAAGAGAGGGGAAATACATTGTCAGGTCCCCAGGTAGGCTTCTATCACGTCTGGCCTACTCAGAACTTCTTCCACTTCTCCCTCGGCGAGGAGAGTGCCGCTGTCCAGAACGAATATATGGTCCGACAACTCTCGAACTATGTCCATGTTGTGGGAGATGAAGATGATGGTGTGGCCCTGGTCCCGCAAACGTTTCATTATTTCTTTCACCCTCTCCAGCATCTGGGGAAAGAGGCCGGCGAAAGGTTCATCGAATAGGTAGGTGTTGACGTCCAACGCCATAGTGCGGCCGATCTCCAGCAGCTTCCGCTGGCCATAGGAGAGATTCCTGGCTAGGGCCCGCCGCTGCTCCCACATGCCAACGTCTTTCAAGATATTCTCGGCTTTCTCCCTATAGCTGGGTTTGGCTCGTTCCACTAGTGCGGCAAAGAGGCCGCGCGCCGTCAAGACCACCATGATGTTGTCCCACACGCTGATCTGATCGAAGAGCCTCACCTCCTGAAAGGTCCGAGTGAGGCCATGGGCGAGAGTCTCATGCGCTTTAACAACTTTCAGGCCGACACCGTCGATGATTACCATCCCTCCGTCCAAGGGCAACGTTCCGCTCAGCAAGTTCACCAGGGTCGACTTCCCCGAGCCGTTGGGCCCGACTATGCTGGTTATGCCCTTCTTGGGGATAGCGAGGCTGAGTTCGTCGACTGCCCTAACGGCGCCGAAGTGTTTTGAGATCTGTGCTGTCTCCAAGGCGAAGGACCCTGGGGATGCAGCTTGGCTAGCACTCATAGCCTGTATCTCCCAATCAGGCCCTGAGGCCTGAATAGCATTAGCAACACTAGGAGGATGCCCAGGACGATCTGCCGGGCTTGGCCAATATACTCGGTAGGCAGGAACGGCAGAAAACGCATCCCCTCTTCCAGCAGTACGAAGGCCATGGCGCCGAGCAAGGAACCTCGGATCGAGGCCAAGCCTCCCAGGATCACTATAGACACCAATAGGATCGATTCCAACAGGACGAAGGAGTTGGGGTCGATGAAGCTTGTCCAACTGCCAAACAGGCCCCCTGCAAGACCCGCCATCATAGCCGAGATTACCCATATAGCAAGTTTATAGTGGGTGATCCGGTAGCCAAAGACCTCTATAGCTTGCTCATCTTCCCGGATGGCCGTAAGCACCCGCCCGAAGGACGAGGTTACTATGAACCAAGAAAACAGCATAACAAGGGCGAGGAATACTAAGACTAGAAGCAGAAACTCCAACTCGCCGTCTAACACCCACCCGCCTATCTTAGGCCTGGCTATCTGGTGAATGCCGAATGCACCTTTGGTTAGACTCTCCCAATTCAAGAAGACGTTGAAGGCGATGATTGCAAAGCCAAATGAGACGAGGACGAAGATATCGTCCCTGAACCGGTTGAATACGACACCCACCACAATGGCTACCAACCCAGTTAGGACCACGCCGACGGGCAGCGCAGCGAAGAAAGGCCAGGCAAAGGTTGTGATGGCTTCCGTACGTAGCTGCTCATATGATGCGTCTGAGGTAAGGATAGCCATCGCGTAGGCGCCAATGCCAAAAAAGCCTATATGTCCTATCGACAGCAGGCCGGTGAATCCTACCACCAGGTTGAGACTGACTGCCAATATCGCCCAAATGCCGAAAACGGTAGCCAGAGTTATAGAGAATCCGACCCCTTGCCATAGCATGAACGCTAACGCCCAGGAGACCACCAATAGGTTCGCCCACAACTCTACGTTGCCTTTTGCGGATGGCAACAGGCCTTGGGGACCTCCAACTAGTCCCCGTAGACCACTATATAGGTGTGGGCCCTTCAGCACGGGTTTACCTCCTGGGTAACAGGCCCCTGGGCCAGAAGGATAGGAAGAGAATCAGGAGCACAAATGATATGACGTCCTTCCACTCCCCGGCCAAGTCCCAGATACCGAACTGCTCGACCATACCCAAGACAAATCCACCAATGATAGCGCCCTGGAGATTCCCTACGCCTCCCACCACGGAGGCTATCCAGCCCTTCAGCAGGAGCAACAGGCCCATCCGAGGCTGGATTGCGGTATCGTGGCCGCTCAAGACCCCGGCCAGAGCCGCGTAGACCGCGCCTATGAAGAATACTACGGCGATGACGGTGGTGGTATTGATTCCCACCACTTTCGACACCTCTTCGTCGTCGCCGATGGCACGTACTGCCCTTCCAAAGGATGTTTTCTTGAGGAGGAGCAGCAGACCTAGGAAGCCAATGACAGCGACGCCGACGGTGAAGATGTTGAACCCCTTGATGTTGGCGCCCCCAATGGTCAAAGGGCCACTGCCGAAGGCCTCCGGAAGGGGACGGGGTGCACTGTGAAAGACGATGGTGGTAAAGGCGGTGATAGCCAGCAAGATGCCGAGGGAAGCTACGAGCATGATGAGGGGAGACCTCGCCCGTCGGCGCATGTGGACGTACAGGCCCCTGTATAGGGCCACGCCCACAGTGCCTGCCAGCAAGCATGACACACCCCAACTCAAATAGAGGCTGGAACCGGGCTCGTTGGCCACAAGGTAGCCACAGAACGCTCCCAGGAGAGCAGCCGCAGTGGCAGCCACCACAAAAGACGGGGCGATGGTGCCACCTGAGGATATATGCCGGCAACCCCGACAGAGCACCCAGCCCGCAGCCATCGCTGCCAGTACTCCTATCGCCGGACTGAGCATAACGTTGAGCCCGGTTGGATGAGCGAGCACGAACCCTGTGTAGACTCCGGCTCCCGAGGCCAACAGGCCTCCCACGGCCGATACAGCAATAGGATTGAAACGGATCCGGAGTCGCGAGTGGAAGCCCCCGTGTAGCCCCCAGGCGACTACTCCGGCAACCACCGCCGCGAAGACAATATTGACATACAGGTTATTGACTTCGTATTGCCCGTGAAGGACCTGCTGAGACCTCAGATAGAAGACCCCGTAAGCGCCCAGAGCAGCGGCTGCGCCGTAGTACAGATCGAAGAACCAGACAGTGCTGTAGACCAGGGTAAATCCCATGGCAAGTAGGGCGTAGACCGCACCCACAGACAAGCCGTTGAAAGCGAACTGCAGGGCTTGGTTGGGGGACTGGCCGATCTTCCAGCCGATGTAGCAGACCACCACAACTGCCAAAGCAACCGCTATGAGCCTGCCCTGGCTATCAAGGTACCTACGCATGGAAATCACTCGGTGGGCCCAGCCCCCAGCACCTTGTAACCATGGTTATCCGAGGTCCTCTCGGCCGTCGGCAGAATCTGGACGACGACATTGGCAAGACCTACAACCTCGCCGTTCTCGTCGAAGCTGTAGTTGTCCCCAATGCTACCGCTCCAGGTGATCTCGTACAAACAGTCCCTGAATCCGTCTGCATCTTGATCGTCATTAGTCTTCTTGAGGCACTCGGCTGCGATGTAGACGTCGTCGTAGGCCGAACCCAGGTACCAGGGCAGGGTGATGTAGGCGTAGCGGTCCCTAAAATTGCTAAGAACTTCTTGGCCTTTGGCGTTGGCGGGGTCTAAGTCAGCGGTGACGGCCTTCATACCATTGGCTGCATCGCCGGCGATCTCAAGGGCCGTCGCCCCGATAGGTACGACTTCTGTATATATGGGACCCTCGTAGCCCAGCTCTCGAACCTGTTTGACGATAGTTCCACCGGCGAACTCGGACTGAGCAGCTATGTGAAGCGCGTCCGGGTCCTCGTTGAGCAGCTTGGTCAACTGGGTCCTAAAATCCGTAACGTCAGATGCATACTGTTCCTTACCCACCACCTGACCGCCTCGTTTCTCGAATTGTGCAACTGAGGTACGTCTCACGCCCTCGGCGTAGTCGGTCGCTTCAGTGATAGTAGCCAGTTTGCGGACTCCGTCAGCCCAGAGCACGTTGCCGGTGTCGATACCCAATTGGGCATCACTCATCGAAGTCCGGAAGATGTAGTCCCCGGCGTTGGCGATGTCCGGGTTGGTTGCCAACCCGGAGAAGAGGACTACGCCGTCCTTTTCGGCCAGAGGAGCGGCACCCAGCATGGCACCACTGCAGGAGGTGCCAAGGATGATTTTGACATCATCCACATCAGTGAGTTTTCGGTAGGCGGTTATCGAGTCCGCGGAGTTGCACTTGGAGTCTTCGACGATCAGCTCCAGCATGCGTCCATTGATCCCACCCGCGGCGTTGATCTCATCTACGGCCATTTGCTTAGCCTGAACAGCCACGGTGCCATAGGTCTCACCGGCGCCCGTCACCGATTCCATTACCCCTATCCTAAAGGAGTCTTCGGCACCACCACAGGCCATTGTCACCAGAACGGCCAACAACGCCAACGAGACTACCAACTTCTTAGAAAGGATTCCCATAAACACCTCCTTGGGATACAAGCATCCAGCAGTGACCCCCTTAGCCGAGTGCCGTGTCGAACAAGCGGCCTGGCATAGCTGACGGACCAGCCATCTGGTCTGGGGTTAACTCTACTGGTGCGTATAGTCAGTGTATACTAAATATTCTATGACGTTTAAAACCCGGTTGGAGCGGGTGAAAGCCGAGCAGACGCAGACCTGATATCAGCGGATACTACTGAAAGCGCCTTGACGGTATTCTGCGCTTACGCTACTTTTAGTCTAAGATGGTTGTCAATCTGGGCATAGGAAAGGCGCCAGCTTGTTCGCTCCGAACGGCAGAATATTAAGAGAATACTGCCGAATTTGCGAGCTCATTCTGACACACGGGAGAGAAGATGTACCGGTACAAAGGTTTACTCGCTGGGATGGTGGTGGTTGTAGCGCTGCTCATGATAGCTGCGTGCGGGGGTGGCGGAGAAGAGGCTAGACAGAATACGCTCGATGAGATTCTTGATCGAGGACATCTGGTCTGCGGTGTCAAGGCAGACACCCCCGGGTTCGGGGTGCTCAACCCGGACGGCACGGCCCGGGGCAACGATGTGGAATATTGCCACGCCATGGCCGCGGCGGTTTTCGGAGATAGGAGCAAGGTCGAGTTTAAGGAGGCCACCTCTGCTAACCGCTTTGAGCTCCTCGCCGCAAATGAAATCGACGTGCTCATCCGCACCACGACCTGGACGGCCAGCCGAGACGCCGACCTGAACGTGGCCTTCGCGCCTACGACTTTCTACGACGGCGCCGGCATTATGGTCAAGGCAAGCGCCGGCGTTACGAGCGCCAAGGAGCTTGACGGTGCCACCATCTGCATTTTGGACGGCACCAGCACCCAGGGTGCAGTGTCCGACTTCTTCTCCGAGGGGGAGCTCACCTACGAGGAGCTAACCTTCCAGGCCAACCCGGAGCTACGTGCGGCGTTCATCAGCGACCAGTGCGACGCTTGGTCGTCTGACAAATCTCAGTTGGGCGGTCACCAGTTCACGCTGAAAGCGGACGGTACCGACGCTGTCGTACTGCCTGAGACCCTGTCCAAGGAGCCGCTGGGTCCCAGCGTGCGCGACTATGACTCCGAGTGGGAGGACGTGGTGCGCTGGGTGGTGAACGGGATGATCATCGCCGAAGAGCAGGGAGTCACCTCGGCGAACGTTGCCCAAATGGCGTCCAACCCGCCCAACAACACAGTGGCCCGCCTCCTGGGTGTAGGCTTTGGTGGCGGCGCGCCCAGCAATTTGGGCATCGCCCACGGCAAGATCCCTAGCACTTTCATGCAGTCTGTGATCGGTCAGGTTGGCAACTACGGTGAGGCCTATGATCGCACACTGGCGCAGGTAGGACTCACCCGTGCGGGGTCGCCGAACGCTTCCTATCTGGACGGCGGGTTGATTTACGCGCCGCCGATGCGCTAGGAGCTCTTTCTGAGGAAGACCGAAGGTATGGGCGCGACATGCCCGCCCATACCTTCGGCTTCGTGATTGCTAGGCGATGATGCAGCGCCTGAAAGACATTTGGTTTACAAGACGCTCGCGTTACCTGGCGGTCAATCTTGTCGTCGGCGCCGTAGCGGGGATAATAGTTGGCTACGTCGCCTACTCCATAGTCGTCAACCTCTTCGACTTCGACTTCCTCTTCGGGCCTTATGGCAGCCCGGACCGCAGCTCGATCTTCCAGCTTCTGGACGTAGAGGCGACCGACGCCAGGTGGTTGGGGATGATCAAAGGCGCCGGCAACACCATATCGGTCGTGGTATTGGCCATCTTCATCTCTTCGCTGCTGGGGCTAGCCGTAGGCGTGGCCCGCCTCTCCATCAATCCTATCGTCAACCAATTGGGCAAGCTCTACGTCGAACTGTTCAGGAACCTGCCCTTACTGCTGATCATGTTCTTCTTCGCCTTCGCAGCCTTCAGGGAGTTGCCCAGGATAGAGGAACGTTCAGGATGGGGCGGCGTCTTCTACATCAGCAACCGGGGGCTGGCCATTCCTTGGCTAGAGATCGCCCACCCCCTGTGGTGGCTGTGGCTCGTGCTACTGCTGGGCGCCGCCGCAGCCGCGTGGCTAGTGAGGAGGAGCCGTGCCCGCAGAGAGGTCCAGACAGGCGAGAGCATGCGCCCCAACGTGTCGGGCATTACCGTCTTTGTGCTCATAGGAGCGGTGGCATACGCCGCCTTGCTCTTCCCGGTGCGCTTGACTCTTCCTGAAGTGACTCAATCGGAGTCCGGGTTCTTCTCGTATGCCGGTGGCAATCTGCTTGGGTTGGGTTACCTAAGCGCGCTGGTGTCACTCACTCTTTACTTCAGCGCCTTCATCGCCGAGATCGTGCGAGGCTCGATTCAGGCAGTCCCCCACGGCCAGACCGAAGCTTCCGCATCGCTTGGCCTGTCCGCCTACCAGCGCTTCTCGCTGATCATCCTACCCCAAGCCCTGCGAATCATGATTCCTTCCTTGAACAACGAGTACCAGAACGCTAACAAGGACTCGACCCTGGCCCATGCCATAGCCTATGGCGAGATTGTCTTGATATCCAATAGGATCGTCAACAATACCGGGAACCTCCTGCAGACCTACTTGTTCATATTCGTCGTTTTCGTAATTACCAACCTCGTCATCTCGTTGATCATGAACACTATAAACCGGAACGTTCAGATCAGATGACGACATACGCCGGCTATCGTTCCATCATCTCTGGCCGTCTGACTTGGGCGAGGACGAACCTATTCAATTCATGGCGCAACTCCGTCCTCAGCTTTGCCACCTTAGCGGTTGCCGGTATCGCCGCATTCCTGATGATGAAGTTCGTTCTTTTCCAGGCCAACTGGGGCCTGGTCGCGATCAACCGAAAGCTGTTCTTCATTGGCAGTTATCCTGCCGAGGACACATTCCGGATATGGATATCCCTCTTCATCGTGGTAATTCTAATCGCCCTAACCTATGGCATCTGGATCGGGAGACTTCGGCCTTACACAGTGGCCATCTGCCTAGTGGCGATGATCACCCTAACCGTTGGGTTGGGAACGGAGTTGCACATAGAGGAGCGGCCTTACACTGAGGAGATCCAGTCCGAGGGCCAGACCACCATCGTTAGCGGCACCGAAAGAGAGTTGGTGTGGGAGCGTGGCTGGGCACCCAGTTGGCTCTACTCGCTCTCGCTGGGACTAGCAGTCCCATTCGGCGCCTCTTGGCTGCTACTCGCCGGTGTCTTTGCAGTCTTGGTGGGAGGAGCCTGGGCGGGCAAGCACCTATCCCGATGGAGAAGCAGTCCGATACTGTTTCAGGCTATAGGCGCAGGGTGGGTGTTGCTCATCCCGATAATCGTCTTGCTCCAGTTGGGGGTGTCCACTAGCCACTGGGAGAGCGCATTCTTAGACCTGCTGGTGTTCTCCGTAGGGGGATCTTTCTCCTTCTTCATCGGCCTGGTACTGGCGTTGGCCCGCACCTCCCCCTACATAGCAATACGGGTCTCCGCCGTCGGCTACATCGAAGTCGTGCGCGCGGCCCCCTTGCTGGTATGGCTGCTGTTCGCCACGTTCCTCGATGACGAGCTCGGAGCTGTTGGTGAAGCGTTCAGCAACATTCCCTTGGTTTTCCGAGTCACGATCGTGTTCGCTTTCTTCGGTGGAGCGTACATCGCGGAGGTCGTGCGGGGCGGACTGCAGTCCGTCCCCCGTGGCCAGTATGAAGCATCCAACGCGATAGGTCTTTCTGCAGCGCAGAAATACGTCTTCATCATCTTGCCGCAAGCGATCAGGGCGGTTATCCCGGCGATCATCGGGCGCTTCATCGCTCTATGGAAGGATACGGCGCTACTGGCCGCGATATCTTTAGTCAACACGTTGGACAAGGCGAAGAAGGTCCTGGGGGGTCAGACGGACATTGCGGAAGGCGCTTTCTTCGAGATATACATCATAGTGGGGCTCATATACTGGCTTGTTTCGTATCTGCTATCCTGGCTGGGCGGAGCGGCGGAAACCCGATTGGGACTGGGCACCAGATAGCGGACCAGGCTGCAGAAGGGACCGGCACATGGCAGAGCAGAACGGGAAAGAGATAGTCCGCCTCGAAAAAGTCGTCAAGCGGTTCGGCGATTTCACGGCGCTGAACGGAGTCGACGTCTCGGTAAGAGAGGGCGAAGTAGTGGTCATCATCGGCCCCTCCGGCTCGGGTAAGTCGACCTTGCTCAGGACCATAAACCAGCTTGAGCAGCACGATTCCGGCCGAATTATCGTAGACGGCGTCGAGTTGACGGACGACGCCCGCAGCCTCACTAAAATAAGAGCGGAGACGGGGATGGTCTTCCAGCAATTCAACCTCTTTCCCCATCTCACTGTAATGCGCAATATAACGCTGGCACCCCAGAAAGTCCGCCGCATGCCACAGAAGGAAGCGGATGAGCTCGCCCTCCGGTTGCTGCACCGCGTGGGTATACCCGAACAAGCGGACAAATACCCTGGGCAGCTATCGGGCGGTCAACAGCAGCGAGTTGCCATAGCACGTGCTCTGGCTATGAACCCAAAGGTGATGATGTTCGACGAGCCGACCTCTGCCCTCGATCCAGAGATGATCAACGAAGTCCTAAGGGTGATGGGAGAGTTGGCCGCCAGCGGCATGACGATGATCTGCGTCACTCATGAGATGGGCTTTGCAAGGAACGTCGCCGACCGTGTGATCTTCATGGACGAGGGCGAGATCGTGGAGGTCGGAACGTCTGAGGAGTTCTTCACGAACCCGCGAGAGCCCCGCACCAAACTTTTCCTGGACCAGATCCTCACCCACTGACCTGCGCCCCCGTGTTCATTCATCCCTACGGTGCCGTGGGAACAGCCCAAAGTGAGGCCGCGGACCACAACTCACGATGGTGTCGTAAGATATATTCAATCTACGGAAACGGAGGGATTATTGAGGTCCATTGGCGCCGGGAGGCTTTCTGCATGGACAGCCCACGCTCTGGCCTGGGCTGCCGGGGCATGGTTTGCGTTAGGGCCAGTCTACCAAGGTGAGTCAGCGACTGCTGCACTCCCTGGTGAGCCCGCCGGCGAGATCACTCGGTCTAGCGCTACGCTGGTAGAAGCCAACGGATTGCATGTACTCTTGTTGCTGCTAGTCCCTATCCTGCTGACCGGCGTCGCGATATTGGCTATTCAGGTCACAAAGAGGAAGGATATCAGACGCAAAGTGCTTCTTTGGGGTCCTGCGGTGGTGCTTCTGGGATTCTGCGTGGTATCGATATTCTCCATCGGACTTTTCTACCTGCCGGCGGCGCTTGCGCTCCTTGTAGCAGCCTTCATTGATCTCGACGGTCAGGAAGCCAACGTGTAAAGGACGAACAGTAACCCCAGGCGATCCGTCCTCTTGCAGCGAACAGACCTGGAACGAATCCTGGTCCATCGTCAAGAGTCTTTGTTGGACTCAACCGGTGCTCTTTACGCCGGGGAATAAGTCATAGGGACTTGACCGCGTCCTCAATGGCCGATGTTGCGCATTGATGGTCAGTGCCGGGCAAGAAGGTCAGCGGCTCTCCTAACCGGACCTCGATGCTACCCCGCCTGAGAATAGGGAACCGTACCGGAGAGCCCAGCCGGTTGATGTGTAAGCGCAGCGGAACGACCGGAAGCCCTCCCTCCACCGCCACAAAGCCGGTGCCGTTCATGAAGGGTTTAATCGGTCCGCCTATAGTAAGCTCGCCCTCCGGGTATATGAGCACCGACCAGCCATTGTCGATGATTTTACCCATGTTTTCCAGGCTGGGCCGTATTGCCCCTTCCGTGGCTAAGGGGAAGCCGTTCCCCATTAGAGGGTTCACTATCCACCATACTGGGTTTCTCCAGAGGTTGGCAGCCCCTGCTATCGCCATTCGACGGCGCCACTTGAGTGGAAGAGCTTTTGTGATCAGCGGGTTATCCAAACCGAGATTATGGTTGGATGCGAAGAGTACGGGACCAGAGACGTCATCCAGGTGCTCACGACCTGTAACCTTCAGGCTATAAGGTAGGCTGACGAGGGGGAAGAGGACAGTCCGTTGTAGGGTCCCCCGGAGGAGTCGGCACCACCACCGCATGCCCCAGCTAGGAAAACTCACCATCGGCGGGTTCTTAGACCCCTCTTCGACCAGGTTGGCCAGTTGTCGGAACGTGGTCTCCGGGCCCAGTTGGCTTTCATCCATATAGACACCGAGCTCTGCCTCTATAGCCGACAGCAACTCTACCCTATCGAGCGAATCGAGGTCCAGATCGCCTCCCAGCGTCGCGCCATCCCAGACATCCCCGGGGTCCCGTTTGCTGACCTCCCCAACGATGTGGATCAACCCCCTGGTCCCGCCCGGTCGACCACCTCCCGAGGACACCGCGACCGGGCTCTCCGGTTGAATCTTGCCGAGGATGGTGTCGATCACTAACTGCTTCTTTACCTTGAGGGTGTGAGTGCGGGGGAAGTCCTCCTCCAGCCAAATAGTGAAACCCCGTATCCTCTGCTGTTCGGCCAACTGGCTGTTAGTCCACGAGACGATCTCTTGGGCTGTATTTGCCTCTTCCAGAATCAAAGCCGCGTGCACCTCGACCGACGAACCCCTCGGCAACCCTACTACGGTTGCATCAGTAACTTGCGGGTGCTTCACCAGCACCGCCTGGATGTCTTCTGGGAAGACATTTTGGCCGCTGGGGAGCACTATCATATCCTTCAGCCGGCCCTGGATATGTAAGAATCCCTCGTCGTCAAAAAATCCCAGATCGCCTGTCTTGTACCACTCTCCGTCGAAGGCCTCTGCAGTCTCTTTCGGAGCACGCCAATAGCCCGGGGTCACGTTGCTACCCCGCACCAGAATCTCACCCAAGTCGCTAATCTTGACCTCCACGTTCGGCAAAGGACGACCGGTAGAGTCGAGCCGGCGATCCTTTATCCTATGGTTGGAGACGACCGGCGACGCCTCGGTGGTCCCATATCCCTGCACGATCTTGACGCCAAGCAACTCCCACTTTCTTCCCAGATCGGGGTCCAGCGCTGCCCCACCCGATACAACGAAGTCGAGCTTGCCACCAAACTGCTGGTGAACCCCACGGAACAACTGGCGCCTCAGCCTAAAGGGAGTCCGTTCTGCTATCTTGAGGAGCCGATTCCACAGGGCCTCCTTACCTCTTCGCTTCACTTCGCGCTCGATGCCGTTCATCAGCAACTCCAACCCCTGGGGAACGAGGAGGAGAATCGTGATCTTGCGTTCTCGCATCGTCCTAGCCAGAACGGTCGGTTGACGGCTGGTTGCATAAGTGACGCTGGCGCCGTGGTACAGGGCAACGAACAGCCCACCCATCTGTTCGTACATATGACTCAACGGTAGGATGGACAAGAGTCTGCTCGAGGGGTCGCAGGAGATGACCTGGGATATCCCCTCTATGTTTGCTGCCAGGTTCAGGTGGGTAAGCATAACTCCCTTCGGATCACCCGTCGTGCCGGAAGTGAACATGATCTCGGCGAGATCGTCCGGTTTGATGTCCACAGGAGCGGGCTCAGGCAATCCGCTGATGTTCGCTTCTAGGTCCTCGAACCCAATCTCCGGAATTCCTAGGTCCTCGTCCCCTTTCGGAGTAAAACGCGATGTGAAAGCAAGCTTGGGTTCGGTCTGTGCTATGACTCGGGCGACGTAGTCTGGGGAACTCCGCAGATCGAGGGGGACTACTGTGACTCCCGCTCTCAAGCACCCAAAGAAGATGAGCACCCAATGGGGCGAATTGGGTCCCCACAGGACTACTTGGTCTCCTTTGGTCAGCCCACGGCGCTGGAGGAGAGCGGCTACCTGGCCGGACTCGTCCCACACCTTAGCGTAGGTCCAGCGCTGGTACCGAAACCCAGGCTTGAACAAAAGAGCGTCACGCGGCCCGTACTTCCTGGCCGTCCTATCAAGGAATTCGACAAGGGTTTGACCTACCGGATTGCTGTCAGTATTGTTGCTAGTCATGGTCACGTCCTGGTGGTTGAGGACCGTCTGCTAAGCTCAAGATTCGTATCAGGGGGGTTACTGTGGGTGGCTTCCGGTCTCAGTCGAGGAAAACAGCGTAGACCCTGCCGGGCATGTGGCAGCCTTCGTTTATTACCACCACCTGCCCATCGAGGATGATCCTTGGCTCGATGTAGTTGGATAGCTGGCGGACCTCATCCGTCCTCAGGTCGTATGCGAATACGCCGGTCGGCACATCGCTGGGCGGGTCGGTAATGACGTCACAAGCCAGGCCCACTGTCCACACCACGTAATCGCCGGACACCAACGGCCGATCGACTCCACTAAGGTCTGGGGAAACAAGGGTGCGTTTGTGACCAGTGCTGAGATCGTAGTAATGGATGGCAGTGTGACCCTTCAGGTCGTAACCACGCCAGACTACATGTTGGCCGTGAATTGCTGGGTCCGAGTTATTCGCCCCCGACGCGTCGAGGACCAACTCCCCTCCCGCGTTGAAATCGTACAAGTAGATGTCGAAGCGATTGTCGGGACAATCGAGGCAACCAACCCGGACCGTTGAGTCTTTGGGCCTGTTCCGGTTGTCCGCCCAGACGACCACATCGTCATGGAGCGCGGCGTGCCTTTGAGAGCCCGAAGCTACTGCCACCGCTATCTCCCGGTCAGCTTCTAGGTCGTAGGCGTAGATGTCCCATTGAGTATAGTGCTCGCCAATCTCATTTCTCTTGTCGTGCCAAACGAGCCGGTGCCCGGAAAACTGTAGGCCGCGTCGCATCGCGGAAACCTCGGTGATCCGCCGCTGCTCGTCCGTATTCAGGTCCAGCACGAATATGTCGTCGGCCAAGCGCCGAGGCGCATCCTTGTCGTTATCGGGGACCTCAATCTCTCTGCGTTGGTCCGTCCACGCTATCAGGTTGCCGGAGATCACGGGTTCAATCTTCCTGTGTCCGTCGTTGGTGAGTTGATGTACCGCCCCGGTCCGGACGTTGGCCAAGTAGACCTCTCCGTCCCGTCCGCGGCCGACCATCTGGTCGCCGGAAAGGTCAGTGGGCCTGTACTCAGAGCCCAGCTCTACCACCTTCAGGCCCGGCAGAGCCATCGGAGTGGGTCGGGGCGGTTTCGACGGGTAGACTGGATTTGTCGAAGTCAGCGCGATCACTGGGCTGGGTACAACTTGGGCGACCGGGATCTTCCCCCCCGGCGTCGACCCGTCAGGCGCGGGTGCCGGACTGCCGGAAGGCAGCGTCTGACACGCCAGCGCAACCGCAACAAGCAGCCCGCCTACCAAATAAGAGGCTGCCAGCGTATATCTTCTGTGAGTCTCCACTCTCATGATCTTGACCCCAGGGCGCAAGTGGGCTTGTTCCGGCCTATTTGTCTGCTCGTCGGAAGTCGCCTAGAAGTTTCATTCGGATACACCGTGACCTACCATTCGTCATGAACCAACCGAACCCCCGAGTTCTGGCGACGTAGCTCTTGAGGGAAGATGCACCGTTAGGCGATTAACGAGAGCGCTTGCAGTGCTGAATGAAAAACCATCTAACATGGTCATAGAGATTATTCTATACTCCTGACGTCAATGGGAAGTATGCGACGTGGACATCAGTAAATATTCAGAATTGCGTACTGTTTACAAACCGGCGGCTCCGCGGGCTGCGCAGAAGGTGTTGGACCACTTGGATGTTCACTGCCGGAACTTCATAGCCCTCTCCCCCCTTTGTGTTCTGAGCTCTGCCAATGCCGACGGACAAGCCGACGCCTCGCCCCGAGGCGACCCGCGCAGGTTCGTGCAGGTATTGGACGACAAGACGTTGCTGCTTCCCGATCGCCCGGGGAATAACCAGGTGGATTCCCTGCAGAACATCGTGGAGAACCCCGGCGTGGGCTTGCTCTTCTTTGTGCCGGGGATGAACGAGACCCTGCGTGTGAAGGGGAAGGCGGAGATCGTAACCGACGCGGAACTTCTGGAGCCGATGACGTAGAAGCGCCGGGCGCCTATTTCCGGATTACGGGTTACCGTGGAAGAAGCGTTTCTGCATTGCGGTAGAGCCCTGATCCGCTCGCGAATATGGGACCCCGAGGTCCAGATCGATCGTTCAGTCTATCCTACCTACGGGCAGGTGCTGGCGGACCAGATCGCGGGCTCGGACGCCAAGGAGATCGACGCCTCCGAGGAGGCAGCCAACCGGGACCGGCTTTACTAGCGTTCTCTAGGTCCGAGGGTTGAAGCGTTGGTCCACTGGTCCTTGATCTAAGTTATTCTCTAGCGTCCAGCCGGTTTAGTTGCCCCGGCCAATCCAGAATCCGATGGTCTGCGGTTACCAACTGATGCCCGCCCATCGCGGTAGCCACAATCAACCGGTCCGCCGGGTCGGCGTGGAAGTCCTCCAGCGCCGCCGCCCGAATTCCAATTTCTCCGTCAATGGGGATTTCGACCACTCCCTGCTGCAGTTGCTCGCGACGCCATAACCCCACATCTTCCGGAAACAGGATCCGTCCCTTTCCCTTCAACATATCTACTTCCCAGAAAGAGACCGCAGAGACGCCAACTTCGTTCAACCGCCACGCCTCATCGATTTCTAGCCGAGCATGAGGACCCAACCGACCCACTCCCAGCCTCAACCACAGCATCACCTGGGCGTCCAGCAGTATCAAAACAGGTTCTTATCGGAGTCTTCGGATTCCTCGAACCATTCGGCAGGCATAGGAGAGACGATGTCCCCAAGTATCCTGATTTTGTCCCGGTGCCGACCGAAAGGCATCTGCAGCTTCTCACGGTAGGGCACCAGCCGCGACACCGGGTGCCCGTTCTTGGTGATGACAATCTCGTTGCCGCTGTCCGCGACTTCGTCCATGAGCTGAAGGCACTTAGCCTTGAACTCGGACGCCTTGATGGTCCGGGGGCCAGTATATTTGTCACTGTTTATTCCGTTGCCATCCTGTTGTACGGTCATCGGATAGCAGCCAGGCCAAGACTTGAGTGTCGAGCAGGGTTAGAGCAGGTCGTCCCAGTGCTTGCCGGTCACGGCCTCCCATTCCACGTCGATGGGCTCACCGACATCCCCTACTATCTGGATCCTTCCTTTATCGATCCCAAAGAGACTCTTAGGTTGCTCACGGTAGGGCACCAAACGCGAGACCGGGCGCCCGTTCTTGGTGATGACGATCTCGTTGCCGCTGTCCGCTACCTCGTCCATGAGCTGAAGGCACATGGCCTTGAATTCGGAGGCCTTGATGGTCCTGGGTCCGTGTGGCTTGTCGTTGGCAGCTTCCAATTCCTGTCCCTGATCTATGAAGATGCTCTCATTACACCATGGTCACGACCATAGTCATATTGTTTCTGCTTTCTTGCCCAGGTGTAGTCCAGCTTCGGCAAGGCCCCATCGATCAAGGATTAAGCCCAGTAGACCACATATGCCCCAGGTCCCCCGCGGAGTTAGATCCAAGGGATACCCGGAACAGGACTCACCTGACATCCGTTGAATCGCGTTGGGTGCCGCCGCCTACCCGCTAAATCGGTCCGTCCGGGTCCAGCCCCAGGGCCACCCTGCCGTATTGCTGGCCGCCCAAGTCCATGATTAGGCCGTCCCGATGGGCCACGGCTTGGGCGTCCCGGTGAAAGCGCTGCAGAGCCACTGAATCGAAGAGCGCGTGGCCACCGCTGAGGTCGAACAACCTGTTGACTGCTCCGAGGCAAAGCTGGGTGATGAACGCCTTGTCCCGCCGGAACCTCGCTCGCTCCAATGGCGTGAAGCGCTCACCTGCTCTGCCCTTCCGGAGAATCTCGTTAATGTCTTGGTCCAACAGCGCTCTCGCCCCGTCCACTTCGGCGGAGGCTTGGGACAAGCGAAGGTGGATAGCCGGGGAGTCGGCAGTCCTGCCGGGTCCGGAGGTCCCGGCCAACCTGTCGATAAATTCCTCCATCATTCCCCTGGCGATCCCCACCATCGGCGCCACCAAGTCCCATCCCAACAACACAGGAATGGGCACCCGGTATCGGGCCTGATGGTGTAGCTCCCAGCCGTTCCAATCGCTGTCCCCGGCGGTGGTGACATCCAGCACACGGTGGGAGGGCACGAGGGCGTCGTCAACCACGATATCCTTGCTCCCGCTGCCACGAAGCCCAGAAACGAACCAAGTATCCACGATCTCGACGTCGCTGCGGGGCACGAGGACCCAGTTGCGCTCGCCGATGCCGGACACTCCCAGCATCAACCAGCTTGCGGAGTCGCAGCCACTGGAGAACTCCCATCTACCGGACAGGCGGTAGCCGCCTTCGACGGCCATAGTATTGGACTTGCCGATGTTCAACGAGCTGGAGCAGAGGACGTCCGGACTAGGCCCGAACACCTCCTCCTGCGCTTGGCGGGGCCAGTAGCCCACCAGCCAGGCGTGGGCTGCCCAGAGGCAGTAGCACCAAGCGGTGGAAGCGCAGCCCCTCCCAAGCTCGGCGGCCACGTCCAAGACCAGCCCGTAGCCCACGTCCAGGCCACCGAACCTTCTAGGCACTCCGATCCGGTAGAGCCCTGACGACAGCAGCTCTCTGACTGTCTCTTCCGGGATTCGCCGCAACTGCTCCGTTTGGGCCGCCCGTCTCTTAAGAACAGGAACTAGATCTAAAGCTCTTGCCAGTAGCTCCTCGGTAGTCAGCATTTCAGCGCCGATATCAGGTCTTACAGTCATTGGCTCACCCTGGGTTGGTCTGGGGATTATTGGATGGAGTGGATACCCGGCAGGCGCTGCTAGCTTTGGCCGATGTCGAATACCTAGCCTGCCACAAAGCTATCGAGCGCCGTAAACCCCGCTCAGTAAAACCGGACATCCACCAGCCGCCGGTTTGGCTGGTCAAGCAGCCCCCATAGTTCCAAGGCTCAGGGGCCTGCGGGTTTGACTAGATAATATCCCTCGGCAGACCCGGTCAACGGACCCATTCTATGCGCGCTGTGACTAAACGTCTAATGTTCAGAAGGCGACTGTCCCAGGGCCTCAGTTTCCTACCGTAGCGTCTCGCTTCCTGCAAAACCGAGAGCCGGATGACACGGGAGTCTTCATAAGAGACCTCCAGCCGTAACGGAATTCTGTATTAAGCGAGAACCGTTCTCTAAATCCATTGGGGACCCAGGACTTCTGGACTCTCCAAATTGCATGTGCTAGCCTTCAGTCACTGGATTTAACCGTCCCAAAGTGCTTTGGGACATTCGAGGGGCCAAGGTTGAATTCTGGCGATACCTCTTGGGTCCTTGCAGCCACCGCCCTGGTTTTGTTCATGACTTTACCGGGCCTGGCTTTGTTCTACGGAGGCTTGGTACGATCCAAGTCGGTGCTGTCAGTGGTGATGCAGTGCTTCTCCATTGCCGCTTTGGCAAGCCTTCTTTGGTTGGTCGTAGGCTACAGCCTGGCCTTTGGCGGCGATGTTGGCGGTGTACTCGGTGGCCTGGAGAAGGCGTTTTTCGCAGGTATCGCACGGGATACGCTGCGGGGTTCGATTCCGGAAATTGTCTTCGCCATCTTTCAGATGACCTTTGCCATTATTACTCCAGCCCTTATTGTGGGCGCATTTGTGGAACGCACCAAGTTTCCCTCGATATTAATCGTGAGCAGTGCCTGGGTGCTTTTGGTGTACGCGCCTATCTGTCATTGGGTGTGGGGTGGGGGCTGGCTGCAACAACTTGGTGTAATGGACTTTGCGGGTGGGCTGGTGGTACATACCAGCGCTGGAACATCGGCTCTGGTCCTTGCTGCTATGGTGGGAAGGCGACGGGGTTTCCCCAACCAGCTCCAACCCCCGCATAACCCCGGCATGACCGCGGCCGGCGCGGCGATGCTGTGGGTGGGCTGGTTTGGGTTTAACGGGGGTAGCCAGCTGGCCGCAGACGGCGGAGCTGGTATGGCCATCGCTGTCACTCACATAGCTGCCGTCGGCGGCGCCATAGCTTGGTCCACCGTTGAGTGGATCAAGTTTCGAAAGCCTTCTTTGGTGGGCACCGTCACCGGGGTGATTGCGGGCTTGGCCACGGTCACACCCGCCTCAGGTTTCGTTGGTCCAGCGGGGGGCTTGATTCTGGGTGCAGTGGCCGGTGTGGTGTGCTTCTTCGCTGTGGACATGGTGAAGGAGCGGTGGAAAATCGATGACTCCCTTGACGTCTTCGCCGTCCACGGAGTTGGCGGGATTATAGGTACCTTACTGGTAGCCCTTCTGGCAGTGGCTGTGCTTGGAGGCAACGGCCTGGCAGTTGAGCGGGGCTCCATAGGCATCCAGTTAGGGGTACAGGCCCTGGGTGTGATCGCAGCGGTGGCCTGGGCGGCTGTTTTTACATTCGTAATTGTGAAAGTCACTTCCAGGCTCACAAGCGGTTTGAGAGTTGACGAAGAGGATGAGCTAGTAGGGCTCGACTTGGCCACCCACGGTGAACGAGGCTACGACATGTAAAGGACCACGGGGTAAGGTGCGATGAAACTAGTAATGGCACGGATTCAACCCCACAGGCTCGATCCGGTGCACGAAGCCTTAGTGGATATTGGGGTCACCAACCTCACGGCCATCGAAGTGAAAGGGTTCGGAGAGGCGGTGGGTCATGCGGAGATACATCGCGGTGCCGAGTATAGGATTGCGTTCATGCCCATGGTGAAGATTGAGGCGATAGTAGAGGACGGCCTCGTTGAACAAGTAGTGTCTGCTATCCGTGAAGCCAGCGCCTCCAGTCCTGCCCAACGCAGTAAGGTGTCGGTCTTCGAAGTCATGGCTGAGGTCTCCGGGGTAGACGAGCCTCAGTGAAATCCTCCACCGGGAGACGCAGACGCGAGAGAGTACGTTAGGCACGGCCACAATCGCAACATAAGGAGTTACGTTAAATGGGCGTCAAGACGGAACGGCAAGGGGATACCTTAATCGCAAAGACGGATGGGCGAGTCAATAGCGCCAACGCCCGAGAATTCCAAACGGCCCTAGAGGCTGCTATTGGCGCCAGCGATCGGGCGGTCATCCTGGACATGGAGGATCTATCTTACATCAGCAGCGCGGGCCTTCGGGTAATCCTACTGACGGCCAAGACGTTACGGAACCAAAATGCCAAGTTTGCAGTCTGTTCACTTTCGCAACCGATACGGGAGGTCTTTGAGATCAGTGGTTTCGACCAAATCATCTCAATTCACGCATCTCAGGCCGAGGCCCTAACCGCATTCACCGACTGATTGAAGTCGGACTCCTCCCAGGCATGGATGCCTAGCACCCCTTGTTGGGGTTTTGAAGGGAGCAAAGCAAAACCGTCATGAGACCATAGCCATGCAAGAACCGTACAAGATCCTGGTGGTCGACGATGAGCCGGACCTGGAGCCCCTCATGCTGCAGCGTATGCGTCAGAGCATACGAGCGGGCCACTATACCTTTGTCTTTGCTCAAAACGGTGTTGAGGCCCTGGAGATGCTGACCCATGTCGATGACATCGACATGGTGCTCACGGACATCAACATGCCCCAAATGGACGGCCTCACTCTGCTGGAGCAGATACCCAAGGTAGACCCCAACATCCGGTCGGTCATTATTTCCGCCTACGGCGACATGAAGAACATACGCACGGCTATGAACCGAGGCGCCTTCGACTTCGTCACCAAGCCCTTGGATTTCGAAGACCTGCGAGTGACTATAGATCGGACGCTGCGGCACATAGCCGAGTGGCGCGAAGCTATCCTGTCTCGTGACAAGCTGGTGACGTTGCAGAACGAGCTAGACGTCGCCAGGTGGATGCAGCGGTCCATTCTCCCCACCCAGTTTCCCAAAGGTCCCGGCTACAGCGTGTACGGCAAGATGGAAGCAGCGCGCAACGTGGGAGGCGATTTCTTTGACGTACTGCAACTGAACGAGGGACGCATCGGCCTCGCCATCGCAGACGTATCGGACAAGGGGGTTCCAGCAGCTCTCTTCATGATGTCCAGCCGCACTCTATTGAAGAGTACGGCCATGGGAGACACCAACCCCGGTGAGGTGTTGCGCCAGGTCAACGAACTTCTGCAAGAGGACAATGAGGCTGGGATGTTCGTCACCGTTCTTTATGGCGTGTACGATCCTTCCAACAGTGAGTTGACCTACGCCAACGGAGGCCACAACAGTCCCTTGGTGGTCCACAGGAATGGGACCTCTACGCTGCTTCCTTTGACTCAAGGGATAGCCTTGGGAGTTGCGCCCAACATGCAGTACAAGCAGAACACGGTAACCCTGTTCCCGGGGGACACGGTTGTTTTCTACACAGATGGAGTCACTGAGGCTATGAACGGTGCAGAGGAGCAGTTCGGCCTTGACGGTCTACGACAACTCTTTAGCGCCACTGCCCCTCAGGACCCCGAGAAGGCCAATCTAGCGGTCTTTGAAGCTGTGAACGCCTTCGTGGGTAACACCCCCCACTCCGATGACATCACCTGTCTAACGTTTTATCGCAGTGAGACTTCGCCTTGAGTGCCCGGTTATCCCTGGAGATTGAAACCAGACCGGACGAACTGGAGCGCCTGTCTGCCGCTATAGAAGCCCTTGGGAGGCAGGAAAACTGGCCTCCCGACCTCATATTCCGGGTGAATCTGGTGCTAGAGGAGTTGGGGCTCAATATCATAAACCACGGACACGATGAGGGTCTCCATGAGATTGAAATCGCCCTCAACTCGGAAGCGGAGGCCCTGACCATTGAGATCACAGACGATGGCAAGCCCTTCGACCCGCTGAACGATGCTCCCCTGCCCAATCTAACCGCGTCCCTGGAAGATAGACCGGTGGGGGGGTTGGGCATACACCTGGTGCGTACCATGATGGATGAACTTCACTATCGACGAGAGGGGGGTAGAAACCATTTGACACTGGTCAAGCGCAGGATTGAATGAAGGGCATCCCCCATTTACCGGCAGATATACTGTTCCTGTTGGGCATCGGGGTGGCCGTGACCGTCGCCCTGGCCGTGAGTCTCGTGGTCTGGTTTTTCCCCGGCGGCACGGATAGCGTCCAGAGCGGCGAGAGTAGAAACGACGCAGTGGAGAGCACCCCCGGTCTTGTGCACCGTAGCACCCCTCCCCTGAACATCGGAGTTTCCGACCAACGCATTCTCTTTGGCCAGTCGGCCGCCTTCAGTGGTCCGGCTCAAGAGCTTGGGACGAACATGGGGCGCGGCATTAAGGCCGCTTTCCAGGAGGTGAACCGGGACGGCGGCATCCACGGGCGGCGCTTGGAGTTGTTGTCGCTAGACGACGCTTACGAGCCGGAGGCAGCCATCGCCAACACCCTGCGCCTGATTGATGAGGAAGCGGTCTTCGCGCTGATTGGCGCCGTTGGTACACCCACGTCGCGTTCTGCGGTCCCGGTGGCAGCGGCCAAGGGGATTCCCTACATTGCCCCGTTCACCGGCGCGGCCTTTCTGCGGGACGCCAGGTGGGACACTGTGATCAATCTGCGGGCTTCTTACAACCAAGAGACTGAGGAGATGGTTGCCCGGTTGACGGGCGACCTCGGGCTGAAACGTATCTCCGTAATGTACCAGGACGATTCCTTTGGTCGGGCGGGTTACCGTGGGGTAAAGAGCGCATTGGAGCGCCGGGGAATGGAGCCAGCAGCCATAGGGTTGTATCCCCGGAATACCGCAGCCGTGAAGACGGCACTTTTGGACCTGGGCCAGGGCTCTCCCGAAGGGATCATTCTCATAGGAGCTTACCAGCCGGTGGCAGCGCTAATTACTTGGGCGCGGCACACAGGGCTGAACCCCGTCTTCATGACCGTCTCTTTCGTGGGCAGCAACGCGTTGGCCGCGGAGCTAGGGTCCGATGGCGCCGGGGTGTTCGTCACTCAAGTTGTGCCTTTCCCAACGGATGACTCAATACCCATTGTCGCCGCCTACCTGAGGGCCCTGTCGGCCGACGGGGCCTACGCCGTGCCCGGCTTTGTCTCTTTTGAAGGCTATCTGGCAGGTCGATTGGCTATCGCCGCTCTCAGGGATTGCGGCCAAGAGGTGACTCGGAACTGCTTCCTGGAGAGTATACGGAGCACGGATGCCGTGGACCTAGATGGATTCAAACTTCACTATGGAGACGGCGATAACCAAGGCTCAGACGAAGTCTTTCTGACGGTAATCGGCTCCGACGGAAATTATCACTCCATCGCCACTCTGCAGGATGCAGTGCCGTGAAGGACCGGCTGAAACGGCTGCTAGAAAGCCGGTTCCGTATCTCCACCCAACTTCACCTGGCCATCTGGGGAGCGGTGGCCCTGACCATAGCCGCCAGCCTAGTGGGCTGGTTTTCGTTCAATCGGGTGGGTGATGCGCAAACTCGTGTGAATGAAGGGAGTATCCCGGAGATGGCTGCCGCTTTCGGGGTCGCCCACTACAGCTCGACCCTGGTGGCCGCCGCTCCGCGCCTCACTGCCGCAGCGACCAGGGAGGAGTTTAACCAGGTTTCCCACAGCATTGATCAGGCCCACCGAGCGTTTGCGGAGCAAGTGGACCTTTTGGAGGCAGACGCGGGAGGTGAGAGCTTCACCATGATTCGCACCCACGCCGACAGCCTCATCTCCAACATAGACGCCATCAAGAACCTAAAGGCCGTGTTCTTTACCCTGACTGAAGACGGCGAAGCCCTGAGACGGGAGCTGGGGGAATTGCGCAGGCGCTTGGACAGCATTGTTATCCCGGCCATTGACGACCAACTGTTCTATACCATGACCGGCTATCGCAACCTTGCGGAACCTCCAGTAGCACGTTCAGAGCACTTTTCGGAGCAAGAGTTTGACAACTACCGACACCTAGCCCAGTTGCAGGCGGACGGCAATATCGCAACGGAGCTTTTGGCCAACGCGTTCACTCTCTCCGAAGCGTCGCTGATTGAACCGCTGCGGGAGCGGTTCGAGGCTGCCGTTAGCCGCATTGAGCGGAACCTGTCGGCCCTAGAAGAGTTTCCGGCACGGGCCGAAGTGTTGCCTATCTTTGCGCGGCTGTTTGAGCTGGGAGTGGGCGAGGAAAATGGCTTTGACTTACTAGCACGACGACTGACGCTGGCAGAGAGCCAACTGGACCTGCTGGAGCGCAACCGCAACATCGCTATTGCTTTGGTGGAGGAAGTGGATGGGCTGGTGACCGCAGCCCAAGCCAACGCCCAGCGAGCGACGCAAGCCTCCAGTCAAGCGATATTCACCGGACGCACCCTACTTCTGCTAATTAGCGCCATCAGCATCAGCGGTGCTCTACTAATCGCTTGGCTATTTGTCGGCCGGATTCTGCTACGCCGCCTAAAGCTGTTATCCGATTGGATGCGGCGCATGGCCGGAGGCGACTTGGAGGCCCGCGTGGAGATTGGGGGCCGGGACGAAGTTGCCGATATGGGCGCCGCTTTGGAGGTGTTCCGTCGTCACGCCCTGGAGGTGCAGCGTCTGAATCTTGTGGAAAGGCTGGCGGAAGAGCTGAAAGGGAAGAACGATGAACTGGAAAGTGTGTTGACCGACCTAAGGAGGGCCCAAGACCAGATTGTCGCGCGGGAGAAGCTGGCCGCCTTGGGGGAACTGACAGCGGGGGTAGCCCATGAGATACGGAACCCCTTGAACTTCGTTAAGAACTTCTCGGAGGTTTCTCAGGAGTTGATCACGGAACTACAAGGGGTTCTCGGCGAGGGAGACGGGAAGCTGACCGAAGAACAACGAGGTCTCATTGAAGAGATCTTCACAGACTTGACCGGCAATCTGGAACGCATCCGGTCCCACGGAGACCGGGCCAACCGAATCGTCCACGACATGCTTCTGATGGGGAGAGGTACGGGGGAGCTACAATCTACCAACATTCATAACCTGCTTGATGAACACGCTCGTTTGGCCTATCACAGCGCCCGGGCCGCCGACCCGGACTTTCAACTGGACCTGAGGCAGGACTTTGACCCGGAGATGGGTGAACTGGAAGTGATTCCCCAGGACTTGGGCCGAGTCTTTCTGAATATGGTGAACAACGCTTGCTACGCCACCGACCAGAAGCGGCGCTCAGCCACAGGGATTGCGGGAAATGGCGACCCCTACATTCCGACCCTTTGGCTGACGACTCGCCGGGGAGAGGCCTACGCAGAAATCCACATAAGGGACAATGGGGACGGGATTCCCCCAGACGTCGTGGAAAAGATCTTCGACCCATTCTTCAGCACAAAACCCACGGACCAGGGTACAGGGCTGGGTCTTGCTATATCCAACGACATCGTGCGCCGTCACGGGGGTGCTATCCGCGTCGATTCGGAGCCTGGACAGTTCACAGAGCTGACCATAGAGATCCCCTTGACTCCTCCCGCAGCAACTGTCGAGGAGGATGCAGGGGAGGTGGATGGGGGCACGGGGACTCTATTGTCCCCCGGTCTGGTTTAAGGAATCGAAGAAGGTCGTAACGCGGGTCCGGTGCGTTACCGCTAGCCTCAGCTTTCGCATGATATCGTTGCTGCCGTGAACTTCGACAACTACACACTTGAGCCGTCAGTATACGACGAAATGTTTCTGCCGCACGGCGCGCCCAGAGATCATTGCCAGCGTCTTCACGAAACCCTAACCCAGCTTTCTGCCGAGGAACTGGCCAGCATTCAAGAACGCGTGACCCGGTCTTTTTCCAATGAAGGTATCTCCTTCACCGTTTACGGGGACGAGGAGGGTGAGGAACGAATAATACCTGTGGATTGCTTGCCTCGGGTGCTTTCAGGGGCCGAGTGGCGGTATTTGGAAACCGGTCTAGCCCAGCGGGTCAAAGCGCTGAACCTCTTTCTGGAAGACGTTTACAGTGAGGCCATTAATGACGGGGTGATTCCGGTAGACGTGGTACGCGAATGCCCCCAATACCGCATGGAAATGCGGGGCTCTTCCGCACCCTAAGGCACCTGGGTCGCTATTTGTGGCACCGACCTGGTACGGACCAACGATGGCTTTCGAGTGCTTGAGGACAACCTACGGGTCCCTTCCGGGGTATCCTACATGATCGCGAATCGAAAAGCGGTGAAGGCCAGTTTACGACGATTGTATCGAAGCTCCCGGGTACAGGAGGTGGAGCACTACGGCAGCATGCTGCTGACGACGCTTCGTGAACTTGCGCCCAGCGGACGGTCGGAGCAGCCATGCATTGCATTGCTGACCCCAGGGGTTTACAACTCAGCCTTCTATGAGCATATGTTTTTAGCCCGGGAGATCGGTGCGGAGCTGGTGGAGGGCCGAGACCTGCTGGTAAACGACGGTTTTGTCTACATGGGGACCACCACAGGTCTACGGAGAGTGGACGTGGTCTACCGCCGTGTGGACGACGATTTCCTAGACCCTCTAGTTTTCCGTCCGGATTCCCTCCTCGGAGTGCCGAGCCTCCTGCACGCAAGGGTTTTATTGGATGGGCCGCTACTTGGAACGAGCGGAGTTTCTGTGCCGTTTGTTGCGATTGCAGACCGAAGCCTTGGTCGACTGTCCCATCAGGGAGATTCATATTGGCTGGACCCGCATCTACGGCAGCATAAACCGGCAACCTCCCGGCGTCAGCCTGGAACTGCTGAACAGCGACGAATTTACCCTATCCGATTTCTACACCCTTGCCGACGATCTGACCTTTGAGCGCTCCAACCCCGATTCGGTGTGGAGTAGTTTCGCCATGGGCCGGGAGAACGCCCGACAGATACGCCATTGCATTAGCAGCGAACTATGGACCAGCCTTAACCTGGCCTACTTGCGGATTCTGAAAATAAGCATACAAGACATCTGGTTAGCCTCGCCTGAGGGCTTCTACGCCGAAACTGCAGCGGAGATGAACACGTTTTCCGGGGTGGCCGCCGCCACTATATACCGGGACGAAGGCTGGCGTTTCATGCAGCTTGGCCGCTTCATTGAGCGGGCCCAAATGTCCACTTCGTTATTCCTAGCGCAACTAGGCGTGGAGGCGCAGACAGGAGAGTACTCATGCTATCAGGTTGTCCCAGCGGTCAGAGCAGCATACCACCGCCCCTTGCGCTCCTGACCTTCCCCCAATAGCTATCCCACCGTCAATGAGTGGTTCCGGTCCACACCCTGCTTGAACTCCAGCGGGTCTATTATCCCATTGAAATATGGAGTCGGTCCCTGTAGTAGTCGGTGCGCCAGTCCGCAATCATCACCCGAGCGTCAGCCAGGTCCAGGAACCAATGCAAGTTTAGGCACTCATCCCGTAACTTGCCATTGAAACTCTCGATGTATCCGTTCTCCATCGGTTTGCCTGGTGTAATAAAGTGCATCCTTACCCCGCTGAGCCCAAGCCTCCATGGCTTTGCTGGTGAACTCTGGCCCGTTGTCCAACACCAGCGCTTAGGGCAGTCCGTGGGTCCCGCTGAGCCGATCCAACACCCGGAACACCCGCTGCCCGGTGATCGATGTGTCCACCTCAATCGCCGGGCATTCCCGGGTAAACTCATCCACGATGGTCAAGGCCTGGATGCACCGGCCGCCCAGTAGGCATCCTACCGGAGAACTATCATCTATACTGGCGTAGTTTTAGGGGTAAAGGTCACAATATCCCGGTCCTGATACATTTGTCGGACACAGCCGGCAGGGAACGCAGGATTACATCTCCGCAGATGGTGGGACAGGCGGTGTCCTTGATGGACCCAGGCGACGCAATAACCCACGTTTTCACTCCCAATAGCGGATCAACTCTGGACGGGGATGGCAGGATACTGCCCGAGGTGCTGGCAGCTCAGCAAAGGGGCGGGTTGATTGATACCGCCAATGACGGTAACAACGTTGGCTGGGGCGCAGCTGAAATGACCATGTCCCAGGGACTGTTGGTCCCTGCACTAACCGTAAAAAGCGTTCGGGTCATAGAGTCCGGCGCGGGACTCTACCCCTGGGGGTGGGCGCCTCCGGTAGTAACCGAACCTGGGGTCGCAGTATAACCCGATTTCAATCAAGCAATCACCTGCTTCCGGGCTACCCATTGCAGCGCCATGTGGCAGGTACAGGAATCGCTAAGCCTCTGGCATCGACCTTCCGACTAAATGAGATTGGTTAATTAACACTCCTAACCCTACAAAAAGTTAAAAAATCGAAGCTGCGCATTCTTGGTTCATCTAGATAGCGGTTCCCCGGCCCGCCGCCACATATAGAATCCAGGATGCCAGCAATCTAAGGAGCACGCGTCATGGCAAACAAGATCCGCCTGGGGTTTGTGGGTGCGAACATAAACTCGACCTGGGCCTCTCAGTCGCACTTCCCGGCGCTACTGGCCAGTCCGGATGTCGAGCTTACCGCAGTTTGCACCACCCGGCCCGAGAGCGCGGAAGAGGCTCGCCAAGCCTTTGGAGCGAAGCTCGCCTTCCATGATTTCCGAGCAATGGTGGTGTCGCCGGAAATCGACGCGGTGGCCGTGGTTGTGCGGGTGCCATCGCACTATGAGGCAACGAAGGCCGCCATTGAAGCTGGCAAGCACGTCTTCACCGAGTGGCCTTTGGGACAGAATACCGCCGAAGCCGAGGAACTTGCAACTCTGGCGAGGGACAAGGGTGTACAAACCGCAGTAGGTCTGCAATCGCGAGTCAGTCCCGCATTGCTCTATATCAAGGAACAAATTGAAGCCGGCTATGTGGGCGAGGTGCTCTCGTGTCATGTGACCACCATGCGCGATGGCACGTTGGAACGCCCTTCCAGCCGCACCTGGCAGCGCGATGCCAGCCTGGGCGCAAACACCCTGACCATCGCCAACGGACACGTCATTGACGCCCTGCGATTCGTGGCTGGCAACTTCACCCGGGTGGCATGCATGGTCAGCACCCAAGCAAAGCAATGGTACGAGACCGATACCCAGCAGTTTGTGGAAGTCACATCCCCGGACAATGTGCGAGTCAGCGGACAGCTGGAGAGCGGCGCCGCAGTGTCGGTCCATGTTGGAGCTGTCCCCTGGGCCGGCAGCGGCTTTCGAATGGAGATCTACGGGCGGGAAGGCACGCTGGTCACTACTGGGAGCGTCTCTTCGCAGCGCGGTGAGATGCTACGGGTGCAGGGCGCACGGGGAAGCCATGAATTGCAGGACCTGGATATACCTGAGCGTTTCGTTTATGTGCCGTCCGACTTCCCCCGCGGCGATCCTTTCAACGTCGGGCAGATGTATGCCCTGTTCGCCGAGGCGATTCGAACCGGACAGGACCACCTGCCGACCTTCGATGTAGCGGTTGACCTGCATCGTTTTATCGATACCATCAAGCAGGCGTCGGACACGGGCCGGGAGTTACCGGTTGCCTGAACCGACATTTTCTCAAACACCAGAAACACGCTGGCAGTCAGTCAACCGAGTTTTGGCAGTTGTATCACTGGTCGGGAAGAAATCCTCATCAGGCATAGGACACGGTATCATTGCTCGAAGACCCTCCATTTCAAGGTTGACTTCGTACTAAACTAAAGCCAAGGTGAAATGCGCAGATGGTGAGGGTCAGACGACGGAGCCGGGTCATTCTCCAAGTACGGATGAGAGGGATTCACCGGCGCAACCTAGTAGACCAACAGCGTAGAAATGATGGGAAGTTCTTGCACGCAGGTTACGCTTTCAAATCGTGGTCGGGTAATCTCGTCAACCCAATTGCCCATCATTACAAAGATTTCGCTCTACTAAACCAAAGCCAAGGTGAAACCCGCATTTGCGTCGGCTAGAATCAGGGAGGCATAGCGTCAGGACTGGGAGCAGATTGAGTGGGGATGGTGATGGGTATGAGGGGGATAAGGCCGGACTTGGAGGGGTGGCAGTTGGACTTGGCGAGTGTGCGCAGCAGGATGTACCTAGCGCCGACACCCCGGGAGAGAGAACGGTGGCACGCACTGTGGCTCCTGTGCCGGGGCCTGACCGCCTCGGGCACCGCCCAGGCACTGGGCCGGGATGCTCACACCATCGGCAGATGGGCCGCCGCCTTCGGCGAGGGAGGGCCTGCAGCCTTGATATTCGAGCAGACCGGGGGTTCCCCCCCGCACTTGGCGAGACGCAACAGGCGAAGTTGACGGGGGCAGTGCAGGAGTTGCCCGAGATGTCGGGCATAGAAATGGCCAACTGGAACTGGAAAGTGGTGCGGCAGTTTGTCTCGAAGCGTTTCGGCATTGGCCTGAGCCGCAGCACTTGCCTGAACTATCTGCACCGCTTGGGGTTTGTCCTGAAGCGCCCCAAGAAGCGTCTGGTCAAGGCAGATGAGCAGAAGCGGGAGGCCTTCGTGGCGGAGTACGCCACCCTGTCGGACGAGGCGTGGCGTACGGGAGCGAAGATATTCTTCGCCGACGAGGCCCATTTCCGGGCCGATGCCGAATTGAGAGGCAAATGGGTGCTAAAGGGAGAGCCGGCCTTGGTGGACTCGACCAGCCCGAGCTATGGCGAAAAGGCCAGCTACTACTCGGCAGTGTGCCTGGAGACCGGTGAGGTGGAGTGGATGGACCTGGAGGGGAATAGCAACTCCGGAACCTCGGCTGCCTTCCTGGAGCGGTTGCGGCAGAGGCACTCCGGGCCGCTCAACGTGATTTGGGACAACGCGCCGGCGCACCGCGGCGAAGCGGTGCGTGAGTATCTGCGGACGCCGGGCTTGGGGCTGCGGCTGATGAACCTGCCGGGCTACAGCCCGGACTTCAACGCCGATGAGGCCATCTGGGGCTGGGCAAGAGAGGAAGCCACCGGAAACCTGTGCTTGGGAACCAAGGCCCTGGTAAAGGAGAGGGTCGGGAATTTCCTCTGCGGGCTGTCCATCCGGAAAGACGAGGTCAAGGGCCGCTGCCGCACCGTCCTGCAATCAAAGGCCGAAGGCTTTCTGCGAGAATCCCAGCCCAATCACCGATGTATTGTAAATGCACATCCCACCTTGGCTTTGGTTTAGAAGCTAGGATTTATTCCACAGCAGGCCACAAGGGGTTATATTGACGCTGAACAGTGATTCAGTAAAATGGGCTATTGATTTCATCGACCGGCACTCAGATGGAGATATATTTCCTCCTACGCCAGAGATTTCCGCGATTAGCGCACAACCAGAGGGCTTAATTAATGCGCTAGCGAATAAACCACTCAAGGATTTCAAACCACAGCCATGCCGCAGGTTCATTGTTCCAAAGGATGACTTGTCATACCGTCAAGCAACTCAGCTCCATCCACAAGACTCGGTGTTATTGACGGCTGCCGTGTATCAGTTCGGTGAAGGAATAGAAAAGCGTCGCCTTCCCAAAGACTCGGTCTTTAGCTACAGGTTCAACCCCCTCCCCGAACACGGTCTATATGGACGCGAAACATCGTGGAATAACTTCTGGTCGACTGGGTATGCTAAGGGCGAATCCCACTCTTATGTCCTGTATTGCGACATTGCGGATTTCTATAATCAAGTCTATCACCACACTGTGGAAAACCAACTCGCCGAATGTGAGTTCCCGAATCAGGCGATTAAATGGATACTCAGTCTATTGGAATCTACGACCGAGGGAGTGTCGAGAGGTGTACCAATTGGACCACATGGTGCACATTTGATCGCGGAATGCACACTGATTCCAATCGATAATAGCCTTAAGGCGGACGGCATTGATTTCATACGGTACGCTGATGATTTGCTAATTTTCTGCGGATCGACGCGTGAAGCAAGAAAAGCGCTGCATTCGGTTGCGACGACCTTAGACAAGCAACAACGCTTGATGCTCCAGCAACATAAGACAAGAATTTTCAGAGCGGACGAATTTCGTGAGCATTGTGCCGGAATGGTCGAAGATAGACCTATAAATGATGATGAGGAAGAACTTCTGAAAGTCATCAGGCGGTATTCGGGTGTCGACCCGTATACAACTGTCACTTATGATCGGATTGCTCCAAAGGATTGGAAGGCGTTCTCAGCAGACACTGTCACACGAATTATCAACGAATATCTCCGGAAGGACGAAGTTGATTACACCCGGCTTCGGTGGTTTTTCAGGAGACTCGCACAAGTAGGGCATCATGGGGCCCTACAAGTCATAATCGAGAATATTGAGTTGCTGGAGCCGTGTCTTCCGAGCGTTTGCTCATACATATCGTCAATTCAGGCGATCCCTCCTGATGAATGGGAGAAAATCGGCGAAGGGTTACTTGGCTTTTTGGAGCCCGACTCGATCTTAGATACCGAATTCGCTCGGCTCTCGATATTGAGCCTATTTTCCAAGAACGAACAAATTGACCACTTCGTCAATCTAGCGCAACGGTTTGGTGTAAGTGATGCTTACGCCCGAAGGGAAATCCTATTAGCGGCCATGACAAATTCAGAGACAGATTGGCTCAGGAATCACAAGGAAAGTTACGGGTCTATGGATCCATGGCAACGGATGGCATTTGTCTACTGTGTATCTATATTACCAAAAGATGAAAGGGGATTTTTCCTCCGAAGGCACGAATATCCGTGTCCGTTTGAGTCACAGCTAATGAAATGGTCAGTAGGCTAGCGGATTGTCTGAAGGTAACTGTTCAGAATCGAGGCGTAAATTCGCGAAGTACCAGTTGATATCAGTAGACTTGAGCGTAGGCCGCAGGGGCGAAACCCTGAATTGTCTGCTTGCAGACACCCCGATCTAACCAAGTCCGAACAGTTAAGTCTGAAGTTACGACCTATCAATGGATACTTGTTCACGGTCGCCTGAGTACTGACATCCAATACCCAGAGTTGACTCGGAACTTGAGCTAGACCAGTACCATGCTGCCAGCTTGGTTCACGCCACTTTTTTGAGCAGGACCCGTGAACTGAACTAGAAGCTGATCTGGCAGCCGAAATTCGAAGGCCTCGCCACTTCCGTTCATCACCCGGTGATGATAGGAGGCCAGCGGGGCCTTAATAGATCCAGCGGTACGGAGTTGTCAGGCTGTCGCGACTGCCGGTTGATGGGTCTTGAGGAAGCCCCGGGCGTGGGCTACGACCTCGTCAATGTGCGGCTGCGAGTCTTTCCAGGGAAAGATAGTTACCTCGGAGTTCGGGGCGAGGCTGGCAACCTCCATGGCGCACTCGTACGGGTGCGCCGGCACATCGTCGGGCGCTATCAACAGTGGTGTCTGCAGGGCACGCACGAAATCGCGGGAAACGGTGAAAACGAAGTCGGCGCGGTCGGTGTACATGCTGGTCAGGAAGTCATGGACCATATCCATCGTGATTTCAGGACGCTTCTCGCAAAGGGGCGGGCCCCACCCCGTGATGTTGTTCTGGTAGAAAATATCCGGCATCTCCGGCCTGAACCCGCTGGGTTGCATCAACGCTGCCGCCACAACACGCTCCGGGGCCAGCCTGAGCAGGTTGTGGATCATCGGCCCGCCGATGCAGAAGCCCATGACCAGGAACTCCTTGATGCCGAGATGGTCCATCAGCCCAAGTTGGTCATCAGAGTGGGCATCCCAGGGGCGGTCGATCTCCAGTGGGCCACTGGATTGGCCCAGATTAGCATTGCGTAAGTCGGCGGCGATACAGCGAAAGTCGTCTTTGTAGGCCTCCATAGGGTTGAAGGGCACCGACGTCTTCAAGGATGCCACGGTGGAATTAAGTCCGCCACCCGGAATGATCAGCAGGGGGAATCCCGAACCAGCCTCTTCGTAGTAGATACGGTTGGGGCCTCTTTCGTAGAACGGCATGGCTATTTTCCTCCATCAGGGAGTGCAAAGCTAACTTGATGTCTAACGAGCAGGCGGGCCGGAGTTGTCGGCACAACATCCGGAGGCGGCGTGTTGTGCGGGATAATGTTTCGTCTGCCTATTTTGGACTCTAACCCAAGATGGCTCAAGCGGTCAACATAACGGCCCGGAGCGCCGGGAGTTGATCGATGCAGCAATGGTTCCGTATGAACCGTGCACATCGGGAAACCAAAAACAGGGTGGAGCTATATAGTGCCGCCCACTATCATCCAAGGGCTTATAGAGGGGCGTAAATAGCGCTACTCTACCACCCCTCATCATGCAGGAGTACGCCCCCGTTTCGGTAGGCGATCGTAATTGGATCACGCTGAAGCGCAGCTTGAACCACCTCCAGCGAAGTGGTGCGCGCGTTTCTAGGCACGATTACCCGACGCAAAGCCCTGCGATGGCCAACTACCTCCGGGGGAGCGTTACCCTGCGACCGACCCCTACCGCCGAAGAGTCGTAGCGAAGGTCCATGGAGGAACTGCAGTGACAGCGAACATTGAAGAGTTCACTGGACTGATACCCGATTCGGTGTTGGATGTGTCGGGCAAGGTGTTTGTTTCAGGCCGGAATGCTTTCGGCTCGCCCTCGAAATTGTACGTCCTTGGTTTAAACCCCGGCGGCGCGCCCGAAGCCCATGTCCAGGAGACGGTGCGGTCGCATACCGACAAGGTGCTCCATGACCTGCCGGACAATTGGTCCGCATTAACTGACGAGGCTTGGGGCAGGAATGGCCATCGCGTCCAGCATCCGATGCAAAGGAACGTCCTCCATCTGTTGCGGAGACTCCAACTCGACCACCGCAGTGTGCCGTGTAGCGACCTCGTATTCGTGCGCTCCCAGAACGCGGCGAAGTTAGGTAAAAGAGAGATTGAGCGTCTAGCCGACGAGTGTTGGCCTTTCCACCGGGCGGTTATTGCGCGACTCGGGATCCGAGTGGTCGTTTGTTTGGGACAAGAAGCCTCCCAGAAAACAAGAGCCCGATTAGAAAGGGACGGTTCCCCATCCCGGAAGTTCGCGGAGGTAGATAGGTTTGTGGAGGACGGTGGTCTGAGTGTGATCAGTCGCGCGTACCAGAATGGCCACGGACTGACCGTTGTGCAGTTGGCTCATCCATCCCGATTTCATTGGACTAGCCCGAAATCGGACCCGACCGACTTGGTTCGACGGGCGCTCCAGGGGAGCGATTAACAACTATCCCCCGAACAGCCACCAAGTGGGTCAAATGGCCGATCTGTTGAGGGACTTGTGGCACGGTCGGGGGAGAATCGTAGTGAAGGGAGGCGTAGAGCTTTGTGGTTTTCCCGCCACCAGTTGGAGCGAATCGGCCTTCAACAGAGTAAGTTGTGGCGACCACTTCGGCGCTGCAGCTAGCTCACCAAGGGAAGGACACCCATCCCTCACCGTCTCTAACCCTGGAGAATCTGTTTTGCGGACTCTCTTGCCTGGTCCAGGTTCTCAACAAAGTGGTCCTCAGGAACATGGCGTAGAACGTTGAGCGCCCTAAGGGACCTGGCCGTAGGCCCCGCCAGACCCATCACGATGCACTTGGTATCCTTATCTATAGCAGTATCGATCAGGTACTCCACCACCAAAGCGGCGCTGTCGTCCATGCTGACGGTTTGGGAGAAGTCAAGAATAACGACCTCATGGTCCCTAATATCCACACCTATGGTGTTTATCAGCTTGTTGGAGGATGCGACAGTGAAACTCCCCCTGAGCGCCACCAAGCCCACGCGCGCCGAGAAGACATCCGCTTCATCCTCCTCTCCCTGACCGCCGAGAAAGCTCTGGTCCAGCAGCGGCACAGAGACCACGCTGTCTAGCTCTAGGCGCTCAAGCTGGCGTGCCCTGGCCATACCCGCGGCGATCAGACCTATGGCCACAGCAGTAACTAGATCAAGGAACACCGTAAGTACGAGGGTTATCAGCATTACCAGGAGGTGTTCCCGCTGAACGCGGTGGATGCGAATAATAAAACGCCAATCAATAATGTCCCAGCCGACTTTCATCAGGATGCCCGCAAGAACCGCGTGGGGAATCACCTCAACGTACTTGCCGAGGCCCAGGACCAGTGCCAGCAGAATTGCTGCGCGTAACACTCCCGAGACCGGTGTCCGTCCACCGGCGCGTATGTTCACCACCGTGCCCATGGTGGCCCCGGCGCCGGGCAGGCCCCCCATTAGCCCGGCAGTCAAGTTACCGATGCCCTGGCCCACCAGCTCCCGGTTCGAGTTATGGCGCGTACGAGTCAGGGAATCGGCTATCAGGGAAGTAAGCAGGCTGTCAATGGAACCGAGAAGAGCAAGTATCACCGCCGGCTCTGCGGCCCTCACTAATAGGTCGACAGAAAGGACCGGCACCTGCACCTCCGGAAGGCCCATCGGAACCTCGCCGATGACCGGCGTGTTGCTCAACCACAAAACGCCCATCAGTGTCCCGACCATCAGCGCCGCCAAGGTAGGAGGCAGGTACTTCCCCAGTCGACCCCGCCAAATTATGCCCACTGCGAGGGTGGCGCCGGCGATAGCCAACGCGCTGAAGTTGACATCCACTAATACATCCGGCAACTGCTGGACGGCTGCCACAGGTCCGCCCGAGGCGATAGGCGCCCCCAGAAAGGGCAGGGTCTGCAACAGTATGATAATAACGCCGATGCCTGACATGAACCCGGATATCACGGAGTAGGGTGTATAGGCCACAAAGCGGCCGAATCTTAGTACCCCCAAAAGAATCTGTAACAGGCCCGCCATAATGGCTATGGTAAAGGCCTCGGACAGGCTGTCCACATGGGTAGTGACTATGACCGCCATGGTCACCGCCATGGGGCCAGTGGGACCGGATATCTGAGACCGCGTACCGCCGAAGACCGCCGCGAAGAGTCCCACCGTGATAGCCCCATATATGCCAGCAAGTGCCCCCAGACCTGACACTACACCGAAGGCCAGGGCCACCGGCAACCCGACCACCGCTGCTGTAATTCCGCCGAAGACGTCCCCACGGAAAGTTAGAAGACTGTAATTCATGTCAGAGTGCACTCAAGGATTTCGCGGGATGTAAGTCCTTCCATTTCCGAGCCAGGAGACCGCTGCTTACTCGAACACGCGTTTGACGGCATAAGGACTTGACCGAAAAAATAGATGCAAAAAAAAGACACCCTTTGTTGGCACCAACCGAGGCACCTACTCGACCGGAGCTATGATTGCGATCCGGCCATGGGCTTGTGCCTATAAAGTTCCCAACAAGGCTACCCCACCCAACGCATTGCCATTGCCGAAGGCAGCTCAATTGAAGGCGCGACCTCAATCTGATGGAGACCACAGCACGCCCAGGACGAAAAAAGTGGGCCGCCCTATACGAAATCGAGAACCGGGGCCAATTCGCGGGTCACTCCGTCGTTGGGCATGGCAATGGCATACGGCAGGGTGGCTTAGTTTCCCACCACCTCAGATACCCTCCACGAAGTTGCGGATGAGCGCGTTGCGCTCATGGAAGCATCCTCCTGACCGTTTGCAATGCCGACTACCTGTGACCCGCAGTCCGGGCAGCACGGCTTCCTCAAGGCGGCCGAACTCCCGCGCCAAGAACGATGCCGCTTCGCGGGTCGCCAGGGTGCGACTCGTCTTCAGCCAGTCGAGGACTCGCCCCGCGGGCAACTCACGAATGGGCCTGGCATCCTGCGGCCCGGCGACCCGGATGTGGCGCCCAGCCGCGCCCAGAGCCGAATGTGGGTTCCAGGCGTAGGAGAGTTTGACTTGCAGTACCGGAAGTCACGGCCTTCTGCCACGTACAGGCTTGATAGGATGCGTCACCCGGTCGGGATAGGATAGCTAGGCATTAGAACAATCCACGTAATGCCTCCTGGGGATTGACCGCCGGAATCGGAGAGCGCTCGTAGTCCCCTCCGTTCCTAGTAACTATGTGCCGGGCTCCACATGCACGGGCAGCCGCCACCTGCATGGCGTCCTCGAAGTCCGCCATCGGCAGCTCGGCTGCGTAACGGACGCTTTCTGTGTCGGTCATCTCCACCGCCACGAAACGGGTCAACTCAACAATGAAGTCGCGAGCGCTCACGCCTCCCAGGACTGGCACTACGACATAATAGAGGTTTGAGACGGAGTGCCATGCAATGAATGCGGCCTCTGCGCCGTGCTCGATTCGGTCTAGGAGGGCCGAGGCTAGGTCGGAGTGTGGACGCCTGTCAAGGGCAACGTCAATGAGCACGTCTGTGTCCAGGAGTATCACTTTAGGTACTTTCTGGCCAGTGCGTCGTATCGGGGGTCGCCATCGCGCTCCGCCGCACGAAACTAGCCCCGCCACCGCGAGGCGAAGGAGGGGGTGATTTCACCCGCCATCTCTCTGAGGGACTGCTCGACCAGCGACGAAAGAGACACACCGCGAGAGCGAGCATACCGCTTGGCCGCCGGGACCAGGTCAGCATCCACTGTGATGGTTAGTTTCTGCTTCATCGTGACTTGGCCTCTGTTTCGTACACTAATATAGCTATAGGTATACGTATTATTGTCTCAGCCTTCAAGAGGACATGAGCCATTGCCATCCCCAGAGTGGAGGCCGGTAGAGGTCTTCCGCTACACCTGCAACGGGTCAGGAATAGAAGGAACGCTCTTTCCTAGACCAGCGAACGGAACTGCAACTCGAAGATTCTAGATTTTGTAGAGTCTGGTGGGCCGCCCTGGACTCGAACCAGGGACCTCCGCTTTATCAGAGCGACGCTCTAACCAGCTGAGCTAGCGGCCCATGGGGAAATTTGGTTCCACGATTATAAGGTCTGGCCTGCCGGCCTTCAAGGACTACTCGGTCAACACAATACCGGTGGCATCCTGTCTATGGCTACAACCCGACGGTCTGATCTATCCTGGGTCAATGTCGGCGCCATCCAGCGGGCTACTGTCCTGTCGGCCTAGGTGTAGGTCCCGGGCTGGCCTACGCGACGGTTCCGTCGGCGCGGGCGCTTGCTCCTCATTGGCCGTTGGAAGCTCCAGCCCGTTTCCTTGCTGCAAGCTCTCCGGCCTCCAATCCTTGGGTAATTGCAAAGTCCGCATGGGGTAGTTGATGACAATCCCTTCTTCTATGAACCTCGAGTGTAGCCGCTGGATCAACGAAGATTGGACGATGAAGCTGCCCAACCGGTCTCTAGCCTGGAGGAAAAGCCAGAAGTTCACGTTAGAGTCGCCAAAGCTATCATACCCAAACCAACCCCCATATTCCTTGTGGGCGTTGGGTTCCTCGTCCAGCAAATCGTTCATCACTTCATGGCACACCTGTTCCACCCGGTGGAGGTCGCTGTTATAGCTTACCCCGCAGGTGAGCATAACATTCACCGCCGGAGCCGGTTGCTGATAGTTGGTGATGATGGTCTCTGCAAACCGGCTGTTGGGCACCACCACCAAGTTATTCGTCCAGGTACGAATGCGAGTGCTTCGCCAGCCCACGTTTAACACGTAACCCGAGATATTCCCTTCCAACTCGATGTAGTCTCCTGGCGAGACGACCCCTTCCGTCATCACATAAGTGCCAGCAAAAAGGTTTGCCAACGTGGGCTGGATTGCCAGCGCCACCGCCAGTCCTCCGAGACCCAGTCCTGCAATCAATGGGCTTATGTTGATATTCAGAAGATCCAGGATCAGGAGAATGCCGAAGCCATAGATGAGAACAACTACGAGCCGCCGTATCAGCGGGAAGAATTTCAGGTCTATAACGTGCTGAGTCCTACCGGCCAGAGTCTCCAGGTACCAATCAATGGTATTGGATACGATCATAACTACAACAGTGATCCCTAGGGCAACGCCCAACAGAGCCAGTACCCGGTCGACCATATCCTGTTGCCCAGGGGTGAGGTCCAGGGGGATCCTAAGGGCCAGGTATACTCCTAGAAGGAAAATGCCGATGGTAATCGGCCAGCGAGTGGCACGGACTACGCGAGAATCCAGATCGTTGGGGGTAAGGTTAGTGAGCCAGACGACCAGAGGGAAAAGAAGCTTGTGGAAGATGAACGCTACCAGAATGGAGATAATGCCAATGGCGACAGCTACGACCGGGTCTACCCAGGCGGAGTCACCGAGGCCGAATCTTGACAGGAAGTCAGCCATAAGCTGTTCAATCTAAGGGGATGGGTCGGGAATCCAGTACAAGGTCCTTGGATCTGCACATCACTGCGGGAGCTGCGAAAAATTATAACACCATCTCTCAGTTGGCAATGGACGCCGGAATTCAGCCATTAGGAAACCTCTGGGCAGGACAGGCCAGACCCTCCCCTCCCCATCGGTAAACGAATGCACAAACAACGCCGAACCCCTTCAGCCCATTGCCATAAGCCGTTGGACACGTGCGGTCAGTAACGGCAACAGCTCCCCCGCTGGGCCGTGTAGACTCAAATCACACTGGGCGCTGAGCGCGGTCTCCATGGGGTTGACCTCAATCAGCATCGCCCCATGGGCCCGGGCTAGCAGCGGAAGCTGCGCGGCCGGGTTTACGGTACCGGAAGTACCCACCAGCAACATCAAGTCGCACCGTTCGGTCTGGTCCTTGCACTCCTGTAACACCACCGGAGGGATTGGCTCGCCGAACATTACTGTATCCAGCTTGATCACTCCCCTACAATCCGGGCATTTAGGGGGCAATGCTCCAAGAGCGAATCCTTCCCGGGGCCGACGCCCCCCACACCCAGTGCAACGCAGCCAGGTACGGTTGCCATGGATTTCGATCAAATTTACGCTGCCGGCCTCGCGGTGCAAATTATCGACATTTTGGGTGATCGTAGATTTCAGGGCACCCAGGCGTTCCAATTGCGCCAGGGAAACGTGTCCCGGGTTGGGGACAGCCCGGTCCACTGCAACCTTCAAGTCGTACACCGGATTCCCAGGTTCAACCTCATCCTGGAGGCGCCTTCGCCACCACGCCAAAGGGTCCCCGGCGAATTCTTTATAGCTCAATAGTGGAGGCTCTCCGAACTTGGTCCAAAGACCGCCTGGTCCTCTAAACGGGGGAATTCCGCTTTCTACAGAAAGCCCAGCGCCCACTAACGCCACCGCGTGCCGGGCATCAAGTAGGGCGTTGGCGGCCCGGTCCAATGCCACTTCCATGTCGTGACTCAACAACACAAGCGCGCACCTGACATGCGGGGGGATTTTACTCGTGAATGGATAACAGGGGCGGGCGATCAGGGTGCCCACCGTCGTGGGATCTATTGGGTCCTGGGGAATGCCTCTTGGCCGATAAGCGGAACGAATCGGCAAGGTCCCAGCGTCTGCACCGAAAGACCCTCGTCGGTACGGATCGCTAGAATCAATTCTTGCTGGTCCATAGTTCCCACCGGGTTAATGATCCTACCCCCCACGGCTAACTGGGAGAGGAGAGTTTCTGGAAGCCTTGGAGACGCCGCCGTTACTATGATAGCATCGTACGGGCCGCGCTCCGGGCACCCCAACGCAGCCCCTGCCAGGACTACGTCTACATTGGTGCATTCGAGCCTATCCAGCACTTCTTGAGCTCGGATTGCCAATGAAGAGATTAGTTCTACGGATACCAGGTAGCCTTGAGGGAGTAATCGGGAAAGTATCGCTGCTTGGTAGCCGCTGCCAGTGCCGACTTCCAGCACCTTTTCCTTTCCAGCTAGCCCCAATGCCGCTGTCATCATTGCCACGATGTAGGGTTGGGAAATAGTCTGGCCCTCTCCGATGGTCAGGGGCAAGTCCAGGTAAGCCATGTGGCGGCAATCGAGAGGCACGAACGACTCTCTAGGTACGCTCTCCATCGCGTTAACGACTGAAGGAGAAGGTATTCGACGGCGGATGCCTCTAAAGAGTTTCCTCTTCGATTTAATTAGCTGTTTATCCATCTGATTTCTAAATGTATCCCATAATCGACTATAGCATGAGAGCAATTTTGCAGTAAACAGGGTGGACTGTTGACCTTGAGAATGCCCTGTGGTAGCCTCCAACCGAAAATCTCGAGGGCGAAGATATTAGTAGATTTTGGTAGATTTATTAACAGGCTCTCAACCAGCGGACGGTTCCCGCTGGTTATCTTTAAGGGCTACTTGCCAAATGCTGGACGTGAGCCCCACCACCCTGCGGCATTGGGCAGATGAGGGGCTATTCCGGGTTTACCGGACGCCAGGCGGTCACCGCCGCTTCCACATGGAGGACGTCAAAGCGTTCACCGACCGGACCTCGTCGACAACTCAGGCGGAAACCGTGGCCACGCTGGAAGACTCGGCCCTGCGGCTAATTCGGCGCCGATTGCACCAAGACAACGTCGCGCGCCAGGCATGGTACCAGAGCGTGGAAGAAGAAGGTCGGGCCCGTATGCGGCTATTCGGCCGCCGCTTGCTGTCCATCCTGGCCCAAGAGCCCCAATGGCGCCGCAAGCGGGCCGAGATGTTGGAGGAATCCTACATTCTTGGCAAAGAATACGGGAGTGAAATGACCCAGCGCGGCGTGCCTCTAAAACACACCGTAGAAGCTTTCATTTTCTTCCGGTCGCTTGTGCTCGACTCGGCGAGCCATCGGTCCTGGAGCCGTATATTGGAGCTGGCGGACCGAGTCTTGGTTGGGCTCATGGAATCGTATGAACCACCGTCGGCCACCCGCCAACAAGGTTCTGAAGTCGCTACTCCCTTAGGAGGTCGCCAATAAAACCATGGATTTGACCGACCGAAAGCTGCTGAATTTGATCCAGGCACCGTTTCCTTTGGTAGACCAACCTTACCTTGCTCTCGCGGAGAGCCTGGACATCACCGAGCATGAGGTGATCGATCGGCTGGCCGCCTTGAAACGCTCCAACGTTCTACGGCAGATCAGCGCCATATTCGATACCCGGCGATTGGGCTACAAGACTACGTTGGTCGCCATGGCCTACGATCCGGATAAGCTACATCAGGGCGCCCTTCACATCAACCAGCATCCTGGTGTCAGCCACAACTACGCTCGGGAGGGCTCCTACTACAATCTGTGGTTCACTTTGGCGGTGCCTCCTGAACACGACCTGGAAAAGACTGTTGAACGCATGGCACAAGTCACCGGGGCCGTCAACTCCCGGGTTATGCCCACCATCAGGTTCTTCAAAATAGGCGTCAACTTCGACATGGTGAATCAGAAAGGCTCGTCATACAATTTCAGTCCGGACGGTTTCGATGGGTCTTCAAACCATGACTGGAACAAACCGGTGCCTATTACCGAGTTTGATCGGGCAGCGATTCGCGAGCTGCAGGAAGACCTGCTGCTGATAGCCAGACCCTTCGATGCAATGGCACAGCGGTTAGGTATTGGCTCCCAACAGCTATTCGACCTCGCCGCTAATTTCCAAAAGCGAAGGTTGATGCGCCGGTACAGCGCGGTGCTCCACCATAGACGCTCAGGGTTCCGCGCCAACGCCATGATAGTTTGGAAAGTGCCGCCAGAACGGGCCCAAGAAGTAGGGATGGTCATGGCCGAGCACCCGGCCGTGACCCATTGTTACGAGCGGCCTACCTTTCCCGACTGGCCCTATACCCACTTTACGATGGTGCATGCTACTTCGCCGGAGGGATGTGAGGAAATCGACCAGCAGATTAGCGAAGCGACCGGAATCACCGATCGCTTGCGCTTGTACAGCACCAGGGAATACAAGAAGACCAGAGTCCGGTACTTCGTCGATGACTACGAAACATATTGGCAAGCCGGACAATCCGACGTCGCGGTCCACACCTAACCCAGTAAGCTATGCCGGACTACTATCCAATCTTTCTTAATCTGAGCGGAAAGACCTGCTTGGTGTTTGGGGGCGGCCGAGTAGCTGCGGATAAAGTATCCAAGCTTCGAGGTGCCGGTGCCCTAATCCGGGTGGTTAGCCCCGAAATAACTAGTGAAATTCGGGAAGCGGTCAATCAAGGGGAAGTGGAATGGTGCCCCAGGGAATACAGGCCGGGGGATTTGTCCGATGTTTTCTTGGGCATCGCCGCTACCGATGTCCGCTCAGTCAATCAACAGGTGTCCGAGGAGGCAGAGCGCTTAGGCGTTCTCATCAACGTGGTGGATGACCCTTCCCAGTGTGGTTTCATCAGTCCTGCCATAGTTCGAAGAGGACCGGTAACGCTGGCGATATCCACCGGCGGTGCAAGTCCCGCTTTGGCCCGAAAGCTCAGGGAAACCCTGAGTACGAGTCCAGCATTGGAGTGGGCGGACCTAGCTGGAGTCCTCTCCCGAGTGAGGTGCCAGGTAAGGCGCAGCGGGGCGGCGGTCGACCCACAACGCTGGCAGTGCGCCATGAAACATGAGCTGATAGAGTTGGCCCAGAGTAACAAGGAGGATGATGCTGTTGCTCTCTTGTTAGGCGACTTACTGGAAGAGGGTCGCCAGGGCCTGTGCCCGATCATAAACCGGTGTGAGCCGGAGGGCTGCTCAAGCAAGGTGCTTGGGGTCGCTCCCCCGTCCGATAACCCGGCCAGCCCATAGCGCACCAAGGAGCAAGGTTTAAAGGTGCCCGCAAACCAAGTCATTAAAGTGGGAAGCCGGGGGAGCCCTCTGGCTTTATACCAGGACGAAGAGCTTTTATCCCAACTTCGGCCCTTGTACCCGGACCTGGATTTCCAGGTGGTCACGGTCCGCACCACGGGTGACCGCGACCCGTCCGCGCCTATCCCGGCTTTGGGCTATGGGGTCTTCGTTAGGGAGATAGAGCGGGAGTTACTGGAAGGGCGGTTGGACATGGCCGTCCACAGCTTGAAGGACCTTCCCACCAAACTGCCGGAAGGACTGGTTTTGGGGGCAATATTGCGTCGACAGGACCCTCGAGACGTCCTGGTTAATCGCTGGCATTGCCCCATGTCCGATATGCCGGATGGTGCTCGTATCGGCACCAGCAGCCCCCGGCGGCGGGCACAACTTCACAGCATGTGCCCTAAAGCGTTAGCGGTGCCCATCCGGGGTAATGTGGAGACTCGGCTGCGGAAAGCCGAAGGGGAGGACTACGACGGGGCTATATTGGCAGCAGCCGGCTTGGCCAGACTGGGCCTGACCGGCTCTGTCGCTGAATACCTGTCTCCTCAAAGGTTCGTTCCGCCGCCGGGCCAGGGGGCACTAGCTGTCGAGGTGAGGGCTGATGACCATCAAATGGTAGACCTGCTGCGGAGGGTGGAGCACGTCGAGACCCGTTTAGAAGTCACCGCCGAGCGAGCATTTCTGGAAACGCTGGGAGGCGGCTGCCAGTTACCTGTGGGCGCATATGCCAGGTCATCCGGAGAGCTGCTATTGATGACCGTTTTCTTGAGCTCCCCGGACGGTGAAAAATCCTTTCGGGCCAAGTTGGAAGGGCTCACCATGGACCCCCTCCAAGCAGCCAGCGACGCCTATTTGGCCTTGGTCGAGCGGGGCGGCGGCGCATTGCTGGAAGTGGAGTGGACCGAGCTTAATGAGTAGCCCATGACCGATGAGTACCTAAGCCAGCGGAATCAACCCCACGCGTAGGCGAGCCAAAGGTCATGCAATCGATTGGCCAAGGATAATGATCGGTAAAGTATATCTGGTAGGCGCTGGACCTGGTGACCCAGGCTTGATAACAGTTAAAGGCCTGCGTTGCTTGGAGAACGCCCAAGTCATAGTATACGACCGCTTGCTGGACCCCTCATTATTGGACTCAGCTCCTGCCTCGGCCAAACAGATCTTCGTGGGCAAAGAGACTGGCAGGCAAATTCTCAACCAAGGTCAGATCAACCAATTGTTGCTAGACCAGGCCCGTGCTGGCAATTCTGTGGTACGGCTAAAGGGGGGAGATCCTTTTGTCTTCGGCAGAGGCGGTGAAGAGGCCCTGCATTTGGCCGAACACAACATCCCCTTTGAGGTAATACCTGGCGTCACCTCGCCTGTTGGTGTCGCTGCATATGCCGGTATTCCACTGACCCACCGGGGCATTGCGACTTCTTTCACAGTGGTGACAGGGAGCGAGGACCCGTCCAAACCCAACTCCGCGGTAAACTGGAGGGCGTTGACCAGCACCGGCGGCACACTGGTGGTCCTGATGGGCTGGTCAACGATGGAGCACATCCTCGACGCCTTGATGAACGAAGGCCTGGACCCTTCGACGCCGGTGGCGTTGGTCCAATGGGGCACCTGGCCAAAACAATTGACCGTCACTGGCCGTATTGACAACATTGTCGACCTGGGCCGGGAGGCTCAGCTTAGTGCGCCATTGATCGCTATTATTGGCAATGTCGTGAACCTGCACGAACAGCTTAGCTGGTTCGAACGCCGGCCTTTGTTCGGAAAGCGCGTGCTGGTAACCAGGTCTCGCACCCAAGCTTCCAAGCTCTGCGGCCAGCTACGAGATTTAGGCGCCCAACCAGTGGAGTTACCCACGATCGACATCGCCCCTTTGGAAAACACCTCAGAGCTGGACTCGGCGTTGGACAGGTTAGCTGCTTTCAAGTGGGTAATCTTCACTAGCGCCAACGCCGTGGAGACTGTTCTGCGTCAATTAAACGCCCAACGTAGGGACTCACGCGCCTTCTCGGGGGTCAGCGTCGGAGCCATTGGCCCTGCTACCGCAGCAGCGTTGAAGGACCATGGGCTGGTGGCCGACTTCATCCCAGCCACCTCTGTATCCGAAGCGGTTGTCCAGGAGCTATCCCAGCGGTACAACTGGAATGACGTCTCTGTACTGCTGCCCGGCGCCGACATCGGTCGAGATGCCCTAGCCCAGGGACTGGCCGGGTTGGGCGCCACAGTGGAGCAAGTGTCCGCTTATCGAACTATCGAGGCGCAGGATGCCGGCAGTGCGGCGGTCGCAGCGATTGAAGAGGGCATCGACATTGTTACATTCACCAGCTCGTCGACCGTGAAGAACCTCATGTCCGCTCTAAACGACGACGGACGGGTCTTGGCCGCCAGTACTATTGCTTGCATCGGCCCAGTCACAGCTTCGACAGCGCAGGAGCTGGGGTTGAGGGTGGACCTCATCGCCAAAGAGCATAATGTTGAAGGATTGGTCGACGTGTTGGTCGACTATTATTCCCAGGAGGTAACATTAACTAATGGTTAGTTTTCCGGACCTGCGGCTGCGTCGTTTAAGGGGTACGCCATCGATGCGGGACCTCGCCAGGGAAACCCGGCTCTCGCCTACCCAGTTTGTATACCCCATGTTTGTCACCCACGGGCAGGGGAGGAAAGAGCCCATCGAGCCAATGCCTGGCTGTTATCACTTGTCCCTCGACTTGTTAAGTGAAGATGTCGGCGAGGCTTCGGACCTGAACATTCCTGCGGTCCTCCTCTTCGGGTTACCGGCGGAGAAAGACCCTATGGGCTCCGAAGGCTACGATCCGGAGGGAATCATTCAGGAGGCGATCCGGGTCATCAAGCGGGACAACCCGGGAATGATGGTAATAACCGACGTCTGTATGTGTGAATATACCGACCATGGCCACTGCGGAATAGTCGAAAACGGGCGGATTGACAACGATCAGACCCTGGAACTCCTTGCCCGCACCGCAGTGTCCCACGCCCAAGTTGGGGCCGACATGGTTGCTCCATCGGCTATGATGGACGGCCAGGTCTGGGCTATACGCCAGGCTCTAAATGACCATGGCTATACCGACCTACCCATCATGGGTTACGCCGCCAAATACGCCTCTGCATTCTATGGCCCATTCCGCGTAGCTGCAGATTCGACGCCCCAGTTCGGCGACCGGCGCAGCTATCAGATGGACCCAGCGAACCAACGCATGGCAATGCGGGAAATTGAGAGCGATATCGCCGAAGGTGCGGACATCGTGATGGTGAAGCCCGCCCTTTCTTACCTGGATGTCATACGTCAAGCCCGGGACCGTTTCGACCATCCACTGGCGGCATACAACGTGAGCGGGGAATACTCAATGGTCAAAGCCGCGGCCCGTCAGGGATGGATTGCCGAGAAACCAATTACCTTAGAGCTCTTGACGGCGGTGAAACGAGCCGGCGCCGACATCATCCTCAGCTACCACGCCAAGGAAGTGGCGAAATGGTTGCAGGAAGAGTAGACCTCTTGCTGATGAGCGTAAATTCAGAGTTTGGCTAATGTGGCAAAAGTGAGCGACTCCCCTAATCATTTGGGGAGTCGCTTTGATTTTGTCCCATTAACCCTTAGTGCAGCGGGCTGCCCAGAGAATCTTCCCAGATGGAGCTATAGTCTTTAGGTCCCGTACCTCACTGCCGCGTTGGGATCGCTATACTCAACGTTCTTGGTCGACCAGAAAGCCTCGGCAATTCGGTCCACCGTGGCCACTAACTCTTGGGCGGCTTCCATATCTACGTTCTGTTTGTTGCGGCCTGCCAGCTTCTGGGCGTTCCAGAAATGGGTGTGTATGTCGGGATGCGCTTCCAGATGGGTCGGGTTGAAATAGTCGGCCCACAGGATGCGGAGCTCCTTCTTGACAATCTCAGCGTGCTCTTCCTTGACTGTCACATATCGAGATATGGTGTTGACGTAAGCCTGGCGAGCAGAGGCATCGGCATCGGCGCTTGGCGGTTCGATGTTCTGGATCCGCAAGACCATCTTTTGGACGGTCTGAGCAGCAATTTTGGCCGCTATAGGGTCATAGATACCGCACGGTATATCACAGTGGGCCATGGCCGTCTTTACTCGAATCAGTCCCAGAAGATTCACCATATCTGCCCTGCCTTACTAGCTAGATTTTGAGCAGGCAACAGCGTACAAGAAATCAGGTGGGCACGCAACCCCTCACCGCAACAATAGCTTGTAACCCCTGATGGGGGCCACTTATAATGGGCCAACAGCGGCGAAGGGCGTCTACCACGATGCCTGCGGTCAGGACTTGATGTTCCGGACCACACTTCCGCGACCTCCCAGAAACATCGCCCGGAAGAATAGCAGACAATTACCCTGCCCAGAGAGCTATTGTTCCCTTGCTTTCCACATCGATTCCTGGGCAGTAGCGCGCACAGCTAGTCGGTCAATCAGGAGGCACAGAAATGACGACCACCAGCACGGACCTTAGGCTAAAGCACCGGAGTAAGGAGATCACCGAGGGCCCGGATAGGGCGCCCGCCCGGGCTATGCTTATGGCCATGGGCCTCTCTCAGGAAGACCTGCAAAAGCCATTTCTGGCCATCGCCAACTTGGCCAGCGACGTTACTCCGTGCAACGTGCACCTGGACAGGATCGCTCAGGCAGCCAAAGAGGGCATAAGAGCTGCCGATGGTATACCCTTCGAGTTCGGCACCATCACCATCAGCGACGGCATCTCTATGGGCACCGAGGGCATGAAGGCCTCCCTGGTGAGCCGGGAGGTAATTGCGGACTCCATTGAAGTCGTAGCATTCGGTGAACGCATGGATGGGCTGGTAACTATCGCTGGGTGCGACAAAAACATGCCCGGCTGCTTGATGGCTATTGCCCGGCTGAATATTCCGTCCATATTCATTTACGGCGGGACCATAATGCCAGGCCGGTTCCAGGGCAATGACGTCAATATCCAAGACGTCTTTGAGGCGGTGGGGGCCTACGCCAAAGGAGATATGTCCCTAGCAGACCTTCAGGAGTTGGAATGTAACGCCTGTCCTGGGGAGGGTTCCTGCGCCGGTCTCTTTACTGCCAACACCATGTCAACCGCCATCGAAGCCCTGGGTATGTCATTGCCGGGGGACGCCTCAATACCCGCTATAGACTCCAGGAGGTTGGACATGGCCCGCCAAGCGGGGCGCACCCTGCTGCGTTTGTTGGAGGAGGACCTCCGACCTCGGGATATCCTTACCCGGCAGGCCTTCGAGAACGCCATCACCATGGTGGTTGCTATGGGTGGATCGACCAATGCTGTATTGCATTTAATGGCCATCGCCAATGAAGCAGAGGTCAACCTTGGGCTGGAGGACTTCGATCGGATTGGCCGCAATACCCCTTATATCGCTGACATGCGACCCGCGGGCCGGTACGTCATGGCGGACCTGAACCGCTACGGAGGAATCGCGCTGGTGGCCAAACGGTTGCTTCAAGCGGGCTTGCTCCACGGCGATTGCATGACCGTTACCGGCAAAACCCTGCGGGAGAACATTGAGGCTGTGGCCACCATTGATGACCAACCGGTCGTCTACCCGGTGGATGCTCCACGAAGCCCAACGGGCGGCCTGGCCATCCTCCGCGGCAACCTAGCCCCCGATGGTGCGGTAATCAAAGTCGCCGGGCACCAAGAGCGAGTCTACCGGGGGCCAGCGAGGGTCTTCGACCAAGAAGAAGCTGCTTTCCAGGCCATCCAGCGCCGGGAGATTCAGCCCGGAGATATTGTTGTGATTAGGTACGAGGGTCCGAAAGGAGGCCCGGGCATGCGAGAGATGCTAGCGGTAACCGGTGCCCTGATAGGCCAAGGCCTGGGCGACTCGGTGGCCCTGGTAACCGATGGCCGGTTCTCCGGAGCATCCCACGGACCCATGGTGGGCCATGTAACGCCTGAAGCCCAGGTAGGCGGCCCCATAGGACTGCTGCAAGAAAACGACACCATCACCCTCGACATTCCTGGGCGCACCTTGAACGTGGCCCTCACCGAGGAGGAAATTGCCCAGCGCAGGGCCTCTTGGCAGCCCATTCCACCCAAGTACACCTCCGGAGTCCTGGCCAAATACGCGAAACTAGTGTCTTCCGCCTCAGAGGGAGCGATTACCAGGTGATCAAGAAGACTTCATTACACTCGGCCGCTGGGCCCTAATAAGACACTCCAAAGTGTGTGCTAACGATTCTCCTTAGGTATCACGACGAAGTCTAAAAGTTTGTTCATCATAGCTTTTAGACCTTGGACCTGAAACCCTCGGACATTTCCTTGGTCATCCACCAAAGCCATTACCCGTTCATCGTCGGTTTCGGTATAGTAAGCAGGCTCGGCCCTCCTGTCCCAGACTACCTCCAGGAAGTCCCACTCAGGGTCGTACCAGATCTTGGGTGCTTTCTCCCTCATACGCTAGCCCCTCTTTTCACGTTATCGGTTAAATAGGCGGTCAGGACAAAGCCACCACCGTCTTCCACTTTCACTACCACACAGATATACCGGTCTCTATCCAGCACATCGGGAAATTTTCGATAATACAATAGAACGTCACGGGGTGCGGTGATAGATCTCCTCTCGAACTCTGGCGCCCCTAGGGTCTGGGAAATCGTCCATTCTAACCCGGCCATATACGGGTGAGTTTCCAAGATGTGGGCCAGGCGCTCTCCAGGCAGGCGGATGGAGAGACCCTGGAAGTCTTCATACACCATTAACGTTGAAGTTAGCTCGTTGATCCCATTGCTGTAATTGTTTAGAGTTGTGGGCCATTCCTGACCAAGCCTGTCATTGTGGCGAAACCGGGAATCCTAAAATGCCAAGCATAGAGGGCTTCGTTGGTTGCAAAAGCTATAGGTTCCGGCTGAAAGCCCGCTCCGTACTGGAAAGGTGGGCCGGAATGACACTGGGATGGGAACAACGACTCATCGAGTCCGAGCAGTTACCCATCGCGCAAGGATGTTACCGGGGAACGACGTGATATTATACCTCCAACCTATCTTGTCTGTTTTCACTACCCTTACTCAAATTAATGCCTATGCCTGACCGCGTAACCATCGAACTCCTAGACCGGATGCGCCCCAGGCTGGCCTCGCTTATACAGGAGCAGGCCAATAGGCTCCCGGCCATGCGTTATTGTGACCTGCGAGTCCAAGTCCGGGAGGAAAAAGGCGCAGCGGCGGAGAACGGCAGCGAGAAAGCCAGCGCCGAAGACTACGCTTTCGGCTTTGGGGTCCGCGTGATTGCCGGGGGCAAGGTCTCCGCCGCCGGGTACTACGGCCAGATATTGGGGGCTGTCGACGCCGATAACATCGAACGAGTGGTCTGGGAAGGCATCAGGCAGGCCCACCAACGGGCTCGGACTAACGCCCGCCTCAAGGCCGCCACGCGTAGTCGCTTCGCGACGTTGGGCCAATCTATTACCGGATTGGAGCTTTCGCCGGTCCCCATCGCCCAAGACACCGTACCGGCTAGCTACCTGACCGACCCCAGGTCCGTACCTCTAGCCGACACCGTCCAGATGGCTGTCGATGGTTGCCAAGCGCTTCAGGGTCGTAGCGATCGAATAATCTACTCCGCTGCTTCCACCAGTACCTTCCTATCTCGGGAGCTGTTTATCAGCAACCAAGGCGCGGACATAGACCAGAGCTTCGCTCAGACCGAGGGCTTCGCCATCGCCATTTGTTCCGGGGATGAGGGCAATTTTGAGCTCTACGACTTCACCGGGCACCAACGGGGATGGGAAATCCTGGTGGAGGGCTACGACAACGGTTCCATCATCCTGCCCAACTTCATCGACTTCTGCAGCAAGCTCGGCTCCGACGCAGCAGAAGTATCCGCCGCGCCAAAGCTCAGAACACCCGACCGAGAAGTGCCTGTGGTCACCGATCCCCACTTCAACACTCTGCTGGTGCACGAAGTAGTCGGCCATCCTTCAGAATCAGACCGGGCCCTGAAGTACGAGACGGCCTACGCCGGGCGCTCCTGGTTCTTGAAGAATCTTCAAGAGAACCAGATTGGGCGTCAGGTGGCTTCCTCAATGGTTAACGCCTTCTCTGATCCGTTGCTGGAAGGATACGGGTCCTTCATCTACGACCACGAGGGTACTCCTGCGCGGCGGGCCCACATCATCCGCGGCGGCGTATTGGAGGAGTTCCTGAACAACCGCCAGACCGCAGCCCTGATGGGAGTGGAGCCCAACGGCTCAGCCAGGTCTACCGAGGCCCATCTGGTACCATTAATCCGGATGACCAACACGATATTCGCTCCGGGCGACCGCAACCCCGAGGATATAATTCAAGAAGTAGACCACGGCTATTACATCGCTGGCCACCGGACTCCTTCCATAGCCGAGTCTCGGGAAAACTTCCGGATCTCAGCGGTCAAGGTTTACGAGATCAACAACGGACAATTGGGACAGCTATACCGGGATGGAGGCATCACCTCAGACACCCGGGATTACTTCATGTCCATCGACGCTGTTGGGAACGACCTGCGGATCAATCCAATACCGAACTGCGGGAAAGGCCAGCCCATGCAAGCCAAGCGCATGAGCAACGGAGGGCCGACCATGCGGGGCATCGCCCGCCTGACCGGGCCGGGATAGAGCTAAACAGAGACCCGGATTCAAGATCAAGAAATGGTCGTCTCCAACGTAACTGCATTCCCTGTTAGCTGTTATGACCCAACCTCGAAATTACGCTGCGGCCAGCCGAGCCCTTCTCGCACAGGCGCAGGAAGAGCTGGACAAGGGCGACCTTCGCCAGGCCTCTGAGAAGGGCTGGGGCGCAGCCGCTCAGATGGTCAACGCCGTAGGCGAAAGCAGGGGCTTGAGGCACGACGGCCATGCAGTCCTGTTCGAGATGATAAACCAACTGGTAAGCGAATCCGAAGATTCTCAACTTGGCATGGATTTCCACACAGCCAACAACCTGCACATCAATTTCTATGAGAACAACATGGGCCGTGAGCTAGTTGACTTGGGGATTGAATCGGTACACCGCTTGGTCGAAGGTCTGGAACAGCTCATACCATGACCATACTGCTCTGGACCTAACTTTCTGGAAACCGGGTATCAGACGATACGGGGCGATGGGTCTTGAATTCGTTCGCCAAGTGATCGATTCTTAGAGCCTCCAGGTGAAGGCAGAAACAACAAATGCTACCACTATCCACCCTTCGCAAAGCAACAAGAGATGGTCTGGCATACGCCATTGCCCAACCGGACGTTGCCGAGGTCGAAGTATTCGCCTCAGCCAATTGCAATCTGACGGCCCGTCTTAACTACACTTCCCATATACCCAGCAATGGCGTGGAAGAGCCCAAATCGGCGGAGTCCTACGGGCTGGGATTGCGTGTTGCTTTCCACACTCCAGAAGGGATGAAGGTGGGATTCGGAAGCGAGCCCACTGATCTTTCCCTCGAAGGGGTGTCCAGCGCGCTACGAAAGGCCCGTCAGGGCGCGGTCCTGGATAGGGAGTTCGTCTCACTGCCTCATCCCATGGGGTCGGAGCGGACGCTAAGCCGCTACCACGACCCAGCGGTCATGCGGCTCAGCAACAACGGCTTGGTGTCGGGGGGCTGGCGCATGGTGGAGCGGGCGTTGGAAGTATTCGAGTCGTCGGAAGACTTGCTTGACCTGGCTGGCTCACCCGACCGCCTTAACAACCTTGGTCTGATCCTTGGTGGCGACATGGTAGTGGTCCAAGAGCGAGTTGCCATCGCTTCTACATGGATGCCACGAGTTCAGGCGGATGAGTCCACGCTGGTGCTTTCCTTTGCTACCGCTATGGTGGAGGAACACTCGGCCAAGGGTAGTGGGTGGTCGGTGGCAAGTCGCTTGGCCGATTTTGACGGTGACTCGGGAGCGAACGCGGCCCGCCGGGCCATCAGCTCGGTAGGGGGCCAAAGGACAGCCACCGGCAGCTATCGCGTTGTTCTGGGACCCCAACCGGTGTCGGAGATCTTGGAATGGATTTTGTTGCCCGGACTGCAACTGGATATGTTCTACGCGGGAGCATCCCCCTTTATGGGCCAGTTTGGCCGGCACGTAGCCACTGAAGGGTTAAACCTGTACGACGATGGGGCCGCGCCGAGTCTCGCTGGCTCCAAAGGGATCACCGATGAAGGTCTGCCAACCGGCAGGACCGATCTTATCCGCAACGGCTCTCTGTCCGGCCTCCTATCCGACTATTACGGTTACCAGCGCATGCTGAACCACCCCCAAGGATTAACAAAGCTTGGAGTGGACCCGAAGACCGTATCCGGGGCCATCGCCCCAAGGAACGGGTTCAGGCCGGGCAACGGTGGCGGCCGGGACTTCGCGTCCACACCATCCACTACGCCGACCAATTTGATTATTGAGGGCACCGACTCTCTTACCCACCAGGAACTGCTGAATCTGGTGGGCGACGGGCTCTACATTGGCCGTATCTGGTACACCTACCCCGTCAACGGAATTTCGGCGGGAGATTTTAGTGGCACCGTAGTGGGAGACTCCTACATAATCAAGGATGGCAAACTTGCGGCGCCGCTCCAACCCAACACCCTCCGTATGAACGACAACGTTCTGCGGGTAATCAACAATATTCTGGGGATTGGAAGTGACCGGCGCGGCACCGTACGGTGGGCTTCGGACCAAGTGACCTGGGCCCCTGAGATAGCAGTGACCGACTTCCCCGTGGAGGAGATCAGCGAATATATGGAAACAATCTACTAAGCCCCTATCCTCCACTTTAGACCGCTTTGTTTCGTAACCAAGGAGATGACCTATGGCCGGTGACCAAATAAAATTCGAGAAAAGGGACAATCTGGGGTTAATTACCCTTAACCGGCCGGAAGCCCGCAATGCTTTGAACTCTTCGATGGTTGAAGAACTCGGACGCGCCATCAGGTTTTGTGATAGCCCCGAAGTGCGCGCTGTGTTGCTGTCCGGGACAGGCGGAGCATTCTGTGCCGGCGGAGACGTCAAAGACTTCGTAGAGCAATTTCAACAGGGTGGAGCCGAGTCCTTGTCCAGCCACGTGCGAAATCTGGCTGACACTCTACACAAAGACGTCATCTTGGGCCTACGGAGGCTAGCCAAACCCGTAGTGGCCAGCATCAACGGCGTCGCGGCCGGGGCCGGCTTCAGCCTCATGCTAGCCTGTGACATCCGTATCGCCTCCAGGGACGCCAGATTCCTGATGGCCTACGCTAACATCGGGGCGACGGCTGACGGTGGCTCCACCTATCTACTGCCTAGGTTGGTGGGCAACGCAAGGGCCATGGAGTTGTATCTGGCCAGCCAACCCATGAGCGCCGAAGTTGCGCTGGAGAAAGGTCTCGTCAGCCAGGTGTGTACGGCCCAAGAGCTGGAGCAGCACGCTCTAGAGACCGTCCACAGGTTGGCCCAGGGCCCAACGTCGGCTTACGGACGGTTCAAGGCTCTAATAGACCAATCGTGGCACACGGATTTAGAAACCCACCTAGACGCTGAAACCGGGGCGATCAGTGAAATTTCATTGACCCATGACTTCCAAGAAGGGACCCGAGCCTTCATCGAAAAGCGGCAGCCAAGATTTACAGGCCAATGACCCTGGGCGGCTAGCGCAATTCCGCCACCGTAACACCGTCCCCTCCAGGACCTTGGCCCGCGCTGGCAGAGGCCACCAGCGGGTGTCTGTCCAGCCACTCTCTAATCGCGTTGCGCAGGGCGCCAGTGCCCTTTCCGTGGATGATGCGCAAGGAACTCGTGCCGTCCAGAGCCGCATCGTTTAGCCAACCGTCCAGAATATGAATGGCTTGGTCCACCCGCAACCCACGCAGGTCCATCTCGGATGGGGCGGGTTTACGGTCGCTGCGGCTGAGGTGCACGCCGGCTCCGGCAGCGGTTTCATGCCCAGGCGCCGGTCGCTCCAGCTGGTATACCGGTATGGTAGCCCGCATAGTTCCTATCAAGACCTCTAGTCGGCCCTGATTGTCGGTGGCGCTTATTACTTCCACCGGCTGGGGAACTCCGCGGATGTAGACCCGATCACCACTCTTGACGCTGTCCTTCCAGCTAGAACGTTGCACTACGATAGGCTGCCAATCCGGCGAGGTTAATTCGCGTCTGGCGTCGATGAGCCGGACCCGCTCCTGCTGCAGCTCTTGCCGTTCCGGCCGGTCCAGCGCCCGTTCGGCCCACTGGAGCCGCGCCACAAGGTCGTTGACCCCTTGAAGAAGCTCCTGACGCGACTCCTCCACCAAATCCGCCTTGGTCAACTCCACCGAGGCTAGTTGCTCCTCCGCTTGGGCTTGCTGCTCTTTGGCCAGACTAAGATGTGACTCGGCCTCCAGGCGCAAGGCATCGACCAACTGTCTTTCTTCTTGCAACTCCTTTAGCAAGCTTTCTGTCGCTTGCTCCGTCGGCGACAGCCAGTTCTTTGCCTGGTGAATGATCTCCTCAGGCAGTCCCAAGCTGGAAGCGATGGTCAGAGCGTAGCTGCGCCCGGGAAGACCCAGGGTGATTCGATACGTGGGCTCAAGGGACTCAGGATGAAGGTCCACCGAGGCATTGATCATTCCCTCTTGCTCTTGGACAAACCTGGCCACACCGCGGTGGTGGGTGGTTGCCACCAGCAAAACCCCCAGGCCGAGGAAATAACTCAAGACGGCTTTGGCCAATGCCGAACCTTCTTCAGGGTCAGTGCTGGTGCCCAACTCGTCCACCAACACCAGGGAGTGGGCTGTAGCCAACTTCATAATTTTCAGCAAGTTCCGGATATGGGAACTGAAGGTGGACAGCGATTGCTCAATGCTCTGCTGGTCGCCGATATCGGTGTAAATGCCGTCAAACAAGGGCAGCCGAGCCTCCCGAGCAGGGACGTGCAAGCCGGATTGGGCCATCAGCGCCAGGAGACCAACTGTTTTTAACCCGACGGTCTTGCCGCCAGCGTTAGGCCCGGTAATCAGCATAATCCTGTTGCCGGCGCCGAACTCCAAGCTGATAGGCACTACGTTCCCCGACAACGACGGGTGACGGGCCTCCGAGAGGCGCAAGAACCGGACGCCGTCGGACTGCTTTGACACCTGCGGAGGGATACCCGCAAGAGCCGCCGAGTAGCGGCCCTTGGCGATGGCCAAGTCCAGCCGGGCCATCAAGTCCAACATTAGGAGCAGGTCCTCACCTACTTGACCCACCAGACCGGAAAGCCGTCGAAGGATCCTTTCTTCCTCCCTCTGTTCGGCAAGACGGGCCTCTCGCCACCTGTTGCCCAGGTCGATGGCAGCCATGGGCTCAACAAACACAGTGGCACCACTGTCGGAAACGTCATGAACGATACCCGGCACCCGAGTCCTCATTTCCGCCTTGATAAGCAAGACCATTCGCCCATTACGCTCGGTAACGATGGGTTCCTGCACCAGCTCCTGCCGTTGCATCCGACGAAGGTTCCGCTCCATCACCGCATCCAGGCGCTCGTGGGCTGCCCGGGCCTCTTGCCTGAGTTGCCTCAAAGTATCACTAGCATTGTCCAGGATTTCACCGGATTGACTTATCGAACCCCTTATGTCCCGCTCGATGGACTGGAGGTCCGGCAGATTGTCCCCGATCGCGGAGAGCAAGGGTAACTCCTCGTGGCGCGCCAGATTGGACCGGGTATACCTGGCCGCTTCGATCAGGCCCTGAAAAGGGTACAATTCTGCGCCGCGCAAGAGTCCGCCTAACAGCGCTCTCTGGACATATTCGCGAAAGTCCAGTCCTGGCCCGAAGTCAAGGGTCCCTCCTTTGTCAAGGAGTTGCCGCGCCTCGGTAGTCTCCTGTTGACGAGTTGCGATCTCCAACAAATCATCAGACGGGCTCAGGGCAACCGCTAACTCGCGTCCCATTACTGTTCTGGTATGGGATGCTACTTGCTGCCGTATAGTCTCGAATTCAAGAAGCCGCGTCGACTCGGTAAAACCCACCGATGGGGCCTGACCCGCTAGCTGCTCTAGGACCGGTTCGTTTAGGATACCGTCGACCACTATTGCTCCAACGCTGCCCGGAATCGGGAAGGCGTGCCGATCCCGGAGGATTATCTGGAGGATTCCCCAGCCGGAGGCCAACTCTCCAGCCTTATGGCATACACCCGGCTATCCCTCAGTTTAACAGCTACTTCTTGGAGAGCATCATGTCTCGGGCTGCGGATATTCAGGCGTCGGTCCAAAGTGATGCTCCTAAATCTTTCCAGATAAGGACACGCTCTCAAGAAACCCTCCAGGGTGAACTTGTCGCCACCCAAGAGCACGTAGTTGATTTGTCGGCTATAGGGTGAAAATTGGGACTGTACCGTGGCGCAGGCATTGCTGTATAGCCGGTGGACCTGTCCCTCCCTGACTCGTTGAAATCGCTTCTGGGAAGTACCTCCGGCGTGGTGTCGCGCCATGACATAACGGGTGTCCGTCTTGGAGGAGAGTAGCCTCTCTCCTTCGTATACCGCCACCGAATACCTACCCAATCTAAGGAGAACCACGCCCACGGTGTAATCCGTCTCCAGCAGCTTCGTAAGTGGTGCGACATCCCAGTCAGGGGCCAAGCTGTTCTCCAAGATCGGGAACGGAGGAACGATTACCACCGCGTCATTATCAATCCTCAGGGCGACGATACCTGTGGCCGAGCCCAAGGTCGAACGTTCCAAGCGACTTAAGACTTCCCACCATGCCCTACCCTCCAAGCCCTTTCCCGCCAAGAACCCCTGGACCTCTCCTGCACGGGCATACATGGAAGAAGCAATAACTCTTAGTGTACCGGCTAATTCGGCTAGGACCGAGGTCAAGCGGGTTTTGCCCAGGCTGTGGCCCGATTGGATGGTTGAAAGGACGTTGTTATTCCTCAATTGAGTAGCCACTCCCGCTACCGATTTTATCACTTGGGGATGAGCGATTTGGACAACCCGCATCGTCCTAGCGCGTTGATCCTGCTGGCACCGGAAGATGCTCCCTGACTGGCCTTGCTGTTAGCCTAAAAATAGATAAGCTAGGGCCTCTCCTGGTTCATTATACTTTCGCGCTGGAGGACACCCACCGAATTTGCCCCTGTACCCGGATTTTGCTAAACTAGGCCGATCCATCTGGGGGAGTAGTGGCGGGCCGTAGACACCTAATCCCATCACTATCCCAACTCTCAAGAGGAGCCGATTATGATATACGAGGTACGCACCTACACCCTCAAGCCCGGCTCAGTGCCCCAGTTCGAGGAGAATTTCGCCAACGCCCTGCCCCACAGAGAGAAATACTCCAAGCTTGCTGCTTTCTGGCACACCGAGGTTGGACCCTTGAACCAGGTGATTCACGTGTGGCCCTACGAGAGCCTGGACGAGCGCGCCCGCATCCGCGCCGAGGCGGTAAATGATCCTCACTGGCCACCCCACAACGACCCCGATATGTACGTCAACATGGAGTCGGAGATTTTCATACCCGCTCCCTTCATGCGCCCCCTGGGCGGCGACCAAGCGTTGGGCAACATCTACGAGATGCGGTCCTACACCTATAAGACCGGCTCCATGCCGGAGGTTGTTAAGCGCTGGCAGGAGGCCGTTCCCCATCGGGAGGAATATTCGCCCCTGGCTGCGGCAATGTACACCGAGATCGGCGCCCTGAATAAGTGGGTCCACATCTGGCCTTACAAGGACATGCAGGAACGGACGGACATCCGCGCCGAGGCGACAAAAAGTCCCCATTGGCCGCCGCCAACCCGGGAGTTCCTGCTGAGCCAGGAAAACAAGTTCCTGATACCCGCAACTTTCTCCCCGATGCATTAAGACCCGAGCGAAGCGGATCGCCTCGATTTAAAACTGACACAGCACCTGCATTGAGCCAAACTGGATTCTTGAGATCGGGGCGGGGTCTTTTCGCCTCGATCTTCTATTTGGGAGCCGCTATACCTGCGGCGGTCAACTATATCTGTGGATGTCGAGCGAGTCGGACGCAACGTCATTAGGAGGCAACCTATGAAGATCGGGGTTTCTATGTTCATAACCGCCGATTCCATCGACGTAGCAACTCTGGCCCGCAGGGCGGAGCAACTGGGGTTCGAGTCCTTATGGGTACCTGAGCATACCGCGATCCCGGTGGGCGCTCAAACTCCTTGGCCCGGCAGCGCCGATGGGATTATGCCTCCTGAATACTTCAAGATGGTGGACCCTTTTGTGGCCTTGGCCCGGGCTTCGTCGGTCACTAATACCATCAAACTGGGCACCGGCATTTGCTTGATCCCCGAGCGGAACCCACTGCTCCTAGCGAAAGAGGTAGCCACCTTGGACCATCTATCCGGTGGGCGCTTCTTGTTTGGCATCGGCAATGGCTGGCTAAGAGAAGAGACCGAGCTTTTCGGGATCCCCTTCAAGGACCGGGTAGGATATACCAGAGAGTCGATACTGGCCATGAAGGAGCTGTGGGGCCACGCCGAATCAGAGTATTATGGGAAATTCATTGACTTCCCGCCGGTCAGGTCGCTCCCCAAGCCCGCGCAAAAGCCTCATCCGCCTATTCTCCTCGGCGGCAACGCCAAGAATGTCTTCCGGCGGATAGTAGCCTGGGGCGACGGTTGGATGCCCAACCGAATTACCCCGGACCGGCTCAAGGCAGGACGCCAGGAATTGGACCGCCTGGCCGAGGAAGCCGGCAGAGACCCGTCCGGTTTGGAAATATCCGTCTTTGGGCAACCCGCCGACAGGGAGTTGCTTCGGGACTTCGAGGCAGCCGGGGCTGTGAGGGGAGTGGTCAGGCTGGACAGCTTGCCCGAAGATGAAGCCATAGCCCAACTAGAGGAAACCTCCCGCAAAGTGCTGCTCTAGCCCGGACACCATCATCAAGTCAGATTAGTAAAATGCCCTCCCTTGAATCTGATATACAAGAGGTCAAAGAGGCCAACCAGCGGTTTTACGACGCCTTTGGAGCGTTGGATATCGACATGATGGAGGCTGCCTGGGAGACCTCTGAACGCGCGGTGTGCATCCATCCAGGATGGCAGCCCCTGGTGGATTGGGACCTGATCAAAGCGAGTTGGCAACGTATTTTCGACAACACTTCCTTGATGCACTTCAACATACGCTACGTAAACGTCGTGATTGAAGGTGACTGTGGTTGGGTGACCTGCTGGGAAAATATCACCAGTGTGGTCCAAGGCCGGGCCAGCGACTTCGGCATTCTCGCCACCAATATTTTTGCCCGCTCCGCTGTCGGCTGGAAGATGACTGCGCACCACGCTTCCCCCTCCTGATAACAGCCAGCTAGCTTACCCACCGGTTAAATAGCCCCCTTTTTCCAAGCAACGATCCACTGACAGTTCAGCTTGGCAAGCACCTGCTACAATTAAGGAAATAGTGTAACCACGCCAAAAAGGCCCATCGAACTGTCGCAAAGGATTCACGCTAGCCCCTTGGCAGCCAATTAACGACAATCAACGTCGGCCCAGGCTCTGCTGGACTCGCAACAACAACATCGAGAGGAAACCATTCATGGCATTAGAAGCCCACACTTTGACCAAAACCGAGCGCAATTTGTGGAACGCCATCGTCGCCGAGGCATTGGCCTATCTCAAGTACAATGCCTACGCCCACCGAGCCCTGGAAGAGGGGCACCCGGAGGTCGCCCAAGTTTTCCAAGAAGTAGCGGGGGCTGAAACTATCCACGGCCTCAACCATCTCCGGGTCTCGGGCGAGATCAAGACCACATTGGAAAACCTCAAGGCCGTCACCACTGATGAGACGAAAGAGTTCAGCACGGTGTATCCCAGGATGATCCGCGACGCCGTGCAGGAGGACCGCCCCGAAGCTGCCGAGTCCTTCGCTCTGGCATTGGAGCGAGAGAGGCACCACTTGGAAGTGTTCACCCGCGCTCTGGTGGAGCTGGAGGCCAAAGGGTCGGATGGCCCAGCGATATTGGAGTCACCGACCATCGAACACCCACCGGCTGCCATCGTAGGACCGGCGAGCACTCCGGAAGCACCGCCGGTGCCGGACATGGACCGTTACATCAGAGCGGCCATGGAAATCGATCGAGAAAGATGGCGAGTAGCCTCCATGGGCCGACTCAGAGAAGTGGTCTTTGGTGCTCAGGATGGAATTTTGAGCACTGTGGCCCTGGTGACTTCGGTGGCAGTGGCGGTGGAGCAAACATCGGTAGTGTTAGTGGCTGGCCTGGCTGGCGCCTTGGCCGGAATGATCTCCATGGCCACCGGCGCTTACCTGGGTTCCCGAGCTGAGCAGGACGTCCACAGGTCCGAGATAGCCAAGGAAGCCCTGGAACTGGAGGCCAACCCAGCCGAGGAGCTGGCCGAGCTGACCGTCATATTCCAACGGGAAGGGGTTAGCTACGAAGAAGCCGATCATCTGGCCAACGAGATAGCCGAGGACAAGGACCTTTGGCTACAGACTCTAGTGGAGAAAGAATTGGGCATCAGCCCTCAAGACACCTCGAACCCGGTCAAAGACGCTACGGCGATGGGCTTGTCTTTCATACTGGCCGCTTTGGTGCCAATAATACCCCACCTGCTTCTGGACGGCCCAATAGCCATCGGGGTTTCGGTGGCCGCAGCGCTAGTAGGGTTATTCGTGCTTGGCGTGGGTAAAGGCCGCTTGGTGCAGAAATCTCCCATTTTGCAGGGCCTGGAGATCCTGGGCATCGGCGCCGTCTCGGCGGCCATCGGGTTTGGATTGGGCAATATTATACCCAGATTGATCACTTAGGAGCTATGGCAATACCGGCTGGACCTGCTTCGACACACTCAAGACGAAGGAGGAACAAGGCGTGACCCGTTGGCAGTAAGCTTATGGAACCAGGTATTGCAAAACAACCGAAGAAGCATCAACTGAGCTGGTCCAGCAACTGTCGCACCGCCGCCACAAAGTCTACCGGGTTGTCTCCCTGGACCAGGTGCCCGGCACGGGCAATGGTGACGCTGGAGCAGTCAGGGATTACTTCTCGCATTCTCCCCATAGTCTCTTCAGCAAAAAGGTCGCTGTTAGCGCCGCGGACCAGCAGCGTGGGGCAATCGATGGCTTTCACACATTCCCACAGCTTGTCCGGCGTCCAAGACGAGTCATCCCGCCCTAGGGACCGCAATCCCTTGTCGTACTTCCAGGTCCATTTGCCGTCGGACCTCTCCCGTATGCTGTATTTCAGCGCTCCAAGGACTTGCTCTCGTGTCCTCCCGGTGTACTCTTGCACCCGATCAGCGAACTCGTCATAGGAGTCCAACTCGTCAGGTAACTCGCGAAATTGGCGGATACGGTCCTGTCCACGTCGCTGCATCTCCGGTCCGGTGTCGACAATCACCAATCCCTTTAGGATGCCAGGATGGCGGGAGGCCCAAACGTAAGCGTTGCGGCCGCCCATGGAATGGCCCATCAGCACAAAGCCCTCCAAGCCCAATGCCCGGACGACTTCATCCAAGTCCCCTTGTTGGGCCTCAACGGAATAGTCCCCGTCCGGAGCCCAGTCGGAGTCACCGTGGCCCCTCTGGTCCAGAGCCAACATCCGGTAGCGATCAGCCAGGGCAAGGCTGACAAAGTCCCAGCTATGGCCCTGCTGTAATGCCCCATGGAGCATCAGCACCGGAATGTTAGAAAGATCACCCCATTCCAGCATGTGAAAATTCAGACCCGCTGCATGGACCCACCGGTCGGTTGGCTCAAATTCTTGGCTGAAGGGCACTCCCAATTGACGGGCTGCCTCGTACACAGTCAAGCCTAACGCCCCGCCTGGAGAAACCGCCATCTCAGACCTCCCGCCCGAATCTCAGCCCCATCTTAGCGTAGCTGTCAAGGTGGAAGACTTCTTTGCTCGTGGTGGAAGAGGTGAGGGCGAAACAAAACCAAGCCCCCCATTGTTCGTCTCCGGTTCCTTTTCCTCCAGACCAATGCTATCATTGCCCGACGGAGAAGACTTCATTGGTACCGAGATTAACTTCTCCATGGAACTGTGAGAATCGAATGACAACTCAAACAGTGAGTCTGCAACTGGAACCCAGGGAAGTACTCGGTAAGAAAGTGAAGCAGTTGCGACGATCAGGAATTGTACCCGTACACCTGTATGGGCCGGGGGTCGAGTCCCGCGCCGTCCAATGCCGGGCCCAGACGCTCATCCAAGCGTTATCTGCGGCGGGAGGGAATACCCCCATCACGGTCACTATTCAAGGGGAGCCTGGTAACCAGCTCGCCTTCGCCCGGGAGATCCAGTGGGACCCCAGGCGAGACGACTTGCTCCACGTGGATCTATTGGTTGCTGAAGCATCCCGACAAGTATCCGCCCAAGTACCTATCGTCCTCAGTGGCGAAGCCCCCGGGGCCAGGGTCTCCGATGGCACTGTAGTGCAACAGCTTCGCAGCGTCGATGTGGAGGCTCTACCTCTGGAAATGCCTGCTCAAATAGAAGTAGACCTAGCGGTGCTCGCCGAGCCGGACTCAGTCCTAAGAGCAGGAGACTTGGCCTTGCCTGCCTCGGTGACCCTGCTGACCGAGCGGGAAGACGTGGTGGTCCGGATCGAGTTGCCAAGAGCCTTGGTCGAAGGAGCGGTGGAGGCCGAGCGGGAAGAAACCGGCGAGGACACCTCAGGGGCCAAAGAGAACTAGGAATAGTAATTCCGCGGTCGCCTTCCAGAGGATAAGTGGGACTGAGTTCCCCAGGCCTCGCGACCGCTGTCGGTACGCATACCGGACCAGCATGCCGCCCTGCGGCATCAGACGGCTGGAATCGCTTCCGGATTTGGGAGTTCTGGCAGATGTACCTAGTCTATCTCGGTGAATCCGGCAACACCGGCACCAGTACCAAGGATCTTAACCAGCCACACCATGTATATGCTGGTCTGTTGGTACATGAAAGCCAGTCCATCGCCATCAATGGGGAGTTCGACGCCCTAATTCGTCGGCACTTTGGCCAGCCTAGGGGAGAGCCAGGTACGCCCGATATCCTCAAGACCGCCGATGTGTACCAGGGACGAGGTCATTTTAACTCCTGGCCCCCCGTAAAACGCAACGAGCTGATCCAAGACTGTTTGAGTATCCTTATCCGGCGAGAGAGCCCCGTCATCACCGCTTTTATTAACAAACAGGAATTTGTTCAGGCCCGGTCGGCCGACGACAATCCAAGTTTGGTTTGGGACACTCCCGCTGAACCCACCATCAGCCGATTCCTTCTGGCTTTGAGCATGTTTATGGACGAGCTGAACATGTCTAACGTGGACCCCCAGCAATTGTTAGAACAGGCGTGGCCTGTCACCGATTTTGCCATGGTGGTGGCGGGCGATGACGGGTCGGTGAAACCCAGGTTCATGGCGGACTTTCTCAGGTCAGAGGACGGGATAGACGCCTCGGCTTTGCTGGAAAGCTTCTGCTTCGTAGGTCCTGAGCACTCTGCTTGCGCTCAGCTAGCTAATATGTGCGCCTACTTTACCCGCCGCTGGCTCCAGGACCCCTCGGCGCCTCATCCCTACTTTTACACCCTAAGAGACAACAAAGTAATTCAGGTCATCTATCCCGTACACGTTTAGGGTTGCGGTTCGGGACTCGAAACCCCGTTTGTTCACGCGGTAGCAGGCCACCGGCAGAACTGCCAATTGCATTTGTAACTGCTCCACGAAAAGGCTCCCGAGAGTACGCTTGACCTTAAAGACAGTTGCTGTGCTTGTCGAAGGCCTGGACAGTAAGAGCCGTCAGTGCAGCTAGAACTATCGCGGACCAGTGGTTCGACAGGCTCACCACGAGCGGCTTGTTCCCGTTCGTCCTTGGCCTGTCGTAGGACTATTCCTTCATGGTTCGATAAGCTTATCCTACGTCTGCCAAAGGGCTCACCACCAACGGATTTCCCACGGCCTACGAGAACATAGGCCCTGGGACTGAATCTGCAAGCTTTACAGCTATAGGCTTGAGGTTTAAAATCTGATAAGGGAAATGGCACTGGGCTTGCCATTTCCCCTCATTGTTTTTGGCCATCCAGGAGGATTTGGCATGGCACAGCCCATTTATTTGTCCAAAGAGGGGCTCGAGAAGCTACAGAAGGAATTTGAGTACCTCCGCACTGTGCGTCGCCATGATGTGGCCGAAAGTATCCAGCAGTCACGAGAACGCGGCGGTATTGTTAGCAACGCCGAATATGAAGAAGCCAAGAACGAACTGGCGTTCACTGAGGGCCGAATTCGCACGTTGGACAATCTAATAAATAACGCCGTAATTATTGAGGAGAATCCCGGCCCCAGTGAGACTGTCGAAGTTGGCTCTACGGTGACCGTGAAAAACGCCGAAGGGCGCACCTACCGGTACACCATTATGGGAAGCGCGGAGGCCGACCCCTCACAGGGCAAGATTTCCAACGTGTCTCCCATCGGGAAAAACCTCCTTGGCAAGCGGATTGGAGAAGTTACGGAAGTAAGCGTGCCCTCGGGCAAGATAAAGCTCGAGATCCTATTCAAGTCCGGTCCACCCCGCCAACCGCTACCAAGGGTGGCGCCTTGCTACACTCGTACCTAACGGGACACCCATGCCTGATCGAGAAGATAGTCTGTTGGCCGCCCGGGCCGCTAAGCTGAGCCACCTCCGGGAACTGGGGATTGACCCTTACCCGCCCCGTTTCCAACGGACCTGCGATACGGCCACCGCCATTACCAGATTCGAGGAATGGGAGCACGGTGCTGGTCCCGAGTCCGCCGCCCAAGACCTTGAGCTAGCGGGGCGTATTACAGCGGTGAGGAATATGGGCAAGGCGGCGTTCGTGGACCTGCAGGATGCCTCCGGGGCGGTCCAAGTGCTGCTGCGCCAGAATCTGTTGGATGACGCCTTCAATCTACTCCAGGACTTGGACGTAGGCGATCATCTGGGTGTCAACGGCTCCATGATCCGGACCCGCACCGGGCAAGCGACCATTGAGGCCCACAGACTCACTGTAACCGCTAAAGGACTGCGGCCGCTGCCTGAAAAGTGGCACGGTCTCCGGGACGTGGAACTGAGGTACCGGCAGAGATACCTGGACTTGATTGCCAATCCCGAAGTTATGCCGGTATTCGTGCAACGCAGCCGGATCATTAGCGCCATACGGCGATTCTTGGACGGCCGAGGCTTCCTTGAGGTGGACACGCCCATCCTGGTGCCTGTGGCCGCGGGAGCCCACGCCAGGCCCTTCGCCACCCATCACAACGCTTTGGACCTACAGCTATATCTTCGGATAGCCACTGAGCTATATCTCAAGCGGTTGATTGTCGGCGGCTTCGATAAAGTCTACGAGTTGGGCCGGGTGTTCCGCAACGAGGGCATCGATCAAGACCATAATCCGGAGTTTACCCTGCTCGAGAGCTACGAAGCGTACGCTGACTACAACGACGTAATGGAGATGGTCGAGGATTTAGTGTCCACCGTGGCCCAAGAAGTACGAGGGTCCATGGAAATCCCCTACGGCGAACACATCATCGACTTCTCTCCCCCTTGGCGCCGGGTAGACCTCAGGCAGGAATTGCTGGCCGCCAGCGGCATCGACATCGAAAGCTATCCAGACCAGGCCAGCCTAGCTAAAAAAATAGCTGATACCGGCGTGGAGGTCGGGCCTCGGGAGAGCAAAGGCCGGTTGATCGATAAGCTTGTGTCGGTCTTTGTGGAACCTCGCTTGGTGCAGCCTACTTTTTTGCTGGACTATCCCGAAGAGATGTCTCCTCTGGCTAAGGCCAAGCCGGGTTCGCCCGGCTACGTGGAGCGGTTCGAGGCCTTCGCGGCCGGAATGGAGCTTGCCAACTCTTACACGGAGCTAAACGACCCATGGGTCCAGCGTCAACGGCTCGAGTCTCAGGAGAGCATTCGGCTGAACTTCCAGGATGACGAGGTGGACCGCAAGGACGAGGATTTTTTGTTGGCTTTGGAGTACGGCATGCCCCCCACCGGAGGCCTCGGGATGGGCATCGACCGCTTGGTCATGCTTCTAAGCGGGCAGCCCTCCATCCGGGACGTAGTCCTATTCCCTCAGATGCGGCCCAGCCGGGACGGACAAAGCTAGACATGCTTTCCATAGAGCTAATACGGCGAGACCCTGACTTGGTCATTGGGGCGTTGAAGTCTCGTGGGGAGGAGGGTTCCCTCACTCCACTATTGCAACTCGACTCAGAAAGACGGCAGGTGGTAGGCCAGAGAGACGAGCTGCGGGGCCGCCGGAACGCAGTCAGCCGCCAGTTGGGTCAAGCCCGAGCCAGCGGCCAAGAACCACCTATAGACATTGTCGAAGAGATGCGGGCGGTTGGGGATGAAATCAGCCAACTTGATCAGCAGGTTAAGGAGTTGGAGGAGGAAATCAACGATATTCTCCTGAATATGCCCAACCTACCTCTGGATGACGTGCCAGTGGGCGCCGGTGAAGAGGAAAATACCGTGCTCCGCCAATGGGGCGAGCCCCGCACCTTCCCCTTCACCCCTTTGCCCCACTGGAACCTGGGAGAGCAGCTTGGCCTTATCGACTTTCAACGGGGTATCAAGCTCTCCGGGAGCCGGTTTTACACCATGTTCGGCGCTGGTGCCAAGCTGGAACGAGCTTTGATCTCTTGGATGCTTGACCTGCATAGCAACGAGCACGGCTATACCGAGGTGATGTTACCCTTCATCGTCAAGCGAGACGTTATGGAAGGGTCGGGGAATCTACCCAAGTTCGGTGACAATCTTTATCACGACGATGAAGACGACCTTTGGCTGGTGCCAACGGCTGAGGTCCCAATCACCAGCCTGCACAAGGACGAGACTCTCCCCGCCTCCGCCCTTCCGCGAAACTATGTTGCCCATACCGCCTGCTTCCGCAGGGAAAAAGCCGCGGCGGGCCGCGATACCCGGGGCATAAAGCGGGTGCACCAGTTCAACAAAGTAGAAATGTACAAGCTGGTCACTCCCCAAACCTCCCAGGAGGAGTTGGAAAAGCTGCTGGGAGACGCGGAGGCCGTTTGTCAAAGGCTGGGCTTGGCTTATAGGGTTATCCAATTGTGCAGTGGCGACCTCGGCTTCGCCTCGGCTAAGACCTACGACATAGAGGTGTGGGCTCCAGGTTGCCAGGAGTGGTTGGAGGTAAGCTCCTGCTCCAATTGCACCGACTTCCAGGCGCGCCGGTCCCGTATCCGCTATCGCCCCAGCCAAGACTCCCGACCAGAGTTGGTCCATACCCTAAACGGATCTGGCCTCGCCCTACCCCGGGTGGTAATAGCGATCTTGGAGAACTACCAACGCGCCGACGGGTCGGTGGAGATGCCGGAAGTCTTGCGTCCATACTGCGGATTTGACACCATACCCTAGATTTTTTGGCGGAGGACTACTATGTCAGGGATTTGGCCAGGTGACACTCAGTGCGTAGTCATGCTCACTTTCGACGTCGATGGTGTGACACCCTGGCTCAACCGGAACCCAGAATCCAAAAGCCTACCCAGCTTGATGTCCATGGCTGAATACGGGCCCAGCGTCGCTGCGCCACGAATCCTGGACATGTTAGACGAACACTCCATCAAGGGCAGCTTTTTTGTGCCCGGCTACGTTGCAGAGACCCACCCGGACTTGGTGATGGACATCTTCCAAAGGGGCCACGAGGTTGGTCATCACGGCTATATCCACGAGCCTCCGGCGACTCTGTCGTTTCAACAGGAGAAGGAAGTCCTGGAGAAAGGGTCCACCATCATCCAGGGCATAACCGGACAGCCTCCCCTGGGGTATAGGTCACCCAGTTGGGAGCTCAGTGAGCATTCCTTGGATCTGCTGGCCGGCCAAGGGTTTGTATACGACAGCAGCTTGATGGGGGACGACGCACCCTATTTGGTGGACTCCGGTGAAACAAACCGGTCCTTGGTGGAGCTTCCCATTCACTGGCTACTGGACGATGCCCCTAATTTCGTTTACGCCCCTTCAATGAACCGGCTTGGCCCCATGCGGAACCCCGAGGAGGTGTACGGCACTTGGGCCGCAGAATTCGACGGGCTCTACCGCTACGGACGGTCTTACAACCTCACCATGCATCCCCAGTACATCGGGCGGCCGGGTAGGTTATTAATGCTGGAAAGGCTCATCGGTTACATTCGCAGCTTTCCCAACGTCGAGTTCATGACCTGCTTGGACGTAGCGAAAATGTGGTCCAGCCGGTAGCGAACGTTATTATGGCAACTGCCAGTAGTTTTGGAATAAACATCTCCCTGTCCGGAGGTAAGAATGCCCAAGGTCCATGATCGCGGCGGGTGGCCTAATGAAGAACCGATTGATCCAGCAGACCATGTAACGATGGACTGGGAACTGCGGGTTGATGCTTTGCACCGGGTACTCGGCCAGAAAGGGATTCGGACGACGGATGAGATGCGGCGGGCCATAGAAAGTCTGACCCTTGAACAGTATGAGGCACTGAGCTATTACGAGAGATGGACAGCCGCGCTGGAAACTCTGTTGGTGGAAAAGGGCATCCTATCAACGGACGAGATTGACGCCAAGATGTCCGAGTCAGAAGTAGCGAAATAATCAATTTCAATGGTTGAGACCACCAAATATCAGACCGGAGACCGGGTTAAAGTGCGGGCAGACTCGCCCGTTCACCACTTTCGGACTCCCACTTATATTCAGGGCAAGTCCGGCCGGGTAACAGCTTTATGCGGAACCTTTCCCAACCCGGAATCCCTGGCCCACGGCGGCGCCGGAACGCCCCACCAACCCCTTTACCGCGTAGAGTTCCGGCAAACGGAAGTATGGAGCCTATATCCGGGGCCGTCGAATGACAAAATCCTGGTAGACATTTACGAGCACTGGCTGGAGCCGGCGCAATAATTTATCCAAACGGTTGTCCGCCAGGCCTAGGACGGAGTGGGGTATGAGCAACATCCACGCTGACCATCACCAGCACCCCGGTACACAGAGCGACGCAGAAATCAGCTTCTACGCTCGGCGGGCCCAGGCCATAGAAGCACTACTGGTGGAGAAAGGGGTTTGCACCCCTGAGGAAGTCCAGAGCAAAGCCGATGAACTGGAAGCAAGGTCCCCAGCCGATGGAGCCCGGGTGGTGGCGCGGGCCTGGGCTGATCCCCAGTTCAAGGACCGGTTATTGAAAAACCCTCATTCGGCTGTGGCCGAGCTGGGCTACGTCTTGCCTGATACCACTCCCCGCATAGAGGTTGTAGAAAACACCGACCAAGTGCACCATTTGGTGGTCTGCACTCTTTGCTCCTGTTACCCCCGTGACCTCTTGGGGAGGCCACCAGACTGGTACAAGAGCCTTCCCTACCGCTCAAGGGCAGTGGTGGACCCACGCGGCGTGATCCGGGAATTCGGCCTTGAAATCGACCCATCTATAGAAGTGAGGGTGCTGGACAGCACCGCCGACCTTCGCTACTTGGTCCTCCCACGTAGGCCGGACGGCACGGAAGGGTGGGGGGAAGAGCAGTTGGCCGAGCTGGTCACGAGGGACAGTATGATCGGGGCCGGAACCCCTAAGGCTCCAGCGGGCGTAGCCCAGTAAATATGACTAACGCCGCTGGCGCAGGTGTAAAGCTCAGTCCAAGTGAGGCAGCAGCAAGCCCGGAATGTCGGAGATAAGGCTCTCCAACAACGGCGCTTGCTCCTGATGCCCCAAAGGCAGTTGCATCGGGGTTATGGATATGCGGTTGTGCTTGGCGGCCCAAATATCGGTGTCTTCGGCTGGTTCGCCACCAATGGGGCGGTTACGGGCGATACGGTACTTTTTGTCCGGGCCAAAACCCTCTTCCCGAACCGATTCACCGTAGGAGCGCCTTCCCAGCCGGGTCACCTGTATTCCTGAAATCTGTTGCAATGGAAGGTTGGGCACATTGATATTCAAGAAGAAGTCCAGGTCCGGCCCGTTTTGGGTAAGCCTCTCCGCAACAAGCTGTAGAACCTGCGCTGCGGTTTCGAATTTAGGGTTAAGCACCGCCCCCACGGATACGGCAATTGTGCGATAACCTCGCACATAGCCCTGAAGGGCCGCCCCCACGGTTCCTGAAACCATCACATCCCAACCCAGGTTGGAGCCGGAGTTGATACCTGAAACCACCAAGTCCACAGCACCCACAAGCTGCTCCAATCCCAAGATGGAACTGTCTCCTGGCGTTCCACTGACAGCAAACGCTGTCACCGGATCTGGGAAACTACCATCACCGCTACGGGCGGGGTCAACCTCCACGGAGCGGGCGCCTACTGGCGCGTGCAGCGTAAGGGCTGAACCCACGCCGCTCTGCTCGCTTTCGGGCGCGACCACGAATACTTCGCCCACCGGCCGCAGCGCCCGAACCGCCGCCCACAACCCCGGTGCGTTTATCCCGTCGTCATTGGTTACCAGGATTTTCAATCTGCCCTCTAACATTGACGCCGTGACTCTGGTCCCCCATCGAGGGGGAGAGTTAAAGTGGGGGTCTATTCGAACAAATCAGTGACCGGTACAAGAAGGGCTTTCGGAGCCCAGGGCAATGCTCTAACTAGCCCTCAGCCGTGGGCTAGACCTATAGCATGGTTGAGCGCGTGTTTTATCTCCACAGCGGCCATCGCCCTCCGGTAATCCGCCGACGCGTAGACGCTGTCGCCAACCACGTTGTTGCCCAAATCACCGGGAGCCTGCTCTGCGGCTGCCGCTACCGTCTCCGCTGTAAGTTGCTGTCCCACCAAAGCGCTCTCCACAGAGGGAAGCCTGACCGGGGCGGGCACCAAGCCACCGACAGCGATGCTCGCTGACGTACATTGCCCACCATCCGTCGATAGCACAACAGCCGCACCTACTACCGCGAAGGAGGACGCGGGATGGGCCATCTTGGCATACTCGGCCAACTGGTTCGAACTCAGCCGGGGCATCTCGATTGCAGTCAAGATTTCATTCTCTGCCAAGGCCGTTGTCAGAGGCCCGGTGAAGAAGTCCCCCGCTGCAATATTCCGGCTACCCCGCCGGGCCAGGCCGCTGGGCCCTTGGACCAAGAACTGGGCGTTCATGGCCAGCAACACGGTCGGCCAATCGGACCCGGGGTCAGCGTGGGCGACATTGCCGCCGATGGTGCCCCTGTTCCTAACCTGGGTGTCACCAATGCCTCCAGCTGTCTCACATAGCATCTCGCATGCGTCGTGTACCGCAGCGGAGGACTCAATGTCTCTGTGGGTCGCGAGGGCACCGATTCGGACCGTGCCGTTATTCACGCTGATCGTCTTCAGTTCCTCGATGCCGCTGATATCGATGACCGCCGGCAGCCTCGCCTGGCGCAGCTTGAGCAAAGGAATCAGCCCGTGTCCACCGGCAATCAGCTTGCCGCCTGGGTTAGCGTTCAGGAGCTGTACTGCCTGAGCGACGGTGGTGGCTTGGTGGTATTGAAACTCCGGCGCGAACATAGCCCATCCCCCTTACTGCTGATGGATGGCCCGCCACACCCGTTCCGGGGTCAGCGGCATGTCGATTTTGGTCACCCCAAAAGGCTTGAGCGCGTCCATGACTGCATTGTAAATCGTTGGTGTGGAAGCGATGGTCCCTGTTTCACCGATCCCCTTCACCCCCAGAGGATTGTGGGGTGAGGGAGTAACAGTGAACTGGGTCTCTATGTCCGGCACCATGTGAGCCCGGGGTAGAGCGTAGTCCATCATGGTTCCAGTCAAGAGCTGGCCGTCGTCGCTGTACACCGCCCCTTCCCAAAGCGCCTGTCCTGCGCCTTGGACAACCCCGCCGTGTACCTGGCCTTCAACTATCATGGGATTGATTTGCAGTCCACAGTCGTCCACCGCTACGTAACGCTGGAGCTCAATGTGTCCATTGTCCGGGTCAACCATTACTATGGCCACATGGGCCCCAAAGGGGAAGGTGAAATTCGGAGTGTCGTATGACGCGGTAGCCTCCAAGCCTGGCTCCAAGCCTTCCGGCATATTCCAGGCCACGTTGGCCATCAAGGCCACATCCTGGATAGTCTGGCTTTGGTCCGGCGAACCCCGAACAAAGAACTTACCGTCTTCGTATTCGATGTCGGCCTCGGCGGCCTCCAAGAGGTGGGCCGCTAGTACCCGAGCCTTATCCTTGATCTTCCGGGAGCTGAGTGCCACTGCAGCGCCGCCAATCACCGTGGTCCGGCTGCCGTAGGTGCCCCATCCCATGGGTGTGTTGTCGGTGTCTCCGTGGACCACATCCACGTCCTCTACCGGCACTCCCAACTCGTCGCTCAGTATCTGGGCGAATGTGGTCTCCTCCCCCTGCCCATGGGGTGAGGTGCCCACGTACACGCTGACCTTACCGGTTGGGGAGAAACGGATAGTGGCCGCTTCCCAGAGGCCGCCACCGAATCCCACCGCGCCTGCGACCTGGGAAGGTCCAATTCCGCAGATCTCGTTGTAGCAAGTGACTCCGATGCCCATGTGCTGGTTGTTCTCCCTTAAACGCGCCTGTTCCTCTCTCAACTGCTGGTAATTAACCTGGTCCAGCACAGCGTCCAAGGCCATCTCGTAGTCGCCACTGTCGTAGGTGAGGCCCATGGCCACATCGTATCCATCTTCGAACTTGGGGATCAGGTTGCGCCGACGCACCTCCACCGGGTCCATACCCAGTTCGTCGGCCAGCAGGTTGACCATACGCTCTAAAAGGAAAGTGGCCTCCGGGCGGCCGGCGCCTCTGTAAAGGTCCACCGGGGTGGTCGTCGTGAACACGCCATACACATCGGCTTTTGCGGCCGGGATGTCGTAGGGCCCGCAGTACATCAGCCCATGAAGAATCGTGGGTATCCCCGTCGCCGCGGTGGAGAGGTAAGCACCCATGCCGGCGTACACTACGGACCGTACTCCGGTGATCTTCCCGTCTCTGGTGGCGGCCATCTCTACGTGCTCCACGTGGTCGCGCCCGTGCAGCGTGGCCTGGTAATTCTCGGAGCGCGTCTCGGTCCACTTGACGGGGCGTCCCAGCCTCATCGAGCAGAATGTGGCGATCATCTCATCGGCGTAGATTGGGGTCTTGCTGCCAAACCCTCCGCCTACCTCTGGAGCGATCACCCTGATCTTGTGCTCCGGGGTCCCGGTAACCAAGGAGGTGACGAAGCGGCATATGTGGGGGTTTTGGCTGCTGCTCCACAGTGTCAGGTGGCCAGTGGCAGTCAGCCACGAAGCAACCGCGGAGCGCGGCTCCACCGTATTTGGGATCAGCTTCTGCTGGCGTATGATGTCTCTTACCACGACTTCGGGTGATTCGAAGGCAGCGTCCGGGTCGCCCCCGGTAGCCACCCAGTGAAACGCCTGGTTGTTGGGAGCATCTTCGTGGATCTGGGGGGCTCCCTCCTGGAATGCGGCCTCGGGGTTAACGACGGCTGGTAGTGGTTCGTAGTCTACGTTGATAAGTTCCAAGGCGTCCTCGGCCTGGAACCGGTCTTCCGCCACAACCACCGCCACCGCGTCACCAACGTAACGCACCACATCCTTAGCAATAGCGGGATGGGCCACCGTTTTAACATCGGAGTCAGGAACAACCCAGGCGCAAGGAATGCCGTTCAGTACCCCGTCGATGTCGACACCGGTGTACACCGCCAGTACCCCTGGTGCTCCCTGAGCGCCGCTGGTGTCAACGTTTGTTATCCTGGCATGGGCGTGAAGGCTACGCAAAATGGCGGCGTGAGCCATTCCGTAGAGTCTGATGTCATCAGTATAGGAGGCCTGCCCGGTGATCAGGCGTGGGTCCTCCCGCCTGCGAATACCCGAGCCGAAAATTCTGGTTGTCATGGCTTAACCTCCCATTGCTTCCGCGGCCGCCCGCACCGCTTTCACGATGTTGTGGTACCCGGTACAGCGGCAGACGTTACCTTCCAAACCCTTGCGGACCTCTTCGGCTGAAGGGTGGGGATTACGCTGAAGTAGCTCCACTGAGGTCATGATCATGCCTGCAGTGCAAAAGCCACATTGGAGGCCGTGGTTATTCCAGAAAGCCTCTTGAAGAGGATGGAGCTGGCCATCTGTCGCCAGTCCTTCGATGGTCGTGATGGTGGAGCCGTTAGCCTGCACCGCCAGGGTGGTACAGGACTTGAGCGTGGTGCCGTTCATCATGATGACGCAGGCACCGCATTGGCTGGTGTCGCAGCCGATCTTGGTGCCAGTCAACCCCAACTCATCTCGGAGCAACTGGACCAGCAGCAACCGGGGCTCGACTTCAAGGCTGTGGGCTCGCCCATTCACGGTAACCTTTATCGGTACCTTCGCCATAACATTCCCCCATGGCAAAACTTACTGTTACCGTTCGAGTGCCGAGCAGCGAACGCACCGGAGTATATACTTGGGCATACTTGGAGTCAACGAGGCGGCATAGCCGCGGCAGCTACCCCGGCGATGGTCGGGGCCTTTACAACCCACCGGCTCGGTCCCTGTCATAGGCGCTAATTTAGGGAGGTGCAGGAGGCTCTCCCACTGGACCGGCCCTCCAGGGTTGGACCCGTAGCAGCTTCGGCTTACGGGTTGCATTAGCCTTTATCTTGAGCCTATCATTCCCCCGTAGACCCGTCCCTGGCCAATCCGGTTCATCCCTGACACTTGAGGGATGTAGCCATAGGCAGAGGTAGAAACCCATGTTTCCTCGCTCAGTGTTCCCCGATTCGGCCGAGGTCAATGAGCTCGGCCAGCTGATCATAGGCGGGTGCAATACCCTCGAGTTGGCCGAGCAATATGGGACTCCGGTCTATATTTATGACGAGGAAACCCTGCGAAGGCGTTGCCGAAGCTTCGTCAGAGAGTTCCAGTCAAGGCACCCAAATTCCCAGGTTGTTTACGCCTGCAAAGCATACATAAACCCATCGTTAGCCCGTATATTTCACGAAGAAGGACTGGGATTCGACGTCGTTTCCGGAGGAGAGTTGGCCATCATCAAGACCTCCGGGATTCCCTTGGACAACGTGTTCTTTCATGGGAATAACAAGACTCCGGCGGAATTAAGCGAGGCCGTCGAAAGCAAGATTGGCTGCGTGGTGGTTGACAGCTTTCACGAGTTGGAGCTTCTCAACCGCATCGCAGCCGAAGCGGGTACCACCCAGGAAATATTAGTTCGAGTTTCACCTGGCGTGGACCCCCACACCCATGTGCACACTACTACCGGAATCCTGGACTCCAAGTTCGGTTTCTCTATCCAGACCGGAGACGCTGCCAAAGCTATTCAACAAGCCTTGAGGCTGGACCACCTGAAGCTAAAAGGCCTCCACTTCCACCTAGGGTCGCCTGTGTTCGAGTTGGAGCCCTATCGAGTCGCCACCGACTTGGTGCTGCGGTTTGCTGCCCAGTTCAGAGAACAAGGCCTGGAGTTGCTTGATTTCAGCCCGGGCGGCGGCTTCGCCATTGCTTACACTCGGGACCAGCGGCCCCCGGAAACTAGAGAATATGCCGAAACCATAGTGTCCGCGACAGCCGAAACGTGCCGAGAATTGGGCATGGCGGCCCCAAGACTCATCATAGAGCCGGGCCGCAGCATCGTCGGCCCCGCTGGTGTCGCGCTATACCGCATCGGGGCCATCAAAGATATCCCCGGGGTACGCCGCTACGTCAGTGTCGACGGTGGTATGGGTGACAACATCCGGCCAGCCTTGTACCAGGCGGTTTACGAGGTCGTGGCGGCATCCAAAGCGGACCAAGAACCGGTGGACGCGGTCACCATTGCTGGCAAGTATTGCGAGTCCGGAGATTTGTTGGCATCCGACGTCCTACTTCCTCCGGTAACCAGTGGCGACTTAATAGCTATCCCCGCCGCAGGAGCTTATTGCCCTTCAATGGCCAGTAACTACAACCTCAACCCCAGACCCCCTATGGTACTGGTGGGAGACGGGCAGAGCCGCTTGATACGTAGGCGTGAGAGCTACCAGGACATGATGCTCTGCGATGTAGTTTAAACCCCGTATCATCAGCCCAGATCGCGACGAGAAATATCGAGGTCATCTTCTGGGGGGTCCGTTCACGCGTCTTTGCTCGCTTTCAAACCACCACTTCCGGCTGACTGCCGGTATCTCTTATCCGAAGGCTTCAAGTGTGGCAGGTTGACTGGCAGCACCATTTAATCCGGCAGCTAGAAGCGGCGCTGATGCAGGGCCGGCCTGCTCACGCATACCTGCTGGTTGGGGCCCCTCACTCCGGCAAAAGGACTCTGGCCCTTAATATTGCCCAGGCCCTGAATTGCCAACGAGGACCCGGCGCTCCGTGTGGAGACTGCTCTCATTGCGAGCGCATTTCCAAAGGTCTTCACGCCGATGTGCGAGTTGTGGCGGTGGAGGCAGACAATCGCACCACAGAGCCCAGGGAGAGCGTCCAACGCGGCCGCGCCACGGTCATCGGTATCGCCGACGTCAAAGAGGTGCTGCGGCAGATTAATCTTAAGCCGTTCGAGGGGGCCTACTCCGTGGTCATATTCGACGGGGCTGACCTGATGAGCGAGGAGGCCGCCAATGCCTTGCTCAAGACCTTGGAGGAGCCTCCGCCCGAGGCGGTAATCCTACTCCTGACTGCTTATGAAGACGCCTTGTTGCCCACCATCAGGTCCCGGTGTCAAGCCTTGTACCTGCTACCTGTACCCAAGGAGCGGATCGTAGCCCGTTTGGTCGACGAATTCAGCGCTGATCCGGAAGAGGCAGAAACCCTGTCCAGGCTCGCTCGGGGATGCCCTGGTTGGGCAATCCAGGCCAAAAGGGACCCAGGGACCATGCAACGGTGGTCCGGCGACCTAGACTCCTTGAACGAAGCCTCAAGGGCCAGTTTGGGCGAGAGGTTTACCCGCGCCAACGAACTCGCTTCAAATTTCTATAGAGACCGAGACTCGGCCAGGGAGACCCTGTACACCTGGTTGCGATGGTACCGGGACCTTCTGCTCGTGAAAGAGGGAGCAGCAGAATACGTCCAACATGTAGACCAGACGGGCGGTTTGCAGTCCCAAGCCAATCAACTGACCGTAGGCCAAATCATCAGTTTTATCCAACGACTGACAGACACTGTGGAAGCCTTAAACCAGAACGCAAGTCCCAGGCTGGCGCTGGAAGTGCTTATGCTGGCCTTGCCCCGGCTGGCACCGGAATAATTGGATTCCCGCGGCTCCAGTGCTTCATCAAGATTAATATGCCGGATCACCCAGCACCCCTCTCCTGACCTCCCCACGTCTGGGGGGAAGAAGCTATTTCCTTCCGCGGAGAGTCAGTGGGGTGAAGTCGTACTTATCGACTACGGCAGGAAATGGCGCCCAAATCACGGGGTTACGGCTTATCAGTCCATGGAACGTAGGGCCGCCACTCATCTAGGATGATCCGACTCTGAAGGATCAAATAGGGGTTGGGGTCAGGGACTTTCGGCTCCCGGACCAAGACCATGCTGGCCTCGGCCGGCGTTCTTCCTGCTTTTCTGAGGTTGCACCTAGTGCAAGCAGCTACCACGTTATTCCAGCTATGGGGGCCGTGTTGCCTGCGGGGTATCACGTGGTCTAACGTCAAGTCCTGGGACTTCTTGCCACAATATTGGCAAGTGAAGCGGTCCCTGAGGAAGATTTCTTTCTTGGAAAGCTTGCGAGGCAGGAAAGGCCGTTTCACCAAGTAGACAAGCCTGATGATCGAGGGAGCGTCCACCACCGCGGTTATTGTCCTAAGTCCACCGGGGTGGTTTTCAAGCAGCTCCGCTTTGCCCTTGCCCAGCAGGATAATAGCCCGGCGCACGGTGCAAACGTTGATGGGCACGTAGTTCAGATTCAGCACCAACACTGGCGCACGGGTTAACGCCGGCCTCGGCTCGGAAGCCCCGTTGCTTCTGATAGGCTCCGCTACTCTATTAGACCCGGAACTCACCATCAGGCGACTTTCATCAGTACCCGTGAACGTCCGGTTAGCTGGAACTTACTATAGCAGCATAGAGGTCGAATTGCCCATAGCGGCATCAATAATCTGCTATCGACGCCCTCGCAACCCAGTCGCTAGAAGGATTCACCCATCGTCATTCCGGTATTTTATCCAAACGCTCACGCCAATCACTGGGTACAAGCTTTGTCCCGTGAATGACCACATCGGAGTTATCGGCTAGAAACGTGCCCAATGTAGAATCGCTTATGTGCTGTTCAATGTTGTCGAAAGGGTATTTCTGTACACCGATTAGCACACCTGAGAGGATCAAGAACCCAATGAGGAGACCAGCGACCATCCCCCCCAGGCTATTGGCCAAGCCAAACAAGGGGATGACGCGCAACACCGTCCGCACCGTGAACCCCGCCAACGCTCCAGCAACAACGAGGACAAAGAAAATCAGAACAAAACCGGCTATGGTTTGAATATCCTCGTTCTCGGTGAACCCGGAAAACACATCCCCAACATCCGGCGCCAGCCGGCTGGAAACGGCCAACCCCACAATCACTACCACCAGTGGTATGGTTATTTGCACCAGGCCGGAGCGGTACCCCCAGAAGGCTGTTATGGCCCAAACCACCAGCACAACCGCGTCAATCCAGTTCATTTCGGACCCCCAATCTTGCGGTTAATTTACACTCTCGATAAGCCTTGAGTCCCGGTTTCACTAGCGGACTTTTCCTCATTCTGCCAGATGTCCCACGCCCTCCCCTATCGATGAAGTTGGGCAACGTGATTAGCCCGATCAATGCCACCCACTCATAGATGAAGCCATCTACTTATAGGGAAGAAATATCGCATCGCTTTGAGGCTATGTACTCCTGATAGTTAGTCCTGGGTTAGATGATTCATAGTCGATGCTATAATGCGGCTTTGGGGCTATCTGGTGGGAAAACAACTGACCTTCGACATAAGCGTGATCGCCATCGACGGGCCTGTCGCCTCCGGAAAATCGGTGGTCGGCTTGGCCTTGGCCCAGCGCCTTGGATTCAATTACCTGGACAGCGGGCTGATGTACCGGGCAGTGACTTGGTTGGCTCTTAGGGAAGAGGTGGACATGGAAGACGAGTCCGCGGTAGCTTGCCTGGCCGAGAATAACCCCATCAAAGTGCTGGACCGAGACGGTGTTGCGGTGGAGATTGGGGGGCATCGGCTCGGGCCGGAACTGAGGGAGCCCAGAATCGACCAACGAGTCTCGCAGATTGCCAAGATCTCCCCAGTCAGGCAGGTCTTGGTGCGCCAGCTGCGGATGTTGGCTTCCGAAGTGAAGATCGTCATGGTGGGCCGAGACATCGGGACCGTGGTGCTACCAGACGCCGACCTCAAAGTCTTCCTTCTGGCCTCACCAGACCGCAGAGCCCGGCGGCGTTGGCAAGAATGGTTAGACCAAGGCGTGGAGAGAGACTATGGCCAAGTGTTGCAGGACACGGAAGCCAGGGACCAAATAGACTCCCGCCGCGCCGACTCTCCACTGACCCCAGCGGAGGGAGCCTTTCTGGTTGACACTGAGGACATGGCTGTCGATCAAGTGGTTGATGTAATCCTTGAGCGCCTGAATCTCACCTCAAGGGGTTGTCCCGAGTGAGTATTCTGTATCCTATTAGTCGGCACCTAGCCAGATTCTGCTTCGGCACCTTCGGGCGGTTAGAAATCAATGGTCAAGAGTGGGTGCCGCCTTATGGCCCCTTAATTGTAGTTTGCAACCATCTGGCGGCCACCGACCCCCCTTTATTGGTAGCCTCTATGGCTCGGACTCTGCACTTCATCGCCAAACAGGAGCTGTTTCACAACCCGATCAGCAGGTACATTCTCAAAAGCTACAACGTATCCCCTTTCGACCGATCCGGGTCCAGAGCTGACGCTTTGCGCTTATTGCTCCGTTTCCTCAACGAGGACCGGGCGGTGGTCGTTTTCCCTGAAGGACATCGGAGCCCGGACCACACCATGCAGGCGGGCATGTTAGGGGTAGTTTACCTGGCGCTAAAGTCCCAGGCGCCCATCTTGCCGGTCGGGGTCAGCGGCACGGAGAAGATTAACGGTTGGAGAATGCCCGTTCCCCTGTGCAGGATGCGGGCCAATATCGGTCAACCGTTTACGTTACCCGTGCTGGAAGGCAAAGCCAGTAGGGAAGTGATGCAGAGTATTCTAGAGATGATCATGTACCGCATTGCCGCGCTGCTCCCGCCGGAATACCGGGGAGTGTACTCACTTAAACCCATCCAGAACCAAACCCAGCCATCAGTAGCGATCGGAGACGGTTAGCCGAGGACGCCACCAAGCCCCTCTCCACAGGATGTGCAAACGTTAAGATCGGCGAAGACCGAATGAAGAGGAACGCCCATGCAGCAAGCTACCAAGTTTGGGATTTATTTAAACCCCAAGGAGCATCAGGTAGTCCGTATCAACTCCCCATATTGGATTCCTGAGGAACCCGATTGGGTATTTCTAACTCCCGAGGTTAACGCCACGTTGCTGCAGATTCGAGATTTGGCCAAGGAGCAAGGGGCCGCGCAGGAGCCGGAATCCATAAAGTGGGGCACCATTCCCTTGAGGGACTAACTGGCCAGTGGGAACCTGATTCTGCTGCTGCCAGCCAGCAATTAAGAAGCGTCGACAACCTAGCAAAGCCGTGGGATCTTGGCCCAGGCCCGCAGGTTCGCCGAAAAAGCTTACTGGTCTCGCGTCTGGTCGGGAGCCGGGTTGTAAAGCTCCAGACCAAGAGTAGCAGGTACGACGCGCGCCAGTTCCTCAACCGTCCACTTGCCGTCTTTCTGAATAGTCTTCACCGGCTCCGGCTCATTTAGCAAAGTCACCAGTCCCTCGGTCACGTGGAAAACGTGCCCATTGACATGGGCCGCTTCATCGGAGGCCAGCCAGGCCGCAAAAGGGGCCACATCTTCCGGCTCTCCTCTTAGATTCACCGACGCGTAGCCACCGATGCCCCGCGCAGCCCGCAGCGCACGAGCTTCATCCGGAACGCTGCCTGTCATACGGGTACTGGCGCTGGGTGAAATTGCGTTCGCAGTTACACCATACCGTCCCATATCCCGGGCCACCACCCTGGTGAAGCCAGCGATTCCATCCTTGGCGGCACCGTAGTTCGCCTGGCCGGAGTTACCATACAGTCCAGAAGTAGAACTGAATGTGATAATCCGTCCCGACCGCTGCTGCCGGAAAAGAATGGAGGCGTGTTTCACCACAGAGAAGGTACCCTTCAGGTGGACTGCGATAACATCGTCCCACTCCTCTTCCGTCATATTGAATACCATTCGGTCGCGGAGGATCCCGGCAACCGTTACCACTATGTCCAGCTTGCCGAAATTATCCACTGCTGTCTGAACGATCTTCTCCCCGCCAGACATGGTAGTTACTGACTCCGGGCAAGCGACCGCCATACCACCTTCCTCCCGGATCTCTGACACCACCTGTCCGGCTATTGACTGATCGAAGCCGCTGCCATCGACGTTGACCCCGGGGTCAACCACCACCACCTTGGCCCCCTCTTCAGCCATCAGCTTGGCTATGCCGCGTCCGATTCCGCGACCGGCTCCGGTAACCACAGCTACTTTGTCGTTCAGTAATTCAGCCATTGCGATTCAGCCTCCGCCCGAGGGCCTAGACTATTTTCATCCCCACATTGCACTGGTGGCGTTCTCATCGGCATCTTCTTCGAATTCGGAAGTTTCTATTCCTATGTTCGACCTACAGCCATGTTGCGAACACCTTTACTTGCACTCCGGCCCCTTGGTTGGCATGGGATTACCCCCCAGGGGGCGTCGCCGGAGCCGGGTTGGAAATCCCCTTGGTAAGGACGTCCCTTGCCAGGGGAGCCAGCTTCTCCAGACTCCAGTGCCCCTCAGGATCATAAATAGACCGCTGTGGCCGGGGCTGAGACATCAACGATATCGTATTGCCGTAGACCAAGAAAGTCTGTGCGTTGATGTTGCTAGCGTAGTCGCTCGCCAGGTAGCAAACAAAGGGGGCGATGTGGTCGGGGTCCATCACCTGCAAATCTTCTTCCCCGGCCAGTGAAGTTACGCCACTCCTGGCGCGGATTTCCGCCGCGCTATCCGGAATGTCGGCAATCATCCTGGTGTTGGCCCTAGGCGCAATGGCGTTGGCGGTGACTCCGTACCTTCCCATGTCCCGCGCCACCACCTTGGTGAATCCAGCGATCCCGGACTTAGCGGCGCCATAGTTAGCCTGGCCCGAGTTACCAACTAGGCCCGACTCCGAACTAAAGGTGATGATGCGTCCGGAACGTTGCTGTCGAAATAGGATGCACGCGTTTTTCACCACCGTAAAGGTCCCCTTGAGATGCACATTAATGACGTCGTCCCATTCCTGCTCCGTCATGTTGAACACCATGCGGTCCCGAAGTATCCCGGCGCAGGTAACAACTATGTCCAACCGGCCAAAGTTGTCCACCGCAGCCTGGACGATCTTCTCCCCTCCCTCCATCGTTCCCACCGACTCTGCACAAGCCACAGCCGTGCCGCCGGCATCCCGAATTTCCGAAACCACCTGCTCCGCGACCAACTGATCGAACCCGCTGCCGTCCACGTTGACGCCCGGGTCCGCCACTACCACTTTGGCCCCTTCCTGGGCCATGAGCGTGGTGATCCCCATTCCTATCCCCCGGCCGGAGCCAGTGACGATAGCGACTTTGTCTTTAAGCATATCAACCATTTCAGTCTCCTCGGTTAGGACCGGGTGAGCCTGGGAGCGACCGTTGCTCTAACGCTGCCAATAATGTCCATGCTGGCAAAAAGAATATTTGAGCCCGATAAAGAAAAGCCAACTCCGCCAGTAAGCTCGCCACTGCCTTGCCGAGAGTGTGCCACTGACTAGGATATTTCAGCAGCCCATTTTACGCTTGATAGGGAAGTTCGAGCTAGGAGCGGCCCCATGGCAGGAATCCCCAAATTAAGAGGATTCATCCACGAATTTATTCGCGGGATGGCAACGCCACTGTAGCCACACCAGGGGTAGTCTTTTCACCCTGGGGGTTTTCCAGCCAAATGTCGCAGTCTACCAGGCTTTGACCACCCTCACGGTATTTGCGAGTGACAGCCCCCTTGCCGGTGATGGTATTTCCAGGAAAGTCCATGCCCCGGTACTGGCAGGACAGCCGCTTCAATACTCCCTGGGGGCCGATCCAATCGGTAATCAGCTGGCCTAGAAATGCGTTCTTTAGCGCCCCATGGAGTATTACTCCATCGAGGCCAGTGCTCTGGGCGAATTCCTTGTCGTAATGGATCTCGTAATAGTCCCCGGAGGCCCCTGCGTACTGGACCAGTTGCCGGGTGGTTGGATTCTTGACCAGAGTGGGCAGGTCCATTCCTTCGGCCACATCTTCCCAGAATACTTGGTCAGCCATATCGCGACTCTCAGTATCGGATAGAGGTGTTGGTTTGGGTGGCAACGACCTGATCGAACTGATTGCGGTACGTGGCTACCACGGTCATTATCACCATCACACCCAATCGCCCAGTCCGTTCAACGATGTCGGTGATCTTGCCCACAGCCGTGATCCGATCCCCACCCCGCACCGGGTGAAAATACTCCCAGTCGCTTCCACCATCGAGTAGTCGGGTAAAGGGCAAGTCGAAGGGCGGCTCCGGTCGCCTGAAACCGATTGAGCGGAGGAAAGTGGGCGGGGCGATCAAGCCGCCGTATTGGGTCCCCCGCGCAGATGCTTCATCGTTAAATAGGGGATTGTCATCTCCAATAGCTTGGGCGAACTTGATTATCGCTCCCTGCTCCACTTCCGCGGTGATAGAGAGACCTTCCACGCCAATGGTCAGGTTACGCATCTCTTCGGTCAAGATTGTAGTGGGCGCAGACACGATAGTTTCTCCCAAGCCAAGTGCAGGCAAAAGTCTAGCGCTAGCAAATAATAGTGTCAAGAAATGCGGGGCCGCCAACACAACTAGGGCATTTGTTACCAGCCGGAGTGGCGATCGATGCTTAAGCCAGGGCGTTGTTATGTTGTGAACATTATTACTTTGAGGGAATGCTACGAAACACATGTAAAACTATACACAAAATTGACATTCCAGAAGTCTTCGGATAGCCTTACCCCACACATTAGCAATACTAATTATTATTGGGAGTGAGCCAAGCCCAAACTGGAGGATCCAACCCCCAACAATCCAGCCTAGAGGCGGTCAGCCCAGGACCCCGCAACTGGAGGGACCATGTACCAGAAAATCGTGGTGCCCCTGGACAAATCTCAAGAATGCGAAGGGGTATTGGAATCAATTCCGCAGATCCTGGATCAAACTGGTGAGGCCATATTGTTCCATGTCATAGCTCCCGTCAGAACTAAAGCCGTTGGCGACTTCGTCATCCTTGGCAGCCAGCAAGAAGAAGACGACCGAGATAGGGCCATGGTCTACCTTGAGCAAATCTCCAGCCAACTGGAAGGGGCGTCGCGGGCCTGCCGATGTGCTGTGGTTGTATCCGCTTCGGTAAGCGACGCCATCGCAAACTTCGCCCAACAACAAGAGGCTGATCTGATAGCTATGTACACCCACGACCGCAAGGGCTTAGCACGCCTAATGCGGGGCAGCGTAGCCAGGGAAGTGGAACGAAAGTCACTAGTAGAGGTTCGTGTCTTGGGCCCCGATGCCTTGTCGGAAGGTCCCCTCGTACGAGAAGGGGCGCAGGCAGTTCCGGCTGGCGACAGCACAACTATGAACAACATCGATCTGTTCAAAGACCTTACCGAAGAACAGATAAACCGGGTAGTGTCCCTAGGCCGGGAGCTAAGGATCGGTCGCGGCGAAAAGCTCGGGACCGGGGGACAACTCGGCCAACACCTGTATTTGATCTTGGAGGGAGAAGCCCACCTCACCGCCCATTCCGAGGTTGGCGAGATCGCTGTCCGGACGGCAAGCGCCGGCGAGTCTTTCCCCCTGGCCGCCCTCCTGGGTTCCGGGACCCTTATCACTTCGGGTGATGCCATTTCCGACATGAGGGTGCTTTCGATACCCAGGTCACCTCTGGTTGACCTGTGCACGAAAGACGCCGAAATCGGAATGCGGGTCTACTCAACCGTAGCCCAACTGTTTGCCAATCGCTACAGCAGGACCCTCACTCAGCTTGGCATCAGTGCGGAACGAGAGATGCGGGACCACGAAGGATATTGGTCGGTTTAGTTCCAGACCAGCCGGGAACATAGAGTTTCCGAATAAAGTCTCATTGATTGGTGGTTTCCCATCGTTATTTCGCTTTGTGACTACAATAGGGGCTCTGGCCTATGTCAAAGCTATGCTAACATTACACAAATCGCGTAATCAGACCTGGCTCACGTGTAGAGTTGGTCAAGATGTATGCATATGTGGTTTGGGGACGGCTTAGGCTTGGTATGTGGCCCGAATACGAAAAATTCTATAAGGAACGCGTCAGCCCTTCTACCCAAGGGGTTGTTGGATTAAGAGAACGAAAGCTGATGCGCAGTACCCAAGACCCCGACGAAGGATTGTCAATCAGCTTTTGGGACACTCTGCAGGACCTACAAAACTACGAACGAAGTGACCAACGTAAGGAGTTGGCCCAGGAAGCGGACCATTTGTACCAACCCTTGTCATATCCCCGGGGGGAATTTTGGGTGAAGCATTTCGAAGTGATCTCTATCCACCAGCAGTGATGCTGGTGGATTGAATCCCCACCAAACAAGGTGTATTGTTACCGCTATTGCTTTGAATCCAGTTAACCCACCCTGGCCCTGGCTTCGTTACACTTGAACCGCTAAAGAGAAGGGAGACCGCGATGTACGTTCTGGTTGCATGGGGAAAGTTAAGGCTTGGCACCTGGGAGCAGTACGAGCATTTCTATAATGAAAGAGTTGTGGCCTCAACTCAGGGCGTCAAGGGCCTGCGAGAGCGCCAGCTCCTACGCAGCACGGAAGACCCGGACGAGGGCATGAGCATCAGCTATTGGGACTCCCAGGAAGACCTGCTCAACTACGAACGCAGCGAGGTAAGGCAGAGCCTGGCCCAAGAGGCCGAACACCTCTACCGAGGCGAGTTCTGGGTCAAACACTTCGAAGTGCAATAGCCGATACATCGACCTGAAACCCTAGTTACCGGCGCCGCGTCCATGAGCACTTCGCAGTTGTCACTGGTCGGCCCGAGCAGCGCATGTTTTGCCTGGGGCTTGATGCCCAACCTGTCGGCAATTGCTCTAACTCAAGGTGGTTCGCTATTCAACAGCCGGCGGGTCTCACAAACACCTCCCGAAGGGTCCATGTGGCTACACAATTGCCACTAGGTGAGGTACACATTGAGATTTGGCTTCTATCCGCCCAAACACCAGGACTCCCGCGCCAAACGGGACCCGCCGATGGAGATAATCCCAGCCGGGTGAGGCTATGGACTTCCAAACCGGAGTGCCCCCGGACCATCTGCTTTTGGCCAATGCCATTGAGTCAGCTTACCCTAACTCGGTAAGAAGAGACTGCCCGGTAACCCCATGGGCGAAGGAGAATGGCCGCAGCAGACCACCCCCCTTGCGTTTCTGGCTGGTGCCTCCGAAACCCTTAGACTTGGTACCAGCGCGATGATCGTCGCCCACCGAGACCCCCTGCTTCGAGCCAAAACCCTGGCTACCCAGGACGTGCAGTCCCAATGCCTCTTCTCCCAAGGATTCGGGATTGGCTGTATTGAGGAGAGCACCCTGCGGTTTCACTTTTCTGGCCAAGTTGTTGTTACATTTGACCCCCCTACAAAGGTGGGGTCCCTGTCCGGCATCCCACTCCAACAATATTGATGTGATCAGCCCTGAGCGGGGACTTGGAGGTCGTGAGAATTGACTACATTGGAAGAGCGTTACCAGCAAGGCCGGGAGATGCGGTCATTGATGGCGGGAGGGGATCTCGCCCACTTTACTGTGCCGGGGATCGACCAACTGGCCCCCGACCTGAAACGTATCATCGATGAGGCCTTATTTGGCTCTATCTGGACCAGGCCGGTCTTGGACGTCAAGCAGCGCAGCATATGCACCATTTCGGCTCTTTTGGCTTTGGGACAGTTGCCTCTGCTGCGTCGGCATATCGAGCGCTGCTTGAACCTGGGCCTTCCTCCGGAACAAGTGGTAGAGGCGTTTATCCACCTGACCTTCTACGTCGGGGTGCCAGCCGTCGAGGCGGCGATGCGGATAGCCAAAGAGGTTTTCGAGGAACGCGGCATTAATTTCACACCCACGGAGGTATATGACCCCACGCTGTCGACCGATGAGCTCTATGACCAGGGCGCCCAAGCTTACCAGGAACACATCGGAGAGGTTTCCGCGTATTACACCGACCATCCTACCGCCGCCGCAATGCAGCGGCTCATTTACGAGTACCATTGGGGAGCTATTCACACCAGGCCCCTCCTGGGCGCCAAGGACCGGGCTATGATCACCCTGGCCGCCTTGACAGTGCTGGGCCGCTACGATCGCCAGATTCGTCTCAGAATCGAGGGCGCCATCCGGGTAGGGATGACCCCCGCCGAAATCATGGAGGTCTTTGTTCAGGTCATGCTTTATGGCGGGTACATAACCACCAGCACTGTAATGCAGATCGCTGGCTCTGTTTTCACCGAGCGTGGCCTCTCGGTGGAGGTCAGCGCCTGACACATGCCGTTCCGGTTGTAAATTTAGTTCGCCGATGGTAGCTGTAAGCAAATTGGTAGAAGGTTGCTATGAAAGTCACGCTCGACGATGGGGCTGAGCTTTATTACACGGTGGATGACTTTACCGACCCGTGGACCACGCCGGAGACAGTGGTGTTGCACCATGGTATGGCCAAGAATCACAAGCTGTGGTTTGGCTGGGTGCCGGTACTCGCCAGGCATTACCGGGTAATCCGATACGACATGAGAGGTATGGGCCAGTCCTCGGTACCCGACGGCGAATATCCGGTGACCCTGGACAACTTTGCCCACGACTTGCTGGAAGTCATGGACAAGCTAGAGCTGGGCAAGGTCCATCTGATCGGTGAGACTGTGGGCGGTTCTATTGGAATGCGCTTCGCGACACTACACCAAGACCGCCTGCTCTCTCTGACTGTTTGTACATCTCCCACCAGCTTCCTTGACTCCCACCACGAAGAATCAGCCGACCTGATCGAAAAAGAAGGCGTCGCCGCGTGGGTTGAAAGCACCATCACGCGACGCCTGGACCCCCAAATGGTGGACCCAGCCTACGTTCGGTGGTACGCCGGCGAAATGGCCCGCACCCCGGTCCACGTGGTAAGCGCGTTTCAACGGAACGCGCCGGGGCTCGACCTCCGGCCTTTGCTTAAGGATGTGCAAACTCCGGTCTTGGTGCTGGCTGCCTCCAGCTTGAGGGAGGAAGTGCTAGGCGACTTCAGGGGAGCAGCAGACGTATTCCCCAACGGCAAACTAGTGGTTTTCCCAGGAGTCACGGGTTTCGTGCAGCACATCTTGCCTGTACCCTGCGCCCGGGTTTGGCTGGATTTTGCCAGCAATCTGAACAAAGACTAAGGATTATCGGAGGCCGTACCAGGGTGTCCAACCAGGGAGGGTCTTCTGAACAGCCTGAACGCGCCCACGAAGCGGGGCAAGCAAGCGACAGTCCGCCTGCCCCAATCCCTTCTGACTCTGAGATTCCTGGAGAAAAGCCCCCTGTTCTGAGCCCCGATGTTCCAATGCGGGGTCTCCCCGCATGGGTTACCCAAAGGGCCTGCCGTCCTACGGGCCGCGCATTGATAGACCCTAAATTAAGGCGCTTTTCCCTTAGGTACTTGTCTCAGGCTGTGCTAGCCACCCTGGCTATCCTGGCAGTGTTGCTTTTTGTAGACTCCCTTTCCAACGCAGCGCTGGCAGCGGGCCTGGGTTCCAGCGTTGTAATCCTGTTCCTGCATCCCTCTAGCCAAGCCGCTAAAGGGCGCTCGGTTGTTGGAGGCCACGCCATGGCTCTGGCTATCGGGTCTGTGTTCTCCCTGTTGCTCTTTGCCACGCCGGTGGAGAGCTTCCTTCAGAACCTTCCCTTGATTCGGAATCTGGCCTTGGCCGTCTCCGTCGGACTCTTGATGTTGGTTATGGCAGCTACCGACACCGAGCATCCGCCTGCCGCCGGCACTGTCTTGGGCATAGCCACTCGGAGCTGGGAATTTCAAATCGCGTTAATTATCATTGTCGCTGTCTTGCTTCTGGCTATTATCAAACTGTTCCTGGGTGAACACCTAAGAGACCTAACCTGACCTGGATTCGCCGTTCCTCACTGTTCAGTCTTCCCGCAAATTGACCCTGGCCGCTCCAGGCCATACAATCGGCCCTGGTTTCTCCAAAGACTTTGCCTCTGACTTAGTTGGACGTTAAGGGGTCGGCAAGAATAGTACATTCCTTCAGTCGAGCCCTCTTACGCATTGGGAAGCATCATACCTCCTCGCTTACAGCCTTCGAAGTTCCTGGCTAACGCTGCAGCATTCATGGCATCAAATGCCAGAACCAAGACAGGCTTGATTGCGGCCCTGGTATTTACCACACTTTTCATCGCCTGCGGTTCGCCCGCTGCTGAGACACCACCCCTGATGGGAACAGAATTCAGTATGCTGGTCCTGAGCACCGACCTGGCCTTAGGAGACAACCGCGTTCTCTTCGCAATCATAGACTCGGATAGAATGCCGGTTAGACCACCGGCGGCCCAGGTCCAAGTGGTATATTCCCCGTCAGCCCAAGAAGAAGGGCTAGTGCGAAGTGAGGGTATTGCTAGGTTTGTTCAGTGGCCGATTGGGCCCCAGGGGGTATTTTCTTCATATCTGAGTTTCGACGAAGTAGGGCTGTGCACCCAAGACGCTCCGGGGTGTTGGCAGCTTGTGGCCACCGGACAGACCAACGATGGAAGGCCATTCCGGGCCCAAAGCAACTTCACGGTAAGAGAAGCGAGCTTAACCCCGGCCATAGGCAGCGCAGCACCAGCCAGCGTAACCCTGACCGGCGGCGACGTGGACGACCTAGCAAAAATCAGTAGCGCCGCTAATCCCGACCCGGACCTGTACCGGCTGTCGGTCCATGAGGCGCTAGCGGCCGGAAAACCTGTTGTGATAGTGTTCGCCACTCCGGCCTTCTGCGTGACTGCTACCTGTGGCCCCCAAGTGGAGGTCCTGTCCTCCCTCAAAAATGATTATCACGAAAAGGCAAGCTTTCTCCACGTAGAAGTCTTTGAGAACCCTCACCTGATTCAAGGCGGTCGTCCCGTTGAGGGAACTGTTCCGGCGGTGACGGAATGGAACTTGCCGACGGAGCCGTGGACCTTCGTCGTCGACCAGCATGGCATCGTAAGAGCGAAGTTCGAGGCATTCACCACGCTTCAAAAGCTTGAGTCCGTGCTACAGGACATTCTGGCTGACCCTCCTTAGACTGTCTGCCACAGAGCCATGGAGAATCAATACTCGGATCATAATAGATTCTCCGGGGCTAGAATATGACGGGGGGTCCGTCCAACGGGACCACATTGACAAGCCTACAGCGCTATGTTACGTTCCTCGGCGCATTCGTACTGGTTGGGGACTGTGGCTCAACACCCTTGTCCTCTCTCAACGTCACCAGACAGTGATCTAGCGAGCCAATCAAAGCAGGTAAGGCACCGAAACTACGCTTCGTTGAACCGATGGCCATCGTCAATACCAGCGCCCCCATTGCCCGACGCAGACTGGCCCATTCATTGTTCCGCATAATATCCTTTTTGGCAGCGCTTTCGGTCCTTGCGTTGGTCGTTCTTGGCGGCGTGGTCCGAGTTACCGGGTCTGGCCTGGGTTGCCCCGATTGGCCCTTGTGCCATGGGGGCATTCTACCCCCTCTGGAGCCAGCGGCTATTATCGAATTTAGTCATCGGGTTTTAGCGTCATTTTTGGCAGGGCCTTTGGTGCTGGCGACCTGCGTTATGGCCTGGCTGATGTACCGGCGGGTGTTATCTATCACCCTCCCAGCTTCCCTGGCGCTTGTCCTGGTCTTGGCCCAAGCGCTCCTTGGCGGCGCTACTGTGGAGAGTGAATTATCCGGCGGGCTAGTGTCGGCCCACTTCGCATTGGGCCAGGCACTCCTGGGTTGTCTCGTTATAATAGTAGTGGTTACATTTTGGAGGTCGAGCGTACAAGACTGGGGGGACCACTCCCAACCACCGGCTGACCGGTTCCCATTTTTGGCCATGGTGTCAGCAGTTGGGGTTTACGCTCTACTTGTGTCCGGTTCCTATGTCACAACATCCGGTGCCACCGGGGCCTGTCTGGGATGGCCATTGTGCCAGGGAGACGTCTTTCCCGAGGAGCGGTTACAGGTGATCCACATGTCCCACCGGTGGGCGACGGCCATCATTGGCCTTGTCGTGCTTTACATCCTACATCTAGGATCTCGCAACCGGACCCGACCGCTGAGCTTACGGGCAATCGCCATATCGGCGGCTACCCTGTTGCTGATTCAAGTGATGTTGGGAGCCGCAACCGTGTGGCTGAAGTTCCCTCCTGAGTTCAGAGCGCTACACCAGTCCATCGCTACCGTCCTTTGGGCAGCGATGGTGGCAGTGGCCACCCTAAGTTTCCTGGGCAAGAGCGCTACCCCTGCGGAGCATTACGATGCTTGAGCAGTGGCGGCTGGCCAAGCCGGGAATGGTGCGCCCAAGCCTGGTGTTGCGGGTAATCAACGACTACCTGACCCTGACCAAGCCACCCATTGTTCTACTGCTGCTCATCACCGCCTTGGGCGGGATGTTTGTGGCCGCTCAAGGGGTACCCACGATAGCCATGGTGGCCCTGGTATGCGTTGGCGGAGCCCTGGGCGCCGGCGGGGCTAACGCTCTGAATCATTACTTGGACCAAGATGTGGACGCGATGATGAGCCGGACCTGGCAGCGTCCCGTGCCTGGGCAACGAATCGCTCCCAGTAAAGCACTGGCCTTCGGCATTTTGCTCAACATCGTAGCTTTTCTGATCCTGGCGGCCTGGGTCAACATCTTAGCTGCATTCCTGACCCTGGGCGCGACGCTGTTTTACGTATTTGTCTACACCGGTTGGCTCAAACGAAGCACTCCGCAAAACATTGTTATCGGCGGAGCCGCAGGCTCGATTCCTCCCATGGTGGGATGGGTAGCAGTCACTGGCAGCTTGGACTTACCAGCTCTTTACTTGTTCGCAATCATCTTCTTCTGGACCCCACCCCACTTCTGGGCACTGTCGCTCCTGATCCAGCGGGACTACGAGCGGGCCGGAATCCCCATGCTGCCGGTAGTATCGGGTCGAGAATACACTGCCCTTAACATCTTGGTATACACCATAATACTAATCGGATTATCTCTGGTTTTTCCGGTCACAGGTGTGGTTGGCTTGATCTACTGGGCCACCGCAGCGTTGCTGGGAGTGGTCTTCTTAGGCATGGCTATAAAGCTCAAGCAATCCGTAACCGCACGTAGCGCCAGAAGGCTGTACTTGTACTCCCTAGCATACCTGGCGTTGTTGTTTGTAGCGATGTTGGTGGACAGTGTCGTTCACTTCTAAACGCCACAGGCTATCTGTCGAATGAGAAGACTTGAGTTGAGTATCTTCCGTCAACCAAGATGCGTTGACAGCCAGTTTGGCGCTATGATAATGTCCCTCGGGCTATTAAAATCTGGCGGAGGCATTCGACTGCGAAATAGAGCAAGGCACTCAATCCCGGAGGTTGCCTTTAGTGTCTATTAGCCGCTTTGGTTCTCCTTATTTCCAAGAATCAGCACCATTGCTCCTTGTGAAAGGAGAACAGCGAAAGTGAAGGCAATAGTCCAAGCCCTTCTTATTACTCTATTCTTGGGCGTAGGCGGAGTGGCCCTCACTTTTGCGTTTGGTACCGCTGATGCCTCGCCCAAAGCTTTTACCTCAGCGGAGCTTGATCAGGTACAGTTGGACCACGTGGAACAAGGAAGGTTTATTTATACCATCCGATGCATGACGTGCCATGGGATGAATGGAGACGGAAACCCGGTCACCCCTGAGGGCCTGCCCATCAAACCAAGGGACTTCACCGGAAAATCGCATGTTAAGGAGCAGGTTATGTTCAAGTTCAAAAGCTTGAACAAAAACGATCCTTTGGCTCTGGACGAGGACCTAATAAAAACAATCAGGGAGGGGCTACCGGGTACTCCCATGCCGGCGTTCTCCAACCTCAGCGATGAGGATATTTACGCTGTTGTGCGGTACATAAAGACCTTTGCCTATGACCAGTGGAGATTAAATCAGCCGATCTCCCCAGCCATTCAAGTACCCAGCATCCCCCAGGACATAGCGTCTCAACAAAGAGTCGATCAAGGGAGGGCACTCTTCGCCAGCCGTGGCTGCATCGCTTGCCACGGCGATATCGAGCAGGGAAGCGAACCCCCCGTACCATTGCCGACCGAGTGGCGGGATGAAGAAGGAAACGTAGAACTCGTGTGGCCCCTTAACTTTGTTACAAGCCCCATGAGACGGCCTGCCACCCAGGACATTTTCAAGACTATCCGGCTGGGAATCGGTGGAACTGCTATGCCGCCCCACTCGCTCTCCGACGAAGAGACCTGGGATCTCATTGCCTATGTCTCGCACCTGAGGCAGCAGAGCAGGTAGAGGAAAGTCCCAACCCAGTAGGAGCAGCCAATGCCGCTGATGCCCGACATCTCCACCCACGGTTTCTGGCTCGACTACAGTTTGTTGATCATCTCCTTGGTCACACTGATCGTGGCGGTGCTTTCCTTCGCTCTCATCATCGCGGCTGTCATCAATTTCCGTCAAAGCAAAAACCCCAGGGCCACTCGCCACTTGAGTGGCTGGATCACCCGCTTGATCGTGTTGGACATTACGATGATAATCTTCGACATCGTCATCACAGTCTATTCCACCGTAGGCTGGGCCGAAACTATCTTAAAAGCGGAAGACTCCCTGACCAAGGAACACGGTGAGGCGATGCACGTAAACGTCGTCGGGAGGCAGTTCTTTTGGTCGTTCAATTATCCTGGGCCGGATAAAATCTTCGACACCTCCGATGACTTCAGTCTGGCTAACGATTTGGTTGTTCCAAAGAACAAACTGACAATCCTGCATATGACGTCGGGTGACACCATTCATTCCTTCTTCGTCCCCCATCTCAGGGTAAAATACGATGTGATCCCAGGCAGGGAGACGCGGGTGTGGTTTGTCCCCACGGATTCCGGAGAATACCCATCGATCTGCACAGAGCTTTGTGGATTGGGACACTACCAGATGTTGGCCAATTTACGGGTTTTAGACCCCGGCGACTATGACCGGTGGCTCAATACCAGGACCATGACTTTAGGAGTTCCGTGATGGCGACGCTGGCGGTTCACCACGCTGAAATCGGTTGGGTAGGACGGTACATATTCTCTACCGACCATAAGGTCATTGCCAAGCAATACCTACTCAATGGATTATTTTTCGCTCTCTTCGGCGGCATCATTGCGTTAATGTTCCGAACTCACCTGGCCATGCCAGAACTGGAGATCCTAGCGCCCGCGAGATACAACGCCTTCGTCACGATGCACGGCACCCTGATGATCTTCTGGGTTGCCATGCCCATATTGCTGGGCTTCTTCGGCAACTTGACCATCCCCTTGATGATCGGGGCCAGAGACATGGCCTTCCCGTTCCTTAACATGATGTCCTATTGGACCTTCTTCGTCTCCAGTGTGGTTATCATGGCATCCTTCTTCGTTCCTGGGGGACCATTCGCAGGGGGTTGGACCGGGTATGCTCCACTAAGCGCCAGCAGTGCCTTGACGGGCGTCAATTGGGGGATAAATCTCTGGATCTTCGGGCTTGCTCTAGAGTTCGCCGCGGTTTTGATGGGAGGAATCAACTTTATCACCACCCCCGTCGTATTACGGGCCAGGGGCATGAGCATCATGCGTCTGCCCCTGATAATCTGGATGGTGGTGATTGCCTCCTTGCTATTTATGCTTTCCGTGGGTCCGCTGATTGCCGGGGCGTTTATGTTGCTCCTCGACAAGAACTTCGGCACCCACTTTTATCTGGTGACGGGCACAGCTAAAGGCGACCCTCTACTATGGCAGCACTTATTCTGGTTCTTTGGCCATCCCGAAGTGTACGTGATCCTGATCCCGGGGTTGGGGGTCATTTGCGAGATATTCCCGGCCGCAGCCAGGAAGCCCCTTCATGGCTATAAGCACATTATTTACGCCACCATCTTCGCAGGGGTGCTCAGCTTCATGGTCTGGGCACATCACATGTTCGTAGCCGGATTGAACCCCTTGGCGGCCGTCGGCTTCAGCATCACTACCATCATAATCTCCGTGCCCTTCTTGGTGATCGTTGTGGCGATGGGACTAACCCTTTGGGGAGGTTCCTTGCGATTTAACGCTGCTTTTCTGTACGCGCTATTTGCTTATGTAGTCTTCATTGTTGGCGGGCTTACCGGACTACAGTTGGGCGCGACGGTTGCCGACATCCAACTACATGATACCTACTTTGTTGTGGCCCATTTCCACTACGTGATCTTTGCTTCGGTAATTCTGACTACGTTTGCCGCCATCCATTGGTGGTTCCCTAAGATGTTTGGCCGTATCATGAACGAGACTATCGGCAAAGTCCACGCTATAAGCACGTTCGTGCTGTTTAACATCGTATTCACACCCATGTTTATCCTGGGCTTTGCCGGGTATCCCAGGAGATACGCCGGATACGATCACATTCCCTTCTTACAAGATTATGCTTGGCTAAACGATGTGGCCTCGGGCGCCGGAGTACTGCTAGTGCTGGTCCAGTTCATCTTCGTTTTCAACTTTTTCTACAGTCTGATCGCTGGGAAGAGGGTGGACAGGAATCCTTGGGAGGCTTCGACGATGGAGTGGCTGGCAGAGTCCCCTCCACCTCACCTCAACTGGGGCAATACGGTTCCGGTAGTAGACCGGGACCCATACGAGTACGCGGTGGACGGGGTTGACTATGAGCCCCAGGGTAGACTTCTTCCCTTGCCGGTGAGGGAGTAGCATAATGGCCCACGCGCCGGAAATGGAGTACGTAGAACCCACAGGGGTAGCTGCCCCCAAATTGGGGATGTGGCTGTTCTTGTCCGGAGAGGTGGTCCTATTCGGCGGGGTCATAATGACCATCGTCCTGTTCCGAGTCTCTTTCCCTGAATGGGCCAAGGAGTCAACCCACACTCACACCATCATTGGCTCGGTGAACACTATCAACCTGCTCACCAGCAGCCTGCTGGTGGCCTTGGCCTACAAGATGAGCGCCACGGGAAGGCACGATTTATCGAAATTCTGCCTCCTGGGGACCATCACCTTAGGGATTGTTTTCCTGGCGCTAAAATGGACCGTGGAATGGCCCACCGAAGTCTCCCATGGATATACCATCCACCAAGGGCCCTTCTGGCAACTCTACTATGGGGCCACCGGCCTTCACGCCGTTCACGTGCTTCTTGGGTTAATCGCCTTCGCTGTTATCCTGGTCCTGTACATGAGCAATAATTGGAGGCCCCGCTACTCCCTGGAAGCCACTGCTCTCTATTGGCACTTTGTCGACATTGTGTGGCTTTTCCTCTGGCCTCTCTTCTACCTTTCCTAGGGGTGTTCAAGGAATGGAAACAGAGCACGAGGAACATTTTCCCAACTACATCTTCGTATGGTTTGTGCTACTAGCACTGACCGGTACGAGTATCGTCGCCTCAATCCTAGTGAAAGAGTTTGCGCCGGTCCTGGAGATGGCCCTATTGGGCTTTCTCTTCATCCTTGGCGTAATCAAGGCATCGTTGGTGGTATCGAACTTTATGCACCTTCGGTTTGAGAGAAGATTCCTGTGGATTCTTGGGCTGATCGCCCTCTTCTTCGTAGGATTCTTCGTCGCCGGTACTTATTTCGATCTAACCCTTACTCAGAAGAGATGAAGCAAGAAAGCCCTTTAATTGGCACCGCCGCGCCGCCTGTGACAGTCCAAAGTGGCGACGTCCCAGAAAAACCGGTTATTGCCGTCCCCCCTCCGCCGTCGGCGTCCGGGAACGGGGATGGCCACTGGTCAGCGGAGGACGGTCCTAGGATCGACCGCATGGCCCTTGCCCGGTTCGGGATGATCCTGGTCATTGTCGTGGAAGCCATGACCTTCGCCGGCCTCATAAGCGCCTTCCTGTCGATCAAAGCCTCATTGCACGAGTGGCCTCCGTTGGACCAACCCCGCTTTCCCATTGAAGCAACAGCGATTAACACCGCGATCCTGTTGGCCAGTGGAGTCACATTGCTGTATTTCAGGCGGCTGTATGGGAGAGAGGACAGCACCTCTAGGATGCTTTCTTCACTGCTCATCGCCACGGCTCTTCTAGGGGCTATATTTGTGGGGCTACAGGGAGTCGAGTGGGCGCGCCTGATCGGATTTGGCCTCACGATCACGTCAAGCTCTTATGGCTCGATTTTCTACGTCATCATAGGCTTTCACGCCGTGCACGTGGTGTGCGCCGTGCTTTGTCTCGGCGTAGTCACCTGGATGGCAGTGGCCAACAACTTTCCCCGACGGATGGCCAGTCTGGAGGCGGTCGGGGTCTTTTGGCTCTTCGTCGTGCTAGTTTGGCCTGTTCTGTATGCTGTGGTTTATTTCTAACCCGCAGAGCTTCATTGCCGCCGTTTCCCTCCACGGAAGATTGGTGGGGGATGAAACAGGGTTGTGGTTTGCGGTCGGGGCGCTTTTCGTAGCTATTGGAGTCATCGGTGGGGGACTACTGGTCTTTCTGATCCAAACAATCCAGGCCAGCAATCGAGAGCCAGTCCATTCCGGGCCCGACACGAACGGGTTGGCAACAAGAAATGGTAACAACTATACAACCATTGAACCCCGCTAGAGTCGGATATCTGCCTTAAAGCCCCTAAGTTTTATACCAACGGAATAACACGGAAAGTTGAAGATGATAATTCCTCCCTTACGAGGGGTGAGCAAAACCTCTAGAACTCTACCAGGCCGGTGGCAGGTCTCACTGACCTGGTTGGTGGTACCGGCAGTGATAATATTGCTGTCAGCGTGTGCACAAGAAACGGTCCTAGACCATAAGGTCACACCTTTGCCAACGCAAATTGCAGTAGCCAACGAAGGACCCGCAGAGAGGGAAACTCAAGGACCAGGTGCTACTGCTGCCCCAAACGCGGTGGCTTCGCCGTCTGACCCTTCAGGTGACGCAGTGAGCCTGAATATCGGCGTTAATGGAGACCTTCTGGAGTTTGACATCGTCTCCTTGGAGGTTGCACCCGGTTCCGAAGTAGCTCTTACCTTCACTAACATATCAGCATTCAACCAGCATAACTGGGTACTGGTTGAAGCGGGCTCCAAAGATGATGTAGCCATCGCAGGGGCCGCGGCCGGGCTAACCAATGATTGGATTCCAGAGGACGATGCTAGGGTCCTCGCCCGCTCCTCCCTGCTGGACCCAGGGGAAGAGGAGTTGGTCAGGTTCACTGCACCCACTGAAGGCTCTTATCAATTTGTGTGTACCTTCCCCGGCCACAACCTCACCATGTTCGGCGACTTTGTGGTGGGCTCTTAACACCGCTTTACTGCGGGGGGGCCCGCTGCTGGGACCGGCTAGTCCAGGCAAGTCCTCGGCTTAGGAGTAACAGCCATGAAAGCAGAGCGGCACCAGGGCGGGCATTTGACCTATCTATCGCTGCTTCCCGACGAGTATAAGCCCGACCATCAATACCCCTTGGTGATCCTACTCCATGGCTTCGGGGCCAACATGCAGGACTTAGCAGGACTTGCTCCGGTAATCAATTCACGCGGATACCTCTACGCTTGCCCCAACGCCCCTATACCCTTTGACTTGGGCCTAGGCCAATCAGGCTACGGGTGGTTTCCACCGCAAGGGCGCGCCACGCCGGAGGATATTAAGCAAGCCGAAGACTTGCTGGGAGGATTCTTTGACGAGGTCTTGCAGCAGTTTCACGTGCCGCCCCGCCAAGCCATACTGATGGGTTTCTCCCAAGGCGGGGGTATGACCTATCGTTGCGGCCTGGGCAGGGCCGACACCTTCGCTGGACTAGCGGCCTTGAGTGCATCCCTACCCAATCCCCAGGAGTTAGAGCCGAAGCTACCCGTGGAGCGGAGCCAGCCAATATTCATATCTCATGGTTTAAACGATCCGTTGATACCGGCGGACAGCGCCCGGACTGCTCGGGAGTTCTTGCAGGGCGCCGGCTACAGCCTGGAGTACCACGAATATTCTATGGGCCACGAAATCAGTGGCGAAGTGCTGGCGGACTTGGTCCCATGGATGACCAAAGTGCTTCCTCCGTCCCCACCCGGACAATAACAGGGTCTACTCCTAGGCGTCTTTCCCTAGTCCTCTTTCCAAGAAATGACTCGATTTATCCCCACATCAACGAGCACCGTGGTGCCTGCAGCCAATAATTCCTGCGCAAATGCCGGACCCCGCTCCGGGCCGTCGTAGCGGATACATATTTGCTCTACCACTTGGGCCAAGCGGTGTTGGGTGATCTCAGCATCACCTTCCAAAATCGCATACTGGTAGGGACGCCGTTCGGTTGCAATGGATAGAGCTACCGCGGGATTTCTGCGGATATTCCTCACTTTGAGCGACGTTTCCCCGGTGATGATGAGCGCGTGATCACCCTCTTTGAGGTACCAAATGGGCGCTACGTGAGGCCGCCCATTGCCACGAATCGTGACTAGGTGCCCCACAATGGGTTGACCCAATAACGACACCAACTCGTCCTGGTTAAGTTCGGCCACGTCGTCTCACCTCCTTGCTTTACCTGGGGATCTTGGTAGTAATGATTGGCTGCACTCCGATACTGATCTGACACCACCACTCCAGCAGGAGGCCACAGAAAGTGCTCCACGACCGGATTTACTGGGTGACCGTGACGATGCCATTCATGTACGAGTGCAACGTGCAGGTGTAGGCGTACTGTCCGGGCTTGTCGAACCTAAGGCTGAAGGACTGTCCTGGGCCGATGAGCCCTGAATTGAATCCCTCTTCCGCCACTCCGCGGGACCCCAGGGTCACTGTATGAGGAGCCCCGTCCACATTGGTCCACACCAGCTTCTCTCCTACCTTGATCTGCGCGCTCTGATGGCTGAAATTCTCCGTGATCAACCCAACTTCGCTTTCGTCCAATTCCTTCAAGGTCCGGGTTTGTTTTATCTGGTCTGCAGACACCACCGGCGGAATGTTCGGGTTCCACATGCTGAACACGCCAAGGGGGTTGTCCTCCCACACGTAAGCATGGATCATCCAACCAAAGGAGGGGAAATACTCGCCACGCTGCTCTCGGCACTCGTCCAAGGTGGCCGAACGGCTGTTGGTTGACCCACCCAAGCACAGGCTATAGTGAACGTGCCAGTTGTCGAGAGGGCCTGTGAAGGCCTCCGGGTGTTTGTCACCCGCCAATTGGGTGGGAAGGATGAAGCCGGTGCCCACCAACTTCCAGCCCCCACCTTCATTGCGGATGTACAGGAGGAACTCCGGTTCAGCGGGGTTGAACCTGCCGTCGATCAACCGTTGGAGATGAACAAAGTGGGCCCCCATGTTTGGGAATTCCTCTTCAGAGACCTCATAGCCATCTGCGAGAGCTTGTGCTACATCCTGGTACTTCTCCGTCGACGAACGCACGGTGTTTAGTTGGTCCACCAATTGCCCCAGCTCCTCCCTTGTCATCCTAAATTCTTCGGGCGGAGCATCTCCTTGTTCGTAGAGGGCCTTGAGTTGCGCATAAGATAGGTCGGTGCGGACCTGCTCTCCCACCGGCCCTTCCACCAGAGTAGTGATTACTTCCCCACCCACTTCCTCGAAGAAGTAGCGGGAGAACCCGTAGGCACCGCCGGGCCTCGCGTTATTACCGGCCTGAGGAAGCACCGTGTCACCTTCCCCTACCATTCTTGCGGGCTCCTCTGGTACCGGCTGCACCACCGAGAACCTGGATTCGCTCGCGCAGCCGATGCTCAGCAAAACCACCACCGCAATCCCAACTAGGACCGCCGCTCTGAAACAACTCCTTGTCTTTAGCATGCTTTATCTCGCCACATTCCCAAATCGCGTGGCAAGTGTCGAGTTGACAAGCTTATTCGCAGACGGCAGAGAGCATGAGAATGCCAACAAGAATTAAGCCACGATCGTATGACAGTAGAGGGGTCGATCTTAGGTGATGGGCGCCACAAAAATGAACCGGCTGAGCGTCCGGGTGTCAGGCTCAGGATCGGAGATCAGATACCGGCAGCCTGGCGAATCCGTTCTTCCATGCGGGCTTGCTCCGCGGGAACACTGGCAGGTTCGACGGGATTTGGCAACTGGGACAGGATCTCCAACACAACTCCCATCAGTATCGCCCGCTCTCTGTCGGACAGGGCCACCCGCTGGGCAACGTCCTCAGGGCTAAATAGCACACCCTGGCGGAACCCGTAATCCGCAACAGCCCGTTTAGCTAGGTCGATTAGCTTGTCCACCGCAATCAGGCGAGAGCCCAGTCTCCTCCATCTATGATGTGGGTGCTGCCGTTAACGTAGGAGGCCTCGTCCGAGGACAACCAGGTAATCAGATTGGCTATTTCCTCAGGCCTGCCTACACGCCCCAGAGGGTGTCCTGCTTCACGTTCTTCAAAGGTATCAGTGCTGGCGGTGCTGCCCCTCATTTGAGGTGTGTCTACCCCACCAGGGGCCAGGCAATTGATCCTGATTCCTTGCGAAGCGTATTCAGATGCAGCCACTTTGGTGAGGTGGATCACACCCGCTTTGCTAACAGCGTAGGGTAATGAATAGCCCGGTCCTCTAATCCCCGACATGGATGCGATATTGACTATGGACCCCTGGCCGTTGGCCAGCATAGGCGGGATTGCGTACTTGCAACAAAGAAAGAGACCCTTGATGTTTGTGTCCATGGTCAGGTCCCACGTCAATTCGTCAACATCAATTAACGGAGGAGTCCGAATCAACACCGCCGCAGCGTTCACAAGAGTGTCGAGCTTGCCAAAGTTGGACACTGCGTCTTGGACCATACGCTCGACCTGGTCGGCCTTGGATACGTCCACTCCAGAGACTACTGCATCTCCGGAAGATGCCTCCATAAGGGCCAGGGTCTCCTCAGCTCCGGTCAAGTTCCGGTCTGCAATCACCACACGGGCTCCTTCTTGGAGAAACCTGCGGCAGGTGGCCCGGCCAATGCCGGAACCACCTCCGGTGACGATAGCTACTTTGTTTTCCAACCTACCGGGCATACTCAATCCAACCGTACCGGCGGCACCGGTTCGCTAGTTCTTAGTTGCCAGATTATAGCACAGCCGATCACGCGATAGGCCGGGTGCGGCCCCTTGGACAGCATCGGCCACTTGCGCTGGAAAGTCGATGAAGTTATTATCCATACCGCTTTCGGGCCGTCCAGCAACACCTAGATAAGGAACCGGGAACTAAAGTGGCTGACGCCAACCTTCGCACTGTCCTGTACCCAACGCACCAAGCCCTGGGTGGCCGCACCATTCCCTTTGGGGGATGGGATATGCCGGTGCAATACTCCGGAATCCTCGCCGAAGTAAGAGCGGTACGCACAGCCTGTGGAATCTTCGACGTGTCCCACATGGGCCGATTGTATATCTCCGGGACCAATGCGACTGAGTTCCTGGAATGGATACTTACCGCTCCGGTGGCAACGCTGGCTGTGGGAAGAGCCCGCTACTCCTTCATTTGTAACGAAGCGGGTGGAATCATAGACGATACCATCTTCTATCGCTTGGATGAGAACCGTTATTTACTGGTCCCCAATGCTGGCAACCGGAATGCCGTGGTTGCCTGGTTTCAACAATGGGTAAAGGACAAGTTTGCCAACGATTGCAATATAGAAGACATGACCGAGTCCAGTGCTCTCATCGCTTTTCAGGGGCCGAGTACCGCCGACGTCATGAGCAAGCTGGGTGGGGCGGGCGACCCTTTGCCTAAACCGTTCTCCTGGGCCAATTTCTCCCTCCAAGGCAAACAGGTACTCGTTGGGCGCACCGGCTACACTGGCGAGGACGGCTTTGAAATCGTCGCCGGTTCCGCAGACGCTGTCGCAGTCTGGCAAGCACTGCTGGACAGCGGCGCGGTGCCCTGCGGCTTGGGCGCTCGAGACGTCCTGCGCTTGGAGGCGGGTCTGCCACTCCACGGACACGAGATAGACGAGCATACCTCTCCCGTAGAGGCAGGATTGGACCGCTTTGTCAGCTTCGACAAAGAGTATGTCGGCGCTCCAGTGTTGAAGGAGCAACGCGAGAGCGGGGTACAGCGAAAGCTGGTGGGGTTGAAACTCCCAGGACGCAGCGCACCCCGGGAGGGTTATCCAGTACTGCACCAAGGGCAGCAGATCGGACAGGTCACCAGCGGCACTTATTCACCTACTCTTGACACCAGCATTGCCATGGGCTACGTTTTGTGGCGCCATGCCGCCCTAGGCCAGGCACTGGACTTGGACATCCGCGGACGCATAGCCGAGGCCGCGGTGGTACCCCTGCCTTTCTATTCCAGGCCTAGGCGGGCACTCTGAGCCCGCCGAAGGGAGATGCTCGTCAATTTGAGCCCCAACGACCGTAAATACACCCGCGAACACGAGTGGGTAAAGTTGGAGGATTCCTCAACGAACGTCGGCCTAGCTGGCATAACAGATTACGCCCAAGACCAACTGGGCGACATCGTATATTTCGAGCTACCCCAACCCGGTAGCACGGTCACCCAGCTCGGCAAGATGGGCGAGGTAGAGTCGGTAAAAGCGGTCTCCGACCTGTTTTCGCCGGTGAGTGGGCAAGTGACCGAGGTCAATACTCGGTTGATCGATCATCCCGAGTTGACCAACGAGGACCCCTTGGGCGAGGGCTGGCTGCTGCGCATCGCCATGTCTGATACCGGAGAGTTGGACAATCTGCTATCTGCGGACGAGTACGACTCTTACGTCGGCGGACTGTAATGACAGCCTCTTCAACGGCGCGGGACAGCAGCTCTGAAGCAAGATTCCAGTCCCATTACATTCCGAACACCGAACAGGAACAGCAGGGGATGCTGGCCTCCCTGGGCATCGGCTCCATTGACGATCTGTTCCTGGACATCCCGGAGGAATTCCGCAATCCCACTCTCAATCTCCCCAATCCGCTGGCCGAGTTGGACGTGCAGCGGGAGTTGGCTGGCCTGGCTTCGCTGAACCGACCGCTAAATAGCGGGCCATCCTTTTTGGGAGCTGGATCTTACCACCACTTCATCCCCTCTATCATTAGGGCGCTGATGTCCCGTGGGGAATTCCTTACTGCCTACACCCCCTATCAGGCCGAAGCGAGCCAGGGCACCCTCCAGGTCATCTACGAATTCCAGACCCTGATCAGCAACCTCTACGGCATGGAGGTGGCCAACGCGGGAATGTACGACGGCGCTACCAGCCTGGCCGAAGCCGGTCTGATGGCCTGCCGGGTCACCGGCCGACGCCGGATTACTGTTGCGGAGACCGTGTCACCCTTTTACCGGCAAGTCATGGCAACCTATTGCCAAGCCCAGGGGATCGATATCACGCAGGTCCCTCTCACCCAACCGGAATTGAGTGACGAGACCGCATGTTTGGTGGTCCAGTACCCAAATTTTTATGGCAACTTAGAAGACCTGGCTCGATTGAGCGAGGACGTCCACGGTCATGGCTCCCTATTGGTGGTTTCTGCCGACCCCACCGCCATGGGGTTGTTTCAACCCCCCGGACACTATGGAGCCGACATTGTCACCGGCGAGGGTCAGCCGCTGGGGATACCCCCCAGCTTCGGTGGCCCCTACCTGGGCTTGTTCGCCACCAAGTTGGAATACGTTCGCCAGATGCCGAGCCGAATATCTGGCAGGACGGTGGACAGCCAAGGAAGGCAAGGGTACGTGCTGACGCTACAGACCCGGGAGCAGCATATCAGGAGGGAACGGGCCACCAGTAACATATGCACCAATGAGGCCTTATATGCCCTTGCCTCGACCATCTACCTGGCTGCCTTAGGGAAACAGGGCCTACGCCAAGTCGCCGAGCTCTGCTACCACAAGGCCCACTACGCCGCCTCTAGGATCGCAGCCTTGCCAGGATATTCTTTGCCTATTCCTGGTAGCTTCTTCCAGGAGTTTCTCGTAAGCTGCCCGGCGGCGACCTCCGCGATCAACGACCGGCTTCTGGAAAATAACATCCTGGGCGGTCTGGACCTGAGCCAACCACCTTATACCATAGCTGCCAATGGAGCGGCCGAGGGGTTGCCAAACCCCATGTTGCTCTGCGTCACCGAAATGAACACCAGAGAAGAGATCGACGCTCTGGTGTCGCTGTTGGCGGAGTTTCACTAATGGAAGCAGGTGGAACCCGGGACACGTCTAAATTGCTGATGGACCGGAGCGTCCCGGGCCGCGTGGGGTCGGTCCTGCCTGACGTTGATGTTCCTCTTCAGTCTTTACCCGAGGCCTCTATTCTGCGCACCGAGCTGGATTTGCCCGAGGTCTCGGAGCCGGAAGTAGTCCAATATTTCACCACCCTGAGCCAGCGCAACTTCTCCATAGACACCCATTTCTATCCTTTGGGCAGTTGTACCATGAAGTACAACCCCAAGATAAACGACGAAATGGCCTCCTTGCCGGGGTTTGCTGCCACCCATCCGTTGCAGCCTGAGTCCCTCTCCCAGGGAGCCTTGGCCCTACTGTACCGACTACAAGAGTTCTTGGGTGAGATTACCGGACTCCCGAGCGTAAGCCTGGCCACTCTGGCCGGTGCCCACGGCGAATTTGCTGGAATGCTCATGGTGCGAGCTTACCACCAAGCCCGGGGTGACAACTCCCGCCGCAAGGTCGCCATCCCTGACAGCGCCCACGGTACCAACCCCGCGTCCGCTGCCATGGCGGGCTTCGAGGTGGTTGAGCTAGCCTCGGACGCGGATGGCAACGTGGACTTGGAAGCCCTCCACGAAGTGGCCGGACCGGACCTGGCTGGCGTGATGATTACCCTGCCCAGCACTTTAGGACTGTTCGATAGCAATATCGTTGAAGTGTGCCGGATAGTCCATCAGGCCGGGGGCTTGGTCTACGGCGACGGCGCAAACATGAACGCGCTTCTGGGCCGAGTGAAGCTGGGAGACCTGGGTTTTGACGTGGTCCACCTGAACCTGCACAAGACCTTCAGCACCCCTCACGGGGGCGGCGGCCCGGGTGCTGGCCCGGTGTGCTCAGCCCCCTATCTGGCCCGTTACCTGGCTTCCCCCGTGATTGCCCAGACCGGCAATGAACAGCAACCATCGTTTAGCCTGGCCTACCCGGTTGACAGCATCGGCAAAGTGAGCGGTTTTCACGGGAACTTTGGTGTGTTGGTGAGGGCCTATACCTACATTCGTACCCTGGGACGCGCGGGCGTTCGAGCGATCAGCGGCGACGCGGTGCTAAATGCCAACTATTTGATGCAGGGCCTCACCGACTCCTACTTACTGCCCTACGACCGGCGTTGTATGCACGAAGCGGTTTTCTCTGCTGACAAACAAAGGGCCAGAGGAGTGAGCGGTCTGGAGATCGCCAAACGATTACTGGATTACGGATTTCACGCCCCCACTATGTATTTCCCCCTAATCGTGCATGAAGCCTTAATGATCGAGCCCACCGAGGCTGAAACCCAGGAGACCCTGGACGCCTTCATACAGGCGCTACGAGACATCGACCGGGAAGTGGACGAAAACCCCGACTTGGTGCGCCAAGCGCCCCACACTACGCCCGTATCCAGGCTGAATGAGGCCCGCGCCGCCCGCCAGCCCGATCTGCGTTGGAAGCGCCAAACATAAACCCGGTTTCTATCTCCACTCATCAGACCTATAGGCTGAGGGCCTGCCTGCACCCCCCTCATTAGAATCCACTTCAATCCTGGCGTAGCGGTTGCTTGAAGGCCGTGCTGTTGCACGATCGGGCAGTTGCTGCCCTGCTTGACGTCAGCGCCTAAGGCCCGGCGAACGCGTGCGGTCATGGGGAACTGAGGGGCCGCCTGATTCCAGTGGAGCCTCGCTTACCCTAAGCCTCCCTCACTATCCAGCACTTGCTGCAACAGATCCTCCGGCACTCGTACCTCGACCCCTGACCGCTCCTCTTGCAGGAGCATGGCTACGCGGGAGTCCCTCTGTCCCCAGCCCCGGTTGACCGCCTCGGTTAATTCTTGCAGGGCCAGATTGGCCAATCGCATTGGCACGTCATACTCTCGGCCTACGGCTACCGCCAGGTCCACGTCCTTGCGGGCCAAACGCAAAGCGAAGGCTGGGGGATCGAAGTTCCCTGGCAATAGGTGCTCCGCCAGCCCTTCGAATGTGCCCCGCCTACCCTGGGCGCCACGGCGTACCGCCTGCCACAACGCCAAGGGCTCTACTCCGGCCTTCACCCCCATGGTGAATACCTCTGCCAGAGCGCACTGGACAATATAGCCGGTGCAGTTATGCACCAGCTTGGCGATGGCCCCGCAACCAATGGGGCCAACGTAGTAGGCTTTGTCCCCGATAGCATCCAGCACCGGCTTGTACTGCTCATAGACGTCGCGGTCGCCCCCAACCCAGATAGCAAGATTCCGGGTCTGGGCCCCCCTTGGCCCGCCGCTTACCGGCGCATCCAACACCTGTACACCATGAGCACCCAGTTCCTGGTGCAGACGGCGGATCATCGTCGGAGAGTTAGTGCTGAGATCAAAGTACACCTTGCCCGGGGACAAGCCGTGGACGAGTCCATCTTCGCCCAACGCCACAGCTTCCACTTCTGTGGGCCCCGGCAAAGAGGTGAGGACGACTTCAGAATTTTCGGCCACCTGGCGGGGGGTATCCGCCCAAGTGGCTCCCGCTTCCAAATGAGGTGTGGCTGCCTCGGGCCGAATGTCGTGAACCACCAACTCATGGCCGCCCTGTAGTGCATTGTAGGCCATGCTGCCGCCCATCGTTCCCAGGCCGATGAATCCTACTTTCATTTCCGCCTCCAAACACAAATAGGCTATCCGGATTCGCTAGGCAGCATTATCGATTAGCGGTTGGGACTCCGCAACCTAAGGGGGCGCCCCAGGGCACTGCGGTTTCAGCACGACGGTTTATCGGCTAACATAGGCTATGTCTAAGGCCATAACGGGGGGTGATAGCGAATGCAGTCTCAAACAGAGAACCTGTGGGTCTACGACGCAGTGGAGCCAGGCCAAGCGGGCGGATCCACGGTCGTCACCGTCACCGCTGAACATATCTCCAAGTATGCGGAGCTAGCCCAGAACCCAGACGAACGGTTCCGCCATGCGGGAAGTTTCGACCATGAAGCGTCGCCGGAAGCAATGCCTACGATGACGCTGACCTACGCCCCCCTCCTGCGGGAAGATATCGCCCGGACCAATGGCTTTGTAGCTCTAGAGCAGTCGCAAACCGCCCGGCGTCAGACGCCCTTTGCCAAGTGCGAAATCCGTTGGTCCGGACCGGTGGTTGCCGGGGACACCATAACCGCAACCAGAGAAGTCCTGGAGAAATACGAGCGGCGTGGCAGCAAGTTTGTCACCTTTCGGGTGGCGGGAGTAAACCAGCGGGGAGAGCCAGTGGCGGAATACGATTACACCTGCATCTTCGAATATGCTCAAGGCCAGAAAGCAACATCTCGAGACCGAGGATCGGCTCGACGGACCCCCGCTGAATCCACATCAAGCGCTTCAGTGGTGAGCACCGTCCGGCCTAATGAATTTAACAATGTCGCTGTGGGAGCCCAATTAGCGTCGTTGACGATCAGCGAGAGCCAGGACGTAATCAACAACAAGAACGACTTCCGCCTAGCCGGAAGTCCCAGCTCCAGCAACATCCACACCGACGAGGAGTTCGCCAAGCAGAACATCTTTGGCGGCATCGTCAACAGCGGGCCAGCTACTATGTCCTACGTCGACCAGATGCTACAGAAATCCTTCCCCCTTCCAGCCTTCTATCGAGGGGGCCGCCTTCTGATGCGCGCCATCGAGCCCTTCCGGGCTGGAGACACGGTGACCTTCCAAGGGTCAATAACGGGTAAAGGCACCACCGATGACAAAAAAATTGTCGAATGCCGGGTCAACGGAGTAAACCAGCAGGGCGACTTGGTCTGTATCGCAGATGCAGCGCTGGTGCTACCGTAACCATCGCTAACGAATTAGCCCGTATACCCGTTCTGGCTGGACAAGGACTGTCACAGCGTCCTGCTGCACCATAGCGCGATCGTACTCCTCCCAATCGGGATGGTCACTATCACCACAGGCCCGGAACACTTCCCTTAATAGAACCCGGTACTCCTCCGCAGGCGTGTTTCGATAGTCCAGCAGCCTAGCTTGTCCTTCCACCACCGCATAGCTGCGCCAATCGTCGGACACTGCCAACACCGTGCACTTAGGATCTCGCCTGAGGTTGGCTGTCTTGGCGGATTTACCGCGAACGATGACAAAGGCAGCGTTGCCCTGGTAAGCGCCACAGACGACGATGCTGGTCTGGGCAGCACCATTCCTCTGGAAGGTTGTGATCACTCCTCGATGGTTGGTCTCCATGAACGGGCGGACGTCCTCAAAATCCATTTGATGCCTCCACAAAAATCTCGGACATTAGTGGGGATCGGACCTCAGGTCCGGCAAGTCTGTTTATGCATTGGTCTACTTCGAATCGTGCTGGCCCGGCTCCATCGTTTATTATAAGTTCCGACCACTGTATACTAGTATCAGCCTGTTAGCCCATCCGACTCTGCACGAACTGTACCATGTCCTGGCCGCATTATCTGGTCATAGCCGCGGGTGCCGCCTGCCTGGCCGCCCTTCTAGCCTACTGGACGATCCGGTGGTTAGGGCAACGGGAGCCCTACGCTCAGTTCATCCACCTTCGGCATCGCCGAAAGCTCACCTTCCTTCGAATGTTATTGTTGGACCCCGGGGTACCCGCGTACGTCAAGCTCCTGCCCATATTGGCCATAGTCTACGTTGCTAGCCCAATAGACCTGATACCCGGCATCGCCTTGGATGACATCGCCCTGGTACTCTTGGCATTGGTGCTAATTATAAGACTTACGCCTCACCACGTAGTGCTAGAATTGTTGCAGGCAGCAAAGGCCGTAGATACGATGAGATCCAGCGCCGACCAACGGCCAGAATGAGGACAGTTTGACCTACGGCTGCTGAAATACCTCAACTCCATTCTTGCATAGATGGTTCAGACCCATGGCGATTGAAAAGAAAGAGCTAAGCAAGACAGGTGTCATGGTCCCGGAGATTGGACTGGGCACCTGGCGCTACCGGGGCGGAGTTGAGCCGCTTCAAAAGGGCATTGAGCTAGGCGCGACCCTGATCGATACCGCTGAAATGTACCGGACCGAGGACGTGGTGGGACAAGCTCTGAGAGATCAGCGAGAGGGGGTCTTTCTGGCCTCCAAAGTTCTACCCAGCCACTTGCACTACGACGATGTGTTGAAGGCGGCCGACGCCAGCCTCCGCTTGCTCAAAGTCGACCATATGGACCTCTACCAGGTACATTGGCCAAACTCCAGCGTACCCATAAAAGAGACGATGGCGGCTATGGCCACCCTGGTTGACCGTGGCCTGGTTAAATTCATCGGCGTGAGCAATTTCTCCACCCGTCAGCTACAAGAAGCTCAAGGGGCCTTATCCAACTTGCCTATCGTGTCCAACCAGGTGTTGTATAACCTCAAGAACCGAAGGATCGAAAGAGACCTGCTTCCCTACTGCCAAAAGAACGGAGTAACAATAATCGCCTACACACCATTGGCCGATGGCTCCCTGGCCACCGGACCCAAGATCGGACGGGACAAACGAATTCAAGCATTGCAATCGGTCGCGGACCAAGCGGCCAAGACCATGGCGCAGGTGGCTCTGAACTGGTGCACCAGCCATGAGGACGTAATTGCTATCCCCAAGACCAACAGCGTGTCCAGGACCATGGAGAATTGCGGGGCGTCCGGGTGGCGCTTGACGCCCGAGCAAATAGACGTGTTGGACCAAGCATTCGCCGCTGGATGAGCGCATTTGTTTCGGCCGGGCCGGCTCGTTGACAACCTCTCCCAAGCAATGTAGGGTAATGACCGACGATTCTAGATAGTGCTTCTCCTCTACAAATTCCCCTGCCTCGAAGTCCATTGGCAATAGCAAGCCCTTTCTGCTTTCCTACGGTTTGACACAGAGCATAAATTTTGAGGCCGAAAGGAGGTGGCACCGTGGCCGAGACAGCCACCCAGGACGCTCGGATATCCGTCCGGAACCTCTGGAAGGTCTTTGGTCCCCGCGCCTCCTCAGTCATGCGCGAGGATTGGGTCCTCGATGCCTCCAGACGTGAGGTGCAGGAGCGCACCGGCCATGTCGTTGCGATTAGGGATGTCTCCTTTGACGTCCATGAGGGTGAGGTCTTCGTGGTCATGGGCCTCTCGGGGTCCGGGAAGTCCACCCTCGTCCGGTGTCTAATCCGCCTGATTGAGCCTACTCAAGGCGTGATCGAGGTGGACGGCGAGGACATCCTGGAGCACAACGACCAGCAGCTCACCGACCTGCGCAGAGGCAAGTTGGGCATGGTGTTCCAGCACTACGGGTTGATGCCTCATAGGCGGGTGCTGGACAATGTGGCCTATGGCCTAGAGGTGCAAGGCATAGACAAATCGACTCGGTACGATAAAGCCAGAGAGGTGGTGGAGCGAGTCGGCCTGGAAGGTTGGGAGCAGTCCTACCCGGACGAGCTAAGCGGCGGCATGCAGCAACGGGTGGGCATCGCTCGAGCCTTGGCGGTCGACCCACCGATCCTGCTTATGGACGAACCCTTCAGTGGATTGGACCCCCTCATCCGGCGTGAGATGCAAGATGAAATGATTAACCTCTTGGAGCAACTCAACAAAACCATTGTCTTCATCACCCACGACCTGAATGAGGCTTTGAAGCTTGGGGACCGGATTGCCATCATGCGCGATGGTGAAATCGTCCAGATGGACACTCCGGAAGAGATTGTGTTGAATCCCCATGGCGACTATGTTGCAGAGTTCATACGGGACGTCCGCCGGGAGTCGGTACTGAGAGCCAAGAGCATTATGAAAGAACCGGGCACTGTAGGCCTAGACCCTGATGGGCCCCACTGTAGCGCCGATAGCACTCTGGAGGAGTTGATCCCCGTCCTAATGGAACATCAACAGCCGATCCGGGTGCAGGACGATGAGGGCAGATTATTGGGCGAGGTGCACCGGTCCGACGTGATGCTCACAATGGCCCAAGTCGGCCCAAGATAACCAATATCAGAGGAGGAATTGGCTGATGGTTAAGCTTTTTGGTAGGAATTTGATTCTCTATATTCTGACGGCGCTGCTTGGCGCGGCCCTACTGATGGGGGCCATAGCTTGCGGTGGCGGAGAAGGTGGAGGAGCCAAAGAGAGTATCGTTTTCGCCGACTTAGACTGGGATAGCGCTCAGATGCAGAACGCCATAGCCCGCCGCATAGTCCAGGACGGCTACGGCTACCCCACCGACGCTATCTTCGGGGGCACGGTTCCTCTTCAGGCGGGTCTTCTAAATGGAGACATTGATGTCAATATGGAAGTATGGCTGCCCAACCAGCAGGACTTCTGGGACGCAGCCCTGGCCAAGGGTCAAATCATTCCGGTGGGTAAAAGCCTGGACGACAACTGGCAAAGCGGCTTCGTAGTCCCGACCTTCGTAGTAGAGCAGAACCCGGGCCTAATGAAGGTTCAAGACCTTCGAGACCACATCGACATTTTCCCGCAAGATGGGGGCAAGGCCATTCTGGTGAACTGCCTGTCCTCATGGAAATGCTCGTCGATCAATGAGGCCCAGGTCGCAGCCTACGGTCTGGACGACCTCATCACGTTGCAGGATCCCGGTTCCCAGGCCGGCCTGTTTGCCTCCCTTACCGGCGCCTACGAAAAGGGCGAGCCCTGGCTGGGCTACTTGTGGGGCCCCACTCAGCCCGCCGCTGAGCTGGACCTGACCAGGCTTGAAGAGCCCGCGTGCGCAGCCGACGCCGGACCGGAAACCGGGTGCGGTTACCCTACCGCCGCCATCAGGATTGCAGTCCATCCCACATTGATCCCTCGTGCGCCTGATGTAATCGAGTTCCTGAGAAAGTGGGACTTCTCCGCGGCCGTCGACGTGGCTGCCAACGCTTACAAGTCAGAAACAGACGCTAGCTTCGACGAAGTGGCTGTCTGGTTCCTGAAAACTCAAGAAGCTGCGTGGACCCAGTGGGTCCCGGCCGACGTGGCCCAGAAGGTAAAGGACGCCCTTTAAGGCTACCAGACAATAGTAACCGGTGATATCACAGAGAGGGCGGCGAGTTTGATCGCCGCCCTCTCTGATTCTCTGCCCTACCTCAACTGGACCAGTAAGCCCTCTGCTGCCGAGCAGCCTAAGGCCTTGCACTGGCAAAGCCCTGGGTGATGCGGTCAATGATGATCGCCAAGAAGACGATGCTCATCCCTGCAAGAAGGCTATTACCGATTTCCAGACGTGAGATGGATGTGAGCACATCTTTGCCCAGCCCACCGGCCCCCACCAGGGAGGCCACCACCACCATAGCCAAGGCCATCATGGTTGTCTGGTTGATACCCGCCATAATGGTTGGCAAAGCCAGAGGCATCTGCACTTTGACAAGGATCTGGGTAGGTGTGCCCCCAAAAGCCCTGGCCGCTTCCACCGTCTCAGGGGACACCTGCCGTATACCCAGGTTGGTCAACCTGATGGCGGGGGGCACGGCATAGATGATGGTGGCGACAACCGCCGGGACATTACCCAAGCCGAAGAAAAAAATGGCAGGGACCAGGTAAACGAAGCTGGGCATGGTCTGCATCCCATCGAGGATAGGCCTCAGCATGGCATCCACAGCATTGCTACGGGCTGCAGTTATCCCAATAGGTATAGCTAGCAGAGTTGAGATCGCCACCGCAGTCAACATCAGGGAAAGAGTCTCCATCGCACTAGGCCACAAACCAACAAACCCAACAAATAAAAGGCTCACACCACTAAAGACAGCCACATAAAACCCTGCCATCCGCCACGATACAAGAGCGATGCAGGTTATGAGCACTGGCCAGGGCAACCAGAGCAAGGCATTCTCGATCCACGTCAACACCGTCTTAATCACATTGCCGATGAACTCAAAGACGAGGTCTCCCTCACGGGTCACGTAATCCGTAGCCGTATCGACCCCATCGGCAATGTCCTTGTTGAGAAATACTTCCCGCTGCTCTAACCTGTCAACGATTAGCTGGTCCTCCCCTTTGGTGACCGTGTATGTTTTTGTCGGGTCGTTTATTTGCCAGCTAGCTCCTGCTGCTACCATCTCGACCATAGCTGAATCAGCGAGTACGATCTCCTCGAGCCTCAACTCAACTTTTAAACCCTCCGGGATTACCCCGCGGTCTAACGCTTTATCTGTTCCGGGGCTCACGTTGACCGCTACACCCTCAATAATCAGGTGATTCTGCCTAGCTATCAGATAAACCCTTCTCTCATCAATGATTTCCCATATGTTTCCTTCCTCTACCGTTGAAACTTTGGCACTATCGGAAATTCCAGCCTCCTTAAACTTGAATCCCTCTCGTAGATTCTCGGAGAGAATCCCTTTTCCCAGGTCCTCGTGGTATTGCAAGTAGTCGACGTTCAGTAACCCATCCCCGATGTTTAGCTTGCTCCCTTCCCTTATTGCGAGGAAGGCCTTAAGGGGGTCTACAATAATCCATTCGCTCCCCTCTTCCACGATTGAGACAGTGGCACGGTCTGAAAGGCCCGCTCCCTTATCGATAAACGCCCTGCGTAGATCCGCAGGAATAACACCCTGTTCCAAATTCTCTCGAGAACCCGCGCCAACTGTAACCAACCGCGTTGGTATCTCTTTAGCCAGCACCTTTGGGAATGGAAGATTGTCCCCCCAAGCTGTTACAACCCCTACCGTCAGTAGGATTACCAAAACAAGTCCGAGTCCAGTCATGTGCCTACCTATCAATGTATTTGGCCACATTTGCAGGAAGCGAACATCGAATTTCATGGCTGTTCTCCCATCCCGGTCTTCCATTTATTACTTATGTCTAAACTGTCATGGTAGGGGCTTTCGGGTTACGCCGATCCTCTACCATCACCAGGGCCGGCAATATCGCCACCAGGCACACGGCTGCGGCCACCCGGAAAAAGCTGTGGAATAGGGATAACCCCGCAACCGTGAGCCCTGAATTATATTCCTCCAGCTTCTTCGTCAATCCCTCCGGCGCCTCTCCGGCCTGCACCAAGGGAAACTCCAGCCCTGCAGTAAGCGCCAGAAAGTGCTCAACTCCCCAGGCCGACAGCGCCGCCAAGCCCAGGGTCATCCCCATCATTCGGGAAACAACCAGCAGTGACGCGGCTGTCGCCCTGTATTCCTCAGTAACGGCACTCAATGCCCGGGTCATGATTGGAGTGTTATTCAAGCCAAACCCCAGACCCACGATGACCAAGTGCAGAGTCAGCCAAGGCTCGCCGATGTCTAGCCCCCAGCCGCTGACCAGGAATAAACCCCCTGCGCTAAGGAAAAGGCCTATAACTGTGACTGGTCTGATGCCAATAACCGCGAGCAGACGCCCCCCTACGATCGCTCCAACCGGAATAGCAGCCGTCATTCTCAATAGCCACATAGCGCCGGTGAATGGCTCCCTGGCCATTACGGTGTCTGCCATCAATGGCACGGTTACAATGGTTATAATCAGGGCCATCCCTTCGAGGAGCTGGGTCAAGTTGGCGGTTATGAACGCCCGTGACCGGAAAAAGAAGGGTGCCAGAAGCGGCTGCAACGTCCTCCGCTCCACTAATACCAGGGCCACTGCCAACAACACTCCTGGAGTACCAAGGACGAAGGGGGTTGCAGAGGATGCAGTGAATAGTCCCTGGCGGGAAAGGGCCAAGGACAGCACAAGGAGCACGGCGATCAGCAATATCCCGCCCAGGTAGTCGACCCGGGCGTTTTGGTTACGTCGGTTTGGCAGCCAGGTCAACGCTACAAAAACGGCGGCTCCCTGAGGAACATTGAGCCAGAAGATCCAACGCCAGTCCAGGAAATGAAGGATGGCTCCTCCGTAGGCTGGGCCCAACATCCCGCCAGCCTCCGCCGACGCTATGACGATGCCAATAGCCAGCCCCCGGTGACGCTGGAGGAGAGTGGTGCTGGCTACCGCCAAACCGATGGGCACCGTTGCGCCGCCGCCGACCGCTTGTATAGCCCGTGCTCCCACCATCCATTCCAGGTTGGGTGACACAGCCACTAGACAGGTCCCGGCAATGAATACAATGACCCCTCCTTGGTAGATGCGCGCATAGCCGTAGACATCACCGAGCCTTGCGATAATAGGCATGGCCGCGGTGTAACCAAGTAGGTAGGCCGTAACGATCCAGGACGCCCGGTCCAGCTCTGAAATAGGGACTTTCAAGTCCAGCATGACACTGGGCAAGGCGGTAACTACCACAGTCTGATCGAGGGCGGTAACGAAGGCGCCCACACTGATAGTGGCAAGGACCAGTGGGGCCGAAAGCGACCGCCCCGAGGCTATCATCGGGCCGCTGTCTCTACTCAGGGGGTCTAATGCGCACCGGGACATCTATGTCGTCAAGCACCAGGAGCCGGACGGTTTCAAGTACATCCGTCGGCACCACCTGACCGGTGATAAGGGCCTGCAACAACAGGTTTTCGGTTTGGTCCAGCCATACGTCCAGTCGCACACCAAATCCTTGCCCTGCGCCGGACACCAGGGATGCCAGATCGTCCGACTGCACCAGCCCTCTGATGTGGTAGGCACTGACTCCGTTAATATTCTCCTCCCCTATCAAGGAGGGCTCCTGCATGGCGTCAATGATCCCGCTCAGGGTAACGCCCAGGTCTCCAAAGGTTACCGGCAAAGATTGGGGAGGCACCTCGATCCACTCTCGCGTCAAGATGTCGGTCATATAGGCTTTATCCCCTATGGACAATACATCCAACTGAACAAAGGACCGGGGAAACTCCAGTTCCGCTTCAACAGTAAGGCTAAACCGGTCGGGTATATCCACCAACCCTTCTACTTTGGTCATCTCCAGGCCCGGGAGCAAGGTAGTTGCCCCCACTTGATGCTCCAGGGTGAAGGCTGCGGACTTGAGGGACAGCATCCGGGTCACCGCCTGCTGTAACGTAGTCCGGGGGTCGATGGTCGGCTCAGGCGTAATGGTTGGAGGGGGCACAGGCGGGCTGCCACAAGCCAGGAATAGGACTAGGACCAGAGAGGCGGCGCGGTGCCACCACCACAAGGCGTCTGTTCTTAATCGCCCATGCTCTGGCAAACCTTTCCTAGCGTTTCGCTTGCCTCCAACGCCTAGTTCCAAGACCAAAATGCTAGCCTGCCCACCGCAATCTCCTGTGGCTCCGGGTCGCCAGAGGCCCTCAATACGAAGACCCGGTTATCCTCCGCCGTCCGCCCGTTACGGCTCGCGGGCGCCGGACTGCCCGACACCACTAGACGCTCACCGTCCGGAGACCAAGGCGAATGAGAATAGGCATATTGATCGAAGAATCCCAGCATGGTCAGCATATCTCGTGACGGACGGAACCTAAATACCCGGTGGGCTGCTTCTCCGTTGGCTTCCGCAACAAACAGGTTGAAGGTCTGGTCCGAACGGTCTAATTCCACCCAGGCAATCTTGGCCCCTTGCGGGTCCCAAAAGAAGGCCATTAATAAACCCCGGGCGATCTCTCGTGGAGTCCCGCCTTCCCTGGCGACTACCACCAAACGCTCAAACAGGGGTGACCTTTGGTTCGTTTGATCTGCAATGGCTAAATGGTCCCCACTTGGAGCCCACATGAAGGCGGACAGAGGCCCTAATTCGGCGACCCTCATGGCATTTTCCGGTTCATTTATGGGAGCAACGAATAGCGACATGGAAGCGCCGTCACTCATGCCATAAGCAAGGCTGGTGCCTTGCGGAGAAATAGCCGGAGCTCGGTAACCAAGGGAGTCCCGAAGCAAGACCCGCGGCTGGGTGCCGAACGGCCGTTGGGCCAGCTTGACTTCATCCCTCAGGTGTATCAGTAGCGAGTTGCTGTCCGCCGCCCATTGGAAGTACAGCGGCGCACCGACCTCCACGGCAACCGGGCTGCCGGGGTCTTCCGTATCATCCACGAATAGCGTAAGCCCGTCATTGGTTGCCGCTATGAAGGCGAGGGACCGGCTGTCCGGTGCCCAGTAAAGGTAGTGCGGAGCTCCCTGTGCGACCAGCGCGTTGACCGGACCTTCGTGGATAGTCCTTGCTCGACTATTGCTGACATCAATGACTTCCACCGTAACTCTGCGGTCGGTACCCAACGCCTCCACCTTCGATGCGGCCAGCTTGGTCCCATCCGGGGACCAGGTGGGCCAGGCGTACAAGTAGCTGTTGTCAAGGGATTGAGCCAAAGGACCGCCCTCCCCTCTCAACCGCACTCCTCCAGTGAGACGGACCATCTCATTGCCGTCCGGGCCAATGGTGAACAGGTCTCCCTCAGTGCCAACAAAGCTTATACGGTCCACGTTCGCAGTCCCTGTGCTTCCGTCGGACCTGGTTGACGAAGGTTCATTTTCTTGGTCTCTTGCTCTTTCCACATTGGCATCGGAACCACATCCGCTAGTTGCGGGCAACAACAACACCGTGAGTAAAATCAGTCCCAAGAGCCGGACGCATATCAGCCGAAAGAATCGGATTTCCTGTAGCACACAACCCACGGTAGCCACTACGTCCCTAGCAGCCTGGATCGAGTCGCCCAAGCATAACACCGCCCTCGGAGGTGGGCAACGCCGCGCCTGCATCCCTCTTCTCAGGTTGTGTACAAGTCCATGGATAGCGTAGATAAGATAAGCGCAATTAAGGGTAACCTCTAGCTCAATTACCTAGTGTAGTAGCACCCTCCATCCACCCGCGGCTCAACGCCTAGTTCGAACGAATCTTATGCACTTTCCCATCCTATCGGGGCAGCACAGACAAAGTAGTTATCCATGTTAAAATTAACCCTATCAACCTTGGGTTCATATCAGATCATAGGCAGTTATCCACATATCCAGGCTGCTTATTACTATTGTTAGATTAGAACTTCTTTATGATAGATACAGTTAGGCTAAATATAAAAGCGGGTAACGGTGGGAATGGTTGTACCAGCTTCTTGCGGGAGAAGTATCGACCGAAAGGAGGTCCCAACGGCGGTGACGGTGGTGATGGCGGTAATGCCTATCTCCTTGGAGATCCTGGTCTAAATACTCTCCTTCACCTGAAGTTCAACAGCACCATCAATGTCGAGAGAGGTGGCCACGGCAAGGGTAAGGAACAGCGGGGTGTCAACGGGGCGCCACAGTACATCCACGTTCCAATTGGTACGCAGGTGTCGGTTGCCCACTCTGATGGTGGGCGAGAGGTGGTTGCTGACATCGTGGGTGAGACCCCTTACCTGGTTGCTCAAGGTGGTAAAGGTGGTTGGGGTAACCGTCGCTACGCGACCCCAACTAACCAAGTCCCTATGTTATCCCAGAAGGGTGAACGGGGGGAATCCGTAGTCCTTCACCTTGAACTTAAGTTGCTGGCTGATGTGGGTATCTTGGCCAGGCCAAACGCCGGCAAGTCGACGCTAATCTCCAGATGTTCAGCGGCGAAGCCTCGGGTGGCTAGCTACCCATTTACCACTGTCGAACCTGTACTGGCTGTAGTTGAGGTGCGGGGGAGGGATTTTGTAATGATGGAGGTGCCCGGGCTGTTGGAGGGCGCCCACCGGGGGGTAGGGCTGGGCCACCAGTTCTTGCGTCACGCTGAACGCGCTCGGCTATACATTCACTTGTTGGATGGTACGGCTGAAGATCCGGCCGATGACTACGCGATGCTGAACAACGAATTGGAGAGGTTTAATGCGGACTTATTGGCAAAGCCCCAGATTGTTGTAGTAAACAAATTGGACGTGACGGAGGTGAGGGAGCAGGAAAGCGATATCCGTGACCGCTTGCAGCGCGAGATGAGCAAGAGAGGGAGCCTGGGGCTAGATGGACATGGGCCGGAGGTATTGTTCATATCAGCCGTAACCGGGGAGGCTGTGGAAATGTTGTTGAACCGGGTGATGGAGTCACTGGACGCGCTGCCTAAACCTCAGGAGCCTGCAGATGTAACTGTGGGGACCGAGCCTAGGCGAAGGTCTTCTTCAGGCCTGGAGATGGTCTACCATGATGGAGAGGTGTTCGTAGTAGAGTCGGACTATTTGGAGCGGTTGACCGCCTTGGCAGATACAAGAGACCATAGAGTAATCACGCAAGTGTGGCTTGAGATGCGGAAGCGAGGTTTGGCGGGTAGGCTGGTGGAGGCTGGTATCGAAGCGGGAGATACCATCAGGATAGGCGGGGTGGAAGTCGAGTGGTTCTAAGATGAAAATCGGCGTGTTGGGTGGGACATTCGACCCCATTCACCTCGGGCACCTATTGATCGCTGAAGAGGCCGGAACTCAGTTGGCCCTGGACCGAGTGATCTTCATGCCGGCAGGGCAACCGTGGTTAAAGGACGGCCAACCCCTCAGCGATGCTCTGCATAGAGTGGAGATGGTGCGGCTTGCGGTGGCTGACAATCCCTACTTCGAGGTTTCGCTCCAAGAGGTGGACCGCCCAGGTCCCAGTTACACGGTGGATACTCTGGAGAAACTAACCGGCGTGTTGGGCGCGGGAAATTCCATCCACTTCATTTTGGGAGTAGACGCTCTGCATGACTTTCATCGCTGGAAGAACCCGGGGAGGATCCTGGAGCTGAGCAGTTTGGTGGTCGCGCCCAGGCCCGGCCACCCAGGAGTGAACTTAACAGCCTTCTTAGCTCAATTCCCTAATGCCAAAGGGCGGGTACAGACCCTACAGGGACCGTCAATAAACATAAGTGGTACGGAGATCCGAGGGAGGGTGAAAGCGGGACAGACCCTAGGGTACCTGGTCCCACAACCGGTTGCGGATTACATCGAAAGACATCGACTATATGCTGAAATGGGTGCTAACCCACAATCAGGTCTTGGAACATCTACCGTTAAGTATGTGCGACAGATGGTAGAGACGCTTTTCCAGGTAGCCCTTGAAAAACGAGCTCTCCAGTACGGGGATTTTACACTCACATCGGGAAAAACGAGCCCCTATTATTTCGATGGGCGGTTACTCAGTTTGGACCCGGAAGGGGCTTACCTCATAGGAGAGGCGCTATTGCCTTTATTCAACGAAAGTGGCGTTGAAGCGATAGGCGGCCTGACCCTGGGAGCTGATCCGATTGTCACTGCTGTATCGTTAGCGGGATACCGGCGTGGTGACCGAATGCCTGCATTTATCGTTAGGAAGGAGGTCAAAGCCCATGGAACGATGCGGGGAATCGAAGGGCCGCTTCCGGCAGGCGCGAAGGTAGCAATAGTCGATGACGTTTGTACCACGGGAGGGTCCCTCTTCCAAGCAATAGAAGCGGCGGAGGCCGCAGAATGTCAGGTGGTGAAAGTCGCGGTTGTTCTGGACCGGGCAGAGGGAGGATCTGAGGAGATCCGGAGCCGGGGGTACGATTTTCAGGCTCTACTGACAGCGTCCCAAGACGGGACGGTTCGAGTGGCTGACGGGATTTAGACAGGGTACGAACAGCTACCCGCGGTCCGGGCCGAACAGCAAGGGCAGGGACAATATCTCCGCTGACCCACCCTGGGGCATGGCTAATTCCAATTTGCTCCCCACCGCGGCGTTGGCTTTTCTAACATAACCCAGCCCAATGATCTCCCCGGTAGCGGGCACCGTCGTAACGGATGTGACTACCCCGACGTGTGTACCATCCTGTTCCAAGGCTGTCCCTTCTTCCACCGACGTAACCCCGGAGAATGCCAGCCTAGCCAAGTGTTTCTGAACCTTCTGATAAGTGTCCAGCCGGGCGATAACCTCCTGCCCGATGTAGCAACCCTTGGCAAAATCTATGGAGCCGATTAGCCCAGCCTCGAGTGGATTGTAGGCCTCCCCCATCTCTTTACCCAACGCCGGTAATGAGTAATTGATCCTGGCGGCCTCGTAGGCATGTATGCCCACCGGCGTAGCTCCGGCCTGCACAAGTGCTTGCCAGACCGCATTCCCAGCCTCTGGGCCCATCAGCAGATAATAGCCCGCCACGTCGCCTAAGGGGTGAGATATGACCTCCACGGTGTTGCCACCAAAGCTCGACCGCAAGGTGTGGAGTGGGGGTAGGTCCTTGAGGGAGAGGTTTCCGGCGTTCTGGATTAGGTTCTGACTTTCCGGGCCGGACACTGAAAGCATCGATGTGGAAGCTGTTATCTCTTCAACCACTAGGTCTTCCAATATTGTGTACTTGTCCAACCACTCAGCCACCGGCCCCTCGTTACCGGGACTGGTTATCAACAACATGTACTCACCAATGTTAATCACCGCTATAAGGTCTAGAATCCTGCCCCTGTCGGTGGTGAGGATTGTGGGGGCCCCCTGACCCGGCTCCAAATCGATCACCTTGTTAGTAGACAAGCGGTTTAGCAAGTCCAGTGTATCGTCACCGGTGGCTTTCAGGCGGCCTGCGTAGGAAAGGTCATGAAGGGCGCAGCCTTGGGCGAAAGCGGAATATTCGGTAGACACATCTTGGAAGGCTGCCGGCAACTCCCAACCGTGCTCCTCGACCAGGGAGTTGGCTGCTTGAATTGTTGTGGTATGCAAAAGGGACTGTCGGAGACTCATGGCAACCCTCGGAATCTCGTTGATATAAAAAGCGCCGCCTTTATATTAAAAGGCGACGCTGCATCTGTCGATTATGATGGGCCTAGACGCTAAAAGACGTACCGCAGCCACAGGTTTTTTTCGCGTTGGGGTTCTGGAACACAAAACCTTTCCCATTCAGGCCATCGGAAAATTCGAGCTCGGTGCCTACCAGGAAGATGTAGCTCTTTTTGTCCACCATGACCTTCACACCATGCTGCTCCACGACCTTGTCATTGGGCAACTCTTGGTCCGTAATCGTGAGATCGTAAGTCAGCCCGGAGCAACCGCCACCCTTAACAGCGACCCTCACTCCTACGTCTCCGGTCATGCCGTCTCTCTCAGCAAAATACTTGATTTTGCTGGCAGCGGTCTCGCTTATCTTTACGCCGAGTTCCACGCCATCCTGCGTGATTGCCATGGGTACCTCCTGGAGTCGGCCCTTACCTGTCCTTTGATTGCAAGCTTATCAATTTTATGCTCACCTAGCGGCCCGGTCAAGTTAGGCAACGCCCCATTACATTCTGGACCGCAATAGTCTAATCAATGGAGGGCGGACGTTAGGGATGAGAGGTCGCTACTCTGGTTCAGTAACTCGAGGAATTTTCTAACCTTGCTGGGGCTGTGGGCAGTGGTGCGGCTGAGAATAGTCCCCAGCGCATCGGCGGTGTCCATGGTACTGTCCTCCACCAGAATCAACGCAACATCCCGTTGTAAGGCCTCGGCCTTAACGTAGTCGGTGGGTTGTGACCCACCAGTTAAAACCAAGCACCTAGTGTCTTCCATTAAGCTTGCCATTTGAATGTCAGGCCGGGCTGCTCTAGTTACCACCGCTTGGCTGGGAAATCTGCCGAAGTAGGTAGACCCGGCGTCCATGATGTTCCCACCGATCAGGAACCGTTCCACCAAGGCGTCGGTGTTGACTGGCTCTTGGACCCACTGGCCGCCGAGGTGGTCAGCGATCTCTTGTACGCTCACAGCCAACATGGTGCGGTCCTCAGCGAGGATCCCCAACAGGTGAACACCTTGGTCTTTCAGGGGATTTTCAAGCCGCTCTCGGGTTTCTCGCACCCGGTGCTTGGAAACACCATTGATCAGTACGCCTAGTAGCTGGTCCCCGAAGGGCCTAGCCATGTCCATAACCGAATCCGCTGTTAAGCTTCTGGAGTAACCGCATACGAGAATTGCCCTGGACCCGAGGGCCGGAGCTAATTCTGCGGCGATGGATAACCTGTCACCTTCCCCAGGGGGATTGGCCGATTCTACTACTACCTGGTCTACGGCACCTGCTAGTAGGACAGCCTCGGCGGATAAGTCTGCTAGAAGCTGCTCAGGGATGTTGGATTCAGGCGGAAACTCATGGGCCGCTGGTGCGGTTGCAGTCCTATACCGGCTACTCAGGTAGCCCGAAAGGAAATTAAGGTCGGCGTCCCCCGTAGAAGACAGGGCTAGGGGCTTGTAATAAGCAACTATTTGGCCGGCATTTCCGAAGTGAGTTAACAGAGCTCCGGCCAGGCAGGTCTTACCGACCCCTGCTCGGTTGCTGACTATCTGTAAGACAGCCATCAGGCCCTCAAGTCTTGATATAAAGTCTGACTATATTATAACCGGCCCTGCTGGCTTGGACCCGGGTAACCCAGCGTATCCCCCGACGGTGACTTAGAGCCGATAATCATCGGGCTTTCAGCACACAACGTCTCTATCCCCAGTGTTGTATGGGTCGAACCCTTGGGGGAATCGTGTCGTTCCATCGTGGTTGGCCATGGTCAGATCGGATCGGTGCAAACTGGCCCGGTCGAAGTTGGCCCCCCGTAGGTCTGCTGCAATCCACATCGAGTCCCTGATCATGGCCAGCGTGAAATCGGCACCAACCACGGTGGCCCGGCTCAAGTCCGCGCCGTTCATATTGGCCGACCGGAAACGGGCGTTGGAAAGGTTGGTGTTGCGTAGATCGGCCTCGATCATAGTAGCCTGAGACAGGTCGGCTCCGGCTAAGTCGGCATTCAATAAGGAGGCACGGACCAAGCGGGACCAGCGTAAATCAGCTCCTTGGAGTGCAGCCCGGTTCAGGTCGCCCCAGTGGAGATTTACATTGGTCAGGGTTGCTCCCGAGAGATTGGCGCCCACCAACACCACGTGCCCCAAATCTGCGCTAGACAGATTAGCTCCTTGAAGGTTAGCGCCTGCCAGATTGGCCCGGCTAAGCATAGCATTGGCCAGGTTAACGCCGCGTAGACCGGCGGAGCCCAGCCGTGCGCCCCGCAAGTCCACGCCGGTCAACTCGGCCCCTTCAAGCTGGAGTTGTTCTTCCGGATGTTGCACCCGCCAGGCGGCAAGTTTCTCGGAGCCTTGCGACACTAGATAAAGGTGCTCCCGGTTGATTGGCATGAATTAACCGAACGCTTAGGCACAAAAGATGCAGCCCGGCTGTCGGCCAAGGCTGCGTCTGTAGACAGGTGGATAGTGGAAAGTGAGGTGGTTAGCGATTCGCCGTGGCTTCCTCAATCTCGAATATCTTCTCGGCGATGAGCATATTTAACTCGTTTATCTTTCCCAGGTTGGGGTATCCGCCGTCGTCCCGGCGGTCGAATATCTTATCGCCGTCCAAATATACTTCCATACGGCCACGATCCGCGGGAGTCAGCTTGATTGCGATGTCACCGGGATACTGGGGCCGCCAAATCTCCATCGCCACCCACGTGGCGAGCGCGTGGTGTCCTCAAGGAACGCAGTAGACGATTTCGACCTCAACTTTACCGAATTCGGCTCCTGGCATAGTCCTCCTAGCTAGAAAAAGGGGTATCTACGAGTTTAAATAAGGCCGCAACCAAAAGCAAGCCTGGCGTCGGAGCTTCGTCGAGTTTCCTTGTAACCAGAGGCTGCGGGTTTGTTGGATATCAACTGTTGCTTCGGGGAAGGGGACCATGCTTAGGGAACGATGGCGGTGCCTACGCCCACAGCGGTCTTGTTCAAGTCCTGGTTCTCGCAGTAAATATCCACTGTTACCAGTGTTCCTCTATCCACAGGTTCCTGGCTACTGACGGAGCCATGAACGGTGACCGAGTCACCGCTTTTCACCGGGCGGAGAAACTTGAGGTTCACGGTGCCGGTGTGGTTGAAGACATCCGCGCCAAATAGCTTTCTGAGACTTTCCGTAGCAAAAGCTATGGACATGCGGCCCGAGGCGATGGGATAGGTTGTCCCCAACCGCTGTTGCGCCATTTCGGGGTTGTTGTGAATGTTTTCCCGGTCCAAAATGCCGCAGGCCTCAAATAGGTTAATTGTGTCCTGGGTAATGACCTTGGTAACCGAGGGGATGGATTGGTGAAGGACTGGCTTTACGCTTGCCATTTTTTCCCGACCTCGTCAGGCTTCTTGAGCTGATAGGTACGTAGCTTTTCCAAAAGGCGGCCATCTTCGTCCACGGCAGTCGCCTCGATGACCAGGTAGGGTTTCTCCCGCCGATAGTATTTGTCGGCCACGCGGCCGGTGACCTTGATAAGCTTGCCGGGAACTGGGGGATTGAAAAACTCGACCTCGTTGCCCGCGTTGACGCTGCCGGTCTGGTCGTCATATACCATGGCGAAGGCTGATGCATCGTGCTTTACGGCCAGGGTTGGGAATGCTGCCTCAGGATCGTCCACTGCCTTACGGAAGTTGTCTATCATATCTTGGGTCAACAGATATTCGTATGAGCCCAGATCCTCTCCTATAACAACTTCGTTGTAGTCGAAGGGTTTCAGCTTGCTATGTGTCATGGGCAGGCTCCAAGTGACTTATGACGTTAAATTATCGTATAACACACAGCGGTGAACCCAGTCAATTCGGGCTCTGTATAGCCTGGGGTCGGGGAAATACCCTATAATTGGCTTGAGACTAGGACGGGAAAATCTGCTAATGGAACTCACTTTCGAAATTGGAGACGTTGCTAGGCCCAAAGGCCATGCTTTGGTGTACTTTAGGGTCGACACTGAGCCCGATAAAGTGTACGCCACTTACGTCATTGCGTTGCCTGTCAAGGCGGACCTGGCGAAATACGTTCCGCCCTTCCTTGCTTCCCATCTTGGGGGTCTTCCTCTAAACGACTTCTCCGCGTTCGCCATGCCTCCGGTCCCCGAGGAGGTTGGTGGCTACACCGAGCTTCAGCGGCTCTGCCGCCTACGGGGTGATGACTTGGTTTATGCGACGAGCATGTTTTCCTTCGATTTGCCCAGGATGATGGAGGCGATCACGGAAGCAGTCCAGGAATACTCGAAGCTATACGGCGAGTTCATAGGGACCGATATGCCCGACGCTACCGGACCCTCCGAGGTAATCACGGAGAGAGCCCAGTCGGCGTTGGAAGATAGCTCCTACCAGGTGAACGAGGTCCTGTTTAGCCTAATGAGCGAAAGTGACAAACTGGGAGAGCTGTCGCGGCTGTTGGGAAGGCTTCGGTTCGCTTTGGAGGGAACGGATGTCGAGACCATTGATGAGGTTTCAGAGGAGATTTCCACGTTAGCCCGGTACTTGCCTGATGAATTCCGGGTCCCAAGTCTGTTGGCAGTGGCCAAGGATACCTCTGATAAAGGCTCCCGCCTGGCTCGTCTATACTTGGACCGTTGCTTTCGTTTGTCTGCAGGGGACCTGAACGCCGCTCAAGACCTGGAGAGGGAGATACAGTCCCTTAGGGACCAGGACTAAACTTGGATTTACCCAGCCTCTGATGTCCCACGATCAGGGCCGGAGTGGCCGTTGTACGTTTCTCGTTTGAGCCTGAACAACTTTCGTAATTTTGTGGAACTTGGCCTTGATCTTCCAACTGGGATAGTGGTCTTCCACGGCCGCAACGCTCAGGGCAAGACAACCTTGCTGGAAGCGATTTATCTGCTGGCCATTGCGCGGGCCTTCAGAGCGCAAAACGAGCGAGAGGTGATCAACTTCCAAACAGGCAACGAAGGCGGGGACGCGCTGGTCGGGGGCACTATCCAAAAGAGAGACCAGCGTGTCCAAGTATACGTAGGCTATCAGAGCGTGAGGTCCGGAACTGAGGGTGAGCCCCGTAGGCTGGCCCGCTCGGTCCACAAACAGATACGGGTCAACCGTGTTCGTCGCACTGCTGCTGAAATGGTTGGCACGCTGAACGCGGTCCTATTCAGCGCCGATGACATCCAACTGGTGTACGGACACCCCGCAGACAGGCGGAGATATCTCGATGTGCTGATCTCTCAAGCTGATTCTGTGTACTTGCGGACGCTCCAACGTTATCAGCGGGTAGTGCAGCAACGGAACCAGTTGTTGCGGCTGCTGCCAGACGGGCGAGCCCAGCCCGATGAGCTAGTCTTTTGGAATCAGGAGCTGGCCAGGGAGGGAGCCTGGATAACCTGGCGGCGAAATGAAGCGGCTCGCGCCCTGTCCCGGTCGTGCTCCGAACACCATGAAGATCTGGTTGGCTCGGAACAAGAGATGGTGATGGAGTACCGGCCTTCTGTCCCACCAAGCGATACAGTTGAAGGTACCGAGGAGCAGTTCCATCAGGCCCTGGCTGCCTCAAGCCAGCGAGAACGGGCGGTTTCTAACACCCAAGTGGGGCCTCACCGGGACGACTTTGACCTGCTCCTGGATGGTGTTGACATGGGGACCTTTGCATCTAGGGGCCAGGCCAGGACACTGGCCTTGACGCTGAGGCTGGCCGAAGCAACCTACCTGGCCTCGGCGCGTGGGGATGGGCCGGTGGTCTTACTCGACGATATTCTTTCAGAGCTTGACTCGAGTCGGCAGCGGCGAGTTCTGGAGACAGCAACCCGGTACGACCAGACGCTGATAACGACCACGGAAGCAGAGCACGTCGGTCGGCATCTGGGTACAGGACCCGCCTACATGCAGGTGGTTGAAGGGAAGGTCTACCCGGTTAGCGAAAACCTCGAGTTGCTAGCAAGTTCCGATGTCCCCAGCTAAGACCGTATTGCCGGAGGCTGTGGTGTTGAGCCACCGCCTAATGGTGTCCTCTGCGTTCCGGGTGATTGACTGATGGCTGTGACCCAACAGATGCTCGATGAAATTGCTCTTACTCGGGCGGAGTACGATCTCATCGTGGAGCGATTGGACCGGGAGCCAAATCCGGTTGAGCTGGGGATGTTCGGCGCCCTGTGGAGTGAGCATTGCGGCTACAAACACTCCCGGCCCCTCCTTGGTCTATTCCCTCACCGGTCTCCTCGCGTACTGTCCACCCCAGGAGCGGAGAATGCGGGCGCGGTGGATATTGGAGACGGCTTGGCGGTGGTGCTTAAGGTCGAGTCTCATAACCACCCGTCGGCGGTAGAGCCGCTACAGGGGGCCGCCACCGGTGTCGGGGGTATCGTGCGGGATATCCTGGCCATGGGCGCTCGGCCTGTCGCACTGCTTAATTCCCTGCGCTTTGGGCCTCCTACAGATCAGCGCAGCCGATATTTGTTTCATGGTGTTGTTGGGGGCATTTCCTGGTACGGGAACTGTATCGGGGTACCTGATGTGGCGGGGGAGATTTACTTTGATGCTGCATATACTCAGAACCCGTTAGTGAACGCCATGTGCGTTGGGGTGGTGCCGAAAGCTAGGCTTACCACCGCCGCTGCTGGTGAGGCGGGCAACGTATTGCTGCTGGTGGGGTCCCAAACCGGCAGGGACGGAATTCATGGCGCCTCCGGCCTCGCCTCCCGCACCTTCGAGGAGGAGATGGAGCGGCGGCCGACGGTTCAGGTGGGCAACCCGTTCTTGGAAAAAGTTTTGATCGAGTCCTGCCTGGAAGCTTTGGAAACAGGGCAAGTCCTGGGGATTCAAGACCTAGGGGCGGCAGGCCTGACCAGCGCCACGGTGGAATCTGCAGCCCGCGCCGGTCGCGGCGTGGAGGTGGATGTATCGCGGGTGCATCGGCGAGAGCAAGGGATGAACGGGTACGATGTTATGCTTTCCGAGTCTCAGGAACGCATGCTTTTGGTTGTGGCGCCTGAAGGTGTTGAACTGGTCGCCAGCGTCTTCGATAAATGGGACGTTCCTTGCAAAGAAATAGGACGGGTCATAGCCGAGCCTGATGCCCGCGTTTTCGAGGGTACCAGCTTGATTGCCGGGGTTGCGGTGAAGCAGTTGACCAATGCTCCGCGCTACCGGCTTAAGGGGTCTTGGACCAAAGACCAACAGCGGCGACGGGGTTTCGCCTTGTCCCGGGTGCCTTTACCCGTCTCCAGTCCGGCGGAAACTCTGATCAAGCTGTTGGGGTCTCCTAACATAGCCAGCAGGCAGAATGTGTACCGCCAGTACGACTATCAGGTGCAAACCAACACCGTGGTGGGACCGGGAAGCGATGCTGCTGTGGTGAGAATCAAGGGCACCAACAAAGCCATCGCATTGACCATCGATGGCAATGGCCGCTATTGCTACTTGGACCCCTACATGGGTGGGCAAATAGCCGTGGCTGAGGCTTGCCGGAATCTGTCCTGTAGTGGCGCGGAGCCTATCGCTGTAACTGATTGCCTTAACTTCGGCAACCCGGAAAGGCCGGAGGTGTATTATCAGCTGGAATGGTGCATCAGAGGGATGGCGAAGGCATGCAGGGTACTGGGTGTGCCCGTGGTGAGCGGCAACGTCAGTTTGTACAATGAGTCCCGAGAAGGGGCCGTGTACCCCACTCCGGTGGTCGGGGCTCTGGGCCTTCTGGAGGACGTCTCAACCCACTGCCAGTCTTCTTTCGGCCAGGAAGGGCTGCAGGTCGTTCTATTGGGGAGAAGGGACTTGAAGCCCTCTGTGGCAGAATTGTCCGGCAGTGAGTACTTGCAATTGGTGCATGGTGAGGTCATTGGACGGCCTACAATTGACCTAAAGCTGGAGGTCCGGCTCCAAGAGTTGTGCCGGGTGGCAATCCACGAGGAAGTCATCGCTTCGGCCCACGACTGCTCTGATGGAGGGCTGGCAGTAGCCTTGGTGGAGTGCTGCGTTCAAGGAGGCGTCGGATTCTCGGGGGGCCTCGACCTTCCCCGCCGTTGGGATGCGGCGTTGTTCGGTGAGGGACAATCCAGGATCGTTGCGTCTGTGTTGCCCGGTCAACTGGCCAAGTTGCGAAAAATAGCCCCAGCGCTGGAAGTTCCTCTGGTGGAGCTGGGGACAGTAGGAGGTGCCCGGTTTCGTTGGGGAGAGGCTATAGACCTGCCGATCAGTAAAATTGAGGACGTTTGGACCCATGGGTTGGAGAGGGCGGTGAAGGAATAAATGCGGGGGCCGCCGTTAAGAGTTTTGTTCCTGACCCCTTATTTTCGCCCGTACCTGGGCGGAATTGAGCGGGCGATCGAGCAGCTTTCCTTCCAATTGTTGGAGTCGGCCAACGTAGAGGCCGTGGGCGTCCTAACCACCAAGTACTCCTTCCCCCGTGTTCCTCAGCCAGACTGGGCCGACCGGGAAATCACCCCGGAAGGTATCTCCATTTATCGCCTCTCTGGGTACCCGGGCCGGTCTATTCCGCTGTATTCGGTGCCTCTGGTATGGTTCTCCCCCTTCCGTGTCCGCCGATATTTGGAGGAGTTTGCTCCTAACGTCGTCCATTTTGTGGGGGATGGCTGGTTTTGGGGACACTTCTGGTCTTGGTACTGGTTTCGTCGGAAAGCCAAGTTCATATTTACACCGTCCTATCACGAGCTTCCGGTTAGCCGATGGTGGCTGCGGCCCATCAACGGGTTCATTTGCAAGGTGGTTGACGGGGTCGTGGCGCTCACCCAACAAGAATCGGATTTGGTACAACGGGACTATTGGGCTCCCCGGCGGAATCTCAGCGTCATAGGATGGGGAGCGCCAATGACGCCGCCGCATCTGCTCCTATCGGCTGAAAATCCCCGCGTCCCCGAGAATGAGGATGAGCCCTTAACGTTGCTCTGCGTGGGCCGACTCGGCTTGCATAAAGCCCAAGGCTGGTTGCTGGATGTTTATACTAAGGCCCGTCCTCAATTTGAGCGGTCGACGAAGCTGGTGTTGGTGGGAAGGGACGAAGGAGAGGAACGAAACATCCGTCGGACGGTGCAAAGCTATGGGCTGCAAGATGAGGTGATGCTCACCGGCGAGTTGGACGACGATGAGCTGAGGGAGTGGTATGCGAGGGCTGACGTGTTCACTTTGTTCTCCCATTACGAGGCCTTCGGTCTGGTATTCTTCGAGGCGATGGCCTACGGAGCGCCGGTCCTAACCCACGACGTAGGAGCCAACCGGGAGTTGCTGGTTCGGGGCGCCCACGTTGTGCCCCGCTTCGATGAGGATGCCGCCATCAAGAGCATGGTACGACTGGTAAATGACAAAGCCCATCGCCAGGAACTAAGCCTTGATGCCCAGGAATACGCTCTGGCCGAGTTTACTTGGAGCGTTACTGCGGATAAGTACCTGAGCCTTTATCAGCCGCAATAGCACCCTACGAGCATATAGAGCTTCGCAAGCCGGTAGATTCCGGGAGAGTAGGTAGCATGGACCGTCAAGAATTGGAAGCCGCAGCTAGCAAAATACTATTGAGCAATCTTAGGCGCGGCGTAGCTGATTGGAACGGCAAGGAGTATAGCTTCGTGTGTCCGTCGCTGGCCGGTTATCCGTTCCAGTGGTTCTGGGACTCTTGCTTCCACGCCATCGCATTGATTCATCTGGACCAAGAGCAAGCCAAGGCCGAGATGCGGACCTTGATGAGCAGCGCCCTGCCCGACGGATTCATTCCCCACATCACCTTTTGGGAGATGGATAAGCAGCCTGATTTCTTGAGCCGTAACATCGTAGGCCGGACGTCCCCATACTACAGCTCCACCATGCAACCTCCCATCATTGCTTACACCATCGAGCGAATCTATGAAGCAACGGGAGACGAGGGATTCAAACAGGAGGCCTTGCCGGTACTGACGGCTTACTATCGGTGGCTGCGGCGAGTGCGGGACCCGGATGGCGACAGCCTGATCGCGGTGATCCAGCCAGAAGAGGCCGGTACTGATTGTTCTCCCAAGTATGATGAAGCGTTGGGCTTGGAGGACTTGAGCAATCGGGGGTTCATAGCCGCGCTGAGCAAGATTTACGAAGCCTACGCGCCGCTGCGAGGCGACGACCAAAAAATTCTGCAGGCGGACCTGTTCCACTTCGAAGATGTACTGGTCAATTCCATTTACGCCTTGGGCTTACGCTCCCTAGCGCGGCTGCTAGGTGATTCGCCGGAAGCCGGCGAGTTCACATTGGAGGCTGACAAGACCCGCGATGCCCTGTTGACGAAATGCTGGGATGAAAAGGCCGGTGCTTTTTTCGACCTATCCGGCGTAAACGAAAATCCGGTGCCGGTGGTGACCATAAGCTCCCTGATGCCTTTGGTGTTGGAGGACTTGCCCAAGGCTATCGTAGAACGGCTGGTCGGCCAATGGGTAACCGCAACGGAACATTTCTGGACTCCCTACCCGTTGCCTGCGGTACCCGCATCGAATCCCAAGTTCATGCCTGGGAATCCAGGGGGTTTTATCTGGCGCGGCCCCACGTGGATCAACACCAACTGGTTCCTGTCCCACGCGTTGCGGAAGCACGGTTACACCGAGGTGGCCAACACCATCGTGTCCCGAAGTCAGGAAGCCATCGAGAAGTCTGGGTTCCGAGAGTATTATCACCCCTACACGGCCGAGGGGTTGGGGGCCAGAGACTTCGGCTGGTCTACTTTGATCCTGGATATGTGATCATTAGCCATACCATCGGTATAAAAAAGCCCCAGGGTGAGGAACCGATGAATCCGATGGTCCAAGGTGCTTTGCGCGACCGTTGGCAGGTCGCTGTCATTAACGCCGAGGTCGGAAGATCCGGGACAGGAAAGACGGCCCTTCCTCAGCGTTGGTAAGAACCAAATCGCTGGATTCCCCCTGTGGACCTATAGCGTCCGGAGAATAGTTCGGTAGCTCTTCCAGGGCTGATAACGCGACACTATCGGTGCTTTCCTCAAGGGAATCCTGGGTCTCCCAATGAGCTTTCAAGAGAGTAGCTACCTGGGGATGCTCCCGGTTCAGGTTGAACGTGCGCCGCCGCCGGGATAGTCCCGATGCATTATCTCGGGATGAGTGCCAACCGCGAGTAAATAGGTCGCCATTGCCTAGGGCCCGCAGCGTTCTGGTTACGTAGTTCTTCGAATAAGCCACGCTCCACCTTCGGGTAATGGCAGCGTACTCCTCTCTCAGGCCTTCCTCCAGCGCTAGACAGACCTCGCTTACCAAGAAATTAAATGCGACGTGGCTGATACCCTCCCGGTGCTCCAGGGTATCGGCCATTATTATCAAGTCGGCTACCCTCTGGCCGTTCAGCCCGTCGCCCGGTCCTGCTGGAAGCTCCATTGAGGCGATGGCTTCTTCCAGGACGGCCCCCAACTCGGTGGAGATGTCCGGCGGTTCAGGTTGCTCTCCAGCATCGTCAGATGGAGTGGCTGGAGGAACCTCCTCGGTGGATTCCGGTGTGCTGTTATCCGCAGAAGGCACCGACTGGGACTGGCCGTTGGTGGCCATAGCCTTAGGTGAGCTCCGCCGACGCCCTTTAGCCGTAGGGGAAGCGGCTCCTGGCAGAGCAGCAGTATCTATGGCAGGGTCGATGGCGTCTGGCTCATCGGACATGACCGCCCAATCTACCAGCCCCGCGGTGATCAGCTTGATTTTGCCCTCTTCGGCAGCCCGGGCCATTAGTTTCTTGAAAGTTGAGAAGCCGACCCTCTTTTCGTCGAAATTCGGAATACGACGCATCAGACGTTGTTTGATAGAGGTCAATAAGGGGGTACCCCCGCCTTGACGCTCTTCCCTCACGATCTCTTCGATGGCGTGGACGACCTCGTAGAGGTCTAGACGGTCGGAAGTATCGCTGCGTGCAGGAGCACGAGTGTTAACCGGCGCTGTTGTTTCGGAAGGAGTCACCGGGTCAACGTCGGCGTCGTAAAGTATCAGCCCGTCCACTTGGTCCGCCAACCTTCGGGACGTGGCCCAAGAGACGCCGATGATTATTACTTGCTTGCCCATGGTGCGGAGGGCGTTGATTACGTGAATGAAGTCGGAATCGCCAGAGACTAGGACATAGGTGCCAATGTTAGGGTAGGCATGAGCGCATTCGATACAGTCGGCGGTCATTTTGACGTCTACGCTGTTCTTGATGCGCCACGTCCTGTTGGTGCCCCCGGTTGAGCCATTGTTAGCCGCTAACCTGGACGGCACATACACTGGCTCGATTCCCGCCAGGTACAATGCCGGAGGGTCATTGATAAACTGGCTGGCTCCCCTGAACTCGGGGGTCTTGGTTACCCAGTCCGCGTAGGCTTTGGCTACCACCACCCGGCCGTGGTTAGCCACCTCTTCTTTCAAGGCCGAGACGTTTGGGTTGCGCCGGCCTGTTGCGAGACTGATCTTGAAGTTCTCCCAGTCGATAAATAATGCTACGTCGTCACCGCGGTAAACAGGGTCATTCATTCTTTAGATACTTCCAAGCGTTGCGATTCCCTGGCCTAGTGTAAGCTGCCACGAATTTACCAGTCAAGGACAGCGTCGTGCGCTTCACCGGAGAATGGTGCTGCTTCGTCCTACCCAAAGTCCACTTGACAAGCTATACGGATTAATCCATCGTACTGTTGCCACTCCGAACCTGCGTGGCCTAAAGGAGTAACCATGCCGGAGAGACGCCCCAGGCTGGAGGGGAAAGTCGCCATTGTTACCGGTGCCGGTTCTAGTGGCGAAGGCATCGGCAATGGTAAGGCCACGGCCGTTTTGTTCGCCCGCGAAGGAGCAAAGGTGTTATTGGTAGACCAAGTGGAGGCGCGGGCCCAGGAAACGTTGGCGATGATACACGAAGAGGAAGGTGAGGCCTCAGTGTTCCAGGCAGATGTGACCAACCCGGATGATTGTACTGCAATGGTTGACCAAGCGGTTCGGCAGTACGGGCGCCTGGATATTCTCGACAACAATGTGGGTATCTCCCAGAGGGGTTCGGTGCTGGAAGTCAGTGACGAAGCCTGGGACCGGGTGATGAATGTCAACGTAAAAAGCATGTTTCTTGCTAGCAGGGCGGCCATCCCAAAAATGATGGAGGGCGGTGGCGGCTCAATTATCAACATTTCTTCCATCGCTGGGCTGCGCGCCCATAGCAGCACTCCCTACACCACCTCCAAGTCTGCTGTTATCGGACTGACTATTTCCATGGCCGCCGACCATGGCAAAGACAACATACGAGTGAACGCGATCGCTCCCGGCCTGATATACACTCCCATGGTCGCTCCACGGATGGATGAGGAGTTAAGAGAGCATCGGATAAATGCTGCTCCTTTGCGCACCGAAGGCACCGCTTGGGACATTGCTTATGCGGCCGTGTACTTGGCCAGCGACGAGGCCCGCTGGGTCAGCGGGGTTGTGCTTCCAGTGGATGCCGGCCTGCTAACGGTGAGTCCGGCAACCTACACCACCATGTCCCAGCAAACGCGCTATTAACAGCTATCTTCGATTTTTGGCCCAATCCCGGCCCAATAACTGAGGAGGAGACTTACTATGCGGCTTGAGGGAAAGGTAGCGTTCATCAGTGGGGGCTCGAGGGGAATGGGTGCTGTCGAAGCACGCTTGTTTGCTCTGGAGGGAGCGAAGGTGGCCATCGGCGATGTGCTGGAGGAGGAAGGGAGGCGGTTGGTGGAGGAGATCAGTGAGGCGGGCGGACAGGCCCTCTTCTTCCCCTTGGACGTGACTAGTGAGTCAGACTGGAGCCAGGCGATCGAAGCTACCGTAAGGGAGTTTGGCAAGCTAGACATCCTAGTGAACAACGCCGGTATCGGCGGCCAAAGGATGATAGAAGAGACCACCGCTGAAGAATGGGACCAGGTTATGGATGTAAACGTCAAAGGAGTATTCCTGGGCACCAAGACCGCAATTCCGGAAATGCGGCGGGTTGGCGGTGGATCTATCATCAATATTTCGTCCCAACTGGGCCTGGTGGGGACCGACAACAGCAGCGGCGAGTACCAGGCCTCCAAAGGCGCAGTAAGAATCTTCACCAAGTCCACCGCCATCCAGTATGCCGGTGAGGGCATCAGGGCCAACTCGGTCCACCCCGGTCCCATCATCACGCCGATGACCGAGGAGGGACGGGCAGACCCCCAAAGGTACGAGCTTACGGTGTCCCGGGTTCCTTTGGGCCGGTACGGAGACCCCGAGGATGTGGCCTACGGGGTGTTGTTCCTGGCGTCAGACGAGTCGTCCTTTATGACCGGAAGCGAACTGGTAATCGATGGTGGTTGGACCGCCCAGTAAAGAGGCTTGAACCGCTGGTTCAGGGGACCAGCAGTATTTTCCCGGTGGTGTTGCGGCCCTCCATCTCACGGTGAGCTTCGTGGGCTTCCGATAGCGGCAGGGTTAGCCCGATGTGCAGTTTCAACTGCCCTGTTTTCACCCAGTCCAGCACTTCGGTTGCTCTTTGAAGTAATTCCTCTCTGGTGGCTGTGTAGTCGCAAAGGCTGGGCCGAGTTAGGAACAGGGAGCCGTTGCGTAAAACCCCGGAGTCCACCGGCGGCACCGGCCCGCTGGCTTGCCCGTACAGCGCCATGTAGCCGCGGCGGCCAAGGCAAGTCATCCCTTGGTCGAAGGTGGTCTTGCCAACGGCGTCATAGATGATTCGAAGCCCCTGGCCCCCGGTGGCGTTCATCACCACTTGGGCGAAGTCCTGGGTCGTGTAGTTGATGATCGTGTCTGCTCCGGCTTCCTTCGCCAGCTCCCCCTTGGAGTCCGTAGAGACAGTGGTGAAAACGTGGACGCCGATCCGTTTCAGCATCTGTATCAACATCAGTCCCATGCCGCCCGCCCCGGCGTGTACCAAGGCCTTGTCGCCGGGATTGAGCCGGGTGATGCCAAAGACCAGGAAATGGGCGGTCATGCCTTGGAGCATCGTCGCTGCGCCGGTGGCATATTCCATGTCTTCAGGCATTCCCACCAACAGCCACGAGGGCACCACCGCCTGCTGCGCGTAAGAGCCAGTGCACATGGCGTAGGCTATCCGGTCCCCCACGTTGACTTCGGTTACGTTGTCTCCAACAGCGGCGACTACGCCCGCTGCCTCCCGCCCAGGGGTCCAAGGGAGACTTGATGGAGGATTAGACCCTTTCCGGCTGGCTACGTCGGTGTAGTTGACGCCGATTGACTTGATATCGATCAGGGCCTCGCCGGGCCCAGGTTGTAAGTTGGGAACCTCTTCGTACTGGAGCACCTCTGGGCCGCCTGTCTGGTGCGCTCTGACAGCTTTCATAGTGCCTCTCCAACGTTCATGAATTCTCTATGTGACGATGAAAGGGTACAGTGCCATCGCGCCAATGGAAAGGGATTCGGACTTGATATGGCAGTGCACCCCTTTTTGAATTCGAACCTCTCGGTAAGTCCGGGGACATTCGTACCGGGAGCCTTGCCGAGGCGGTCAATCTCATCAGGGAACAAACGATGCGGAGGCCAGGGGCAGAGGCCCGCGAGAGTTTACTTTAGGCACGGTATGTGTTTTAGTATGGACTTCGGCCAAGAATTCCTGACGGCTAATGCGCGCTTGAAAGGAGCAGTCGGTCTGAGATGAGTTACCAGGTGATCAAGACGGACCAGGTAGATAGGGTCGCCATAATTACCCTGAATCGTCCAGAAGTGCTTAACGCGTTGAGCCTTCAGTTGACTCGTGAAGTCGACCGGGCCATCACCGAGATGGAACAAGATGATTCAGTAGGCGCCATCGTTGTTACCGGTGCCGGGGAAAGGGCCTTCTCCGCTGGAGCCGACATCCATGAGAACCGGGAGTTTTCTCCGGAGGAGAGGGAAAGGGCGGCGGACGAAAGATCCAACTACACTTGGCATATGGCTACGGCTATCAAGCCGGTCATAGGCGCCATCAACGGGCTTTGCTATGGTGGTGGCACGGTGATGGCCACCAGCATGGACTTTTTGATGGGGACTGAAAAGAGCAGCTTCCGCTTTTTGGCGGTGAATTACGGGCAAATGAACGCGACGTGGAGTTTACCGACCATGGTCGGATGGCCCAAGGCCAAGGAGTTGCTTTACAGCGGGCGGGAGATATTTGCTGAAGAGGCCTTTCGTATCGGCTTGCTCAACCACATGGTACGGCCGGAGGAGTTGCTGGAGAAAACGGTGGAAGTGGCTGAGGGGATCGCCAAGAACCGCATCGAGTCTGTGGCGAATGTCAAACAGATGCTGCTGGAACAGACTGGACTCCCGTTGGAAGAGCAGTTCTGGAATGAGGTAACCGCCCGCCAGGGGCGTTTCCAGGGCTTATCGGTGGAGGATGGGTTCAAAGAATTCCTGGACCGCAAGGGACGCAAGCCCAGGGTCTAATAACAGATCAGATACCGACTTCATAAACCGCCTGCTGACTCCACTGTCCAATAGTCGTCTTTATACCAAGGATCTTGTCCCTTGGCCCACGGTGTTTAACACTTGACGATACCTTGGTCGTTCGCCGATGCTTGAGTCCGGAGTTGACTATGGCTGGTCAAGACGATTCTCCGGCGCCACCCGTGGGACGGCGTAACCATCAACGAGATGCTGTAGCCCCGGATGGGTCTGAGATACGTTTGCTTGTGGATGATTACCACGCGGCGCGCCGGGCCAGTCTGTGTGAGGTGACGCTGCCAGCCGGCCAAGTCTCCCGGCCGGTGTGGCATCAGCAAGTCGAGGAGATTTGGTACGTGTTGCAGGGGAGTGGGAAGGTGTGGCGCTGCCCTAAAGATGTGGAACCGGGGGCGGTGGTCGCTGTTGCTGTTGGCCCGGGAGACAGCTTGGTAATCCCCGCCCGGTGGCGGTTCCAGTTCAGCGCGAACTTTGACGCCGACCTCCGTTTTCTTTGCTACACTTCACCGCCTTGGCCGGGGCCGGAGGAAGCCCAGCCATCGGATATCGGTGCCCTGGGCCCAGCGACCGTGTGAGACACCATCGGCCGACTTACCTTTATCCGGGAGTGTTAGCTAGCTTCAAGGTGTGGCACCCGGTGGTCACTGCATTGAAGTTCTCCGGCCTCAAGGATTAGGCATCCGTCTTAGGGAGGGTGAAGGTAATGATCCCCACAATGCATGGTCAAATGATGCAACCCGATAAATTCGAGTCGGTCCCTCGTTTCGTGTCATGCCAACTGTTGTACAATGCAGGTTATGCTAGGAAGTGGCGGTAAAGAAACGAACCCATTACCTTCCTACTCGCAGAGTTGTTGTGTTTCCACCGAGGAAGGCGATTAAGGGAGAGGAACATCGCGAAACAAGAAGCGGCCCAGGTCTGTAAAACAAGAAGCGGCCCAGGTCTGTAAAAACAGTACAGCGCGCCAAACTACCACCGTTTCTACCGGGTGTGTGCCTAGCTGCATGGGCTTCTCACCTCCCCTCAAGCACCCCAGTGTCATCTGGGGTGCTTGCTGCGTCTGAAATAGGCGATTCCGCCGGTTGATATTCGACCTCGAAGATAGCCTCGGCAGCCTTAATCCATCTCTCCCGAGCAGTATCGTCGAATACGGTTCCAGGCGTTGGCAAAGATTGGAATAGACCCCAGATCATTAGACTCTGACTCGCTACGGGCAGATTAGTCTCGAATCGTGGAACACCAGCTCTATTGGCGCCTGATGGAGTAGTTGCACCATCCGGGCCTTTGATATCGTCAACCTTTGATTTTCTCGAAATCTTACCTTTCTTGGAATTGGCGGATGCGGATGTGCCTCCGCTACTGGCTTTGTTCCTAGAGAGCTTCTTGAGAGAATTAGACAAAGGTTCATCGGCATCTTTGATGGCATTGATAAAAAAGGACTCTGCCTTTCTTAGTGTCGTACCATCGATGGCATATGTGCCAAACCATTCCCTAAGCATTCCTGGAGTAGCCCTTTGCAAAGCATCGAACCCAACGGTCTTGTATGCGTTCCGGTAAATGGACCGGAGAGCCTCTTTCCGGTCGTCACCGCTTGAATTAACCAAGTGTTCTAGCAACGGTGTTGGTTCGTCTTCAACAAGTAGACCCAGGAACCGAATCCCGGACATCAATTGGGGGCCGATACTACCGTTATATTTCTTGCTCCAGAACGATCGGTCAAACCTGAGAGGAACGCCCTCGATTGCCAACCACTCTATAAGATTCCTGAAGGTCATGTACGATACGTACGGCGGTGACAATTGCTTGCTACCCGCAATGTCGTTGCCGACATTAGTTATGCTCTGCTGTTCCATCATTCGCTCCAAGGCTTTCGGAGATGCCACTCTGACATTGATTATAATTCGCCAAATGCCACAGTGCAAGACTGTAGTGGCATAAAGGTGGACAAAACTTGCGAGTGCCATTGGCACCGTCTAATCTGCGCTCATTCTCTTTCCAGGCAGGGATGAGTGAGATGGAGAAAGGCGAAAAAGTACTCGTGAGGGCGTACCCAAATAAGACGTTGGAGCGGATCTTTTTGGAGGAGCATGGTAGCTACATCGTAGTTTGCAGGCCAGAGATTTACGAACAGGCCAAAATAACCGGATGCGAGCCCATCGAAACAATGGGGTTTCCCATTGAGGATGTCATCGGCCCAAAAACGCCATAATCATCTAGTTGCTTCGTGCAAATCTTGATACCAATGTGGCACTAGGGAAGTGTCATATAGTCATTGTTCCCCAATTCAACGAGATTTTTCCGGACGAGCCTGCCCGCTCGCAGGCCGTCCTGATAATGGTCTATTCGATCAGTATTACTTGCCGAGAGCTCGAAGAGGTACCAAGCACCACAGATTGAGGGGCTGTGAAATGTCTTCCTGCCAGAATTATGGCACTCACTTCTATCCATTTGTTGGAAGCATATTCCAGAAGTCTTCAATGCACTAAGATAGCTAGGCCACCGAGTAGTCCAGCGAGCTCAGGTTCAAGAATGATTGGTAGAAAGTGTTTGCTTCCGCCTCCAGCCGCGTAGCCTTAAAAGTAGATGTTACCCGGAGGGAGGTCATGGTGTAGGTTCCGCCAACGGCCATAGACCTGTCCTGGCGCTGCTTTATTGGTTTCAGTAGTTTGCCTGGGTTCAACCTGGAATATTCCATTGCCAAGTCTTCCCGCTGCTCCTCGCTTCTTTGGTATGGAGTGCGGGGTGCATCATACACCGGGTGGACCCGGGGTCCGTGACGCTGCTCTTCTTGTAGTCGCACGACAGACCAGAAGAAATTCACGGAGAGTCTGGAACGAGCGAAGGTGATCTCCTCCCTCTGGCAGTAGTTGTACAATCGCCGGTTGATGAACTTGCTACCGTTATTCGAGTCCAGGCCCACTAGGGGAAATGGTAGGCGTTGCCTTATGCGGTGTATCACACTGCCCACCCGGTCTTAACCCTTTCCGTATACTCACCATCCGGTGGCCATGTCACGCCACCCTCCGGTAACATGATTTCCGAGGCAACGATACCCCTTTCGGTAACAATATTTATGAGTCAATTCGCCAGCTGTCGTAGTTCAGTAAAGGTGTCACCCCTAATGGTTCAATGATTTAGTCACTATGGGGGTCCGCCAAGGGTGTTGGGGGCCTGGTCTGTGGACTGGGGGCTTGGGGTTGCTTGCTTGGTTAGGAACAGGATTAGGCCGCTCCCGCTGCTGGGGCGGTCCTTGGAGCGCCCGGTCTTCCGAACCAGCAATACCTTCCCCGGCTATGCTTGGTCGCCAGGGATTGTCCCGGCTGCGGAGCACCACCGGCAGAGGCGGCGCTTCTTGAGTGGCAACGACCTTCCCCTGATAGACCACCGAGAAGCTGCCGTCCAACAGCTCCCGCACCTCTACCCGAGCCCGGGCGTAGCTAAGGCGCTCCGGTCCCGGCAGCAACTGCAGCGTATGCTCTTCCAGCTTCACTGTGTTGTCGTTGGCCACGGTTCGTTGGTACTTGAAGCAGAGCATCCCGGCCAGTCCGCCGCTGCCCGCCGCTGCCCGGTAGGCGCTGCCGGGCTGGGCCGGGGGTACAGCAAAGCACCGGTTGAACCGGGGCAGATATTCCCATAGCCCCCGGTTGGCCTCCTCTAGGGTGTTGGCCTTCTTGAGCCTCAGTTCGCTGACGAGACGGTCCTGCAAGGTGCCGAACAACCTTTCCACCCGGCCCTTGGCTTGAGGCGACAGGGCCACGATGGACTCGATCCCCAGTTCCTTTAGCGCCCGGCCGAACTGGGTTGGTTGGCGCTCCCCGGCCAATTGCTCCGCCACCGTCTCCCGCTGCTTCGGGTTCACCTGGAAGATGCTGTGACGGTCGGAGTAGATGGCTAGGGGTAGGCCCTTGCGGCCGGCGATCTCCCTCAATAGCAGAAAGTAGCCATGGGCGTCCTCCTGCTCCCGGAACAACGCATAGGGAATGGTGCCGGTGGCATCATCTACCGCTGCCAAAAGGGTCAGGTAGGCCCCCCGGCCCTCCAGCCAATCGTGGCGGCTGCCGTCAACTTGCAGCAGCATCCCCTCCTGGGGGTAGCGTTCCCTACGCTGGCGGTGTTGGGGTCTGCGACGCCTTCTGGGGTTGGGCACCCCGGCCTCTTGAAGGAGGCGCCGCACAGTAGAGCGGCTCAATCGCAGCCCCTCCCTTTCCTCCAGTGCATCCCGCAAATGGTGGTGATTCAACCCAGCGTATGGCCCTCGGGCCAACTCGACCACCCGGTTCCTGGTCTCCTCCCCGATGCGGTGGACCGGCTTCCGTCCTCGGTTGCCGTGGGCCAGGGCAGCCACACCCTCCTTCCTGTAGGCCGCCAACAGCCGACGCTCCTGCCGCAAGGACAGTCCCATCAGCCCGGCAGCCTCCTCCCCTGTGAGTAGTCCCCGTTCCACCCGGTTAAGCACCATTGCCCTTTGTTGCTCCTTGTCCTTTAACGTTACCGCCACCCTTTCCATAGGGTGACATTTTCACCGAACTCTTAGCCCATGTCATAATCACTGGTCTAACACACCAGCTTGACAGTAAACAGGCCCAAATCTATACTCGCTTCCGTACAATCTATTGATCAAAGGCTGTGAAAGGGAGTAGTAGGCTTCAAGCGAGGCCCAGAGAGCCGGGTTAGGTGGGAGCCGGCGCCGGATGCTGAAGCCCGAATGGACCCTGGAGCCGCAAGCTGAACGACCGCAGGCCAAGACCCGGTTGCTAGGCTGAGACGAATGGACCCCGTTAAAGGTCTGCGGCACAGGAGTGACCTAGGCTAAGCTCCTCCGCCGGTTAAGACGCTGGCCGAGTCCCGTCTATTAGCATTGGGGATGAGTCCGGCAAGAAGGGTGGTATCGCGGTTAAGACCCGTCCCTCGTGGGCGGGTCTTTCCTTTTGGAGCAATGGCCATGTATGTCCCGACCCTTGACGAAGTTAGAGCACATGCTGGTGAAGGTAACCTGATTCCAGTTTACCGGTCCATCAACGCCGACTTGGAGACACCGGTGTCCGCCTATCTCAAGGTGGCCCGTCCACCCTACTCATTCCTGCTGGAAAGCGTTGCCGGGGGTGAGCAGTTGGGCAGGTACAGCTTCATTGGGACCGATCCCTACGGGGTAATCAAGACCGGTCCCGGCCAATCCGGTGGCGAGGTTGACCCGCTAACGGCGGTGCAGCGGGAACTGGGCCAGTACCAGCTAATTTCGGTTCCAAATTTACCCCGGTTCCATGGAGGCGCCGTGGGCTACTTGGCCTATGATGCCATCCATTATTTTGAGCCGCGAATAAAACCAATGCCTGCTGATCCTCAAGGGTTACCCGAGTCAGTTTTTATGCTTGGCGATACCCTTTTGGTCTTCGACCATCTCCGGCACGACATCAAGGTAGTCAGCCATGTTCGCTTGAACGGTGATGTAGAGCAGGAATATTCGGAGGCTACCCGCAAGATCGATGAGATGGTACAACGCCTGGCGCATCCTCTGGAATTGCCGCCTAGCCTCGGAGGGCCGGAAGTCGCTGGTAGCGTTCCAGTAGAGATGAGCTCGAACTTTACTACGGAGCAATACGCTGCGGCGATAGACAAATGCATTGAATACATTTATGGGGGTGACATTATCCAGGTGGTCCTTTCCCAACGGTTAGCGAGGAAGACTAGCGCCCATCCCTTTCAAATTTACCGTGCTCTGCGAGCTCTGAACCCCTCACCGTATATGTATTACTTGCACCTGGATGACTTCCATATCGTGGGGGCCTCTATTGAAACCTTGGTCAAGGTGGAAGATGGGCACATAGACTACCATCCCATCGCAGGCACAAGGCCCAGGGGTAAGACACCTGAAGAAGACGTGGCCTTGGAAGAGGAGCTCAAGAATAGCGAGAAACAGCGGGCCGAGCACATCATGCTGGTAGACTTGGGACGGAACGACGTGGGCCGGGTCAGCCAACCGGGTAGTGTTAAAGTGACCCAGCTTATGGACGTGGAGCGGTACTCCCACGTTATGCACTTGGTTTCTCACGTCAACGGACTGCTGAAGCCGGAGCTGACGGCCTACGATGCGCTCAGATCCTGTTTTCCTGCCGGCACCTTGTCCGGCGCGCCAAAGATCAGGGCGATGGAAATAATCAGGGAGCTGGAGGGCGAAAAGCGAGGCCCGTATGCTGGTGCGGTGGGTTATTTCAGCTTTTCCGGAAACATAGACACCGCCATCACCCTGCGGACCAGTGTCATCAAGGATGAGGTAGCGTATATTCAGGTGGGGGGTGGGATCGTTGCCGATAGCACGCCGGAAGATGAATTCCAGGAGACGATGTACAAAGCCGGCGCGTTGCTTAGAGCTATCGACTTGGCTGAAGGGCGAGGATAATGACCACTGCCACGAACCAAAAAATGCCGGTCCGCTAGGAGGTGACACGATGCTGAAGTCTTTCTTCCACACTGGATTCGTCGTACAAGACTTGGACAAGGCTGTTGACTTTTACGTCAATGTCTTGGGAATGCGGGAAGCGGCGCGCACCGAGCGGCAGGGCGAATTCGCCAACCAGCTCCTGGCGTTTCCGGACGCTCACATCAAAGGCGCTTTCGTAGACAAGGGAGAGGGACATCAGTTGGAGTTGCTTCAATACCTGAATCCTCCCAGTGGACCCGGTGGTATCAACCGCAACGACCTAGGCGCCTCGCATCTGGCATTCTTTGTGGAAGATATCGACCGGTTTTATGAGGAGACGTCCCAACGGGGACTCAGGTTCAACAACCCTCCGGCTTCCCTCCAGGATGACCAAGGGCACCTCATGCGCAAGGCCCTGTATGCTCAGGACCCCGACGGCAACTGGTTGGAGTTTGTGGAGCTTTATTGATGCTGTTAATGATCGACAACTACGATAGCTTCACTTACAACTTGTATCAGTACCTGGCGGAGTTGGGGGCTGAGGTCGTGACCCTCCGTAACGACAAAGTGAGCCTGGAGGAGATTGAGGAGATGAAGCCGGAGGGAATCATTATCTCCCCTGGGCCCTGCACCCCAAGGGAGGCCGGCATCTCCAACGACGTTGTTCGTCACTTCGGCCCGCGCCTCCCCACTTTGGGCGTCTGTCTTGGGCATCAATGCATCGGATATGTCTACGGGGCTCGCGTGGACCAGGCCGACGAAATCCGCCACGGAAAGACCTCCATGATTCATCACGACGGCCGCGGGGTCTTTGCTGGTCTACCCGATCCTTTCGAGGCCATCAGGTACCACTCTCTGGTGGTGTACCCGGAGACGATACCGGATAGCCTGGAGGTAACCGCTTGGACCGATAACGGCCTGGTGATGGGGCTTCGCCACAAGGAATACCCGGTGGAAGGAGTCCAGTTTCACCCCGAGTCCATACTGACCCCTGAAGGCAAACCCCTGCTTAAGAATTTCTTGGCTTGTGTGGCTATGGCAGGAAGCCGGGAGCAGCGCCCTCAATGATCCGGGAAGCTATAGACACGGTGGTAAGAGGTGCTTCCCTGAGCCAGGAAGATGCCGCAACTGTCATGCGGGAAATCATGGAGGGGGAGGTCACGCCGGCGCAGCTTGGTGCCTTCCTCACCGCGCTGCGGCTCAAGGGCGAGACTGTTCCAGAGATCGCTGGGTTCGCCGCCGTGATGCGAGAAAAAGCCATCAAAGTAGAAGTGGACGGCCAACTCGTGGACACTGTAGGCACCGGGGGGGATGGAAAGAATACGTTCAATATCTCCACGGCCACCGCCTTCGTTGCGGCTGGAGCGGGGCTCCGGATAGCCAAACACGGTAACCGGGCCGCTTCCGGCTCCTGCGGCAGCGCCGATGTGCTGGAATCCTTGGGGGTGAAGATCGACCTTCCGGCTCACGGCGTCGCTGCTTGCATCAACGAAGTAGGGATCGGATTCATGTTTGCCCCGGCGTTTCACCCAGCCATGCGTCACGCAGCGCCGGTTCGCCGGGAGATCGGAATCCGTACTGTGTTCAACATCCTCGGTCCATTGACCAACCCGGCCGGCGCCCAAAGCCAATTGATCGGTGTAGCGTATCCGGAGCTAGGGGAGGCTATGGCGGAGGTTTCACGGCTTCTGGGCTCTCGACATTCCATCATCGTTCACGGCGAAGGGGGTTTGGACGAAATTACTTTGTCCGGGGATACCCAGGTCTGGGAGGTTTCCGAAGGTAAAATTAAGCAATGGAAGTTGACCCTTGCTGAAACTGGACTACCATATCATTCGATCAGCGACATCCAAGGCGGCTCGAAAGAGGAAAATGCCGCTGCCATGCGCGCCTTGCTCAACGGTCATCGGGGCCCGGTCCGAGATGTTGTACTGGTTAACAGCGGGGCTGTCCTATTGGTTGGGGACTTGGTTGAGACCGTACGGGAAGGGATCGAACTGGCGGCGCGGATCATCGATTCCGGCGAGGCCCTCAAGAGACTGGAGCAGCTGATCGAAATGAGTCAAAGGTTGGGTAAGGAACTCGATTGATGTTGGCTAGCTTGAATAGGGAGGAGGTAAGGTTGTCTTAGATGCCCACCATACTGGACGAGATAGTAGCTGCAAAACGGCAGGAGCTGGCCCAGCAAAAGCCCGTGCTCCCGTTATCGGTTCTGGAGGAGCGGGCTGCTAGTTGGCCACGCCCCCTCAACTTTTCGGGCGCCTTGATGGGTGGTGGTGTCAGGCTGATCGCCGAGGTGAAGAAAGCGTCCCCGTCTCGGGGTGTCCTCAGGGCTGACTTCGACCCGGTGGATCTTGCTGGTATCTATGCCAACAATGGCGCCGCAGCTATATCGGTCCTCACCGACCCACGGTTTCAGGGTGAAATGTCCCACCTCGCGCAAATCAAGGAGTCAGGCGCGTCCCAGCGGGCACCGGTATTGAGAAAGGACTTCATCTTCGATCCTTACCAGGTTTATGAAGCCAGGGCGGGGGGCGCAGACGCATTCCTATTGATAGCCGCCATCGTCGAACCGAAGCTGTTAAAAGACCTGATATCCGTAGGGATGGAGCTATGGATGCAATGCCTGGTAGAGGTGCATGACGAGAGTGAGCTACAGGTGGCCTTGGAGGCAGGGGCCGAAGTTATTGGCATCAACAACCGGGACCTCAACACCTTTACCACCGACCTGTCCTTGACCGAGCGGTTGGCTCCGCAGGTCCCCAGGGGCAAGATACTAGTTAGTGAAAGTGGAATCAGCACGCCGGAGCATCTTCGCCAGTTGGCGCTGTTGGGGGTGAATGGGGTGTTGGTGGGCGAGGCCCTAGTAACAGCGGCCGATGTGGGGGGAAAGGTGCGGGAACTCTCCGGTCAGTCGGTCGGTGCTCGTAGACCATGACCAGGGTTAAGATATGCGGTATTCAAAGGCCCGCCGACGCTTTGGTGGCTGCGGAAGCGGGCGCTGATTTCATAGGACTGGTCTTTGTCCCGGGCCGTCACCGCCGCTTGGAGGTTAATCAAGCCCAAGCGGTTTCATCAGAAGTAAAGTCCTCATCCGGCCACAATCCCCAACTAGTGGGCTTGTTCGCTGATCAACCCCTGGAAGAAGTCAACGGGATAATGAAGGCGTGCCATTTAGACTTAGCCCAGCTTTGTGGTAATGAGCCCCCGGAATACTGCGGCCAAATCCAGGGCTGGGTGATAAAGGTTGTGCATGTGAGTGAGTCGTCGGCTGAGGAGACCGACTTGGAGGCTGTTGGCCGACGGATTGAGAGATATTCAGAAGAAGGCCATCTGGTCACCCTGGACCGGTTGGTGGAGGGTCTCCAAGGTGGCACCGGCCGCAAGTTTGACTGGCGGATCGCTGCGGGTTTGTCTCAGCGAGGCCATTCCTTCTTGTTGGCTGGTGGGCTGTCCCCCGTCAACGTAGCCGAGGCCGTGGCCGCTGCTCAACCCTGGGGAGTAGATGTGTCCAGTGGAGTGGAGACGGGCGGCGCCAAGGACCCTGAAAAGATCCGGGCCTTTATTCAAAACGCTCGGCAGCTCTCACCGAAGAGGAATTAAGTAATGGTCGCAAAACAACGGACCAGCTTGCCGGACGAGAGGGGACGCTTCGGCCAATTTGGGGGGAAATTTGTCCCGGAGACGCTGATGGCAGCGGTGGCCGAGCTGGAAGCGGCCTATCTAGAAGCCAGGGAGGATGCCGAATTCCAGAATGAGCTCTCAGGCCTGCTCAGCAACTATGCGGGCCGTCCGACGCCGCTGTACTTCGCCCAAAACCTGACTGCCTATTGTGGCGGTGCCAAGATCTACCTCAAGCGGGAGGACTTGGCCCACACCGGCGCGCATAAGATTAACAACGCCCTAGGTCAAGCCTTGTTGGCCAGGCACATGGGCAAGAAGCGGATCATAGCCGAGACTGGAGCAGGTCAGCATGGTGTGGCCACTGCCACCGCTTGTGCCATGATGGGCCTCCAGTGCGTTGTGTACATGGGCTCCGAAGATGTGCAAAGGCAGTCTCTGAATGTGTTCCGGATGCGGCTGCTGGACGCCGAGGTCATCCCGGTAGAATCTGGCACCCGTACCCTGAAAGATGCGATTAATGAAGCGATCCGGGACTGGGTTACCAATGTGGAGACAACTCACTATCTCATCGGTAGCGTGGTAGGCCCCCACCCATATCCCATGCTGGTCCGGGACTTCCAATCGATTATTGGCCGGGAAGCCAGGCAGCAAGCCCTGGACGCGGAGGGCAGGTTGCCCGACTACGTGGTGGCCTGCGTAGGGGGCGGCAGCAACGCCATCGGCACTTTCCATGCGTTCTTGGCCGACGAGTCAGTCCAGCTAGTCGGTGTGGAGGCCGGCGGGAAGGGGATAGACACCGATAGCCACTCGGCCTCGTTAAGCGCCGGTCGCCCAGGTGTGCTTCATGGTTCCATGTCTTATTTGCTTCAGGATGAACACGGCCAAGTCCATGAGACCCACAGCATTTCTGCGGGGCTGGACTATCCGGGGGTAGGGCCGGAGCACAGTTACTTAAAGGACTCGGGCCGCAGCCGGTACTTAGCGGTAACCGATTCCGAGGCCTTGGAAGGGTTCCATTTGCTGACCCGTCAGGAAGGAATTATCCCTGCCCTCGAGCCCTCCCATGCAATTTTCTACGCCTGCCAGTTGGCCCGGGAGTTAAGCCAGGAGCAGACTATCCTGGTGTGTCTGAGTGGCCGCGGCGACAAAGATATTCATATAGTGGCTGCTGCCGCGGGTATCGAATTATAGAACCTATGCAACGTGGCCTGATGAGATGGCTGTGTCAAGGATAGGTGGATGCCGGGCATGTTGCTATAATGGGCTCGGTTGGTGAGTGTTTGCTTTGGTGGAGGAGGCCAAAATATGGATTTGGGATTGAACGATAAAGTAGCGATCGTGACTGGCGGCAGTGAAGGAATCGGCAAGGCGGCGGCCCTGGGGATGGCCCGGGAGGGTGCCCGTGTGCTAATCGTCGCTCGTAGGCCGGATGTATTGGAGCAAGCCACCCAAGACATTAAGGCTGCCACCGAAGGCGTAGTACTCCCGGTACAGGGAGACGTGACAGATCGGAGTACTGCCGGTCGGGTGGTGCAAACGGCCTTGGACAACTTTGGCCGGTTGGACATCTTGGTCAATAACGCGGGCACCTCTATGGCCATGGCGTTCGAGTCGGTTACCGAAGATGATTGGGAGTCGGACTTCGATCTCAAGGTATGGGGAGCGGTGCGCTTAATCAAGTCCGCCATTCCCGAGATGCGCAAGGTCGGAGGAGGCAGGATCATCAATGTGACCAACGTGGGAGGACGGACTCCGGGCCCCGCCTCCATGCCCACGTCTATTTCCCGGGCCGCTGGTATAGCCATCACCAAGGGGCTCTCCAAGGACCTGGCAAAGGATAATATCCTGGTGACCACGGTCTGCATCGGGTTGATCAAGAGCGGCCAGGTCGAACGCCGTTACACCCGTATGAAAGAATCAAACCGGGACCTTTCTTTGGAGGAATTCTACGTAGGCGCAGCGGAAGAGCGGGGAATTCCCCTGGGCAGAGTCGGTGAATCCCAGGAAGCTGGTGACGTCATTACTTTCTTGGCTTCCGAGCGGGCCAGCTACCTGACGGGGATCGCCGTGAACATCGATGGCGGAACTTCGGCTGTCGTCTGAGCGAGGTCTTGTCTAATGGAGACTGTTGAGCAGGAATTGTGGTGAGAGGACGTTAGTGACTAGTCAGCACCCCCAGAGGGTCCTTTTAGGTCCTGGACCCAGCTCTGTCAACCAGCGTGTGTTGCAAGCCATGACCCAACCGCTGGTCGGCCATCTGGACCCCAGCTTCTTCCGTGTCATGGATGAGGTTAGCGAAATGCTCCGGCACCTGTTTCGCACTGAAAACGCGATGACACTACCCCTTTCCTCAACCGGCACCGGGGCAATGGAAGCGGCTTGCGCCAATGTGCTAGAGCCGGGCGACACCATGATAGTCTGCCGCAACGGGTATTTTGGAGACCGTCTGGCCAACATCGCCGAGCGGTGTGGGGCCGACACCCATGTGATTGACACCCCCTGGGGCAAACCGGTGCCGCCGGAAGATTTGGAAGAAGAACTCAAGAGACATGCCAAGGTAAAAGCAGTTGGTATTGTTCACGGTGAAACATCTACCGGCGTACTAACACCCCTCTCCGAATTAAGCGACTTGGCCCACCAGTATGACGCGCTAGCCATCGTCGACGCTGTTACGTCCCTGGGCGGTCATGATGTTCGGATGGACGATTGGGGCATTGATGTGTGTTACAGTGCGACCCAGAAGTGTCTAGGCGCTCCGCCCGGATTGGCGCCCATCAGCTTCGGGCCCAGGGCTATGGAGGCAATCAAGTCCCGCTCCACCAAAGTTCAGAGCTTTTATTTTAGCCTGGAGGAACTGGAGACCTACTGGTCCCAATCGCGGAGCTACCACCACACTGCGCCCATCTCCATGATCTATGGCCTTAAGGAAGCCCTCGTTATGCTGGCGGAGGAGGGTCTGGACAACCGCATTCAACGCCATGCCAACATCGCGGCGGCCCTGAGAGCCGGCCTGGAAGCATTGGGCATCGGTCTCTTTGCTGATCCCGAACATCGTTTGGACCCCTTGACCACCGCTGTAGTGCCCGAAGGTATAGACGACGTCGCAGTAAGGCGGCAACTTCTGGAAGATTACGGTATTGAGATTGGCGGAGGCTTGGGAGACCTAAGAGGTAGGGCCTGGCGTATCGGCCTGATGGGTGAGTCAGCCCAAGAAGTTAACGTTTTTGCCTTGCTTTCCGCGCTGGAGCGAATCTTGTCCGGGATGGGCTACGAAGTGGCTTCCGGAGCCAGCCTGGCCGCTGCGCAGAGGTCCCTGGCGAGTTCCTAACTGACCGGATGCGCTGGTATTTTTCATGCGATTAACTTGGACAATTGCAAACCGGACGATGTCCCTGGCTGCCTAGCGGGGGTCCGGCGCAACCGAAGGGAAAATCCCTAGAGCCCTGTAATAGATACTCAGGACGCAAGTCGGGCTAGTTCACGTATTCGCCGGGATTGACGAGCTAAATCCCGAGCTGGTGCGAATCTGGCTCCACAGCAGCGCGGATACCCCATTTATAGGTACATATTTCTGGGGCACCTGGGCCCCCAAAGGCATGAGTTGGGCCGGGGCGGGCTTCGATCTCAAGTTAGCTGGTTGGCTTTTGTGGGACAAACCCGGATTGGTGTTTTGGTGGCTTCCCCAGATGGGCATATTCCTATGGATAATGATGGCCGGTTCTTGACGGCGGGGTTCCTTTTGGTAAAACTGGCGGCGCTTGCCCTAAGCGCCGCCAGCGCCAATCTAAGAATGGAAAACCGGTTAGCGGCTGGCCCGGTCTTGGACGTTCAGGGTGCGCTGGGTTAGGTCGGCGAATTCGGCTACGTCGAACTCGCGAGGTAGCAATCCTTGGATCCGGCGCGCTTCGGCGACTACTTCCTTCAGGCTGCCTCCTTGCGCCCAGTAGCTCTCCCGCAGTATCTCAGCGTATTCGGCTACAACTGCCGCCAGTTGGAACCGAACCGGGGTATCCTCAAAGTGTGGGAATAGCTCCTCCCGCTTCAAAGTCGGGTTCTTGATAGCGCACGAAGACTGTTCCCAGGGGACCGGCGGCGCCATCGTGAAGCTTTAGCTCGTAGAGAGCGGTCACGCTGTGGTCGGCCCCTATCTCACCCGCGTCCACGGTGTCGTCGCGGAACCGGTCGTCGTCGATGCGGCGGTTCTCGTAGCCCAAGAGCCGACAACGGCTCACCACTTCAGGGTTGAAGTCCACCTGCACCTTGGCGTCCTTAGCAATGACTTGTAGAGTTCCGGTCAGGTTCTCGACGAAAATCCTGCGCGCTTCGGCTAACTCGTCCACATAGTAGTAGGCTCCGTCGCCGTCGTTGGCCAGCTGCTCCATGAGTACGTCGTTGTAGTTGCCCATGCCGAATCCAACGGTGGTCAGCGTCACGCCTTGTTCCACTTGGTCCTGCACCTGCCGCAGGATTGAGTCGGCGCCGGTATTGCCGACGTTCCCCACGCCGTCGGACAGCACGATTACTCGGGTGATGCGGCCGGGTTCTACACGATCGACGGCCATCTTGTACGCCACCCGCAACCCGTCTTCAACATAGGTGGAGCCAGCAGGTTCCAACCGGTCGATGGCCTTCATGATGTTCTTTTTGTCTTCACCGCTAGTGGGTTTCAGCAGTACTTGCCCAGAAGAGCCGTAGATTACGATGCCAACCTCGTCAGTGGGCCGGAGTTCATCCACCAACAGCCGCAAGGACTTTTTGACCAAGCCCAAGCGGTCCTCTCGGGCCATGGAGCCGGAAACGTCGATGGTGAAGATGAGGGTGGCGTCCTTCCTGTCTTCGGCGCTAATGGACTTGCCTTGCAGGCCGACCCGCATTAGCCAGTGCTTGTCTCCACCAAAACGCGAAGGAGCTCCCTCCACATGAATGGCGAAAGCGGCCTCCGTAGGCGGCTCATACTCTTGATCGAAGAAGTTGATAAACTCCTCAACTCTAACCGAATCAGGATCTGGCAAGTTGCCGTCCCTCACAAACCGGCGGGTAACCGTGTATGAGGCGGTGTCAACATCCATAGCGAAAGTAGAGAAATGGTCATCCTCGGTGTCTATGAAGGGGTTCACACCGTAATTCTTGAAGAACGTCAAGTCATAGGCGGCGTCGTTCACCGTGGCGGAGCCTCCGAGGGTGTTGAAGCCCTCCGCTTCCATCAACACCCTCGCGTCCGACGCTGGGGCTGATGCCGGGGCTGCTGTAGCTGCTGGAGCCGCTGTAGCTGCTGGAGCCGCTGTAGCTGCTGGAGCTAACGTTGGCCCTCGCACACTCTCTGGGGCGGCGGGTTCGTACGCTCCGCACGCCGACATGACCAGCAGAAATGCTGCCATGCTGATCATCGAGCCAAGGGGCTTAAGAAAGCGGTCCATGTAATTGCCTCCTTTTCATAATGTCGTTTGGACCGCCCTCAGTATCGTAAGGGATAGTGTACACTTCGGACGACAGATGAGTAACATTCGCCCTGAAACACGATTCTGAGTTGTAACATTTGCCCACCTTCGCCGATCTTTTGACCGAATATATGGGCCGGACTGGCATCGGCGACGCCGAGCTCGCCCGCCGCATTCAGGTCAGCCGCCTTACCCTAATCCGCTGGCGAGAGGGAGTAACCAACCGCCCCCGTTACCGCGAGGATGTGGTGCGCTGTGCCGGAGTGCTGCGGCTGACTCCGGAGGAGACGAACGGTCTGTTGCTGGCTGCCGGGTTCGGTGTGGACAACGCTTTGGCGGTTAGCGAGGCATCCGCGTTGCCTGACGATGCGGCAGTGTCTCCGCCGGCGAGTGCCCAACGTTCACTCTTGCGGCGGGGCGCACTAATCCTTGGGGTCATCGTGTTGGCCGTCGCCGCTTACATAGGTCTTAGCTATGCGATTGGGCTCCAGGGTCGGCCTCCGGACCACCCGGTGGGCCTTGGCCGGGGAGTCGCTGATCGTGATGGCCCCCTTCATCAACTACACCGCAGGACGGCAGGGATTCAATGTTAGAAGACGTCTGAAAGAAGAGATCGACCGTGAGGTCCAAGCGGCCGGTCTTGCCAATGTCCGCACCGCCGATTGGCCGGATGCTATCCCCACGGGACCCGATGCTGTGGATGCTGGTGTGCGCTCACGCGCTTCCATCGTGATCTGGGGAGAATACGATAGCGGCCGGGTGATGGCGGCTTTCACCGTGCCACCCCTTCGCCAAGCCCGCGGCAGCCACGGTCCTACGGTAGTGGACATCTCCTCCTCCCCTGTTGGGCTCCCCACAACCATCAATCTCGCCTTGACCGAAGAGGTGAGCTCTATTGCTCTGATGACTCTGGGCCAGCTATACCTGGAGCAAGGAGAACACGACCTAGCCAAGAGGGCCTTGTCTCAGGCTCTGACCCACCAGTCCATAGACACCAACACGCTGGCAAACCTGCGGTTTCGCTTGGGCCGCGCTTATCTGGGCGGGAAGTACGCCGATCTAGACGAGGCGGTCTGGCTGTTCACCCAGGTGCTGGCGGTGCAGCCCCGGTCGGTCGACACCCTCAACAACCGGGCGCTGGCCTACCTGGACCGCGGCCGGGACGGTGACGTGGTATTGGCGGTGGAGGACTTGACCCAAGCCGTGAGTCTAGACCCGCGTCGGGCCAGCACGTTTCTAAACCGGGCCGTTGCCTACTTAGAATCCAGTACTGAAATCCAGTTGAGCCGGGCCCTCGACGATCTTGGACAGGCTATTGACATCGACCCCGACTACGCCAGCGCCTACGTAAACCGGGCCAGCGCCTACTTGCAGCGGGACGGTGAGGGGGACTTGGAGCGAGCGTTCGAGGATATCGACAAAGCGCTGGACATTGATCCCGAGTTGGCCGCCGCCTACGTCAACCGCGGGAACGCCTACCTACAACGAGGTGGACCCGGAGACCTGGAGCGGGCCGACCAAGAATTGGCCCGGGCCATCGAGACCGTCCCCGATTACGCCACCGCCTACTACAACCGGGGATTGGTGTTAAGCACCCTGCTTACCGCGGCGGAAGGTTTGACTCAGTCAACAAGCAATCTTAGGCGGGCCCAAGAGTTGGTGCCCAGGGACTTCGCGTTCAACAATACCCTGTGCTGGCAGTTGGCAGTGCAGCGGTTGGGAGAGCAGGCTCTGCCCTATTGCGAGGTGGCGCTATCGGAACGCCCCGAAGGCATCGCCCGGGACAGCCGAGGACTGGTGTACGCGGTATTGGGCAGGTCCGGGGAGGCGGTTGCTGATTTCCAGGCTTTCTTGGCCTGGGTTGAGCAGTCCCAAAAAGAGACTTGCCGCAGCCTCTACCAGTCCACCCGAGCCGCCTGGGTGAAGGAGCTTAAAGTCGGCAATAACCTCTTCGACGCGGACACGCTCTGGGAGTTGCGCGTCCACCCCGTGCCACCCGCAAGGGGAGAACCCTGCTAAGAACGCCTGCCTCCGGCGGCCACAACCCTTGATGTCTTCCAGTTGAACCCAGTGACCTTCTTCGCTACCCAGGCCTGCGGCTGTACCCAGGGCAAGAACTGGTTAATTCCAGTAGAGGGTCTTTGGGCTGGACTTTCAATGTATTTGAAATGATGCTTAAAATTTGCACATCTGGCTAGTCTCCGCATCCTCCGCTGACCGGAGGGAGGCCCTCTGCCCGGTAGGCTTCGTCGAGAAGGTCCACTACGTGGACCACCCGGCCCGGGACTCCGATCATGCGCAGCCCCTGTTCTAGCTGGATCATGCAGCCCGGGTTTGCCGTCACCACCATGTCGGCTCCGGTGGCCGCGACGGTCTCCATTTTGCTGGCGAGGATTTTCCGGGACAGGTCCGGTTGTACCGTGGAGTAGATGCCCGCGCCCCCACAGCACATGGTGCTCTGCTCCATCTCCACCAAGTCGACACCGGGAATTGCTTTCAGAATCTCCCTGGGAGCCGCGGTGATCCCCTGGGCGTGGGCTAGGTGGCAAGGGTCCTGATAAGTAACCTTCACCTTCAGCGCTGCTCTGGGAGGGGAAACTGGAAGGGAAGCCAGAAGCTCGTTGATGTCTACCGTTCGCCTACTGAAGTCCTCCGCTTTCTTCAGATATTCGTCGTCGTCACGAAGTAGGTCGTGGTACTCCTTCATCGCCGAACTGCACCCGGCCGAAGCGACAACGATCCGGTCTACCCCGGACTGGAGAAAAACATCGATGTTGCGGCGGGCCATGGCCCGGCTTCGCTCCAAGTCCCCGCTGTGCAGGTTCAAAGCGCCGCAGCACCCCTGATCCTGGGGGACCATTACGTCGCAGCCATTGCGGGTCAACACCCGGACCGCGGCGGCCATGGTATCACCCTGCATGAGGGGCATGACGCATCCTGACAGCAGCCCAACGGTGAGCTTCTTCTCAGCACGGGCCGGGTAAACTTGCTTCTTGGGACCGAAGAAGCGGTCGGACATGTTCGGGATTTGGCTTTCTAGTTCGGCCAGTCGACCGGGTAGCAGCCGGAGGAGCCGTGATGCTCGCAAGGCCTTCTGGACCCCAGACCTCTGGTAAGCGCGAATAATTTGGGCGCCCCAGCGTAGGCGGGACGGATATGGCAGGGCCAGTTGTAAGAACCAGCGGCTGATCCTTCTTAGGTTGGGAGACTGCTTGCCGTGGCCTAGCACTTGGGACCGGGTGTGTTCCATCAGACGACCGTAGGGCACTCCAGAAGGGCACACCGCCTCGCAGGCGCGGCACTGCAGGCACATCTCCCAGTGGGATACCACCCGGTCGGTGATGCCCAGGCGGCCCTCGTTGACTGCTTTCATGAGGGCCAGCCGACCGCGGGGGGATTCGGTCTCCAATCTCAATACAGAGTATGTGGGACAGGCGCTCAAGCATAGGCCGCAATGGACGCAGCGGTAGAGATCTGCTTCGGCTGGGGCGTCGACACCGTCGAAACCCAACATGGGCAAGCGGTTTTCTCCGATGCTACTCAACTGGCTCCTCAGAGGCCTCCAACGAATCGGCCCGGGCTCAAGATGTTTTGAGGATCGAATCTCTGCTTGATGCTACGCATAACGGCGAAACCCTGGGGTGGCTCCCCCCAAACATCGATCCCGGCTTTAATACTCAGCGGGCAGTGCTCCACCACCGCCGAGCCTCCCACAGACCTAGCTATGGCACGTATTCTAGCGACCGCGTCAAGGACCATATCGTCCTCTGCTGTCTCCCGCCACCAGAATAACCGCATGTTTCCGAAGCCCAGGTCGGCCACAAGTCCCGGGACTGGACCTTCCGGAGTTGGTGCAAGGCTCCGATCTACCACCTGGATGACTGAGGACGCTGGCACATTGAGTTTTAGGCTCAAATATGGCAACGTACCATCCTCCCAGCCGAAGTCCGTGAGGCTCTTTAGCATCGACCAGGCGGCGTCATTTTCAAGAGACTCCACCTGTGATGCTCTTTTTTCGCCTAACAGCTTGGTTGTTTCCGTTACTCTGCGCCGGACGGCGCTGGGCCTACCCGCAAAGAAACCAAAGAGGACCGCGGGGGTTAAGGTGGCCTGGTCCGGGATATTGGCACGTAGACCGGGATAGTTAGGCATTCGCAGAGCGCTGGGCATATCTAGGACTTGGATTCCCTGGGGAGTGAACACCTGTCCCAACAAATGTTGGCCCGCGGTGATGGCAGTATTAATGGATTCAAACGAAGCCAATACCACGGCGGATGCTTGAGGCAATGGGGACAGCTTAAACGTAGCCTCCACAATTGCGCCCAAGGTGCCGAAGGACCCGACGTACAGCTTGTTCAAGTCATAACCAGTGACATTCTTGACTACTTTGCCACCGGATTTGATTTCCTCCCCGTGGACGTTCACCACTGTGGTCCCGATCAGCCAGTCTCGTGGCAACCCGTAGCTGGTCCTCAGCGGTCCGCTGGAGTTGGCAGCAAGGATTCCCCCCAGCGTCGCTTGGTCCGCTAATGGCGCCTCTATCGGCAGGAACTGGCCCCTTCCCGCCAGCTCTTCCCGGACCGCACCAAGGGTGATGCCAGCTTCAAAAGTGGCAGTAAGGTCTGCGGGCTGGTGGTCGAGCACTCGATGAACCCGGCGAATATCAACCACTACATCGACTTTGTGGGGAACGTTGCCCACCGTCATCTGAGTCCTTCCCCCCGTTAGGAACAAGGCGTGTTCCTCTTCTGAGGCCCAACGCATGACCTCCGCCAAGGCTTGCCTGCTGACGGGTGCCACGACACTTTGAGGGACTACACCATCTATGGCGTAGGGCTCTAACTGTTGGGTTGAGACCACCGCGTCGGTCCCCAAGATTCCAGCCAACCTGTCTGTGATGGGTGGGCTCAAGTATGCTTACTCCGGGTCCAGGGGCAGCGAATAGACGAGAATGCTAGCATTCTCATTCTAACCAACCTTGGTCGAGGCGGAAGGAATTAATCCTCGAATTCTTGGTGGTGGGTCTGCTGGGAGGCGCGGAGTGGGGGGCAGCCGTGATGCTCAGTTTAAGCAGGGAGAAGTATTGGTGGAATTGGAATGGCCCGGGTGGCACCTTAGATAAACGTTCCGGGAGCGGCTTTGTGGGCTGCTAATTGATGCTGGGCGCCATCCGGGAATATCTTTCCGGGGTTAAGACGGTTTTGGGGAGCGAAAGCGTCCCGGACCAATCGCATAGCCGCCATGTCCCTTTCTGAAAAGACCAGTGGCATCTGCTCCTTCTTCTCCAAGCCTACTCCATGCTCCCCGGTAAGTGTCCCACCTACCTCGACACAGACCTGCAGTATCTCCGCTCCAGCGTCAATTACCTTCTGTAATGCGCCTGGCACTCGCTCGTCAAACAACATGCAGGGATGAAGATTGCCGTCTCCGGCGTGGAAGACGTTGGCGATGGTGATGCCGTATTTCTCACCGATCTCGGTTACTCTGCCAAGAACTTGGGTCAGTCTGGTTCGAGGGACGACACCATCTACCAGATAGTAGTTGGGAGCGATGCTGCCGAAGGCGCCAAAGGCTGTCTTGCGACCCACCCAAAGCTTGGTCCTCTCCTCGTCTTTCTCTGCAGACCGGACGTCAAGCGGGTTGGCTTCCCACAAAGCAGCCTCCACCTGCTCCCCAACTTCTTCTACTTCCTCCTTGAGTCCTTCCAACTCGACCAGCAACACAGCTCCCGCGTCCTCCGGGTAGCCTGCGTCGGTGACGTTCTGCACCGCGCGGATGCTGAGCGCGTCGATCATTTCCAGGGCGGCGGGCACGATACCATAGCCGATAACGGCGGACACAGCCGTGCCGGCGGAGTCCAGGTCGGGGTAGATGCCCAGATAAGTCTTGACTGCCTCGGGCAGGGGCAGCAGCCGCACAGTGATGCGCGTGGCTACGCCAAAGGTCCCTTCGGAGCCGGTAAATACTCCCCTTAGGTCGTAACCCGGTGTCTCCCTGGATGCACCACCCAAATAGACGACCGTGCCGTCCTCCAGTACCACTTCCAGTGCCAGGACGTGGTTGGTAGTTGTGCCATATGCTAGGCAATGAGGACCGCCGGCATTCTCCGCGATGTTGCCTCCCAGGCTGCACGCCCGCTGGCTCGACGGGTCCGGAGCGTAGCGCAGCCCGAACTTGTGAGCGTGGGTGTCCAAGTCCAGGTTAATGACCCCAGGCTCCACGGTTGCTGTCCGGTCCTGGGTGTTCACATCCAGAATATGATTCATGCGGGTGAACGCTATCTGGATCCCATCAGGGGGAGCGATTGCCCCGCCGCTTAGCCCGGTGCCGGAGCCGCGGCCAACCACGGATGTTCCCTGCTGGTACGCCAACGCCATGACCCGGGATACCTCTTCGGTACAACTGGGAAAAACCACGGCGCTGGGCATCCCACGGTCAATGGAGCCATCATACTCAAAGACGATCAGGTCCTCGGGATGGGATATCACATTATTGGCACCAACGATGGCACCCAATTGCTGGATGAATTCGTGGTTGTCCACCGGTCCTCGACTCTGCCTTGGACTTCCGCACTTGGTTGGTATGGAAGGTCACCTGGGTTGGATAATAGACTATCGTAGAATGTGATGGCAAGGAAGACATAGCGGGGACGATTTGAGGGGGTTGGTGTGAGGAACGTCCCCATCCCTGTGGATGCCCGATTGCGCGGGCATGGCGGTGGTAAGTGTCTGTGGTCATCTCACGAATTCTGAACACTTACCTCCGCTACTCTGGGGTCAGGATGAGGGATCTTGTGTCAATACGCTCGTCAACCTTGAGAACCTGACCCTGTTGCTCAGGAAACCCATGGGTTGTAAGCGGCCCAGGGAAGGAGGGCGCGGAGGAGGTGTGGAGGGCTGGGCTCCTGGCGGCGAAGGGCGCAGCCTTCCAGGTAGTTGACGGCTCTGCCGAAGGTTGGGAGGCGGAAACCGGCCTAGGAAACCCGGCAAACGAAGGCCTGGGGGTCGGGTCTGGGCCGGTTTTCCACTTGGGCGCAGGACCACTCGGAGCACAGGTCGCCGGCCATGCGTTGCACCATGAGCTGGGCGTAGGGCAGGGCTAATCTCCGACGCAGGGAGCGAACGCGGGCGTGCAAAGAGCTGACGTTCATCGGTTCTGGTCCTGGCTGGCCCAAAGGGGGAGGGAGTCCTCCAGAGCTTGGACCTCCTGTTGGAGTTGCTGGAATTCGTTAAGCTTGGTGGAGTAGCTATGGATGGCGCGGATAGCGCGCAACCGGATGTCCGGGTTAGGGTCTTCCAGGAAGTCGCCTAGGTGGAGGACGGCTTGAAGGGTGAGGCCTTGGATCTGTCCTTTGGCGAGCTCGGCGCAAAAGTCAGAGTCCTGGAGCCAGCGATATAGGGTGCGGCGGCCGACCCTGGAGAGGCGGGCGGCTTGGGCGATGGAAGACGCAGGGGCGAGGATGGGAAGTGCTGATTGCTGGCGGGGGGAGAGGTCTGGGTTTTTTATTTGTGTGCCATTTTGTGCCAAAGTGAGCCATGGGCCTCAGTGGCCAGTGAAGCGATTAGGTAAGGTTTTGATTGTTGCTTAATATGATGGTAGGGAGTGGGCAGCGGAGGAGGCAAGGGTGAGGTGTCAGGGGGGTTGTGGGGGGGTTGCATTCGGCTTGCTGTTTATGCTCCATCTATTGTTTAGGAACTATGGTAAAGTGATAAATCATCGAGATAGGAGAGGCGGCTGTCGAAATTTGCGAGAGGCAATTGCGAATCAGGGAGAAGACTACCATCAATGACTCTGTTCGATGATACTGAACGCAAAGACCTGAACGAAGCCCCAAAAGACACCTCAGCGTTTTCCGTTCTTAACTCTTATGAATGGCCCGATGCGGCCCTTCACAGGGCCTTATTGGAGTCTTGGTTCGAGCGATTTCCTGACGAAGCCAAGAAAGACTTGAGGAGAAGGTTTAGGTCAAATGATGACCATACCCATGAAAGCGCATTGTTCGAACTGTTTCTCCATGAATTACTAAATCAGCTCGGATGTGAAGTGGTCGTACATCCTGAGGTACCCGATAGCTCTGGACATCCCGACTTCTGTGTTGACTATGGAACAGGCTCATTCTATCTGGAAGCTACAACAGTCGGTCAGCAGAGGGGCCCTTTCACACGTAGCGCAAACGAGGAGGACGTAATCAGGAAACTTAGTCAGTTGACCTCTCCGCATTTTCAGATCGGCGTTGACTTGGAAGGCAAACTAAGGAGGATACTATACGCGAAGGAGGTGACTCGACCATTCGAGGAACTAGTGGCTGATCACCATCCTGACGAGGTCCAGCGGATGATCGATGAGGGGGGCACATATGCTGCACCTTGCAGGCGGATTGAACACGGAACCTGGAGCTTAACGGGATGGCTGGTACCTGTACCTTGCGACTCTCGAGGGAAAACCGATTCTTTGCCCTTATTGATAGATCGGTACAAGGCCAAGTGGGTTGACAGTATTACATTGGTTCGAAAAGCATTGAGAGATAAATCTAGCAAATATGGCGAGCTGGATGCCCCTTTTATGGTGGCTGTTGGGCTCCGCGACGTGTTTGCCGGCGGGGGCAATGATGAGTATAGGCGGAGGATCGATCTGGAGGTCCTGTTCGGCAAGGAGACCCGATATGGTCGTGCTAAAGACGGGATTTGGGGCGACGGTCGTTATACTCGCCTTGCTTCGGTTCTGATGTTCCGTTCCATCGACTTGTGGAACCTTCCCAGAGCGTCGGCTTGTGTCTACTTGAATCCCTGGAGCACTGATGGCGGGGTTGTTAAACCCCTATCCAGCTTGCCTTGGGCGAGCTTGAATAACAGCGAGATGCAATGGCAAGAAGGTGAGGATGTCGCTAAGCTGGTTGGTTGGACATAGCCATGTGAGTAATGGAAGAGTTATTACCTGTCTTATCACTCGGGACACCGTAGGGCGGCTTCTTGATTGCAATAGAGGTTCCCTTGTACCTCGTGTGAGCCGACGATGTTGTTAATAATGGGGTCCTTTCAACCATGGTCGGTAGATTTCACTACTATCCGTTAGACGTATAATTCCCGCGTTGGCCAAGGCGTAGCTAGGATTCGGCTCGGGGTAGGCTAAGACTAAATCGGGTCTATGGTGATGAGGGAGGGCCCTCTCCTGCCTCGCAACCGCCGAGCTATGCGCATAGCGGTTTCCTTGAGAGACACTCACAATAGTTGAGAGAACCACAGCATTAATACTGGCAACGCTGCTTATGCCTCTGGTCCGCCGGTGCTGTTCTCTGTGAAAGTTGCTAAAGAAGAGTCCCACAATCCGATGAGGATGGCTGCAGGCAGCCACACTGTTGTGACATCGCAGCCGGTTGTCCGACGCCGGACTCTGCAACACATGCCCTGGTTGGCGCATAGTGGGGCCTGATGCAAGGGCCGGGGCTGGCTTCGCTGAGCAGCACACTGCTGCAGCGAGGGCTCGGTAACATACTTTTCGTAGCTGTTCTGTCTAGAGGGGAGGAACGCTCCCACCCTTGTGGTGTGCGGGCATGACGGTGGGATGTGTCCGTGGCTATCTCACGAATTCTGAACAGTTACTAAACCAAAGCCAAGGTGGGATGTGCATTTACAATACATCGGTGATTGGGCTGGGATTCTCGCAGAAAGCCTTCGGCCTTTGATTGCAGGACGGTGCGGCAGCGGCCCTTGACCTCGTCTTTCCGGATGGACAGCCCGCAGAGGAAATTCCCGACCCTCTCCTTTACCAGGGCCTTGGTTCCCAAGCACAGGTTTCCGGTGGCTTCCTCTCTTGCCCAGCCCCAGATGGCCTCATCGGCGTTGAAGTCCGGGCTGTAGCCCGGCAGGTTCATCAGCCGCAGCCCCAAGCCCGGCGTCCGCAGATACTCACGCACCGCTTCGCCGCGGTGCGCCGGCGCGTTGTCCCAAATCACGTTGAGCGGCCCGGAGTGCCTCTGCCGCAACCGCTCCAGGAAGGCAGCCGAGGTTCCGGAGTTGCTATTCCCCTCCAGGTCCATCCACTCCACCTCACCGGTCTCCAGGCACACTGCCGAGTAGTAGCTGGCCTTTTCGCCATAGCTCGGGCTGGTCGAGTCCACCAAGGCCGGCTCTCCCTTTAGCACCCATTTGCCTCTCAATTCGGCATCGGCCCGGAAATGGGCCTCGTCGGCGAAGAATATCTTCGCTCCCGTACGCCACGCCTCGTCCGACAGGGTGGCGTACTCCGCCACGAAGGCCTCCCGCTTCTGCTCATCTGCCTTGACCAGACGCTTCTTGGGGCGCTTCAGGACAAACCCCAAGCGGTGCAGATAGTTCAGGCAAGTGCTGCGGCTCAGGCCAATGCCGAAACGCTTCGAGACAAACTGCCGCACCACTTTCCAGTTCCAGTTGGCCATTTCTATGCCCGACATCTCGGGCAACTCCTGCACTGCCCCCGTCAACTTCGCCTGTTGCGTCTCGCCAAGTGCGGGGGGGAACCCCCGGTCTGCTCGAATATCAAGGCTGCAGGCCCTCCCTCGCCGAAGGCGGCGGCCCATCTGCCGATGGTGTGAGCATCCCGGCCCAGTGCCTGGGCGGTGCCCGAGGCGGTCAGGCCCCGGCACAGGAGCCACAGTGCGTGCCACCGTTCTCTCTCCCGGGGTGTCGGCGCTAGGTACATCCTGCTGCGCACACTCGCCAAGTCCAACTGCCACCCCTCCAAGTCCGGCCTTATCCCCCTCATACCCATCACCATCCCCACTCAATCTGCTCCCAGTCCTGACGCTATGCCTCCCTGATTCTAGCCGACGCAAATGCGGGTTTCACCTTGGCTTTGGTTTAGTAGAGCGAAATCTTTGTAATGATGGGCAATTGGGTTGACGAGATTACCCGACCACGATTTGAAAGCGTAACCTGCGTGCAAGAACTTCCCATCATTTCTACGCTGTTGGTCTACTAGGTTGCGCCGGTGAATCCCTCTCATCCGTACTTGGAGAATGACCCGGCTCCGTCGTCTGACCCTCACCATCTGCGCATTTCACCTTGGCTTTAGTTTAGTTGGGGTAATTTGATGGGCTTGGTCGGTAGTAGGTATACTGTTTCCGGTTCTCACTGGGATAATTCCAACGACGCGTAGCGCATGGCCAGCTCGGCAAGGATTTCCAAATACTCTGCCATCCCAGGTTAAAGCTGGGAGCTAGGGGCCAACTACGCGGTTACCCGTCGGCTCATCCTGGAGGTAAGAGGATGGGCAGTTTTTTTGAGGGAAAGGGACTCTCGTACTGGAGGCAATAAGGTGGACTTCAATATTGCTGTTTTGAGCGGCGACGGCATAGGGCCTGAGGTGACGGCAGAGGGTGTGAAGGTGTTGGAGGCGGTAGGCCGGAACTTCGCCCACCGGTTTGACCTTAATCAAGGTGATGTTGGCGGCATCTCCATAGACAACCATGGGCTACCGCTGGTGCCGGAGGTCCGGGAGATAGCAGAAGCCGCCGATGCAGTCTTGTTTGGCGCTGTGGGAGGCCCCAAGTGGGATGACCCCGCTCTGCCGGTACGCCCGGAGGACGGGCTGCTTCAGTTACGAGCTGATTTGGGCGTCTTCGCCAACATCCGGCCTGTGACCGTCCATCCGTCGCTGGTTGAGTCCAATGTACTGAAGGCCGAGGTGCTTGAGGGAGTGGAGTTGGTGGTGGTGCGGGAGCTTACCGGGGGTCTCTATTACGCTCTGCCCAAAGAGCGTCAAGAAACTCCCCAAGGCTGGACCGCAGTGGACACCATGAGGTACGACGAAGCCGAGATCGAGCGAATCATCAGGGTAGCCTTCGAGCTCGCCCGCAGCAGGCGGCGCAAGCTCGTTTCAGTGGACAAGGCGAACGTCCTCGAGTGCTCGCGCTTATGGCGGCAGACGGCCACTCGCTTGGCCGCCGATTACGCCGATGTAGAGCTTGAGCATGTACTGGTCGATGCCTGCGCCATGCAATTGATACAGCGCCCGGCACGGTTTGACGTGATCGTCGCCGAGAATACTTTCGGAGATATATTGACCGACGAGGCGTCGGTGTTGGGCGCCTCCATGGGTATGTTGCCCTCCGCCAGTTTGGCCGGCGTGCCGGTGGCAGGCCAACGCACCCGGGGCCTTTACGAACCGATTCATGGCAGCGCGCCGGACATTGCCGGTCAGGGGATCGCCAATCCTGTTGCTTCCATTTTGAGCGTGGCCCTGATGCTCCGCTATTCTCTGGGCTTGACGGAAGAGGCCGCGGTAGTGGAAAGGGCGGTGGACCAGGTGCTGACCCAAGGAGCGCGCACTGCGGACATAGCGACGCCCGGTGCGCCCCAGGTGACAACCGTGGAGATGGGAAGCCGCATCGTCCAAGCTCTGGGTTGAGCCCAGCCGGGGTTAGGTGGCTCGAGACAGGGCAACCACAAGAGTTGCCCCTACGAGATAAGGTTGGTGGCCGGTTGTAGGGGCGCCCCTTGTGGGCGTCCAGGTTGCTAGGATAGCTGGGAGGCGTTCGGTATGGACCTGACGATAGCTGTGCTGGTGTTCCTGGCCAGCGCCGCTGCGGTCATTTTTTTCGGAACCCGTCTGGCGGTGTACGGCGACGCGCTGGCGTCCCTCACTGGATGGGGGCGCCTCTTTGTAGGCAGTATCTTGCTAGCCCTGGCCACCTCCTTACCGGAGCTTTCAACGAATATTTCAGCTGTCAGACTGGACCCGCCCAACCCGGCGCTGGCCCTGGGAGCCGTGTTCGGAGCCAACATGAAAAACGTGTTGACGCTGTCGGTGGTGGCTTTGATCTTCGGTGGCGTGCGGTTCCTCCAGCAGGTGGCACCGGAGCAGGGTTATTTGATCGTAATATCTGCGATCATGACCGGGGCCGCTTTGTTGTTCGGATTGTTCAGGATGGGCCTGTCATTCTGGGAGGTCGGCCTGTCCTCAGTGGTTCTGCTGCTGCTTTTTCTGGTAGGGATGCGGGTTGTATACGTGACACGCCCTAAAAGGACCGACTACGAGGAGGAAGAGTCCGCGGATATGACCCTACGTCGTGCCTGGGTGATGTTTGGCCTCGTTTCCGCCGGGGTGGTGGTCGCCGGGTTCTTTTTAGCCTGGAGCACCGACCAGATAGCGGAGATTACCGGTGTAGCGTCGAGCACCCTGGGAATCCTCGCCATTTCTATGGTCACCACCATGCCCGAAGCCTCCGCCACCGTCGCCGCTGCCCGCATCGGTGCCGCTGACCTAGGAGTGGCGGGGCTCTACGGTAGCTGCGTGTTCAACGTGACCATCTTGTTCTACGCGGACCTGTTTTACCGGGATGGCGTGTTACTTGACCAAGCGGAACCGGCCCACTTTGTCGCCGGCGCTGTGGCTGTCGGTCTGATCCTCTTCGGGTTGGTGCTGATCCTGAGCCGGGACCGTTTGAGGAGACCGGTTGTGGCTGCCGGTCTCGCTTTGATGGCCGCCATCTACATTGCTGGAGCGGTGGGTGTGGCCACCCTGGGTGCTGCCGGAGGAGATCACGCCGGGGCGGCAGAGGAGGCTAACGATGGGCTCCGTGCTTTGAAGTAACTCGAAAGATGATGTCATTTAACTGGCCGCGCGCCGTGGGGTCCTGAACGGTTGCCGCCGCCGCTTCAAGGGTCGAACCGAACTCTAGCAGGAATTGGCTGCCCACCTGATTGTTGGTTGCCCGGGTACCGAACAAGCTAAACGCTTGGTCTAAATGGGCTTCCAGCCAGGGAGCGCTTTCCTGGCTGACTAACGCTTGCAAGAATTCTCCATCACGTTCCAATGAGATGGAGAGGCCAGGAAAGCGCTCCCGCCGGGAGGAGTCGTAGGCGATGTAACCCAGGGCCTCTGACACCAACATTTGCTCACCGATGTCCTCCATGGCCAACAGGATGGTGGCGGCGGCGCTTGGGTCGGCCGATATCAGACGGTAGATGATACGGGCAGGAGGCGCCAAGATGGGGTCGCTGTCACGGACCAACCGGGCTGAGGAGGAGATGTCCCAAACCAGCAACCCCACTGCGCTGGAAGGTTTCTGCCTGACTAGGCCCTCCAGAGGAAATAGTGGGTCTTGGGCAATCAGCAGCGCGGCAGCCGGGTCTGTGTCGGCCACCTTGGCGACCACCTGGTACATAGCGGAGAGGTATGGCTCATCCACAACATAGTTACCCGAAGGCTCTGCGATCAACAGCCGCACGCCGTCGACTAGGGATTGAGTGTCCGGACCTGCCGAGACGTCAAGCTTACTCAGGAGCCGTGACGGGGAGAGAATTGTTCGCAGGTGGAACGGCGCAGCCTTGACGAGCCGTATTATTGCGCTCTTGTCTAGCTCGGCAACAACTTCCGCCGCAGTCTCCGGGTCGGCGTCCCGAAGCAAGTCAAAGAAGACTTTGAGGTCTTCCTCTGGGCTGTAGTCGACACTTTCCAGGTATTCCGCAAGAACTTGGGTACCAAGCCCTGGTCTGGTCCGCGCCGCTGCCAGGATGGCCTCCACAACGCCACTGAATGTGCTCAATCGTTCTACGAAGCTGGCGGTTGCTTGTAGAGTATTGCCACTGGGAATCTGGGGATTGTCGGCGAAGATTGCCAGCAGCGTTGGATTGTCCAAGACTGGCAGGAAATTAATCAAGAAGGGTTGACTGGGCAGTCGTTCGATAATCTGGACCGCCCTTTCATCAACAGGAAGCCGCCCCACTGCATTCAGGTAGTCCAAAGCTTGTGCAAGGTCTTTCGCCCTGGGCAGTTGCAGGTTAATCAAATAGTCGGGGTGAGATCGCTGTAGCACCAGCTTATCCCGAAGATAACGTCGCCAGAACTCGAAGTCTTCCTCCTTTTGTGGGTCCCCTATCAGTAAATCGAACTGGTCTGCTAGGTCAAAGAGCCTCTGGCGCTGTTCCGCCGCCAGGATATCCTTCCGTGCTTCCAGCGGATAAAGAATCTTCGAGTCGGGCCAACGGTCTACCAGCCCACGCAAGTCTAGGTGCTGGAATCCCAAAAACTTGTTTGCTGGCCCGCGGTCTTCGCTGGGGAGTGATTGGTACCAGCCCATGGCGTCGTACCAGGTGCCAAACGGACCTTTGTCGAGGAACTTGCTCCAATACTTTTGGAGGATTGGCGGGACCAGTGCCAGATCGCCTCCGGTGTGGTAGACCATGTCCGCTTCCAGGCTATGGAGCAACGGCTCAGGGTTCCGACTGGATAACCCGGGAAGGTTGCGCAAGCGCTGCCGAAACACTTCATAGTCATCAGGTGGTTGGGCCATGAAGGCCAGAATGTCGGCGTGGTATTGCTGCATTGCCGACGACAGTTCCTGGCCCGGCCTTTTGTCCCAGCTCAAGCGGGGCAGTCCCTCAACCGGGGAGGCGCCCCAGTAAGAGTGGCTGATCTCATGCATAACCTCCATTGGCTTGGCTTCCCCTACCCCTGCCCAACTTTTGAACCCGTAGCTGCCAAAGAAGCCCGGCTCCCCCCGCATGTGGCGCAGGTCCAGGCTTTCGACCAGGTTTTCCCCGGCCGGGGTCAGGTCATAGATAGTGATGACGGCGTCCAAGCGTTGGGTAATCCATGGAGATATGTGAGAAGGTGAAGTGGGTACCGGCAGGTCAACAGGAGACGGCGTCGGCGGCGCGGTTGTGGCGGTGGGACTGACAGTGGGACTTGAAATCAGCTGCTGGGGCACCGAGCCGGACTTGCCCGGGACGGGACTATCTAAGGTCTGTGGGGGTCTAGACTCGGGACTTGCATTGGGGTGCGCATCGCCGCCGTCGCCACAGGCGGCAAGCCATAGAGCCGGAAGCACGAGTAGCAGTAGGAAGGCCGCTTTCGCAAATGGCGGCAAGTTTTAGTTCTCGCTTGTGATGGACTTGCAGGGAGCTCTCGCGCCAGCCCCTACATCACAAGCATAGCAGAGACGATGTGACTCGAAGGCCGCACCTGCTTGGGGTTCCAGCCTAATGCCAAAGCCCTAGAAAGGATGGGCCTGTGTCAAGGGAGTGAGAATCTATGCCTGCTAGGAGGCCAAATAGGCAATCTAGCAGAGGCCGCTGGCCGTATTATCCACACAGGAAAATTCAACCGGTGAGCAATACCGAAGCACCGATCAACTAACTCAACACGCTATGCCGCAAATCTATCGTCGGAGAACACGCTGACGACAGGCTTGTCGACCGCCGTTTGAGATGGGTTCTAGATCACCTGTAGCGGTTCTTCGGTGACCACGTTGTCGCGGATGTCGAAAAGGCGTACCTGAGGAGCATTGGCATCCATCAAGGACACCAGCACATAACGGACATCGGGCCACAGCTGGGAGGTGCCTGCAGCGATGCGGACATCGGTGTCGGAAGGGTAGGCTTCGCTACGAGTGTGAGAATGATAAATTGCCAGCAACTCCCAATCGTTGTCCCCGGCTTCAGTATCTACCCGGGCGATCTCTAAGGGGTCCATGGAAAAGCGGAAAGGACTGGCTTCCACGTTGCTCATGCGGTAGAGCTTCAGCACCTGCCCGTCCTGCCCGGCTAGTATTCCGCAGCACTCGTTGGGCAAGTCGTCCCGGGCATGGGCAATCATCGCATCGACAGACTGTTTATCGATCTTTATCAAATCAAGTTACCTGTTGCTGCTAGATGAAGCAGCTCTTGTAATGGGGTGAGGATGTCGACCAGGACAAAATATGAAGGGACCTTTTACTTCAAGGGGTGCACGAAATGCTGCGGGGACCTATATCTGGATAGCGATGCCTACGGTCCCTTCCTGAAGTGCCTACAGTGCGGCCGGATTACCGACGTCGTGTCTACCGGCGCCATGCTTACAGAACCGATTATTCGCGAATCTCAGTTGCTTGCGGCCTAGACTCGTGGTTGGGCTGGGAGTCACAGTCCCTCTAGGGCTTTTAGTGCATTGCGCCGCCGCTCCCTCTCTTTGTCCTCGAGCAATTGATAGTATTCTAATACTGCCTTTTCCTGCTCCCTGGTCTGAATGGAGCCCGGTCTTAGTTTTCGGATAAGGTTCACGGCGTTGCCGGGTTTATAACCCGCGTGGACCAGGTAGCACGCCAGCACTGTTCCCGTCCGTCCTATGCCAGCATGGCAAGTGACTACCACCGGACGTTCCCACTTCTCTGATTGCTCCTCAATGAACCGCACCATTCTTTCGATCTGCCGTGGGTTAGGAGGATGGAAGTCCCGTACCGGCTCAAAATAGTCCACCAACTCGTCCGCTTCACCGGATATAGTCATCTCCTCCATGCGAATGATCGCGGCTATCCCTTTCATCTTCAGGAATATGAGGTCTCTTCGCCTTGTGGGACCCTCGGCCCCTGCCAGGTATCCTTCGAGGATCCAGCTAAAGTTCAAGTATGCCAAGTGTTGACTCCTAAGGGATGGCGTCTGTGTCCAGCGCTGGTCCCCTTACTGCTTAGGGAAGGGTGGGATGTCTACAGCGCGGCAACTCTCCAAACTTTGCTATTGTCCGGATCAAAGTGCAACCGTTCGATGCCGCGGGTCGACCTGCCCATCAGCAGCAGCTCCCAGGAAGGCTCGTCGCCTAGGGCCTGCTGTTGGTGTATGTCGTTGGGGTAGTCCAGCCACCAGACCGCATCGCCGGGAGTAATAACCTGGTTGATGACCTCCTTCAGGTCGGCGTGGTCCTCCACAGCGCCGTCATCCTGTCGGGTCCACTGAGTGTATTGGTCCCGGCCACGGTATCCGCAAAGCACACCCCAGGTATTGTGGGTGTGGACGGGAGTCGGACGCTCATGGGAGAACTGGCTCACTGACAGGATCAATGTGTCATCGGGTTCGGCATGAAGGCGATAACCGCCGATGGTGTTGCCACCGGGGGTTGGTGGGCGGTACTCTCCGACGTCGAACAGGTCGGTCCGTTGACTCATTTCCTGCATCTTTTGGGCAATCTTGCCAAGACCGGCGTCCGTAGGGCCGTCCTGGGCTAGGATGGCCTTAACATCGGCTACGAAAGCATCAATAGGGTAGTCTGGTGATTCTTTGTCACTCATTCCGCTCCCCTTTCCGAAGGATTCTTCTATCTAAGCTCACCAATTATACTTAACGGCTCGAACCAAGGGCAATTTAAGACCCTGCCTACTAGGAGCCGACTGCGTGGAGGCGCTGCTCTGCTTCTTGCTGGGTCAAGGACTTGACAGTTACTGTTTTGCGCCTGGAGGTTCGGCCTCGGGTAATCGTAACGGCCGATCTGCCCACGCCGAGTAGTGAGGCCAACAAGGATACCACCGCAGAGTTGGCTTGCCCCGATTCCGGAGGGGCCTTCACCCGGACTCGCCAGATGTCGTTCTGCAAGCCCGCGAGTTGGTTTCGGCCTGCCCGGGGTTGCACGCTTACAGATAGCCTGGCTTCACTCGGGGGATTGTCTGGAGTAACGCGGCGGCTTGACGACTCTCCCATCGGGGTGTCCCAGTGGTGTTCCTCTGATATATTGAGTTTATAACTCGGGCCGCAGGCTGGAGGTGCTTTTGGAGTATACCAACATCAAGTTGGAAAAGGGAAAATCCCTGGCGACGATTCGGTTGAACCGGCCCGATGCTTTGAATGCCCTGAACCCGGAGCTGCTGGACGAGTTGTCCATGGCGATCGACGATGTGGGGCAGGACGAAACCATAAAGGCGTTGGCATTGCGGGGTGAAGGCCGAGCGTTCTGCGCCGGCGCCGACCTGACCTATTTAGAGGCGGCTTTTGAGGATCAGGCCGAGCTCACCGCATACCTCCAACGATTAAATAGCTGCTTGTTTCAACTAGAGGAATTGCCGGTACCGGTGATTGCGGTAATCCACGGTTTTGCTCTGGCGGGTGGCTTGGAGCTAGCATTGGCTTGTGATCTAGCGATAGCGTCGGAAGACGCACGCATTGGCGACCAGCATGTTAACTTCGGTTTGATGCCAGGAGGCGGATCGACGCAGCGTCTGCCCCGAAGGATAGGCATGCAGCGGGCGATGGAATTGTTGACCACAGGACGCTGGCTATCAGGAACACAGGCCAAGGAGTGGGGCCTGGTCCTAGAAGCGGTTCCCAGTGACGAACTCGACCACAAACTCGATGAGTTGGTTACGCCACTGAGAGCTAAGAGCCGGGCGGGTCTGGGTTGGATCAAGTCCGTCGCTAAGCGGGGCCAAAATATGGGTTTACGCGACGGCGTCGCCCTGGAGATAATGGCTTTCACTCAGTACGTAGCTACGTCAACCCACCCTCGGGAAGGTATCCAGGCATTCAAAGAAAAGCGTCAACCCCAATTCTAGGTGTTTCACCCAATACTCGTTAGACAGCATTTTCGCCTGATGCTATGATGCAATATACCCTACGTTTGCGGTCATTGCATTGGCAAGCCACCTAGTGGGGCGACCAACAGGTCCTGTTTTGAAGATCAAGGACATCCTCAATACCACGAGAACAATATCCTGCGAATTCTTCCCTCCCAGGTCGGCGGAAGGGATTCCAGGGGTATTTACGACTATTGACCAGTTGAAGGCTTATCAGCCTGATTTTGTATCTGTGACCTACGGGGCTGGTGGCTCGACCAGGGCATTTACTGAAGAGATCACCACGGGCATCAAGAATGCTGCCAAATTGGAAGTAATGGCACATCTGACGTGCGTTGCTCAGACTCAAGAAGCGGTGCATGGTGTGTTGGAAAGGCTTGACGGGGCGGGCATCGAAAACGTCATTGCGTTACGTGGTGACGCCCCCCGAGGGGAGAGCGAATTTGTACCTGCCGAAGGTGGATTTGAGCACGCCACTGACTTGATTGAACATATTCGGAGCAACTTCCAGTTTGGGATTGCAGCAGCTTGCTATCCCGAAGGTCACACTGAATCGCTAGACCCACAGAGTGATTTGGAGTACACCAAACTCAAGATAGACAAAGGCGCGGACTTCCTCATCACTCAGCTGTTTTATGATAACGAGGACTACTTTCGTTTCGTCGACCGGGCCCAGGCTGCGGGAATAGATGTCCCTATAATCCCTGGCGTCTTGCCCATTCTGAGCACAGGGCAAATTCGCCGGTTTACATCGCTTTGCGGCGCAAAAATTCCACCGTCTCTGGACGAGGAACTCGACCGGTTCATTGACGACGACGACGCAGTCAGGGACCTGGGAGTGGAGTACGCCACCAATCAGGTTAAGGAGCTGTGGGACCAGGGAGTCCCGGGCATCCATTTCTATGTCTTGAACCGGACCTACTCGGTCTCCAAAATCCTCGGTAATTTGAAGCTCACGGGCCATAGTGGCGTGGGCTAATAGCTTTACGCTACTACGCTGAGGGTACTGTTCATAAACTAGCCTGAGGTCTCGCCAAGCTGGTACCCATGCTTGCCACAGGCGTCGACATCATCGAAATCTCTCGAGTCCGGGGAGTCCTGGAACGCTTCGGTCAACGCTTCTTGGACCGCGTCTACACTCCGAATGAGATTGCGTTCTGCCGTGACCGTCCGCCCAATCTGGCAGCCCGGTTTGCGGCCAAAGAAGCCACGATGAAGGCCCTGGGCAGTGGCGTTCGCGGAATTGGCTGGAAGGACATCGAGGTAATACGCCATCCAAGCGGTGCGCCGTCCATCAAATTACATGGCCGGGCTAAGGCTAGGGCGGAACGGTTGGGAGTCAAGGAGATCTCTGTTAGCCTGTCCCACTCCCGCGACTACGCTGTAGCCTTTGTGGTGACACAGCAAAGCCAGCCGTAATGAAGATAGTCACTGCCTCCCAGATGGCGGAATTGGAGATGGCGTCGGAGCGGCGCGGTGTCAGCACCGATAACCTAATGGAGCTGGCGGGGCTGGCGGTCGCCCGCACAGCCCGGACACTGCAGGGAGGCGTTGCAGGCAAACGAGTGCTGGTGCTGGTTGGGCCCGGCAATAACGGAGCTGACGGGCTGGTGGCGGCTCGGCACCTCCGGCGTTGGGGGGCGGAAGTAACTGCCTATCTGGTAGCCGATCGGCCCGGGAAAGACCCGAAAATGGACCTAGCCAGAAGCTATGACGTGCACGTCTTGCGGTTTCAGGATGACCCAGGGTTCTCTTCGTTCGACCGGAATTTGACCGGCTCCAGCTTGGTAATCGATGCTGTGTTGGGCACCGGGCGGAGACGGCCGCTGGAAGGCCCAATTAGAGATGTCATGCTTAGGGTCGGGACTTGCCACTCCCGCACCAACCGGCCTAACTTGTTGGCATTGGACTTACCCACGGGCCTTGACTCCGATACGGGAGCGGTAGATCCTGCGTGTCCCCAAATGGACGTGACGGTGGCCCTGGGCCGTCCTAAGGTGGGCTTGTTGACCTTCCCCGGCGCGGCCCACGTGGGGGAGTTGAATGTCGTAGATATCGGCCTGCCGACTGACTTGGAGGAGGAGCAGCGAATACCTCTGGAACTGTTGACGCCCGAGTGGGTAGGAGCCCGCTTGCCCTCCAGACCAATTGAGTCCCACAAAGGTACGTTTGGACACGCGTTGGTAATCGCCGGGTCTGGTAACTACGTGGGGGCTGCCTTTCTAGCGTCGCAAGCGGCGGTGAGAGTTGGGGCTGGCCTGGTGACCCTTGCCTCGCCGAGCGGTATCTACCCTATGGCTGCTACCAAACTGACCGAAGTGATCCACCTGCCGTTGCCCCAGGACGAACTAGGTCGAGTCCACGCCGGGGCAGCCGATGTGGTCGCCAAACAGCTAGGCCGCTATACCGCGGTGGCCTTGGGTTGTGGTATGGGCTGGTCCTCGGGCACGGAAGAATTCTTGCAACGTATGATTCAGCTATTGCCGCCGGCGGTCTCTTGTGTCATTGATGCCGATGGCATCAATAATCTGTCGACGGTCCCAAATTGGTGGCAACACCTGAAAACACCCGCCGTGCTCACGCCTCATCCGGGCGAAATGGCGGCTCTTACCGGTAATCCCACCGCGTCGGTGCAACAAGACCGGGTTGCTGTCACCAGGAAATATTCCTCGGATTGGGGTGTTACGCTGGTCCTGAAGGGTGCCCATACGGTAATCGGGTTTCCGGGCGGCGGCGCGATGGTCTCTCCCTTCGCTAACCCCGCCCTGGCATCCGGAGGCACAGGCGACGTCCTGACAGGTATAATCGCTGGTTTGATGGCCCAGGGGCTGTCACCGGGCAATGCAGCTTGTTGCGGAGTCTACCTACACGGGCAGGCTGGCGAGGCGGTAAGGAGGCGGGTGGGAGATACCGGCGCGATTGCTACGGACTTGATAGAGCGACTGTCAGAAACCATCACATTGTTGCGCGAATCAGTTTGACGCGCCATTCCAGGCAAGGGCTTAGTTTTGGCGTATATTGACTTCTTCGGCGATTGTTGGCGAAGGTCCGTATGCTATACTTTTTATTGGCAATCATTGGGTAATCGAGTGGTCCGGTGAGCAACCCTCGAATGGGAACCTCTTCTTAGTTACTCCACAGGTTGAGTCCTCAATGTCATTAGAAGGATTTCTGGATACGCTTGCAGACCCTGCGGCCAACGTGCCGGTGGGCGAGTTCATAGAGTTGTCCGACCTTTTGCCGGAAGAGTTGGGCCAATTTGCCAGGACTTGGTACCCCTTAGACGTCGAGCGGCAGCGAGTGATTATTTCCATTATGGTGGAATCGGCTGAAGAGAACCCGGAGCTCGACTTCTGTGCCGTCTTCAAGATGTGCCTGAAAGACCCGGACGAACAGGTCTTGAAAGAGGCCATGGAAGGTCTGTGGGAGCACGAAGACCGGTCGATTATTCCGAGCTTGACCCAAATCCTCCATTCCGAAAAGAGCGCGGAAGTACGGGCCGCGGCTGCGGTCGCCCTAGGCAGGTTCCCGGTCTTGATGCAGGAAGGCAAGCTCTTGCCCAGGGACGTAAGCTCGGTGCACGACAGCCTTATGGTTGTTCTCAAAGACCCGGCGCAAGACCTTGATGTGCGCCGACGAAGCTTGGAGGCCATTGCTCCCTTCAACACTGGAGACATCAAGAAGTATGTTTCCTGGGCCTACGATAGCGACGATCTAAGTCTCAAATGCAGCTCTATTTTCGCGATGGGCCGCACCGGCGAAATTAGCTGGATGCCCCTCTTGATCAAGGAATTACAAAGTGCGGAACCTTCTGTTCGCTATGAGACCGCCCATGCTTGCGGGGAACTGGGAGAGGAGGACGCTGTTCCCCACCTGCTCCAATTGTTGGAGGACGATGATTATCAGGTACAATTGGCAAGCATCAGCGCATTGGGTAAAATCGGCGGTCCGCTAGCCAAGAAGGCCTTGCTCCACTGTGCCAAGGAAGGTGACGCTTTCCTTGAGGAAGCAGCTCGGACGGAGTTACAGAACATAGAGTTCCTGGAAGACCCCATGTCTTTCAGTTCCGAGGGGTAGTCGCTCTTCAAGTCTTGGTGGACCTGGGCTTCCTTAGCCTTCTGGCATTTAAGACTCCCCCGGCCACGGGATTCCCTCCCCTGTACGGCCCTGCCACTGGAGGCCTGTCCCCGGTCAACGCCAACTGAAGAGTGAGGTGCGTCCTGGTGGAGCTTTCCGAATCCCAGGCCCACATGTTGGAGCAGTCTCGGATTGGCCATCTGGCGACGGCCGATGCCAGTGGCGCGCCCCACGTCATCCCAATCTGCTATGCTTTTGACGGTGAATCCCTGTATTCGGTGCTGGACCAAAAACCCAAACGAACCGCTCTTGATCGTTTGCGACGCGTCAGGAACATTCAGGCCAACTCCAAGGTTGCTCTGGTAGTAGACTATTATGAGGAAGACTGGACTCGGCTTGGTTATGTTCTGGTGTCGGGCACAGCGGAATTGCTTGAAGTCGGCTCCGAGCGGGCGGAGGCGGTGGAACTGCTGCGGCGAAAATACTCACAATACCGGGACATGGACATAACCGAAAACCCGGTCATCAAGATAACACCGCACAAATATATAGCCTGGGGGACTCATCAGGCCTGACCGGCTCCGCAATCCCCTGAGGTTGCTCCTAGAATACTGACCCTGTGGCTTTTCTAGTCTCTGTCTCCTTTGCGCTGTTACGTGTTATCTGTACCCAAAGACCTATAGCGAGCACCTCTGTACTGTCTGGCCGTGTTGACACTGGGAGAGCATGCAACCTACACTGGCCGCTCTAACCGGCGGAAAAAACCCGAGAGGAGGGCCTGATGAACGGGGTCACTGCTATAGCGAATATTCTGAAAATGGAAGGGGTTGAGTTTGTCGGTGTCATTCCGTTCCAACCATTGCTTGAAGCCGCCGCCATTGCTGGAATACGACCGATAATCTTCCGGCAGGAAGGTACCGGAGTGCACATGGTGGATGGTTATGCCCGGGTCACAAACGGCAAGCGGACCGGGGTATTCTTGATGCAGAACGGCCCAGGCGCGGAGAATGCCTTCGGGGGTGTGGCCCAAGCCTACGCCGACTCGGTGCCCATCCTGCTGCTACCCGCCGGCATGGCTCGAGACCGGCGCGCCGTCCATCCCAACTTCTTTCCTACCGACAGTTACCAGACCATTACCAAATGGTCTGCAGAGATAAATCTGGTAGAACGCGTGCCGGAGCTTATGCGCCGGGCCTTTACCAAGTTGCGCAGCGGTCGGCCCGGTCCAGTTCTCCTTGAGATTCCCCAGGACGTGGCAATGGAGGAGGTTGAGGAGGAGATCTTTGATTACGAGCCCCCTCCGGTGGTGCGTACTGCTGGCGACCCCGAGGCCATCAGCCGGGCGGCCCGGGCATTGCTGGCCGCTGACCGCCCAATTATCCACGCCGGGCAAGGGGTGCTGTATGCGGAAGCCACCGACGAGCTGGTGCAGATAGCCGAGTATTTGCAGGCACCGGTGATGACTACGCTGGCCGGCAAGAGCGCGTTCCCGGAGAATCATCCGCTGTCTGTTGGCACCGGGGCGTCCAGTACTACCAAGGGGGTCCACCATTTCCTGAGCCGGGCGGACTTGGTGTTCGGTGTGGGATGCAGCTTTACCAAAAGCTCCTTCTCCGTGCCCATAGCTCCGGGGAAAACCTTGGTGCACGTAACCAATGATGATGGCGACATCAATAAGGACTACAAGAGCCACTTTCCTGTGGTTGGTGACGCTAAGCTGGTCTTGGGCCAGTTTCTTGATGAGCTCAAGCGCCAACACGGCAGTCAGGGGCGGAGGGTGGACCGGTCCCTCCAGGAGGATATTCTCAAGATCAAGCAAGAATGGCTGGATCAATGGATGCCGAAGCTCACTTCGGACGAGGTGCCGATCAACCCCTATCGAGTAGTTTGGGACTTGATGAATACTGTTGACCTGAACAACGTAATCGTCACCCATGAGTCCGGTAGTCCCAGAGAGCAGGTGGTGCCTTTCTGGGAGGCGCGAGACCCGCGCAGCTTCATCGGCTGGGGAAAATCGACCCAGTTGGGCTATAGTCTAGGTTTGGCCATGGGGGCCAAGTTGGCCGCGCCGGAGAAGCAGGTGATCAATATTATGGGAGACGCTGCATTCGGCACCGTTGGGCTGGACATTGAGACGGCGGTCCGCTCCGAGATACCCATCATGACCGTAGTGCTGAACAACTCCGTTATGGCCATCTACTCAGACAGCCGGTCCCCGGTGGCTGTGGAGCGTTACCAATTCAAGCAGCTTCGCGGTCGGTTCGCCGAAGTAGCCCAGGCAATGGGGGCCTATAGCGAGAATATCACCGAGCCAGCAGAGATTGTGCCCGCAATCCGCCGCGGCCTGGAGGTAACAAGCTCGGGCAAACCGGCCGTTTTGGAATTCATCACCAAGGAAGAGGGTGACTACTCCAAGTTCCAGTTCACCTAGAGAGAGCGCGGGTGGACTGGACTGGCAGATTACAGGCTGGCACGGGCGGCTCGGTTGGTCTGATTTGATCGAGTTGTCCCTCCTCGTGAAGGTGGGGGTGGCAGGCCCTAGTCCCCAGGAACGGGCCCGTTAGATTAATTGCTATTATCCCGGCCCATACCTCCGCCCTCGCCTTGGGTTTGGTGTAACGGTCCCCACTTGCTATTGATATTCCTGCGGGCTTGGATTCCTTCTGGGACAGCGAGAGTAGGACCTAGGTCCCAGGGAAGCCGGTGTCTGTTGCCGCCTGAGTTGAGAGCTTCTCACGAATGCTGTGATGGCGACGGTGCTGTCTTTCGGTCCTATCTAATAAGAATCCGGGATAGTACCCTTGGGCCCAAAACCCACGCGGGACTGCCAATGGAACTTGAAGGTACGGTCGAGTACCAGCCGATGATCCGGGACCTTCCTCGTGGGGAGCGTCCCCGAGAGAGGCTCAAGGAATTCGGGTCCAAGCATCTCAGCAACACCGAGTTGATCGCCATCCTGATGCGGACCGGCATGCAAGGAGAGAACGCCTTGTCCCTGGCGTCCCGCTTGCTGGCTCGGTTCAACGGCCTAGCTGGCCTCGGGCGTGTGACCTACGCGGAGCTCTGTGCCGAGAAGGGCCTCAGCGGGGCCAAGGCCTGCCAACTCCTCGCCGGGTTGGAGTTAGGACGAAGGTTGGTGTCCTTGGCTCCGGAGGAAAGAGTCGTCGTCAATTCGCCTCACGACGTGGCCAATCTGCTGATGGGCGAAATGTCGATGCTGGACCAGGAACACCTTCGGGTGCTTCTTCTGAATACCAAGAACGAGGTATTAGGCGTTCAGGAGATATACGTAGGTAACGTCAATAGTTCGGTGGTCCGGCCGGCAGAGGTGCTGCGGCCAGCGATCCGAGAAAACGCCCCGGCGGTAATAGTGGTCCACAACCATCCGTCGGGAGACCCCACGCCCAGCTCGGAGGATGTGGCAATTACAAAACAATTGGTCGAAGCAGGCAAAACGCTGGGGATCGACCTCTTGGACCACTTGGTCATAGGCAGCGGAAACCGCTATATCAGCTTGAATGAAAAAGGGCTGGGTTTTCTCTAAACGAACTTTAATTGCTCGAAATGGCCGCCTACTACGGGTACCGGGTCCAGCTTCAACCATTGGTCAATGATGCTGCCGTAGACTCCGCGGAAATCGACGTTAAAGTGCAGGTCTCCTTCCAGGAGATCCCCTTCCTTGAGGGATGGGTACTCGCTGTACATTCCACCGCTAACGGGGTCTCCTAGGGCGAAAGCGACACCGCCCGATCCGTGGTCGGTCCCGGAGCCGTTGTCCTTGACCCTCCGTCCGAACTCGGTAAAGACAAAAATTAACACATTGTCGGAAGCCTCGTGGTCTCGTAGGTCTTGGTGAAAATTGCTGACCGCGTGGGACAACTCGTTCAGCAGTTGGGGTTGTGCCGATACTTGATTGGAGTGAGTGTCGAACCCTCCCAGGGAAGCATAGAATACGCGAGTCCCCAACTCGGCTAGATGGACTTGAGCGATGCCGCGAAGGCTTTGGGAAAAGGCTGTATCAGCGTATTCGACAGTGGACTCGTACTTCTCCGGGGCAGTCTTTAGAATATCGGCGCCTTTGAGGGCATCAAGACCGGTGCGCCCCAAGTAGTCCATGGTGGGCCCGGTGCCGATGGCTGGGGAGTACATTCGGGCAAACACATCAAGGACGTCGGCGCGGCGGTCCGCTTCTGCCATGCTGGTCAGAACACCATAGCTCTCCAAGGAGCCTACCGAGGCTACCGGGACGCCCGGCAAGGCCAACGCTCGGGGTAATCCACGCCCGAAATTCACCCCAGTGAGCACGTTCTCGCTCTTTGGGTCTAGATCTCGTATCACCTTACCCAGCCAGCCATCAGTGGCTACTGTCTCCGGCTCACAGGTGTGCCAGATGTCCATAGACCTAAAGTGGGAACGGTTTGGGTCTGGGTAACCGATGCCATTGATGATAGCCACTAGCCCCTGGTCGTATAGTACTTTCATGGGCGCTAGTGCCGGAGCGAAGCCGAATTCAGCGTCTATCCGCAGCACCTCGTCCGGAGTTATGCCTACTGTGGGCCGGTTGTCATAATACAAGGGATTGGTATAAGGCACGATGGTGTTCATATAGTCGTTGGCGCCGGTCAACTGAATCACCACCAGCACTGGGTCTTTTTTGGTGGAAGTCATCAGGGTGCTCCTAAAGGGGGCCTCACTACAGCGGTATTGCGAAAGGTGACTGGTGGGATGGGGGCAGGGAACCACTCTAGCAGCCCCCGATTTGGTCGTCAATTCCGTAGCTTGACAGTCGCCGGCGGCCAGCTATACGATGCCAACAGGGCTCAAGAACCGGGCTTCGGGTACTGTGGAGAGAGCCCGGCGAGCCGACCTCTGAAAAGGGGTGGATAGGGGATATAGCTCAACTGGGAGAGCGCGGCGTTCGCAATGCCGAGGTTGGGGGTTCGAGCCCCCCTATCTCCACCAGCGGGCCCCTGTAGCTCAGTGGATAGAGCGGCGGCGTCCTAAGTCGCGCGTCGGGGGTTCGAGTCCCTCCAGGGGTACCAAAAATCCCAGCACTCAGACCTAACTTGCCTTGTCCCCACTTGCCTTGCCGTCTATAATTTCACCAAAGATTTCAGAGGCAACACTTAAAACGCAGGAGCGTAGCTCAGTCTGGTAGAGCGCTGGTCTCCAAAACCAGTGGTCGGGGGTTCGAATCCTCCCGCTCCTGCCAAAAACTCCCCTATTTCAGCTACGAGTCTGCCCGGCGCTTCGCTTCCCCATTAACAACCAACTGAAGGCTGCCCACAGTTGGTCTCTCCATAGCGCTGATTCTCCCCCGCGAAAAGAGGCTGGTTCAGTCTCTCACCGAAGGTTGAACCCGGCGCCATCTAACCCAGGCGCGTTGTCGGCGGCGATCCCATTCGTTCCGGTTTGCCCGTTCAGCGGTATACATCGCATGGACCCTGAACTTCGCCGATGGGGCCTTGACTTTGGTTCTACCTGGTTCAGGGAGGAATGGGGACATTCCCACCTTTACGCTCCCTGCGTCTCTAGTTGAGGGGCCAGCCCGTACTTAGCCACCGGGCCGAATTCTCAAGTCAGCCGCATTAGGCCTAATCCCCCTCGATGGCGAAGAGCGCCTGTACCAAGGCTGCAACTTCCAGGGTCCCGCCGGAGACCCGGACGAGGGCTGCAGACTCACTCCGGGCATATGCCGCAAATCCGCTCGACTGAGCAGCGAGGTACGGGAAGCCTGGCGCACCTCCCGTCCCCTCGCTGAGGTGAATCAAGTCGCCCAGTTGGACCCCCGCCGCTTCGGCCACATATTCCGCTTTGGCGAGGGCGTCCTCGATGGCATCGGTTAGGGCCTGGTCTTCCAACCCCGAAGGGTCGTCAAGGGAAAACTGGATCCCTCCAAACCTGATGTTGTCGCCTCCTGCTTCCGTTACCTCGTCGATTACTTCTCCAGTTGCGTCGAGGTCGCGCAGCTTTACTCGAAGATCATTGCTGACTTCATAGCCGCTGATAATTCGCTGACGCTCGGTGAAACAGCCTTCCGACATGACCACTCCGGTTTCCCCGCCCATCCCAGGGGATGGGGCCGGTGTCGGTGTTGGCTTAGAACCGGTGCTTTCAGTTGCCTTGCCTTCCGGACAGATGGTCACTTCGCGGGACGTATACCTGGGATCGATGCGAAAGTGCCTAGTTTGGATGTCCTCTGCCGGCACTTCTCGGGCTTCCAGCACTGCCTGGACGGCGGACATCGAGGCGGCCGCCTCGGTGCGGGCCACCGCCACGGTCCTAGCGAAAGATTCAACTCCTAGATTGAGGATGGCCACGTCGGGGAGTGCGGAAACCTCGCCGCGTCCACTGACGAGAATTCCATACTGCTGGCCCTTGGTGGATTGGAGCACCGCATCCCGTGAATTGGACAACGGGGTAACGGAGGTCGCCGCCTCCACTCGCTGGGAGAAAGGTGCGCTTGCCTTGGTGTCTACGGCCCCGGCCTCCGCGAGCTTCTCAGCTGCCAAGACGGTTTCGACCCCGCTGGATTGAGAAGCCGGTAAAGCGGACCCGGTCTCCACCGCCGCGATGCTTGCAGCAGATGGAGTAGCGTCCATGACCTCTGGTCCAGAGTTGCAAGCCAGTCCCATGATTAGAGCAATTCCAAGGACAATGGGGAGAATAGTTCCTTTGATTAGGGTCATGAGATCACCTCCTGATTTGACTAAGTCCGAGTCGGTAACCGGTCATCGGAACCCTGGGTAGGTGTGCAATTTCTCAATCGTATGACCAAGACTTTTGAGAGCATCGGGCGCAGGCGCTCTCGTGTGGCTCAACATCCTTGGCGAATGCTACCAAACCTAAAGAGGAGAGGCAGGGTGCGCCGCTGGGCTCCATAAATATACGTCTTTAACGCCAGGATAGTTCCATGGGCAACGCCCAGGCCCCAAGGACGTTGCGCCTGCTGTTAGTAGAATCCAAGGAATTGGTCGGCATTGACAGGATCAAAATACGCGCTTAGGGTCCGGGCACGCCAATGTCAACCGCCAACTACGAAGGTTAGGTCACTCCAACATCAGCAACACCGCGAATAGCTATAGCTAGCTCCTTCCGGAACTGGGCCACGCGGCGGCGATTGTCCTCGATCGCCACTTGAAAGCCTGCAGATGGCCCACATTTTGCTCACCTACTCCGTAACAATCACCGCCGCGATATGCCCGTCTACTTTGTAGAGGTTGCTTGTCGTTCGACCCGCGTATCCCAAGGCTTACTGTTACGGATGACAGGCCGGTGCTCTTTGGCTAAAATACTCCCGCACGCGATGGATGGGCGACCGGAGGCCTGCTCCGGGTCCAAATCAGGGCACAGGAAGGATAATTTGATATGACGCAACAAGCGACGATTGACCGCCAAAAGACCGCCGTTGTGATTATGGACTTTCAACAACGCATTGTGAATAACTTCGCCAGCGACCCGGCAGCGGTGGTGGAAAGAGCGTCAGAGGTGCTCAACGGAGCGAGGCAAGCCGGAATTCCTGTTATATACGTGGTACACCGTGGGGGGCCCTTCCAGGAATACGCCCCTGATGTGGAGATTCACCAGGGAGTGGCCCCGGCCGCCAACGAGACGATTATCACCAAGACCAAGGCTGGGTCTTTCTCTACAACCGCGCTAGACGTCATGCTCCGGGAGATGGGGAAGGATACCCTGGTCTTGATGGGTGTGGCAACCAGTGGCTGCGTACTGTCCACGTTGCGATGGGCCGTGGACGTCAACTACAACGTGGTGGTGGTTGCAGATGCTTGCTCTGACCCGGATGCTGAGGTTCACCGGGTCTTGACCGAGAAAATCTACCCTCGCCAGGGTGCTGTCATGAGCACCCTGGAGTTCTTGCGGGCCATTTAGGTCCCTCCTTGGCAGGGTATCCGGGCCCTCGGGGTAGTTTCTCTCTCATTCTGTGGGCACGCTTATTGTCTGCGCGTTAAGCCGTGCCTGATGTAAAGGGTCGCTATGTAAGGCTGTCCTCGGGAGCGAGTGACATTACCTCTGCTCTTGGGTTTGATGGTCCACACTGGTCAGGTCTAGATTCCTAGGGGTGACGATGAAATACGATGTAATAGTCATAGGCGCCGGGTCTGCCGGCGGTGCCCTGGCCACCAGGCTGTCCGAGTCTCCGGACAGGTCCGTCCTGCTCCTTGAGGCAGGGCCCGATTATCCTGACTTGGAACAGTTACCCAATGATCTCAAGTATGGTTACGCGCCCACTGCCTCCGAGACGGGCGCTCCCCACAATTGGTCCTTCGTAGGCCAGGGCTCATCCCGGCAGTTGGATCCCATGGCTGTGCCCAGGGGCAGGGTGGTGGGAGGGACCAGCGCCATCAACGGGCAGGTGTTTTTGAGGGGAGTCCCGGAAGACTACGACCGATGGGCCTCCTGGGGGAATGAAGAGTGGAGTTTCATTACGGTCCTGCCCTATTTCAGGAAATTGGAGACCGATACTGATATTCGGGACGACTTCCACGGGTTTGACGGACCGGTGCCGGTTAGACGGCACAAGCGGGAAGACTGGTCACCGCTTCAGCATGCCTTCCAGCGGGCCTGCATTGACGCGGGTTACCATGAAGTCTACGATCACAACCATCCCGACTCCACTGGTGTTGGCCCCTTTCCGATGAACAACCCCAACGGGGTCCGAATGAGCACCGCGCTGACCTACATCAACCCCAACCGCCACCGGCTTAACTTGACTATCAGGCCCAATGTGCAGGCCAGCCGCATCCGGTTCGATGGTCGAAAGGCCACCGGGGTGGAGGTGGAGAGCGGCGGCGAGACATTCATCGTTGAAGGCGAGCAAATAGTGCTCTGTAGCGGAGCCATTGCCTCGCCCCAGTTGTTGATGTTGTCCGGGGTAGGACCCGCGGCCCATCTGAACAGTATGGGCATCCCCTTGGTCCATGATCTGCCCGGTGTGGGTCAGAATCTCAGAGACCACCCATTGGTCCCTATCAGGGTCAGTGTCAAAGAGGGTTTCCAGCGTGACCCCGAAGGGCCCAGGATACAAACGGTGCTTAGGTACACAGCAGGAGGTTCTGACGCCCGGAACGATATGCAAATCTTCCCGTCATCCTATGCGACTCCTCTGGGTGGCGACCCGTTTCTGGAGGAAGGCATCAGGCTCACCTGCATGCTGGAGCTAGCGAGCAGTGCCGGCGAGGTGCGGCTCACTTCCGTGGACTTCAAAGTCCAGCCGTATATCGATTGCCGCTACTTGGAGGAGCCTTGGGACCGGGAACGATTGAGGGAAGGGGTGCGTATTGCGCTGAACCTCATGGAGCATGAGTCGTTCAAGGACATCGTGGAGGGGTTGATTTCTCCCACGGAGCAGGACTTGGTATCCGATGACGCCCTTGATGTCTGGTTGCTGGAAAATGTTTGGATTGGCCAGCACCTGTCGGGCACCTGTAAGATGGGGCCGGCCAGCGACCCACTGGCCGTGGTCGATCAATATTGCAGGGTCCATGGTATTGAAGGGCTGCGGGTAGCAGATGCCTCGATTATGCCCGACGTCATTCGAGCCAACACCAACCTCACCACCATCATGATAGGGGAGCGCGTCGCCGACTGGATTGCCTCCCACTAGCCCCGTCGCATCGGAACTGATGAACTCTTCCGTCGCAAGTTTATTGATTGGCACTTAGGTCCATGGAGGTCCAATGAGATACGATGTTGTGGTGGTTGGGGGAGGTTCGGCTGGGTGTGTGGTAGCCAGTAGAGTCGCCGAAAACCCCGAGCTGTCCGTTCTGTTGTTGGAGGCCGGGAAGGACTACCCTGAAACCGAGCACCTACCCTATCACGTTAAATTCGGCCACACGCGCGCGGCCGAAGCGGAAGACTCGGAACACAACTGGGCCCTGAGGGGTACGATCACCGAAGAGCAAGGTGAGATTCACGTCGCCCAAGGCAAGGTCATGGGCGGATCCGGGTCTATTAACGGTCAGGTTTTTCTAAGAGGACTGCCCGAAGACTTCGAGGCGTGGGCCTCCCGGGGAAACCCCGAGTGGGACTACGTCAGTGTGCTTCCTTACTTCAGAAGAGCGGAACGCGACCTGGACATCAACGATGACTTTCATGGGTCGGAGGGCCCGATCCCCGTTAGTCGCCAACACCTGGACCCCTGGCCCGAGACTCAACGAGCGTTCCATACAGCTTGTGTTCAAGCAGGCTTCCCTGCCACCGAAGACATGAATGGCCCTAACCCTTCCGGCGTGGCGCCGCTGCCTATGAACAACCAGAATGGAATAAGGATGAGCACTGCCATCACCCACCTGAGCCAGGTGCGGCACCGGCTCAACCTAACGGTCAGGGGAAACGTCTTTGTCAGGAAGTTGTTGTTCCGGGACTTCCGGGTTGACGGCGTGGAGGCTGAAAGCGGCGGCGAAATATTCAACATTCAAGCGGACCGGGTGGTACTTAGTGCTGGGGCCCTCAAATCTCCCCATTTGCTCATGCTCTCCGGTATTGGCCCGAGAGACCAACTGGAACAATACGGGATTCCCGTCATTCAAGACTTGCCTGGGGTCGGCCAAAACCTTTGGAACCACCCCAACGCTCCCATTTCCTTTAGAGTCAAAGAGGGAGTAACCCTCTCGCCCGATGTTGAGGGGGCGCGCATCGCACTGCGTTACACTGCGGAAGGCTCCACCTCCAGCAACGACATGATGCTGATGACCAACTCGGTCTTCAATCCGCTCACCGGTGAGGTGCTGCCCGACCGCGTTGCCCGCATTTCGTGCGCACTGGAGTTGCCTGATGGTTCGGGGCACCTGCGGTTGGCTTCATCGGACCCCAGCGTTCAGCCTTCGTTTGATTACCGCTATTTCCAGCACCCAAACGACATTAGACGGGTGAGAGAGGCTGTGAGGTTGGGAGTGAGGATTCTAAGCTCCGATGCCTACCAGGACGTATCAGAGGGGCGGACCAGCCCAACGGATGAAGACCTAGCCACAGACGATGCACTGGACCTATGGATAAGGAAGAACTGCGGGACTGCCAGGCACGTCTCCGGAACGTGCAAGATCGGCCCTGACTCGGATCCAATGGCCGTTGTGGACCAACACTGTAGGGTCAAAGGCATACAAGGAGTTTGGGTCGCCGACTCATCGGTGATGCCCCAAGTGACCAGGGCCAACACCAACGCTACCGCCATCATGATCGGAGAGAGGGTAGCGGATTGGGTTAAAGAGTAACCCTTACTTAGGCGGCTCCGCTAAGCGCTTCTGTTGAAAACTAACCTATTAGGAGGTTCCAATGCCGACAGCCACCATAGAAGGCATCAACATATATTACGAGAGCCACGGCGACGGCTTTCCTCTGGTGCTGGCCTACGGGTTAGGAGGCAACACCACCGAGTGGCAACCCCAAATCCCAGTGCTCTCCCAGAACCACCGCTTGATCGTGTGGGACCCCCGGGGCCATGGCAGGTCGGACTCGCCGGCCAGCGCGGAGCAATACACCCAGGAGATTTTTGCCGAGGACTTAAAGGGCTTGCTGGACCACCTGGCCATCCAACGGGCCTACGTGGGCGGTCTCTCTATGGGTGGGGGCGTTGCTACCCGCTTTGCTATCAAATATCCCGACCGGGTAGCGGCCTTGCTGGTGTTCGACTCCGCCTCAGCCTCGGGACAGGAAACGCCCGAACAGTCTCGAAGGATGAGGGAGGAAATCATTCGTTTGGCCGAGACTCAGGGCATGGAGGCGGTGGCAGAGTATTCAATGGAAAACAATCCCAACATCAGCCACACCGCCGAGCAGGGATCGCAGCAGCGGGAGGCCATCCGCCAGATGTACTTGTCGCTCAACCCCGTGGGCTACGCCCACAGCACCCGCATGATTCTTAACGCTGTCTTTGATAGCTCACAGCTCGAGGGGATCAATACACCTACTTTAGTGCTGGCCGGGAGGCAGGACCCGGCGCTCTCGCCCTGCCGCTTCATCCACGAGAAGATTGCTGATTCAAAACTGGTGATCATCCCTGGAGCGGGACACTTGTCCAATCTGGACCAGCCTGAAGCGTTCAACCAGGCCGTGATGGAGTTTCTAACTACGGTGGACCGGGAGCGGGAAGCGCAAAAGACCCAAGTCTAGGGTCTCAGCTTTCTCCTTCCATGCTGAGCACTACTTTCCCGAAGTTGGCGTTGGATTCCATATATTCGTGGGCTTCGGACACCTTTTCCAGGGGAAAGACCCGGTCTACCACGGGTTTCATGCGCCCATCGGCTATTAAGGGGAGCACATGACCCTTGAACTTGTTGGTCAGAGCGATTTTCTCCTCCAATGGCCTATGCCGCAGAGTGGTACCGTGTACACGCAGACGTTTGGGCATTAGCGCGCCCAGACTGGTCTCTACCCGGTCTCCACCCATCATACCAACCAGGACCATGCGCCCCCACAATGACAGCGAGGCTAGGTTCCGCTCCCAATAGGGGGCTCCCACCATGTCTAGGACTACGTTGACTCCAGCGCGGCCCAGATGCTCCCTTACTACCTCGGCGAAATCCTGCTCATGGTAGTTGATGGGCACGTCCAGGCCCAGGTCCGCCGCCTTGGCCAATTTTTCCGTCGAGCCTGCGGTGCCCAGCACGTAGGCTCCTGCGTGATGGGCTAGCTGTACTGCGGCAGTGCCCACCCCACTTCCCACCGCGTGGATCAGCACCGATTCCCCCATTTGCAAGTCGCAGTGGCTGAAAAGAGCGTCGTAGGCGGTGAAGTAGGCCTCGGGTATTGATGCAGCTTCAACAAAATCCAGATTGGTTGGGATCGACATTGCCATTGACCGGGGCGTCACCACCCGGTCGGCATAGCCGCCCCCTCCCAGCAGACCAAATACCCGCTCCCCGGGAGCCATATCCGTAACCCGCTCGCCGACTCCGACAACCACACCGGAGAACTCAAGCCCGGGGACATCACTTCGAACACCGGCCGGTGCAGGGTACCCGCCTTGTCGCTGAAGCAGGTCGGCCCTGTTAAGGGCGCTGGCCTTAACATCCACTAAGATGTCATCAGGACCGGGCGATCTATCTTCGATTTCCTGGACTTGGAGTACGCCGGGACCACCAGGCTTGGTTATGACGGCGGCACGCATTACTTGACCTCCAGATCAGCGGTTGTTGCTCCTTGGTCTAGACCCCAGGTTCCTCATCGGCCTGCAATGTTATCAGCCAGCTACCAGCATCTCATCCGTGTTGAATCTGGTGGACAACAGCCTGGGGCCTTCCTTGGTCACCAGGACCATATCCTGCAAGTGCCAGTAACCAACGTGGGGCTCCAGCGCCAGCACCATACCCTCCTCCAACTCTCGTTCGCTGGTGGCTACGATGTAAGGTTCTTGCTGGTGCCACCACGCACCGACTCCGTGGCCAACCAACGCAATCCTGTCCTGGTAGCCATGCTGGTAATATTTGTCGGCGGCGAATTGGTAAACCGACTTAGCGGCTACTCCTGCCCGACACTGGTCGATGGTCATCCGGTAGATATCTCTCATCAGAGTGTAGGTGCGGCGCTGCTCCGACGAGGGCTCGCCAACTACCACGGTACGGGACTGGTGCCCCGGGTAGCCGTGATAGTAGGAAACGTAGTCGTTGCGGATGATGTCGCCCTTGAGGAACTCAACGTCACCCTCACCTCCGTAGGCGATAGTGTTTCTGCTGGAATTCAATATTCCGTGCGCCCATTGGGCGCCTTTGCTAATGCAGCTTTGAACAATGCGGCTATGGACTTCCCGCTCGGTGTCCCCTGGCCGGACGTTGGTAAAGACTTCAAGGTACGCTTCATCTAGGATATCGGCGCCCTGTGCCAGAAGTTCGATCTCTCCGGGAGTTTTGATCCAACGGACTTGGTCCATCATCTCGGTGCAATCGAACAGCTTGATCCTTGGTAGCACCCGGCCGACTTCCTCCCAACGAGCGGCGCTCAAGTAGCTCTTCTCGAACCCGACAGTTTCTTGATCAAGACCCATCTTCTTGAGGACGTCCGCCACGCGGGTATAGGGAGACTCGGCGTAGTCGTCGTAGACTTCGATGTGATCAAGCCATGAGTCTCGGCGTGCCAGAGGCGCTGCGAAATGGTTCAAGACCATGGTAGGCTCACCCTGCCTGGGCCAGACCAGAAGCACTTCCCGGGGAGAGTCCGGGAAGTCGAGGTGCCGCCCAAGGGTGCCAGGAAAAGCGAATCCGGCTAGGTAAGTAAAATTCTTCCCGGAACGGACAACGACAGCGGCGCAGCCATGCTGGTCTAAATAATTGTTTAGTCTGTCAATATTGACAAGGATATCCCGTGATTTATCTGGCATTGGGTCCCTCTGCGCACCTGATGCTCTGATGATGTACTAGGCATCCACCGCCTCGTGGAGCCAGCTTAACAAACTATCCGTAGCTTCTTGCCAAACTTCCTCTTTGGTGCGTCCGGTCGATTTCAGGGTCGTGAACCCGTGGTCTGCTCCCTCTAGCAGATGGACCCGTGCCTTGGCTACTTTGGAGGCTGCGGCTCGCAACTGATCGGGGGTCCCGAAAGTGTCGCGAGTGCCGGAGCAGAATAAAGTGGGAATCGTTATGTCTGGAAGGTGTTCGTCCCTCGTATTTGACGGATTGCTGGGCGGTTGGAGGGGATAAGCAAAGAGCGCCAACCCATCTACCGGAATGCCTTGAGCGACTATGTGGGACGCGATCCTCCCTCCCATGGACCTCCCGCCCACCACCAACTTGCCTCCTGCCGGACGGGTCAACCCTATTATCTCTCGCCAGGTCTCTTCGAGCAGCTTGGGTGAGTCCGGCCGGCGTTTCCCTGCCTCCATGTAGGGAAACTGGAACCTGACGGTGCTGTATCCTGAGGTCGCCAAGCGTCCAGCCAGGTATTTGCCGAAGGGGTCGTTGATGTTGGACCCTGCGCCGGGGGCGTAGATCAACAGCAGGTCTCCCGACGGACCATCCGGCCAAGTAAAGATTGCAGAGAGTTGTTTATCGCCAACGAAGAACTCGAGACGCTCTTCAACCATGGAGCTTGCTCCCCATCATGGACACTAGGAGGTATGAAGCGCGACGCTGCGGCTACAAGATTGCCAGAGGGTTCACCGGCGATCCGGTGGCGTTGTAAAAACGGAGCGGAGCGACCGTGAACATGAACTCCCAGCGGTTTAATCTTTGACACACCTGGGTCAGTTCCTCGAAATTGGCGGCGTCGATAAGCCACAATCCCATCGCCACCATTCCTACACGATGGATAGGGAGCCCCAGATTGGGATAGCCGCTGGGGTCCATGTCCTGGGAGGCGTCGGCGACAGCGATCGAGATGCCTCTCCGGTGCAGCCAGGGGAGGGTGGAGGCGTGCAGGCCCGGGCGTCCTTGCGCCGGCGGTCCCAGTTGCTGCCTGCGTTTGTACCATCCCAGGCGGAGTAGCAACGCGTCACCTTCCTCCACATGCACTCCCTGAGCTTCCTCGGCGGCTTCCAGGTCTTCAGTAAACACAGGCTCCCCGGCCTCTAACCAGTCCTTGCCACGGACCTGGGTGATGTCGAGTAACACACCCCGGGTGACTATCCCGTTTTGAGCCAGGTCAACACTGCCGACGGTGGCCTTCTGTTGCACGGTGACCGCAGAGGCAGGTTTTCCGTTGTACATCTTACCGTCCCAGAATTGGTGGCACAGGCTGTCCAAGTGGGTTATTGTGAGACCGTGGAAGGACAGTCCTATAAAGTCCGAAGAACCCCCGGGACCGCTGGCAGGCGCCCCCTCCCCGGTGTTGATCATGTAGTGCAATGGGGGTATGGAGGTCACGTCGGGCGCTATCTCGGGTACTATCAGCCTGGAGCAGGTGACACTAATGCCCTCCCGCACCAATGCGCCCGCCTGAGCCCGCTTTTCGGGCGTTATCAAATTCAAGGTCCCCAGCTCGTCATCAGCCCCCCACCTGCCCCAATTGCTGAGCGAAGTCATGTAGCCGATTACTTCTTCCTCCGTCGGGAGTTGATTAGTGACCATCTCTGCCTCCACCGAGTTGATTGCCCTATGAAGATGCGCCCGTCGAGTGGGCCTTGAGTGGCGCTGTTAGCGCATTTCTGTGGCCGTGCTCTAGGGTAGCATTTCACGCGGGCAAAGGTACACCGGTTAGCAAGCAAGAGTCCCTCCAAGAAGGGTCAGGTTGATTGACCAAGCATGTTCCCGGGGCTACTGAGAATGACCGCAAGACCATGAATAACCGTTTGTTATTGATACTAGGACTATGGGCGTTTGTTGCTTGTTCCACCAAGGTGGACGCTACAGTCCTCCAATGTCCGGATTGCGCTCATATCTCCGTTACAAGGGTTATCGACGGTGACACCTTCGATAGCCTGTCCGGCCGGGTCAGGCTCTTCGGGGTAAATAGTCCAGAGCTGGGCCAGCAATGTTCTCGGGAAGCCACTGACCGGTTGCGGACGTTGGCACGGGGGTCGGTCAGAGTCGAACCTGGCCCGAGGCTTCAGGACTCAGGAGGGCGGCTGCTGTTCTATGCTTACACGCGGTCGGGGTGGAGTATTGAAGAGATACTGATCAGGGAGGGCTTAGCCGAGGCTTGGCGCCGGGACGGTCAACATCGGGACCACTTGGTGGAGGTGGAGCAGAACGCCAGGGACAATGCCGTTGGCTGTTTGTGGTGACACTACTACTGTTGGGAAACGAGAGGGCTGCCTGCCCCGGCGTGCAGCCCCGCCACTACGACGGTGCCTGTGTGGGCTATATTCTTGGGCAACAGCCGGGCACCCCTCTCGTTGCAGTCATATCGGATATAATCAGCCCAACTTGGCGACAGAGTGAGGAGCAACATGGCTAACAAACCCCATGATTATCACGACGGCAATCGCTACTTCCATGACCGGTTCGATACCGGGCGTCTGGCAGAGCGTTCGGCCAACCGGATCACTGATGCCATCGGTGAGGAAGAAAAGGAGTTCATCGAGGGCGTGGATATGTTCTTCCTGGCATCATGCGACCATCGCGGGTTCCCCACATGTTCTTATAAAGGGGGCGATCCTGGTTTCGTGAAGGTATTGGCTGACCACTGGTTGGCCTTCCCCAATTATGATGGCAATGGCCAGTACCTTTCCATGGGGAATTTGCGCCAAAATCCCAACCTGGGAATGCTATTTGTAGACTTCGAAGGCCAACGTAGGCTGAGGGTGCAGGGGGTGGCAGAAATCCTTGAGGATGACGCCCTGCTCGAGGAATACCCAGGGGCCCAATTTATCGTCAGGGTCCAGGTCAACGAAGTGTTTAGAAACTGCCCTCGGTATATACACAAGTACAAGCTGGTGGAGCGGTCCCGGTTTGTTCCTCGGGATGGTCATGAGACGCCCATCGCCGAATGGAAGATGAACCCCGAGGTCAAGGACCTGCTACCGGCGAATGACCCCGCTCGCAATCTTTAAGCAAATTTGCCATACGTAGGAGAAGCATTATGGCTGTGGAGCGCATCAACCCGGAATCCATCAGCACGCCGGCCGGCTACCACCATGTGGTGAAAGATGGGAATACTGTATACGTGGCCGGGCAGGTCGCCCGCGATAAAGCTGGGAACACCGTGGGAGTTGGCGACGCTGCGGCCCAGGCCGACCAGGTATTTCGTAACCTTCAGGGGGCTTTGGCGTCGGTGGGAACCGACCTGAGCTACTTGATGAAGCTCAACGTCTTTCTGACCCACCGGGAGGACATTCCTGCCTACCGGGCCACCAGGGCCAAGTATATCCCCGACGAGTCCTCCCCCGTTAGTACTTTAATCCTCTGCGTCGGCTTGGCGGACCCTGATTTTCGCATCGAGGTGGAGGTGATAGCGACGGTTCCCTGAACCCGCGCCCCTCGGGTTAGGGGCTCGGAAAGCAGGACACCGAATCCCACTAGTGTAAATGGGTGGACCCAGAAGCCTAGCCAACAAGGAAGAGATGCCATAGTGGATTTACTAATTAAGAATGGACTGGTCATAGACGGCAGCGGGAGTCCAGGATTCTACGCTGCGGTGTTGGTGGAAGACGAACGAGTTGCCATCTACCGGGGTGACCCATCGGAGCTTGAAGCCAGCCGCGTCATCGACGCCACCGGACATGTTGTGTGCCCCGGCTTTGTCGACATTCATTCCCACGCGGGGTTGACGATCTTGGGAGAGCCCCATCACGACCCCAAGGTGAGGCAAGGTGTCACCACCGAGCTTGTCGGCATCGATGGGATTTCTCACGCTCCATTCAAGAGCCAGGAGGAGTTGCACCGGTACATCTGGCTGGACTCGGGGTTGAACGGCTACCCACCCATGCCAGCGGACTGGTTATCCGTGGCGGACTTGCTTGGCAAGTATGACAACACCGTCGCAGTGAACATAGCCTATATCCTGGGCAACTCCCCAGTGCGCATTTGGTCGGTGGGCTGGAACGATCGGCCTGCCACCGGCTCGGAGCAGGAAGATATGAAATCTGTGGTCAGAGAGGCAATGGAGGAGGGGGCTTGGGGGCTGTCAACAGGGCTGGACTATCCGCCCGGCTCCTACGCCGATACCGACGAGCTGGCGGCCCTAGCCGAGGTTTCAGCCTCCATGGGAGGCTTCTACCATACCCATACCCGGGCCAGCCTCAGGTCCGTGGGCTTATTGGCTCCCTGGGAAGAAGCGTTGGAGGTCGGCCGGCGAGGTAGTAGCCCGGTACACTTGACCCACTACCGGCAGAGCGCTCAAGGGGTTGGCAGCCATTTGGACTACCTTGGGCTGGTGGAAAACGCCCGGGACGAAGGAATGGACGTGACCTTCGACTGTTATACCTACCCATACTCGGGCACTACCATTACCATCGGATTTCCTCATTGGGCCAAAGACGGAGGCCCGGAGCGACTGATGGCCGCGCTACAGGACCCTGATGACCGGGCCCGAATGAAGCGAGAGTTGTCCCGGGACCGGCTGGAAGACAACTGGCTGACTAATTTCAACCAGCCCCAAAATCGGAAGTATGACGGCAGGATGGTCACGGATATCGGTGAAATGCGAGGGCAGGACCCGGCCGATGCCCTGTTCGATCTGCTGGTGGAGGAAAACTTGAACATCTCCACCGTGGGGCTGGGCACCAATCCTCAAACGTTGCCAGCTTTTGTCTCTCATCCCTACGGTATGATCGCCAGCGACGCCATCTTGTTTGGCGAGTACCCCAACCCCAGGACTTACGGCTGTTTCCCCATCGTCTTGGCGGAATTCGTTCGAGCTGAAAAGCATTTGCGGCTGCCCGAAGCCATTCGCAAAATGACGTCCTTCCCAGCCCAACGTTTGGGCCTACCGGATCGCGGGCTGCTGAGGGATGGCTTCAAAGCGGACATCGTTGTGTTCAACCCCGAAACAGTGAAGACCCACGCTGTGCATGGAGACCCGAAGCACTACCCTGTGGGTATCGATTACGTGATTGTGAATGGGCAGGTAGTGATTGATCAAGGAGAGAACACCGGCGCATTGCCGGGCCGGGCTGTGCGACGGGGCCGTGCCTCCACCTAGGCTAGCTTGCAGATTTTCCTGGAGCTATCTTGGCCCGGTTAGTCTTTAGGCGGAAACTACTTCAGTAAAGCAGGAACTGGGACCAGCCGTTGGTGCACGGGGTCTACGGCAAGCCCGGCCGTCTCCAGGGTGGTAGCACCCAATAGTGGTGCTGTTCCTTCGGGAGCGAACACTACCAGCGCGATTATCTCCCGCTCCTCCAATCGTATGCTGGCGTAGCCCACGGGATAATCGATTACCCTGTCGTCCGCCAATTCAAAGGAACGAAATTCCCTAATCACGATGCCCATTTGGTTCAGGACGCTCGCCGACACTGACGTATAGGTGGCACCGGTGTCCACTAGGGCCTGCACTTCGGTGAATTGCTGCCCCGACAAGTCACCCACTTGAAGGGGAACGGTGAAAGTCCCCATCTCATATATTCTCCTGATCGATACAAATGCTTGTCTGACTCGCAACCGGCGCTCCCCTTAAGCTTGGGGAGGAGAAAGGGCCTCCATCAGTGAACCCAGGGCGCTGCAGTCCCTGCAATCACTAAGGCCTTGGGGAGGCGTCGGCATCTCGCTGAGAGCCTTAGCCCTGCGTAGAAGGGGCGGTATCAAGGTTTCAGGCCTCAACCTTACGTTAACGATGGTGGCCTCAAACTCCATCGAAAAGCCTCGGGAGTCTACCATTTCCGGGGTATTCGCTTTGTCGTCGTGGGTTTGGGGCTCCATGTAGATCAGGGCCAAGCGCTTGACCGGAGATAGTCCCAGCCGCTCACCTATGTAAGCGTAGGTGTTAAGTTGGGCTTCGTAAGACCTGCGCATAGACCGCTGGCCCGGAGTATACCTGGAGGTTTTGTAGTCCACGATGGTGTAAGAGCCATCGGCCAATTGGAAGATGCAGTCCGCCTCCCCACGGATGGTAATCCCGGTCTCTTCGTCAAGCACCTTGAACTGACTCCAGTGAGGGGGCTTGATCCATTGGGTGACGTTGCCCAGACCCTTCAGCCAGTCAGGGAGCCGCTGTTCGCGCTCGAAATGATTGAGCACGATCCGCTTGTTATAGCGATCGATGCTGCTAAAAATCCCAGGGAAGCCCTGGAAGGGAAGGGTTTTAACGTGCATCCTAACCCAGGCGCAAAGCGAGCAGAACCGCCACGAGGCATAGGAGCCCAATTCTGTGGCCGAGATAGTCGTCCCCATGGCACCTCCCTCAGGCTGATCCCGCCGAAACGAGGCCGTCTCACGCGGCTGTGCGGGCTTCCGGCGGGAGGGACTCCTCCCATTGGGGGAGCAGATGGTGCGATGTGTTGGGCAATACCACTATTGAGACCACACCCACCAGGCTCAGAAAGAAAGACAGGACCACCGCTGCGGTATATTCACCGGTGACGTCCCATAGTATACCGCCAAGCAATGGCCCCAGAGCCATTCCGACCCCCCCTCCCAGGTTCTGCCAACCATAGGCGGTGCCGGGCGGAGCGTTGCCAAAATATTGCCGGTTGATAACCGGAAATGCGGTCATTTCGCCGCCTAGCCCCACGGCGTACAGGACGGAGAATACATAGAACATCCAGGGATCATTGGCGGCCAGAAGCATCAGTACGGGGAAAGTCTGGAGGGCGAAGCAGACGCCCATGGCAAGTTTGCTACCCAAGCGGTCGGCCAGCACCGGGACCACGAAGCGGCTGATGACGCTCACCACGTAGACTGTAATAAAAATTCCCACCGAGTGGGCGTCGGAAACACCCCGGCTGGTAGCCATGGCGAACAAGAAGATCAGAATGATGTTATGGGCGGCGCACCCCCAAAAATGGATACCTACCAGGTTCCAAAAAGCTCCGGTGCGTTGGGCCTGCTTGATAAAGACCCTGGCGCGGACCTTGGCCACGGAATTGTTTTGTAACTGCCTGATTGGCTCGCTAACATCGGCCCCAACAGGTCTCAAGCCCAAGTCGGAGGGTTCGTTGTGATATTGCCGTATCATCAGGAACAGGATCGCTCCGCCAGCAATCCCAGGCAGCCAGAAGGTCCATTTTAGACCCAGTTGGCTGAACAGCACGTAGACCAAGACGATCGCTAACGCGGTACCCAGTCCCTGGAAGCCTTGAAGGGTACCCATGGCTTCGCCCAGGTGCTTCTTGAACCAGAGCGTTACGCCGGCGATTAGCGAAGTTTGGAACGCCGCCATGGTCCCAGCCAGGATGATCCCAAAGTACAGCCAGAACTGCCATATCTGGGTCATGGTCCCGGTGAGCATCATTCCAGCTATGAAAAGAAGCGTTCCCACCACCATGACTTTGCGGACTCCATGCCTGTCGCCCAGCCATCCGGCCAGCGGTCCCAACAGTCCGGACAAGACCCATTGCAAGGTAATGGCGAAGGTGATCGCGCTGTAGCTCCAGCCAAAGGGGCCTGCCGGATCGTTGAAGTAGGGTACTAATAAGCCGAATGCGAAGCGGATGGAGGACGAGGTCACCAGCATGACCGACGCCACACCCACGATGACCCATGCGTAGTGGACTCTGCGGGAGCCGATGGTCAGGTTAAGGGGGTTCAAGCTAAACTTAAGCATTCATCTGCCGTGTGGATCAAGCCGACCCATGGTTGCAAGCAGCCGTTGGATTCTTGCCCGCCTGTGCCCACGTAGACCCAGAGGTTCAGGGGATCTACGATGATGAGGGTATCTGGGTCTCCCCGACGCCTGTGGCTTCCCCGGCGAGATACGGGATGCTCCATGTATCGGCGAATTCATTGTTGTTTGCTCAAGTGCCAGGTCTTACGGATCGATCAACACCCCAGGGTTCAGTACCCCTTTGGGGTCCAAGGAACGTTTGGCGGCCCGTAGTGCCTCCGCGAAGGGTTCGGGACGTTGTTGATCATACCAGGGCCGGTGCACCCGTCCCACGGCGTGGTGATGGGTGATTGTCCCGCCTGCGGCCATGATGGCATCGGAAGCGGCTTGTTTGAGCTGGGCGCTGATCTCCAACTCGGCGCCGGGCCGCCCCATTCCTTCGTAGGTAAAGTAGGGAGCAGGCCCGTCGGGGTAGACGTGGGTGAACCGGCAGGTCACGCTGCCCCCACTGCAGACCCGGCGCAGGGTGGCGTGAAGCGCTTCACGCACGGTTTCATCCAAGACAGGCCACCGGTCCCAGGTGATGGCTGTCTCTACCGTCTCTGCTACCAGGCCCAATCCCATGGTCAGGTTCCTTTGGTAGGGTGCTCGTAAAAATGAATCTCGCCAGTTGCCAACCGATGATTGCTGGCCTGCTACGGTGGTTGAATCGTCTGCTATCCGGATGGCCTCTTCGTCGATAGACCCTCCCGCTTCCCGGGCGATGGCAATAGCTTGGGACATGACTGGCCCTTGGTGCACCTCCGCTGACTCGAAGCCCACCACTAGCAATGCCTGGCTCCCGTCAAGACCTGCCGCGCTGGCCGCCTCCCCTGGGTCCAAGAGCCGGCAGTTGGCGGGCCACAGCTTGGCTTGGACGATGTTGCGGGCCGCTTCCGCGCCACCAGCAAAGGACGGGAAGGTAACCCCGGCGGACGCTCTATACTTCGGCCTAGCCTGAATCCGCATCCAGGCTTCGGTAATAATGCCGAGAATTCCCTCACTGCCGATGGCCAGCCGGTCGGGACTGGGGCCCGCTCCGCTGCCTGGCAGACGACGGGACTCCCAGGTACCCGTTGGAGTGATCATCCGGACCGATTCCACGAAGTCGTCTATGTGGGTATGGTTGGTGGCGTAATGGCCCCCCGACCTTGTGGCTATCCAACCGCCTAGAGACGAATATTCGAAGCTTTGGGGGAAATGCCTCAGAGTAAACCCGCTGGGCCTTAGCTGGTCCTCTAGGGCCGGCCCGTAGACACCGGCCTGGATCCGTGCGGAGCGGGACACATCGTCGATCTCCAAGACCCGGTTCAATGCTGACAAGTCTATGGACACTGCACTATCGCAATCCGAGGGTGGTTCCACTCCGCCAACAACCGAGCTTCCGCCTCCATAAGGAATCGCGACGTGGCCGTTGCCGGAAATCCACTCCAGAACCGCTTCCACTTCTCTCTCGGTGGTCGGATGCGCCACTATGTCCGGTGGATTTGGGAACTCTAGGTTGAATGCCATCACGCGGTCCCGAAAGCTTCTGCCATAGCTGTGGACCGCTCTATCGTGGGTGTCAGTCGAGCAGATGGAGGCCAGGGACGAGGGAGCAGCTATCCGCGGAGGCCGTAGCTTGAGGTCTGCCAACCGCGGAAGCGGGACGGTTGGCACGGAGACACCGTACTGTTCGGCCAATTTCTCAGCCGCTTGGCGGCGCTGCTCCGGGGTCGGTTCGTCGGCCTCCATGCCCCAGGCCCAGAAACTCCTCCGCGCCATTCGCGCACCTCCGACAGAATTGCAAGCTGCACCAGATTATACCAACATGTGCTATGGGGCCGAGTGGACCGTCTGGGAAGCATCACCCTAGCTCCCGCCAGCTACCATAGTCAGCATACGAGGCTTGCGGGGAGCGGCTCAGGAGAGGGCACGCTGTAAGAATTATGGATGGATGGACGTCAATATTCGCAAACCCCAAACCGACCACCTGGTAGGCTGGGAAAACACCAGCAGCAGGGGCCACTACGCACCCTTCGAATGGTATGGGCTGTGGTAAGGGCAGCCTGAATCAGCCAGCCATTTCAAACCGCTCGGACTCCGGTGGCTTGCTCCACAGCTCTTCCGCCCCCGCCATAGCCACCGCCCTTTCCGGGCTAGCGCGCCAAGCGTCGTAAATCTCATTGGTCTCCCAGGTCACCAGAGTTGTGATTTTGGCCGGGTCGCCCAAGGAATAGAGGGTCTGGCGACTGCCGAATCCTGGGGCTCGGCTCTGGGCTGCGCCGTTGCGGTCAAGTAGCTTCCGGGCGTCCTCTACCTTGTCTACTTTGGCCCAATGGTGGGTTAGGACTCCTATCATAGTTCTTTGCTCCTATGTTTAGGGTTCGGGGTCCAGCTCTATCGGTAATCAGTAAACTGCGGCTAGCGGCTTTTATTAGGCTTAGGTCTCACTCGCTACTTGCTCCACTCTGATACTTGCATCCTTCACTCTCAGTGCGTTACCAACAACGAGAGCGATGACCGCAACTCCAGCACTGAGCACTGCTCCCATCTTGGCCGGGTCCTGGAAGGGCGGGCCATGGAAAGCCTTCCCCGCAACGAACAAGGCCACCGTCAGTCCCAGACCGGCGATTAGACCCGCGACCGCCAGATGTCTTATCCCCATACCACTGGGCAGGGGGAAACCGAACTTGGAAGCCAACCAGGATAGCGCGGTGACTCCTATGGTTTTGCCCGCAATAAGAGATACCAAGACAATCAGAGTCACAGCGTTGATGGTAGCGAATGCGACCCCGGCGTTGGCAAAGGCGAAGAAAAATAGGCCTATGTCGACGAAGAGCTTGAGTTGGTGTTCGAACTGGTGCAGCGGGCTGTGGTGGTATGCTGGAACACCCAGGGCATTACCCTCATGGTGCAGCACCGGAACTCGGCCCCCGGCTTCTTGAGACGGCTCCGGAGCGGGCTGCGGGCCGGGCAAGAACGGTACCACAATAACCAGAGCCAAGGCGGGCTCGATTGAGGACCTAAATAGTCCGACCCAACTCATACCCCCGGCAATCAAGATATAAGCGGGCCAGAAGCCGACCCTCAGGCGTCGCATCCCGTAAGCTAATCCCATACCACCGGCGGAGAGAATAAGCCAAGCCGGCTGCGCCGGGTGTTCCGGGTTAGGATAGAAGATAGCTATGATCCCCAAACCAATGGCGTCGTCGGCAACAGCCAGGAGCAGAAGGAAGTTTACCGCTGGGTGCCCGTTGCCAAATACCAGGCGCGCTACCAGCCATGCCAGCGCTATGTCAGTGGCTGTCGGAATGCCCCAGCCATTCGCTACGACCGAGAAGTCATCAGTGCCGCCGTAGATAACGAAGGTGAGGAGAAAATATAGGCCAACCGGTCCAATAATCCCGCCCAGGGTACCCATCAAGGGATTTATGGCCTTGGGTATGGGATTTAACGGCCCTCCCGGCAGCACCGACTCGGCTATCTCCTTGGCTGCTATACCAAAGAAAAACACCATGAAGATTTCGTTGATCAAGAAGTGGGCGGTAACGGCGCGTCCGAAGACTTGGGTATCGTCTCCGAAGAGGGGGAAGTCTACGAGCTTTTCGTAGAAGTGATTGTCGATGTTGGCCAAAGCCAGACCGGCTATCACGCCTGCGATAAGGGGTAGAGAATATTCTTGTATCAGGGAGATTAGTCGGCGGCCATGCTCCAAAGCTACACCTGGCTAGTTGATTAAGGGGCCGAATGATGGACCTGTTTCGCGGGGATGTACAAGGGTCTGAGGTTAGTTTGGCTTGTTTCTTCTTAATGTGACTTCAGGATCGTCTCGCTCTGCTACGCCCAAGGTACACTCGTTGCAGGGCAGCTAGACGTTCTGCCCGCAGGATAATTCACGTGGGCTGACGGAGTAACGCCGTGGGATTATAGCACCCCTCCCGTGTCCGGCCCAATGGTTCCGTAGGCGTGGCTCAGCTTGACAACATTTGGGCCCTTTGCTACTATCAGCCCAAGCTGGCCGCTACTCTAGAGTGGCGGTCGATTCTTGTTAAAGGGAATAGGCGGTACTGAGTTGGCCTTCGTAAAGGGCTTGATATGCCGGGAGTGCAGTAGGGAATATGCTGCCGAGGCATTGAACGTCTGTGATTTTTGCTTCGGGCCGCTGGAGGTAGTGTACGACTACGCGACCATCGGCGAAGTGATAAGCAGGGACCGGATAGCCAATGGCCCGCTGAGCATCTGGCGCTATGAGGATCTGTTGCCAGCCAACAGCGACGATCCCGTCGACATAATGGCTGGTTACACTCCTTTGATGAAGGCCCGCAACCTGGGCGAACGGTTGGGGCTCCGCAATCTTTATATCAAGAACGACAGCGTCAATCCCTCCTTCTCCTTTAAAGACCGTGTCGTATCGGTAGCTGCTACCAAGGCAGTTGAGTTCGGCTTCGATACCCTGGCTTGCGCTTCCACCGGCAACCTTGCTTGCGCCGTGGCGGCTCATGCCGCCAGGGCCGGAATCCGCGCTGTAGTATTTATTCCGTCAGACCTGGAGCGGGGCAAGATCATAGGCGCCGCCGTCTATGGGCCGACCGTTGTTGCGGTAGAAGGTACCTACGATGAAGTGAACCGCCTTTGCTCCGAGGTAGCCGATAACTATCCCTGGGCTTTCGTGAACATAAATATGCGGCCCTATTACGCCGAGGGCAGCAAGACCCTGGGATACGAAGTCGCTGAGCAATTGGGCTGGAGGCTCCCAGACCACGTGGTGGTGCCTTCGGCTTCCGGCGCTATGTTCACCAAGATATGGAAAGGCTTCAATGAGCTGGCATGCTTGGGGCTCCTCGATGGGGTTAAGCCCTACCCCTTCGGCCAAGACCAGAATACTGTACATCATCCTGCCGTCACGACGCGCATGCACATGACTCAGGCGGCTGGTTGCGCCCCAATTGTGACTGCTTGGGAGGGTCATCAACCTCAGGTTCTTCCGGTGCGGCCCCAGAGTATAGCCAAGTCACTGGCCATCGGTAACCCGGCGGACGGCATATATGCCCTTCGAGTGATTGATGAGTCCGATGGTTCGGCCTACGCGGTGCCGGAGACGGAGATCGTGGGAGGGATCAGACTCTTGGCCGAGACCGAGGGGATCTTCACCGAGACCGCAGGCGGGGTGGTGGTCTCGGGGTTGGAGCACATGGTTGCATCCGGTGCGATCAAACCCGACGACCTTACGGTGGTTTATATTACCGGGAATGGTTTGAAGACCCAGGAAGCAGTTGAAGGCGTTGTCGACCCGCTAATGATAAAACCAACTATGGGCTCTTTTGAGAGTGCCCTCGATCATAGAACATCCAGGGGGAATGGCGGTGGATGATGGGGAAGCAAAGGGTCAAATTTACGTTTCGCGACGAGATGGTCAAAGAGCCGATCATCTGGCGGTTGGGTCAGGATTTTAAAGTGGTAACCAACATAAGGCGGGCCGATGTTAGGGAAGACACGGGTTGGGTGGTACTGGAGTTGGATGGCGAGGATGCCGAGATTCAACGGGGTCTGGACTGGGTAGATTCCACCGGCGTGCGCGTCGACCCTGTCAGCGGAGATGTAATAGAAGGTTAGGCTACCGCGCTGTTCCGCCTTAGGCCGGACAGCGTGGAGCCGGTTCAATGCCTAGGAGGGTTTACACTCATGAGCGTCTTGGTTCGCATTCCCACCCCACTCCGCCGCATGACCGATGGTAAAGCCAGGGTAGAAATGGACTCATCCAATCTGGGTGATTTGGTTGAGAAGCTGGATAGTTCATACCCGGGGCTCAAAGACCGTTTGGTGGACGAAAACGGAGACCTTCGCTACTTCGTAAATATCTACGTCAATGGGGAGGACGTCCGCTTTCTCAGTGGGCTGGAAACCTCCACCAAGTCAGGCGACGAAGTCAGCATAGTCCCCGCAGTCGCTGGCGGCGCGGTTTAGCTGCGCCAGCCCTTCAGCCACAACTGTTTCTGCTGTTGCCTGGCCTCTTCATTGGTAGGTTGGTACGTCCCTAGAAAGTCTCTTTGGAACCTATCGAACGTGCCCTCCGTGACCGCGTGGCGCATCTCCCGCATTAGCTTGGATATGAAACTCAGGTTGTGCATTGAAGCCAATCTCGGCCCCAAGATCTCTTTTGCACGGAACAGGTGCCAGACGTAGGCGGCCGAGAAATTGCGGCAGCAGTAACAGTCACAATCCTCCTCCAGCCCCTCACTACGGTCCATAAACTGTTTGTTGGTAATGTCCACTCTGCCCTGCCGTGTAAACATGCCTCCATGCCTGGCCACCCGGGTGGGTAGCGCGCAATCGAACATATCTATGCCGCAAGCCACGGCGTGCACTAGGTCCTCGGGTGACCCAACCCCCATCAAGTAGCGCGGCCTGTCCTCCGGAAGTTGATTGGCCACCTGCTGAGTAATCTCATACATCTGAGCTTTGGATTCGCCCACCGCCAGACCGCCGATGGCATAGCCATCGAACCCGAGCCCAGCAATATAGGAAGCGGATTCTTGGCGCAGATCGAGAAAGGTACCTCCCTGCACTATACCGAATAAGGCCTGATCAAGGGATGAAGCCGATCGGGCGTGGCCTTGCTGGCAGACTTGGGCCCAACGGTGAGTCCGCTCCATGGCCCGTTGAACCTCCTCCTTGGCCGCACCGTGGGCAATGCATTGGTCCATGCACATTATGATGTCTGCACCCAGTTGCTCCTGATTGGTGGTTGCTATGTCCGGGGGGAACCAATGCTCGGTGCCGTCAAGGTGGGACCTGAATCGGACTCCACTCTCGTCTACCTTCCGTAGGTGTCCCATGCTGAACACCTGGAAACCGCCACTGTCGGTGAGGATGGGTGAAGACCATCCCATGAATTTATGCAAGCCGCCCAGGTGCTTGACCGTGTCTATCCCGGGCCTCAGGTACAGGTGGTAGGCGTTGCAGAGCACCATTCCGGCGCCGGTGGCCGCCACTTCTTGTGGCGTCATAGTCTTGACCGTAGCCTGGGTGGCTACCGGCATGAAGAGCGGCGTAGATACCCTGCCGTGCAAGGTGGTGAGCTCGCCTGCTCTGGCTGCTCCGTCGATGTGATGCACCCGGAAGGAGAATTTAGGTTCTGACATCTGCTCCGGCATGAATGGGGTAGGTTGCGCTCCTAAGCAGCTTCAATGGCTCCGATGTATTGGAGTTGTCGCCGTGTTATGATTCCCCGATAACAAGCCCTGTCTCTTTGGACAGTATGCCGGTATCCTATCCTCCTGGGTCGTGGGTGCGCAACGGCGTGTTGTTCGAGGCCAGGGCTTTTTAAGAGTCTATCCGTTTGGGCCTGTATTAGTATTCAATGCGCTGTATACCTGCACATAAGTGGATGCAGCGTTAAATCACAATCCGCAGGACTTGGCACGTTGTACGGCTCACTGAATGAATTTCTTCAGGGGTTTGGCGGAAGCCATTCGCTGCTGTGGTCATTGTTGGTAATAGGCGTGGTAGCTTCGTGCAGTCTGCTGTTGTTTGGCTTCTGGGAAGCAGTAATCCGGATACTGTACCGTGGGCCCGGGACCAATAAACGGCTGTGACTGATTAGAATAAGCATGTATTTCCCGAATGCCGATGTCGTGGTCAACCCAGCCCTCCTTTTGCTGCTGGGACTCATGGTTGGAACCCTAAGCGGATTTTTTGGTGTAGGCGGTGGGTTCCTGATAACCGGAGGTTTGCTGGTATTTGGGGTCCCGCCGGTGTTCGCGGTGGGCACTGGGTTAACGTTGATAATGGGCTCGGCGATGATCAATACGCTGAAGCATCGCAGTTTTGGGAATGTGGACTATCGGCTGGGCCTGTTTACTCTTGCCGGTGCGCTGCCCGCTGTGGTGATAGCAGAGAGGTTGAATTCCACCTTGGAGGGCGCTGGAGTTTCGGGTCCGGTTATACGTCTGATATACGTGGTGCTCCTTGCCGTGGTTGGCGGCTTAATCGTTTTCGAATACCTGCACAATCATATGGCGCGGCGTCAAAACAGCGGCCAGGTCGCGACCCTTGGTCTGGCTCAGAGAGTCCAAGCCCTCCGCATTCCACCCCATTCCATAAATATTCCCGGACTACGCCCCATCCCCACCTACGTGTCCTTGCCTGTTTCGAGAATCAACCGGATATCGGTCTTCCTGCTAATCGGCGTCGGGTTCGCGGTGGGATTTTATGCGGGGCTATTGGGCGCCGGGGGTGGTTTCATCCTGATGCCACTCTATATTTATGTGCTTGGGATACCGACCACTGTCGCCATTGGCACCGATTTGTTCCAAGTCGTCATAACCGGGTCCTTAGGCACCTTTCTCTACTCGTTGTCCAACCACGTCGATCTGCTGATGGCACTAATAATGCTGGCCTCAGCTTCGGCAGGCGCCCAGTTGGGGGCTACAGCCACCAGGTTCGTAGAGGCGGCCAGGATACGGATCTTGTTTGGGCTGACAATTCTTAGCGGTAGCGTAGCGGTTGCGTTGGAGCATGTCTCCCAATCTATATCCGGCGCCGAATCCTTATCTACGCTGGCTTCGATAGTGTTATTGGGTGTCGCTGGCGTCATATGCTTCGTCATAGTTGCTATGGTGGTGAGGAACAAACGTCATTCAGTGGAAGAACACGCGGACCCGGTGTCCGCGGACCCTACCGGCTAATCCCAGCCACACTGTGGTAAAGAGTGAACTGGGCGCTCAGAGCCCTTCAACTAACGAGTTGCCGGACGGTATCCACTACCAGCTCTTGAGGAACGTCTCGGCGCACCACTGCCTTACCCACATCTTCCAGGAGCACCCAGCGGTTGGAGCCTCCCTCGCTCTTCTTGTCCAGAGACATAGCGCTGAACACGGACTCCACCGGGGCACCGGTGGCCTGAGTGGGCAAGGAGAACCGGTCCAACAGACGCTGTTGCCGCTGTACCACTCCATGCGAGAGCATATCCATTCCCTGGGCGATTCGGGCGGCGCCCATCATTCCGATGGATACCCCCTCTCCATGCAGGAACCGTCCGTACTCCGTGGACGCTTCCAGCGCATGCCCGATGGTATGGCCGTAGTTCAGTAGAATCCGTATACCCAACGTTTCCCTTTCGTCTTGGCTTACTACTTCCGCCTTGATCGCCATACTCCGTCGGATTGCTTCTGTGGATATCTCGGGCTCTACCACCATCAGTGACTCGGCGTGCTCCTCCAGCATGTCAACCAGTCCAGGGTCGAGGATGAACCCATGTTTTATGGCCTCTGCCCAGCCCTCTGCAAGCTCACGCTTCCCCAAGGTGGACAGCGTTTCCACATCTGCAAATACACCTCGGGGTTGATAAAACGCGCCCACCAAATTTTTGGCTTGAGGAAGGTTAACAGCGACCTTGCCGCCGATGGAAGCGTCTACCATGGCGGCCATGCTGGTTGGTACTTGGACGAAAGGCATGCCCCTAAGGTAGGTGGCGGCTACGAAACCTGCCAGGTCTCCCACCACACCGCCTCCCACAGCCATTATGGTGTGGCCTCTTTCGGCCCTGAGGTTGGCCAACCAATCGTATATTGCTTGGGCCAGCTCGAAGCTCTTGCTTGGTTCTCCAGCGGGTATGATGAAACAGTGGGCGGGGATTCCATCCCGTTGCAGCGCCCGCTGCACCTGCCGTGCGTAGGGATTCATCACGTTGCTATCGGTGATGATGTATATAGTCCGCTCGATGCCAAGGGCCAGCAACCGCTCTCCAAGACTCTCCAACAAGCCCCACCCAGCAACCACTGGATAGCTTCCGGCAGAGTGGTTGACCGATGCCGCCAAGTCCGGGTCCGCCATGGATTATTCTCCTTCGGGAATCATAGAGCTGCCACAGGTCACCAGGATCTGTCGGGCCACTTGCTCCGGCGTCAGGTTATCGGTATCGATGCTCATGTGAGCTAGATTGTAGGCCTCTGCTCTTTGGGCCAGCAGCGATTCGATGCGCTCCAAGGGAGCGCCTCCGGCCAACAGTGGCCGCACTGGATCAACTTGACTTGCAACAGAGGAGATGGACGCAGGTGCGGTAAGGCGTTGATGTATGGTCGCAGGCAGGGCCCGAAGGCAAATCACCAGGCCGTTGTTCAGCATTTGTTGCCGGTTTTCAGCATCGACGAACGCCCCGCCTCCGGCCGCGATAATATTTCTTGATTTGACGCACAAGTCCCGGATGACCGATCTTTCCAATTTCCGAAAATGAGGCTCACCATCTTCGGTGAACATAACGCTGATTGGTTTTCCGCTACGAAGCTTGATTTCCTCATCGGCGTCCAATAGCGGCCAGCCGGTCAGTCCGGAGAGCAAGCGCCCCACGTGGCTCTTGCCCGACGCCATGAACCCCACCAAAATAATGTTTTTGGGCGTGCTCACCAAGCGGCCTCAGGTCCCAGGTTCATATAGGTGGGAAGGGCACAACGGTACACCGGGGCAATTTTCGTGTCAACGTCGCAGGATCTGCGGCCCAGCGCTCGTCGGCGTAACAACCACTAGTCTGGAAGCTGGGTGAGGTGCATCCTGGTGCCCATGGTGGTGTCGGTGTCGAAGTAAAGGACTCGTTGGCCGATGGAGTTGGTAATGGGTGCATCCGCCACGAATCTGAACCCTCTTCTCCGGCAATCGGCGATGGCCCCCTCCATGTCAGTCACCACGTACCCTACATGGTCCATGGCGTGGGCTCCGCCCGGAACCCGGTCCAAGTCACCTGGTTGAATCAACTCCACCTGCACCTGTCCGAAGTTGACGAAAGCGTTGCGTCCGCCTTGGCGAGAAGCCCCACCTCCTACGCGTAGGCCTTGGAAGTTGTTTACGTACCAGGACTCTGCCTCATCGAGGTGCCTCACCAGATATCCGCAGTGGACTATATTTTGGACAGCCACCCCTCCACCCACACCAATGTCGTTGGGCTGCGCGGGCAATTGGGTTAGGTGCATGAACACCTCTTTAGTTGAGGACGAGTCCAGATACAGGACCTGCTGCCCCATCACATTAGTGAAGGGGGACTCGGCGGCGAAGGTGAACCCCTTGGCAGTGAGCTGAGACATGGATTTACTGATGTCATCTACGACATACCCGACGTGGTGCATCACCAGAGTGTCGGTGGGAATACTGCTGTTGTCCTCAAGCTCGATGAGTTCCACTTCTATCTGGCCGAAGTGGACGAAGGCGTTGCGACCGCCGCCGGGCACAGCCTGGCTACTGGAGAGAATGCTGCCGGCCGCTTCAGCTGCGCCGAATCCCTGCTCGAACCAGCCGACCGCTCCGTCAAGGTCGGCCACCAGGTACCCAACGTGCTGAATCCTGTCAAACATGTCTGGCTCCTTTTTAATAGAATCGGATCCGGAGAATTTAACCCGGCCGCAGGATGTACATGGCGAGCGACCAGCGGCACCTGACTTGCGCCGCAAACCCAGAAAGTATCCGCTGAGATTTTAGCCCAATTTTACCCGGGAATGGGGCAATACCGCCGGATTGACCAGGAACTCGGGCATGCGCCCCTGAAGGACGTCGACCGTCGCTTTAGCGGTGCGCACTTCAAGCTCCAAGACGGATTGCTGGGAAAGAAATGCGACATGGGGGGTCACGACCAGGTTGTCCAGTTGGAACAGGGGGTGGTCGGCTGGGGGATCGGCTTGCTCCAAGACATCCAGGCCGGCACCGCTTATTTGTCTATCTTTTAAGGCAGTAATCAACGCTGATTCATCGATTATCGGTCCCCTGGCGCAGTTGATTAGGAAAGCTGTGGGCTTCATCAAGCCCAGTTCATGCTCCCCGATCAACCCACGGGTGTCGGTGCCCAAAGGAGTGTGGACGCTAACGTAGTCAGCCTCCGCCAGCAAGGTAGGTAAATCCACCAGGTTGACACCTTCCGGCAACGCCGAGTCGGCGTTGAGGTATGGATCACTTGCCAGAATTTTCATGCCGAAGGCGGAGGCTTTGCCAGCGACGGCGCGGCCAATGCGGCCCAGCCCGATGATACCCATGACTCGGCCACGAAGCCGGACCAAGGGCACCGGGGAGGGTGTGCCGCCCCACCGGCCGGTTTTGGCAGCTCTGTCGTGAAAACCAATCTGCCGGTTCCAGTTGAGCAACAGGGCCATGACGTGGTCCGACACCTCATCCACGCAGTAATCAGGGACGTAGGTAACCGGTATTCCTTCGCTGGTAGCTTTGTCCACTGCGATGTTGTCCACTCCCACACCGTACCGACTGATTACCATGCAATTCTGGGCAGCCGCTACCACTGCGGGTGTAACCTGAGCGAAGCAAGTCATGATGGCGTCTACGCTGGAGGCCAGGGAGGAGAGGGTGCTTTCAGAGGGGTCCGGTGCTTCGATGACCTCGGCCCCGATTTCGGCCAAGACCTGCCTCTCAGGTTCGGTGGAGGGCCAGACGTAGTCGGTTACCAGTACGCGGTATCGGGGCTCGTTGGCCGCCATAGTCATATCCCTCGTTATAAGGTCCGATGGTCGCCCCGGGCGCTTTCGAAGACCAAGCCTCCGGTCTATGATCCGGAGGCTTGGTTGGCTGCAGGTCCCACCATTGGTTTCTTTGGTCAGGGCCGGGGCGGAGCTGGCGCATAGCCAGCGGCAGTACAGAACTCGACCCGGTTACCGTCCGGGTCCTCGGTGAACAAGTAGGCTTGGCCGTCGTAGCGGACCCCTTCCCGCGCGATCTCGTACCCGTTGGCTGCCAGGACTCTCTTGGTATCCTCAAAGTCCTCGACCTCGAAGGCGTGGTGGACTCGGTCCGGCTTGGCTGGCGCCTCCTCGGTTTCAATCAAGTGGACCATGATCCCGCTTTCCAATTGGAGCCAGGTTATTTCAGGGTTATCGACTTGGCTCTGGATCTGGTTGATGCCCACTAGGTCGTTATAGAATTTCATTGCCCGGGCTGTGTCTTTTACCATAGTGGTTACATGGTTGATCTTGGTTGTTTTGATCTTGTCGGCCATATCACTCCTTTTTGCCGGTGGTCCCGATCTGAAGCTAGCCAGCACATTATGCCACAAAGCCGAGGGCGTGGCATCGATGGCGTTAAGGGCAGCCCTAGATCTCAGTGGCCCAGCGTACGCGATCAATAATAGACCCAAATATCAGGTTGCCGTCGCTACTGCCCAAAAGCGGCTCGCAGCTACGTTCTGGATGGGGCATCATGCCCAACACATTGCCTTCTTTATTAACGATGCCAGCAATGTTGTTCACCGACCCGTTGGGGTTGGCTGTTTGGTTGCTTTCACCCAGGGCGTCACAATACCGGAATAGGACTCTACCTTCTTCCTCGAGCCGGGAGAGAGTTTCGGCCTCGGCGAAGTAGTTCCCTTCGCCATGGGACACAGGGATTTTCAGCACTTGGCCTTGCTCGCATCTGGACGTGAAGGGGGTATCAGTTCGTTCAGTCCGCAGATTGGCCCACTGGCAGCGGTACTCAAGGTGATGGTTCCGCATGAGGGCTCCAGGGAGGAGTCCGGCCTCGCATAGGATCTGAAACCCGTTGCAGATACCGATGACTAGGCCGCCGGACTCAGCGAAATTATGCAGCTCTGAAACTACCGGGGAGAACCGCGCCATGGCCCCGGGGCGCAGATAGTCACCATAAGAGAAGCCTCCTGGCACGATAACGCAGTCATAACCATCCAGGCTATCGGTCTTGTGCCAAACGGGGTCACCGTCCTGCCCTAGAACATCTTTGACCACGTAAAGGCAGTCGGTGTCGCTCCAGGTGCCAGGGAATACCAGAATGCCAAATCTCATGTCGAGTCCTTGGAAAGCGGAGGAGACTGGGGAAATGGCCGCTGAAGGAAATCGCGGTAAGAGGTTAGCCAGCCGATTCCAGGATTTGGGTGACCAGATTGTTTACCTCGGCCCCGTCGGCCTTGCCTCTCACTTGAGGCATCAGCCGGCCCATAACCTTTCCTTTGTCACGGGCTGAGACCGCGCCAACCTCGGCGATCACTTGGTGGACTAACTGAGTCAGCTCCTCCGGACTTAGCTGAGGAGGAAGATAGGACTCCAGCACCGCCAAGTCGGCGGCCTCCTTGGTCACCAGATCGGCACGATGCCCTTCATCGAACAGGCGTATGCTTTCGCGGCGGTCATTGACCTGTCTGGCGATGACCTGCACCAACCCGTCCTCATCCAGGCTCTTCCCTTGGTCCTTCTCCGCCAACTGAATGACACTCTTCAAGAAGCGGAGGGCCTCCAGCCGCTGCTGCTCCCGGCCTCGCATGGCCGACTTGATATCTTCTTCGATCTGGTCCCGGAGGGTCATGGCTGTTCCGTATCGTTAATGCGTCTCGGGTGTGGGCCGATTATATGGTCGGCGAAAAGGGGTGTCAACGAAGCTTTATTCTCAATTCCGGCAACGTAGAGTGGTCAACAAGTAACCTTCCAGAATGGGTGGCTAGGTGCTGACTGTCGCTCATTGATAAATAGCACCCAGGTTCTACAATGCATCCTTGACATAAGTCTTATATAATGTTTAGGCTTCCGGCAACGGAAAAGAAACGTTCGGTTGAGCAAGAACCCATGGCCCAGAACACCATAGCCGTCATCTCCGATTGTGATGATACGCTTGCACCTGATACCACAGGGCAATTGCTGACACATTTTGGCGTTGCTCCACGGGACGTATTTAGCTCAGCCGCCGACCTAGTGAAAGAGGGGTGGGATCCGACTATCGCGTACATGCAGTGCATGATAGACCTTGCTAAAGATCGAGGTCCGTTGGGCCAGCTAACCCTGGCGGAGATGCAAAAGGTGGGACGCACTTTGACGTTCCATAATGGCGTACCAGCAATCTTTCCTGAACTAAAGGCTGAAATAGAAGGAGACCCGTTATTTAGAGACATAGGGATCCGAGTGGAAACGTATGTTGTGTCATCCGGAATCGAGGAGTTGCTCTCGGCCAGTGAACTAGATGACACCGTCCATGCAATATGGGGGTCTTCGTTTGCTTACGAACAAGGTGGCGGCCGGATCATCGCAGTCAAGAAGTCTCTATCCTTCACCGATAAGACCCGCTGCATATTTCTTATCCAGAAAGGTAAAGTAGGCGCTGATTATCGCAATAATCCTTATGTCGTCAATGAGCCGATGGACCCGCAAGAGAGGCCTGTGCCCTTTGACAACATGATCTATATAGGTGATGGCGCCAGCGATATCCCATGCATGTCTCTTATCCAGAGGTTCGGTGGTATCGTGATTGGAATTTTGAGCAATGAAAACCCCGCCAAAACGTGGGCGCTAGGATATGGTCGCAGAGCCCATGTAATGGTGCCGCCGATCTTCGCTCGCAATGAATATGGGTACAACCAACTTAGAGAAGCGTTGCGGGACCGGGCGAACAACATCCGGCGGAAGCTTGCTGATCATGCCCCGGTGCCAAGGTATTCATAAGGTGGAATGGTATGGCGCCTAATGTATTATCCTCGGAGACTGAGGACGTCATCATTGAAGAAGCAGATTTAACTGAATGTACACTTGTGATCAGCTTTCGCGGCCGTTCATTTAAGATTGCTTGGGTTAGGGACTGTATCGTCGTGCATGAATGTCCTGAGAATAGACTAGTTGGATTCGTTCGCCGCGGGAGCGACACCAGCGGCGCCATCTGGCTGGACGGTGAATGCGTCGCGGACTATTCTGTAGCTCAGCCAGGCCAATACAACGTCACGGCAATCAAGGATACGTTTAGACTGCCAGAATCGGCGGTGGAATCAGACCCGGTACTCTACTTGCTTGATGCTGCGCAGCGTAGCAAGATTAGCGATACCATCTCCTAGACTATCTCAGCCCTTTGATTCTCCACCTAACACCAACTCCCGCCTTTTCCCTGGGGCTGTCGAAGGGACGCCCGTCACAATTGTGAGTTGGATTTGAAACGGCTTGCCTGAATCCCCCCGTTCGTCCTGAGCGTGTCGAAGGGCGGTGCTGAAGGGCCTGTCCTTGTATCTTAGATTAGGACGTCTGCCCAAGGTTCACCACCAACGGACTTCCCACGGCCTACAAGAACCAATAGTCCCGTCCCTTTCCAATAAATCACCTTTTTGCTATACTCCGCGTTGGTTCGGCCCCGGCCACTAAACGGCCGGGGTAATGTCTTGTGGAGCATCGTTAGACATGCCAGCGTACGCAGTTATCGGTGGGCAATGGGGTGACGAAGGGAAGGGTAAAATCATCGACTACCTTGCCAGCGATGTGCATTGCGTGGTCCGCTACGCTGGCGGTAACAATGCTGGCCACACCGTGGTCAATGACAAAGGGACTTTTCAGCTACACCTGGTCCCCTCGGGCATCTGCTGGCCCGAGGCCGTAGGCATTATCGGCAACGGGGTGGTGGTCGACCCCGATGTGCTGTTATCCGAACTGGAAAGTTTGGAGTCCAGGGGAATCGATACTAGCCGACTGTACCTCAGCGAACGCGCTCACTTGATCATGCCCTACCATGTCTTGCTGGACAGCCTGGAGGAACAGGCCAGGGGAGCCAGCGCCATCGGTACTACCGGTCGGGGGGTCGGCCCGGCTTACATGGATAAGGTCGGCAGGTCGGGAATCCGTGTGGGGGACTTGCTGGACTGGGATGCCTTGGTTCCCCGCTTGGAGCAGACTCTGGCAGCCAAGAATGCACTGATTACCAAAGTACACGGGGCCGAAGCGCTGGCCTTGAAAGAACTCCTGGACCGTTGCCGCCGCTGGGGGAAGGAGCTGCGTCCTTACGTTCAGCCCACCGAGCAAATAATCCAAGACCTCCTTGCTAACAACAAGAATATTCTATTGGAAGGTGCGCAGGGGACTCTCCTAGACATCGACCACGGCTCCTACCCGTACGTTACCTCCTCATCATCTTCCATTGGCGGTGCATGCACCGGCCTGGGGCTAAATCCTCAAGCCATAGCGGGGGTCTTGGGAGTTTTCAAGGCCTACTCGACGCGGGTTGGCAGTGGGCCGATGCCTTCGGAGATGCACGGCGCGATTGGGGATGAGATCAGGGAGAAAGCCCAGGAATACGGCACCACCACCGGTCGGCCGCGCCGTGTGGGCTGGTTCGACGCCGTAGCTGGCAAGTACAGCCAGTTGGTGAATGGCTTCAGCGGCTTGGTACTCACCCGGCTTGACATCCTAGACGGCCTGGATTCGGTAAAGATCTGTGTTGGATATGAAGCCAACGGCAAGCGGGTGGAGCGCTTCCCGGCCAACACCAGTTTGCTGGCCAGTTGTCAGCCGGTCTACCAGGAGTTGTTGGGTTGGAAGGAGCCCACCGCCAGCGCAACCGCTGTTTCCCAATTGCCCGCCAACGCCATTGGCTACGTCCACCGCATTGAGGAGTTGGTCGGCTGCCCGGTCCAGATCATCTCCACTGGCCCCAGCCGACTGGAGACCATTCAAGTCCAGCCCGTTATCCCCTGACTGCTCCGGAAACGTAGTCCAGAGAATGCTGCTGCCAAAGGGTCAGTGGCGGCTTAGCCGTCCGCTTCATCCTCTGGCTGATCCTTCGCTCCCAGAGGGTCCAACAAAAACGATTAGCCTCACTAGCCCAGGTACCGTCCCCAAGGCTAATCGTTTATCGAGTTCTGTTGGCCGCCAGCTATGGGTTTGCCAACCTAGGCAGGCACCGGCAGGTCCACCTCATACCGACTGAGGACCTCTTCGATGTGGGCCGCCGACGCTTCATCCGCTGGTATCAATGGCAGCCGCGGGTTCCCGACGTTGAATCCTATGTAGTTCAGAGCGTGCTTGACCGGGATCGGATTAGAAACAACAAAACCTGCCTTGAATATGGGCAGAAGTCTGCGGTGTTCCGCTGCTGCGCCTTCCACGTCCCCTTCCAACAGCAAGCCCATCATTTGCTTGATTTGCTTGCCGACTAGGTGGGAGAGGACACTGACTACACCGTAGCCTCCGGTAGCCATGATGTAGAACGTTTCGTTATCGTTGCCGCTCCATACCCGGAAGCCGTCCTCCGCTCCGTGGATAATGCGGGTGATCTGGTCCATGTCGCTGCCCGCTTCTTTCACTCCCACGATGTTGTCGATATGGCTCAACCGGATAGTGGTGTCATGGGTCATGTTTAGGCTGGTACGGCTGGTTACGTTGTACACGATGCACGGCAGGTCGACACTTTCGGCGATGGCCTTGAAGTGCTGGTACAGGCCTTCCTGGGGTGGCTTGTTGTAGTAGGGGACCACCAGCAGCAGCCCGTCAACCCCTTGCCGCTCAGCCTCCCGGCTCAATTCAATACTTTCGGCAGTGCTGTAATTGCCGGTGCCCGCTATCACTGCGCCCCTTTCACCCACGGCTTCTTTTACCTCGGAGTACAAGCGGAGCTTCTCCTCGGTACTCAAGGTGGGCGATTCTCCTGTGGTGCCGGAAACGATGACGCCGTCGCTGCCGGAATCCAGTAGGGAGTTGGCCAGGCGCTTAGCCTGCTGGTAGTCGACCTCCCCCCGTTCGTCGAACGGGGTCACCATAGCTGTGATTAGTCTGCCTAACTCTGCCATGACCATCCTCCTGTTCTTAATTGATATAGTTGTTGGGCCGCCGTTATGCCTTAGGTTTAATATTGGGGTTTAGGCGAAAGAAATTGTCCGGATCGTATTTGTTTTTCAGGGCCACCAACCTTTCGTAGGTGTTAGCGCCGTACGCTTCCGCTATCCGATCCAATGATTCCTGCTCATCCCCCATCTCATTGACGTACACACCGTTAGATGAGAACCGCTCCATGGCTGACCAGGTTTCCCGTGCCCATCGGATGTTCTCCTCGTCTTCCGCAGGGTCTTCCCACATCGACCCAATAAAGAAGTGGTAGCCTGCGTCCCGGTGGAAAAAGGCTGTATCTTCCTTGCCGACTCTACCCACCGCCCCACCAAGCTGGAACACAGCCGCTACGGAGGAAGGCGACGGAACACCCTCGAAACGTTCGACCAGAACGGCTGCCGCGTCATCGTCTATGGTATCCATGAAATTGGTCTTGATGTAGTTGCGGCGGCCCGATGGGAAGGCCTCTTCGGATAATAGATTCTGGACTTGAGTGTAGGGCATAGGTGCGATTAGATCAGCGATTGGTGGGCCGAATTCCCGAAGTGGTCTTAGGACCTGCTCCCCTTGGTCCATCGGCCCGTTGTAACAGACTAGGACGACGAACACGTGTTGACCTTCTGGGGAGGTGAGGAATCCGGCGCCGGTCATCAACTCATCCGGCGCGGCGCTGGCGAACCGGTGGTAAAAGGTTAAAGCTTCTGTTGCTTTTTCCATGGGATAAATGACCATGCCTGCCAGCAAGGTGCTAACGGGATGAAGTTGGTACTCGAAGGAGGTCACGATTCCAAAGTTACCGCTTCCACCCCGTAGTCCCCAGAACAGATCTTGATTCTCGTCGGCGCTGGCGGTGAGGAACTGGCCGTCGGCGGTGACGACGTCTGCCGAAAGGAGATTGTCGACGACAAGGCCGAGCTTGCGGCAGAGCCACCCGATGCCGCCACCCAGAGTGAGCCCTGCGATGCCGGTATCCATGACTGTGCCACCGGTAGTGGCCAAGCCGAAAGCCTGGGTCTCGCGGTCAAACTCGCCCCATTTCACACCGGCCTCGGCGCGAGCGGTGCGCTTTTTAGGGTCGACTCTTATCCCTTTCATTGGAGACAGGTCTATGACCAGCCCGCCATCGCAGACCGAGTTCCCCGGAAAGCTGTGGCCGCCGCCTCTCACTGCTGCCAGAAGGTTATTGCCACGGGCGAACTTGACTGAGTTGATCACGTCGGCAACGCCCGTGCAACGGGCTATCAGCGCCGGCCTCTTTTCAATCATCCCGTTCCAGATCTTCCGGGCTTCTTCGTAACCTCCGTCGTCGGGGCAGAAAAGCTGGCCACCTAAACTCGCCCTGAGTTCTTCGATCACGGATTCCTCGATGGCCGCGTCTTGACCTGTTAGGGTTGTTACTTTTAGTTCGACCATCTCCCTCCCTCAGGCCTTGTGTTCCAATTCAATTTGATCAGATACAGAACAGGCAGATACAGGTCAGGCTGCGGGCCTGATGTTCTGATTGTGGCTGAAGAGGTTCATAGGGTCATACTTTTGCTTTAAGGACACCAGGCGGTCGAAGTTAGCGCCGTAGGCGGCCTTGATGTTGGCTGCTCCTTCTTCGGCTTCTGTTCCCACCTGATTGACATAGAACCCGAAGGTGAACGGATCCATAGCTTCGGAGAAATCCCGGGCCCACCGCACATGAATCTCCGATTCTCCGGGGTCCAGCCAGGCGGCGACTGTAGCCCACTCGTACCAAGCGTCGCGGTGGCCGAAGGCGGTCTGCCCTCTGGGGACCCGGTTGGTGGCGTTACCGAGCTGCTGGAAAATCATGGAGGAAAGCGGGGAAGTGACTCCCTCAAAGTTGGCTAACATAGTGTCAATGGCGTCGTCGGTGATCTCGTTCATGAAATGAGATTTAATGTAGTATTGGCGGCCCGGCACGCCGGCTGCCTCGAGCATTCTTTGGGCGGTGGTGTACGGCATGGGTTGAATATGGTCGGCCAGCGGCGGACCGAACTCTCGGACGGGCTGCAGTACCGTCTTCCCCTCTTCCAGAGGCCCGTGATAACAGATCGCAATGAAGCCCACCTTGGCGCCCTCTGGCGATGTACCGAGCCCGCCTACGGTATTCACCCCGTCGGGGACTTTGCTGGAGTAGTCAGCGTAGAACTTGAGGAAGTCCCGAGCCCTCTCGTATGGATAGAACGCTAGTCCCGCAATGACCTGGGGTCCCACGGGATGTAGTTGGTACTCGAATGAAGTGACAACACCGAAGTTACCGCCGCCGCCTCGCAGTGCCCACAGCAAGTCTTCGTTCTCATCTTCTGAGGCCCGGCGGAGCTGGCCGTCGGACGTAACCACATCCGCCGATATCAGATTGTCGCTGCTTAGTCCATGCTCGCCGGATAGCCAGCCAATGCCCCCTCCCAGGGTCAGTCCGCCGATGCCAGTGTCCGGGTCAGTTCCACCCGGCGTCGCTAGGCCGAAAGCCTGGGTCTCGTGGTCGAAATCGCCCCACTTGGTGCCGCCTTCGGCTTGGGCGGTGCGCTTGACGGGGTCCACACGAACGCTCCTCATCTGGGACAGGTCGATCACCAGACCACCGTTGCAGACAGCGGCGCCAGGGAAGTTGTGTCCACCGCCCCTCACCGATATCAAGAGGTTATTGGTGCGAGCGAAGTTCACTGCATCGACTACGTCGGACACACCGGCGCATTGGGCTATCAGGGCAGGCCGCTTGTCAACCATGCCATTCCAGACCTTCCGGGCTTCGTCGTACCCTTGGTCCCCCTGTCGCAGCGACCCACCACGGAGACCTTCTTGGAACTCACCTAAAACAACTTCTTTGACGTTTGTTCCGCTACCCGAAATGGTCGCCATTTGAAGGTCTGCCATTGGCTGTGTATCTCCTAAAGAATTCGTTTTATCTAACTGGATCTAGGCCCCACGAATCATTGCCGACCGATTATTGTTTGATAACCGAGGCGTAGGGAGGCTTAGACGTCAGCCCGGTGCCATCGGTGAAAATCTGTTTCACTTCCAGGAAGTCGTCCAATCCGTGGTAGCCCAGCTCACGCCCGATACCGCTCTCCTTGTAGCCGCCCCAGATGCCCTCCACCGGCTGGGCGTAGTTGTCCCAAATCCACACGGTGCCTGCTCGAATGCGGCGGGCGACCCTCATCGACCGGGGATAATCGGCGCTCCACACGCCGGCGACAAGGCCGAAGTCTACAGCGTTGGCCAGCTCTATTGCTTCCTCCTCGTCTTTGAAAGAGGTTACCGCAACCACAGGTCCGAAGATCTCCTCTTGGCCCAGTTTAGACGCGTTGTCCACCCGGTCGAAGATGGTGGGTTCAACGTAGTAACCGTGATCGTAGCCACCGCCCTGGAGTTTGTGGCCTCCGGTGGCCAGGTCGAACCCAGCGTCCAGCCCAAACTTGATAAAGTCCTGGACCACCTGCTCCTGAGAGCTGGAGATCAGAGGGCCCATGTCGGTCGATTGGCTGGAGGGATGCCCCACTTCCAGGTTACGGGATATTTCCACCACCCGGGCCAACACCTCGTCGTGAATATTTTCTTGAAGTAACAGCCGTGTGGTGGCGCCACAGGCCTGCCCGGCGTTTCTGAACATGCCAAACACAGCAGCCTGAGAAGCAGCCTCGACGTCGGCGTCATCAAAGATGACGTAGGGAGCTTTGCCTCCCAATTCCAGACTGATTCGTTTGATGTCACGGGCTGCTCGCGCGGCGATATCCTTGCCGGTCCCCGTTTCTCCCGTGAAAGATATCTTGTCCACTTTCGGACTGACTACGATCTCGGCGCCAACAGTACTGCCCGGCCCCGATACCAGGTTGACGATGCCCGGTGGAAGGGGAGTCTGGTGCATGAGTTTCACCAGCTCGTAGGACGCCGCTGGCGTATAGCTGGCCGGCTTGATAACCAGGGTGCAACCCGCTGCCAGAGCCGGCGCCACTTTCCTTGCGGTCTGGGTCAGGGGGAAATTCCATGGGGTTATTAATCCGACGACCCCGATGGGTTCCTTCACTAGGTTGATCTGGGATCCGCTGGGGAGTGTAAAGCTCTCGCCGTACAGCTTACCCGCCAACCCGGCATAGAACTCGAATATGTCGGCGGCGGCCGATACGTGGGGCACTGCCTGCCGCATCGGCATGCCCACCTCTAGGCTGACGACCTGGGCCAAGCGGCTAGCGTTCTCTCGCATCAGCCGGGCGGTTTGGAAAAGGACCTGCTCCCGCAGCTTGTAGTTGTAAATCCAGTTGCTGGAGTTTTGGTCAAATGATTCCCTGGCGATGTCGATGGCAGCGCGCATATCCTCTTGCGACCCTTGCGCCGCCGAAGTCGCTACCTGCCGAGTGTCCGCCGGGTTCTCTCGCTGAAATTCCCGGCCACCGGTTGCCGCTCCTTCCTGCCCGTTAATGATTAGCGGGCTGGAAAGCGGGAGTTGCAAAGATTCCGCCTGCGACACCATATGCTGGTCTCCCCTTGTGTTCAATTTGAATTTCTCAGGGCTCGTCCGGACCGATCCTTCCGGAGAAGGAGTTGATCGGCATGTCTAACGCTGAGTGCTGGATTCTTTTCTCGGCTTCAGGCAGTTTCGAGCCACCAGTTCTTCCGCGATCTGAATTGAGTTTAGGGCGGCGCCCTTTCTAAGGTTGTCTGCCACTATCCACATGGCCAAGCCATTGGGATGGGAAGAATCCTGGCGGACCCGTCCAACGAAAACCTCGTCGGTGCCCGCTACGTCCCAGGGCATGGGGTACGAGCTCTTGGAGGGGTCGTCCAAGACCTTTACTCCAGGCATGGCCCGGAGGAGTTCCCGTGCTTCCTCGGGTGCAATGGGGTGCTCGAACTCCATATGGACCGCCGCACTGTGCGAGATGTATACCGGCACCCGCACACATGTAGCGGAGACGCGGATTTCCGGAGCGTGCATAATCTTGCAAGTCTCTTGCCGTACTTTCTGCTCCTCGACGGTGTAACCGTCCTCGACGAAACTGTCGATACGAGGAATCACGTTGAAAGCGATTTGTTGGTCCAAGGCCTGCGGCTTCGCTACCTTGCCCTCAAGTAAGCTGCGGCTTTGCTCTCTTAGCTCCACCATGGGGGCGCCGCCGGCCCCGGAGACCGACTGATAGGTGTCGGCTATTATCCTTACTATGGGGTTCACTTGATGAAGGGGTTGGGCTGCCATCACCAAGGGAGTAGTCGCGCAGTTGGGGATGGATATGATGCCGCTGTGCCATTCCACGTCCCCGCCATTTACCTCAGGCACCACCAAGGGGACTTCGTCCTGCATGCGAAAAGCAGAGCTGTCGTCTATGACTATTGCCCCGGCGGCCACTGCCGCTGGCGCAAAGCGGCGGCTGGCTTCGCTGCTCACTGAGATGAAGGCTATGTCCACTCCGCAAAAGGAGTCCTCCGTGGTCTCCTCTACCACCAACTCTCTGGAGCCAACGGTCAGTTGCTTACCAGCGGAACGGCTGGAGGCCAGCAGCCGGACGTTGTTCAAGTCCGAGTAGCGCTGGCCGACGATGCGGATGAACTCGTTTCCGACCGCGCCCGTGGCCCCTACCAAGGCGATACTAAGGTCTTTCACTGAGGATGTCCTTGATGCAGCAGAAGTCAGTTGCTGGGTTAGGGTTTCAAGACAACTGGGGCCTGCCCTCGACAGTCACGGGTTCGCCAGCTCGGTCCGGGTGGGACGTGGGGTGCGCTTCGTATCTGGCAGACTAGAGGCCAAGAATGTTTTCCAAGCCTACCACAAGCCCAGGGCGCTCTACAACCTCGCGTATGCAGCGCAATACTCCAGGCATGTAGCAATCTCTGCCCAGGGTGTCGTGGCGCAAAGCCACCGTTTGACCGGGCGCACCCAGTATTACCTCATGGTGAGCGCTGCGCCCCGGCATACGAATACTATGTATGCTGACACCGTTGTACTCCCCTCCCCGAGTGTTGGCTAGGTTCTCTTTCTCGGGTTGGTTTCTGGTGAACTGCTTCTGGTCTCCGATGCTCTTGGCCAGCGCCAGAGAGAACCCTGAAGGAGAGTCTATTTTCGCTTCGTGGTGAGACTCGATGATGTCGACATACTCGAAATAGGGGGCGGCCTGCTCTACCAGCTTTTTCAGGACCACCGCACCCAGCGCAAAGTTGGGCGCGACAATTATTCCTATGCCCTTGTCGTTGGCCAGAGCGTCCAGTTGCTTGAGGTGATCATCGTTAAGGCCGCTGGAGCCCAGCACGAGGTTGGTGGAGTAGGCGGCGCCCATGGATGCCGCTTCCATGCAAGCCGTGGCATTGGTGAAGTCCACCAGTACGTCCGGCTGGTTATCCCGGAGCAACTCTTTCAGGTTGGTGGATAGGGGCACTTCTTGGCCGGTGGCGAGGGAAAGAGAAGGTCCCCGCTCCTGTTTGCAGGATGCTCCCACCAGCGCCATATCGTCCTGTCGGGCCACCGCCGAGACGGTTTCCGTGCCCATTTTACCGGTAGCCCCGTTGACTACGACTCGTATCGTTGCCATGATGCCTCCCTTTGCGCAACCAGGGGTCTGAAAGAGGACTAGATATTAACACGCATGATTGCCTAGGGGAAGCGATACCACAGTGGCGGCAGAGCTTTGAATTTGGCCCTAACGCCAGTCGTCGCGTTCGCCCTAAGCTTGTCGAAGGGCTCACCACGAACGGGCTTGCTTAATGTAGTAGGACAACCAAAAGACCCTAACAGTGGGGGTGCGCGTAGGTACTGCGTCCAGGCGTTCTGTCTCCCATCCTTACGTAATGGGGGAGGGACTAAGGGGGTTACGCTACCGCAGAGGGCAACCCCTGTAGGCCCCCCTTTGGAAGTTGACGAATAACGCCTCGCCTGGAAATGAAGAAACCGGACCAGAGAGAGCTATCGAAAAAGCTAAAGGGGCAGGCCAAGCCCACCCCTTCAGTTTGTGTACTGGAAGATCAGAGGAGCGACATTATCTTTGGTCGCCGGGGCGGGGGCCGCCCAGGAACCGCCGGTCCGCTCCCCCTTGCCGTGGGCCAGTGGACCTGGGCCCACTGGGTCGCCTGGGCCGGTCGTTGGGTCCAGAGCGCCCGGGCCCGACGCCACCGGGGCGACCGCCTCGATTCCGGTCAAACGCCGGTCGTGGCGAGGGTGGCCGAGCCGGGGCTGCTGGAGGCCCGCTGCCGTCGTCTCCGAACAGGGCCCTTCGGGACAGGTTTAGCCGTCCCTGGGCGTCGATCTCTTGTATCATCACCGTTATTTCTTGACCTACCCTGGCTTCTTCCGCTACGTCTCCCATATCTCCGGAGCGGACCAAGCCTTCTCGGCCCGGTACCAGCTCTACGAAAACGCCAAAGTTCGTCAACCGGGTGATGGAGCCGGTGAAAATGTCCCCTACCGCCAAGTCCCTGGTGAGGCTGTCTATTTTGGCGCGGGCGCGCTCCATCCCACCCGCATCGGTGCCACCGATGGTAACCGTACCGTCATCTTGAACATCGATGGTGGTGCTTGTCTCTTCGATCATAGCCCGAATAACCCGGCCGCCAGGACCAATGACCGCACCGATTTTGGCTACGGGTATCTGGAACCGGATCATCTTGGGGGCGTAGGGGCTCATGTTGCCCCGAGGTTCGGTGATGGCCTCGTCCATCTTTTCCATGATGTGAAGGCGCCCCTGCCTTGCCTGCTCCAGAGCTTGGGCTAGCACCTCCTGGCGAAGCCCTCTCAGTTTAATGTCCATTTGCAGAGCATTAACTCCCTTGGCGGTACCCGCAACCTTGAAGTCCATGTCGCCAAGGAAGTCCTCAACCCCCTGAATGTCGCTGAGCACTGCGAATTCCCCGTTGTCGTTGGTGATCAATCCCATGGCTATGCCGGCAACGGTGTCTTTTATAGGCACGCCGGCGTCTTTCAAGGCCAGCGTGGTGCCGCAGACGCTGCCCATGGATGTGCTGCCGTTGGAGCTGAGAACCTCCGACACAACTCTGATGGTGTACGGGAACTCTTCCTCGGACGGTAGTGCCGGGAGGATTGCCCGCTCCGCCAATGCCCCGTGCCCAATTTCCCTCCTGCCCGGGGAGCTGACCCGGCGGGCCTCACCAGTGGAGAAAGAGGGGAAGTTGTAATGATGCATGAAGCGCTTGGTGTCCTCTGGGCCCACTGTATCCAGAATCTGCTTCATACTCATCGAGCCCAGGGTGACAGTGGACAAGACCTGGGTAAGACCCCTGGTGAAAAGGCCGGAGCCGTGGGTTCGGGGCAAGACACCCACTTCACACGATATGGGGCGAATCTCGGTCAGGGTGCGCCCATCGGGACGGATACCCTGCTCCAGGATCCTACGCCGCACCTCATATTTCAGAACGTTCTTGAAGCCTTCCACGATTTTGGCGGGTGGGTACTGGTCTGCCAACTGCTCCGCCACCTCTGCTTCCAGACGGGTTTCTCCTTCTTCACGGGTCATCTTGTCAGCGTTTTCTTCAAGAAGAGCCGCAAGCCGGCTGTTCAAGATACCCTTGATTCGCTGGTCCAGCGCTTCCGCTTCCTCACTGTCGTCGGGCACTTCTACCTTCGGATTGCTGCCATGACTGGCCAGCTCGGCGATCATGTCTATGACTGATTGGTTGGCCTCGTGGGCCTGCTGAATGCCTTTGAGTATGATCTCCTCTGAGACCTGATCGGAGGCTGATTCCACCATCATAATGGCGTCGGAGGTGCTGGCCACCACTGTGCTTAATTGACTGGTCGATACTTGCTGGTAGGTCGGATTGACTATGAAGTCTCCGTTTAAGTAGGAGACTCGTGTGGCCCCTATTGGGCCGTTAAAAGGAATCTGAGAGATGGTGAGGGCTGCCGATGTGCCGATCATGGCCAAGACCTCGGCCGGATGGTCTTGGTCAGCGGACAGAACAGTGATGGTTATTTGAATATCGTTGTGCAAGCCCTTGGGAAAGAGGGGCCTGATGGACCGGTCGGTGAGTCTGGCCGAGAGGGTGGCTTCTTGTCCTGGCCGGCCTTCCCGGCGAAAGAAACTGCCCGGTATTTTACCCGCAGAGTAGAGACGCTCTTCGTAATCCACGGTCAGTGGCAAAAAGTCGATATCTGCCGCACGGGGTTTATCGGACATCACCGCGGTAACAAGGACTATGGTTTCGCCATAGCGGACGGTGACGGCGCCTTGCGCTTGGGGCGCCAGCTTGCCAGTTTCGAGAATAAGCTTCTCGTTGCCTATCCGGCGTTCAACTGTAGTAGGCATAGTAATACTAAGATACCTCGCGTAAGAGATTAAGATGCGTAGACAAGAAACAACACCCTGTGGAGGGTGTTGTTGAATCGGGTATTTAGCGCCGAAGCCCTAGACGGGTGATTAAAGTCTGGTAGCGGTCCACGTCTTCCTTGGTGAGGTAGTTCAGGAGCCTTCGGCGTTTCGATACGAGTTCTACCAGGCCCCGGCGGGAATGGACATCCTTCTTGTGGACCCGCATGTGGTCGGTTAACCCTTTGATTCGTTCCGTGAGTATGGCTACCTGTACTTCGGTGGAGCCGGTGTCCCGGTTGTGAAGACGATATTCTTTCGTTATTTGGGACTTCGTTTGGCCGTCTAGCATCAGTACAATATGTGGCTATCTATCCTGTCTATTTCGTCAAGGCGATTATAGCATAGGTGATATGGGCGGGCAATGAGCGTATTACTCCAGAGAAAATTCCAAAACTCCTAGCCCACCCAACCGGTGAAGGAAAGCGACACGAGGTCCAAGGGGGTATTGGACTACCGTAGCGGCGATGAGCCGGTACACTCTATGGGCGCGGTGCCCCCGCCGTTGGCGGGCTGGTGCAGGAAAGGACCTTGCCAGAGCGGGCTTGCGGACCGCCGCGTCTGCCTCGCGAATAGCTTCTGCTGCCGAACGGCCAACCTGAGCTTCCTGCTCCTCCGCTTTGACAAGTGAATTATAGCCGATGTAAGCCAAGAACCGCGCTGGGTTGTGTGTGCGTCCACAAGCCGGAGACTCGCCCGTTTCTTAATGACCTCGGTGCGAAAGTAATTTACAATTCCTGCACGATCAAGTGGGTAACTACTCATGAGTTAGGCCATGCTCACGGGCTGCAGCACGCGTCGAGCAGTAACTACATGTACCACCACGCGTGGGAACACTGCACAAGCTTTGCCAGTCACGAGATTGAGGACTACGAAGGACTCTGGGGGGATAGCCAGGATGAGTACTTTGGTTCGACGCCGCCAGACTCTTTGGTTGGGCCTGGGCGTCCTGTCCCTTGCTCTGCTAGTCCTGGCGGCGTGGCAGGCTATCACTGCCGTTTCCGCCGTTCAGGGTGTTCCGACCGTCGCCAGCCCCTCGTGGATTACGGACATCTCCGATGACCGCAAGCTGGTCGGAATTGCCAATGACGTGTTCTTCGGACAGGTCAGTCAGAAGGATGGGCAGAACGACGAGATGGGACTGCCGGAGACGCAGTTCAGCGTTACCGTTCTGGAGACCCTTAAGGGCGACGTCTCGGGCAGCGTGACGGTCAACCAGCAGGGCGGCTCCCGGTCAGACGGTGGCGAGTTCCGTATGGAGGGCGACCCCAATCTTCTTGACTCTGGGAAGTCCTACCTGTTCGTCACTCGCACCTATACCACGAAGGGATGGGAGACCCTTGTGCCGGGCTACGGCAACCTCCTGTTGGACGTGCCCGACAAGGCCAGTCGAGAAGAGGTGCTGAACAGCGCGGACGCCAACCGGCTTAGAGAGAGGTTTCAAGAAGCTATAGAGAACGAGATTCCCTACGATCGGAAGGATCCGAAGGGTCGGAAGGGTTCCTGAACCCTGGGCCGAGAAGGCTATCGTAATCCAGGCTCCGGGCCAGCCAGCCCGGAGCCTGGTTGTTTTATGGTAGATATGGTAGATCGGAGGGAGCGGGAATCTGATACCTAGCGTCGGGTAGATGCAGGGGGCACCCGGCGTGGCGCACTCGCTGGTCGTAGTACCTGACATCCTCCAAGAGGTACTCGAAGGTAGTCCGGGCATCCCTGTAGTTTTCGGCGGCTAGTTGACGATTGAACGTGGTCCGGTAGGTTTCCACGTCGATGCCGGATTCATTGATTTCCCGACGGCAGCCTTTTGCTCGGCGCTCGTCTAGGCCCAACTTCCATTCAATGAGTTTGTTGAACTTGGGTGCGAATTCCTCCGTGGGAAGGTAGAAGATGCCCGGCCCTTGTTCCGCCGTACCGCAGGCAAGTAGGAATATCAGGATCCCAATGGCGTAGCCGGTAATCAGAATGGCCTTGTAAACTCTTGTACTCACGAGTGACCTCATGGGAACGAACAGGGTGACCTTATCATAGGAAGCGGGCGGCAATGACCGGAGGTAGGGTTAGCCTCTTTCCGAGTGTATGGGCGGCAGGGATTTGCTTCTGGCGGAGACGTGTTCCAGAAAAGGGTCACCCGTTCCCCAACAATCGCATCACAAAGGGGGCACGATGGCCCTACCCTTCTGGGTTGGCAGTCGTTAGGAAAAGATATTCAGTTGAAAGTGAAACCTGGCGACCCGCAGCTATCGATATGACGTTGTTCGTTGTCGGAGTAGCGCAATCGGCAAAGTATTCCGGGCTCCCTCGGTTTCGCAATTTTCTCTACCCCAAGTGGTTAGCAACTCTTCACTTGCCTTGTAGTATTATGGTGCCGAAATGATCGAGAGGGACAAAGCATATTTTCGGGAGACGGTCTGGACAGCCTTGGAGCTAGCTAAAGTCATCAGGGGCAGGACCGTCCACGACAAAATTCCTGACTTTCATGGCGCTCTGGAGGCTGCAGAGCAAGTGTTCGAGCTCCACCAATGGCGGGAGGCCAGGGTAATTAAGAGTAACCCGGACCGACCCCAAAGACCATTGCGGCAGCGGGCCTTGGAAGAAGGAAAGGTTGTGTACATGGCGGTCCCTCGCCTGCGTCACGAGCAGTGCTTTATCGAGCTGGACCCGTCGATTCTAACAGCCTCTCCCGACCAGGCAGCTACTATCGCGGGCGCAACGCGTTACGGGCGTCCGGTCCGGGTGGAGGAGATGCGGAAGGTAGACTTGGTGGTGTCGGGTTCGGTGGCGGTTAATCGTTCCGGTACCCGGATAGGGAAAGGCGGCGGGTTTGCGGACCTGGAATATGGACTGGCCAGGGCGGCCGGGGTACTCGATCCATCGGTCCCGGTAGTCAGCACCGTTCACTCGATGCAGGTCCTAGACGAGGAATTACCCTGGACCCACCACGACGTGCCCTTGGACTACGTCGCCACCCCCGGTGAAATCTTTCGGTGTGACGGGGAGCACCCCCAACCCGCAGGTATCTATTGGGAGGACTTGGACGAGTCCAAAATCAAGAAAATCCCTGTGCTTCAGAAACTCAGGCTCGCGCAAGGGCTTACCACCTAACAGGGTCAGCCAGGACCTAGGAGTCGGATGTTAGGCGGTCTAGCCTGAAGATGCCTGGGCCGAGAATTTAAGGGTCGCCGACGGCGGCCTGAACCCCTAATTCGTTTACCAGGCTGGTAATCTGCTCCCAGGTATCGTCCTCAACGAAAATACCTTCTTTGAGACGTCGCTGTTCAGTAAGGTGTTCTATCTCGCCTGGGTAGAGGACTTGCGTGAACCCGGTGGCGGGAGGCGAGGTCTTCACGAAATCAATGAATTCGGCCATCTCTTTCTTGAATTCGTCCAGCGGCCGGAAGTGCTCCACGTTAAAGACCCCAATGAACACGCCGTCATTATGCCTCGCCTGTGGGTCAAGGCCGAAGCCGAGACCGGTGAGAAGTCCGGAAAACACCTCAACCATGAAGGAGAGACCGTAACCCTTGTGGCCTTGGTCCGCTCCCACAGGTAGGATGGCGCCACCGGAGAAGTAGTCGTCGGGGTTGGTGGTGGCGTTGCCGTCTTTGTCGATGATCCAACCCGGTGGGACCTCTTCCCTACGGTTGCGGGCCAGGCTGATTTTTCCCGCTGCCACCGCGCTGGTGGCCATATCCAGTAACACCGGACCTTCCAGGTCGCTGGGCATTCCGATGCAAATGGGGTTGGTGCCCAGCCTGCGTCCCCGGCCACCGAAGGGGGCGACCGCCTTGGGCCCTGCACCAGAGTCCGCGGTGACCAGGCCGATCATCCCTTCATTGGCGGCCATAGTGGAATAATCGCCCAGGCGGCCAATGTGGCTTTGATAGTGGATGGTGATAGCGGCGACACCATGGGTCTTGGCTTTGTCGATGGCCATACGCATCGCTCGCTCCGTCACCACGAAGCCAAAACCCCAATTGCCGTTGATCACCGCTGTGCTGGGTGCCTCCTTCTCCACCACGAAGGGGGCTCCCGGAACGATGTGCCCTCGGTTGATGCGGTCAACATATTCCGGGATGTGAATCACACCGTGAGAGTCATGACCCACCAGATTGGCTTTGATCTGGTGGGTCGCTACAATTTGCGACTCCTCGTCCGAAGCTCCTTTGGCGCGGTATATATGGTAGGCGACCTTATGCAGGTACTCTGGCGAAAATACAGGCATGGGACCACCTCCGGCGAAGCTGCCCGTAGTCTATTCTTGCTGCCTGGTTTTGTCCACGAAGCTGCTCAAGCGGGAGTTCAATGTAACGGTTAACGGGCTTGGCGTACTAATTGTTTGGACTCGTTGTGTGGACTCGTGTATGAAACTTGTAGCCCCTATTCAACCATGCTATTCTTGACTCCAGATTGGCCCCCGTAGCTCAGTGGATAGAGTGCCGGCCTCCGGAGCCGGAGACGAGAGTTCGACTCTCTCCGGGGGTACCAGGCGGATCATTGAGGGTTAGCTCGCCGCTGCTTGCCGTGAAGGAAGAAGGGCGGGCTTTTTTGATATATATCCGGACTAAACCTCGGGGCGTGGCCCAGCGGTAGGGCGCCTGGTTTGGGACCAGGAGGTCGGCAGTTCGAGTCTGCCCGCCCCGACCAACATTGGGTTTGTACTCCAAACCGCCCGCCCAATGCATCTATAGCATGGGCCTGGGGTGATGAATGCCCTAGCTAGCCCTGCCCTTGACAGCTATCTTCCAATTGCTATATTGACGGTAATTAGGACACGATTCCCAGCAATCCCCCGTAGGCGATCAAGCTGATGAATGCATCCCCATGGGCATCAGGTGGACCTCTTAGTCCAACGCCTATCTGATCGCGATAACCCTGGCCACGGGCTGCCACATGGAGGGTGCTGCAACCACCAGAATGCCGCTGGCCGGTATAGCCTCAACGGCTCTCGTGATTCCGGAAGATTGCGCGACGCCAAGGGAATGGGCTAGTTGACCTCAGTCCGCATGGGCGTCAAGAGTTTGGAGTATCCATGTGCTGCCCAAAGTAGACGGCCCACGCCTATCCCCTCAGGTCGGCTACAACACGGCTCAAGGGGCCGATCGTGCTGCCAGGGCCTGTCGCGTGGCTATGATCCTCTTCGCGGGACGGTGAAAGCGAAGGAGAAAACCTTGCCAGGCCCGTCTGTAAAGGCACGCGCATGATGACAACCGCTGGCCTGCTGATCATGGCCTCCGGCCTTATTCTCTTAACCGTTTCCAGCATCCCTACGATCAACCGCCGGATGCAGGGGTTGTTTTACGGCTGGTGGCTGATAGGCGTGGCCGCCTTGGTCATGGCTTTGAGCATCGTGCCCTTCTTTCATTCCATGACCGCATGGTTTGTTGTCCTAGAGAGGCATTTCGGATGGGGTCGAGCACAACTGGCTTTGGCGTTCTCCCTCTCGCGGGTGGAAGGAGGCGTTATGGGTCCTCTGGAGGGGCTCCTCATTGACCGGTTAGGTGCACGCCGCATGGTGCTCATTGGATTAGTGATTCTGGGCGGTGGCTTCCTGCTCTTCAGCCGCGTAGAGGAACTCTGGCAATTTTACGCAGCATTCTTAGTTATGAGCTTGGGCGCGGGGTTGGGCACCTGGCTCCCCATGATGACAGTGCTCAATGGCTGGTTTGTCCGGCGTCGAGCCACGTCTATGTCTCTGGTCATGGTGTGCTACCGCTTAGGGGTGGTAGCTCTGGTGCCAGTGTTGACCTGGTCCATGCACCCCAACCACTTCGGATGGCAAATTGCTGCCGCCGGCATAGGTGTGGTAATCATCCTCGTGGCTCTCCCCATCTCTCTCTTGGTGCGGAACCGGCCTGAAGAATATGGCCAGCATCCCGATGGTGATCCTGCGCCGCTGCCATCTGCCAGCGCAAGTCGGACACCGGGTTCGCAACCCAGCTTAGACGATGAGGATTTCACTTGGCAGCAGGCCGTACGAACTCGGGCTTTCTGGCTGATGAGCCTTGGCCATGCGAGCTGCTCGTGTGTGATTGTTACGATAATGGTGCACTTGGGCCCGATGCTCACCGACCGGGGCTTCTCCTTGCAGACTGTAGGGTGGGTCGTATCCGCGTACACCTCGGTCGGGATGGTGTCTACTCTTGTCGGAGGTTACATAGGAGACCGGTTGCCCATAAGGGTAGCGATCTTCGGGTTCTCCATCCTTCAATCAGTGGCAGTTGTCGTTGTGGTCATGGCGCACAGCATGCCCATGGTCTTGCTTTTTGCGCTGCTTTTAGGTGCTGGCGAGGGCCGCAGTTCGCTGACCACAGCCATCCGGGGCGTCTATTTTGGCCGTAGAGCCTTTGCCAGCATTATGGGAATGTCTATGGTGCCCATGAACGTTCTTCTGTTCGCAGCGCCTCTATTCGCCGGATACATGTTCGATACTACAGGAAGCTACGTTATACCCTTTACTACTGTTGCAGTGGTCAGTGGTTCAGGGGCATCCCTCTTCCTGCTGCTGGGCGATCCGAAACCCTTGTCAGCCTCACCTAGGGCTGCATTAGTAAGCGGGTAATGGTAACTTCTGTTGGCAAGTCCCTGACCTGGCAGAAGCTTTGCTGGGTGAAGGGCGGCTACGGTGTACGACTAGGTAGTGCGCCCTAAATCGTAGCTGGCCAGAGGGTTATGCGCCTCTATTCCTGAAGTCCACTGGCGGCTTTCCTGGGTGGCGAATCCCAGGTCCGGAGGCCGCATGGGCGCGGCCTACGCCCGCCAGTCTGCCACAATCTCGCTGGCTGGCAGGGGTTCCCCGTCCGCTACACCCAGCAGCGGCATTACGTCATTAGCGATCCAACGTGCGTATTCGGAGTCGGAAGCCATCATTCGCTCCATCGCTTTAGAGGGGTCGTCCCCCTCCAAGTAGGCGACTACAACATCGCCCTGGGGCGTGTGTTGGAGACTAACAAACTCCCTGGTAACACCCATGACGTGGCGGTTGGCTACGCACTGGCCTTCTCGGGAGCCCCGCATCTCCTCAAAGGCCCTCTTTAAAGCCTCGGTATTACCCGCGGGAACGGCCATTACTATTGCTGTCGCTGGCATATGATCTCCTTCTATTCTTGGATTGGGTCGGCACATTAGCAGTTGAAGCCTTGCTTCACCAGCAACTGATGTGGAGGCACGACTATTCTAGCATGCGCCTTCACGGGCTCACCGGGTGACAGCCTCGTTACTCTGGGTCGCGGAGGTAGGGAAACATAGCTAGAGGCGTAGCGGCTAGCAGCCCTGCATCCACCGGCAGCGTGGCGCCGGATATCCACCGGGCCTCGTCTGAGGCTAAGAAGACGGCTGCCCAGGCTACATCCCAGGGGGTGCCCTCGGTGCCTAATGGTCCGGCTCGGCGGCGGAGATCTAGCATTTCTTCGGTGGTGTGCCGGGCCACCATTGGGCTGTGCACATGGCCTGGGGCGATGCAGTTCACCCGAATGTTGTTTCGACCGTAATGCACCGCCATTGAGTTGCTGAGGCCTATTATGCCGCCTTTAGAGGCAGCGTAGGGATGGCTGGGCTGCCCGCTCCCAGCCCGCAGCCCCACAATGGAGGACAGGTTGATAATGGAGCCACCGCCAGCTTCAATCATCTGGGGGATAGCGTGTTTGCTGGTGAGCATGACGCTTTTCAAGTTGACATCCATCACTGTGTCCCAAAAATCTTCGTCTACGTCGGTGACGGACCCGGGACCACTGATGCCCACGTTATTGACCAGGACACTCAGAGTGCTGTACCGCTCCACGGCTGCTTGCGCCATGGCTTGGCAATCAGCGTTGCTAGTTACGTCGCCGACCAACAAAGACGCTTCTCCTCCTTCCTCCTTAATAGTCGCAAGGGTAGTCTCAGCGTTCCTCTCGTCCCGGTCTACCAACAGGACACTCGCCCCTTGCCTGGCGAAAAGGATGGATATCGCCTGGCCGATCCCTACAAAGTCCCCACTACCGGTGGCTCCGGCTCCGGTGACGATGGCTACTTTGCCCTTTAACCTGGTTCCTTGTTCTGGCATCGCTGATCCTCTACTTTCAAGAGTGCCCTGCGGGACAATATATTCAAATATCAAAGGGTGAACTAAGAGTCAACTCTCCAGGCTGTACTCCGTTCGCTAAGACCTGAGGAGCATGCCCGTCTCGGAGGGACTGCTCCCCGTTGTTACGAAATATTGAGCTGAATTCTATGTTGCTTGCTGTGGTGTTGAGCAGCACCTATACTACCTAGCGTCTTGGGTTGTGTCTATTTAAGGTCGCCCCGGTTCTTAATCGGCAGGGAAGAGGAACAACGTCATGATTGGTGATGCTTTCGTATTTGACGCGGTCACCCACCTTTACAACATGGACGCCACTAACGTGAAGAACTCCGGTGGGGAGCTATTCAATAGCCACCTCTATGGTTTCCATGCGGCGCTCACCCCAGCGGGAGAGCGGGTGCTCCCTCAGGAGCAGTTTCTGCGGAACTGGGACATAGACACCATTGCCGACATTGTCTTTACGGAAAGCGATACTGACATATTGGTGGCGCAGCCGCTGCCGTTGACCGACTTTTTCCATGACGGTCTTTCTGATTGGCAGCGATGCGCGGAAATGGCGAAAAGATACCCCTCTAGGGTGATCACTTGGGGTACAGTAAACCCCTTAGAAGGGCATAAAGCCCTAGACCTGATGGAGCTTCAAGTTAAGGAGTACGGAGTCAAGGCGTTCAAGTTTTACAACATCCGTTACGACTTTGGCTCGCCGTTCCCCTGGAGAATGGATGATCCAAGAGTGGCGTTTCCGGTGTATGAAAAAGCCAGAGAGTTGGGCATTAACTTGATAGCGGTACACAAGGGAGTGCCCCTAGGGCCGCAGCCTATTGAGGGCACTCAGGTGTACGATATCGACCAAGCTGCGGCATCATTTCCAGACCTCAACTTTGTCATTTTCCATCCCGGCCTTCCTTTCATAGACGAGATTTGCTGGCAGATCGTCCGATTCCCCAATATCTATGTCTCCTTGGCAGCAACAATAAACTTTATCGGCAAAGCTCCCCGGTGGTTTGCTGAAGTACTGGGGAAGCTGCTTTTTTGGGGAGGGCCGGATAAGATCGTCAGCGGCTCAGAGGTCCCTTTGTGGCACCCACAATGGGCACTTAAGGCTTTCTGGGACTTTCAAATGCCTCAGGATTTGACTGATGGATACGGTTATCCTCAACTCACCTCGGAGATTAAGCAAAAAATCCTCGGTGAGAACCTGGCCAGACTGCATGGAATCGATGTAGAAGCTACAAAGCAACGGATCGCCAACGACGAGTTCGCCACCCGCCGGGCAAACGGATTGGCCGAGCCTTGGTCTTCAGGCAAGCAGTAGTGGTCAGATTCTCCCAGGGAGGCATGGCACAAATGAACGATTCACGGCACAAGGAAGAGGAAGCGCTAAAGGGCCAAGTATACGAGGCCCTAAAAAGCGTCGGTTGTTGCGACTACAGATTTGGCGTTGCGCAGTTGGGCTTGGTCCACGACGTGCAAGTGGATGAGGAAAGAAGAGTACGTGTCAAGGTCCTCCCATGCTGTATATTCGGCATGACCAGGCTGGTGACCTCAGTGCAAGAGGGCCTAGCTGAAATCGAAGGCATCAATAGAGTCGACGTTGATGTGGCATGGGACCAAATGGACCAACGGAGTCGAGTATCTCAAGCAAGCGGCGCTGTGCTCCAGCTCAATTTGGAGGCTTTGGCTCAAGAGCACGGCTTGAAAGGTTGGGGCAGCACAGCCAGGGGATAATCCCAGAAAGTCAAGACGCCTCGGGGTAGTGAGACCTCCAAGGCGTCTTAGAAGCTTTGCGGAACAAGGTACGCTTGGTTGATGGCCGGTAGGCCAGTCCCAGGGTTTATTGTCTGATCGTCGTCTCTATCGGTTCCATTTGTAGATAACCCAGATGCATCGCCCGTTCCCAAACGACCTGGGGTTCGATGCCTCCCCACCAGCACCAATTTCGCCCACCTTGGGTCTGTAGGTATGAAGGCCCCTCCTCCCTCAATCCTGATCTGATTAATTCCCCCACCAACCCCATGTAATTGTCATAGAGAATACCTTGAATAGAGCCTAGAGTCGGGCGATGGTTAATGGATAGCGCCCTCTTATACGGCTCCCCGGAAATTACTGAATGGCCATTGATTGCACCGACCATGTGATTCACACTCCCTCCCCTCGCATCGTTCGAGCTATCCGCCCAGGTCGCGCTGGTGATCGCTCTTGATCCGCACTCGGCCTCAATTGGCATTCAGGAATACGCCCCGTTGTAAGGGGAGCCTTCTGGGACTAACAGAGGAAGGCCTCGCCTGGACCTGCAACACTCTGGTGCCGCAACTAGCACAAACGCCTCTGCTGGCTAGCCTGCTGTTCCTCATGGGAAACGCACGGGAATTTAGAATCTCTCTATTAAACTTGCACTTGGAACAATAACCATCCATGAATCACTTCCGATCAACTCAGCCGCGTGGCGCGCTCGTACCAATAGATGGTGGCTTGGTCACCCAATGCAGCACAAGCCTCCGGTCCTGCTTGTCACACACGGTCTAGCGATAGATTAGTCCGGCCAAAAGAGCCATGGATAACTAATGAGTTGCTCCGCAATTGTTTCCGAGGAAGAAGAAGGCTGGGAATGCGCAGTTTTGTTAGCCGACCACTGCGTCCAGCGGGTCTCCCAATTCGAAGCCTTCCCAGGTGTCCTCGGTACCACCAAGAAATTGCCGGACGTATTGTTTCCAACCACCCGGCCGGAATCCAATGACAACCTCAGGGTCTTCAGCGTTATGTAGAACCAGTCGCTCGTACTCCGGCCAGGTCCTAGGGTAAGCTTCTCTACCAACTGAGTGTATATCCATTACAGACACCTCACGGTCCGGTGCGGCTGATTTGCCTTGAGTCCGAATCAAAAAGAGGCTAGATCAGGTTTGTCAGAGCCAGTCTATGAAAGCATTAGTTAAGAGGTGATCGACGTTGGGTTGCTGTACTTCTCCGTCGTCAAAAACGTAGTACTTCACCCCAACACAGGGGACCCAGTAGTACCAATAATTAACCGGGGCTTGTACGGGTTGGACCTGAACTTCAACTGCCTTGACTTCCGGCTCCGCTACCAGCGTTACCATGGCACACCTCCGAGCGCTAGAAGTACATCGGTCCTAATTGGTGATCCTGTATCCCATGCAAACTGCCGAATTTGGAATATCTAGAGCCCCCGTTCTGGGGGAGTGACGCTGGTACCCCCTTTAACACCGAAGACTACAGAATAGTTTCTCAGAGCGACCCAGAAGGGGCACCAGCAGTCACGGTTTATGATGACGCCGCATTCCCTTGGATGGTTTCGTCCTCGGCTTTTGGGTTGGAATACCTTAAGCTGCTATGAGTTCCCTGGGCCGGATTGCCCTAACCTCCGTATTCGCCCGCGCTTTCACCGCCTCGGTGATGCTGCCCTTCATGAATTTCGCTAGCCCCCGGCGATCGTGAGTGTACATTGCTATCAAGTCGACCTGCTCCTGAACAGCAAAGTCCGCGATCCCCTGGGCCACAGACTTGGATACAATAACCTCAGATCGCCACCCTCCGCCTGAAATGTCATTTAGCTGGTTGGCGAAGTAGTCCAAGTATCCCTTGGCCAACGAGCGTTCCTCGCGTTCCGCATGGCTGGCGGACACATAACGGAGCGATACCGGACTAGACCCTCCAGGCGGAAGCACACGAAGCAGAATCCCTTCACCCTCCGGGTGGAGCAGCTCTAGAGCCGCTTCAATCGCCTTTCCCGACTGGGTGATGGACCCGTCTAGGGGAACCAGAATTTTTCGATACACTTCAATCCTCACCAATTGGGTTGCTGTATCGAAATAATATATATTATGAATCATAATGTCAATAGTTTTCGTATTTGTGAAATAATTCCCGTAATGTAATGGTCAGGATGGTGCTTTACTATCGCAAGTTTCAATAAGTATTGGGTAATAACATTACGTAATCCCTCCGGTGATATAATGATTCGTGATGAGTACAAAAGATCAGTTGCCACAAGACCAATAGTGAGGCCCGATAGCCAGGGTTAGTATCAGCCTGAGGCAGGAGGACGGAGTATGGTTGCCACCGCAGCTAGGGGAAAGAAGGTAAATATTCCAACGCAAGACACATCAGCGAGACGGCTCTCACCAGCTACGGAAAACTATCTGCTGTGTCTGTACAAAATGCGGGAAGATATGGAATTCCCAACGGTCACCCAATTGACGGATTATCTAAGATATCTCCCCGCCACGGAAAGCTTGGGCACTTCTGTGCCGTCGGTGGCGGCGATGATCCGTAGGATGCAAAAACAGGGGTTGGTGGACTTGGACGCTGATAAAAGGATTCAGCTCACCGAGCGGGGTATAAACGTGGGGGCGGATATGGCCCGGCGGCACCGGCTCGCCGAATGGTTGGTGGTCCGGTTGGTGGGTATGGACCTACACCGGGCCCATATGGAGGCACACCGCTTGGAGCATGGCATGTCCCCAGAAATTCAAGAGCGGTTAATGGAGCGCCTGGGCTACCCGCACAAATCGCCATTTGGGCGCCCGATCCCAGGCATGGGCCAGCCCAATACAGGCGCCGATAGTTTAACTTTGGACGTGGCTTCTACTGCGGAATCCTACGTGGTAGACCGAGTGCCCGAAGACGACATTGAGCTTCTGCGTTTTTTGGTGGAGTCAAGCGTGGTCCCAGACCGAGAAATTAAGGTCCTAGAGGCCACGCCTTATGTGGGCGTATTGACAGTTGAGACAGCGACGGACCGGGTTTCGATGGGATACGACGTCGCTCGGAAAATCCTAGTCCGTCCCGCGGAGCCGGACCTCAGTTAGCTGGAAACTTCCTCCCCTATCTGGTCGGCTAGATAATTGTCCAGACCCACTTCGTTTATGAGATGGAGCTGGGATTCTAGCCATTCGACATGTTTCTCGGTCTGAACCAGTATATGCTCCAGGATCTCTCTGCTCCCCGCGTCGCCGGCACTCAGACAGGTCTTAATACCCTCGTTGTAAGTGTCGACGCCCTTCAACTCCAGTTCCAACCCGGACTCGAACATCTCTTTTACGTTTGTGCCAATGTGGAACGGATCCATATGGATGGAGGGCAGCCCATCTAGGTATAGAATTCGTTCAATACCTTCCTCCGCGTGCCTCATTTCCTCTATTGACTCGAGGTATTGCTTCTGACCTAGCTTGCGGTAGCCCCACTTGTGGCAGATCTTTGCTTGAATAAAATACATGTTTATAGCGGTGAGCTCTCCCTGCAGGGCACCGTTCAAAGCGTTGAGTACACTGTCATCGCCCTTCATAAATCCCCTCGTCGGCCATCATTGCGGTCCCGTGTTCACAGACACACGCAGGTGGTGGTATTGGTCACGCCTTGGATGGGCCGGATCTTGTTGCGTAGGATCGATGTAATATCTTCGTGAGTGTCGGCTTCCAGGTCAACAACCATATCGTAGGGTCCCAGGAGTTCGTAGACCGCAGCGCCGGAGATAGCCTGGAGGCGCTCCATTACGGTCTTGGTTTTCGCTGGTTCTACGTTTATCAGGATATAGGCGCTTGCTGCCATCCCTGTCCTCAGGGCACTGATCTGGGTCGATAAAACATCAATGATGTTGAGGCCATTCCCCTGTGTAGCTGGAGCCCTCAGGAGGACTTTCCACTGATATGTTGCTGGTTCCAGCGTGGGCCAGATTTTAGGCACCCTCAACCTGGAATGTCAACATTGCGAATTGACTCACAAGTATTGTTACTGAAAGGGGTATTGTTGCCTCTTTAAAATCATGTTAGCGGAGGGTGGCGTAACGCGAGGCGGTGTGAAGGCTATTTGATGGCAGTCCCAAAAGGGGTATACCGTAGCGCACCGGAAAGAAAAGGGGGGAATCTGTCCGTTGCTTGAGTGGGACCGTCGCTCGAGGGGGGCGTCCTGCGGGGCGCATTTTTTATGGACTTTGCGATTAACCTATAATCCAAGAACAGATTCTGAGTTGGAGCTGAGAGATGCGTCTTGAAAACAAAGTTGCTTTAATCAGCGGTGGCGCCAGGGGGATGGGTGCTACAGAAGCCAAGCTCTTTGCCAGAGAAGGTGCCAAGATAGTCATCGGGGACATCCTCGAGGCAGAAGGCCGCCAGACCGAGGCTGAGATCAACGAGTCCGGGGGCGAGTGTGTCTTCGTTCGTCTCGATGTGACCGTTGAATCACAATGGGAACAGGCGGTGGCCGCCGTAGTGACTCGGTTCGACAAGCTCGACATCCTGGTGAACGACGCGGGAATATTCCGCACACTACGTGTAGAAGAGACCAGCGAGGAGTCGTGGGACCAAGTGATGGATGTCAACGCAAAGGGAGTGTTTCTGGGCACCAAAGCAGCCATTGCCGAAATGCGCAAGGCAGGCGGTGGTTCAATAGTAAATATCTCGTCCATTGCAGGGTTGGTGGGGAGTCCGTATGCATCGGCCTACAATGCCTCCAAGGGGGCGGTCCGCCTGCTAACCAAGGCAACGGCCATCCAATACGCTCGGGATGGCATCAGAGCCAATTCCATCCATCCCGGCGTCATCGAGACCCTCATGACCCGAGATGTGATAAACGATGAAGCCTTTCGGGAGATCAGATTGGCAACCAACCCCATACCTCGGCTTGGACAACCAGAGGATGTTGCGTTCGGAGCGCTTTACCTGGCTTCGGACGAGGCATCCTTTGTGACAGGAAGCGAGTTGGTGATCGATGGGGGTTGGACGGCCCAATAGTTGATGATCGCCTACTGATGCCAACAGAATAATGGTTCTAACGAAGGGTTCTCTCGGTGGTGTTGAGGGCGTTGATACCCTGCGGTAACATGCCCCGGGACCAGGTCGTTGCCCGGCCAGTTGCCCGGATAGTTTCCCAGATAATTGCCCAGGAATGAGTCCTGTTTGTATCAGTCATAATACTGGGGCTGGTCCAGGGATTAACTGAGTTCTTACCTGTTTCCAGTTCCGGCCACTTGGTGTTGGGATCGGAGCTTCTGGCTTACCGATCTCCCGGCCTCGCTTTGGAGATGGTGGTGCATGTTGCTACGTCACTGGCCGTGGTCATATATTTTCGCCATAGGTTCTGGTCGGTGATCCTGGGCTTACGTAACGACCCGGCGTCGCGCCGGTTGTGCCTGATGCTATGCTTGGCATTCGCTGTCACCGCGGTGCTGGGGTTACTTCTACGGAATCTAATCGTAGCTGCTTTTGCGTCGCCTCTCTTGGTTGGGGCAATGTTGGTGGTAACCGCCGCAACGCTTTTTTCGGTCCGGTTCATCAGACCCACCAACGGACCCGAGTCCCTATTAAGCGTAGGCTGGAAGGCGGCTTTGCTGGTTGGCTTGGCCCAGGGGTTGGCTGTGTTCCCGGGGTTGTCTCGCAGCGGCTTGACCATCGTCGCCGGGCTGTGGGGTGGAATGGGCCGCACCGCCGCAGCGGAGTTTTCTTTTCTGCTGGCGGTGCCGACGATAATGGCGGCGTCTTTGTTCACCTTATTACGGGAGCCGCACCTAACTGAGGCCGACGCTGGGGGATTGGTGCTAGCCGGCGTTGTGGCATTCCTCGCGGGATTGCTAGCGATTTACTGGTTGATGCGGTGGCTCCAAAGAGGACAACTGTGGTGGTTCTCTGTGTATTGCGGGTTGGTTGGCGTCTCAGCCCTGGTGGTCTGGGGCGTAGGCGTCCTCTGAGCTATATGAGCATGCCCTGTTTTAACAAGAAGACTCGTGGGTTAGAGGGCATGATTGGGCGAGTTTCCGTGTCATTGACGCGGTTTGTGTGCTCAGGTAATAATGGTTATAACAAAACAATTAGAACCCATCGTGTACCTGAGCCAGTATTGACAGAGGGAAGCTAAAGATATTAAATATTTGCGTACACAATCCTAGATACCGTTTCGGCGTGCCGAAACCGGTATCTTTTGTTATCGGCGCTGTCGCATGATGGATCCCCTTGATAAGTCCATGGTTGTTAAGGCGGGTCGCTGAAATCCAAAACATCGGAGAGGAGGATTAAATGTCAGACCAAGACATTGCGCTTATGGCGCACTTGCTGCGTCGCGCCGGGTTCGGAGCGAGCCGTGATGAGATCGAGGATAGAGTCGCCCAAGGCTACGACAATGTCGTTGCGGAGTTTCTGAATCCCGGCCCAGAGCCCGGAATCGACGAAGATATGCTGTTCCGGGCCTATCCCAGCTACTTTGACAAGGCTGCCATCGAAACTGGTCAGACCGAATGGGTCTACCGGATGATCAATAACAAGCACCAACTGCAGGAGAAGATGTCCCTCTTCTGGCATACCATCTTTTGCTCCGGGGACAACAAGGTGGATAACGCCCGGACGACATGTCTGCAGATAGACTGGTTTCGAGATCACGGGATGGGTAACTTCAGGGACCTGCTCTTGAGGCTTTCCACCGACCCCGCTATGCTCTATTACCTGGACAACATCGAGAGCCACAAAGTCGCCGTAAACGAAAACTATGGCCGGGAGCTGTTGGAGTTGTTCTCGCTGGGTGTAGGCAAAGATGGCGAGCTCAACTACAGTGAGGATGACGTGAAAGCCTGTGCCCGTGCTTTCACCGGATGGAACCTGGCTCCCACCATGCCGGTGTTCCCGTATGGCCGCACTCCCTTCGAGTTCCGCTTCGATCCGGCAGACCATGACGATAGCGACAAGACGTTCCTGGGTGAGACCGGGCCGTGGAACGGCGAGGACTGCATCGACATCATTTGCAAACAGCCTGCGGCCGCTCGATTCATCGCGCGCAAGCTGTACGATTTCTTCGTTGCCGACGAGCCTCCCGTACCGGCCTGGCGCCTCGCCGAGCCTCGAGACCCCGAGGCCATCAAGGACCTGGAGAAGGCATACTTTGACTCGGGATACGAGATCAAAGCCATGCTCCAGACCCTCTTTACTTCTGACTGGTTTAAGTCCGAGTCGGTCCGCTTCGCCAAGGTCAAAAGCCCGGCGGATGTAGTGATCGGCACTGTACGAATGGTCAAAGACCACATGGAACCCAAGCCTGGGCTGTTCTTTGTCGCCATGGAGCCGAAGTACATGGGCTTAGACCTGTACAACCCGCCCACCGTGGAGGGTTGGCATATGGGAGCGGAGTGGATCAACAGCGGGAGCCTTATCGACCGCATCAACTTCGCCAGCGGCATGTTGGGGAATACCGAGCTGCCCGGAGTGCAGTCGATGGTCAACAGGCTAATGGCTCAAGGTCAAAGCTTGTCACCAGACCAGCTGGTTGATGGCTGCTTAGACTTGGTGGGGCCTATAGAGGTTGCTGACGAGACCCGAAGCGAGCTCATTGCACATGCATCGCGAAGTGGGGAGTTGCGGCATGGCTCGGAGAGCGAGCGCGCCGACTTCAACCGCCGGACGGGCGAGATGCTTCAGATGATCGCAACGACCTCAGAATTCCAGTTTGGCTAAAAATTAACATCGGAGGAGATGTGATGGTTTCTACCAAGAAAGACCCTGTCCTGGCGGTCGTGTCGCTTTCCGGTGGCAACGACGGCTTGAACACGGTGATCCCCTTTAACGACCCGTTGTACCGGGATTACCGGCCCAGCCTGGGGATTCCTGAAGACCAGATTGTACCTATCAACGACGAACTTGGTTTTCATCCGTCCCTGGCCCCCCTCAAGAAATACTGGGACGAAGGGAAGCTGGCGATCATACTGGGAATCGGTTATCCTCATCCCAGCTTGTCTCACTTCCGCTCCATGGACATCTGGGCTACCTGTGAGCCTGACATCCTGGGCGTGGAGGGCTGGTTGGGCCGTACCCTCAAGGCAATCGATCCCACTGGGGAGAACGTGCTAACCGGCGTGAACTTCGGCCGCGGTCTACCCCGCTCATTGGCCATGGAAGGAGTGCCCGTGGCCTCGGTGGGAGACTTGAGCAGCTATGGGTTGCTGACTGACCTTGAGGTTGAAGTGGAGCGCACCGAGGCCTTGGACCTGTTTGGCCGGATGTACTCTCCTGCTATTGGTAGTGGTGCCGTAAATGATTACATCCGCCGCACCGGCATTGAAGCTCTCAAGGGAGCTGACATACTGGGCACTGCCCCTGGCAAGTACTCGTCCAACGTCGAGTACATGAATAGCGCCATGGGTGGGTACATGAAAGACATGGTCCAAGTGCATAATGCGGAGTTTGGCACCAGGATCCTGTTCACCACCGCACCCTACAATATCTTCGACACACACGCCAATCAGGCCGTGGGCCACTCCAACCTGTTGTTGGATGTAGCCTCCAACGTCGATTCCTACATGGCCGACACACGGGCACTCAACATCGGTGACAACGTGGTCATGTTCTTGTACTCGGAGTTCGGGCGCCGCGCAATGGACAACGGCTCTGGCACCGACCACGGCACCGGTGGCATCGCCTTTGCGATTGGTGAGAAGGTCAAGGGCGGCATATACGGCAAGTATCCCTCCCTGAAAGAAAACGAGCTGGAGGACGGGGGCAACCTACAGCACGACCTTGACTTCCGCTCTGCCTACTCGACCCTGCTGGAGCGCTGGATGGGGCTGGACGCCAAGCCCATCGTCAACGGCACTTTCGAGCAAGTCGATTTTCTCTAGGCTGGAACCAACGCCCAGCGATATCATCGCTGGGCGCCGCTCCACCCAGGGAGAGGCTTAGGCAACTCCCTTGGGAGAGACAGCGCAGAAATCTGGCGCCCCTATTCGATGAACGGGATAGGGGGCAGCCAACAATATATCTTGCTCAGGAGGTAAGCCGTGGCTAGTGTATTTCTGGGAATCAACGATCGGACCTTCACCTTTGACTCCGTAGTCGGAAGATCCGAGTTCCAGGGCACCGGGTTTCGCAATCCAATGGACATGGCATTTGGTCCGGACAACACGGTCTACATTGTGAACCGCTCCTTTGAGTCCCGGTCAGACGGCACCAGGATCAACCTCTGGCGCTTTACCGAAGAGGGAGAAGAATACATAACCGAGTTTGGCTCCTACGGTGAGCAGCCCGGGCAGTTTAGGTGGCCTATGGCGATTGCTCTGGACAAAGACGTCAATGTGTACGTGTCTGACGAATGGCTGCACCGCATCACCATCTACAACCGGGACGGAGAGTACCTGAGCCATTGGGGAACCCATGGGTCCGGAGACGGTGAATTGGACCGTCCATCGGGGCTAGCCATAAGTAAGGACCAGACCTTGTACGTGGTGGACAGCCAGAATCACCGGGTTCAAAAGTTCACTCTCGATGGCCGGTTCATCAGTAAATTCGGAACCTTCGGCGACGGACCGGGGCAATTCAACACCCCGTGGGGCATCGGCTTGGACAGGGACGATAACGTCTTCGTGGCCGACTGGCGCAACGACCGAATTCAGTCCTTCACCTCTGAAGGGGAGTGGCTGGCTACTTTCGGGAAGCTCGGCACTGGAGGAGACGCCTCTATCGTCAGGGAGCACGGCGGCATCCGGGTCGTGCCGCGCGCAGTGGGCCAATTCAACCGGCCGACCGGTGTCGCAGTGGACGAGGATGGAGACGTCTACGTTGCCGACTGGTTAAACAACCGTGTCCAAGTGCTCACCTCTGAGGGCCGGTTCATCACCGAATTCACCGGAGACGCTGGACTGTCCAAGCTAGGGGTGGACAAGATCAAGTCTAACCCCGACATGATCCGGCAGCGGTTTGGCGTACGGGATTTCACTCCTGAGAAAGTGCTGTGGGCGCCTGTTGCGGTGAAGGTGGACCCCAATGGCCGGATCGTCATTGCTGACACCACCCGGCACCGGTTCCAGATCTACCGGAAGAACGCCGAGATGGCATTCGCCTAGGAGAGGGAAGCCCCCCTAAAATCAGCCCTGTGTGGGGTTGATTGATCGAGAAACATGTTGGCGCTTGTTACAACAAGCGCCAACTGTTTTCTTTAGGGGACCTGCGGAGGGTTTGACGAGACCTAAATTCGTCCGGCCAGGGAAGAGGATTGACTAGGAATTCAAATCTCAGGTCATTTGATCTCCGCCGTAACGCCATCACTGCTAGCGTTCTGAGCCCGCCGAAGGGCCTCCGGTTCATGGTTCGATAGGCTCACCACGAGCGAAATGTGCCGTTCGGCCTGAGCTTGTCGAAGGCCCAACGTTATATTCTACAAGCCTGCCCTGAGCTAACCGAATGGCCTTTCCTCAGGCTGCAGATGGACCTGTCTTGATGTTGTCGAAGGGCTCACCAAGAACGTATTTGCTTCTGGCTGGCTTATTGCAGTGGGCCAATCAATAGACCCTATTCAGACCCCCCAACCCTCCAGCGTGTAAGCCATCTCCCAGAAACGGTATTCTAGCCTCATGCTGGTCAGGTAGGCTTCTTCCATAGAGGCTAGTTCGTCTCGGCCCACATGACTAGCGACACGATCGGCCAGGGTCTGGATTGCTTGGGCGAGTGCTGCGTACTCGGGATCGGTGTACATCCGGATCCAGGTGCAATACAAAGGGGCGCTGACGGGCTCTCCCCGTCGGGTCAGATATTCACCAATCTCCCAGTAACCCCATTGGCATGGCATCAACGATGCCACTAACTCCCCAAAGCTTCCCTGATGGGCCACATTGAGCAAGAAACTGGTGTAACCCACGGTGCTGGGGGCCGGTTTGGTTGCCTCTAACTCACCCCGGGTGATACCGAACTCGGCGCAATAATTACGGTGCAAGTCCATTTCTGTGTTTAGGACTTGGTCCAGGAGTTTAGCGAACCACCCCATGGTCTCAAGGTCCGGGGCTCTGGCCGATGCCAAGGCCAACACTCTGCTGTAGTCGATCAGGTAGATGTAGTCCTGGGCGACGTAATACTTGAACTTTTCGACCGGCAGGCTGCCGTCTCCTACCCCGGTCACAAAAGGATGGTCAAGTATTGCTTTGTGTAGAGGTAGAGCCTTACGCTCGATGTCTTCAGAGAACCCCAAGGGACTGCCCTCCTGTGTCGATAACAACGATTGTAAGCACGCCTGACGGCCCGGTCAATTGCATGCTATGGAAGGACCCCGAAACAGGATTAGCGAGAGGCTCCGATTCGCCACAATTCGCCTTGACAGTAGGATAGTTTGGGGATTTATGGTTGTGCGTGGTTCGGGACCGGATTGTCGAGACCGGCAACGCCCTGGGGGAGTGACTTGGTGGATGGTGATGGCGTCTTGTGAGATGTCTCGACAGTTAGTCCGGGGAGGGATTAAGTCCTTTTCCGCGGTCCCGGACCATTTTAACAGGCCTTCTTATTCGTTCCATCCTGATCAACCTCCGGTTACCCTGAGGGTTGTCGAAGGGTGTCGGTGCCGCTCGACAAACCCATCACTAACGGACATTTGAATACGGATTAGGCTCTCAAAAGTCCGGGGCGTCATTTCCCGGTTTATTAACTTAGATTTGTTCACTATAATAACCAACGGTTAGCTATATTTGTCGAAAGGGTCTGCTATGGAAGTTGTATTCCTTCAAGACGTCCAGAATAAAGCCCGCGCCGGGGAGTTGCGTCAGGTGGCCGATGGTTACGCGCGAAACTACTTGATTCCCAAAGGTCTCGCGGAACTGGCCACCCCTGAGGTGGTCAAGCGACTGCATAAGATTAAGGCTGCCGGGGATGAAACTCGGGTGCGTGAAACCGAGGTCCTTCAAGATGTGGCGGAAGCCTTGGACGGCACCATGGTCACGGTCTCGGGTAGAGTGACTCCAAACGGCCGGTATTACGGGGCCATTAGCTCGGTCCAGATTGCGGCGGTGCTAAGCACTTCCTTGGGCCGGAACATTGATCGGCGGCTGCTGGAGCCTACCGAGCCGATCCGGGAGCCCGGTGAGTACGAGGTGGTGTTGAACCTGTCCAACGACATTCAGGCCACCGTTTTCATACAGGCGGAGGTAGAAGAATAGGCGAATGTACGCTGAGAAACTGCTGCCCCACGATCTGGAGGCGGAGGAAGCGGTGGTTGGGTCGTTACTGATCGATGGGGACTGTTTCCCCCGCATCGCTCATCTGATCCGGCCTGAGGATTTCTACCGGGAAAAGAACCAGACCTGCTTCACTGCTTGTGTCGCTTTGTTCCAACGAGGCGAGGCCATTGACCAGGTTACTGTCGCCCGGGAGCTCAGCCGCATTAACCAATTGGACACCGTGGGCGGGATGGCCTACCTGAGCCACTTGATCTCCATAACCCCTACGTCAGTCCACTCGGAGCATTACGCTCAGCTAGTCGCCAGGACTGCCACCATGCGGCGTTTGGTCGACGCCGCCTCCAGAATCTCAGCCATCGGATACGAAGATACCGATGACGTAAACTCAAGTCTCAGCCAGGCTGAGGATGTCCTTTTCCAGGTGCAATCAGGCCGCAGCGACCGGGGATTCGTGCCGTTGCGCCAAATATATGACCAGTACCTGGAAGACCGGGCCGCTGTTGTGGAGCCCTCGGATCTGACCCGTGGGCCGATTATGTCCGGGTACAACGACTTAGACCAGCTTCTGGGCGGCCTGCAGCCCTCCGACATGATAATCCTAGGCGCGCGCCCGGCCCTTGGCAAAAGCACTTTGGTCCTTAACGTGGCAATCAATGCGGCCAAGAACGGCGCTACAATCGGAGTCTTTAGCCTTGAGATGAGCCGGCAGCAGCTAGCTCTCCGCATCCTATCCGCCGACGCGGAGATCGACTCTCACCGCCTGCGGCTGGGGCTCTACACCGAAGCAGAGGAGCACCGTATCATCGATGCCATTGGCCATCTCTCCGAACTGCCTGTGTACATCGACGACACTCCATTCCAGGGGTTGGTAGACATGCGTAGCAAGTCTCGCCGATTGGCTATGGAGCATGGACTGGACCTTCTGGTGGTCGACTACCTCCAGTTGATCCAGGGGCGAGGCCGCGGGGATAACCGAGTCCAGGAGATCAGTGAAATCTCCCGCTCCCTGAAAGGGCTGGCCCGGGACCTGACAGTACCTATCATCACCTGCTCCCAGCTAAGCCGGCTGGTGGAGAACCGGCCGGGACACCGGCCGCAACTATCCGATTTGAGGGACAGCGGCAGCATCGAGCAAGACTCCGACGTTGTTCTCTTCATTCACCGGGAGGATGCGTACCTCACGGAGGAGGAGTGGGCGCAGCAATCGCCCGGTCGGCCCTATCCTAAGAATATAGCTGAAATCATCGTGGCCAAACACCGGAACGGGCCCACTGGCAGCATGAGGCTGTACTTCCGGGACAACCTGGTCCGGTTTGACCCTCTGGCCCAAGTGGATGACATTTAACCATGTCTTTTGCTGGCTTCCCTCGGGATGCTGTTTATACCCCCGTACCCAATCTCCTGCTTGGTCCTCTATTGGAAGGAATTCAGGACCTGGCCGAACTTAAAGTAACCCTGCGGGGCGTTTACTTGTGGCACCTCAACAAGGGCCGTCCCAAGATGCTGTCTTTGAGTGACTTCCTGGGTGATCGATCGCTTCAGCGTGGATTGATGGGGCCGGGGAGGGACCCGCGGGAGGAAATTCGGCGCGGGCTTCAAAAGACTGTAGCACGTGGTACTTTTTTGCTCTTCCAGCGGAGTGCCGGCAACGGCGAGACTCAGGAGTTTTACTTGCTCAATACCCACTCCGACCGTCGGGTGGTGGCCCAATTGAGCCAGCAGGGCGGGTTCACTTCTGAACCAACGGCTAGCTACACTCCAGTAGCTATGGAGGAGGGCCCGGGTGAAAGACCCAACATCTTTGGATTATACGAGGACAACATAGGCACCATATCTCCTCTACTGGCAGAACAGATGAAGGAGGTAGAGGGCCTGTACCCATGGAGCTGGATCAAGGAAGCGTTCGAAATCGCTGTCTCCGGAAACAAAAGGAATTGGCGATATATCACGGGCATCTTGCGACGGTGGGCGGCCGAGGGGAAAGACCATGGAAAGCCTGGGCGATATCCTCAAAAGGATGACCGTCAGAAATACTTTGAGGACTACGAACGGCGATGGGGCGGCGTTGGCCAGCGACCCGGTGGCCGTGGAGGTGTGTCCTGATTGCAGCGGTAGGGGTTGGGTCTCTAAGCGTGTCCACGTAGGTCACCCCGATTTCGGCGAGGCGTTTCCTTGCCACTGCCAGAACGTGACCGTCAGCGCCAGCCGCATTGAGGCCTTGCGCCGCTATAGCAACCTTGGTGCTCTGGGCAGAATCACCTTCGCCACCACCCGGCAAAGCGGCCCTCTATCGGATATGGGCAACCAAGAGCTATTCCGGGCCGGCTTGGCGGCGGCGCTGGAGTTCGCTGACAACCCCACGGGGTGGCTGACCTTGGTCGGTCCCAGTGGCTCCGGTAAGACCCACCTGGCAGTGGCCGTGGCCAACCGTTGCATCGAAGCCGGACGTACGGTTTTTTTCATAGTTGTCGCGGATCTTTTTGACCACCTGCGCTCCGCTTACGCTCCAGGCAATGATGTCTCCTACGATGAATTGTTCGAGCAAGTACGAAACGTGCCTGTACTGGTCCTGGATGATCTGGGCACCCATAGCGCCACACCCTGGGCTCAAGAGAAGCTTTATCAAGTGATCAACCACCGGTTCAATGCTGCTTTGCCCACTGTGATTACGGTCCGTGGCCCGTTGCAAAGGATGGATGAGGTCCTGCGGACCAGGATCGCGGACGCCGAGGGAGTATCCAAGGTGGTCCAGCTGGGAAGGCATAATTCACGCCTGTCCCGGGGAATCGGCGAGATCCCGTCCAATATGCTGAAGCGCATGACCTTCGAGTCCTTTGATGTGCACGGCGGCCGCAACGCCACGCGAAGGGACCGGGAGTCACTCCAGCGGGCCAAGCAAGCCGCCGAGACATTCGCGGTAGAGCCCCAAGGCTGGCTTCTTTTCACCGGTCCCAGAGGGTGCGGCAAGACCCACCTGGCAGTAGCCATCGCTGGGGAATGCCTACTCCGGGGTACTCCGGTATTTTTCGCTTTTGTGCCGACCCTCTTGGACCATCTGCGGGCGACATTCAATCCCGAAAGCCAGATCGGATACGACGAGCTGTTTGAGCAGTTGTATTCTGTCCCTCTGCTGATACTGGACGACCTGGGAGCGGAGAGCAGCACCTCTTGGGCTGAGGAGAAGCTATACCAGATTATTGTTCACCGGCACGAATCCCAAATGCCGACGGTTATAACCAACGCCTTTTCTATCGAAGAGTTGGAGGAAGCCAAACCACGAATCGCTTCCCGCTTGGTCGATAGCATGGTCGTGGACTGGGAGCCGATTACGGCACCGAACTACCGGGACCAGAGACGGAACCGCGCCGGTTAGCTTTTCCCTTGCCGCCGGCATGCCTAGTTGTTTTGGCCTCGTTCACTACCACTACTATGCAGATCGCTCGGTCACCAGGCTCGGGAGGCCTAACTCTTGATTGGTTGTGCCCTGGGCGCAGGTGGTAGCCTTTCTAGAATGAGACTGGCGGACTTGTCCATGACCCGGTACCGGTCACATTGTCCCTACTGCCATGGCGCTGGTATTGTCCAGCAGGACCATAGCTTCGGAGATGTGAGCTGCTTGGCGAGGCAGGACGGCTACATTTGAGTAACTGACGCGGCGTTCCGATGGGATAATGAATGACCCGGTTCAATAACCAAAAGCGCTTGCCATTTGGTCAGGATGGTATTATTCTAACATTCGGTTTTGCTCGAAAACTGAGCTTTTTATGCTCATGGATGGTGGGTCGATGAAGTTAACGCAACGCAGGGCGGTCCCCTTGGTTGTCCTCATAGCGATAATCGCGGCAGTCCTAGCTACCTTTATGTTTCGTAGTCAATTCGTGCTTGGTCACCAAGATCCCGCGGAATGTGACTTTTCGACCGTCGGTCTGTCGGTCAGCACTTTCGATGAAAACGGCGCTGTGATAACCACGGTTTCTCATGGAATGCAGGTCTTCTACAGAGTCGCCTTGTCAATTCCTGAGCTGCCTAGCGGTGTGACCGCTTGTAACTACGGCGGTGGGCGGCTTGCGGTTACGCCCCCCAACGGCACAACGGTGAATGTAGCTGGCGTTAACGACACTCCTCAGATCCCTCAGATCCGGCGTGGCTCCGTCTATGAGGCGCCTGCCGCTAGCTACACCGTGGACCAAGCAAATGCTGAGGATTTGCGGTTGACGGTCCGGGTGGACTATACCGGCGGCATCTCCCACAGTGTTTCTGGCGACACAGAACATCCAATGGCTGCAGCGTCTCTGGAATCTGAAATCCGAATGATGCACCCTGCGGTAAGAATTGAAATAAGCCCTGCTACACAGGTCGTTTACGAGGGTGGCACCGCCGATTTCAGGATCGCAATTACCAACACCGGTGGTTTCGAGTTGTCTAACATTCAGGTTCTTGATGCCCTGGAAACCGCCTGTGAACGGAACGTTGGGTCACTGTCAGTGGGGGATTCCACGAGTTTCGATTGTGAGATGAGCCCCGCCCAGGCAGCCACCAACGCTGCTACCGCGATCGCCGATGTGATTGGCGGGGTACCGCAAGAATTGTCCTCGGTACGTGACACCGCCACCGCATCCATCACTATTGAAGCCATAGGCGTATCCATCAACATGACCCCACGCTTGCAACGGGTGCGAGTTGGAAGCCCATCGGAATTCGAAGTCACGGTGTTGAACCCCAACACCACGGGGATGGTTGATGTGTCCGTTACAGTACCCGAGGCTCCAAACTGCAACCGCACTATTGGCAACATGGCTGAGGGTGCTTCAGTTGTCTATAGCTGCGTCAGCACCTATTCCTCCGGGACCACGTTAATAACAGCTACAGTTCAGGGCCGAGTGGTAGACGTTGGCACACTGGCCGATTCCGTCCAGGTCGAGGCCGTTGTCTTCGAGTTGGATCTAGCCATCAATGTGAACCCGACGGAACAGATTATTAGAGAAGGGACCGTCGCCAGGTTTACCGTAACAGTTAGCAACTACGGTAACACCGAGCTTGACGACGTCGTGGTTACAGCCAAGGGCTCGTCTGACTGTTCCCGCTCCTTGGGCTCGCTTCAGTCCCAAAGTGAACGAACCTACGAGTGTAGTTCCATCCCGTTGTCCAGTGACATAACAATCGCAATGAGCGTGACCGGCACCGCTCCGGACGGCGACCCAGTCCATGATCGTGACACGACCGCCGTTAGAGTGATCCATCCCAACAGTATGGTTAGCCTCTCAGAGGTTGATACTATGGTGTTGAGGCTGGTGGTCCAAGTATTAACCGTTACCGAATCCAACACCGGTGACTCACCTCTCACCGACGTATACGTCGACATAGAACCCTCAAACGTCCGCCTCACCGTTGACTCGAAGGAGTTCATTGGCGATGACACCTTGGGCGATGGTGTGATGGGACCAGGTGAGACCTGGGTATGGCGGCTGGTGACCATATCGCTGGCTGGAGACGGTGTGATCTTGGATGGGGACGCTCAATCGGTTGGTGTCAAGGCCACCGGCCACGGCACCGATCCGCTGGGCGGGGACATCACTTTCCCTGCCTACGCCACTGAGATGGACACTCTGGTAGTTCCAATATCATAAAGAAGAATTAGGCATAGTGAGTCGGGCTGGGTTCAGCGGACGTAGCCAAGTAGCCTTCGTCGGAGAGTACAGGCGATGTCGCGCCCAACCCCAGTGGCGCAGCTCATTTGGAGTTGGGTCACTGGGTGTAACCGACGCTACTTAGCGCCCCGGTCGATGCCTACTACTCCCGGGTTTCTCGGTCTACCTCACGCCATTCCCCGTCGCCTCACTCTCGGCTCCACTATCATGGGTTTCCTGATGGAAGTACAGGTTATAGGAACGACGTCTGGGTCGGAGAGGGCGGGATTGCGGGAATAAAATGCTTGCTAAGGGTCAAAGCTTGGTGCTGGTAGGAAGACCCAATCTGAGAGCCGTACAGCACCTCTGGCCGTTCGATGACCTTCTCGAAGCCCAGCTTACAGATTTTTTGACGGTGTTCAATCATAAATGGGACGTCGTGGGCACGCACTTCCAGCACCGCGCGGGTCCCAGGCAGGAGGCCTTGGTCGTCGTAACCGAATCCGGGATCAAAAAAGCCGGCGTAATGGGACCGCAGCTCACCGCTAGTAGGATCGTAGGCCACCATCTCCGCAGCCAGGTGTGGCGGTATCCTCACGTTCTCAGCGGAGACCAGCAAGTAGAACTCTTCGGGCTCCAATACAAGCCGGTTCTTGGGCTCGGTGTGCACGGGCTCCCAGAACTCCTCCTGCTTGTAATGTTGCACTTGCGACAGGTCCAGCAGGTGGCTGTTTTTCTTGGCCCGGTATCCCACGAAGCCACTCTCGTTGTTAGTCAAGTCGATACTCAGGAAAAGGCCGTCCGCCAGTTCCAATTCCGAGGAACTAGCGGGAGTGCCGTGGATGAATAGGACCGGCGTGCGCTGGTGGAGGTCTACGATCTCACCATCGTTGGACCGGGCGTCGCCCTTAATGAGGCGAAGCTGGTTCAGGGACAGCTTCTCTTTGACCTTGATGGTAAATGAGCGGGATACGACCTCCAGATAAAGCTTCCCCCGATAGCCGCTGCGGACCTCATCGAACTGGTGGCTATGGTCGGAGATAACCCGGGTAAAGATGTCCAAGCGGCCCGTGGAGCTTCGCGGGTTGCCCTTGGCATGGACGCCATCCGGCAGGTGAATTTCTTCGACCAGAGGAATCAGGTAGGGCTGGTTCCTTTCCAGTATCCCACCATCCCGGAGGTCGATATCGCCCATGGCAAATTCGGCTAGCTTTTCCTTCACCGTCAAGGCGCCGGGCAAAAAACTACACCGCAGCCGGTAGGCTGTGGCACCCAAGCGAAGGTCCAAGCTGGCGGGTTGGAAGTTGGCGTCGGGGATCTTGGACCAGAGTGACTCTATGATCCCTTCGCCAACGGCCTTCCGCAGCCACTGGACCGGGAATACTCCCTCAACCCCGCAGGGGACCTCGAACATACGATCCTCATCGCCGAGAAGGAGCCTGGGTTGGCTTGCCCCTGGCTTGGGCACCCCGCCAACTACTGCGCTCCGGTGGGCTAACCGGAAGACCCGGTCTTCCGGTTCTAATCGATCACAGAGGAAGCGAGATTGCCTGGCCGCTCTGGGCGCTGCGGGTCACTGCCTCCGTCCACTCCATGTAGTGGACTCCGACAGAGAAAGGAGTCCTGGTGACTTCCTCTTTTCCTTGTATGGCGCTGATGAACTCATCCTCCACCCGCCATGAATATTGGCTTTCCGGAGGATTGTTGATGTCAGTAAGCTGATGGTCGCCCCGGCGGCCGCCGGAGACGTTGAGCCGCTGGTCCAGCCTCAGAGTGCCCTGGCTGCCGTACAACCATACTTCGTTACCCGGCGAGAGGCCGGTCACGGCGCTGAACCGCATGTGAGCTTGGGCTCCCCCAGTCAGCTCGCATAGAATATCGACGTGGTCCGGAATGCTGACCGCTACTTTATTTCCAGTGTCGTCCTGCCGGTGGGGCACATTGACCCGAGTCATGGCTGATACTTTGGTGGCCCTGCCGGCCCAACGTATCATGGCCTCATACCAGATACCCATGTTCAATATGTTGTAGCCGCTCAGGTCCCGGTTTTGCCTCCAGTGCAGGGGGCTGGAATCGTCCACAAAATCGGGCCCCAACACCTGAATGTCGACCGCCAGCAGGTCCCCCAAGTAGCCTTCGTTGATTAGCCGTTGCAGCAGATTGTCGACACTAAAGGTCATAGGAGAAGGCACGATTTGGGTCACCAGACCGGGCCGAGCCCGTGAGGCCTCCAGCATTTCTTGGGCTTCCTGGGCATTCATCGCCATGCGGGCCTCGGTAAGCACGTGCTTACCCTTCTCCAGCGCTGCTAACGTTAGGGTGCGGTGCATGTAGGGCCACGTGCCGATGCAGACTGCATCAATGCTGTCGTCCTCCAGCAATTCCTCCCAGTTGTCGTAGACCCGGGGAATGTTGAACTGGTCGGCCACTTGCCGTCCCGACTCCCGGGAGCGATTGGCCACTGCGACGATGTCCACCCCTTGGATGTTCTGGAAACCAGGTATATGTCTGTCTCGGGTGTTGCGCCCTGCGCCGATGAGGCCGAGCCGGATGCTTTCATTGGCCATTTTTACTGATCTCCTTGAACCATCATAGGGGAGTCTGGAAGTGGTTGGGGCCCGCTCGATTATAGGGGAGAGCACTGCCCCAGTCTACACGCGGGAGGACAGTCAGGCGATGAAGCTGGACCGAAGATTCAAGCTTGGCAGATTGCCCGGGAGGAGTAGCTCATCTACAATGCTGGATACGGCCCGTTGGTCTATCCGTAATACAGAGGGGAAGCCCGCTGGTGATGGTGCTCTCCCAAGCAGTCCGGATGCTAGACCTGATCCTATCTTCTGTCCGCTATAAGGTAGAAGGCAACAGCATGTTCCCCACTTTGGCCCATGCCCAGGAAGTGCTGGCAACCAGTTCCGCTCAAGCCAGGAGCCGGTTATGCCGAGGAGACGTAGTGGTGGTCCGCCATCCGGCGTGGGCCGACCAGACTTACATCAAACGTATAGTCGGTCTACCGGACGAGGACCTACGTCTGGACGGTGGCCGGGTATATTTGGGTGGTCAATTGTTGGAGGAGCGATATCTGGATGCAGGGACCCGGCAAAGGGTGGAATATGACCGGGAGTGGTGGTTGGGCCCAGATGAGTACTTCGTTCTGGGAGACAACAGAAGCGACAGTCAAGACAGCCGTGCGTTTGGGCCAATCAGCCGAGAGATGATCCTAGGACGAGTGTGGCTCCGTTACCAACCACTATCCGCCTGGGGTTTGATCTGAGGCTGCTACGGCGCTCCGGATATGAGGATCGAGGGTCTACACTTTCCAGATATTGCCCACCTGGCAGATTAGGTCCACTTTGTGGACTGATTCCGCAGGCCAACCTACCAGGTTTATCCAATCTTCAAAGTGGGTCTGCTCCACGGCCTCACACTCGGAGATCAATCGGCCGCCCTCCAAGTCTCCGTACACCTTCACTATGGTAGTCCGACGGTCCGGACGCCATTTATTCACGGCACCCAGCTTCTCTCGAAACTCCTCTTCAGTGATCCCGGACACATTGTGGATTGCTATGAATCGGGCCATTTCTTGCTCATTTACCTCTTAGCAGGATCCCGTCGTTAGTTTAGACCAGCCGCCTCAGTCCGCAGGTGGTACGAAGGGATAGGGGATGTCAGGTCCGTTCCTCAAGGGCAACACCACGGTAGCCGTGCCAGGCATGCTCTCGACCCCGTCCTGGGTCTTCATGCCTATCTCCAACTCCACGAATCCCATGTTCTCTTTTTCGTACTTGCTGGTCACCCTTCCCCACATGATTAGGATGTCGCCGGGGACCAACATGGCCCGATGCTCGAACCGGGCTTTCCACGGCCAACCCTTGGGCAGTGTCCAGTCCTTGATGTACTGGGGCACCACGCTTTGCTTCCAGGAACCATGGACCAGCAGGCTCGGATTCTTGTCGTGATTAAGCCCGAAGTCCAAGTCGTAGTGAATGCGGTGAAAATTCTCTATGGCGGCGCTCCAACGAAACAGGTGGGTTGGAGTTGGGTGGTATATGTATTTGGGAAGCTCCATGCCATCGTATACGTCGTCGTAGTAGGTTTGCTGCCTATTCCTTAGCTGCTCAGCCGTCGGTTTCTCATTGTGGGCAAGGATCTCCTCAGGGGTCAGGTCCAATAGATCGTCCAGTGCGATGGGCATAGCTGCCACCTTTCCAATAGGCCGGTTTGTATCTGGGGAGCGCGGGCGCACCGGTTTGCCACCGGGCCGGGAGTGGGATTACCGTCTAATGCTTGAGGCGCGGGTGATGCACAGCAATTCCTGGTTCTGATTCTTGTAGCTGGTCTCCGTGGTGATAATCAGAAACGCTTGCCCATCTCGGCCCACCCTCTCCCGTATATCGGAGTACCGGTTCTGGAAGTAAATCGTGTCGCCTATGCTAGGGTACTGGTAGATTTCCAATTCGTTGCCAGCGTTAAGAACTCGTACCAGGTTGGTTGGGACAGGCGGCAACGCCCCGGGTCTCTCGACCCGGCCGATGCCGTCAGACATGGGGTCTTCCTCAAAAGCTCGGGTGATGGGGTCTTCTTGGTCCGGCCGGATGCGGCTCGCCATGTAGCTCACCATAATGGGTGGCGTGACGAGCTCCCCGTACTGGGTGGTCTGAGCAAATCCTTGGTCCCAGTACCTGGGGTCCGGGTCCATCAAGGCCTGGGTGAACCGCCGCAAGTACTCTTGGTCCACTACACCCCAACCTTCGACCACTTCACCGCTGACCCCGATCATCGCCTTGACCGTAGGAGTCAATGCCGATTGGGTCTCTTGTGTCATGCCATTATCCCCCTAGGCCAGTTTGACGTGTTCCAGCCTACTCCACCGGTTTTGCCTTAGTCAACACGATGGTCCAGATAAAGCATCGGTCCTAGCTTGTTGTGGTATTCTGGCTAATACGCACAACAGAGATATCAAAGAACCAACGGTAAGCAGGGTATACGGCATAAGGAACTTTGTAGGTAATTGGCGTTCTACTCAACAACACCGTTGCTCTATTTACCGTTTATCGTTTGGATAATGTTCATCGGGTTAGCTATTGGGTGTGGCGGTACCATAAGCAATGAAGTCGCAGGTGGAACTCCACCGCCGGTGCCTTCAGTCACTCGCGAGCTCACTCCGACGCAGGGACAGGCCTCCCCTACTCCCGAGGGTCCGGTCCTTGCCACGGCCACCACCCCAGCCGTTGCTACCCAGATTGTGGGCTCGACGAAGATAGCCGTTGGGCCAGGGGTGATGGTCGGCAAGGCCCTCTTCCCGGTGGAGATAGCAGTCTCCCCAGCCCAGCGACAAAAGGGCTTGTCAGGGCGGCCTTCATTGCCGCCGGCTACTGCGATGCTCTTCGTTTTCGAAGAAGCTGGAACGTACAGGTTCTGGATGAAAGGGATGGGTTTTCCCCTGGACATAGTCTGGATAGGCCCTGACTGTACTGTGGTTGACATGAGCTTGAATGCTTTACCCCCGACGTCGGACCAAGGGCAGGACAACCTCCCCCTCTATTCGCCGACAGTCCCCTCCCAATTTGTGCTGGAAATCAACGCCGGGGAAGCGTACTCTTGGGGCTTGTCTGTTGGGGACCGAGTTGAGTTAACTGGTGGCTTGGCCGGAAAATATAGTTGTTGACGGAGAAGGATTGATGTGTCTCATCTGGCGAGGCATAACAATATCAGCAACCATATCAATATTTGGTTAGACAAACTCACAGCGAATAGAGGAGGTCCTTCCCGCTCCGTCGTCTTGAGTCTGCGGTAGGACGGTCTTGATTGTGGCACAAGTTTTGAGAAAGTTTTTGAATCTCGGCAGGTGGATGGACTGAATGGACATTCTGGTCTCTGGGTCGCTGGCCTATGACAGGATCATGGAGTTTCCCGGACATTTCTCTGATCATATCCTGCCCGACAAGATTCACATGATCAACGTGAGCTTCACGGTCAGCCATTTGGACGAAAAGTTCGGTGGCACAGCGGGGAATATCGCCTACGCCCTGGCCCAGTTGGGCGAAAGCCCGCGAATTATAGCTACCGTCGGCCAGGACTACCAGCGTTACTTTCATTGGCTGGAGCAAAACGGCCTCACCACCGAAGGCATCCGCATCGTCCCGGAGGAGTTTACGTCTTCCGCATTCATAACTACTGATGTAGCGAACAACCAGATCACAGGCTTTAATCCCGGCGCCATGAAATTCCAGGCTGAAGCTGATTTCAACCACGTGTCGCCATCAAACAGCTTGGCCATAATTTCTCCGGGCAATGTGCAGGATATGGCAGATTTTGCTGCCTTGTACGAGGAGTTGGGGGTCTACTCGATCTTCGACCCGGGCCAGTCACTGCCGGTATGGAGTGGACAAGACTTGGCCCGCAGCATCAGTCAGAGCAATATGCTGGTATGCAATGAGTACGAGCTGGAGTTGATCCAGCATCAGACCGGTCTGTCGGTGGCCGAGCTGGAGCATTTGGTGGAGGCGATCATCACTACCAAAGGGTCTCAGGGCTGTGAGTTGCGCACCAGCGAGCGGTCACTCCGGATTCCCGCGGTGCCCACAGAGGATGTCCTGGACCCCACGGGTGCCGGTGATGCGTTTAGAGGCGGGTTGATCAAGGGGCTGGTGCAGGGATATACCGTGGACTGGGCGGCCAAAATGGGTTCTGTTTGCGCCCACTACTCTATTCAGGGCTACGGTACTCAGGATTACAGCTTTAACATGACAGACTACCTGGCCAAACTAACGGACCAGTACAAGCCCCAACAACAGCGTAGCCCAGGGTGGCCTGCTGTGTACGACCCCCCATCCCTGCTGCCGCCTACCTCTCTGCGCCCGTCAGTGTAGAACGACAAATGCTTCGTTGAGGCCGTTGCTGGAGCCTCCGGGGAGGTAGACTTTGTCACCAACCGCCGCAGCCGCCGTCCAGCTTCGGGGTGTCGTTAGCACCCAATCTATTTGCCTTCCATTGGGGGTTTCGATAAAATCCCAATCGCTCTCCTGACCGGAAGGAAGGACTCGTTTGGCCAACCTGGCATGGTGGAAACACAGCGGGTAAGCCGCATAAGGCGCGGGCCATCAAGGAGGCATTCGGCGCATGGACCAAACCACCCCGGGCTTCCCCGGGGCTCTCGAAGGCGTAAAGGTCCTCGATCTGAGCGAGGATATCGCCGGGTCGTTTTGTACCCGGCTTTTGGCCGACTACGGGGCCGACGTTCTAAAGCTGGAGCCTCCCCAAGGAGCGATGCTACGGCGAATGGAGCCCTTTTCCGGCGACGATCCTCACCCCGAGAAGAGTTTGTTCTTCCTGGTAATGAACCTCAATAAGAAAGGTTCGACTCTTAGCTTGGAGACCGCCGCGGGACGCAACATTTTCAAACAATTGGTGGAGCGGGTGGATGTGGTGGTCGAGACTTTCCGGCCCGGGTATCTGGCGGAGCTGGGTCTTGGCTACAACGAACTGGAGAGCATCAATCCCGGCCTGGTCATGACGTCCATCACCCCCTTCGGCCAAGACGGGCCCTACAGCCAATTCCAGGGAGAAGAGATCGTAAGCTATGCCATGGGCATGATCATGAGCATTAGCGGCGTCCAGGGCAGGGAACCCCTGAAGCACGGCGGGTTCCAGGCCCAGTACGAGGGGGGCTTGAACGGCGCGGCAGCCTCTGCCATGGCCCTGTTCCATCAGCAAACCACCGGCCAGGGTCAGCACGTTGATGTATCGATAACCGAGTGCGTGGCCTCCACCATGATGGCGACCCAGACTATGTACCCCTTTACCGGGGGCATCCAAGGGCGCAGGAGGCCCACGGGTAATATGTTTGGCCATCCAATGCCCTGCGCCGACGGATGGATCATCGTTCAGACCGGAGGCGGCGCTTCCTGGGATGACATTGCGGCGTTATTCGACGCCCCAGAGTTGCTGGACGGCAAGTTCTCGGACCAAGCTTTAAGGACTCAAAACGGTGAGGAGCTGGACCAGACCGTATTGGAGCATATCCGGGATAGAGGTAAATGGGACCTCTTCCCCCAAGCGGCCCAAGCCCGCATACTCTTTGGGCTGGTCCAGACGCCATCGGAGTTGGCCCACTGCCCTCAGTTAGAGTCCAGGGACTTTTATCGGGAGATCGAGCACCCGGTGATCGGCAAAATCAAGGTCCCGGCCGTCCTGTGCAACTTCAGCCTAACGCCCTATTCCCTCCGGTGGCCAACGCCTACTCTGGGCCAACACAACGACGAGGTTTACATAGACGGCTTGGGCTATTCCCGACAGGACCTGGTCCGCCTACGTCAGATGGGAGCCGTTTAGCCGTGACCGCTTGCTGGGCAATCCTGGGATGTTAACGGAGGGAGGAAGTACTTGAGCTTGCCATTGGAGGGCATCAGGGTAATCGACTCCACCTATGTGTTCGCTCTGCCCTACACCGGCGGGCTGCTGGCCGACTACGGGGCGGAGGTCATCAAGGTTGAGGGACCCGGGCGCCCCGATATCACTCGCACCGGTGGCTACTCGGGTTCCTTCCCTGAAAATGATCCTGGGGAGGACTGGTGGAACCGCCCTTCTACTTATAACTTGTTACACCGGGGCAAGCAGTCTTTGACCCTGGACCTCACCGATGAGCGTGGCCGGGAACTCTTCCGGCAGCTGGTTAGCATCAGTGACGTAGTCATGGAGAACTTCACTCCCAGGGTCATGCGGGGATGGGGGCTGGATTACCTCAACTTGCGGAAAATCAAACCGGACATCGTGCTGGTATCCAACACGGGCTATGGCCACGGCGATGGACCGTATTCCGGGTATCCGGCCCAGGCGACGACTCAGGAAGCCACCCACGGTCATTGCTGGATCACCGGATACCCTGGCGATACGCCAGCCAAAGCAGGCGCTTCATTTGTTGATTTCCTTTCGACTTGGACCGCTTTGTTCGCCATCGGCGCCGCCCTGCGCTACCGGAATCGCACAGGCCAGGGCCAGTGGATAGATATAAGCATGTACCAGGCAGGGGTCATGTTTACCTCCGAGTACATCATGGATGCCATCGCCAACGGCAGAGATGCCGAGCGAATCGGCAACCGCCACCCCAACCGCGCCCCTCAAGGTTGTTACCCCGCCCAAGGGCAGGACCAGTGGATCACGCTATCGGTGGGTAACGACAGCCAATGGCAGGCCCTGTGTGGCCTTATGGGCCGGGAAGAGCTGGTCTTGGACCCGAGATTCTCGGACCTACTCGGTCGGCAGCGCCATCATGATCCGCTGGATGAAATCATCGGTCATTGGACCATCAATCACGATAAGTACGAGTTGATGCATTCGTTGCAGGCCGAGGGCATCCCGGCGGGTCCGGTCCTAACCGGTAAGGATGTTCATTTCGACCCTCACTACAAAGAACGGGGCTTCCTGGAGCGGGTGGAATATCCTCCCGAGCGCAACATCGGTGCCCGCCCGTTCATCGGCAGGCCCTACAAGTTCTCCAAGTCGCCTCTTCGCATCAGAGGCCCGGCGCCGACTTTCGGCCAGGATAATGAGAGGTTGCTGACTGACTTGTTGGGAGTGGGCGCAGACAGCTATCAGTCTTTGGTCCAAGACTCCGTGGTTACCTCGGTTCCCCTCACCGGCGAAGCTAACCCCCGGGTCCCGCCGGAGGAAGCGGTGGAGCAAGGGCTGCTGGCGGGTTGGGACGTTGACTATAGGGAGCGCCTGGGGCTTTCTTGACACCTCAAATCACGGGGCATAAGCTAAATTTGAGGGCCCGTAGCTCAGCGGTAGAGCGGCCGGCTCATAACCGGTAGGTTGCAGGTTCGACACCTGCCGGGCCCACTTCAGCTACGAAATTGGACTCCGGGGCTGTCAAAATGCAATGGTTGTACCACCGGTTCTTTTTGGCTCCAAAGCTAGCTCAGCTACGGGCCTTTCCGCGGCCCCACATCCTGGCAATCGTTGGATGGACGACGCCCCACATGCTCGACCACCGCGCGGCAGCGATGGAAGCGAAAGAAGGAGCGATAGACATGTGCCACAGGAACGAGCTCATCAAGCAGCCGTAGGTGTTTCAAACCGCTCCACTTTGATGTCCTTGACCCGGTCCCGGGCCTGCCAAAGGTCGAACGCCATTTGCATCCCCAACCAGGTCTCTGGAGAAGAGCCAAAGGCTTTAGACAGCCTGATGGCCATTTCCACTGATACCCCTGCTTTCCCATTGATCAAGTCGGAAAGGGTTTGGCGGGTGACTCCTAACCCTTTAGCCGCCTTGGTTACAGATATCCCCAACGGCTCCATACATTCCAGCTTCACTATCTCCCCTGGGTGCGGGGGGTTGTTCATCGGCATTTTATGACTCCCTCTTTAGTGATAGTTTAGATAGTCCACGTCTACGGGGTTACCATCTTCAAAACGAAAGGTAACTCTCCAGTTGGCTGAGACAACTACGACATAGTGTCCTGCCAATTGGCCGCTCAGCTGGTGCAACCTGAAACCTGGAAGGTACATGTCTTGCGGAGAACTGCTATGGTCAAGAACTGCCAAGATACGCCTCAATTTATCAACATGCTCTGGGGATAGGCGGTGATTCGTACGTCCTTGATAGAGAGCTCTCAATCCCCGGTGTCTGAAAAGTATCGCCACATAGTGATTGTAGGTGGATGAGTGTCAACTGTCAATTGACAGTTGACACAATCGATTCATACCGCTAAAGTGGAAACAAGGTGGTGAGCGTGACCGTTGGAAGGCGGGGCCTCAAGTCTTTTGGGTCGGACCGTCGTTATCCCTGTAGTGGCTCCAGTCCTGGACGATATTCCCCCACTACGGCCACTGGGAGTGGCGTCACTGGGTGGACGCTGACGGCCATCGCCAAGTCCTATAACTGCTATTGTTAAGAGGCCTTCGGCGGGCCAGGTCACTGGTCATAAGTAACTACGGTAGGAGCATTAACGCGCCATATGGAGTGAGTGGAGGCTAGGGTACGAAGCTGGACGCGTGGTGCTGAGGGCGAGCAGAAGGAAGATTCCTTGGATAGAGGGGGTTTCTATTTGTTATGGATAAGCGTTTGAAACTGAGATAGAGGGCGATAGCAGCAAGGAATGAACAGATTCTCAGTTGTTTTTAGTATCTTGGCCGGACTGTTAACCATTTTTACCTCGGTCAAGGCTGTTGGCCCTAGCATTGCGGTTTGGCAGCAAGTGCCTCAAGTTGTGTGGATAGGCATTTCAATTGCGTTATGGACCATTTTGGTCATTTACTTGACAACAGTATTCCTGAAAGGGTGGATTAGACGGCGTGAACGGGAGCGGGCCTTGCGAGAGCTCACTCAGCGGGAAGAAACGCTTGAACGTCGAGAAGAGAATTCTGAGCGTCAGGATTATTTCAAATCCTTACAGTGGATGATAGTGCAAACTCTTCAACATTATCAATATCGCTCCCAATTTCTCGGTTCCGATGGAGATGCCGAGCCTATCCACCCGTCGGGTTCGAAGGATGCTGATGCTTTGCTCGCAGCGCTAGACGAATTGGAAATAGAATATCCAGATAGAACAGGGTCCTTGATCCATTTCTTGGCCAAGTTGCAAGGGTTAGCCAAGCTGCGAGACTATGAATCGGCCAGGACCATGCGTAAAGCCCAATGGGAAAGAACGAAATAGCTAGCCAGTCAAGAAATAATCCGACCGAAGACTTGCGCACAGTAACGCTTGATCTTCTTGTGGTCGGTCATTGAAGTGAATAAGTTGAAGATGAGCCAGGCGGATGGGGCAGGATCAACGGGCAACGCTGATACGATAGCCAATCTCACTGTCGCGATGGGATAGGTGGAGAAGGGCGAATCAGGCGGTAGCCACAGCCAAAGGCCACAGGAGAGGAGGCCGGCGCGGTGGCCCAGCAGGATGTGACGCACATCACGGCTATTTGGAGAGTGCATTAGAAGACTCACTGTCGTTGCGGGGTGAACCGGGTGAATGGAGGCAGAACTTGCAATTTCGCGGAATCAAGAAAGCGTTGTACCAGGCGCAACGGGGGAGGTGCTATTACTGCGGTCGAGCCCATCGGATCGACTACCTAGAAGTAGACCATAAGTGGCCACTAAGCCGGGGCGGAAGTAACGAAACGGCTAATCTGCAACTTCTCTGTACTCCCTGCAACATGCGAAAGGGCATTCAGACTGACAGGGAGTTTCGGTATCGCTATGGACCGCTACTACCTCCAGACGGGAGCATACCCTCATTTCCAAGAGACCAAGAGGACTTCGCAGATGAAACCCAGCGAACTAGGGCGTCGCGCGAAGTGCGTTCAATCTACAGGAATAGATTCTCCCGGCATCGAAGAAGCGATTATTACCGCAGGGGCAACGGTGTTAGTGAGTTCCAGCAGCGGGCGAAGCAACCCGACATCCTGTCGAAGATCGTTGAGGACTCCCTACACCACGCACTGGGCAAACTCAGGAGGTTCTTAAGAGGGTAGGGCTCTCTTCATTCCATGACACGCTTTACTCACTTTAAAGAGCTGTAGTGAACCAAATTGCCCACCCATGACAGACACGAAGTAGGGAAAACGGCTCCAAAGTCCGTTTTGATGGTCTTGGTTCATACCCAGTAGGTGCAGGTTCGACACCTGCCGGGCCCACCACTCTCCGGCCTGCGTGGATCGCCTCCAGAACCAACCTGCAATAGTTGACTACAATGTGTCATGGTGTATGTGTTGCGTAGAAAGCTTGCAGGAACCCCCATGTCTCAAGGACCTAGCATACGTCGAAGATGTGAACTGACAGAGACGTCTCCGGATGACGCTCTTTATGCGGCACGGTGAGCTAGTCGGAGTCGTTGCAGATGTTTTGAAAGCTTTCGATTTAGAACGCCCTGTACATAAGACATTCAAACCAGGAATCGGACCATTTGGCGAGCCTCTTCAATGGCAAGGTTACACGGGCTCGGCCACGAACACCGGGATGGTACGAGACGTCCGGTCCTGGTACTCTTCGTAAGGAGGGAACGCCGCCACTGCTGCCGCCCAGAGCCGCGCCCGCTCGTCCGAGTCTGTGACTTCCCGGACACGCATGGCTGACACCTCTGCCTCATCCCGGATCTCCACGTTGCCGTCAGCGCGCAGGTTATACACCCATACCGGGTTGGTCGGCGCGCCGCCCCGGGAGGCGACTAGCACGTAATTGTCGCCGTCCTTCACTCGCATCAGCGGCGTCTTGCGGATGGCCCCAGTCTTGTTGCCCCGGTTGGTTACGATTATCACGGGCAATCCGGTGTCCCGCAGTTCCGTGCCTTCTGTGCCGCCGCTGCCTTCGTAAAGTTCCACTTGATCGCGCACCCACTGGGTGGGTGACGGGATATACTCGGTCATCGGTCATTCCTCCTTGTCCCGGTTGTTTGCTATATTCGCTTGTCGTCCACGCCACATTCCCTCCCCCGCCTAATGCAATATGATAACCTCCACCGCCGGTTTCCTCTACCTGCACAGAACGATACCCATTGCCGCTGCCAAGTGAACTCCCGCAGAAAGATGTGGGACAGATAGCTTCGTGGGTGCGAAGAGAAGGGACCATTCGACCGAGTGAGCAGAATCCGGAATGAGGTCCCCTTCACGCTGAACGAGTACAGAGTGTTCGCTAGGAGGACACGGCCTGCCAGATTCCTATGGTCGTCTCTCCACGTTAGGCCGGTTGATTCTAACCCGTGCTGGACATGAACGACCCGATCAGGTCGTGCAAGCTTTACGGGACGCAGTAGAGCTTCGCTTCGCCGAAAGTTGCCGGGTTGGTGGCAATTCGTGGTCAGGGGGGCCTGAAGGCCGATACTGTAACCGGTCTACAGACTGGAAGAAGTGTGGAACCAACGAACGGACTCGAACAGCCGACCTCCGGTTGGCGGGTATCCATAGTCCCCCATCTCAGAGGTGGTACGCCTAATCCAATAAACACCAAAAAATGCGCTCCCCGTGCGCGGTAGGATTGAGCCAGGAAGGTGGCAACGGCGCCGGGACGTCCAGACGTTTCTGGAGGTCCCGGTGTTTCCGATCCGACGAGTGGCGTCGGAGACAACGGGGGTCTGTGGTTCCGATGAGGTGGTATAGCCGGTGAAGGCGCCGACGCACGTTGGATAGCTACCGGTACCGTAGCGTGGCTGACGGGGGAAATTGGAGCTTCAGTCCTACAGCCGCCCCTGAGTTCCTTTCGGTGTTTTGGGCGCGGCGCTAAACTCGATCGACTCCCCGGGGTTCACTTTAAACCCGCCTTCGCCCAGCGCCGTTTGCCCAGCGTCGTCTCCTTTGTCGGGGCGCTTCACTACTCGCACACCCAGGGTTGCAAGCATGCCGTCCAATTGCCGGACGGAATCGGCCACGGCCTTTGAAGGATCGGGAGCGTAGGAGAGGCGCATTCGGAGCTCCAAAAGCTCGTTGGTGAAGGAGAGGGCCATTTGGACGCCCGAAAGGTTCAACCCCAAGCCCTCAACGAAGTGCTTGATCAATCTTAGGCGGGCCACGTCTTCGTCGGAGTAGGTGCGCAGCGCCCCCATTCGCAACGGTTCGATGAAACCTGCCCGCTCGTACTTGCGCAGCGTTTGCGGATGCATGTCCAGGGTCTCCGCAACCATGCTGATCAAATAGATGCCCTGTGTTTGTCTCATTTCACCTACGCTTATACACTCTTCGAAAGCTGGTTGTCAACGGCGTATCTGAATAGTCTCTATCAATAGGCATGGACTTGATATACTATGTATCAGGTATTATACTCGCATCGTATTACTTGAAGGGAGGCCATGATATGGACGCAGTAAAGATTTTGGACCAGCATCAGCAGCCAGACATCGCCGACATTGGACCCAATGCCACGGTGACCCGGGAAATGGAGGCCATTCTGGAAGAAGCTGAGCAATCGCAGGCGGCCGACCGGCCCGAAGTACGTCATTGGTTTTACAGCGTACCCTGCGCCGGCGTTCGATACTACTCATTTTAATGTTCGGAGGGCCATCGACTGGCCCTACTCACTATACATAGATAGCAATAGGATGGAGGAAGACCGATGATGCAGCGAAGGGGGCCCTTCAGTGACCTACGGCAGATGCAGGACACCATGGACCGGATGTGGCGCAGGCTGGGGAACAGTCCCAGCGCAACTGCGGACAGCCCCAATATCGAGGCATGGGCTGTTCCCTTGGACATCCTTCGAAAAGGGGAAGACACCCTGATCGCGCCTCCATGCCCGGTGTCTCGCCCGAGGACATCCAAGTATCCGTGGAAGACAACGTGCTGACCATCAGGGGACACACCGCCGAGCAGCACCTGGAAGGTGACGCCGCCTACCTGATGCGGGAGCGCCGGACGGGTTCTTTCCACCGGGCGTTGCGTCTGCCCGACTCGGTGGACCCTGAAAAGGTACAACCCCACTATGAACACGGAGTGCTGACCATTACCGTCCCCAAGGCCGAAGCCAAGAGGGCCAGGCAGTTACAGGTGCAGGTAGGCGGCTAAAGCCTGCGGTCCCAACCTTATAGGACTAAGAGTGGATCAATGGTCTGTTAGAGTGGGTGAACCGGCCGGGCCCACTCAACAACAGCCGCGTGCGCTTAATTGGCCAATCAAGACCAAATTAGGTGCCTCTCACACTTCCCGGCGTCCTTTCAGGGCCCGCGTAATCGTCAGCATCGTTATCGGCTCTATAGATGGTCTTGTCAGGACCAATTGAGATTCCGTAGATATTGCGACAGCCAGTCGCTAAGGCCTCAACTTGATCATCCGGAGGACGAAAGCGCGCATTTACTCCCATCAGATGAGTCCTAGGTCCCTTGGAGGCAAATCCTTTGGCTCTGGCGACGTAGATGTGTCAGAGCCCAATTCCGTTGAGGGTGTCCGATGCTGGCGTATATGTATTCACCGGCGTTGGTAAGTCCATTGGGGCTGTGGTCCCAATCCTTAGCTACGATTTTGTCCGCGACGATCCGCTTATCCCTCAAGCTGCCAGAATCGTGAACTCGATAGGAAATTATCCGGCGCTGGCCCGACCAAGGAAATCCATCATGACGGGACCTTGGGTTCCCTTGGTCGCTTGTCAACGATAGCTATGTTTGCGCGACTCCCAAGCCGCCAGCTCACGCCCCACTGCGCCGAATATCCCTACCCGTATGTTGAAGTTGCTCAGACGCCCAAGCGGCGCAAGCGGTCTCAAGAAGGCATCCGGCACGTTTGTGTGCCTACAGATTAGCCATTGAGTTGAGATTGAGATGCGTCTATGTGAAATCAAGGCCACCTATGTCCTCTCTTGACAGGGCGTTCAGACGGGAAGATATTCTTGAGGAGCCGGTGGGCCGGCGCCTTATGCCGCCTGCCTTTGGAGGGAACAGCGATGCCAGTTCGTACCGGAACGGAATATATCAAAGGTCTCAAGGACCGTCCCCGAGAGGTCTGGATCGACGGGGAGCGTGTGAATGATGTGACCGCCCATCCGGCACTGCGCAACGGCGTACGGTCAGTGGCCGCCCTCTACGACATGCAACACGACTCGTCTTTACGTGAGGAGATGACCTTCGCTTCTCCCACCACCGGCGAACCGGTGGGTCTGTCCTACCTGGTCCCCCTGACCATCGAAGACTTGGTGCGAAAACGAGAGATGATGTCCCGTTGGGCTTGGGCCAGTTGCGGCATGATGGGCCGCTCTCCCGATTTCATGAACACCATCTTTTCCTCTTGGGCCGGGTCGGCCGACTACTTTGCTCAAGACCGGCCCGAGTTTAAGCAGAATGTCATCGACTACCACGAGTTCATCCGCGAAAACGATGTGACCCTCACCCACGCTCTGGTGAACCTGCAGCGTCGGCGCAATACCGGCCCCACCGACACTCTGAGTGATGAGGTTGCCCTGACTTTGGTCAAGGAGACGGATGCCGGCATCGTGGTCAAGGGTAGCCGGACCCTGGCCACTCTCGGGCCAATCTCCGACGAGATCGCTATCTACCCCGTTGCCAGTCATCGCTTAGATGAGGAAGCCCAGCGCCAGTCGTTCTCCTTTTCCATCCCTTGCGATACGCCTGGGGTGAAGTTTCTTTGCCGAGAGAGCTTCGACCTGGGCCGCTCCCATTTCAACCACCCTTTGGGCTCCCGCTTCGAGGAGATGGACTCCGTGGTGTTTTTCGACAACGTGCTGGTGCCCTGGGAGCGGGTCTTCCTGCTGGGCGATGTGGAGCTATGTAATGGCTATGCCGCGGGCACCCAATCTGACTCCCACACCGGGCACCAAATCCTGAACCGCTGCCTGGTAAAGGCGGAGTTCATTATGGGACTTGCGGACCTTATCGTGGAGACCTTAGGGTCGGGCACTATACCCCACGTGCAGGAGCAGGTAGCTGAGCTGATCACCCAACGGGACGTTCTGAAAGCCTGCCTGCGCGCCGCCGAAGCGGACGCTGCCCTTAACCAGTGGGGAATGATGTGCCCCGAGATAAACTCCCTCCGGGCGGGTCGGACATTATTCGGCAGGTCCATCTTCCCCAGGATGGTGGAGATCATCCAGTTACTGGGCACGGGTAACCTAATGGCCCTCCCTGCCGAGGCCGACTTCGACGCTCCGATCGCCTCGGAAATAGACCGGTACTTCGCAACTGACACAACCAACGCGCGTGACCGGTCCAAGTTGTTCCACTTGGCCTGGGACGTGTCCTGCAGCGCCTTCAGCGGCAGGCAAGTGCTGTACGAGCGGATGTTCGGCGGCAACCCGGTGCGAAACTCCCTCACTTTATACAACAACTACGATAAGGAGCCCTTCAAGCAGAAGGTCCGCCAGTTCTTGGACCTGGAAGACTGATCCTAGCCTGCGCTGGTGCTGGCCCAGTCCAATGTCCGTGGCAGGAGCAAGGAAAATTGGGTGCTAGAGAGGAAGGGGCAGAGATTTAACGTTTGGCTGACAAGACTTCCCAGTTTCCTGGTCTTCTGGTTACTATCAAGCACTTGCCACGAACAGACTCAGTTCCCTCCGTAGGTGAGGCTATCCAACCCCCGGAAGTGGCTGGACCTTCTCCTCGAGCCATGAAAGAAGTTCCGCGAAGCGGAAGGAGTTGGTTGTGAACAGCACCATTAATTGGTCATGAGCCTCCAGGCTCTCGCATTCGATGTAGCTGCCGTTCAGGCGTAGGAAGGTATCGGTGACAGCGAGAGCCGTACGCTTGTTGCCATCCAAGAAGGGATGGTTCATGGCGAGGCTTTCCATCAGAGCGGCGGCCTCTTCTAGCAAGTCGGCATAATAGCCCATCTGCGGGCGTAGAAGCGCGGATTGCAACGCTCCCATATCGCGCACCTCCGTAGGCCCTCCGAACTGGGCGATAAGATCGTCATGAATGGCGATGACCTCTTCTATGGTCAGGAATGTGCTGCTCACTGGGCCAACAGTTCATAGAGCTTCCGGTTTCTCTCGAGGCTAGCCCTGTAGTGGGCGATAACCTGCGGCCGGACCTTCTGTTGTTCCCTGGCCTCTATGTAGCTGCTCATGGCATCTTCGAGAACGGCCTGGAAATGGCGGCCTTCTTCTCGGGCAATCTCCCGCAAAGCCGATAGCAAATTCGGCGACGCTTGGCTGGAGAATTTCTCTCGTAGCACGACCATGACGTATTGCCCCCTTGCAATTGAGCCTTCATTATAGGGTAGTGAGAGCAAACGATCAAGAGACGTCATGACAAAGGTTGACGAAGGCAACCGCTGACAAGTAATGTTAATGGTCTATCGACCTTAGAAAGGGGCTGATCCACTATAGATATTCAAACCTGGCCGCTGACAATGTATATTGTTACTTGCAGAGTGAGCTAAATCGCTCTCGTGCTATGAGGCTATTCGAGATATGCCGGACACAAGGACGTGAAGGGCTCACACTCCAAATTACCGCCAATAGGCGACGAGAGATCGTTTACTATTGGAGACATCACAGCTTAAGTTGAGGTCGAGAGATGGCAGATTGGGTATATGACCGGCGGGGGCGTCCGCAGATAATAGTAGATGAAAACCGCTTCTTGGATAAGAGTGGCACTGAAACTCTGGGCTGGCGCAATGGCGTCAATACCTATGGCATCGACGGCTCTGATGCGGGTTGGTTTGAAAACGGAGTTTTGTGGGACAAAAGGAATCACTGTGTAGGCTTTGTCGCGGAGGCCACTGGGGATATGCCTTCACGACCCGACCCGGTCGATCCGCCGCCCATGCCCAGTCTCAATGAGAAGACCGTTGGACATGCAGACCTGGGTCATCCCACTGTTAAGCTCCCCGAATTTCCGGTCGCCCTGCCCCAGCCAGAAAAGGGAGATTGGTCAAATATACCCCTTGAATATTGCTTCGACTAGCGCCCAAGTGGAGGGCTAGTGAGGGACGGGCCGCTGCTCGTGGGAGATTTACATTCAGTTGGGCTTGAAAAGCTGACCCGTTCGACGGCTGGGTGAGCAGCGCAGGTGCGTTCAACACCCTTACTTTAGGTGCTGTTGGAGCAGACGTGAACACCACGGGCACCAAACGCCAAATGAGGCCAAGCTTCTCAAGCCTGACTGAGGGACGCCCGGGACTACCTACGACTGGCAGAATAGGACAAGATAGGGAACTGTCCTCCGGCGATGGGAGCTTGTAATAAAGACAAGGGGAAGGCATTGATCCTTCCCCTTGTCTTTATTTGCCATAGGCTCTCAGGAGGAACTGGGCCTGCTTGTGCCAAAAAATAAAACCTAAGGTTGTAACTGGTTGCTAGCCTGCAACCCAAGCGAGGGAGTGGGCCTCACCAAAGTCCCTGGGTATCTTGTGCCAGGAGTCGCCGCCGTCCGCGCTGGAGAAGACCTGTCCGTTGACTGTGCTGGCCAAGACAAAATCGGGGTCCGAAGGATGGGTTGCCAGGTCCCAGACCGAGCCGTTGGGTTCCACGGGCAAAGGCAAGGCTTCCCAGGTTCGACCCCTGTCGGTGGACCGGTGTATAGCGCCGCGTGCTCCAAAAGCGTTTTCCCCGTTGCCCATATAGATTACCTGGGGATCGTCGGCCTTGATCGCTACCGCCCGGCAGTAGGGTATCGCTACTTGCTGGCCCGCCGAGACCGGCTCCCAGGTGACGCCATCATCGGTGCTGGAAAACACTTCTCTTGGGGTGATGGTCAACAGGGTCTTTGGAGGTCCCAAGGTAATCGCCAGGTTGTGGATATCGGGGTCGTTGATTCCACTCTTCACCGACTCCCAACTGTCGCCACCGTCCTTGCTGTGGCGCACTCCGTCCACCTCCACTCCAGCCCAGACGTTATGGTGGTCATGGGGGTCTACAACTAAGGCCGTAACCCTGGGAATCCTTACATTCGGACATTCCTCTGCCATTTCCACGGGGAGGTTCTCCCAGGTGTGGCCGCTGTCCTTGGAGCGGAAAAGCAACGCCGGCCGGGTTCCCGCGAAAATGACATTGGGGTCCACCGGATCTATGGCCAGAGTCCAGATCGGTATGTCGTTCATGGGTGAATCCAACCGTTCCCAGGTGGCGCCCACGTCCTGGCTCAGGTATATCCCGTCCGCGGTCCCAGCGTACATGGTGCTGAAATCCTTGGGGTGGACGGTGAGACTACGGACTGCGTTTTCGCTGTAGATGCCCTCGCGAATCCTTTCCCAGGTCTTCCCGCTGTCGCTACTGCGCCATATGCCCTGCCCAAGAGTCCCAATACAAATTGTCTTGTTGGTTGCCATAATTACTCCCTCCTGTCCGATGGCTCAGATTATAGCAGTGTGAGGCTGGCCACGAGAACGGCGGTACCAGATACTGCTTCTAAGTAAGACCCGTGGGCAAGAAGTGGTCCGTCTCTGTGCCCCTCTCTGACAGTGGCCGGACCATACGGGTGAGACCCTGCACCTAGAGCCAACAGTTCCCATTACGGAGTTCGTGAGGTCCCGGACCTGGACCACTGGGCACCCGGAAACTGGGCCAGCATGTCGGTTGGCAACGAATGAGGCCCATTGGATCCCCACCCGGCAGGCTGCTCCGTCAGGAGCGACCGTTGGGTTGGATCAGCACGCGAAGGGTGCCGTCGGCTTCCTTCCGCTGGGTCAGCAGATGGTGTCCCGCGGTTTCGGCCCACAGGATAACGTCATAGATATTTAACGCGTCGCCCAAGATGGCTTCTACGAGGGGGTTGCTGTCGATTTCCACTTGCCGGGTTAACGCCGCGATGATGCCGGCGCAGCTCTTACCTCGACCGTCGATGACTACCCAGCCTCCGGTGCCGTTGCTGACTGTGGGAGCGGGTTCGGTGTGCACGTTTATTGTCCCACTCTTTCGCATCTCAAGCTGTCTTTGGAACTCGGCGACGGACTCCCAGGCCACTGCCCGGCCTCGTTCTCCATCAGCGCAGACGGCTCCCCGCACTCCCACAATATCGGGGTTGATGCGAGCAAGCTCGTCCAGGTCCTGGATTCGCAGGTGCCCCGACAAGGAGGTACTCAGCCCCATTTGCTTCCCTTGAAATACGATCTCTTTGAGTTTCTCTTCCGGGATGAAGTCGAATAGGTTGCGTCCGTCCTTGGTCAGGGTGTCTATCAGGAAACCGTCGCATTCTCCCTCTTTGGCTAGTTGCACCATCAAATAGGGATCGAGACCATCGTACAACGGGTTGTCGGCAAATAGAGACCCGATCAACTTGGTGTTAAACCCTTCCATGGCCCGGCGCGATTGGCGCAATGTTTCTGCCGCCGTCGCATAGTCGGTGTTGCAGAACCCCACTTTGACGGACGTGGCATTCAAGGCCGCCGCAGCGTAGGCCGCCATTGCTACCGTGCCTGGTTGGCTGGGGACCACGCCTAGGGTGACACTCACGTGTTTCTCTGCCGGGATCTGTGCCCGTACCTGTTGGACCACGGACGGGTGGCCGGAACCCACGAGCGCTTCCTGAAGGTTCTTGACGTCCACTACGTCGGCGCCGCCCCTCTCCGCTTCCAGGGCCTCCTCCAGGTTCTGGACACTGACCATCAAAAGCATGCCTGAGAAAAAGTTGTTGTTCCCAGTCAGCCACGCCACCCTGTTGTCCACCGGTGCGGCCACGGCTGGAGGCTTGGGCTTTAACGGCTCCAATTCCCTTTTTAGCTCCGCTTTCTCTTCGACTTTGAGATCAGCCAGTGGAGCTCTGGTGTGGCCAGCCGCCATTCCCATCAACTCTCCCCAATATTTCACCATAGGAATTGGTAACGCACCGTTGTATTTGGTTACTGTCCTCGTCCACCATGTATCGGATAGCTCCTTGATCCTCCTGAGGTGAGTTTCGTAGAAATCTTCATCCAGGTGTCCTTCGCTCACCCTATTGATAAATTGCACGTAGTAGTTGGCCTCAGGAGTGTCAAACCTCCAGTCCGAGGTGTTGGCGAACATCACCTGCTGATGGAAGCCCAGTTCCTTGGCCTTCCAGTAGATCCACTCGTCGGGAGTGCTGATTATTGATTGCTGGCCGAGGGACAGGTGGGCTTCGATGGATAGCTGCTGGTTGAAGCTGGCTTCCTTGACCCCGACGACATTGGGAATCTGGCAGATCTGGGTGAGGGAGCCGGTGTTCAGGACGATTCCAAACTGGGGAGAGTTGTAAAACATGATAGCTAAGGAAGTGTTGCGGGCCAGGTATTCCACCCACTCAACTACTTGCTCCTCGGTCTTGGTCACTATGTAAGGCGGCGCTACTATGAGGAGGTCGAAACCCACCGCTTCCGCGTGACGGGCCAAAGCAAGCATCTCTTGAGCGGAGGTGTGGGTCACATGGGCGCCGATGGGCCATTGTCCTTTGGCTTCATCGGCTACGATGTCCATCACTTGCAACCGCTCGTCATGGGTCAGGCTCCAGAACTCCCCCATGCCCCAGGTGCAGCCCCCACCCCTGGTGCCTAGGCTGCGGATGCGCCTGATGTTGTGCCGCATACCCGCTTCATCGATACGGTCGTCCGGCGTGAAGGGTGTTATTAAAGTGGTCCACTGGCCCCGGAGGGTCTCCTGCGCCCAATCCTGCGCTTCATCTATTTGATACCTAGCCATTTGTTATCTCCCCCGGTGAATCTTACTCAGGTGATGTTGGTAGCGGTAGACGCACTCCGATCCTGGGAACACCCCGCTGGCACTATGGTTTACTCAGCGTTCCCTTAACGGTACATAGGCTTGAAGAAACTGTGTAGGAAATTTCTTTGATGGGCCCAGGAATGGGAGCGCTTGAGGGCCGGCTCCGGTATGGGTTGGCTGGTCTTGTGGGTAATCCGCATTGTCTCGTAGCGGTTCCCCAGCTCGGGAGGTGCGTCGGCGGTGAATATGACTTCGCACTCCTGGGCTTCCAGATACAGCTTAAGGCCGTCGTACCCCTTGGGTTGCTTGTTTGGGGTCTGGTAGATGTAGAATTCGGTGCTGCCCACTAAGTCCTCGAAATGGTCGGTACCCGAGCCGCGCCCGCCCCCTTGGCGGAGGTGTCTTCTGGTGATTCCGTGGTCCCGGAGTGACAAAGCTCCACTCTCCTAGTCAACCGGATTGGACTGGCGGGTTCCCGGGCCTGCCCGGCCTCTTCAATCCCTCGCTCCTTAGGGTGAACAAGAACATGCTAGGGGTAGATTGCCCAGCCGACGCGGTCGGTCTGGGCTTGGTAGAAATGACCCTGGGTGCTGGTGACGTATAACGTGGTCATGTCGGGGCCGCCAAAGCAGCAGTTGGTGGGCCTTAAGCATGGCACCGGATGGGTTTCCAGCACCCGGCCGGTGGGCGAGAACACGTAGATCATGGGTCCGGGACCACCGGTTTCCCAGCCTGCGGTGGCTATGATATTTCCGTCCACGTCCAGGCACATTCCATCGATGCCCCGGTGGACTGAGTGGGAGTCTTTTCCAAAAGCGTGTATCAATCGGTACGGCCCCAGGCTGCCGTCGTCGTGGATTGGGTAGGCCCTCAGCTCCCGGTCGATATCGTTCCGGTCGCTGTTGCTTTCAGCCACGTACAGTGTGCGTTCGTCGATGGAAACCAAGATGCCGTTGGGCATGGTGGTGTCGAAAGTGGCCCGGACCGTCCGGTAGCTGCCGTCCGGCTGGGGGTCGGCTCGAAGCACCGAGCGGTGGTCGAGCTCTTCAATTTCCGCTGGGTCAATGTTTCCGGCGTTCCATGGATTGGTGTACCATATCCGCCCTTGGCGGTCGACGGCCAAGTCATTGGGCGTACTTATCCGCTGGCCGTCCAAGCGGTCGGAGATAGTGGCGGTGGCGCCGTCGGGGTCGAAGCGGACTATTGATCTTCCCCCGGAGCAGCAACCGAACAACCTGCCCTCGGTATCGTAGGCCAGTCCGTTGGTGTGGTTGGTGTCACCCCGTCCCAGAGTGATTTCTTGGCTTTTTGGATTGAACCGCATGATGCGGCTGGTAGGAATATGCGTAAATAACACCGCTTCCCCGTCCCACACCGGTCCTTCGGTCACTCCGCCGTAAGGCTTGTTTAGCAGCTGGAGGCGCCATGACATGGTACTGTCCCTCCGCGATGCGTATATTTTGTGCTGCCGTTGGGTCTACTCTGGGACGATGGCCTATGGAGCTGTTGGCGTACTCGTCCGCAGCAGATTTTAGCAGAATGGGCTAACCCACAACAATCGAGGGGCGGTAATGGAGACGAAGCCTGGTATACTTTTGGTTAAATTGGTATGACCAACTAGCAATGGAAACCTAGTTTGGGTGGCTACCTTGGTCTGTATGCCATAGTTTCGCATCATAGTGTGTATTTTCAATGTCGCGTGTGGTTAGAGAGCTTGTAGAAGCGGTAGCCCTAGCGGTCATAGTATTCCTGCTGATTCACACCACCGTCCGGAATTTCAAGGTCGACGGCTCCAGTATGCGTCCTACCCTGGAAGGCGGCCAATACTTATTGGTAAACAAGGTGGTTTATTTCCAAATCAACACTGACCGTTTGTCGCGCATCCTGCCCTTCTGGAAGTCCAGCAATCCCTCCCAGCGCTTTGCGATCCACCCTCCGCACCGGGGTGAAGTGATTGTGTTCCGGTTCCCTGAGGACCCAAGCAAGGACTTCGTCAAACGAGTAATCGGCCTACCCGGTGAGGAGGTCGAGATTCGTCAGGGCAAGGTGTACATCAATGGGGACCAATTGCAAGAACCCTACTTGACCGCCGCAGACAACTCTACCCGGGCGACATTGTGGCTGTCAGATAAGCAGTACTATGTGCTCGGTGACAACCGAAGGAGCAGCAACGATTCCCGCATCTGGGGGCCGGTACCTGAAGAGAACGTATTGGGCAAGGTGTGGCTAGTCTACTGGCCTTTCTCTGGACTTCAGTTGTTGGGGAGTTTGGGAGGGTCACCGGGGTCACTAATTGAGGAGTACTTCCTCAATAATTAGGCTTCCTCCCCCGTAGTCCCTTTTCAGATGCACAGCGAATCACCGCCTCTGGGCTGTGTCCTAGCTCCTGGCTTTAGCAGTAGTCCTCCACTAACTCTTGGCGGGGCCCACCAAAATGTCCTGGCCGTCGACCCTTACCTCAAACACTCGTAGGCTTTCATCCGCTGGGGGGGTTATAGCCTCTCCGGTGACAACGTTGAAAGCCGAACCGTGAAGAGGGCACTCGACCTCGTTGTCGTTGAGGTCCCCTTCGGATAAAGATGCGTAAGCGTGGGAACATATGTCGTCGCAGGCGTACACAGTCCCGCCCACATTGCAGAGCAAGATCTGGTCCGACCCCACCTCGACCAGTTTCATATTTCCAGGGGACAGCTCACCAACCTCAGCCACTTTGACGAAGCCTGATTCAGCCATGTAATCGAAGTCTCCTCTACGGTTAGTCCGCGGCGGACCAGGCCGGGATCTTATGCCGGAGGCCCACGGCGCATTTTTCTCCCACCAAGGTACCCTCCTGCGGCTGGGCATATTATAGGGTACCCCAACAGACGATTGAAAGGGAGTATTGGACAGCCGACATGTCGTTGACTATAATTGCCCCGGCTGTTCGCCGCGTCGCCTCCCTGCCCCTAGGACTCCTCTACGCATCACCGGTTTGGTGGGGAGTGGCCCAGCGGAGTCCAGTGTGGAGAGGTGCCGGAGTGGACGAACGGGCGCGACTGGAAATCGCGTAGGGGCCACCAGCTTCTCGCGGGTTCGAATCCCGCCCTCTCCGCCGCTATTCGTTCTTGGCCCTTTCCGGGATTGGTAGCCGGGTCTTTTAATTCTCTGACAGGAGTACCTAGTGGCGCGGCTGGCGGAGATGCCGGTGTAAGGAGAGAATCGTTATAGCCCATGAAAGGCTCTCTTAGCCAAGCAATCGCACTAGAGTGGTGGCAAGGGACGCGAACGCTCGGCTTCGCAGCGCGGAAACGATTCGACCGAGGGAGTCGGTGCCGTGGGCGACGCTGGGCACGGCGTTTGACTACCGGGCTCGCTACTACTTCTCCATCACCCCGTCCCGGCAACTTGTCGCATGGAAGGGCGCACTGGAAGTCAGCAGCGCGGAGTTGGGTTGGGAGGATACCGACCAGTCCGAGCCCTGGGACGCGCAGGGGCCGGGCCTGTATCAGGAGTCACCGGACTCCGCCGTTGTCGTACTGCGGAGGTTTGGAGGGAGAATCCAGAGATACACCGGTCCCGACCAAAGGCGTGTGCTTCTCTCTCAACCGCAACACAGGGACGGCCAGGTGCTGCCGTCCGGGCTTGTGATGAGCTTCTTCGCCAACCTCGATGAGATGCTGGCTCGAATGGGCCCAAGCTTAGGCCCGGAGGGCCGCCTGCTGGACCTAGGACGGCAGGATGAGGAGTTGTTGGCTAGGTACTGCGTCGTCCTCGCCCTCTTCGAGGAGATGACCCGACCGGGGGCGGCCCAAGCACGGGTATCCTCGCCCTTGCTGCATTGCGGTGCCTTGACTGTCGACGACCTGCTGAGGATTGCGGAGGACCATTGGGTGGACGACCTCTGCAGCCTGTCCCAAGCCTTCTTCCATGCGTTCCAAGGACGGTTCTCGGACAGGGCCGTCCTGAACCCGATTTTCCGGGGCAGCGGCGACGTGGGCGGTGCGGACGCCGACATCATCGTGGGCAACTGCCTTGTGGACTTCAAAGCGACGGTCAAGGCCGCCATAGGAAAGCTGGAGCTCTACCAGCTAATCGGGTACGCGCTGCTGGACTACGACGACGAGTACGGGATTGAGCGGGTGGGGTTCTACATGGCCCGGCAGGGGGAGTTCATCGAATGGCCGATTGCCGACTTGTTCAAGCGGTTGATGGGCCGGAAGCCGCCGCCCTTGCCAGACCTGCGCCAGGAGTTTAAGGACAGAATCACCACACCGTAGCCAACAGCGCAATCAACCAGGCCGGACCGAGGGTAGCGGCCAACTAGGAGTTCTCGTTGTTTGCTAACAAATCGGTGAGTCTTACCTACCGCGTGGTACCTTTTGGCGGACGATGAAAGGCTTGATTCTCCAGCGCACAGATGATAAAGGCCCCGGCACAGTCCGGGGCCTTCTTTAGCCAATTTCTCCGGTTGTCATTCCTTCGGGGGAGGCGGTGCCGGTGTTGCAGGGTCCGCCGGTACCAGCGGCGGCTGGTCCTCGTCGTGATCGATTCCGCGAGGCGGCACATCCTTCTGATCATCGCGGATTGATAGTGGTAGCAACGGGGACACGTCAATCTTAGCGACTACTCGATGCGTAGTGTCCCGGAATTGATAACCCTTTTCCTCATCGATAACGATGATTTTTTGCGCCCAGTCGTCTACATCGCGGGTCCTGGGGTCCCCATGGACGAAATCCCCCTCGAATACGTAGACCAGGACTGTCCGGCCAAACCTCCACGCCTGGCTGTCGCCCTCAGACACCACCAGCGACCCGGCAACCGTACCCGCGTCACCGTATGTCATTATCTTGCCGTAGATAGCGGTCGGATCGCCTACAAGCGTAGGGGTTGGGCCTCTCCGAGCCAGGCGCAAGGCCCAGTTCATATTGCCGCCTTCTTCGAGGATGGCTGTCTCACCCTCAGACTCGGCTGAGCTGCTGAGGGGGTTTGTTAACAAAAACGCTGTAATCGCGGCCATCGCTATCACCGCGAAGGCGACGACTTGGAATCTTTTTCTGGTCATCCTATCCATCCCCTTGTTCACTTATCGTAGAAGCGCCAATTGCCGTAACCTGGCAAGTTGTCGATTAAGTAATTGGGTGGCGACTCGTTATACTTCTGCATATTGCATAGCGAGTAGAAGTTGCCGTCGCTGGTAATGTGGTAAGTGGACCCGTGTCGTCCGAGTCACCAATATTGTCGCTTAGGCTCGTAACCTCGGCGCCGACCCATACACTATCCGTTGATGAAGCTTTGATGTTGACTGTCACCTCTGCCATGTCCAGCCGGTTGAAGTAAACGTCCCAGTAGCCACCAGTCAGTTGCTTCACCTGGTAATTGTAAGAGGTGCCGATACCGAGGGTCGGACTGCTGATTCTATCCGCATCGCGGGTAGTCCCATCGAAGCAAACCCAGTACGGACTTGGGTCCTGAGATTGGTCAAAGCCACTTAGAAGGATACAACTCCGGATTGGCGCAGTGCTCCAATCGCTCTCCTTTGAGCCCCGCCGCCAGGTTACGGGCAGCCAACATGCACATGGCGTGGCGTGATTCGATGGACGCGCTGCCGATGTGGGGTGTCACCACCAGGTTTTCCAGGGTCAATAGGGGATGGTCTCGAGGGATGGGCTCCGGGTCGGTCACGTCCAAGGCCGCAGCCCTGATCCATTTCTCTTTCAAAGCGATGTACAAGGCGTGGGGGTCTACCACCGGCCCCCGGGCCATATTGACCAGGATTGCGCTCGGCTTCATGATCCTGAGCTCTCGTTCCCCGATGTAGTGGCGCGTTTCCGGAGTAAGGGGCAGGTTCAATGAAACAAAGTCTGCGGTGCTCAGCAACGTAGGAGGGTCGGAGTATTCCAGGCCCAATCTGTCTTCCAGCTCGGGCTTGCGGGTCCGGGAATAATAGATCACCTTCATGTCGAAGCCGCGGGCACGCTTTGCCATCTCCTGACCAATTTCCCCCATGCCCACAATTCCCAGGGTTGCGTCGTGGATGTCGGCGCCCAGCCAGTACATTGGATGAAACGCCATTTCCCAATTTCCCGCCCGCACCCAACGCTCGCTCTCGCTGATCCTCCGAGCTGCCGACATGAGCAGCGCGAAGCCCACATCCGCTGTTGCTTTGGCCAGGACTCCCGGGGTGTGACCGACCAGGATACCGCGACGCGACGCCTCAGCCACATCAATGTTGTCCAAGCCGACGGCCAACTGGCTGATAACCTTAAGGCGGGGAGCGCTGTCCATGACCGAGCCATCCACCCGGTCCATAATGTTGGTTAGTATTCCGTCGGCGTTGCTGATCTTATCGGCTAACTGCTCGAAAGTCGGTGGGTATTCTTCCGGCCAAACTTCCACTTCGGCTACCTCAGCTATTAGGTCCACAGCCTCAGGGAATATGCGGCGGGTGACGAATGTCTTAGGAGTGAACATGAGCAGCAGGTCCTATACGCCGAGTATGATTCGTCATTGTAGCGAACAGGGTTGGGGTTTTCCAAGGGCGGCCTACCGGCAATGCGCACCGACCGACAGCCACACAAGCTCAGAGACCCGGAGGCACCCAAGATCCTTTAGCGCACTTCTTTTCTCGAAGCCTTAATACCTACTCCAGCCCCAGCTTGCCCGGGTTCATGATGTTAGCCGGGTCCAAAGCTAGCTTGGCTGCCCGCAGCACGTCATGGCCAACGCCCATCTCCCGGGCTAGGAGATGGTTCAGCTTCACACCGACTCCATGGCAGTACTCCATCACACCACCCATGTCCTGGGCCAGGGTGAGTACCTGCTCCACAACCCTGGACAGGTTTTCCCGAAAACCGTCTTCGCTATCTTGGGGATCGGCGACCATGAGCATGGAGAATAGCTCAGGCCGGCTCCAGATTGCGTATTCCACAGTTCGTACGCCGCTGTCGGCCATGAGTTGGTCGCAGCGCTTCCGGTACTCCAATACCTTGGAGATTGGCAGAGCCAAGTGTAGATAGTCGAACCCGCGAGCGCTCCAACGGTCCCATTTGACCTTACGCGGTTTGCCAAGAGCCGAGCGCTTGTAGTTCAGGGCTGACTGATGGCGCTCCTTCCAGTAGGCCTGGGTAGGCGCAGCCCCCAGGAATTTCCCACCCATCTGTTCACAAACCTGAAGCGACCGCGTCTGCTGCGCTGCTACTCCTTCCCGGTAACCTTCGAATAGCAGATGAAGCTTGATCCCGTCATCCTCCTCGCTCAAGTCCAGAAGGGTTGGCCGTATACCCAGAGCCAGCAGTTCGGAGGCGGCGTGGAAACCTTGATCGAATCCATCGAAGGCAACGGTGGCAAAGACCCGCGATTCAGGTCGGCGATACACTCGCAAGGTGGCTCTAGTTATAATTCCGAAGCTTCCCTCAGACCCAATGAAGAGCTGGTTAAGGTTGGGGCCGGAAGAGTACTTGGGGACCGGTCGGGTGGACATTACCCTGCCATCGGGTAGCACCACTTCCAGGGCCACCACTTGGTCGCCCATGGGCCCGAAGGCCGCAGCCCGGTAGCCGACGCCATTGGTGGATATGGTCCCGGCCACCGTGGCGATGGGCACGCTGTAAGGATCATGGCCCGGCATAAGGCCGTAACCTGCCAATGTGTTCACCAGGTCCTGCAACACCACCCCCGCTTCGGCCTCTGCCGTGAGGTCGGTGGGGTTAACTTGCAACACCCGGTTCATCCGCCGCATGTCGACGATGATGCCGCCACGTACCGGTAGCGTGGCCCCCATTACTCCGGTGCCAGACCCGTAAGGGATCACGGGAATCTTATGCTTCTGGGCCAAGGACACCACCTGAGAGACTTCCGTGGTGGAGCCGGGACGCACAATAACGTCCGCCAGCCGGTCGAAGGCGGCCTCGGCGCCGAAAGCCCGAAATGGACTCAAGGCGTCCGCGGAGTAACGGTCCAAGTCGTAGGGAGCCGTCAGCAGATTCTCCTCCCCAACGATCTGGTTCAATAATTGGGATATAGGCCCTTCTAGCACACTTACTCCCCAGTACTATCGCCCTGAAATTACAGCTCTGAAATATAAGCCTAGAGTCGGGTCATTGCTCGGAGTATTTGGTGGAACGATGGAGCTGGACGGGGAGGGGAGTGCCGGACAACGTCAGTTGGGGGTGCGAAACTGCCACTTGGTGCCCTCGGCGGTATCCTCCAACACTACTCCTTGCTGCTCCAGCTCCAGCCTAATCTTATCCGCCAGCGCATATTGCTTGGCTTGGCGGAGCTCGGAGCGGGTATCCAGGAGGAGTTGGATAAACGGCCGGGCCGCCAGGTGTTCCGTGTTACCGGTATCCGGCCCTTCAAACCTTAGGCCTAAGATACCGCCCAGCTGGCGCAGCGTCTCTTGGGCTTGGCCGATTCGTTGGCCCGAGTCTCCCGCTCTGTTGACATCCCGGGCAAGGTCGAAGAGCGCACCCAATGCCCGAGGGGTGTTGAGGTCGTCATTCATTGCGTCCAGGAACCGGTCCTTGAAAGGGCTGGGGTCCAATTCGTCACTCCGGTCTCCATCGCCTCTGTCCAATGCGCGGCGGAGGCGCTCCGCGCTTCGCTCCATGGCCAGGCATCCCGCCTCACTGAATTGAAGAGGGCTCCGATAATGGGAGCTCAGAAAGTACAGCCGCAAGGAGTCGGGGCTGTGCAGTTCCAACGCCTGGTCCACCGACACCAAGTTGCCCAGCGATTTACTCATTTTGTCCGCACCTAGCTGGAGAAGTCCGTTATGAACCCAGTGTCGGACGAAGGGCTTTTGCCCTGTGGAGGCTTCGCTTTGGGCTATTTCGTTCTCATGGTGAGGAAAAATCAGGTCTTGGCCGCCCCCGTGGATGTCCAGGGTCTCTCCCAGGTAGGTGAGGGACATGCTGGTGCACTCGATATGCCAGCCGGGCCGCCCCGGACCCCAGGGGCTATCCCAGGCTGGTTCGCCGGGACGGGCGCCTTTCCATAGAGCGAAGTCCATGGGATGTTCCTTGTGCTCATCCACTTCTATCCGGGCGCCAGCCATCATACCGTCCAGGGTGCGGTGGCTCAGCTTCCCGTACTCTTCGCTGCGAGTGACCCGGAAGTAGACATCGCCATTGGCGGAATAAGCGTACCCGTTTTCCACCAGCTTGTTGATGGTCTGAATGATGGGTGCGATTTCCTGAGTCGCTCGGGGATAGATGTGGGCTCGCTGCACATTGAGGGAGTCCATAGTGGTGAAAAAGTCCTCAATGTACCTCTCGGCTAAGGTGTCGGGATGGATACCCTCTTCCTGGGCCCGCTGGATAATCTTATCGTCCACATCGGTAAAGTTCTGAACGTGGCGTACTTGGTAGCCCAAGTATTCTAGGTACCGGCGGAGCACGTCGAAGGCTACGTAGCTGAGGGCGTGGCCTACGTGGGTTGCGGAGTAGGGGGTGACCCCGCACACGTAGATTTTGACTTTGTTGCCTTCGGCGGGGACAAACTCCTCCGCCGCTCCAGTCAAGGTGTTGTATAGCTTCATTACGGCCTTACAAGGGAAGCTACGGCCAAGGCGGCAATGCCCTCTTCCCGGCCAACGAAACCGAGGTAGTCGGTGGTGGTGACTTTGATGCCAATTCGATCGGGAGGTACCGTGAGAGCAGCGCCTGCCCGTTCCCGCATGGTCTGGATAAAAGGCGCCAGCCTGGGCTGTTGCGCCAACATTGTAGCATCAAGGTTGGAGACGCGCCAACCGGCCCCTTGAATCAGCTCAGCAACCTTGGAAAGCAACACTAGGCTGGAAATGTCCTTGTATTGGGCGTCATTGGACGGGAAATGCGTCCCTTTGTCCCCCAGGCCCGCCGCGCCAAGCAAGGCATCAAGCATGGCGTGGACCAGCACATCCCCATCGCTGTGTCCGGTGAGCCCTTGCTCGTGAGGGATAGATACCCCACCCAATATCAGCGCGCGTCCTGATGCCAGAGGGTGGGCGTCGAAACCAATACCCACACGGAAATCGTTGGATTGGGCGGCTGTCATGCTAAGACGTGTATTCCAGCATCATAATACAGTGCTGGTTGGTTCTGATTCATACTGCTCGCGGAGGAAGGACTTCCACCCGGGCTCTCAGGAAGGCTCCGGCGATATCCAGGTCTTCGGGCGTCGTTACCTTCAAGTTCTCCGGGGATCCCCTGAATACCTTGACCGGGTGCCCCATGCTTTCCAGCATGGTGGCGTCGTCGGTGGCAGCTTCAATATACTGAAGGTGGGCTTGGAGGAGCAATTCATACCGGAACACCTGAGGGGTCTGGGCGAACCATAGGGCGTCTCTGGGCACTGTGGCAACCACTTGGCCCTCGGCGGACACTTCCTTAACTGTATCGGTTACCGGCAGCGCCGCTAGGGCCGCCCCGGTCTCTTGAGCGGCTTGGAGACCTCGGTCTAGTATCTCATGGTCCAGGCAGGGCCGGGCTCCGTCGTGGACGATTACCCAGGAGCAGCCGTTCAGGCGTTCCAGTCCGTTCTTCACCGAGTCCTGCCGTCGAGAGCCCCCTTCGCAAACCGCTAACACTTTTCGATAGCCACGTTGGCACGACAATTCTTGTCCTTTGTCCCGGGAGGCCGGGTCTAAGACCAAGACAATGTCGTCAATACCATCGAATGACTCGAAGGCGTCCAGCGTGTGGGCGATCAGAGGTAGGTCCAGCAAGGGAGCGAAGATCTTGTCGATGCCGCCCATTCGAGTGCTTTGGCCAGCGGCCACAATAACCGCCCCAATCCGGCCGGTGGGACTTGGACGTGACCGAAGCACGGCTTTGGGCCCGGGACTCAGCCGCTCTTGGGCTGAGCGAATATGATGCGGCCAGCGGCCGTTTGAAGGACCCGAGTGACCACCACGTCGTGGAAGGCGTTAAGGTAGCGTCGGCCTCCTTCAACCACCACCATGGTGCCGTCGTCGAGGTAAGCCACGCCCTGACCTGCTTCCTTGCCTTCCTGGACGATGTTGACACGCAACTCCTCTCCCGGAAGCACGATGGACTTGAGGGCATTGGCCAGCTCGTTGACGTTGAGCACCTGGACTCCTTGAAGCTCAGCAACGCGGTTCAGGTTGTAGTCGGTGGTGAGGATCGGGGATTTCATGCTTCGGGCAAGTTGCACCAACTGGGCGTCCACTTCCGCTCCATCGTTGACGCCCACATCCAGCACCTCCATGGGCACTGTTGCGTCTTTACGGAGTCGTCCTAGGACCTCCAAGCCGCGGCGGCCGCGGTTCCGTCGCAGAGCATCGTTGGAATCGGCGATGTGCCGGAGCTCGTCCAGAATAAACCTGGGTACTACCAGGACTCCCTCCAGGAAACCCGTAATGCTCAGGTCGGCGATGCGCCCGTCTATGATGGCGCTAGTGTCCACCAGTATTCTGCCGTTGCGAGCGGCGCCGTTGCTTACCCCGGAATGCTCCAGCGCGGGAAAGATGGCTTGCATGTCTTGTTTGCGGTGGGTGCCTATCCAGAGGCCGGTAATGCCCAGGAAAACGCTGACCGCAATGGGGACTCCCCAGCCCAGCCAACCTTCGAGGGAGTAGAGGGGAATGGAGATCAGGGAAGCAATGATCAGGCCGACGAGAAGTCCGGCGGTACCCGCGACTAGCGTGGAACCGGGGATTGAACTGATGAACTCGGCGCTCTTGCGCCATGGAGTGAGGGTCAAATAAGGAGCGATAAATGCGCCTATCGGAATCCCGGAGAGAGTCAGCGCCAAACCCCAGGGTACGAACTGCTCTTCTTCCGTGGATACTTCAGATATTAGACTTCCGAGCCTCCAACCAAGCACACCGAGTCCTCCGGCGCCCAATAGTCTGAGCGTCCAAAGGCCAACCATTGGTAATCACCTCCGCCGCTGGGGATACCATAATCGGTAGGCCTGAGGGACCTCGGCTGTGCCTACAGCGGGTCAACTCCGGAGTAAGGGGTGAGGCCTGACTCCCTGTTGGGACCGGCCCTAGCCGGGTACCTCGTCGTAGTGGTGCATCTCCCCTATGACCTGTGCCTCCCGGAACTGGGCCACTTGCTCTTTGGAGTAGCCGAGCAAGCCACACAGCACTTCTTCGTTATGCTCACCGACTTGGGGGGTGGAGCCCACGACCGCAGGGGTCCGGCTGAAGTGCCAGAAATCGCCGGAAACCGCGATATTGCCAGCAAGGAAGTCGGGGACTTCCTTCAACGCCTCTCGCTCCCAGGGATGAGGGTCCTCGGCCGCCATGGGAATCGTGTTCACCGGGGCGGCTACTACGTCGTGTTTGGTAAAGTGATCGATAGCCTGTTCCATGGGCATGTCTGCCAGGAGTTGGTCCATTGCTTGGTTGACCAAATCCTTATGCTTGGTGCGGGCGTGGCGGGTAGTAAACCTGGGGTCTTCCAGCCACTCCGGCTTGCCTAGGGCGTTGCATACTCGCTGCCAATGGTGCTGGTCGCCAGCCGAGACGAGTACCCACCCCTCTTTGCAGGGGTAGATGCCGCTGGGGGGAGCCGTGGACTCGCCCCGGGTAGGGACTGTCTTGGACCCTTTGTAGGCGGTGATGGGGATCTCGGTCAGGCTGTAGCCGGTATCGGCCAGACAAACATCCATGGACTGGCCTTTGCCGGAACTCTCCCGCTCGTGGAGCGCAGCCAGGGTGCCTATCGCGGCGTGGAGCGCGGTAATCCGGTCGATTATGGGCACGCCGGTGCGTATGGGCGGCATGTCCTCTTCCCCGGTTACCATGGTAATGCCCGACATGGTCTGGCCAATTGGGTCGTAGCCAATGTTTTCCCGGTAGGGTCCAAACTGGCCGTAGGCCGAGACGTTGACCATGACGATCTTGGGATTCAACTCCTGTAGAGTGTCATAGCCGAATCCCATATTCTCGATGGTGCCGGGGCGGAAGTTTTGGACCACAACGTCGGACACTTTGACCAGTTTACGCAGTATCTCCTTCCCCTGCTCCTTGCGTAGGTCCATACTCAGGCTCTTCTTACCCGAGTTGTACTGGACCCAATAGGAGCTTTGCTTGCGCACCCAGGGCCCGTGGTATCGGGTTTCCTCGCCGCCCAGCCGCTCCACCTTGATGACCTCAGCGCCCATCCGGGCCAATACCTGAGCGCAACGTGGTCCCGCTTGGTGGCGGCCCAAATCGATGACTCGAATGTCCTCTAATGGATTCTTCAGGCTACCCATATCCCTCGAACCCCTTGTGCTAATTTTGGCCATTGTACGACCCAGGCCATCAAAGGGCAAGAACTTCATCCCTGCTACTGCTGGTCAGGGGAGTTGGGATGGGATAATTTCAGCGGCATGGCAGTAGGAACAATGTTGGTAGCTGGTCCCCGGTACCGGGTGAGCGACCGGGCCACCGGTGCCGTTCGGGATGCCGGGGGTAGAAAAGGCCATATCCCTGAAGAGCTGCTGGCACGGCTTTGGCAGAAGCGAGCGGTCCGGCAGGCTTGGCTGCGTACCGGGGAGGGGGCCAGGGTGAGGGTGATCTATCCGGGCCGGGCCAGCAACACCGCCGGCCCCGACTTCCGTGACGCCCTGCTGGAGCTGGAAGGCGTGGGTCTGGTCCAAGGGGACGTGGAGATCCACCTTCACCAGCGGGACTGGGAGGCTCACGGGCACCAAGGCGACCCCAACTACAACGGGGTGGTGCTACACGCGGCGTTGGACGGAGACGCCGGGGCCACTACCCTCCAGAGCGGCCAGCAGGTGCCCATGGTGTTTCTAGAGCCCTTGTTGAATCAGGGGCCGGGGCCCGGAGCACCGGCGCCCGGTCTCTGGAGTGTCCTGGCCCGCCAAGGATACCCCCGGCCGAGGACCTCGGATGAGTTGGCTCTCTTGCTGGACCGGGCGGGGGATGCTCGGTTTCTGGAGCGGAGCGACGGCTTGCGCTGTATGTTACGGGAGCAGGACCCGGAGCAGACGCTTTATGAGGGGGTCTTGGAGGCTCTAGGTTACCGGGCCAACCGCCACCCCTTCCTCAAACTGGCGGCCCGAGCGCCCTATGCCTTGCTGCAACGGGAAGGATGTCGAGTACCCCATGGGGAGCGCTCCGGGGTCATCGAGTCGTGGCTTGCTTGGCTATCCGGGCTGGCGGCCTGGGAGTCGACCTGGGCCGCCCGGCCCGCAGGCTTTGGGCCGCCCCTTTCGCCACGGGAGTGGCGGTGCTTTAGGGTCCGGCCGACCAACCATCCTCGCCGACGCATCACCGCAGCCGCTCTCCTGCTGCACCGCTATCTGGACGATGGACTGTTGGCAGGACTAGAGGGCGCCGTCAGGAGCCCCAAACCACGGGGCTTGGCCCTGGCATTGGCCGTTGCTGCCCAGCTCCCGGGGCAGCAAGCCTACATCGGGGTCGGCCGTGCCCGGGACATGGCGGTCAACGCAGTGCTGCCCTTATTCCACGCCTTGGCTACCGAGCGGAAGGAGACCGAGCTGGCGATCCATTGCTTGTCCCTGTACCAGCGGTTCGGTCGGCTTCAAGACAACGAGCTGACGCAGGAGATGGCGGAGCAGTTGACGGAGCCCAACTGGCGCAAGGTGATCAATAACGCCCGTCGTCAGCAAGGACTGTTGTACCTGGAAAGCTTGCTGGGCGGCGCTCGTTAATATAACGGAAGCAGCCTCAAAGGGCTTGCATAGCCCTTCGTTAAGACGGAACCTCAATGGGTGGGCGCTCGGTTGACCCTTTGTAGCGGGACTGGCCTCAGTCCGCCAAGGGCACCGCCAGAGAGGCCCGAAACTCGTCTCCGATGCCTCGGGCGATGTGCCCGTGGCCCGTCAGGTCTTCCGCCACAAGCACGTCTCCCGGTACCATCTGCCGTTTGCTGCCGTCAGCGGTCTCGAACTCCGCGGTACCCGATAGGATCACCACGTATTGGCGCCGCGGCGCAGTATGGTAGTCGGAAAAGGACGGCGATTCCCGCTGAGTTAGGTTTATCGGTCCGTCCCCGACGCGATTTACGATCTTGTCTAAGTCGTCGTTGGTCAAGTCCTCGAAGTGAGATTCCCCATCATTTCCGGAGTAAACTCTGACTATTTGCATAATCCAATTGTCCTTTGTTGTTGATTAGGAATTACCCAGCCAGGGGAATGACCGCGGTGATGCTGGGCTCGTCACCGACCACCCGCGTAGTATGGCCCTGTCCGCTGGTATCCTCCACCAGCCGCGCGTCGCCGGGCCCGTAACGGGTAACCGTTCCGTCTCCCAAGCCGATTTCGATGTGACCCGAGAGAGAAATAACGTACTGGCGGCGGGGGGCCGGGTGCCAGTCTATAAAATGGCCTGGCGGCCACTCCCGAATGGTTATGTCGGACGTTGGCTGGGCCTCCCCCAGCGCTGGATGGGACGTCAGCCCCAACTCTTCAATGTGGGACTGGCCGTCATCGCCGCTAAATAGCCTGTAAATGCCCACTGTTTACTTGACCTCCTTATTCACTGGAGTGTAAAGTCACTTCTCCAGAGTGGCCGCGCCGTCTAATCCGACCAGCTCAGGCCTCCGGAACGGTCCGAGGTCCTGGTCCCAGAGGACTACGGCAGCCACCACTGAGTTTAGACAGTCATGGCCGGCCAAGCAAGCCTGGCGAGAATTGTCCAAGTTGAGTAAGCCCACCCCAGACCGTTGGGCCAAGCCCCCAGAAATTACATCCGCCTGCTGTCGGCTTGTTGGCCGTTCTTCTAGCCCTTGTCGGGTAAATGACAGGTCCGTAGCTCCGCCCCCGGCATGGCCTTCAACAGCAGGGCCTCTCCTTTTCGTTTGGTGGCCAACGGCGGCACCTTACCCACCCTTGCCGACAAACCCGAGAGCATTACATTCCACGAAAAGTCATGGCCACCAGGTTGGTCGCCGACCACCCGGGTAGTATGGCCCTGTCCGCTGGTGGAGGACACAAGCCAGGCGTCGCCGAGCCCGTGACAGGTAACCGTTCCGTCTCCCAGGGCGATTTCGATGTGACCAGAGACAGTAATACAGTAATAACGTACTGGCGGCGGGGCGCCGGGTGCCAGTCTATAAAATGGCCCGGCGGCCACTCCCTAATGGTAATATCGGATGTTGGCTGGGCCTCCCCCATGCTCTGGATGGGACGTTAGTCCCAACTCTTCAAGGTGGGACTGGCCGTCGTTACTGCTAAATAGCCTGTATATGCCCCTGCTTAATTGACCACTTTATTCACTGGGGCGTAAAGCCACCCCTCCAAAATGGCCGCGCTGTCTAGTCCGTCCAGCTCGGGCCTCCAGAACAGGCCTGGGTCCTGCTTCCAGAGGACCCCAACTATGGCGGCCACCACGGAGTCTAGACAGTCATGGCTGGCCAAGCAAGCCTGCCGGAAAATATCCAAGTTGGGCAAACCCACACCAGACCGTTGGGCCAAGCCCTCCAGGATTTGCACTCGTTTTATTGCGGCTTGTTTGCCGTTCTTGTAGCCTTTATAGGGCAAATGAAAGGCCCTTAGTGCCGCCCCCGGCATGGCCTCCAACAACAGGGCCTTTTCTCTCCTTTGGGGTGCCAACGGCGGCACCTTGCACCCCCTTGCCCATAAGCCCGAGAGCATCTGCATTCCACGAAAGGTCATGGGCACCATGTTGGGGTTCACGTTGTGCAAGCAGGAGTAGCATTCGGGAAAGAAAGTGTCGCAGCGTCGCTTGGGTTCCCCGTGTTCCCGGACGTAGTGATTCCGCAGCTCTAGGAAATCGCTCATGTCCATGGCCGCTGCAGCGTCCCATAGGTCGGGCATGCTGGCTGCTTGGGGCTCCCAGAAACCCGCGAAACCCGAGGGCACCGAAAAAGGAAAATCCAGGGCTGCTACGGTGTTGTCCGGGAGCGACATCAACAGATCAACCAGCTCGCTGCGGCTCACCGGTCGGCAGTCTGTCAGGTGCAAGTCCCCGCCCTCCAAGCAACCCTGGGCCACCCAGGTATTGCTGTCGGCCTTGGCGCCACTGAAATCCACCCCGACAACCCGCAAGGTTCACCTGAATATCAAGCTAGGGGTTCTCTCCAACGGTCTGTGGTAGAATTGGCCCGCGCGGGCTAGTATAGCGTAACTACCCAGCTACCTGAAGACACGGGGGATCTGAAGGCATTATACGCGTCCCTTATCAGTGACCCCTTGGTGAGGCCCAGGAAAGGCCCTTTGAACCACTGGTGCCCTTCGATGGACTCAGGCCAACGGAAGGTGTCCAAGTTTAGCGAGAATCAATAAGGACCGGGGAGGACCAGCATGGAGTTGACCCAGCGCAGGGAGAGGTATCGCGGCATTCTTGAGGGAGACCGGTGCGTTCATCCCGCCTCTGTATTCGACCCCATCTCGGCACGCATCGCTGAGGACCTGGGGTTTGAAGTCGGCATGCTGGCCGGTTCTATAGCATCGGCCACGGTGCTGGGGGCTCCTGACTTGGTGGTATTGACCCTGACCGAGTTCGCAGAGCAGATTCATCGCATTTGCCGGGCTGGCGACCTCAGCCTCATGGTCGACGCTGATCACGGCTACGGCAACGCTTTGAACGTCATGCGCACGGTGGAGGAGTTGGAAGCCGCTGGAGTAGCTGCGCTGACCATCGAGGACACAGTGCTGCCCAGGAGCTTTGGTGGCGCCGACGACCAGCTAATCTCCCTGGAAGAAGCTGTGGGCAAGATGAAAGCAGCTCTGGACGCCCGTCGGGACTCGGGCCTAGCTATTGTAGGCCGCACCACCGGCCTGCGAGCCGGGGGTGTTCAGGAAGCGATACGCCGGTGCCAGGCCTACGCCGGTGCCGGGGTCGACGCCATCTTTTTGGTTGGTGCGAGTACTAGAGAAGAGGTGGAGGCGATCCACGCTGCCGTCGATCTGCCTCTGATGCTGGGCGGGACCGGGCCTGAGTTGGCGGACCGGGAATTCCTCTCCTCCAACGGAGTCCGTATTGCTTTGCAAGGGCATCTGCCGTTTCAGGCTGCCGTCAAGGCCGTTCATGATACCTTGAAAGCCCTTCGTGAAGGAACTTCTCCCGAGGCCCTGGGGCCCCAGTTGGCGTCAGCGGAGTTGATGTCTCAAGCGACGCGGCGATCGGACTACGACCGGTGGACCAGCGATTTCTTGAACTAGGTAATGAAAATATCAAACACTCAGAAGGAGCCGGTATATGAATTTCACCTATAACCACTTGCACTTTCGAAGCGGCGACCCCGACACGGCAGCCAAGTTTTATTGCGACAATTTTGGCGCGACCATCACCTCGGAGCGGCCTCTATCGACAACCAAGTCGATACAGTTGGAGCTGGGGGGCCGACCGTTGATGACCATATCCGGTCGAGCGGAGGGGGAGGACCCGGTCCCCGGCTCAACCGAGCCCCGTTATGGCCTCGACCACTTCGGCTTTGAGGTGGATGATATGGATGAGGCGGCCTCCCACCTGAGGGCCAATGGGGCTCACTTTATCTGCGACCCCTGGACCATGCCCTCCGGCTCCACTGTGTGCTTCATCGAGGCCCCCGACCATGTGAGCGTGGAGCTCATTCAACGGCCCAAGGGCTAAAGATAGGGTCACGAGGGAGGCCGTCGTTAGGGCCCAGCTACTACTAACCGGACCGGAGCGAACGCAAAGCGCGCGGAAGAACTAGATTCAAACTCTGTGTTCTTCCGCGCGCTTTGGTGTGGTCTCCGGGTCGATTAAGGCCCTATGCCCAGGCCCTTGAAAAGGTCTTCGCCGACTGTCTCGCCGGGCTTCACTGGCGGAACGGCGCGGATGTAGAACTCTCTGCCTAGGACCCTGGCCGAAACCTCCCGGGGGACCCGGTGGTAGGGCCAGTCGGGGGCTACCTGAGTCCGGTGGCATAGAATGCAGGCCATCTTTGCTTCTAGCTGTTCACCCACGTCCAATCTCAGGTGCAGTTCCTCAGGCAGGTTACCTTGCTCTTCTTGCTCCGGTGACGGCATGGGGAAGTCAATACCCGCGCCGCGCAGCGCCAGGGCCCATTCAGTTCGAAACCCTCTTGGTCGGGCGCTGTAGTAGAGGCGGTCTGGAGCATGGGGTTGTAAGCCCTTGGCTAGCTGCTGGGGGAAGGAGCCGGGATCAGCGGCAAGCTCGAACGCCTGCGTAGTGTGTTTACAGACCGCGATGTGGTCCGGGTGCCCGTATAGACCTCCCGGCTCGAAGGTCAGTACCACCTGGGGGCGGAAGTCGCGTATTTCAGCCACCAATTGTTCCACAACTTCTTCACTAGGGGCATTCACGAAGGCCAGATCGTGCTCGTTGGCTGGGCTGCCGGCCATTCCCGAGTCCCGGTAGCCCAACACCCGATGGCTGGCCAGCCCCAGGGCCCGTACCGCGCATGCTAGTTCAAACCGGCGCACCTCGGGCAGGGTCTCGCGGGTGGCTGCACCATTCTGCCGGATCTCCCCTTCCTCACCAAGCGTGGCCGTCACCAAGCGTATCTCCACGCCCCGGGCAGCATGGGCTGCCAGCAGCCCTCCGACGGGAAAGGCTTCGTCGTCGGGGTGGGCGAAACATGCCAGCAAGCGTTGTCCGGACATTTAACGGCTACCTCCTGGATACACGAAAGAGTGCGCCCGCTACTCGGCTGCTTGTCACAGGTACGGCTACCACGCCGCTGCGTGGCCGTCCCCTCTGGGATCGGAGGCTCCCGCCAGGACACCTCGCTGGGGGTCGATGGTAATCAGTTGCACTCTGCCGTCGGTGACTCCCGGGCTGCGGCGGGCCACTCGGTGACCCAGGGCTTCCAGAGTCCGGGCGGTTCCTTCGGGCATGTTCGGTTCTAAGCGCAGCTCCGGTGGGGTATCCAAGCTGGCCGGGTCGGTGCCGGGGAAGCTCCACCACCGGGGTGCCTCCACCGCCTCTTGAGGGTCCATGCCGAAGTCCAGCAGGTCGCTCAGTATCTGTAGGTTGCATTGGGGCTGAAAGTCCCCACCGGGGGTGCCGCCCACAATCGCAGGAAGGCCTCCTTGGGTTGTCAGATAGCAGTTGAGGGTGTGCATCGTCCGCTTTCCCGGAGCGATCCGGTTGGGGTGCCCCGGCTCCAGGCTGAAGCCTCTTCCCGCCCGGTTGTTGAAGAGAACGCCGGTCCCCTCGGCCACCAAGCAGGAGCCGAAGGCGTTGGATAGGCTATGGACCCAGGAGACGCAGTTGCCCTCGCCGTCGGCCACGCAGAAATAAGTGGTGTCGCCGTCGGCTTCTACCGGTTGGAGCCGTGCGCCGGACCCCGTGGCCGGGCTGATCTCACCCAGGCGGCTCTCCGCATAGCTTTTGGACACAAGATCAGCGAGAGGCCAGTCCACAAACTTGGGGTCCCCGGCCAAACGGTTACGGTCGTTGTAGGCGATTCCCTTTGCTTGCACCATGAGGTGGATGGCCTGGGCTGAGTTCTGGCCCAAGGAGGCCAGGTCGAAACCCTCCAGCAGATTCAGCATCTCGAGAAGCAGGAAGCCCTGGGATGGAGGCTGCGTTTGGTAGACTTCGTGACCCCGGTAGGATGTAGAAATGGGGTCGTAAACCTCAGCTTGGTGCTGGGTGAAGTCCGAGTCACTGAACCGCCCACCGGCGGCGTTTAGCCCCCGCACCATCTCCCGAGCCAGGTCTCCCCGGTAAAACTCCGCGCTACCTCCCTGGGCCACCCGGTGAAGAGTACGGGCTAGGTCCTTGTTTGTTAGTAGTTCGCCCTGGGTGGGCACCCTACCGGTCCGGTGGTAGATTGCTGCTGAGGCAGGGAAATGGCTTAGGTTGGCTCCGCGGTTGGCAAAGTCCCGGCCCAGGCCGGGAGCAACAGGAAATCCCTCCTCGGCGTATCCTATGGCAGAGTCAAGGAGGGATTGGAATTCCCTGGTGCAGAAACGGCGGTGAATCTCCTCCCAGGCGGCTACCTCACCGGGCACCGATACTGCGTGGGGGCCTTCCAGGGGCATGGTCCGATAGCCCTGCCCTGCGAGACAGTCTGTGGTGAGACCGCTGGCCGCAACCCCGCTGCTATTCACCCCGGTCACTTTCCGGCTGGAGGCTTCGTACAAAAGAACGAAGGAATCGCCGCCCAGGCGGACCAAGGTCACCGCCTCCACGGCGGCTACCGCCAGGGCGGCATCGAATGCGTTACCTCCGTCCTGCATTGTCTTGATCCCTGCGCTGGCGGCCAGCGGGGAATTGGAGCAGACCATCCCCCGGCGACCGTAGACTAGCTCTCGAGACAGGCGGGTTACAGCCATGGTCATCCCCCTTCCAGGTGCGTGCTTCTGGTAAATTCTGTAAGTACTGCCAGGTACCGGGCCAGTGTAAAGTGGCCTTGGAAGCGAGTCAACTTGCCGAATTGACACAGCCAAATACCGACTCTACAATCCTTTCCGCTTGGCAGGCGGACGCCCCAGCATCTAAGGCAGGCGAGGAGGACCGGCATGCACATCGGGCTCACCATGGAGTGCGACTACCGGGAGGGCCGGAGCCAGGACGAAGCCTTCAACGAGGCCTTCTCCATGGCCGACGCAGCGGAGGAGTTGGGCTATGACGGGGTCTGGCTTGCCGAACGTCACTTCGCCCCGCCCGGTGGACCGGGTGGGATTCCCTCGGTGGTATCGGCGCCCTTGATCATCGCCACCGCTATTGCGGCTCGGACCAAACGGCTAAGAGTTGGCACTGCGGTGTTGGTGTTGCCCCTGGGCCATCCGGTGCGCTTGGCCGAGGAGGTGGCCACGCTGGACAACGTCAGCGGCGGTAGGCTTGACCTGGGCATTGGCCGCAGCGGGTTCGCTCGGGCCTACGAAGGCTACAACATTCCTTACAGCGAAAGCCGGGATAGGTTCGGAGAGTACTTGGAAGTGATGCGCTTGGCCTGGACCCAGGAGCGCTTCTCCTACGATGGGAAATACTACAGCTTTCAGGACGTACACTTGGTACCCAAGCCCTTGCAGAAGCCTCATCCTCCTTTGCGGGCTGCCGCGACTACCAAGGATACCTTTCCCATGATGGGCAACCTGGGCATGCCGATTTTCATGGGCCTTCGGGGCATGGTAGTCTCTGAGTTAGCCCAATGCTTGAAGGAATACCGGTCCGCTTGGGCACAAGCTGGCCACCCGGGAGATGGAGACGTCATGCTCCGGTTGCCGGCGTACGTCGGCAAAGATATGGACCGGGCGCTGAGGGAACCGGAAGCCAGCACCATGGTCTCCTACGCCCGTCTGAGACAGGCTTACCTCAACTCTGCCGGCCAATCCGGCACCACCACCAGCGAAGAACGAGCCCAACGGGCAGAAAGGTTAGAGGGAATAACCTACGAAGACTTGTTGCAGGACAGGTTGGCCTATGGGACTCCCGAGGTCGTAGCGGAGCGTCTGGGCCAATGGCGGGACGAATTGGGACTGTCGGGAGTAATCATCGAGCCCAACGTCGGTGGCCGGATCCCAGCCGAGCAGGTGGCTGAATCGGTCCGCCTCTTTGCTGACGAAGTTATTCCAGCCCTACGCTAGCTGTCAAAGCCGCCAGCGGTCAAGAGCCAATCCTACGCGGTGAGCGGACTAATTGGTCAGTAGGTTGGCGCTCCCTTGTACGGCTAACTTAACCGCTAAGGTTTAATCTTTCATCCGGGGCAAGACGAACTTTTCAATGGCGGTGGCCAGCCCGTCCTGCTCCACAGGAGGGGCCACATAGTCCGCCAACCTCTTCAGCTCCGGCGGTGCGCCCCCCATAGCGACCTTGAAACCGCAAACTTTAAGCATTGCTAAATCGTTGTAGCTGTCGCCCACGGCTACCATGGCGGAGGTGGTGGTGCCCAAGTGCTGGGCTAGCCGCTGCGTCGCCGCTGCTTTATCCACTCCTGACCGGGTAAAGTCCACTGCCCAGAAGTCGTTGTACGGCAAATAAACCTTCACTGCGTGAAGATCTGGGTGGGCGCTGAAGCGGGCCAGTACTTCTTCAGCGGCACTCTCTTCCAAGTCAAGGGCCGAAACCCGGGTGAGGTGCCAGTGGGGGACCTCCTTGAGCTGTGTAACTTTACCCCCTGGGTGGGTTGCGATAAAGGCGATGCCGGCGTCGCTAAGGTGTGTGACTATGCGTTGGGCTTGTTCCGGCGTCAGCCCGTGGGACCACAGCGGTTGTCCGCTGACGGGGTCCAACATTGCGGCGCCACCGTCGCTGATCTGAGGCGCAGTGAGGCCAAGCTGCTTGGCGAACTTGATGGCATCGGAAGCCTCGCGGCCAGTCGCGATGGACACCGGCACCCGGCTGGAGACCGACCCCACCGCGTCCCGCACCCGGTGCGAGACCCGCTCGTCCCTCCCGATTAAAGTGCCGTCCAAGTCCAGGACTGCCGCCTCGATCATACTGTTATCGCTGTCCTTTTAGGGCGGTTCGGTCCCCGTCCCTCAGTGCTGGAATCCGGGGCCCGTGCAACACGGCCGGGAGGCAAACCCTCCTTGGTTAGACCATTGTTCCCCAGAAAAATAATGGCGACCAACCTAAGCTGGTCGCCGGAAAAGCCAGGTTTCTTAACAGCGCCGGGGTAGGCTAGCTGAATACCAGCTCGGTGTTCTGCCGACCGGGTCGCCGCATCTCAGCCAGGCCTGCTGCTGCGTCTTCCATAGTGTTACAGAAGAGCTCAATCCCGTTGCCGTCGGGGTCCTTCAAGTAGATGCTCTTGGTCATGCTGTGGTCCACCGTGCGGAGTTCCGTCATCCCGTGATCCTGCAATCGGTGGTAGTACTCGGTCAGCATGTCGAAGTCTTCCACCTGCAGGGCCATGTGGTTGAGGCCTAGCGCGCCTTCCGTCACCGGGGCTGCGTCCTCGGCTGCTTGGAACAGCGCCAAGTCGTGGTGAATCTTGCCGCAAGTTAGGAAAGTGCCGAAGCTGGGTCGCTCAACAGCGATCTCGAAACCCAACACCTCGGTGTAAAACTTGGTTGACGCCTCCTGGTCTCTTACGTTCAGGACCAAATGGCCTACTCGCTTGGGCTTTACCATACTTTGATCCTCCTGTCGCCGGTTATTAGCTGGATTCCTTTCCATGCTTAATTGAATAGTAACTATACGCCATCAAGTACAACGTGCCAATAGTAGGAAAAAGTCTTGGCAGGGGCGTTTGATTCATCACCTAACGCGAATCCCCCCGTTCGTCCTTGTATCTTAGAAGAGGACGTGACAGACCGTTTCGTCCTGGGTCTTGAGAGACCGTCGCTCAGCGGGGTCGTCACGTCCCACCGGCTCAGAGCCCGAACAGTTGATAGGGCTGTTGTAGCCCGAATTAAGCAAGGTTGGGACAGAGCCAGGGGACTGAAGAAGCAGGGAGGTGAGGACATGAAAGAAGCTCCATTGTTTGTTGGCATTGATGTTTCCAAGGACCGCTTGGACCTGGCCGTGCGGCCTACTGGTGAAGCAAGGCAGGTTCAACACGACGGTGCCGGTATCGGTTCTTTGTTGCATTTCCTCAAGGAGATGAGGCCGCATTTGGTGGTGTTGGAAGCCACCGGCGGTATGGAAATGGCCCTGGCTGGAGAGCTGACGGCAGCCGGATTGCCGGTAGTAATAGCCAACCCCAGACAGGTTCGGGACTTTGCCCGGGCTAGCGGGAAACTGGCCAAGACCGACTCTTTGGACGCTCAGGTACTGGCCCACTTTGGGGAAACCCTTCAGCCCAAGCCCAGAACCCTGCCCGATGCCACCACCCAGGAACTGGGGGCACTGGTAGCCCGGCGGCGCCAGTTGGTGGAGATGATCACCGCTGAGAGAAACCGGTTGCGTACCGCTAACAAGCGCGTACGGCCCAAGCTCCAAGAGCACATCCGTTGGTTGCAGGAAAATCTGGAGGAGTTGGACCGGGACTTGGACCATACCATACGCTCCTCGCCCCTGTGGAAGGACAAAGACCGGTTGCTCCGGAGCACCCCAGGGGTGGGGCCGGTCTTGTCCATGACTCTTTTGTGCCACCTGCCTGAGCTCGGCACCTTGAACCGAGGTGAAATCGCTGCTCTGGTGGGGGTGGTCCCCTTCAACCGGCACAGTGGCGCCTACCGGGGGAAACGAAAGGTATGGGGTGGCCGGCGTCAAGTCCGGGCCGCCCTCTACATGGCCGCCCTGGTTGCCACCCGGTACAATCCGGTGCTTCGGGCCTTCTACCAGCGCCTCTGTGCTGCCGGCAAGCCCAAAAAGGTGGCCCTTACCGCTTGCATGCGCAAGCTGTTGACCATACTCAATGTCATGGTCCGCGATCATCGCCTTTGGAACCCCGCCGTCGCTAACTCTTGACTTTAAAGACAGTTGCTGAGCGTGTCGAAGGACCGTTCGTTTTTTGTGAATTGGTCCAATCACGAACGGCCTTCCTACAGACTACTGAATTTGAAAGTTTTGGAGCCAAAGCTAACGAATCCACGATGGGGATCAGAATCTAAACGCTTATCCAGTCCTCTACGGCTGCCTACCCAAGCCGGATACGGTGTGATATCTTAAAATTCCCCACTGGCCGCAATCCCAGATGTCATTGAGTATCAATACTGGAGGAATGGAATGAAAGGCCGTGTAGTCGAGTGCCGAGAGTACGGAAAGCCATTCGTTATTGCGGAGTACGATGTTCCTGAGCCTGCGCCCGGCGCGGTGCTCTTGCGCATGACCCAGGCCGGGATCTGTGGCTCTGATCTCCACGTTTGGCGCGGCGACCAAGTTAACGTCCCCCTGCCTCCCACGGGCCGGGCCATGGGCCACGAGGGCACCGGAGTGGTTGAGATACTGGGCGACGGCGTGACCGCCGACTCGGCGGGCGCGCCCATAGAGATAGGGGACCGGGTGGTCTACGCCGCTGTTTTCCCTTGCTACCACTGCCACCAGTGCCTCAAGGGCAACACCAATTGGTGCATGAACCGGAACTATCCGGCCGCTGGTGTGTGGCCCTATTTTACCTCCACCTACGCTGATTTCCTCTACCTGCCGCCGCGGCACCCCTTCTTCCGGGTGCCCGATGAGCTAACCGACAACTTGCTGGGCCCGGTCAACTGCGCCATGGGCACCGTAACCACCGGACTGCTGCGGGCAGGCGCTGGCGAGGGTGACTACGTGGTGATCCAAGGGGCGGGGGGCCTAGGGGTACACGCCACCGCCATGGCCAAGGAGATGGGCGCTGACCGGGTAATCGTCCTAGACCGTTTGGAAAACCGCCTGGAACTGGCCGAGGCCTTCGGCGCCGATCACACGATCAATATCGAAGAGTTCAACACTCCGGAGACGAGAGTAGGACGAGTGAAGGAACTCACCGACGGCCGGGGCGCGGATGTGGTGATGGAGTTGGTGGGCCGGGCTGAATTGTTGGCTGAAGGAATCGACATGTTAAGCAACGGTGGGACCTTCATCGAGATCGGCGACATCGTTCAAGGCCGTGAGGTATCCATAGACCCGTCCAAACTGCTCCGGGGCAAGAACATCATGGGGTCCCTGATGTACCGGGCCGAACTGCTGCCCCGCCTGCTCAACTTCCTGGTCAGAAACAGGGACCGCCTCCCCTTCGAGAGGATCGTATCGCACCAGTTCCCGCTGGCCGATGTTAACGAAGCTTTCCCCCAAGCCGAATGGGACCAGAGGCAACCCGACATAACCCGCGCCATGCTCGTGCCCTAAGGGGTATACAAGAAAACCGCGGCGATACAAGATGTCCGCTTTGATTTCTCCCTATTATGTACTAAGGGGGTGTCATCCCGCGAAGCTCCTGAACCTATGGCGATGGTCATTGAGGCGGGAGTTATGATTCCTCCGCTCCTACTAGGGAGACGCCTTCCTGCCGGGCCAGCCGACGATCGAAGGTGTAAAGAGGTCTCGCCCCGACGCGCCCGGCAGCCGCCTTGATCATCAGATCTGAGAAGCCGGGCCCGCTCTGCCGGTAACTTATAAACGCGCGGTTAACGTCGTCAGCCGATTCCACAATCAGCCCTTCCGTCACCGTCAGTTCCACCATCACATCTGCGATCCGCTCTCGAGCGAACTTATAGGCCCGTTCCAATACCCAAACGATTTCAACCATAACTTCGCGGCAGATGAAACCCGGTTGGTCATTAGTTAACGTCTCCAGCAAGGCTTTCGCTGCGTCTGCTTGTTCCGGGTCATCCCTCACCAGATACCGGACGATTACATTGGTGTCGATGGCAATCACTATTCAATCGCCCCATCGACTATAGCCTGTTCCATATCCTCCAGCGAAACCGGCTCGCCATGGTATTCCAACGCTCCGAAGAGACGGGAGACGGGACGTTCAACCTTCAGACGGACCTCGTCTTCCAAGATGGCGTAGCATAGGCGGTCTCCGGGCTTGACGTTGAGTGCCTTACGAACAGCTACTGGCAAGGTAGTTTGACCTTTGGAGGTAATATATGAGAATTGCATTGCTTTACTCTGAAACGTTATGCAAATGGGGCACGGTGCTTACATTGGATTATACAAGGGGGAGCCGCTGATATGTAAGGAAATAGGGCAGATTGGCATGCTTAGCACACGCGAGCATTTATATATCCGGCGTTGCCAGCGCAAGCAGGATATACCCTCGAATTACCAAAGCAGGCCCCACCCAAGCCTTACTGCCGCGGCTGTCTGGTCCTTCCCAACTGTGGTAATATGCCGGTGGGAATCGCTCAAATGAGGTAACGACAGCATGAAATTTGGACTGATGTACGAAATTCAGGTGCCCGACCCAAGTCCGGAAAAGGAGCAGCAGGGCTACAAGCAAGTGCTGGCCCAAGTGGACTTGGCCGACGAAGTGGGATTTGATTACTTCTGGACCGTAGAGCACCATTTCCTGCGGGAATTCTCCCACTGCTCTGCACCCGAAGTGCTGTACGGGGCCATCTCCCAACGCACCAAGCGCATTCGCATCGGGCATGCTGTTGCTTTGCTGCCCGACCAGTATAACCATCCGGTGCGGGTCGCCGAGCGAGCGGCAGTACTGGACATACTGAGCGACGGGCGCATGGATCTGGGGACCGGACGCTCTACGACGTTGATCGAAATGGATGGCTTCGAGGTCAACCCTGAGGAGACCAAGGCCCAGTGGGAAGAGGCTATCACCATGATCCCAAGGATGTGGACCGAAGACCCCTTTGCCCACGAGGGACGCTTCTTCAACATCCCGCCGCGGTCGGTGATTCCCAAGCCGGTACAAAAGCCTCATCCACCTTTGTGGGTCGCCTGCAGCCAGCCGGATAGCTTCCGCGCCGCTGGGGAGATGGGGCTCGGGGTGCTCTGCTTCAACCTGGCTGGTTACGAGCAAATGGGGGAGCGGGTGGAGGCTTATCGGGAAGCGATCAAGCACGCCCATCCGGTGGGCTCTTTCGTGAACGACCAAGTGGCGGCTCTGTGCGTTATCCACTGCGGCGAGGACAACGAAGAGGCCCAGCGGGTTGCCGGCCCCGAAGGGGCCTGGTTCGTAAACCACGCAGAGAGTCTATATGCTCCCTGGAAGGGCCGCGACGTGCCCGATTCCTATAAATACTCGGTCAGCGCCATTCAGGAAGAGCGGGAAGGCAAGACAGCGGAGGACCACATGGCGTCCGGCGCTTTTGCCATGGGTGATCCTGATACTGTTATCAAGGTGCTGAAAGGTTACCAGGAAGCCGGAGTGGACCAAATCCTGTGCTTCATGCAAATGGGACACTTGGCCCACTCGCGCATCATGGACTCCATCAAGCTCTTTGGCCGCCACGTGATCCCCTATTTCCAATAGAGGTGGGCCAAGGCTTACTAAACCAAAGCCAAGGTGAAACCCGCATTTGCGTCGGCTAGAATCAGGGAGGCATAGCGTCAGGACTGGGAGCAGATTGAGTGGGGATGGTGATGGGTATGAGGGGGATAAGGCCGGACTTGGAGGGGTGGCAGTTGGACTTGGCGAGTGTGCGCAGCAGGATGTACCTAGCGCCGACACCCCGGGAGAGAGAACGGTGGCACGCACTGTGGCTCCTGTGCCGGGGCCTGACCGCCTCGGGCACCGCCCAGGCACTGGGCCGGGATGCTCACACCATCGGCAGATGGGCCGCCGCCTTCGGCGAGGGAGGGCCTGCAGCCTTGATATTCGAGCAGACCGGGGGTTCCCCCCCGCACTTGGCGAGACGCAACAGGCGAAGTTGACGGGGGCAGTGCAGGAGTTGCCCGAGATGTCGGGCATAGAAATGGCCAACTGGAACTGGAAAGTGGTGCGGCAGTTTGTCTCGAAGCGTTTCGGCATTGGCCTGAGCCGCAGCACTTGCCTGAACTATCTGCACCGCTTGGGGTTTGTCCTGAAGCGCCCCAAGAAGCGTCTGGTCAAGGCAGATGAGCAGAAGCGGGAGGCCTTCGTGGCGGAGTACGCCACCCTGTCGGACGAGGCGTGGCGTACGGGAGCGAAGATATTCTTCGCCGACGAGGCCCATTTCCGGGCCGATGCCGAATTGAGAGGCAAATGGGTGCTAAAGGGAGAGCCGGCCTTGGTGGACTCGACCAGCCCGAGCTATGGCGAAAAGGCCAGCTACTACTCGGCAGTGTGCCTGGAGACCGGTGAGGTGGAGTGGATGGACCTGGAGGGGAATAGCAACTCCGGAACCTCGGCTGCCTTCCTGGAGCGGTTGCGGCAGAGGCACTCCGGGCCGCTCAACGTGATTTGGGACAACGCGCCGGCGCACCGCGGCGAAGCGGTGCGTGAGTATCTGCGGACGCCGGGCTTGGGGCTGCGGCTGATGAACCTGCCGGGCTACAGCCCGGACTTCAACGCCGATGAGGCCATCTGGGGCTGGGCAAGAGAGGAAGCCACCGGAAACCTGTGCTTGGGAACCAAGGCCCTGGTAAAGGAGAGGGTCGGGAATTTCCTCTGCGGGCTGTCCATCCGGAAAGACGAGGTCAAGGGCCGCTGCCGCACCGTCCTGCAATCAAAGGCCGAAGGCTTTCTGCGAGAATCCCAGCCCAATCACCGATGTATTGTAAATGCACATCCCACCTTGGCTTTGGTTTAGCAACACAGTGGAAATAAATGGGGCGCCCCGACAGGCTCGGGGTGCCCTATTTTTTGCCCATGTCTGGGTTTTCCTTGGCGACTGCGCCGACGATTCTAGGGTCGGCCCTTAAGTGGGTACCTAGTCAGAGGAAGGCAATTTGCGAGGCTCCTGCAACTCCATCTCAGCGTCGCAGCAAAGGATCACCCCGTCCCCGCCTTTAGTACACAAAACGCTACTGCCGCAGTTGGGGCAGTTATATCTTTTGCCCAATTGATTGGCCATGAGCAATTTCCTTCCTGGTTTGAACTTCCTGGTGTCAACTTCCTGGTGTCAACTTCCTGGTGTCAACTTCCTAATGTCAGCTTCTTGGTGTGAGCTTCTTGATGTCAGCCTTCCGGTGTCTGTTGGTAGAGCGCCAGCCGGTAAAGGACTAGCGCTTCAATTCCATGGGTTGAGCGCAGCAGGACACGCTGCCGCTGCCGCCCTTGGTCACTATGAATTCAGACCCGCATTGCCCGCAGATGTAGCGCTTGCCGGTTTCGTTAGCCACCTGTTCGGCTCCTTTTTTGAGAAGAGCTCAAGAGTATTGCGACAATTATAGATAACCCTCCAGTAGCTATTCAACTGATGAGCTATCAGAATTCTCATCTCCCTTGAAACGCACTAGGAAGCTGGCCTGTCCCAAGGGGGCACCGTCCAATAGGATCGCAGCGACATGGTCTCCGGGGGCCTGGACAGGTATCCGAAACACCTTTATCCAGCGCTGAAACAGTATTCCTTCCTCCCAATCGATCCGCTGGGGCGGCTGCGGGTCCAATCGTATGCCAGGGGCTTTGATGGCCACCAAAAGGTGATGGGGACCGGGAGCAGCGCCACCGATGCAAAACGCTAGATTCACGTCAACTTCGGCCAGTACCGGACGCTCCTGGTCCTCGGCTTGCTGGGGCTCCGGAAGCTCTATCAGGTCGATGATGCCCTTGAGGACCAGGTCGTCGCCGCTGCCTTCCTCGGTATCCCGGCAGAACAGGGCGTATTTCAGGTAGGGCTGGGGTTCCTCGTTAGCCAACCGATTATCTCCTAAGCCTCGCCTTTTTAATAACGAGACCATCAAGATTCTAGCATGCGACTAAGATGACTGAAACCGTAGTGGGAAACCTGGCCAGAGGCCATCACAAGATGTCGAAGGACCGCATACGACTTTGCTTCAGGATGTCCCAGTGGCTTCTGGTGCTACCCATTGCCAACCCTCGGTATTGTTGAGAAACTACGCCCGTCAATCATCAGCAACGAGGTACGGGAATATGGCGCTGACGCAAGGAAAGTTCGACCAGGGAATGTCCATACAGGGTTACATCGACCAGATTAAAGTTAACAAGCAGCCTTTCTTGGACATCTATGAAGCAGTGGAGGTGCCCAAGGAGGTTACGGACCTATTCGCTGAGTTGCCCGAAGCCCACCGTTTGGCGGTCTTTACGTCGGACTGGTGTGGGGATGCGGTTAGCACCACACCGACCATATTCCGCTTAGCGGAAAGCACCGACAATCTCAATATCAAAGTGTTTAATCGAGATGAAGAACTGGACCTCACCAATGGTTTCTTGCCGGAAAACCGGTCTGGCACCGTGCCTGTGTTCATTGTCTTCGACTCGGCCATGGGGGAGATTGCCCGTTTCATCGAGACGGCCAACGAGTTGGTGCCAGCCATTGATGCCATGGAGGAGGCCATCGCCAGAGAGGTAGCGGGAGAGACCGAGGAGAACGCCCGGAATGTGGGCCGCGGCAGGCGCACTGCGCACCGGGTGGCTCACGCTGAGGAATGGGGCAACGTGATCCTGAACGCCTTTTGCAGCACGGTAGCGAAGGGTCTGGGAATGGAGGCTTCGGAACGCCCTGCGGTGGGCGGCACCAAGTGGCCGCCGGAATGACCACTATCCCCGCCGACCGGTCAACACCCCTCGGCTATACTTTACCAGCTTGAGGTGTTATCCATGCCTGAAGGCATTATCGATATGGGGGATATGGGCGTAATTTTCTCCGTCACAGATGCCTTCGGGATACACCGGGAATCCGTACGGGTGGAGCTGACCAAGGAGGACCCGGGGGCGATCGGTCGGGGGGACGCCGGACTGATTGAGATTACAGTTCCCGAGACGAAACCGATAGAGGAATTTGCCCAAAGGCTTCAAGCTGAGTTGGAGGCGCTGGGATACCAGCCCCAGGAACCTGATGCCGATGACGAGGAGCTCTGATATCCGGATGCATCTACCGCAAGGTCCCCCGCTACTCAAAGTCTGGGCTAGCTTGACGAACGGGCCCCCGAAGTTCGTCGAACGGGGCTCCTACGGGTCGTCGTCGCGCCACTCGAAGTTAAGGCTCGCGTAGCGCACGAACACCCCTCCGCCGGGGGCGCCCAGAGGGCCGTTGGCCGCTAGGATAGCGATGGTGTGCTGCTGCCCTGGTTGAGGGCTATCCGAAAGCAACACCCGCTGCGGCCGGTTAAAGCCTTCCACAGTCCCCCGTTCCCGGTTGCACTCGCCGTCGATCCAGATCTCACCATAGTCGTCTACGCAAGTCTCGAACTGGACCCTGGTACGGGAGACGGCGCGCCCACCGGCCACGGTTTCGGGGAAAGTTACCCGGATACGGTACCAGACAAAAGAAAACCCCGTGACGTAGGAAGAGTCAAAGTTGGCCCACGCGCTCAGGTCCCGGCATACTTGCCACCCTGAGTCATCGTAGTCCGGTAACCGGGCTGGACTACCCTCCAACCCCTGCGCTAGCCCGTGATTGGGCTCACCGGGCACGTAGCCCTGGGCATACTTCCATTGCCCCTGCAAGTCAGCCTGACCGTTGCTACTGTTAAGGTCGATTGAGAATCTCGGCATATTTCCTCCTGTTGGGCTGGTTCATTCACACCAGCGGGGGAGTGGGACAATTATTTAGACTCAATGCGATATTCCCGCCGCCTTAGTGTCATTCAGACCCCCATATCCACTACGGAGCGGGCTTTGAGCCGGAATCCATTGCCTTTGCAACCAAACAAAATCCCCCCATGTTAGGCATTTCTGGATTCCCGCGTGCGGAGACCTTTGAAAAACCGTCACTCCCGTGAAAACGGGAGTCCAGCGTACCCGCCGATAGATTCCCGATTTCGCGGGAATGACGAGGAAATGTCTGGGCAAACCTGGTTATGCAAGAGTCTCCGTGCGCGGGAATGACGGGCTTCGGCCCGGGATGGCTCTCAACTCTGAACAGTTACGACATAGGGTGTCATATCCCAACTATCTTGATGGTGGAATGCGCTTTGTAGATACGGTTGATGTTCACCAACATCGGGGTTATCTGCTCTACGTACTTGGCGTTGGCCAGGCTGCCACCGTCCACGCCACGGAGGTCGTTGATCCTATGGGCTAGGCCAATGACCAGTTTCTTGGCGTCGGCGTGGTCTGAACAGACTACTACGTCGCCTTCCATGGTGTGACCGGTCTCCTGCAATTCCTCGGCGCTGACGTTCTGGAAGGCGGCTACCACCTGGGAATCGGCCAGGATCTCCTGGGCCTCCTGGGCTGCTGAACCGGCTTCGACTTCTACGGCCCGCGCCCCCTTGCCCCGCTCAAACACCATGGGTGCGATGACGTTGACCACAGTTTTCCCGGACAACACCTCTGCTAGCTGCTCCAACACTGGACGTTGGCCCTCGTAAGGGAAGGTAAGGAACACAACGTCGGCCTGTTTGGCGGCATCGGCGTTGGCCGCCCCTTGGATATGGGCTCCCGGGGCTAGCTGAAGCAATTCCTGGGCGGCGGTGGCGGCCCGTCCGGCGTCCCGAGAGCCGATTATCACAGCCTCTCCAGCCATAGCGAGCCGTAGTGCCAACCCCCTTCCCTCCGGCCCGGTGCCCCCTAGAAACGCCAGCATCAATCTCCCTGATTCCATCTATCCCGAATCTGATCGAACATACTATATCCATTATCCAATGCATTAGGAAGAGGCACCTAACTCGCAACCGCCCAGGTTTCTTGACACCCTCAACCCTCGTACCTATGATAACTCCGCTCTTGCTAGAAAAGCTGGCTACGGCCAGATTGGACTCAGAAGCAAATCCTATGCCTCAGGCAACCAATCCCTTTTGCACTGAACAGGTCTCTAGTCCTATGAATGGATACGTGTTGGAATCACCTAGGAGAAATTTGCTATATGGTTGACTTGAGACGCGCTGCGGCCATCGTCGGCGTTCACGAGCACGTTACCCGCTATGCTCCTGATAAGAGCGAGCTGCAGATCCAAGGTGAGAGCGTTATCAAAGCTCTGGAGGACGCGGGTTTGTCCAAGGGCGACGTCGACGGCTTATTGACAGCTTCCATGTCGGTGCGCAACAGCGGCCTCAACCTGGCCGATTACTTGAACATGTACCCTCGGTTTGTGGACAACACCACAGTGGGCGGTGGATCTTTCGAGTTTCACCTCTCCCATGCCCTAAATGCCATAGCCGCTGGGAGGATCAACTGCGCTGTCATCACCTACAGCACCCTTGCCAGGTCTGGGGGAGTTTCAGTGGGGACCGGTGGCGTCGGCAGATTTGGCCACCCCCGGTTAGACCCTTCTCCCGACAGCTTTGAGGAGTTGTACGGCCTGACCACGGTCGGCCTATACGCTATGATCGCGCAAAGGCACATGCATCTATACGGGACGACATCGGAGCAGCTGGCTGAGGTAGCGGTGGCGGCCCGCAAACACGCCTCGATGAACCCGGAAGCGATGTTCCGCAATCCGGTTTCGGTGGAGGACGTGTGCGGCTCCCGGGTAATATCGTCGCCCCTTCACCTGATGGACTGCTGCGTGATTACCGACGGCGGCGGCGCTGTGGTCGTTGCTTCGCCGGAGCTAGCCCGTAATTGTCGGCACAACCCGGTCTGGGTATTGGGCACCGGAGAAGCCGTGGCCCACCAGGGAGCCGGCAAGCGAGACTTGGTATACATTGCTGCCAAGCAAAGTCATGAGCCGGCCTTCGCCATGGCCGGCGTTACCCACCGGGACATTGACATGGCGATGATCTACGACTCATTTACCATTACTGTGCTGGAAACCCTTGAAGACCTGGGTTTTTGCGAGAAAGGTGAAGGGGGCGACTTTGTGTCCGGTGGCAGACTCCAAATTGGCGGGGAATTGCCTATCAACACGGATGGAGGCGGCCTTTCCTCCAACCATCCGGGAATGAGGGGCATTTTCTTGTTGCTGGAGGCAACCCGACAGCTCCGTCATCAGTTCAAAGGTACACCGCGGCAAGTGGCCGACTGCAAGATCGCGTTGTGCCACGGGACAGGTGGCGCCTTGGGGTCTCGGCACAGCGGCGGCACAGTAATCCTGGGGAGGGATTAGATCATGATGGAGTGGAAGAAGCCCCTGCCGACGGTTGTGGGTGAAACCAAGGCCTACTGGGACGCGTGCCGTCAGGGTCGGCTGCTGATACAGCGGTGTGACAGCTGCAGTGAGTATCAGTTCTATCCGAGGGGCATCTGCGCTCACTGCTGGTCTAATGACATCAAGTGGACCGAATCCAGCGGCAAGGGAACCGTCTGGACTTTCACGGTTACTCACCAGAATCGGACGGTCGGCTTCGCTGAAGATGTCCCTTACGTATTAGCCTTGGTGGAACTGGAGGAAGGGGTGCGCATGTTCACCAACATAGTCGAGTGTGATCCACGAGAGGTTAAAATCGGCATGCCGGTGGAAGTGCATTTCGTTCGCGCCACCGACCAGATCTCGGTGCCTTACTTCAAACCGGTCCACGGTTAAGCTATCAACCTGGCTGATTAATTAACGCGGGCGCTCCTACGCCAACTGGGACCCTGGTGGATATCAACCGAAAATATGTTCCGACCCACAAAGCCCCGAATCTGCCCACAGGTTCTCGGCGATGAAAGGACCAGGAATAATATATTAGTTTGGCCTCAGGCTGTGAGCACGGGAGGATAGAAGGGACTGGCGGTGAGTGAGGTGAGGTGCCCACATTGCCTGCGGGTAAACCCGACTTCCAACTCCTTCTGCGTTGGGTGCGGCGTTAGGTTACCGGGCGTTGACAGCCCTGTGAGCGAGGGCGCCGATCAGACCAACGCGGAGGAAGAGCAACAGGTTTTTCGAGCGGAACTGGCCTCAGTCCGGAACCAGCTTCGAGACGTTGGGCTGCTCCTAGACCGGCTCCAGAACCGCATCTCTCAACTGGAGTTGGGGCAAGCGGCTCCCAGCCAAGAGAGCCAACCCCATCAAGAGGTTGGACCTCTAGTCCCAGAGCAGGCGGTGGCACGAAGGCCACAGGCTCAACCGGTGGGCGAGGCCCAAGAGCACCCGGCGTCTTTTGAAGTCTTAACTTCTCCCGCCTCATTTAACCCCACCCTTGATCCGGTCGAAGCAAGCCCACGCGCCGGCCAGGCGCCACCTGAACTACCACCTGTGCCCGGCGCAGGAGGCTGGGGTATATCCGGAGACCCGCGTCCATTTGGTCTCACAATTGACTGGGAGCATGTCTTAGGGAGGAACTGGTTCGCCATCATTGGGGTGGTGAGCCTGGTGTTGGGGATTGGGTTCTTCCTGAAGCTGGCATTTGACAACGATTGGATCGGCGACACCGGTCGGGTCGTCGTGGGAATCCTACTGGGAATGGTTCTGTTGGGCGTTGGTGAATTCACCCAGCGCCGTTTCCCTTTGTGGTCCCAACCGGTAACCGCGGGCGGGGCCGCCATCCTGTACTTGTCCATTTACGCTGCGTTCGGACTATACGCGCTCATCCGGCCAGACGTAGCGCTCCTTTTCCTGGGCCTCGTGATAACCACGGCGGGACTGCTGGCCCTCCGTTACGAATCGATCATCATCGCGGTTCTCGGCATTATAGGAGCGTTCCTTGCACCGGTCCTTCTTGGCCCCGATCTCCCGGACGTCAGGCTATTGCTCATATATATCCTGGTAGTCGACTTAGGGATTCTCGGTGTATCCACTTTCCGCAACTGGCGTTGGTTCAATCTGTTGGGATGGGTTGGTTCATACGGCCTGTTCGCTTATTGGCTGGACCACTTCCCAGGTTACGGCCCACTCCTAGTGCAGGCTGCTCTCACCGGAGTGTTTCTTATATTCGCGGGCGCAACCACGCTGTTCCACCTCCTGTGGAAGCGTGTTCCGGGTCCCCTAGACATGGGACTAATGGCAATAAACGGGACCGGGTTCTTCGCGCTGACGGTAACAATACTGTGGGAAGACCACGAAATTTGGTTCGGGCTGATATCCTTGGGTATGTCACTGTTTTACGGGCTTATAGCGTTCGCGGCCATCAAGCGTTCCGGCGCTCCTTCTCAATTTCCTCTAGTAGCTCTACCGATGGCGCTTGTCTTCCTCACCATCGCCGTGCCGCTACAGCTCAGCGGAATCTGGGTTACCGTTGCATGGGCGACCCAAGGCGCGGTGCTGGTATGGGCCGGGTTCCTGCTAAATCGGTGGCAGATGCGTGCCTTCGGTCTCGGGGTCTTGGCGTTGGCGGTAGGACATCTGCTGCTGTTCGATGCGTGGGTGGACCTGGAGGAGTTCAGTCCCGTACTAAACCAGCGGTTTCCTGTGTTCCTAGTCGTGATCGTCGCTTTCTATGTAGCTGGGGTGGTGTACTGGCGCAATCGCCACCTGTCGGAAACTTGGGAGCACGCCACTGTTCCAGTTCTATTGATCGTCGCAAACTTGCTAACCCTGGGGCTGTTCAGCCTTGAAATAGTCGGTTATTTCGGTAACAAGGCGGTACAGGCCGACCGATTCTTAGATGATCGGAACGCAGAAAACGGCATGTTACTAACCCTAACAGCCGTGTGGGGGATATACGGGTTCATTGTCTTGGCCGTGGGACTGGCGTTTCAGTTGCGCCTGGCTCGGTGGGGCGGCCTGGTCCTTATGGGGTTGGTGGTGTTAAAGCTCCTGGCGTACGATACTTTCCGGGTGCAATTGGAATCTGTCACATTTGTTGCTTTCCTTAACCCGCAATTCCTAACCTCGGTAATCATTATGGTTTTGCTGCTAGGCGCGGCATACTGGAGTTGGCGCGAGAGCTCGAATCTTCCCGAGGAGGAATCCCTCACTTTTGAGGTCCTCCTCGTGGTCGCCAACGTAGTTGCTTTGTGGTCGCTGAGTCTGGAAGTTATCCATTATTTCGACTTCCGGGAGTCGCCTTTGGCAGTAGATTCCTTCAGCGCCAAGCATCTCTCGTTGACCGTGCTCTGGACCGTTTACGCCATCGCGGTGATAGGCATGGGAATCGCCAAGCGGACCAGCAAGGTGAGGCTGGCCGGAATGGCTCTGCTAGCGATACCCGTGGTCAAACTGTTTGTGTTCGACGTCTTCCTCTTGGAACAGGGATACCGGGTCGCCGCTTTTGTAACCCTGGGCATCCTGTTGTTGGGCACTGGTCTGGCGTATCAGCGTTACAGTCATGCTATGAGGGGTTTCCTTTTTGGCCAACGGGCTTAAAGAGATGTATCGACGCATCACCCTGGCTACGGTTATCGCCTTCGCCACCCTGCTAACCACACAGCCAGTGCTGGCTGGCGATATAGAGCAGGAATGGCACTTCTACAAACCAGTGGAGCTTCCGGACAACTTCGCCGGTCCGGGACTTGTGGAGGTCAAGCTGGACCGTGAGGTGTACGCTCACTCCTCTCCTAGATTGGGTGACATCCGTGTGACAGAGCAACAAGAGGGTAGGGAAGTTCCGTACAAACTGCTGGTGGAGTCAGGCGACCACCGGAGGGCGTCGGTGCCGGTTAAGGTGCGGGACTTGGGACAGATCCCTGGCCAAGACACCAGCTTCATAATCGATTTGCAACCGCAAGGCATGATGCACAACGAGGTTGAGATCCAGACTTCTTCCAAAAATTTTCAACGGATGGTGGAGATAGAAACAAGCGGCGATGGGAATACATGGCGCGCGGTGGAGCGGTCTGGCACAATCTTTGACCTGACCATAGAGGCACGCGGGTTTACCACGCGGGATACTCGGGTCAAATACCCTGTCACCACCGCACGTTTTCTTAGAGTGACAATCCTCGACGAAGGTAAGGAGCCTCTGAATGTCCAGGGAGGTGTGGTTTTTTTCGATCAGCAGTTGAAGCCCCGGCGCGCCGTGCTTCCGATTGTCATCATTGGGCAAGAGGTGAACCCGGTGGGGAGGGAGACCATCCTGTTACTGGACGGGTCTAGCTCCGGGTTCCCTGCTAATCGTATCGAGCTTGAGATTCCCCACCGAAACTTTTACCGCCAAGCGTCGTTGGAGGGCAGCTACGATTCGTTAACCTGGAACGTGGTGCAGCCGGACGAAGCGCTATACGATATTGATACTGCCAAGTTCGTCGGCAACGACCTGTCAATAGCTTTCAGGGAGTCCAGGTACAGATATTACCGGGTTACCATCCAGAACGAAGACAACCCACCGCTGACAGTGGAGGGGGCACGGGCCAACGGGTTCCTCAGGAAGCTGCTCTTCTCCGGGGAAGCCGGTAAGTCATACCGGCTCTACTATGGCAACCCGAACGCGGCAGCCCCATCATACGAATTGGAGCGTATCTTCCCCTACTTGTTAACCGAGGACCTGCCGGTTGCGAAGTTGGGGGTCCATACGCAAAACCCGGCGTTCACTGTCCCTGCACCGGCATCCAAGCCCATCACCGAGCGTTACCCATGGTTGCTTTCCACCATCGTGGCGATCGCCGCACTGCTGATCGGTATGTTTCTGGCCAGCCTGGTACGCCAACTCGGGGGTAGATTACCTCCGCCGGAGTCCCCCCATTAGGACGTATTCTGAAAGTGCCGGGCCCGGCACAAGGGCTTGCCAAGCTGGTGCCGGTCGAGCCGGGAACGAATACTTTGGCCCCAGAGACTCAGGCGTAGGATCTTAGCTGGAGCTAGTGTTCCTCAACTCCTCGCATTTTTCTTGATCGGCGTGAGCCAAGTCCATCTGATCGTTAAATAGGTACGCCAGAGACCGCTGTCCGTAGTAGTGATCGGCGTCGGGATTCAGTTCGATGGCGCGGGTCAGGTCGGCGATAGCCTCGTCATAGCGGCTGAGCTCGAAGTAGGAAAAGCCCCGGTTGTAATACGCCTCGGAGAACCCCCCGTCCATCTCTATAGCGCGGGTATAGTCGGCTATGGCGCGTTCGTAGGCACCGTTGCGGCTGTAACGATTGCCGCGGTCGTGGAATCCGTTGGCGTCTGCCGGCTCCTCCAGATGTCTTCGGGCCACTTAAAGACTCTCCCCTCTTGGACTTGTGCTGGTACGATGCTGGACTGAGTCAGGGTTGATAAGACCTCACAGGACCGACCGTACGAGTCCACCATCCACGAGAATCGAGGTGCCGGTGATGTAGCTGGACTTGCTGGAGGCGAGGAAAGCTACTAGGTTGGCCAGCTCTTCCGGTTGGCCCACCCGTCCAACCGCGGTTTCGTCCGCGCGGTGTTGCAAGGCTTCCTCCACCGATATTCCCAACTCGTTGGCCCTGGAGGTAACGTTGGACAGCATCCTCTCACTGAGTATGGAACCCGGACAAACGTTGTTGACCAGGATGTTGTCCCGCCCCAATTCGTCGGCCAGACTTTTCGCGTAGGCCACAGCCCCCATACGCGTGGCGCCAGATAAAGCCAGGTTGTCGATAGGTTGATAGACCGTACTGGCTAAAATATTGATGATACGGCCTCCACCTTGTTGCTTGATATGTGGTATGCCCGCCCGGCACATTCTGGCGAAGAACAACAGAGAACGCTGTACAGCGGTTTCCCAGAGAGCTTCGTCCGCTGTGGCGGCCCGGGCCAATGGAGGGCCCCCAGAATTATTGACCAGTATGTCCAATTGGCCGAATCTCTCAACGGTCTGGGCCACAAGGGCCTCGATGGTAGCGAGATGGTCGAGGTCGCCAGGAAACGCTAGTACCTCCGCCCCCGTGGAATCTCGGATCTCGTCACCCGCTTGGTTTAAGTCGGTCTCGTTCCGGCTGCAAATAGCTACCGCAGCGCCTTCCTGGGCCAATACTTGAGCACAGGCCCGGCCTAAGCCTTTGCTGGCGCCGCCAATGATTGCCACTTTGTTATTCAGATCCAGGTCCATAATTGTTGCATCCTCTCCGCTGGATTCAGGGCCTTGCGGCTGATAGCCGGCCGGGGTAACCCACTGGCCCTCTTGAGTGCTGAGACTCCGGACACCAGTGTCCGGTGATCTTCATTAGTATTGTTGTGGCTTCGTTGATGTGGCGGTTGATTATACCAGGGGCCGCCCTTAGGGCCAAATGCACTTACTTGGCTATGCCGGGTGCAAGCGAATAATGAATTGGACCCATGAATCAGGCGTTATGCTTTGCTGTCCTTAAGCAAAGGGTGCCATAATGGGATTGTGCCGTAAAGGCGGCCCAGTTCGGAGAAAATGCCGAGCGAGCACCGTGACCTTGATGGCTAACATTTATGATTAATGTTGACACGCTGGCAAGGGAGTTAGAGTCCACTGCCATTGACCTGGCGCGTGGTGCTGGACTAATTCTGGCTGACCGCTTTGGGCGTCGGTTGGAAATTGATTACAAAGACAAGGACAAGCGGGACCCGGTGACCGATGCTGACAAATCGGCGCAAGAGTACCTGGCCAGGGAGATAACCCGGCGTCATCCTAACCACGGGATTTTGGGAGAAGAGGACACCGAAGAATCGGAGGAGCCCTGCCCTGAGGTCCTCTGGGTGCTGGACCCTTTGGACGGAACAACCAACTTTTTGAACGGCCTTCCGGTTTACGCTTCCTCTATCGGAGTATTGTACCGAGGAAGGCCCTTGGCTGGCGCAATCTTCGTCCCCTGGCCTAAGGAAGGTGGCGGCTTGGTAGTGCACTGCCGTCGGGGAGGCGGCTGCTTTGCCGATGGCGAGATGGTGTCGGTTTACGAGTCTCAGGAGCCGGGACCAAACCGGCTTATTGGATTGCCCGGCCACTTTGGGCAGACCACCAGGGTTCGAGGTAAGTTGGGGGGAAGGCTAGGGGAACCCCGTACCACCGGCAGCGCTGCCTACGAGCTGGCAATGACAGCCTGCGGAATCCTGCAATACTCGGTCATGGGAGCGCCCCACCTGTGGGATGTAGCCGCTGGTGTGCTGGCGGTGTTGGAGGCCAAGGGAACCGTAATGGTTAGAAGGAATGGCCAGCGCGGTTGGCATCCTCTGGACTATCTGGTCTCGGATTGGGATACGAAAACGCCCAGTTTTAAAGACCTGAGAAAGCGGGTAGTGCCCTTGGTAGCGGGTAATTCTCAGGTAGCACCGTTAATCGCCCACAACATGCGCCAACGCTTCCGTCCCTTTGTTCTCCTCAGGCGGGCGTACGGCAGGCTGCGGCCGCGCCAACGGTCATGATGTTAGAAGGTAGGGTCTATTAACGTTAAAGCCTTTTATTGGTGGGCTTGAGCGCTGATGGCTGATTGGGCGTTGCAATCTCCGTAGACTGCACGCCGTTGACTCGCCCACTATCTGCGCTGCGCAGCCAAAGCCTATTAGTCCTTGCGCTTGGGCCGGTGGCTTCCGTTTCCGGTATAGCGGCGTGGTCGAAGACAGGCCTCATTGACGGTAGGGGTTCGCCTTGGTTGGTGGAATATTGCCTGTGAAACCCTTCCGATTAATGCTAAGGGCGTCGGTCCTTCAGTCTGGTTTCCAGGGTCTCTTTAGGTAGCGACAGCCAGAGCCCGAGCCGTCTTTCGGTTCGACCAGAGCATTCCCAAGGACGGGACCAGGGCTAGGACTAACCCCATAAGCAGCAAGTACATTGTAGGAATAGTTAACCATGCACCCCCTATCGCTAAGAGATATTAACGAGGCGCTCGGCCAACTACGTTGGCAGAAACGTACCTTAAGAGTGGGTAGCCACAACTGAGGGCCAGCATTCGTATGGGGAAGAACAAGAACCTGATCAAAAGTGTGCCCAGCACAGCAGGCGCTATCACGGCGGCGACTACCAAAGCCGCTGGAGGCCGACGAATCTCCCTAAGCAGGAACGCAGTGGTCAATTGATCGGCATGTGGGCTGAAGCACTTTGCAGGAGGAGATAGCGGTGGATAAATCTGTTCATCCGGCTACGTGCTGGCTTTCAGATGCCTGGGGCGGAATAAATGCTTGCATACACCGGGAGCAAGGAACAGACTGATCCCTTGGATCCTCATCAGGAGGTCACCTGCCAAGCTCTCCAGACGGCGCTTAATCTTCCGAAGAGAACGTTTCTGTACAAGAGACAGTCTGGGTGTTCCTGGCGCTTCACTAAGTCCTCGGCGCGGGAGCCCCAGCGCCTTTCGTGAACCGCGCCCTGCCTCAGGGATTGAGCTGTCTGACTTGCCAAAGAGCCTCAAGTTTCTATTTACCCTCCGCTCTGTGCAGCCCCATGCTCGTGTGCTATAATCATGCAAATTTTATCATGTTATAGAATTCTTGTATCAGGTGTCATGTATTCTACAGCATGATAACTAAGTGATAGGACTGTTGATATGGCCTCGTGGAACTTTTTGACCAACCACGGAGCCGTGCTAATCATCGTGTCCCAAAGGCCGGCTATCACAGCCAGAGAGATCGCTCTTGAGCTCGGTATTACGGAAAGAGCTGTGCTAAGAATTGTTGCCGACTTGGACTCGGGGGGATATGTAAAGCGCACCCGTAATGGGCGGGCCAATTCGTACTCGGTGAATCAAGACCTACCCCTTCCAGGATCGATCTTGAAGGATGTAGCTGTGGGCGATTTGCTAGATATTCTAGGCATCAGACCCGTAGAGTTTGGTGCGGGTAGCTGATCTCCATATCCCCGGAGAATTTGTGGAATGACAAAGGATGGCAGACTGTGAATTTCTTGTTCTGGAAAGACTCAAAGTCTGGGTTGACCAAGACCATTCGCGATATCTTGATCTCCGAATTTCATCTAGGCCCTGAATCGTTGGCTAAGCTCCGTGTCCTCGGGATGAATGGGAAATATGCGGGACGACGGGTCCGAATGATTAGGATCTTCGATCCCTCCCTGTCTTCCAAAGTCCAAGGGTCCAAGCTAAAGTATCGCGACTTGCAAGAGGGCGGAGAGCGCGGAGCACTTCGATTTGAAGGCCGCATTGAAATGGACGGACCGGTCTACTTGACTGATCGGCGCCCAGCGGTCTAGTTTAAGACTCCCTTGAACAGCCAGCAGTGTTTCCGCATTCAATAGGTCATCGCGGTATTGAGCATAAGGCCAGCCACCGCCGGGTTGGTGGTTGGAGGAGTAGTGGGCATATCTTCTGATGTTGACTGAAGGTGCTACGCTTGGGACCCATGTGGACCTAACCACAAACCCAGGTCCGGCCGGTGGACGGCCAAGAGGGGGTCATATGGATTTGAGAAGAGGGTACCTGGGATTAGTCGCTGCTGTGATCCGGTCGGGACTGGACAAGGAGGACTGGGAATATCCGCTAACGACCGATGGCCGGTATTGGTGCGCCTTGGGGAATCTCGATCCTGAGTATGTCACTAGGCGAGCCCACCGGTCGGTGGGCGTTACATCCAAATGGTAAATGCCCAAGAGTAGCACGTCACGAACATAACCCTGCTGACTGGTGGAGCTCTCGATGGACAGAATGCGCGAAGTCGAGGTTACCTGGCCTGTAAGTGATTGTTACCATCAGGGGTCACTCACCGCCATCTGACCGTATCGTATTTCGTCGTGGTATTGCTCAGACAGCTCCCGAGCTCAAGCCTCACCTTCGGTGACTAAGCCGGGTCCGGCTCCCATCCCCAGGGCCTCGGGCCCCAACCCGCCTCAAAAACTTGACCCTGTTTGACCGTCAGCACCGGTACCACTGCTTTGTCGGACCGCCGAGAGCCTCCCACCACGTCGTGGAGCACCCAGTCGCCCTCCACCATGTCCAGGATTGATATGTCGGCCTGGTGACCTACTTGTAACGTGCCGAGGCGGTCCTCGACCCCCACCGCTGTGGCCGGGTTCAAGGTGGACATGGTAACCACTTGGTCCAAGGTGAATCCCATGGCCAGGAACCTGGTCATCATCTCTGTCATGCTATGGACCGTGTTCAAGCGACCCGGCAAGGTCAGGTCGGTGCTGATGCAATGGGGCGTTAAACCTTGGTCCAATACCCGCTCCCCAATGTCAAAGCTAAAATTCATTCGGCCGTGCGCAGTGTCCAACCACACGCCTCGTTCATGGGCATCTTTGGCCTCGGGTACCAGCTTGCCGTCGTTGTCGAGCACCCCGCCAGGGTTGGCAGTGAAGAAGTGGGTAACTATGTCACCCGCGTCCATGATGGGGAGCAACTCCCGTATGATGTTCGGGTCGTACCGTTTGAGGGTATCGCCGATGTGCACCATTAGCTTGATTCCGGCTTCGTTGGCGGCCCTTTTGGCCAGCCGGGGCATCTCCATTCCCATGATCTCCAGTGCTGGGGACACCATGCGGGCTTTGATACCGGAGATAATGTCGCGGTTTTCCGTGGCCACCTCGATGGTCCTGTCCAAGTCAATGCTTTCCCTGCTGAAAATGTCGGGGTTGGTTGCTAGTCCGGTGCGGCATATGTGAAGAAAGCAAATCACCTCGGTGTCATTATTGGGGATAATGTGGCGCGGGAAACCGCCAAAAGTGTCGCATCCGGCACTGCCGGCGTCCACCATGGTTGTGACCCCCGCCCTGACACCGCCGATGTCGGCCTCCACTCCGTTGGCGTTCACCGAGTCGTAGACGTGGGTATGTAGATCAATGAGTCCCGGCGTTACCAATTTGCCTGAGACTTCCAGGACCCGACGCGCCTCGATCGTCGGAATGTTCTCAGCGACTTGAGAGATTTTGCCGCCTTCCACCGCAACGTCACGAATGCCATGAATCTCTTGAGATGGATCGATTACGGTGCCGCCTTTTATCAGCAGATCGATCATGTCGAATCAGGCCTCCTGTTCTGCTTCATATATGGTTGCCAGTCAGGCCGGGCTCAAGCAGCAGGGAGAGTAACGCGGTCGGGGCCAAATTGAACCGTAGCAACTGTCCGGTCGAGCTTATCGACGGTTTTGGGTAGCTGCCCAATCGAGTAACGGGCAGCTAGTTGAACATTTCCCCTACTGAGAGCCCTTTGTGGATGCGGAAAATGGCCTCTCCCAGCAGAGGCGCGACCGAAAGAACGGTCATCTTGCCGTTGAGTTTGTCCTCCGACAAGGGGATGGTATCGGCTACCACTACCTCGCGAAAATTGCTTTGGGCGATGAGGTCCGGCGCCTGTCGGGACAGCACGGGGTGGGTGACGCAGCAAAAGACCTCTTTTACTCCATGGTCCGCCAAGGCATGGGCCGCGTTGACCACAGTTCCCCCGGTGTCGATTTCATCATCAAAAGTCAGTGCAATCTTACCTTCGACATCGCCGATCACGTTCATGATCTCGGTATGCTGTCCATTACCGAATCGCCGCTTCTCGATTATCGCCAAAGGGGCGTGCAGCCGTTCCGCGACATCCCGGGCCTTCTTACTGATACCAATGTCCACAGCTACCACGACCAAGTCCGAGATCTCTTTGGCCTTAAAATAGTCGGTCATGATCGGGAGAGCAGTCAGCTCGTCCACCGGGATATTGAAGAAGCCCTGGATCTGGCCGGCGTGCAAGTCTACGGTCAATAATCGGTCGGCGCCGGCGGCGGACAACAAATCGGCCACCAGCCTAGCGGTGATGGGGACCCGGGGCTGGTCTTTTTTGTCGGTTCGACCATAGCCGTAATAAGGGACAACCGCAGTAATTCTCCCCGCCGAAGCTCTCTTGCAAGCATCGATCATGATGAGCAATTCCATCAAGTTGTCATTAACCGGGTAACAAGTGGGTTGAATGATGAAAACGTCCCTCTGGCGTACGTTTTCTTGAATGCGGACGAAGGTGTTATCGTTGGTGAACTTGAATGTTTCAGCCTGCCCCAGCGGAATGTCCAGGTACCTGCATACATCCTCAGCTAGCTGGCGGTGGGCGTTGCCAGTGAATACTTTTAGCTCGTCAACTACCGCAACCATCTTGGCCCCTTGCGTACCAGTATCTGGAACCCTGGAATTCTAGAGATTTCTGGCGCCTGACCCTAACTGGTGGGTGGATATGCGATTATCGGCTGCGTCTTGGCACAGCGGCTCTTCGGTCTCTTCTATGAATCACCTACTCCACCACCCCTAATCCGCATAGTCTCATCCGTCCCCAAATACTATGAGCAACGCCGTCTCAGGCGTGGCCTGCATTCCGGCCGGGCGTTGGGAGAGTTGATTATAGCATAGGGCCGCTGGCCCGGCAGCCCCGATTTGCTAAAAGACAGGCTGTCGGTCTTTCGTACCATACAGGAATTGCGTAAGTTATGATATTCTCTCAATAGCGCAGACGGAAGGCAGCCATCCTTCCTGAAAAATCCCTTCAAGAGATCCGAAGGAGGCCCCGTGGTATCCAGCTATCTAGACCACTTGGAATGTACTCAATGCGGTAGGACCTATCCTAGCAATACCTTGGCCAACGTGAGCGATTGCTGCGGCAAGGTCTTGTTTGCTCGGTACCAGTTGGCCAGGCTGCGCGGCGAGGTAGACCGAGATGAATTGAGCCGGAGAAGGAGCGACATGTGGCGGTTCGCCGAGTTGCTGCCTGTCCAAGACCCGGCCAATATTGTTTCCCTGGGTGAAGGGGGGACACCGCTGTTGGAGGCTGGGAACCTGGGCCGCCTGCTGGGGGTGCGCCGACTGCTCGTTAAAGATGAAGGAATGAATCCGACCGGTACGTTCAAAGCCCGGGGCATTGCTGCAGCGATATCCAAGGCGAAAGAGCTGGGGGCCCCCGGATTCACCATGCCTTCGGCTGGAAACGCTGCGGGAGCGGCCGCCGCTTACGGCGCGCGCAGCGGGCTCCCGGTCCGCGTCTTCATGCCGCAGGACGCGCCCGAATCCAACAAAATAGAGAGTTCTTTGGCGGGAGCCGAGCTTAACCTGGTGGACGGGCTCATAGGTGATGCAGGACGGAGGGCAGTGGCGGTGGCTGAAGAGCAGGGACTTTTTGATCTCTCAACGCTCAAGGAGCCTTACCGGGCCGAAGGCAAGAAGACGATGGGTCTGGAAATCGCGATGCAACTTGATTGGCGGTTGCCCGACGCCATCGTGTACCCCACTGGGGGAGGCACCGGCATTATAGGAATGCACAAGGGCTTTCAAGAGCTACAAGAGCTGGGCTGGGTGCAGGGACGGCTTCCCAAGTTCATAGCGGTGCAGTCCTCCGGGTGCCAGCCGGTGGTCAAGGCATTCCATGATGGCCAGCCGGTGGTGGAGCCCTGGCCTCAAGCCACCACTGTCGCCGACGGGCTTCGGGTGCCCCACCCCTTCGCCGACTATCTGATTCTCAGCGCCATCAGGGAGACCGGAGGCACAGCGTTGGCCGTGGAAGACCAGGAGATGGTAGCGGCAATGCACGAGATGGCGGCCACGGAAGGAATCATCGCTTGCCCGGAAGGCGCGGCTACGCTGGTGGGGCTCAAGCGTTTGCTCAATGAGGGGGTCTTGCACGCCGACGACACCATAGTTTTGCTCAACACAGGCTCCGGTTATAAATACTTTCACCTGATTGAGCCCGCTTCCGCTGTGGCTTAACCAGTCTGGTACCAGGAGGAGTGGACTTGGAAGTTTTTCTCAGTGCCCCAAGAGGATTTTGCGCCGGAGTGGTACGGGCAATCGAGGTTGTAGACCTTTGCCTCCAAAGGTTTGGCGCCCCGGTGTACGTCAAACACCAGATTGTGCACAATCCCCATGTGGTTGCCGCCCTGGAGCGAAAGGGAGCGATCACCGTGGACACCGTGGACCAAGTGCCTCCGGGCTCGTTGGTTGTATTCTCCGCCCACGGGTCACCTCCGGAAGACTTTCAGCAAGCGGAGGAGCGCAACCTGCGAGTAATCGACGCTGTTTGCCCGCTGGTCACCCGGGTGCACAACGAGGCCAAGAAGTACCATAAGGAAGGTAGAAAAATCCTATTGGTGGGCCACCGGGGACACCAGGAAGTAGAAGGGACCATGGGCCAGGTGGGAATGACTCTGTTTGATGACACCTCGGACTCCCAGTTGCCTGACTGGGACGACAAGGAGCAAGTTGCTGTACTGACTCAGACCACACTGTCCGTCGGCGACACCGCCGACGCGATCAACGCGATACAGGAGCGTTTCCCTCAAGCGCTGGTGCGCAATGACATTTGTTACGCGACGACCAACCGCCAATTGGCCGTCACGAAGATGGCCGAAACGGTGGAATTGGTTTTGGTAATTGGCGCTCCCAACAGTTCCAACTGCAATCGTTTGAGAGAGGTTGCAGCAGCGCAAGGAGTGCCATCTTATCTGATTAACGGTCCCGAAGAGATAGACTATGGCTGGCTGGATGGTAAACATAAAGTCGGAATAACATCAGGGGCTTCTACTCCAGAGGTGCTGGTTGAAAGCGTCGTTGAAGCCCTGGAACCAGAAAAGGTTACCTTGCTGGGCGGTGTGGAGGAGGACGTCACTTTCACGTTGCCGAAGGAGCTACGTTAACCGTGAGCGTACCCCGGCTGGCTGACCTACCTCACCGGTAATGGTCCGTCCGGGCCGCTCTGTCGAGGACTCGGTGGATCTCAAACGCCGGGTTTTCTCTCTTCCCGCCCTCGTTACCCTGGCCTTAGCGGTTGCCTTCCTGGTTTTTCTTGTCACGCGCTTCGACGTTGATCTGCACACTGCCTGGAGTTTGGTCCGGGAGTCCAACCCTTGGTTTCTCACAGCGGCGGTAGGCGTCCACTATAGCAACTTCCTGTTCCGGGGAGCCAGGTGGCGGCTCTTGCTCCAGAACTCGCTGGGCCGAAGCGGGAGCGTTCCCGGAACCCTTTATTGTAGTCAACTGGTCTTTCTTGGTTGGTTCGTCAATGCTGTTGGCTGGCTCCGTCTGGGAGACGCTTATCGGGCCTATTTGTACAAGGAGGAGCAACGGGCTTCTTTCTCCAGCGCTATAGGGACCATCTTGGCCGAGCGCACCCTGGACGCTCTTCTTGTGGTGTTGCTCTTAGTGGCCGCGGTCCCGTTCCTGGTAAAAGGCAACGGTGGTCCCGTGTGGACCGTATTGGGTGTAGCGGTCGCGTTGGTAATACTGCTTCTGCTGCTGCTGGCCGTCATGGCTTGGGGCAGGGGGTGGGCACTAGGCAGGTTGCCCGAGTGGATATCCGGAATCTACCTGCGGTTCCACGAGGGCACGGTCGGAAGCTTCCAGCGAATACTGCCGGTCACCCTATGGGGCTTGCTTGGTTGGTTGGCAGAGGTAGCCCGCTTGTATCTGGTGGTTAAAGCATTAGACTTTGATCTGGGCGTATCGACGGTGATTTTCCTAACGTTGGCCAATTCTTTGCTGACCTTGGTCCCGACGCCGGGTGGATTCGGGGCGGTGGAGTCTGGTGTAGCAGGGCTGACGGTTCGTTTATCCGCTCTCACTGTCAGCGGCGCCGCGGCTTTGGTGCTTGTTGACCGCTCCATTAGCTACGTAAGCATCATATTCGTGGGTGGGCTGATCTTCTTATGGAGGCAGTTGCTCCGAAGGCATCATCCGGCCTCGCAGTACCCCGGTGTGGTTGAAGACCAACGCGGGTAGAGGCGGCGCTAGATGACAACGGCGCCGCAAGCCGCTGGGACATCCATGGCAAAGGATTCAGCTATGCTCTATACCGCTAGCTTTTACGCAGAAGACGATTGGGAAGGAGAACGTTACCGGGTCTCCCGGGGGCATCCGCGGGGTAGACGCACCCAATGGTGTACTTTGCCTTCAGCCTACCCTGCCCTTGGTCTGCTGCGGCGCTACCGTAGTCGAGAAATAGATTTCGAGCGCCTGGGTCTTGAGTACCGGATTTACTTGGACTCCCAATACGAGGAATCCGAAGAGTTCCGGTCCTGGGTGGATAAGTTACCAATCTCCGGCGACATCACCCTGTTGTGTTTTGAGCGTTCAGGCCTGCCGTGTCACCGGCTGGTGTTGGCCCGGTGGCTATTGGAGAAGGTACCCCAATTAAGCCTGGGGGCTCTTAGGTAATCACCCAGGAGTTGCGCAATTGGGTCACCACTCGGAGCGGGCCGGGCGTTCCATCAACTCCACGGCGGCCTCTTGGGGCGACAGCCCTTCGAACAGCACTTTGTAGGTGACCTGGGTAATCGGCATGTCCACCCTTAGCTCGGCGGCCATCTTGAGGGCTGCCACAGTAGTATTAACCCCCTCTGCGACGTTGGACATGGACTTTTGGATTTCGGGCCAGGACTTGCCTTGGGCCAATTGCTCACCAACGGAATGATTGCGGCTGAGGGGGCTGGAGCAGGTGGCCATTAGGTCCCCCAGGCCCGCCAGCCCCGCGAAGGTCTGGGGCTGCGCGCCAGCGGCGATGCCCAGCCGGGTGATTTCGGCCAGGCCCCGGGTAATAAAAGTAGCTTTGCCGTTGTCCCCGATGTTGAGACCGTCGGCGATCCCGGCGCCAAGGGCAATGATATTTTTCAATGCCCCGCCCAACTCCACACCAATCACGTCGTCGCTGGTGTAGACCCGGAAAGAGGAAGACATCAGGGCGGACTGAGCGTATTCAGCCCTGCCTTCCTGACACCCTGCCACCACTGTGGCTGAAAATTTTCCTTGAAGGATCTCTTTGGCCAGGTTAGGGCCGGACAGGACGCAGATGCCTGGCCGAACGTGGCTGGGAAGCTCCTCATCAAGGACCTGGCTCATCCGCTTGCCGGTGTCCAACTCCAAGCCCTTGGTAGCGCTGACCACACATGCGTCCCGGGAAAGGGCCGCGCGAACCGCCGCCGCGTTCTCTCTCAACCGGTGAGAAGGCACAGCGAACACCACCAACCCGGACGGGCTGATGGCCTGCTCAATATCGGCGACGACGTTCAGGCCATCGGGGAGGAGGATTCCTGGCAGGACCCTCCGGTTCTCTCGGGATATTTCGATGTGAGCGGCTTCTTCGGGACCCCTGGCCAACATCGTGACCGGGATGCGCTTCTCCGCCAGCATTATGCTGAGAGTGGTGCCCCACGTGGTGGTACCGACTATTGTGACCCGGTCTCGGAACAATCGACCGCTTTCTCCTGGGTTAATTGGTCTGCTGTCAAGGGTAGGCTAAAGGCTGGGCGTCGGGCTACATGCCGTAGACAAGCTCAGAACCGACGATTCGGAAGGTTTGTGGCGAGGTTGTCGAAACATTGCGGTGAGCCCTAGCTCCAAACTCAGGATCAACTTATTGGACTACAACTGGAAATCGCCCCTGATTAGTGCAGCCTTTCGCCCGATTGGCCCAATCGCCGCTCGTTACCATGGAACAGCCGACGGATATTCTCCCGGTGCTGCCAAAATATCATCACAGCACCCAAGAAAGCATAAATAGTATAGACACTGGAGTAAATCCCGGCCAGAGCGAGGGCAAGCACAGACAGGCAAGCAATAACCGCCCCAGACATTGAGGCCAGGGAAATATATCGGCTTAATAGAGCGACAAGAATGAAACAGAAAGCACCGATGCCCGCGGCCATGGGGGCCATTACTGAAAGGCCTCCCAAGCCGGTGGCTACGCCTCGACCGCCGCGGAATTGAAGGAATATAGGCCAGTTGTGTCCAGCCAGCACCAACAGGCCGGCCGCCACCTCGGCGGGGGCCTCCCCTACTACTTCTCTGGCCAGCACCACCGCTAGTATCCCTTTGCCCAAGTCGAGGGCGAGTACAACGCCGGCTACTTTGCCCCCGGCGGTTCTCAAAACGTTGGCCCCACCGATGCCACCGCTGCCGAATTCGCGTATATCTAATCCCAGCCGCCACCTCAGCAGAACATATCCCCAAGGGATGGAGCCTAGAAGGTAGGCGAGGGCGAGTACCACCGCGTACCGAGCTGGCTCCGGCTCATTTCCCATCGTCAGAAACGTGGCGACCACACCGCCGGTGAGCAACGCCAGCAGTACTGCACCAAGAATGACCGAGTTGAAAAACCTGCTCATCGCTGCTTGAACACGAGCCTAAGGTGAGTGTGGTCGAACCCGAACGACGTGCGTAGTTGGTTTTCCAGGTAGCGTCGGTAAGAAAAGTGTATCAACTCCGGATTGTCCACCGAAAACAGAAATGTTGGTGGGTTCACCCCAACTTGTTGCAATCGACCAAAGCGGGCCCGCTTGTTGCCCCTACTCTTAATTGTTGGAGGATTATGGTTGGCCAGCGCATCGGCCAAGGCGTATTGTAGTTGCCTTGAGGGGACTTGACGCTGCCGTTCCTGCCATAATTGTAGCGCCTGGCGCATCAGGCCGGAGATTCCGTGACCTAGAAGAGCGGATGTAAAGCAGATGGGTACATAAGGCATGAAATGGAGCCGCTCCTGGACTTTGGCCTCCGCCGCCTCACGAGAATAATTGGCGTCTTCTCCCACTAGGTCCCATTTGTTGACCACGACAATCAAGCCGCGGCATATCTCCCAGGCCAGACCTGCGATGTGGGCGTCCTGGGCGGTTGCTAGCTCCGTGGCATCGGTGACCAAGACCGTGATGTCGCTGCGGCCAACTGCATTGACCGCCCTGATTACGCTGTACTTCTCAATACCCCGCTCCACCCGGCCGGGACGCCGGATGCCGGCGGTATCAATCAGCACCAAGTCCTGTCCTCGGTAGTTCATGGGTGTGTCCAACGCGTCGCGGGTGGTCCCCGTCACCTGGCTGACGATGGCCCGCTCCAATCCTAGAACAGAGTTCAAAAGCATGGACTTACCGACGTTGGTGCGCCCGACAATAGCCAGTCTTAGCTCCTGGGAGTCCTCCGGCGCGGCTTCTTCGCCTTCAGCATACTCCTCCGTTGGTTCCGGCTCGATGCCGGTTTCCAACATGATCCGCTCCATCAAGGGATAGATCCCATAGCTGTGGTAGGCGCTGACCGGTAACGGCTCGCCAATTCCCAGTTGATAAAACTCCGAGGCGGCGAATTCCCGGTTGTCGTTGTCCACCTTGTTCACCGCCAGGATGACGGGCTTTTGCGAGCGCCGCAGACGGTCGGCCACTTGATGGTCCGTGGGCGTCGGTCCGTCTGTAACGTCGGCCACAAATACTATGGCGTCTGCCTCCGCCATGGCCATATCGGCTTGCTCTTGGACTTTCTGGCGGATAGGTCCCTCCGGGTCCGACTCCAGACCCCCGGTATCAATAAGAATGAACTGGTGTCCCTCCCAATTAACCTGGCTGATCAATCGGTCACGGGTTGTGCCAGCAACTTCAGACACGATGGCGTGCCTGCGGCCCAATATCCGGTTGAACAAGGAAGATTTTCCAACGTTGGGCCTTCCGACGATTGCTAGAATGGGTTGCTGCAATTTGGCTCTCCAAACGGTATTGGGCTAAAGGATTAATGCCCACCCATGATCAGATCCAGTATAGCTTTGTGCGCGTGTAATCGGTTGTGAGCTTGGTTGTAGGCGACCGACTGAGGGTGTTCCAGCATTCCTGGAGGCACTTCCTCCCCATAGTGAGCTGGCATGTCATGCATAAAAATCGCGTCTGACTTTGCTAAGGACATCAGTGCGGAGTCAACTGAGAAACCAGCGAAATCCTGACGCCTCTTCCTGGATTCCTCTTCTTGGCCCATGCTGGTCCAAACATCGGTATATATAACGTCGGCCCCTTTGGCAGCTATCACAGGGTCAGTTACTGCGGAGACCTCTGAGTCAGCATTGGAGGCCCGCGCTCTGGCCTGCTGCAATGAAGCTTTATCCAAAGCATACCCTTGGGGTGTGGCGATTACGAAGCTCATGCCGATGGCAGGAAGGGCTAGGGACAGACTGCGGGCCACGTTATTGCCATCGCCGATGAAGGCCAATCTCAATGAATCTAGTTGTTGTTTGTGTTCCTGAATGGTAACCAGGTCGGCCATGATCTGGCAGGGATGCTCCAAGTCTGAAAGCGCGTTGATCACCGGAACGCTGGAGTGAGCGGAGAGTTCCTCAAGTTGTTGGTGGGAGAATACGCGGGCGATGATGCAGTCCACGTACCCGGAGAGGACCCGGGCTATGTCTGCAGCCGGCTCCCGGGTACCGAGCCCCACTTCCTCCGGACCCAGGTAGATAGAGTGTCCGCCCATCTCATGTATCCCGACTTGGAAGCTGGCCCGGGTGCGGAGAGAAGGTTTCTCGAATACGAGAGCCAGCGACCGACCGTTGAGAATGTTGGTCGTTCCTTGGCTCTTCAGCTCCAAGGCCCGGGAAACCACCCAGCGGGTCTCGCTTGGACTGAGGTCCGTCACCGACAGTAGGTCTTTCTTCTCTAGCATAACTGCCCCTGTTTGGTTGTGCATGTTATATCAATCCAAAGTGCTGCTCAAGCTAGTTACGTTTGAAGCATGATTTAATGGGGTATTTGCCGCTGGTCTGCAACATCCTCCGTATCTGTTATCATGGCCCGAGTTCCCGCCCCCAAATAACCCTTCTCGAGCCTAAGGCGATGGAAGCTCTACGGAGTGATCCGGAGCCGGTCAGGAGACAATTGGCTATGGTAAGTTTGACGGTCCGTCCCGGTGCCAAGGGACAAAAGGGAACGTTGGTCTGTGAGCACAATGTTGCGGGGCACGTAAAGAAATTCAGCACACCAGCGATGATCGCCCTCATGGAGCAAGCAGCTATAGAAGGCGTGCACGGGTATTTGGCTGAAGGGCAGACATCCGTGGGGTTTGAAGTGAACGTGCGCCACATTGCACCTGCTGACGTCGGCGCCAACATAACGGCCTACGCGGAGCTATTGGAAGTAGACCGCAATCGGCTGACGTTTAGAGTGGAAGCCTATGAGGGAGACCGAAAGCTGGGCGAAGGCACACATCGGCGGGCAGTAATAGAGACTGGTGGCTGACCGGCAGGCGACCGGACCAATCCTGAGCATCTGGTTGGCAGATGCTCCAAGCCGTATGCTACAATTCCGCTGCGTCTGGGCACGCTCCGCATTCTAACTTCTCACCAGCGGGTGCTCATGCCTAGCCACTCCACACCCCATTCTTGTATAGGCCGCATATTATTGACCCTTGTTGATCGTTGAAGAACGTACACCTAGCTGGGAGTGACCGATATGGCCAACATGGAGCACGTTCAGTTAGTCAGGCGAGGCCGCGACATCGTAGCCAGGTGGAGAGAAGAGAACCCCAATGAGATCCTGGACCTTAAGGCTGCGTACATGAGCTACGCTCGGATTCCCCAGGTGAACATAAGTGGAGCGGACCTGCGGGACTCCGATCTTATGGGCGCGATGCTGCAGCGGGCGAATCTGTCAGGCTGTCGCCTAAACCCATGTCACCTATACCACGCCAATTTGGTCCAAGCCAACCTGAGCAAATCTCTTCTCAACGGCGCCAACCTCCGGGGTGCCAATCTCAGCGGCGCAGACCTGTCCGGCGCCGACTTGGACCGCGCTATATTGTCGGGTGCCAATCTTAGCGGAGCTGTCTTAGCGGGCGCTAACCTGTCCCGGGCCAACCTTACCGAAGCCAATCTCAGCGAGGCGGACCTCAGCGAGGCCAACCTGAGCAGGGCGGCCTTGACCAGGTCCGATTTCACCAACGCCAGGTTACACCAATCCGACCTGTATGAGGCGGTATTGCGCAGCCCGGTGCTGACAGGAGCCAAGTTCGAAGGGTCCACTGTGGGGTACACGATCTTTCAGGACTGCGACCTGGGTGCGGCAGAGGGCCTAGACCAGGTCATTCATGATGCTCCTAGCACGGTAGGTATCGACACAGTCTATCGTTCGGGCGGCCAAATAAACGAACGTTTTCTGATGGGTACCGGGGCACTGGAGTCTATGATAGAGTTCCAGCGCAACTTGGTACCTGTCCCTGGGTCCATGGACTCGTGCTTTATTTCCTGTTCCCGCCAGGACCGTAGCTTCGCAGACGCCCTACAGGCCGATCTGCGAGGACTGGGGGTCCGTTGTTGGCTTTTCTCCGAGGACTCTCGGGGGAATGCGCTGGTGGAGCGCCACAGTACCTCCGATCAAGAAGAGGTGGAGCGGGGGGCCCGAGCCTACGACAAACTGATCGTGGTCGGCTCCCAAGCAGCGTTGGACAGCGAAACAGTGCGAAACGATATAAATGGAGCAAAAGAGCGACAATTGAAGGAGGGCCAGTGGGTGCTCTACCTGGTGGCCCCGGACGGCACTGTTGCCCAGCCCAGAGGGAGGGGCCTCGCCCGCAATTTGAGCAGCGAGCATATTGTCTTCGATCTACGGGGCCGGGACTCTGATGGCGAGGCCTACCGCCGGGAGCTGTCCCGCTTGGCCGAGAACCTGGGTAAGAATCAGACCGCCGCAGCCGGTGTTCCCCTCTACCAGAATCCGGGATAGCCGGTCCCCGCGGAACGCCGTCGCTGGCGTAAGAATTAACAAGGCCCCGCATTCGCGGGGCCTTGTCTTTAGGAGCTGATCTACTTCGAGGAACTACTAGATGTAGTCTTCTTCCTCGTACATCATGTCGATGTTGTCTTGGCTCTGGTTGAGGCCGCGTTGGACTTCTTCCCTGAGCTCCGCAATCATCTCATCGGTGATCGCGCCGCCAGCAACCGCGGCCTGTTCCCTAAACCTGTCGAAGGCCCACTCGCTGGTGTCGCCATGGGGCATGCCGCTGAAGAATTCCCGCTCGAAGACAGGGAGTTCACCAGGGCCGAAGTAGCCCTTGCCCTCAATCTCGTAGCCTTCCAGGTCGTGAGTGCCCTTGCCTAGAACCTGGCCGGTTACAGCGTAGTGCTCCATCACAGTCTGCATGCCGTACTTCTGGATGGGGCATACCTTCATGCAGATTCCACAGCCCAGGTATCGAGCCATTACCGGGCGGCAGCGCTTGAAGTAAAGCTTGTTCTTCTCGATACCACGCCACCAGATCTTGTCCCGCATTAGGGCGCGGCCCGGGCAACGGTTCACACACACCTGGCATACCTGGCAGAAAGCATGGATGCCGTAGTCCACCGGCTTGTCTTGAGCGACCTCAGCGTCGGTGGTGATGATCATCAGTCGGCACCTGGAGCCGACATGGGGGGTCAACAAGTATCCACAGGCTCCCAGCTGCCCCAGACCAGCGGCTACGAACATCGGTATGTAGGGGCCGGTGTTGTCGTTGGGGCTGTGCACTTGAGCACGATAGCCCAGAGAGTTGATGAAGCGTCCCAACTCCAGGCCCGCAGCACCCTCGGTCCTGTAGGTACTGGAGTGCACGATCTCAGCGTCGATACTCGGGATCGTCTGGGTGGGCTCGTAGTCCTGCTCGTAAGCCAAGCAAATGGCATTGGGGAACTTGACCCAGTCCTTCTTACTCTGGTAGGTGTACCGGTGGTCATAGGCTGTGATACCTACTTCCAAGAATCCCAGGGCGCGAGCCTTGTCCTTAATCTGCTGGGTGACGTCCCCACCCGTGGGCTCGACCGTTGGCTCCTGCTCCCCGGTCATACGGGCAGCCATAATCAACGGCTGATTGAGCTTGTCGTGCTCTTTGCGGATCTCCCGCATTTCCACGTGCTGGTCGCGAATCGTGTTGGCCCAATCGCGTGATGCCCGCTCCGTGATGTTCATTGTCTCCAACGGGTATTCTCGCGCATACCAGTCGATCTCTCGGTAGTTAAGAGGGATCCCCGGTACAGTCTCCAGTTCCTCTGGTACAGAAATAGTTACAGGGGCATCACCGGAAAGTTTTCCAGGACGCACCACCTCGTGACCGATTTTCAGCATACCAATCCTCCCAAGAATAAACATAGAGTACGCCAAGCTCGGGTGCCTGAGCCTTGCCCAAACAATACCCGGTGCATTTTTATTTGTCAAGCCTATGTAAAGGCTATTTATGTATTCGTTTCCTAGATACTTTTGTGCGAGATACTTGATAGTGGGTCAGGAGTTCGGTGTTAGCCCTCCGTCCTCCGAGCAATCATTGCCTCAGCCAGGGGGCTGGCGCCGGGTTTTACATCCACATTGACCAGGGACGGCCTCCCTGAAGCTAGTGCCCGTTGCACTGCTGGCGAGACCTCTTCCGCTTTTTCTACGTGTTCGGCGTACCCGCCAATGGCCTCGACCACTTGATCGTAGCGGATGTAACGAAGGTCTGTGCCTACCGCCCGGTTAAAGTAGGCCAGTTGAAATGTTTTATCTATACCCCAGGTAGCGTCGTTACCCATCACCGTCGTGATGGGAAGATTGTGGCGGATGCAGGTGTCGTATTCCATAGAATAGAAACCGAAAGAACCGTCGCCCATGAATACCAGGACCTTTCTATCCGGGTAGGCTAGCTTGGCAGCCATGCCATAGGGGATCCCCGCACCCAGATGGCTCAATGGCCCCAGGCGTATGAAGTGGCCGGGTTGCCGGGCTTTGAGGAAGGATCGGCCCCACTGCACGTAATCGCCGCCGTCCAAGACTATAAATGTGTCCCGGTCAATGAGTTTCTCAATTCCGGTGTAAACGTCCAGAGGGTGCATCGGTTGTTCGGCAGTGGCTTTCTCTCGCAGCCGTTGCAGCCATGCGGCCCGGTCATCCCGAAGTTGCGTGATCCAAGGATTGATGTCTTCAAGCCGAGAATTACCGAAAGTGGCGGTGATTTGGTCTGCTAGGGCCCCTAGATCAGCCAGAAGTCCAATGGCGACGCCATGGTTGCGGCCGATCTCAGCTGGCGATGGATCGGCTTGAATGATACGAGCGGAGGGGCTGAAGATGTTGCCGTACCGGTAGCGATGGTCCATCCGTTTGCCGAGCAGCAGAACTACATCTGCTTCCCGGAAACGGCGGGCTGCCGGGTTCATCGCCCCGTCGGCGTAACCAAGGCATAGCGGATGGTCGTCGTCCAGCAGTCCCCGGGCCTGTTCCACGGTGAAAACCGGTACGCCGGTAGTTTCAGCTAGCCGCTGCAATTGATCGGAGTCCATGGAGTACCTGGCGGGATTTCCAGCGATGATTACCGGCCGCTTCGCTCGACTCAATAGATCGACGGCTTCCCGGACCAGCGAGGGGTCTCCCTGGGGCCGGCCTTGGTGGCGGTACTCAGAAGGCATGTACCGGGGCAGCTCTTCCTCTGTAATCTCTTGCTCTTGCAGGTCTATCGGAAGTGTCAGATGCACGGGACCCGGTCTACCTGACAGCGCGGTACGGAAAGCAGTGGCAACGAACTCCGGTATCCGTCTCCGGTCGTGGATCAACCAGGAGCCCTTGGTTACCGGCGCTGCCATGGAGGTCTGGTCGATCTCTTGAAACGTGGCCATTCCTTTTTCCGGGAGCTCAGCGGACCCGGCCACAAAAACCACCGGGCTCTCCGCGGTGTAGATTGCTGGAAGGGCTGAAATGGCATTTGCGAAACCAGGACCCCCAGTGAAAATGCCAACAGCGGGCCCTCCAGTGACCCGGGCGTAGCCGTCCGCCATGTGCATGGCTGCGCCTTCATGCCGAGCGTCGATGAACTCGATACCTTCATCGGCCGCCGCGTCCACTAGCGGCAGTATCGTATCCCCGACGATTGTAAAGACTTTCTGGATCCCTTCCTGTTTCAAACACTGGATGAAAAGATGGGCACCCGTAAGTTTGGCCATCGTCCCTCCCCGAACGCCAGCGCTCAGGCGTCTTATCTGTTTGCGACTGCTTGATTCTGCATACCAACAAACGGTTAGAGCTTAACCGCCAGACCGATGATGCGGCAAGGGGAGAAGCGGGCCTGGGCCAAAGGTGACACTGGCGCGCCGTCTTCCACGACCAAGCAACTTGGGGAAATTCCTGCGCTACAATAGTGTATGACTATAGACCGTCAGGAGTATTTGACACCAAGTTGAACGCCAGCATTTGAGCTAAATATGGGCACTTTGTACGTAGTGGGCACGCCCATCGGAAATCTAGAGGACATTACCCGGAGGGCCGCACGGGTCCTGGGTGAGGTGGATCTGATCGCCTCTGAAGACACCCGTGTCACCCGGCGGCTGCTCAATCACCTTGGCTTAAAGGCGACTCTGACCAGCTATCATCAGCACAACTGGCAAGCCCGCATGACAAAGCTTCTAAATGCGCTGCAGAATGGGGACGTCGCCCTAGTGACCGACGCGGGTATGCCGACGGTTAGTGACCCGGGTGCTGCTCTAGTGGCAAGGGCCGCCGCAGCGGGATTCCCCGTGGAGGTAGTGCCTGGTGCATCAGCAGTAACTGCGGCTCTGGCGGTATCCGGGGTCGACGCCGGGTCATTCCTTTTCCTGGGATTTCTGCCTAGGAGGCGCAAGCAAAGGCGGGAGGTGCTTCACGATTCCACCGGCCTGTCCTTGCCATTAGTGATCTTTGAGGCGCCCCACCGAGTGCTGGACACCCTCGCAGACATGCTCAAAGAGCTTGGTGACAGGGAGTTATCGGTGTGCCGGGAATTAACCAAGCTTCACGAGGAAGTTTTCCGAGGCACTATCTCCCAAGCTATGGAACATTTTTCTTCTCCGCTAGGCGAGTTCGTGCTGGTAGTGCGAGGCGTAGAGGCAATTGAGGCCGAGCAAGGGAGTTTGGACTCGGACTTATCGGCCGCCAGGATACAATTGGACGCTATGCGCCAGGCGGGTGCGAAGGCCAAGGACGCGGTGGCTCTGGTAGCGGAATCCCAGGGCTTGCCGAAGAACGTAGTGTACCGGCTTTGGCTGGACACACGGGTATGATCCCTGTTCCTCTGTCACCAATACGGTCACAGCTCACCTAACTCAGTTAACCGGCGGGTCTATCCAGGCCCTTCATGGCTCCATGTCCTTCGGATTAACCCGCGGTCCTATGATATTATCTTAGCTTCGTTATACTGTTTGATGATAATATCCGGCTATAGCTGCGCGGCTTTGGGTAGATTACTTGGGTTAGATTACTTGAGATAGGTTAATCGAAGGTCGGCTTAATTGGGTATCGCAACTCAAATAGGGTACGTTCCCGCCAGGCTACGAGGGGTGTTCTACGGGTGGTGGCTGGTGGGCGTCAGCGGCTTTGTGATGGTCATGGCCACTGTGCCGCTTTTTCATGCGATGCCCGCCTGGTCGGTGGCGCTGCGTAGCGAGTTCGGCTGGAGCCACGGTCAGCTTGGTCTAGCCTTGGCCTTGACCCGCATCGAGGGCGGCATCATGGGCCCCGTCGAAGGCTATTTGACCGACCGGGTGGGGACCCGGCGCATGGTGTTGACGGGACTGCTGATCCTGGGCCTGGGTTACCTGCTATTGTCCCAAGTCCAGAACCTGTGGATGTTTTACCTGGCTTACGTGGTGCTGGCCCTAGGGCAGGGGTTGGGTAGCTGGCTTCCTTTGATGACCATGCTTAACAACTGGTTCTCCCGGCAAAGGGCCCGCGCAATTGGCTGGTCCAATGTTGGCAGCCGGTTTGGAGGATTGTTTCTAGTTCCGGCGATTGCCTGGGCTGTGAACCCAGACCATGACCGGTTGGGTTGGCAGCTCACCGCTACCATCCTGGGGGTTTTCATCCTTGCCATGGCTTTTCCGGTCACCAGATTGATACGGGATCGTCCTCAGGACTACAACTTGCTTCCAGATGGGGACCCTCCGGCAAGAACCCAGCAAGACCCCTCTCCCCTGGGCTCAACCCAACCGCGGACGCGGGTCGTTCCTGAGGCCGATCTCACAGCGGTTCAAGCTTTAAAGACCCCTGCCTTCTGGTTTATCTCCTTTGGTCACGGATTCACTTCTATGGTAATCCTGGCCATCATGGCTCACTTGGGCTTATTCATGCAGGACAAAGGGTTCAGTATACAGTCGGTGGGCTGGGTGGTGGCTATTTACACTGCCGTCTCCATGGTATTTCAAATCGTCGGCGGATTTGTAGGGGACCGGGTGCCCAAGAACGTGGCGTTGTTCGCATTTACTTCGGTACAGGCCAGCGCCGTCCTGGTCCTGGTTTATTCTTCCAGCCTCACGTCCCTGTACTTGTTTGCGGCGATTTTCGGTATGGGCTTCGGCGGCCGAAACCCATTGACCGTCGCGATCCGCGGGGAGTATTTCGGCCGGGCGTCCTTTGGTAAGATTCTGGGGCTATCCACAGTCCCGATGAATGTATTGTTGTTGGGTGCGGCACCCTTCGCCGGGTATCTCAGAGATGCCCAGGAGACCTACAATACTGCGTTTCTGGTTCTGGCTGGGTTGAACTTCCTAGGGGCGCTTCTCTTTTTGGCAGCCAGGAGACCGGCTCAGCGTCCGAGTGCAGCTTAGTTGTCCCGCTGACGCGAGGGCGATTGACTAACCCTCGGTGATCTCGATGTTCTGGATTTCCAGGCGTTCGGACGGTTTGGAGCGCTCACCGCCGCCGGCACTAACCGGTGTATCAGCAAGGGCGTCAAGTACTTCAGAGCCTTCAGTCAAGTTGCCAAAGATGGTGTAATTGGGCGGCAAGCCGACGTTTGCACCGTGGACTATGAAGAATTGGCAGCCATTGGTGTTGGGACCCGCATTTGCCATTGCCAGCGTGCCTTTGGTATAGGATCGGCTGACCGGCTCGTCATTGAACCGGTATCCTGGTCCCCCTGTGCCGTCACCACGGGGACAACCTCCCTGGATCATGAAGTCCTTTATTACCCGGTGAAATTGGCCGTTGTCATAAAAGCCATCCCGGGCTAAAAACACGAAATTATTGACCGTGACTGGGACCTCTGAAGCGAATAGCTCCAAAGTCATGACACCCTTATTGGTGTGGATCGATGCACTATAGGACTGGGTCTGGTCGATTAACATGTCTGGAGCCTTCGGATATTCCGTGGCCATCAACTCCTCCGTATTTCAGATGACGTGGATGGAAGCGGCTATTATATAGGAGGCACCGGAACAAGGTAAATGTGTTAGACCAGTGATTATGACATGGGCTAAGAGTTCGGTGAAAATGTCACCCTATGGAAAGGGTGGCGGTAACGTTAAAGGACAAGGAGCAACAAAGGGCAATGGTGCTTAACCGGGTGGAACGGGGACTATTCACAGGGGAGGAGGCTGCCGGGCTGATGGGACTGTCCTTGCGGCAGGAGCGTCGGCTGTTGGCGGCCTACAGGAAGGAGGGTGTGGCTGCCCTGGCCCACGGCAACCGAGGACGGAAGCCGGTCCACCGCATCGGGGAGGAGACCAGGAACCGGGTGGTCGAGTTGGCCCGAGGGCCATACGCTGGGTTGAATCACCACCATTTGCGGGATGCACTGGAGGAAAGGGAGGGGCTGCGATTGAGCCGCTCTACTGTGCGGCGCCTCCTTCAAGAGGCCGGGGTGCCCAACCCCAGAAGGCGTCGCAGACCCCAACACCGCCAGCGTAGGGAACGCTACTCCCAGGAGGGGATGCTGCTGCAAGTTGACGGCAGCCGCCACGATTGGCTGGAGGGCCGGGGGGCCTACCTGACCCTTTTGGCAGCGGTAGATGATGCCACCGGCACCATTCCCTATGCGTTGTTCCGGGAGCAGGAGGACGCCCATGGCTACTTTCTGCTATTGAGGGAGATCGCCGGCCGCAAGGGCCTACCCCTAGCCATCTACTCCGACCGTCACAGCATCTTCCAGGTGAACCCGAAGCAGCGGGAGACGGTGGCGGAGCAATTGGCCGGGGAGCGCCAACCAACCCAGTTCGGCCGGGCGCTAAAGGAACTGGGGATCGAGTCCATCGTGGCCCTGTCGCCTCAAGCCAAGGGCCGGGTGGAAAGGTTGTTCGGCACCTTGCAGGACCGTCTCGTCAGCGAACTGAGGCTCAAGAAGGCCAACACCCTAGAGGAGGCCAACCGGGGGCTATGGGAATATCTGCCCCGGTTCAACCGGTGCTTTGCTGTACCCCCGGCCCAGCCCGGCAGCGCCTACCGGGCAGCGGCGGGCAGCGGCGGACTGGCCGGGATGCTCTGCTTCAAGTACCAACGAACCGTGGCCAACGACAACACAGTGAAGCTGGAAGAGCATACGCTGCAGTTGCTGCCGGGACCGGAGCGCCTTAGCTACGCCCGGGCTCGGGTAGAGGTGCGGGAGCTGTTGGACGGCAGCTTCTCGGTGGTCTATCAGGGGAAGGTCGTTGCCACTCAAGAAGCGCCGCCTCTGCCGGTGGTGCTCCGCAGCCGGGACAATCCCTGGCGACCAAGCATAGCCGGGGAAGGTATTGCTGGTTCGGAAGACCGGGCGCTCCAAGGACCGCCCCAGCAGCGGGAGCGGCCTAATCCTGTTCCTAACCAAGCAAGCAACCCCAAGCCCCCAGTCCACAGACCAGGCCCCCAACACCCTTGGCGGACCCCCATAGTGACTAAGTCATTGAACCATTAGGGGTGACACCTTTACTGAACTACGACAGGTAAACCAGGATTGCCTCCGGTGGTTTGCAGAGACTCGGCTTGCCCTACTGAAGATATCCCAGGATCATGCATTTACGGATAACGGCGGCTTGCGAATGGGTTCCGTTTCCGGCTTGTTCAGGTTATAATAGTAATCATCAATATTTGTGATATATCCTCTCAATCCATTTGCTTCCCAAGGGATCATATAGGCGTTAAATATTACTAAAAGTTAGAGTTTCCCTATTGAATCCGGCTCAAGGGGGCCACGCATGAACATATTCGACCATATGGGTACCAACGGGCACGAGCAGCTTGTTATGTGCTCCGATCCGGAAGTTGGCCTCAAAGCGGTGATTGCGGTGCATGACACGACGTTGGGTCCGGCTTGCGGAGGCACCCGGATCTGGCCGTATGTCAGTGAAGAAGAGGCAATTAAGGACGCGCTCCGGCTATCCCAGGCTATGACCTACAAATCGGCTGCCGCCGACCTGCCGTTGGGTGGTGGCAAGGGAGTAATCATCGCTGACTCTCATTTGCAAAAGTCGGAATCTTTGATGCGGGCCTATGGACGGTTCGTAGAAACACTGGGCGGCCGCTATGTCACTACCACCGATGTTGGCACAACGGGACGCGATTTGGAGTACATCCGGCAGGAGACAGAGCATGTTTTGGGACTGCCTACCACCAGGGGGGGCAGCGGCGATACCTCGGTGATGACCGGCCTTGGCGTGTATATGGGAATGAAGGCTTGCGCTCTGGAGGCGTGGGGGTCCGACTCGCTGGCGGGGAAGAAAGTGGCGATTCAGGGCTTCGGTAAAGTGGCTTACCACATGGCTCAGCATCTGCTGAAGGAGGACGCGCATCTAGTTGCAACCGATGTGTATGAAGAATCATTGCAACGGGCACGGGACTTGGGGATCAAAGTGGTGGCTGCCGACCAAATTTACGATGTCGAATGCGATGTTTTCTCTCCCTGCGCCCTTGGTGGCGTGCTTAACAACGACACTATTCCCCGGCTCAGAAGCCGGATAGTGGCCGGTGGGGCCAACAATCAACTGGCGGCGGAATCCGATGGAGAGGAGCTGCACCAGCGGGGAATACTCTACGCCCCCGATTACATCATTAACGCCGGCGGCATTATCAATATCGGGGCGGAGCTTGGCATGGATTACAATGCCGACCGTGCCAGGGAACACACCGAGCGAATTTACGACATCATGGGGCGAGTGATACACATTTCCCAGCGGGAGGAGATACCCACCTACAAAGCGGCTGATCGGTTGGCTGAGGAACGTTTACGGTCAGTACGTTCTATTCGGAGGATGTACCATAGCTGTTAGCTAGCGCCATCGGTTGTACCAGAACGGGCGGGGTTATCCCCGCCCGTTCTACGCCTGTGCATGGTTACTCCAGGAATGTAATGGCGCGCTAAGTAGCTTTAGTGGGAGCGTCGAAGCCCTCCCGGGCATGGGTGGCGTCGCAGAAGGGCTTGTTGCTGGACATTCCGCAGCGGCACAGCGAAACCCACTGCCCTTCCGGAATCGTGAATGCGTTACCATCTTGGTCCACGACCTCAATGGGGCCGTAGATTCGGTTGGGCCCATTGAGCCTAACTTCAATCTTTACGTCGGGCATCCGTCCTCCATTTGTTCCTGCAATAGAAGTAGCAACCTGTCAGGTTACTTGGCCTAAAGTTCCCCTGGCTGACAGCAAGGGGTAGTCTGCCATCTGGTCATATAGGTGTCAAGCTCGGTTGACGCCACCGGACTTACCGTGGGGCGACGGGGAAAACACCTACGCCCCTTGACGCTTTAATTCGGGTCGGGTAAATTCAATTGGACGAATAGTTCAATAACCAAGACTTACGGGGAAGTGCTGGCCATGCCTATCTATGAATATCTCTGTTCAACCTGTAGCCACAAATTCGAAAAATTGCAACCGATGACCGCCAATGGTGCCGACTGTCCCGTTTGCGAGCAGCCCGCCCGCCGGGCTATATCTGTGTTCGCTTCCACCTCTCGCAGCGAGGAAGGGGCAGCCGACTTCAGCGCCTTGCCTCCCCTGGGTGGTGGTGGCGGTTGTTGCGGGGGCGGTTGCGGCTGCGGCCATTAAGCTGAACATCTGAACCCCAAAGCGGTCCAAAAAAGATGCCCCGAAGTCTCGGGGCATCTTTTTTCTGCGTTCATGGCTTTTGGTCTAGCATCTAAGCATTACTCTGATTCTTGCGCCCCGGAGCCCCGGTCGGAGCCGGCCAGCAGGTGATTTCTTGAGCGTTTGGCAGCCCACCGCCGATAGGCAAGGTAGGCGGCAGGAGAAGCCATCAATATTAGCGCGCCAACGATGGTCCGGGTAGCGAACCATAGGCTTGCGTCGAACCAGAACTGCTGAGGAAAAAGCATCACAAGATAATCGTGTCTCGGGTCCAGTTGCCACAGGTCGTTGGCGAAACTGAGCTGGTGAAACTTCAGGAACAACGAATCGAAGCCGAGGGTGGCAAACAGCCCGAACACCACCATCACAACCAGAGTTACACCTCCTCCCCATAAGCACAGCCGGACCCACTGGGCTGGAAACCGGTGGCGTCCAAGCGTTAAGACCCCTGCGGTGAAGCCAAGCAAATAAACAGCCGATACAGCGGCAGCCACATATACCACCCAGACCAGCCGCTTGACGTCCCGCATGTGGCCCACTTCCCGCGGGTTGAAGATCTCCCGGTCTTCCCCATATACCCGGGCCCGGACCGCCAGGGGTTTACCCCGAGAGTTCAAGTAGCCTCTTAATTCCTTACCAATTCGAAGCAAGGCAGTATCGCTGATGCCGGTAACCCGTGATACCTGGTACCGTTGGAAGCCACCCTGATACAAGCCGGGGCTGTTAAAAGCCCAGGAAATGCTACCGGTGATGAGAAATATCGGCACCGCTATCATGAAGAGGATGCTGGAGACCCGTGCCATGAGCCTGATCCTTAAACAGCCGGCTGCATCCACCCTAGCATTGGCGTTGCTTGTTAAGCAACCGGCGGTCTGCCTATAATGCCGCCATGATAGGTGAGAGCTCTTCTGAAGAACAAAAGGGCGGATTCCAATCCCTGGTAGACATAATTGCTCGGCTACGAGGCCCCGGCGGTTGCCCCTGGGATCAGGAGCAAACCCACGCTTCCTTGAAGCGCAATTTATTGGAGGAGGCCTACGAAGTCCTCGAGGCCATCGACAGCGGCGATGGTGATTCGCTTTGTGAGGAGTTGGGCGATCTGCTGGTGCAAATAGCATTCCACGCCCAGATCGCCCAAGAATACAACGAGTTCAATTTTGATAAGGTTATTGGCCGCATCAACCAGAAGCTGGTCCGCCGCCACCCTCATGTCTTTGGCGACACCAGCGTTGCTGATGCCGGAGAGGTGGAGCGTAACTGGGAAGCTCTGAAAGAAGCCGAACGCGGCGAGCGTGGGGTTAAGAAATCTCCGGCGGACGGGATTCCCCAGGACCTGCCTGCCCTGGCCTACGCCCAGCTAATGCAGGACCGGGTAGGCCGGGCTGGTTTTGAGTGGGAGGACATTTCAGGGGTGTTGGACAAGCTTGTTGAGGAAGTTGAGGAGCTACGTCAGGCTCCGGACCTGCAACAGAAAGCCCTGGAGCTTGGGGACGTGTTTTTCACTTTGGTGAACCTGTCACGCTGGCTGAACCTTCAGGCGGAAGATGCTCTCAGGCAGGCTAATCGCCGATTTTTGAGTCGGTACACTCAAATGGAGGAACTGGCGGCGAACCGAGGGCTGGAATTCCCTCAACTCCCTTTGGCCGAAAAAGGAAAACTCTGGCAAGAAGCCAAACAGGGAGAACGCGACTCGTAACCCGCATAGTTACCTATCAACTGCTGTAAGAAATGCCCCTGCACCGGTCAAGGCAAGGGCATTTCTGTTTTGCGGCCAATGCCAACTGACTCAGTGATATCAGGTCATTGATATAACTAGGTAATTCCTGTGCTGATTCGTGGGGGGAATCCCAATGGTAATCTAACCAAGAACCTGAAGACTGACCAGTCTAGCGAAGAATAACGTCGATGCAGATTTACGGAGACCGCTTATTTAGCACAATCCAAACCCTGGTCACTCAACACCACACAATCTACCCATGGTTACCGCCGCAAGGAATATTCTTCGAAGCACTGGCCGAACGAGCATTCCATTTGTCTGGTGAACCCTATGCTCACATAGCTCAGACCATCACGAACGCACCGGGACACGACCTATTAGTTGGAAATGCCCGGATGTCTCTTAAGACGGAAACAGGGAGGGGCACCAAGCCCGGCCTAATCTCCATCACGAAACTTTGCACCACCGAGAGAGAACCGTGGGAGCCTGCAACACTTATTGAGCGTACGACTGATCATCTCTCACGATACGATCGAATGCTAATGCTCCGAGCAACCTGGAGAGAAGAGCTAATTCACTACCAGCTCGTAGATATACCCCTGGAGCTCTTGAGGTTAATTGGAAATGTCGATCTCAAGCCGGTTGGAAGGCGCACGGGCCGGCGAAGCCTAGGAGGAGACGTCTTCCTTGAGGAGCAACCGGTATTTCACGTGCATTTCGACGGATCAGACGGGAAGTGTCAGATTCGCAACCTGCTCGTGGGTCGGTGCCGAGTATTGGGCGAATGGGATCAACGGTTATTAAGAAACAGCTGAATTATTCACATTTGTTTGACTTGCGAAACACCAACCAGTAACAGTGACGTTTCCTAGCGTGGTGCGCCACCTTCCAGCGGACATCAATAATCGGCCCCTTGCGAACTTTAATAATGCAATCACAAGCGTAAAAGCCCACCGCAGTGGCTGCCTGAATCAGGTCGATATGAGCCCACTGGAACCGGTGATTGTGAACGTAATCAGTGATCTTACAAAACAAGACCCCCTGATGCTTTAGAACTCGGTACGCTTCCTCTACGAACGGACGAAAAGTGTGGGAAAAATTGTAGTTGGTGTTGGCCGCTGACTTTAATCCTAGGCCGAACCTGGTTTCGAAGTCCTTTCGCTTATCTTTGCCCTGGTTAGGGATGTGAGGTGGATCATAAACAACGATGTCAAGTGCTTCTGTTTTGAACGGTATACAAATGCTGGTGCCTATTACGTCGGGTTTATATTTTGATTCTATGTCCATCCCGATAACAGGCCGTGGACTGTCTCGCCAAAATCTTTTTGAGTTAGCGGTGGCATCAAGTAGCTTTATAGGATGTGTCTTGGGATAGAACCGAAGCATTTTTTCCAGGAGATCCGCGTCGTCACCTTCCCACACGGAGGGTAGAGGCTCGTAATGTTCGTTGGGGAGAAGTTTAGATTGCAACGCCAATTCCTCTACGCATCCTGCCTCTAAGCATTCAGAATTGTACAAGTCGTTGGGATACCTGACGTCAAGGACCTCTTGACATCGGAACCTGCTGCAAAAGGTGACCTATGACTCGTAAACGGGGCTCGAGGCAATAAGGGGGGTCAATAGTTTGATTTGCTCGTGTACTACCGGGAACGGAAAATGGGCCGCGGCTAAAACCGCAACCCATTTCGCCGGGTTGAATTTCCTTCCGCCCTTATACGTCCGCTGATGTCACCGGAGCTTCGGCCTTTTTGAAGGCAGGAATTACGTGCTTACCGAACATCTCGATGGATTTCATCACCTTTTCGTGCTCCACCGTCTCCGTCGCCATCAGGAATTGAAGCTGGTCTACGCCGGTTGCTTCGTGAATCTTGATGGCGTCGATGCAGCTCTGGGGATCTCCGGCTACTATGATGCCCCGCTCTGCCAAGGTCGCGGCGTCGAATTCCTCCCAGATCTTCTGAGCCAAGGCGCTGCCACCGGAGAGGTCGATCTGCCCGTCCTGGCCGTCGGAGCCGCCGTTGAGCGCCGAGACGTCAACGTACCGGGAGAAGTTTTGGACCAAGTGCTCCGGCACACCGCCCCATTGATCCAATAGCTTGGCGTATATGTCCTTCTGGTCTTGGACGTAGGGACGTCCCGGCCCGAAGAAGGTCTTCAGGGACTTGGCGCACAATTCCTTGGCTTCTAGGTCATCCTCGCCACAGTAGCCAAAGGATGAGCTAAGCCATTTGTTGTTGATGGCGCCGCCTACGGGTTGGGCGTTCTTGATGCCTTCTCGGTAGGCTTTGATGTGGGGCTCCAGGACCGATGGCGCGTTGACTCCCAGCGCCATGCAGCCTATGCCCTTCTGTGCCGCCAACTCGTATGTGGCGGGCTGGAGGGCAGCCACCCATATGGGCGGGTGCGGCTGTTGGTAAGGCTTGGGCAGCACTTCTCTAGGAGGAACGTTCCAGAAACGGCCTTCCCACTCGAAAGTCAGCGACTCCCAGATCTTGGGGACCATGGCAAGGGACTCCTCCCACATTTCTCTGGTCAAGCGTGGGTCGATGCCCATCCCAGTCTGTTCGTAGGCAGCCGACCTTCCGGTACCGAACTCCACCCGGCCATGGGACAGGTGGTCTACCATGGCCACTCTCTCCGCCACTCGGACCGGATGATGGTATGGCAGTATCACCACACCAAAGCCTAGCCGAATCCGCTTGGTCAATCGGCTGAGGGCACCGAATATGACCTCAGGGCAGGGCGACATGGAAAAAGTTGTCAAGAAGTGATGCTCAACGAACCACACGGCGTCGAAGCCCATTTCGTCGGCCAGCACACACTGCTCAATGGTCTCTTCGATCACTTCGTGCTGGTCAAGCACCGGCCGCTGCATTTCATATGCCAATGAAAATTCCATGTGAAGACCGTCTCCTAGTGGTTGGTTAGCTTTGGGGCATTCTATCGGCTAACGGCTTGGTCAGCAACAACCCATCTAGTGACGGCGCTATGGGGAAACTCACTGGCTTCCCGGAACCTGCGGGAGACTGCCTGAAGATGCCCCGGTAGCTCGGCTTAGGCCACCGACTGGAGCAAGCCGCCGTCCATTACAACGCTGGTGCCGGTCAAATAGCCCGCCCTGTCCGAAGCTAGAAAAGCTACGAGGGCTCCTACCTCTTCGGGCTTGCCCATCCTCCGCATCGGGATTCCGTCAGCGATCTCCTTGGCCAGATCATTGGTGGTCCGTCCTTGTTCCTCGGCCCTGTGTTCAAGGTCTGAGGTCATTGAGTCGGTGGCGATCAAGCCCGGCAGGACGTTGTTGACCGTGATGTTGAAAGGAGACAGTTCGTTGGAGAGCATCTTAGAATATCCGATTAGGGCGAGCCGACTGGACGCGGACAGGGCTGTGCCATAAGAGACCCGCTTGTCTTCGCAGGGCATCAAATGAATGATTCTGCCCCAGCGTTGCTGCTTCATGTAAGGGACCACTTCCCGGGTTAATCGGATGGCGCTGAGGAAATTCTGCTCCATGGCCGTCAAAATCGTCTCGTCGTTGAACTCAGAGGGACGGCCCGTGGGTCCATGCCAGAGGTGAGTTACCAGGATGCCGACCTGGCCGAAGCGGTTGAATGTGTCCCGCACGACCCGGCGGATATCTCTAGCCACCGTCAAGTCAGCCGGAATGGCTAGAACGTGGTGCTGGGACCCCAACCTGGCCAACTCGATCTCGGTCCGACGGAGGTCTACCTCGGTCCGGGCACAGATGGTTACGCTGGCGCCTTCCTGGGCCAGGGTCATGGCGATGCTGCGCCCCAACCCACGGCTCGACCCACCCACAATGGCCACTCGGTCTTTCAGCCCTAAGTCCATGACCGAAGCGCCTCCTTATCCGACGGCACCACAAGCAATCATAATCTCAGCGGCGGATCCAAACAAGCGGCTTTGGCTCTATTCCAAAGAGATTAATGGTTTCCATGCGCCGCGTTGCCCCCGAATCTGCATTAGCGCAGATCATGCCTCCTCAACCGTGTCGGCTGATGTCCGGAAACAAGAGAGCTCAACAATCAGGAGGTTTCGCCTAATGCAGTCTCGAATATATCTGGAGCTACAGGACCGAGGTTTCAGCCAGCCGCTCGATGTCGCTGTCAGAGAAGCCCAACTCCTGCAGTACCTCCTGATTGTGTTGTCCCAACAGCGGTGGAGGGCGGTCCAATCCTCCTGGGGTAAGAGAAAACTTGATCGGTATACCAGTCTGCTTGATGGGGCCCAGGGTGGGATGGTCCATCTCGAGGTACATCTCCCGGTGGAGCAACTGAGGGTCGGAGAACACCTCGGACAGGTCGTTGATTGGGCCACAGGGAACATTGACCGCCTGAAGCTCTTCGACCCATTCCTGGACCGGCCGGCTCAAGAAGAGTTCTTGTAATAAAGGCACCAACTTGAGCCTGTTCCGGACACGGTCCCCATTAGTAACATAGTCCGGGTTTTCCCGGAGATCACTTCTCTGAATACCTTGGCAAAATCGCTCCCAGATGCGTTCCGAGCCAACCGCGACGTTGAGGTATTTGCCATCCTTGCAAACAAAGGCCTGGTATGGGACGAGAGTTGGGTGTGCCGCCCCCAACCGCTTTGGTGCCTCGCCATTGGCGAAGTAGTAAGCAGCCTGATACGTCAGCCAGGCTACTTGGGCGTCCATCATTGATATGTCGATGTATTGGCCTTCACCCTGTTGCTCTCGGTGGAAAATAGCCGACATTATGGCGAAAGCGGCCCACATTCCGGCGCCAATGTCGGTTATTGCTATGCCCACCTTTTGCGGCTCTCCGTCCGGCTCGCCGGTGATGCTCATCACTCCGCTGATGCCCTGCATTATTTGATCGTAAGCCGGGCGGCTCTGGTAGGGACCGTACTGGCCGAACCCGGAGATGGAGCAGTAGACGATCTTGGGGTTGGTTGTTTTGACTGCTTCGTAGCCCAGCCCGAACCGCTCCATGACGCCTGGAGTGAAATTTTCAACGACTACGTCCGCGCCCTTGACTAGTTGCAGAAAGATATCCTTGGCTTGGTCCTCCTTGAAATTCAACGTCAGGCTGCGCTTATTCCGGTTGATGGACAGGAAGTAGGCGCTTTCATCACCAATAAACGGAGGGCCCCAGTGGCGGGTGTCATCCCCTGATCCAGGCATCTCAATCTTGATTACGTCTGCGCCATGATCCCCCAACATCAGGGTGCAGAAGGGACCGGCCAGCGCCCTGGTCAGGTCCAGCACCCGTATCCCGTTCAGCGCCTTCATTATTTCCAGCCTCCCCGAATAGGCTCCACAATGTCCGCCCGATTCAAAACGAACCCAATATTACCACAGGCCTGAGAAACGGGTACACCCAGGAAACAAGCAGAAGCCATGATGCCTTCTAGGGGACCCCGGTCCTTTCGTGCGGCAAAGACCCCGAAGGCAGGATGCAGTTGCGGTCTATCGGCGCGTCTGCCATTATTGTGCTCGAGAGCTTTCGAAAACACCGTCTGCAAACCGACTACAAAAGGGACGCTACCCCAAGTGTAGCTGATAGGAGGATGAACTCATGAGGATCCCGATCACCATGTGCCACGGTATCCGACCCACGGTGACCGGCGGTGAGCTACGCTATCCGTTGCCGGCGGAGCACTTCGATTCCTTGATGAGCATCGCTGCTGAAATGGGGTTCCAGTCCATCAACTACGATCAACTGGCCGCGTGGCGGGATGGCGCGGGGTCTTTACCCGATCACCCAATCATGATCGATTTCGACCATCCGGTTACTTCCATGCGGGGACAGGTGTTTGAGACCTTAGAGCGCTACGGATTCAAAGGGAACCTTTTCATTTACACGTCTCCCTATGACCCCGAATATGACCGGCCGTTGGCGCTGGCCCAAACCCCGGAGCATATGACCTGGGAGGATTTAAGGGAGCTAGTCCAAGCAAATTGGCACATCGGGGCTCACACCATCAGCCATCCCAATCTATCCATGCTCAGCGAAGAAGACCCGGATGGCAAGATTTTGAGAGTGGAGCTGGACCGCTGCAACCAAGTTATCGAACGAAACCTGGGGTTCACTCCCAAAGATTTTGCTTTCACCGGTACTAGCTGGAGTAGCATGGCGGAGCAGGAAGTGAAGCGACGCTACCGCTTCGGGCGCCTGTGGATTGTGGGCAGCCAGTATCAGGTCGACGGCAAGCCGATGCGATACGCGGAGCTAGCGGGCTCCTCCGAAGCCGATGAAGAGGACGGTGGGCCACCCAATTCGACCCGTTATATTACCGAAGACACCGATCCTCACCGCCTCCCATCCATGGAGCTGCAGGGCCTGGTTAACCAGCCGGAGGCATTCCGGAGCTATTTACAGGGTGCTTTGGATGGCTAGAGGCATGCCCGTCATTTGAGCTCAATCAGGGCGTTTAAGTGGCGGGTGGCGCCGGTGTTAATCACCCGGTGAGCTCCATGTCCTTTTCGAAAAGTTACCTGTCCGACAGGAGTCTTGCGGTCCTCACTGGACCCGTCCTCCCATTCCACTTGGATGCCTCCCGTGTCTATGGTCATAGTGATGTAGTCCATATCGTGCACGTGCCAATCACTGGTCTCTCCAGGCTCCAGTTCCAAGTACCATACCTTGACGCGGTCGTTCTCAAATTGAAATTTGTTTGCCACCTCTCCCAGTGGCTCACTACCCCTTGCCATGGTAACACCCTCCCTATAAGAAGTAATTGCGATGCGAGTAACTATGGCTCGCCTCTGCTAGGCTGTGTATGCTCCGGTGTCCACGCTCATTGGTCCCTCAATGGGAGATTCTTGATATACTCCACTCACTCGTCAGAATTATACACAATGTACGGTGCCACCCCATTTACACTGTACCTGCGGTAGAAATGGGGCGGGGTAGCGGGCATTGATTCTTTACACCCGATTAGGCAAACTGGACCCCGAGGCTTCGAAACCCGTATATGCGCTTGTCTGACATGATGCTAAGGGACTAGGAATAAGGACATGCCATATCTCCTGTTCATCGTTGTCTTGGTCCTATTTGCGGTGGCTTGGGTCGGTATCTTTCGACGTCTGGGATGGTCTCCATGGTGGGGCATTCTAATGGTGGTGCCCCTCAGTTTACTGGTGACAACCCTCGTTCTATGGCTCCAACGCTGGCCGATCGAGCGGAGAGTGGCGGAGCTGGAGGCGGAGGTGGCCAGGCTACAGGGGCGGCCAATTGGGCCAGGCTTCGAGTAAGATAGCGGACCTGACCTCCGACGGTTTAACGCAAGGAGTTTGAAATGGAACTGGGCGGTGCAGTGGTAATCGTCACCGGGTCAGCCACCGGCCTGGGCGCAGCAATAGCGACCCGCCTTTGCTCTAAGGGCGCTCGGGCGGTGATCAACTACACCAAGAGTCAAGCCGAAGCTGAAGCCACCGTCGCCGCTTGTGAGGAGCTTGGCGGTGAGGCCCTCTTGTGCCGCGCCGATGTTTCCATCGATGACGATTGCCGTCGCATGGCGTCCGAGGCCGTAGCTAAGTGGGGCAGAATCGATGGTCTGGTGAATAATGCAGGGATATCGAAATTTGCCAGCCACGGCGACCTGGACTCCTTGTCAGCCGACGATTTCACCAGGATATTCACGGTCAATGTGGTAGGGGCCTACCAGATGACCCGAGCGGTGGTCCCCCATATGAAAGCCCAGGGCAAGGGGGCCGTCGTTAACGTGTCTTCCGTTTCAGCACTGACTGGAATGGGCAGCTCCATTGCCTACGCGGTATCAAAGGGCGCGCTGAATACCATGACCCTTTCTTTGGCTCGGGCGCTGGCACCGGAGATCAGAGTCAACGCTGTGTGCCCTGGCCTGATGCAGGGCAGGTGGTGGAGGGAAGGGCTGGGAGACGAAGGGTACGCAAGATTGATCGAGACGTATACTGAAGCAACGCCGTTAAAAGCGACCGGGACCCCTGAATTGGTGGCGGAACCGGTGGTCTGGCTGCTGGAAGGGGCCGACTTGATCACTGGGGAGACGGTGGTAGTAGACTCCGGAATGCGCTTGGTGGGATTCAGTCCCAAGTGACGCGACCAGCGGGATCAGCTTCGGAGCCCAGCGCCGCTATGAATGGCAAGTTCCGGTACTTCTCCTGATAGTCCAAACCGTATCCCACCACGAACTCGTCCGGAACTTCAAAGCCAACATAGTCCAGGTCGACGTCCACCAACCTTCTGGCTCTCTTGTTCAACAGAGTGCAGACCTTGATGCTCGCCGGTTTGAGTGTCTCCAGGTAGCTACGCAAGTAGTTGAGGGTGATTCCAGTGTCTACGATGTCCTCTACTATGAGTACGTGGCAGCCCGCGATACTCCGGTCAAGGTCCTTGGTGATGCGTATCCCTTCATGGCTGTCGCCCGAACGGGAGATTGTTATGAACTCCGTAGACAGGGGCAACGAGACCTGACGTATCAGGTCGGAGATGAAGCAGAGGACTCCCTTCAACACGCCGACGAACACGGGCTGGGTGTCTGCGTAGTCTCTGGATATTTGGCGCCCCATCTCCGCTACCCGCAGCTCTAGCTGGCGTGCGGTTACCAAGACTTGGCCGACCCCTGGCACGTCATCCCGGTCCAGTGGACCGTAGCCGTAATCAGCCGACATTCGATGGTAATCCCTCTCATGTGATAGCCGGATGTTGACATCCGGTAACTGTGTTCAGGGTACTCTCGATTATCATCATAATCGTTTGAAATGTGAATATGTAAAAGCCTTCCCCAACCGTTGGGGAAGGCTTTTTAGGCGCCGTTCTAGGGCTTCGTCGCGAAGATCGGACCCGTTAGCTATGTTCTGACTGGTACAAGGCGTTGCGCATCACCTTTCCCGGCAGAGCGCCGGTATGTTTTCCATCCTCCAGCAGCACTTCACCGTTGACGATGGTGTTCATGATGCCCTGCGCCAGCTCCCGGATGCGCCAGCCGCCGCCTGGGAAGTCCTCCACTGTGTCTTCAGGAAGCGGTCCCACGGTCTCGGGATCGAATACGGTGATGTCTGCAGCCATGCCCGGACGGAGCAGTCCGCGATCAAACAGGCCGAAGGTGGATGCGGACTCGAAGGTCAAGCGGCGCACTGCCTTCTCCAAGTCCATGATCTGCTTTTCTCGTACCCAATAGCCTAGGAGACGGGTGCTGTAACCGTATCCGCCGTGGAACTGAACGTGGGCCCCGCCGTCGGACAGGCCGACTATGGCACTGGGGTAATTGAGTATCTTGGTCACCGCCTCCACGTCCACGTTGTTTTCACCCTGTATGAACTCGGTATCAAGATTCTCTTCCACCACCAAGTCCATGAAGGCCTCGATAATGTCCTTGCCTTGCTCCCGGGCGACTTCAGCGATGGTCTTGCCCTTCAGGCCCTGGTTCTTGGCCAAGACTGGAGTCTCGACCCACAGGTATTCGTACCAGTTCCGGGCGACGTTAACCTCGGTCACATTGGCGGTCCATTCTATCGCTTCTTGATGGAGCTTCTGGCGCACCTCGGGATCGCTGTATGCCTTGAGTTTCTCGTCGTCCGAAGAAAGCAGAATAGGGTGCCAGGTTGGAATCCCCCTAAATAGCTGGCAATTCCTCATGGTGAACCGCTGAGTGGTGCTGTTGGGTGAGCACAGCGGATAGGCCCGGACCCCCGCCTGGGAGGTCTCGTCCACAATCGCCATGAGCTCTTTCCATTCCTCGGGCCGGCGTGCGGTCTGGCCCAGGTTGTTGTATACGACCTGTCGGCCGGTTGCCTCGGAAAGCCTGCTCATCATCCGGTTGCTGATTTCAGCCCCTCTGCCCCCGCCGCTCTGGATGATCCCCGTGCCCTCTTCCTGTAGTACCCGGGCCAGCGCGAAAATCTCATCTTCGCCAGCCCACACGCCGGGGATCAGTACCCCCTGAGGATCGTAGTGCCCCCGGTTGCGGGACACTGAAAGCCCCAGAGCGCCGGAGCGGATGGCGTCCCGGACTATCGATTGCATGGCCTCAACTTCGGCCCCGTTGGCTTCTCGGCCTTGGCACTCGTCCCCCATGACGTAGTGCCGGACGGCGGAGTGGCCGATCAAGGTACCCACGTTGACACCCAACCGCTGGTCAAGGACGTTCATGTACTCAGGAATCGTTTCCCAGGAGAAGTCTACGGTGCGCAGGACTTCCATCGGTATGGCTTCTACGTAGGACAGGAATTCGGAGAGCCTCTCCTGTGTTCCCGGCCTCACCGGGGCCAGCGACAGGGAGCAGTTCCCAATTATCACGGTGGTTGCGCCGTGGTAGCAGGAAAAGCTGCACAAAGGGTCCCAGGTAACCTGGGCGTCGTAGTGGCAGTGGTTGTCCACAAATCCGGGCGAGACCACCAGGCCATCCGCATCAATGGTGCGGGTGGCGCTGCCGCTGAGCTTGCCCAGTTCCACGATCTTGCCGTTTTTTACTGCCACATCGCCATGGAAAGCCGGCATACCCGAACCATCGATCACTGTTCCGTTCTTAACCAGTAGGTCGTAAGCCATGAGCGTCCTCCGATCTGTAAAGTCCATTTAGGAAATCGCGATGAGCGTGGGTACTCCTTTGGTGAACAACGCAGTAAAAGGCCTGGCGTTTTGGGCAATTATAACCTGCCTCGCGGCTTGCCACCACCAGCGGACGGACCTTTGGATTCTCCATGAGCTTGATCTTTGGAGAATTAGGCTCTGATTCGTTATGCTCTGCTATGTACCACCGGAGCTATGGTGAACACCGTGGCATTTGGGCGAGACTTGAGGCCGGCCTCAACCGCTGCTAGACTGCCGGTGCCAAAGGCGGGCGCCAGGCTCTCACGCCAGGGTAATTCGTGGTCCGATTAGGAGTATAGCGAGCGAAATGGCGGAAAAGACTCAATACGGTGTGGCTATTCCACAGGTCTTCACGGATGGCCCGGTGGACATGGCCCTCGTGGCCACCTGGGCCAAGCGGGCGGAGGAGCTGGGTTACCACAGTTTGTGGGTGCAGGAAGGAATCACCGGAGATGTGGCCATCCTGGAGCCGGTTACCCTCCTCTGCTATGTGGCAGCGTTAACCGAGAGAGTACGATTGGGTACCTCGGTGATGTTGGCCCCGCTGCGCAATCCTGTGCAGTTGGCGAAGAGTCTGGGCAGCCTGGACCAAATGAGCCAGGGGCGCTTGATAGTAGGGATAGGGCTGGGCACCCGAATGACGGACTTTCCAATCTTCGGGATTCCCCCGGAGCGAAGGACCCGGCGGTTGGTGGAGGTGCTTCAGGTGATGAAGTCCCTCTGGACCCAATCCGAGGCCCACTTTCAGGGTAATTTCTGGCAGCTTGATGGGACCCCAATGGAGCCCAAGCCGGTCCAGCGTCCGCACCCGCCCATCTGGTTTGGGGGGCGCCACCCTAGCGCGTTGAAACGGGCGGTCAGACACGGGGACGGCTGGATGGGCGCTGGCTCCAGCTCCACCGAGCAGTTCAAGGAGGCTGTCGGCTACGTTCGGACTTACCTGGAGGAGGCGGACCGGGACCCCGCGACCTTTGCTATTTCCAAACGAGTGTACGTGGCGGTTGATAATGACGCCAACCGAGCCGAGAGGCGGCTGCGGGAGTGGTTCGGGAAGCGTTACGGCAATGCAGACATGGCAGCCCAAGTCTCCGTGTGGGGCCCTGCGTCCTACTGCGCCGACAAGGTGGCCGAAGTAGTCGATTCCGGGGCCCAATTGGTGCGCCTCAACACGGCGTTCGACCACATGGAGCACTTGGACATCCTGACCGAAGAAGTAATACCCGCCGTCTAGTTTTGCTGGCAAGCCACCCAGGATCAATAACAAAAGGCTTCCTGCGGGGCGTCACCCAACTTCCCAGCGGTCTCAAAGTCATGTATCGAGCTGTCGGTCAACGAGCGCCAGCACCGCCTGGAGGCGGCCAACCAACGCCGGGCTGAGGAATATCGGAGAGGGCGGACTCTTGCGGTCACCGACTCTGTTCACGCGGGTTCGCTGAGCCTTCCCGACCCAGGCCGATGGCTGACAATGGTTACGAGGTAGTCCTGGCTAGCAACCTAATGAAGAAGGCGGTCAATCAGGTATTGTGGGAACGACTAACCTGAGATACTTATTGCAACCATATATACGGCACCGATGCTGGTAGGAGGCACGTACTATGTCGACGCTGATCCTGGGAGGGACCGGTTTCATAGGCAGGCGAGTGATTCGGCGGTTGGTAGAGCGGGACGAGGCCGTGGTGTGCATGGATATCAATCCTATGGCTGCATCGTTTGCCGGCATGGAAGACCGGGTCAGAGTCACTCTGGGCGATGTGACCCAATTTGAGGACGTGGTCAAGGTTATGATGGAAGAGCGACCGGACCGCGTCTTAAACCTGGCCTACCTACTGGGTGGTGGGGAAGATAATCCTCATTTCACTATGCGCATTAACATCCTTGGAATGGACAATTGTTTCGAGGCCGCTCGATTGTGCGGAATCAATCGGGTAGTCTACGCCAGTTCCATCGCGGTCAGCGGACAGCAGAATCACTTCGGGGATAGGCTGGTCAACGAGGATGATCCTGTTCACGGGACCAGCCAGTACGCCATGCACAAGATTTACAATGAGTTTCAGGCCAGCCTTTACATCAAGAATTACGGTATGTCAGTCACTGGAATCCGTCCGGCCAACGTGACCGGGCCGGACAAGTTCCGGGGGTCGACGGACCATGTCCAGTGCATTACCCTGCCAGCCCGGGGGGAGCCCGTTCAGTTCCCTTGGAGGTCCTTGATGCGGCTCCCGGTCCACGTGGAAGACGTGGCGGAAGCCTTCGTCCGAGTGACCCTGGCCGACACCACCCAATACCCTATCTACAACACCGGCGGCACGCCAATTAGTCTGGGCGACCTGGCCGACTTGGTACGAGGTTATCTACCGGACGGCCAGATATCCTTCGAAAACCCGGGTGGGCTGGAAGAGTCCGGGAATTACCTAGTGGACAATAGTCGGCTGCTCCAAGAGTTTGAGCTCGATTACGTGCCTTACCCAACTCGGGTACTGGAAATAATCAACGATGTCCGGTTGGAAATGGGTCTGCCTGCCATCGAGCCTCAATGAGCCGTGGCCTCCGCTGAAAGCCCAGGTTGCCTAGATAGTTATACGCACGTATAATCTGTTGCAAGAATAGCTGCGATGAGAGAGCGGAATGGTCGCCTACCTCGACGGGATACCGGTTGAGGAAGAGTCCTGTAACCACCACTGGGTCATCGAGCCAGCTAATGGCCCGATTAGTACTGGGGTTTGCCAGGTTTGTGACGAGGCTCGGGAATTTCGAAATTCCATAGACGAGCCCAAGTGGGGATACCAAAGAGTGGACCGCCGGACTCCCTGATACCGTTTATCGACACGCGCCTGTGATGTAACTTGCCCTGTGGCTATCCACGGAACTCCGGTGGAGAGGTTGAGGAGGCGGATGTCGGGAGTTTCTTGGAGGTTACCTTGGGCCCGGTTATATGGCCTATACTAGTCTGAACCCTTAACCGGACTTGTGGTCCATAGCCACCCCGTGCGGGTACTCTGTCCCTCAGTTTCAACTCTTACGAACCTCTCCCCTAACCCCCGCCGTTACAAACGTTTAGCCTCTTCGTCAGCCTAATCCTTCTGCCAAAGAGCTTCTAGGATACTCCCGGGCGACATGGGAAGCCGGTTCATACGGACGCCCACCGCGTTATGGATAGCGTTGGCGATGGCCGCCATGGGAGGCACCAGCGGCACTTCACCCGTGCCTCGGACACCGTAGGGGTGCCCTGGGTTGGGTACCTCCACGATGACTGTATCGATCATAGGAAGATCCAGGCTGGTCGGCATGCGGTAGTCAAGGAAGCTGGAATTCATCATTTGGCCTTGGTCGTTCAAGTAATACTCCTCGTTAAGAGCCCAGCCGATACCTTGAACGGCCCCTCCTTGCAACTGGCCCTCGACGTAGCTTGGATGGATGGCCTTGCCTGCGTCCTGGAAGGCTGTGTAGCGGAGGATTTCGACCTTCCCTGTTTCGGGGTCCACCTCCACGTCCACCACATGCAGGCCGAACGCGTTACCTACTCCCGCGGGATTTGCTGTCCCACGCCCCACAATGGGACCTCCGGTAGAGTTCAGTCGTTGCGCCAACGCCTTGAACGTGGTACTGAGCTCGGTGTCCCGTTTGTGGCTTAGGACTCCCCGGTCGTATTCCACATCTTCCGGCTCAACCTGCCAGATTAGAGCGGCGCGTTTGATCATTTGCTGTTTGACGTCTTGGGCGGCCTCATAGCAGGCGGTACCCATCTTGAAAGTCACTCCGCTACCACCGGCGCCTGAGCTATAGCCTATGGAGTCTGTGTCGACTATCGAAGGCTTAACTTCCTCAACCGGAATGCCCAGCACTTCCGCCAAATGCATCGCCATGGCTGCCCTGGTGCCACCAATGTCCGGTGACCCTTCTACAAGGCTGACCGTACCGTCGGGATTGACGCTGGCGACGGCGCTGGCGGGGCCTGTGCCGTTGAACCAAGCCCCGGCCGCCACTCCTCTGCCCCGGTTGGTGCCCGTCAAAGGCTGCGAAAGGTGAGGATGGTCCTGGGCTGCTTGAAGCATTTCAACGAACCCGATTCGTCGGAACACGGGTCCTGTGGGCTGACGAGTCCCTTCCTTGGCCGCGTTCCGCAGGCGAAGCTCCACTGGGTCTATGGACAGCGTCTCGGCCAGCTCGTCTATCACCGACTCTGCGGCGAAGGCGGCGGGTGGTGATCCAGGAGCCCGGTACGCGGCGGCTTTCTGAGTATTCACCACTACGTCGACGCCTTCGATGTAAGCGTTGGGTATCTCGTAGGGTGCCAACATGGTCCGACATCCCGAGGGTACCGGAGACCCGGGGAAGGCGCCGGCTTCGTAGATCAGGTGAGCTTCTGCCGCTGTGAACCGGCCATCATTAGTGGCCCCTATCTTTACTCGGATGTGGGTACCGGAGGTCGGGCCGGTCCCTTCGAACACCTCGGTCCGGGTCATTGTAATCTTGACCGCTCTTCCGGTTTTTCGGGCCAGAACAGCAGCAACCGGCTCCAGGTAGCACCCGCCTTGGCCCTTCCCACCGAAGCCACCACCGATCTCCATGGGCACGATCTTGACCCTGGACACATTCATCCCCAGGATGGTGGCGGTGTGGTCTCTGAGAGCAAAGTGGCCCTGACTGCTACACCAGATGGTCACTGTCTCATCCACGTTCCACTGGGCCGTCGCCGAATGGGGCTCAATGTAGCCTTGGTGTACGGGCTTGGTGTGGAATTCCCGATCCACGATCAGGTCCGCCTCCTCAAACCCTTGGTCAATGTCCCCCAAACGGAACTCGAAACGGTTAGCCACATTTGTTGCTTGGCTATCTTCGTCATCGGCATACCCACCGGCCCGGAAGTTGGGATTGGACAGTGTCACCAACCTCTCGTGCAGCACTGCTGCATCGTCCTTCATGGCCTGGTAGGCGTCCAGCACCGGGGGCAGGACCTCGTAGTCCACGTCGATTAGGGACAGGGCTTGTTCCGCGACCGCAAGCGAGGTGGCGGCCACCGCCGCCACGGCGTGGCCGCGGTAGAGGGCCTTCTCCCGGGCAAGGACGTTGCGGCTGTAAAACCCGTAGTTTACGGTCCCGCCCTCATCCTGCTCGGCAATCGATGCTGAGACTTCAGGCAGGTCCGCGCCGGTGACCACCGCCCTAACCCCCGGCAACCCAAGGGCTCGACTAGCGTCTATGCCTTTGATGACGGCGTGGGGGTGGGGACTCCGCAAAATCTTGCCATGGAGCAGGCCCGTAGGCTGGATGTCCGCGGCATAACGCGCCCGCCCCATAACTTTGTCGGGACCGTCATGACGTATGGGACGGGTGCCCACGGTGTCGTACTCACCGGTCGCTAGTACCTGATTGGCTTGATAGTTCGGCATGTTTCCCTCCAGTAATCGATGGGAGGAACCCGTAATTTGAGACAATGTAACACAATCTAGGCGTCAATATTGATTAGGAATGGCTCTCGTATGGACGAGACCTTCGCTGGGCACCTAGAGACAGCGTGGCCATTATGCTGCCACCTCGACCCCTAGGTTAGCTGACAACTTGCACCTTTTCTCGTTCCACTAGCTCCCAATCGATCTCGTATCCCAGCCCCGGCTTCTCTGGAGCGTATACCATGCCCTGATCATCGACCTCTATATCCTGCACCAGCCCATATTTGTTGGCGCCGTGGGCGGGGAAGACCTCGTAGTAGTCGCAGTTGTTGATCGCCACGGTCACGTGTAGGTTGGCCACGTTGTTTAGCGAGTTTCCGCCGTGGTGTATTTCACACTTCATGCGGTACGCCTCCGCCAAGTGAGCGATCTTTATCAAAGGCGTGATGCCTCCAGTGACCGCAACGTCGCCTCTCAACATATCAGTGGCCCCTTGTTGGATCCATTGGGCCATACCGTAGAGGCGACCGGGCGCGTACTCAGTGGAGAGGATCGGAATGTCCAATTTGCTCTTTAGCTTCATGTAGTTGTAGATATCTTCCTCGGCAAGGGGGTCCTCGTACCACAAAAAGTCCAGTTCTTCTATTGCCCGGCCGACCCGCAACGCGTCCTCGTAGCCGTAGGACCACATGGAATCCAGCATCAGCACCAAGTCATCCCCGGCGGCCCGCCGCACGGTCCGGCAAATTTCGATGTCCTCCTTGGGCACTGCGTGGGGATGAATCTTGTACGCGGGCCATCCCAATGACCGAAAGTGCAGGGCCTCGTCGGCGTAGTCCTCCGGGGTGGCCAACCACGCCGAGCTGGCGTAGGCCGGTACCCGGTCTCGGCAGGTGCCCAATAGCCGGTGGATGGGCAACCCCGCGGTCTTGCCCGCGATGTCCCACAGGGCGACATCCACCGCGCCTATGGCGTTGGTGGAAACAGAGCGGTTCTGTTTCCACATCCCGGCCCAAATAGCGCCTATGTCCAGCGGGTTGGCGCCCAACACCGAGGGTTTGATGAATTCCATGAGCGGTCCCGCGAAGGCATCGGCGCCCTGCCGGGAAGACCCCAAGAAAGAATGGCCTTCCACTCCTTCATCCGTGAGAACCGTTAGCACTCCCAGCATCCGGTGGCCGCCGAAGGCGCCAGTGCCGGTAGCCCATGGAGCGCTGTTCCAATTGAAGAGGGTCACCTGCATATCTGTTATTTTCACTTCGGTCCCTCCCTTCTAATTCCAGTTGATGGTTCCTCCACATGCCCAATATCATACCAGGCAGCAACTGGCTCATGGACCAGATCATCGGCTCCCCTACTTCTCCCCCGTTCTAACTCGGAGCGCGTATCAGATGGTTTCTAGGCGAGTCCTGGGTAATGGGCTCTTGCTTAAAGCGCTATTATGTAGTCGGACATGTGAGGTCCTTTGCCAAGTCAGCGTCAACGAGGGGGTGCACCGATGGCGTTCAAGCTAGTGATTTGCCCGCCTAACTACCAGGACGATTGGCCGGAGAAGCTGCGAGAAGCAATCCCCGACATCAATGTGCAGCTCTGTCCCACCGTCGGCGAAGCCATGGAGGTGATTGGGGAAGCCGACGCTGCCTTTGGTGACATCGTCCCGGAGCTCCTCCAGCGAGGCACGCGTCTGAGGTGGATCGCTTGTCCCCAGGCAGGGCCGCAGGCGGGGTATTATCACCAAGCGTTGATAGACAGCGACGTGGTGGTTACCAACACACGGGAAATCTATAACGACCACATCAGCGCCCACATCATGGCTTTTGTGCTCGCTTTTGCCAGAGGATTCCAGGTGTACTTGCCTCAACAGCTTCAGGCGGACTGGACACAGGATGCCCCGGCGGTGCACTTGCCCGATGCGACGGCCGTGATCGTTGGAGTAGGAGGAATTGGAGCAGAGGCGGCCCGGCTGTGTTCCGAGTTTGGCATGACGGTGCTGGGTGTAGACCCAAGAAGGACAGAAGCGCTGCCGGGTGTGGCGGAATTGCACCGGCCTGATGCCCTTCATAGCATCCTGCCTAGGGGTGATTTCGTAATCGTCACTGTTCCGGAGACCCCTGAAACTCAAGGTATGTTCGGCTCCGTCGAGTTTGAGCTGATGAACCAAGGGGCCTTCTTCATCAACATTGGAAGAGGGTCCACGGTGATTCTTGACGATTTGGTGGAAGCTCTAAGTCAAGGACACCTAGCAGGAGCGGGACTGGACGTGTTCCAGATGGAACCGCTGCCAACTGACCACCCCTTGTGGAGGATGCCCGGGGTGTTAATTACCCCCCACGTCGCGGGGACCGGTCCCTACCTCCAAGAACGCCGCACCGAGTTATTCATCGATAACTGTAGGCGGTTCAATGACGGCTTGCCGCTAAGGAACGTCGTTGACAAAGCCAATTGGTTCTAAGCGTGACTCCCCCGGTGTCACGCCTTCCGGCATGGTGAGGTCCGGGAAATTGGGCGCAGGTCGTGTTAGCTTCTCGGACGGGGGAGCCGCCATAGCCAAGTCCCGCAGTTTAAGAAATATCTGTCCGAATAACGTGAAAGATAGGGCGGAGAGTTTGCCACTGTGTCGATCTGTAATTATCATGGTAAAACCCGCAACCGGGTTCAAATGCCAACGTCTAACGGTACGCTCATGAGGATTTGCGCCTGTTTTGCATGAGTCTCTTGCGGGCCCATAAGTTTCCGTCCAGCTAAGTTCCTGTGCAGATGAGTTTCCGTCCAATCGAAGAGAGACCGAATTCGGACCATCCAGGAGGAATGCAATGACTTCTAACGTAGTGCTATCCAACCAGGACTACAACGTGGTGGGCACCAGGCCCATCCGCCACGACGGAGCGGACAAAGTCACGGGCCGGGCCCGGTACGGTGCCGATATTCACTTGCCGGGGCTCCTTCACGGGAAGATCCTCAGGAGCCCACACCCCCACGCCCGAATCAAGTCCATCGATGCCAGCCGGGCGTTGGCCCTGCCCGGGGTGAGAGCTGTCGTGACCTCCGCGGAGCTCCCCAAGCTCTCGGGCCTCGCCATAGACGTGCCCGAGGGAGGGCATTTGAATCTGAGGTTCCTGAGCAACAACTGCTTGGCGGTGGACAAGGTCCTATACAAGGGGCATGCCGTAGCCGCGGTAGCCGCGACCAGCCCTCATATAGCCGAACAAGCCCTCTCATTGATAGACGTGGAGTACGAAGTTCTGCCCTGGGTTATAGACGTCCTGGAAGCCATGAAGGAGGACGCCCCTATTCTCCACGACAATTTGGCGTTGTTGTCCAATCCGGATATGCTGGCCGGCATGGCGGGCGCTTTGCGTTCCGATGATGACGTCAGCAATGGCACCAACGTCGCCAGCCGCTTTGAGTTTGAAATAGGTGAACTGGAGAAGGGCTTCCAGGAAGCCGATGTCGTCATCGAGCGCGAGTACAACACCGCAACTGTCCATCAGGGCTACATTGAGCCCCACAGCGCCACGGTGGAATGGGGGGCCGACGGCAACTTGACCATCTGGTGCAGTAGCCAGGGACATTTTGGCGTTAGGGATTTGACCGCCGGCGTTCTGGGTATCCCTATCTCCAAAGTGAAGGTTATACCCATGGAAATCGGCGGTGGGTTTGGCGGAAAGACCCTGGTATACCTGGAACCCGTTGCCGCTCTGATCTCCAAGAAGACTGGGCACCCAGTGAAGCTTACGATGGACCGAACCGAGGTGTTCGAAGCCACCGGCCCTACTTCTGGAGGCTATTTAAGGGTGCAGATGGGGGCTAACAAAGAAGGGCGTATCACGGCGGCGGAAGCCTACCTGGCCTTCGAAGCAGGGGCGTTTCCTGGCTCGCCGGTTAGTCCGGGCTGCCTTTGCATCTTCGCACCCTATGACATCCCCAACGCCCGCGTCGAGGGGTACGACGTGGTGTTGAACAAGCCGAAGACCGGCGCCTACCGAGCGCCCGGGGCGCCCAACGCCGCCTTTGCTGCGGAAACGGTCATGGACGAGATATGCGAGAAGCTGGGCATGGATCCTCTGGAGTTTCGCTTGCTCAACGGCGCGAAAGAGGGGACCCGGCAGGTGTCCGGCGTCAGGTTCCCCCGGATAGGCTACCTGGAGACGGTGCAAGCAGCCAAGGAGCACGACCACTATGGGGCGCCACTTGATGGGCCGAGCCGGGGCCGGGGTGTTGCCACCGGCTTCTGGTTCAATGCCGGAGGGCAATCCAGCGCCACGGCCAGCGTGAATGCCGACGGTACCGTCAGCTTGGTGGAAGGTTCCCCAGATATTGGCGGCACCAGGGTGGCCGTGGCCATGCAGGCTGCGGAGGCCTTGGGCATACCCGCGGAAGACGTCCGGCCTCTGGTGGGAGATACCGACTCAGTTGGTTTCACCTCCATCACCGGCGGTAGCGGCGTGGCGTTCAAGACCGGTTGGGCTTGTTACGAAGCAGCGCTGGATATCCGCCAGCAAATGGTCCAGCGGGCCGCTCTAATCTGGGATGTGTCCGTCGACGACGTTGAGTATAGTGACGGCGTGATTTCCCACCGGTCGGACTCGGAGCTAAAGCTCACCTTCAAGGAACTGGCCGCCAGGTTGAACGGCACCGGCGGCCCCATCGTCGGTCGTGCCACTGTGGACCCAGCGGGCGTGGGCGCAGCCTTTGCTGCTCATGTGGTCGATGTGGAGGTCGACCCCGAGACCGGGAAGGTGGATATTCTGCGGTACACTGCTGTACAGGACGCTGGCAAAGCGGTCCATCCCGGCTACGTCGAGTCCCAGATTCAAGGCGGTGTGGCCCAGGGCATCGGCTGGGCGCTGAACGAAGAATATTTCTTCAACGACCAAGGCCAGATGCAAAACTCCAGCTTCCTGGACTATCGGATGCCCATTAGCTTGGACTTGCCCATGATAGACACGGTGATCGTGGAAGTAGCGAATCCCGGTCACCCCTACGGAGTCAGGGGCGTAGGAGAGATGCCAATAGTCCCGCCCATGGCCGCCATCGCCAACGCCATCTACGACGCCGTGGGGGTGAGAATGACGAGTCTGCCGATGAGCCCCGGCAAAATCCTGGAGGCTATTCAAGCAAAAGACAACTCAAGTCAATGAGTTGTCTCTTGCTTGAATTTGATCCCTAGGTTATATCGAAGGGAACTCTAGCAGGAAAGGGTGACAGCCTGTGGAGTTCCCTACAACCCCATTGCTTGAAGCCCCAAGCGAGCAAGGTCTTCGTCTTCTTGAGCGGCCAGGCCACTGACGCCGATGCCGCCCAGTATGGCGCCCGTCGTTGGGTGCAGCACTACCACGCCCCCTTGGACTGCCGCCAACATCGGATCGCCCATCTCGGCCACGGACCGGCCTTGCTCCTTTAGCCAGTTCGCGTATTCATTGGAGTCGCGGCCCGAAAGGGCGCAGGTGTAAGCTTTTCGTATGGCCATCCTTTGGGGATTCCTCCGGCACCGGTCCATTCTCGTATAACTGAACATGTCACCTGCGTCGTCCACTAAAGCAATAGCCAGTGGCCGGTCCGGTTCCTCGTTGGCCTTGGCCATCATGGTAGACATGGCTCTTTGTACTTGGTCCTGGCTTAGCATTGGCTTGTCGTACATGAGGACTCCCTTTACTCGATTAGATTGGGATTAGATTGGCTAATTTTAACGACGGTAGTAGAGAGAGGCAAGGGAGCTTTACAGAGATAACTGTTCAGACTCGATACTATTGTTACCGCCACCCAGCGTCATTCCGGCCCCCGTATCAAGTACGGGGCAAGCTTTAAGCCGGAATCCATAGCCTTTACAACCAAACAAAGTTCCCAATGGTTGGTATTTCTGGATACCGGCTCCCCGTTTCCACGGGGACAAGCTTCGCGGGTATGACGGCTTCGGCGCAGAATGACTTCTCGAAGTCTGAACAGTTACTTACAAAGCCCCGTCGATGACGATGTCCAGCAAGGCTGGTTTACCAGAAGCGACAGCACGCTCCACCGCAGGACGGATTTCGCTGGGGTCCACTATCCTTTGGCCGTTTACCCCCATGGCATTAGCTATCTCGGCTATATCAAAGGGAGTAGGGAAGTCTGAATACAAAAGCCTATCGCCAGCCGGTTCAAGCTCTTTAAGGATGTCTCTTTGGTACACACCGAAATTAACCCTTAACACTCGGTACATCCCGTTGTTGCAAATGACAAATATGCATGGGATGTTGTCATTCGCCGCCGTCCATAACCCTTGAATAGTCATCATGGCGCTGCCGTCGCCAATGATCCCAAACACTGGCCTATCGGGATTGGCGCATTGAGTGCCCATGGTGGCGCCTATTCCCCCACCTATGGACTGTCCCCTAACGCCTCTAATATCCCCGCGTTTCACTCCGTGGAAATAATGCCGCAAAAAAGGCCGGTTGCTAATGGCGTCATCGACTACTATGGCATTTTGGGGCAAGGCATTGGCAAGCTCGGACATCATTCTTGCGGGGGTCATCGGCGCCTTATCCCACGTCTCGGCAGCCGTCTCATCGAAGGAATTTCGAACGTCTAGCGATTGCTGCACAATCGCTTTGACGCGACTATCAATATTCCCCTTAATTTCCGGTGAGAGATGCGGCCTCACAGCACTGATTAGTTCCTCCATGGCCAGACCACAATGGGAAACGATCCCTACATCGGTAGGTTCAGACTTGCCCACGCGACCAGGAATTGGGTCGATGTGTATCAATTTGACATCCGGCCTTAATATCACGTCGCCCCAGTAGAACAACTCTTCGAAAACATCCATCCCAATAGCCAATACCAGGTCCGCGTCTTGAAGGGTTGCTCTGTCTTTGGCGGCCCTCAGAGAGTGATTTCCCATAAATTGAGGATGGGTCGTTGGGAATGAAACCTCCGCACCTCTAGACTGATAGACAGGCAGCCCAAGTAATTCAGCAAGTTCAACAGCCTGATCGAGGGCTCCATCGTCCGAAACTCTATCGCCAACCATCATCAGAGGTCTCGTTGACTCCAATAGCAACGATGCGGCAACGTCAATCCCACCCAGGTCCGGACGCGAAGAGTCATGTATTTTGCTGGAAGGGACAATATTCATTTCAGCAGAGGCCTCAAGCGCATTGGAAGTGAACCCAACGTAGACCGGTCCCTTTGGGTGGCTATTGGCTTCGTTGAACGCTCTGCGCATAGCACCGGGGATCTGGTCCGGAAGGGTCAACTCCACCGCCCATTTGGTAACCGGCCTTACCAGTTCAGCCAGATCGGTCTTTCCTTCCGAGACCTTGCGAGCGTCGTAATTGGCTGAGGTCACCACCATGGGTGTCCCTGTGTTGAGAGCATCCAACATGAGCGCTATGCCGTTGGCTAACCCGCTGTCCACATGAAGGCTTACGAAGGACGCCTTACCTGTGGCCCTGGCGTAGGACTCGCCCATACCAACAGCAACACTCTCCTGCAATGTCAGGATGTACCTGAACTCCGGGTAATCTCCTAGCATGTCTATGATGGGACCTTCGCTAGTTCCCGGATTGCCGAAGATGAATTCAACGTCTTCAGCTTTTAACATTTCCAACAATGCTTGTTTTCCAGTCATCAATTCTGGCACTGCTGTCCCCTTTTGTTCAAATTAGTACCAGTCGAGTGGTTATCGGGAGGGTCGACGAGATCAGGCCGCTTGCACCAACTCAATAAGGACGTCATCCGGCCCTTCGATATAGGCCAAGTAGGCCCCGGTGGGCACTTGCGTCAACGGAAGAACGACGCGAACGTCGGCTTCTTCAAGCCTCTTCAGGTCGGATTTCAAGTCGGCAACGTGGAATCCGAAATGTTCCATGCCTAACCGGTTTAGCTCGGCAACACTTCTTTCGTCCGACGACCCCGCAGGTTTGGAAGAGATGTTTAACCGCACCGGCCCGCCAACCTCCATGCTGATGGTTACAGTACCGGGCATGATTTCTCTTTCCCAGAGAATCTTTGCATTGAAGTACTTTTCGTACCAGGCTGCTGAAGCCTTTGGGTCCAATGACCTTATGTGTACATGGTTGATCGAATATTCCAAGATGCTTCTCCTAGCTGTCTGCGTGACGGAGTCTACATGTTGGTTCTACCAATAGACCTGCGTCGTGGCAAGGAATGCAGGACTGAATAGTAGCGTTACGCAGTGCAGATTGTCCATTAATCGTTGCGCCAGCCGGGGAGAGCCTTCACTCTGTTTTGAGGCAAAACAGGTGGAGGTAGATGCCTCAGTCAGGGACGTAACGAGGGGGCGGGGTTACGAGTGGACAGTCCGCGGACGATGAGCCTCGCGACCCGCAGCTTGTAGACGACACCGAGGATGAAGAACCCGGTAGCCACCAGGGCCATGGCCGGCCCGGAAGGCAGGTTGAAATGAAAGGATAGGTACAACCCGGTTATCGTTGAGGCAGCCCCCAGCACTGCTCCTACCGCCATCGCCAACGGAAAGCGCCGCACCAGCAGTAGCGCGGTGGCCGCGGGGGTGATCAACATGGAGATTACCAGGATGATACCGACTGCTTGTAGCGCCAGAACCACCACCACGGCAAAGAGGGCGAGCAGCAAGTAGTCCAAGCGTTCCGTCGGGAGGCCGATGACCGAAGCGCCTGCGGGGTCGAAGCTGGTGAAAACAAACTCTTTGTGTAGCGCGTATATCAGCGCCAGCACGGTTGCCGCCAACCCCAGGGTCGTCCACACGTCGTTCTGGGAGACGCCTAGCACTTGGCCCAGCAGAATGTCCTCCAAATTTATTGGAATGCCCCGGACAACGGTCAGCATCGCCAAACCCAAGGCAAATAACCCAGCGAAGAGGATGCCGATGGTGGTGTCTTCACCGATCCCGGTACGCCGCACCAGGTACCCTACCAGCAGCGCCACGGCCACTGCCATTGGCACCGCACCGAAGAAGGAGCTAATTCCTATCATAAACGCCGCAACTATGCCGGGCAGCACCGAGTGCGCCAGGGCGTCGCCCATGAACCCCAGTCCACGGGTGACTACGTAGGCCCCGATTACCGGACACATGATGCCCACCAGCACCGATACGATCAGCGCCCGCGTCATGAAACCGTACTGGAATGGCCCGGCTAGGGCTTCAGTGAGGGTGTCCATCAGGCCCGTGTCCCGCCGTCAGCCCGTGCACCGGGACCACGCCGTAGGGTCCGTAAAGCTCCTGCAGAACCTGCGTAGTGAGTACTTCCCGGGGAGTGCCGCACGCGCATACATGGCAATTGAGGCAAAGGCACTCGTCGCAGTAATGCGCTAGGTGGTTGATGTCGTGGGAGGAAAGGAGAATGGTTCGGCCTTGGTCCCGCAACTCCAACAGCACCGAAACCAGGGCTTCCTGGGAGGTGATGTCCACCCCGCTGAAGGCCTCGTCTAGCAACAAGATGTCTGCCCCTTGGGCCAAAGCCCGCGCCACGAATACCCGTTGGCGCTGCCCCCCGGAGAGCTCGCTGACCAATGAAGCACGGCGCTCCCACATACCGATCTGGTCCAAAGCGTCCTGCACCGAGTCGCGGTCGGCCCGGCTTGGTCTGCGAAACCACCCGATCTTTCGAGTGCGGCCCAGCATCACCACGTCCCAGGCGCTCATGGGCAGCCGCCAGTTGACCTTTTCTTGTTGAGGGACATAGGCTACCAGTCCCCGAGTTTCAGCAATGGACTTGCCGTGGACCAGCACCCGCCCGGCCGTCACCGGCAGCAGGTTGACTATGGCGTTAAACAGAGTGCTCTTACCCGCGCCGTTGGGGCCGACCACCCCCATGAGACAGCCGGGGCCGGCAGTGAACGACACTTGGTCCAACACCCGCACCCCGCCCAAATCGACGGTCAAGCCTTCAGTTGACAGAGGAGGAATCCGTATTTCCGACAAGTTACCGCAACGCCTCCACGATAGTCTCTACGTTGTACCGCATCAGACCTAAGTAGGTGCCGGCCTCTCCTCCCGCAGCCCCAAGAGAGCCGGTGTAAAGCCCACCGACGAGCTTGGCTCCCGTTTCCTCAGCGAGGCGACCTGCTAGTCTTTCGCTGTGTTGCTTCTCGGCGAACACCGCGGGAGCGCCTTCCTGTTGGATTACCTCGATGAGGTCGGCTAAGTCTTTAGCCGTTGGCTCAGCCTCAGTGGTGACAGGCATAATCGCGCCCACCACCTTGAAGCCGTAACGCTGGGCGAAATACTGGAAGCTGTTATGGGAAGTAACTAACAGCCGACGCTGTTCCGGCAGCTGGGCGACCTCTCTTTGTATCCAGCCATGGAGTGTGTCTAACTCCCGGTTGTATGCGGCGGCGTTGTCCCTGTAGAAGCCCGCTCCGTCCGGGTCCAGGGTTGATAGTTGGTCCGCGATTGCATTGACCGCCTCTTTCACTCGCTGGGGATCGAGCCAGAAGTGGGGGTCAAGCTCACCGTGGTCGGAGCCTTCGTGTACCTCACGGCCTTTCAGCTCGTCTTCGTCCCCGCTGGCGCCGTGCTCCTCTTGTTGTTCGTCCTGTTCTTCGTTGTGTTCTTCGTTGTGTTCTTCGTTGTGTTCTTGGAAGACCTCCATGAAGCGGATGGGGTCTACGTAGTCGCCGACAACTACGATGATGTTAGGGCTCCGGGCCGCGTTTTCCAGTAACTGGCCCATCCATCCTGCTTCTAGAGAAAGGCCGATGCTGAGCACCAGATCGGCGTCGGCGATGTTGCGAATGTCTTGGGCTCCAGGCTGAAAGGTGTGGGGGTCGGTATTGATCGGCACCAAAGAAAAGATTTCCACCCGGTCTCCACCTACCTGCTCTACCCAGTCGGCTAATAGGTTGGTGGTAGTCACCACATTTATCTCGCCGGACGATTCCTGGGTGGCAGCGGACTCAGCCGCCGCCGACGTGGGGGCGGAGGATGGGTTACTTGTTACCGGGGTGGGAATATCAGTGAGGGGTTGCTGGGAACAGGCGATTGCGCTCGTAAGGATGAGTGGGAGAACCAGAGACAGGGCCAGTGTCAGCGGGCTGCGCTTCATATAGGGGTTAATCCTTAGGGTTTTAGATTGTTTGTGGAACCTGGTATCAATAGAGCCGGGTGGCAGATACTCAGTATCATATTTGCAGAGTATTCGATACTCAGTATCACCAATTGGCAAAAAAAGAGACTAACCCCCGGTGGAAATGGCTTGGGCGGTTGAGCAGCTTTGGCAGCGCCCGTAGACTTCCAGCCAATGGCTGCTAAGCTGGAATTGATGGGCAGCCGATACTCGTTGCAGCAGGTCTTCTATGTCGCAGCCCAGCAAGTCCTGGGAGGCTCCGCACTCCACGCAGAGCAGGTGATGATGATGGCCCCGATGGCTCAGTTGATAGTGTAGGTTGCCGTCCTCAAGCAACACCCGACAAAGAACCCCGGCCTCCACTAGGATCTTGAGCGAGCGGTAAATGGTGGCACGTCCGAGTGCTGGCAACCTCTTCCTTAACTCTTCGGCGGTGAAGTGGCCTTGCTGGGAGGCAATGGCGTTGGCCACTGCTTGACGTGGCAATGTGGACCTGTACCCTTGTTCTTCCAGGGTATCCAGTAATTGCTGGACCAAAGAAAGTCTTCTTCGTTGCATATATTGATACCTGATATCAGATATTTGCAAAAATTATCACAGATATAACGGTGAGTCAAGAAAAACAATGAGCAACGGGTTCAACCCCCCTCCGGGGGCTCGACTAGGCCAGAGCCGCGTACTACCCGCAGAGTAATTGACGGGGACCGTAGTTACCTGATCTGCTTTGACGGCCCTCGGAGGTGCTGCTAAAATCTCGGCCATATTGAACATGCTCCGCTTCGGGCGTGAATTACTTAAAGTCATAGCCGTCGGTTGATGAGGAGGTCGTCGTGCCTATCGAGCAAGCTTCTCCAGAAATGGACCGCATTGTGTCCCAAGGCAGGGATATCGAAGAACTGGGCAGAGGATATAACATCGCTGAGGGACCCGTATGGGACCCTAATGACGGCAGCCTTCTTTTTAGCGATGTGCGCAACAATATGACCATGAGATGGACGGAACAGGACGGTGTCAGCGTCAGTCGAGAGTCGACGAATGAAGGCAATGGGCTGACCTGGGACCCCCAGGGCAGGTTGGTAATTTGCGAGGGTAGTGCTCGACGTATGACACGCCTCGAGTCCGACGGGGCTATCACCGTGGTGGCCGACAACTACGAGGGCACCAGGTTGAACCGCCCCAACGATGTGGTGGTGAAGTCAGACGGAAGCATATACTTTACGGACCCCGGAGCCCCCGACCCGGCACTGGACATGGACTTCTGCGGCGTGTACCGGGTTTCACCCGATCTGGGAACTACTACTCTGTTGGTCCGGGATTTCGTCCTCCCCAACGGCCTTTGCTTCTCTCCGGACGAAAGTATCCTCTACGTCAACGACTCCGTCGGGGTCTCCAGGCGGGAGGACAATATGTTCCTCAGCGTGGGGCATATCCGGGTGTTTGATGTAAGCGCCGATGGCAGCCTGGCCAATGGCCGCGTGTTCAGCGAATTGAGGGCGGACCGGTCCGGCATTCCCGATGGCATGAAAGTGGATGTGGAAGGCAATGTGTATTGCACCGGGCCGGGAGGCGTGTGGATTTTCAGCCCTTCGGGCAACCATCTAGGAACGATACTCACCGGTGCCGAGCAAACAACCAACTGCGCCTGGGGCGGCGATGACTGGAGAACCTTCTTTATCACCACCTTTGACGGGCTCTATAGCATCCAACTGAATATTGCTGGGGTGCCTGTTCCGGCTCCTTGATGGGCGCCACAAAAGTAGACCAGCCAGTCGAAGGCAACCGACTGGCTGGTTCTATGACAGCAATCTTCCAACCCGCAGGCTGGGCAGTTCAGATGGGACTATCCGCCGTAATTGAGGTTGTGGTCCCGCATGAGGATGGCTTGGTCCTCAGACCTGACCCCGGCTTCCACTACTTCCCCCACAAACAAGGTGTGGTCGCCCTGGGCCACCTCTCCCACCACGCGGCATTCCCACCAGGCTGGGGCATTGAGCAGCAAGGGGCAACCGGTCTCCTTACCCGCCTCGAACTCCTGGCCTCCAATCGAGTTTCCATCCCTCTCGTGGGTCTTGAAGAAATTGAAGGCCGTGTCTAGTTGGTCTTTGCTGATTACATTAACCGCAAAAACACCGGCGTCTCTAATGTAGCCGTGGCTGGTGGAATCTGCTTTGACTCCCACAGCTACCAATGGTGGAGAAAAGGACGCTTGAGTGATCCAGTTGATGGTGGCGGCGCCTACCTCCTGTCCCTCTTTGCTCTTGGAGGTCAAGACGACCATGCCATAGGGGATCATTCTTAACGCTGTTTTCTTTACATCCTCGTCCATGTCGGACCCTCCTGGCGGTAAATTTACATCCGGGCTTGCTGGCGGCTTTTGAGCCTAATTATGGTCTATTCGATGCGGAATGACAAACATACGCTGGGACTCATAGAGACGCGTACAGAGCATCGACGAGGCTCCGGCAGGAGGGCGACTCGGCCTGCACCCCCACCTTCATCTGGTTCATGACGTAGCCGAATCCGATTCGTCTGTCAGGGTCGGCGAAGCCCAGTGAGCCCCCGGCGCCGGGATGGCCGAAGTTCCTGGGGTTCGGTCCCATGTTCCCGTCCCGGGTGAGCCAAAAACCCAGGGCAAACCGGGTCGGATTAGGCAGCATGGCATCGGGACCGGCCGCTTGTTCAGTGGTGGCTCTGGCGATGGACTCCGGGCTCAAGACATCCACGCCGTCCAGGCTGCCGCCGCAGGCCAGTGCTCCATAAACTCTGGCCAGGGAGCGGGCGTCACTGTGCCCGTTGGCCGCGGGTATCTCGGAGGTTCTCCAAGCCTCGGAGTTGTGGGCGCCTACGATGGAGATGTTCTCCCGGGCCGCCCGCAGTTCCGGGCTCATGCGCTCTTGGACCTCCTGCTGGCGTTGCTCCAATTGTTGAGCGATATCTATGGGCACATCAGCGGTGTACATGGTGGCTATGCGGCCATGGTGCTTGGGGTCGACGCCAATGTGGAAGTCCAGTCCCAGAGGTAGCGCCACCTCATCGCGGAAGAACGTGCCCAGGCTCTTACCGCTGATGCGGCGTACAACTTCTCCGACCAGCCACCCGTAGGTGAGTCCATGGTACCCGTGCCGGGTGCCCGGCTCCCAAAAGGGCGTTTGCCGGGCAATGACGTCGGTCATGGTTGCCCAATCGAAGACGGCCTCTTGAGGCAACTTTTCGCTCACTGTGGGCAAACCAACCCGGTGACTCAGCAGCAGGTGCACCGGCACCTCGGCCTTGCCGGCTTGGGCGAAGTCGGGCCAATACTTGGCCACTGGGTCGTTGAGGTCCAAGTGTCCCTGCTCCACCAATCGATGGGCGCAGATCGCGGTCATTCCCTTGGTGGTGGAGTAGACCGTCACAATGGTGTCCTGCTTCCAGGGGCTCATGGTGTCCTTGTCGACAATCCCTCCCCATAGGTCTAAGACCGGTTGACCGTCGATGGTTACGGCGACAGCGGCGCCGACCTCCCCGAATTCTTCGAAGTTCCTCGCAAACGCATCCCGCACCGGGGAGAACCGTTCGTCACATCGGCCGTGGATCTCAATTGCCTTGGTGGTCATCAATATCCTCCTCTGTAGGCCTGATTGACTGATTGGGTGCCGCTAAGATGGGCTTCCTTTGGCTGAGAGCATAACACAGGCGGTGAGGGACATAGCCGGGATCAGGTTTGATCAAGCAGCTTCAAACGCTTGGCCGAAACGTTCGTTATGGGCTATCTGAGACAAAGGTTTTCGGCGTTTACCTTGGCCCAAAGCTTCATCGGTGGGGTAACCGAAGGCGATCACAGCAATGAGTTCTATGTCCTCTGGGATGCCCAATAGCTCTTTAACTTTCTTATTTTCATCGCCTCTGACGCCAGCGAAGCAACCACCCACTCCTTCAGACCAGGCAGCCAGTTCCATTTGTTGCAGTGCGCGTCCAGCGTCCAGTTCCGGTCGGTTCGCATTTTCCATGGCGACAGCAACGGCCAGCGGCGCGTTCCCGATAAAGGAGCCTGAGGACGCGGTGTTGCCGATTTCAGCCAGCATTTCCCGGTCTTTGACGACTATAAAATGCCAGGGCTGACGATTCCTGGCGCTGGGGGCCCACCGGGCCGCCCGGAGCATTTTGGTGACGACGCTGCTTGGTACCGCGTCGGGCTTGAAGTTTCTGACCGAAATGCGAGTCCTTATACAATTGTAGACTTCCACGGGATGCCTCCTTTCCACTGAAACTACGGCCACTTTACTGTCTTGTAATTAGTGAGGCAATACGACTGGTCGCCTCAAGACGCGGTGGGCAGGCCAATCACTGGGCTGGGCTAGCTCAACGCGACCAACTTGGCGCACCCCGCTCCGGAAGCCACAAAGACAACGCCACATTGATAGGGCCTGCGCAACGCGCCGGCGTGGCCTGGCCTCAAGTCACCACCTATGAAAAGAGAGGCGCGGTCTCTACGGTTATGGGTAAGGCCTCCTCCTTTGCCCTGGGAGTATGTCTGTCCCAGCCTGATACCAAGGTCATAGTTTTCGGCGGCGACGAGAGCCTGGAGATGAACCTGGAGACCTTGGTCACCATTGGCGAACGGGGGCCTACCAACTGGTATCGTGTTGTTCTCGAAAACGGTATGTATGCCACCACCGGCGGGCACCCCATTCCGGCCCAGAACAAGGTCTCGTTCAGCGGGTTGGCCAAGAGCCCGGGGTATGCGGCTGCCTACGATATTCACGATCTGGAAGCCTTTGCTACCCAACCCGAGGACATTCCAGGCCAGCCCGGGCCGGTGTTTGTATGCATGGACGATGCCCTTCGGCAAGCTCAGACCGAAACGGTCTGTCACGTCCTAATCTAAGATGCAAGGGCGAACGGGGGGTTCGCGTGAGGTGAAGAATTAAATAGTCTTGCTCATCCGGGGGTTCTGCCATATTTGCCCGACGCGGGTAGTGCCAGCCGTTTCGACAATGGTCATGGACTCACTGCCATAGCTGGTGCGGGGCGGGGAAGGGAGGGCTTGCGGATTAGAAGGTAAAACACACCTCCAACCATGTACATGGGCAGGAAAGTTAGTAGGACAAGAGTGTAGCTCTCAGTGCGGTCAAAGATCCAACCCGCGTAGATTGGTGAAATGATCATTCCAATATTGAAGACCGCGCTCATCATGCCCATAAGGGTCCCGAAGCTGGAGCGGCCGAAGTAGTTGCCAAGGAGAACCCAGTTCATGGTACTTCCTCCTTGCTCTACCGCCATCGTGAACACAAAGATGTAAATGGCAATATTGCCCTCCAGGACCAGCATCGCCAGTAACCCCAGGCCCGCGGCCATCATGCCGCCGAACATGATCGGCTGGGATGGCATCAGGCCCCCTAACATTCCAGCTCCGAGGCGCATGGGAACGGATAGTAGAAACATCAGGGAAAGCATCAGCCCTGCCGCTTCTCGGGACATCCCCTTCCACGCCATCATTTCAACAGCATGGATCGAGATGGCGCCATAGAGAGTAACTCGGATCACTGTCCCCGTCAGCAATACCCAAAAGGCCTGTGTGACAAGGGCTTGTCTCACAGTAAAGTCTGCGGTGGTTGACCGGGCGGGAGCCGGGTCATCTTGGATGCTGGTATTTGTTGCTCCGGGAATCACGCCGTCGGGCTCAATGCCCATGCGCTCGGGAGAGTGACGAATGACCATGGCCAGCGGAATGACTATCAGGCCCATGAATATCCCGGAATAGAGCATCACGTCCCGCCAACCGATGGTGTGGACGCCTATTGTTATGAGGGGCAGAAGCACCGCGCCTCCCGATGAGAAGCCGGTGGCGCAGATGGACATGGCCAGGGACCGCCTGCGGATAAACCAACGGTTGACTGCGCTCAACAAAACTTGGCCCAAGCCAGCGCTCTTGCCGGTGGACACGATACCGACGAATATCACGACGAATAATACGTAGCTGTGCACCCAGTGAAGGAGAATGAACCCGGCGCAGGCAATGATTCCACCGACGATTATCATGGGCTGGGATCCGAAGCGGTCTACCAGAGGGCCAACAATGGGGCCGGCGACGCTGCCTTCGGCGCGTGCCAGGCTGAAGATCAGTGACGTTTGGGTGCTGTTGAGACCCAGGTCTTGTCTAATAGGACCGAAGAAAATTCCGTTGCTGTGGGAGAAGACCCCTCCCGAAAGAACGCCCAAGACGAAGGTTGAAACCAGAACCCACCAGCCGAAGTAGGCACCCCTTGCTTTCCGAACCCCGCGGAGGACTTCGGGCATGCTGCCGATGGCGATCAGGAAAAAGCCGGAGGCCAGGATCAGGAGGCCGGTGGATGTCATGGTGCGGACGCCTTTACAGACGCACCTGCTTCAATCTGCAGCATAGCTAACGAGGATATCATGGTTTCCCGAGTTGATCGCGTTGGTGGGAAAGATATGATCGACATTCATGGGTTCTAGTCGCGGAATACAGGCCGGGTTGTTCACAGCGGCATCGGCGCTGAGGGCATCGTTGTAGCGTACTCCGGTGTCAATCCACTGTGGCATGGCCGCCGCAAGTATAGCCGGAATTAGCCGGTTGACTTCTCTTGCAGGCTGGGTAACCATTTGGAGGGTGATGCTGTGCCTGGAGCGAAGTCATTAAGTTGGAGGATATACGATGAGCGTTTCCCTGGACTGGCTGGGTGTTTCGACCTTCCGCTTGATCGTGGACGATGTTGTTATTTTCCTGGACGCATACATAGACCGCAATCCCGCGGCACCACCGGTGGGTCTTCGAGTCGCCGAGGTGGAACGGGCCGACTATATATTGATCGGACACTCCCATTTCGATCATCTTTGGGGTGCGGAGCGGATTGCTCATAACACTGGGGCCACTATTATCGGCTCCCATGAATCGGTGCGGCTGATGGGACAGGAAGCCGTACCGGATGAGCAATTGGTAGCCGTGGCAGGCGGGGAGCGTATCCGCTTGTCGGACTCTGTATCCGTACAAGTATTCCCAAGTCAACACTCGTGCATTTGGAGCCAGGCTGGAAGTGTAGATGAGGTGTGTCTAGGGGACCTGGGCCTTGACCTGCAACAACGCCAAGCGAACCTGGATGAACGAGCAGCCCAGCAAGCCGCTTCCACTGTGCCAGGAATGGCTGAGGCAGAGGCACACCGTCAGCAGTGCTCCCAGCAGCCCCGTGGCGAAGGCGGGGCGTTCGCTTATCTGATTGAAACCCCACTAGGTAGTATCCTTTGGAAAGATACTTCGGGGCATTGGACCGGCATCTTGCGCGACTTGAGGCCGGACGTGGCTGTGCTGGCCGCTGCCGGCCGGGGCAACATCGATGGCGAGCCGATCCAGGGCACACTGGCCCAATTCGTTGGGCGCGAGGCAGATATGCTGCGGCCGAAACGGGTCGTGCTTTGCCACCACGACAACTGGAACCCGCCTATGACCAGCCCTACCGACGTTGAGCCCATTAGGGTGGAGTTGGCTAGGCAAGCACCCAGAGTCGAGCTACTGGAAATGGACTACATGGAGGGCTACCCTATTCTGGGGCGGTGAGACATTCTCGCCGCCTAACGTGGCGGACCTGCTCGAAATTTAACTCCATGCCCTGGCATGCCTTCGCAACAGAGATACCCGGGAAGCTACTCCGGGGTCAAATCTCGACTTTCATCAACTCTTCGGAAAAGATGATCTCGCCACTGTAGATGCGGCGAATATCGCCAATTCCCTTTTCCATTGGCCCATGGCCGGAGAGGTGGGGGCCAACATGCACCAGCACCAGTTTCTTTACGCCAGCCTCCTGAGCCATCTGGGCCGCGCCGGTGGTGCCGCACTGGCCGGGCGCCTCCCCGGTCCGTTCCATGGTCTCCTGATCGTCCCAGCACATGCAAAGCATGGCGTCAGCTCCTCGGGCCAAATCGATCACGCTGGCGCACGGCCCGGTGTCCCCGGTGAATACGACGCTAACGGAGGGAGTGTCCACCCGGTAAGCAAGAGAGTCCAGCCAGGGTTGCACGTGCTCTCCAGTAGCCGCAGTCACCCGCCAATCGTTGGCTGTCAACACGGGTCCAGGTCCAACGTCAAGGGCGTCCACAGAAGGTGGGGTACGTGGTAGGGTGCCGCCGCGGTTCACGAAAACTTGCTGACTCAGGGGATGGTTTACCCGCGCTTTCCAATCGTCGGCAAATACGCCGTTATCCCCAATGATTCCCTGAGTAATTTTCTCAGTTAGGTTGGGGCCGAATACCCGCAGCTTGTTCTCCCGGCCGATACTCTGGTCCCAACGGCACAGTAAAAAACAAGGGTAGTCAACGTTGTGGTCGAAGTGGTGGTGGGTAAAAAACAAGTAGTCGACCTGGGTAGGAAACAGCCCGGCTTTGACCAGCTTATGGGTGGCCGCCGGGCCGCAGTCGAACATCAGATACTCATCCCCCAAACGCAGGACGTGGGCGCTGCCAAACCGGTTAGACGTAGGGGTTGGCGTACCGGCGCCCAGAACGTAAATCTCAGCCATTTCTATACTCCCACGGGGGCGCTCACCTGGAAGCGACGGCCGTCACTCAGAGACATCAGATAATCTATCCGATGCCGCTGTTCCTGTCGGCATGGTCCGATTGCAGCGTTATGAGCTACCCTGCCCGGTTGTCGCAAGCTTAATCCAGGGCTGCTCTTCACAGCAAGGTAACTATGGGTTATTGTCAATCAGCGTGATAGTCGTGTCTGCCCCATACACGGGTTTCAACGGCGCTGCCGATAGTGCCGCAGTTACACTGGATTTATATTGAAGCACGGGGATGTTGCCATGAAAGCTGCTCAACTGTATGAGTATGACCGGGAAATGAACGTCGACCTAGTGGTCGAAACCGTGCCCGAGCCAACCATTAATTCCCCCGACGAGGTTATTGTTCGCGTTGGCGCGGCAGGTCTGTGCCGTACTGATTTGCACATAATAGAAGGGATTTGGCACCCCGTAATGGACCCACAAGACGCGTTGCTGCCTTATATCATGGGCCACGAAAACGCAGGTTGGGTTGAAGCCGTAGGCAGCGGTGTTCGGTCCGTGAAACCCGGGGATGCTGTTATCTGCCATCCCCTAAGGTCATGCGGCGTTTGCTTGGGCTGCCGCCGTGGTGAAGACATGTACTGCGAGAATGGCGTATTCCCAGGCCTTAGCACCAATGGCGGATTCGCTGAATACTTGCTAACCAACGAGCGGGCATTGATCAAACTACAGGAGAATGTCTCACCGTTGGATGTGGCTCCGATGGCTGATGCAGGTATCACTGCCTACCGGGTGGCCAAGCGGGCTGCCAGCATTCTAAGTCCCGGGAGCTATTGCGTAGTCTTGGGTGTTGGCGGGCTTGGACATATTGCTCTGCAGTGCCTGCATGAATTGAGCAGCACACGCACGATTGCAGTGGACCGTAGCGCAGATGCTCGAGACTTGGCCAAAAATCTGGGAGCCCACCATGTGGTTGACGGAGGCCCGGATGTAGTGGACGAGGTGAAGGAGTTGACCGGGGGTGGTGCTCACGCCGTGATTGACTTTGTAGCTGAGTTAGGGGCAGAACAACTCTGTTGGCAGATGTTGCGTCGCGGCGGGACCCACTTCATCGTAGGTTATGGTGGCAGAATCGAAGTGCCCACCCTTCACGTCATCATGAATGAGATTACGATCGCCGGTAGCTTGGTGGGTAACTACTTGGAACTGGTCGAGCTAATGGAACTGAACGCCGAAGGCCGGGTCAAGATGAGCTTTCAAGAGTACTCGCTGGACAATATCAATGCCGCGCTCACCGACTTCAAGAACCGCAACATCGTAGGTAGAGGGGTTATTGTTCCCTCGTGACACCGACCGCCATCGATCCCGCCCGAGTTACTGGCCGGCCCACCCTTCTGCGTACCAATGGGTGAGGGCTACTTTGAAGAACCAAAGACCAGAAGGAGGCCTGAACTCTTAACTGGGCCTGGGCTTCAGGATTCCGGACAGCCGTCGTCGATCCATTGTTCGATTACAGCAATCTTATCGGCGGGGACCGGGGGCCTGCGCCCCGGCATGCGGCGATATAGCGCACCTTGACCGAAGGGCTCTTCACCCTTCAATGCCTTGACCAGGTTCGAGCCTGCGCCGTCGTTCAGCACCAGCAGCGGTTCCTGTCTCCCAAACCCTCGGACCTGTAGTTGCACGAATTCATCACGTGTCTTGCCGCGCCAAAACGAACCATGGGGTGATCCCACCGGAGCCTGGGGACCGCCGACTGCTTCGTCGAGGATCTCCTTCACTATTTCAAAACTACTCATGGCTCCCCTTTGCTCTCACGTTTACATGACCCATGCTCTTGCTAGTCTAAAGCGAAGCAAGGGCAGATGGTCAGGAACCTGGAGTCCTGCGGAACCATCAATGTCACACGCTCAGAACTAGCAAGAATTGTCCCCCTAAAGCGCCGCTTCCACCCGCCGACGGAAGTCCTCGGCTCCCAAACTCAATAGCCCCCAAGCCGAGATGGTTACGAAGCTGGCTCCCAACTTGATGAACTCGGCTATCCCGTCAGTGTCGGAAGGTGAGTTGCCACCGACCCCTACAAGCTTTTGCCCTCCCCGGATTCTCGGTATCACTTGGCTCATCAGCCGTCGCACCTCAGCTTGACCGGGGTTCCCCATGCTCTGGCCGAGATCGCCCGATGCGACGTGGAGCACATCAATGCCAGGCACTTTTAGGATCTCGTCCAGGTTCTCCACCGCCACAGTATCTTCTATCATGGGTATGACGAGAGTTTGGGAGTTGATCCAGCGGGTGGATTCGTCCCGAGACACCTTCACCCCGTAATCATGAGCACGTCCGCCACCCACTCCACGATAACCATCCGGATAATATCGGGCAGCCCTGGCCACAGCATCGGCCTCATCTCGCGAATTCACATGAGGCACGATTATGCCCTGAACTCCCCGGTCTAGGAAACGCAAAATGGTCGGGTCGCTGTGGTCCGGGATACGAGCGATGGGTGTGATATCGAATACCTCCGCCGCCCTTACCATGTGCTCCACTTGGTCCAAGTCCATGGGACCGTGTTCGCAATCAATCATGACGAAGTCGAAGCCAATCGCCCCGAATAGCTCCACCAGATCTGGAGCGAATCGAGCGATGATCGCGCCGAAGACGACTTTGCCCTCGCCCAGCTTGACCTTGGTAGCATTGGTCCGCATATACTCTGCCTCCTCCCTAGGATAAAGATCCTAGCTTATTTTGCGGCTCCAGTGGCCTCGGTTGCAAACTCCGAAACACTTCAGGTTGTCAATGCGAATGGCTGAGCCGATTGCCGGAGCAATAGGATGGAACAGGCACACGTTGGTGATTTAAGTCGGTGACTTAGTAGGCGTAGGCTATCGGATTTCCTCAGCTCTAAGATACAATCTGTCCAAACGCTCAGACCTAGCTCGTTGACGGCAATCTGGGACTACGTAATGCAATTCAGATTTCTTGGACAGAAGAGAAGACAAAGCGCAGGAGGCCCCAATGCAATACCAGCACGTACTGGTGGAAGTGGAAGACGGGGTAACCATAATTACATTGAACCGGCCCGAAGTCTTGAACGCCATGAACTACTTGTTGAATTATGAGCTGCACGACGCAGTGGTCCAGGCCAATGCCAACGACGAGGTCGGTTGCATCATCATCACAGGCTCGGGCGAACGGGCCTTCTCGGCAGGCGGCGACATTCATGAGCAGCGGGCCGACGACCGGGACCGCAGCGAACCAGACAAACAACAAAGGTCCGAGGAAAGGCAGCAATGGTCCTACGAGCTGTCGGCCTCACCCAAGCCCGTCATCGGCATGATGAACGGTCTAGCTTACGGCGGAGGCGCTGTGCTGGCCTCCTCCCTTGACTTCCGCATCGGCTGCGAGCGTACAAGCTTCCGGTTTTTGGCTGCGGCTTACGGCAGGATCAACTCCACTTGGACATTGCCCAACCAGGTGGGGTGGCCCATAGCCAAGGAGCTGCTATTTACCGGGCGTATCGTGGAGGCCGAAGAGGCCCATCGAATCGGCTTGATTAACCACCTGGTGCCGGTGGAGCAACTGCGAGCAAAGTCTATGGAGATCGCTACCACCATAGCCCAGAACCGGCAAGAGTCGGTCATGGGTGTCAAAGAGCTACTGCTCCAGGATATGGGGGCCGATCTCCGCCAGATGTGGAAGAACGAGCGGACATTAACCACCGAGAAGGTCCGAGGGTACGCCGCGGAGCAAGCGTTTACTGAGTTTTTGGCCAGGAAGGGGAGGGACTAACTCCGGAGGTTCAATAACATATGCCATTACCCGAGCGTTACAACAGCGGATACAACATTGGCGTGGGCGGTGCGGTTATTAAAGATGGCCGGCTTCTCTTGGTGCGGCGTGCTTCTCGCCGTGGCAAGGGCAACTGGCAGGTGCCCGGCGGATTCATCGAGCCCGACGAGGCCATTGAGGATGCCGTGGTCCGGGAAGTCCAAGAGGAGTCCAATGTTACAGCCAAGGTAGCTGGCGTCCTTGGTCTCCGGAACCGCTACGACCCCGACGTGGGCAACAGCATGTACGTGGTTATGGTATTGCATCCGGTAAGCGGCGAACCAAAGCCAGACGGCAGAGAGGTCGATCGGGCCGAGTATTTCACCTTAGACGAGATTAAAGCACTCGACCAAGTGCCGGCAGTCAACTTGGAGATCGCCCAGCGAGCCCTAGCGGCAGATCAAAGACTTCTTAGCCCTAAGACCCTGTCTCACGTCACTGGAGTGGCCTACACACTCTTTGTAGGTTAGCGTGGCCTCCCGGAATGGGCAGGGCTACTCCACTCCGCTGCTAGGTTTCACTGAGCGGGGGGATGCCGGCTAAACTGGCCGGGGAGCGTGGACGTGGTCAAGGCTGAACTGCTTACCCAGGATGGTGCTAAAGTGATTATCGAGCGGGCGAAAGTCTGACGGATAATTTCATCAGCGGGGAGACGAAATGGCAGGTCTTGAAACTAGAACACTTGGGCGGACCGGACTGAACGTAACGGTCCTCGGGTTCGGCGCTATGGAGTTGCGCGGCCCCGGTGCGGCCATCCGCAACGGCAAGCCCTTTGAGCCCGAGCAAGCGGAGAGGGTCCTGAATCTGGTGTTGGACCATGGTGTCAACTTTGTCGATACGTCCATCGACTACGGGCAGAGCGAGGAAATGATCGGCAAATATATTGCCCACCGCCGAGACGAATACTTCCTTGCTTCTAAGTGCGGATGTAACGTCGATACCAAAGCCGTGGAAGCTGGGACTGCCGCCCGCCATATCTATACCCGCCAGAACATTGTGGATGGCGTGGAACTGAGCCTTAAACGGATGCACACGGATCATCTGGACGTCTTACAGTTCCACGGCGGGCCTCCGGAAGACGCCCGAGCCGAGGCGGTACAGACCCTCTTAGAGCTTAAAGCGCAAGGGAAGACCCGCTTCATCGGGGTCTCCGACGCCCTGCCCGGACTCGCCAACTTCCTATCCATGGACGCGTTCGACGCTTTCCAGTTCCCCTACTCCGCCCTAGAGCAGGAACACGAGCCGGTGATGGCCCAAGCGGCCCGTGCCGGCGTGGGCACCATCATCCGCGGTGGAATCGCGAGAGGCGAGCCTGGCCGCGGGCTGGCTGAACCCAGCCGTTGGGCGGCCTGGGAAGAAGCGGACCTGGATGAGCTCTTGGAGGGTATGGACCGGTTTGAGTTTCTCCTGAGGTTTACCATCGGTCATACGGCCTTGAACACGACGATCATTGGAACGCTAGACCCCCTGCACGCCGAGCGAAATATCAATTCGGCTTGCCGTGGCCCCCTCCCGGCGGATGTCTACGCCGAGGCCAAGAGTCGCTTGGAGCGACGCGTAAGCTGACTCCGTGCCCCAGGAGCCGGGACGGCTACGATGAACATGGCCGGGAACATGGCCGGGAACATGGCCGGCTTGCGGGAGACCGATCAGAGAGCGGTTGACGAGTTCAGGGTGCCGACTTATGGTCCCGGCCATTCAAGAGAGCATCGGTCCAAGAAATGCAATTTAGGAATATTGGTTTAGGAGATGATGCCATGTCAGCGGAAGATAACAAAAACGTCGTGCGGCGCTTTGTGGAGGAGGTCCAAAGTCGGCGCGACCTCGATGCCATAGACCAGTTTGTATCCCAGGACTTTGTTAATTTTTCCGCAATCCCCGGGTTGCCCAACGACTTAAACGGGGTCAAACAGTTTCACCAGGCGTTCTTCGCCGCCTTCCCCGACATGCAAGCCACCATCCACATGCAGGTGGCCGAAGGGGACAAGGTGGTAACCCACAAGACATTCCACGCGACCCATCAAGGGGACTTCATGGGCGTTGCCCCTACAGGTAATAGGATTGCCTTTGAGGTTATCGACATAGTGACGGTCGCCGGTGGCAAGATCACGGAACACTGGGTCGTAACCGACCAATTGGGTCTGATGCAGCAAATGGCGGCCAAGTAGCCTATCAAGGCGCGTGCCAGCCAGTAGTTAGAGAGTCGCGGAGCCGCGTTAACCGAAAGGACTATGTACGCGGCTGCCAGTTCAGTGCCTTCTCCAGGTTAGAGAGATACTCGGCGAAGGCCCGGCGTCCCGTTGGCGTCGCCTGCACCCACGTGCGCGGCTTGGAATCGATGAACTCTTTCGTGGTGACCAGGTAGTCGGCGGCCTCAAGCTTTCGGAGATGGGTGGTCAGATTGCCTCCGGTGAGGCCGAGGGTCTGCTGAATGAATCCGTAGGCGATTCGCTCCCTTTCCGGCTGGGAGACCAGCATAGTCATTATCCGCAGTCGGGTGGGCTGGTGGATGGTCTCGTTGAGCACGATGGGTTCGTCGGTCAATGGACTCCGCTCTTGCGTATCCACCACGCACCCAGGACCATCACTGCCAACATCAACGCCGCCGACACCAACATAGCCGGGTCGCCATCCACGAGGTAGCTGGGGATGTAGAACGCTGCTGCGAACCCCACGCCCACCACCGCCAATACCGGGCGGTGCATGATGCCGAACAGGATCAGACACCGAGATGGCCGACGCCTCGGACCGCATCAGGGAACATCGGGAGCGCAAGGAGAAGCTGGAGGTCGCCGCAGAGGAGGCGAGGGCGCTGCTGGCGGAGCGGCGGCAGCTCCTGGACAGCGCCGACACCATAGCCACCTTCGCAGAGGAGATGAGCGAGTCCCTCAAGACCAGCGAACTCACCGAGGCCCCTTCGTTGTGGTCAAGCCAGGCAAGGCCGCCATAGTCTACTCCATCCCCATTTCTCAATCGACGACAAAAACTGAGGTACTCGTGGGCGGTGGACTTGGATGCAACGAGCGGGGACGGTCGCATCTCCTAACTGATTTGGTGCGTCAGACCAACAAGCGAGCGCCGAACGGCCTGATGACTGGTCCGAGTCTCGACAGGTAGTCAATTCGGACGAATCCCCCTACAGTAGAGGGAGGCTGAGCATCTCGGGACAGGAGGTGGGGAGGGCCAGGCTCACGTCCCATACCAGCCTGCACTCACCCTCCGACCCGTCGTCTACGTGCTGACACTCGCTTAGGACGACTCATACCGGCTAGTTCTTGTCTGCATTGCCTCGATCAATAGCGTCCCTGAGCTGCGCGATGGTGAACGTCTGATTGCTGCGGGTATCCTTCCACTTATATCCTTCTGGCAACAACTTGGCGAATAGGCCACCAACAATGACCCGAAAGTAAGTACTCTCCGTGAAGCCCTTGGGTACCGGGCGTCCAGGACTTTCAGAGAACTTAGTTTGATATACTCTGCGAGAGGTGAAACATAAGCATAATGATGCTGCGACGGATAACAAGAGGCTGTCCCCTGCACATTTGCGTCTTGGCATTTATTCTGGCGACCCTGTCCGCCGCCTGCGGCTCCGATGGGCCCTCGGCCTCGCCCACGTCCGGGAGTGCCGCCGCGCCGGCACCCACCCACACGTCCACGCCCGAAGCCATTCTCCAAGACACGCCATCGCCAGCATCTACGCAGGCGGCGATCCCAACACCTACCCCGGAAACCGAAGACGGCGTATGCCGCCCAGGTCTCATCGTGAGGACCGGTGAGAGCTGCACCTATAAGATCAGCGACGTCGAGTTCTGGGTCGACTCATCCGGACGTGGCCACTTCCTCTCCTTCACTAGTGGCGGCAGTATCAGCAAACGCAACGCCACAATCAACGGACAAGTTTACGACTTCGAGGCCAACAAGCTAGACGATGGAACCTGGAGAATCGAATCTGCCGGCTACAATTACGTAGAACGGGCGCCCAGCACTCCAACACCAGCCACCCCAACACCCTCCCCCTGACCAATCATCACGCCGGTCCCGGCCGCCGACACCAGCTGTTTCCGCGCCTGGCCAGTAGTAGCAAATCGCCGCGCAGGTCTTGTCGGCCGGCTATGTGCTCGGCGACCAGTTCAGCGCCCTCTCAAGGTTGGAGAGATATTCGGCAAAGGCACGACGCCCCGCTGGCGTCGCCTGTACCCATGTCCGAGGCTCGGAGTTCAGGAACTCTTTCGTGTAAAGCAGGCCCTCTAACGAGCACTTGTCGTAGAAAAAAGGGTAAAGGAGCGGTCGTGTTAGTCGGCTTTAGCGTCGTTAGAGGTGGGCACCGCAGTGTTAGAATCTAGCAGTAACCACGGGACACTTAGAGGAAGATTTGCCGGTGCTTCATGGGCGACTGGGCCGTGGGTTCGATTCCACCTAGGCCCACCTAGCTGGATAAAATCAAGAACTTTCACCATTACCTTCAATCTGGCATTGTAAGCAGCCATAGGCCTGTCCCGGCGGCGAAAGCCGCCTGGAAACGGGCGGCCTGCCACTCCGGTAGCGGATGGAGTTCCGCAGACGCCCCCGATGACACATCGGGGGCTTCCGGTTTGTGGAGGCAGCCGGGATGCCCGAAGGCGGCTTGTGCCAGCAGCAGGGCGCGGGGCGGCCACGGTCATGCCATCTCCGGCTCCGGCCCCTCCCCCTTCGCCATGCGGTAGCCCACCCTCGGTTCAGTGTAGATGTAGGCGGGGTTGCGGGCATCGTCGCCCAGCTTGCGGCGGAGCCTCTTCACCACTTCCCGGACCAGCCAGGGTTCGACGGTCCTCTCCAGACCCCAGCCCCGTTGCAACAGCTGGTCGTGGGTCAACACCCGCCCGGCGTGGACCGAAAGCTCGAAGAGCAACCCGTACTCGGTGGGCGTCAGCCGCACCGGACGCCCCGCCACCGACACCCGGTGTCCGGCGTAGTCGATGGTCAGGTCTCCCAGCGAGTAGGGTTCGGACGGCTCGGCCAGATGCGGCGCGGCCCGCCTGCGCAGCGCCGCCCTGATTCTTGCCGCAATCTCCCTCGGCGAGAAGGGCTTGACCACGTAAACGACCGCCCCCATATACCGTCCGGGAGCAAATTGTACAAAGATTCATATACAAAAAGGGGTGATATTTATACGTCTCATATGGTATGGGGTGTAGAATAAGTGGAGTTCCTTGGGCAATGAATTTTGGAGATGTTCGCTTGGCGTTCGACAGGCTACATACCGGAACGTTCGTCGCTGGCGCAGCGGCGCTATCAGCCGCCATTGGGACCTGCGTCACTCGCCGCATTCCTAGAACACTAGCCCCCCTGACAGGGGTATGTATGGGGTGTTCATGCAGGAGCATGGCGGGTGACCTCCAGGTTGGACTTGGGTTCAGGCCAGGGTTCGGGCAGCAGCCAGACCCGGCTCCAGGACCGGCCCCGGTGCAGCAACTGCCTCAGCCAGGCGATGCCGTGCCGGGTTACGCTGACGGTCCGTCCCGGCTTCTCCCGGCTACTGCGGTGAGTGGGCGACAGCGCCCTCGTATCCAGTACGGGGCAGGCATTGGGCGGCGCTCGCAAGCTGCCGGGGTCATCCTCCGGTCATAGGCGTCTTCCACTCTGGTCCCATAGGCCAGGGTCAGGAGCGTCGCCACCGACAACACGAACCAATGCCGCGAAATCCGCGCCGGGTCAGTTCTACGGGTCTTCTGCCATTGCCAACCCAGGCTCTTGACCGCCCCCCGGTCGGGGCCGAGGGCAGGCTTGAACCCCAACTCGACCCAGAAGCGGAGCGCGTACCAACTCACCCCAACTTCCTCCGGTGGAAGGTCGGTCAGGATGATCCACGGCTCCTCCTGTTCAACGTACCAGACCGCCAGCAGGGTGCAACGGCGTTTGGCGGCGGCTCTGCCGAAGGCGGTCCCCCTCCCGATCCATGCGGTATCCGGACGGGGAACGAAGGCGCGCGCCGGCAGCCGCCGGCCGCCCTCGGCGCAGAAAGTGACGTTTTTCGGATACCTCATGTAGGGATGCCAGCCCCCCGATCGTGGTCGGGGGCAGGCTCTGAGCGACTATCTGTTTCCACAATTTCGGACTGGCCAGGCCCCGGTCGCACAGCACCACCACGGTCATTTCCCTGGGGACCGCCGGGGCCAGGGCCTGCAATAGTTCCACTATCGGGTCCATCCAGGCCCCGCGCTGGTTGGCGCGCAGGATGCGCCAGGCCACGGGAATGGCGCAACCCCGGTAGACCACGCTGATGACGATGGCGGTGGTGTCGTCCCCTTTCAACGTGGGGTCAACCGCCAGCGCCAACCGGCCGGAACACCACCACGCAAGGACCCATCTGAGCAGCGGCGCGAAGCAGAGACTTACGTCCAGTTCGGCCTTGCAGGGACGCGCCCGGTCGCCGCCGTCGTACAACCACTCTCTGAGATACTGACGCAGGTTGTTCCGGTTGCCCCGGGTGGAGAGGGCGGACGCGACGGCATTCTGGCAGGCGCTCCCGGCCAGAATAGTCCCGCAGACCCACCAGGCCAAGCCGGTCAACTGTGACTGAGTGAGGTGAGGTAAATGCGTTTCAATGACCTGCTGCACCTGGTAGCATTGCCATGAAAATAGCCTGTTCAGGCAGGCGCCAGGGTGACCTTGTGTCCCAAACCTTCCAGACGGCGGACGGCCTGGCGGGTGATGGCGGCCCGGTCCCGCTCCTCGAAGTACCGTTGGCCCAAGTCCACGAAACCCTGTCCCGACTTGATGACATGGTGAAGTATGACGACGATGCTATGGGCCACGGCTATGGCCGCCCGGTTGGCCCCGATACGCCGAGCCAGCCGCCGGTACTGGGCGCCCAGGTAGGTCTTGGTGCGTCCTGCGGACTTGGCTGCCTCAACCAAAGCCGATTTCAGCCAGTTATTGCCTTTCCGTGTTGGACTGGGTTTTCGCTTTTCCCCGCTCTGTTTGTTCCCAGGGCACACTCCGGACCAGGACGCCAAGTGCTCCGCAGTAGGGAACCGCGTCATGTCCGTGCCTACTTCCGCCACGACCTCCTCCGCCGTGCGCCGTCCCACCCCGGGGATAGTGTCCACCGCCGCCACCGTTTCCTCAAAGGGATGCACCCGGCGGGCCACCTCCTGGTTCAGCCGCTCGATTTCCTGGACCAGGAAATCCAGATGACGCAGTTGAGCGGTGAGCATGAACCGCTGGTGATGTCCGATAAGACCGCGCAAGGCCCGCTCCAGTTCGCCGGTCTTCTCCCGCAGTCGGCCTAGGGCCAGACTGGCCAACACCCGGGAGTCTTCCTCCCCAGCGGCCAGAGCGGCCAGCATGGCCCGCCCCGAAACTCCAAGCACGTCGGTGGCCACCGATGCCAGCTTGATGTTGGCCCCTTCCAGCAGCTTCTGGATCCGGTTGGCCTCCCGGATGCGTTCCTGCACCAGGCTGCGCCGGTAGCGGGTCAATTCCCGCAACTCCCGCTGCGCCCGGTCCGGGATGAAGCTGGCCCGCAAAAGGCCGTGCTGCAACAGTTGGGCAATCCACTCGGCGTCCTTCACGTCCGTCTTACGACCGGGCACCGCCTTGATGTGGGCGGCATTCACTACCATCACGGTGAACTCGTCCTCCAAAAGGTTGTAGACCGGCTTCCAGTAAACTCCGGTCCTCTCCATGGCCACCTGGCTCACATCCCGCCCCTTGAGCCAGTCGGCCAAGGCCAGCAGGTCGCCGGTCATGGTGCGGAAGGTGTGGGTTTCCCGGCCCTCCGGGGTGATGGCACAGGCCACTACCGATTTTTTATGCACGTCCAAGCCGCAGCATCGTTGGTGAAAAGTATCCATGAGACTGCTCCATCTTAGAGCTGCCGTCCGGTGGGTGACCAGCTCACTCAAGACATTGCCATGCGTGCTCACCGCCAAGGCGGGGCGACATTCATACGTGCCTGTTGGTCACCAGGGCAAATTCCCTCGCGGGCTCGCAGCGCCAATGCTAACCGCCCTCTGTACCGACCGGCGCCGCCTCATTTTCATCCTTCATACGTGGCCTCGGCTAGGCCATGACCAATTCCCTGGGAAGGCGCATGGGAGACCTCCAGCATCCGGTTTTGTCGTTGCAACCAAGATGCCGGATTCCCGTGCGCTTTCCAAGCTCTCAGACCACTTTAAGTCCATACATACCCCTGTCAGCATCCTCTCCCTCCAGAGCTTGCCCCGGACTTGATCCGAGGGAGAGTGAGAATAGAAAGACCCTGCCTCTCCCGCAGAGAAAATTGCGAAACTCTTTAGCTGCCGAAGAGGCAGAAGAAAAATAGCGTGGATAGGGTCCATCGGCCAATGAGAGTAAGCGGAATTCGTCCGAAATTTTAACGGTATTCGTCCCCCATCAGCGGTAGTAAGCTCAGCCGGGGAGTTTCGCAATTTTCTCCCCGCAATTCCCTGTTGACGACCCGGCGCCGCCGTTGTATAATATTCGATATTGATACGAAGTATCAATTAGGTTTCGGTCTCGCAATCATGGCAGTGAGAAAGCGGAGCCCTTCGGTGGCCGAACAAATCCTGGACACGCTGGAAGAGCGGGGGTATCGCTCGACTGCTCCCAGGCGTATCCTGGCGACGATCATCGGGGAGCAAAAGCGGCACTTCACCGCCGAAGGACTGCGACGGCAGTTGCCGCCCCGCCTGGGCCGCGCCACCGTGTACCGGACCCTCAAGACACTGGTCGAGTCCGGCGTGCTGTGCCGCGTGTTGCTGGAGGACGGCGACCTCCATTACCAGTTGAGCCACCGCGAGCACCACCACCACCACTTGCTTTGCGTGGAGTGCGGTTTGTCGGAAGACCTTACGGGGTGCGACATCGAGGACCTGCTCCGCATCACCTCCGCCGACCACGGCTTCCAGATCAGCGGGCATTGGCTGGAAGTCTACGGCCGCTGCCGCAACTGCGCCTCCCACAAGCCCCCGGGCCCTTAAAATTCTTGGCATGAATGAGACTCCATATCAATACTTGCCCTGTATTGATACTAAGTCTTGATTATACAGGAAATTGAGACGCGAAATCGCAAGACTCTGAAGGAGGAACGATACTATGCTACGGCCCATACTTGGGATCCTTGGACTCCTGGTAATCTTGCCCATCCTGCTGCTCGCCATCGCCTGCGGCGAGGAACCGGCAACGGACGCGCCGGCGCAGGCAGCGCCAACCGCGCCAGCCGCGCCAGCCGCCTCCGGCAACTCGCCGGCGCAGAAGAGCGCCACAACCGCCGTCTCACCGGCGGCAACTCCCGCCGTCTCCGGCGCCGCCCGCCCGGCGGTCAAGACCGGCATCGTCACCACCAGCAACATCGTCGCGGACTGGGTGCAGGCCGTCGGCCGGGACCGGGTGGACGTCTTCTCCCTGCTGCCGCCCAACGCCGACCCGCACACGTTCCAGCCCGGCGCAAGGGACATCACCCGCGTCGCCGACGCCGACCTGGTGCTGAGCGTCGGCCTCTCCCTGGAGGCCGACTGGCTGGATGACCTGCTGAAGAACGCCGCCCGGGACCCGGCCAAAATCGTTCCGCTGGGCGACATGGTTGACCCCATCGACTTCGTGGAAATCTTCGAGGAACACGGCGATGAAGAGCCGGAGAAAGCCCTGGGCCGGCTGCTCATCGGGGACGGCGAAAGGGGCGCGCTATCGGTCATCGACCTGGAATCAGGCGAGGTGGCCCAGGACCGCTTCGACCTGGTCGAACGGGCCGGGCGCATTTATCCGACCAAGAGCGGGCGCTTTGCTATCGCCGTCTCCAGCGACGCCAACACGGCGCACCTGCTGGACGGCGGTATCTTCCTGGAAGCCCACGGAGACCACCACGACCTGGTGGAAGTCCCGGCCCAACGCCTGGGCGTCGACCTGGAGGGAGACCGGCCGGTCCATCTGTACGTAGGCGGCGAGTGGGCCGCCATCTTCTATGACGGCTCCGGCGACGTGGTCCTGGTCAACGAGCACGAACTGGAAGAGCAGGGCGCTGCATACGTCCCGGTGCGGTTCAACGTTGGCCCCCACCACGGCGCGGCGGTCCCGCTGGAGCATGACCTGGTCGCCACCACCATCAAACATCCCGATTTTCCGGCCAACCCCGACGCGCGGCGCCCCATCGGCGCGGAAATCCGGGACATGGACGGGAACGTCCTGTACCGCGCTGAAGGATGCCCGGACCTGCACGGCGACGCTGGCAACGGCCACCTAGCGGCCTTCGGCTGCACGGGCGGAGTGCTGGTGCTCGAAGCGCACGACGGCGAATACGGCGACGTGTTTGTCGCCCCGCCGGAGGGGTCGCCCGAGGACTTCCGCCTCACCTCCGTCTGGGGCTACCCCGGCCTGGACCACTTCTTCGCCCTCGGTTCGGCGGTGGGGCTGTACCTAGTGGAGCCCGAGGAAGGCGCAATGGAGCAGTTGATCCCTGCCACCGAGGAGCTGCGCCCCATCCAGGTCGCGTTCAGCCACGACGGGGAAGCCCTGCTGGTGGTGATGAGCGACGGCGAACTGCGGATGTACGACGCCCATGACGCGGATCTGCTGGCGTCCAATTCCGGCTTCCTCACCTCTCCGGTCGAGACCGGCTTCTGGGCGCGGCCGCACCTGGCCTCTGCTTCCGGCGCGATATTCATCACCGACTCGGTGGGCGGCAAGGTCCTGCAACTGGATACCCACGACCTGGAAGTGGCCGGCCATTGGGATGTCGCCGGGAAGCCCACCAAGATCGCTTTCGTCGGCATCCCGGGGGAGACCGGGGGACACGAGGAGCACGGCCACCAAGAGCACAAGGACCATGGCGACGGCCACGACCACGGCGCGCTGGACCCTCATTTCTGGTTCGACCCCCTGCGGGTGAAACAGGCCGTCAATGTCATCGAGGCCCAACTGTCAACCATTGACCCGGAGGGCCGGAGCTTCTACCAGGCCAACGCCGCCGCCTACAACCGGGAATTGGACGCGCTCCACGCCTGGATACAGCAGGAAGTGGCCCGGTTGCCGGAAGAGCGCCGGCTGCTGGTTACGTCCCACGACAGCTTCCAGTACTTCGCCCAACGTTACGACTTCGAGGTGGTGGGCGCGGTCATGCCCGTCACCACCGAGGTAGAGCCCACGGCCCAGGAGTTGGCCCACCTGGTAGAGACGATTAAACACGAGGGCGTTCCCGCAGTGTTCGCTGAGAAGTCTCATTCCCAGCGGCTGGCGAAGCGCATCGCGGAGGAGACCGGCGCCAAGCTCATAGGCGGGCTTCACACAGGCTCCCTGGGCGAGCCGGGCGGAGAGGCCGGGACGTACATCGACCTCATGCGCTACGATGTGCGCACCATCGTAGAGGCGCTCCAATGGCCATGACATCCCCACCGTCAGCCCCTCCCCTGTCCGCCGAGGAATTGACCGTGGACCGGGGCGGCGTCCGCGTCCTGGACCGGGTCTCCTTCACCGCCGGGCCCGGCTGCCTCATGGGGGTCGTCGGCCCCAACGGCGCGGGCAAGAGCACCCTGTTCAACGTCATCGTATCCCAGTTACCTGCGACGGCCGGGCGGGTATTGGTCCACGGCAAGTCCGCCGCAGAAACGCGCGGGCTGGTGGCCTACGTGCCCCAGCACGAAAGGGTCAACTGGCGGCTGCCCCTGAGCGCGTGGGACGTGACCATCCTGGGACGGACGCGGCGGATCGGCTGGTTCCGGCGGCCCGGCCGGGCCGACCGGGCCGCCGCCGAGGACGCGCTGCGCCAGGTCGGGATGTGGGAGCGCCGCGGTTCCCTGGTGGGCGAACTTTCGGGCGGCCAGCGGCAGAGGGTGTTCGTTGCCCGCGCCCTGGCCCAGGGAGCCGACATCCTGCTGCTGGACGAAGCCTTCAGCGGCGTGGACATCGCCTCTCAAGAGTCCCTGGTGACGGTCCTCCAGGAGCTGAGGGACCAGGGCCGCACGATTCTGCTCTCCTCCCACGACATCAACCACCTGGCCCACTACTGCGACGAGTGCCTGTGCCTCAACTGCCGCGTCTGCGCCTGCGGGTCGCCCCTGGAAGTGCTGACCCCGGAGGTCCTGACCGAGCTCTACGGCCCCTTCGGGGCCGTCCCGACCCACGGCCACGGGCTGGCCGGAGGCCCCGATGGACATTATCACTGAGACCCTCGCCGGGCCGTTTCAATACGATTTCATGCTGCGGGCGCTGATTGTGTCCGTCTTGGTGGGCATCATGTGCCCCATAATCGGGGCCTATGTGGTCGTCCGCGGGCTGGGATTCATGGGCGACGGCTTGGCCCACGGAGTGCTGCCCGGCGTGGCGGCGGCGGTCCTTATTGGGGCCATTGCCGGGGTGGGGGCCATTGAACGGGACCTCCATTTTTTTCTGGGGGCGCTGCCGGGGGCCCTGGTGATGGCCCTGCTCAGCGGATACCTCATCAGGCGGGTGGGCATCAGCGAGGATACTTCGATAGGGGTCCTGTTCGCCGGAATGTTCGCCCTGGGTCTGGTGATGTTGACCGCGGCCAAGGGCGTGCCGGTGGATCTGGAGGGCATCCTGCTGGGTAATGTGCTGGGGGTTTCCCGGGCGGAAGTGCTGGTTACGTTGGGGCTGGCCGCCGCGGTCCTAGCGCTGATGTTCCTGTTGCACAAGGAGTTGGTGTTCGCCAACTTCGACCCCACCGGCGCGGCGGTGATCGGGCTGCCGACGGAAAAGCTGGAATACCTGCTGCTGGCGCTGCTGGCCGTAGTGGTTGTCCTCGCGCTTCCGGCGGTGGGAATCGTGCTGGTGATTTCGATGCTGATTACCCCGGCGGCGGCGGCCTCGCTGCTGATGCGGAGCTTCCCGGCGGCTATGATCGCGGGATCGCTGTTCGGGGCCGCATCGGCGATAGCCGGGATGTATATCTCGTTTTACTTCAACCTGCCGTCCGGGCCCGTGATGGCCCTGGTGGCCACCGGCTTCTTCATACTGGCCGTCGCCTGGAAGCAGCTCCCGGCCAGGTTGGTCCCACGGCTGATTGGCCGGTGAGCCGGTCGTAAAGTTTCATGCGCCGGTAGGGGTCGGCGCTTACTCCAGGCAGGCGAGGACCGTCCTGGCCACGGGTTCCCCCCTTTGGCTTGGGAAGGTTGACCCGTCGCACCGGCGTCCATCGGAACCTTTCGTAACGCAGCGCGTCAGTCAGGTGGTCGATTTTCGCCAGGGACATTCCGTCCACGGTGTCTGCGGTGGTTCCCCTGGTCATCGCCCCCTGGTTCGAGTAGAGACGACCGTAGGCCCGCAGGTACAGGTTCCGGTTGTAAAGCAGCCGATAGAAGTTCTCCAGCGGCAATCCTCGTTCTCCGCGTTCGCGTATGACGTTCAATACAGTTTCGGCGTCTTGCATTCTGCATACCTCCCTGTTGTATTCCGTCGAAACCACCTGTCCTCCTTCGCCATGTGGACGGCTTTCCCGTCCTCGGACTACTACGAGGACTCCGTGACCCTAGGGGTCTCCCCCCGTAGGCCATCCCGCGTTCCGTTGACATAAGACGTTCTAGCGCGACTTAGGTGCCCCGTTTGTCCCATTGAATGACCACATTGGCCATCGTTCACTCATCGGAGTTGCATCGGTCGCACCTACCGACCGACGTAATGAGTGGCGCCGGGCTACAAGCGTTCTACCGGCGGGTGGAGAGAACACCAACTGGGAACTGGGGTTCAGGCAGTCCAGCTTTCACCGTATCGCGCGGGCCTTGCGGAACCGGTCTTACAACGCTTTCAGACCGTAGCCGCTTTACCGACATGCTGTTTTCCCCCTGGGCTTTCGCTTCGAGGTAGGTCGGTTGGCCCAAGAACATTCTCCGAGTTCTTCACGGCTGAGCCGGGTATCCTATGCCGCGTCACGCGGCGCACAGGTGCTCTCTCCCTCCACGAGACCGCCCTGGCGGTAGACGATCCCCTGCCCAGGCACCTCGCCCAGGACCGCCGTGGCCCTCTCCCGCAGCAGGGGAGTCCAGGGCCGGCGCCCGCTGGCCACCGAGGAGAGGTAGCCGTAGCTGACGTTCATCCAGTCCGCCAGTTCCTTCAGGGTGAGGCCGTGCCGACCAACTCCTTCTCACGACCCTGCTCGGCAGTAAGCGTCCCCTCGAAGAGGGGTAGGGACGAGGGCTTGGGCTTGCCGTATCCGGTAGAAGGAAACGCTGTTGGCGTTGCCCCGTGCCCGCCGGTCCCCCTGGCCGCCCTCAGACCTCGGTCCGGTCCTCCCCAGGACCGGCGCCGTCCGGCTCCGGTTTCGTCAGCATGACGGAGTAGGTGCGCCAAGAAGCGCTTAGGTTGAATGTTCCCGATATGGAACCCGGCCAGGAGGGGCCGGTGGCTAGGGAAGCAGGCACGGGGGCCAGAGGCAGAACCGTGTCTGAAGCCTTCCCGACAATGTGGCGGCGGCCACCCTACTGAACCGCGCGCTGCTAGCCAGAGTGCCGTTACGGTTACGAAAGAAACTGCTGTTTGAAGCGTCGCACATGCAACCACCCGCTTACGGTAGGGCGAGGGTGGAGTCATCGGAATCTCTGTCTCTATTCCGCAGAGACAGCCCTGTCAGGGCAGGGATGCCGTCCTCCCTTCGACCGGCATCCTCCGATGACGAGCACGGCAGAGAGCCAAGCCAGGCGTAGAGGCAGGACCTAAGACGGCGCGAAGACGCAACCTGAGCGAACTTGGGAACCACGTCCGGCTCTCCGGCGACGGAGCAGGCCAGCCTTCGGCCAATGCCGGATATGGGGCAGAGCCCTCGTAGTAGTCCGAGGTCGGGAAAGCCGGCCACATGGCGAAGGAGGGCAGTCAGGCGAGTGTGGAACGAAGCGAATTACGCCGGAGGAGGGATGTATGCACCCGACGGCGATTGCGGAAAAGCCGATGTTCCCGACCCACGTGGGCCTTATTCATCTGATGGAGAGCCGGATGCGGTGAAAGTCGCACGTCCGGTTCGGTGGAGGGGACGGAGCAAACCACCTGGAATCATCCAGGCACCGGCGGCACCGTCCCTACCCAATCCCCGCTCGTTCACCAGATGATTGACCGACATCCGGACCCGGCTGGCGTAGCCGGTGGTGTAGGCGAACTCCACCTCGGCGCCCCAGGGAGCTCCCGTCCGGGAAATCCGCGCCCGCCGGCCTACCATTTGCCGATACTGACATTTGCCTGCTGACCGCCGGGCCTCCCGTCTGCTACGCTCGATACATGAGCGTCTCCGACCAAGAGCTGCTGCACCACCTCAGCCGGATGCCCTTCGTGGACACGGCGGAACTGGCGATGATCCTGGGCGAAGCACACGTTGCCATTCACCGGGGCCTGACCGGGTTGCTGGACGACGGCATCGTTGGGCGCGTCAGCCATGGCACTGCCCATCTGTCGTCCAGCAAGCGGCACTACCTGACGGCGAAGGGCATCAGGGAGGCCGCCGGAGTCCTGGGCTTCGACACGCCCTCGGACTACGTTAGGGCCTACCCGGTGTCCAGGGAGTGGCTCACTTTGCTCATCCGCCGGATGGACGCGGCAGCCTCCATCTACCGCCTGGCGGCGTCGCTGTCCCCCGGGACCGACGGGCTGCGGACGCAGGTGGACTTTCACCGCCGGGGCCGGTTCGACGCCACCATCACCCGGCACGACGGGCGCAGCTTCGGGGTGGTGCGCCAGGGACCGGCGCTCAGGCGGCGCTCCCTCTACGACCGGCTGCGGGCCATCGCCGAGTACGAATATCGGCGCCGCCCCGGCACGGTCCTGGTACTGACCCCCAGCGTATGGGAACAGAGGTTGACGACCCGGTTCTGCGAGCACGCCAACCTGGAAGAGGCCTACGTCGCCGTGGAGTCCCGGGAGGCGCTGGAGGACTGGAACAGCAACGCCTGGCGCTATGCCTCGTGGCTCTTCGGCAGCCTGCCCTACTCGCTGGAGTTCATCAGCAGTCGCGGCAGCCCGAACCGGGGGCGCTTCACCGAACCGCCGGAGCGCAAGCGGGCCTCGCTGCCCGACACGGAACGGATGGTTTCGTCGGCGCCGGCCTTCGGCCTGACCCCGTCGGAGAAGAGGACGCTGGACCTGATCACCGACCACCCGATGATACCCCGGGAGCACCTGGCCCGCTGGCTGGGCGTCTCCGAGGGGAGGGTCAGCCAGATGCTGCACAATCTCGTGAATGGCTGGGGCCTTGTCGAGCGCCGGGGCAAACGCGGCGACGTGCGCTACACTCTGTCGGAGGAGGGCATCCGCTACGTCACCCATCGGGACCGGGCACAGCTGCCGACGACGCGGGGCATCTGGAGCACGGAGCTCACCACCGACAACCGGGGCCGCAGGCGGCACCTGGGCCACCGCATCGAGACCTGGGCGCGGCAGACCCGGCACGCCGACGGGGTGACCTGGTTCCTGTCGGAACTGGCGACGGAGGCGCGGGCAACCGCCGGCAGCGAACTGGAGTGGTCCATCCCCACGGCCAAGACCGACCGGGCCTTCAACTGGGGCGAATCGGCCATCGCCCCGGACGCCGTGGGGAAGCTCATCGTTGACGGCCTGCACGTCCCCTTCTACCTGGAGCACGAGCTGCGCGCCCGCCACCCCAGGGGAGTCCTGGCCCGGCTGAGACCCTACACCCGCTACTACTGGTCCAACGCTCCCGAGGAGGACATGGCCCCGTTTCCCGTCACCCTGTTCGTGGTGGACAACGAGGAGGTGGAGGAGACCTACGCGAGGACGGCTTCCCGGATGAACCTGATGACGCTGCCCATCCTGGTGTCGTGCCCGCCGGTGCTGACCCGGCGGGGGCTGCTAGAGCGGTCCTGGCGTCCCCTGTGGGAGTCGCGCTCCCCGAGGCTGGCGCTGCGCGGGCTGTCGGCCTACGGCTGGGACTCGCTGCGGCACCGGATGCGTCCAATAGAGGGGGTTACGTGATGAGGCTACTGACGCAGCCCCATCTGCCCACAACGCCTGCTGGGTGTCCAAAACTGTCCCGTCAGGCCCCAATTCTCTGGTCCGGGGAGGCCGAAGAGGCCCGCAATGGGCCGATTTCAAGTACAAAATGGGGTTGACGCATCGCCTGACCGGTCAGGGCCGGAAATGAAAAGCGGGACTAAAATACCGGGAGTAAAATGTACCGGGTTTGGACAACTTGCAACCCCCCGACGTGTCAGCCGTTAGCGAGGTGAAAAGCGATGGAAGAGTCAGTCCGCTGGGTGTCCAAGGCGGAGGCGGCGGAGGAGCTAGAGGTCTCCATGTCAACCCTGGACCGGATGATCCGGAGGGGGGAGGTGGAGGTTCGCCGGGAGGGCCGCCGGGTGTACGTGCGGATGGAGGCGCCGGAGTACGTCACCGACGAGGAACTGCTGCGCCGGTCCGTCGCCAGGGAGGAGGAGCTTCAGCGGACCGTGCGGGAGCTGGAGCAAAGCGTATCCGAGTGGCAGCAAAGAGCGTCCGAGTTGGAGCGGGAGCGGGAGCGGGACGAGGCCAGGGAGTCCGCCGCCACCGCCAACCGGCCTTACCACGAGCTTGAGAGGGAGTACCGGAAGGAGGTTGCCGCGCACAAGGAAACGAGGGAAGCGCTCATCGCAGTCCGCGTAGCCGCCTTGGTGCTGCTCGTGCTGCTGGTGGGCATCGTTCTCCTGTGGTGGTTCGTGCTGAGGTAGGGACCCATGCGCAGGGTTGCCGCCTGATGGTAAAGGGGAGCAGGCAATTTCCGAAATTGGCCTCCCCCAATGGCATTTCCCGCTTGCATAGAAGGTATCCTGTGGGATAACATAAGTGGGTATGGGTCAATCGCACGACGGCGAGGGAGCGGCGATGGAGGACACGGAGACACGGGCGTCACATCCGGCCACGTCCGACGAAATGACGGTTGCCCTGAACGCCGCCCTCGAAACAGGAGACCTGGAACGGATAATGGGCGTAATGGGGCAGATGGCCCGCGCCCACCGGATGCGGCGGGTGGCACGGGAGACCGGCCTGGGAGAGAAGAGCTTGTACAAGTCCATGCGGGTCGGGGCCAGCCCCGAGTTCGACACCGTACTCCGGGTGCTGCGGTCCCTGGGATTCCGCCTCCAGGTCCACCCGGTCGCCGGTTCCACCGACGAGTAAGACAACCGCCGCGACGAACAAACAAAAAAGGAGCACGCATGAAGAAGCAGTTCCAACCCCTGACCCCGGCGGCCCTATACGCCCGGGTCTCCAGCGACCGCCAGGACGTGGACCTGTCGGTGGCGGCCCAGCTTCGGGCGCTCCGCGACTACGCCAATAACAACGGCTATTCCATAGCCCGGGAGTACGTGGACGAGGCCGAGAGCGGCCGCATCGCCGATAGGCCCCAGTTCCGCAACATGATCGACGAGGGCGGCAAGGCTACGGCACCTTTCCAGGTCATTCTTGTGTGGAAATTTTCAAGGTTCACCCGCAAGCGGGAGCACGCCGTGGCCTTCAAGTCCATGCTGCGGCGCAAGGGCATACGGGTGGTCTCCATCACCGAGCACGCCGACGACTCCCCCACCGGCAAGCTGATGGAGGCCATCATCGAGTCCGTGGACGAATTTTACTCGGAAAATTTAGCCCAAGAAGTTGTTAGGGGGATGCGGGAGGCGGCGTCCAGGGGCTACTTCCTGGCGTCCAAGGCGCCCTTCGGCTACACCCGCATCAAGGTCAGCGACGGGGTGAAGGACCGGCCCACCCTTGAAGTGGACCCGGTGGCCGCCCCCATCGTCAAGGAGATATTCGAGAGTTCCCGCCGGGGCAACGGGCTGATGGAAATCTGCAAGGAGCTGAACGGGCGGGGCATCACCAACCGGGGACGGCGCTGGCAGAAGAACGTGGTCCACTACCTGCTGACCAATGAAGCCTACACCGGCACCGCCGTCTGGGGAGTGAAGAGCAAGGACGAGAAGGCGGGAGAGCCGGTAAGGGTGGAGAACGCCTGGCCCGCCCTGGTGTCCCGGGAGACCTTCGACCTGGTGCAGCAGGGACTCCACGAACGGGCGCCAGCCAGGCAGCGGCCCGCACGGGTGGGCAGCCAGTACCTTTTGAGCGGTCTCTTGCGCTGTGGTGTCTGCGGCAAGCCCTACTCCGCCCAGGGAGCCAAGAGCGGCCAGTTCGCGTATTACGTCTGCTCCAGCCTGTTCCGCGAGGGAGCGGGAGCGTGCAGCAACGGGCGCTACCTGAACGCATCCAAGGTGGAGGACTTGGTAATCGAGAAGATCAGGGAGCGGATTCTCACCGAGGAGACCATCACCGAGCTGGTGACCCTGGTGGCCGAGGAGATCGACAACATCGCCGGAGAGGTCAACGGCAGGCTGACGGCCATCAACAGCGAGCTTACCGACGTTGAGACCCGGTTGGAGAATCTCTACCAGGCGCTGGAGACCAAGCAGTTGCCCATCGAGGCGTTGTCCCCCCGCATCCTGTCCCTGAAAGCGCGTCAGGACCAGCTAACGGCGGCGCGGGAGGGGGCCGAGGCTCAGTTGGAGCAGCGGCGGGCGGAGTTGCCCACCAGCAGGGAGATCAAGGAATACGTGGCCGATTTCCGGGAGTTGTTCCGTGGGGGCACCTTCCCCGAGCGGAAGGCGCTCATCCGCAACTTCGTGCAGGGCATTGAAATCGTTGAGGACGAGGCGGTTCTAACGTACACCATCCCAATGCCGTCGGACGGGGTGACGTCGGAATCGGCCTCGGTTCTTGATTTCGTCCAGTCCGGCCCACCACGCAATTCCGTAATTGACAATTATGCTTCAGAACAATCGCCAAGACCCTTGTAGTTCGCTGGGGTTGTGTTCACCTAAGAGAAGGGATTGAAGTATGAGTGGGCATAAAGATTCGGCCCGTGAGATGACTTTCCTTGATGCCATACTTGGGATAACCAACGCCCTAGCTTCAGCTTGCATTGAAGCCGACTACGTTTTCCGCGGCGAAACCAGAATTCACGATAAAATTTCATCAGGCCTGTACCGAGACGTAGTGGAACGGATGTCGGACACGTTGGACATCGAAGCCGTCCAGCGGAGGCACTTGGAGGAGGCGAAAAAATACACCCACGAAACGGATGAAATGACCATCCTCACTGAGCTTCAGCACTACGGCGCCAAGACCAACCTGATCGATTTCACCGCAGATTATCTCATCGCTCTGTTTTTTGCGTGCGACGGCAATCACCTCCAGGATGGGAGGGTAATCCTAGTCAAGAGAACGGAGGAAAGGAATCAGTACATCTATGAGTCGCCGCATGTATTGAACCGGGCACTCGCTCAGAAAAGCGTTTTTGTCCGCCCACCAGAAGGATATGTGCAACCAGATCGGGTGGTGGTGGTCCCTAACAATCTCAAGGTACCGATCCTCGACTATTTGCAGAAAGCGCACGCCATATCTAGCGCGACCATATACAACGACCTACACGGATATATTCGCCTGACGGCGATCCACCGTGAGGCTGATGACCACATGGACCGAGCTCGTTTTCACCAGAACCAAAGAGAGTACCCGGCGGTTATAGATTGCTGTAACGAGGCAATTGCTCTCAATCCGGTTTCGACGGACGCTTACGGCGTTCGAGGCTTTGCCCACCGTGTTTTGGGAAACTCGGAACAGGCCATCGCAGATTACAGCCGAGCTATAGAGTTATCACCGGGGTACGCTGGAGGTTATCAGCATCGAGCGGACGTCTACTGGGAAATCGGTAAATTGGATCTTAGTTTATCTGATTATGGTCGAGCCGCAGAATTGGATCCAACTAACCCTATCATCCACGCGAATCTGAGTGCCGTTTACATCAGCCTCGGAGATCATACTGAAGCTCTCGCGGCGGCCTCTAGAGCCATAGAGGTCAATGCCAACTATGCCCGTGGATACGCATGTCGTGGCATCGCGCACGACTGGCTCAATGATCGTGAAATGGCGATCGCAGACTATTCTCGGGCTATTGGTCTAGATTCAAATGACCGTGTGTCATACGGAAACCGAGCTGAGGCATATCGGAAAGTTGGTGACTCCGACCGCGCGTTGGCAGATTACAATCAAGTACTTGATCTGGATCCTACAAGCATATCTGCTCATTACAGGCGGGGACTGATTTACGCTGAGACAGGAAACTATTTCAGGGCTATCACCAATTTCAACCAAGTCTTAGAACTGGACCCAAACTACCTGAATGCTTACAACGAGCGAGGGAAGGCATTAGCCCACCTAGGTGATGACGACGAAGCCATCGCGGATTTCAGTCAAATATTAATGACCGATCCAAACTATGTACCCGCATACGTGAACAGGGGCAACGTCCACATACGGGTCGGAAATTACTCAGGAGCCATCTCAGATTTTGAAAACGCTTTGAGAATAGATCCCAAAAATTCATTGGCGTACCACAATCTTGGAAATGCATATGCGAAAAGGGATGATCACGACTCTGCTGTCAAGTCTTATGACACCGCGATAGAACTGGAGCCCAATTTGCTTGAAAGTTATTTCAGCCGAGGCAGTGCTTTCCTCAAGCATGGAGATTACGAACGCGCGATCTCAGACTTCGACCATGTGTTGGACATCGACCCGGGTAATGTCGAAGCATGCGTGACCCTAGGTTTAAGTTACGATCGGAAAGGCGATCCCGATACGGCAATCTCTAACTACAACAAAGCGATTACCCTCGATCCGAACAATGCCGCCGCTCATGCGAACCGCGGTCTTGCCTTTCACGCGAAGGGGGACTATGTACGAGCGATAGGGAACTACGATCGGGCAATCGAAATCGACGGAGGTTCGGGCACGTCTTACTGCAATCGCGCAGAGGCCTGGATGCACCTTGGGGAGTGGGATAATGCGTTCAAGGATCTCATTGCTGCTAAGAACAGGAATGTTGATCTGTGGGAATCCTTCAATCACGACTACCACAGCATTAGCGACTTTGAGATGCGAACTGGCCTAAATCTGCCGGATAATATTGCGGGTCTGTTACGAGATAGCTCTATGTGATTGTGGCCTGACTCTCGAAAATCGGTCCAAAAAACCTGCACTCCTTATAGAAGGACCTCCCACCGAAAAGTTCGCAATTCGGTACGCTCAGGCCCACTAGTTTGTATCTGAGACTTGAGAAGACTCGAACTCTCCGGCTGTAGGATACGACTGGGAACCGCCAGGGCTTTGGGCCCTCATGCGGAGGGCGACGAGTCGGGATTGGTAGTGCAGGTCACGTCGCTGTTCCGGCCCTGGATGAGACCTGCCAGATTGTGCCGGTCCTGCCCGCGGCGCCGGCCCGAGAGGCCCCCCGCCTGTCCAAGCAAGAGCTGACCCCGCATTTAAGCGGTGGACGACGACCCCCAGACCCTGCGCTACGTGCGGGACGCCCTGTCCAATACAGGCTACGACGTGGCGGCCGCCGGGGGGCCGGGGGAGGCCTTGCGCCTGGTGGAGGAAGAAGAGCCCACCTGGTCCTGCTGGACCTGGTGCTGCCCCGATCCAACGGCCTGGAACTGATGCGGAGCGTCCAGCAGGGCGCCAACGTGCCGGTGATCTCTCTCCAGGTACGGGCAGGACCAGGTGATCGCCCGGGCCTTCGAGCTGGGCGCCTACGACTACATCGTCAAGCCCTTCTCGCCCACGGACCTGGTGGCGAGAATCTAGCCGGCCCTGAGGCGGCGGGCTGCGCCGGAGCGGGTGGAGTCGCCGGAACCGTTCGAGCGGGGGGACCTGAGCATCGACTTTGTACAGCAGCGGGTGGGGGTAGCGGGCGAGGAGGTGATGCTGACAGCCACCCAGTACAACCTGCTGGCGGAGCTTGCGATAAACGCCGGGCGGATGGTGACCCACGAGGAACTGCTGCACCGGGTGTGGGGGCCGACCAACCCCGGCAGCCCGCGGGTGATCCGCACCCAACTGATGCGGGCTGCGGCAGAAGCTGGGGGAGGACGGCGAGAACCCGACATACATCTTCGCCGAACCCCGGGTCGGGTATAGGATGACGGTGGGGGAGACGGCGGAGCCGGACATGGGATAACCGAGGCTGACCCGACTAAAGGAAAAGCCCCCGATTGCACAGCAGGGGCTGTCGACTTCATCCAATAGACGGGGGCGGGTGGTTGACTACACGGGTACAGCGAACCTGATCTCAAAGGTTCATGATTTTGTCCAGTTTGGTCGATGGGGTCGATCTCGAACTAGAGTAGGTAGCGTTGGATCCATGCCTCCAAAGTCTGCCGGGCCCGCTCAACTGATGAGGGGTCCATTCCCCACTCATTTTCGAGTAAAGCCCGAACCTCCATGCGGTCAGCGCCCCACAAGCTACGAATCCGCCCGACCCAAGCGGATTCTAGGAGTGCTCCCACTATCCAGTTGTCAAAGTCCTGTCGATCGAGATCAGGAGGTAGACCGACCTCGTCCAGGTCAGCTAATGCAGCGCGTCTCTCGTCATCCCCTGGGACATCTTGCTCCGACCCGCGGTACGCCAACCACAAATGGTCCGGCTCTCGGGTTCTAGGCTCCCATCCAACAGGTTCGGGTTCTGACGGACCTTCATCTTTACTGACAAATCCTAAGCTTCGACCAGTTTTTTCAATTTGCTGCCATCGGAGGTACTCTGCATCTCCCAGCAAGTAAGACTCAGACAGAAGTCGCTCTTCCAGTTTCTCCCAGTCAAAACTGTTCCAGGGGGGGGCACAGAGTTTCCAAGTTGGGCCAGGGGGAGTATCCCATGCCGGCCCCGGTCAGATTGGCAGATCCAGTGAGCACCACTTTTCCAAAACGGTAGTACTTGGCGTGAAGAGATTGATGAAGTCGGAACTCTCCGCCGCGTGCGACAACCAATTCCCGGCATTCTCGGTCCGAAATCCCTGAAGCAATTTCTCTTCGCCGCCACCGGGAAACGCAAATTAATTTGGCGTCAGGGTTTACAAGGTCGAGCAACCGGCCCAATGTATCCTGCTTGATATAAGGTGCTGCGACGAAGACATCTTCGCTGTCGACCGCATTGACCTCCACCAAGTCCCAAGGCCTGCCAGGGTTGGTCATTACTGCCCTCGTTGAGCTAATTCAACATCGAAGAAAGTAGCCGCATATCGGCCCCATACCCCGGCCACGTCTTGCACTCTCCTCCGCTGGTCCCGGTCGTGATATTGGTCCTCCGCAGAAGCCCACGAGAGAAGGAGCAATCGGAGAGCTACGCAGGCGTTGGACAGTTCGCCCGGATCCTCCATTTCCAGCAGCGATTCCTCTAGCTCTCGCAGGACCTCATATGCGGGGTGGTCGATGTTCAACGTGACGTAGATCACCCCCTCTCGGCTTTTCACGCTGAACATGTGAGACCCAGGAACGGTATCAGAAACGAAGGCGTAACGATCACCGCGTTCCACCATTACTTTGGCCAACTTTGCCGCGGTTTCGGCATCGATGCCCGAATCTATCAATTCATCGGTGTGAGCGGCTATTTTGGACTCGTCATCGAGCAGTTTAGCGGTCTCACTAGTACTAGTCGGCCCAAGCTCGCCTTCCTCCTCTACCTTCTTACTTCCAGTGGTAGCCACGCTAACGCTTACATCCAATGGAGTTTCCTGAAGGTCTCCATCGATTATTATTGCCGGCCGGATGTTCTTTAGGGTCGCTTCTATTTCACGACGCATTTGAGCGGTGACGTCCCTCACATCACAGACAATCTCCCACAGCCTCTTCCAGGGACTGCCTTCTTCCACGTCATCGGTTTCCTGAAAAGATAGAAGGTCGCTGTTGGCGAACTCATCCACTATGCTCTGGAGATGCGAAGCCATCTGCTTATTGTGGTCTACGCCAAAAAGAGCGTCCAAACCACTGTCGAAGCTGATTTCGCACCCCCACCAGCGATTCCGCTCATCGTGCCGAGCCCTCATTGGAAGAAGCTTAACTAATTCGCGGCCTTCCCTAACCACCGATATGCCAGTATTCCGTCCTGCATGCCTTCCATGTAGTAAGTTACCGGCTCTCTGACCCGTAGGCCCCAACTTGAGCGCCTCGTCCTTCGCTTTGGAATACCGGACAGTCACCGTGTATTCCTTATTCTCCCAGCGCACCGGGTAATACCGCGGACTGTCCGCCCGCTCGTCAAACATTGGTGTCTCGCTCCAGGGGTCTCCCTCCTCGCTAGGAGTCGCCGAATTCGACATCCGATACAATGGATCGTTGGGGTGAACCTTACGGGAACTAATCGCGTTGTTCATGTTAGCGTCAAACCGCGACATTTGGATCTCAACCGAGTTGTCCGCAATCAAATGGTTGTCCGCAATGAAATGTCGGTAAATGCGGCCTACTTCCTGCTCCATGTGCCGCATTACGGTATCCGCTCGCTTTTCATTGACTTGATCGAGGTTAGACCAAACTACCAACGTGCCACTAACAGAAGCTGAGGTGGACTCGTTCATCACACGGATCCATTCGGGCGGAACCGGGAGCGAGTCGTAGGGCGGCACTTCGCCCTCCCCGGATTCGATCTCGTCGACCTTGAGGTAGCAATGAACGGCATTGCCAATTCCATACTGCCAGGTCCAGACGTCGACTTGGCGACACTGGGATAAGGACGACGTTGGGAGTCCCACTCCATATTTGCCCCGGATTCCATGGACTCGAGAATCAGAACCCCGACCACCGAATCGCAGTGCAGTAACAAGAGTGCTTCCCGTCATTCCTGTACCGTTGTCCGCCACAGCTATTTCGGAGAGCCGACTGACGGACCGTTCATTGGCTATCTCTTCACGTTCAATGAACAGCACATCAACGAATGTCAATGGCGGAGGCATGTTGGGCCACTGGGGCGGAGTAAAACTGTACCACCTGGTGTGTAAGGCCAGCGAAAAAGTCTGAGCTAACTGGCCAGCATAAATATCCGCGCCACTTGTTGAGGGAAATGCCCTGCAGACGGGTGGGGCAGCAGATGGCAGGCAGGAAGGTCTTGATGCAACCTATTCTTCGTGAGGCTCGTCTGAAGGTTGGGAGACAGCGCTCTCCCTGCTACGCTTGAGGCGGTAGCTGTCGCCGTTCATTTCCAGGATGTGGACGTGGCGGGTGAGACGGTCCAGCAGTGCGCCGGTCAGCCTATCCGACCCGAAGACCTCGGTCCACTCGTCGAAGGGAAGGTTGGTGGTCACCAGGATTGAGCCCCGCTCGTAGCGCTGGCTGAAGACCTCGAAGAGCAACTCCGCCCCGGTGGGGGACAGGGGGACGAATCCCAACTCGTCGATGATCAGCAGGCTGAGGCGGGAAAGTTGTCTCTGGAGGTTGAGCAGCCGCCTCTCGTCCCGGGCCTCCATCAGCTCGTGGACCAGGGCGGCGGTGGTGGTGAATCCCACGGACATCCCGCGCTGGCAGGCGGCCAGGCCCAGTCCCAGGGCCACGTGGGTCTTGCCGGTGCCGCTGTTGCCGACGGCGATGACGTTCTCACGGCGTTGGACGTATTCGCAGCGGGCCAACTCCATCACCAGCGCCTTGTTCACCGACGGGATGGTCGGAAAGTCGAAGGTGTCGAAGGTCTTGACGGCGGGGAAGCGGGCGGCGCGGATCCGGCGCTCCACCATGCGCTGGTGGCGATCGATGAGTTCCAGTTCGGCGAGCCGGAGCAGGTACCCTGGGTGGTCCACTCCCTCGGCGGCGCACTGGGCCGCCATGTTCCCGTATTCCCGGAAGAAGCTGGGCAGTTTCAGTTCCTTCAGATGATGTTCCAGCAGCAGCGTGGACCGGCTGTTCATGCCGCCCTCCCCGATAGCAACGTCATGTAATCCCCGGCGGAAGTGATGTTGACCCGCACTTGGGGCAGGTAGGGGTAGAGCTCCAGGTCGAGGCGGGGCGGCCGGCCCTCCAGCCGGCAGAGCACCAGATGCTTCACCGCGTCGAAGCTCAAAGCCCCCAACCGGAGGGCATCCCGAACCGCGGCGTGGACCTCCCCAGGCGAAAAATGCTCGAATAGCCGCAGTACCTGGACGAACTCCCGCTTGCCCCTTCGTCCCATACGGGACTCCAGCAACCGGCGCAGCGTGCCAAACTCCTCGGGAAGGTCCCATCCCTGCAGGGGAGAGGCCTGGTCCAGGGCCGCCGTCTTCTGCTCCAGCAGGGGCAGGTAGTGGATGGGGTCGTAAACGAAGTCGTCCCGCTGGTAGGAGCGGTGATGGCGGGCGATGACCTCGGACCCGCAACTGATGACCACCCGGTCCACGTAGCCTTTTACCAGCACGTCGTGGTGCCCGTAGGCCACCGGCGCCGAGTAGTCGTTGGTCCTGTACCTCACCAGCGACAGCGAACTCACCCGGCCTGCCTGCTTCTCGCAGGCGTCGTAGGCCACCGGAGGTAGAAGCAGCAGGGCCTCCAGGTCCCGTTCCATCCGTTGGCCTATGCTCTCTGAGTGGCCCCGCAACCTGGCATCCATCCGCGCCAAGCAGCGCTGCTCCAGGTGGGCGTTCAGCGCATCAAAGCTCTCGAAGGACGGGACCGGCACCAGGAAGTTGCGCCGCATATAGCCGACCATCCCCTCGACCTTCCCCTTGTCGTTGCCTTTGCCGGGACGGCCGAACCGGTCATCGAACAGGTAGTGGGACTGGAGTTCCGTGAAGGCCCGGGTGCGTTTACGGCGTCCATCCCCCATGATCCTGGCCACCGCCAGCTTGGTGTTGTCGTACAGGATGCTCTGGGGCACTCCGCCCAGGAATGCGAAGGCCGAGACATGGCCGTCCAGGAAGGCCTCGGTGGTCTCGGCCGGATAGGCCTTGACGAAGCATCCGTCGCTATGGGGCAGGTCCAGGACGAAGCAGTGGGCTTTCTGTTCCACCCCGCCGATGATCACCAGGGCCTCGCCAAAGTCGCACTGGGCGTGGCCCGGCGGATGGGACAGGGGCACGAACATCTCCTGCGACCGGCGGCGATGCTCCCTCACGTAGTCCTTGACTATGGTGTACTGGCCGCTGAACCCATGCTCGTCCCTGAGTCGCTGGAAGATCCGCTGGGCCGTGTGGCGCTGCTTCCTGGGACGCCTGAGGTCGTCTACCAGGATTTGATCGATGACGCCGGTGAAGGGCTCCTCCTGAGCTTGTCGAAGGGTTGGGGCGCCGGGGCGGAGTCTGTCGCCGGTAGCCCGGCGGCGCTGAGTAGGCCAGAATCTTGCGCACCGTGTCCCGGTGCAGGCCGAAGACCCGGGAGACCTCCCGGATGCTCATTCCATCCACCATCACCGCCCGCCGGACCCGTAGATACACGTCCACTTGGTACATCCATCCCACCACCCATAAGCACGACTTCGAACCTATGGATGGCAGAGGACGGTACATTTTTCAACCGCCACAATGTCAGGCAGTCAATCCGTCCAGGTGGTCCACTTTAGCTCCGCCTTTTACACTTCAACGTTCCTACGCCTGCCTTCCCGACGAATTTAGGCTTATCGTGATGATAAGTGCTCGGCCAGATCATCAAGTGGAAAACCGTCGTTTTCCCAAACGGAACGGTTAACACGAACCCGCGCGGGACCAGGAGAGATTTCCAACTGGACACCAGACGATGTGCCCGCCGTAATGTCGTCTCGCAGTTCCTCGAAATTGCCCAAATTGTCGCACAGTGGGATCACGCGGCCGCCTACATCGGCCACAAACCTCATACTAGCCAGAACGTCATCTAAATCCAGAGCGTCACTTTCAAGTTCTACCGGCACGACGCAAAGCAAGTACCGATCGTTCTCCTTCGCGGCTGTCTTAGCTTGGGTATCTGACATACGGACCACCTTTTGCTCACGGGTGGCTTTTACTTCCACCAACCAGCTTTGCTCGCCCTTAGTCAGTTGCAAGTTAGCCACGTCGCCGAGTTCCATCGCGATCTCGAAATCAGAGCCAATACCGGTGCGACGCACGGAGAAGCCAGCCAACCCCAAGCTCTCCTTCACCAAACTCTCAACACCAAACCCAAGTTCCTGAATATCTTGAGTCTTACGCCTTTGCTCTCGTATGTCCCGTACGAACTCGCGTACTGAGTCCAGTGTGATGTCTGCTGATTCCAGTTCAGACGCAAACCTTACAGCGTCGGGGTGGCTTGCAGCCACTCTAACGAGTTCGGGGTCTTGCAGTAATTCAACCAAATCGTTCTCAACTTCACTATCCAAGCTGTCCAGCATCAGCGTTAGCTCTCTGAAACCGAAAGCCTGGTGCAGCAAGTCCACCGCGTCACGGTTTCTTTTCAGCCATGACGGGTCAAGGATCTCTCGCAAGTGCGATTCATTCGCTGGCATTGGCGTTATTCGCTCATTCCCCTCATCATCGGCGGTGCGGACTGGTATCCATGCCCGAACTTTTAGCTCTGACGGCCATGTCGCTCCCGAGAGGGACAAGTTGACCCTTTCACTCAAACGATTGCCCAGCACGCTCTCTGTGTTGCGCCAGTTTTGATCCTCGCGCGCTGCCACATTGAGAACGAAATCCAGCAGTAGCTTGGCCAACTCAATGTCTTGAACGCAACGGTTTACCAAGTCCGTGGCCAGGAACGCGATCTGTCCAAATGAAGCATCTCTGACGGTCACTCCGGCTGTATCCTGCGCACCTTGCGACATTTCCCGCAGCAAATTGACATCCTCAATCTCGGCGCGCCTCCCGTAAAACAGAGGCGCCGCGATAACGAGATGAACCGCGATAAGCTCGTGTAAGGCTTGAGCAAGGTTGTCATCATCAAAGTAACGATCAGAGAGCAGGCGCCTTGACGTGTAGAGACCTGCGTAGGGCTGTGCCGATTCCGGCCAATGCAGTTTCGGGGCTAGGATTTGCTGATTGCCGGTAAGGTGGACCACATTGCCGGCAGCAGTCAGTAAGGGGCATCTCCTGACCTTGGCATCATCTCCGCATCTCACGAGGTATGCTACTAAACGCGCCGAGGCACGCAATGCGGACAAACCAGTATCGTCATCGAACTCGCAGTCATGTGGCAGGCGTGCTGCGAGGCTGTCAAGCACTTTATCGATTGCCTTGGATTCGGTGTATTCACCGTCGTCCATTTTGTCGAGTAACCCTCGAATCAACGTGTTCGCACTCTCAAAACCCGGAGCTGCTAAAGCCCTTGCCATGTCATTGTGCAGAAGTTTGGAGCGCATATCCTCACCCAACTCAGAGGATATGTCTTTGATTTCCTCGGAGATCCCGCCATCGCCGTAAAGGTATTCTGTCTCGGTGTTCCGGAATTTTCCGTACTGGTCAGGCAAGAGACCGTTGACCAGATCACGAACGTTTTGGTCGTTCATATCTGCCGCCAGCAAAAACAGGTTTGCCAACCACGCAAAGCTGTCCCCTTGAACGGGTAGGTCGTCAACAGAATGTGCCTTATCTTTGAGCCAAGTGGTCAGTTCATCCAACCCCAATCGCTCAACCGGTGCTCCAATACGAGCCCATTGACGGGCTATTACCCCCCATGACCGGGCAACTTCTTTGCTAGGAATGTTGAGGGCCTCAATGGCACCAGCGATCTTGTGGACGGTATCGTAATCCACACACTCGGTCGCGTCCGCATCAATCGCCGGAACGAGAAAAGATACTGACAGCCCGCCCTGATGGTTCATAGCAGGTAGCAAGCCCGATTCAGTTTTCACGATAGACATGGCAGCGGTTTGTTCCGCTACGCGTAGAAGTGCCTCCTGCCACCATTCCATTTCGCCGCTTTCGTTTTCGCCGCTCAATGGTCTATCTGGAACGGATAGGTGCGCTAGGTTATGGGCGTCAAGCCAACCTGATTCCACGGCGTGTAGAACGAGGGCGGGGAACGCCGAAAGAGCTTCATCCACCAATGCTTTATCAGCATCGTGCATGGCAATGCCATCGCGCTCTTGGTCAGGTGCAAATTTGCCATCCAAGATAACGTTGAACGGCAAAAAGTCGGTCTCCGCTATGGGAAAGGTTACGAATATCCGGGAGAAATCTTCTCTGGGAAGTAGAACTTGATACTCGTCCAAGCCCTTACGTTCTAACACCGCAAGGAGGGCCGATTGACCGTCCTTATAGCCTACGCGCACTGCTACGACGTTCTTCGTCGCATCAGATGATGAAATCGCGATATGAGTTTCATTGATGGTGAAATCGCCGATCGTGTCCTCGCACGATGCTACCGGCTCAAAGAGCAACAAATCTTCGAATAGCTCGATACGGACACTGCCGAGTTTGCTGCAAGTTGCATATAGGTACGGTAGCGCTTGTTCCAAGCGGCTTAATCCACGCTTGGCTACCTCGCCATTAACAAGGTGATAGACGAGCGATGCGGTAGGTTTGTCTGCAATGGCGGCGGCTGAAACTGATTGCGCGCTTTCCAGAGCTTGGTTGGCTCGTTCTATGTTTCTTGCGATGGAATCCTCATCTCCGTCGCGCTCAAGTTCAATGTGGAAAATTTCAGGACCTTCCTGTGTGTTCAGCACGCCATCAACATCAACTCGCGTTGATAGAGCGTGCGTCACAAGGAATCCAGTGCCAAAGCGTCCAGTGGTCTCTTCACTGTCAAATTCTTTGCTAGACCCACCGGACAGCAGGGCGGCAAGTTCCTGTGCCACAAAAGGTTTTCCAGTATGGGATACGACAAGCTGGTCATCGCACAGGACGAAAGCGACTTCAATCCGCTGGTTGTCGTCACGCGGCCCTGCGTCGTGAGCGTTCTGCATAAGTTCGAAAGGCCATCGGACTCCGGCTCGGACCAACCGCTGTTGCGCTGCCGCGACCCCACGGCGGATGCGGCCAGCGTCGTTCTGCGTCGCCTGTGAAATGCGCGCCTTGTCGAACTCCGCGCGCGCTAGTTCGCTCATTGTTTGGCTCCGTTTAACTCAGTGCCGGTGGCTGACATAGCATTACAGCAGCACATGAAATGGCCACTACCTAGCACCGGCCCGGCAAACCCTTGGGCGGTACACCAACGGGCTGACAGGCCACCATAAGACGTACGGCTGGCTTGTTCTGGCCAACGATGATTGGCTCTTTCTACGCGACCGCTCCAACGGTCGAATTCCCCGGCGGCGCAAGCGATGCAGTTTTAGTCGCCGATAGGTTCATTGGTAAACTCGTTTCCCTCCGCCGGTACAATGGGTAACGGTCTCTCCCAACAACCCAAGTTGTTTTCCTTGTCGCGTTTAGGTCTCTTCGTTGGTTCAAGTACACCGAGCAGTTTCAACACTCCGAGGGGATTACTCAGCGCATAGCCGGACGCCACGATCCTCGCTGATGGCAATAGATCCGCACCCTGACCGGCCATAGGGGTCGCAGGACACGAACCACCGGTACCCGGTGGATGACAGCCACACGAGCCTTATTCTCCACGCGAGAAAATGCTCTCAGAGTGCGCGTGATTGTAATATTTCAGTCAATGCAGTCCAACTTACAAATTGTGTGGTTATCACATTGTTGTGAACGTGGTAAGGCGAGAACTCGCTATCAGTCTCATATCCGGCAGGACAACGAAGATCGGGCGCCCGATGGCCCCCAAACGTCAGGGGAAAGACGGGCGGACATTGTCCCACCGTTCGGGGGCGAACCTCGGTATGGAAGACAAAAGGGAAAAGGCCGGGCACCGACGGCTGCGGGAGACCGCAGCCGGTCAGCTTGCCAGGACAATTGGGTATCCCACCGTTCCCTAATGCCACCTGGACTCCGAGGGCACAAGCGCCTTCCAATTGCCTCTTGACCCGGGGCCTGTACTTCCCCCTAAAATGCCAGAATTGTGGGACAGGATCGAACTGCTGAACGAAGGTCATAGCGTGTCTCTTATTTGCTTATGATCCAACTTATCCTCTGATCAAGCCAGTCAATCAACTCACGGCGTAAGGAGCAAGGAATCCAGGTACTCTCTGAGCCATCCTGTGCAAGAAGCCTGTACCTATCGACCATTAGTCCACCGGCTCGGTTACTTTGGCGACGCAATTCCCTTTCACTAAGGGAAAAAGGAAGGGAGAATGCCTTACTGGGTGGGACCGCAAAATCGACTATCTTAGTCCACTCCTTGATGTTGGGCTCGTTAACCTTTTCGACCCAGTTCTTGCCGCTGGCGCATTGAGCAAGGTATATCGGCGCACCACCTCTGGCATCAGCGAATCGAAGATGCCATACCAGATCGACTCCTGCATCCTTAGCGTCTTGGTCGAGATATTCGTCGGGGTTTCCCTTCCGTTCGTCAATGGCCGATATCAGGTCATCGATAACTGCGGCGAGCTTGGAGGTGTTGTCTCGGCTCCACCCAGTCTGAAGGAACCTCCACCCGCGAAACCGTGCCTCCATCGCTGCTCTCGTTATCGACTCAAACAACCTGCCCTGCTCAACGTAGTTGGGCCCAAAGGTGGTATGCCAATCTTCGTATCTGGAACCGAGGGATACGACCAAGCAGTAGCTATAGGCGGGAACACTTAGCCAGTCCAACTGTCTGACCATCCACCTGTCCTTGAAGACAATGGGTATGTATGATCCTAGCCAGGACAAGCGCCGCTCTAGAGCAGACCATGCGGCCAGCACAAACTCGGACGCACTGTCTCGTTCTTCAAAGATTTGTTCCTGGACCAGATGATCGACGACATCAGTTTGGGAGAGTTCTTCCTCTAAAAACATGCTGGTCGCCTCCAGCCAGTCAAGGAACAGAGAATCCTCAATGTTGCGCTCACGTATGGATCGAAGGAAGCCAATGGGGTGGCTAAGCATCGATGCCTCCACCTTTCCGCAGGCCAATCTCGTCAGCGATGGATGGAAACTTAGACACAAGCTCCTTGGCGTTGCGCGCAAGTCGTAACATAGCTATTCGGATCGGTTCATAATCTAGATACAAATGCACTCTGCTCAAGGCCAGTTCCATTTGAATGCTGGCCTCTTTGAGTTGATTCTCAATGTCCTCATCCTCAACTCCAGCTTTTTGCAGAGCTACATCAAAGCTGGGTATAACTGATGACCTGAGATAATCGACAGCCTCTGCATTAGTCAGGATACGGGCGAAACTACCTACGTACCGGGAATCAGTAAAGAGCGGACGCTGGTCGTCGGTACCGAACAGCCATCCCGCAAAGTCTGGCAAGTTGTCAATCATTGCTTGTGGTACGGGGGTCTTGGCCTTTTCAGGCTCAGCTCTTATGTCTATACCTAGAAAGGACCGAACACCCTCTTCTCGAAGGGACAGGAAGAGCACACTGAATCTCTTCTCAACTCCCTGCTCCGAGACCTCTATGTCCAATGTGTCCATCTGCTTGAGCATGCGGTAGGCGATATAGTTTCTACGCACCGTATCCGTCTGCATTCCTATTTGCCTACGAACAGTTTCGTACGGCATGCCCAGGTCATCTATCATGCTGGCTATGAATTCAGCCTTCTGAGTCGGGTCCCATTGTTTTATTCCCGTTACGTGTCTGAAGCCAAGGTAAGCAGTGACTTCCGCACGCGAGTCGGCAAGGATGTAAGGAATTCTCGCAAATAGTTCACTATTGGGAGTGGCGCCTTCTACCAACGTACGCCAGGTCCTCGACGGTGGACTGCCCCCTAACGCTTGCTTAAGGTATTTCAAGGCGGCAATTCGACGATTACCCTCCACCACCACTAGAGTGTCGGGTAGAGTGTCGGGTTGACCGTACAACTCCTCTTTCACGACAATGACAGCCTCTTGTGGCCAGAAGCCGTTCTCAAGAAATGAGACAGCTAACTCCTCGAGGTTCCAACCCCGCATTAGCTCCAAGACGCGCTCCTGAGTAACCAATGGTTCAGTACGCGCAAGGCCTAATCTAGGGTTGCGGGGGTCTAAGGAGAGTTCCTCCAGAGTGACAAACTCGATTGTGTGAGATAGAGGCATGGTCTTTACCTCGATTTATGAGATCAATTGTCTTGCCGACATTTGTTGAGGTCTACCCTCGGTTCGTTCGATCGGGTCAGTTTGTATTGGTTGGCGATCCATTTGCGTTCAGACTCGTGAATTTTGGATGCTGACTCTACGTGAGCCGACTATGCAGACCTGCAATAGAAGACACTCAGAACAGTCTGGCGTTCTTGGGTGACAGTAGGCCGCCCCTATATCGATGAGGCCCAGGTTGAACTCTCGTGGATGACTGTATGGGAGAATTCTCTCGGCGATCTCCGCAAGGCGAACGTCGGAGTATGCCGGACCAGAGTCTGAGAGTCCGAGAACGCGCCGAAGGACCCGCCCCGATCCCCCGTCGATCATGGGCAGTGGATAATTGAAGGCCATGCACAAAGTCGCTCGGGCGCTGTATCTCCCGATACCTGGGAGCGATTGCAGGTCCCGTAGGTCTCGTGGCACCTGCCCTCCGTAGTCTCGCAGCAGACGATGCGCGCACTCGACGAGCCTATCCGCACGCCGAACTAGACCGAGGGGCCTAAACCACTGACGAAGACCATCGACATCGGCCTCGGCTAGAGAAGCAGGATCAGGGTAGGTGGTAACGAGGTGGACGTATGGACCGACCACTCTGTTCGCCTGGGTCTGGCGTAGCAAGACCTCAGCTATGAGGATGTGGAACGGGTTCCTGGTGTCTCGCCAAGGGAAGTCCCGTCCATTACAGTGAAACCAACTCACAACAGAGGTTGCGAGTTCTTGGCTAACCCTCCGCTTACGGCCAGTCTTCGCCTGTCGATCTAGTTGAAGCACCGCGCTCACCTGCTTACTGCTGTAGGCAAAAGCTCTAGGGACCATAAGCGCAGCCGCTCGTCAAGCTCCACCGTCGCAATCCGTGGTGCTGTAGACAGATCCACTCTGTAGCGGGTCTCCGTGACGCCTGGGGGCTCCGGCACCAGAAAGTGGGGGACATCCCTCGAACGGAACCAGGCGAGGCTTTCCTCTGCTTCGGCGGCGCCGATTACGGGACCAGGCTCTGTTGAGTACTCCATACCGGCCCGACGTACTGCTTTTTCCAACTTCAGATAATCGGGCGTTCCGAGAAGAGCACCCCTACAGTCTGCGATGAGTTGACGTAGGCTAAGGCCAGAGTCATCCTCTGTCGCAATTATGGATGCGACAATGATCTCTTCTCCTTCGATGGCATATATCTGCCTATGGGAGAAGTGATGAGTGCGCTCTGGTCGTGTCGTGATCTTCACTTCGACTCGATTGCGTCCGCAAGAGAAGTCGAAGCGTCGCGTAACTTCGCTGTGCCAGAAGGGTGCCCAGAACCGAAAGCCCCGCACATGGCTCATCATGAACAGCTCACCCCACAGGCCGCGTCGCTCTGCCTGGAGATCCTTGGCCGGCGTAACTGCGAATAGTCGGACCATAGAGCGAAAGAACGACGTTAGAGATTGTCGGTTCGCTCCGCCAGCCTCCTGGCGTGCTAGGAAGGCCCCTGCAAGCAGGAGAAAGGTCTCCACATCTGCCGACGCAGAGGTTTCACATCGCAGAGCGTGCAGTAGTTCGACGCTGCGGGAGTCACCAATACCCGCCAAGCTGTAGCTTTGCCCAATATGAAGAGAGATTTTGTCTGTACGCAGGGGAGGCTCAACAGCCCCTGCTTCAGCCAGCACAAAGAGAACTGGGTGACCCGTCGTATCGATACCAAGGAGAACATCCTGATTTCCTGGTACTGGAGCTACAGTAAAGGCATGGCCAGATGGCCTGTCCTTCAACTCTGAGAAAAGCGCGGCGAGGCTCATGGACTGTCATCCCGGACAACATATCGGAGGTCAAAGCGCGGATCGTCGCTCGGCACAAAGAGGGCTAGTGCTGTGGTCTCGACGGGGTGATCTAGTCCATCACCACGAACTCTAATCACGTGTACCTGAAGCTGTACCCGCCCCTCGTGGATATTCTCGTCCCCGGGGTAGTAGGCTGGATCAGAAGGGTCCCGACCCGGCGTGCGACCCTGCATGGGGTTGATTCGCCCCTGCCGCTTGGTTCGCTCTCGTATCTGGCCGCTCGACATCAGTACAACGTCGAGAGATGGGAGCACCCCAGATAGCAACAGGCGTGCCAAGTACTCACTCGTATAGGATGAGTCCCAGTCGGTCCCGTCTGCTTCGATGTTGGCTAGCAGTTGCGATATCGCTTCCTCAGTCGGACAGTCATCGACGACAAGGTGTTCAACGTTTCCAAACCGCTTGACGGTAGCCCCCTCGCGCTGGGCAAAGAACGCCCTTACATTCCGAACGTTGCGCTCAGCTACGGTCTCATTCTCTATGAGGCGATTCTGTATGTCCCAGCCGCCGCCTCTAAATCGCCGATAGCTCGCTACGTTTGACCTGGTCGGCTTGAGGCTCATGTTCATATCCAGCGAGAGCATGCGAGGCCACTCACGGATAGACAGTCGCTGCCGTTGGTTACGGCGGAGAGCTTCCCAAAAGTCGTCCTCGTGCCTCAAGAGCTCGGTGTAGTCATCTCGAAGCTGAGCCGTTACGAATATACGGCAAACATCAAGATAGTCTCTCTTGTAGCCAAACCATCGCGCTCGCTGCTCCATGGTGTCGGCGTTTGTCTCGTTCTTAGCTCGGCGAGTGATGTACGTGACCGCGAGGCCCTCGATGGTTACTCCTCGGCCAAGCATGTTGCCTCCGACGAGGATGTTGTTCTTTAGCCTGAATGGCGTCCCAATGGGGTCGCGTCCCAAAGGCAAGCTATTGACCATCCACACCTCGACGAGCCAGACCTCATCACGCAGTTGCCGACGAACCATTTCCCAAGTCGGGGGATCATGTACCGTGGAGCACAAGTCGTCGTAGGCCGCCCGCATCAGTGCCATCGACTCATGCGTGGCGGGATCATCATCCGGCAGGCCAAGGCTTTCGCGCCAAAGCTCAACGAGATTTCGGATTGCTGTCTGAAGTGTCTCGTGGTCGGCACGTAAGTTGCTGTTGTGAATAAGCATCGAGTGCCATGCATTGGACTCGCGCAGGTGTCGGATGGCGCCCCCGACAAGAAAGGTTGCCATGGCCTGCCTAAGGCCATTTGGTATTCCCCAGACCTGCTCCTCCTCGGACTCCGCCAAAGGCACGGGTCTCACGTATCGATCGCGATCTGAGCCAAAGAAGGTCGCTCCGCCACAGTATCCCTGTCCTGGCTCAACAAGAACGCCAAAGTCAGGTGAGAGTCCATCGATTCCTGATATCAGAAGGTTCGCCTGGGGAGTTGCGGTATACGCCACATAGGCGTGGATTCGGAGCGCACCCCTTAGCCTTAGGATGCTCTCGTAAATCGCAGACCGTCTCCCTCGGCGGAACTGGGTGTTGAGGGATGCTTCGTCTCCCTCGTCATCGATGATGAGCGTTGGGAAACCCCTGATCTCTGGGGTTGCCAGGACACGCCTGGCGTCTTCAAGCCGCTTGCGGTTCTTCAGCACTACAATCAGGGCATGACCACCGCCATGGAGCACGCTTCTAATAACCTCAGCATCTTGAGGGATTGGGTTCCTGAAGGGTGTTAGGTTCGGGCGTCTGGCTTCTAGGTCGTTGTACAGCCGTGTGAAATTCTGCTCCAACAACGGGTTCTTCGTGCCGGCCAGCACCACTGTCACTCGGTAGCCATTGTCTATGCCCAAGGCAATAAGGGATGTGTAGGAGAGAGTCTTGCCACTCTGAACCTTACCAAGCGCCAGTCCAGTGACTCTCCGGTCGTTGTCGGTCGGAGTAGGGCATCTACCCAGAATCGACGCGGCAGTTTCTACAACGTCGTCCCACTCGTCTTCGCTGACACGCTCTTGGTATCGGCTCCTAAGGCGTCGGATTTCCTCGCCATCGATAGAAGGTCCCCACAACTCCGTTGCCGTCGACAAGGGATCGATACCAATAGTCTGGCTAGGCTCGACCATACTCGACCTCAATCTCGCCTGCCCGCCTGAGCACTTTGTTCATGTACATACGAAAGTCACTGGGGCTTACGAGTCCATTTGAAGAGATTTGAAGAGCCATACGCTCGGCCAACGCCAGGGATAGGACGAACTTCTGAAGTAAGGCAAGTGAGTCTCTGTTGTCTAGGTAGGGCGCAAGGAAGGGGTGGGCGGTGTTGAGAAAGACATCTATCTCGTTCTCACGGGGAACGCTCACCTGCATCCAATGGGCTTCACTGAGTTGGTCTTGCCAGTGGAGTCTGAAGAGCCAGACCTCTGTCCCGACCTCAAGGCGATACGAGACTGGACCGTTGCTAGCGGTTCGTATCATTTCAGTGTCGGCCCGCTCCGCCTCCTCGGTCTTCGGAGGATCAGGCAGCCTGATCTCCTCATGCACTGCATTGCCGAACCTCTGGTCAGAGAAGACCTTTCTAAGGGGCTCAGATACCACCTCCATCACTGGTTGAGTGATGGGCTTGCCACGCTCTCTATAGCCTTCGGCCTTGTCCATGTAGTCTTGGCATACCGGCCTTAGCTGCTCGATAAAGTCATCCTCTAGCCCACCGGACCAGTCGAACGCATCCTTCGCTTGGGTGACCGGCCAAGCATCCATCTTTATCTCACCGACGAGACGCTGAGAGCGGAAAGTATTGCCTTGGCCGAATATCTCAGCTGGCTTATAGCCTTCCCCAGGCCCGCCCACGATGACCCGTCCACGCCTCAGTAGGGCAAACCCGGCATCTCTCTGGCTTCCTGGCGTCCTGACTCCGACCCATCCCGTGGCATGGAGTGTCGTCCCCTCAGACTCCCAGGGCACATCAATGGTGAAGCTCTTCCTCCACAAGTTATTGACGCCGTTGCCCAGGTCCTCTTCGAGGAAGCTGGGCTCTTCGTATGAGATGGGCTCGCCATTCCACAGGATCTCGATCTCTCCCGAGCGGAGGTCTTCTCGGTACATGCTGCCGAGTTGGTCCTTCACGCGGCCCTGCGTCCTACCCCGAATTGGCTTGTAGAGACCCTCAATGGTGATAGATGTGTAGTGGGTCTCAAGCTCGGCAGGACCCACCTCTACAGCAATGCTGTCCAGATGACTGTCGACAAGTTCCGGCACATGCACACGAGCCGTGTACTGCCTATTGGAGCCCAGCTTGCTCGTGCGAATCGTCCAAGTCGTGCCAAACCAGCAGGCGGCCGTCTTTAGCCCCATGCCATACTCACAGCGCCCCGTGGGGTCTGGAGGCGGTCTGTCAAGTACAACGGCTCTAGTGAGTTCCTCCATCTCCATGCCATGCGCGTTGTCCACGATAGTGAGTGCGTTTCTCTCGCTGTCGTAGGCCACCTCCACTCGCAAGTTCCCTGGACCTCCGTCGAGCTTATGGGCCCCGATGAGCTCCACTCGATGGTCGTAGTAGCTCTGAGTAGAGTTGTCTACGAACTCAGCAATAGCGTACCATGGCTTGTAGCTCAGTCGCCTGTAAGTCGCGTAGACGCTAACAGCAGGTCGAATGTCTATCGTTATCTGACTCTCGGAAGCGACCATCCGACCTCCTCTAGCTCGCACCCACAGCTATAGGACCTTGCACGCTAGCCGCGTTGGCCTCTTCGACGCGCAGAAGTCTCTTGGCAATCTCGTACACGACGTCCACGTGTACTGCGTTCCCTAGCGCCTTGAATGTCTCCGTCCTGGACTCTGGAACACAGAAGTCGTCCTCGAAGCCCTGCAGCCGCAGCCCCTCGATTCGGGATAGGTGTCGCTGCTTGGGGCCGAGTATAGGAATCTGTGTATTTGTCATTGCTACTAGCGACGGGCTGTTTGCGTACCTCTTGACGCGTAGCCCGGAGGGCCTGAACTGCAGGATGTGCTTCCAGAGATCCCTGTCTTCGCCTTGGCAGTTCCACTCAAGCTTTCTGAGAGAAGGAGGGAACGTGCGAAGGCCGTTGACCCACTCTTGCGAAAGGTCACCGCGAATCGATGCAAGCCAATCACGGTTTGACCTGATGAACCGAACTTTCCAACCCGGGAACTCTGTGACCTCTCTCCGTGCGTAGCTCGGCAGGGCGTCGAAGTCTTCCCTAGTGCAAATCTTCCCATTCTTGCTGTGTGCGGAACCGACTCCCGCAGAGAGCAGTTGAGCCCAAGGGGTCGTCTCCTCATAGGAGTAAGTTGCGCCAATCTCGTCCCCCCATATGGGGAATGACGGCAGTGCGACCTTCTCCTCCGGTAGGGCCTCAAGGAAAGTGTTCCAGTGCTCAATACACCGGCGGTGCTGGTCTGCGATTTGTGCTTCGTTATGGTCGGACTCGGATAGCTCAGCGCTCTTCTGGACGATGCGCGTCATTGAAGTCAGCGCGCTTCGTTTTCTTGTAGGGAAAGTCTCCTCTGGAAGACCTTCAAGAGAGGCTACTGCGAAGAATCGCTCTCGATGGTGAGGATAGCCGAGGTGGTGGGGCGAGAGCAGCCCGTCACCACCACTTGCCATATGCTCTGTTCCCTTGACCTCATAGCCGAGACCTTCCAAGCTAGTTTTGACAATGCGCCATGTCCGTCCTTCGTCATGACGCTCGAAGTTCCCGACGTTCTCTAGAATCACATAGGTCGGCTTATGCGCCCGCAATATCTCCAGAATCTCGTGAAAGAGTGTTCCAGAGGTCGTGTCCTTCAACCCGGCCTGAGTGCCTGACTTAGAGAAGGGTTGACAAGGGAATCCGGCACACAGCACGTCATGAGGTGGTAAACGGTCCTTTGAGCGTCTAATGTCCCCTTCGATAGCGGGTCCTTCCGGGAAGTTTCGGTTGTAGACATCTTGAAGCTGTACATCTTTCTCAGAGGCAAAAACGCACTCATGCCCGAGTCGTTCAAGTGCAATACGGAATCCACCTAGACCTGCAAAGAGGTCTACAAACCTCATCACCAGCATCCTACCGAGGGATAGACATCTGAAAGCAGCCTTCTCATAAGGTCGTGTTTACCGCGGCAACTGCATCGCTCAAGAAGATTCTGCCCGGCGCTTGTAGCTGGCGAGAATCTCATTGAGTTTCTGACCGATTGTCTTCCCCTCGAGTGCGGCCTGGGCCTTGAGCCATCGCCAAAGATGTTGGTCCACACCGCGGATGTTGGTGGGTCCGACGGAGGTACGCTGAGAAACCACTGAGACACCTCGTTCCCTCTTGTCTTGACAGATGCGAGCGTGTCAAATGTATTGTTTGTAGTGCATACTGTCAACAGTGGGAGAGCACTCAAAATAAACGTAGAGAGGTAAAGAATTGGGCGCTTAGGGGAGCTGCGATGAGGGGGAAACATTTGCCCCGTTCCCTCGCCGCCGTCGCCCAAGTGGAGCGGGTTAGGAGCACCTTGAATAGTAGAGGCAGACCATCAGAACTTGCGAGTGCGTGGGAGTCCTTTGTTATCTGTGCAGCTTGACCTCCCAACGGAAAGTTCGCAATTGAGCCTGTCTCAGAAGGCCATTGTTGTCAGTCTGATCAGATTCTCGGGTCAGACCAAACAAGAGGGGTGAAGAGATAATTAGCTTCAGTTAATGAAACGTTTTACGGGACGAGGTTAGGGACCGTCAGGTGGAGGGCTGAAGATGGACGGAGGAACTCCACACCCTCCAAAGTGTGCGCAAGTTGAAGGCGGTTACTAAGAGGGTCCACTCGGCAGTCACGTTGGAGAGGCCCCGCAACAGGAATCTCCGTGCACCCTGTTGCTCCTTGATGATTCCGAAGACTGGCTCGACCAGCTGCTTTCTCAACCTCTGAGCTTCTTTGGCAGCCGCGGTGGACATCCAGGCGCGATGGCGACGTAGCACTTCATCGTGCGGCCCTATGGCGAGGCTTCGCCCGATCTCCTTGGCTTTGGTACAGGCTCTGAGGGCTGGGCATACCTGACAGATAGCACCTGCAGCCCGGTACAGTCGCAAAGGGACTCCGTTCACATGTTGTATGCGGACGAACGCGAGCGTTTGCCCCTGGGGACACCTGAAGCTGTCACTGTGCTCGTCATAGGTGAATCTGTCCTTGTGATATGGGTCTTTGAGGAACCGTTGGCGTGCCTCAGAGACCACCACCTGCTGACCACGACGGTCGCACTCCGCTAGGTGGCTGGCGGCGAAGTATCCGGCGTCGGCCAATGTCATCTGCGACTTCGTCCCCGTCGTCTCCTCCGACTGCTCCATCATCGGCGTCAACAGGGCGTTGTCATTGACTTCATCTACCACATCCACTGCGGTGACCAACATGCCGGATGTACCCTCTTCCGTCTTCGTAGCCGAGACCATCGCCTGGGCATTGTATCCAGCCACGATTCCACCATGCCTACCCTTCATCACCCGGGCCTCTGGATCGGTCAGGTTGATGCGACTATGACGTTTCTGACTGGCGAGGTCGGCCATCGCCAGCCTTACCTGCTCTCTCAGTACCTTCTTGTCGGCCAATTCCTCAGGCAGGCGGGTAACGGCAGCGTCTTCTCCCGCCTCGTTCTGAGCCTCAAGGTCGGCTATCACCCCCTCCAGACGCTCCAGCAGCCCCCTCAGTCCCGCAGCATCGTAGCTTCTGTTTACCGAGGCGCTGGAGGATACCTTCGTCCCATCCACCGCCTGGACCGCCAAATCCACTAGCTCCATCGCTACCGCCGTGCTTACCGTTCGCTCGAATAGCTTCCTCATGGACCGCCGATGCCCTTTGTAGAACCGCCACAGGGTATTGTGGTCGGGGTGCTGCCACCCGGTCAGCCACAGGTACGGTATCTGGTCCCGGCAGGCCACTTCCAGCTTCCGGCACGAGCGCACTCCCGTCATGAACCCGTATAGCCATACGCTCAATAATGCACGGGGATGGTACGCTGGCGCTCCCATCGAGTCACCTTCTATGTCCACCCCAAGCTCTGACCAGTCCTCCTTGTTCAAGGCGTCTACGATCTCCGCCACAAACCTCGCTGGATGATCCTGAGGCAACAACTCGTCTAGGGACGGCGGCAACAACCACATCTGCTCTCGGTCCATATCTCGAAGCGGCATCCGATTCGCTCCTGTACCGGTGTTGCACCACAGCTTACACCCAAGCCTTCTCACAGACTTCTGAGACAGGCTCAATACGGTACACTTAGGCCCACTTTTTTCGGCCATGGCGTACTGAATTCATAACTTTTCGCCTCCCTTGACAATGTGTCCGAAGGTCAGCACGACTGTCGCCGATTGGGGCCGACCGAAGGCCACCTGCCTTGGCGTGTACCGGGACTTCTTCTTGTGACGATCCTCCTAACTTGTCGGTTTAGATCATCCCACCAAACTCGCATCCCGGCTGGACCAGTTTCCGAGTAGCAGATCACCTTGCGAGGCATCTTTCGAGTGAGGTTTGGGTAGGAGTTGGTGTATGATTACCCTTATTATTCGATGTCGGACGGACGTTGAAAGTTTCGTGGCGGTCGTAAAGCAACATTCTAGCGAGAGTTAGGAAGTATCAACGCGAGGCGTGCGAATGCATGAAGTGAAGTCGATTCAGGACCTGCTGGGCCAGATCGGTCATGGAGAAATTCTACTCCCTGAGTTTCAGCGCGGGTACGTCTGGAACCGAGACCAAGTACGGGCACTCATGCAGTCTCTCTACCGGAAGCACCCCACAGGTCACCTGCTGACGTGGCGCACCTATAAGCCATCATTAGTTCGCGGTGCTCCGTCGGCACTCAACGGCCACTCCCTGCTGTTGCTCGATGGGCAACAACGTCTCACGACTCTTTACGTTCTGTTCATAGGTGAAGCACCACTGTTCTACGAAGGCGAGTCTCTCTTTTTCGACCTGCACTTCAACATGCAAACAGAGGAATTCCGTTTCTATCAGAAGTCGCGAATGGAGAACAACCCCGCTTGGATCAGCGTCCACGAGTTTCTCCGAGAAGGACTCACGACGTTGTTGGAAAAAATAGACCAACTAGACGAGGACCAACGCACCATCATCCAGCAGAATCTCGCCCGTCTGAGCCGTCTGGACGCGGTTCGCCACTACACCTACACGGTCGATCAGGTTTCCGGAGATGAATTCAGCGTTGATCAAGTGGTGGAAATCTTCGATAGGGTCAACAGCCAAGGAACGCCATTAACAAAGGCAGATCTCGGGCTTGCGCACGTCTGCAGCATTTGGCCAGAGGCCAGGGCGGAGTTGCGTGCCTTCAGTGTGAAAATGGGAACCCTTGGCTTTCCGGTCGAACTCAGCTTCCTCGTCCGGTGTATGGCAGGAGTGGCTACAGGATCGATTGTGCTCGAGGGCACATTCATGAGAACGCCAGCTGAAGATCTAAAGAGCGCGTGGAAGAAGATGCAGCCAGCGTTCGAGCACCTAATTGGGGTTCTATGTCACGAGGCCTTCATCGGCGATCTGTCTGACCTACCGACCGAAAATGTGCTCGTGCCAGTCACGATCTTCCTTGCCCGACATGGCGGGACGTTCCCAAGCGACACCACCAAGCGTAGATTCATCCGTTGGCTCTACTTGGCAGAGTTGTGGGGACGCTACTCTGGCTCATCCGAAACCAAACTCCAACAAGATGTGGCGCTAGTGTCCGGTAGTGACCTTGATCCTACCCCCGAGTTGGAACAAGCGATCCTGCGAGAGCGTGGCCGCGTCGCCCTAGAGGAAGGCGACCTTTTAGGAGCGCGCATCAACTCAGCGGTCGCGTTCCTCAGTCGAGTCGTGGCACGGTCTCGAGGCGCACGAGATTGGTTTACCGGCACGGGAATTTACGATTCTGCGGTTGGAAAGAGCCGTGGTAGCGAGCACCACTTCATATTCTCGAAGAGTGTGCTCAAACCCGCTGGGATAACAGACCAAACCCTGAGCAACACGATCGCAAACCGGGCCATCCTTGGGCAGAAACCATCGTTGGCGCACCGCAGGTCGTCGCCTGCCGAATACCTACGAGAGATCGACGAGAATCAGCCTGGTGCGCTACAAGAACAGTCGGTGCCGATGGAACGCGAGCTTTGGGTACCAGATCGTTTTCCCGACTTCCTTACGGCCCGCCGACGCCTGCTAGCGAAGGCAATGAATGAGTTCATCGAGAGTTGGATTCCCGAGATGGAGCCCAACGACATGGACGAGCATAACGTACGCCACCTCATCGTTGGCGGTGAGAACCAAAAGCTCGAGTTTAAGTCGAGCCTACGTTGGGACATAAGTGAAGAAAAAGTCAACAAAGCACTCGAAGGCGTTATAGTTAAGACTCTGGCGGGGTTTTTGAATGCGGAGGGTGGCACGCTCCTAATCGGTGTTGATGATAGCGGCGGTGTCGTCGGACTAGCCAGTGACTACGGCAGTCTGAATGGCCAAGGCCGCGATCGGTTCGAATTGCACCTCCGGCAGATTGTCTCAAGGGACTTGGGCGAGGCGATATCAGCTTCCTACCTGACTGTCAATTTCCACGAGATCGATGGCAACGATATCTGCCAAGTCACCGTGGATCCCAGTGACGAGCCGGTCTACGTCGAGGACTCCAATCAGGCATTTTTCTACTTGCGCAACGGTAACCTTACTCATGCCCTGCCGGTAGATGAGACGGTGAAGTACGTGCAGCACCGTTGGGAGAAGTAAGCGGACCAGGCACCTTACTGAAGTGAGATGCTCACTCCTAACTATTCGCCGAGCTGTCCCTACGTTTCTTGACCTACATCTTATTACTCGCCGGAATGCTGGCTTCACCTGCCTTGGCAATGCCTTCGCGCTCTTCACTGTGGAGTACGCGATCATTACGCCAGGGGATACGCGTTACGAGTGGTCCACCAAACCGGACTCGTTAAATCTGGACCTCCCACCGAAAAGTTCGCAATTCGGTACACCCAGGCCCCAAAAGACTAGACAAAATCAAGACCCTGCGTGCTGTAGTTCCGGCTGGCGCTGTATTGTGAAGCTCCACCGGAATCGCAGGCCAAGCCCCAGATAGTTCGCATCCTGTGGAGGTATAGTCCACTTTTCAATTGGGCTACGAATATATCTTGCACTGGCGACACAGATTCCATAGAATGCGCGCCGGTCACGGCGTACGAAGGGGAGACCGACTGGGCAATGGCATTCCGATTCATTCATTCCGCCGACTGGCAGATTGGCAAAGTTTTCCGCTTCGTTGATGGTGCGGAGATGGGTGGCCTCCAGTTGGCACGACTGGAGGCGATCACGTGCATCGGCAAACTCGCTGACGAGCACGACGTGAGCCATGTATTGGTTGCGGGCGACGTTTACGACCACGCAACTCCCTCTCCCCACACGCGGAACCAGGTAGTCGAGCGAATGCGTGCTTGCTCCTCGGTGCATTGGCATCTTTTGCCGGGAAACCATGATCCCTACCAACCCAATGGACTGTGGGACCAGCTCAAAAGGCGTGGCCTACCTGACAACATCCACCTGCATACCGAATCTGCCGTCACCGTCATCGAGCAAGATACCGCTGTGCTGCTTCCGGCTCCGCTCCAACATCGTCGCACCCTCCATGACCCGACCGCCTGGATGGACGACCAGGCCAGCGACGCCCACTTGATCCGCATCGGCCTGGCTCATGGCGCCGTCCATGGCTTTGTTACGAATGAGGAACAGCGAGCCAACCTCATCGACCCCGCGCGACCGGAGCTCGCTCGACTCGACTACTTGGCGCTGGGCGATTGGCACGGAGAGCTTCAGGTAAACGAGCGCTGCTGGTACAGCGGCACCCCCGAGACGGACTCGTTTCAGACTCGTGGCAGGGGCACGGTCCTGCTGGTAGAAATCGACGGCCCGAATGAGTTGCCACAGGTAACTCCACTCTCGACAGGTCAATACCGCTGGGAATCGCTCGACGATCGCGTGGAGAGTCCGGAAGACGTGGATCTGCTCGAACACAAACTGCGGAACCTGAACGGCGACCTCAACCACACTCTGGTTGATCTGAAACTCTCGGGAGCCCTCTCGCTGGCTGACTTGCAGCACTTCGAGGAACGGATCCTCGAGGGGGCGGCCGCCGCGCTCTTTCATCTTCGGATTGACCGCGAGCATATGTTTCCCGAACCCACCGACGACGACTTTGACAGTATTGATCCAGGCGGAATTGTGCGCGCCGCTGCTGACAGGCTTCGCGGGATGGTAGAGGCAGGAGGGAGTGATGCCGAACTCGCCCGCGCCGCTCTTCACCGACTCTACATCGAACACAAGAAGCTCGAGTCGGGGCAACGATGAAGCTGCGAAAGCTCTCAGTCAACCAGTTGAAGCGCTTCACCGTGCCGACGCAGTTGGGCGAGCTCAGCGATGGGCTCAATCTGGTCGTTGGGCCGAACGAGCTCGGTAAGTCGACCCTGTTGGATGCGCTTCGAGCAGTGCTGTTCGAGCGCCACGGCTCCAGGGCGCATCCAATCGTGGCACTGCAAAACGCTCGAAGCGGCGCCGCGCCGGTCGTTGAACTGGTTTTTGAAATCGGCGGCGCTGAGTACACGCTGACCAAGCGCTTCGTCAAGAACCCCTTTGCGCGGCTGCGGTGTCCTGATGGAACACTGCTCGAATCGGACGCTGCCGAGAATGAATTGCGCAACCTGCTGGGTTACACCGAGGCAGGCTACCGCGGCGCAACTTCGGAATCGCTTGGCATGTGGGGCGTCCTGTGGGTTCTGCAGGGACAGTCATTCGGCAGACCGGATCTCCCCGCTTCAGCACTGGCAAGTCTCAGCGCAGGACTGGAGTCGGAGGTAGGGACCGTCCTCGGAGGCCGCCGTGGCAGAGAGCTGCCTCAGGTCATACAACAGCAGCAGGGGGAACTGGTGACTCCGGCCTGGCGTCAGCCGCGCGGGCCATACAAGGACGCGCTTGATGACGTCAGCGAGCTCGAACAACGTCTCAGCACGCAACAGCAGCAGAAGTCGGAGATGTCGGAAACGCTCGAGCAGCTGGCCGCGACGACGGAACGGCTTGAGCGGCTGGAGAACGGCAGCCAGGATCGCATCGATCAGAAAGAGCTTACGGAGGCTCGGGAGCAGCTTGACGAGGTGATGCGCCACGACCTGCAACTCGAAGCCGCCCACAGCGAACTCCAGAACCGGCAGAGGCAGTTGGAGCAAGCGGAACGCGCCCAAACCGAGCGCGCATCCCGGAGAGCAGAGCTCAAGACGGATCAGGAAAAGCTGAAGCAGGACACCGAGCGGCTGGAGGGACTCCAAAAGCATCAGCAAGAATCGTCGGTCGCACTTGATGAACTCCGGCAGGCTGCGACGGACGCAGAAGCGGCCGTTGAAGTAGCGACACAGTCAGAGGCAAGATGGCGCCGTACCCTGGATCGAATCACTCGCTCCACAGAGTTGAACGACCTGCTCCGCCAACAGAGTGCTGTCGAGGCTGCGCAGGAACGACTTACTGATTCCCGGCGGCAAGCCGAACAAATCAAGGTCACGGACGAATCGCTGCAACGGATACGCCAAGCCACGGAAGCAGGCGAACAGGCAAACGCACGGCTCAGCGTGGCGGCAACGCGCGTCACCTTTGACATCCGAAGCGACCGTCTTAACGGCATTGAGGTCGACGGCGTTCCGTTGACGGACCCGCCCAGGACGGTCGAGGCAGTGGAGCCGGTCAGCATCGCCATCCCCAGGCGGGGAAGGATTCTAATCGAGCCGGCCGTCGCCGACCGTGACCAGCTCTTGCGCGCGGAAAGGGAAGCCAAAGCAGAGCTGGAGGCCGCACTCGGCGAAGTCGAGGCGAAAACGCTTGCCGAAGCACAGATCCTGCGTGACCAACGGCGTGACCTCGAAGTCATCGCCGACGCGGCCCAACAGGAACTGGAACGAATCGCGCCGGACGACGGCGCAGCGACACTTCAACCCCGAATCGACGAGTTGCGCCGCACACTGGAGGGGCTGCCGGCGGACGAGGATACGCCGGAAAAAGAGCAAGCAGAGGCCGCCCTGGAATCCGCTCAGGCAGAACTGCAGAAGGCAAGAGGCGAGGAACGGGTCGCTCGCGAGGCTGTGGATGAGAGGGCGCGAGCCGTCACAGACCTCGAGGTGGAAGTGCGCACACTGCAAAACGCCGTGGATAGTCAGACCGAGGTGGTTGAAAGGCGGGGTGAACAGCTCCGGAGCGACGCCGAAGGCGTACCCGATCAGCAACTCGCAGAAGCGCACGAAACAGCATCGCAGGCCGTGACGGAACAGAAACAAACCGTCTCTTCGCTGGAGGCGGAGCGACCGGCCGGTGCCAGGACGCAGCTGGAAGCCCGCATCTCACGACTCCAGGCGGCGATTGAAAAACGCGAAAGCGACCGCGTCAATCTAAGAATCGAGAGCGTCCGCCTGAGTGAGCGCATCGAAGCTCACGATAGTGCCGGCATCGACGAAGCCATCGAACACACGCAGCATGAACTTGAACAGGCGACACTGCGACGCGACCGTTTTGAACGCGAAGTCGATGTCCTTGACCTCCTGGCCGAGACGCTTCGCACAGCCGAGAGCAATGCCAAAGAACGCTACGTCGCCCCAGTCGTCAATCGCATCCATCCGTACCTCCAAATGCTCTTCCCTGACGCTGAAATCAACATAGGCGAGGACATGTACATCACAGGGATGTCCCGCCACGCGGGATACGAGGAAAGTTTCGATCATCTGAGCATGGGTACCCAGGAGCAGATCGCCGTCCTCGTTCGCCTGGCCTTCGCCGAAATGCTGATTGACCAAGGCGCACCCGCCGCCGTGGTCCTGGACGATGCGCTAGTGTTTTCCGACGACCAGCGGATGCGGCTGATGTTCGATATCCTCTCGCACGCCGCACGGCGCGTACAAATCCTGGTTTTCACCTGTCGCGAGCAACTCTTCGAGGGTCTCGGCGCACACCAACTGCAGCTCGCCGAGGTCGATCCCGAGTCTCTCCGCTCGGCCTAATCCTGTTCAAGCTGGCGGGCTTTCGAAGGCCCACCAATCTGGGAGCGTCATATCTGGACGACCCACCGGAAAGTTCGCAACACGGTACACTTTGGCCCACTTTTTTCGGCCATGGCGTACTGAATTCATAACTGGCCACGAAGGTGAGGCAGTCTCGATTGTCTCCAAAGCAGCCGGAGACAGTTTTCTGTCTCTCCACTTTGACTATTTTGACCATCATTCTTCCCTTACTCTGTGTTGCTCCCATCAGTCTAGCCGCTTTTCTGTAGGCCTATATGGCCAGACCTTACGGAGAGCCGGCCAAGATCGTGGCAGCTTCTTCTTGAGGAGTTGTAGACAACCAGTCCATTGATCGCGCACAATGAAATGCTTGCGGGTTTTTCCACCATTGCGCGAGTGCAATCTTGGCCGACTCAAAGTGGCTGGGTAAAGCCAATTCTTTCAAGGCAGACGTAACCAAAAGGACTCTTGATGCCAGGACACGATCCCCTTCAGTTCGTCAACGAACTGAGTTCTAAACTAGCCAGTAGGTCCCGACACGTATGCCTGTTCCTCGGAGCAGGAGCTTCGAGAGCCTGTGGGCTTCCCGATGTGTCGGAGCTAGAAAAGCGAGTTAAGAAACGACTGGAGCATTACGACAGGAAGCAGCTTTCTCAGCAGCTGGAAGGGCGTAATCTGGAGCAGGCTCTCAGCCGAATCAGGCGCTTTGCAGCGTTGCTCGAGGGTGACTCCCAGTTGGATGGACTAACTCGTGACTCCTCTGCTCGGTTGGATAAGATCGTTTGCCAGGCGATAGTAACCGAGCTTTCCGTTGAAAATGCAAACTTGGATCCCGTTCATAACCTGGCGTCGTGGGCTGCTCGTGCAGACTATCACTGGCCCTTGGAAGTATTCACTGTTAACTACGACCTGCTCATTGAGACAGCCTTTGAGTATAATCGCCTTCCTTATTTCGACGGGTTTGTTGGAAATATTCAAGGGAAATTCCACACCGATTTGGTAGAAGGGACTCCAGACGAGCCTGAGCGCTGGTTGTTGCGTTCTTTTATTCGGTTATGGAAGCTTCATGGCTCTGTGAATTGGGCTTGGGATCCTGCGACTGAAAGGGAAATCGTGCGGTTAGGTTCGCCTGTATCGAGTGCCGCCGCAGCCATCTACCCTTCCGACACCAAGTACGACGAGAGTCGGAGGATGCCCTTCTTGGTGTTACAAGACAGGTTTCGTCGGGCTCTCGCTCAGCCTGAGACTCTTACCCTTGTTTCTGGGTATTCATTTGGAGATGAGCACCTAAACGAGATGTTTTTTGATGCTGCGTCCCGTCGTCCTCGCTCGGAGACCATTGTCTTCTGTTATTCCGCGATCCCGGAGGCATTGAAGGAGCGAGCCCGACGGACTCCGAACCTCCAGGCAGTAACACCGCACGAGGCAATAATCGGCGGAATCCTCGAGCCCTGGAAACCGGCAGCGGAGGATTCGCCTCCCACCGATTACTGGAAAGACGGAAAGTTCACCTTAGGGGAATTTAGCACTCTAACCGCACATCTCGCGCTGAGTTCGCCTGATACCTCTGGGGAATCCTCAGGAATGATTGGCGAAAATCTAAATGATTGAGAAAGCCCCCACCTACATCGGTCAGGTTAAGCACGTGCTTGGTTCGACTGTTACGGTCGAACTTGATGAGAGCTTGGCTGGGGTGGCCCCTATCTATAAAGGACATCTCCAACAAGTCGGCCAGATCGGCTCGCTTGTTCGGATTCCTCAAGGAATAGTCGACCTCGTGGGTGCAGTAAATCTCCTGGGCATTTCTGAACTCTCCGGGATTCAGGAGCCCACGCAGTCCGTCCAAAATGGGGACAGGTGGTTGCAAGTACAATTGCTCGGCGAGGTTGATCGAAGTACTCGACGCTTTCGTAGGGGTGTGGCCACGTATCCCGGGCTCGACGACCCGGTTCATTTTAGTACAACCGAAGACCTCCTTACGGTTTTCCCTAAGCCGGACGAACAACACGTTCCACTTGGCCGGTTATCAGCATCCGAAGGTGTATCAGTCTCCTTGGATCTTGATGCGCTCGTCTTTCGGCATTCTGCAGTGGTAGGTGCTACGGGGTCAGGCAAGACAAGTGCGGTAGCTTCCACGCTGCAGGGGCTAGTGCGGGGAGGTTGGAAGGGAGCTAACATTGTTGTGATAGATCCCCACGGTGAGTACGCTCGAGCCTTGGAGACATCGGCATCTGTCCGCGGAGTGCTCGAAACCGAAGACCGGGAGCTTAATGTTCCCTTTTGGGCCCTTCCAGCCGATGAGATTCTACGGGTGTTCGTCGGGGCAGCAGGAGGCGGTGTAGTCCGGCGCTTCTCTGAATTGGTCACAGAAGCCAGGCGCGAATTCGTGGAAAAGTGCGATTGGCTCCAACTGGATTCAGCCGAGATTACTTCAGATACCCCGGTACCCTTCGATATATATGACGTTTGGTACAAGCTCGAATACGAGAACACAGCGACGTATCAAACCAAGGATGTCGAATCGACGGCTCAGGTCGAGGACCATGGGAATTCTGCTTCATTGAGACCACCGAAGTTCAAACAATACGGTCAGGGGTCAACCCCACCCCATCAAGGTTCACGATTCGGTGCTTATGGGAGCACCCCAAGCCAACTCAGACTCAGCCTGCTTGATCCAAGGCTGAAGTTTCTCCATCGAGTACCCGCACCTCACAAGGGGTCAGACCCTCTCATCCGAGCTATGCGCGAGTGGCTCGGAGGCACCAAGGCAATCTCTGTCCTCGACTTCAGCGGCGTGCCGACCCACGCGGCGGATGTGGCCATAGGGGCCATTCTCACGCTACTGTTTGAGGTCGCTCTTAGGTCGAGGCCTGATGGTCCCGGGATTGGTCGGCCGCAACCCATCTTGCTAGTCCTTGAGGAGGCGCACCGTTACTTGGGAGAGTACGCTTCCGGCGGTACCCGTGACGCAACGAGTAGAATCGCTCGCGAAGGACGCAAGTACGGAGTCGGGCTGATGCTTGTTAGCCAACGCCCTTCAGAGTTGCCAGACACGGCCTTGTCTCAGTGCGGGACTCTGATTGCGTTGCGTTTGACCAACTCGACGGATCAAGGAAGGATCCGTGCTGCTCTTCCCGACGCAGTCGATGGCCTCGGTGCTGTGCTTCCTTCGTTAAGGACGGGCGAGGCAATCGTCAGCGGGGAGGCTGTTACGCTCCCAGCCCGTGTCCTGATGGATAGACCAAACCCGACTCCCCAATCCGAGGACCCCAGCACGGGAGTTTGGCGGGAACAGAAAGAACTTCCTGATGTCTCCTCTGCACTTCGAGAATGGCGGGGAATTTATCATGAGGAAGCAGAGGCATTATGACTCCTCTGTGGCAACCAGTAGACTCAAAGCGCATCACCCACGAGGCATATGATCTTGAAACAGAGTGTATTTTAGTGCGCTTCCCAGATGGCGTTGAGTGGTGCTACGAGGCCTGCCCACCAGACGTCTGGCGAGCATTTACAGCACCAGGACAGTCGCGCGGGGAGTTCATACACCGCGTTCTTAATCACAAACCGCACCACCGTTTTGCCGGTTAGTCCCTTTTCGTATTCGATATAGAGAACTGTGAGGCTTGGTCCAGTTGTAGGTCGGCTAGTACTCCTCAATCAGCATTTAGCCTCCAGCAAGGTGTAGAGTGACTAGTGGTCCATAGAGCGAGACTCCTCATATCTGGACGTCCCACCGAAAAGTTCGCAATTGAGCCTGTCTCAGAAGTCTGTGAGAAGGCTTGGGTGTAAGCTGTGGTGCAACACCGGTACAGGAGCGAATCGGATGCCGCTTCGAGATATGGACCGAGAGCAGATGTGGTTGTTGCCGCCGTCCCTAGACGAGTTGTTGCCTCAGGATCATCCAGCGAGGTTTGTGGCGGAGATCGTAGACGCCTTGAACAAGGAGGACTGGTCAGAGCTTGGGGTGGACATAGAAGGTGACTCGATGGGAGCGCCAGCGTACCATCCCCGTGCATTATTGAGCGTATGGCTATACGGGTTCATGACGGGAGTGCGCTCGTGCCGGAAGCTGGAAGTGGCCTGCCGGGACCAGATACCGTACCTGTGGCTGACCGGGTGGCAGCACCCCGACCACAATACCCTGTGGCGGTTCTACAAAGGGCATCGGCGGTCCATGAGGAAGCTATTCGAGCGAACGGTAAGCACGGCGGTAGCGATGGAGCTAGTGGATTTGGCGGTCCAGGCGGTGGATGGGACGAAGGTATCCTCCAGCGCCTCGGTAAACAGAAGCTACGATGCTGCGGGACTGAGGGGGCTGCTGGAGCGTCTGGAGGGGGTGATAGCCGACCTTGAGGCTCAGAACGAGGCGGGAGAAGACGCTGCCGTTACCCGCCTGCCTGAGGAATTGGCCGACAAGAAGGTACTGAGAGAGCAGGTAAGGCTGGCGATGGCCGACCTCGCCAGTCAGAAACGTCATAGTCGCATCAACCTGACCGATCCAGAGGCCCGGGTGATGAAGGGTAGGCATGGTGGAATCGTGGCTGGATACAATGCCCAGGCGATGGTCTCGGCTACGAAGACGGAAGAGGGTACATCCGGCATGTTGGTCACCGCAGTGGATGTGGTAGATGAAGTCAATGACAACGCCCTGTTGACGCCGATGATGGAGCAGTCGGAGGAGACGACGGGGACGAAGTCGCAGATGACATTGGCCGACGCCGGATACTTCGCCGCCAGCCACCTAGCGGAGTGCGACCGTCGTGGTCAGCAGGTGGTGGTCTCTGAGGCACGCCAACGGTTCCTCAAAGACCCATATCACAAGGACAGATTCACCTATGACGAGCACAGTGACAGCTTCAGGTGTCCCCAGGGGCAAACGCTCGCGTTCGTCCGCATACAACATGTGAACGGAGTCCCTTTGCGACTGTACCGGGCTGCAGGTGCTATCTGTCAGGTATGCCCAGCCCTCAGAGCCTGTACCAAAGCCAAGGAGATCGGGCGAAGCCTCGCCATAGGGCCGCACGATGAAGTGCTACGTCGCCATCGCGCCTGGATGTCCACCGCGGCTGCCAAAGAAGCTCAGAGGTTGAGAAAGCAGCTGGTCGAGCCAGTCTTCGGAATCATCAAGGAGCAACAGGGTGCACGGAGATTCCTGTTGCGGGGCCTCTCCAACGTGACTGCCGAGTGGACCCTCTTAGTAACCGCCTTCAACTTGCGCACACTTTGGAGGGTGTGGAGTTCCTCCGTCCATCTTCAGCCCTCCACCTGACGGTCCCTAACCTCGTCCCGTAAAACGTTTCATTAACTGAAGCTAATTATCTCTTCACCCCTCTTGTTTGGTCTGACCCGAGAATCTGATCAGACTGACAACAATGGCCTTCTGAGACAGGCTCAATTCGGTACGCCCAGGCCCACCATCGGGTAAAGTAGGGAGAACAGACCCGTTCAGGGCCACCCTTTCGGCTGACCTCCCGGGTATCAAGCTGTCGTCTGGCATGGGGACGGTGTATCTGAGAAGAGCGTCGCCGGGCACGACGATGATCTCCTTGACGAAGGACTTGATGAATGCCCTGCGTTCGGTCAACTCGCTCTCATTGAGGAAGTCCTTCATGTCCTTGGCGTAGGCGGCAATCGTGTTCGCGTTGTCCAGTACTTTTCGGCGCTGGGTGAGGTCCGCCCTAGCCTGCTCAGCGAAGTACTCAAGCCGCTCTTGTCGCTCCCGGTGTTCCCTGATGCGGTCCGAGGCGTCGGCCATAGCGGTGTCGGTCGTCTCGATGTGGTGCCAGATGCGCCCCAGTTTCTTCTTCACGTCCTCTAGCTCATCCTCGATGGCCCGAAGACTCTTGCGCTGCTCTCGGGTCACGCCGTCCATCTCCTCGGCCACCACCTTCACGAGTTCCCGGATGTTGCCCTTCGTGAGGACGTTGGAGCGGATCTTGGCGACGACCAGTTCCTCGAATCGGCGGGCGTTGAGCGTCGGAGTGTTGCAGGCGTCGTTGCCGAAATTGATGTTCGACTGACAGACGTAGTAGGAATATTGGCCGCTCTTGGCGAACCGGCCGGTAAGCGGCATCTTGCACGCCTCACACTTGACCAGGCCGCTGAGCAGGTAGGAGCTTCCGACTCTGCGGGGGTGGCTGAACTTGGGTGCGCGGGAGCTCAGGCGCTTGCCAACGAGTTGGAATTGGGCCTTGGTGACGATGGCGGGGAACGCCTTCTCCACCCGGACGGGTTCGCCCTTGTCCTTGGCGTTCGCGCCCCAGACCAATGTGCCCGTGTACGCCTCGTTGGTGAGGATATTGTGGACGCTGGTCCTGGCCCAGAGCTTTCCCCTGGGGCTGGAGATGCCCTCTTTGTTGAGGGTGCGGATGATTTCGAGCGTCCCGTTTCCGGCCTCCGCCATGTCGAACATGCGCTTGACGATGGGAGACATATCCGAGTTGATCTCCAGGGTGGGTCTCTTCTTGGGACCGTCCTGCACCATGACCCGGTTGTAGCCGTAGGGGGCATGGCTGGAAACCCAGAAGCCTCTCGATGCGGCCTCGCGCATCCCTCTCGTGACCTCCTGAGCGAGATTCTCGCTGTAGAACTCGTCCACGCTCTCGATGATGGCCTCCATGAGCTTGCCCGTCGGTGTGTCGTCGGCGTGCTCGGTGATGGACACAACCCTGATGCCCTTGCGCCGGAGCATGGACTTGAAGGCGACGGCGTGCTCGCGCTTGCGGGTGAACCTGGAGAACTTCCAGACGAGGATTTCCTTGAAGGGGGCAATCGTCCTAGAAGCCTCGTCGATCATCTTGCGGAACTCCGGCCGGTCGGCGATACGGCCGCTCTCGGCCTCGTCGATGAACTCGCGGGCGACCAGGTAGCCGTTCTTCTCGGCGTAGTCCCTGAGCGCCCTGAGCTGGGCGGCAACGGACAGGTCCACGTCCTGCCTGTCGCTGGAGACTCTGGCGTAGAGGGCCGCTGGCGTGTGGTCGTATCGTTCAATCATCGATTCCTCCTGCTTGTCTCTTCCTGTTCGGCCTGGCGTGAGCGCCGCATGTGCATCCGTTCCTGTCTGCGCCACTCCCTCTCCTCCAGGTAGAGGCGGAATGCCTCGCGCAGAAGCTCGCTCACGGTGCGGCCCTCCTCCTCGACCACCTGCCTCAGCTGCTCGTCCATCTCCGGTGGCAGGGAGAAGGTGATGACCCTTCTTTTCCTCGGCATGTTTCTTGCCTTTCATGGTCTTACTAAGTCTTACCCTTATCATGAACGAACCGGCCTGCCGCTGTCAAGGTCCGGGCCTCTGTAAGAGGCCCTCAGAATCGGGTAAAATGGGATGGTAGACACTTCGAAGGAGGGGCTCCCTTTATGGGGACTTTCAAGTGGCCGCTGCGGATATCCAGCATGGACGGCCAACAGGCCCAGGACATAGAGGCGACGGTGGATACCGGCGCATCATTCACCACGCTGCCCTCCAGCCTTTTGCGGGAACTGGGCATTGAGGCTACGGGTAAGCGCGGGTTCCTGCTGGCAGACGGGCGGCGCGTCGAGATGGACTACGGGCAGGCGTGGGCCACGATAGACGGCGAGAGCGTAGTCACCATCGTGGTCTTTGGACAGGAAGAGGCACCCCCTTTGCTGGGGGCCTACACCCTGGAAGGTTTGGCCCTAGCGGTGGACCCAGAAGCTCAGCGGCTGGTGCCCACGCACATGATCCTGTACTAGAACGGTATCACTAGCGCATCTAGTTGCTGATGTAAAACCGCGTACTCACTGTCACCTTCTGTTGGTTCGCGCCAGTTGTTGATTGAGCCCACGATAACAAGGGTGCTGCACACATGGGAGATCAAGGAATACCAAGGAGCGATGACGCTACTCGCCTTTTGCAGGCCTATGTATAGCGAAAATGAACCTAGTTCCTTCCGTAATGTTCTTCAGAATAGGGCGATCCTTTGGCGGGACTTTGACGGTAACTGTGTCGTGCGAGAGGCGGACGGCACTCGCCGAGATTAGTATGTCTATTCTGCCCTCTGTAGTTTGAATGCTCACACTGCTCTCGCGCCCCTCGCCACCGGGACCGAAATAGTCGGCCAACGAGAGTGATCCACTTGCACTGAACGAGAGGTGCGCTCCCTCATCCAATACTTGAATTAGATTGATGGTTGCTTTGGCTTGTTTTATCTCAAATTCAATTTCAAATTTGGCGGTCAACGTGTTGTCTCCTATTGGTGATCCGAATTTCCATTACCGCTAGCAAAAGACGGCAGCATCGAAATCATCGCTTCCAAGGACGTGCCCCTTCTCGATGGTGAGAAGAATTAATTCTTGGAGAAGAGAAAATGATTCCCTCGTAGCCCTTTTCAGATTGTCTTCCAGAATATGTTCGCCATGGACCGCTTTGCTTCTTACCCCGTACAAACGGCGAACCGAAGCGAACCGAGTTTTTCGGGCTTCCCCACGAGGCTCAAGTAAGCTAGCCGCAAGCAGCGACGTTCTATAGACTAACTCGGTGTTTAATGCAAATAGCGCCTCAATCGCGCTCCAGATTCTGGCGATTGCCGACCGAAGGTCGATGGCATATCTCCAATCCATTGCTCCTTCCAGAGCAAACCTGAATCGGTCGCTCTCTGCTGCCAGGGTGTTGAAAGTCGCGAAATGAGTTTGGCACCACTCCGCATCCGCTTCATTCACCGGGTCTTGTCTAGACCCGCCTACAGCGAGAGTCCGAATGTGGTAGTCCAAGAGGTTTCCGTGGAAAGGCGGCAGGTTCCGTTCAGACCGATACACGGCGGCCTCGACGCCTTCACGAATGAGTTGTTGCCGGAATACATCGGAGGTTCGTGCTTGGTGCCCAGCGATGGTTGACCAGGAATACGAGCTACACGCCAAACACACATGCTGGCTAAACCCACGAAGAACCAATAGGGCTGAGGCCAACCATGCGCGATTTAGGGTGTCGTAACCAGGTGACGTATCGGAGTCCTCAGCCGACTCTATCTCGCAGGTACACTCTGTTACAAAGGGTTCTAGGGTCGCCCATTCACGGAAGCCTACGCCCCCTGCCGCAGCTAAGTCGAAGACCGTGAGTTCGGAACTTAAGGGACGGACGGACAGGCCGGGTGCGAGCACTAGCGGTTTCGTCGGTGAGGGCAATCCTGCGGCTAAAACGTACCAATTGCCGTCGGAGTGGTTGGACGGGTAAATATCATGCATCCAAATCCACCATCCAGAGTGGTCGCTGCCACTCAACGATCGTCCGGCATATGCTGCTCGGCTGTTGTCATCGTTGCCATATCCTGCAATGGTTCATCCTAAACCTGTTATACGGACCCTGTGTTTAGTAACGAAGGCTCGGTTGTTGCATTCGGCAGGAAGCCTGTAGCAAGAACCAAGCATCCACCGAATTCACTGGGCGCAGCCCACCGCGGGGCGGAGGATACCCTAGTCGACATCTTATGCTTAGTCTCAAGAGAAAAGCAATATCAAGGCGGAGTTGCTAATTCTAGTTGCCCAGTCTTTCTCTTATTCCTAGCCGTCAGACTCCACAGTGTCCCTCGCACTCTTGCCGAACCCATCTCACTGTTTGTTGGATTCCGGGTTAGCCTCGTCAAGCGTGAGGGCCTCTGCCACGGGCCTCTGCCACGGGCTGCTGCTGGAAGTGCAGGTAAGGCTCTTGGCGAAGGCTAGGCCGTTCGGCATCTTGGCGTCGACATTCACCGCCTCGGTGAACAATTCCGGATACCGGCACTTCGTCTCCAGCCAACGTTGGCGGGACTGGAGGGGGCAGGCGACGCAGGGAGAGCGTCCCAGGGGTCTGTCGCAGCGGGCGCCCAACCCCTATTGACGGGTTGATTGCACCGGACCGTCCAGCGCCATGTCGGCGGCGTTCCTGCCGGGTATGCGACTATCGTTGGGCATGGGGATGGTATAGCTGATGAGGGCGTCGCCGGGCATGACGACGATTTCCTTGACGAAGGACTTGATGAAGGCCCTGCGTTCTGTCGGCTCGCTCTCGCTGAGGAAGTCCCTCATCTCCTTGGCATAAGCCGTAATCGTATTCACGTCGTCGAGGACCTTGAGGCGCTGGGAGAGCATCGACCTGGCATCCTCCGCCGCGTCCTCCAAGCGCTCCTGCCGGTCCTGGAGCTCCTTGATGTGGACCGAGGCGTCGGCCATAACGGTGTCGGACGTTGCTATGTAGCGCCAGATGCGGTCCAGCTGCCGCTTCACATCCTGAAGCTCATCCACGATGGTCTTCAGCCTCTTACGCTGCTCTCGGGCCACGCCGCCCATCTCCTCGTCCACCACCTTCAACAGGTCTCGGATACTGCCTTCGGTGAGGATGTCGGAGCGAATCCTGGCGACCACCAACTCCTCGAAACGGCGGGCGTTGAGCGTGGGAGTCTCGCAGGCGTCCTTGCCGAAATTGATGTTCGATTGACAGACGTAGTAGGAGTACTGACCACTCTTGGCGAACCGGCCGGTAAGCGGCATCTTGCACGCCTCGCACTTGAGCAGGCCGCTGAGCAGGTAGGAGCTTCCGACTCTGCGGGGGTGGCTGAACTTGGGCGCGCGGGAGCTCAGGTGCCTCCCGACGCGCTGCAACTGCGCCCTGGTGATGATGGCGGGAAACGCCTTCTCCACCCGCACCGGGTCGGCGTTGTCCCTGGCGTTGATTCCCCAGACCAGCGTGCCCGTGTACGCCTCGTTGGTGAGGATGTTGTGGACGCTGGTCCTGGCCCACAGCTTCCCCCTGGGGCTGGCGATGCCCTCGTTGTTGAGGGTGCGGATGATTTCGAGCGTCCCATCACCGGCCTCCGCCATGTCGAACATGCGCTTGACGATGCGGGACGCATCGGGGTCGATCTCCAGGGTGGGTCTCTTCTTCGGTCCGTCCTGCACCATGACCCGGTTGTAGCCGTAGGGGGCGTGGCTGGAGATCCAGAAGCCGCGCGATGATGCTTCCCGCATCCCCCTAGTGACCTCCTGGGCGAGATTCTCGCTGTAGAATTCGTCCACGCTCTCGATGATGGCTTCAAGGAGCTTGCCGGTGGGGGTGTCGTCTGAGTGCTCGGTGATGGAGACCACGCGTATGCCCTTGCGGCGGAGCATGGACTTGAAGGCGACGGCGTGCTCGCGCTTCCTGGTGAACCTGGAGAACTTCCAGACGAGGATTTCCCTGAAGGGGGCCTCGGGCTTGGTAGCCTCGTCGATCATCTTGCGGAACTGCGGTCGGTCGGCGATGCGGCCGCTCTCGGCCTCGTCCACGAACTCTCCGACGACCATGTAGCCGTTCTTGCGGGCGTGGTCTCGGAGCGCCCTGAGCTGTGCGGAAACGGACAGGTCCACGTCCTGGCGATCGCTGGAGACCCTGGCATAGAGGGCCGCCGGCGTATAGTCGTCTCGTTCAACCATTCGTCTACCATCCTTCTCTACGTCCTGGCCGGTCCGTCCAGCCCTCGGCCCGGCGCTCGCCCAAAGCCAGGGGCGGCTCACACGCCGCAGTGACCCTCGCACTCGTTCCCGAACCCGTCCGCCTGGCCTCCGGCTCCGAGGACCGCCTCGTCGAGAGCGACCGCCTCGGCCAAGGGCATGCGAAGCATGTGCAGGTATGGGGTCTTGTCCAAGGCGAGCCCTTCTCGCAGGTTTGCGTCGATCTCCACCGCCTCGGCGAACAGCCCCGGCCACCGGCGCTTCGCCTCCACCCAACGCTGGCGTGACTGGAAGGGGCAGGCGACGCAGGCCGAGCGTTCCAGGGGCCTGTCGTAGCGGGCCGCCCACCAGTCGGCGCAGTCGCTGCGGGACATGCCAGCCTCGATGAGCGGGTAGCGGTTCGTCATCCAACGGTCCCGGGAATCCTTCATGCGCATGGCCTCGTCGGTGGAGATGCCGAGCCAGAGCTCGACCGTCGTTCCGGCGGGGACGCGCTGGCGGGGCCGCAAACCCAGCAGCTCCCGTATCCTGCGGCGGATGGGTCGGATCTTGTAGTTGGTGGTGCACTGGCGTCTGCCGATGCCGTCGCCCTGCCCGTCGCGCCCCTTGAGGTAGACGGGTATGTCCACGTAGCTGCGTGAGCCGGAGTGGTTGGTGAGGGCCTTCACGTCCTCGCGGAGGCTGCGCCCGTTGTCCACGACGTACTGGGGGAAACGGAGCTGCTCGGCAAGCCATTCGATGTGCTCGTAAACGCTGGGCGGCTCCCAATGGGTGTCGGCGAAGATGGCGCAGTCGGGGATGCGGTCGAAGGCTCCCTGGCTTGCCATGAGCGCCATGACGGAGGACTGGACGCCTCCGCCGAGGCTGAGGACGGTCAGGGTCGGATGCGAATTCATCAACTCGCCTCCTCGCCGCCGCCGGGCGCAGCCTCGGGCAGGGGCGACGCGTCCCCGTGCTTGCGGATGTAGGAGCGGATGGCGACCTTTGCCCAGATGCGCAGGCCCTTGCGAATGAGCCTCCGCTGCTCCGGGGTATAGGTCGCCGGGCCGTCCTCTCCCGTCTTCTCTTCACTGTTGTGTTCGTTCTGTGCGGTGGTATCTTTCATGTTGCGTAGTCTCAGCGGCGTCTGGTGGGCCGCTGGCCTCTCATTACGGGATTGCGGCTGGGCCGCCGGAGCCGACGGAACGGGCGAGCGCCGGCGGCATCCAGCCGTCTCAGGCCCCACCGTGCCGCCGTTGCGCCTGCGCCCGGCGGGGCCGCCTGTCTAGCTGTGCTCCTTGAAGAAGCTCATCTGGAAGCTCTCGGTCACGAGGATCGCCATGCCCCCGGGCATCCGTGCTGCGAAGCGGAAGAGGGCGTGCATGGCCCAGCCGCGGGGCTCGACGCCGTTGCGCCACCGGTGGACCAGCTTGGGGTCCACGCCGATGGCCCTGGCGAAGGCGGCCCACGTGAGGCCGCTGACCTCGTGCAGCCGTTCGAGGCGCTTGGGGAAGTCCACCGCCAGCACGGCGGCCTGGAGGGCCAGGTCCTGTTCCTCGTCGAAGGTCTGTTCCGTGGTCCCGTCGAAACGGGACGAATCGTTATGGTTCGTCATCTCTATCCTCCATAGTGAAAAGTTGGTCGAAGTCGTCGAAACCCAGGGCCCTGAGCATCCGGCGGCGAATGCGACCGGAGGGTGTGCGCCCCGCGTTGACCAGCATCGAGATGTAGCCGGGGCTGACCCCGACCTCCCTGGCGAGCCAGTTCTGGGAGCGGTTCAGCAACGTGAGCCGCTCCCATAGGGCCGCCGTGTTGAGCCGGACAACGGTCCGTCCACCACGCCTCCGGGGGCCTTTCTTACTGTTGTGGTCGTCTTGCGAACGCATGGCTCTTCGTCTCCTCTGGGGGAAGGGAGCGCGAGCCGTCGCGCCGCTTCCCCGATGTCAGTCGTTGGTCATTGCGGCGGCATGGCCTGGGGGGACTGCCAGTCGTCCGGGGCGCGCCATGCGCGTCCCAGCGGCCCCAGCTGCTCGATGGCGGCCCTGTGCGACACCCACAGGGGCACGGCCACGCCCCTGGCCTGCATCTCGTCCCGCGCCAGGCGCAGGAAGTGGGTCTGGACGATCTCGTCGTCGAAGACGATGAGGACCGAGGGCCGCGTGCCGTGGTCGTCGGTGGGCCGGTGAGAGGAGAAATAGCGCAGATAGGGGGCGAGGCGCTCCGACATGGTCGAGGGCCGCACGGCCCTTCGCTCCCACTCCAGCAGGAAGGGCCATGCCGTCTCGCCCTTTCTGAGGACGCCGAAGGCGTCGGGGTTGACCGAGCGCATCCCGTCTCCGTGCTTGAAGTGTCGTGAGGCCCTGCGGGGCGGGTCGACCTGGGAGACCTCCCAATCCAGGAGTCCCGCCTGCACGGTCATGGCCGCAAGGAAGGAGTGGACGGCTGCGGTGTGCTCGACGTTCCTCAGCAGCTGGCGGCTCCTCGCGCCGGTCACGTTGTCCCAGACAAATGGGGTGCCGGGGAACAGGGGAGCGGCGCTCCACCGCTTCTTCGCGACGGCCACGGACGTCCGGTCTCTGCGGGCCAGGAGGGCCAGGGCCCGGTCGGTGAGGGCCATGCGCCGGCTTCCGGCGATGGGCCGGGTCACGAGGCGGAACCCTTCGAGGGGGGTGACGATCTGGGAGGCCCTGGGGACCGAGACGGCCAACATTCCGGCCAGGTCCGTCAGGGTGATCCAGGGCCAGTCGGAGATGAGGTCGAGGGCGCGCTTCTCGGCGGGCTTGAGGGTGGCGGGCAGCAGATAGTCGGAGACCTTCCACCCCGGACCCTCGACGGAGAGGTCGGCTGGGACCGAGACCATCCGGGGCTCGTCCTCCTCGGGAATGGGACTTCCCTTCTCGATCCGGTCGAGGACAGAGCGCAGCTCGACAGAGGCGTTGACGGCGGGCGGGCTCCACACCGGGTCGTCTGGCGACGCCGCGACCGCCTCGCGCTCGAGGGCGAGATAGAAGGGAACGGGGGCGCCGGCCAGCGTCCTGCGGACGTGCTTGAGCCGCACGTCGTCGGCCATCAGCACGAGAACGGCTCCGGGGAGCGGCCCCTGGCGCAGCCTCCACATCCGGTTGGAAAAGCCGGTCCTGTCGGCGGTGAGCCCCTGCCTGACGATGCCGACGGTGCAGCCGCCGGGAAGCTCGACGGCGGCATCCAGGGTCGAGGCCCTGTACCACCGGAACCGTATGGGGTATGCGACGCCGGAGACGGCGACCGCCAGCCGGTAGATCGCGGCGAGGGAGTCGAGCCGCCCCATCAGATTGCGCCGCCACTCGGCGGAGACGGGGCGGTCGCGGACAAGCTCGTCCAGCGAGGCCTCCTCCTCCTCGGCCAGCCGCCCCAGCCCGGCGGCGGTGAGGTGGAACCTCTGGGTCGATGAGGGAAAGAGGGCGGTGGCGTGGGGTACGGCGGCGCAGAAGCCGCCGGAGTCCAGTTTGTCGACGGCCTCGTGGACCGCGGCCTTCGACCAGCCGGTGACGGCAACCATCTCCGTCCGATCGAGGAAGGGCATCGACGCCAGGGCTCGGAGGGTCTGGGCTTCACATCCTTCAGTTCTCACTGCTCGGCCTCCTCTTCCGCCGCGTCCTTACTGGCGGCCTTGTCTTCCGTCTCCTCTCCGTCCTTCTCCAGGTCGGCTGCGCGGCCCTTGAAGTCCCGGACCTTCTTCTGGTTGTCGGACTCTGAGTCCTCCAGGTCCTGGGCCGTCAGGGTGTATGCGGAGGCAGCGCTGCGGATCTGCGCGGCGACGGCGGGGTCTCCGTCCTCCGGCTTTCTGACCATCATCGAGAAGGCGGGCATCCGCTCGATGCCGACGGTGGCCCTGACGTAGCAGTGGTGCACCGGCAGCGACGTGATGTCGTCCTCGGTGACCCGCTCCTTGCCCAGCTCCCAGACCAGCTGCCTTGCGTCGCTCCCGGCCACCTGGAAGACGGCGAGGCATCCGACGTTGGCGAGCAGGGTGTCCCGCATGGTGCGGGAGAGGTCGTCGAGCTTCGCGAGGCTCTGGGTGGCGAGGACGAAGGACGCGCCGAATTTGCCGAGCTCGCTGAGCATCGACTCGTAGTCCACGCCGGGCATCGACTGCATCTCATCCACGACGACAAGCGCGCCGCGCCGCTGGCTGAGGGAGACGCTCTCCTGCTCCCGTATCACCGAATCGACCAGGTTGAGGAGGGACGCCCCCACCAGGGCGGACACGTCCCTACCCACCGTGCCCTGGGCGGTGGACACCAGGAGGATGCCGCCCTCCAGGATGGTGTCGCGCAGGTCGATGGTGGAGCGGCGCTGGCCGAGGATGGCCCTGGCCCGCTTGGAGGATGCGTAGTAGGAGAGGCGGGTCTGCACGGGGGCGAGGGCCTCGGCGCGGTACTGCTGGTGCCAGCCTCCGAAGTCCCTGGCCCACCACTCAAGGAGGTAGGGGTCCTCGATCCTCTTGAGCACGCCGTCCCGGAACTTCCGGTCGGAGAGTAGCTTCAGCCCGTCGAGGATGGTGTGCTGGCTGCCCTCGTCCGTCTCGGGGTGCTCGTTGGCCTCGTGAAGGGTCTTGACGGTCTGCTCCAGGATGGACTGCATCCTCGGCCCCCACTGTTCCCAAAGGCCCTTCGCCACGCGCACCACCGAGTCGGCGGTGCGGTCCCGGTCGGCGAAGATGCGGGTGTCCAGCAGGTTGATGCCTGGCGCCCTCCGCTGGTCGGCCAGGTCTATGAGCCGCACCCGGTCGATGAGGGACTCCGGAACATGTTCGAGCAGCCCCGCCACCAGGTCTGCGTGGGGGTCTATGACGACGATGGCGTCGCCGTCCCTGCCCTCGGCCTTCTCCCGCAGCTTGTGCGTGACAAGATGGTGCATGAGGGTGGACTTGCCCATGCGGGTGCGCGCCACGTAGAGGTGGTGCCGCCGGAGCAGGTGCTCGGGGAAGCGGATGGGGCGGGGCTTGCCCGCGGTGGTGTCCCCCACCAGCGCGCCGCCCCTGACGCCCTTGGCGAACGGCAGGAGCGCCCTCGCGCCGGAGCGCTCCACCAGGGGCGTCTCGTCCCCCGCTCCGGGCGGGTGCCACAGGGCGGCAATCTCGCGGACTCCCAGGACGCTGCGCCCGCCGAAGAGTCCGGGGCCTGCCGGGTGCAGCATCTCCGGGTCCGTCGCGGTTGGCCGGACTTTGCCGACCTTGAACCTTGCCCCGGCGGGGTTGTCGAAATGGCGGTAGGCGGCGGCCACCGGCCCCAGGAGCTCGCCGGCGCGCTGGGGCCTCGTCCCGGCGGGCAGTATGGCGGTGACCTGAACCTCGGCGTCGAAGGCGACGCGGGACACCTTCTCCTTGATGAGGAGTGGGTCCTCGACGCGCTTGCGGGCCTTCTTCCAGCGGTGCCATGCCCAGCCGCCGACCGCCAGCCCCAGGGCCGAGCCTATTCCCAGGAGCGCCGCCTTCCATATCTCGCCGTCCTGCACCCACAGGTAACCCTTCAGGGCCGCAAGCGCGCCGATGCCGAGCACGGCCATCGTGATGCCGTCCATCTGCAGAGGCTTGGTCTGGAAGGTGTAGGCGGGCTCCCTCGGCTCCATGCCGGGCCGCTTGTGGGCCTTGTCCAGGTGTCCCTGCGACCAGTCGGGGCCGAGGGAGCGCAGCATCAGCCGCGCCACGATGCGCTCTCCCTTGTTGATGTTGGAGAGAGCGCCCATCAGGGCGATGAGGGGGTCTGAGCCGGGGTCGAGCAGGTCGTCGTCCCTGAAGGTCCTCAGGGGGACGTACTCGGGGGCGTCGGCCCGCAGGGTCATGCTCCACGCCTGCTCCCCCTCGCCCATGCGCAGGGGATCGTCGTCCGGGTCCACCTTCCGGATGCGGGCCTGGGGATAGTGGGCGGAGAGCTGGCCGCGCACCACCTCGTCGTCGAGGCACCGGGCCATGAGGGTGACGCCGTCCATGTCCCCGGCCAGCTCCAGGGAGAAGGGCTCCGGCACCGCGATGGAGCCGAGCATGTTCTCCACGCCCAGCAGGGTGCGCTCCCCGGCGCGGGGCGGAGTCACCGTCAGCAGGACGGGCTTCTTCTCGGTGTCGTTTCCAAACAGGATTTCCTTCGGGTTCAGCTTCATGGGTATAGTCCTTTCTCTAATGGCGTCCGGGTGTCCACTCGATGACCGCTGTCTCCTCCGGGGTGGCCTCGATGCGGACGGGGAAGCGGTTGCCCTTCGACAGCAGCAACCCGTCTCCACGGGGGCACGACAGCAGCCAGCGTTGGAGGTCTTCGGGCAGGTCGAAGGCGTCGCCGACGGTCCTGATGGCGGCGGCGTCCTGCTGGAGCAGGAGCTTGAAGGCGGCGTTCTGAAGGAGCGCCCTTCCCGAATGTCCGGTGATGGTGCGGGAGGAGTCCTCGGAGAGGAGGTCCTGGACGTCCTGGGTGATGAACTGCAACCCCAGGCGGTGCTTGCGGGCGCGCTTGGCCATAGACACCATGAAGGCCGCGCCCTCGGGGTGCTGCATGATCGACCACACCTCATCGACGACCAGCAGCCGGGGCTTGGGGTCCTGGGCGGCTGCGGCCCACACCGTCTCGGTGCAGACCATCGCGGCGGCGGGCCGCAGCTCCGGTTCGAGGAGCCGCAGGTCGAAGACGGTGACGAGGGCCTCGTTGCCCAGCAGGTCGTCTCCCTCGTCGGAGAGCAGGTGGCGCAGGCTGCCGGTGGCGAAGGGCCGCAGCAGGCGGGCCAGAGCCTGCCCCGAACTCGATTCGGGGTCGCGGTCGCCCGCCTCGTCCTCTTGCAGATATGCGTAGAAATCGCGGAAGCCGGTGCGCTCGCGGGGCTTGGCGTAGTAGCCCGCCAGGGCGTGGTCGAGGGAGGCGCGGCGCTCCGCCCCGAGACTCTCTCCCACCATGACCTCGATGAGCCGTCTCAGGCTGCCGATGCGCTGGAGCATCTCCTCCGAGTCGCCCTTGTCGATGACGAAGGGGTTCATGCCCTGGCCGGGGACGCCGGGGGACAGCACCCGCCCACCTGCGGCGCGGGCCATGTCCGCGTACTCGCCCTCGGGGTCGATGACGTAGGCCGTGACGCCGCGCGTGATGCCGCGCAGCACGCCCAGCTTGGTGGCGAAGCTCTTGCCGCTGCCCGACCGTGCGAGGACGGCGGTGTTGGCGTTCATGTGCGTCCCGTCCCAGGGGTCGTAGACCACGGGGGAGCAGGCCCGCATGTCGATGCCGTAGAGGGTGCCGCTCCGGGTGTCCAGGTCCGGCGGCGAGAAGGGGAAGAGCCGGGCGATGCTGGACGTGTCCAAGCTGCGCCACTCGGCCACTGCATTGAGGGCCAGGGGCAGAGTGGACAACAGACCTTCTCTTTGCCGGAAGGCCAGATTGTCCAGCTTGCCCAGGGTGGCGGCGAAGTGGGCCTTCGCCCGCTGGGTCATCTCCCTCAGCGACGCCTCGTCCTTCGCGTGAAGGGTCACGGACAGGGAGGCGTGGAAGAGCCGCTCGCGCCCGCGCTGGACCTCGTCGCGGAGCCGTGTGATGTCCTCCAGGGCGATCTCCGCCTCCGGGGACATGGTGCGCCCGCGCTTGAAGGAGAGGGACTGGGCCGACTCGAAGCGCACCTTCTGCCACTCCAGCGTCCTCGCCGCCTGCTCCGCCGGTATCGGGCCGACGTGGACGGACAGGTCCATCGGCGCTCCGGCTGCCATCAGCCCCTGGAGGAAGCCGGGGGCCAATGACCGGGGCCACTTGCCCAGGTGAAGGGAGCGCACGAGGCTCCCGCCGACGCGGATGTCACGTCGGCCAACCGCCACCTCGGTGGGACTCTCCTCGTCGAACTCTGTGGGGGATCCGCCCAGGGCTGCTGCCGCCAGGAACATGCGGAGTTGCCTGCCCTTCAGCGGGTGGACGGAGAGCCCGGCCCGCGCCAGCAGGCCCCGCAGGTCGTCGATGCGCCCGAACTCGCACACGGCGTAGAAGCGCCGGTCGAGGATGCCGTCGCGGGCCTCCAGGTCGGTCAGCAGCCGTCCAAGGGACTCGGCGGCGGCCCTCGTCTGCGGGGGCAGGTCCGCCGGTTGCGCCCGCTGAAGGTCGTCTCTCAGTCGTCTCAGGCGGGGCGCGTGCTGCCTTATGAGCAGCTGCGCGGGGAAGTCCAGGGCGTTGAGGGCGCCGGCGAAGGCCCCAAGCTTCGGCTCGTCCAGCTCAAGGCCCATCACCTCGCACACCCCCAGCTTCACCCCGTCCAGGCGCACCGGACCGTCCTCGTCGAGGTGCGAGAGCATGAAGAACAGGGGCAGCTCGGGCGGGAGCTTGGGAGGGGCCTCCGTCGTTCCACCGGGTGCTGACTCCGTGGGGAGTTGGCCCTCCGGCATCTCCTGTGGAGCGGCGAACTCCCTTGGCGGGGTCTCCCTTCCGCGTCTTGTGATTCGTTCAAGCAGCTTCTTCAATTCGGTAGATTCCTCTTCTCTATGGGGTTGGGAAGTCCACAAGGCCGCTGCTCAGCAGCGCGGCCACGCCCTTGGCCGACAGGACCAGGACGAGGCCCACCACCGCCATGACGACGGCGGCCTTTGCCCTGCCGCCGCCCCGCTCCTCACCGCCCTCGGCCATGAGGATGAAGCCGGCCCAGACGATGGCGAAGACGCAGATGCCGGAGGCGGCGTAGGCCATCGCCGTGAGCACGCGGTCGAACTGGCGGAGCATCTCCTGCTCCTCCGCCGAGGCCGCGCCGGTTGTCGCCAGCGCAGCCCCGGCCAGCAGGGTGACCGCAATCGCGGGCCTCACCAGGGCCACTCCCATCCCAGCAGGTCGAACCACTGGCGCAGGCCGTCGGCGGGCTCCTGCTCGGCGGGCGGCTCTTCCGGTTCCGGCTCGGGCAGGGCCAGGACCTCGTAGGGGTCGTCGCTGCCTATGCCGGACGCCAGGGCCAGCGTTTCGTCCCTCGTCCTCGCGATGGGCGAACGCTCGACCGCCTCGGCCCGCACGTGCTCCTTGTGCAGGACGTCCACCGTCACCTGCTTGGCGATGGTGGTGCTGGGGACATAGGCGTACGCCGTCGCGGTGGCGGACGCCGTGGCGCCGTCCTCGCAGGTGGCCGTCGCCGTCTCACTGTCGGAGTCGCTGTCCCCCGGGCGATGAAGGTGCACGGTCCTGGTGACCTGCTCCACCCGCTCCGGGTGGTGGGTGAGCTGCGTCAGCGGGGGGATGGGAATGCGGAGGCTCGCCTCAAGGCTCACGTCCACGGTGACGGTGTGAATCGCTGCGCCCACGGGCACGCCGAGTTGGAACCGGGTCTCTCCGTTGGGGACGAAGGCGACGCTGGTATGCGACGCGCCGGTCGCGGCGGCGACGGTCCCCGTGATTGCCGTCACCTGGGCGTCCATCAGCGACGTCTCGGTGACGCTGGCGTGTCCCGCCACCATCTGAAGCTCCACCCTCTCCTCGACGACGACGGCGCACTCGGACGTGATGACGCCGCTGACCGCTCCCGGCGTCCAGCCCAGGGAGGTCATGCTCAGGTCGCAGAGCTCGCCCTCGACGGCGGGCAGGGGGTACGGGATCTGCTCGTGCTTGACCGTCAGCGCCCCGGCCTGGCCGAGGGTGTCCTCCCACGAGACGGTGAAGGACGGCGCCGGGCCGTGGAGGGGGAGGGAGTAGTCGGTGCTCTCCCCCTCGGCCAGCGTTGCCGAGCCCCAGAAGCGCAGCCAGCTCCCCTGCGGGCCGCCGAAGGCCCGCACCCGGATGTGCAGGGCGGTGGCGGCCCGCAGGGTGACGGCGGCCCGGTCGCCGGTGACGGTGAGCGCCTCGACGAATATCCGCCGTCCCTCCACCGGCTCCTCGACCTCGAAGTCGATCTCGTCCCGCCAGGGCTCGTGGTCGTCGGCCAGGGCCGCCTGGGGGACGGTCATGACCGCCGCCGCCAGGACGGCCAGAGCCGCGATGGCGAGAAAGCCCCTGTGGGGTTTCCGGCGCCTGATCTCCAGCGTCTCGGCCATGTTGTCGTGACGCTGGCGGTTCCCGCCGTCCTTACCTCTGCGCTTGCCGAACCAGCGCATCCGTCCGTTGCGGCGCTCCCTGCTCTGGCGCGTCTTCTTGCGCTGCCTCCGCAATCCGCGCCGGGCTTTCCTGACCATCAGCCGAATGGGGCCGGGTCCGGTCTTCGCCGGCTGCGGGGGCGCGGGCGGCTCGGCCCTCACCAGCTGGGCGGTCTGCCCGGCGTAGCGCCGCGCCCCCAGCCGGTACTTCAGCAGGTCGGCGGCCACCAGGGGCAGCCGCCGACCGCCTATCTTGCCCACCACCATCGCCACGCCAACCAGCCCGAAGAGGACGGCCAGGGCCATGCGCACCTCGGAGGGGCCGACGGGGGCGTAGCGGTAGGCCCCATAGGACAAAGCGAATACGGCCATCACCGCCACGACCTGCGGGAAGGTGAACCCCAGCAGCACCCTGTCCTCGGCCTGCACGTGAGTCGGTACCTCGTGTTCTCTCATGTGTCTCTCCTCCTCACGTCGGCCTATCCGCCGCCGTCGCCGCCGCCGTCGCCGGCGTCCGGCACATCCGGCTCGGGCAGTACGTCGTCGATTTCGATTCCCGGGTCCACGACCGCGTTCATCACCAGCTCCACGACGCCGTAGGCGACCAGGGCCAGGACGATGCCGGCGAGGGCGGTCATCATTGCGCTCTTGCCGCGCTCCATCTGGTTGGGCGCTCCGCTGGCGGTGAGGTACATGTACGCGCCGTGTAGGGTAGGCCGCCGGCGAGTTACCCCGCATTGGCGGAGCACTTTTCCGTCGGCCCCCCTCCGAACCGGACGTGCGGCTTTCACCGCATCCGGCTCTCCAGTGGTTTATGTCTGCGATTGCGGATTGCCTCGCCCGTGGTGGATGTTCATGTGACACGTCCGGCAGACCACGAGGGTCTTGCGTTGCCGCGCCGCCATAAGTTGTACCCACTGGGGCTTTTCCCGTTGGCCTTTCACGTTCAGGTCGCGCAGGGCGCGGATGTGGTGGACTTCTACGTCCACCGTTGAGCCGCACATCTCGCATTCGTCCGCCAGGAGCCGTTTGATAAGCTCGGTGCGGTCAGTCCTGTACCGTTGAGGCTGTTGGTCTACGAGGACAGCCTGCCGTTGCCGTTTCAGGGGTATGCCACCGAAGTACGCCACTAGAGGGCGTTTGCCGTTGTCCCGCTGCTTTACAACCTTGAGGCAGACACGCGGCCCGTGCTCGGTTTCAACGATGCCCTTGTAGAGACGGCGCATCTTCCGTGCGGTGGACTTGTGCTTTGCCGCCAGGCTTCTTGCCAGCGACATCTCCATGACCGTTCGCAGTCGCCCGAAATGAGAGACGTTGGAGGCCAAGAGGTAGTACTGGACGACGCCCCGGAACTCCGCTTGATACCGGCTGACGATGGTGTAATCATCATCGGCCAGCAGTTCGTTGCGGTGCGCCGGTTTGCCGTTGCGCATGTAGGCTCGGCAATGTTGGTCGATGACTTCGGCGGGAACCCGCAACCCGATTCGACCATTGACCTTGCGTTGACCACGGTGGTCGTGCTGATCATTGGCCTGCTGGTTCACAAGTTCGTAGCCGAGAAACCGCGCCGCCTGGCTGGTGGCGTGGGTTATCAGGGTCTTTTCCTGGGATAGCTCCAGCTTGAGCGAGTCGCGCAGGAACGTCTCCAGGGACTCTTTCACCTGTTGGGCTTCGGCTCTTGGCCCGATAAAGCCCAGCACGAAGTCGTCCGCGTAGCGCACGTATCGAAGCCGCCGGTAGTCTGGGTCGTGGGGGTCGCCCGACGGCAGTTGTTGCATCTGCTTCCGCAGTTCCACCGCCAAGCTGTGGTGCCCCACGTTCCGGTGATAGACCATACGGCTCCTCAAGCGTATGTACTCGCGGTTGTCTCTCCGGTCTGTGCCTCGGGTGTTTGCTGGTATCAGCACGTTCTCGACGTACTTGTCCAACCGGTCTAGGTAGATGTTGGAGAGGATGGGGCTGACCACACCCCCTTGCGGCGTACCGCTCAGGGTGCGGCCGTATTTCCAATCCTCCACGTAGCCCGCTTTCAGTAGGTACTTGAGCAGGCGCAGGAATCGGTTGTCGTGGAGCTTCTCGCCGAGCACTGACAGCAAGACCTCGTGGTCGATCGACGAACCATTGTCGAAGCACCCTTTGATGTCGCCCTCGACGAACCATCGGACACCGGTCCAGTGGTCAACCACGTTGCTCAAGGCAGTATGGCAACCCCGTCCGGGCCGGAAGCCGTGGGAGCGGTCGGAAAACTGCGGCTCGTAGTAGGCTTCCAGAATCATCCGGATGACCTCTTGCAGCAGCTTGTCCGTCACGTTGGTATGCCCAGAGGACGGGTTCCCCCCTTTGGCTTGGGAAGGTTGACCCGTCGCACCGGCGTCCATCGGAACCTTTCGTAACGCAGTGCGTCAATCAGGTCGTCGATTTTCGCCAGGGACATTCCATCCACGGTGTCTGCGGTGGTTCCCCTGGTCATCGCCCCCTGGTTTGAGTAGAGACGACCGTAGGCCCGCAGGTACAGGTTCCGGTTGTAAAGCAGCCGATAGATGTTCTCCAGCGGCAATCCTCGTTCTCCGCGTTCACGTAAGACGTTCAGTACAGTTTCGGCCTCTTGCATTGTGCAAACCTCCCTGTCGTATTCCGTCAGAACCACCTGTCCTCCTTCGCCATGTGCCGGGCTTTCCCCGGCTCGGACTACTACGAGGACTCCGTTGCCATAGGGGTCGCCCCCCGTAGGCAATCCCGCGTTCCGTTGACATAGGACGTGATAGCGCGACTTAGGTGCCCCGTTCGTTCCCTTGAATGACCGCATCGGTCATCGTTCACCCATCGGAGGTGCACTGGTCTCACCTACGGGCCAGTGCAATGGGTGGCGCCGGGTTGCAGGCGTTCTACCGGCGGGTGGCTACCAACACCAACTGGGAACTGGGGTTCAGGCAATCCAGCTTTCACCGTATCGCGCGGGCCTTGCGGAACCGGCCTTGTAACGCCTTCAGACCGTAGCCGCTTTGCCGACATGCTATTTTCCCCCTTCGGCTTTCGCCTCAAGGTGGGTCGGTTGGCCCAGGAACTCCCTCCGAGTTCCTCCCGATTGAGCCGGGTAACCTATGCCACGTGACGCGGCGCACAGATGAAGAAGCCGACGCCCACCGCTCCCACAACGCCCAGCAGGATGCCCACCAGGTTCGAGATGGTCTGTGTCAGTTGTTCCATTGCTATTGCTCCTCTCTGCCGCCGGGCGGGTCTCCCCCACCCGGCGTTCATCGCTTCGTCTTGTCTCCTCGGTGACTCCCCGTTATCTGCACATCGCTGGTCCTCCGTCGTGTCGTTCGCCTGGCACGGGTCTCGTCCGCGCCGTTGCGTTGTTGTCGTGTGGTGGGGCTACTCCCCGCTGCTCCTGGGCTCGCCGCCCCCGTCTCCCCCGCCAGCCGATGGGGTCGCTAGAGAAGCCGCCGAGCTGAGGCCGCTGGCGGCGGCCGAAACGCCCGCGCTGGCCGCCATCGCTCCCACCGCCATGCCTCCCGGACCCCCTGCGGCGCCGCCCGCCACCAGCCCGATGGTCCGGGCCGACCGCATCAGCGACGAGGGCAGGTTCATGCCGAAGTAGAGCATCGAGAGCCAGGAGTCGAAGGTGCCGTGATTGCCGAGCATCGACGGGACGCGGGTCGCCATGTAGACGAAGGCCACCGACATCAGGAGCTTCCAGATCAGGTCCTGCACCGGCTCGAAGGCGGCGATGCCCGCGAACTCCTTCAGGAAGCCGAACCCAAGCGCCAACGCGATGAGCTGGATGGCCTGCTGGAACACCGTCGTCATGAAGAGGCGCAGCCAGTGGCGGCCCCAGCCCGCCGTGTGGGGCAGAATCCAAAGCCCCAAAGCGATCGGGGCCAGGGCCAGGAGGATGTCTATCAACGCGAGGCGCAGCACCATCTGGACGATGACGTAGAGCACGAAGAAGCCGTAGACCAGGTAGAGGACCGCCAGGAGCAGGGCCATGCCCACGCTCCCGGCCTCCACCGCCGTCATCAGGGTGCGAAGCGTCGAGCGGAGCATGTCTCCGGCGGTGACGTTCAGGGAGACCGCGATAAAGCCGGACACGGCGTCGGCAACGTCCAGGACCAGGGCGCACCACCACAGGGACGACGCTGCGGCCACCAGTCCGAGCACGAGCCGGGGGACCATCTCCCGCCAGCCCGCCTGCTGGCGTCCAAGATGCTCGGAGACGATGAGGCTCAGCCCCATCCAGCCGAGGATGACGACGAGGGCGCCCGACGTGATGGCCCAGACGACCATCCACGCCTGGCGCACCAGGTCGTGGGCGTAGGTGAGGTCGGGAGGGGTGCCGGTGAGGATGTCGCTCATGGGCTACCCGCCCCCGCAGTTGTCGGCGTCCTCGCCGGACGCTCTTTCAACGACGCCGCAGAGCGTTCCGTGGACGCCCTCGATCATCCAGCCGGCGAAGGCCCTCGCCCAGCGTCCGGGGTTGAGGGCACTCAGGATCTTGTCCCAGATGCGGCCCGGCTGGTAGATGGGGACGACGGCGTAGAAGTCGCCCCTCAGCCCGTCCTCGGCCGTGGCCAGCATCACCAGCAGGTAGGCCCGGTCGCGGTCGAGCTCGGTGTGTTCGTCCAGGTCGGGGTACTCCCAGGAGTACTCCCAGCCGTCGCCTCTCTTCTTCTCGCCGCCCTTCACCCGGTACATGGCGCTTATCCAGTCGCCGGTATCGGCGTCCCGGACGGCGTAGAGGAGGTCCGCGATCTCGCGGTCGAAGAGGGGTCGGGCGACGAACTCGCCGCCCTTCTTGCGCTCGACGAAATCCCGGTCGGCGTTGACGAGGGTCAGCTCGTCAGGCGGGGCCTGGGCCCGGGCGACGCCGCTGGACGGAATCGCCACCAGCGCCGCCAGGAGCAGCGCGGATGCCAGGGGGATGAACCGCCTGAGTGACCGGAGTTTCGATTTCAGCGCCATCTCGTCCACCTCTCTGCCTATTGCCGCAAATCAACGATTCGCAACTTCTGCAACAGAGTTTGAACAAACGAAATGACGGTGGAAACTGCCCAAAAGGGACGACATTTTTGTCGCCCCTTTTGAGGTTCTTGGCAAAAGACTCCCTCCCGTGCAGTATGGGGGCTGTACAAGGAAACGAAGTCTGGTGCGGAGTCGTCTGGGATGTCACGGCAAAGCTGGAACAGGAACAAATGGGGCTAAAAGTGCGCAGAAGTTGTGAACACTTGGACTTAAGTCCCCGGGTCGGCCTCTCTCCGCAAAAAGGGGCGCAGCGGGGCCGCAAGAAAGAAGGGCGGAAACGGGTCGGAATCCCGCATTTCCCCCTACAGGTGGTCCACATGTCGCAGCCCGTGAGAAATCGGGCCTTGTTCGGGGGCGAGACCTGGGACTAAGGCCGGGGAAAGGAGGAGGACTCATGGAACCGAAGAAGGACGTGGTCGAGAAGGGCAGGAGCGTGCGGGACATGCACCACCTGCGGCTCATGTCGCTGTTGCAGGAGCTGGAGCGGGACAACGGGCGCAAGAAGGCGGCCGAGGTCCTGGGGGTGGACCGCAGGACTCTGGACGCCAGCCTCGACGAGGGTGTGCTGTCGCGGCGCATCCGGGGGGCGCTGGAGAAGGCGCTCCAGTCGGGGGTGGGCTCCGCAGCCGCAGAGCAGCGGGACCGCAACGACCGGCTGGCGGACCGTCTGGAGGACTTGGAGGGCGGCTTCGAGGAGCTTGGCAAGGAGATGCGGGAGAACAACAGGGCCAGCGAGGACAGAGACAGGGCCATTCGTGAGGAGATGGCGCAGGGGTTTCGCCAGCGGGAGCGGGAACAGGCGGAGCGGAGGACGGCGGGGGACGCTGGGGACGAGGCGCAGGCGAACGACGCCGGCCCGCAGCCCAGGCGAAGGTCGACGCTGCGGCGGGAGTACCCCGACCTCGTGACGTTGGAGCCCGCCGAGGACGACGAGGACGTGTTCGGAGAGGTCTGGCCCCTGATCGTCGAGTGGCGGGAGCTGAAGGCCGTTCATCCCGACGCGGGAAAGAACCTGTCCTGGCTGCTGACCGAGGAGCGGTTCCTGGCGTTGGAGCTGACGCTGTTGGAAGGGCATGGGCTGACGCTTCCCCCGGCGACGTTTCCGCTGCGGGGCTTCGACCGCAACGGGCAGGTCAACTGGCGGAAGACAGCGCTCTCCGACACGCGGAGAGCGCTGAGAAAGCGTGAGTTTCTGCACACGCTGACCTTCGGAGTTTTGTGGAAATAGCCCGGCGGGTTGCCGCACCGGCTTCCGGTGAACTTCCGTGAAGTTTTGTGAACGATCTTGGCGTGGACTGCCCGAGAGCCTTCACAACGGGTCTTTGGTGGGTAATAATGTCTGCACTGTTTGGCTTTCAACCAAGGTTTCCGACCATAGAAACCTGGGGGCGCGATCCCTGTTGCCCGGGTCTGACTTGACGGATGATTCGCTCTCTGAAAGGTCGCCCACGAGGGAAATGCTGCCGCTGTGGATTTGACGTAGCTCTCCGCAAGCAGCACGGGCCGAAACGACGGAGTTTGACGTAGGTCCTTCGTCCTCGGTCCACGTCCGGCGGTTGGAGTTTGACGTAAGTCCTTCACCCGTTAGGCACCCGTCCGGTGGTTGGAGTTGATCGCTTCTCCCGCTGGATTCTGAGGATGGAGCGCCTGCTGCGCCTCGTCCTCACCCAGTCGGTCGGAGTGCGTCTTTCGCCCCGGCCGATTCAACATGCCTGCGGCACGGCTGACACACAGCTAGGGCCGCAGCTTCGACACGCGCCGGTCTGCGACTGAGAAGCAGGCTGGCCGCTTCACGTTTCGCAGCTTTCCCTCAACTCGGACGGTATCCACCCTGGGCCGAGTTGCGTCTTCTTTCACCCCACTCCGTCTTCCGCGTTCGACATGCGTCCGTGGGCGGAGTGCGTCTTCGGCACGGAGTCACGGGTTCAACGGCAACGGCAAACCAATCAGCAAGGAGGTAACGAATGGCGACGTCGGAACGGACACACAGGAAGGAAGGAGGCCTGGACATGACGGCACTGCAAGAGGGCATTCGGCTTGGTCGGCATCAGGGGCGCGTAGTGCAGACCATCGGCGACCGCGTGGTCGTCAACCCGCGCTTCCGTCTCGCTGCCCTGCGAGACGTTGACGGAAACGTCATCGAGACGGTCAGGCTGTCTCTCGAGGTCTGTGGCTGCGGGTATTCCTACGCTCGGCCAGGGGTGGGCTACGCCGGGCCGGACGGCTGGTATTGCAAGCGATGCGGGCAGCTCCACACGCTGGACGAGGGGGCAACCGTAGGCGAAGCAGCCCACCTGAAGCCCGACCCCGCGCTGGTGAGAGAGTTCGACACGCGGGTCCGGGTGTCCCTCGACTGGTCAACCCCTGAGGATCTGGAGGCCATCCAATGAACGCACACGCAAGCGAAGGAGGAACGGACATGGCGGAACAGTACGTGGGACCGAGCGCAATGCGGATAGCGAACCTGCTGGGGCGCCGGGTCAGCTTCGAGCGGGGCTGGTTCTGGACGACGACGGCGGTCTGTCACGGCGGCAAGTCGGACGGGCTGGCGTTTCGGCAGCGACCGGACGGCAACGGCATCGAGGTCAAGTGCCACACCGGGGGCTGCTCGGCCGGCGTGGTGATAACCGAGCTTGAGGCGCTCATCGGGCTACCCATCTGGACGGCCTACGCACAGGTGCGCGACGCGCCGGTCACGGCCCCTGGGAAGCAGCCGTGGTGGAAGCGGAAGAAGGTCATGGTGGCCGGGGCGGTGGTCCTGGTCGTTGCGGCGCCGCTGATAACCGGCGACGTGGAGCTCTTCTTCCTGAACCTCGTCGGGCTGGGCATCGGGGCGCTGCTGCTCCGCCGGTTCATGCCCCGGCGTCCGGTAGGGAGGGTCCGTCGCCGCTGACGACGGGGCCTCCGGCTCCCTCACAACCCAACTCAACGCAAAGGGCCGTCTCCCATCCGGGGGCGGCCCTTCTTCTTTGCCCGCAAGCGGGCGCAATCGGCAAGGCCACAAATCACAGGCACTTAGGAGGTGCACGATGACGACGGCAACACTGGCAACTGGAACGCGGTCGATGGACACGGTGGACAGGCCCCGGCGCAGCCTCGAAGAGCTGGTCGACCAGCTCATTGCGGCGATGGGATTCAAGGAGCAGGAGCCGGAGACGGCATCGGCGACGGAGATACCGAGCGTGGCCAAGAGCGTTCACGAGGCTCGGCGTCTCCGGCAGGCGGGAGACGTGGACGGCGCGCTGGCGGTCCTCGCCAGCGTGGACGCGGAGAAGGCGGAGACGAAGGAGGCTCGGTGGGCCTTCTCCGAGTGGACGCAGCTGGTGCAGCGGCGGTTCGGCGGCCGCGGCGCCCTGGTCTACAGCCAGGGCACGGGCCAGGCCGCCGCGCTGGTGCCCACCGGCGACGGCGGGACGCTGGAGGTCGCTGCGGTCCTGGGGATGCGCTGGCGGCCCGGCAAAGTCGTCTCGGGGCGCAGCCTCCGGGGCCTGCGGCCCCTGACCGGAGGTGCGTGATGGTCACGGCCAGCGTGGACATCACCGCGCTGAAGGCCCGGCACCCGCTGGGCGACACGGTGGAGGCCGCAGGGGTGCGGCTGCGCGGTCGTGGAAGGGTCCGCCAGAGCGTCTGTCCCTTCCACGACGAAGTGGAGGGCAGCTTCACGGTGTACGGCGACTCGGAGCGGTTCTACTGCTTCGGATGCGGCCTCGGCGGCGACGTGCTGGACTTCATCCAGCAGGCCGAGGGCCTGTCGCTGCCAGAGGCCATCGCGCGGCTGGACGGCAGCCCAGGGCTTGCGCCCAGGGCCGCCACTCGTCCAGCCGGAACGCGGCGTCCCCCGTCCGCCGCGCTGCCTCCCCGCGACCCCGCCCTACTCACGGCGGCGGCGCACTTCTACGCCGAACAACTCCGGCGTTCTTCAGAAGCGCGGGGATACCTGGCCTCGCGGGGCGTCGGCCCGGACGCCGCAGCCCGCCTTGGCCTCGGCTACTCGCCGGGCAACGGGCTGCGGCAGGCCCTGGAGTCCCTCGGATTCTCCGAGAAGCGTCTCAGGGACTCCGGGCTGTTCATGGAGCGGGGAGCGGAGCGGTTCGCCGGCATGGTCGTCGTCCCCGACGTCACCGGCGGCCTCGTCCGCTGGCTCGCCGGGCGAGCGGTCGATCCCGACCGGACACCCCGCTTCCAGGCTCCGCCCGGCCCCAAGCCGGTCCTGGGTCTCGGGCGTCTCGGCCCAGCCCCTGATTGGGCGGTCGTGGCCGAGGGGTTGTTCGACTGGCTCGCCCTTACCGGATGGGGCATCCCATCCTGCGCCGCTCTCGGCACCCAGGGCGTTGAGCGGGTCGCCTCGGCCCTCCGGGGCTGCCCTCGCGTCTTCCTCGCCTTCGACGGCGACGACGCGGGCCGGGAGGCGACGGAGCGGCTTCTGACCCTGCTCGGGCGCAGGGCCGCCGCCGTCGCCCTTCCCGCAGGCGTCGGCGATGTGGCCGAGCTTGCGGCCCTTCCCCACGGACAGGCCGCCTTCCCTCGCCTGCTGTCACAGGCGGCCCGCTCCGCCCGCTAGCGGCTCCCCACCGCTCCTCAGCGGGCTTCCCAGCCCGCTTCTTTCCCCATTCCCACTCTCACCGCACAGGAGTGCTATGCCGGATTCACGACGGGCTCTGCCTGCCCACGGCTTCCCATAAGGGGAATCCGCCCATCGGTCATTCGCTACAGGACACAACACCACAGACAAGAAGGAGACACGATCATGTTCAACAAGAACGGCAACAACAACGGACACAACGGCAATGGGACGGGCAACGGCCTCGTCCAAGTCAACGGCAACGGGCACAAGCCCGACGCCGCCATCGTCAGCGAGCACGAGCTGCTCTGGGACGGGCTCCCGCCCGCCGTCACGCAGGCGCTGGGGCAGCCCATCGACCCCGCCATCGTCTCCCGGCGCCAGGGGCGCGGCGGCAAGTCCTACGACTACCTCGAAGGCCACGTCGTCATCGACCAGGCCAACCTCATCTTCGGATACGGAGGGTGGGGCTACGAGCTGGTTGAGAACGTCACCCTCCGCCGGATCGAGACCGTCGATACCCAGACGGGCGAGGTGAAGGTCTCGCTCGGCTACAGCGCGCCGGTGCGCGTCACCGTGGCGGGCGCTCTGCCCCGCACCGACATCGGCGTCCACCCGGTGGCGGAGGACACCTTCGACGGCCACGACACGGCGATAAAAGGGGCCGTGACCGACGGTCTGAAGCGGGCATTCAGGGGCTTCGGGGTGCAGTTCGGCAACGCGTTCTACGGCGACCAGCCGCAGGTCGGCAACTCGCCGCAACCGCAGCGCGTTCCCGCTCAGACCAACAGCAACTCCGGTCAGGCACAGGCCAGCCGCCCCACGCGGCAGGCCCAGGGCAGGGGCCGCAGCGAGTCCCAGATTGAAAAGCTGCGGAAGCGGCTCTTCGAGATCGCCGCCGAGCAGGGCCTCGACGAGGACCAGGTGCGGACCGCCGTGGTGGACCGGACGGGCAAGAGCATCGACGACCTGGACGGCACCGAGCTCGGGCCGCTGGTGGAAGCCGCAGCCAACAAGCTCCGGCAGATGCAGCAGGCCCAGGCCGCCTAGGTCTGCCGGTCAATCGGGTTCTGAATCGAGAGCGGGGCCGTCTCCTTCGGGGGGCTGCCCCGCTCCTTCATTACAGGACAAGGAGGCTACGAGCCATGACAACGACTGAGACCTTGGTAAGCACACCCTGGGGCTGGACACACGACATCGAGGAGCTGGCCGAGGGCGTCTGGCGGGTCTGGACGCCCAGCCACGGCGGGCTGAAGCTCAGCCGCGAGCGGTGGGCCGAAATCCCCGCCTGCGTCCGGTCCGCCATGTTCACGCCCACCTTCGCCGAGGAGGACTGCGAGGAGCCCATCGTCAGGACGCTCCTCGGACTCGGCGACGACCGCGAGAGGGAGATGGCCCTCAAGGTAGCGGGCTACTTCGACCGCTACGCCCCGGCCCTCCCCTACCTCCGCGACTGCCCGCCGGGCGTCCACCACCACGCCGTCGCCCACCAGGGCGGCTTCGCGACGGACCCGTTCGGGCGGTTCGACACCCGCATCGAGGCCGAGTCCTTCGTGGGCGACGCCGAGATGGTGCGGGCCTACGGGAAGCTGAAGGCCGTCGAGTGCAGCCGGACGCTCCCCCTCTGCCGGGCGGAAGGGGGCAGGCCATGACCGCGACGACACGGCCCAGGCCCCGCACCCTGCCCAGCACGACGACCAAGCTCCAGACGGAGTTCGGCAACCTCTACGTGACCGTCTCGACGGACGAGGACGGCGAGCCCTTCGAGGTCTTCGGCTGGTTGGGCAAGGGAGGCAGCTTCCAGCACGGCGTCACCGAGCTGGCCTGCCGGTTGATCTCCCTGCACCTGCGGCGCGGGACTCCCCTGGAGGAAATCATCGACCAGTGCCGGGGGATTCAGGAGATGCAGCCCTTCTTCAACACGATGCCCGACGGCAAGAGCGTGGCAGTGCTCGGACTCGGCGACGGGATAGCGCACATCCTCAAGGCCCACCTGAAGGCCAGGGAGGAGAGAAAGACGGAGCAGGCGGTCGAGGCGAAGGCCGCATGAGCCGCATGGACACCGGAATCGAGGCGGGGCTGTCTCCTTCGGGGGCTGCCCCGCTTCTCACTTACAGGAAGGAGGCGACGACGATGGTAACGACGACTACTGACAGGGCGGAGGTCTTCTCCCGCCCTGCGGCGCGGTTCGACGACGACGGCAACATGGAGGTGCGGGCATCGTCAGCCCTGGGCTGCCGCCGCGCCCTCTGGTACGCCGCAACCGGCTACGAGCCCACGAATCCCCCCAGCGAGGATTCGCTGACGGCGATGGAGGCGGGCAACGCCCTGGAGCCGGTGGTGGTGCGGGCGATGGAGCGGGCTGGCTGGAAGGTCGATGCCCCAGACCCACAGGACCCCCGGCAGGTGGCGGTGCGCATCGGCCCCAATCTGCTGGTCACGGGCCACCCGGACGGCACGGTGCGGATGCCGATAGAGGGAGACGAAGCGGCTGCGCCGCAACTCTTCCTCTTCGAGGGAGAGCCGGATGCCCCCGCATACGGCGACCCGATGGTCGTCGAGATCAAGACGCGGGGACCGGAGGCGTTCAAGCGCTGGCGGACGCTGGGAGCGGAGCGCAGCCACCCGGCGTCGGTGGCCCAGGCCGCCCTCTACTCCCTCGGCGAGTTCGGCGACCTGCGGGACGCGGTGATCGCCACGATGGACACGGGGGCTCGCACCTGGGACTGGGAGCGGATTCCAGCCCACCGGCTGGAGAGGGCATTGCAGGACGCCAGCGAGTGGCTCGGTGAGCTTGCCGCTCACCACGTCCGGAGCGGGCCTGACCCCGACGCGCTGCCGGAGCGAGACTTCTCCGCGACCAGCTGGCAGTGCCGAAGCTGCCCCTTCTTGGCGGTCTGCCTGCCGGGAATGGCGGAAGCGAGCGAAGAGACGGAGACCGAGACAGAGGAGGTGAGCGACGAAGAGGCACGGGACGCGGTGGCGGCCTACGCAGAGGCTCAGGAATCCATCAAGGAGCCTGAGAAGGCCAAGCGCGCCGCGCTGGACACCCTGAAGGCGTGGATGCGCCGGCAGGACGACTCGAAAGCGACGGTGGGGGGCCGGACGGTCACCCTCGTTAGCTCCACCAGGTACTCCGTGAACCACCGGAGGCTCAACGAGGCGCTCGACCCGGAGGTACGGGCCGAGATCGTCACCGAGAGCGAGTCGGAGTACGTGCGGGTGAACACCTAGACGCTTCCCCTGTTGGGAGCGCAGGACGGGGCCGTCTTCCCCGTATCGGGGAGTCGGCCCCGCTCTCATTCAAGACGGGCGCGGCAAGACCGCGCTACTTCACACACAAGGAGAAACGAAATGTCACGCACCATCAACAAAGTCGAGCTTTTGGGCAGGGTCGGAACGGACCCGGAGATGCAGTACACCCCCGGCGGCACCGCCGTCACCAAGCTGCGGCTGGCGACGGACCGCTACCGCAAGGACGCCGAGAACGAGACGGATTGGCACAACATCGTGGTCTGGGGCGCCACTGCGGAGGCCGTGAACCAGTACGTCGGGACGGGCCAGCGCGTCTACGTCGCGGGCCGCCTCGTCCAGAACAGCTGGGAGGGCGACGACGGCCAGCGCCGCCACCGCACCGAGATACACGCCTCCGAGGTCGTGTTCCTCGACTCCCACAACGGCAACGGCAACGGCGACGCCGCGGACATCGAGCAGCCGGTCGGCGCCTCTCCCTTCTAGCCAGTCGACCCACAACCGCATAGCGACGCCTTTTCAGAGGCGCACCACGGGGCCGCTTTCCACTACAGGGGGCGGCCCCGCTCTCTGTTCTAACCGATAGCGAAGGAGGCCGACATGACCAGGAAGAAGACTTTCACCAAGGACGCTGTTCTGCTGAACGCGCTCCGCATCAACCTGAGCCTGCTGGGGGAGTTGGCGGTCCGCTACGACGTGGCGACGAGGCCGGAAGGCCCGAAGGACCCGCCCTCCATCAACTGCCCCGAAGACGTGCGGAAGCTGCTGGGGCCGGAGATGTCCGGCCTCGCCCAAGAGCAGCTCCGGGTGCTGCTCCTGAACACCAAGAACCTGGTCGTCGGCCAGCGGGTCGTCTACCAGGGCAACGTGAACTCCTCGATGATCCGCCCCGCCGAGGTGCTGCGGCCCGCCGTTATCGAGGCCGTCCCCAGCATCATCATCAGCCACAACCACCCCTCCACGGACCCCACGCCCAGCCCGGAGGACGCGGCCATCACCAGGGAGCTTGCCCAGGCGGGCAAGCTGCTGGGCATCGAGCTGCTGGACCACGTGGTCATCGGCGGCGACCGCTTCGTCAGCCTCAAGGAACGGGGCCTCATGTCCTGACGGTCCACGCCGTCCGGCTCTCACGCGGGGGACATGCTCCCCAGCGCGTCGCACTCAACCCACACGCAAGGAGGTCGCAAATGCTCGCGACGCACACCATAGACCCCGAGGACCTGTTCACCATAAGCGCAGGCGGCTTCAACGCCACCGCCGACGCCTTCGCCCGCGACGACCGGACGGACGGCCTCTGGTTCGTCTCGATGGTCGGCTCCCAGACGGCGCTCAAGGCGATCTGGGCGTCGCTCCTCAAGCAGCCCCCCGACGTCGCCCACATCATCCGGGGCGCCGACGGGATGGCCCTCCACGGCGGCTACGAGCGGTGCATCATCCCGTACGAGACCATAGGAACGTGGACGACCAAGATCGCCCGCCTGCCCGCGACCGGCGGGTGGCACGCGCTCGTCTACACGAAAACGGCGGAATACGGCTACGAGAAGGACTCCTTCCTGCTGCTGGCGCAGTCGGAGGAGGAGGCCCCGGCGCTGCACCACCGCTTCCTCGACAAGCGCAGCCCGCTGCCCCTCCACGGCTCCTGGGCGAACTGGCTCTGGGAGCGGGGCATCGAAGAGGAGGAGATAGTCCCGCTCCAGTCGGTGGGCGTCTCGGCCTACCGGTGCTCCCCCAAGGCCAAGAAGCTGCGGGACGACCTCTCCGACGCCGTGGCGTCGGGCAGGCTCACGCTGCCCAGGGAGGCGTCCGATGGATAGGACGCTGAAGCGGGCCAAGCGCAACAACAAGAGGCGCGGACAGCGCAATCACGGGGCATGGCAGCGGTTCTCCCCCGACGGGAAGACCTGCCGCTACTGCGAGCACGACGGCTCGAAGCACCTCTGCCGGTCGGGACAGCCCCATTTCTTCCGGCCCGCCACGGAAGCGGAGCGGCGGGACCCCACGGTCCAGCTCTACCGCCACACCCCCGTATCGAGTACGGGGCAGGCTCTGCCGGACGGCGGCTCGATGCTGGTGCGGCGGATGACCGTCGCCAACCACGCCGAGCTCATCACCGCCTTCTGCACCGCCTGTGCCGAAGCCATGCAGACGCACCAGGTGCTCTGCTACCAGCGCAACGTGGCTATCGGCGAGGTGGTCGGCATCGACACTCGCCACAAGGACCTGGCAATCGCCGCCTGAAGCGGCGCACGACACCAGACACGAAAGGAGCGGGCGCAAGCATCGCCTTTCCCGTCCGCCTCAGACCGTGGGCGTTCCGTGCTCCGGCCAGTACGCTTGCCTCACCCGTTTGTCCATGTGTGCGGGCTCTTTTCGTTGCCCTCTACCGGCCCGAATCGCTGACGGTCGGCGCCAACTCGTCGGGCAACTTTCTGCCGTCGCTCGTGCGGATGGTTCCCTGGCCCTCGCAGTCCTCGATACCCCGCTACGGGGCCTCCGGGATGTCGATGTGGAACCAGCTCGAGCGTTCGCTTGTTCCGTGCTCGTTGATGGCCTTGATCCGGTAGGTGTACGTGGTGCCGGCCGCCACCGTGTCGTCGGTGTAGGTGGTGGCGGCGCTGCCCGTGTCCGCGACCAATACACTGAAGTCGCCCCCGGTATTGTTCTCGCGGACGCGCCGCAGGATGACGTAGCCGGTGATGGTGTCGTCGCCAGGGTCGTCCCAGGTGAGGGTCACCTGGCTGTGGGTTGCCGTGGCTTCGAGGCCCGTGGGCTTGTCGGGTACGGGCGCTGCCGGGACGTCGATGTGGAACCAGCGGGAGCGTTCACTCGTTCCGGCCCCGTTGATCGCCTTGATCCGGTAGGTATAGCGAGTCTCAGCCGACACGGTGTCGTCGGTATAGGTGGTTGCCGCCGTCCCCGTGTTCGCCACCAGCACATCGAAGTGGCCCTCCGGGTCGACCCCGGGAATGCGCCGCAGGATGACATAGCCGGTGATGGAGTCGTCGCCGGGGTCGTCCCAGGTGAGAGTCACCGAGTCGTGGGAAGCCGTGGCGTCGAGGCCCGTGGGCTTGGCCGGCGGCTCCGTGGGTTGCGCACCGGCCACAGCAGCCGTGGCCGCGCTGGTCAGCGTCTCCTCGTTGTCGGCGTCGTCGGTGAAGGACACCTGCACCGTGATAGCCTTGCCTTCGTCTTCGGCGGCCAGGGTGTAGGTGGCGTTGATCGCTCCCGATATGTCGGCGTCGTCTGCAAGCCACTGGTACTCGTATTGGACGTTGCTAAGCCCGTCCACGTCGGCGACCCCAGATGTGTTCGCTGTCAGCGTCTCGCCCACCTGGGCGGTCCCGCTGATGGTGGGCGCTCCCGTCGCCGGGCTGCTGGGACGTGCTGCCACCGCGTCCGTGGACTCGCTTTCCAAGACATGCATGTGGCCCGCATCATCCGTATAGGCCGCTCGCAACCATATTCTGCGTCCCTCGTCGCGGTCTGCCAGTGTGTATTCGTTGCTGTCGGTCCAGGGAGTGTTCACCCACTGGTAAGTGAAGGCCGCGTTGGTCATGCCGTTTGGGTCGCTGATGCCGGAAACATCTACTCTCAGGGTCTGCCCGACCTCCGCTGTGCCCAGGATGACTGGCTTTCCTGTCGGCCAGAAGTTGCGAAGCTTCACCACCTCTGTCGCAAGGCTGGTTAGCGTTTCCTCGTTGCCCCTGCCATCGGTGAAAGACACCCTCACCTTCAAGGGCTTGCCCAGATCGGTGTCTGCCACCGTGTAGCTGAAATCGGTCGCGCCAGTTATATCGGCGTCGTCGGCAAGCCACTGGTAGCTAAAGGTCGATTCGTCCCAACCGTCGCGGTCTTTGATGCTGGAAACATATGCATTCATGGTGCATCCGACGCATGGCGAGGCAAAGTAGAGATAGGTACCATGCGATCCTGGGTCTCTACCCGGCGGTGCTATTACCGGCAGTCCGATGGCCGGTCTGTTGGGGCGAGGTAAGGAGATTTCCCCCTCGGCGCGGGTGATCGTAAGCGCATAACTCTTGCCGAGAGAGCAGATGGCGGTCGGATACACATGGACCCATACGGAACTCGTCCCGTCATACAGGTCCATCTGGAAGCCTGGCGTGTCGGGGTCGGCGTCGGTCATTTCGATCAGCGGGCCGTAGTAATCGCCAAAGCCCCGGGAACAGTCTTCGCTAAGTCCCGAAGGGCGGGGGCCTAGGCCCCAGGCGTCGACTATCAGACCTATAACAGGGCTATCCGATCCTTCGAAGAATTTGACAAAGTTGCCTTCCGTGGGTGTTGCGGTGATGGTTGCCCGGGTCTCGGCATTGGCGACGTCCGGGACGGTGTAGCGGCTGGTGCCCCCTTGGAAGGTGGGGGTCATAGTGCCGTGGCTGACGCCCAGCGCACTCAGTGGAGGCTCTGAAGAGTAGGTGCCCGGCCTGGGTCGGGTATATTCCCCTGGAATGACTACTCTGGAGACCAATCGGCCCGATCCGTCGGTGCCGCAGTAGAGTTCCACGTCGAACCCGCGGATACCGCCTTGGACTCCTGTGAGTCCTGCCGTTATCTGAGCGCCGTCGGAGGCAGCCGAGCCCAGGTGGAGTTGAGACCCTTCAGTTTCGTCGCCCGTTAGGGTTGATGGTTTGATGTTCAGGTAGGCGTTGTAGTCGACGGAGCAAACGGCGGTGTCACTCCAGGTGATGGCGAAGTTGGTAACGATGTTGATGGGGTCCGAGTAATCCTCTGTCACTTCGACGGTTATGTAGCTTGGCGCCCCTGAGTCGACCGCCCCAGCCACGGCAGTGGTGGCCACGCTGGTCAGCGTCTCCTCGTTATCGGCGTCGTCGGTGAACGACACCTTCACCTTGACGGTCTTGCCCTCGTCGGCGGCTACCAGGGTGTAGGTGGAGCTCGTCGCTCCCCCGATTTCCGTGTCTGAATTGCCGTCATTGGCAACCCACTGGTAGCTGAAGGTCGCACCGCTCCGCCCGTCGGCATCGGCGATGGCAGACGTGTCCGCCGTCAGGGTCTCCCCCACCTGAGCCGTACCGCTGATGCTGGGCAAACCAGTGGCCGGGCTGTTGGGTGCCGGCGGTGGCCCGGCCTTCACCCAGTCCGATCCCGCGCCCGCGCCGGCCTCGTTGCGGGCGCTCACCCGGTACTCGTACCCGACGCCCTTTTCCGCGCCCGTGTCGGTATAGCCGGTATTGGTGCTACCGGTGTCCTCCACTAGGGCATGGTGGTCCCGGGGGCGCCCAGCGGAACGCTCTTGATCGCTGCGGTCCCCACCGGCGCGGCGGCGATCGATACGGTAGCCGGTGACCGTGGCGTCGCCGGGGGCTTCCCAGGTCAAGTCGACCGCTCCGCTCTTCTGCGTGACTGCCCGCACGTTGTCTGGCGGAGGCGGCAGCGCTGCTGACACCACCGCGTCCGTGGCCGCACTGGTCAGAGTCTCGTCGTTGCCCGCGTCGTCGGTAAAGGACACCTGCACCGTGATAGCCTTGCCTTCGTCTTCGGCGGCCAGGGTGTAGGTGGCGTTGATCGCTCCCGATATGTCGGCGTCGTCGGCAATCCACTGGTACTCGTACTGGACGTTGCTAAGCCCGTTCTCGTCGGCGATGCCCGACGTGTCCGCCGTCAGCGTCTCGCCCACCTGCGCCGTGCCACTGATGGTGGGCGCTCCCGTCGCCGGGCTGCTGGGACGTGCTGCCACCGCGTCTGTGGGCGCGCTTTCCAACATATGCATGTGGCCCGCATCATCCGTGTAGGCCGCTTGCACCCATATTCTGCGCCCCTCGTCGCTGTCTGCCAGTGTGTATTCGTCGTCGGTCCAGGGGGTGTTCACCCACTGGTAAGTGAAGGTCGCGTTGGTCATGCCGTTTGGGTCGCTGATGCCGGAAACATCTACTCTCAGGGTCTGCCCGACCTCCGGTGTGCCCAGGATGACTGGCTTTCCTGTCGGCATGAAGTTGCGCAGCCTCACCACCTCTGTCGCAAGGCTGGTTAGCGTTTCCTCGTTGCCCCTGTCGTCGGTGAAAGACACCCGCACCTTCAGGGTCTTGCCCAGATCGGTGTCTGCCGCCGTGTAGCTGGAACTGGTCGCGCCAGTTATATCGGCGTCGTCGGCAAGCCACTGGTAGCTAAAGGTCGATTCGTCCCAACCGTCGCGGTCTTTGATGCTGGAAACAAAGGCATTCATGGTGCACCCGACGCATGGCGAGGCAATGTAGAGATGGGAACCCTGCCATCCTGGGTCTCTACCCGGCGGTGCTATAACCGGCAGTCCGATGGCCGGTCTGTTGGGGCGAGGTAAGGAAACCTCCCCCTCGGCGCGGGTGATCGTAAGCGCATAACTTTTGCCGAGAGTGCAGACGGCGGTCGGATACACATGGACCCATACGTAACTCTTGTCGTCATACAGGTCCACCTGCAAGCCGGGCGTGTCAGGGTCGGCGTCGGTCATTTCGATCAGCGGGCCATAGTAATCGCCAAAGCCCCGGGAACAGTCTTCGCTAAGTCCCGAGGGGCGGGGGCCTAGGCCCCAGGCGTCGACTATCAGACCTATAACAGGGCTGTCCGCTCCTTCGAAGAATTTGACGAAGTTGCCTTCCTTGGGGGTTGCGGTGATGGTTATCCGGGTCTCGGCGTTGGCGACGTCCGGGACGGTGTAGCGGCTGGTGCCCCCTTGGAAGGTGGGGGTCATAGTGCCGTGGCTGACGCTCAGCGCACTCAGCGGAGGCTCTGAAGAGTAGGTGCCCGGCTTGGGTCGGGTATATTCCCCAGGAATGACTACTCTGGAGACCAATCGGCCCGATCCGTCGGTGCCGCAGTAGAGTTCCACGTCGAACCCCCGAACACCGCCTTGGACTCCTGTGAGTCCTGCCGTTATCTGAGCGCCGTCGGAGGCAGCCGAGCCCAGGTGGAGTTGGGACCCTTCAGTTTCGTCGCCCGTTAGGGTTGATGGTTTGATGTTCAGGTAGGCGTTGTAGTCGACGGAGCAAACGGCGGTGTCACTCCAGGTGATGGCGAAGTTGGTAACGATGTTGATGGGGTCCGAGTAATCCTCTGTCACTTCGACGGTTATGTAGCTTGGCGCCCCTGAGTCGACCGCCCCAGCCACGGCAGTGGTGGCCACGCTGGTCAGCGTCTCCTCGTTATCGGCGTCGTCGGTGAACGACACCTTCACCGTAATGGCCTTGCTTTCTTCGCTATCGGTCAGGGTGTAGGTGGAGCCGGTGGCGCCTGCGATGTCGGTATCGTCGGCAAGCCACTGGTACTCGTACTGGACGCTGCCAAGCCCGTCGGCGTCGGCGACCCCAGATGTGTTCGCCGTCAGCGTCTCGCCCACCTGGGCGGTCCCGCTGATGGTGGGCGCACCCGTGGCAGGAGAGTTCGGCTTGGCCGCCACCGCCGCTGTCGCCGCGCTGGTCAGCGTCTCCTCGTTGTCGGCGTCGTCGGTGAAGCTGACTTGCACCTCGATGGCCTTGCTTTCTTCGCTATCGGTCAGGGTGTAGGTTGAGCCGGTAGCGCCTGCGATGTCGGTATCGTCGGCAATCCATTGGTACTCGTACTGGACGCTGCTAAGACCGTCGGCGTCGGCTACCCCGGATGTGTTCGCCGTCAGCGTCTCCCCCACCTGGGCCGTGCCGCTGATGGTGGGCGCGCCCGTCGCCGTGCTGTTGGATGCCGCCTCCTCCTCGGCGTTCACCCAGTCCGACTCCTCGCCCGCCCCGGCCTCGTTGCGGGCGCTCACCCGGTACTCGTACCCGACGCCCCTTTCCGCGGTGTCATCGGTATAACCGGTATCGGCGCTGCCGGTGTCCTCGACCAGTGTGTGGTTGTCTCTGGTGCTCCCAGCGGAACGCTCTTGATCGCTGGGGCTCCCACCGGTGGGGCGACGCTCGATGCGGTAGCCGGTGACCGTGGCGTCTTGCGGCGCATCCCAGGTCAACTCGACCGCTCCGCTTTTCTTCGAGACCGCACGCACGTTGTCTGGCGGCGGCGGTGGCGCCGCTGCCACGACTGTGGTCGGCTCGCTGGTCAAGCTCTCGTCATTGCCCGCATCGTCGGTGAAGGACACCTCCACCTTGATGGCCTTGCTTTCTTCGCTATCGGTCAGCGTGTAGGTCGAGCCGCTGGCGCCTGCGATGTCGGCGTCGTCCGCCAGCCACTGGTACTCGTACTGTACGTTGCTAAGACCGTCGGAATCGGCGATCCCCGACGTGTCCGCTTCCAGCGCCTCGCCCACCTGCGCCGTTCCGCTGATGGTGGGCGCGCCCGTCGCCGGACTGTTTTCAGGCGTGTCCGCGTCCTCTGAGCATGGTTCGATCTCGTCGCCCTCCGCCACCTCGGGTACGGGCACTCCCTCCCAATCCGATGCATTGGTCCCGAACATCTGCTCGATCTGCGACCACTCCGATTCTCCCGCACAGCTCGTCGCTTGAACCCGCAGCCACGAAAGCCCATGCAGGTTGCTCGCCACCGCGCTGGAACCGTGGAACGCGATGTCCACTCCCTCGGCGGGCAGGTCCAACCACTCCCCACTTTTGACGTGGTAGTACTGGACCACGTACCAGCCGGCGTCCTCTATGTCCTGCCAGTCCAACTGCACCATGCCGTGATGCAGGTTCTCCGTGTCCGACAGCACCGGAGTGCCCAGGACCACGGGGCATGGTTCGATTTCGTCGCCCTCTTCCACGTCGGGTACGGGCACTCCCTCCCAGTCAGACTTATTGGTCCCGAACAACTGCTCGATCTGCGACCACTCCGATGACCCCGCACAGCTCGCCGCACCAACCCGCAGCCACGAGAGCCCATGCAGGTTGCTCACCACCGCGCTCGATCCGTGGAACGCGATGTCCACTCCCTCGGCGGGCAGGTCCAACCACTCCCCGTCTTCGACGTGGTAGTACTGGACCACGTACCAGCCGGCGTCCTCTATGTCCTGCCAGTCCAGCTTCACCATGCCGTGATGCAGGGTCTCCGTGTCCGACAGCACCGGCGTGCCCAGGTCCACCGCCGAGCCGGATGTGGGAGTGGCGCTCACCTCCTCGGAGGCCGGTCCGTATGGCCCGTAGCTATTGCCGTCATCGTTCTCGGCCTTTACCCGGAAGAAGTACTTGACTCCATTGGCCAGGTTGGCCTGGTCGTTCGTCGTATAGGTGGTACTTCGCGCTGTGCCCCATTGCGACGTGCTGTAGTCCTTGCCGTCGCCCCTCCACTCGATGCGGTATCTCGCCGCGGGCGCGTTGCCGTTGTCGGCGGGCGGGTCCCAGGACAGGGTGACCTCCTTGTTTCCCGGGGTGGCGGTGAGGTTGCGGGGCGCTCCCGGCAGGCCGTCGCCCCACACGGGACCCGTGGGCGCGCTGGTCAGGGTCTCCTCGTTGCCGCCGCCGTCGGTGAAGGTCACTCTTACCTTGATGGACTTGCCCTTGTCGGCCTCTACGAGGGTGTAGGTCGAGCCGGTCGCATTCTCCATATCCGTATCGGTTGTTCCGTCACCGGATACCCACTGGTAGGTGAACGTTTCGCCGCTCAGACCGTCGGCGTCGGCAATGCCCGTTATGTCCGCCGTCAGCGTCTCTCCCACCTGGGTCGTGCCGCCGATGGTTGGCAGGCCGGTTGCAGGGGAGTTCCCACCTTGATCATTGGCTTGAGCCAGTGCAACGCTCTTTCCGAACGGGGCGGTCAAGAACAGTGTCAACGCAATCGCCACGAGAATGGCGGTTACGAGCGTCAAGCGTCGGGCAGCCAATTGATAGGTCATTCCTTACTCCTTTGGCGTCGCAAGGTGGGATTTGATGCCTGGGGTTATCGGACTTCGGCGCCGAGCGCAGCGGCGTTGGGCGGTGCATGGGTGAAGGCGTCGGACGCCGGGACGCAGAAAACGCCCAAGGGAGCGTCCTTCGAGGACTCTGAGGATTTCGGGCGCGCGCTCAGAGAGAGCGGCGATGGGATGGGGCCTGACCTGCCGGGACGAGCCGGAGGGGGCTAGGGAGCTATCTGAATCAGAAAATCGGGGGGGGGGGGGGGGGGGGGGGGGGGGGGGTGAACGTCTGTTCTGGGCCGCAGTGGAAGGCGGCCTCAAACGCGGTCGTCGCGTCGGCGGCAAGGGCCGCCGGTGCGTTCGCCGTTGCTATTCCATCTATTGGCCTGTCGAATGCCAAGCAAAACCCTCCCACAAAATGGGCAGTCATCCTCTGCATTTTACCAAAACGCCTGTGAGGTAGCTGTGAGAGTCAAGACTTCTTGTGCCGAATCTGTTGTGAGTTTTTCCTCGACCAGCTACAATTGGGGGCGGACCGGGCGGTTCGCGTCCCGAATCCCGCATCCGGCATCGCGCGGCGGCGACGGGCGGCTCATGGCCGTCGGCAGCCCGATTCGAGGAGGGAAATGGAACAGGCAGACGGGCCTCAGCGGGAGATAGCGGAGCTGCGCGACCGGCTGTCCCGCCTCAGCCAGGCCAGCCTGCGCATCAACGAGAGCCTCGACTTCGACACGGTGCTCCAGGGGGTGCTGGACAGCGCCTGCTCCCTGACTGGCGCGCGCTACGGCGTCATCACCCTGCTGGATGAGACGGGGCAGGTACAGGACTTTGTAACCTCCGGGCTGACTGCGGAAGAGCACCGGCGATTCACGGACCTGCCCGAAGGGATGATGTTCTTCGAGCACCTCAGCAGGATTACCGAGCCGCTGAGACTGCGAGACTTCCACAGCCACATCAGGGCGCTGGGCCTTCCCGAGTTCCGCCCGCCGATGGCGGTCAGCCCCGTTCTGACCTTTCTTGCCGCGCCCATCCGCCACCTGGGGGAGAGCGTCGGGGCCTTCTACGTCGGCGAGAAGGATGTGGAGTTCACCCCCGAAGACGAGGAGACCCTGGTGATGTTCGCCTCCCAAGCGGCGCTGGTCATCGCCAACGCCCGCAGGCACCGGGACGAACAGCGGGCTAGGGCCGACATGGAGACCCTGGTGAACACTACTCCCGTGGGCGTCCTGGTGTTCGACGCGAAGACGGGCGGCGTGACGTCGGTCAACCGGGAGGCCAGGAGGATCGTCAGCGGCCTGCACATGCCTGACGGCTCTGCGGAGCAGCTCCTCGACATGCTGACCTTCCGGCGTGCCGACGGGCGGGAGGTCTCCCTGGAGGAGTTCCCCCTCGCCCAGGCGCTGAGCACGGGCGAGACGGTGCGCGCCGAGGAGATCGTCATCGAGGTCCCCGGCGGCGGGAGCGTCACCACCCTGGTCAACGCCACGCCCATCCGCTCGGAGGAGGGCGAGGTCGTTTCAGTGGTCGTCACCCTCCAGGACATGACGCCGCTGGAGGAGATGGAGCGGCTGCGGGCCGAGTTCCTGGGCATGGTGAGCCACGAGTTGCGGACGCCGCTGACCTCAATCAAAGGCTCAGCCGCCACGCTGACGGAGGCGGCGTCCGACCTGGACCCCGCCGAGATGCTCCAGTTCTTTCGCATCATCGGCGAGCAGGCCGACTACATGCGCGACCTGATCGGCGACCTGCTCGACGTGGCGCGCATCGAGACGGGCGAGCTGTCGGTGGCCCCCGCGCCTGCGGATGTGGCGACCCTGGTGGACGAGGCCAGGAGCAGGTTCCAGAGCGGAGGGGGCAGGAACAACCTCCGCATCGACCTCTCGCCGGAGCTGCCGCTGGTCATGGCGGATGGGCGGCGGATCATCCAGGTCCTGAGCAACCTGCTCTCCAACGCGGCCCGGCACTCCCACGAGTCGTCGGCCATCGGGGTGTCCGCCGTGCGGGAGGGCTACCACGTGGCCGTCTCCGTCACGGACGAGGGCAGAGGGATCGCCGCCGAGCGGCTGCCGCACCTGTTTCGGAAGTTCTCCCGCATCGACGGCGAGGACCGGAGACGGGACATCGCGGGGTCGGGTCTGGGCCTCGCCATCTGCAAGGGGATAGTGGAAGCCCACGGGGGCCGGATATGGGCCGAGAGCGACGGGCCGGGCCTGGGGGCGCGGTTCACCTTCACCATTCCGGTGGCTCAGGACGCCGGTATCGGGGCCGCCAATCTCCCGGTGCGCTCCAGCCGGTCGGAGAGGGAGCGGGAGCGCATTCTCGCGGTGGACGACGACCCGCAGACGCTCAGGTACGTCCGGGACGCCCTCACGAAGGCGGGCTACACGCCTGTCGTAACCGGAGACCCGGAGGAGGTCTCCCGGCTCATGGCGGAGGAAGAGCCCCGTCTGGTCCTGTTGGACCTGATGCTGCCGGGGACCGACGGCATGGAGCTGATGAAGGAGATCCGCGAAGTCTCCGACGTGCCGGTCATCTTCCTCTCCGTCAACGGCCAGGAAGAGACCATCGCTAGGGCCTTCGAGAATGGGGCCGACGACTACGTGGTCAAGCCCTTCTCGCCGACGGAGCTTGTGGCGAGGATCAAGGCGGCCCTGCGCAAGCGGGAAGCGCCCGAATGGGCCGAGCCGTCGGAACCCTACGTGCTGGGGGAGCTGACCATCGACTACGCCGAGCGCCGCGTGACGCTGGCCGGGCGTCCCGTGCAGCTGACGGCCATCGAGTACGGGCTGCTCTTCGAGCTATCGGCCAACGCCGGTCGCGTGATGACCTACGACCGGCTGCTGCAACGGGTCTGGGGTCTGCGAAACTCCGGAGACTCGCGACGGGTGCGCACCGCCGCCAAGCAGCTCCGCCGCAAGCTGGGCGACAACGCCAACAACCCCACCTACATCCTCAACGAGCCGAGCGTCGGATACCGCATGGCGAAGGGGGAGATGCAGGAACGGGAGGAGGCGTGAGCGGGGCAGTGGGAGCAAGATACAGGAGAGGTCGTCGCATTGCAGTCACAGCCTGCCGTGCCAATACCATGTATGCGGGCATCCCTTGTTGTCTGACTCTCGGCGGGGTATTGATTATCTTTCTGTGTTTGTAATATTCTTACCTTACAGTATCAACTTAGCGAGGCGTACTCGATGGAAGCTAAGAAGAAGAGACTCACCCTGGACTTGGACCCCACCTTTCAGCGACGGCTCAAAGCCATCGCCGCGCTCAAAGGCGTCAGCATGCGTGGGTACTGCCAAGCTGCCATTGATCGGGAGTTGACTAAGGACGAAGCCAACGGCATGGCAAGACTGTTGTCCGACAAGCCAGACCATGAGCTGTTTGCGGATCTCCGGCAGGAGATATTCGGGGGCAAGCCTCTGCCTGGGAGTTCCGCCGACTTGATCCGGGAGGCCCGTGAGATCAGGGATGCCGAAACCGCGGGGTGGGCGTGAGCGGTTCCGTCGTCGTCGATGCAAGTCTGGCGATCAAGTGGCTGGTTGAAGAGGATGACTCTGACAGAGCCCACGCAGTCCTCCAATCCTGGGTTGCCCAGGACATCACCCGCATCGCCCCGTATCTCATGCCTTTCGAGGTCGCCAACGCTCTCCACCGGCGCGTGTTGCGTGGCGAACTGAACGTCGGCGACAGTATCCGCATGATCGCGAGGCTGCTTGCGTCGCGGCTCGAACTCCATCAGCCGCCCGACCTTCATGTCAGAGCCCTTCAACTTGCAAGCCAACTCAAGCAGAACGCGGCCTACGACGCCCACTATCTGGCGCTGGCGGAGAGTGTCGGCTGCGAGCTCTGGACCGCCGACGAGAGGTTCTACAAAGCCGCAAGTCAGGGAGTCAGCAACGTGCGCTTGCTAGGAGATCCCGACAATTCACCTGCGGGCGAAGACGGGGGCTCCTAATGTCGATTAGGCCGGAGATCGTACCGTCGCAATCTGCGCTAATCTTCTTGAGGCGTTGCTTCCGGTTCGTCAGCGTGGAATGGCCCCATGCAGAACGAGAACAGTTGCCCGATCAGGGGTTTGAACAGCGGTTCCGCGAGAGTTGTGTCCAGCACTTGGGCGGGTGGACTATTTCAGAGCAGCGCGAGTTCCGACTTGGAGCAGGGCTCGATACCGCGTCAGGCGTAGCTCACGAAATAGACATCGTGGCTCGTTGGTCAAACGCAACTACCATATTGGAGGCGAAGAATCTCGGCGGTATGCCTGGCAAAAACGACATTATTGTATTCTTTGCCAAGATCATCGATTATCTGCTTGCAAACCCTGAGCTAGCGCTGAACGACCTCTGTTTAGTGTTCATGTCGAGAAATTCCTTTGAATTAAGTGCAATGGCGACCTGCTTGGGTCTTGGAATTCATCCGGTCGCATCAGATATACGCCCATTTCCTGTTCTAGTGGACAATGCACTTCGCATGGAATCGGAAGTGCGGAATGGGTTGGTTGTACCGAGTGAAGCGCGTGCCCGCTTGGAGGATCTATGCGCGTCGCTCAACAATCTTGGTTCCAAGCTAAAGGAGCTCTGGCCGGACAATCGATTTGGTTATTTGTCGGAAGATAGCATTCTCGTCAAGGCGATCGCGCCACAGCCCACACATGAATTAGCCAGTCAACTCCGGCAGGCCAACAGCGACTGTATCGACCTTCTCAGCACATTCCGGTCTGTATCCTCCTGAACATGCAACGGTTATTTGACCATGAACATAAACAGCTATAACGTCACTGAAGTCGGATATCACTACATTGCATTGCGCGTGCTTGGTGGTATGGGCACCTCAGCCGAACGCAGCCAACAAGTCGAAGCCATATCAAGGAACGTGCGGAAGTTCGTCAGCGACAGAGCCTTGCGTCTCATGTTGCCCGAACCAAGAGGGACATTCGTCACAGTAGGCAGAAAACTCTGTGAGGAACTGGTCCACTTTGGCTTCGCACTCTCGGAACGTGGCGGTCCTTACGAGTTGACTACCAAAGGCCGGAAAGTGCTTGGTCTGTTGACAGAGCAGCGTTACGTCGAACTCCGTCGGGTGATGGCTTCTGTTCACTTAACAACCTACGACAATCTGCGTGCTGTATTACAAGCCCATCTTGATGCTGGAGCAATCTGGCAACCCATTGTAAGCTCTGCTCATCTCGACGAACCGGGCTATTTGCAAGGACTGCTTGAACCTACTTTCAAGCAGGACGCGCCTGATACATTGGCAGAGACCCTTGACCGACACGCGTTGCGACCTCCCAAAAAGATGGAGGATATCTTACGCGCCAAAGTCGTGACACATGCGATACCTACGCAGAATATGCGGGTCGCCCTTTTCCGGGCGATCTGTGACCGCCTGGTTAGTCTCAGGCTACTTAACAAGCCGCGCGTCGCTCGCCAGCAGTGCGAATTCGAGAAGACTTATTCGCCTTGTGTTGCGCAACACCCGTCAAAACCCTGGTATTCGCCTTTGCAAATACCACTGGATAACGGTGAGTCATACAAAATCTTTCTATGCGAACCAGACGCAACCGACCCTAATTACCAAACTATCCTGTTGTCTGGGATTGACCAGGCGTTCTCTGAGATGTCTCCGATAGGCGGCTACTACGACATTCCGGACCTTCGTGACTGGGTATGCGAACACCTTATGATTCCGGAAGCCGCTTTCGACGATGGCCTGAATCGCTTGCTCGACCGACAACCGGCAGTGTTCTCGGTCGGCTTACAGTACGAAAAGATTACTGCCAGACGTCGACCTCTGGTCAGAATCCGTCAAAGCACTCAGCTGCATAACTTGATAAGGAGAGTATGATGCTCAACCTCCCCAGAAGGCAAACTGCCCCGATCTCGTCTCCTTACGAACGGTTGGGACTCACCGACTTGCCTTTTCCGTCTGAACCGTTACTTGATCCGTACAGTAACGACCCCCGTCGTAATGGTTCCATCTATGCCCAATCCCCGGTGAAGGATGCGATCGAAAAATTCGAGCGGTTACTTATCCGTCCCGGTGATTTTCTAAACCGCGCGAGGATCGCGTCGCTGTGGGCTGCTGGTGACAGCATAAGTGGCCGCGGTATGGGGAAGACCGCTCTGTTGCGATTTTTCCAGCAGCGGATTAACTCCGATTGGGGACTAACCCTGTTTGACGGGCAATTCTCTGCCGCTGTCATTTATGTGGCGTTTCCGGACCAAGTGGACCGCCGGTGGATGGAGCAACTAGCCTGGGCTGCTCTTGTCGACACTTGCCAAAGCGGTGTCCTGGATGCGTCAAGGGCTGCTGTGCGCCGTGAATTCCTCACCGATGATCAAGTGGTTTCCGTAGTCGATGTTAGCGGCAGCACTGACTGGAGCCGGTTGTTAGACAATGACGTCCTTGCAAACAACGGCATTTCGGCCCATGAGCTGGACTATAGGTTAGAGGCTCAATTGCTCAAGGACGGAGTAGAGAGAGGGCCAGCCCGTGCTTTGGCAACGGGAACATTTGAGGAGTTCCTACGCAACTTACGCAGAGACGGAAATCTTCGCCCTTACTACATTCCCCGCGATACTAAAGGCCTGGACTATTCCCGCACACTCTTTTTTAACGACGTCGTGCGCTATCTCCGTTCTGCTGGGTTTGGGGGAGGTTACCTGTTCGTTGATGACATCGAAAATTTGACTGACCAAATGGCACGC